>OY761541.1:0-3762278 GCA_963664625.1 Dehalococcoidia bacterium
GCTTGGGGAGCGTTGGCCCATTCTCTTAAAGCAATAGCACAAGCCAGGGGCTGGCGCCATCGAGGGCATAACCACGTTCTGGCGATCGGATACCAGATAGCCAGAGAGCGCGGCCTCTCAGACCTTCAATTAGCGACCACATACGCGAATACATTGCATGAAAACTTCTACGAGCACTATGTTGGACGCAGGGTAATCCAACGTGGCATCAGCCTAATTGAACCATTGTTGCCGGAATTGGAAGCAATCAAGCTGGACAACCCAAGACCCTTTACAATTGAGGACGAGGACGATAGAGGGTACTTGCGACTGCTCACTGGCGACCGGAGCTTGCAGATTGGCGACTCATCGCCGGTGGGGTTTTCCTTGCTGCATTCCCCGTAGAGGGTGACATGGCCGGGTTAATATAATCGGGGGCTTTCGTTCACCACGAAAGCCCCTCGCTTTGCCCGTAATTTATGCGGAAGTGGCCCGTTAGTCAGCCGCCAACGCCAAAAGGGCGTCGTCGGAAGAGACGCTCAAGTTTACTTTCTTGCCGTCCTTGATGACGGTGGAGAGGTGACGGCCCTTCTGAAGGATGCTGATGTCGGCGATGGGGTCCTTGTCCAGGATGAGTATGTCGGCCAGCTTGCCGGCCTCGATCGTTCCCAGTTCTCCCTCCAGTCCTACGGCGAAGGCGTTCTCCTTGGTGTTGGCGACTATGGCCTCCATGGGGGTGTAGCCGCCGTATTTCACCATGATTTCCATTTCGTTGGCGTGCAATTCACCGTAGGGCATTACCGTGGAGTTGCCGCTGTCGGTGCCGCACAGCACCTTGACGCCCAAGGCGCGGGCGTGTTCCAGCATACTGTAGCTGCCTTCCAGGTTGTGCCTTACTTGATCGACTTCCCGGTCGCTTCTGCCGAAGTCCCGTCCAACCTCGACGGCGTGTCTGAGGAAGGTCATCGTTGGCATGATGCGCACGCCCTTCTCTACCACGAACTCGAGGTCTTCCTTGGTGGCCAGGTCGGCGTGCATGATCCAGTCCACCCCGGCCTCGGCTGCGGCGCGGGTCGATTCCGAACCCCTGGAATGTATTGCGACCCGTGCGTTCCGGCGATGGGCCTCTCCAACGACCGCCTCAAGCTCTTCCTTGGATATGGTCTGGAAGTCGCCCCAAGTGCTGTCGGCCATCTTGATGAAATCGACGCCGTGCTTGCACTGGCGGCGCACCTCGGTAATCATTTCGGATACCGAGTTGGCCAGCACGCCGTTGACGTGCTCGGGCGTGCCCATCCATGACGGCTCGTTGTCGGAAATGCTGCCGTAGGTGACGATGAACCGCCCGGCGCAGTAGATCCGTGGCCCCTCGATCATTCCGGCGTTTATCGCCTCCCGAAGGGCCACGTCGATAAACCAGGTGCCGCCGGGGATGGAAATGCTGGTCACCCCGGACCGCAGCACGGCCTGGGCGTTTCTTGCCGCCCTGATAGTGGAGAACTCCGGGCTAGTGGCGCCGCGGGCGATGCTCAATCCGGGCATGTTCGGTTGGCCGAAAGACAGGTGGCAGTGACCCTCGATGAGGCCCGGCATTATCCACTTGTCGGTAGCGTCGATGGTTTCAACATGCTCTCGATCTTCGACGTTGATTTCCGGTGGAACTGCACCCACACTGAGGATGCGGTTGCCCTGCACCACCACAGCATCGTTCTGGACTGCCGGCTGGCCTGTTGCGTCAATGAGGGTGCCGTTCCGAATTATCGTGGTCTTTGTGCCGTTGGTGCTCATGGACTCCTCCTCCGGTATACGTTTACCTTCCAGATAATGGTGTGTCTATTGCAGGTGCGGCAGCAGTTCCTCGGAAATAAGCTGCAAGTACTCCAGCTTGGCGGGGAACTCCTTGGGCAGGTTCAAGCTGGCCAGCCCGATGTAATCCAAGCCTTCCTCTTCCTTGCAACGGTTGATGATTTCGGCGCAGTCCTGCGGGCTGCCGGCTACCGCCCAATCGGGCAACTCCCGTTGCCCTCCAAGCCCCAAGTCCACCGTGGTGTTTTCCTGCATGTTGAAGGAACTGTACATCCCGGCTTTCTTGGCCGCCATTTCCCGGGCCTCGGTGATGGCCGTCTCCCGGTCTTTGGCGATGGCGATGGAGCGGTGGGCGCCGATTCGTCCCGCCGGGTCCTTGCCCAGCTCTTCCAGTGCTTCCTTGTACTGGCGGGTCAGGACGCTGATGTCCTTCCAGCCCGGCTGCGGCCCCAGTATCACTCGGTCGGCCAAGGCCGCAGCCCGTCGGACCGCGCCGCGGCTCTGCGCCGCAATCCATATCGGAGGATGCGGGTCCTGGACAGGCGTGAGGGCCAGCTTGGCGTCGTGGACCTGCCAGTGCTTTCCGTCGAAATTGACCTCGTCGCCGGTCCACAGCAGCTTCATCAGCTCGATGGACTCTTCAAACCGGCTCACCCGGTCTCTGCGATTGGTGCCGAAGGCCGAAAGCTCCGCCACACGGTAGCCCAAGCCCACTCCCAGTATGAACCTGCCGTTGCTGATGTGGTCCAGGGTCACCGTCTGCTCGGCGATGTCCACCGGGTTGTGGTAGGGAAGCAGCAGAATGCCGGTGAGTAGCTTCAACCCTTCGGCGTCGGGAGCCAAACGGGCCAAGGTCTGCATCGGCTGCATCCAGACGGTGGGGTGGGATATGTAGTGCTGGGGCATGTAAATGGTTGAAAACCCCAGCGACTTGGCCCGCCGGCATACCTCGGCGGCTTCCTCCACCTGCTCGTACATCGGTCGGTCAGGGTCTTCCATGTAATCGCGTATATAAAGTCCTACTTCCATGGGTCTCCGCTGAATTTACTTATAGTAGTTCGTGGCCTCTTCATGCCGAACCGGTCAGGCTTGGCCCACCAAGGCAAAGGAGGCTTTCAACGCCGCCGTCGCTTCGTCCACGGCGCGCCGTCCCTGGTCCAGCACCGTGGGCATGGCGAAGAAGCCGTGGATCATCCCGTCGTACCGAGTGCATTGCGTAGGTACGCCGGCGTTCCGCAACAGGTCGGCATAGGCCTCCCCTTCGTCCCGTAGCGGATCGAACTCGGCGGTAATGACCAAAGCCGGAGGCAGACCCGAAAGATCGCCGGCTTGGGCTGGCGCGGCGTAGGGGTTGGATTCGTCGGAGTCGTCAGCCAGGTACTGGTCCCAGAACCACCTCATGCCGTCTTGGGTCAACGAGTAGCCGGTGGCGTTGTCTTGGTATGAAACGGTGTCGAAGTTTCGCTCGATCACCGGGTACACCAAAAGTTGGAACGATATGGCGGGGCTGTTGCGGTCGCGCGCCATGAGAGATATGGCCGCGGCCAAGTTCCCGCCCGCGCTGTCGCCGCCAACGGCTACCCTGGCCGGGTCACCGTTGATGTCGGCGGCGTTGTCCACCGCCCATTGGGTTGCGGCATAGCAGTCTTCCGCAGGCCCGGGGAATTTCGTCTCCGGCGCCAGCCGGTAATCCACGGAAATCACCACGCTGTCCGCTCCGACGCACAAATGCCGGGACGGACCGTCGGCGGACTCCAGGTCTCCGATAACCCAGCCGCCGCCGTGGTACCACACCATAATCGGGAAGGGGCCGGTCCCTTCCGGGGTATAAATTCTAACCGGCACGTCTCCATCCGGCCCGGGGATGGAGCGGTTTTCCACCTTGGCTACTTCGGGGCCTGGGGCCCTGGGACGAAGTTTCGCATTGGCGCGGGCTTCCTGGGGCGAGACTTCGTGGTTTGCGGGGAGGCCCAGGGCCGCAAGTTGGTCGAGTACCGCTTGAGCTTGTGGGTCTAATGGCATGTGTTACCTCCCGTCAGATATCTTTAGCCTAGCCAGCGACCAAGGGCAGGCCGCTGTCGGCGCGCACTTCGTTGATAATTTCCAAGACTCGCTGCCTGAATGGGGCGTACTGGAGCTCGAATTCGTCCAGCAGCCGGCTGTTGTCCACCAAGTAATTCCCGGACTCTTCCAGACCTCCTTCGTTTGCGAAGGATATCCGGGCGTCGGGCAGGAATTCCCTTACCATGTCGGCCAAGTCGCCAAGGCTGATGGCGTGGCCGCCGGAGTTATAAATCGGGTAGTGACTGGAGTTTGCCAGCGACACCCGGACAAAGGCCTCGGCGATATCCTCGACGTGTATGGGGAGGCGCATCAGCGACTTATAGGGAAAACTGACTTCCTCTCCCCGTGCGGGCAAAGTGATGCACTGGACGTGGTCGGTCGAGCCCCTGACCTTGTCCGGACCGGTCACGTTGGCCGGGCGTATGCCGGTGATGGACATTCCATAGTTCTGGATGTACATCTGCGCTTGGAATTCGTTGAACCGTTTGTGCATGGCGTACTGGCTGGCGCCGTGCATCGGGTCGTCTTCGCTGGTCAACCTGTCACCGAAGTGACTTTGCTGGCCGCTGACCGCGATGGAGCTGGCGTAGACCACCCGGTTGACGCCGCACAAACGCGCCGCCTCGAAGCAGTTGTCCATCCCCAGGAGGTTTAGCTTCATGGTGAAGTGAGGCCGGTCTTCGCCGCCGCCCAGCAGGTAAGCCAGGTTGATGATGCGGTCGGGCTCGGTCTCAATGACGGTGCGGATGACGCTGGAGAAATCGGTAATGTCCCCGAAGACCGTCCTGACCTGGTCACCGAAGGCGGCGAAGGAAGCAGCGCCGGGGTTGATGTCCATGCACACGACCTCTTCCCCACGTTCCACCAGCCTGCGGATAACCCTGGGGCCAATGAATCCGGTGCCGCCGATTACCAGAATAGGCATTGCTGTCTCCTACGCAGAGCATGGGAATGCCACTGGAAGTATAGGCAGGTGTCCCTACAGCGTCAACCGAGATGATGAGCGTTGGGTAGCGCCGGGGCCGCGGCGGTCAAATCCCCGAAGTGCACGTCATTCCCGCGAAGGCGGGAATCCACTACATCGTCGCCCTTGGCAAGGAACCCTGAAGTTGGAAAAAGCGGACGTTAAGACCCAGCCTACCCCAAGTAAGCGTCCGGGCTGGCCAGGAACTTGGTGCGGCATTCCAAGCTGCAAAAGTAGTACCAGACGCCGTTATGGAAGCTGCGCGTGCCCATCTGCGGGTCCACTTCGGTCGCGCCATGCAATGTCTGGCCGGTCTCGGCCCTGGCTCCGGCCTCGTTTATTTCCTTGCCACAAACCGGGTCGCTGGGCATAACGCACCTTCCTGTACTGTCCTGTAACGGTTGATTCCGACCGGAATCAGCGTGCGGATTCCAGCGGCATTCCCAGCCTGACGCGGCCCGGCTGGTCGATGAGGCGGCTGGCGATCCTGGCGCGGTGCTCGAAACTGGTGCCCAGTCTCAAGGTCCACGAGGTCACCCGCCTGAACCACAAGTGAAGGTCAAACTCCATCATGAACCCGATGCCGCCGTGAATCATCTGAGAGGAACGAACCACCGCCTCGCACTTGTCGTTGCAGAACGCCTTGGCTTGGGACACTTCTACGATCGCGTCCATGCCCTGGTCCATTTTCCACAAGGCTTCGTAGGTCAAGAGTTGCGCCCCGTCGATCCACAAGGTCATGTCGGCACACAGATGCTGGATGGACTGGAACGCCCCTATCGGCCTGCCGAAGGCCGTCCGGTTCTTGGAGTATTCGATGGCCATCTCGGCGTCTTTGCGGGCGGCCCCAACCATCTGGGCGCACAACAGGACAGTCGCCCGGTCTACCATAGCTTCCACTATCGGCCATCCTTGGTCCAGTTCGCCCACCAGGTTCGCCTTGGGGACACTCACATTGTTGAAAGTAACCTGGCTTTGCTTGTCTTTCGCCAGGGTGGTCAGCGGCACTTCGGAGATTCCCGGGCTGTCCGTATTGACCAGCAGCAAGGATATACCATGATTGTCGCTAGAGGACGGGTTGGTCCTGCAGGCCATCAAGCATTGGTTAGCAGCGCCGAAGTTGTCCACGAACATCTTGACGCCGTTGATGACAAACTCGTCGCCCTGCTGGACCGCCTCGGTCTGCACAGTCTCTGGGAGGAACCGCGGATCTCGCTCGGTTACGCTCCAAGTCAGCACGGTTTCGCCCCGGCTGACTCCCGGCAGAATCTGCTGCCGCTGCTCCTCGGTGCCGTGTTCGGCGATGGTGAGGGCGGGGACCATCGTGCTATGGAAAGGCACCGGCGCGATGGCGCGGCCAAGTTCCTCAGCTATGATTCCCAGATAGGTCAGGGGCAGTCCTTGGCCGCCGAACGACTCGGGCAGCGCCAGCCCCAGCCAGCCGAGTTGGGCCATTTGCCGCCAGAGTTCCGGGGGATACCCTAAGTCGTCTTTCTCCATGGCGCGGGCCAAGCTGGGAGGGCATTCCCCCTCCAGGAACCCCCTGGCCGCGTTTTTGACCATTTCTTCTTCTTCGTTTAACAGCACATCCATGACGTTACCCGGTGACTGAAGAGATTACCCGACCCTTCTGCTTGGCCAGCATGAAGGGGTTGTGGAGGTGCGCCTACCCGCGGGGAAGTCCTAGTCCCCGCCGGGCCATCTGGTCCCGCATGACTTGAACGCTGCCGTGATTGATGCCCGACTGGAAGGACCCCATCAGGTTATGGGCGAAGACGCCGTCCTCTATAGCGCCCTCGGAACCGTTCAACAACTGGGCATAAGGGCCGAGGATTTGGGATACGGTCTCGGTGGTCCTCACTCCATGCTCGGGGGCCCATACCTTCTCGGCCGCGCCTTCGTAGGTGAAGTGGCCGCCCCTTTCCACCAGCGACATGCTGCGCATGGTCATAAGGCGGCATACCTGGGCCTCGATCCAAAGCTCGGCCAAGCGGTCGCGCACCGCGGGGTCGTCCGCAAGGGAGTAGCCGCCCAGGTCGTTGTCCTTGATCCAGTTGATGATGTCCTCATCTCTCTTGACCGATATCAGGTACCTACTGGCGCCCACCCGGTCGAGGTTCAACCCCATTGCTCCGACGTACCAGCCCATGTTTTCTTCACCCAACATGCAAGTGGCGGACACCCGTACATCTTCGAAGAAGGTCTCGTTGGTCCTGCGCTGGCCGTAGGTAGTGCCCGTGGGGGCGGTGGGCTCGTTCTGAATGGTCCAGAGAGGCCGTACCGTGATCCCCGGCGTGTCCATCGGGACCAGGAAAATGGAAATGCCCCGGTGCTTTGGCGCGTCGGGGTCGGTCCGCGCCATCAGGTAAATGTGCGAGGCATAGTGGGCCGACGAAGTGTACATCTTCTGGCCGTTGATGACGTAATCGTCGCCGTCCCTTACGGCCCTGCACTGGAGGCTGGCCAGATCGGCTCCACCTTGAGGTTCGGTAAAGCCGAGGGCCAGTGTGATGTCGCCATTGATGAGGCCGGGCAGGAAATACTTTTTCTGTTCCTCTGTCCCGGCGGCAAGAATGGCCGGGGCGCCGCTGCCGGCCCCGCCAACGCCGATTCCGATCCGCCCGAATTCCTCTTCCACGATGTACTGGTCGATGCGGCTTCCGTCCTGGCCCCCGTATTCCTTGGGCCAACTAATGCCGATCCACCCTTTCTCAGCGATCTTCTTAGTCAACTCAGTGACCAATGGTCCCCGGCCCTCGCCGACCCTCTCGATTTCCTCGCGGATGTCGTCAGTTACGTTGTCGGCGATGAAATTCCTAACTTCCTGGCGCAGGGCTTGTTGTTCAGGCGTGTAACCAAAATCCATGACGCTGCTCCGCAACTGGTGGCTGAAACCGGACTAAGCTCGAGGCAATTGTGCTTTCAACGGTTGATGGTGTCAAGCTGGGGGCGAGTTCGAAGCCTGACCATTGTTCGTCACATCCCCGTCCAGGACGTTTCAGGGATACGGGATGACGAACGTGGTCACTTCCTCGTCAATGGCCTTTGTCGATTGCGCATAGCTCAGGATTGCGGTTATGACGACCGGCGTGACCACGCCTCCGGTAGCAGCACTCAGTATCCCGGCACGGCGTTTAGCTCGGAGGACATCCTCTTCGTCGGCAGTGAGCGAAACTTCCACCACCGCGTGGCGGTTGCTATGGTCTGAGATAATAAGGTCGGTGTCGTGCAGGTCCGTGGACTGCTCCCGGGAGATGGAACCGTTGCTAATGGCTTGGGCAATTATGCTGTTCAGTTGGGGCGCCACTGTCCCGTCCTGGGTCAGCGCCAGATAGGGATTCTCTATGCCGAGCATATCCCTGGCCCGAACCATAGCCTTGGTCCTGACCCTTCGCTCGTAGTCGCTGCCCTCAAAATTGCTGAATCGTCCCTCCAGCCGTCCTGTCCTGGTTGCCAATTGTCCTACTACGGTTTCCAGCCGTTCCAACCGTTCATTGGTTATCCGATTGCTCTCCTGGGTCAGTTGGACGAATTCTGCGAACCGGGCAGGCAGGTTCAACAGTTCTTCGCTCAGTAATAAACTCCGAATCGTGTCGGCCCATTCAGGCTGTTCGTTCAAGATGCGGGCCAAATCTGCTATGTCGTTGATGGAGGTCATGGCTACTATTGTACTCTCTTGGGAATTGCTTCCGCTTGTGTAATAGTCCTTTCTGCGCGGCTACCGGGTCAGGCCCGGGTATCCCGGTTTAACACGGGTTTCAGCGCCTCGATCAAGGGCGGAAGGTACTTTTCCCAGTCCCCCACAATCCCGAAATCAGCGGCGCGAAAAATGGTGTGCCTACGGTTCCGGTTCACCGCCAGGATTACGCCTGCCTTCTGTATGCCCACAGTATGGTTGAACACGCCGCGTATGCCAACGGCGATGTAGACCCTTGGCGTGATGGTGCGACCGCTGATGCCCACTTGAATCTGGTGGGGCAGCCACCCGGCGTGGGTCACGTTGCGGGTAATAGCCAGGGAAGCGCCTATCGAGCTCGCCAGTTCTTGTATTTGAGGCAGGTTCTCCGGCCCGCCTATGCCCATACCCACTCCCAGAACTACCTGCGCCTGCACCAACTCCACGGCCCCCAGGTCGTTTTGCTGGGTTTCCTCGACAATGGTGACGTCCCGGCCTTCGAATGGCCGGGAGTCAATCATTTCGACTCGGGGCTTGGCATCCTGGTCCGGCGTAACGGGGGTAAGCAGTCCCGGACGGAGTGTAACCATGTTGGGGAGGACTTTGGACAGGATGGGCGCGACCACGTTGCCGCCCAAGGCCGGCTTCAGTTGCACCAGCCGCCCTTCGTCGTCTATCTCCAGGTCCACGGCATCGCCGGTCAGCCCCAACTCCAACTTTGCGGCCACGCGGGCCGCTAGGTCGCGGCTGTCCGGGGTTGAGGCGAAAAGCGCGGCGTACGGGCGGGATTCGTCCATCGCGTCGGCCAGCGCCTTTGTGACCGCGCGGCCCCAGATGGGTCCCAACCCCGTATTGTCCAGCACCAACACCCTGTCCGCTCCGTAAGCCGCCAGTTGGTCCAGTTGGTCTTGGCGGGCAGGTCCTATGAGCACCGCAGCCACTTCGCTCTTTGTGTAGGACGTCAATTCCCGTGCCCTGCCCAGCATTTCCAGTGTCACTCGCCGCAGTTCGCCCTGGGCCGTTTCGGCCACGACCCAGATGCTTCTCTCACGGCTGTCCGGGTAATACTCCGGGGCCGGGGCATCCGACGTACCGGCGGACTGGGAGGACACCTCGGCCAGCCTATCGGCCAGCAACGCGGCCACCTGCCGGGCCGCCTCCCCGGCATCTTCCTCTTCAACCACAACGCCCAGGCGGTTGGGCTCCACCAGCCGGATGTCCTGCACCCATGTAGGGGAACCATCCACACCGAACAAAGATGCATCCGATGAGAGTTGGGCGCAGTTGACTTCTTCGACCGGCTTGCCTTCGGCCTCGGCCATCTGGTCCCGGTTGGGGAACAACTCGGGCCCCACTCCCTCAGTGACGCAGGCCAGCGCGGGAAGGGAACATTCAATAACTTGATGCCCTTCATCGCTCAGGCGCTCTACCCTTATACTGCCCGACGAGCCGTCGTAATCCAGCTTGCTGACCTGGCCGATGTGGGGAATATCCAAAAGTTCGGCTATTTCCGGGCCGACCTGACCCGTTTCCGAGTCCGAACTGTTGCGCCCGCATAAAATCAGGTCGGGGTTCTCTCTCTGCAATGCCATCGCCAAGGCACGTGCGGTTGCAAGGGTGTCCGACCCGGCCAACGCCCGGTCACTAACCAGTATCCCGCGGTCAGCCCCCAAGGCCAGACAATGGACCAAGCCTTCACGAGCCTGGGGTGGTCCCATGCATACGGCCACCACCTCGTCATCGGGTCCGCTTTTGAGTTCCACAGCCCTGGCGAGGCCCAACAGGTCAAAGGAGTTGATTTCCGACGGCACACCTTCGCGCTTGATGGTCTTGTTCTCGTAGTCGAATTGGATCTGGGAAACTACCGGGACGTATTTGACGCAAACGGCGATTTTCATTGGAGTTCCTTTACATAACCAATAGTAGGAAACCGGGAGCGAGTGCGCCGCTCCCGGAGGGTGACTTACAGTTCCGAGTCTATGAGTTGTTCCCTCAATTCCGCCGTCAACCGTTGTAGTTTCGGACTGAATTGTACCGGGAATCTGGGCGGGCCAACCAATGCCTTGAACCTGGAATCGAGGGAATGCCAGTCCTCTTTTAACCGACCTCGGATTTCTCCAAGGGTGGACGATGAAGCGGTGGGGCGTCCTTCCGTCATTACGGTGCTCAACAGTCCCTCGGCCCCGGCAACATTCTCATCGGCCAGGGCCACTACGTCCCGGGACCAGCCTCCGTCACTGTCCCGCATACGGAAGACCTGCTTGGCGCCCGGCGGCGATTCCTTGTCAGTGCTCAGCTTCATCACCGGCCGCCCGTCGTAACAGACCAACTTGTAAGCCATGTCGCTCCACGGCGCATCGGCGGAAACGCCGGCCTTGGTGCCCACACCGAAAAGGTCTATGGGCGCGCCTGCTTCGACCAACCGCTCCAACTCGTACTCGTCCAATCCGCCCGACGCAACAATTCTAACGTAGTCCAGACCAGCTTCATCCAGGATACGGCGCACTTGGCGGCTCAGGGAATCGTAGTCTCCCGAATCTAGCCGTACTGCCACCAGCCGGTTGCCACTCCTTTCTAACGACTTAGCTGTCTCGACGGCTTTTCGCGCGCCTCCAATGGTGTCGTAAGTGTCCAGCAGAAGGATCGTCCGGTCTGGAAAGGCCTCGGAATAGGCGTTAAAGGCAGCGGACTCCGACTCGAAGCTGGAAATGAAAGAGTGGGCCATCGTGCCGGCGGGGGGAATGCCGTATATCTTGGCAGCCAACACGTTGCTGGTGGACTGGAAACCGCCGATGTAGCTGCACCGGGCCATTTTTAGCGCGGCGTCAGTCCCGTGGGTGCGGCGAGAGGCAAAGTCGCTCACCGCTCGTCCCTGGCAAGCCCAGACACACCGGGCCGCTTTGGTGGCCAGAAGCGTTTGGAGGTTGACTTGGTTGATTATGAAGGTCTCAGCCATCTGGGCTTCTATGATCGGACCAGTTACTTCCAGTACAGGTTCGTTGGCAAAGAAAAGCCTCCCTTCGGGGATGGCGCGTACGCTGCCGGTGAAGCGGAGCGACGCAAGGTAGTCCAAAAAATCATCCTGGAATATGTCGGTGGACTTGAGGTAATCGATGCTGGAAGGGCCGAATTTCATCGCCTCCAGGAAGTCCAGCACGTCCTCCAGCCCGGCGGCCACGAAGTATCCCCGGTTGGGCGGATATTCGCGGATAAAGAGACTGAAGGTTGCGGGCGCGAACATCTCTTGGCGGAAGTAGGCTTGCGCCATGGTCAGTTCATAGAGGTCCGCGAACAGGCCCGTCTCTTCCGGTGGAAGGGGTATGCGGGAGCTTCCTGTCAACTCACCCTGCTCCTCGGTTGGTGCGCGCGTTAAGCGGTATGAGCAACGGCGGCGTGGGTTGGGGGATAATTATGTTGGCGGCCCTACGGCGTGTCAACCGACTCGCTGTCCTTGACACACGGCTGGCCGCTGGTTACCATAGCCTTGATTAACAACTAGGGCACAAATTGGAACCCTTTATCCAGAACGGCTGAGGGGACGGCCCGATGAAGCCGGGCAACCGGTCATAGCGTTCGCTTACAGTGAACGCGAGACACGGTGCTAATTCCGGCGTCTGTGGCGGGGATGTGGCGACAGGCGAAAGATGAGGGGCTTGGTCTTTTATTGAGCTTCTCTGAAAAGAGAAGCTTTTTTATGGAGTCCGCATTCCGCCCGTCCACCATTCTCTGAAAAACCGCTTCGTGTCGATGCCTGTGCCTTGTAAATTACCCTTGATTGGGAGCAACCTCCGGTGAACGAGATCAGGCCAATCCATTGGACCGACGGCAAGCTGTGGCTGTTGGACCAGACGCGTTTGCCGTTGGAAGAGGTCAATGTCGAGGTCTCCCGGTACGAACAGGCGATAGACGCAATCCGTGAGATGCGGGTCAGAGGAGCGCCAGCAATCGGAGTGACTGCCGGTTACGCTATGGCAATGGCCGCGCGGGAAATTGCCGCGGACGGCAGAACGGACTACTTGACGAAGCTGGAATCCGCCGCCGGTCGCATCGGTGCGGCCCGCCCCACCGCCGTCAACCTCCAGTGGGCGGTGCAGCGGATGCTCCGCTTGGCCCAGGACGAGCCCGACGCCAAGGAAATTCCGGCCCGCCTGCTGGCCGAGGCTCAAGCCATTCACGCCCAGGACGAGGAGATCAACCGGCGCATGGGCGAACTGGGCAAGGAATTGATGCCCGACGGCGGCTCGGTGCTGACCCACTGCAACACCGGCGCCTTGGCCACCTCCGGTTTTGGAACGGCCTTGGGCGTCATCCGGGCCGGATGGGAGGACGGCAAGCGGTTCCGGGTGTTCAACACCGAGACCCGTCCCTTTTTACAAGGCTCTCGCCTGACCGCGTGGGAGTTCCACCAGTTGGGCATCCCCGCCACGCTGATAGTGGACTCGGCGGCGGGAATGATGATGAACACCGGCCAAATCAGTTGCGTAATCACCGGGGCCGACCGCATCGCCGCCAACGGCGACACCGCCAACAAGATAGGTACCTATACCCTGGCGGTGCTGGCCAAGGAAAACGGCATCCCGTTTTTCGTGGCGGCGCCCACCAGCACCATTGATCTCGACCTGCCCTCCGGGAACGATATACGGATAGAGGAACGCCCGGCGGAGGAAGTCACCCGCATTCAAGGCCATCCCACCGCGCCCCCGGACATTGCGGCAATGAACCCCGCCTTCGACGTTACTCCCCATCGCTACGTGGACGCCATCGTTTCCGAGGCGGGCGTCTCCCGCGCCCCGTATCTCGAAAGTCTGAAACTGGCCGTCGAATCGGCCAAGGCGGAGGGGTAGGCGTTTGGCTATGCCGGACAAGCAAGCGAGAATAGGGATAATCGGAGGCAGCGGCCTTTACGAAATGGACGGTCTCTCCGGGTTGGAGTTCGTTGACGTCGAGACCCCCTTCGGAAGCCCCAGCGACTCCATCGCCGTCGGGCGTTTGTCGGATATCCCGGTGGCCTTCGTTCCCCGTCATGGCCGGGGACACCGCATCAGCCCAACCAACCTGCCCAGCCACGCCAACATCTACGCCCTCAAGACCCTGGGCGTGGAGCGAATCATCTCCATAAGCGCCGTGGGCAGCCTGAAAGAGGAACTGAGACCCCTCGACCTGGTGGTGCCGGACCAGCTTATCGACCGCACCCGCAGCCGGAACAACACCTTCTTCGACCAGGGCGCAGCCGTCCACATCACCTTTGCCGACCCATTCTGCGCCCCAGCCAGCCGGATTGTTTACGAACAAGCGGCGGAGATGGGCTTGTCCGTCCACGAGGGTGGCACACTGGTGGTGATGGAAGGCCCGGCCTTCTCCACCAGGGCCGAGTCGTTCATGTACCGCTCCTGGGGCGCCGACATGATTGGCATGACCGCTTTGCCGGAAGCCAAGCTGGCCAGGGAAGCGGAAATATGCTACGCGACGATGGCCTGGATTACGGACTACGATTGCTGGCACGAGGAAGAGGAGAGCGTCACCGTGGAGATGATTATAGCCAATCTCCTCAAGAACGTCGCCGCGTCGAAAGAACTGCTCCAGAGGGTAATTCCCCGCCTCGACGTGGAGTGGGACTGCCCCTGTGGTTCGGCATTGCAGGACGCCATCGTAACCAACCGCGACATGATTCCCGACGAGCTCAAGCGCAAAATGGATCCGATTACGGGCCGCTACCTGACCTGATTTTCCCGACCAGAATTCTCAAGGAGGACAGACCATGCCCAGGCAAGAGGCTGGTGAACCCTACTACCGGGTGGATTCCCCGGAGGCTAACGAAATCCTGGCGGCCGACCCGGAAAACACCGTCGTGGTGGATGTCAGACGCGACGACGAATGGGTAACCGGCCATGTCTCCGGCGCTCTCCACATCAACATCGATGAGCTGGCCGGCCGCATGGACGAGGTGCCGCGCGACAAGAAGCTGCTGTTCATCTGCGCCGCCGGCGTGCGCAGCGGTCTGGCCTGCGAGGTGGCTGCATCAATGGGGTACGACTCGGAGAACCTCTACAACATCGAGGATGGCACTCCGGCTTGGATTGCCGGGAACTTCCCAACTACTTACGGAGAAAACCCGTAGCAACGAAGGCAGCCGGGACCAAACCGGCAAATATCCTTCCAAGGAGTAACCATTGGCTTCAACACAACGTGATGGACACGTGAAAGACCTGTCCTTGGCCGACGAGGGCGTAAACCGTATCCAGTGGGCCGGGCGGGAAATGCCCGTGCTGAATCTTATCCGCGAGCGGTTCGTGCGGGAAAAGCCGTTGGCCGGAGTACGCATGTCAGCCTGCTTGCACGTGACCACCGAAACGGCGAATCTCGCTTTGACTCTTAAAGACGGCGGGGCCGACCTGGTGCTTTGCGCCAGCAACCCTCTCAGCACGCAAGACGAGACGGCGGCGGCGCTGGTGAAGGAGTACGGCATCCCTACCTTCTCCATCAAGGGCGAGGATGAGGAGACCTACTACCAGCACATCACCGCCGCGCTGGACCACCAACCCCAGATAACCATGGACGACGGGGCCGACTTGGTGACCATGTTGCACCAGCAACGCTCTGACCTGTTGTCAAACGTTATAGGCGGGACGGAGGAGACCACAACGGGAGTTATCCGCCTGACCGCTATGGCCAACGACAACAAGCTGGCCTACCCCATCATCGCGGTGAACGAAGCGGAGACCAAGCATTTCTTCGACAACCGCTACGGCACCGGCCAAAGCACCCTGGACGGCATTACCAGGGCCACCAACATCCTTTGGGCGGGGCGCCGGGTGGTGGTGTCGGGCTACGGCTGGTGTGGCAGGGGGATCGCGTCCAGGGCCCGTGGCATGGGGTCCCACGTCATAGTCACCGAGGTCAACGCCATCCGCGCCCTGGAAGCGGTGATGGACGGTTTCACCGTAATGAGCGCGTTGGAGGCCGCCAAGGTAGGCGAAGTATTCATAACCGCGACTGGCGGCTATCACGCCATAGGCCGGGAGCAAATGGAAATCATGCCCTCCGGGGCCATCCTCAGCAACAGCGGTCATTTCAACGTGGAGATCGACATCGACGCGCTGAAGGACATGTCCACCGGCAGCAAGGAAGTGCGCCCCTTCGTGGAAGAGTGGCAGCTTCGTGACGGGCGGAAGATTTACCTTCTGGCGGACGGCCGCTTGATAAATCTTGCCGCCGCCGAAGGCCATCCCTCCGCGGTAATGGACATGAGCTTCGCCAACCAGGCCCTCAGCGTAGAGCACGTGGTCGCCAATCACCGCGACCTGGACCCCGGCGTGTACGTGGTGCCCAAGGAGATCGACCAGGAAGTCGGACGGCTCAAGCTGGAGTCGCTGGGAATCTCTATCGACAGCATGACCCCCGAACAACTCCGTTACTCGGAGAGTTGGGAAGAAGGGACCTGAACCAGTTATCCAAGAATCAATGAAACGAATCATGGAGTAACCCTTATGCCTCTACTGTTTCACGAGTCGCCCAAGTACCTGTTGACCTCCGAATCGGTCACCGAAGGCCATCCGGATAAGCTGTGCGACCAGATTTCCGACGCGGTTCTGGACGCCGCATTGGCCGGAGACCGGATGAGCAGGGTAGCCTGCGAGACCGTGGCCACCAAGAACCTGGTGATGGTCACCGGCGAGATAACATCGAACTCAAACCTGGACTTCAACGACATCGCCCGGCAAGTCATGCTCGACATCGGCTATACCGACGTCAAGTACGGCTTGGACGGCCACTCCTGCGGAGTTGTCGCCCACGTCAGCCAGCAATCGGCCGACATCAGCCAGGGTGTCACCACCGCCTTGGAGCATCGTACCGAAGGCGAAGCTGCCGACGCCAGGAGGGCCACGGGCGCCGGCGACCAAGGGATGATGGTGGGTTTCGCCTGCAACGAGACGGAAAGCCTGATGCCCTTGACGGTTGATCTGTCCCATCGCTTGGTGGAACGGCTGGCCGCGGTGCGTAAGGACGGTACCCTCCCTTACCTGGGACCCGACGGCAAATCACAGGTAACCGTGGAATACCGCTACGGCAAGCCTCACCGGGTTGATGCGGTGGTCATAAGCACACAGCATGAGGACCAGGAAGACCGGGACGCATTCAGAGAAATCATTTACAGCGACATCATCGAGCATGTCATCAAGCCAGTGGTGCCTGAGAATCTGCTGGACGACGACACCAAGTACTACGTCAACCCCAGCGGATGGTTCGTTATCGGCGGGCCACAGGGAGACACCGGGTTGACCGGACGCAAGATCCTGGTAGACACCTACGGCGGCATCGCCCGGCACGGCGGCGGCGCGTTCTCCGGCAAAGACCCGACCAAGGTCGACCGGTCCGGCGCCTACGCCGCCCGGTATGTCGCCAAGAACCTGGTGGCCGCCGGACTGGCGGACCGGGTCGAGGTTATTGTCTCCTACGCCATCGGCGTCGCCAGACCGATTTCCGTGTCCGTGGAGACCTTCGACACCAGCCACTTCCCCAACGAGAAAATCGAGCAACTGGTCCAGGACAACTTCGACCTGCGACCGGGGGCGATAATCGAGGACCTTGACCTGCGACGGCCCATTTACGGCAAGACGGCCGCCTACGGTCATTTTGGCCGTGCGGACGTTGACCTGCCTTGGGAACGCACCGACAAGGCGGATGTTCTGAGGGCTGCCGCTGGAATCTCCGGCTAAAGCGGAAAAGCGCCAAAGCCCGAATACTTCCGGCAGGGGGGCGGGAAATGCAAAAGCAGGAAAGGGACAACCTGATGCAACGGCTGACTCCGGATGAACGCGGCGTCATGCGAAGAGCGATTGACGCCGCCAAGGAACAGGCCAAAGCGTATCCGCCGGGCGCCTTCACCGCCAAGCAATACCTTGCCCCCGCAAAAGAGGGCCTGCCGCCGCAGCTTCAAGCCGCCTTGGACGCCGTTATAGCCAGAGACGAAATGGGGCCGGCGGTGGGCAAGGAGCCGCCGGACTTTGAACTCAAATTATTGGGGTCGGAAGAACGTGTCCGACTATCCGATTATCGCGGTAAAAGGCCCGTCGCCTTTGTTTTCGGCAGCTACACTTGACCACCTTTCCGCTCCCAGGTTGGGCGCATAGAAGAGGTCTACAATCGGTTCGGGAGTCAAGTCGAGTTCTTCGTAGTGTACGTACAGGAAGCGCACCCGTCCGACGGTTGGCAAATGCCGATAAACGTCGAGGAGAATGTAATCTACCGCCAGCACCAGAGCTACGACGAACGTGAGGAAACGGCGGCGGCTTGCAGTTTGGGCCTCGACATAAAACTCCCGGTCCTTGTCGAAGAAATGGACAATGCTGTTGACTATGGCTATGGCGCTGCCCCGGAACGGCTCTACCTGATCGATACCGACGGCTTGGTCGCGTATCGCGGAGGAGCAGGCCCTCACTTCTTCAACGTGGACGAGTGGGAACAGGCCATCGAGGCTTGCCTTGCCAAGGTCACTTCGCCCTAGCCTGCTCTTTTCTGTGCTTGTCACTCCGGTACTGGAAATGATACCGGCGGCTTGGGAGGGAAGATGACGACAGACATCCGGTTCGGCACCGACGGATGGCGCGGGGTTATAGCCGACGATTTCACCTTTGACAACGTGGGCCGTTGCGCCCAAGGACTGGCCGACTACCTGGCGGACCAGGGCATTGCCCAGAAAGGCTTGGTGGTCGGCTACGATACTCGCTTCCTGTCCCGCGAATTCGCCGAGAAGGTAGCATCCGTGGCCGCCGCCAACGGCGTCAAGGTCTACTTGGCCCAAGAGTCGGCTCCCACGCCCGTGGTCAGCTATAACGTTTTGCATCTCCAGGCCGCCGGAGCCGCTGTCATCACCGCCTCTCACAACCCCGCCGTTTGGAACGGGTTCAAGTTCAAGCCGGAATACGCCGGCAGCGCCACCCAAGAGATTACCGACCAACTGGAACTGGCTATAGCCCAAGCCGAAGAGGTGAAGTCCGTCCCCTTGGCCCGCGCCAGGGAGCAGGGGAGTGTCGTAGACTTCGCGCCCGCTCCGCCCTACTTGGAAAGGGTTGGAGAATTGGTCGACCTGGAAGCCATCAGGAACGCCGGTCTGCGGGTGGCCGTGGACGCCATGTTCGGAGCCGGGGGCGGCTACCTCCCGAAACTCATTTCCGGCGGCAGGACGTCGGCCCATGAAATCAACGGGTATCGGAACCCGGCGTTTCCCGGCATGGCCCAGCCGGAGCCCATTGCCAGCAACCTTTCAACCCTTATTGATATGAGTAAACGGGGGGAATCCAACGTCGGACTGGCATTGGACGGAGACGCCGACCGGGTTGGAGTGGTGGACGAGCATGGCCGATTCATCACTACGCTGGAAGTCTTCTCCATATTGGCCCAGTACCTGTTGGAGCAGAAGGGCGAACGTGGGGCGCTGGTCAAGGGCGTCACGTCGTCGGTAATGCTAAACAAGCTGGCCGAACGATTTAGCGTGGACGTACACGAGATGCGGGTGGGGTTCAAGTACATCGGCCCCAGGATGTCCGAGGTGAACGCACTGATGGGGGGCGAGGAAAGCGGAGGATTCGCCTTCCGGGGCCACATACCGGAACGCGACGGAGTGCTAAGCGCCCTTTACGTGCTGGAATACATGGTCAAGACCGGGTCTACTCCCTCTCAACTGGTCCAGCGCCTGTTCGACCAGGTCGGCCCTCACTATTACTACCGGCGCGACGTGCACTTTGACTCCGGCGACCGAGAGCGTATCGAGAAGCTATTACGCAACCCTCAATTTACCGCACTGGCCGGAATGCCGGTGCGCAATTCCGACGAGATAGACGGACGCCGGTTCATTTTTGACGGGGGGTGGCTGATCTGCCGGTTCTCAGGGACAGAGCCTCTACTGAGGATATATGCTGAAGCGGGGCAACCCCAGACGGTAGACGCTCTATTGGACGCGGCGACCGAATATCTGGGAGTCTGACCGCCCGGAATCCGGCGTTCTACCGCTTGGTGTACTGAGGCGCGCGACGGGCCCGCTTCAACCCGTACTTCTTGCTTTCCTTGATGCGGGCGTCACGGGTGATAAATCCGTGGCGGCGCAGGCCGGGTTTCAGGGACGCATCGTAAGCTACCAACGCTCTCGCTATCCCGTGGCGGATGGCCTCGGCTTGGGAATGGACGCCTCCCCCCAATACTTTGACAACCACCCGGAAGCGATTGACGGTATTGCTGGTGCGGAACGGCTCGGTGATGATGTCCCGCCAAGGCCTCCAGTTGAAGTACTCGTCTATGGTCTTCCCGTTGACGATGAAGGGCGCGTCGTCGTCCAAGTAAAGCTTTACTTTGGCGATCGATGTCTTGCGCTTTCCGGTGCCGTAGTAGTATTCCTGGTTTGTAGCGGCTTGAACCAACGTTATTACCTACCCCTCAGTCCGGTTACTTGACGCAGCGACCTGGGCTTGATGCCTGTGCTCGTCTCCGGCGTAAACCTTCAGTCGGCGCAGCATCTCGCGCCCGTTATGATTGCGCGGCAACATCCCTTTGACCGCCAGTTGGATTACCCTGTCGGGGTGGGACTTCATCATGTCTATCAGCCTGAAGCTGCGCAGGTTGCCCACGTATCCGCTGTGGCGGTAGTACATTTTCTGGGTCATTTTCCGTCCGGTGACACGCACTTTGGCGGCGTTAAGCACCACCACATAGTCGCCGGTCAGGACGTGGGGAGTGTAGCCGGGCTTGTCCTTGCCCTGCAACGCCACCGCTATGTCCCGTGCGATTCGTCCTAGAGTCTGGCCTGTCGCGTCGATAACACGCCAGTTGGCCGGAACATCACCGGCCTTGGGAAAATATGTGCTGGTCCGTTTCATTTAAGATAATTCCTGTGGTGGAAAATTAGGATAAGTAACCTTCATCAAGCATAATCCGCAAGCTGGGACGGAGGCCCATTCCACTTTGCCGTTTGCCTGTCCGGTCAACACGTCCTTGACTATATACTCCGGCCACTTTCCTTTTCCAATCTCTATCAGCAACCCCGTTGCCCGCCTTATTTGGTGTTTGAGGAACCCGTTGCCCTCGCACTCCAGTACAACCGAGTCCCCGTCTCGCCGGACATCCCACCGTGACACCCTGCGCACGGCGCTGCGTTCAGTGGCAAACCCCGGGGCGAACGGCCTGAAATCGTGTTCTCCAACCAAGTGCCTTGCCGCAGCCGCCATCCGGTCAACATCGAGGCTGTCACGAACCCAATAAGTGCTGTACCGACGCAGGGGTGACGGCCAAGGCCTGTTGGAAATCTCGTACCGGTAAATCCTGCTGACAGCATTCTTGCGGGAGTGAAAGTCCAGGGGCGCCTTGTACACGGCCTGAACCCTGATATCCCGGGGCAGGTAAAAATTCAGTCCTGCAGCATAGGCGTCAAGACTATTCCGGCTGCCTGTCAGGAAGTCCACCACTTGCCCTTGAGCATGGGCGCCGGAGTCGGTGCGGCTGGCTCCCCGAATGCGGGTCCATTCTCTTGTGAACTTATAAAGACTGTCCTCTATCTCCCCCTGTATAGTCGGTTGGTCCGGCTGGAACTGGAACCCCATGTACTTGGTCCCATCGTATTCGACCACCAGCGCTATTCTGATAATGCTTTTTGACTCCCTAGACCAGTTCGATTATCGCCATGGCAGCGCCATCCCCTTGTCGCCGCCCCAGCCTGATGATCCTGGTATACCCACCGGGTCGCTCGGCGTACCTGGGAGCCACTTCGTCGAAGACCTTCGCCACGACCTTTTTGTCGGGAATTTGCGCCAAGGCCAAGCGCCGGTGGTGCAGGGTCCCTTTCTTTCCGTGGGTTATCAACTTTTCCGCCACCACCCGCGTCTCTTTGGCTTTCGCCAGTGTGGTCGTTATTCGTTCGTGACGGATCAGGTCGCCCGCGAGCCCTCTCAGCAAGGCGGTCCTCTGGTCTTTGTACCGGCTGAGCTTTCTGCCGGCGATTCGATGAGAGGCCATAGCTAATAGTCCTCCTCATCATCCAAGTCATCGTCCTCGAAGTCCTCATCGTCTTCGAAGCCGTCATCGTCGCCGGTATTGGGCGCCAACCCGCTCCCCGGCGCCATCAACTCACCCAAGTCCTCCGCTGAGATAGTGTTTGCCGGGTAGTTCCATTCCGCGGGAGTAGTATCCCCGCCGACGCTTACCTGGCCGCCGCTGCCCCGGTACGCAATCCCCCTTTCGTTCAGCCTGTCGTGCAACTCCTCCAACGACTTTTCGCCCAAGTTCCTGATCTTGAGCAATTCCTCGTCGGTCATCTCCAGGATTTCTCCCACCTTGGTAACGTGGGCGCGTTTCAAGCAGTTCAGAGTTCTGGGAGTCAGTCCCAACCGCTCAACGGGAGTCTGATAAACCTCGGGAGACACCACCAAGGGCAGACGGTCCATGCCTGCCGCGGACGCCCGGTCCAGGTTGCTGAACAGGAAGAAGTAGTTGACCAGGGATTCCGCAGCCCTGTGAACAGCCTCCACCGGCTTGATGGTGCCGTCGGTCCAAACTTCCAGCACCAACCGCTCATAACTCATGTCCTGTCCAACTCGAGTGGGAGCGATTTCAAACTTAACGTTGCGTACCGGGTTGAACACCGCATCCAGTGGCAGGACACCCACCGGAGACGAATCTCGTTCTTCGCTAGTGTCGATTTGTTTGTACCCTACGCCTTGCTCGACGTTGAACTCAATCGCCAGCCGGGCGTCGTCCGAGTCCAGGGTAGCCAAATGCAGTTGCGGGTTCACTATCTGGAAATCGTTGGAAGTGGCGATGTCCCCGGCACAGATACGGCCCTGTCCCGAGATATCCAAGCGCATCTTGCCGGCGCGCTCCGCCATGGCCCGAATGCGGATCCGCTTGATGTTGAGCAGCAGCTCCATCACCTCTTCTTTGACTCCGGGGATGGGCGCATACTCATGCACTGCGTCTTCTATCTTGACCCAGGTAATGGCGCTGCCGCCGGTGGAACTCAACAGTATCCGCCGCAACGGGTTGCCGATGGTGGGGCCAAACCCTCTTGGCAAAGGTTCCACGGAGACCTTTCCGTAGGTCTCCTCCGATTCCAGCACATGGACGGCGGGGGTTATGGCCTCGGGCCCTCCGTCCCCATTGCTGGGAGGCAGGATATAAGTGTCTAACATTGATATTCTCCCACACGGTCTTTCCCGCGAAGGCGGGAAACCATAGATTCCCGTTTGCACGGGAATGACGGGATGCGTTGCCGTTCTTACCTCGAGTAAAACTCTACGATGAGCCGCGAGTTAATCGCCTGCTGCAAGTCCTCATCCGCCGGCATATTCATGACCCTTCCCGTCATATCGGTCTGGTCCAACATCAACCATTCCGGCACGGGCCGCTTGGGAATGCCGTCGGTCCGCTCGGCGAAATAATCGGTCGTCTTGTCCGACTCCTTCCACGAAATCACATCTCCCACCTCCACTTGGTACGAAGGAATATCGGTCCTCTTTCCGTTTACTTGGAAGTGGTTGTGCAGGACCATCTGCCGGGCCTGCTTCCGGGAGTCGGCAAAACCCAGCAGGAAGATCACGTTGTCCAAGCGTCTTTCCAAGGAGCGCAACAAATTGAGACCGGTGACGCCGGGCGCATCGAATGCCTGAGCCATGTATTTCCTGAATTGCGACTCCAGCACCCCGTAGATGTATTTCGCCTTCTGTTTTTCCAAGAGATGCACGCCGTAGTCCGAAGCACGCCTCCGGCGACGTGACTGCTCTCCGGGAGCGGACCTGCGCCGCTCTATGGCGCATCGGGGGGTGAAGCACCGCTCCCCTTTCAGAAATAGTTTTTCTCCGGCCCGCCGGCACAGCCGACAGGACGGCCCGGTATATCTGCCCATGCGTTTTCCTTTGGATTCCCGCCCCTGCCCTTGCGGGCGTGGCGCACCTGAGCGGGAATGGCGTTGATGTTGAGGCTTAGACCCTTCTTCGTTTCGGCGGTCTGCACCCGTTATGCGGGATAGGCGTTACGTCTCTGATGCTGGTTACCACCAGTCCGGCGCCTTGAAGCGAACGTATGGCCGCTTCCCGTCCGGCGCCGGGGCCTTTGATCAGAACGTCGACTTGGCGGAGTCCGTAGTCCATACCCTGTCGAGCCGCCTGCTCCGCAGCCCGTTGAGCAGCAAAGGCGGTGCCTTTCCGTGATCCCTTGAAACCAACGGTACCGGCGCTGGCCGACGCGATAACGTTGCCAATCGTGTCGGTGATGCTGACCAGCGTGTTGTTGAACGTGGAATATATGTACGCCCGTCCTTGTACGACGGTCCGCCGTTCCCGGCGGCGGGTTCTTGGTCTAGGCATAAACCACCACCAATTACTTCTTGCCTCCGGTCCGGCGGCCTCTTCCGGCCACGGTCCGGCGGGGTCCTTTCCTGGTCCGTGCGTTTGTCCGGGTCCGTTGACCGTGGGCCGGCAGTCCGCGCCGGTGCCGCAGTCCCCGGTAGGTCCCTATCTCTATCAACCGGCGGATATTCTGGTTCACGTCCCGGCGCAGATCACCCTCGGAGAGATACTCACGGTCGACGATCTCCCTGATGCGGTCAACTTGGGCTTCCGACAGCTCATTCATTCGCGGGGGAGAGTCGGTGTCAATGTTGGCCTTCTCCAGGATTTGCGAAGCGATTACCGGGCCAACACCGTAAATACTGCGCAACGCAACGTGCGCTTTCTTCCGGTCTGGAACGTCAACTCCAGCTATACGGACCATTCTTGGCCTCCTGCGGTTAGACCTGTTTAACCCTGTCTCTGGGTGTGACGCGCATTAGAACAGATAACGCGGATTATCCCCTTGCGCTTGATAATGCGGCACTTGTCGCACCTTACCTTTACCGATGCGGATACTTTCAAGGCCCTCTTCCTTGCCGATTATTTGTAACGTCCGGTTACTTGAACCGGTAAGTAATGCGCCCCCGCGTCAAATCGTAGGGCGACAGTTCAACCAGTACCCGGTCGCCTGGCAACACCCGTATAAAGTGCATCCGAATCTTGCCCGACACGTGGGCCAGTACGTTGTGTTCGTTGGGCAACGTCACCCGGAACATGCCGTTGGGCAATGCCTCGGTTACGCTTGCTTCAACCTCGATAGCTTGCTTTTTTGCCATATATGTCCTCAGAAGGTTTGGGTTGAACAGACAGGCCGCGGCCGCCGATTCCCGATTCAGGAATTGACGGTCAGAATCTCGGGGCCATCTTCGGTGATGGCTATGGTGTGCTCGAAGTGGGATGACAACTTGCCGTCCAGGGTAACCACCGTCCACTGGTCGTCCAGGATACGAGTGCGCCAGTCGCCCAGGTTCAACATGGGTTCGATGGCGATGCACATTCCCGGCCGCAACAATATGCCCCGTCCCGGCTGCCCGTAGTTGGGGACCTGCGGGTCTTCGTGCAGGAACCGTCCAATGCCATGGCCTACGAATTCGCGGACGACGCCATAGCCGCGGGACTCGCCGTAAGCCTGGATCGCTGCGCCGATGTCGCCAATGCGATTGCCGGGAAGAGCGGCCTTGATACCCTGTTCAAGGCTCTCCCGGGTGGCGTTCATCAAGTCCTCGGCCTCTTGAGAGACCGCTCCCGCCGCCATTGATATTGCAGCATCGCCTATGAATCCGTCTACTGTGGCGCCGACGTCCACCTTGACGATGTCGCCCTCTTTCAGCCTTCTTTTGCCGGGAATCCCGTGGACAATCTCCTCATTGACCGACGCGCATATACTGGCAGGGAACCCCCGGTAACCTTTGAAGGCGGGCTTCGCGCCGTGGCGCGTGATTTCCTTGTAAGCGATATTGTCCAGGTCCTTGGTGGTCATTCCGGGCTCGATCGACCGTCGCAACAAGGTCAGGGTCGCACCCACGACCGCCCCGGCCCGGCGCATCGCGTCCATCTCCTCGGGGGACTTGATAGTAATCCCACCAGTGTACGGAGACGCTGAGTTGGAGGCAGTGCCTTTCTTTTTGCTTTGGTTCATTTGTCCTATTCTACCTTGAATTGGGATTCTTGGAAAGTTTCGGCTCCGTGACGACAGTTCCGCAATCCAAGTGACCTAACTTTCGTCATTCCCGCGAAGGCGGGAATCCACCTTTCCCAACTCGACCAGAATCCGCCGGTTGATATTGGTCACCGTATCTACCCCAAGGACCTCCGCCAGCAACCCTCGGCCGCGGTAAAAGTCCAGGACCGGGAAGGTCTCCGAGAAATAGACCTCTATGCGTTTTTTCACGGCGTCAGGATGGTCGTCGGCCCGCTGGTAAAGCTCGCCACCGCACCGCTCGCACCCGGGAATCTGCCCCTTGGCTTCCTGTGCGGAGGAAATTGTATATGGGGCTTGGCATTCGCGGCAGACGAACCGTCCTGCCAAGCGCCTCAGCAATTCCTCTTCCGGCACATCCATGGACACTACCTTGTCCAGTCTTCTCGACCTCCGGTCAAGGGCCTCCTCCAAGGCTTCGGCTTGATTCCGGTTGCGGGGAAACCCGTCCAGGATAAACCCTTCCTGCGATTCCAGTGACAACACCCTGTCGAGCATGATGTCAATGGTGACTTCGTCGGGCACCAACAACCCTTGGTTCATGTACTCGGCTGCTCTCAGTCCCAAAGGCGTCTCGGCTCTCAAGTGGTGGCGAAAAAGATCGCCCGAACTGATCTGTTCCACGCTCAATTGTTGCGTCAACAACTGGGCCTGGGTGCCTTTGCCGGCTCCCGGCGGCCCGAACAGGACCAATCTCAATCCCTGAGACACTCGGGCCTACCTCAAAAAGCCTTCGTAGTTGCGCATCATCAATTGCGCCTCCAACTGGCGCAACGTGTCCAACCCCACGCCTACCATGATCAACAGGCTGGTGCTGCTCAGGGAGATCGCTTGCACGCCCGTTATCAGCGACGCTATGTATGGGACGATGGCGACGAACCCCAGGAACAGGGCTCCGCCCATGGTAATGCGCACAATGACCCGGTTGAGATACTCTTGGGTAGGTCTGCCGGGGCGTATGCCCAGAACGAACCCTCCGTTGCGTTGCAGGTTTTCAGCCAGGTTCTGCTGGTTGAAGACCACCAGCGTATAAAAGAAGGTGAAGATCACCACCAGAATGAACACCATCACCCAGTAGAGCGGTGATGTGGGCACCACCAGATCCGCGAAGAAACGCGCGGAGTCGCCGACAACGCCGGGGCTTGTGGAAAAGTAGGTCGCTATGGTGCCCGGGAGTATGACGATAGAGAACGCGAAAATCAGCGGGATCATACCCGCGGAATTTATCCGCAGGGGCAGATAGGTCGCCCCGCTCTGCCGGTACATCCTGCCTCCCCGGAATATACTGCGGCCGTACTGCACCGGAATGCGCCGGTGAGCTTCGTTGAACATTACTATCAGCGCGATTATGACGAGGCCTATCAAAGCAAAGAAGCCGATGCCAAGCACATTGTCCCGGTCCAGGAAACCTTGGCTTATCAGGCCCGGGAACCCGGCCACGATGCCGGCGAATATTATCAACGACACACCGTTGCCGATGCCGCGCTCGGTTATCAACTCGCCTATCCATACCAAAAACATGGTACCGGCAACTATGGACAGCAGCGCCGCAATGGTGGGAAGCAGGGCCTCGGCGCTGAACCCCACTGCCGGCAATACGTTGGTCTGTTGCAACAGCATCAACTGCCCATACCCTTGCGCCAGTGCTATGGGCACCGTCAGCCAGTGAGTTATGCGGTTGATCTTGGCCCGCCCCGACTCCCCTTCCCGAGCCATTTCCTGGAGGTTGGGGATCACCGGGGTCAGCAACTGCATCACGATGGATGCCGTGATGTAAGGGAAGACGCCCAAGGCCACGATGCTCATCCGCCTCAGGGCGCCGCCGCTGAACAGGTCCAAGAATCCCAAGAGGGGGTTGGCTTCGAACAGGTTCGCAAGCTGCGCTTGGTCAATCCCCGGCATAGGGATGTGAGCGGCGAACCTGTAAATGGCCAGCATGGCCAACGTGAACAGGATTTTGGCCCGCAGGTCCGGTAAACTGAACGCGTCTATCGCAGCTTGGAGTAACCTTGGAAGGCGTCCCCCCTGAGCTTCCGCCGATAGCATTGAGACTACAACTCCTCCACCCTACCCTGTGCCGCCTCTATCTTCTCCCGGGCCGATTGAGTAAACCGGTTCGCCGTCACGGTGAGGGCCTTGGTGATTTCGCCGTCACCCAGTATCTTGATGGGCCGGTTCAGGTTCCTTACGTAGCCCCGTTGCAGCAATGCCTCCGGGGTAACGTGCGCTCCCGCCTCAAACCGGTCCAGGTCTCCCAGCTTGACAAGGGAGTAGTGGGTCTTGAACTTATTGTGGAAGCCCCGCTTCATGGGCAAACCTTTGATCAGCGGCAATTGACCGCCCTCGAAACCGGGCCGCGGCCCGGGGCCGGAACGGGACTTCTGCCCCTTCATGCCGCGGCCGGCGGTGCTGCCCTGCCCGGCGGAGTCGCCTCTGCCGACCCGTTTCCTGTTCTTTCTGGCCCCCGGGTGGGGCGCCAGTTGATGTTCCATCATGATCCGTCTTCCAGCTCCTTCACCGTCACCAAGTGAGTCACCTTGTTGATCATCCCTCTTATGGATGGCGTATCGGCATGGACCACCGATTGGTGCAACCGCCGCAGACCCAGTGACTGGATAATTCTTCGCTGGTTCTGGGGGCGCCCGATGCAACTCTTTGTCCAAGTAATCTGTAGCTGGGCCATTTATCTACCTTAGTATTAGCCTTCGGACCGGATTCCAAGGCCCGGCGGCGTTATCTTCCCTGGCGAGTGGGAGGGGGGAGTGGAGCAGCACGACGGGCGCGCTCCTCATCAGGGTCGCGCAGTTCCCGGAGCGCATCGAGGGTCGCGTAAACTATGTTGATCGGGTTGCGGGACCCAAGGGACTTGCCTACAACATCCTTTACGCCGCCCAGTTCCAGAATCGCTCGCATCGCACCGGCGGCGATGACTCCGGTGCCCTCTCGGGCGGGCTTTATCACCACGATGGTGGCGCCGCGCTTCAACGTGATTTGCTGGGGAATGGTGCCGTTTTTCAGCGGCACCGTGACCATGTTGCGGCGGGCCACCGCGTTGCCCTTCCGAACGGCGTCGGGAATTACCAAGGCCTTGCCCAGTCCCGCGCCAACCTGGCTCTCTCCGTCGCCCACCACGACCAACGCGTTGAACCTGAGCCGCCTACCTCCCTTGACTACCTTAGCGATTCGACGTGTCAGCACCACCCGTTCGGTGAAACCGCCAGTGTCTTCTTCCCGGAAACGGGGCGCTCTTGGACGATTCGTTGCGGTAACCATACAGGGAATTCTCTCCTTTAACTCATGCGGACTGGTCAGCTATACCCGCCCTCGCCCCGCCTTCGCGGAGGAGACGGACCGACGGAAGACCGTCTAAAACTGCAAGCCGCCTTGCCGGCTTGCTTCCGCCAGGGCCTTTACCCGCCCGTGATACTTGTACCCCCCGCGGTCGAAGACCACTTGGGTGATGCCCTTGGACTGGGCCCTTTGGGCCAGCAACTTGCCCACCGCTTCCGACGCCGATATCTTTGGTCTCGTGTCCCCGCTGTTTTGGACATCAGCCTCGTCACTGGAAGCGGAAACCAGCGTGTGACCCACTGTGTCGTCAATCACTTGGGCGTAGATATGCCGCAGACTGCGAAACACGCACAGCCTGGGACGTTCCGGTGTTCCCGTCACCCGGTTGCGGACCCGGGCATGGCGCACCAGCCTCAATTTTCTAGCGTTCTTGTCCTTCGGCACTTGGAAATTCTCTCCGGTCTCTATTACTGGAAGTAGGGAATCACTGGAAGGCCTATAGGCTTTGACTACGCCTTCCGGGCTGCGGCCTTTCCGGGTTTGAAGTGCAGGACTTCGCCCTGGTACCGGATGCCCTTTTCCTTATAGGCGTTGGGCGGTCGGACCTTGCGCACCTTGGCTGCCAGGTTCCCCACCTTCTGCTTGTCGATCCCACGGACGTGAATCCGGTTGTTTCCCTCGACCTCCATGGTCACGCCTTCCGGTGGGTGAATTTCTACTTGGTGGCTGTAACCAACGAACAGGATTATGCCGTCGCCGGCTTGTTGGACCCTGTAACCCACCCCCATCAACTCCAAGGTACGGGTGTACCCTTCCGATACCCCCTGTACTGCGTTGGCGATAAGACTCCGCGTCAAGCCGTGCAAAGCATGGTGAAACTTCCGCTCGGACATTCGCTCGACGATCACTGCGCCGTCTTCCACCGCGACCTTGACGTCGGGATGGTAAGTCTGGGTCATTGTGCCTTGGGGGCCTTTGACCGTGACCTCTCCATACCCTATCTGTACGTCCACTCCGGCAGGTATGGGAATGGACTTGCGGCCTATGCGGGACAGCGTCCGACCTTGTGACTGACCGTTGACCACTGCATTACCAGACATAACAGAGCAACTCCCCGCCGATACCGCGGCGCCACGCTTGGCGGCCGGCCATTACGCCCTCGGAAGTGGAAAGGATCGCCAACCCCAAACCACCATAGACCCTGGGTATTTCGCCTTTCCCTACGTAGACCCGCAGTCCCGGCTTGCTGACCCTCTTCAAGCCCCTGATGGCAGGCTCCCTCCGCTCACGATAGGCCAGATGCACCCGCAGTGTCGGATGGGCTTGCCCTCTGGGGATATCGAAGTCCCTTATGTACCCTTCTTCCTTCAGAATCTTGGCGATAGCCAGCTTGGTCTTGGAGTGGGGCATCATGACTTGTTCGTGGCGCACTTGTATAGCGTTCCTGATACGCGTCAACATATCCGCCACAGGATCGGTAACCGGCAAGACTCTATCCCTCCTGGCTCTCTACCAACTGGCCTTGCGCACTCCGGGGAGCTCCCCGTTCAGCGCCAATTCACGAAAACAGATGCGGCAAATGCCGAAGTACCGGATATAAGCCCGCGGCCTGGTGCAACGGTTGCAGCGGCTGTGCCACCGGACCGGGTGCTTGGGCTTTCTCAGCCATTTCTGGACCTTGGATGCTTTGGCCATTGGGTCTCCTTTACACCTCGCGGACGAAGGGGAAGCCGTACAACTCCAGCAGGCGGGTTGCCAAGGCATCCGTTTGAGACGTGGTGGTGATGGTGATTTGCAGCCCGCGGATCCGGTCTATCTGGTTGTAATCTATCTCAGGGAAGATGATCTGCTCCCGGATGCCGAGGGAGAAGTTGCCCCGTCCATCGAAGCCACGCCTGGGCATACCCCGGAAGTCGCGGATGCGCGGCAGGGACATATTTATCAGACGGTCCAGGAAATGGTACATCCTTGCGCCGCGAAGGGTTACGCAGGTGCCGATTGGGTTGCCTTCACGGATTTTGAATCCGGCGATGGCCTTTCGCGCCCTGGTGATAATGGGTTTCTGGCCCGTTATGGTCGCCAAGTCCCGCGTGGCGCTCTCCATGGCGCGGCCGTTGGTAAGGGCTTCCCCCAACCCGATATTCACCACGATTTTTTGGACGCGCGGCACTTCCATCGGATTGGAGAACCCGAACTCCCGCATCATGGTGGGAACGATCTCGTTCCGGTAAAGCTCCAGCATTCGAGGAGGAGGCAGCGCCTCGTCGGCTGCGGGAGCCTCTTCCACGGCGGCGGCGCGTCCCCGTTGCCTGCCTCCGCCGGTCTCACCATCCTGATTCCTGCGGCGTCGAGACCGCTCCCCAGTGGCTTGTTGTGCGTTCTGTCGTTGATTATCTTGCATTATCGATCACTTCCTGACACTTGGGACAGCTTCTGACTCGCGCCCCGGTATCCAGGAAAACAATATTGGGCCTGGTGGGCCGGTTGCACTTGTTGCAAATCAGCATGAGGTTGGACTCGTGGATGGGGGCTTCCTGTTGGATGCGTCCCGACTGCCGAATACCGGGCCGTGGCTTGACATGGCGCGTAATCAAGTTTACCCCTTCCACCACCACACGATTTTCCTTGGTCAACTGGCGCTCAACCCGCCCGGTCTTGCCTTTCTCCTTGCCGGCGATGACCAATACGTTGTCTCCGCTTCGGATGCGCATTATACCACCTCGGAGGCTAGGGAAATGATCCGCATAAACCCACGGTCCCGCAATTCCCTGGCCACAGGGCCGAATATGCGGGTGCCCCGGGGAAGCCTGTTATCCAATATCAGGACCGCTGCGTTGTCGTCGAACCTGATGTAGGTGCCGTCGGGTCTTTTGTGCCCTTGGGCTTGGCGAATTATCACCGCCCTGACTATGTCGCCCTTGCGTACCGGGGAGTTGGGGGCCGCTTCCCGGACGTTGCACACAACCACGTCGCCCAAGCTGGCGAACTTCCGCTTGCCGCTTCCGGGAACGTTGATCAACCGGATAACCTTGGCTCCGCTATTATCGGCTACTGTCAACCGTGTGTAAGTCTGGATCATTCCTCGTTGTCCTGTTCCTGGGAATCGTCTTCGCCCTCTTCCTCTAGGTCCAGCTCGTCAAGCGCTTCGTCTTCCTCGGCGAACACTTCCGCGTCGGCTTCAAGCTCGATGGGTTGTACGTCGGCCACTTGGCGGCTGTCCAGTATCTCCAGTAAACGCCAGTGCTTGGTCTTGGAGATGGGCCTGGTCTCTTCTATGCGGACCGTATCTCCCAGTTGGCACCGGTTGTCGGGGTCGTGGACCATGAACCTTGTCAACCGCCGCACCTGCTTGCGGTACAACCGGCTGCGCTGCTTCCACACCATCTCCACGACCGCTGTGCGGTCCATTCCTACGCGCACCACTGACCCGGTGCGAACTTTCCTCATAGACCTTGCCAAGCTTAAGCCTCCGTCTGCTGCCGTTCGTTGGCGACGGTCTTCAGCCGGGCTATGGTCCGTCGCACCGTTCTGGGCAAGTTGGTGTTGGGTAGTTGGTTGGTGGCGACCCTGAACCGGAGGTCCATCAACTCCCGTTCGGTCTTTTCCAGCTCTTCCTGCAACTGCTGGTCCGTAAGAGCCCTGATCTCGTGCATCTGCATCGTTCTGCGCCTCTATTCAGTCCGGCCCGTCAAAGCGGCAATCCGGTCCCGCTGCACCGTCTTGGTCGGGATAGGCAGCTTGTGCGCGGCCAGTTCCAAGGCCTCCATAGCGTCTTGGGGAGGGACACCCGCGACCTCGAACAGGATTTTCCCGGGTCTGACCACGGCAGCCCAGTAGTCATTGGCGGCTTTGCCGCCGCCCATGCGGGTCTCGGCGGCTTTCTTGCTGACCGGTTTATCCGGAAACACCCGGACCCAAACCTGCCCGCCTCTCCGGAGCCGGCGGGTGACGGCGATGCGGGCCGCTTCTATCTGCCGCGCGGTAATCCAGTCGGCTGCCATCGCTTTAAGCCCGAATTCCCCAAAGTCCACGCTGTTGCCGCTGGTGGCCATGCCTTTGCGGCGGCCCCGAAAGGACTTCCTGTACTTGGTCCGCTTCGGCTGTAGCATCAAATACTCCTAGCAGGGTTGAAGGTCTTCATCGAATACTATTTCTTCGTCCGGACCATCGGCCTGCACCGTTACCTCGATGGTGTCCAGTTCCTCCACCTCTTCCGGCGGCGGCGGCAGAATATCACCGTGATAGACCCAGACCTTCACGCCTACGCGCCCCATGGTGGTGTGGGCCTCCGCCAAGGCGTAGTCAATGTCGGCCCGCAGGGTGTGCAACGGCACCCGGCCCATCATCAGTTTTTCGACCCGGGCGATCTCCGAGCCAGAGATACGCCCCTTGACGATGATCTTGATGCCCTCGGCTCCTCCCTGCATGGCCCGCTGGGCTGCTTGCCGCATTGCGCGCCGGTAGGCCACGCGACGCTCCAGTTGGTCCGCGATGTTCCGTGCCACCAGGTAAGCGTTAATCTCAGGCTGCTCTATTTCCAGGATGTTCAGTTGCACCCGGCGCTTGGTGATCCCTTCGAGCTTGGCGCGAAGGTTCTTGACGCGCTCTCCGTCCCGTCCGATCACGATGCCCGGCCGGGCGGAGTGAATGTTGATCACGCTGTCTTGCGCACCCCGGTCGATTTCCACCCGTGCTATGCCGGCATCGGCAAAGCCTTGGTATTCGTCGCGGATGCTGTTTCTAAGCTGTACGTCCTCCAGCACCAAGCGGCGGTAGCTGTCGGCGCGGGGAGCGAACCAGTGGGCTTTCCAGTCCTTTACGATGCCTAGCCTGAAGCCGTATGGGTGGGTCTTATGGCCCATAACTAAAACTCCTCATCTGGTTCATCGACCACGACGGTAATGTGGCTGGACCGCTTGGTGATCCGGCCTATGCGGCCTCTGGCCCGTGGCCGGAACCGCTTCAAGGGCGTTGCTTGGTCGGCCGTTATCTGTACGATCCGCAGAGCGTCCCGGTCCATCAGCATGTTGTTCTCGGCGTTGGCCGCTGCCGATTGGACCACCTTGTAGACCACCTTGGCCCACGGGGAAGTCAACAAGCTCAGGGTATCCAGGGCGTCGTTCACCGGCTGGCCCCGGACCAAGTCCAGGATGGGCTTCAAGCGTTTCTGCGACGCTCCTATCTGTTTCGCCATTGCTCGGACGGGGGGCAATTGATTACCTCACTCTACTCGACCGTTCTGACCGGGAAACGTGGCCTCTGTAAGTCCGTGTAGGCGAGAACTCGCCCAACCGGTGTCCTACCATGTTCTCCGTTATAAAAACCGGCACATGACGCCTGCCGTCGTGGACGCCAATGGTCAGGCCTACCATATCCGGCATTATCATCGATGCGCGAGACCAGGTCCTTATGACCGTCTTGGCCCCCGAACGCTGTACTGCCTCGACTTTCTTGGCCAGTTTCGCATCGACGTAGGGCCCCTTCTTTACTGAACGGGACATATTACCGTCTCCTGCCCCTTCGCACTATGAGATCGCTGCTGGACTTGTGCGCCTTTCTTGTCTTGCGTCCCAGTGTCGGTAGACCTGTGGGCGACTTGGGACCGGGCATACCGATGGGCGAACGGCCCTCGCCGCCGCCGTGGGGATGGTCCACCGGGTTCATCGCCACGCCTCTGACGTGGGGGCGCCGCCCCAAGTGGCGCTTTGCTCCCGCCTTGCCCAAGCTCTCGTTCTTGTGGTCGGGATTGGAAAGCTGGCCGACGCTGGCCCGGCAGGACAGCAACACCCGCCGCATCTCTCCCGACGGCAGCCTTATCAGTACGTACTCGTCTTCCCTGGAAAGCACCTGAGCGCCGGTCCCCGCGCTGCGGGCCAGTTGGCCCCCGCGTTGGGGAGTCAATTCCAGGTTGTGTACCACGGTCCCTGTGGGGATCGACCTCAGAGGCAGGCAGTTGCCTGGGTGAATCTCTGCTTGCGGCCCTGACTCGACCCAGTCGCCGACCGACAAGCCCAAGGGCGCCAGGATGTAGCTCTTCTCACCGTCGGCGTAGTATATCAGTGCGATGCGGGTGGAGCGGTTGGGATCGTATTCTATCGCGGCAACCCGCCCCGGCACATTGTCCTTCATTCGCTTGAAATCAATTTTCCGGTACATCTTGCGACTGCCGCCGCCCCGCGACCGGGTGGTTATCCGCCCCCGGTTGTTGCGCCCCGCGTGGTTGGGCAAAGGCTCCAACAACGACTTCTCTGGCTTGGTCCTGGTTATCTCTTCAAAAGACGGTCGTACCGCGTTCCTGGTGCCCGGAGTGACCGGCTTCAAGTTTTTCAACGGCATAACGTGTACCCCGGGGCCTACAGCCCTTCAATCAGGTTAATCCGGTCACCTGTCTTCAGAGTGACCACGGCCTTTTTCATATCCGGCAACTTCTTAACGCGGGGGCCGTACCGCTTTCGTTTACCGTGAAGCTTTGTAATGTTGACGTTGACAACCGTTACCCCAAAGCTTTGCTCAACGGCCTGTTTTACTTCCACTTTGTTCGCTTTGGGAGCCACGTGGAAGGTGTACTTGCCCGACTCTTGGAGGATCGTGCTTTTTTCGGTGATGGTCGGCTTCACCAGGACTTGGTGGATGTTCATCTACTCCTCTCCTCCATCGTCCTCGTTGCTCCCGGCGCCATCCGGTCCATCTGCTTGAAGACTGCCCCGGCCTCGGCGTCCCTGGCGCTCGGCAGCCAACTCCTGTTCCGCCCAGCGGGCCGCATCCAGCGTCATGATGACCGTTTCCCGCCGAAGCAACTCGTCGGCGTTGAGTTGGTTGACCGGCAACGTCCACACCTTCTTCAGGTTGCTGGCGGCTCGAACCACGCCCTCGGCGCCATCCCTGGTCACCACCAAGGTTGACCCGCTGACCCCCAGGTTGGCGAGCAGACTGACCATGGACTTGGTCTTGCCGTCTACAGCATCCATGCCGTCGACGCAGACCAACCGCTGTTGGCGAGCCTTCTCGGACAGAACGCATTTCAACGCCAGCCGCCGCATCCGCCGGGGCAGCGCTTTGCGGTAGCTCCTGGGATGCGGACCGAAAACCACGCCGCCGTGCCGCCACTGGGGCGCACGGATACTGCCTTGCCGGGCCCGGCCGGTATGCTTTTGAATCCACGGCTTGCGGCCGCCTCCCGACACTTGGGCCCGCGTCTTGGTGTCGTGGGTGCCCTGCCGCTTGTTCGACTGGTATATGACCAGCGCCTGGTGTACCAGCGAGTGGTTCATCGGCACGGAGAATACGGCATCGTCCAGGTTGACGGTATCCACCGTATCGCCGTTGATGTTCTTTACCTCTAGTTCCATTCCGTTCCTTGCGTGTTCCCGGTTAAGCGCGCTACGCCGCGACGGACTTGCCGGTGCGCCGGATTTGCAACAGCCCCATCGGCCCCCCGGGTACGCCGCCTTTCAGCAGTAATAAGTTTCTCTCCTCATCAACCTTGACAACCTTCAGGCCTTTCACGGTGATCCTGCGGTTGCCCATGTGGCCGGCCATTTTCATCCCCTTGAAGACCTTGCCAGGAGTCGTGCCGCCGCCGATGGAGCCAGGGGCGCGGGAACGGTCCGATTGGCCGTGCGTACGGGGACCTCCACCGAACCCATACCGTTTCATCGTGCCGGCGAAGCCTCGCCCCTTGGAGCGCCCGATTACGTCCACAATATCCCCGGGCTGGAACATCCCCACCGAAATGCTCTGTCCAACCTGGAACTCGTTAACGTCGTCGGCTTTCACTTCCCTCAGGTAGCGGCAGGCCTGCACGTCTTTCATGTGGCCGCGCATGGGCTTGTTTGGCCGTTTCAGTGCCCCGAAACCCAGTTGGACCGCTTCGTAGCCGTCGCGCTCGACGGTCTTTATCTGGGTAACGAAGCAGGGACCGGCTTCGATGACCGTAACCGGCGCCATGGTGCCGTCTTCCAGAAAGACCTGGGTCATGCCAATTTTTCTGCCAAGGAATGATTGCAGCATTGTCGTAACCGTCTGGACTTAGTCTTGCCCGGCTAGAGCTTGATCGAAATATCTACGCCGGCCGGCAGATTGAGCCGGGTCAGCGAGTCTATCGTCTTGGATGTTGGTTCGAGAATATCTATCAGCCGCTTGTGGGTCCGGATCTCGAAATGCTCCCGCGAGTCCTTGTCCACGTGGGGGCTTCTAATCACGCAGAACCGCCTGATGTGGGTGGGCAACGGCACCGGACCGGCCACCCGCGCCCCTGTTCGCTCCGCAGTCTCCACTATCTGGCCCGCGGACAGGTCCAGCATTTTATGGTCGAAGGCCTTGAGCGTTATCCTTACTTTCTGCCTGGTTACCATAATCCTCTTTCGCTAACCTTGTCCCCAGTGTATCTCCCGCCTACGCGGGAGCGACGGGAAGGGAATGAGCATGGTTACACCCTGCGCAACAGGGTATTCAACACGTTGTCTGACACCGGTTCGTAGTGGCGGAACTCCATCGTAAAGGCCGCCCTGCCGCGAGTGATGGAGCGCAGGGCCGTGGTGTACGAGAATGTTTCTCCTAAGGGAAGCAACGCCCTCACCACCTGGATATCGTCCTGCCCTTCTATGTTCCTGATCTGGGCCCGGCGTGTCCCCAAGTCACCCAGCACCTCGCTCAGGTGCTCTCCGGGGGTGACGACCTCCATGTCGACTATCGGCTCCAGCAATACCGGTCTGCCCTTGGGGACTCCCTCGCGGATGGCCAGCATACCGGCGCTCCGGAAGGCCATTTCCGAGGAGTCCACCGGATGGTAGCTGCCGTCGGTAAGGGTCACCTTCACGTCCACCAAGGGGTAGCCAGCCAGCGGGCCGTTGTCCAGGGCTTGCCGGACGCCCCGTTCCACCGCTGGGATGTACTCCCTGGGTATGACGCCGCCGACCACCGCGTTTTCAAACACGATTCCCGTTCCCCGCTCCAACGGCTCAAGTTGCAGCCAGACATGGCCGAACTGACCGTGACCACCGGTCTGGCGCACGAAACGCCCCTCGATTTCCACCGGTTTGGTAATGGTCTCGCGGTAAGACACCCTGGGCTGTCCTACATGGGCCTCGACGGCGAACTCCCGCTTCATCCGGTCCACCAGGACCTCCAAGTGAAGCTCCCCCATGCCGGACATGACCGTCTGGCCGGTCTCTTCGTTGAAGGTAACCTCGAAGGTCGGGTCCTCGTCCGCCAGCTTGCGCAATGCTTGGGCCAAGCGGTCCTGGTCGGCCCGTGTCATCGGTTCAATCGCGACCGATACCACCGGCAGGGGGAATTGGGGAGGCTCCAGTATCACAGGGTCCGACATCACGCTGATGGTATCGCCGGTGAAGGTGTCTTTCAGTCCCACCGCCGCGCAAATGTTGCCTGCGCCGACTGTCTCCAATTCCTCCCGGTGGTTGGCGTGCATCTGCAGCAGGCGGCCCATGCGCTCCCGCTGTCCTTTGGATACGTTGAACACCGTTTGACCGGTGTGGGCTTGGCCGGAGTAAACGCGAAGGAACACCAATCGCCCAACATAGGGATCGGTTGCAACTTTGAAGGCCAGGGCGGCGAGAGGTTCGTCTTCGTCAGGGCTGCGGAATTCTACTGCCTCTGTGTCCGGGTGAACTCCTTCCACCGGAGGAACATCTGCGGGGGATGGCAGGTAATCGGTAATGGCGTCCATCAGGGGATGTATGCCCTTGTTGGAGATGGCGCTGCCGCACAGGACCGGGACTAACTGGCGGGCCAGCGTCGCCTTGCGAAGGGCTAGACGCAGATCGGTTTCCGACAGGTCGTCCCCTTCCAAGTACCTGATCAGGAGCGATTCGTCGGTCTCGACGATTTTCTCGATCATCTCTTGCCGGTAACTTTCGAAGTCCTCTTCGCACTCGGAAGGTATGGGGACCAGTTCCGGGGCCTCCGAATTGTCGCGCCGGGCGCCATTACTATGGCCATTGGGGTATACCATAGCCTGCCCGGTAATGAGGTCAACCATGCCATGAAAATGGTCTTCTTCGCCGATGGGCAACTGGACTGCTACCGGGTTGGCGCGCAACCGCCTGCGGATGGAGTCAATGGTCCTTTCGTAGTTGGACCCCACCCGGTCCATCTTGTTCACAAAGCAGATGCGGGGCACCTTGTAGGTATCGGCTTGGCGCCATACCGTCTCAGACTGGGACTGTACGCCCGCAACAGCATCCAGGACTACGATGCCCCCGTCCAAGACCCGCAAACTGCGTTCTACTTCGGCGGTAAAGTCAACGTGGCCCGGCGTGTCGATGATGTTGACCCGGTAATCGCGCCAGTACGCCGTGGTTGCGGCGGCGGTGATAGTGATGCCCCTTTCCCGTTCCTGGGGCATCCAATCCATGGCGGTGGTCCCTTCGTCAACCTCCCCAACCCGGTGTATCCGTCCAGTAATAAAAAGAGCCCTCTCTGTAACTGTGGTCTTACCCGCATCGATGTGAGCGATAAAGCCGATGTTACGGATTTTCTCGATTGGAAAGCTGTTCTCCATGATAGTGTGTCACCGCGGGCAGACCAGGGGAGAAGTCTACCGTCGATAATGGACAAAGGCTCGATTCGCCTCCGCCATACGGTGCAACTCCTCCTTGCGGCGGACGGCTGAACCTTCGCCTCTTGCCGCTTCCATAAGTTCCTGCGCCAGTCCTTGACGCATGGGTATTCCTTTTCTGGACCTGGCCCCGCGAATCAACCAGCGAATCGCCAGTGCCTCGCTCCTGCTGGAGCGGAGTTCCGTCGGCACTTGGTAGGTTGCGCCGCCCACCCGCTTGGGCCTGACTTCCACGATGGGAGTCGCGTTCCTCATTGCCTGTTGGAACACCTCCAACGGCTCCCGGTTGGACTGGTCCTTGATAATATCGAAGGCGTTATACAGAATCCGCTGGGCTGTCGTCTTCTTCCCTTTCTGCATGACGTTGTTGATGAACTTGGCCAGCTCGAGATTGTTGTAAACGGGGTCCGGGGGTATAACCCGGCGCTCCGCTCGCCTTCTCCTCGACATAAGCTGCCTCACCTTCCATTAGGTTTGACAAAAATAAGAGCCGGTCATAGACCAAGCTCGCTGGACCCCAACCGACTTATCCGGTCCTTGGCCTGTCGGCTCCGTACTTGCTGCGTCCCCGGCGGCGGTCCTGCACTCCCTCGCAGTCGAGGGCGCTGCGGACTACGTGGTAGCGGACGCCCGGAAGGTCCTTTACCCTTCCGCCGCGCACCAGCACCACCGAGTGCTCCTGGAGGTTGTGCCCTTCGCCGCCGATGTAGGCCGTAACTTCGACCCCATTCGTAAGACGGACACGGGCAATCTTTCGCAGCGCCGAGTTGGGCTTCTTGGGGGTCATGGTGCGCACCTGTAGGCACACTCCCCTTCGTTGCGGACAACCCTGCCCGTAGCGCACCCGGTTGCGCAAAGAGTTCTGGACCCAATGCAATGCCGGCGCGGTGGTCTTCTTGCGTACCGGCTTGCGTCCCTTTCTGACCAATTGATTGACTGTAGGCATAATAAAATCCCCGCTCGTATTCGTAACAGCGGCTTGCTACTCTACCAACCTCGAATGCGGATGTCAATACAAAAATTCGGGCTGGGCGCACCAGAGTCAAACAATGCAGCTATTACGGCTTTATAATGGATGGGCAGTAACTATCGGCATCTGCCGTTAACGAGGTCAATGCGCTTTAGAGGGCTATAGTCCGATGAACCCTGCTTCAATGATCGAGTCCATTCACATTCGCGGCTTCCGGTCTCTGGCGGATGTCGAACTTTCCAACATTCCCCAAGCGGCGGTATTGATTGGAGCCAACGGGTCCGGCAAGTCCAACTTCGTCCGGTTCTTCGAGATGTTGAGTTGGATGCTGCGTTCCCGTCAACTCGGGGAGTTCATCGCCAGGCATGGAGGCGCAGACGACCAACTCTTTGGAGGCAATGTTCGCACCCCACGAATGGATGCCGAAATCAGGATGCGAACGGAACAGGGCCGAAACGACTATCGTTTCTCCCTTGCATACGGTCATCCTGATCGCTTCTTCTTTACAGAAGAAGCCTTCCGTTTTAGCAGTTCAGACCTTCCAATGGAGGCTCAATGGCAATACCTCGAGAGCGGCCATCGTGAAGCAAAGATAGTGGAAGTCGCGCAGTCCCGGCCAAACCCTCACTCCAATCATCTGTTCCCATTGCCTAGTGGGTTAGCGCAGGCCCAGCCAATTCCTCCCGTCAATCCTGTGACGGCCTCGGTCATCGTAAACCTGTTGCGCAACTGCTCTGTATATCAATTCCACGATACGTCTGACAGTTCCAACTTCAAAAAGACCTGGGATGTTACCGATGATCGTCAACTTCGCAGTCACGGAGGAAATCTGGCTGCCATGCTGTATCGTTTGGAGAGGCAAGACCTCCGGCGGTACGAGCTAATTTGCAAGCAAATCGCACGGATATTGCCTGAATTTGACTGTTTCTCAATCGAGGAGGACTACGGCAAAGTCTTATTGAGGTGGAGGGCGAAGTGGAGCAGGAAGACATTTGGCCCTCACCTTACTTCCGACGGCTCGCTAAGGTTCTTTGCCTTAGTGACGCTGCTCAACCTTCCGCCCGAAATGCTGCCCGACGTTATTCTGCTGGACGAACCTGAACTCGGTCTGCATCCGGCGGCGATCGCCTTGCTCGGAGGAATGATAAAGTCGCTGTCCGTAGAGCGGCAGGTCATTGTGGCGACCCAGTCCCCTCTGCTCGTAGATGCGTTTGACCTCGACGAGATATTCGTGCTGGACTTGAAGCAGGGACAGACAAGGTGCCGCAAGCTTAACATTGATGATTATCAGCTATGGCTTGAAGACGGCTACTCTCCCGGGGAACTCTGGTGTAAGAACCTTTTCGGAGGCCGCCCTTGATACGGCTGGCCATAGTTGTGGAAGGCGAAACGGAGGAGGCATTCGTCAATAACGTTCTCGCGTCACATCTGCGGGCAAGAGAAGTAGAACCATATCCGATACTGCTTGGTGGCAACGTAACCGTAGATAGATTGGCCGCGGAAATGTCGAAACTCTATTGGAGCTTCGATCATGTCACGTCCCTGGTTGACTTTTACGGTTTCAAAGGCAAGGGCGATTTACCCCGGGATGACTTGGAGCAGAGAATTTCCGCGACTATCGACCGCGGCATGAGCCGTAGTTGGGAGCAGTCCAGGGCATTCCCATACGTGCAACAGTACGAGTTCGAGGGCTTGTTATTCTCCGACGTAGTTGCATTTGAGACAGTCCTCAACGTGCCGGAAGGCCCCGTCGGAGCCTTGCAGAGTATCCGTTCACGTTTCCCAACCCCAGAGGACATCAATGACAGCCCGAACACAGCGCCAAGCAAACGAATCGAAGACATAATACCTGGGTACCGCAAAGTGGCTTTCGGCTCGTTGGTGGCTGGGGAGATAGGCTTGGACGTGATTCGTTCCGAGTGTCCTCGATTCAACGCTTGGGTGACTCGCTTGGAATCTCTGGCCTAGTCCGTCCGCAACCTTATGAATGGCATTGGACCACTCTTTCAAGTTGACAACCACCCCCACCCTCATTAGAGTAACCGCGTATCCTGACCAACAGTAAGAGGTCGGTTTTCGGCGTATAATTCAAGCCAATAGACTATGCCTGATAACGAAAACAATATCTCCATGTCGGTAGTGGCCGTCGGTCCCGGCGACCCAGAACTGATAACCCTGAAGGGCCGCGAGGAACTGCGGAAAGCGGACCTGGTGGTGGGCTTCAAGACGGTGCTGAACGTCGTCGAGCCTTGGCTGGACCATGCCGAGGTCCGGCCAATGGCCTACCGCGACCAGGAAGAGGTGCTGGAATACACCGCCTCTCAAGCGAAGGAAGGGCGCCGCTGCGTTCTGTGCTGCTGGGGCGACCTCAACTTTTCGGCCAGGGAGTTGCTGGCAAGGGCCGCCCGCCGGGTTGACCACCTGGAACTCTTCCCCGCCATAAGCTCGGTGCAGGTTGCCTGCGCCCGGGCGGGCATTCCCATGGAAGAGTCGGTGTTTATCACGCTCCACCAACGCCAACAGTCCGGCTCCAAGCTGGAGGAAACCGTCCATTACCTTAATGAAGGCCGCAGGCACGTCATCCTGCTGCCCCAACCCTACGACTTCATGCCTCCCGCCATCGCCAGCGGTTTGGTGGGGGAGGGTGTATCCGGCGACCGGAGAGTGACCGTTTTCCAGCGTCTTACCCTGGACGGAGAGCAGAGTTGGAGCGGGTCACTGGCAGAGTGCGGCAACATCACCGACGAATTCAGCGACCTGTCGATCATGGTCATCTTCAAAAAAGAAGACTGATCCAACGCCGCCAAGTCTTGGAAACTATCTCCAGACTTGCCATAATTCCAACCCGTCATTGCCGCGCAGGAACGTCACCCCCGCGAAGGCGGGGGCGGGAATCCATAAGCTTCAACCGTGCCCCCAGCCTCAGGGAGGGATCGCCGTTGACTTCTTCCACAAACATCGACACGCAACGCCGGACCATGCTCTTCGTCACCACGGCCGACACCGACATTCTGACTGCGGAAAGGGCCTTGTCGGGGCTACCGGACGAGTTTCCGCAGGTGGTGGCGTTCAATCCCATCAACCTTGCCGATTCCGAGGCGCAGGAGGGCTTGCTGCAAGCGGTTGAACATGCGGGAGTGGCAGTGTTGCGGCTCCTCGGCGGCAAGCGGGCGTTGCCCGACCTTTTCGACCCCTTGGTCCGCGCGTGCCAGTCCCGTGGCGTTCCGCTTATCGCCTGTCCCGGCCACCAGGAATGGGATGAAGACCTGGTAACCGCTTGCAGCGTTCCGGTGGCAGAGGTCGAGACTGTGTTCGCCTACCTGATGCGTGGCGGTGTGCAGAACCTGCAAAACCTCTTCCTGTTCCTTAGCGATACCTACTTCGACAGCAGCTACGGCCACGATGCTCCTACCCACCTGCCTTGGGAAGGTCTGTATCACCCCGACGTCGCCCAGGGCACCGGCTTGGACGACTATATGCGGTTGCGGTTCACCGACGGCAAACCCAACGTTGCCGTCCTCTTTTACCGCGCCCACTGGATGAGCGGCAACCTTCAGGCCATAGACAGCCTCGTCCGGCGTCTGGAAGGGCTGGGCGCCAACGTCTTGCCCATTTTCTCCTACAGCCTCAAACACAATCCCGAAGGGGACGGGCAAGCCAACCGCACCTTCACCGAGTTCCTGGCGGGGCCGGACGGGACGCCCCGTGTCGATTGCATCATTAACACCATGGGCATGTCGATGAGCGAGTTGAGCACGGAAGGGGCAACCATCGCCGCCGGGTGGTCGGTGGACTACTTGGACCAACTGGACGTGCCCATGCTCCAAGGCATAGTCAGCACCGGCACCCAGGAAGAGTGGGATGAAAGTTCGTTGGGATTGGGCCCCATCGACACCGCTATGAGCGTTGCCCTGCCTGAGTTCGACGGCAGGATTATCTCGGTGCCCATCTCCTTCAAGCAAGAGACCGCCGCCACGCAGGGCGGGAAACTGGATGGACGGTTGCAGCGGTACGTGGCCCATGAAGACCGGGTGGACTACTTGGCCCGCTTGGCAATCAAGTGGGCCAAGCTACGGGTCAAGCCCAACTCTGAAAAGCGCGTCGCCATCATCCTGAGCAACTACCCTACCAAGGACGCCCGCATCGGCAACGCCGTTGGGCTCGACACCCCGGCATCGGTCATACGGATTCTTCACGAACTGGAAAGCGCCGGCTACCACGTTACGGACATACCGGAGAACGGCGACGAACTGGTCCATCGCATCATCGAACGTTGCAGCAACGACCGGGACTACCTTACCGAAGAGCAACTCAGAATGGCGGCGGGACACGTCACCGGCCGGCAGTACGCTGAGTGGTTCCAAGGCTTTCCCCCTTCAGTCTCCGAAGAGATTGCCGAAGCATGGGGCGACCCTCCGGGACAGGTATACCGCAGCAACGGCAGCCTGGCCATCGCCGGCATCGACCTTGGCAACGTGTTCGTGGGGCTTCAGCCTCCTCGAGGGTTCGGGGAGAACCCCATCTCCGTGTACCACAGCCCAGACTTGGCGCCCACTCACCACTACATCGCCTACTACCGCTGGATAAGGGATGTCTTCCAAGCCGACGCCATGATCCACGTGGGCAAGCACGGCACGCTGGAGTGGCTGCCGGGCAAGGGCATCGGGTTGTCGGCGGCCTGCTATCCCGAAGTGGCCCTTCAAGACCTCCCGTTGTTCTATCCATTCATCATTAACAATCCCGGTGAAGGGGCGCAGGCCAAGCGGCGCACCCATGCCACCATCGTCGATCACCTCATCCCGGCAATGACCACCGCCGACAGCTACGGAGACATAGCCAGGGTTGAGCAGTTGATGGACGAACACTACCAATGCCAGACCCTGGACCCCGCCAAGCTGCCGCTGCTGGAGACCCAGATTTGGGAACTGGTGAAACAGGCGGAATTGCACCGGGACCTGGATATGGACGAACGGCCCGAAGACTTCGGCGATTTCATCCTTCATATAGACGGCTATCTTTGCGAGTTGAAGGATGCCCAGATAAAGGACGGCCTCCACATCCTGGGAGAGGCGCCCGAGGGCGAACAACTTGTCGGGCTGCTCTGCGCCCTGACGCGCCTTGACATCAGCGGTATCCCCAGCCTGCGCCGCGCCGTGTCCGAAGCCTTGGGGCTGGACTACCAAGTCATGCTCTCCGATCCCGCTCAACCCGTCGAAGGCGCGCTTCCCGCGGCCCTCATCCAAATCACCCAGGACGCCCCGGTACGTACCTACGGCGACTTGCTGGAGGGCGTCGAAGCGATTTGCCGGAATGCCTACACCCAATTGCTGCAACAAGGGTTCCATACTGGGACAGTAGCCCCTGTCGTGCGACAGTTGTTGGGACATGAAGACCATCAGACCGAGACCGTGTTGGAATACGTCGCCAACACCATCTACCCCGCGTTGCTCAAGACACCCGACGAACTGGGCAACCTGCTGCGGGGGCTGGAAGGTCGGTTTGTTCCTCCGGGGCCAAGCGGCGCGCCCACCAGGGGCATGGCCAACATCCTGCCTACGGGACGCAATTTTTACTCGGTAGACCCCAACACCATCCCGTCTCCCGCGGCTTGGGAGACCGGCAAAGCCTTGTCCGGGGCCTTGCTGGAGAAATACTTGGAGGAAGAAGGGGCCTACCCGGAGATGGTGGGCATGGTCGTATGGGGCACATCCGCCATGCGCACCCACGGCGACGATATTGCCCAGATTCTCCACCTCTTGGGTGTGCGTCCCGTCTGGCAGCCGGAAAGCCGCCGCGTATTGGGACTGGAAGTCATACCCAGGGAAGAGTTAGGCCATCCCCGCATCGACGTAACGGTGCGCATCAGCGGTTTCTTCCGGGACGCCTTCCCCAATCTGATCAACCTGCTGGACCAAGCCGTGGAGTTGGCGGCGGCGCAGGATGAGGGACCTGAAGACAACTTCGTGGTCAAGCACCTCCAAGAAGACCTGACGGCCTCTTCCGATGGTCCCGATCAACGGGTTGACGATGAAGCTCCCGCTCGCGCCGCATCCATGTACCGCATCTTCGGCAGCAAGCCCGGCACCTACGGAGCGGGAATCCTGGCGGCGTTGGACGAGCGGAACTGGGAGACGGTGGAGGACCTGGCCGAGGTGTACACCGCTTGGGGCGGTTACGCCTACACCCGACAGGACTTCGGCGTCAGCGCCCGGCCTCAATTCCGCCGCAGGTTCAGCCAGATAGTTGTCGCCGCCAAGAACCAGGATACCCGGGAGCACGACATTTTCGACAGTGACGACTACATGCAGTACCACGGCGGCATGATCGCCACCGTGCGCGCCCTGACCGGCCGCAACCCGCGGGAGTTTTTCGGTGACAGCGCGGACCCTTCCCGCGCCAGGGTCCGCGACCTTCAAGACGAAGCCCGCCGGGTGTTCCGGAGCCGGGTGGTCAACCCCAAGTGGATCGAGTCCATGAAGCGCCACGGCTACAAGGGGGCCTTCGAGTTGGCCGCCACCGTGGACTACATGTTCGGCTACGACGCCACCGCCCAGGTGGTCGAAGACTGGATGTACGAGGACGTCACCGAAAGCTACGTCCTGGACCCTGAGACCCAGCGGTTCTTCCAGGAAAGCAATCCTTGGGCGCTCAGGAGCGTGGTGGAACGGCTGCTGGAAGCCATAGAGCGCGGACTTTGGGAGGAACCCCCGCCGGAGATGCGGGACAAGCTGTTGCAGCTTTACCTCGAGTTGGAGGCGGATTTGGAGGCTCGGCAGGAGGGCGCGACCAGCCTCTGAGTTTAGCCAAGCGACGGCAAAACGCCAACAGGATACTTGCCCTTGTCGGTGGCCCCGTGCACTGATTGGATCTGGCAAAACCGCGGCGGCATAGCTAAACTGTTTGAATAGCTGGACTCTTTGAAAACCCTATCGCAAGGAGAAGGTTTTGCAAATGGCGCCCTACATCCTCCGCCCACTTTACCCGTCCATCGCCGCTGTTATTCTTCTTGTGACCCTTGCAGGCTGCCAGAGTGGCAACTTATCCCCTTCCGGCGTCGGGACCGTCGCCGTTGCTGAAATGAAGTCTCCGGAAGGCGACGAGATGGGCATGGTGACCATGAGACAGGGGCCTAACGGGGTGCTGGTGTCGGCTGACGTAACCGGACTGGCCCCCGGCGCCCACGGCTTTCACATCCACGAGATAGGCGATTGTACGCCCGACTTCTCCGCCGCCGGCGGTCACTTCGCTCCGGGAGGCAAAGGACACGGCTACATGCACCCGGACGGCGACCACGCCGGAGATATGCCAAACATCTACGCCGCCGCCGACGGTACGGCCAAGGCCGACGTTTTCGCCGACGCCGTAACCCTGGCCTCCGGCCCCGACAACTCACTCATGGATGACGACGGCTCCGCAATCATCATCCACGAAAAGGCGGACGCCTACACCGAGGACTCCGGGACCGCAGGCAAGCGGATATCCTGCGGCGTGATTGCCCTCCTCAAGTAGACGGACATTTGCTTGACTACCGCGGTTGGGTAATAATGCGGCCTTGTAAAACCCTGTCTGCTTGAAGCGTCTATTTCCGAACGCAACGGCAAAGGCTTTTGGGAGAGGATACAGTGGAAATTGCTGTAGAACTGATCAAAGAGTTGACCAAGGACGAGCGGGTCATGTGGGTTGTCGGCGGGGGCCCGGTAGTCAGCGAGAACACCTCTCAAGGCATAAAGGAGCCGGAACTCAGCGGTGGGTACCTCACCGTGGAGGCCGACAACTGGCATTTCCACGTCCCTGTGGACAAGGTCACCGGCATCCAATTTGTAGAAGCGGAAAGCCACGGCGACCTTTTATCGTATTACGTCAGGTTTTCCGGCGATGGCGAAGCCACGCTTCTGCGCGGCTACTTCCCCAACCCATACTTGGACGATGACTTGAAGCGCACCGAGTTGCAGCCGGAAAAGCTCCAAGCGTTCAATGACATGCGGGCCCGCTACGAAGGGCGCGACGGTATTGTATTTGTGAAGTACCGCCCGCAACAAAATTAAAGAAATATCTCAAACCGTCGCGCAGTACCCAACCCGTCATGGCATAGTACCCAACCGGTCATTCCCGCGCAGGCGGGAATCCACCCACCATTGTCGTGTGGTAGATTGACCAAATAAATCGTTGACGCGAGTATTGCCGTCGGTTATAATCTACCCCGGCAGCCTTTGAGACCTCTTTAACAATCCAGATGACCTGAATGGTATCCCTAATAGCTTAGGGATAAACAGGGAAGCCGGTGTGAGTCCGGCGCGGTCGCGCCACTGTAACCGTCCGCCGCGAAGGTTGGCCCCGTAACTGATCGGGGACAGACCAAGGGGAAAATGCGGCAGCGGGAGCCAGGAACCTGTCATTCAGTTGGGACTTGACGCACTTCGCGCCAGAGGGCAAGAGTCAAACGAATGCATAAGCCCGCCGGAGTGTCGGGCTTTTTTTATTGGTATACCCTCAAAGCTGCTCAAACGCATGTGCCCGCAGAGACGGGTTCACGGAGGAAATGATATGTTCAACCGCATCGCAAGCGTCGCAACTACCCGGTCTTGGGCTCCTTGGTTACTGATAGGCGCGGTCGTCCTCTACGCCGCCGGCTATGTCGACAGCAGCGTCCACGGCGCGGCCATCGGCGCCCCCGCCATCCTGGGGACCGTCCACGAGTTCTTCCACCACGCCAGGCACGTCGCCTTTATGTGCCACTAGAAAACTGCCTGAGAGTTCGTCGCCGCAACCAACCCGTCGTTTCCATACGGTGGGATTACAATCTGGCGACTGGACTCCCTACCCGGCGGACTGGACTCCCAACCCAGACCGTCATTCCCGCGAAGGCGGGAATCTACGGCCTTCAGTCAGCGGCGAACTGTTGTTGGCATGATTGGACGGTCGCAGGATAATTTATAACCCTGGACGCCTTGCAGGCGTGGGAGGACATATGGGAAGAGTGTTGCCCACCGCTATGGTTATGGGTCTTATCGCTGGCCTGCTCGTGGCCGGGTACATGAACATCTTCAATGTGCCCGTCATGGAGTGGGCCATCGAACTCGAAGGCAAGGCGGCCTTGGCCGAGCCCGCGGGCGACGAAGAGGAATTACCCCTCTCCTGGGCTACTACCCTTGGGGCGCAACGGGTTGGAATGACCTTGGGTTTGGCGGTCGTCGGCGTACTTTGCGGGGCGGTCTTCTCCGGGTTGTACTACCTGATCCGCCGGGCAACCCCGGGTTGGAGTCCTTGGGCATGGGCCGCCATTGCTGGCCTTCTCGGGTTCTGGTCGGTCTCCATGTTCACCCAGCTCAAGTTCCCGCTCAACCCGCCCGGCGTCGGCGATGAAGGGACACTGCTCGCCCGCCAAGGCTTGCAATTTTTGGTAATCGCCGTCTCCGCTGCCTCAGCCGCCTTGGTCTTATACGCCGTGGGCGTAGTCAACCGCACCTCGTCCGGCCACGACCGATGGCTGCGCTATGCCAGCATCGGCCTCGCCTACGCCGTGGTCATGTTGTTGCTGGGTTTCGCGGTGCCTAACGTGCGTGACGCCGCCCCCGACTGGCTGCCCCCGGCGTTGGTTATCATGTTCCGCACCTTCACCGCCGTCGGACACTTGTTGTTGTGGTTGGGTATATCCTTGGGCACGGTTGGGTACCTGCTGTACCGGCAGAAGGGCATCCATGCTTACCGGCATTCTTCAAATACTGGAAATACTGGCGTAAGGGTCTAAGCCACAAATCTATTTCACAACAAAGCCTCTGAGGGAAGGGCGGCGTCGGGATGGGCCGCCCTTTCTTCGTTAGGCTTCTGTTTCGGTGGTGTAGAGAATCGTGACCTGCAGGGCCTCTGTGATAAACTCTACGCTGCCAAAAGATTACGCCGGGAGCTTCGATTTTGCAGGGTGAAAGACCTGAACCCCGTTTCCCTTTTACCGCCATTGTTGGCCAGACGGCCATGAAGCGGGCTTTGCTGCTCAACGCCATCAACACCAAGATTGGCGGTGTCCTCATTCGCGGCAAAAAAGGTACTGCCAAGTCCACCGCAGTGCGTTCCCTCGCCGCGCTGCTGCCCGAAGTCTCGGTGCTTCGCGGCTGCCCCTACAGTTGTTCTCCGGACATGCTCCAAGGGCTGTGCCAGCTTTGCGCGGATGGCAGGGAGGAGGCGGAGGAGGTCAACCGGCAGGTGCGCATCGTCGATCTACCCGTAGGCGCCACCGAGGACAGGCTTGTAGGCTCTCTGGACATAGAGCAGGCCATCAAGACCGGCTCCCGCAGCTTCGAGCCAGGCCTGATTGCCACCACCCACCGGGGCATCCTCTACGTGGATGAAGTCAACCTTCTCAACGACCACTTGGTCGACGTATTGCTCGATGCCGCGGCTATGGGCCGCAACTACGTGGAACGGGAGGGTATCTCGGTCAGCCATGCCGCAGACTTCATTCTGGTGGGCACCATGAACCCGGAGGAAGGAGACCTGCGCCCCCAGCTTCTGGACCGTTTCGGCTTGGCGGTGGAGGTAGACAGCGCGTTCACAAGGGAAGAACGCCGCCAGGTTGTGCAACGGCGTATAGCCTATGAATCCGACCCCTACGGCTTCATGGACCAGTGGCAGACGGCGGAAGAGGAAGAGCGGGAACACATCATGGCCAGCCGCAAGCTGCTTCCCCAAGTGCAAGTGAGCGACGACATCCTGGAACTGATTACCGACGTCTGCACCGAGTACCAGGTTGACGGGCTGAGGGCCGACATCGTCATGTATAAGACAGCCAGCACCATCGCGGCCTATGAAGGCCGGACCGAGGTGTCCGCCGAGGACGTGCGAGAAGCGGCCCAGATGGCGCTGCTCCACCGCCAACGGCGGCAGCCCTTCCAGCAACCCCACTTGGCCACCGAACAACTGGACCAGATGATCGACGAGTTTCAGAACCAGCCCCGCGACCGCGAACCCTCAGACCCCGGTTCGGACTCCGGACTCGACCAGGAAGAGAGCGATCCTGACCCGTCTGACCAGGAACAGCCTCGACAGGATAGCCAACCCGGAGACCAGGACTTCGAGGTTGGCACTCCCTTCTCCGTAAGGTCCCTGCAACTGAAGCCGCCGGACCACCGGGCCAGAAGGACGGGAGGCCGGCGGGCCAAAACGGTTAGCGGCTCCTCTAGCGGCCACTACGTGGGTTCCCAGCCCCCACAAGACAAGGTGACCGACTTGGCGTTGGATGCCACCCTCCGGGCCGCCGCCCCGCATCAACGGGAACGGCTTGCGTCCTCGGTATCCTTGAACAACGTACTTGTAGTTGAACCATGGGACATCCGCGAGAAAGTAAGGGAAACCAAAACGGGCAGTCTTATCCTCTTTGTCGTAGATGCCAGCGGTTCGATGGGTGCGCAACGCCGGATGGTGGCCGTAAAAGGGGCCGTCCTTTCCTTGCTTCTGGATGCTTACCAGCGGCGGGACAGAGTGGGGCTAATCTCTTTCCGCGGCTCCCATGCCGAGCTGTTGCTGCCCCCTACCAGCAGTGTGGACTTGGCCGAACTCCACCTGCGCGAGATGTCCACCGGGGGACGGACGCCCCTGAGCCGCGGCTTGTACATGGCCTTGGACGTAATCGAAAGTGAGAAGATGAAAAACCACGACGTACTACCGCTGCTGGTGCTTCTCTCTGATGGTCGCGCCAACGTCGCTATAGGCGCTTCCGGTCCCGGTAGTCCCGCAGGTGACAGTTTGCCCGTTGCCGAGTCCAAGGCCGTGGGAGCGCTGGTGAAGCAACAACACATAAATTCTGTGGTAGTGGACACCGAGGCCGATTTCATCCGACTCGGTCTGGCCAGACCCATCGCCGAGGCAATGGGCGCCCATTACCTGAAGCTGGAGGACCTGCACGCCGACAGCTTGGCCGACGCCGTGCGGCTGGAGTTACCCGCTCCCGACTCCCCGCCGCTTACCCAGCAGGAAATCCAGGGACTTCTCGATCGACTGGCCCTGGGCTGACTCCGGACGGTCGGTTGACCGGAGATCTCCCCACAATCAAAAGGAACCTAAACATGTCGTTCAGCAAGAGAAACATCGCCATCAGTGCCGTGGTAATAGTGATACCCGTCCTGGTGGTCGCATGGTGGCTTTTGTCTCCCTTGTTCACCAGCACAACCGTGGAAGAGGATTTCCCCTTTTCCGCGTCGGCGGTTGTCCCGGAGAACATGGAACGGAAGGACGTGGAAATGGTCATGTCCCGCATGGCCGAGATGGGGGAACAGGTAGACGAACCCATGATGAAAATGGAGGATATGGGTTCGGGCGCTAGTGAAATGATGGACAGCCCTATGATGGCCACCGTCGCCGATACCGCTGCCGCCGGCGCGGCTGAAGACCTGTCCAAGGACATGACCTCGTTCATGCCAGAAGGCTTACCTGCCGCCGCCGAGCAGGTGATGGCCGACAGGATCAAGGAGAACCTGAAAGACGCCATGACGGACGCAATGGCCCAACCGCCGGCCGCCCCCCCGGCCCCCGTTGGCCTGAAGCAGGGCGAGTTTACCGACGCCGACCGTTTCCATCAAGGCAGCGGCCAAGCCACCATATACCGGCTTCCCGACGGCTCCCACGTCCTCAGATTGGAGAACCTCGACGTCACCAACGGTCCGGACCTCCGCGTCATTCTTTCGCCCAGCCCGAACCCTCAAAGCAGCGCGGAAGTTAAAGGCCAAGGCTACGTGGAGTTGGACAAGCTCAAGGGAAACAGGGGCAACCAGAACTATCCCATTCCAGCGGGATTCGACGTAGACCCAATCCAGAGCGTCGTCATTTACTGCAAGCCCTTCCGGGTAATCTTCAGTGTCGCATCCCTGCAATCGGCGGGATAGACGCCTAAGAACCCCTAACAAAAAGAGGATAAGCGTCTGAAGCAGATGAGTGAACATCCTATGGACAGGAACGCCTCATGTATCCCGTCTATTCGTTCGTAGCGCACCCTCAGTCTGCGGAACTGGTGCAACCATGCCAGGGTTCGCTCGACAACCCACCGGTACACGCCCAGCCCACTGCCATGCCCGACGCCCCGTTTGGCGATCACCGGCCTGATGTGGCGCGAACGCAACGATTTCCGATGCTCCCGGGAATCATAAGCCCGGTCCGCATACAGCCGCTCCGGTCTGCGGCGCGGACGGCCACGTTTGCCCCGCACCGGCGGCACCGCATCCACCAATGGCAGCAATTGAGTCACGTCATGACGGTTGGCTCCACTCAGTATTGCTGCCAGAGGAGTCCCATTGGCGTCGGTGATCACGTGATGCTTGCTCCCAGGCTTACGGCGGTCCGTAGGATTGGGGCCTGTTTTTTCCCCCGCCTCCGACTGCCCGGACCGACCCACTGTCCACACAAGCCCGGGACCAGTCCAGACCGTTAGCCCCTTGCAGTTTGGACAACAGGAGTTCATGGAGACTCGGCCACACTCCGGCTTCATGCCACTCTTTCAGACGGCGCCAGCAGGTCATCCCCGACCCACATTCCATCTCCTTGGGCAACATCTCCCAAGGGATCCCGCTCTTGAGCACGAAAAGGATGCCGGCCAGGGCCTTCCGGTCGTCTATCCGCTGGCGTCCGGGGTACCGGAACCGCCTGGGCTTCGCGGGTGGCAGCAGCGGTTGGAGCATCTCCCATAGTTCATCGCTCACCAGTGGCTTCGCCATCAATCTCTCCTTGCCCTGTTGCCGATGCTGCACCTGTACGCTGCAAACCACGGCTTGGAGAGAATCTAGACCTCTTCCACCTGCTCGTCAACTCTTTTTGTTAGGGGTTCTAAGAAGTCTTTTCTTGTGCCGCGCCTGTGATGGCTCTACCAAGGTAACGTTGTCATACTTTGGGGTGGCCCAGATGCCAGAAGGTATGCTTCACATCAGGTGTAGTCCTTGATGGAATAATCCTTGTTGCCCTGATATTCAATCTAGGCCATACTTGGGTTACACTATTGACAGTTGCATCAGTGTATATGCAAGTCCTTGCGGCCCTTGATTAATCGGAATGACTACCATCAATACAATCGAAGACTTAGTCCGGCTACTGGACGAGAAACCCGAGTGGGCCGAGGCGCTTCGTTCTCGGTTGCAGACCCGTGAACTGACCGAACTGCCCGGCAAGTTCGAAAGCTTCAGGGCGGAAATGATCCAAGCCATGACGGACTTGGCCCGCGCCCTGACGACAACGAACGATCGGCTCGACCAAGCGGAAGAAGACAGGCGAGACCTACGCCAAACCGTTATGGATCTGGTCCAGACTGTCAAGGGCTTGGCCGATGCCCAAATGGAAACAAACCGGCGGCTTGACCAAGCCGAAGAGGACCGGCGAGACTTGCGCCAGACCGTTGAAGAATTGGCTCAGACCGTCGGGGAATTGGGCCGGACCGTCGACGGCTTGTTGCAAACCGTCGGGGAATTGGGCCGAACCGTCGACGGCTTGTTGCAAACCGTCGGGGAACTAGGCCGGACCGTCGATGGCTTGGTTCAAAATGCTGAGGAATCGGGCCGGACCGTCGCCAGCCTGGTTCAGACAGTTGAGGGTCTGGTCCAAGTAGTGACCCAAACCAATGAACGGCTCTCCAACTTTGAAGAGCAAACTAATCGGCGGTTTGATAGGGTCGAAGGTGATGTGCGGGAGCTTCGCTCCGAGTTAAACGGACTGCGTAATGACTTCGCGCCGGTAAAGGCCGCCCATGTTCGGAACGCCGCGCTGCGGGAAGTCGCCGACATTGCCAGGTCTATTGGGCGTACATTGGTCAGGGTGCTCAATCCTGAGGAAATTTACGACTTGCATAGAGGCAAGGACACCAGCGGTATTTCCAGCGATCAATTGAAGAGCTTCAGGTACGCCGACTTAATCATAGAAGCAATGGACATCAATGGCTCTACTTGCTACCTCACTGTAGAGGTGTCTTACACCGCCGATAAGAGGGACACATCAAGATCAGTCCGGAATGCGGAGTTCTTGACCCGGTTCACCGGCAGACCGGCATTCGCCGGAGTAGCGGGCGTGCGTTTCGATGATGAGATCGCATCTGGCGATAATGGCGCCTTCTTGTACCAAGTGTATGCGAGACACTTGGAAGTGGACTGACCGTCCGAAACTCTCCTCACACTGAGCGCAGTTTACACGATTCCATGGAATTGGTACGCTCTATCTCGATATTGGATGAAGTTCACCCACGGCCCGCCGTCCAACAACACCAGACCAAGGGAGAACCCAGTGGCCCGTTCTTTGCCCTACGCCGATATGGACAAAATTCTCTCGCTATCCAAGCGGAGAGGGTTCATCTTCCAGAGCAGCGAGATTTACGGCGGCCTCGGCTCGACATGGGACTACGGCCCCTTGGGAGTCGAACTGAAGCGCCACGTCAAAGAGGCTTGGTGGCGCTCGGTCGTCTTGGAACGGGACGACATGGTGGGCTTGGACGCGGCTATCCTGATGCACCCCCAAGCGTGGGTAGCAAGCGGCCACGTTGAGAATTTCAGCGACCCTATGGCGGAATGCACCGATTGCAATCGCCGCTTCCGCACCGACGACATTGACTCGGAAAACTGCCCCGAGTGCGGCGGAAACCTCACCGACCCCAGGCGTTTCAACCTGATGTTCCGGACCTTCATGGGGCCTGTCGAGGACACCGCCAGCGAGGTATTCCTGAGGCCCGAGACCGCCCAAGGAATCTTCGTCAACTTTTCCAATGTCGTCACCGCAAGCCGCAAGAAGCTGCCCTTCGGCATCGCCCAAGTTGGCAAGTCATTCCGCAACGAGATAACCCCCGGCAACTTCACCTTCCGTACCCGCGAGTTCGAGCAGATGGAGGTGGAGTACTTCGTAAAGCCCGGCGATGACGAGAAGTGGCTTGACCAGTGGGTCCAGGACCGCCTCGAGTGGTACGTGTCCTACGGCATACGCCGGGAAAACCTGCGGCTCCGGCGCCACGCCTCCGACGAGTTGGCCCACTACGCCAAGGACTGTTACGACATCGAGTACCGGTTCCCTTGGGGCTGGGCGGAACTGGAAGGCATCGCCGACCGCACCGACTACGATCTACGCCAACACGCTCAGACCAGCGGCCAGGACCTGACCTACTTCGATGACGAGTCCCAGAGCCGCTACTATCCCTATGTGGTGGAACCCTCTGGTGGCCTGGACAGGGGAGTGTTGGCTTTCTGGCTGGACTCCTACGATGAGGAACCCGACGGAAATACTGTCCGCGTGGTGCTGAGGCTCCACCGCAAGCTGGCCCCGGTCACCGTCGCGGTGCTGCCCCTTAGCCGCAACGCCAGGCTGGCGCCAGCCGCCCAAGAGGTTCACGCCCTACTGCGCCGCCACTTCACCGTCCAGTACGACGATGCCCAGAGCATTGGCCGCCGCTACCGGCGGCAGGACGAAATCGGCACCCCCTACTGCGTCACCGTGGATTTCGACTCCCTTGACGACCACCGCGTCACCATCCGCGACCGCGACACCATGCACCAGATACGCATACCCATCGCCGACTTAGTAAACGTCCTCAGGGACAAGGTTGACCACGGATGGTAGGAATCTGGTAGCGTTACAATAACTCAACCGTCATTCCTAAACTGAGCCGTCATTCCCAAACTTAACTGTCATTCCCGCGAAGGCGGGAATCCATGACTTCATAATGACGACCGGACGAAACAACCAAGCCCACCGTTACATCAGGACCATCCAGCGGGCCATGTCCAAGCTGGAAGATCTGATACGTGAAAACGAGGCCCATCTCCCCGAGCCGCGTCCCCAGGACCCCCGGAGCGAGTTGCTGGAGCAGATTCACTTGGCCGGGGCCATGGAGCAGCGGGGACTGTTCCGCCTCCTCGACCAGCGCAGCATGGCCCACACCTGGATAGGTTCTCAAGTAGCGTCCGAGTATCTGGACACGTGGCAGGCCGCCGACGGCCGCACCTTCTACCGGGTCACTCCCAGGGCCGTCAAGGACTTGCTGCTGGGTCAACTCGCCTCCGCCGCTACCTATGCTTCGCTGTCCGATTCGGCCTTCGCCGACGACTGGCAGAGCGAAGAGGACTCGGCCTATGACCGCCTATAAACCGGGTGACGTGGTGCTGGTGCCCTACCCCTTCGGCGAACGCGCCGGAGGCAGAAAACGCCCTGCGGTGGTTGTCAGTACCCCAGCCTATAACGAAGATACCGGAGAACTCATCGTCGCCCAGATAACCGGCCGTATCCCCGACGAGGAGCGAGTCGGAGACTGCTTGATCGAACATTGGAAAGACGCCAATCTCCTCCGTCCTTCCTTGGTGCGAGCTCGCTTGGCGACCTTGAAAATTGAGTTGGTGTTGCGTCGTTTGGGAAGGTTGAACAACGAGGACTTCCGCAACGTACAGTCCGCCTTGATGGAGGCCTTTCCACAGCAGGAGTCCGCCAATGTCCAGTAATCCCGTTTCGGCGGCCTTGCGCGACGGCCTTTTCACTCGCTTGGTGGGTCGGCGTATCCTGTACTACAAGGAACTCTCTTCCACCATGGACGAGGCCTCGCGTCTGGCAGAGGCCGGTACGGAAGATGGCACGGTGGTCATCACCGAAAGACAGAGCGCCGGGCGTGGACGGTTTGGCCGCAACTGGGTTTCCCCCGAAGGGAACCTTTACTTTTCGGTCGTGTTCCGCCCATCCCGGTCTGTCCTCCCATTGTTGACCATGGTCTCCGGCGTCGCCGTGGCCCGTGCCGTCCGCAAAGTCACCGGCCTTTCTCCCGCTATCAAGTGGCCCAACGATGTATTGGTGGAAGATAAAAAGGTCTCCGGAATTTTGGTGGAAGCGGTGGCCGAGGGTGCTTCGGTGCGCGACGCCATCGTGGGTATTGGCGTTAACATAAGGCTGGACCCAGCAGAAATCGAAGCCCTCGGCGGGCTGGCCAACGGGCTGGAAAACGCGGCAGGACGGCCCATCGCCAAGGACGCCGTACTGCGGCGTTTGCTCATGGAATTGGATACTCTGTACCTCCAGGCAACCACAGGAAAAGCTCCCCTAGATGAATGGAGGGGTCTCCTGCAAACCCTGGGTCGCCGGGTTTCCGTATCCTGGCGGGACGAGTCCTGGGTGGGTCAAGCCGAGGGAGTAGACGACACGGGGAATCTCCTGCTGCGGCTTGACGACGGACAATTGGTCACCATGACCGTCGGCGACGTTACCCTGCATAAAGGCGAACTCTGATTTACAGATAATCTTAAAACGTGGAGCAGTTACCGACCCGTCATTCCCGCGCAAGCGGGAATCCATATGTCGCAACCATGGACTGATCTGTGTCAGCGGGACAAATCGACTCTTGAGATTGAAAAGAACATGCTTGAACGTCTGAGCTTGGACGGCAAGGTTGTCATCATCACCGGAGGCGGCACCGGGCTGGGCTTGGCGATGGTGCGGGCCCTCGCCCGCGCCGGGGCTAACCTGGTCATTGCCGGGCGCCGCCAAGGCCCCATCGACGCTGCGGCTGCCGAGGTCGAAGCTACGGGCAGAGAAGCTCTGGCCGTCTCCACCGACGTAACCAACTCCGGCCAAGTCGATGCCTTGGTCGGGACCGCCCTGGCCCGGTTCGACCAGGTTGACGTTCTGATAAACAACGCCGGGGCGGTGCAGGAGAACGTCAGCAAACCCCTATGGGACATCACCGACGACGAATGGCATTTGGTGATGGACGTCAACCTCACCGGCGCGTTTTATTGCGCCCGCGCCGTGGCCAAGCCGATGGCTGACAAGGGCAAGGGCAAGATAATCAACGTGGCGTCGGGATTCGGGATGCGGGCCGGACGGGACATCTACATGTATTGTTGCAGCAAGGGCGGCATGATCCAACTGACCAGGGCCTTGTCCTTCAACCTTGCGAGACACGGGATAACCGCCAACAGCATCGTCCCCGGTTTCATTCCGACTTCCGCCACCGAGGCCGATATCAGGGGCACCCTGCCCCGGTCTGGAGACTTCCTGTCCATTGGCAAATTAGGGCGCCCAGAGGACTTGGGCCCCGTTGCCGTTTTCCTGTCATCCGATGCCTCCGACTACATGACCGGCGAAATGATCATCGCCGACGGAGGCGGTCTGGCCGCTGGCATTGCTCCCACCGGCCATGCCCCGGTTGTGGCACTTGAACCGTAAGCAAATGTCTCAATACACGCCCCATCACCAAACTCGTCACTCCCGCAAAGGAACGTCACTCCAGCGCAGGCGGGGGCAGGAATCCATAGTTATCGTCTACGAAGGGCTTCATCATGCCAATCCTCCCTGAATTCAGCTTGGAAGGACGCTCCGCGATTCTGGCAACATCCGGTGGGGACGCATCGCCCGGACTGGCCGTCGCCTTGGCCGAAGCCGGGGCGTCGGTTTTCACCATCGCCCGCACCCGGTCCCTCCTGGAATCCGTGCTCGACGCCTTGTCGGGAACTCCCGCAGCCATTGCCAGCGGGACCGCCGCCGATGTATCAACCATGTCTGGCTTGGCGCGGGCGATGGGCGCCTTCGACCAAGGCAGGCGCCCGGTGGACATACTGGTCAACGATGCCCGAAGCATGTTCGCCAAGCCCTTTGACCAGATAACATTCGCGGAGTGGAACGAAGTCCAGTCCCGCAACCTCGGAGCAACCTTCCTCCTGACCCAGGAAGTAAGTCGCCGCATGGTCGAAAGCGGCTACGGACGGATCGTCAACTTGGTGTCCGTCCTGGCCGAGCGCGGAATGATTAACGGCTCCGCCTTTGCCGCCAGCCAGGCCGCAATCCTTTCCTTGACTCGGTCTCTCGGGGTGGAGTTGGGACGGCACGGCATCCGAGTGAACGCCCTGGGCGCCGGCTGGTTCACCGCCGAGGACGTGCCGTTGGAGGTACAACGGGAGGAGTTGCTGGTGCGCTACACCCCCCTTCGTCGCAAGGGCCGCCCGCAGGACATAGGCCCCCTGCTGGTGTACCTCTGCTCAGAGGCGTGCGACTACTCCACCGGCCAGCCGGTCTACGTTGACGGCGGCCTCAACGCCCACCCGTAGAACTGAAACCTCTATGCCTCCGGCTCTATCGTTATTATCGGATTATCGCATTTTCGATAATAGATGCTTCAGTTATTTTCGTTCCCGCTAACAATGGCAAACCCGTAGCCCGTGCAGGATAGCTATCAGGCTATGTCTTTAACGGAGCGACGGGGCCCAAGTCAACCTTATACTTTTGACCTGTAGACTCTTGTTTTCGGAAAAGCCCTTATGCGATAATAACATCGTCATCTATTTTCATTTCCGCAAATAAGAAGGAACAGGAGCATGATCCCCGTGATCGAGCGAATCCCTCAGCATCACGGTCACTTGGTGAACTGCCCAAGCGGCTATCAGGCTTACGTACCGGCCCCCCTGCCGCCTTCCCTGGCTTGGGATGAAGGGTTGATGGTCAACCTTTCCTCCGCCGACCGGGCTATCGGCAGGCTGGCAGGTGAAGGACGGCGCTTGCCCAATCCCCATCTCCTCATTCGGCCTTTTATCCGTAGAGAGGCTGTTCTGTCCAGCCGCATAGAGGGTACCCAGGCAACCCTTGGAGAGTTGCTGGCAGACGAGGCTGGAGTTAACGTCGAGCGAAGTCCTGACGACCTGCGCGAGGTCGGCAACTACGTAGCCGCCTTGGAATTTGGCCTGGAACGCTTGGAGACATTGCCTCCATCGTTGCGTTTAGTGCGGGAAATGCACGAACTCCTTATGCGCGGCGTCCGTGGCGATATCGCTATGCCCGGGGAGTTCCGGCGCACCCAGAATTGGATTGGACCGCCCGGTTGCACGTTGAGCGACGCAACTTACGTACCGCCGCCTCCTTCGGAACTCATGTCGTGCTTGGATGCGTGGGAGCGGTTCCTGCACAACAATACCCTGCCGCCGCTGGTGCACGCTGCTTTAGTTCACTCCCAGTTTGAGGCGGTACATCCATTCCTGGATGGGAACGGCAGGGTTGGACGGTTGCTCATTACGCTATTGCTGGTCAACCAAGGCATTATACCCTCTCCCCTGCTGTACCTTAGCGCCTATTTCGAGGCAACCCGTGAGGAGTACTACGCCCGCCTCCTCGGGGTCACTGAAAATGGAGAGTGGGGAAAGTGGCTGACCTACTTCCTGACAGGGGTCGCCCTTCAGTCTGATGACGCTGTGGACCGGATCCAGCGTATCGATGATTTGTTTTCCCAATGGAAGCACGAGTTGGCCCAAGTGCAGTCCCGTCTGCCGGAAAGGGCTCTGGAGCTCTTCGTGGAGAATCCCTTCTGGAGTGTCACCAACGTGGCCGGCAGGCTGGAGGTTGCCTTTACTACAGCCCAACGGGCTATCGATCGGCTGGAATCTGCGGGTATCGTGGCCCAGGTCGGGGAGAGCCGCCGCAATCGGGTGTATTGCGCGGCAGAGATTCTTGAGGTATTGGAAGAGCCTCCCCGCCTTGTTGCGGTCTCAACGCCCACCCGTAGCCCATCCCAGCTCAAGTTGAACCGGCAAGTGCCCTGATGTACAATAGCCGACGGTATCGACACGTGCTGAGTACGTATTTCGCATGAAACAGGTGACCCGTCTTGGAGGAATGAACGACGTTCCGCAAGACCTTTGGCTGCGAAAACGTGACCTTCAGGACCGCTTGGTCCGGCTTATCGGCAGCTACGGCTACCATTACCTTGACACCCCCGTCCTAGAACCCACCGAGTTGTTCCTCCGCAAAGCCGGCGGCGAACTTGCCTCTCGGATGTACAGTTTCACCGATACCGGCAACAACCCGGTGAGCCTCAGGCCCGAGTTCACTTCCCCAATCATGCGGCATTACTTGGAACACGCTCACGAAGTGCCTTTGCCCGCCCGGTGGCAGTACTGCGGCCCGGTATTCCGATACGAAGACAACGGGAATAGCAGCGGACAATTCACCCAAGTGGGAGCCGAGTTGCTTGGTTCCTCGAGCGTACTTTCCGACGTTGAGCTTCTCAGGCTGGCGGCGGAAATCCCGTCCCGGCTGGAGATTGAGGACCTCCGCATCAACGTAGCGGACTTGGACGTGGTGCATAGTATCCTCAACGCCGTCGGCGTGTCGGAACGAGCGGCGGCGTTCATAATCGAAAATGTCTCCCAATTAAGACAAGGCAGGGAGGCAGTTCCTGCCGTATTGGCCCAAGCCCGGCTTCTCAACCTGACCTCTCACGAAAACGGGGACAGTCCTTTGAGCCGGGCCATTGACGGCCTTGACGACGACCAGTCCCGGACCGTTTTGAAGGGTCTTCTGGAATGGTCGGGTGTAGACCAGTTCGGTCAGAGAGAGCCCGACGAGGTAGTGGGCCGCCTGCTGCGCAAGCTGCGGGGTGGTGACAGCGACGCCGCACTGACCCGAGGGATGGAGCTGATCAGCGACCTTGCTGGCATAAGTGGAGATCCCTGGCCCTCCCTCACCGCCCTCCGCTCCGTGGTTGCCGACGCTGGGGCTGACACTGCCGCCGTGGACAGGTTCGAGGAGTTCCTCCACCTGGTCTTGACCGAACCGGGCATCGCCCGGAGCCTCAAGGTCGACCAGGGCTTGGTCCGCGGGTTGGCATACTACAACGGGCTGGTGTTCGAGGTTACCCATCGCGGCTCGCTAACACTCATCGGAGGCGGCGGACGTTACGACAGCTTGGCCACGGCCTTGGGCAGCCAGACGCCGGTGCCCGCTCTGGGGTTCGCTTACAACTTGGAAGCCTTGTTGGAGTCCAGCCGGATTGAAAACGGCGCTGACGGCGCCACCCAGGCCCAATGCGGCGCATTCGTTATGGCTGATGGGCCCGGCGCTTACGAGCAGGCCTGCCGGACCGCTTCGGCGCTGCGGGGGAAAGGCGTCAATACCGAGTTGGACGTTTCCGGCTTGGATTTGGGCCAAGCTTTGGTCTACGCCCAAAGCAGGGGTATTCGGGAAGTGGTGACCGTTGACAGCATAGGCCAGGTAACGACCCACAATGCCGCCCCGGCCAAGCAAGAACCGGTGGTCAACTGACAACGCCATGTCTTTGCGTGTCATCCTACCCAGCGACGGAGACCTGCACCAGCCAACGCTGGACTTCATGCGGGCTTGCGGCCTGTCCGTTCGCCGTCCCAGTGCACGGCGTTATACCGGCGACATTCCGGCAGTCCCGGGCGTGGATGTGCTCTTTCAACGCACTGCCGATATTACTCAGAAAGTAGAAGAGGGCAGCGCCGAGCTGGGAGTCACCGGCTTGGACCGTTACCTTGAGTACCGGCACGACTCCGATGACGTGGTCACCTTGATAGACGACCTCAGGTATGGCCGCTGTGAATTCGTCCTGGCAGTACCCTCGTCCTGGGTTGACGTCACCTCCATGGCCGACTTGGCCGACCTGGCGCTGGAATTCCGGCAGCAAGGCAAGCAACTCCGCATCGCTACCAAGTACCCGGTGTTGCTGCGCAAATACCTTTTCGACCGGGGGATCAACTATTTCACCCTCGTCGCCGCCAGCGGTACCCTCGAAGCCGCCCCGTCCGCCGGATATGCGGACCTGATCGCCGACCTCACCGCCACCGGAACGACTTTGCGGGAAAACCGACTCAAGACGTTGGAAGAGGGCACTATACTGGTATCGCAAGCCTGTCTCATAGGCAACGCCAACCTTCTGCGCCAGTCAAGCAAGGCCCTCGAACTCGCTCGGTCGCTGCTGGAGGTGATGGAAGCCCATCTCCGCGCCGAACCCTTCTATCGCATCACCGCCAACGTCAAGGGCGGTTCCGCCGCGGAGGTGAGCGGTACCGTGCTGGCCAGACCCGAACTGGCTGGGCTCCGAGGCCCGACCGTCGGACGGGTCTACAACGTGGAGGAAGAGGACTGGTACGGGGTGAGCATTCTGATAAAGAAGTCGCAGTTGCTGGAAGCGGTTGACCATCTGAGAAATTGCGGCGCGGTGGACATCGCCGCATCCCAAGTAGACTACCTCTTTGACCAGCATTCCTATGCGTATCGCCAGTTATTCGACAAGAAGCACGCCGAAGGGGTAATCTAAGGGTATGCCTAACCTGCCGATGCACGTGTTCCTGGCCAACCAAGCCGCCGAGCAGTTGGACTTGGGGAGCGTCTACGACCATGTGGGTAGTTTCTTCCTTGGGTCAACCAGTCCCGACATACGCGCCATGACCCGCTTGCCCCGGGAGAATACCCACTTCGCTCCTCTGTCTGTCGAGACGGTAGGCACCGGCGCCCGCGCTATGCTCGAACGCCACCCCGAACTGACCGACCACCCGAATATTACGCCTGCCACCCAAGCATTCATCCTGGGCTACATCAGCCACTTGGTAGCCGACGAAGTATGGATAACCACCATGTACCGCGCCTACTTCGCCGAAGAGACCCGTGTCGCCGTAGACCAGGTTGAAGCCCATATTTGGGACCGGGCGTTGCAGTTGGAAATGGACCGCAGGGCCTTCCCTGCCATGAACGGATTTGAACAAGCCGCGGAGGACATCATCTGCTCCGACAAGTTGCTCGGAGTACCCTTCCTGGAGGGGGACGTGCTCGATGAGTGGAAGGAATGGGTGCACCGGTTCATGGGATGGGAGTTCAGTTGGGAACGGCTGAAACGCGCTCTTAACCGCATGTACCGGGACAACGACGACGTTCAGCAATCCGTTGACCGCTTTCTGGAATCCATGCCCTATAGCTTGGAACGCATTTACGAGAAGGTCCCCGAGGAACTGCTGGATACCTACCAGCAGAGGGTTCTGGAGGAAACCGTTTTCTACGCCAGGGAGTATTTGAGTGGAACTTAAGCTTATTCGAGGTATGGGCGGGGCGCAGGACCTGTTGACCCGCCTTGACCCTTTGGACTTCACCGGGATGCCGGAGACGGTGCTTTCCCGCACCCGCGAGATTTTCGGCGAGTCGGTAACGCCGGAAGCGTCCGTCATAAAGATGCTTCACGACGTCCGTGACCAAGGCGACCAAGCGGTCCGCCACTACGCCAAGTTGCTGGACGGAGTAGAGTTGGACGACCTGCGGGTCAGACCAGAGCAAATGGAGCAGGCCCGTGCCTCTATTTCTGAAGAATTGCGCCATTCCCTTGAGTTGGCCGCCCGGCGCGTCCGGGAGTTCCACGAAGCTGTGATTCCCAAGGACTGGATAGACACTACACAAGGCTTGGGGGAGTTGGTGCGGCCTCTGGACCGCGTGGGCCTTTACGCCCCCGGCGGCACTGCCTCCTATCCGTCAACCGTCCTGATGACCGCCATTCCCGCCAGGGTCGCCGGAGTGGGCGAAATAGTGCTTTCAACCCCACGGAGAGGGTCGGAGCCGCTGAATCCCTCGGTGCTGGTGGCGGCCGAAATCGCCGGCGTGGACGTCATTTACCAAGTGGGCGGCGTCCCCGCCATAGGGGCGATGGCCTACGGCACTGAGTCTATCCCCAAAGTGGACAAGATTTGCGGGCCCGGGAACCTCTTTGTGGGCTTGGCCAAGTCCCTGGTGCAGGGGCAGGTAGGCATTGATGGGATATTCGGCCCCACCGAGACCATCGTTGTCGCCGACGAAACGGCCAGCCCCGCCTTCTGCGCCACCGACTTGGTAGCCCAAGCAGAGCATGACCCCATGGCAACCGCCATCCTAGTGACCAACTCTCAAGACCTGATTGACCGGGTGCAGTCGGAGTTGGACAAAATCCTGGACTCTCAGCCCCGTGGTGACTTGGCCCGCAGCGCCCTGGAGCGCCGGGGCCGCGTTGTCCTTGTCGAGTCCCTTGACGAGGCGGTGGAGTTGGTCAATCGCGTGGCCCCGGAGCACCTTTGCATGATGGTCTCCAACCCTTGGGACTGGGCCGACAAAGTCAAGCACGCCGGCGGGTTGTTCCTGGGAGAATTTTCCCCCGAGGTCATGGGAGACTACATCGCCGGCCCCAGCCACGTGATGCCCACGGGCGGCACTGCCCGCTTCAGTTCCGCCTTGAGCGTCCATCAGTTCCTGCGGCGGATGCCGGTGGTTGGGTTGACTCCCGACGACTTCCAAAAACTCGGACCTTCCGCCGTTCAGATAGCCCACGCCGAGGGTCTGTCGGCCCACGCCAGCGCCATACAGGTACGGCTGGAACACCTTAACGCCCGCGCCCGGTAATCCCGAATAATATTGGGCCGGTTAGCTGAGTTGGTGGCATGAATAAATCGAATGATGTCAAAGACTTGATGGTAGGCCACATCCAGGGCCTGAAACCCTACCAGGGCGTAGATCCCATGGAGGTCATCGCCGCACGGGCGGGCGTTCCGCCGGAAAAAGTCATCCGGCTGAACGGCAACGAAAACCCCTATGGTCCGTCGCCCAAGGTCATGGAGGCTCTCGGAGCCTTCCAGAACTACAACCACTATCCCGACCCGGAACAACGGCGGTTGCGTGATGTCCTGTCGGAATATCTCAAGGTCCCGGCATCCCACATCATCGCCGGCAACGGCTCCGACGAACTCATCGACCTGTTGATGCGCATGTTCGTTGGCCCCGGAGAAAACATCCTTATCCCTGCCCCCACTTTCGGCATGTATGCCATCGCCGCCGGTATATGCGGCGGTGAGACCATTTCAGTCGACCGGGATGAAAACTTTGAGATCGACGTTGAGGCGATTGCGTTGGCGTCGAATCCCAAAAGCAAGGCTGTCTTTTTCGCCTCGCCGAACAACCCCACCGGCAACATCGCTACCGAAGCCCAGATTCGGGGCTTGCTCGAGACCGGCCTACTGGTGGTGGTGGACGAGACCTACTACGAGTTCTGCGGCCATACGGTAATGCCCTTGGTGGAAGAATACTCCAACCTGGTGGTGTTGCGCAGTTTCAGCAAGTGGGCTGGCGTGGCCGGCTTGCGGATAGGTTTGGGCGTGATGCAGCCCGAATTAGCCGAGACCATGATGGCCGTCAAACCCCCTTACAACGTCAACCAAGCCGCCGAGGTCGCCCTGATTGCGTCCTTGGAAGACCGGGAGTTGTTGTTGGAACGGGTCAGGACGTTATCCGAGGAACGCGACCGTATGCTGGCTCTGCTGAGCGATGTGCCCAACATCAAGGTCTGGCCCTCCCAAGCCAACTTCATCCTCATTCGCGTTCCCGAGGGGCGGGCAGAAGAAATATTTGAAGGGATGTGCAGCCGCGGCATCTTCCTGCGTTACTTCAGCACGCCGCAACTGAAGGACTGTATCCGCACCAGCGTGGGCCTGCCCCACGAGACCGACGCCGTCGTCTCCGCGCTTGCCGACTTGGTTTAAGGTCTATCAAATTGACTAATCAGATCACTCCCTCCGACCAGCTTGCGCCACTGGAACCGCGCGTAGCCTCCTTGGAACGCCGGACCGGCGAGACCAGCATCGCCGTGACCTTCTGCCTGGACGGCCAAGGCAAATACGATGTCGACACCGGCAACGGGTTCCTGGACCACATGGTTAGCCAACTGGCGCGGCACGGCCTGTTTGACATAACAGTACGCGCTCAGGGAGACGTCCATGTAGGCTGGCACCACTTGGTGGAAGATGTGGGCATCATGCTGGGGCGGACCTTCCGGCAGGCCCTCGGGGACGCCCGCGGCATCCGGCGCATGGGTCACGCCATAGTACCTCTTGACGAGACCCTCGCCATGGTGGCCCTGGACTGTAGCGGCAGAAGCTACGTTGTAGTAGACACCGGCCTGAACGGAGCGATGGTCGAGACCCTCTCCGGAGACCTGATCGGCCACCTGTTGGAGTCCTTCGCCATCGAAGGCCAGATCAACCTCCACGCCAAGATCCTGACTGGTGTCAGCCCTCACCACAAGGCCGAAGCCCTGTTCAAAGCCTTGGCCCGCGCCCTCCGCGACGCCGTGGAGCTTGACCCTAGGTCCTCGCAAAACATCCCCAGCACCAAGGGCACTATTTCTGCTTGACCGTCGCTGTCACAGGTAAGTTGACCTCCGCGGTTGCACGAGGACTCGCTCGTCACCATCGGCGAAAGTCCGGTACTCTCTGATGCGATCTGTTAGAGGGATCCTGTGAACCAAGAGCAAGAGAAAGCGGATTTCCTTCAAGCACTTCGTACACTCATCGAGAATATCGGTAACGAAATTAAGACCGACGATGGTCAGTGGACAGTCAAGGGATTCATAGACGTTTACCGCAGCATTTATACAATCTCATCAGACACTAAAATCGTCTCCAAAATACTTGAAATCCACCTATTGCCGAAGCTTCTGGCGTTCGCAGAAGAGTTGGGGTTCGGTATCGTCCTCGCGGATCATCAAAACTATTATCCTGACATTTGGTTTGTGAAAACGACTACCCCGGAATTGAAATTCGCGGTCGACTTCAAGACAACCTACAGACTTGACGATAGTCCTGATTTCTGCAATGGGTTTACTCTCGGATCACATGGTGAATATTTCACCAATCGCAGCAGCACGAAGAACATACAGTTCCCCTATAGGGAATACGCGGGACACTTTTGCTTGGGAATCATCTATTCTCGGAACCCCGATAGAGACACTGACGAAACGAAGACTTTCCAACTGGAAGATTTGAGGTCCATAGCTTCTGTTATCCGGGACTTTCAATTTTTCGCGCAGGAAAAATGGAGAATCGCCAGCGATAAAAGCGGCAGTGGCAACACAGCCAATATCGGGAGCATAGTCAAGATTGACGATATAGTTACTGGAAACGGGATGTTTGCGGAATTAGGAGAAGACTGGTTCGATGACTACTGGATGAACTACGGGAATATCACGATAAAAGACTCATCCGGGCAGACTCGAACTATCCGGAATCTGTCTGACTTCGTTCGTTATAGTGGTGGCGACGTGAGCAAAGTCGTACCCAAGGCCCGCCGACGCCGTGTAAGGAGTTAACGTTGCGTGTGCAAGTCCCCCCCATAAAGTGTCAGGGAATCAAGACCAAATTGGTCCCGCTGATTGTTAACTGTGTTCAGCGGGATCCAGAAGGGCTTTGGGTCGAGCCGTTCCTTGGTTCTGGGGTCGTCGTGCTAAACGTTATGCCGAAACGGGCTCTGTTGGCGGACACCAATCCTCATCTCGTCCGGTTTTATCAGGCAATCAAGGATGGGGAAGTAGATGGGCCAAATACGCGGAGATTTCTCGAACACGAAGGGAATCTCCTAGCTACGAAAGGACAGGAGCACTATTACCACGTTAGGGATCGTTTCAACTCAACAGGCGCCCCCCTAGATTTCCTCTTTCTAAACCGGTCTTGTTTCAATGGTGTAATTAGGTTCAACAAACACGGCAGGTTCAACGTTCCCTTCGGCCATAAGCCCCAGCGGTTCTCACGTGCCTACATTACCAAAATCGTAAATCAGATTAATCGCTTCCGTCACGCTACCCGTCTGTTTGACTGGCGTTTCATTTGTCAGGACTACCTGACCACTATTCGAGAGGCAGACAGCGATAGCTTCGTCTACTGCGATCCTCCCTACGTTGGCCGACATGTAGATTATTACCACGATTGGAATGCCAAATCCGAGGAATTGCTGTACCTCGAATTAAAGCATATAAATACGCGGTTCATGTTATCTACCTGGCACAGCAACGAGCATCGGGAAAACCAGTTTCTACAATCCCTTTGGAGTGAGTTCACAGTCACGACACAAGAACACTTTTATCATGTCGGCGCGCGTGAAACCAACCGTAAGCCGATGTTGGAGGCTCTCGTCACGAACTATTGTCCTCCGCTCCTTAACGAGGAGGCATCCACGTCCCAAGAACAATTGATCCTCTTTGAACGAAAACGTCGATATGTTACTGATGCTGCCACCATGTTCAGGTGCCAATAGTTATCGGGTTATAAGGCCCTTCCCCTCCTGGCAATAAACTCCGGAAAAGCCTGCTCCACACCGTAGCCCTTCACCACGTTGGTGGTGTAATCGCGCTCGTTCTCCCACATCTGCCGCATGTCCGCAGCCTTGTCCTGAAGCAGTATCTGCTTGATGCCAATCACCGACTCCGGGCGGTGGCTCGCTATGGTGGACGCAATCTCCAAGGTCTTGGCCCGCAACTCCGACGATGGGACAAGGTGGTTCAACAACCCCACCCGGTAGGCCTCCTCCGCCTCTACCACGCGCCCAGTGAACAGGAACTCCTTGGCCGTGGGCCAACCCACCTGGTTGGTCAACGTCCAAGTGCTGTTGATGCGCCCGTAGGCCACCGCCAGAAACCGGAACCTGGTGTTCTCACATCCCACCCGCATGTCCAAGCACGACGCCAGTACCGCGCCTCCTCCGTAAGCCAACCCGTTCATCATTCCGATTACCGGCTTGGGCGAGGCCGCAATTTCGTACATCTGCTGGCTGTACCGGGCGGAATTGGCTTCCCGCTGTTCCTCTGTAAGCTCCACCGCGTCTACCCGTTGTTCATGGATGTCGCCGCCAGCGGAAAAAGCTCGCTCCCCGGCCCCGGTCACGACGATGCACCCAACCTCGTCATTGGCGTTGGCTTCCGTCACCGCGTGGTATAACTCGTCGTTCAACCTGTGGTTCATCGCGTTCAGGACCTCTGGGCGGTTCATCGTAATAACCGCCACCCGGTCCTCTATCGCTGCCAGAATATGCTCATAGTCCATGTGGTCCAACCCTCCACTGGCAACGGCTGGCAACCAGCCGGCCACCGTTAACGTCGTGTCCTGGATTACCCTACGAATTTCAAGATCACGTTCAATGCCGCCAGTCCAACTCCGATGACGCCGATGACCAAGCGCAAGTTACGTATCTCTCCCCGTAATTCGGCAAAGTCAGCCTTAGTGGCGTAATACTGCAATTCACGGCTGAAGCTCATTTGAAGTGCCGACCGGAGGTCTGCTATATCTCGAAACGTAGCGGGGCGTTCGTCTATCGTTGCCATCGTTCCCTCTCGCCCTTACTTGGGCCTCTAGCATATCATTGCTTGTAACTTACTTGTACTCTTGCGGTGTCGCAAATGGCCTCTCTCCGGCAAGCCTCAATTTACCTCGTCATAACCCCCTGTGGTACACTCGTTGTAACATCCCGTAGAACATCAATGGGAATCCACCAATAGCCTTTCCCGGCCCGCCAGGAGGTGCCCTAAGTGCCCGACCCGACAAAAGCCGGCGAAGCCGTCATCGAGTTGCTCCGACAGGAGGGCGTTTCCCACATTTTCGGGATAGTCGGCTCCTCTTTCCTCGACATCCTTGATCCGCTCTATGACCGGGACGACGTAAGCTTCATCGGCGTTCGCCATGAGCAGGGGGCGGCCTTGATGGCCGACGGTTTCAGCCGCATATCAGGCACTCCCAGCGTGTGCCTCGCCACCAACGGCCCCGGCGTCCTGAACCTCACCTACGGCATCGGCTCAGCCTACGTGGCCCATTCGCCGGTGGTGGTGTTGGCCCCCTCGGCATCCAGGGAGCACCAGTACCGGGACTCCACCCAGGAGTTCGACCAGATCGCCCTGTTCAAACCCATCACCAAGGCTGCCTTTCCCATCAACAAGATCGAAAGGCTGCCCGACGCCTTGCGTCACGCCTTCCGCGTCGCCACCTCCGGCAAGATGGGACCGGTATTGCTGGACATACCTAGGGACCTGCTGCCCGGCGGCGAGGTGGACTTGGAGCTACTGCCTCCCGACACCTACCGCTCCGGTCAGACCCGTAACCGGGGCGACCGAGACCTCATCGACAAGGCCGTTACCCAACTGCTGGCGGCGGAGCGTCCCGTCATCCTGGCCGGCGGCGGCGTCCAGTGGAGCAATGCTGCCGACGAGGTAGGCGAAGTCGCCCGGCTCATCGGCGCTGCTATCGTCACTTCCTATGGCCGTGCCGACGCCGTTCCCAGCAACCACTCCCACTTCCTGGGCCACTTGGGACGGTTGGGGTCGGTGGAGGGCATAGAGGCCGTCCGCCAAGCCGACGTCATCCTCGCCGTCGGCACCCGGCTGGGCCAGTCCACCACCTTCTATGACAACCGCTTCATTCCCGCCGACGCACGCATCATCCAGATTGAGGTAGACCCGGAGGAGTTGGGACGTAACTACCCCTTGGCCGTGGGCATCGAGGGCGACGCCAAGGCTGTCATGGAGGGATTGCTTGAGCAACTCCGGCAGGTCGAACCGCGGCCCAACCGGCAGTGGGTCGGTGAAATCGAAGACTGGCGCGCCCGCCGATCCCAGCGGCTGGAGGACGAAGGCAGGCTGAACGACCTGCCGATGAAGCCCCAGAGAGTGTATGCCGAACTGCGGCGGGTGATGCCCGAAGACGCCATCATCGCTTTGGACGCCGGCCTCGCTCCCAACTTCGGCCAGGACCGCTTGGACTTCTACCATCCCCACAGCCTTATGACGTCCCTGGACCTCGGCGGGTTGGGGTTCAGCTTCCCCGCCTCATTGGGAGCCAAGTTCGCCGCTCCGGACCGGCCCGTAGTCAACTTCAACGGCGATGGCGGCTTCCTGTTCAACGCCCAGGAGTTCGAGACCGCCGTGCGCTACGGCCTCAAGGTCGTCACGGTCATAATGAACAACAACTGCTGGGGTTCGGAGAAAGCCTACCAGCGTTACGCCTTCAACGAGCGTTACGTTGGCGCCGACACCAATAACCCTCGTTTCGACGCCTACGCCGAACTCTTCGGCGGCAAGGGTTTCTATGTGGAGCGCCCCGAGGACATCGGGGACGCCTTCCTCGAAGCCTTGAACGCCGACGGCCCAAGCATCATCGAAATTCCCACCGACCCCGACGAAATGCCCCGGCCGGCCCGCCTGTCCGATGTGCAAGCCAATCCAGGCCGTTAGACTTAGAAAACTATCCCAAACCATGATGCTTTACCCAAAACCCAACCCGCCATTTCCCGCAAAGGTTAGCCCACCTAGCCCGTCATTCCCGCGAAGGCGGGAATCCATACCTACCAGTATGATGGAGGACCACTTGACCAGCCAATTGACCATCGGAGTAATCGGCGATTTCAACCCTGAGTTGGAATCGCACCACGCCACCAACAACGCGCTGCAACACTCTGCCGTTAACGTCGGCGCGTCCGTAGACGTAAAGTGGCTCCCCACGGCATCATTTATCGACCTTGGCTGCCCGCAGGCAATCCAGGGCGCCGACGCACTTTTGGCATCGCCCGGCGGCCCCTACCGGAGTCACCGCGGCGTCCAGGAAGCTATTCGCTTTGCCAGGGAGCGCGGGATACCTTTTCTGGGCACTTGAAACGGCTTTCAACATGCTCTGTTAGAGTATGCGAGGAACGTCGCAGGAATGGAGGCGACGGCCCACGGAGAAGATGATCCTGAGCAGTCAGTGGCGTTAATCGCCCCGGTCTCGTGCCCGGTGCCGGACAGGGCTCCCGGAGCCCGCGCCCTGACCGGCTTCCTGAAGATTCACGTCACACCCGGCAGCTTGGCGCACCGCATCTATGGCGCTCTGGCGGTCGAAGAGAGCTATTCCTGCAACTTCGAGTTGAACCCGATATATGAGTCATCAATCACGGTCGACGGCCTGGAGGTCTCCGGCCGGGGAGACAACGGAGAAGCCCGCATCCTGGAACTGACTGGTCACCCGTTCTTCTTCGCAACCCTGTTCCGCCCGCAGCTTGCGTCGTCGGAGGAGCGGCCCCATCCCCTGATAACTGCTTACCTGAGCGCGGCGTTGAAGGCAAAAACAGCCGGCGCCACCCTCGCATAGCCTAAGAAAAGGCATCGTAGGATACGGGCAATGCGACACAAGGATTCATAGCAAATGGCGATGGAAGAAGTGGTCTTACCCGTGGAAATAGCCTTGGACGGCAACGCCATAATCATCCTGTGGGACGACGGTCACCGTAGCGTCTACCCCCATCGGTTTCTCCGGCTCCGTTGCCAGTGCGCCACTTGCGTCGACGAGATGACCGGCAACCCTAGGCTGGACCCGGACACCGTGCCGCAGGACGTTATGGCGGTGGACTACCTGCCCGTGGGCAATTATGCCTACCAGTTCCTTTGGAGCGACACCCATTACACCGGCATCTACCCCTTCCGGTTCCTGCGCTCCATCTGCACCTGTATCCAGTGCAACGCCGCCAGGGCGGGCGCAGAGGAGTCCGCTACCTAGCCCGGTCCATTTCTGGCGTGGGAAGCAGGCGACCAAGACCTGTGTTTTCACGTCATTCCCGCCTGCGCGGGAATCCATACATTTCTAAAGGGGGAAAACGTGACCGGTCGATGTCATTCAGGAATTCTGGCTGTCGCCAGAAGCCGTCGATGAAGCGCTCCGGCTGTGCGAGCGAAAGGGCTTGGTCTTGGTGGGCTTGAGGTGGGGCGCGGTGAAAGAATTGGACTTGAAGGAGAATGTGGAGAGTTGCCGTTGACCGGGCTGGCCGCACGTCCCGCATGGAACGGCGTCGTTCATTCTGGAAACGGGCAGAATCGTCTCGAATTCCGCGTCGCACTCGGAGCAATAAAACTCGTAAATAGGCATCCTTGACTCCTGCTGGCAGGTCTTTGTTGGTCGCCTGCTTCCCAACTCAGAATCAGACGCATCAACCCGTCTGTCGATGGGATACGGCTTTGTCGAACCAGAATATCATCCATGCAACAGGCGGGCAAACTCGCCCGTGGGTAAGTAAAAGCGGAGAGAGTGTCGAGATTATCTGAATCAGGATGCTCAACGCACTACCCAACCCGTCATTCCCGCGAAGGCGGGAATCCAGGGCTTCGGTCCAAATAACGTGAGACGAGGTTGAACACATGTCGGAAACCAGCGATGTTGTCATAGTCGGCGGAGGAGTGGCCGGTTGCGCGGTCGCCTATTATCTCGGCTTGGCCGGAGTCAAGTCCACCATCATCGAACGGGAGGGGCTAGGGACGCAGGCCTCCGGGTACTCTGCCGGCGGCTTGAACCCACTGCAAGGATTGGGCATTCCCGGCCCATTGAGCGACTTGTCTAACGAGTCCTACCGTATGCACCTGGACCTGTGGGATGTGCTTAAGGAACAGACCGGAATCGACTACGAAGGGCACATCGTCTCCTTACTACAGGTTGCGTTCGACGAGACCGAAGCATCAGGCCTGGAAGACACTATAGAAGCATTCTCCGACGCAGACGGGTTCGACGCCCACCGGCTGGACCCCGACGAAGTGTCTGACCTGGAGCCGAGAATAGGCCCTGGAGTGGTTGCCGGCGTCTACGCCAGAGGCAATGCTTCCATTGACAGCTACAAGTACACTCTCGCCCTCGGACAAGCGGCGGAACAGATGGGCGCTCGCGTCCGATTTGGCACGGTGCGCCTGCTGGAACGGGACCACGGGCGTATTACTGCGGTTGTGCTGAATGACGGCATCGTTCACTGCGGCCAGGTTGTTCTTGCCATGGGTCCCTGGTCGCGGCAGGCAGAACCGTGGCTGGACACCTACATCCCAGTGGACCCGCTCAAGGGGGAAATCCTCCGGTTGCGGTTGCCCGGGCCTGCGTTGGCCCACAATATTTCCGGGGGCGGCGGTTCGCTTTACTCCAAGCCCGACGGTTTGGTGTGGTCCGCCGCGACGGAGGAGTGGCGCGGATTCGACAAGGAGACCAGCGAGTCGGCCCGCCTGTCCCTCCTGGAGAGAGCGACAAGGCTGGTACCCGATGTGGCAAACGCCGCCATCGTCCAGCAAACGGCCTGCTTGCGCCCCGTCACCCCCGACTGGCTGCCCTGCATCGGGAAATTGCCGGAGTGGGAAAACGTCTACTTGGCAACCGGCGCCGGCAAGAAGGGAGTCCTTTTGAGCCCCGGCATCGGCAAGGCCGTCGCCGACCTCATGGTGGACGGCGAGACCGGGCTCTCTATCGAAGGGTTCAGTCCCTCGCGGTTCGACCCCATGCCCTCAATGGATTGAAGCGGCGCACTTCCGGCTTCATTGGCGGCAGCGTTCCGTTTCGGGTGGTTTAGACCGCTAGACTTGTAGGGGCAGCCCTTGTGGCTGCCCTGGCTTCACACGTCAATTGACGTTTTGGATGCAATCATGGCTTCCCGCGTGTTAAACTTCCGCTAAGCCCAGGAACAAGGGGGGACTGGTTTGCTGCGCATCTACAATACGCTGACCAAGAGGACCGAGGAGATTCAGCCCATCAAGCCCGGCTCAGTAAGCATGTACACTTGCGGGCCTACGGTCTACCGAGACGCCCACATAGGGAATCTGAGGACCTACCTGATGGCGGACTGGATCCGCCGCGTGATCGAAGCGTCCGGCCATACCGTCTATCACGTCAAGAACATCACCGACGTGGGGCACATGCGCCAGGAACTCGTCGAGTCCGGGGGTGACAAGGTTATCCTCGCCGCCATGGAAGAGGGCCGCACCGTCCAGGATATAACCCAGTATTACGCCGGTATTTTCCACCGCGACGAACAGCGTATTAACATCCTCCCTGCTCACGAGTTCCCTTGGGCCACCGACCACATCACCGAAATGGTGGATATTGTCGAGCGCTTGGTGGCCAACGGCTACGCCTACGAGCGCAACGGCAACGTCTACTTCGACGTGCCGCGGTTCCAGGACTACGGCAAGCTTTCCCGCAACACCGGCGTCGACCTGCTCGAGGGCGTCCGGGCTGAAGCGGACCCCCTTAAGCATGACCCAAGGGACTTCACCCTCTGGAAGGCAGCCGAGCCGGGCAGGGACTTGAAGTGGCCCAGCCCCTGGGGCGACGGCTTCCCCGGTTGGCACATCGAATGTTCCGCGATGGCCAGCAAGTACTTGGGAGAGGAGTTCGACATCCACACCGGCGGCGTGGACAATATTTTCCCCCATCACGAAGACGAGATCGCCCAGAGCGAGGCCGCGTTCGGTAGACCCCACGTCCGGTACTGGGTCCACGCCCAGCATCTATTGGCCGACGGGGCTAAAATGGCCAAGTCGTCCGGCAACGTGTTTCTTATCGACGAGTTGATCTCCAGGGGCTTCGACCCCTTGGCTTTCCGCTATCTCTGCTTGACCGTCCGGTACCGTCACCGGATGAACTTCACTTTCAACTCGTTGAAAGCGTCCGAAAAGGCTCTTACCAACCTGCGCGACCGCATCTGGCTCTGGAATAACCTGCCGCCCATGGCTGAATTGCCGTCAGAAACCGAGGAGTGGCGCCGACGGTTCTGGGACGCCGTGGAAAACGACCTGGACATGCCCGGAGCCTTGGCCCTTACTTGGGACCTGGTGCGTTCCGAATTGCCCGGACAAGCCAAGCTCGACCTCCTCCTGGATTTCGACCGCATCTACGGTCTTGACTTGGACCAAGTGCCACAGCAATACCAGTTGCCCGAACCCGTCGCCGTCACTGTTGGCCAGCGCGGCGGACTTCGCCGGCAGGCCGACTACACCGCTGCCGACGCCTTGCGGTCCGACATTGTGGCTCAAGGGTATTTGTTGGAAGACACCGCCGATGCGTCGCGGGTGCGGCCCAAGACCGCGTTGGAACAGCAATTGGAACGCTGGACCGCCGTATCATCCTCCAGGGAAGTGGAATCGTTGCTGGACCGTCCTTCCAAGTACGACTTTACCTTCATCCTCAACGCCTACGGCTACCGGGACGACGTGGAGCGGTGCGTTGCCAGTATGCTCCGGCACACCGGCGACTACTCCAGCGAGATTATAGTGATCGACAACGGTTCTACCGACGGCACTGCCGAGTGGCTTGAGGAGTTTCAGGCTGGCCATGAGCGCGTCCGGGTCATCCACTGCGACCACAACATCGGCGACGCCGCCGGCAAGAACATCGGCATCAAGCAAAGCTTGGGCGATAACATCATCATTATGGACGGCTCCGCTGAAATCGTGGGCAACCTTCTTGGCCCGGTCCGGGGACGACTGGCGGAGGAGTCGGTGGGCATTTTCGGCCCTTATGGACTATCGACCGACGATTTGCAGCACTTCCATGAGGAGGTGGACCAAGGAGAAGCCGACGCCATGCAAGCTTACTGCATGGCCTTCCGCCGCAGCGCCGTCAACGGCGTGGGCTTGATGCGGGAATGCTTCAGGTTCTACCGCAACCTCGATATCGACTACTGCTTCCAGTTCAAGGATAAAGGCTTTCGGATCGTCGCTGACAGCTCGCTGCCCTTGGTCCGTCACGAACACCGGCAATGGACCGAGTTGGACGACAATCAGCGGGACGAGTTGAGCCGTAAGAACTTTGGCCGCTTCCTGCGCCGATGGGGTCAACGACCGGACCTGTTGATTACGGCCGACGCCCGGGGGTTCCAGGACGGTTTCCATCGCTGAACAGTCCGGGCCACCTTAGTGGTGCGAAATCTTTGTAGTGATGGGTAGCCGTGCTTGCAGTGGTTTCATGCTATATGGGCGTCCACAAGGGACGTTCCTACGGTACATTCCTCGGCAGGTAGGGGCAACCCTTGTGGTTGCCCTCGGTGCTTTCGCCCCCCACATGCCTGGATTCCCGCCTTCGCGGGAAAGACGATGGAGCAGTGGTCTGTTTACTGAATCATTCCCGCTCACATAATCCGTCACTCCCTCACTACCCAACCCGTCACTCCCGCGCAGGCGGGAGTCTATAGTCCATAATTCAGTCTGTGAAGACCGGGCAATTGCGCCTCCGGCTCAATATCTATTTTTCCCTGCACACCATTGTCAAATTATAGTGATTCTCTATACTTTTATTGGATTTTACGAATATTACGTGAATTAGTTCTTGGCTACGTGACATAATCAGCAACATTTACGGCTACTGGTAGCGTGAATACATCAACAGGCACATAGAAGCATCTGCACACATCCGTAATTGTCGCCACTTATTCACATATTTTGCACAGTGTTGATAACTTCCAAGGTCTATTGACGCTCATAATTGAGGGGTGCTAGAGTCAAATTGTGCCCCGAATTTGACCCTTCCGGCCCACGTTGCAGGCCCCGGACTCTCTGCCAATGACAGAACATTCCCAGCGGTTGCTGGCCGGTGACAAGCGTACCCTTTCGCGTGCCCTTTCCCAATTGGAAGCCGGTGACCCGGCGGCTTCGGCAGTGCTCCAGGCTATTGACCAACACACCGGCGGCGCTTATACCGTGGGAATAACCGGCCCGCCCGGGGTTGGCAAAAGCACTATCGTGGACCGTCTTACCCAGTTGCTCCGGGGGCGTGGCTTGTCCGTGGGTATCATCGGAGTGGACCCCACCAGCCCGTTCACCGGAGGCGCCATCCTTGGCGACCGCATACGGATGCAGCGGCACTACCTGGACAGTGGGGTGTTTATCCGTAGCGTGGCCACCAGGGGACAGTCCGGGGGGTTGCCTCGGATAGTCAAAGGCATGGTGAGATTGCTGGACGCGGCGGGCACCGACGTTGTGTTGGTCGAGACGGTGGGGGTGGGACAGTCGGAGTTGGGGATCATGAGCGTGGCGGACACGGTGTTGGTGGTGATCATGCCCGATTCCGGCGACGGGATTCAGGCCCTGAAGGCCGGGATCATGGAAATCGCCGACATCTACCTTGTGAACAAGGCCGACCAGAATGGCGCCAATCAAATGGTGGCGGCCATAAAGGCCATGCTCCAGTTGACGCCGGAACGGCCCTCTTGGGACACTCCGGTGCTCCTGTCCGAAGCCCGGTCCAACGAAGGCATCGATGAGCTTTGGACTGCCATCGAAGAACACGGGCAGTTTCTTGATGTTTCGTCGCAACTGACCGAACGCAGAAGTCGCAGGCGTCAGCAGGAGTTTTTGGAAACGGTGGAAGAGGAATTGGGACGTAGATTGAAAGCATTGGTACAGGCTGAACCTGCATTGATTACGACCCTTCAAAGGGTTGCGGACAGGGAGGCGGACCCTTACGTGTCTGCCATTGACTTTCTGGGCTCTTTTGCCGGCCCGGACGGCTTGCTTGGCTCCCCTCCCCCCGGCTCCGGCTAGCTGCGTACCGCCCCTCGGTTTCCCGGTTATGCTGCGTGCCCGGTGAGATTTCTCCCCGCCTTCCATAAGGGAATGCGCGATTTCACTCGTTTCCCGTGGAGAGTAGAAATGATATTTGGCGTCGACCTCAGAGCGTCCCCCAAACGCAAGAGCTCCGTCGTGGCGTTGGATGACCGTGCCCAATTTTCGTTCTTGAACAGCTTTCGCAACGATGACGAATTGTTGCAAATGAGCGAGGAATTCCAACCCAGTCTGATAGCCATTGGGGCCCCGTTGAGCCTGCCAGCCAGCTTGTGCTGCTTGGAGGCATCCTGTCCCTGCTCGGCCACCCCACCCCAGAAGAAGGGCAGAGCCGCGGAGTTGGAACTTGCTCGTATGGGCATAAGCTGCTTCTTCACCAATAAGCGTTCGATCATTCGGACGCTGATCTACCGGGGAATCAACATAAGCCGGCAGTTGAGAAATCAAGGGCGCCAAGTCATAGAAGTCTACCCGCACGGCACCAAGGTAATACTCTTCGGGGACAAAATCCCTCCCAAGAACAGCAAGGAAAGCCTGGATTTTATGAAAGAACGGCTTACCCCATTGGTGGAAGGCTTGGACGTTTGCTTGGACCGCCTGGACCGCAACTCATGTGATGCCGTGGTCAACGCCTATACCGGGTTATTGCACTCCCAGGACGACACGGACATGTTGGGCACGGATGATGACGGATGGTTGGTGTTGCCTCGCCTGCACCACTGACCAAGCCGAACGCCAACGAAAAAGACCCTCTCCTTAGCGGAGAGGGTCGGGTAGGCTAGGTTTTCCCGCCCGTAGCTTAGGCGTTGCCTGAATTGTTGTTCTGTTGCTGGTTGGAGCCGCCCCCAATGCCGGTGAACCCCGACAGCATCGATGTAAACTCCATCGGGAAAATCCACTTGGTCGACGGGCTTGCCCCCAAGGACTTCAGTGTCTCGAAGTATTGCAGGCTCATGGTCTTAGTGTCCACATTGTTGGCCACCTTGAAGATTTGGTCCAGGGCCGTGCTGAAGCCCTGGGCTCGCAGGATTTGGGCTTGTTGATCGCCCTCCGCTTCCAGTATCTCCGATTGCCGTTCGCCCTCGGCTTTGAGTATCTGGGCCTGTTTCTCGCCCTCGGCCCGGTTGATCTGAGCTTGGCGTTGGCCTTCGGACTCGGTGATCTCCGCAGTTTTGATGGCCTCGGCTGACTTCTCCCGCTCCATAGCCTGCTTCACACCGGGAGGCGGGTCGATTTCGTTGACCGCAACCCCTTGCACCTTCACCCCCCAGCGTCCGGTGTTTTCGTCCAGGGCCACTTGTAGCTGGCTTTGTATTCGTTCCCTCTCCGCCAAGGCATCGGCGAGGGTGATATTTCCGATGATGGACCTTAACTCCGCCACTGCCAGGTTTCGCACGGCGGCATGATGGTCCGCAACCTGTAGCACGGCCCTTTCCGGCTGGTCCTCCAGCACGCGGTAGTAGAGGACGAAGTCCATGTCAACCACCACGTTGTCCCGCGTGATGTACTTCTGCGTGGGCACCCGCTCAACCTGCTCCCGGATGTCCACGACGCGCCCGGTGTAAATGATTGGAATGAGAAACCTGAACCCCGGTTGGGCAACGCTGTTGAGGCGTCCCCATTTTAGTACAACCATCCGCTCGTACTGCTTTACTACAACGATGCCCGACGCCATAAATGCCTCCTGGCTTGGTAGAACGTTATATTTCCGTATCCCGTGCACGGAAAACGGTTAGAATCAACCCGTCCACTCCCGCCACTATAACCGTTTCGCCCGCGTTTACCACGTTACCATCTTCGCTGATAGCTGTCCATGTTTCCTCACCTACGCGCACCAAGCCCCGCGGGGCCAGATCGCTTACTACGACTCCTGTCTGCCCCAGCAATCCAGGTCCCGACACTTCGGGGACAGCCCGTCTTGATTGGCGGATGGTTATCACCACGAACAACAGGGCCGCGGCCAGCGCAGCGGCCATGCCTCCGATGAGCCACCAGCTCACCGACACCTCTGGCATGGTCGGGGACACCTCTCCGAACTTATTGAACAGCAGTATTCCGCTGATGATGAAGCTTACGATGGCGCCGATGCCGAAAATCCCGAACCCGCTCACTTGGACTTCCAAGGCCGCAAGACCGATCGCCAACGCCAAGAAAACTACCCCGATCCAGTTGACCGGCAGGTTTCCCAGTACCAGGAATGCCAGCAATAAGCAAATGATGCCGATGACGCCCGGCCCGATCAGCCCAGGGCTGAACAACTCCACTATCAGCCCAATCCCGCCTATGGTAAGGAGGATGAACGACATGTTCGGATTGGAAATTATCTCAAGGAAAATCTCCAGAACGTTCTTCTCGAATCGCCGCTGCTCCGCCCCCTCGACCTCCACACGCCGGATACCTGTTTCCGTCTCCGCCTCACGTCCCTCCAATTGGGCCAGAAGGTCGTCCAGGTCCTCCGCTATGAAGTCCACCACGTTGTGGTCGACCGCCTCGGTGGCAGTGTAGGAGGCCGCTTGACGCACGGTCTCCTCCAGCTTGTCTTCGTTCCTGCTCCGTTCCTGTGCAATGCTGCGAATCAGCGCCGCCGCATCGTTCGTGGCCTTGGAGGCCACCGTCTCCTCCAAGTCGTCCCCTGTCGCGGAGACAGGACTTGCGGCGCCAATATTGGTGCCGGGAGCCATCACGGCGAAGTTTGCGGCCGCAGCGATAAATGTGCCGGCCGAACCTGCCCTGGCCCCTGGAGGGGTGACGTATACCGCCACCGGAACGGGCGATTCCAACAGAAGCTCTACGATCTTCCGCGTGGATCCCAGAAGTCCGCCTGGAGTATCCAACTCAATAACAAGAAGCTTGGCCTGGTCCGCCGCGGATTTTTCCAATGCACGGGCAATGAACCTCTCCTTGACCGGATTGATGATTCCCTCGACTTCCATCACCAGAACGTGGGCCGTCTGGGCATGGCCTATCAAGGGGCCCAGCAGCCCCACGACGATCATTAGAACGAATACTATGGAGAGGGCGCGGCGTTTAGGACTGCGGAGTGTAGGATTTAGTCGCATCAACATCTGGACCCGTCAAGACCCAACATTTAGGAAACTATGTCCATCATCGTTTACCCTTCTCACGGTTGTCAATTTCGGGAACTGCCCCGGCGGGGTTCCAATCACGGTCTAATACCCGAACCCAACCCTCATTCCCACGAATCCAACCCGTCATTCCCGCGATCCCGACCGTCATTCCCGCGAAGGCAGGAATCCAACATACCGTGTCAGGGTCTTTCTATTCTCGGCGTAATTGTCTGAACTGTGATTCGCCTGATTCATTTGATTGCCATGATTCCCGAATCAAAAATCATGGCAATCATCAAAATCAAATAAATCATAGTTCAGACGAATAAGCGAAAGACCCTGCGTACCGTCTCGGCGGCACTTGACAAGCCCTTGCTGAGGTGTATAATCCGCCCTAAATTGGTCTGACCACTTAATGACGCAACAAATGGCTACGCAAACAGCACGCGCTCAACGGTTGCATGAGGGTTTGGGTGAAAAATTCCGCGCCCTCATCCGCGAAGGCTCTCTCAAGCCCGGCGACCGCTTGCCGTCTGAACGAGTGTTGGCGGAACAATTCCAAGTCAGCCGCAGCTCCGTCCGTGAAGCCATTCGCTCCCTCGAACTCCAGGGGCTCGTGATCAGCAAGCGCGGCTCCGGCACCTTCATCAACACTGACAACCTCGAATCCATGGCCGCTTTGATAGCCGCCACTCTCAGCGCCGGCAACGGCGCACTGAAGCATATCTTCGAGATGCGGCACATCCTGGAGCCGCAGATCGCGGCCTTGGCCGCCCATCGCGCCGACCCCGAGCAAATCCACGAGATGGAGCGGATACTGGAAACCCAGTCGGAGGAAATCCGGGACGGAAAGACCGGCGCCGACGCCGATACCGCCTTCCATTTTTCGTTGGCCGCGGCTACCCACAACTCGGCCTTGATGAAGCTGGTCAGCGCCGTGGAGGACATTCTCCACCGTTCCCGTGACCGGTCTTTTCAGGAGCCGGGCCGCCCGCAGCGCTCCCTGGAGTCCCACCGGAACATCCTTAAAATGGTCCGGACTGGAGACGCCGAGGGCGCGCGCCGGGCTATGGAGCACCACCTGACAATGGTCGAGCCCGCCGGGGCATCCGGCGATTGACATCGGCAAAGGTCCGTAAGCCTCCAGCTTGCGGCTCGAACGCAAATACTGCATCGGAAAGTCAACACAACCTGATTTAGGGAGGAAAATCTTATGAGCACAGTAGCTGTGGAGGTGGTGTACCGGGGTATTTTCCAGAAGACCCTCGCCCGCAACATCACGCGCTCCATAGTCTTCGCCGCCAGGAAAGAGGGCAAAATCGGCACCGCTTTTGGCCGCTACGGAGACTCTCCTGAGCGCAACGGCATCCCGGCGAAACAGTTCGCCGTCGTTGCGGACGACCCGGAAGAGCTGGAAGAGACCCTTTCCAGGTACGAGCCAACCGAGGTCGACGTCACCATCAACGTCGACGACACCATGTGCAAGGGCGTCGAGTCTTGGGCTTGGTACGGCCTGCAACCCATCAACCAGTTGACCAAGCCCAACGGCACCCTGATAGTCACATCACGCCAGGACCCCGACGACCTGGTCCGGGACATGCACCAGAAGGATTCCCCTTTCGGCCTGTCCGTCATAAGAAGCACCGTCAGCTTCTCCGGCCTCTGGGTGTACAAGGACGACCACACCGACGTCCGTATTCTTGGGACCTTGTGCAGCGTATGCCCGGAGTTGTTCAGCCTGGACTCCATGCTCCAGTCCATCCAGGAACAGTGGAACAACGACACCAAGGTGGCCTCCGCTCAACGGGCCTACGACCTGACCACCGTTAGGCCGGTGGAGCCGGGCGAAGGCAACCCGGAGACTCCTTACAGCTTTGAACTGCCCGGCTGGAAGTCAATGGAGGAAGGCCTGGTCATCCGCGGCATCGAGGAAGGCACAGGCTTCCGGGGCGGCGAAGGCGGCTACCAGCCGGTGCGGAACTCCGTCTTCAAGAAGTTCAGCACCCGTTCCATGCGCCCGGTCATAAACTTCGACACCTGCATCAAGTGTACCCTCTGCTGGCTCCAGTGCCCCGACACCTGCTTCGATGTCACCCCGGACGGCCTGTATGACGCCAACATGGAGTCCTGCTGCGGCTGCGGCGTCTGCGAAGCCGTCTGCCCCGTCGCCGACTGCGTCACCATGGTCACTGAGGCTGAGTTCGAGAACAACGACAGCCAGTACGAGGCTTGGCAGAAGGACAAAGAAGGCTACAAGGCTTGGATGACCGAGCTCATCACCAAGCAGAAGCAGGAGACCCGCACCCACGGCTTCCACCATGTCGGAGGATACGCCGAAGAAATTTCCGAGATGGCGGACTCCGCCGGACTGGCATAGGGAGGCCTAATGACTACAACAACTCAAACAATGTTCCAGACCGAGTCGGAGGAGCTTATCAGCGGCAGCGAGGCCATCGCTCTCGCCTGCGCCTTGGCCGATGTTGACGTCATCACCGCCTACCCAATCCGGCCTTACGACACCGTCATGCAGTACGTGTCGCAGCTCAAGGCCAACGGCGCTTTTGACTGCGACTTCATCGTCGCCGAAAGCGAGCATTCCCAGTTTGAAATCGTCAAGCACGCCTCCGCCGTCGGCGCCCGGACCTTCTGCGGCTCCAGCGGCGTCGGCTGGTTCTACGCCTTTGAGGCCATCGCCGTGACCGCCGGCCTGCGAATGCCCGTAGTGGCCATGGTCGGCAACCGCGCTCTCGACGACCCGGGCGCCTTTGGCGTGGAGCACAACGACGCTCTCGCCGTCCGCGACCTTGGCTGGATGCTGTACTGGGTTGCTACGGCCCAAGAGGCTTTGGACATCGCGTTGATGGCATGGCGCGTGGCCGAGGACCCCAATGTGTTCCTGCCTATGGCAATCAGTTGCGACGGTTCCTTTCTTACCCACTCCCAGGCGTTGGTCAATGTGCCCACCGCCCGCGACGTGCAGCGGTTCCTGCCTCCCTACAACCGGGGCAACCTGCAACTGCATCCCGACAACCCCATAACGGTAGCGCCCCAGGTGAACGAGGACTGGCTCATGGAGATCCGCCGGCAGAGCCACGAGGCCATGATCAAGGCAGTTCCCGTCATCAAGGACGCCTACGCTGAGTTCAAGGACATCTTCAAGCGGGGCGACCCCAGTCCATTCATCGAGGAATACATGACCGATGACGCAGAGATAATCATCGTCGGCATGGGCACCTTGGCGCTGCCTGTCCGGGTCGCTATTAGAAGGCTGCGGGAGCAAGGGAGGAAGATCGGCTTCGTACGCGTCAAGTTTTTCCGTCCCTTCCCCACCGATGAACTTCGCGAGGTCCTGAGCGGCTGCAAGGCCGTTTGCGTCGTCGACCGCGATTACTCCTTTGGGTCGCCGTCCTTCGCCGGAGTTCTCTTCAACGATCTGCGGTCGGCCCTGTACCCCATGGAAAAGCGCCCGCAGGTCTTGAACTTCATCGCCGGCCTGGGCGGCCGGGAAGTCCACGTCAACGACGTGAACGATATGATCAACATAACCCAGAAGGCCATCGACACCGGAATAATCGAGCAAGAATCTACCTGGATAGGAGTGAGGGAGTAAAAATGACTACTGTGCAAGACCTTCCCCAGGTTCGGGGAGTAAAAAATATCCCTCTGGAGGAGCAGTTCACCTCCGGACACCGCACTTGCCAAGGCTGCGAGTCCGCTCTGGTGATGCGGCTCATGGTCAAGGCCTCCGGCCCCCGTACCATCGTGCTGGGCAGCACCGGCTGCATGTACGTGGCCAACACCACCTACTACAGCACTCCCTGGGTTGTGCCGTGGATGCACACCCAGTTGGGTTCCTCCGGCTCTGCCGCCACCGGCACCGCCGCCGGCTTGGCATCCATGATGCGCAAGGGCAAGATGCAGGAAGAGCCCATCAACGTCATCGCCTTCTGCGGCGACGGCGGCGGCGTGGACATGGGACTGTCCGCCATATCGGCGGCCCTGCAGCACGACGAGTACAACCTGCTCATCCTCTGCTACGACAACGAGTCCTACGCCAACACCGACATCCAAGTGTCGGGCAGCTCCCCTTGGGGCGCCAACTCCACGTTCAGCCCTCCGGGCAGCGAGACCCGCATCATGAACAAGCGGTGGAAGAAGAACACCGCCCCCATGCTGGCCACCGGCCATCCCGGCGTCCGCTACGTGGCCACCGCCTGCGGCTCCTACGGCTTGGACTTCAACAACAAGATACGCCGCGCCCTGACCATTGGCGGCCCCACCTTCATCCACAGCATCGACCCCTGCCCCAAGGGCTGGGACTACGACCCCAAGTACTCCCATGAACTGGGAATGTTGGCCGTCGAAGTTGGCCTCTGGGTCCAGTACGAAATCATCGACGGCGAGCTCATCCTCAACGGCCCATCCCGCGCCATCGCCCGCGGCATCCGCAAGCGGAAGCCCGTGGAAGACTACCTCCTTCGCCAAGGCCGTTTCGCCCACTTCACCCAGGAAGACATCAAGTTCTTCCAGGAGCAGGTGGACGAAAGCTGGGAGAAATGGTGGGCCCCCGGCGTGGTCCCCTTCCACCTGCGGGAAGAATAGGGGATAACCAACCCGGCAGGTCAAGACGGAAAAGGGGTGGCGAATAGCTGCCCCTTTCGTTTTTGTATGGTGTTCGATCTTGGATTTCGATCGTACAACGTCAAGGAGAACGCGGAAGAATGTACGGAGGCCCTGGAGGCTGGACTCCAGATGATTTTGCAGACCCACCCACTACTGGCCCGGCGGAATATGATCCTTGGGCGGTGCAGTCGGATTATAACAGAGTGGACGGACATCCCGCCGATAGTCGCATACACCCCACTATCGATCCTAAGAATCAGAGACCACTCACCACATCGACGTTAGACGTTGAGGACGACGATGACATAGACGGCACTGACACCGGTGAATGGGACGGGGGGTATGACAGTGAGTCATCCGCTGAGATGTCAGCTTTGCTGGAATGGGATGAGATCAACTTTAGTGGCGCTGAATTTGGACAGCACAGTGGACTCAATGGAGTGTCGATTGACGATACCTATCTGGACGAGCCTGAACCTCTGATTGAGTATGATAGCCTACTGAGGGAACCTTTATACCAAGTTGATATTGATGACCCAGACCTGTTCCGGACTATTCCGGTCGACCAATTGGTCTCAAGCATTGACGAGATCAATGATTCACAGGCTGGCGAGATCACTGACTTGCTACTGGACTTCAGCACGTCGCGTCTCCGCAGATGGTTGCCTTGGCTCCGCCGGCAAAATTGGACCGGAGAGTCCTTGCTATTGTTCCTACAGTTTCAAGCGTATTGTGAGGTGGACCCAAGAAACTGGACAGGTAGCTAAGTGGGAGTCCTGCTTCTAAACTGAGGGCAGCGACAGCTGTCGAGGAGGAGCGGGAAATGTCCAGAGAGAGAAGAAAGCACAGCCCGGCCTTCAAGGCCAAAGTTGCACTGGAGGCAATGAAGGGCGAGCAGACGGTGGCCGAACTGGCTGCCCGGTTCGAGGTTCACCCCAACCAGATTCAGACATGGAAGAAGGCTCTGGTCGATGGGGCGTCCGCCATCTTTGACCAGGGCAACGGGACCAGTAAAGACAAGGGTCAGAAGAGCAAGAACAACGACGCTCTGGTGGCCCGGTTGTACCAGCAGATCGGCCAGCTCAAGGTGGAGCGGGATTTCTTGGAGGAAAGGTCCGGTCCATGAGCCTTGCACAGCGACGTGAGTTGGTGGACCGGCGACATCGACACCTGTCCATAGTGCGGCAGTGTCAGTTGCTGGGCGTCAGCCGCTCCAGCCTCTACTACCGTCCCAAGGGGACCTCACAGCAGGACCTGTCCCTGATGATGGAACTGGACCGCCAGTACCTGGAGACGCCCTTTTACGGGTCCAGGCGGATGAAAGCCTGTCTGGAGAGGCGGGGCAAGCCGGTAAGTAGAAAGCGGGTGCAGCGGCTGATGCGGGTCATGGGGCTGCGGGCCATCTACCGACAACCTCGCACCAGTCGGCCGGCGCCGGAGCAACGAGTCTATCCCTACCTCCTGCGGGGTGCCAGTATCACCCGGCCCAACCAGGTGTGGGCGGCAGATATCACCTACTTGCCCATGGCCCGGGGATTCCTGTACCTCGTGGCGGTCATGGACTGGCACAGCCGGTACGTGCTGGCTTGGCGGTTGTCCAATACTTTGGAGGTCGGTTTCTGTGCCGAGGCGCTGACTGAAGCGTTGGGCCGGGGGAGGCCGGAGGTGTTCAACACGGACCAGGGCAGCCAGTTCACCAGCCGCGAGTTCACCCAGGTGCTGGAGGACAGCGGGGTGAAGATCAGCATGGACGGGAAGGGGCGCTACGCTGACAACATCTTCGTGGAGCGGCTATGGCGGACGGTGAAGTACGAAGAGGTATACCTGAAAGCCTACGGCAACGCCAGTGAGGCCCGCCGGGAACTGGGAGAATACTTCCGGTTCTACAACAACCGCAGGCCGCACCAAGCCTTGTGCTACCGGACGCCGGCGGAGGTTTTCTGCGGAGAGTCTAAGGAGACCAAAGAGAGGAGGTGTTCGGACCAACCGGTCTTGGTATCATACGACGGGATGCAGGAACCCCACTTGATTACGGCCTAATCCTGTCCAACCAATGGGGTCCATCTCATTGGGAGGAGAACTCAGGACTTTGGGAGGCTTCCTTTTGGGATTCACGATTCGAGTGCTGGAGACCAACTTGGAGTCGTTACAATCTTTCACGAGATGATCAGTTCGACCTCATCCAATCCCGCATGGGCTATTCACCAGAGAACGTAATAGACGGTGCATGGTTCCAAGATTGGGAAAGGTTCGCACTATGGAAGTATGGTTTCCAAGCCTTCGCTGAATTCGCCTTGTTCCGAGCTATCATCGCTGATAGTGAAGATTGGAGGAATCTTGTTGATTGGTATCATTCCACTGGTATCGTTCAAAACGATCATCGATCCGAGGATGGTCGGCCAATCGATGGTCTGATTTCGCGAATAGACAAACGTTCGGGTCCGGTCTTCTGGTTTGCGTCTCAAGATTGGTACGACTTACTGGAATGGCATGACGGATTGGGTTGGTAACTGCATTTGGATAGTCATCAAGAGGTTCTATCGATGGTGAACATTCAGAAAACGCAACTCCTCGTTCCAGTGGAAGGTTGCTTTGTAGCTCACGCGGAAGAACAAGGCTTAGGCATAGTAGTAGGCCAAAAGGTTGAAAACGGAACAACATACGTGCAAACAAATTGGGGCGCCAACGGAACAACGAAATTGTACCCTGCAGCAGAGTTACGCAATGGCTTTCGACCGGGCCATATTGTGCAGGACCGACCCAAATCCAATACTCGCAGAACTATGGGAACTGGTACAGTTCAAGCTACCCGAGAGGTGGCGGGCCGCGGGTTGGTCTTGGTGCAACTGCACGAAACAGGGGAGGTCCGATGGCTCCCTTACGAAAACTTGGTTCGCCTCAGAGATGCCCGCATCAAATACGAAAGAGGGGAAGCACCGGAACCTGACAACGGCGAACGGTTCCGGCTTAAGTCCTTAGCCTACGCCCTTGACTCGTGGAACCAGGTAACAGGTGCATTGGACCGTCTCGACGTTGACCCTTTGCCGCACCAGATTGACTTGGTGCACCGGATTATGACTTCCGACCAAATGAACTGGCTTATTGCCGACGATGTGGGTCTGGGTAAGACTATTGAAGTTGGTCTGCTTTTGGCGGCCATGAAACGCCGCAGACAGGCACGCCGGGTACTGGTCGTGTGTCCCGCTGGTATGGTCCGGCAGTGGCAAGATGAGATGCGGTATAAATTCAACGAGGAATATCAAATATACGGCTTCGACTTCAACATAAACCAAGCTTCCTTTTGGTCTAGGTACAACAAGGTCATAGTGTCCATTGACCGGGCCAAAACAGACCGACATAGTCCGATATTCGGTGAGTCCGGCGAGTGGGACGTTATAGTTTTCGACGAGTCCCACCATCTGAGCAAAATAGAGAACCAAGCTGTGACGCAACGATACCAACTAGCCCAAGCACTCCGGCAACTTACCGATGCATTTATTTTCCTCACCGGAACGCCTCACCAAGGAAACACCACCCAATTCATAAATCTCTTGCTCCTATTACGCCCTGACTTGGCCCAGAGGTTTGCTTGGGTCTTTAGAGACCCATCGGTTGTTGCGGAAGTAGTGTTGCGCAACAGAAAGAGTCTCGTTACCGACGCCAATGGCGAGTTTCTGTTTCGGGGACAAGATACTCACCTCGTAGAAGTGCCGTTATCAGAACCAGCGCGAGAATTTAACCGTCAACTCCAACGATATTTGCTATACGGTTACGCTGCTTCGGAGTCCGGAGGCGTTACAGGACGGGCGATAGGGTTCGTAATGACAACATACCGCAAACTGGCATCGTCCAGCATTGCAGCCATAGAACGAGCGTTACAGCGTCGGTTGGCACGCCTCAAAGGCCTTGACGTAAACCTGTCTTTGGATTTTATGACGCGCAGCTTTGCTGAAATTGATGACTCCTTTCAGGAAGGTACAGATGCCATAGACGACTTGGAAAATGTCGCGGAAAGTGTTTTCGAGTCAACCACTGGTGTCAATCCTTTCTTTTCAGGTGAACAGGCACAAATCGCTGAGCTTCTCACTGCGGCGTCTCAAGTCAAGAGCACTGATCTCAAGTTGCAGCACTTCTTCGATGACATCGTTGATGATTTACATGAGAGAGGGCGAAAGCTACTGATTTTTACTGAATATCGTGCTACTCAGGAATATATCGTTGACGCTTTGGAAGCCCGATATCCGGGTAGTGGTGTCTCGCAAATCAACGGAAGCATGTCCTTGAACGAGAAGAGAGAGAACATTGCAGAGTTCAATGGACATGCTCGATTTATGGTGTCGACGGAAGCCGGAGGTGAAGGCATCAATCTGCACGAGCAGTGTCACGTGATGGTCAATTACGACTTGCCTTGGAATCCGGGGCGCCTAATTCAGCGAGCGGGAAGACTGTACCGCTATGGTCAGCAAGAAAGGGTAATAGTTTTCAATCTGATGGCAGATGATGGCTTCGACAATAGAGCACTTAACATGATGTTGAGGCGAGTATTTACCATTGCCCAAGATATGGCGGGAGTCAGTCCCGAATTCCAAGAAGGGTTGGAATCGGAAATTATCGGTGAACTGCTGGAACGTGTTGACATAGCATCACTTCTTGCCGCCAATAGAACCATGGACATCAACCGGACGGAGTCGGACATCATCGAAGCGGTCAATAGAGCCAAAGAGGCAAAAACTCAGCAAGAAAAACTTTTTGCTCAGGTAGAAGGATACGATCCTAACACGGTGGCCGGTCTATACACGTTCGGACCAGAGGACGTGGTTGTTTTTCTGGAAGGGATCGTCCACCACAAAGGTATCAGAATAAGGGAAAGACTCTACAACGGGCGGGTCTTAGAATTAGAATTGCCTGAGGACTTACGTGGGCGGTTCTCTGAATTTCCTGCACGAGCAACTGTGGTACGAGTTACAGCAGACCGACAACTGGCAAGGCGCCTTTCGGAAGTCGTCCCAATGGACTTCAAAAGCACATTCTTCGCCTATCTGATCGAATTCGCAATGTCTCCGGAATTTAAAGGTGAATATGCTAGTATTCCTGGCCCTGAATCGGGAACGCTCGGTCTTTACAAGCTTCGCTGGCAAAATGACCAAGGCGTTCCCAGAGAAGAATCGCTGTTGCCGGCGTTTGTTCCTGAGGGTGGAAGACCATTGGTCGGCAACCCGGACTTCATAGGAAACATACTTCTTAACCCCGTGGAATACCACTTGGAACCCAGTCCTCCAGGCGCTGAAGAACGCCGCAAAATACTCAAGCAATTGGACTTGTTTGCAAATTCTGAATTGGCCAATAGGTGCACCACATTACGGCATCCCAACGACATGGTTCTGTTGGCAACTGCTGACATAACCGCGACAGATTGATCGCAGACTTACCCTTATCGGAAAACACCCGAATGGCCACGCATAGGTAAATCCATGAAGATTCAATACCTCCAAGACACCGACACTCTCCACATTGAGCTTTGCCCTGAAGAAGCGGGTGATAGGCAAGACTTCGACGACAACACCACCTTTGGTTTGGATGCCCAGGGCCGTCTATGCGCTATAACCATAAAACACGCCAGCGACCGCATTGACGTGTCTTCTTTCAAGGGCGCGTTGCCCTACTGCAAGAAAGGCCTGAACCTAAACGCAGACGAGCAGGGTTGGCTGGACGAATACCGTCGCCAACTTCAGCAGAAATTCCCAGACCTGGTGGAGGATATCTTCATCTATGGCCCTTACTCCCGCGGTGTCAGCGACCCAGACATAGAAATGGAGGTGCTGGTTCTCATCCGGGAAGGGGATAATGCCAGGAAAGACGAAGTCAGTTACCTGGGATACATTATTGACACAGAATCTTTTTCTACCGCACCTTCAATCTCGGTATACACTCGGACAGAGTGGGCGAAGCGAAAGCAGAATGACTCCCCTATTTACCAAAGGGTAGCCCGTGAAGGTATTAGGGTTACATGAACAGGCGCCGAGTGGCCGCAGAGTGGCGGCGGGCGCAAGAAAGCCTCACAGCAACTCGGCTTTGCCAGTCCAACGGACTTTATGCAAATGCCATTTCGTCGGCTTACTTCTCCGTTATGCATGGCGCGAAAGCGGGATTGGAATTACGTGGTGTGACTGCAAGGACGCATAAGGGTGTTGGAAGGATGTTCAGCCTACACCTTGTGAAACCGGGTATAATTGAGTCAGAGTGGGGTGCTCTGATCGGTCAGCTAGGCGAGCTGCGCATCGCTGCGGAGTACGACATTGAAGAGCTTTTCACCGAATCGGACGGCCATTCCGCCTATAATCGCGCAGAAGCCTTCCTCAATCGCATCCTACCTATTGTAGCCGACGCGATTCCTCCAGCGGAGCCACAAGCATCGCTATAGCAGTCAAAAAAACACACTCAAATTCTTCGCCAGTATCACGTTCGAGTCCAAAACAATGGTCCGCCGCGCAATCTTCCAGCCCTCGTCCGTCCTCCGCAGTACATCCTCCCGGCTGCCGGCGAAAATGTTCTCGTCCGTCTCGTGGTGCGACCGGTACAGTATGAAAGCCGTCTTCGCCTTCACAACCTCATCCGACACCGGCTCAACCACCAGGTTGCCCACCAGGTGCCGGGTGCGCGACGGTGGGTCCTCCGCCCATGCCATACCCGTCTCCAAGCGGTCCACCCGCATGGTCAGGTAGGTCTTGTCGTCCTCGAAGATGGCCAGATCCCCTTCCTCCGACAACTCCCGATGCAGCTCGTGGCGGTGCACGTTCAATCGCCGCGGCATGAAGTACAGGACGTCGTCCGTAAACAGGTCCAGCCATTCCCGGAAACGCCGCTCGTCCAGCATCCAAGCCTCGGCGATGTAGAATTGCATCAACTCATGCCACAACTGTTGCTGTGACTGCGTTGCTCTCCGGTCGCTTGCTGTCATTGCCCGCCCTTAACGACTGGTCCCCGTTAATCGGGAACCCTATCCCCGTATCGTAGCCGTGCCCTCGTACTCCATCGTCCTCGGCTCCAGCGGAATGTCGGCCCAGCTTTCAGCGTTCATAAACTGCTGCCACCGCAGGTAGAAGTTCCGCTGGTTGCTTTCCGACGTGTACCGTTCCGACACCGTCCCCGGCAGGTCGGGATGCCGCCCCGCACGGCCCACACCCATCGAAAGGTCCTGCGGGTACTTTCGCGCCACCCGGCTCAGGCCCGATGCGGTGACGCCCCGCCAGTTGTCCATGTCGTCCTGCTCGAACACGCCGGTCACTCCGTTGTAGTTGGCGCTGCCCCGCCGCAGCGCGGTCTTCAACTCCTTGGGCATGTCCTTCTCGTACAACACGAAGTGCCAGAACTCGGTCTCCATTGGCCCCCGTGGATGGGCCAACCGGAGCCCCAGCACACCGTTGGGGAACAGGCTGTGGTTGCCCAATTGCAACCGGCGCGCCCGCAATGCGCCCAACCGCCGTTCCGCTTCGTCCAAGGTGCCGCGATAGTAGTCCTCGAACATCTCCCGGTTCTGCGGATTGATGCCGTGGGTCTGACGCGCTTGGTCGTCCCGCTCCAGGAACCTCATGGTCAGCGAATGCCCGTTGACGAACATGTGCCTGTTGGTGGACGAAAACTGCTGCTCGTGGGTAAGTCGCGGTATCCCCAAGTGCCGCCCTTGCACGATGATGGTGGACAGGTGGGTCGTGGGGACGTGGTAGTTGTCTGAACAATTGTCCACCGCCGCCTTCCAGTTCAGCGGCTCTATCCACTTGATGGGACCAATGGCTTCCGTCCCGTTGTCCAGACGGTTGAAGTTCACGTCCAAGCACCACCGGGCATCCCCCAAGTATTCCGACAGCGTCGGCGCGTCCTCGTCCCAGCAGGCGAAAACGATACCCGCGTAAGTCTCAAGCCGCGCCTCGATAAGCCCCAGCGATCCCCGGTCCAGCCCGCCGTAGTAGGCCTCCTCCTCTCCGGGCACATACTCCAGGCTGCCGTCGTTGGAAAAAGTCCATCCGTGGTAGGCACAGGCGAAGTTGGCGGCGTTGCCCCGGTCCGTGCGCACCACCCGGTTTCCCCGGTGACGGCACATGTTCAGAAAGGCGTGCAACTCCCCCTTGCCGTCCCTGGTGAGGATCACCGGCTCCTCCCCCATGTAGGTATGGAAGAAATCGTTGGGCTTCGCTACCAAGCTTTCGTGCCCGATCATCAGCCAAGCCCGCCCGAACACCTTCTCCTGCTCCTCGGCGTAGATGTCCGGGTCAACGAATATCCGCCGGTCAAGTTCCCCGGTGACCGGATCGATAACCTCATACTTCTTGTTGACAGCAACCATGCTCAACCTGCCTGTAACGAGGGCTTCAGAACCCCTTATGCACGGTAACAGTATGTCCCTTTCCTCCGGCGGTCAAGTGGGGGATTGGTCAGGGCAGGGCGTTTTCAATCTGGCCGGGGGGCCAATCATATCAGGATCGCCGGGTAAAGGAGCCGGCGCGGTTTCAGGAGGCTTAGCCGTCCGGGGGACTCGCCTGACCGTCATCATCCTTCCCCCAGCATACCGCCTTGCCGTCATCCCTGAGAGCGCAGGTGTGATACGAACCCGAGCTTATCAACGTGAAATTCCTGCCCATGCTCATCCCCAAGAAATTGAAGCCCGGAGGACTCGCTTGGCCGTAGTCCCAATAATCGTCTTTCGCGCCCCAACATACTGCCCTACCGTTATCTCTGAGGCCGCAGGTGTGAAACAGGCCCGCGCTTACCGACGCGTAAGTCCTGTCCATGCTCATCCCCAAGAAACTGAAGCCCGGAGGACTTGTCTCACCCTGAGTAGCAAACCCCAGTTCCCAGCATACCACCTCGCCATCGTCTCTCAAGCCGCAGGCGTAGGAACTGCCCACGCTTATCGACGCGAAACTCCCGCCCGGTTGACGCGACGACTGAGGAATATCGCCCCAGCATACCACCTCACCACCGCCAGTCAGACCGCAGGTGTCGTTCCCGCCTGCGCTTATTGACGTGAACCTTACCCCCGGGGGACTCGACTGACCTCCACTATCCGATCCCCAGCATACCGCCCCGCCGTTTTCCCTCAAGCCGCAGGTGTAGGCGCCTCCGGCGCTTATTGACGTAAAGCTCCCAACCGGGGGACTCGACTGACCTTCACTATCCGATCCCCAACATACCACCTCGCCGTCGTCCCTCAAGGCGCAGGTGTGGCCACCGCCCGCGCTTATCGACGTAAACATCCCGTCCGGAGGACTCGACTGACCTTCACTATCCGATCCCCAGCATACCGCCCCGCCGTCCTCCATCAAGCCGCAGGTGTGGGAATTGCCCGCGCTCAAGGTCACCAACTCGACCGACGATTCCGAGCAGGCAGTCAGAATGGCAGCGCCGAAGAGGAGTATCAGGAGGAGGGCCGGAACAGATCGAGATATCGCGAACATGGAGCGCCTCATTTATTCTTGCTAACTTTGGCCAGACCGCATCGCAAGCCTTCGTTTGTGCGTGTTCAGAAAATTGCAGGGCTGCCTCTGCCGTCTATCACTATGAGCGAAGCGTAGGGTTTCTAAGCCCTGCATGGCCTTTCACCTCGTTTAGAGTACATATAGCAATGGCAACCTTGCAACCTTCCTGACCCTCACACCCAATCACCGGGACTTGCCCGGTATGCCCATCGGGTATATTCTCCCAGGGTGCAACCCGTTTCTTCGACCCGCTCACTGGTCGACTGCCCTGAAGCACACCCGAAACTCCCAACACCGTCCGCACAGGAGGCCCTATGCAGTTCGGAATCTTCACCATCGTTCCCTACCACGAGACCTTTACCCAGCAGCAGGCCCTGACCGAGGCCCTGGAGCAGATACAATTCGCCGACGAAGCCGGCCTCGATGAAGTATGGCTGGGCGAGCACCGCTTCTCCCGCCACGGGCTGCTCTCCGGCATCTGGTCCTTCCTCGGAACGGTCGCCGGCCGCACCAAGAACATCCGCATCGGCACCGCCGTTATCGTCCTGCCACTGCACAACCCCGTCCTGGTCGCCGAGGAAGTGGCCATGCTAGACATCGTGAGCAACGGCCGGCTCAACTTCGGCATCGGCGCCGGCTACCAGCAGCAGGAGTTCGACGGCGTGGGCGTCGATATCGACACCAGCCGCGACAGGTTCCACGAGGCCGTAGACGTGATGATCAAGGCCTGGACCGAGGAAACCCTGACCTACCACGGCCGATTCACCAACGTTGACGACGTCTGGGTGCTTCCCAAGCCATTGCAGAAGCCCTACCCGCCCCTGTTCCAAGCGGTCAGCACCAGCCCTGCCAGCGTCGAATTCGCCGCCAGCCGCAACATACAGGTCATCGCCGGCGGCCCAACCGACATCATGGGTCAAGCACCCCAGGTCATCAAGCTCTGGCGTGAGAAAATGGAAGAGCACGGCCACGAGCATGCCCACTTGGACCCGCCCATGTCCAAGTCCATCTACGTCGCCCCCACCGTGGAAGAAGCCGAGCGGGACGCCGCCGAACTGGAGAACTTCTCCTCCAGGATATTGCGCTCAATCGGCTCGGCCGGCGCGCCCATCGGGATGCCGATGGACAAGAACGGCAAAGTCGCCAAGGGTTATGAACACTGGGCCAACCGCCAGCGCGACCGCGACCGCCGCGACGACCCCGGCCATGCCGGCCTACCGCCGCTCCGGGGCACCCCCGAGGTGGTGATTGAACGCTTGAAGCAGACCCAGGAAGCCGGCATCAACCACGTCTTCGGCAACTTCGGCTTCGCCGGCCTGCCCCACAAGAAGGTCATGCGCTCCATCGAGTTGTTCGCCACCCACGTCATGCCCCACTTCCAGGACGTACCCGTCGCTGGGTAACTTATACGGAAATGGGGTGCACTGAGCAAGAGCGGACGACTGAAGAGGATTCATCGCTGGAGGAAGCGCGGGAGTCTATCTGGAGTGTGCCGCCGGGCCGGATGGCGCAATACTTCGGGCTGTTTACCCTCTTCGCCTCCGCCGGCATCGGCTTCCTGCTCTGGTACGAGATTTTCGAGAACACAGCGGACACCCTGGCACAGACCGTGCTGTCCATCACCCAAGGTATCGGGCTCAACACAGTGGGGGCCGCCGGTCTGTCAATGCTAACTGTGGAGGGACCAAGGTTTATTATGGTAATGGCCGACTACTTCACCAAAAAATGGCTCAACCCACTGAAAGAGCGGTTGCGTGCCGAAAGGGAACAACTAGCCGCCGAGAGTCGCGCCAAGGGCCGTGCCGAGGGCCGTGCCGAGCGCGACACCGAATGGAAAGCTTGGAACGAACGGCGTATGGCGGCGGCTGAGAAGGGCGAACCATTCGACGAGCCGCCGCCAAGCACTAACCAGCACAGCCGGTAGAACATGCCAAAGCCAGTCGCTTATTGCCAGGGCAGGTTTCATTCCAAATGCTACATCACGGATACGTGGCGCGGGTCGCTATCTATTCCGCGCATAGAAGTATGTATCAAGTCGGTCCAAATTACCGGTAGGAGTGATGGCTAAATGACCGCAGAGGCATTCACCGAACAATCAACCAGCAAGACCGTGGTAGTGGACGGCATGAGTGTCCACTACCATGACGTGGGTTCCGGCTACCCCTTGGTAATGCTCCACTCCTACGGCCCAGGCACCACCGGCTGGATAACTTTCCATAAGGTGCTGCCCGCCCTTGCGGAGTACTTTCGCTGCATCGTGATGGACCTGCCCAACTTCGGCCGCACCGGCCCGGTGGTCTACGAGGAGCCGCTGCACAACCTCCAGGCCCGCACCGCATTGGGCCTGATGGCCGAGTTAGGAATAGAAAAAGCCCACCTGCTGGGCAACTCCCAAGGTGGGCAGAGCGCCATGGTGCTGACGATGAAGGAGCCGGAGCGGGTCGACAAGCTGGTCTTCGGCGCTTGCCACATCCGCACCGGCGGCGACCTCTACCTCATGGGCAACCGCCCCTCAGAGGGCAGCCGCGCCACCCGCGAGGTCCTGGCTGAGGGTCCCGACGCCACCCGCGAGACGGTCCGGCGCTACCTCCAAGTCCATATCGACGACCAGGCCCTGGTCACCGACGACCTCGTGGACTACATCCACGGCAACTTCACCGGCCACCCCGGCCACATCGAAGCCAACCGCAAGTCTGTCAGCGTGCCCTACGACCACGGCGTCGACCTTCCCAACATCACCGCCCCCAGCCTCATCATCTGGGGCCGATACGACCGCATGTGCGTCTTCGAAATCGGCATCGCCGCCCTCAACAACATCGCCGACTCCCGCCTCGTCCTCCTCAACAACTGCGGCCACTGGGTCCCCTTCGAAAAGCCGGAGGAGTACACCTCTCACGTGCTGAACTTCTTGCTGGGACGGTAGCCGGTCCGTGTTTGCCAATCAGGCGTTCGTAGACGCTTCTATGCTTCCTATAAATTCCTCAAGTTCATCGAAGTAACGCGGCATATCATAGAACTCCACAATCCCTTCGTAGTAGCCGTCGATATGGAAGGTTTGCCGCATGACGATATAGTCCCTTCTCATGTTGCGATCCATGTACCGTCCGGCAAAGTAATTTCTACCCCGGTCATTGTCAGGTAATTCATCCTCTGGTACACCCTGCATCAGGAGGTAGGTGTTGAGCGCTTCCAAGGTCGCCAACCAACCCTTCCTGCAGGAATTCCGCAGTCCAATGACCGCTGCGCCCCCTTTAGCCTCTTCGGCCCGAGCAAACTCCTCGCGGGCCGCTTGTAGCAACTCGCGCGCTCGGTTGATGCGGTCCGCGACTCCTTCGACCACATGTTCCTCCTGTTATCGTGGGCCAACATCATACTTGACGACGCCCTCCTTGCCACAACGCCCCTCAGCGGCTAGAGTAGGAAAAATTCGCCGGTTAGCCGGTAGTCGGAAGTTCAGGAGGGAGCCATGAGCATGGGACCGATCAATCTCTACGATTACGAAGCCCGGGCCAAGCTGACCCTGCCCCACAACGAATGGGACACCATTGAAGCCGGCGCAATGGACATGTTCACCACTCGCCGCAACCGGTCGGCCTTCGAGGAACTGACCCTGCGGCCCCGGTTCCTGCGGGATGTGGACGACCGCGACATTTCCACCACCATGCTGGGTGAGGAAATCAGCCTCCCGGTGTTTATCTGCCCGGCGGGAAGCCACGTGAAAGCCCACCCCGACGGTGAACTTGCCACCGCACGCGGCGCCGGGATGTCCAACACCCTGATGATGCTCAGCACGGCCTGCAACTTCCCGTTGGAGGATGTATCGGAGGCGGCGTCCGGCCCGCTGTGGTTCCAACTCTACCACCGGGGCTACGACCTCACCGAGATGCTGGTCCATCGTGCCGAGGAAGCTGGGTTCAAGGCCATCTGCCTGACTGTTGACACACCCGTTCCCAGTCCCAAGGAACGCGACCTCCGCAACGCCTACGTCCGCCACCACGAGTTAGCCAACTTCCGCGGCCTTGGCCGCACCGAGACCGAAATCAGCGGCACCGACGAGACCCCTGGATGGGACGTCTCCTACACAACCCCCATAACCTGGAAGGAACTGGAGTGGCTCCGGTCATTGACCCAGTTGCCGCTGGTACTCAAGGGCATCCGCACTGCCGAGGACGCCCATGTCGCCGTGGAAAACGGCGTAGACGGCATACTGGTTTCGACCCACGGCGGCCGGCAGCTTGACATGACTATGGGCGCCATCGAAATGCTCCCCGAGGTTGTCGAGGCCGTCAACGGGCGCGCCGAGGTCTACCTGGACTCCGGGGTGCGCCGCGGCAGCGATGTGGTCAAGGCCCTGGCGCTGGGCGCGAAGGCCGTGGGCATCGGCCGCCCCCTGTTCTGGGGACTGGCCGTCAACGGCGCCGAAGGCGTTCACGGCGTATTGGAACTGTTGCGGGAAGAAGTCGACCGGGCCATGGCTTACTGCGGCCAGACCTCCGTCCAGGACCTGGAATCCAACTTGGTCAATATTCCCGACGGCTGGGGCACTGGAAAGTTCTCCGGGTAAGCAATTGAACAGGCAGATTGCCGCATCCTGAAAATCCCGAAATCCGGCAAATCCTGATTCAGACAATAAGGAGGCAACCATGAGTTTGGACCCCATCAATCTGTACGACTACGAAGCAAGGGCCAAGTTGACCCTGCCCCACAACAACTGGGAGTTCATCGAAGCCGGGGCAATGGACGAGTTCACCACTCGCCGAAACCGCAGCGCCTTCGAGGACCTGACCCTGCGTCCTCGTTTCCTGCGGGACATCACCGAGCGGGACATCTCCACCACGGTCCTGGGCACCGAGATAAGTATGCCGGTCATGGTCGCCCCCGCCGGCAGCCACATGATGGCCCACCCCGAAGGTGAAGCCGCCACCGCCCGGGGCGCCGGCATGTCCAATACCTTGATGATGCTCAGCACATCCTCCAATTGCAGCATGGAAGAGGTGTCGGAAGCCGCCACCGGGCCCTTGTGGTTCCAGCTTTACCATCGCGGCTATGATCTCACCGAAATGCTCGTTCACCGCGCCGAAGAAGCAGGCTTCCGGGCCATCTGCCTCACCGTTGACACACCCGCGCCCAGTCCCAAGGAACGGGACCTCCGCAATGCCTACGTGCGGGGACACGAACTGGGCAATTTCAGGGGGTTGGGCCGGGCGGAAAGCGACATCAGCGGCACCGACGAGACCCAGGGTTGGGACGTGGCCCGCGCCGCCCCCATAACCTGGCGCGAGTTGGAGTGGTTGCGGTCATTGACTCAACTGCCCTTGGTACTCAAGGGCATCCGCACCGCCGAAGACGCCCACACGGCCGTGGAAAACGGTGTAGACGGCATCCTGGTGTCCACCCACGGCGGCCGTCAAATGGACATGACGATGGGCGCCGTCGAGATGCTCCCCGAAGTCGTGGAAGCAGTCAACGGACAGGCCGAAGTCTACCTCGACTCCGGTGTCCGCCGGGGCAGCGACGTCATCAAGGCCCTGGCCTTGGGCGCCCGCGCCGTGGCCATCGGACGCCCTCTGTTCTGGGGCTTGGCCGTCAACGGCGCCGAGGGAGTCCACGGCGTCCTCGAGTTGCTGCGGGAAGAGGTGGACCGGGCCATGGCCTACTGCGGCCAGACCTCCGTCCAGGAACTCGAACCCGCCCTCATCAACATCCCCTACGGCTGGGGCCCCTACAAGACCGCGCCCTGATCAGTGGCTGGTTCCCAGTGACCAGTGGCGGTCAATCACTGACCACCGGCCACTGGTCACTGGCTGCTCGTCACACCGGCCACTGCTCCATGTTGTAGGCCATATCCCAGAACATGTGCTCGTACCGGCTGCTGACCATGAACGCCTCCCGCATCACCTCCCGTTCCTGCTCCCCCGCTTCCAGCGCGGCTTGGTCCACGAAGCTCCTCCAAGCATCTACGCTGTTCTGGAGCATTCCGGACACGTAGAAGCTGGTCCACTGCCCATAAAGAGGATGCTCCGATTGGCCTAGTTCGTCCTTCAACTCGTGGTACGACCACGGACAAGGAAGCAGTGCCGCGGCCGTGGGTCCCAGCCCCCACAGCGATGCCGTGGTCAACATGTGGTTGACGTAACCCGCGTTGGTAGGCGCCCGTTTCGCCCGCCGGATGTCGTCCATGGACAGGCCGGCCTCAGCGACCAGCTTGTGATGCAGTGGCCGCTCCACTGGCGTCATAACCCGGTGGGCCAACTCCTCCAGCGTCCGCGAGTTGGGAGCCTTGGCCAGCGCCATCGACACCGTGCGGGCAAACCCCTCCAAGTACAGGTAGTCCTGGGCCAGGTAGTAGCGGAACTTCTCCAAGGGCAGCGTGCCGTCCTTGATCTCCAGCAGGAAGGGCCTGGCGAATATTTCTGACCAGATCGGCGCCGCTTCCGCTCTTAACTGCTCGCTGAAACTCTCCATCGTGAATGCTCCTCCTCCGGTTTCTCAGGTCCTGGCGACCGGGCTATTGCCCCTCCATCCTGGCGATCAACGTGGCCCGGGCAGACTTTGCCTCTGCAAGATCCGGCTCCAATTCCAGTGCCCGGTCATAATCGGCAATGGCGTCGGCATAACGGCCCAGGTCCGCCAGAGCGGTGCCCCGGTTGGAGTACAGGTGGCCGAAGGCCGGGCCCAACCGCAAGGCTTCGTCGAAGTCCGACACGGCCTGCTCCGGTTGGCCCATGTTGCGGTTGGCAATGCCCCGGTTGTAAAAGGCCTTGGAGAACCGGGGCACGATCTCGACCGCCCGGGTGTAATCGGCGACTGCGGACGCATAGTCGTGCATGTCGCTGAACAGGTTCCCCCGGGCGTAGTAGTAATCGGCATCGTTGGGCCGCAGTTCTATCGCCTTCGAGTAGTAGTCCATGGCTTGGTCGCGGTTGCCCAGATCGCGGTGCGCTATGCCAAGATTGTAAGCGGCGTTGGACATCATGGGGTCCAGTCTGAAGGCTTCAAGGAAGTCCTCTATCGCTTGGCCGTAATGCCCCAAGGATATCTGGGCCACGCCCCTGGCGTAGTAAAAGTCCGCGTCCCCCGGGTTGAGGTCTATTGCTTGGCTGTAGTCCAGCAGCGCCCGGTCGTACTCTCCCAAGTGCCGGCGGACGACGCCACGGGCATAGTAGGCCACCGCGTATTCCGGTTCAGCCTGCACTGCCCTGTCGAACTCCTCTATAGCCCTTATGAGTTGACCGCGGTTCCGGTATGCCAAGCCCCGGCAATAGTAGCCGGGGGCCAACTCCCCATCCAGGGCCAACGCTGCATCGAAGTCCTGGATGGCTTGGTCAAGCAGTCCCTGCTGCAGGAACAACTGCCCACGCGCCAGATAGTCCAATGCTTGTGGTTCTTCTGCCATACCCGCTCGCTGAGACTAATCCGCGGAGCTTTCCTGGAACTTCCGCACCTCGTTTTCGCGGAGTTCCACTCGCCGGATTTTCCCGCTGATGGTCTTTGGCAACTCCGTCACGAACTCCACTGACCTGGGATACTTGTACGGGGCCGTCGATTGTCTCACATGGTCCTGTATGCTGAGGACCAACTCGTCCGAACCGACGTAGCCGGGAGCCAGGATAATGAACGCCTTGACTATGTCGCCGCGCATGGCGTCCGGGCTTGCCACCACGGCGGACTCTGCCACCGCCGGATGTTCAATCAACGCGCTTTCGACCTCAAAGGGGCCGATGCGGTAGCCGGCCGAGATAATGACGTCGTCGGTCCGGCCTACGAACCAGAAGTACCCGTCCTCGTCCTTGTAGGCTTTGTCTCCGGTCAGGTACCAGTCGCCAAGAAAAGAGGCTTCCATGCCCTCAGGATATTTCCAATACTCACGGAACAACCCCACCGGCCTCTCCGGCTTCACCCTCACGGCTATCTGCCCTTCTTCATTAAGCGGCGATTCGTTGCCCTCTTCGTCAACAACCGCAACGTCGAAACCGGGCATGGGCCTGCCCATGGACCCCGGCTTGACCGGCAGGCAACGGAAGTTGCCGACCATCAGTACGGTCTCGGTCTGGCCGTAACCGTCGTAGATGGTCATACCGGTGCCGTCCTCCCACTTCTTCATCACCTCGGGGTTCAGGGGCTCGCCGGCGCCGGTGCAATGCCGCAGGTTGCCCAAGTCGTACTTGGTCAAGTCCTCCAGTACCATCATCCGGTAGGCCGTTGGCGGAGCGCAGAAGCACGTCACGCCGTACCGTTCCAGGATACCCAGGGTCTGCGCGGCATCGAACCGCCCCCTGGCGTCGTGCTGCAACACCGCCGCGCCCTGGGTCCATTGCCCGAACAGCTTGCCGTAAGCCGCCTTGGCCCAGCCCGTGTCCGACAAGGTCCATTGCAGGTCAGTAGGCTGGAGGTCGTGCCAGTACTTGGCGGTCAATGTGTGGCCGATCCCGTAGGAGGCCTGGGTGTGCAGGACCATCTTGGGATAACCGACGGTCCCGGAAGTGAAGTATATGAGCAAAGGATCGTCGCTCCGGGTAGGCTCCACTCCCTCCAATTTCGCCGATGCCGATGCCATTGCCTGTTCGTAGGACGTCCAACCCCTCCGCTCATCTCCCACTACCATCAAGCGTTGAAGGGAAGGACACGAGCCTGCCGCTTCGGCCAGCTTGTCCGAGTTCTCCGAGTCGGTGATGGCCAGGTATGCTTCGGCTTCGTTTACCCTGTAGACGATGTCAGACGGAGTACACAAAGTAGTCGCGGGCATTGGCACCGCACCCAACTTCATCAACCCCAGCATTGCCACGTACCACTCCGGGATTCTGGGCAGCATCAGGAACACCCTGGCGCCCTTGGTCACTCCCAGGTCTTTCAGCACGTTGGCGAAGCGGTTTGACTGCACCTTCAGGTCCCAGAACGTGTGCTGCCGCGAATGTTCCCCCGACGGGTCAAGCGATATGAGGGCCAGCTTCGTCCTGTCTTCCGCCCACTTGTCCACCACGTCAAAGCCGAAGTTGAAATACTCCGGCACTTCCATCGTGAAGTCGCGGTAAGTCTCTTCGTAGTCCAGCATGTTTGGGGTCGATTCGCTCATAGCTCCCCCACGGTCTGTCGTCTATTGGTGTGGATCGTCAAGAATGGTCTTGCGGCATCACTGGGCCGAAGGGAAATTGGCGGGGCGCTTTTCCTTTACCGCCTGAAGCCCCTCCTTGATGTCGTGGCCGAAAAACCCCAGCATCTCCAGAGCCAACGAGTAATCGAACGAGGTGTGCGCGCCCATCCGCAGCCACTGGTTCAGGGACCGCTTGGTCCATCTTATGGCTGACTGCGGCCCGTCGGCAAGTTTCCGCGCCACCTCCATTGCCGTGGGCATCAACTCATCGGCTGGCACCGCCATGCTGACCAACCCGATGCGTTCGGCCTCTTTCCCATCGAGAAAATCGCAGGTCAGCAGGTAATACTTGGCCTTGGCCATGCCGCAGAGCAGCGGCCAGATAGCCGCCGCGTGGTCCCCTGCGGCTACCCCCAAGCGCACGTGCCCATCGGTGATACGGGCGTTTTCCGATGCGATTGATATGTCAGCCAGCAAAGCCACCGCCAGCCCGGCGCCAACGGCCACGCCGTTAATGGCGGAGATAACCGGCTTGTCCAGGTTTATGATGTTGTGCACGATGTCGCTGGCTTCCTGCATGTTGCTGGCGACGACATCGGGGTTGCCGATGGCCTGTTCGATCATCTCGAAGTCGCCGCCGGCAGAGAAGGCGTTGCCCTTCCCGGTTATGACCGCCACCCGCACCTCGGGGTCTTGCCCCAAGTCCAGCCAGATCCGGCTCAATTCGTTGTGCAGCTTGAAGTTGGTGGCGTTCAGCACTTCCGGCCGGTCCATGGTCAAAAGGGCTATTCCGTCCTTCTTCTCTATCAGCAGGTGCTGGTAGCTTTGATAATCAACCATCACATCCTCGTAACGTTTCGCGGTCGAGCGCATGTCCATGCGCTAATGATAAGAAATCGTTGAAATGATGGGTAATTTAGTTGGCTGGACTACGTAGGGCAAGCATCTGGTTTCCAACGCCGCCTCAGAATGGCCCATTATTTCAAAGAAGTTGGTCTCCTGGGCAGTACAACCAATTATAGCCATGGGCGATTACCGACTATTGGGTCTCGATTTGACAAGGGTCACTTTAGAATATTCGGCAACGTTTCTCCTCTCGAACGCACAAAATCGCTCTTGATGTTCCATTGAACCGAGTAATCAAACTCTTCCAAAGCGCGAGAATCGATCCAGCCTGAGTCGAACCCACCTGATTCGAATCTTATACAATTCCACAAACATACTCGATATCTGTACGATGGGGTAAGATTGCTTTCCCAGTGCAGCAAGCATTGCGACCCATTAGTCACTCCTGCTTGCAATTCGACCTCATCTATCAGAGTGAATGTGCTGTCATAGACGCTTACTGACAACCACGGCCCGATATCTCTCGATCTTTCGTATCCTTGACAAGCTTTCCCGATACGCCCATGTTGAAATTTTTTGCCTTCCAAAGCAAAAGCCCCACGAAGCCTTGTTCCGCTTTCAATAAGCGTCGGTTCCGGCATTGTGGCAGTCGGTTCCAGCATCGTGGCGGTCGGTTCCAGCATTGTGGCAGCCGGTTCGTCACTGGCACCTCCTTTAGGGAGAGTAGTACCTACTGGTGTTTCTGGCAAACACGCAATCACAGCGACAACCATGGCAATTCCGATCGCCCAGATGAATCTTTTCACGTAGTTCATCTTTCATACCGCGAGGGCGCATTTCAGTTGCAGATCTAGGGACATTTTACGGGTCATAAATTCAACCCTCGATCTTGATCAGTAATTCCCTGGCTTTGGCAGCAATCCGTTCGTAATTTGGAATGCGGTCCGACTGGATTACATTTCGCAGGGCATCTCCTGCCCTGCCGGATTTTATGATCCGGCGTGCTTGGCTGACACGGGTTCGGCTGCCGCTCTCCTTGTAGCGCTCTTGTCGGATCAGTAGTTCGATTACTTGGCTGTCGGCCAACGTCTGGTCGGCAAATTGACAGAAGTATGTGACAAAGCACCCCTTCCCAATACTACGCAGGCTTCTTTCCAACTGGTCATCGTTCATTTTCTTTGACTCCTCTATAATGGCAAGAAATCATTGAAATGATGGGTAACTTGGTTGGCTGGACTACGTGGGCAAGTATCTGATTGCCGACACCGCCTGAGAGTGGTCCATCATTTCAAAGAAGTTGGACCACTAATAGATTACGCCTTCCGAAGCCAACCGGGAGATTTCCGCTTGCTCCATTCCGAGAAGCTCGCCGAACACGTAGGGATTGTCCTCGCCGATGTTGCTGTAGTGACCGTACTCCATGGGGGTCCTGGACAGATGGGCTGGCGAAGCCCAGCCGACGCCGGCCCCCTCCTCCCACTCTGAAGCCATCTTGCCCCGCTCGGCCAAGTAATAGTTGGTATCCCGATAGAACCCCCTCTCCTTCAGATGGGCGCTGTCGTGAAGGTCCTGTCCTTGGGACACGATGCTGGCAGGAACGCCCGCGTTCTGCAACTTCTCCATTACCGCACTGGGTTCCTGTTCGCCGGTCCATTGTCTGATTAATTCGTCCAGTTCGTCCTGGTTCTCTACCCGCGCCGCCATGCTGGAGAAACGGTCTTCCCCCGTCCAAGGCGGATTTCCCAATACTCCGCAAAATGCCTCCCACTCTTCATCGTTGCGGACGGCGATGGCGCAGAACCTGTCGTCCCCCCGGCATGGATAGACCCCGTGGGGAGCAACCGCCGGGTTCCGGTTGTCCAACCGCTCCGGCAGCCTCTCGTTCAACTGGTAGTCGAGAATGGCCGGGCCCGCCGTAACGGCCCCCGACTTGAAAATTGAAGATTCCAGTGTTGCGGTCTTGCCTTGAAAGCGCCGGCGCATTAGGGCCGAAATAACGGCGAAGGGTTGGAACACGCCGGTGTGATAGTCGGAGTAGGACGTATTGATGGTCACCGGCGGCGCGCCCGGAGGCCCGGACATGAGCGACACCCCCGACATGTGCTGCACCAGGATGCCGTAGGACTTGTAGGTATAGTACGGCCCGATGCCCCCCAAACCGGTCTGCCACATGATAACTATGTCCGGCCGCACCTGCCTGACTTCGGGAAAGTCCACCCCCCAGCGCGACAGGATATTGCGCCGGAAATTGGTCATGAAGACGTCGCTCACCTTGAGCAACTCCATCAGAAGTTCTCTTCCACCGGGAGTTCTTACGTCAATGGTGATGCGTTTCTTGTGCCGCTGGTAGTCCGGCTGTCCCGCTCCTCTCGACCAAGCCGGAATGAACGCCATCTCATCCAGGACCTTGTTGGTCTCGACCTTGATGACTTCCGCGCCCAAGGACGCCAGTATCCTGCCGGTCAGGGGCAACGCCACGTAGGGCCCCAGTTCCACCACCCTGACCCCTTCCAGGGCCTGTTTAGGCACATTTACGCCCGCATCCAATTACCTGCTTCTCCTTACCGTCCATCCCGTTATTAACATGGAAATAGCCCACGGAAGCACAGTTCCCTCTCCCGGAGGGAGAGGGCTAGGGTGAGGGCGTTCCCCTGTTTTCATTCCCATACGTGGCCTCAAGGCCATAGCCAATTCCCACGCATTACGTGCCTAACAGTCCATCCCGTCATTCCCGCGCAGGCGGGAATCCATAAACCCCGATCAGCGATGCTGGTTCCTTTTGCAATACCTTCTAAATGACACCCGCCCCTCGCAACTCCGCCAGTTCTTCGGCGCTCAAGCCCAACTCATCGCCGTAAATCGCCTGGTTGTCCTGTCCCAGTCCCGGAGCGACACCGATGGATGGCGCCACCTCTTCACTGTCAAAGACGCCCAGAGGATACTTCAACGTCCCCACTTCCGGATGCTCCGCCTCAACCCAGAAGTGACTTGCCTCCAGTTGGGGGTCTTGTAGAAGATCGGAGACATCGTTGACGGGAAGGAACACCAGATTGCGCTTCTGTCCTTCGTGAAAAAGCTCCTCGGCAGTGAACCTCGCGGCGAAATCAACGAACAGGGCGGTGATAACGTCGATGTGAGGCGCGCGCTCCTGGTTCCCTCCTTTGTACTGCTCGTTCAGTATCTCTTCGTTGCCCGTCACTTCGTATATCCAACTCGCCAGGGCATCCCATTCCCGCGGGGTGATAACCCCCACGGTTATCCATCCGTCCTGGCAGGGAAATGCCCCCAACGGTATCACCAACGTCGAATTGGTCCCAACCCTGGTAACGTTCTGGCCCATCTGCATCCACGCCAAGGCCGGGTGAGCATCGGTATAGTAGGTGATCATGGCCTCTTGAAGAGAGACGTCGATGTACTGGCCCTCGCCTCCCAGCATATCCCGGTGGTACAGGGCAGCCATTACGGCCACCGCCGCATATTGGCTCCCGGGAAAGTGAGACTGCTCGTTTCCCTGCCGTACCGGCGGCCGGTCCGGGTCGCCTGTGATTTGCATATACCCGCTTGCGGCTGAAGCAATCAAGTCCGACGACTTGTAGCCCTTCCACGGCCCCATTTGTCCGAACGGAGATATGGAAGCCATGACCAACCCCGGATGACCTTCACGCAGCGCGTCGTAGCCCAACCCAATGCCGTCCAGGTAGCCGACGGGCATACTTTCCACAATCACATCGGCTTGGGCCGCTAATTTTTTGAAGAGTCCTTGACCCTGTGGCGACTCCAGGTCCAACGTAACCGAGCGTTTGTTGGTGTTGTAGAACAGGAAGTAGGCGCTGCGTTCGAGGTGGGGTTCGTCGTTCGGAAATGGTCCCTTCCTGCGGCCGGGGCCTCCCGAAGGCGGCTCAACCCGGATTACGTCCGCCCCGTAGTCGGCCAGCAGCTTGGTGCAGAACACTCCCTGCTCGTCAGTGAGGTCCAGCACCCGGTAGGACGGTATGAGGCTGTTTTCGGCCTTGTAGTGGACCATGGCTCTCCAATAGGCGCAACCCAATGAGTCCGCGCGTGCCGCGGGCGCAAACACCGCCCGGTATTGGCGTTGACTCAGCCACGCCGATTATAGGTTGGGCCGCTTTAAGGGTCAACAAACGAGGACCCAACGGGTTTCCGGCTCCGGCGGGGGCTGATATTATGGGGAGCGTCGAAAATAGGCCGAGTCGGATGCCCTCCAGGAGAAGGAATGATGGTAGAGACCCATGACGAGTTGACCCGTTACCAGCAGATGACGCCCAAGTCGCGGGAACGGTGGCTGGAGGCAACCGATTACCTGCCCGGTGGAGACAGCCGTCACTCCATCTTCTGGGACCCCTATCCCATATTCGTCGCGTCGGCGTCCGGGTGCCACGTGATTGACGCCGACGGCACGGACCGGCTGGACTTCATCAACACCATGACCACCATGATCCTCGGTCACGCTCCCAGGCCGGTCATGGATGCGGTAAAACAGCAACTCGACGACGGCGTAGCCTACAACGCCCCCAACTACCACCAAGTCAGCTTGGCCAAGCTGCTTTGCGATCGGATACCCAGCTTTGACTTGGTGCGCTTCACCAACTCGGGCACAGAGGCCACGTTGAACACCATCAGGGCCGCCCGTGCCTTCACCGGGAAAAGCAAGTTCGCCAAGGTGGAGGGCGGCTACCACGGCACCCACGACGCCGTCACCGTGAGTGTCCGGGTCGATCCGGAAAAGGCCGGCGACCCTCAGCGGCCCACCGCGCTCCCGGCCAGCGAGGGTCTGGCCGAAGGCGTTACCGATCAAGTGGTGATAATCCCGTTTAACGACGTGGAATCCTCCCGGCGAATTCTCGAAGAGAACAAGGACCAACTGGCCGCGGTTATTGTCGAGCCGGTCATGGGGTCGGTAGGCATGGTTCCCGGTTCCATAGAGTTTCTGACCATGCTACGGGACTTCACCGCCGACAACGGGATCATCCTGATCTTCGACGAGGTGATCAGCTTCCGGGTAGCCCCCGGAGGCGCGCAACAATACTACGGCGTAACGCCCGACATGACATCCTTGGGGAAGATCATCGGCGGCGGCTTCGCGGTGGGGGCCTTCGGCGGCCGCAAAGACATCATGGACCTTTACGACCCCACCAAGGGGGCCAAGGTGTCCCACGCCGGCACCTTCAACGCCAACCCGGTGACTATGCTGGCAGGGACGGTCACAATGGAGCAGTTGACCGACGAAGTTTACCGGAGCTTGGCGGAACGCACCGAGCAGTTGCGCCAAGGAATCCGGCAAGTCTGTGCTGACCTCGAAGTCCCGGTGCAGGTAACCGGACTCGGCTCCCTGTTCGGGATTCATTTCACCGATGGGCCGGTGGACGGCTACCGGGCGGTGGCCAAGGGCGACTACAAATTGAAAAACCAAGTGTTCCTGGGGCTGATGAACGAAGGCATACTAATGGCGTCCAATCTGGTGGGAGGCCTCTCCACCGAAATAGGCGATGAAGAGATTGCCGCCTTCTTGGACGCCTTGAGACGGGTCCTGGAACGCCAGCGTTAGGGCCAGAGTTAGGGATATTAAGTCCCGTCAACCTTCAGGAGACCTTGGGCCGCTTCACCCACTCCGAGTCCTTCGGATATACCGGGGTAGCGACGCTGCGCTCAATCTCTCCGTCAAACCAGTCTGCCACCTCTTCCCGCCACTTGAGATAGTGAGGCGCGGCCCGGTGGGCTTCCACCGCCGCTTCATCTTGGTAGATTTCATACAAGTGGACCCGGTTGGGGTCTTCGTTGTCTTGCAGCACGTCGAATTGCAGGCAGCCCGGCTCGTCGTTGTTGGAACCCCGCGCGTCCCCTTCCAGCGACGCCATGAACGAATCCTTGTGCTCCGGCTTGATCTTGAAGGTAACTATCAACCCTATCATTTCGTCTCCTCGGCTGGTGTCAAATGGATACCGGCTATAGTGTAGCCGGGTCATGTTGAGTGTACAAGCGACGGCGCGATGCGGGCCACCCGTGGATGACATGCCATGCCCAGCGTTGTAAAATGGCTTCACCTGCCAATGGGAGGTTGTTCATGGCTGATATACCTGTTGTATACACGTTGACCGTTTGCCCGGCCTGCGACCATTTGCGCGCCGCTTGGGCCAGGGAGGGCATTGCCTACGAGGAGAAGAGGGTCGACCAGAGCCAGGACACGTTGGACGAGGCACTGCTCTACGGTGACTCCGTCCCGATAATCGTCTACCCCGATGGAAAAGTGGAAATCGGGTACGACGGCAAGCGCGGTTGAGAAATAGGCTGACGGGCCGGGAGCCCGCCACCGATTGATTACCAAGCAGCCAGACTCTGAGAAGTACCCACTCCGTCATTCCCGCGCAGCAACGTCATTCCCGCGCAGGCGGGAACCCATGTGTCCACCATCAAACTTTGAGACAAACGGACGCCGGTCATATAAGCAGGGCGTATGAAAGGAGTATAGAGATGGTCAGGGAAACCAGCGTAGTAACCCCGGAACGGTTCTCGGAGGGCTTTACCTATGAGTCCTATATCGAGCAGATCAAGGTCAACAAGGCCAGGTTCGACGAGTTCTACAACAGCTTTGGCGTGACTGCGGAAGACGCCGAGGCGTTGAAAGAGTTGAGCAGCCGCCCCAACGGCCCGGCCAAGATGTTGGTGCTGGGCGAGGACTGGTGCGGCGACGTGATTCGCGGCCTGCCGGTGCTGGCCCGGATGGCCGAGGTAGCCGGTTGGGAAATGAGCGTCTTTCCCAGGGACCAGCACCACGACATCATGAACGAGTTCCTCAAGAACGGACAGTGGATGTCCATACCCGTAGCGGTGTTCTATACCAAGGACCACCAGTACATCTGCCACTGGATCGAGCGCCCGGAGTCCGCTGAGCGGGAAATGCAGGAGATCGAGGAAGCGATACGGGCGGAAAACCCGGACATCAGCGACCCCGATTTCGGCAGAGAACGGCGCCAGCGCACCGCAGCCCGGGCGGAAGACTGGCAACAGGATAGCGTCAAGGAGATAAGGGAACTGCTCGCCAGGAGCATCGGCTAACCCTTAGAAACTATGTCAAAACGTCGCGCACCATCCAAATCGTCATTCCCGCGAATGCGGGAATCCATCGGCTGCCGTAGCGAGTTAGGAAACATCAGCAGGAATAGTTGGTTCTGAGATAGTTTCTTTGCTGTTCGATACACAATCGGACTCAGTGGGATTCCGACATCCGGGGCCGGAATGCAAATCACCGGCCCCGGTTTTATGTGGTCTATTCCGGCGGGCGCGGGTCGCCAAGGGGCAGGAACAGGGCGGCGCCGCCGAAACTGACCACCGCCAAGGCCGTGAAGGGGATCGTGTAACTCCCCTCCAAGTCGAACATTATGCCGGCAAACAGTGGAAACACCAGCAACATGACGTTCATCGGGATCATCGACACTCCTGTAATGCTGGCAAATGCTTTCCTTCCAAAATACACTCCCCGGATTGCCGTCGTCAGCGGGGTACGCCCGCCGAAGCCGATGCCCAGCAACACGCCGCCCAAGTATGCTATCAAAAGGCTATGGGCCGCCAGCAATACCACCACCGAAAAGGCCTGCACAACCGAAAACCCGAAAAGCGCCCACCGGATGGGAACGCGGTCGCCCACGTATCCGCCGATCAACGTGAACAAAGCGCCAACGCCGGTATAGGTGGACACTACCCAGCCCACCGTCTGCAACGAGAATCCCCGGTCATAGAGCATCGGGCCGAGGTGCACCGTCAGGGTTACGATGACGATGGACGTGCAGGCGTGCCCCATGGTGATAAGCCAGAAGGCCTTGGTGCGCAATGCCTGTTGCCAAGTGTATTCCGGTCCCTCATCCGCTGCGGCTTGGCTCCCGGTCCGGTTATTGGGGTAGTCTTCCGATGGTCCGCCGTCAGGCCTTTGGCCGTACTGTTCAGGCCTGTCGCGGACCAAGCGGGACATCGGATATGCCAGCAGGATGGTCGCCACTCCCAAGCCAACGGCGGTTGCCCGCCAACCGGGCCTGCCAGGGTAGTCCGGGTCTATGGACCAAGCCAAAGCGGGCACCCCGACTACGCCGCCCATGGAGAACCCTTCCATTGCCAACGACATTGCCGTGGAACGCCTTCTCTGGAACCAGTGGTTCAACGCCGTCATCATCGGCAGCCACGACCCCAGACCGGCGCCCATGCTCATAAGCATGAACGCCGCGTAGAACTGCCATAGATGTTCAATTCGGCCGAATACAACGAAGCCCAGCCCCAGTATGGGAAGCCCGATCAGGATCATTTTGCGCGGTCCCAGCTTGTCGATCATGTAACCGGCGACAGGACCCATGATGGAGCCTTCCACTCGGGTCAGGGAGAAAGCCAACGACAGTTGGGTCCTGCTCCAAGGAAAGGTCCGTTCCAGCACCACGAACCACGCCGGCATCCCTTGGAAAAGCGGAACGGTGCCGATGACCATGATCACGGCGGCGATGCCGGTCAGCCACCAGCCATAAAAAATGCCCTGCCTCACCCGTCGGTTTACTTCCGGGGCTACGGCAAGGCTCATCAGGAAGAAACCCGACGAGAGGACAAGCAATCCGGCTAACGTCATGCTATAAGCGCCATTACGAAAACCCTAAATATCAAGCACAGAATCGGTAACCTTTGGCAAAACGCCCTTTAGTGTAACGCCTGAATCAAATTGGCGAAAGATTGCTACTTACTTCAACAACACTTAGGATGATACCCACAATCGCCGGTATAGATGACGTTGTACGGCAATGTCGCCGTTACCATCCAATGCAGGAGTAGACGATGAAGTACGGGATGTTCATGATGCCCTCCCACCCGCCGGAACGGGACCTGATTGAGGCCCACCAGTGGGACTTGGACTGTCTGGCACTGGCCGACCGGTTGGGCTTCGACGAAGCCTGGATCGGCGAGCATTTCACCAGCCCCTGGGAGCCCATACCGGCGCCTGACCTGATGATCGCGCAGGCGCTTATGCGGACCAAGAACATCAAACTGGCCACCGGCGTTCACCTGCTTCCTTACCATCATCCCGCAGAGTTGGCCCACCGCGTTGCTTACCTGGACCACATGGCTAAGGGAAGATTCCTGTTCGGGATAGGGTCGGGTGGACTGCCAAGCGATTACGCGCTTTTCGATGTGGACGGCAACGCCGGACAGCACCGTGAGATGACCCGTGAGTCGATTGACATAATCCTCAAAATCTGGGAAAACGACGGGCCTTTCGAGTACAAGGGCAAGTTCTGGAACGTAAACCTTCCCGACACCATGTACGGAACACTCAAGTATTTCCTGGGACCGTACCAAAAGCCCCATCCGCCCATCGGCGTCGCATCGGTCAGCATCGGCTCCGAGACGCTCAAAATCGCCGGCGAACGGGGATTCATACCCATGAGCCTGGGCTTGAATGGGGAGTACATATCCAGCCATTGGGACTCCGTGTCCGAGGGAGCGGCCCGCACCGGAAAGACGCCATCCCGGCAGGAATGGCGCATCGTCCGGGACGTTTTCGTTGCCGACAGCGACGACGAGGCCTACGAGAAGTCGGTCAACGGCATGTTGGGCCGGGTATGGCGGGACTACCTGCTTCCCTTGTTCGAAGCCTTCAACCTGCTTGGGGTCTTCAAACACGATCCCGAGGTGCCCGACTCGGAAGTCACGCCGGAGTACATGGCCGAACACCTGTGGCTCATAGGGTCTCCCGATACCGTCGAAGAGAAACTACGCCGCCTGTATGACCTGGCGGGCGGGTTCGGCACCCTGCTGACCCTCATCTACGATTACATGGAAGACCAAGCCGGGTGGGAAAAGTCCATGCGGCTACTCGCCCAAGACGTAATGCCCCGCCTTGCGGAGTTGACGCCTGAGTAGGGTTTGCCAGAGCCGCCTGCCGAGACGCTGCGGCAATACATAACTGCACAGCCAAGGAGTGCCACAGTGGCAACCACAGAGGAACTATCCAACCGCTATTTTCAGATGAGCCAATCCCTCATCCGCCAAGCCCAAATAGAACTGGATGAAGCAGAAGACTACGCGCAGGCATCCGAGAAGGCATGGGGTGCGGTTGCCGAGGCTCTCAAGGCCGTGGCGGTAGGCCGTAACTGGAACCATCACAGCCACGGAATTCTAAGGGACATCGTGACCCAGCTTTACTTGGAATTTGGCCGACCGGAACTCACTACCCTCTTCGATACTGCGGAGGCGTTGCATATCAACTTCTACGAGAACCAGTTTGACCGGGACCAAGTACAACCCCGTATCGACCGTTGCCGTGAAATGCTGGACGAATTGGAACGTATTCTTACCTCGCAGCCTCGGCGGTTCACTCCGGCTACCCAAGAGCAAAGGCGACGGCTTGAGAGGTTGACCCGGCGCTCCCCAACCGTTACCGCTCAAGAAGCGTCTATCGATATTGCCGGGTTGCCTCAGGTATAGGAAGCCGCCTTGCTCCGCAATGGCTGGCTCACACGGTATAGGTAGCCCAGTATTTCTGACTGGGACCGCCATATCCCGGTCTCATGGTACGGGACTCCCCGAGCCAAGCAGAACTCCCGCACCACCGCTTGGGCTTGCCCCAGCTTGTTGCGGGGCATGTTGGGGAACAGGTGGTGCTCGATCTGGTAGTTGAGGCCGCCATACATGAAGTCTACTACGGGGTTGGGCCGGATGTTGCGGGCGGTCAGCACCTGCTGGCGAAGGAAGTCCATATCGTTGCCGGCATCCAATATGGGCATCCCCTTATGGTTCGGGGCGAAGACCGACCCCATGTGCAGGCCGAACAGCAACTGGTGCACTACGATGAACAGGACCGCGTGCCACGGGTTGAGCAGCCAGAAAACCAACCCCAGATAAGCCACGAAATGCCCTGCGAAAAGCAGCGGCTCGATAACCGGGTACTTGACCCTGTTGTGCATCAGGTACTGGATGCCGGCAAGGCGCAGCCCGAAGCCGCCTTCCAAGGCCAGCAACGGGAAAAAGAACAGGTGCTGATACCGGACTATCAGCCGGTAAAAGCCTCCCTTTTGAAGCGCTTCCTCTTCACTGAAGGCCAAGACGGGTATGTCGATGTCCGGGTCCAAACCGGTCTGGTTGGGGTTGCTGTGATGCCGGTTGTGCTTGTCCACCCACCAAGTCCGCTCCATCCCCAATAGGAAACTGATCCCAAGACCAACAATATCGTTCCAGCGGTTCGACCGGAAAATCTGGCGGTGCCCCGCGTCATGTCCCAGGAACCCGATCCGGGCGAAAACGACCGAGAGGAACACGGCGTCCAGGATCACCAGCCACAGATTGTCCACCAAGGCCAGGAATACAAAGCCAAGGACCAGAAGGCCCAGCGTGACTACTGCATCAAGGGCATAGTAACGCAGCTGTTTCTCCAGCAGACCCTGACGCCTGACAATGCGGGCCAACTCCAGGTAGTCGGCCGATGGAGAGGCCCGGTTGCCGCCAATTGCTATTGTGCTGTCCATTGCTGCCATGTCATCAGTGCTTCCCGCGATAGTAGACTTCAACACAACCGGCGCAAGGTTTAAGGGGCGGGCTTGGGAACAATCGCGGGAATTTCAAGCTCGTGCACCAGGTCCATGAACTTCGGGATCTCCTCTTCTATAACATCGGTAAGACGCTGCGTTTGCATGTCGATGCGTCCGCCTATTTCCTCGAACACCTGGTAGGTCTGCTGCGGCGGTACGAAGTCGGCGCCGCCGACCACGGCCATCAACTCGGCCAGTTGCCGGTTGAGCTTGACCGGCAGGTGGAGACGCTGACGTGCCCCGATATGCCCGGTCTGAATCAGCTCGCTTTCGATGTCGTTGAGAGACTGCTTGATAGCTTCCCCCGTGTCAATCAAGGCTTGGTGAGACTCGGAATCGCCGGCCCGTTGCTCCCATTCCTCCACCTGGCTCCTTACGCTGCGCAGCCGCATGATGTCCCGGTGGGTGTCGGAAACCTTGTCCCTGATCTGAATCAAAAACCGGAACTGGGCGTCCAGGTCCTCCTGGCTGGCGGCAACGCGCGGGTCTTTGACTATATCGAATGTGTGGGTCTGGGATTGTTGCCCCACCGACAGCCGGACTTCGTAGGAGCCGGGAGGCGCCATTGGCCCGGTGGCAATATCTTCGGTTGTTTTGTCCCCCGGCACCTTCTCGCTCAGGGGATAACGCATGTCCCAAACGAACCGGTTCATTCCGGGTTGATCGGACAGCAGGGGTTCCTGATCCGAATCGTCCGCCTTCTCCCCGGCGGACGATTTATTGGACCACGTCTTGATCACCGTGCCGGCAGCGTCCGATATGGTGAGGTTGATCTCCTCCTCGGGGGACTCATCCAGGTAGTAGAAAATCATTACGCCGTGAGGCGGATTCTCGCCCCCATCCAACACCTGCCGGACTGCTTGGCCCTGGGGCCCAGGGGACTCGACGAAGGTCACGTCGGCGCCCATCGCCATTCGGTATCTCTTCCCGGAAGCGGGTTTCCTTCCGGGCAAGGGAGACCGTAGGCGTTGGGTCTCGGCGGGCTTCAGCAACTGGAAAGCTCCGTCCGCAAGGCCGTCGGCCGCCTGCTGGACTTGGCCAAGGTTGTCCAATACCCAGAAGGACCTGCCATGAGTGGCCGCCACCAAGTCGTTTTCCTTGACCAGGAGATCGTACACCGGAACCGTGGGCAGGTTCGCTTGGAGGGACCGCCAGGACTCGCCGTCGTCAAACGAGACGTATACCCCGGTCTCCGTACCCGCGTAGAGCAGGCCGGGCCGCGCCGGGTCTTCCCGGATGACCCTGGTGTAGTCGTGCGTCGGGATATTCCCCGCTATCTCGGTCCAGGTAGCGCCGTAGTCGCTGGTCTTGTAGAGCATGGGCCGTGGTTCATCCAGCTTGTACCGTGTTGCCGCGATGTAGGCGGTGGCCGGGTCGTGGGGCGAGACCTCAATCATGCTGACCAGCGTGAACGGAGGCATTCCGGGCGGTGTAACCTGCTCCCAGTTTTCACCACCGTCTCTGGATATATGCACCAGCCCGTCATCGGAACCGGCCCAGAAGACCCCCTTCTCATGCGGAGACTCCAGGAAAGCGAAAATGGTGCCGTACACCTCCGCGCCGGAGGTGTCCTTGGTGATGGGCCCGCCGGACGGCTCCATCTTGGTAACGTCCTGGCGGGTCAGGTCGGGGCTGATGGCTTCCCAACTCGTCCCCTCGTCGGTGGAACGAAAGACCATGTTGCCGGTCACGTACAGGACGTTTGAGTCATGGGGCGAGAACTGGATGGGAAAGGTCCACTGGAAACGGTACTTCATCTCCTTGCTGCCCCGGCCCGTCATCAGTTCGGGCCAGACGGTAATCAAGCGCATCTGCCCCGTATCGTGATCGTAGCGGATCAAGTTGCCCCCGCCGCCGGCGGAACTGCCTATCGCGCCGGAAAAGACCACGTTGGGGTTTTCGGGATGGACGACGATGTAGCCGCTTTCGGAGGTGCCCACGGTATAGCAGTCGCCCCACGGGATGGCGCCCTTGTGGCTGCGGGAAGGGACGGCGATGGCGGTGTTGTCCTGCTGGGTGCCGTAGACCCGGTAAGGGTACCGGTTGTCGGCGGCAACGTGGTAGAACTGGGCGGTCAACTGGTTGTAGATGGTGGACCAGGTCTCTCCGCCATTGAAGCTGACGCAGGCCCCGCCGTCGTTGCCCTCTATCATGCGGAGGGGATTGTTGGGGTCTATCCAAAGATCGTGGTTGTCGCCGTGGGGTGTGCTGACCTGTTCGAAGGTCTTCCCGCCGTCCACCGACTTCCAAGCTTGGTAGTTCAGCGACCAGACGGTGTCGGCATCCACGGGATCGGCGAAAATATGTTCGTAATACCAGGGACGCCCGTGGATATCCTGGTTGTCGGTGACCAGTTCCCAAGTAGCCCCAGCGTCGTCGGACCTGTACAGGCCGGCGTCATCGGCCTCCACGGTGGCCCAGACCCGCCCGGCCTTGGCTGGAGAGGCGGCGATGCCAATGCGCCCCTTCAGTCCCTTGGGCAGGCCCGGATTGTCGGTCAGTTCCTGCCAAGTATCCCCGCCGTCCACCGACTTGAAGATGCCGGAGCCTTCTCCGCCGCTGGTCAGGCTCCACGGGGTGCGCAGCGTTTCCCATAGAGCGGCGTACAGTATTCTCGGATTGGTGGCGTCTATCGACAGGTCGATGGCGCCCGACTTGTCGTCGCGGTACAGCACTCGCTCCCAATTCTTGCCGCCGTCCCGGGACCGGAACACGCCGCGCTGTTTGTTGGGGCCGAAGGCATGGCCCAGTGCCGCCACGTAGACCAAATCAGGGTTCTGGGGATGGACACGGACCCGGGCGATGTGCCGTGTGTCTTCCAGACCCAAGTGCACCCAGGTCTTGCCGGCGTCAGTGGAACGGTATACGCCGTCGCCGTAGGACACGTCGCCCCTTATACAACACTCTCCCATGCCGATGTAGATAACGTTGCGGTCCGAGTCGGCGACGGTGATGGCTCCAACCGCCGCCGTGTTAAGGAACCCGTCGGACACGTTTTCCCAGTAAACGCCTCCGTCGTAGGTCTTCCACACGCCGCCGGCGCAGGCCCCGAAGTAAAACACCATTGGCTCCACCGGGTCCCCGGCAACTGCCACCACGCGGCCGCCCCGGGGCGGGCCTATGCAGCGCCACTGCACAGCACCCAAGACGTCCGGCGCGCCGGTTTTCGAGTCGGCTTGACTTCCATTTACAGCCATGACGACACCTCTGGAATTTCTCTGGCTCCATATTACCAGAGGATACCAGAGTCCTGGCAGGGCCATCGCCCGCCCCAGGGCAATCGCGTTTTAACTATCAATGGCCGGACAGGTCAAATCTGTCGTAGAACCTTCCATCATTCCCAATTTTCTGTCATTCCCGCGAAGGCGGGAATCCATAGCATTCAATCAGCAACCAAGGAATATCGCCGGGAATAGTTGGTTTTGAGATAGTTTCTTATCATAGACTGTAGCTATACTGTCCGCGTTGCCTCAACCGGATTGGGTCGGAGAGATTTGGGCACTGTAATTGGAGTCCTGCTGGCCGTCGGGGCCTACCTGCTGGGATCGGTATCGCCATCGTATCTTTTGGTGCGGTTGACTACTGGAGAGGATGTCCGGCAACTGCGAAGCCGTAACGCCGGGACGCTCAACACATACCACCGCCTGGGGTTGCGGGGAGGGTTGATCGTATTGGCCCTGGACGCCGGGAAGGGCGCACTGGCAGTCCTTGCGCCGTCACTGGTCAACGCCCCGGAATGGACCGTATTCGCCACCGCCCCGCTGGTCCTGATAGGCCACAATTGGCCGGTCTTTCTGAAATTCCGCGGCGGGAAGGGCGCTGCGGTGCTGTTGGGCGTGTCCCTGGGACTGTTCCCGGTCATAACCGCCGTCTGCCTTGTACCAATCGTGCTGGTAATGTTGTTGCTGCGGAACGTTGTTGTGGGCGCTGCCCTGGGATACGTGCTGGTGTGCCTGGCGCTGATTGTCGCCGGGACCGAGTGGCCCCTTATTTCGCTGAGCATCCTGCTCGCCGTCCTGGCTGGGGCCACGTATCTCTTCGGTTTTCGGCGACAAATAAAGACGCTGGCCGAGGATGGTCAATGGCGCGACCTGCTGCTGTTGCGATTCCCGGTCGACTAGCGTCTGAATCAGGATAGAGTTACGCAGTTGAAGGCGATGAAGTAGAGAAACTACTTCCGAATATCAAAAGGGTGTGCCAATCCGACGGCTCAGGTCATGTATAATCTCTGCGCTCGTCACAGGATCCTAATTGGGTGGTGTGTCACTTTCGATTCTGCCAAATGGACTGTGAAGCATGAGACCGTACCATGCCCTGCCTATCAGGGTCTCCTTGAAAAAGGCATCTACGTCGTTTATGAACATGGGCAACCCATGTATTTCTGGCGGACGAGTGAGTTGCCCGGAAATTTTGGATACCCGCCTTCGCGGGTATGACGGAGTGTAGGGCAAAGAGGGTGAAAGGTGGAGAGCACGAACGATGGATCATCGTGGCATGAGAATGACGGATAAGGTGGTGGGTATGGCCCATTGGGGGCTCCGCTTAATTGTCAGGAGATAGCGGTGGCTGACAAGAACATCCTTTACCCAGCGGCATATATCAAACCGTTTACTTCTGTGCATATCAGCGAGGCTCAGAGAGGTGACCTTCATTACTGTTTTGGTTGCGATGGGGAGATGCTTATTAAGCGCGGTTCCATCAGGCAACAACATTTTGCCCACAAACCTCCCTTCATCGAGTGTGACAGTAACAACGCATTACACGAGACAGCCAAAGCCATTATCGCTCAAGGTTTCATGCAAGCGATTGATTCTGGTAGGGTTTACAACCTCAGCTATCCTTGCCGACGTTGTGAGACTCCAATCACGGTAGATGTTGCCGAAAAGGGCGCAGGCATCGGTAGTGAAATAACTGTGGCAAATGGAACGCGCTCCGATTTGGTCATTACCCGGGGAGATGGCATTACGCCAAGAGTGATTATTGAAATCGTGGTTCATCACGATTTAGAACAGGAGACTCGCAAGAAATATGAGGAGTTCGGCCTGCCAGTGGTAAAGGTCGCACCAACTTGGGAAACTCTTCCAGACCTTCTACTGGCGACCTTGGGTTATGAAACTCTAAATATCGAACGAACCGAATGTAAGGTTTGTTACGAACACCGAGCTGAAGAGCAGAGACGGCAAGAGGCGCGGGAAATCGAAAGACGCAAGCGGCGAGCTGAGGCCAGCCAACTTGTGGAGGGTATCACACCTCACCCTGGAAAAGCACCTCGGATTGTGAGCGTAACCCACGACCGTTACGGTTCTCCACTCAGGTCAGGAACCCGAAGCACAGTTATGAAACACGCTCGTCGGCTGGCATGGCTGGGTTTTCAGCAACAACCGAGCCGACCTACTTTATTCCTCTACCAAGTAAATGGCTGGAAAATTTACGCAGACCTTGACAGCACTGAGGTAATGCGGATTTGGGAAGTAAATTGCGTCCCGGCCATCTATGCATTCCCATTGAAGGGTGCATCACAATGTAGGGAATGTATCTTGGAATCAGTCGGCTTTCTATTGGATAAGCACCTCGTTCCTTACCGTCGGCACTTTGAGGACAGTGAAGGGCATGACCATGATTGGGTCTAGTACGAAGCATAATCTATGAGGTCCTGCTAATTGGCCAACACCATCCTTGGCAAGATGATTAGCCGGCGGCACTACGGTTGGGTCATATTTTGCTTGGTATTCGCCAATCTCGTCGTTGAAGGAGGGATGAAGAACAGCGCGCCGGTGACGTTCCTGGCGTTGAGGAACGGATTTGGCCGCAGCGCCGGGGCCACTGCGGCCATCTTTTCCACCGTGGGGCTCACAAGCATTATTTTGTCGCCCCTGCTGGGTGGGCTGCTGGACCGTTTGGGGGCGCGCATCCTGTTCCCTTTGGGTGGGCTGTTCATACTGTTGGGATACCTGCTAAGCAGCGTCGCCACGGATTTCTGGCAACTGTTCATCTTTTACGGCGTTCTTGCTGCCACCGGCGAGACCATCGTTTCGTCCTTTACAGCCACCGCAACCCTGGCTCCGTGGTTTCCCAAGTCCCGGGGGCGGGCGTTGGGGTTGGCCGACGCGGGCAATCCCTTGGGACAAGCCATTTTCGCCCCCTTGACCCAAGCCCTGATCGTCAGCATCGGATGGCGGGGGGCATTCCGTATCATCGGGCCGGTGTTCTTCCTGCTGGTGGCCCCTGCAAACTACCTGCTTCAGCGGGCTGTACCCTCGGGCACAGACTCCCAAAACTCGTCCGTAACCGGTGGACTTCAACGCAGCGCGGCAGTGAGTCCGGCTACAGCGAGCAGGAGAGGCCCGACGCAGCGGCCTCGACAGTACAGTTTGGGTCCGGTGCTGCGCAGCGTTCCCTTGTGGTGCCTGGTGTCGGCGCGAACTTTCGCCGCGCTGGGCAACCAACTGACGACGCTGCACATGGTGGCTTTCTTTGTGGCATCGGGGTACACACCATTCCAAGCGGCATCCACCATAGGTGTGGTGGGCTTGGTCAGCTTGGGCGCGAGGCCCATCACCGGCGCCTTATCCGACTACCTGGGCCGGGAGCTCATTTACACCGTAGGCCTGAGTATGCAAGTGACCGGAGTCCTGACGGTGCTGACATTGGGCAGCGGGGGAAGCTTCTGGCCCCTGGCGTTGTTCGTGGGCTTGATGGGTCTGAGCGACGGCATCGCGGGACTGGTGCTGGGAGCCAAAGCGGCGGACCTGTTCCCATCGTCAACGCTGGGGACGGTTATGGGGATAGTGCAGAGCGGCCGGGGCGTGGGCATCATGGCCGGACCAATCCTCGGCGGGCTGTTGTTCGACCTGAAAGGAGACTACTCCTTGGCCTTCTCGCTGGCGGTCTTTCTTTCATTGGCGGCCATCAGCTTCATGTGGGCCGCCCGGTTCACCTCCCACCAAGGGCAATTGAAGTAGTCGTATATAATACCCACCACCCCAAATCGGAGGAACGCATGGCTATCGAGATAGATTTGAGAGTGCCATCCTGCGGCCCGGTTACGGAAGTAGCCGAATTTGTACACAGTTGCGAGGCCGCGGGATTTAACGGAGTCGGTTTGCTGGACTCCCAGATGCTGGAGCGCGACGTGTTTGTAAGCATGGCCTTGGCGGCCCAAGCCACCGAACGCATCCGCATCTCCGCCGCTGTCCTGAACCCCGTCACCCGGCATTTGTCGGTGACGGCATCTTCCATGAAGACCGTCGCCGAAATCGCGCCCGAACGGGTGCAATTCTGGATAGGCCGCGGCTTCAGTTCAGTGCAGACAGTGGGCATTCGCCCGGCCACCGTAAGGCAGATGCGTCAGTCGGTACTGACCCTCAAGTCCATCCTGGCCGGAGAGGAAATGTCTTTCGGCCAAGGCACAAACCGCGCAGCCACCAGCCGTATGCGCTACGGCGATGACTCCGTCCCTCCCGTGTACATCGCCGCCGCCGGCCCCCGCACAATCGAGGTGGCGGGAGAGGTGGCGGACGGTGTGTTAATGCAAGTGGGCATCCATCCCAAGTCGGTGGAGTTAGCCCTCGAACACTTGGAGATCGGGGCGAAGCGGGCCGGGAGGAACGTCTACGACCTTGAGGTAATCCTTACCGCAACGACGGCCATCCATGAAGACCAGAGGGAAGCACGCGAGATGGCCCGTCCCTTGTGCGCCCAACGGTTGATCGAGGAGAGCCACGCGCCATATCTGAGGGCCGCCGGACTGGACCCTTCGGGGTTCGAAATCCCCCAGGGACTGCGGGAACTATACCCGGACGTGCCCCACGCAGAGGACTGGGAGGAAGCAAGGCGCCTGTGCGCGTTCATACCCGACGACCTGTTGGCCGAGTTATGCGACACCATCGGGTTGATTGGGACGCCGGAGTATTGCGCTGAACAACTTCGAAAGGCCGAGGCCAATGGCATCAAGCACCTGTACCTGATGACGTCGGAGACGTACCAGTACCCGCGCCGTGAGATGGAGGCGTTCAGGGACACAATTTTCCCGGCATTGGGTCGGGGGTGAGCACGTAAAACTGATTCACCTACGTACAGCCGGCAAGGAAGCCTCGCCCAATATGTCCCGCTACGCCATCCTGATTCTGCTGATTGCCATCGGGTCAACCCTGGCGTCATGCAGCGTGCCAGAGGGCGAAATAGGACGAAGGGTTGCCCCGGCGCCTTTGGCGCAAACATCCACTGCCGCCCCCACAGCAAGCGTAGCGGCTTCACCAGCGCCTACAGGGACAATCAGCCGGCTCCCAAGCGAACCCCCGGCGGCGGTGCCGACCAACGGCACCAGTGCGACTACGTATCCAACTCCACAACCTCCGCCTACGACGGAATCTATCGTCGCTGCGCCCTTGCAACCCCTGGATGTTTCTCCTGCATTTCCCAAGCTGCGTTTCGAGCGTTTAACCAACCTGGCCCAGCCCGCTGCAGAGGACAGACTGCTTTTCGTCACCGAGCAACGGGGACTCATCCACGGCTTCGTCAACGACCCCGATGCGGCCGAGTCTTCCATATTTCTGGACATCACGGACAGGGTCAGCACCCGAGGAAACGAGGAAGGATTGCTGGGCTTGGCATTCGATCCCAAGTACAGCGAGAACGGCAGGTTATATGTTTATTACTCCGCCTCGAACCCAAGAAGGTCGGTCTTGTCCCGCTTTCAGGCCCAAACAGACGCCCCAGCACAGGCCGATGTTGGCAGCGAAGTCATCATCATGGAGATACCCCAGCCCTACAGCAACCACAACGGCGGCCAACTGGCCTTCGGGCCGGATGGTTACCTTTACGTAGGCTTGGGCGACGGCGGCAGCTCCGGAGACCCTAAGTCAAACGGCCAAGACCTCGGCTCGTTATTGGGTTCGGTGCTTCGCATCGACGTTTCCAGGGAGACGGACCGGCCGGGGTATGGCATCCCCTCGGACAATCCCTTCATAGGCGTAGGCGGAGCGCGGGAGGAAATCTGGGCTTACGGCTTGCGTAACCCTTGGCGGTTTTCCTTTGACAGGGAAACCGGCGACTTGTGGCTGGGCGATGTGGGCCAGAACAAGTGGGAGGAGATTGACCTTATAGAAAAGGGCGGCAACTACGGCTGGAACGTCATGGAGGGCGCGCATTGCTTCCGGCCTGGGACCGGATGCGATACCAGCGGCTTGGAGCCACCAACATGGGAGTACAGCAGCGATGAGGGGTGTTCCGTAATAGGAGGCTACGTGTACCGTGGCGACTGGCTGCCGTCCCTCAGGGGCGCTTACGTCTACGCCGACTATTGCTCTGGCAGCATCTGGGCCCTTCGGGAGGAAGATGGCTCGGTAACTGAACAACGGCTGATTGCCCGCTTGGACGGGAACATAACGTCCTTTGGTGAGGACAATGAGGGGAACCTTTACATATTGACGCAGAGTTCCGGGATATATGAGTTAGTACGTTGATAGAATGACACCGTTACTTCACCGATAATCACGATACCTGCTCACAAGCAACGGAGAAACGACGATGACAAATCTCACAGTCACCATCCCCGACGCGCTCAACGCATTTTGCTTGGACACCGAAGCATACCTGGCGGGCAAGACCGATGGGCCGCTGGCGGGCATGACCTTTGCCGCCAAGGACATCCTGGACGTGGCAGGCCACGTCACCGGCGGCGGCAACCCGGACTGGAAGGCCACCCATCAACCTGCGGAGAAGACGGCTTGGGTGGTGCAGGTCCTGGTGGACGCGGGGGCCACCATGGTCGGGAAGACCATCACCGACGAACTCACCAGAGGCATTTTCGGCGAAAACGCCCACTACGGCACACCCATAAATCCCCGCGCCCCAGGCCGTGTGCCCGGCGGCTCGTCCAGCGGGTCGGCTGCGGCAGTCGCGGGCGGGCTGGTGGACTTTGCGTTGGGGTCGGACACCGGCGGGTCGGTGCGGATACCATCGAGCTTCTGCGGTCTGTACGGTATCCGTCCCACCCACGGAAGAGTACATCTGGACGGCATACTGCTCCAAGCCCCCAGCTATGACACCATCGGCTGGTTCGCCAACGACGTAGACACATTCTTCCGGGTCGGCCAGGTGCTTCTGGGCAGCGACATTCCGCCGGCCCGGCCCCAACAGGTAGTCATCGCCGAGGATGCTTTGGAGATAGCCGACCCGGCCGTAGTGGAGGCCCTGGCTCCCCATATCGACCGTATCGTGGGGATGGTCAGCGGTTCCCGGAGAGAACGTTTGTCACCCAACGGCCTCATCGAATGGTCGGCCCAGCAACAGACGCTCCAGGGCCGCGAGGCATGGGAAACGGCGCGGGACTGGTTGGACCGGACAAATCCCCGGCTGAGCTTCGAGGTTGGAGACAGGTACGGCGGATCAAGGGCCATAACCGATGCCGAGGTAGAGAACGCCAGGGCCGCAAGGTTGGAAATCCTGACACGGATGGACGACGTGCTGGCTGGTGGTACGTTCGTATGCCTGCCTACGGCGCCCAGTCCGGCCCCGCCGACAGGACAAAGGCGTTCGGAGCGAGACCCGCTCCGGGCGCGGATCAGCGCGTTGACCAGCATAGCCGGAACTCTTGGGGCGCCACAGGTCAATCTTCCCTTGGCGGAAGTGGATGGGATGCCGGTGGGGTTGTCCCTTATCGGGCCGAGAGGCGCCGATGAGGGACTCATAGGGTTCGCCCGGGAGATTGCGGCGGGTTAAAACGAACTATCTCAAACCGTGGTTCGACAAGCTCACCACGAACGGAATGAAGGGTGCAACCCGCTCGTCCTGAGCCTGTCGAAGGACGCGTCCATATAAGATGAGCGCTTTGAGATCGTTTCTCAGTAGTAAACGTAGTTGCCCACGCCGCCGTTGGCCGAGATCAGTTCGCCGGTGATCGACTGGGCCTGCACCGACGACAGGAACACCGTCAGGAACCCGATCTCCGATGCGTCGACCATGCGGCAGATGGCATTCCCGCGGGGTGAGCCGACGGCAAAGTCCTGCGCCTCCACTTCCTCAGGAGTTATGCCCATCTGGGCGGCCCGCTCACCCAGCATCACGGCAGTGCGCTCGGTGCGGGTGGTGCCGGGGTGGATGCAGTTGACGGTAATCCCGAAGCGACCCAACTGGTTGGAGAGGGTCTTGGTCATGTGCACCATCGACACGTTGCGCGCCCCGCCGCTCAGGTTGCCGGCTACGCGGGCGTTGCCGCCGCTGATGTTGATGATGCGGCCCCAGCCCTGCTCCTTCAGGTAGGGGATAGCGGCGCGGGCGCACCGTAGCGCGCCCACGTACTTCACGTCGAAATCACTGATCAAATCGTCTTCGTTCACGGTCTCGATCGGGCCGGTGGCCGTGGCCGAGCCGCCGGGCAATGACGCGCTGTTGACCAGGATGTGCAGACCGCCCAGCCTGCTGGCCGCCTCTGAAATTACCTGGTCGACCTGCTCTTTGCTGGTCACGTCCAAGGCCAAGGGTATGATGCGCTGCCCCGTCTCGTCCTCCAGCTCCCGCGCCGTGTTCTCCAACTCGGAAACTGTACGGGAAGCGATGACTACATCCACCCCCTCCTTGGCCAATTCGCGGGCGATGGCCTTGCCGATGCCGCGGCCTCCGCCGCCCACAAAAGCATATTTGCCTTGCAGTCCAAAGTCCATTAGGGTACCTCCCAATTAAGAGCCTGTCCGAATAATCAAGTTGGACACTTCCGTCATTCCCGCGACGGCGGGAATCCATTCGCGCTCCCGTTCTCGCGCATGTCCGACTGGCCGTCATTCCCGCGAAGGCGGGAATCCACTACCTGGCACACTGGACTCCCGCAAAGCGGGAGTGACGACGGGTAATTATCGGATAGGCTCTAAGTTAGTCCTACAAATTCATCGCCTCGAGGCCCGCCCGGGAAACGTCCTCGTCCCGCTGTCCGCTGGGGTAACCGCCGACGCCGATGCCGCCGAGAATGACGCCGTCCTTCATTATCACCAAGCCGCCCTGGCCGTAGGTGATGTTAGGATCGCCCAAGTCCCCGACACTGCGTCCCTGACCCTCGAGACGGGCGGCATGAGTTACACTGTCCTGGCCCATGATGGCGGAGGTGTAGGCCTTGCGCAGGCAGTGACGCTTGCTATAGACCCGCAGGTTATCCATTGCGGCGTAGGCCAGCAGGTTGCCGGCAGAGTCCACGATAGCCATCGCTATCGGCTCATCGGGCGCATCCGCGAACGCCTTGTCAATCATCGCTTTCATAGCGGCCTGTACTTGTTGGAACGACGGTGCTGCTGCCATTAAGGTCCCTCCCTGGTTAGAGTGATTGTAGCGGCGTGTTGCCGCACTTGATTTGAGCCGAGTATATATTACAACGATATTCAAGCCAGTGGTTGCCGGGACAGCGGTTAACGCTGGCGGCGGAACAGTCTCCACACGGGCGTGCTGAATCCCGGGAGCAGTTCTCCGCCGTCGAGTTCGTCGTCCTCGCCAAGGGTTTGCGGTTCGGCGCCGTGACGGTAAACGGTTACTGTGGTGCGCTCCGGGTCCGCCACCCATACTTGCCGCGAGCCGTAGCTGAGCCACATCCACGCCTTGGCGGCCATTTCGGGATTGGAGTTGCGGGGCGATTTGACCTCCACGGCCAAGTCGGGCGCCAGGTTAGGGTATCCTTGGGTGCCCGGCGGGATGCGGCCCGGCGCTATCCAAGCCAAGTCCGGGCAACGCACCGTGTCGGGGTCGAAATCCAAGTGATAACCTGGTTCGCCGACCCGCAGGTCTCCAAAATTGGTAGTTGTCACATAGTGGGCCAGTGTATAGGTGAACCAGACCAATACCATGGCGTGGGGGTCTCCGGTACCCATTTTTTCTACTAAGACTCCCCTGATAAGCTCGTACCGTTTACCTTCTCCACGGGGCAATGCCAAGAGTTCGTCGGCAGTTATCAGTTTACTTATGGTGGTCATAGTCCATTCCCATATCGTAGGAAGTGAGCGCATTGTAGCATGGAAGCGCATTTTCCGTACCCGGCGCTTGGCATTTTTCACAATGACACCCTTAGCTTGACAGTATATTGCCCCTACTGTATCGTCCGCCCTAACCTCGATGGAGAGCCGCACGGCGCCTCAACGGACGAGGCTGTTGCGATTCCAAGCCTGATCATTTGCCAATCAACCCGTATTAAGGGAGCAACTGTATGACCAACCATCTACTCGGTATTAGATCGTTGTTAATCATTTCCTGCATGGCGGTCATCGGACTGGTGGCAGCCTGCGGAGGCGCGGAACCACCGCCGCAGCAACCTACAACTGCGCCCACCGCTGTGGCAGAACCAACGACACCCCCCGAAGTACAGGGCATCGCGCCCACGAAGGCCGAGGAGATGGCTGCCACGGCCGAGCCTGAGCCTACTTCACCACCGGCTGAATCTGCCAGCGGAAAAGATGTGGTCAGGGCGGTGATCCCGGTGGAACCGGACAAGCTTTCCCCGTGGCAGACCGGGAGCGCGGAAACAGGATCGATAGTCAGCAAGGCCATGGGGCAAGCATTGGCTTTCCTCGACATCCAGACCCTCACCTTGGGTCCCTCCACCGCCACCACCGGCTGGGAGCAGATGGCTCCCGACAAGTGGCGCCTCACTCTGCGGGAAGGGGTGAAGTTCCGCAACGGGGAACCGTGGAATGCCGAAGCGGCGGCTTGGAACCTGACCAGATACGGAGACCCGGAAATGGGCCTTGACCTTTCGTCCCGTATTCCCTCGTCCGCGTCCGTAGTTGACGATATGACCGTGGACATACAATGCGTTGATCCGTGCCCGGTGTTGCCGTCGGAACTGGTGTCGGTCCATGCGCAAGCTCCGCAGTGGTTCCAGTCCAGTCCCGAAGAGGAGACGGACGTCACCACCATGGGGTTCGGCCAGTACGAGTTTGTCGAGTATGTGCCCGGCGAGTTTCTGAAGATAACAGAGTATGCCGATTACGTGCCGGTGCCCGATTCCGAAGTGACCTCTAGGGATTTGCACCGTCCCTACGTTCCAAACATTCATTTCGTCTGGAGGTTGGAGACCACGGTGAGGGCCGCCATGCTTCAGGCAGGGGAGGCGGACTACACCTACATCCTGGATGTCGAAGACATACCCAACGTGCCCAAGGCCAAGTCTACCCCTCAATGGGAAGTAGAGGGGTTTTACATTGACACCCTCTGGCACCCCATGTTGAAGCAGAAAGCGTTCCGCCAAGCCTTGGTGCATTCCATTAACTGCCAGGAAATAGTGGAGATAATCTTCAAAGGGGCCACTATTTGCAGCCCCCTCCCGGCGGTCATCGGAATGCCGGGCATAGACGAAGAAAACGGCTCCTACTGGGAGTACAACCCGCAGAAAGCGCGGGACCTGCTGGCCGAGACCGGCTACAATGGAGAGGAAATTCGCATCATCGGGCGGACCGGGCGTGTGCCCAAGCAGCCGGAAGTGTACGAAGCCATGGCCGGTTACTGGGAAAAGGTCGGCATCAACGGCAAGGTTGAAGTCACCGAACGCAACCTCTGGCGGATCATCAGGAACTGCGGCGTCGGCAACATCGTGTCGGGGGCAGGAGTGGAAATAACCTCCGACAGGATCAACCAGCCGCCGGACAACTGTAAGGACACTGCCGACTCCGGACACCTGATAGAGTTCACGCCGGAATGGCCCACGCTGGACTTCTGGAGGCCCGCGGCCCGGCTGATGAACTGCAACTACTTCCAGTCCCGGGTATGCGACCCCGAAATCCAGGAAATCCTCGACAAAGCCGGCGAGACACCCTTGGAGGAAGGCCGCGGCGACTTGTTGAAGCAGTTGGCCGACCGCATGAAAGAGGACGTCATGTTCGTGGGCGTGTTCCAAGCCTTCGAGGTCCACGCAATGGTGGAAGAACTGGAATACGAACCCAGGCCGGACCAGTTGGTCATCTACGGGAACATGCGCTTTTCCAAGTGATTCTTTCCAGTCTGCTCTTACACAATGGTCCCTCGGAAGCGGTTACGCCACCTTCCGGGGGACTTCGCCGATTATTGGCCTGCCCACCAGCAGGCTATCCGATTTTGCACGAGGCTAAGAAATTAGCTCAAAACTTGCCGCACTACCCAACCAGTCATTCCCACCAACTAAATCGTAATTCCCGCCTAACCCGTCATTGCCATGAAAATAGTGTGCTCAGGCAACTTCCAGGGTGACTTTATGGCCCAAGCGTTCCAAGCGACGGACGGCTTGGCGGGTGATGGCCGCCCGGTCGCGTTCCTCAAAGTACTGGCGCCCCAAGTCCACAAATCCCTGCCCGGTTTTGATGACGTGGTGGAGGATGACGATGATACTGTGGGCCACTGCCATGGCCGCCCGGTTGGCCCCGATACGACGGGCCAAGCGGTGATATTGAGCCTCCAAGTAGGTCTTGGTTTGTCTGGCGGATTTGGCCGCCTCCACCAAGGCCGGCTTCAGCCAGTTGTTGCCTTTCCGGGTTGGACTGGGTTTCCGCTTTTCTCCACTTTGTTTGTTCCCGGGACACACCCCGGCCCACGACGCCAGATGGCCCGAGGTGGGAAACCGCTCCATATCGGTGCCAATCTCCGCCACGATGACCTCCGCCGTGCGCCGGCCCACCCCGGGGATGGTGTCCACCGCCGCCACCGTTTCCTCAAAAGGGTGCACCCGATGGGCCACCTCCTGGTCCAGCCGCTCAATCTCCGTGTCCAGAAAGCCCAGATGACCCAGTTGCACGGTGAGCATGAACCGCTGGTGGTGTCGCATCAGGCCCCGCAAGGCCTGCTCCAGTTCCCCGGTCTTCTCCCGCAGCCGACCCTTGGCCAGACCGGCCAGCACCTGTGGGTCTTCCTCCCCGGCCGCCAGCGCCGCCAGCATGGCCCGCCCCGAGACGCCCAGCACATCGGTGGCCACCGAGGCCAGCTTGATGTTGGCCCCTTCCAGCAGCTTCTGAATCCGGTTGGCCGCCCGGCTGCGCTCCTGCACCAAGCTGCGCCGGTAGCGGGTCAACTCCCGCAACTCCCGTTGCACCCGGCCCGGGATGAAGCTGGCCTGCAAAAGGCCATGCTGCAACAGTTCGGCGATCCACTCGGCGTCCTTGACGTCCGTCTTGCGTCCAGGCACCGTCTTGATGTGGGCCGCGTTCACCACCATCACCGTGAACTCGTCCTCCAGAATGTTGTAGACCGGCTTCCAGTAGACTCCGGTGCTCTCCATGGCCACCTGGGTCACTTGATGCTCCGTAAGCCAGTCGGCCAGGGCCAGCAGGTCCCCGGTCATGGTGCGGAAGGTGCGGATTTCCCGGCCCTCCGGGGTGATGACACAGGCCACCACCGACTTCTTGTGCACGTCCAAGCCACAGCACCGTTGGTGAAAAACATCCACGAGACTGCTCCATCAAAAAACTGCCGTCCGGTGGGTGACCCGCTACTCAAGACATTGCCATGCGTGCTCACCGCCGTGGCGGGGCGACATTCATACGTGCCTGTCAGTCACCCGGGCAAATTCCCGCACGGGCTCATGGCGCCAATGACGACCACCCTTGTACCGGTCGGCGCAACCCCATTTTCATTCTTCATACGTGGCCTCGGCAAGGCCATGGGCAATTCCCGCGAAGGCGGGAATCCATCGGCCTTGGTCGGCAACTATGGATTGTCAATGGAGACAGTTGGTTTTGGGTTAGTTTCTAAGGGAAGCCAGTCAGACTGCCGTAAGGGTAACCACCTTGCGTAACTACATCGCCCGCCGGGCGGCCCACTCTATTTTCATCATTCTCGGCCTCATGGCCCTTCTCTTCTTCGCCATCAACATCCTCGGCGACCCGGTGCTTTTGCTGGTGGACGAGAACGCCTCGGAAGACGCCATCGAGGCGATGCGGGAGAAGCTTGGCTACGACAGGCCCGTCCACGTCCGGTTTATAGAGTTTTACGGCAACGCCTTGACCGGGGATTTCGGTCTCTCCATACGGCATCGGACCGACGCGATGGGCATGGTAATAGACCGGTTGCCCAACACCGCGGCACTGGCCTTGGTGGCTTGGGCATTAGGGTCATTGGGTGTGCCGTTGGGCATGATTGCGGCACGGCGTCCCCGCGGCGTGGCGGACCGGTTGGTGAACGTCCTGTCGTTCGCCATCATATCGGTCCCTCAATTCTGGCTGGCCCTGATGCTCATCCTGATAGTAGCACTGCAATTGGACCTGCTGCCCACCTCCGGGTTCGATGGGTTGGGACCGAAGGGCTGGCAGTTTATAGTCCTGCCGGCGGTGGCGTTGTGCCCCCGCGTATTGGGCCGGAATGCCCAGATAACCCGGGCCACCATGATAGAGGAATTGGGCAAGCAATACGTGTCCACGGCTCGCGCCAAAGGCCTGTCCGAAGGAATTGTACTCAGGATCCATGTCCTCAAGAACGCCGCCATCAGCATCGTAACGTTAATGGGCGACGAGCTGGCGGGATTTATGAACGGAGCGGTGGTCACCGAGGTCATATTCGGGTGGCCGGGCTTGGGCAAGCTGCTGATCGACGCTATCAGCGCCAGGGATCTTCCGGTGGTGACGGCTGCCGTATTCGTAGCGGCGCTGATGGTGATGGTGATCAACTTCATAGTGGACCTCCTGTACCAATGGCTCGACCCGCGAATCTCGTACAGGTGACGGAAACGGGTAATTTGAGGAAGTTGTCGCGCCATGCAGGATAACGCACCGATAATCGGAAAGCCCAACCCGCTTGTTGGCGTTTGGCGGAACGCCCTGTTCCAGTCCTTTCTTAACGACCCGGTCACCTTGGTTTCCGGGATATTCCTGCTGGTAGTAGTCCTGTCCGCCATATTTGCGCCCTGGGTATCCCCTCACGGTGACCGCGACCAACAGGTGCCCCTGCGGCACCTTCCTCCCGTGTCCACCGGCATGGCGACGGATGACGTAAGCCTGGAGAAGGAGAGGCGGTTCTACATTCTGGGGACCGACCACTTGGGCCGCGACATGCTGAGCCGGGTTATCCACGGCGGACGCATTTCCTTGGCGGTGGGCGTCATCGGTGTACTGACCTCCGGGGTCATCGGGACCTTCCTCGGGCTGTTGGCGGGTTACTACCGCGGGATCATCGACGACATCGTCATGCGGGCTGTAGACGTGTTCATGTCCGTGCCCCTTCTGCTCCTCGCGTTGATGGTGTTGTACATTCTGGGCCCCAGCTTCAACAACATCATCATCGTGTTCGCGGTTGGGCGGTGGATGTTGTACTGCCGGATTACCCGCGGGGTGGTCCTGTCCCTGCGTGAGCAGTCGTTCATCGACGCCGCGCGGGCCATCGGCGCCAGCGACCGGCGCATCGTCTGGCGGCACATCGTCCCGAACCTGATCACGCCCCTGTTGACCATGGCCGCCCTGGACGTGCCCAACAACATCCTTACCGAGTCCACCCTCAGCTTCTTGGGCTTCGGCATACAGCCGCCCGAATCATCCTGGGGAACGATGCTTGCCCAAGGCCGGGGCTACATCCAAGCCGCTTGGTGGGTGGTCGTCGTGCCGGGAGTAGCCATATTCCTCACCGCCCTGTCGTTCAACCTCTTCGGCGTCTGGATGCGGGCCGTCAGCGACCCCCTGCAACGGTGGCGTTGGCTTAAGGCCACCAAAGAGGCTCGGGAGGCGCAGGTCCAAGCGTGACCGGTGTCTTAGAATCCCTAACAAAAAGAGTTGACGAGCAGGTGGAAGAGGTCTAGATTCTCTCCAAGCCGTGGTTTGCAGCGTACAGGTGCAGCATCGGCAACAGGGTAAGGAGAGATTGATGGCGAAGCCACTGGTGAGCGATGAACTATGGGAGATGCTCCAACCGCTGCTGCCACCCGCGAAGCCCAGGCGGTTCCGGTACCCCGGACGCCAGCGGATAGACGACCGGAAGGCCCTGGCCGGCATCCTTTTCGTGCTCAAGAGCGGGATCCCTTGGGAGATGTTGCCCAAGGAGATGGAATGTGGGTCGGGGATGACCTGCTGGCGCCGTCTGAAAGAGTGGCATGAAGCCGGAGTGTGGCCGAGTCTCCATGAACTCCTGTTGTCCAAACTGCAAGGGGCTAACGGTCTGGACTGGTCCCGGGCTTGTGTGGACAGTGGGTCGGTCCGGGCAGTCGGAGGCGGGGGAAAAAACAGGCCCCAATCCTACGGACCGCCGTAAGCCTGGGAGCAAGCATCACGTGATCACCGACGCCAATGGGACTCCTCTGGCAGCAATACTGAGTGGAGCCAACCGTCATGACGTGACTCAATTGCTGCCATTGGTGGATGCGATACCGCCGGTGCGGGGCAAACGTGGCCGTCCGCGCCGCAGACCGGAGCGGCTGTATGCGGACCGGGCTTATGATTCCCGGGAGCATCGGAAATCGTTGCGTTCGCGCCACATCAGGCCGGTGATCGCCAAACGGGGCGTCGGGCATGGCAGTGGGCTGGGCGTGTACAGGTGGGTTGTCGAGCGAACCCTGGCATGGTTGCACCAGTTCCGCAGACTGAGGGTGCGCTACGAACGAATAGACGGGATACATGAGGCGTTCCTGTCCATAGGATGTTCACTCATTTGCTTCAGACGCTTATCCTCTTTTTGTTAGGGATTCTTAAAGTGGTAAGGAGAGTGAACAGATGCGTAACGAATTTACGGCAATCTTTGAGCAAGGTTGTAAGTGGCACATCGCCTATTGCCTGGAAATTCCTGGTGCTAACGGTCAGGGTAAAACCAGGGAAGAGGCGAGGGAAAATTTGGCCGAAGCGATAGCGCTAATATTGGAGTACCGCAGAGAAATCGCACTACAGGAGGCACCACCTGAAGCCGAAAGAGAAATAATCGTTGTCGAATGAGGCGTAACACGCTAATTAGACACCTCCACAGGCACGGATGCCTCCTATCGCGTGAAGGGCAGTCGCACTCAATATGGACGAACCCCGATACTGGTGCAATTGAAATGGTTCCAAGGCATTCAGAGATCGACAACGTTCTTGCCAGAAAAATATGCCGCACCCTGTCAATTCCCGAGATAGGGAGGGAACAACGCCCCTAACTTAACGTAATATCCAGCCTGTATGCCATAACCACCCAGTCGGGAGTCGGGTAAAAGTCCAACTCAGGTATCCTCGTGAATCCCATGCGCTCGTACATGCCGCGCGCTACGGTCATGATTTCCGTGGTGTGCAGGACCAGCGTCGCTGTAGAACGTTCGCGGCAGCGGCGCAGGCATTCGTCCATCAGGGCCTTGCCTATGCCTATCCCCCTGGCATCGGGATGCACCGCCAGAAGCCGGATGCCGGCCCAATCGGGCGGGCAGGGCTGGTCCTCCGCTTGGTATTCCCTCGGATAGAAAGTGACGCAACCCACGATCTGTCCCTGGTGTTCCGCGACTATCAACTCCGACTTGTCCATACGGCTTCGGACGTTCGTGATGTCGCGGAAATAGGGGGCCCAGACTTCCGCCGGAATGTGGACGCGGTACTCCCGGTAGGCATCGCCGACCAGCCTTCCGGCGTCGTCCAGTTCGTCTGGGCGAGCGTCTCGCAGTTGCGCACGCTGGTGACCGGTTTCAGTCATTCCTCTTCCCAAGCATCGGTCAAAGTCGAAGTAGCCGGATAAACGTCTCTGCCGCCTGGCATCGGTTCAAGCCGCCATTATAGCGGCGCAGCGCTGCCACTGACATATTCCGGTTGACGCACTGGATTGCACCCCACTAGCCTGTGATGCATGGGAAGCGGGCGCGGACTGCGCAACCTGCCCGTCCAACTCAGCCCAAAGGAGGCCGCTCACTGTAAGTCCCTCTCTGAGTGTCGCGGAGAGCACGCGTAGGGGCAACTGGCGAATGCCTATGTGAAACCTGTTGGTTGCTCAACCTTGTGGAACATGCGCTAGAGTAACGGGTGGAAAACGGTATCGCCCGGCAGGCTGTCTATGCCTGCTTGAGGCGGAGCGGCGCAGAGTGCGCCGTACAAGCTCGGCCCGCCGGACTCGACTCCGGCTGCGCTCCGGGCTATGTGGTCAAACAAACGGTTCTTGTAAGGGCAACCGGCGAATGCCTGTGTGAAACCTGTTGGTTGCCCTCGGCGGCCAGTCGGTCCTTGCCTGATCGCGGGCCCGCTGCCGGTTTTGTCAATCCGCCTGCTTCCGGGCAGGCGATGAGATCTCCCGCGAGAGAAAATTTCCTTGCATCATTGCGCCTCTGAAACCGTCGGGGGCAAACTTCCCCGGCCGCCGGCAAGGGGACCGGCGGAGGACTGCTGCGCCGCCGGCGTACCGGTTGCGTCGACCGGTCCGGGGCTTTGAAAGCCCCCGCAGGCTGCCGGAGAAGGCGAGGGTGCAAGATGAGGGAGCCCTCAGGTCATCCAAGCGGTCGTGACCTCGGCGTTTTCCACCCGTTGCTCAACGCAAGTCCCCGCCGGAACCCCCGGCATTAAAATCGAAAAGGCCCGGCATTAGAGTCCCGGGAGCGGCTCCTACAGGCCAAGCGCTCGTCGCCAAGTCCGTAGCTTGCGTATCCGGCGTATGATAAAGTTGGCCCTGATATCTCATAGTCAACATTCTGAAGCTTGGACCCCAAAATGGCACGACAGTTACGGAGGACTACATGAAATTCGGCATCCTGGCATTGATGCAAAGCCCTACCGGAAAACCGTTCAAGCAGGTGTATGACGAGTCCATAGCTGAATTTGTTCTCGCCGACGAGTTGGGTTTCGACTGCATCTGGCTTACGGAACACCACTTCTCCCCGGACCACCACAAGGAACTGGGAGGCGAGTATGGGATTTGCTGCTCACCGCTGGCCTTGGGGGCTTACGTAGCAGCAGTTACCAAGCGTATACGCATTGGGCAAGCGATAAATGTAGTCCCGCTGATGGACCCGATTCGTTTGGCCGAGGACGCCGCGGTTTTGGACATTGTGAGCAACGGCCGGCTCAACTTCGGCGTCGGGCTGGGATACCGCAACTACCAGTTCCAAGGCTTCCGGGTGCCCGAAGAGGAGAAGGCTGAACGGTTCGAGGAGTCGCTGGAGATCATCAAGAAGGCATGGAGCGGGGAGAACTTCACGTTCGACGGTATCCACTACCAGATTCCCGAGACCCGCGTGGTGCCTACGCCCTTACAGCAACCCCGCCCGCCCATCTGGGTTGCGCTTACAAGGTTCTGGAAGGATGAGGCCATTGAATACGCCGCCCGCAACGGTTACCACGTCATCTTGGCTTGGGCCTCCCCGGAGCAGTTGCGGAGTGGGAGAGCGCTGTACGAGCGGCTTTTGAAGGAGCACGGCCACGACATCCCGGTGCATTTCCCGGTAGGAAGGCACCTGTTCGTAGCCGAAACCGACGAGGAAGCGTACCGCATCGCGGAGCCGGCGGTGCAGTACTACTACCGCCACACCGCCGGCACCCGCCCGGTGCAGGACCACGAGCGCGAAGGCTGGCTCTTCGGCAGCCCGGACACCGTAATCCGCAAAATCCGGGAGCACGAAGACCAAGGAGTGAACTACTTCCTGTTGTGGACCGCCTTCGGAACGTTGGAACACTCCCAAGCAGTGAATTCAATGAAGCTGTTCGCCAAGGAGGTCATGCCCGCGTTCGAGCAAACTCCCGTCACCGTCTGACCCCCGCGACAACAAAGGAAGCAACGAGGGCAACCACAAGGGTTGCCCTTACCAGTCAAGGGCGGTCCCGTAGGGGCACCCCTTGTGGGTGCCCTGATCGCCGGAAACCACGGTGGTCAGGGTTACCCGTCAATACAATGATTTCGCACTACTAGGCCAACCGCAGGAACTTCTCCGCGTTGCCGGACATGTGCTTGACCAGGGCCTCCTCTCCCAATTCCTGCCAGAAGGGCCAGTCTATGACCATCTCGGCCGTGTCGGGGAAGTGGGCCTCGCCGTGGGGGTAGTCCGACTGGTGCATCAAGCAGTCCGGGCCCAGCAGGTCGATGCAGGCCTTGGTCATTTCCGGCCCTTCGAAGGGTTCGGCGCCGCAACGGAAGCGCCCCATCTGGGCGTACTCGATGGGCTTGTAATCGAGCGTGGGGGTAGCGCCGGAGACGTAGTTGGCCATCTCGCCCAACCGGATCAGCCAGTGGGGCAGCCAGCCGTGGCCCACTTCAGCCGCGCCCGCATTGATGTTTGGGAAACGGTCGAAGATACGCCCCACGATCAGGTACGACAGCAGTCGCGCCGCCCCCCAGGGATGGGCTGCGGTCCTCGCCACCACCACGTTGCCCCAGATGTCCCGGTAGCCGGGGAAGTAGGGAGCCTCGAAAGTGAAGCTATGGTGCAGGATGGGCAGGTGGGAGTCGTTCATCACCTCCCAGAGCGGGTCCAGGTCCGGGTGGTCAACCGGCATCCCTTCGGGAAGGACGGGAGCGACGGCTACGACCCACTTCTCCTGAGATACGGCCTTCACCTCCGAAACCGCCCATTCAATGTCGGCGGCCGGGGCCAGTATGATGCTCTTCAGGCGGTCGGGGTTCGTGCTGCAAAACTGCCGCATATAGCGGTGGTAAGCGGAGTACAGCCCCTCGGCTAGGGTCACGTCTTCCAAGCTGGACAGCCCGTTGGCCCAAGTCCCCGGAATGATGACGTCGATATCCCTGCCCTCCATATCCATGTCCAGCAGGCGCCCCTCGGCGTTCTCGTCGCTGACGCCGTGGCGCGGGTCCACCCGGTGGTGGCCGGATGAACGAGTGACACGCCCTTCCAACGCGCCGCGCCCTCCGGTTACGGCCGTGGCATCCTCGGCCTTCGGCGGGTCGCCGGGAAAGCGGTCGAACGGGATCGACGCCAAGCTCAGGGCGGTGTAGTCTCCGACCTTGCGCAGGTATGGCGCCAGTTCCTCCAACCTGGGACGGAACGACGGGTCAACGTACTTGACCAAGGTGTCGTAACTTGGGTTGACGTGGGTATCTATGTCTATGACCTTATATCCCTTTTTCACTTCGCAACTCCAAAGCGGGATTTCCGCCAATTATGGCCCGTCGGCGCGGCAGGGTCAATGGCGTTCCGGCGCTGTAGGATTCCCCGGTTACGGTTTCAAGCAGCGCGAAAGCCACTCCAAGCACCGCCCCCAAGCCATGTAGGAAGCTTCAGGTCTGTAACTCTCGCGGGTGTCGGAAAAGAAGGCGTGTCCGGCGTTCTTGTAGCTCACGAATTCGTAGTCCTTGCCATGCTTGTCCAGTTCGGCCCGCAGTCGGGCTACATCTTCTGGTGACGGGTTGGTGTCGTCGTCGCCGAAGAGGCCCAGCATGGGGCAGCACAGGTCTCTTACCATCTCTCCGGCCGGCATAGGATTCACCTCGGTGGGTTGAAAGATACCGTTGGAATAGAAGTTTACGAAGGCATCCAGGCCGATGGTATTGCAGGCAAAAACCATAGCGACCCGTCCCCCGGAGCAGAAGCCCACCAACCCGACACGGTCGCCGACGAAACTGCTCGCCCGGAGGAATTCCTTGGCCGCTTCCAGGTCGGCGTTGGCTTGGGTGTTGGAGCGGTTGGCGAGCCAGTCACGCGCCTTCGCCATGTCCTCTTCCTCCACCACGCACAGGCCCTCGTTGCGGCTGTAAAGAGCGGGAACGATGGCAGCGTAACCCATGACGGCGAACCGGCGGGCCACATCCTTCATGTGCTCCTCGTAGCCATGAATCCCGTGCACCAGCACCAAGCCGGGGTGGGGTCCTTCCGACGAAGGACGCGCCATGTAAGCCGGGACCGTATCGCCGTTATACCCACGGAGTTGTACATCGTAAGCATGGATAGCCGACGGGTGGTAGACGACGCCGGGGGGAAGAATGGGTGAGATCATTTGGTAGCTCCTGAGTTAACGACGTAGTGAACTCGGTTATTGAAACATAACCGCTTTCATGTCCCGGTATCAAGTCAGCCGTCCACTTCACCTTGACTACAGTCCACAAGGGTTGTAGCTTTTCGATGACGGGAAATCAATCCCGGTCTTCCCCACTACCGGCAGGCGTTCCTGACCAAATGACTCAGTTCACATAAGGCGGGAGGCGACTTATGGCGATAACGATCGGCATGGGCGACTTTGTATATGAATACGAACCGGATTGGGCCAAGTTGCCTGACGGGGTACAGTTCCAGAACCCCAGCGCGGTGGCCGTTGATTCGAACGACCGGGTGTACGTGTTCCAGCGGCTCGGCCCTCCGGTAATGGTGTTCGCCCCGGACGGGCAATTCTTGTCGGGTTGGCCTAGACGGGACGGGCTGCTGGAGGACGCCCATCACATCTACATTGGACCTGACGATAGCGTATTCCTGGCGGACCGGGACGCGCACCAAGTGTTGAAATGCACCACCGAAGGGGAGGTGTTGATGGCGTTGGGAAACCGGTACCGGGCGGCGTTGCAGGCGCCGTTCAACCACCCATCCGACATTGCGGTCGGTCCCTCCGGTGACATCTACGTCTCAGACGGGTACGGCAACTCCTGCGTACACCGGTTTACGGCGGAGGGGGAATACGTGGGATCTTTCGGCTCGCCGGGCAGCGGGCCGGGCGAGTTCAGAGTGCCCCACAGTATCAGGGTGGCCAACGACGGCCGGATATACGTCTGCGACCGGGAAAACCACCGGGTGCAGGTGTTCAGCAACGACGGCACGTTCCTGGGGGCGTGGACTGACTTCAAGTCACCCATGGGAGTGCACATAGACGCCAACCAGATGGTCTACGTAACCGACCAAGTACCCCGGCTCAGCGTCCTGACGCTGGATGGAGAGCTGGTGGCGCGGGGGCGCACCTTCGAGAACGGCCACAACGTGTACACCAATTCCAATGGAGACCTTTACGCGGTGGATACGGCCAATCAACGGCTGCAACGGTTCACCAAGGTATAGCGAAAACGTACATAATGAAAAGGCCCCTCTCACGCTGTGAGAGGAGCCTTCGTACAGTCCCTTTATAGATGGTCCTAAAGTTGGCGACGGGTCGGGTCCAAACGGTCTCGCAGCCAGTCACCGGTGAGGTTGCAGGACATTACCAGGAAGGTGATGGCCAAGCCCGGGAACACCGGCAGCCACCAAGTGATGTAGATGAACTCCTGGGCGTCCCGCAACATGCTGCCCCAAGAAGGCAATGGACGCGGCACACCAAAGCCCAGGAAGCTCAAGGACGATTCAGCGATCACCGCCAGACCTACTTCCAGCGTAACGAGCACCAGCAAAGTGTTGGCCACGTTGGGAAACACGTGCCTGATCATGATTCTGGGCCTGCTGGCGCCGGCTACGTGGGCCAAACGCACGAAGTCCATCTCCATCAACTTCAGCACTTCGCCCCTAATCACCCGGGCGTAGGCCATCCACCTGGTCAGTCCTATGACCAGTATGACGTTGGGTATGCTGGGGCCCAGGATGGAGATGACTACAAGCGCCACCATCAGGGATGGCAGGGCCAGGAATCCGTCGGTCAGCCTCATGAGCACGGTGTCTACCCAACCACGCAGCACTCCGCTGAGCAGGGCCACGGTAGTGCCCACAGCGGCTGCCAAGGCCACCGCTGACAACGCCACCATGACGGAAATCTGAGCGCCGTAAATTACCCTAGTAAGCGCGTCGCGCCCCTGCATGTCCGTTCCCAACCAGTGACTGCTGCTCGGCGCCTCGAGTATGTCAGTAGTTACCTCTATAGGGTTGTGCGGCGATATGGATTCGGCAAAGATGGCGCATATCAGCGCTATCAACAAGAACAACAACGAGAGCTTGGGAGCGCCTCGTATGGAGCCTAACCCTCTCCGTGCCAGTCTCGGTATGCCAGCCGCAACTCCAGCCGGTTGCGGCGCAAGCAACCCTGCTCCGTCTCCACCTTCACTTGCCATAAGTTCTCCCCGTTATTGCGCTATCCGTATGCGCGGGTCCAGCCAGGCATACATGATATCTACAAAAATGTTAATGAAAAGGATGAAGGCTGCCACGAAGAAGATCACAGCCTGCGTGGTGGGGTAGTCCCTCACCAAAAGCGACTCGACCAACAGCCTGCCCACACCAGGCCAAGCGAAGATGGTCTCGGTGATCACTGCGCCAGAGATCAAGCCCGCAAAGTTAACGAAGAAGAGAGTAAACACCGGAATCGACGCATTCTTGAAGGCGTGCTTCCATAGCACCATGCGGGTTGGCAGGCCTTTAGCCCTTACCATCTTGATGTAGTCCGACTCGAGGACTTCCAACATCGTGGAACGGACAATCCTCATGTGGGAGGCGATAAGGAAGAACCCCAGCGTAACAGCCGGCAAAATGATTCCCTTTGGCCCTAACCGGTCGATGCCGCCCGCGCTGGGCAACCAGCCAAGGTAGACGCTGAACCCCAGGATCATCAAAAGGCCAACCCAGAACACGGGCATCGACTGGGCGATTATGGCCACCAGCTTACCGATCCGGTCGAAAATGGTGTCGGGCTTGGCAGCCGAAATGGCTCCCAGGGCCACTCCGACGACGACGGCCCACAGGAGGGCACTGCCGCTCAATTGCAGGGTTGCCGGGAGCCGGTCAAACACCACGTCCGCCGCGGGCCTTTTATCCCAACTCAACGCATCACCGAGGTCCCCCCGCAACAGCTTCTTGTTGTAAATCCAGTATTGATGGTGAAGAGGCTTGTCGAAGCCGTATGCCTTGGTCATCAACTCCATCTCCAATGCAGTCGCATCGGGCGGCAGCATGTGGGCGATGGGATTGCCTCCTCCAACCCTCAGCATGACGAAAACAGCCAAGCTAATCAGATAAAGGGTGACTACCCCCTGCAAAACCCTTCTCGCTACGTAACGTCCCAACTAGTCCTCCATGTTTGAGGCTTTCGCCGATTGTTGCGCTACGCGGATAGTGCCATTACCGTCTTGAAAGGGCACAGCCACAGACCAGAGTGAGCAAACAGGGGCAACGATAGTGCGTCGCCCCTGCACTTAATCCTCCAGGACAGGGGTCAGTCTCGAAGGACCATCAACTCGACATGCTTCGGATGCGGCGAAGCTTCAACCGTGGGGTGAGCCAGCACTCGGTCGGTATAGCCCCAAACGATGTTCATTCCATAGAGAGGGAAGGTCTCTTTCAAGGCCAGGATCTTGTCCTCAATCTCCGCCAGCTTCCGGTCCATTTCAGCGGCATCGAGAGTCCTCAACATGTCGTGAATCAACACCTCGATTTCATCGGTGCTTGGCCCGATGTAGGTGGCTCCAGGGCGATAGTACCGGGCCTCCCAGCCGCTGTGGTCCTGTCTGCCCCAAGTCTTGACATCGACAGGATAGCGTGCGATGGGGAGCGGCTCCGGCGCCCTTCCGAAGCCCTTGACGAACTCCGACGGGTCGAATTCCTTCCACTCCACCGTTACGTTCAGGTACTTCTGCCAAGCGCTGGCGATGAAGTCCACCGCCTCGATGATGCCGGGACGCCCGGCGAACTGGCCGAAGTGGCCGGGCATGGTGAATCCGTCGGCATAGCCCGCTTCTACCATCAACTCCTTGGCCCTTTCCGGATCGAAGGGCGGCGGAGTGTGGACCACTTCCGGCCTCGCTCCGATTGACTGGTCGTGATATATGGAGCCGATGGGGAAAGACAGTCCAAAGTGGGGTCCTGCTGACAGGGCTTTCCGGTCAATAGCCATGCTCAAGGCTTCCCTGACACGGATGTCCAGGGTCGGGTGGTCGATGTAGTCTGCGGGATACTCGTATGTCTTGATCGTGGTCCCAAAGATGTCCGTCCGCCCCTGCTCTTTCTGGGATTCCCTGAGGATCATTGGCAGATAGAAGTCCAGCACGAGCATTCCATTAGCCTTGTATTGCTGGGTCCACAGGTCACCCTTACCAGGGTTAACGCCCCGTTGATAGTCCTCAGACTTGGGGAGGTCCTTGGCTAACGGATAGGTAACGTAGTAGGCGACGTCGGCCTGCTTGCTTTTGAGCAGTGCAAACCTGGCAGCGTGGTCGGAGACCAGGATGTTCTCGATTTCCTCGAATTGCGGCTTGTGGAACCACGGGTAATCGGCCCAGAAATCCTCCCATCTTTCGAGGAGCATACGGTTGCCGGGCTCCCAGTCCACAATCTGCAACGGACCTCCGCCAGCTACGCCGATGTTATCCTGGAATCCGTCCGGCCCCTTCAATAGCTGGGTAGGACTGGAGTACCAGAATTGCTGGTAGCCGTTGCCTCCTATCGTCCACAGCCAGACCGGGTCCGGTCCGGGAGTTGCAACGTAGACTTCACGCGGGCCGATAATGTCTATTCTTGCAATGTGCTCTTTAGCCCGCCCTCTGTAGAAAGGTGACTTCTCATAGCCCATTGCCTGCAAGTCCGGCAAGTCGCCGGCTATGCCAAGCATCAGTGTCTTGAAGGCTTCGGCATCGGCCGGAGTGCCATCCTGAAACTTGGCCGTTGGGTGGAGCTTGACGGTGACACCCTCTTCTGTTTGTGACCAGTCAATCCCCCATACAGGAACCAACTCACCATTGGGATGCTGTTTGAACAGCGGGAAGCCGTATTGGTCCGCCAGGAAATTGTTGGTCGACACGAGCCAAGGATTCACGTCACTGCCACTCCAGCTCTGCCAAGCCATGGTGACCTTTCCTACCGATTCAGGGACGCCGTCCTTGCCGGCTTGGGGGAAGTCATCAAAAAAGGCGGCAAGGGGAGCGGCAATCGGCACTTCCTGGACGACCTCCTTTATCACCTCTACTTCCTTGACAACTTCTTTCTCGACAACGACAGGTTTCTCGACTTCTTTAACTACTTCCTTCTCCACCACAACCGGCTTTTCGACTTCCTTGATTACCTCCTTTTCCACCACCACAGGCTCGGCCGGGGAAGTACCACCACAAGCCACCGCCAGCGAAAAGACTAACAGTAATGCTCCTAACAATGAAAACTTTCCAACCAAGGAACTGGCGCCCATGTTTTACCTCCTACTCCTGCTGAGAGATGGATGGGTCACAGCACTGGGTAATCCAGCTTGGCGGGGAAGTGTAGCAGAGGGATTTATTTTTTGTCAATGATTATGTGAAATATTGGTGGGCAACGTCGAAACGTCCACATACTACAAGCATTTTCAGTCATAATATTCGTTAATAGAATCGTATATCGTACACTACGCTACGCATTTCTGAAACGGGCAACGTCATATTGGACGCTTGGCGTCAACAAACCAGTGGTGGCGCCGGTATCTCCGACGCCACCAAAACATGAAGACTGTGTTGGCTGCACGGTTACGCGGCCTATGCACCGTTGGTCGACGTCATTCCCGCAGAACGATAAGGTCCACATGCTTGGGATGCGGCGAATGGACCACCGTGGGGTGGGACAGCACACGGTCGGTGTAGCCCCATACAAGGTTCATTCCGTAGAGAGGGAAGGTCTCCTTCAGGGCAAGGACCTTGTCTTCCATCTCAGCCAGAAGAGGATTGAGCTTGTCCAAGTCCATTTCCTCCTTGGCCTTGGCCAGAACCTCCACGGTTTCGTCGTCGCTTGGGCCGATGTACACCGAAGCAGGACGGTAGAGCAGCGCCGCCCTCAGGCTGTGGTCCTGGCGGCCCCAAGTCTTAACGTCCACGGGAACACGGACAATAGGATTGGGCTCAGGAGCCCGGCCGAACCCCTTGACGAACTCCGAGGGATCGAACTCTTTCCAGACAACCTTCACGCCAAGGTACTTGTCCCAACCGCTGGCGATGAAATCCACCGCTTCAATGATCCCCGGGCGTCCGGCGAATTGGCCGAAGTGGCCCGGCATCTCGAACCCGTCGGGGTAGCCGGCTTCGATCATCAACTCCTTGGCGCGTTCCGGATCGAAGGGCGGGGGATCATGGACCACCTCGTCTCTGGCCCCGATAGCCTTCGCGTGATATATGGAGCCGATGGGGTAGGAGAAGCCGAAGTGTGGGCCGCGCGACATTTCTTCGCGGTCAATCGCCATGCTCAGAGCTTCCCTGACCCGTATATCCAGGGTTGGATGGTTTTCGTATTCCGACGGATATTCATAGGTCTTGACGGTGGTGCCGAAGGGGTCGACACGACCTGCCGGTTTCTGAGACTCCCTCAGGATCATAGGCAGGTAGAAATCCAGCACCAGCATACCATTGGCCCTGTACTGCTGGGTCCAGAGGTCTCCCACGCCAGGGTTCACGCCCCGTTGCGACTCCTCGGACTTGGCCAAGTCCTTCGCCAAGGGCCAGGTGACGTAGTAAACCACGTCAGCCTGCTGGCTCTTGAGAAGGGCGAACCGGGCGGCATGGTCAGCCACCAAAATATTTTCCAGTTCCTCATACTGGGGCTTGTGGTACCAAGGATGATCTGCCCAGAATTCATCCCAACGTTCCAGCACCAAGCGGTTGCCGGGGTCCCAGGACACTGCCCGCAAAGGGCCCCCACCGACTTGGTCGATGTTCTCGAGGAAGGAGTCAGGACCTTTCAGCATCTGGGTAGGGTTGGAGAACCAGACGTTGTGGTAGCCGTTGCCGCCCACCATCCACATCCAAATGGGGTCCGGCCCCTTGGTCTCGAAGTAGATTTCGGTGGGGCTGATCACTTCCATTCGCTCGACTCGTTCCCGGATACGCCCGGCGTTCCACACCGGCTTGTCGTATCCCGCCGCCTTCGCCTCGGGCAACTGGTCCATGATGCCGGCGAGGTTGACCCTGACCGCCTCGGCGTCGGCGGGCGTCCCGTCCTGGAAGCGGGCGTTAGGGTCAAGCTTGACAGTCACACCCTTTTCATCCTGGTGGAATTCGGTGCCCCACATCGGCGCCAACTCACCATTGGGGTGCTGCCGGAAGAGCGTCAGGTTGAACTGGTCGTTAAGGAATGCAACGCTGGAGAGGGTCCAAGGATTGACTTCGCTGGTCCCCCAACTCTGCCAGACCATCGTCACCTTTCCCACAGATTCAGGAACGCCGTCTTTGCCGGCCTGTGGGAAGTCGTCAAAGAAAGCCGCCAAGGGCGCAGCCATCGGCACTTCCTTGATAACCTCTTTGACGACCTCGACTTCCTTGACTACCTCTTTCTCAACTACAACCGGTTTCTCTACTTCCTTGACCACCTCTTTTTCGACCACGACCGGCTTCTCTACTTCCTTGATAACCTCCTTTTCCACCACCACGGGCTCCGCGGGGGATGTACCTCCGCACGCTACCGCGATCGAAAATACCAACAACAATGCCACAACTACTGGAAGTTTCGCCACAGATAAATAGGCGCCCATCGTTTTACCTCCAACTCCTAATTAAAGGAAATTACGGATCGTAAATGGGGTAGCCTGGGTTGGTGTGGAAGTTTAGCAGTCTGGTTTACATATTGTCAATATATACAGTCTGTTTACACATGTAATAATCGTAAATAGAGCATACTATAACTGTTATTCGTAACATATATGCAATCAATGAGATGCGATACGTATAATCATACACGAGGAACCGTAACCGTTTACCTACAAAGATAGGATGAACGGAGGGGTTGACGAACGGTGTTTAAGCAATTATGAGGAAAAACGGCAGGGAATCAGACGGAAAGGAGGGAAGAAACAGTCTGGAGGTCCATGTGCGGGGAACTGGTGCCGAAGGTCAGAGTCGAACTGACACGGGGTTACCCCCACCGGTTTTTGAGACCGGCGCGTCTACCATTCCGCCACTTCGGCCGGGTGCGAAATATGGAGTGTCTATTCTAAGGATACCACAGTCATCACAACCGTCAACGTCTCAGCTTCCAACAGGGTCTTGGCGTAATTGTCTGAACTGTGATTTCTTTGATTCTGGGATTGCCATGATTGGGAAGATCATGGCAATCCATCAATCCCATGAATCACAGTCCAGACGAAGAATCGAAAGGCCCTGCGGCTTCCAAGCCAAAGGCATATCCTGGGACACCAAATGTGGTATTCTCTTACCCAAACAATAAGATACCATCGTTGCGTTTCCCGGACAGATTAACGACTACCGGCTAAAGGACGGGAGAAGATGACGACGTTCCAGACCAACGGCCACCACGCCAACGGGCGAAACGGCAACGGCTACAGCCGATACATTCCCAGGGGCGCGTCGGGAATCGGAGTCCACGATTACGTTCCAGAGCTTGGTTACCGGGAGTATTGGTACCCCGCAGTGGAGGACAAGCTGATCAAGCGCAAGCCCGTTGCTCTCAAGCTTTTGGGCGAGCAGATAGCCTTCTTCCGCGATACCAACGACGAAGTAGCCGCTGTATCCGACACTTGCCCCCACCGGGGGGCCTTCCTGTCGGGCGGCGTCGGCAAGGGGATGGGCAACGACGAGTTCAAGGGGTTCATAACCTGCCCTTATCACGGCTACACCTTCGACGGCTCCGGCCAGTGTGTGGCTGCCTTGACCGACGGCCCCGATTCCAAGTTGGCCCCCAAGCTCAGGGTCCGGAGCTACCCCACCAGGACCCACCGGGGCGTAGTCTACATCTGGATGGGCGTCACCGAGCCGGTGCCCTTGGAGGAGGACCTGCCGGAAGAGTTCTTCTATGACGACGTGGAGGTGCAGACCTACGTCAGGACCTGGCCCATGAACTGGTCGTTGACCATGGAGAACTCCCGCGACTCCCACAACAGCAAGATACATAGAGGCGGCATCCGGCGTCTCTGGAGCGGGCAGTTGTTCAACCGCTTGCCGGCGTTCTGGGAGGGCACCGACATTACCGAAGAGGGCGACAACTATATTTGCATCGCCCCCAGGGTAAAGCAGGGCGTGGAGCAGGGGTTCTTCCCCGGCTTGGGCAAGAACTGGCCGCAGCACAAATGGTGGCGGTTCCGGGGAGGCGGCCGGGTAAATCCACTGGTACAGCAGAAGAACGCCTTCAACAACTCCCGACCGGGCGGACTTTACCGGCTGCCATCCATCGCCTGCCCCAACGCGCGGGGCCAGTCGCAGCACCTGCGCTACTTTACCCCCATAGACGCCAACAGCACCCGTATGTTCACCTTTGCCCTGAAACGGGTAAGGCACAAGCTGCTGGCGAAACTCTGGTGGAAATTCTACTACCACACTTGGTACGTTTACTTCAACGCGCCGCAGACCACCAACGAGCGGGAAGACATGCCGGTGCAAACCGTCGGCGCCCTTGACCCCCATTCATCACAGAAGCTGGGCGCGACCGACGCCGCCATCATCTTCTGGCGTAGGCGAATGCCTTGGAAGTCCCGGGACGCCCAGCGAGTCTGGGGCCAGGGCCGGACCGAAGCTGCGGAAGAGATGATCGAGATCGAGGAAGAACGCGAGGCCGCCGAGATACCTCTCAATTAGGACCCAGCAAGCCAAGGGAATACTGAAGGCCGTCTCGCTGAATGAGGCGGCCTCTTTATCAGTCTGACACGTTGCTGCTATAGGAGTAGTCCCTGAACCTGCGCGGGTAAAGCGCCGTTGTCAGGAAGATGACTCCAAGGGTCAGGTGGGCCGCGTTCTCCCAAGGGTGTTGCACGGTGAACATGCCCAAATTGATGTAATTCGCCGACCCCATGAATGGGGACATCAGGAATCCGATAACGCCGACGGCCAGAAAGACCAGGCCCTCTAAACCAAGGAACACCCGCTTGTACTCCGAGTTCCAGACCTCTCCAACATACAGGGAGACGACACCAAGCACCAGGTAGGCGATGCTCTGCCCTAAGTCCATGTGGTACAGGTCGTTTGGTCCCGTACCCAGGAAGAACCCGGCGACGCCCACTGCCGTTAACAGCGCCCCGAAAATCAGCAGGCACCGCCTGTTGGTAAGACCCTTGGCGTAACTCTTCGTGACTGGTCCGTAGCTTACGGTAATGCCCTTGGCTTCTCTCATCTAACGGTCGACCTCCGCAAGAAGACTACCGGAAGTGCCAGAATGATACCACGGCGGCGCAATGCGGGCATGACCGGAACCCGGAAGACCTCTTGGCCTAAGCCGCTGGATTCCCGCCTTCGCGGGAATGACGAATTGGGATGAATGACGACTCAGATAACTGACCAACCGTGTGAAGGCTTTCCGGGACGTTTGCTGACGTGTGGTCGATGGCATATCATCGGGTCGCAAGCAATTGATTGACGCCGAAACTCAAGGAGGCATGAATTGACGACAGAGTTGGACCCGCGGGCGGCGGGCGGCAAACGGCTGCGGGACAAGGTATGTGTAATCACCGGAGCAGGCCAAGGCATCGGGCGTGCGACGGCCAAACGGATGGGCGAAGAGGGAGGAATTATTGTCGTCGCCGACCGTGTCGATGAAAGCGCTACGCGGACGGTTCAAGAGTTGCATCAACACAACGTTACTGCCATGAAAGTCCTGGCCGACGTGAGCGCGTTCGCCGGGGCCCAGAAGTTGGTGGATGACGCGGTCTCCGAATATGGACGGATTGACGTCCTGGTCAACAACGCCGGCGGCACCATCTGGATTCAACCCTACCACAAATACACCGAGGAGCAGGTGAACCTCGAACTGGAGCGCACCCTCTACCCCACGCTATGGTGTTGCTTGGCGACGCTGCCCATCATGATGGAGCAAAGGTCGGGGTCCATCGTAAACCTGGGGTCACAGGCCCCCAGGGGACTACACAGGCTTCCCTATGCCGTAGGCAAGGGTGGCATATTCGCCCTGACCAAGGTGTTGGCAATGGAGTACGGCGGATACGGGATACGGGTCAATACCGTATCGCCCGGCGGGACCGCCGTACCGGACCGGATAACGTCCCGGCTGCATCTGGGCGATGGAGTGATGGCCGAGGAAGACACATCCGAAGAAGCCCTGGAGTACCGCCGCTTAATGGGAGAGGACATAAGAAACCAGCAGGCTATCAGGAGGTCGGGCTTGCCCGAGGAACAAGCCGCCGCCATCGCTTTTCTAGCGTCTGACGATGCTTCGTTCATCACGGGACAGGTCATCAATTGCAGCGGTGGACAGTCCTGAGCGGCCCCTGCCGTCATCCGGCGTTCAACGCCGCCAATTGGCTGTCGATGTCCTCTGCCTCCAACGACAACCGTTCCCACTCATCCCAGAGAGATTCCGTCTCCTCTTTGAGCGCGGCGTACCGCTCTGCCGATGAAGCGATCTGGACCGGGTCACTGAACTGTTCCGGTTCGGAGAACATGGCTTCCAATTCGGCAATCCCGGCCTCCCGCTCAGAAAGGGACACACTTATTTCATTGATCCGCGTCGCCAGCTTGCGGGCCTCTCTGTTGAGCGACCGGCGCTGTTCCTCTTCAGGGGTCCACGGCCTGCCTGAGCGTCTCCTGGGTGAGCCGTGTCTGTGTGTGGTGGGGGCAGCGCCATTGCTCGCCGGGCTCACGCTCCCATTGCGAGTCTCGGTCTGCTTCCAGTACAGATAGCTGTCGTAGTCGCCGGGAAACACTGTGGGCTTGCCGTGATCGATCTCGATTATCTTGTTGGCTACCTGCCGGATGAGCGTCCGGTCGTGGGTGATCAGGCAAATCGAGCCATTATAGTCCTGAAGAGCGTCCGCTAATATCTCCCTGGAAGCGATGTCAAGGTGGTTGGTCGGCTCGTCCATGAGAAGCAGGTTGCTCGGCTGGAGGAGCAGCTTGGCCAAGGCTACCCGCGCCTTTTCCCCGCCTGAGAGCACGGAAATTGGCTTCAGGACGTCATCACCGCTGAACAGGAAGCCGCCCAGGGTGTTACGAAGGTTCTGCTCTGATTCGGCAGGGGCCGCCTGTTCCAACTCCTCCATAATCGTATTGCCCGGGTCCAGAAGTTCGAGCACGTGCTGGGCGTAGTAAGCCGTCACCACGTTGTGCCCGGTCTTTCTTACACCGTCATCCAATGGAAGGACGCCCGCCAGCATCTTCAACATCGTGGTCTTGCCGGCGCCGTTTGGTCCGACCAAAGCAACACGGTCGCCGCGGGAAAGCTCCAGATTCATGCCGCGGTAGACCACGTTGTCGCCGTAAGCCTTGCTTGCATTGGCCAGCCAGATGATCCTGGAGCCGGCCCGGGGCGGCTCGGGGAAGGAGTATCGGACCTTCTTGGTAGCCCTTGGCAACTCGATGATCTGCACCTTCTCAAGCTGCTTCAAGCGGCTTTGTACTTGGCTGGCTTTTCTTGCCTTGTAGCGGAAACGCTCCACAAAGCGCATCTGCCGCTGCATCTCGCGTTCCTGCCTGGCCGCGGCCCCCTGCTTGACCTTCAGGGAATGTTCCCGCGCGACAAGGTAATCGTCGTAGTCACCTTTCATCAGGACTACTTCGTCAGATTCAATGGCAAGGACCTTGGTCGCCACTTGGTTGAGAAAAGCGCGGTCGTGAGAAGTGATGAGCACTCCGCCCTGGAAGGAGGACAGGTACTTCTCGAACCATAGGTTTGCCTCAAGGTCAAGGTGGTTGGTTGGCTCGTCCAACAACAGAAGGTCGGGTCTCATAAACAGAAGCCTGGCCAAGCCTGCCCGCATAACCCAACCGCCGCTGAATTCACTCATAGGCCTCGGGAAGTCGCTTTGCTTGAACCCTAAGCCGGACAGGATAGCCTTGGCCTCGTGCTCCCGGTCGTCGCCTCCGGCAGCCTCCAAGTCCGCATCAAGCTGGCCGAGGCGCTCCAATAGCTCGGCCTGCTTCTCAGGGTCAGTCTCCATGGACAACGCCTCCCGGGCGGCGATGATCTCGTCTGCCAGAGCGATGGCCGCGGTGTCAGCGTCCAGCACCTCCTGAAGCAGCGGCTTGCCGGTAAACGACGCGGGCTCCTGCTTGAGATAGCCTATGGAGACGTTCCGTTTGGTGGATACCCGTCCCGTTTCCGAAAGGGTGATTCCGGCAAGAATGTCCATAAGCGTGGTCTTCCCGGAGCCGTTGGCGCCTATCAACGCAATGCGGTCGCCTGCCGTCAAGCCGAAAGTAAGACCACTAAACAGAGTCCTGTCCGAATAGGACTTACTGATGTCAGATGCAAAGAGCAATGTTTCTACTCAAGCAACAATTATATCCACAGGACACAGGTATAGGGAACATTCCGCCAAGCCAGTTTGCCATAGGCAATTCTCGTGATATAATTTGCGCGCAAATCGGCAGGGCGTTTCGCCCACCCAAGAGTTATAAGGAGGACAACGATGGAAAAGGGCGGCACCGTCATACACGCTGGTCCAATAGATTTCGCAATGAGCTACCGGCAGGAGATCATGGATGACCAGGGCCTGTGCCTGCAGGTCTATACCAAGGTCGGCGACCACGACACCGAGATCCTTCGCTTCGACTGCTTCGACCAGAACCCCCACTACCACTACGGGCCGGAGAACTACAACATCCGGTTGCACATGGACAAGACGACGGCGGGGAACCCCCTCGGCTGGACACTAGGGAACATCCGCAACAAGTTGGGTGACATGGTGCGCCGGTCCGGCTACGAAGAATTGGCGGACAACCTGGAGGCCCATCCCGTCTCCGACGAAACCCTGGACGAACTGGAGTCCACGGCTCGCACCATGTCCCTGGAAGGCCGGCGAACGGTACACCACCTGATGCCAGAAATGCTGGAAGGGGACAAGATCGAGGTAGGCAACCTGAAGTTCGGGCTGGAGTACCGGCACCTTCCGCAGATCAACGACGAGGGCATGGCCATCCACGTGTTGACCGACATCGCCGGTCAGGAAGTGGAAGTGCTGGCTTTCGACTGCTTCGAGAAGGGCCCCCACTACCACTACGGCCCGCGGAACCAGGACGTCCGCATCTATTGGGACGTTACCACCTCCGGCGAGACCCTCCGCTGGACCCTCGACCAGTTCAAGGCCGGCAAGATCCGGTCCATGATCCAGAGGGCCGGATACCCCACTGTGGCGGCAAACGTGGACGAGGAGCTTGTCCAAGCCATGCTGCCCGAGATCGAGGCAAGGAGCTGGGAGTTGGTGGCGCAGAACAAGGGTCAGACCGATCCCAAAGCCGAGTTGATGAAAGAGATAGAGGCTCTCAGGGAGAAGGTGGCTGCTCTGTAGCACCCCCTCGCGCAACACCAAACGGGGTTCGGCCCTTGGGTAGTCCCGTTTGGTGAATTCCCAGATAGTGCAGAGAGGCCCCGAAAATTCGGGGCCTCTTGTTGTTATCCTACCGCAGGTATCGACGAACGTTCTCAGCAGATTGTTTCCTTGTCGTCAGACGATTGGACTCCCGCTTACATCATCGTATATCCGCCGCTTACGCTTAACGTCTGGCCGGTGATGAAGCTGGCGGCGTCGGACGCCAGGAACACCACGGCGTTGGCTACCTCATCTCCTTGGGCAAGTCGGCGGAGGGGATAGGCCCGCTTGACCCTTTCCAGCACCTCGTCCGTGAACACGCTCCTCATGACTCGCCACATGCTGTCTTCGCTGAGGGACTCATCATCAGGCGGCACCACCAGGCCAGGGCAGACCACGTTGGCGCGCAGGCCGTAGCGGCCCGTTTCCCTGGCGATGGCCTTGCTCAGCGCAATGATTCCTCCCTTGCAGGCGGAGTAGACAGCTTCCCGGTACTCCCCCATCCTCCCAGCGTCGGAACTCATGCTGACTATGCACCCCGATTGACGCTCAATCATGTGGGGCACCACGGCATCGAAACAGTTGATTGCCCCCCACAGGTTCACGTTGACCTCCCGTTCCCATTCGGCCCTGGGCTTGTCGACGAAGAGGCGGTCCATTGTCCAACCGACGTTGTTCACCAGTACGTCAACGCTGCCGAACTCGGCAATGGAACTTTCGACCATGCTTTTCACTTGGTCGGCATCGGTAACGTCGCAGGCTATTACCTTAACCCTGGCGCCGGGCTCGGAACCGGTTATTTCGGCAGCCACCGCCCCTCCCTGGGAGAGTGACAGCTCGGCGATGGTGATATTGCTTCCCTCCCTGGCAAATCCGTGCACGATGGCTCGTCCAATGTTGGAGCCGCCTCCGGTCACGATAACGTTTTTGTTCTTCAAGCCCAGTTCCATTGGCGTTCGTCCTCCCTTGGTTGTTTGTAGTCGCAATACAGGCGGTTGAAACGTGTCCTCGACCCGTACAACTGACAGAGGGGACCGCTGGACGTCGGGAGAAGACGGGTTTGCAGCTCCGAAGGACGGCGTTTGGCGTTTAAGGGAGAGAACGCCGGCCGGGCGGGAATGGGTCCAAGTCAAGACCGGGACGTTCGGGCTGGGGAACCTTGGGAACGCCGCCGAAACGGAGCCTCAACAACCCCTTTATGTCCTCCGCGGCGGTCCGCGCCACGTTGACCGTGCTGGCGGGATCGTCGTCCCATTTGACGGGAATGGAATCGATCCGGTAGCGATTCCTGGCGGCTATCAACAGCAACTCGGTGTCGAAAAACCAGTTGTTGTTCTTCACCTTGGGCACGATGGCCTGGGCGGCTTCCTTGGTCAGCGCCTTGAATCCGCACTGGGCGTCGGGGAACCCGGTGAAGAACATGGACTTGATCATGAGGTTGTAACCGCGGGAGATAAATTCCCGTCTCAACCCCCGCTGTACACGCGAATCCTTGCTCAACCGGCTGCCGATGGCGATGTCGTACCCGGACTCCAGAGAGCGGACCAACTGGATAAAGTGAGGCAAGTCGGTGGACAGATCGATGTCCATATAACTGACTATATCGGCGTGGCTGTCCAGCCACGCGGTACGCAGAGCGCGCCCGCGCCCCTTCTGAGGCAAATACAGGTAGTTGACCCCAGGGTACTTGGCGCACAAAGCCTCTGAAACTGACCGGGTCTGGTCGGTAGAGGCATTGTCGGCGATGACTATCTGCCACGGATTGCTCAGGTGAGACCGCAGAAACTCCGTAAGTATCAAAACACTTCTGGGGAGGGCCTGCTCTTCGTTGTAAACCGGTAAAACTATATCTATCGTCGGGCGCATATCTTACCTCAATCCCTCCAAGCCACCCGGTCTGCAACACCCGCCAATGCCGGTGCGCGGGTGCCCATACACCTGTTGAGGATAAGCGGAAGGTTGTTCGCGGCGGTTAATGGCGGAAGTGACGTACTCCCGTAAACACCATAGCCAGGCCGTGTTTGTTGGCAGCTTCGATTACCTCGTCGTCCCGGATAGACCCTCCGGGTTGAACTATGGCAGTGACTCCAGCCTCAGCCGCAAGCTCAATGTTATCCGGGAAGGGGAAGAAGGCGTCGGAAGCCAGGACGCTCCCCTTGGACTTTTCTCCCGCGGCACGGCCTGAAAGATGGACGCTGACCACGCGGTTTGGCTGCCCGGCCCCCATGCCGACGAGCGTCCGGTCTTTGGCGAACACTATCGCATTCGACTTGATGTGCTTGGCGGCAGTCCAAGCAAAGCCCAGGTCTTCCAGTTCGGCGGCGGTCGGAACACGCTCGGTCACGGCCTTCCACTCAGCGGGGTCTTCGGCCAGAGTGTCCGGCGTTTGTACCAGCATTCCGCCGGTGAGCGGACGCACATCGTAGGGCTGGTCTTCGGTCCCCTGCCGCACTTGGAGAATACGCAGGTTGCGTTTTCGCTGCAAAATCGCCAAGGCTTCGGGCGAGTATCCCGGCGCAACCACAACCTCGTAAAACACTGGCCCCATGGCCTCGGCTGCCTCCGCGGTGACGGTCCGGTTGAAACCCACAATACCGCCGAAAGCTGATACCGAATCTCCTTCGTAGGCCCGCCTGTAGGCCTCGGCCTGGTCCTGATGACTGGACAATCCACAGGGGTTGGTGTGCTTGATTACCGAGACGGTAGGCCGATCGAAATCGCACACCACCCGCCACGCGGCGTCGGCGTCCATCAGGTTATTGAACGACAGTTCCCGTCCGTGGAGCTGTTCGGCCCGCGCAATGCCCCCCGATGATTGTTGGGACGGGACGTACAATGCTCCCTGCTGATGGGGGTTCTCGCCGTACCGCAGGCCGGCAACCTTGGTAAAGGACAACGCCAAGGCGTCGGGCAGGGAATCGTCGGCTTGGCCGCTTTGGTTAAGGTATCCGGTAACGGCGGTATCGTACTGAGAAACGTGGTGGAACGCTTTGGCGGCCAGGCCGCGGCGTTCCTCCGTGTTCAGACTGTCTCCAGCCAGCCGTTCCGCCACCCAGAAATAGTCCGCCGGGTCAACTACGACGACGACGGACGGGAAGTTCTTGGCCGCGGCCCGGAGCATGGTGGGCCCGCCGATGTCGATATTCTCCAAGGCATCGTCCAAGGTAACGTCCGGGTTGCTGACGGTGGACACGAATGGGTATAGATTGACCGCAACCAAGTCTATGGTCTCTATGCCGTGCTCCGCCAGTTCAGCCACATGGTCCGCGGAATCACGCCGGGCCAAGATTCCGGCATGGACCACCGGATGCAGGGTCTTGACCCTCCCCTCAAGGATTTCAGGCGATCCGGTAACATCGGCCACTTGCCGCACGGGAAGGCCCCCTTCCTCAGACAGGGTGCGGTGAGTGCCGCCGGTGCTGACCAACTCGAATCCCGCGCCGGCGATGGCCCGAGCGAACTCAACAACCCCGGTCTTGTCGTAAACGCTTATCAGTGCTCTCAACCGTCTGTACACCTCATCATTGGCGAAAAATTACCTGCTGGTCTCCTTCCCGATGAGTAACCCGCCCTACGACCACGGCATCAGGGACTGACTGCTGGAGCAAGCCCAAGGCTTCCTCATCGCAGACAGCTACCATGCCGAGGCCCATGTTGAACACCCGGTACATCTCTTCGGATGTTACCGCTCCATCACGCTGGATGATCTGAAATATGGGCGGGACTGTCCAGGACCCCAAATGAAATTCCGCCGCCAAGTGTTCAAGGAGGACCGGAGGCATTTTGCCGGGCAATCCGCCCCCGGTGATGTGGGCCAGACCCTTCAAACGGACCAGCACGGGTTCCAACATGGGGAAGTAGCACCTGTGGCGGACCAGCAACTCCTCTCCCAGTTGGTGGCCCAGTTCATCATAACGCCGGAACAGGACGGAAGGATTATGATCAATGCCGAAGACGCGGCGCACCAAGGAGAAGCCGTTGGTATGCACTCCGCTGGAAGGGACGCCCACGAGGTAGTCTCCGGCCTGCATCGTCTTTCCGTCGATCAACTCGTCGGCCTCTGCTGCGCCTACCACGAACCCGGCCAAGTCCAGGTCGTCCTGGGCATAGGTCCCAGGCATCTGGGCTGTTTCCCCGCCGATTAAAGCGCACCCGACATCCCTGCAACCCCATACAATGCCGCGCAACAAGGTTTCCATGGCTTGGGAGTCCAATGCGCTGAAAGCGATATAGTCCAGGAAAAAGAGAGGCTTAGCCCCACGGGTCAGTATGTCGTTGACATTGAGGGTAACCAGGTCTTGCCCGACCGACTCGTAGTGGCCTAGATGGGCCGCAATTTTGAGCTTGGTGCCCACACCGTCGGCGCTGGCTACCAACACCGGCTGCCGGTAGCCGCCAAGCCTGAACAGGCCGGCAAAACCTCCCTGTGGGTCAAGCACCTCCGGCCCGTGGGTTATTGCCGAAAAGGCCTTGATACGGTCTTTCAAGGCATCCATCTCATCCAAGTCAACCCCGGATGAACGGTAAGCCTGGCTGGACAATTGTTGTACCTCCCACCTGGACCGCCTGCACACCGGCCAAGCGGCCGCACCACCCTGAAAGGTTAATTCAAGGGGCTTGGGCCTCGGCTTCCACGGACGAGGGGCCGCTGAGGACCAGCTTGGAGAGTTCCAGTTGCACCGGCACCGGATAGTTGCCGGTAAAGCAAGCATCGCAGAAGCCGCCGTCAGCCCCGCCGACAACGTTCATAAGGCCGCCGACACTCAAGTAACCAAGAGAGTTTACGCCGATCATTTCACGAATTTCTTCGACGCTTTTGTTGGCGGCAATCAATTCCGCGCGACTAGCCATGTCCACCCCCATAAAACAAGGGTGTTGGATAGGCGGAGCGCAGACCCGCATGTGAATTTCGGCCGCACCGGCCCTCCGAAGAAGGCCCACGACATGGGGCGTGGTAGTGCCCCTGACAATGCTGTCGTCGACGACGATGAGCCTTTGCCCGGCGATCACCTCGGCAAGGGGATTGAACTTTTGGCGAACGCCCAAGTCTCTCAGCCGCTGCTCCGGTTCGATGAAGGTCCTGCCGACATATCGGTTCTTGATAAGGCCCTCACCGTATGGGATACCTGATTCTCTGGCGTATCCCACCGCCGCCGCCGTGGAAGAGTCAGGTATTCCAATGACCAAGTCCGCTTCTACAGGGTGTTCCCGCGCCAGTTGTGCGCCGAGTTCCTGCCGCACCGAATGCACCAACTGGTCGTCGATCATGCTGTCGGGACGTGCGAAATAGATAAACTCGAAAACGCACAGGGCCCGCGACCTTGGACTGCCCGTCCACTTGGCCGAGCGAAAGCCTTCGGGACTGATGACAATTACTTCTCCGGGTTCGACTTCCCTCAAGTACGCGGCCCCAAGGTGGTCCAACGCGCACGTCTCAGACGCGATTACCCAGCCGCCATCGATCCGCCCCATACAAAGGGGCCGTATTCCCAAGGGGTCCCGGGCGGCGATCAGGGTGTCTTCGGTCAACGCCACCATGGAATAAGCTCCCTCGAATTGGCGCATACAATGGAAAACCCGCTCTTCCCAGTCCATGCCAGCGGCATTGGCCAGCATCAGGGCCATGACTTCGGTGTCGGTGGTGGAATTAAAGGTGCAATTCCAGTCTCGCTGAAGCTGTCCGCGCAACTGAAGCGAGTTGATGATGTTGCCATTGTTGGCCAAGGCTAACCGACCGTGGCGGCCGTCGACCAAGTGAGGCTGAGCGTTGGACAGCACACTGCTGCCGGTAGTGGAGTAGCGGGTGTGGCCAATGGCCTTGTCGCCGGAAAGGGGATAAAAGTCCGGTTCGCGGAACACTTGGGTGACCAATCCCATTTCCGCGTGGACGTTGATGGTCTCCCCGTTGGAAGCGGCGATACCGGCGCTCTCCTGGCCCCGGTGCTGTAAGGCGAACAGGCCGAAGAATGCCAAGTGGCTGGCTTCCCCATCCGGCGCGTAAACAGCGACTACGCCGCATTCCTCTTCAGGATGGTCGAAAGGGGGAGTGAGCCTGAGGGACTCGCGCTCGTTACTCACAGCGTCATTCTAGGTTCCCGAATCATGTTGGTCAACCACGGAACGAATGGATACCGATAGCATTTTGATTCTCGTTTCCGCATCTGCGGCCCGGACGGCAATGAGGATACCAATCGGATACACAATCAGGGAGATGGCTTGGGCATTACGGTTACCTTGCGGTTTTCACCCATGCCTGTGCTTTCCGTGGTGACGCCCCCATGACCGGAAAGAGCGGTATGCACAATGCGGCGGTCCGCCGGGCTCATCGGTTCCAGAGTTACGGCCCTGTTGGTCTGGACTACGCGGGCAGCAACCTTGTTGGCCATGTCTCGAAGAGAGTTTTCCCGGCGCTGCCTGTATCGCTCCACATCCAGGACAACCCGCACCCCTTCTCCGACCTGATTCCGGACAATCAGGTTGACCAGGAACTGCAACGACTGGAGTGTCTGCCCTCTGCGGCCTATCAACAACCCGGAGTCCTCGCCAGTCAAGTCGATTATGGGCCCGCCAACCTCGGGGTCGTTGGCTGCTCTCAAGGTCCGGTTGACGTTCACTTTGGCGGCTTGAAGAATCCGGCTGACGGTCTCGACTGCTACGGCTGCGGCCCCGCCGCCCGGCTCATTGCGGGAAATCTTGGTAACGCGCACCCGGGCGAGTTCTGCGCCGATGCCCAAGAACCCTGACTTGCCCCTACTTAGTATTTCTACCTCTGCCTCGTCGCGGTCGACGTCTAGCTCTTTCAGCGCCAACTCGGTTGCTTCTTCGACGGTGCGGGCGCTCATGACGCGTACTTCCATTGTCTCCCATCTCCTTGGGCGGATCATCGTCCGCAGATTGGGCGGGCGCCGCCGGAGCGGCATCCGGCTTGGGGAACAAAGGGAACAGCGGGGGAAGCTCTCCTCTCGGAGTCACCAGTACCTGAATACCTACGCCGATGACGTTGGACACGATCCAGTACATCGACAGGCCGACAGGGAATTGAATGGAAAAGAAAGCGATCATCACCGGCATCATCCACAGCATCATCGTCTGGTTGGACTGCTGCCGTGGGTCCGTAGACGGAGTGATGGTCAACTTCTGCTGTACCCAAGTGGACACAAAGACCAGCACCGGGACAGCGACTATGCCGACCGAGGTCGGGGGCGCCCCCAAGTCCATGCCCAAGAACCCCGAGTCCAACGGAGCGGCTGAGTAAATGGGGAAGATCGGTATCCACGAGTACAGCTTTTGGGACAGTCCCACCAAGTCGTCGGGCGAGGCGAACAACGTTTGTATCAGCACCCGGAACAACCCGATCAGGATGGGCATCTGCACTACCAGCGGCCCCAGGCAGCCAATGGGGTTTACCCCCGCCTCCCGGTACATCCGCATGGTTTCTTGGGAAATCCGGCTTCGATCGTTCCGGTAGCGTTCCTGGATTTCCCGCAACCTGGGCTGAAGCACGCTCATGGCCCGCATTTGCTTGATCTGCTTCAGCGTCAGGGGCATCGTGACCCCGCGCACGATGATGGTAAAGAGGATGATGGCGATGCCCATCTGGTTGAAGCTGATCACGTACAACACCATCAAGGTGTTGAGCATCGGCCTGATGATCAGTTCGGTCCATAGTACAAAAAAGGCGTCCAAAAAGGCCTACCTATTAACCGGGTTCTCAGAGGGAATTAGCATTTGGCGCCGGTTTCGGTGTTGTAGCACCAAGCCTCGTTCAAGTCGAGCCTGCTGGTTGTACTGCCTTTCAGGTCCAGCCTGACCACGGTGCTTCCAAGGGTGCCCACGTACAGAGTCCTGCCTTCCACAAAGAGAGGCGCCCTGATCTCTGCGTCACCGACAAATTCCGAGTCTATCAACCGGTCCGCATCGGCGCCCGACCCGCTGACGTCAAGCAGGACCACCCTGCCGTTCTTCCCTGCGACAACCAAGCTCCCAAGCATCAACGATGGCCTGGAAACGATTGGCGCGCCGACGTCGTACTTCCAAAGCAGCTTGCCGCCCCTGTCAACCGCGTAAATATTACCGTCCATGGACGGGGCAAAAACGGTGCGGTCGTTGGCAACCGCTCCCGCCCAGAACCAGTGGTTTCCTTCCAACTCCCACCGAAGACTGCCGCTGTCCGCGTCTATGGCGTACAGCTTCTTGTCAAATGACCCTGCCACCACCATGTCCCGGAAAATCAAAGGTTTGCCGGCCACAATACCCCCGGTCTTATAGCTCCACTCCAACAGACCGTCACGCAACGACACCGCATAGATGCTCCGGTCATGGGAACCAAAGTAGACCACGCCACGGTGAATAACCGGAGTGGACCAGATTTTGTCGCCAGTCTCAAAGGACCACCGGGGTTCGCCGGTGTCGGCTTGGTAAGCGTAAAGCCTGCCGTCTTCAGAACCCACCACCACGATGTTGGATTCGCGGTCGAATGCCGGTCCTGAAACCAATGGAGCCATATCTTCAAGGGGACCTTCGGGAGGATCGTGCGGCCGGCGCCACCCCGCTTCATTGAACAAGCCTGTGGCCTTATCAATGGCGTACAGATACCCGTCGATGCCGCTGACGTATATCAGCCTGTCCCCCACCGCCGGATGGTCGTAAGCACCGCGGACACCGCCCAGAGAGGTCTGGGTGCACCCGGCCAAGACAATGCTTGCCACCAGCGCCGCCATCATAACCCCGATGTTACGGACGCTCATCGGTCCCGCTCTTCGGGGGCGAAAGTCCACTTGACCGGCGGCGAAGGGGAGCCATCATCTCTTAAAGCGGTTACCTGCCCCTGCTTGGTGGTGATGAACACCACCCATTCCTCGCCGAGCTTGTATATGTCCGACAGGTCCGCGTGGACCTGGGGCCAAGTGCCATTGACCCCGCGGACCACTCGCAGGTCGCGGTCTCTGATGGAGGTTATGGTCATTTGTTCAGTGCCGATCTGTATGGTCTGGCCGACGGCGAATCCCACGGCGTAGCTCACCGTTAGAATGTCGTCAACATTGCTGAACGGCGCACCCTCGTTGACAGTTTCTCCGGTTTTCACCGGGACTACGGCGGCGGCGGCGGGCGACCATCCGGAACTGGGCTGCTCGAAGGAGCCGGGCGTGCACGCAATCAACATGACGGCCAAGGGAAGCAAGGCGACAACAGGGAATGCCCAGCCCCCTGGCTTCCGGCTCTTCGCCGAGGCCGAGACTCTGACAACCCCATTGACTAAGGAGCAGGTACTATGGACGATTCGGAACAAATCGATTGAGAAATAAGTTAAAGACAAATTCAAGGAACAGGATCGAAGCCCCGCCCTCCCCAAGGTTGGCATCTGGCTATCCGTTTAAGTCCAAGCCAAACGCCCTTGATCGCGCCGTGTCTTTGTATAGCCTCCGCGGAGTAGTGAGAGCATGTAGGGAGATACCGGCAGGAGGATGGTATGTAAGGTGAAAGGGCGTGTTGATACAACCCAATGGCTAGGACCAAGACCTGTTTCATCCAGTAGACCCCGTGACTCTACCGTTTTCCGACGGCAACCCGCTAGTGCTGATCAACCGTGTACGGCGCAAAAGGTGTTCGGTTGCCCTGCTTAACTCCCGGTAATCGGCAGCTTCCGTTCCTCTTCTGGCGATGAAAACGGCGTCCCATCCGGGTTTCACATCAAGAAGACGCACCGCTTCCCGCAGTCTTCGTTTGACACGATTCCTTACCACGGCGTTGCCAATGCGTTTGCTGACTTGGAACCCAAAACGACTATGGTCCAGTCCATTATCAAGAACCCGGACCACCAGCAAACGATTTGCGGCGCTTCGGCCCTCTCGGTGGATTTGGGAGTACCGTTTACTTCCGGTGAGACGGAACTTCCGCTGCATCGCTTGATGCCGCCGGTCATACCGTCAGGCGATGACGCCCTTTGAACCGGCGCCGCCTCAAAACAGCGCGACCATCGGAGGTGCTGGAACGGGCCCGAAACCCGTGCACCCGGGCCCGGCGGCGTTTCTTGGGTTGATAAGTACGTTTAGGCATATTAAGTGGAAAACCTCGATAGGGGATTATATGGCCGCCCCGAATCCCCAGTCAAGGGAAAGATCTCTCGGTGCGGAACAATCTCATTCAGGCCTCAAGGAAATCCGTGACAAACCGTAAACCTGCCGAGGTTATCCCACCACCCGTGTGGATTGATGTAAGATAGGCCCGTCGGGGCTATGTACGGACACCGGAAGACTTTGTTCAAGTCCCATTCACGCAAGAGCACAAGGAGGCATAATGGTAGACCTTTTGATTAAAGACGGACGAGTCGTTGACGGCACCGGGCAGACCTGGTTCCGGGCCAGCATCGCCGTGTCCGGCGACACTGTCCAAGTCGTCCGGGGCGACACGTCTGCCATCGAGGCCTCACGCGTGATCGACGCCAGCAGGTACGTGGTGTGCCCTGGTTTCATCGACATGCATTCCCACTCAGACCTGATGATGCTGACCGATCCTCGCCATGAAGCCAAAATGCGACAAGGGGTCACTACCGAGGCCCTGGGAATGGACGGCTTGTCCTACGCTCCAAGCTCTCCAAACAACCTGGAGCACCTGCTGACCTACCTGGCCGCGGTCAACGGGACGCCGCCTCCCTCAGTGCGGTGGAGCAGCGTAGCGGAGTTTCTGGACCTGCTGGACGGCAAAGCAGCCTGCAACGTGGTCTACTTCGTTCCTCACGCGGCCATCCGGGTTGAAGCAATGGGCTGGGAGGGCCGCCTGCCCACACCCCAGGAACTGGCGCATATGCAGGACCTGGCCAGAGAGGGTATGCGCGATGGGGCATTCGGGTTCGCCACCGGACTGACGTACCCACCCGGCGCTTACAGCGACACCGATGAGCTGGTGGCGGTGTCACAAGCCGTGGGCGAGTACGGCGGGTTCTACATGACTCACTCCCGCTACACCTTGGGCGACCGATTGCTGGACCCCTTCAGAGAGGCCGTAGAGGTCGGCCGTCGCAGCGGCGTGCCGGTACACTTGTCCCACTACCACAGCCCGGTTGACGGCATGGGCCAGAGGATGCTGGACCTGGTGGACGAGAGCCGGAACGCCGGGGTGGACGTTACCTTCGACCAGTACCCCTACGCTGCCGCCAGCACCCTGCTTCACTCCCTGTTGCCCTACTGGGTCCATGCGGGAGGCCCGACGGCATTACTTGACCGGATACAAACGCGGGAGGTCCGGGAGCGTATCGGTGACTCGGTAAATCCCATGTGGGGACTGTCCCTGGACTACTACATCTTCAGCCACTTGGGGTCGGACAAGAACAAGGAGTGGGAGGGACGTTCTCTGGAGGACCTGGCCCGGGCCCAAGGGAAGAGGATGGTGGACGCCATCTGCGACCTGCTCATAGAGGAAAACCTGGAGGTCGCATTCGTGGCCCGTACCGGCAACCCCGACAACATCCGCACCATCGTAAAGCACCCGGCCCACATGGTCGGCTCCGATGGGTTGCTCACGGGAGAGATGCCAAATCCCAGGAGCTACGGCACTTTCCCTTACGTCTTAGGCCAGTTCGTCCGCGAGGAAGGCTTGTTGCGGCTGGAAGAAGCCGTGCGGAAAATGACCAGCATCCCCGCTCAACGCCTTGGCCTGAGCGACCGTGGCATCCTGCGCGACGGTATGAAAGCCGACATAGTAATGTTCGACCCGGACAGGATACAGGCTCTGGCGACGTTCGAAGAACCCAAGCAGTTCCCTGAAGGCATCGACTACGTGCTGGTAAACGGCCAACCCGTCATAGATAATGGGACCCACACCGGCGCCTTGCCGGGGAGGGCGCTGCGGTCGCAGTAGACCTCAACTCGTGACGCAAATCGAAGGGGCCAACGGTTCCGGAGTATGCTATGAATGAGCCTTTGCAACGGAACATACACGCGCTCATCAGAAAGTACGACGATTATTTTGTTGCCACATGCTTGAACGCATCCATCGTCACTGACGGCGCCACCCTTGACGAAACCGTGGTCAACTTGCAGGAGGCCGTGGGATTGTACTTAGAGGATGAAGACCTGGCAGAATTCGGGTTTGTTCCCGATCCAGGCATCGTGCTGACATACGAAATAGAATCGGTCCGCATCCAGGCATAGACGAGTGTCTATCAAAAAGGTGGCATTACATGATTAAGCCAGATACCAGCATCCGCGCTCACATCAGGAAAGGTCCGAAATGCTACGTTGCGAGATGCTCGGAAATAGCCGTCGTCACTCAAGGGTCGACTTTGGATGAAACCGTGGCCAACCTCGAAGAAGCGGTATGCCGTTTTCTGGAAGACACGGACCTCGAAGTCTATGGCTTGGTTCCAAACCCTCGTCTCGTGCTGACGATGGAAATTGACGCCATGAGTTCGGCGAGTGCCTAGATTAAGACGCTTATCCTATGGAGAAGTCGTCTCTATATTCGAATGCTACGGGTTCAGCGTAGTGTCGCAACGCGGAAGCCACGTTAAGCTTCGCCGTTTCTCCAACGTTGGTGAAGAAGAAAACCTGATGGTCCCCCGTCATCGTCAAGTTAATGTTGGCACACTCCGGTCTATCATCCGGCAGGCATCTCACTATATCCCAGAAGAATTACTTCGAGAAGATTTCTATACCGACTAAACCGGAGGCCCCAATGGACTTTGAACCGAGTTACACACCGGAACAGGAGGAGTTCCGCAAGGAAGTCCGCGAATGGCTTAAAGAAAACGTTTCACCGGGCATAACGCATCCTCCCGACCCAATCGACATCACGGAAGAGCAGTACCAACTGCGGCGCGACTTGGGGCGAGGGCTGGGAAGCAAGGGCTGGCTGTGGCCAACGGCGCCAGTGGAGTACGGAGGCGGCGGGCTGGACGTGGACCACGCGGTGGTGATCGAAGAGGAAGTGGACGCCTATGGGCTGACGGTGCCTCCCTACTACGACTCAGGCGGCAGGCTGGGCGGCGCGTCCATACTGGTGTGGGGAACCGAGGAACAGAAGCAGGCTTTTCTGCCGCAGATTTTCCGCGGCGAGGTGCGGACATGGCAGTTGCTTACCGAACCGGAAGCGGGGTCGGACTTGGCCAACGTCAAGACCTCTGCCGAGCGGGACGGCGACGATTACATAATCAACGGCCAGAAAATCTACGTCGGCAGTTCGCTGGGCGCCGACTACATGTGGACCATCACCTGCACCGACAACGAAGCGCCCCGCCACCAAAACCTGGGCTGGTTCATGATACCGTCCAACCTGCCGGGCATAACCATCCAGCCGATGGACCTGTTGATTTCCGGCGGCGAATCAGGCGCGGGTTCCGGTGTCAAGAACACGGTCTACTTCGACAACGTAAGGGTGCCGGCCTTCAACCTGGTAGGCGGCGAAAACGAGGGCTGGAAGGTTGCCACCACCCATTTGGAGTTGGAACACGGCACCGGCGGCCGCATCGCCCGCAACTGGCTGGTGGACCACCTGTTCGACTACTGCCGCAACAACAAACGACACGGGCAGCCATTGACCAAGGACCCGGACGTGCAGGACAAGCTGGTCGACATTTACATTGAGGCAGAGATTGCTCGGTTGTTCAACCTCCGCAACTACTGGATGCGTCACAGCAAGACCAACATTACCTACGAAGGGCCGCAAGCCTCCTACTGGCGCAAGATGTCCGGCCTGCGCATGTCCCAGTCCATACTGGACATACTGGGGCCAGCGGCCCTGACCTACGATCCCCAATGGGGAGCGTCCGAAGGCCACATGGAAGCCCACCAGCGGTCGGCCATCGTGGCCATCCACCCCGGTGGGACGGCCGACATCCAGAAGGTAATCATGGCCCGCCGCATCGGAATAGGCCGCGAGGTGCGTGAGAAAGCCGGCGCGCTGGCGTGAGAAGGGCAACCACAAGGGTTGCCCCTACCATCCAGAAGGAATAAGAGATGGACCTATCGTTAACCGAAGAACAGGAAATGTTCAAGTCCGCGGTGCGGAGTTTCGTCCAGCAGGAGTACCCCAAGGAGCGGTTGCTGGAGATAGCGGCGTCGGAAGAACCGGCCACTTCGCCTCAACTGGCGCCGGGATGGCAGCAACTGTTAAATACAGGCTGGCTGGGGATCGTAGTACCGCAGGAATACGGCGGGGAAGGCGGGTCCTTCACCGACGCAGGCGTACTGTTCGAAGAACTGGGCCGGGGACCGGTGCCCGGTCCGCACCTAAGCTCATGCGTCCTGGCGGCGTCGGCGATAATGAAGGGCGGCACCGAAGCCCAGAAGCGGGACTGGCTGCCCGCTCTGGTGCGCGGCGACCGGGTGCTGGTGCCCGCGTTGACCGAGGCGGAGTACAGCCTGGACCCGGAGGACGTGGGGACCACGGCGCGGCGGGACGGCAACGAACTCCGGATGAAGGGGACGAAGGTTTACGTCTTTGATGCCCTGTCGTCTACCCACCTGCTCTGCTCCGTTCGTTCCGACGACACCAATGAGGTTGGACTGGTGATGGTGCCCGCCAACTCGGATGGTGTGGCCATCCGACCATTGCCGGGCTTCGCGTGGAACCTGGCCGAGGTCAAGCTGGACAACGTTGCTGTGAACGAGTCAGCCATTCTCGGCGGCTCCTTTCCGGAAGGTATCGCCGCCTTGGAGCAGGCCATCGCCGATACGATCCCTCTCCTGTGCGCCTACCAAGTAGGCGCCTGCCAAGCGGTGTATGAGATGTCGGTGGAGTACAGCCGTACCCGGATACAGTTCGGTACTCCCATTGGCCGGTTCCAGCGGGTGCAGGACCACATCATCAACCTGGTCAACCAACTTGACGCGGCCCGCTGGACCACCTACGAGACCCTGTGGAAGCTGGACATTGGCAGGAAAGCCGCCGACAGCATCCACTTGGCCAAGGCCGTGGGCAGCGAGGCCTATTACCAAGCGTGCAACTTCGCCCACGAGGTCCACGCCGGCACCGGCAGCATGACGGAGTACGGCCTCACCCTGCACACGGCCGCGTCCCGCACGCTATATCATTACCTTGGCGACCCGCGCTACCACCGGCGCAAACTGGCGGCGGCGCTGGGGCTGTAATTGGGCTAACCAAACAAATATGAGACACCTGCGGCTGATTATGGGAAGGCCGCCGTCGCAGGTAGGTAGGTACATGGAAATGCAATCCTTGGACCAGCACATCGAATCAACGCCGGGCATATCGGGTGGAAGACCTCGCATTGCCGGGCATAGAATCACAGTAGAAAATATAATCCTATGGCATGAGCGCGCCGGAATGACCGCAGACGAAATCGCCACCGATTATGATTTGACACTGGCTGACGTTTACGCGGCGTTGGCGTATTACTTCGACCACCGTCAAGAGATAGACCAATCCATCGAGGATGGCGAGCGGTTCGTGAAAACCTTGGGCGGCAACGCCAACTCCAAGCTGCTGGAAAAGCTCGGTACACCTATGCCTGATGGCGAGGATTAGATTCTACACGGATGAGAACGTATCGAAAGCCGTAGTTATGGGACTTCGCCGCAGGGGAGTAGACGTACTGAGCGTTCCCGAGGCAGGGACTTTGGGAGAATCGGACGAAGAACACTTGAGACTCGCTGAATCTGCCGGACGTGTCATCTTCACTCAAGACCGTGATTTCCTACGCTTGGCGGCTGCTGGAGCTCGTCACGCAGGAATTGTTTATGCACCTCAAAGCCGCTCGGTAGGTCGGTTAATCTTTGGACTCACGCTAATCCATCAAGTATTGGAACCGGACGATATGACTGACCATATCGAATATATTTGACATCGACTTACCACTACCTGGGCGACATACGGTACCACCGATGCAAACTGGCGGAAACCCTGGGGCTTTAACGAGCTTGGACATGGGAACGAGCAACATCATCCCTTCAATGCGCTACCGGGACGCTCCCACTGCAATCGAGTGGCTCTGCAACGTATTCGGGTTTCGCAAGCACTTGGTGGTGGCAGGCGAGAACGGCGTGATCGCCCATGCTCAACTCGTTTTGGGCAACGGGATGATCATGGTTGGTTCAGGCGCCGACGACGAGTATGGACGGATGGTCTCTCCTCCCGGAAAAGACGGCATCAACACCCAGTCCTGTTATATCGTCATAGAAGAGATCGACGCCCACTACAACCACGCGGTAGGTTGCGGCGCAGAGATTGTCATGGAAATTGCCGACCAAGGCTATGGTGGCCGCCTGTATTCCGCCCGGGACCCTGAAGGGCACCTGTGGAATTTCGGCTCCTATGATCCTTGGGATGAGTCTTGACGTAAGACTCAATGACTTCAAGAAACGGTCCCCCAAGGTCCTTCAGCTTAGCTTCACCGACTCCGGAGATTTGAGTGAACTCCGTCGGTGTTCGAGGAGCCTTCCGCGCCATATCCTGTAACGATCGGTTGTTGAAGATTACATAAGCAGGCACGCCTCGCTCGTCCGCAATTCGCTTGCGCAGAGACGACAACTCCCGGAACAGTCCTTCATCGTATGGCGCAGAGCCGTTCGTATCGGAAGGACGGTTGCGGCCTTGGCGAGCCGAACGTCCTCGAGGCGAAGACTCCGGCCCCAAATAGGCGGAGTCACGGTCCGGTGTCACTGGACGGGTCAGGGTCAACGAGTCACGCGCTTTCAGAAATGCCCGTCCTTGCGGAGTGACTTGCAGGGTTGGGTACTGACCGCCGGAGCTGGACAGAAGACCTTCGTCCAACAACGCATCCGTCAATTGACGTAATTCGTCCATAGAGTGCCTCTCGGCGACGCCGAACACGGACAATTTGTCGTGTCCAAGTTCCTGCACTCTCTTTGTGCTTGCCCCCAGCAATACCCTCATGACGTGCCCGGAGCCAAAGCGTTCCCCGGTACGAATCACCGCCGACAACATTTTCTGGGCGACTTCAGTAGCGTCATACTCCTCCCGCGGAGACAGGCACACGTCGCAGTTGCCGCAGTTGGATTCGGGCCACTCTTCACCCAAGTACTCCAGCACGTACTTGCGGCGGCAGGTGGTCAGACGGCAAAAGGCCACCATTTGGTCCAGCCGGCGGCGTGAACGTTCCCGTTCTTCGGGGTCCTCCACCTGGTCCAGAAAATACTCCTGCTTGGCCTTGTCGGCATAGGAGTAAAAGAGGACGCACTCGCTGGGCATCCCGTCCCTTCCGGCCCTTCCCGTTTCCTGGTAGTAACCTTCCAGGTTCTTGGGCAGGTCGTAGTGGACCACCAAGCGGATGTCGGGCTTGTCTATGCCCATACCGAAGGCGATGGTAGCTGCCACTATGGGGGTCTCATCGCGGATAAACCGGTCCTGTATGGCTCGCCGCACGTCCGGTTCCAGCCCGGCATGGTATGCCTCTGCTTTGAAGCCGCACCGGGACAGACTGTGGGCCAATTCCTCGGTCGTCTTACGGGCCACGCAGTAGATAATGGCGGACTGGCCCCGGTGTTTTTCCAGCAGCGCCAGCAGAGGGTCGATCGAGCGTTCCTTGGGCTGAACGGAGTAGGACAGGTTGGGGCGGTTGAAGCTGGAAATAAACACGCTGGGCTGTCTAAGCCCCAACTGGGAAAGAATGTCCTCCCGCACCGGCTTGGTGGCGGTGGCGGTGAGGGCGATGGCAGGAGCGTTGGGGCAGACCTCGCGCAAAGTCTTCAATTCCCGATAGGCTGGGCGGAAATCGTGGCCCCAGTGAGATACGCAGTGGGCCTCGTCGATGGCAATGAGCTTGACATTCAACTGGGCCAGGAAGTCCCGAAAATCCGGGAGCATCGCCCTCTCCGGGGCCACGTACAGGATGCGGAACCGGTCCTGCCTGGCCATCTCCTCTACCCTCGCAATCTGCGATTGGGTAAGCGAACTGTTGATGAAGCCGGCGGGGATGCCGTTGGCTCGCAGGCCGTCTACCTGGTCCTTCATCAACGCGATGAGCGGCGACACCACAAGGGTCACCCCGCCCAAAGCCAGAGCGGGCAACTGATAGCACAGCGACTTGCCGCCGCCCGTTGGCATCAGGACAAAAGCATCGTGGCCACCCATCACCGAGGATATAATCTCTTCCTGGTGCGGCAGAAAAGCATCATAGCCAAAGTGAGTTTTCAGCAAGTCCAGCATTTGCATAACATATCCCATCACGGTCGTAAAATAAACCGGCTGCTGTCAGAAGTCTAACGGATGCAGCATGGGATACGGAGAAGAGAGGAAGGGAATATGGCGCGAATTGACCCGCCGACAAGAGACCTGATCAAGGAAGAGCTACGGGATATATTCGATGAGGTGTCCGCTCCGCCAAGCGGCGTAGGCACAGGCCCTATGTCGGTGCTGAAGCATAGCCCTGAAATGTCGAGAAGGGCCACGCCGTTGTTCAACTACGTGCGCAACGAATCGTCGCTGCCGCCAAGGATACGGGAACTGGCGATGATAGTCACCGCACGCGCAACCGACTGCCAGTACATCTGGAACGTCCACGCACCCGCCGCACGGCGGTCGGGACTGAGCGACGACTTGGTGGACGCCCTGAAGCACAAGCGACCATTGCCGCCAATGCCGCGGGACGAACAAGCCGTGGTGAAATTGGGACTGGAGTTCTTCGGCACCCACCGAGTCAGCCAGGAAAATTTTCAACTGGCTTGGGAACAGTTCGGCACCCAAGGGCTGGTGGAACTGACCACACTGATGGGGTTCTATGCAATGCTGGCCTTCAACGCCAACACGGTGGAGCTGGACCCTCCGGCGGAACCGGCAGAGCCGTTGATGCCTATATAGTCCGGCGTCGTTTAGAAAGTCCCCTCAGTCGTAAGAGACTTCGGCGCGGGCGAAGGCGGCTTCTATGCCTTCGGCCATCGCCTCCACGTCGCCGCAGACAGCGTAACGAACATAGCCCGGGAAATGGACGCCGACCAAGCCCGTCTCTTCAATCATCATGAAGTTGAAATGTTCGGCGCTCTCCACTCGTCGTCCAAAGGCTTGGTCCGGCACCATCCAAAGGGTGAAGAAACCCGCCGCCGGTTGAATGGCTAGGCGCATTCCCTGGCCGGTCAGCAGGCGGATGAGCAGGTTGAGCCGCGACCGGTACATCTCCCGGTACAGGTCGATGCCCTCTCGGTCCTCCTCGAAGGCGGCGACAACCCCGGCGGCCATGGGCGCAACAAACCCGGTGTCGGTCTTGCCCTTCACCTCCTTCAGGTCGCCAATGAAGTCCGGCGACCCGACTATTGCTCCCACGTGCCAGCCGGTGCCGTTGCCTATGAGCTTGGCCGCCGTGAAGGCCTCGGCCCAGGACAGATCAGGGTAGTCGGGGGCAACCTGGGCCAAGCACACGCTGTCCGGTCCGTGACTGAGAATGATGTAGGCGGCATCGTTGAACAGCCGGATGCTATGGTCGGAACAGTATTGGCATACCTTCCTAAGCCACTGTTCGGAGGCCACTTGCCCCGACGGGTTGTGGGGATAGTTCATCATCACCAGCCCAGTACCTTGCGCGATGGCATCGGGTGAGAAACGGAACTCATTCTCCGGAGTCATCGACAGGGCATAGTGGTCAACGAGGGGATGATAACCGCACCAGTCCGCCGGGATTGGGTACCCGGGGCTGGTAGTGGTGGCCACAGTTACCCGTTGGTGGGCGCATCCGCAGGCCAAAGGAACGAGGCCCAGCATGGGCTTGACGCCGGGAATTGGCAGGTAGTCCACCTCCAAGTCAGAGAAAGCCCGGTCCACGTGCACCTGAATAAAGCGTTCCGAGAAACCGGGCACACCCGGGCTCGCGTTATACTGGTAGGCGTGCATCGCCTCCTCACCTCTCATCACGGCGTTGGCCGCCGCCTTCCGTGCGCTAAGCAGGGCAGCGCCCTTTGGTTCGCCGATGGAGAGGTCGAGCAAAGTCATGCCCGACGCTTCCGCCGAGGCCCGTTTGGCTCGGATAGTCTGCAACACGTTTTCGCCGCCTTGGGGCAGCCGTGAGCCTCTCATATCGTCCCTCCCTGCCAGGCCTTCCTAGCCCGCCCCCACGCCGTCCATCAGGATGACCTGCTGCCGGAGCAGGTGGTCGAACCTGTCTCCCAGACCCGCCTCCGCGAGAATTTCCTTGGCGTCCTTGCCCGGCTTTGGCGCAGCCCAACCGGGAACCAGCGGCGTCCGCGAAAGTCGGGGAGCAGGGCCGCAAGTCGTGACCAATCCCATATCGTCGTGTTCTCGTGTCAGGCTGAGTTGGTGGTCTACCACCCACGGGTCACGCATCAGTTCGCCTACATCGGAAATTACCCGATGAGCGCCGATGTCCGCGGCGGTCAGGCGATGCACCCAGGTAGTCAGGTCTTGAGACAGGAAACGCTGCTCCAATGACTGGGCCAAGGCTATGCTCTTCAGGGACGCGACGCCTGACAGGCCCTCAACGGCGTCCAATCGGCCCAGATCGGCTTCGTCTGCGCCTATGAAGAACCAGCCGTCGGCGGCCTTGTAGGCGCGGTGCAAAGGGCCGTCTCCCACCGCATCCTGGCCGCTGGTTTCGTCCCACGTCTTGCCATCGTAGAGGTTGTTGTACACCGATTGGAGGGTCATGGCAGTGTAGGCCAGGGCAGCGTCCACATGCTGACCCTGCCCGGTACGCTGGCGGTGCAGCAGGGCCAGGGCAACTGCATAGGCCCCCATGTAGCCGGTGCCATAGTCATTCACTGTGTTGGGTTGGATAACCGGCGGCCCGTCACCGCCGAAACGCCGGTCCATGCCGGTAGCAGCTTGGGCGAACTGCTCGTGGCCAGGCCGCGCCGCCCACGGCCCGATGTGACCGAAGGCGTTGAGGGAGGCATACACAATGTCAGGCTTGCGCGCCCGGACTGACTCGTAGTCTAGCCCAAGTTTCTCCAGCTTACCGGCACGGTAGTTTTGCGCCACCACGTCAGCGTCCTCCAGCAACCGCCAGAAGACATCCCGTCCTTCCTCAGACTTGAGGTCCAGCAGGATGCTGCGCTTCCCGCGGTTTACGTCGTTGTGGCGCGCCACCGTCCTTCCCCTGATCGGATTGTCGATCTTGATGACGTCCGCCCCGAACTCGGCCATCGTCCGGCCCAGGGTGGGGCCGGCCAGGATGATGCACAGGTCCAGCACCTTCACGCCGTCCAAGGCGGAACGCAAGGCGGTCTCAGACGATGTGACAGCCCGCTTGGGACTGGATGCCTTGAGCTCAGTCAGAATTTCCTCCCGGTGCTGGTCCGGCGTGGGAGCGGGCACTCGCACCGACCCGGGGGTTTCAGACATTCGAGCGGCGATACCGGGTTGGAGCATCTTGCCATATATCGGATCTTCGACCTCTAAGACCATCTTCGACTCGATGGCATGAGGGTGGTCAAACCATTCGACCGCGGTGCGCGACATGGTGCATTCACTGCCCGCTTCGGCAACCAAGTCTTCCCATTCCTGCGCGGTACGGGTCTTGAACAACTCCCTGCAACGCCGCTCCGCCTCTGCGGCAAGCACCGGGTCTTCCAGCAGCTTGTAGAAGTCGGTCAAGCCTTCGTCGGTCCAGGAGCCAACCCCGGCCGCCTCGCAAAATTCGCGGAAGTTCTGGTTCCCGGAGCCGCTGAACCTGACCCAGCGTCCATCCTTGCACTGGTAATGGCCGCTCAAGAGGCCTGTGATGGAGGGAGGTTCCTTGGATGGGTCGTGCACCTTCATCCCGCGGGCCCCAATGGACGGGAACATCGCGTCGAACAAGGGCACCTCGATATGCTGGCCCAACCCGTCCCGTTCCCTCGCGTTGAGCGCCATGGTCACGGCAACGACGGCTTGGAAAGCCGCATAGCTGGAGGCGATGGGAACAGCAGTATAGACCGGTTGGGTGGGGTCAGGACCTGCGCCCCTCGGAACATAAGTTGCCGACGCCGCGCCGACGACACCTTCGAAGGCCCTGACATTTGCCCGAGGGTCGTCAGCGGCGAAGCCGGGCATGGAGCAGTAGACCAACTGAGGATGGGCTTGGCACATCTCTTGGGGGCCCAACCCCAAGCGCCCCATTATGCCGGGCCTGAAGTTCTCCAACACGACATCGGCCTGGGCAATGAGGCGCCGGGCCACGTTGAGGTCGGCCGGATCTTTCAAATCCAAGTGGATGCTTCGTTTTCCCCGGTTCCAAGTGGCGTTGGCCGGCGTCTTGAAGCGAGGTCCACCTGGAGGGTCCACCTTGATAACGTCCGCCCCTTGGTCTGCCAGGAGCATACCGGCCAAGGGCCCGGCCACATACTGCCCGAAATCAATAACCCGAATCCCGTCTAACGCTCCAGCCATTGGTAGACTCCTTTTCTCCTTAATACTAAAGCCGCCCTCCAAAGCGACGTTTGCCTGCGTAATAGCCGTGTTCCATCCATGTTGGGAATGTCTAGAAGACATCTCCTCGGGGTCCGACGGTGATCACGTTTACAATCCGCGCACGCCGGTCCACTGAAAAGATCACTCGAAGACCCCCTACTCGATAGCGGTATAAACCTTGCTTTCCCCGAATAGGTCTGACATCACCCAAGCCGAAAGGGTCCTGGCGTAGATTCTCGAAACATTCGTTGAGTCGTCGAGCAGTGTCGGCATCAACCCTCTGGTAATAGCGATTCGCTCTCCGGTTAAGGCGGACTTCATACATCCTTGCGTCTTACGCTTTCCCACCGGACCCATTCACCTTTCCTAAACTCCTCCTCTCCCTCAAGGACTTCTTCCCATTCTTCGTCCGTGAGTTCATCCGGCTCCATCGCAAGAACTTGCAGAAAGTCCCTGACCTCGGTCAACTTATCATCAACCAACGCTTCAACCAGTTGGTGGACTTCATCTCGTATGGCAGTCATAGTTTGCTCCAGATAAGAGGGACAGGCCAGAATGAAATACCTAGCCTATTGCGCAGGGAGACTCGCGCCTCTTTCGACTTCCCGGATAGGTTTTTGCCAAGGTGAAGGGACTTGTACAATCGTCCCTCCTTAAACGCAAGCGTCCCTGACGGCTTGGGAGACGGCGGCCAAGCGAGCGTTGTTGATCTCGGAGCCTTGGAAGCCGTTGGTGATGTAGCCCACCGCCAGTCCGGAGTCAAAATCAGCCCAGCCGATTGACGTGCCTGCTCCGCCGTGACCGAATGTATTCAACGGATTGTTTGTGGCGACGCCCATGCGCTCGTCTGCCAGCGCAAGCCCCATCGACCGCTGGGCATACTGGCCCAGGGACTGATCTTCGCCCTCAACTTGCAGGGTAACGGCCTCGTCCACCGTCTCCGGGCGCAACGCTTGGGACCCGTCAAGGGTGCCGTGGCGTTCCAGCATGGCATAGAACCGGGCCAGATCGCCTGCCGACGCGATGCCGTTGGCCCCAGGCGTGATGGTGTGGTGTACTTCCGGCTTGTCGAACACCAAGGCGTACCCGTTGGTGTCGGCGGCCTCGTCCATCAGGTGGATACGCGACACGCGGTCATCCAACACGGGCGGCAAGTTTACATAAGTGTTTTCCATTTGTAGCGGGGTCGCCAGTTCCTCGGCGAGGAACTTATCGAAGGACCGCCCGTCAATCCGCCTCACTATCTCGGCGATGACCCATCCGTAGTTGATGGGATGGTACGCCATTACCTCTCCCGGCAGGAACTTGGGCGCGGCCCTTTCCATGGCGGCGGTCACTTTGGACCAGTCGGCCCAGTCGGTCCACGGCAGGTCTGCTGGAGTGTCCGGGAACCCACCCCGGTGGCTCAGGATATGGCGGATGGTTACAGATTCCTTACCGTTCTGGGCAAATTCCGGCCAATGCTTGGCCACCGGATCGTCCCACTCCAACCGGCCCCGCTCCTTGAGCATGTACAAACATGCGGCAGCCAAGGGCTTGGTGGAGGAGAACAGAACGAACATGGTCCCCGCGTCGGCCGGCTTGCCTGCCTTGGCGTCGGCCATGCCGCCGTGGATGTCCAGCACCAGGTTGCCGTAGCGGTACACCGCCAACCCGGCCCCGGGATGGAGGCCGTCGGCGATTTGCTGGTGGAACAGTTCGGTGACCCGGTCCAACTTACTGGGGTCCATGGATACCGTCGCCGGGGCTGTAAGCGTAGCCATTGCCAACCTCCAGATTTATTTCGTCTACCCGACTAAAATGTTGCTAACGCCTTGGACAGAGGCACGAGTATTCTAGCATGGCATCTCCCTCTCGCAACGAGAGGAGCAGGTCCGGTCAAACGGTCACTACATTTCCCAAAGCAGGCGCAGGGGAACGGCATACATGCTCTCGCCAAAGGGGACGGTGGCCTCGCCATCGTACAGCACCACCCCGGCGACAAAGCGCGTCCCAGCGGCATCTTTGAGCCTGCGCAACCCGCGGAAATCCGTCGACCTGACCGTCGCGCCTGCCTTGACTTCGACACCGGCTACGAGCCGACCGAATTCCATGACGATGTCGACCTCGACTTGGTCCTTGTCACGGTAGTGAAAAAATTCTACCGGACCGACATGCCAAGTGGCCTGACGGCGTAGTTCCTGGTACACAAACGTCTCGAGAAGCTGGCCCAACAGGGAGCGGTCTGCTGTCAACGCGGCAACATCGACGCCCAGCAGGACAGAGGCTAAGCCAGTATCGCCTACGTGCAGTTTTGGCGTTTTTATCAAGCGTTTTCCCCGGTTGACATGCCAAGGGGGAAGCCGTTCCAGAAGAAAGACTCTTTCCAGAAGGGTGACATATTCCGCAATGGTGGGCCGGCTTAGCTGGAATGGCGACGCCAGTCCACTCACGTTGAATAACTGCGCGGTTTCCGATGCCGCCAAGGCGAGAAGCCTGGGCAGAACGTCTAGCCCCCTGATGCGGGCCAAGTCACCCACGTCCCGCTGTACTTGCGAATCAATATAATTCCGGTACCAGTTGGCGCGCCTTCGTCCCGGAGGCCGACCAAGGGCAGCGGGGTAACCGCCGGAGACGACTCGTTCGGCCAATTGCGGACCCAACCGCTCCGTTTGACCGGCTATGAATTGACCGCCGAACATCTTGTCGATAAAGCCGTTATGGGACGGACAGCTCAAGTGCAACTCGCACTGGGCCAAGGGATGAAGGCGGACCGTTTCCAAGCGGCCCGCCAAAGAGTCCTGGATCGTTGGAACGGCCAATACGTTGGTCGAGCCGGTAAGTACAAACCGCCCCGGTGTACGACGTCTGTCGACCTCCATCTTCAACGCGGTAAAGAGCGATGGCACACGTTGCACCTCGTCTAATACGACGAGTTCAGGCAGATCTGCAACAAACCCCATGGGATCTGCCTCAGCCCCTGTGCGGACAGCTACATCGTCGAAAGTAAAGTACGTATGCGATGGACAAGCCGTCCGTGCCAGTGTAGTCTTGCCACATTGGCGGGGGCCTTGAATTAGAACGACCGGCGAGTCCTCAATGGCCTCGGCGAGACGGCTTACTACAAATCTGGGAATTAGAGCGTTCGCAATCACCGTCCAATTGTAACTTTTAGTTCGTCCAATTGCAAGGTTATATGGCGTATGATTGAAAGGTTAGGCTACGTACGATTGAAAGGTTAGCCTCGCCCAACCGAAATGCCACACTCCTTTCTGGCCGTAGGACGGTGGCTACAAAACACGTACTCACCGCCCGGTCCAGACCGGCGCGCGCTTCTCGGCGAAGGCCGCGACGCCTTCCTTGGCATCCTCGGTGTTCAGCACTTCGTCCCGCTTGGCTTGTGCGAATGCCACCCGGTCCACCATGCCCATTTCCGAACCCTTGACGGAAGCCTCCTTGATGGCGGCAAGGGCCAAGGGCGCGTTGGCCGTAATCTTGCGGGCCATTTCTTCCGCCTTGGACATCACCTCGTCAGGCTCGACCACGTAGTTCACAAGCATCAAGTCCAACGCCTTCTGGGCGTCGACGAATTCCCCGGTGAACAGGAACTCGAAGGCGATGTTCCTGGGCACTACCTGTGACAGCAGAGCAGGCCCGCTGACCGATGAGATACCACGTTTCGCTTGCGGCCATCCGAACCGCGCCTCGGTGGAAGCTATGCGTATGTCACTGCCCAACGCGATGCCGCAGCCCTGGGCCAAGCAAATGCCGTTGATGGCCGCGATTATCGGTTTCCAGATGTTGGACTGGACGACGTACAGGTCGCCTGTGCTGGGGCCCTCGTTGGCCCGCGCATTCGCCATGGCAACCAGGTCGTGGCCGGTAGAGAACGCCCGCCCCCGACCGGTGACGATGGCGCAGCGTACCGCCGGGTTGTTCTGCACGTCTTGGAAAGCGTCCCACAACAACTCTCGCATTTCGGGGTTGATGGCGTTCAGCTTCTCCGGCCGGTTGAGCGTAATGTAGGCTATTCCTTCCTTTATTTCGTAGATGACTTCCGACTCTGTCACAGGTCCACCTTCCTCAATAGTAGTGAAGATTTGCCAATCTTTGATTACCCTCGGCCCAAACTCAACGGCTAGATAATCCTGGAGCCAGTAGGCTTGACGCCAATAACCCCCCCTTCTTCCAGCGCGGCTATGCTGTCTAGTGGCATCCCCAGCAATTCGCTGTAAATCAAGCGGTTGTGCTGGCCGAGAGTTGGCGAAGGCCACCGCACTCTTCCCGGCGTAGCGGACATTTTCCAAGCGGGTCCGGGATACATCTTGGGTCCAACCTGCGGGTGGTCCACTTCGACAAAGGTGCCCCTGGCAGCGTAGTGATCGTCTGCCAGCAGGTCGGGACCGCCCATGACCGGGCTGGATGGTATGCCGGCGGCTTGCAGTTGCTCGCAAACTTCGCGCGCGTCCTTGTCGGCGGTCCAAGCCCCGATCAAGGCGTCCAGCGTATCCTGGTGTTCCATGCGATCAGATACAGTGGCGTACTGAGCGTCAGCGGCCAACTCCGAGCCGCCCAGTATCTCGGCAAGCCGCAGCCATTCCTCATCGGAAGTGACTGCAATGGTCACCCACCGGTCTTCGCCGGCGCATTGGTACGAGTTGTGGGGAGCGAACCAAGGAGACCGGTTACCCCGGCGCTCCGGCTCGACTCCGGTCATCTGGTAGGCCAATACTTCGCCGCCTATGAGGGCCACGGCTGATTCCTGTTGGGACACGTCGATAAACATGCCCTCCCCGGTGCGCCGCCGACGCCGGAGGGCCGCCAGCAGCACACCGGCGGCATGGGAGCCGGTTATCGGGTCGCCGTGGTTGATTCCCGACTTCATCGGCCCCTCGCCCCGGTACCCGGTCATGTGGGCCATGCCCGATAGCTGCTCTTGACCAATGCCGTAAGCAACGTACTTCTGCCAGGGACCGCCGTTGCCGAAGGCAGGCATGGAGACGTAAATCAGGTCGGGCCTAAGCTGGCGCAATTCCTGGTAGCTATAGCCCAAGCGTTCGAGGCTGCCCTGCCGGAAATTCTCAACCAGGACGTCGCTTATCGACACCAACTCGTTGAACACCCGGCGTCCCGACTCCCCGGTCAACTCCAAGGTGATGCCGTACTTGCTCATGTGGAGACAGTTGAACCACCCGTTACGGTTCCAAGGCTGTTCGCCGGGGTCGGCATCGGGATACGACACAATCCCGGGAGCGGGGTTGACCGGGCCGCGATGGGAGTCGTAGACACTCAGAGACTCCATCTTGATGACCTCGGCGCCCATGTCGGCCAGCAACTTGGTGCAGTAAGGCCCTGCCCAGATGCGGGAGAGGTCGAGGATGCGGAAGTTGCGCAACGGCTGCCCGGCGTTGCCGGAATGTGAGGAGGGGGCTGTGGGCAATTAAATCACTCCTTGGTCACGCAGGCGGCTGATTTGATCGGTGGAGTAGCCCAACCGGTCTTCCAGAATCTGATCGGTGTGTTCCCCCAGCAGGGGCGCGCGCCGGTAGACCCAAGCGTCGCTGCGGGAGTGAGGACTGATTGGGCGTCCGGGATACTGGAGGGGGCCGGTAACCGGGTGGTCTATCTCAACGAAGTAGTCCCTTGCGGTCAGTTGCTCCATCTCCAGCAGGTCTTCCATAGTGGCGACGTAGGTGAACGCCAAGCCGTGTTCCTGGCCGGCCTTGAAAACATCCACCTTGTCGTGGTCCAGCAGCCAAGGAAGCATCAGAGCGTCCACCTCGTCGGCATGGACCAAGCGTCCGTACCTGCTGGCGAAACGAGGGTCGGCCAGTTCCTCACGCTCCATGATGTTGGCCACTTCCGGCCACCTCTGGTCAGGCCCGGCGATTATGCCGACGTAGCCGTCCCGGCAGGGGTAGATGCCCCAAGCGGCCCGGCCATAGCCCCGGTTGCCGACCCTGGTGTACTCCTGCCCGGAATAGCTGTACTGCATCATGGCGTTTTCGAGGATATTGGTGGCGTATTCGGCGATGGAGACGTCGATGTGTTGGCCTTCGCCGGAATCTTCGGCGTGAATCAGCCCCACCATAGTTGCCACGAAAGCGTTTTGGCCCGCGCCCAGTTGAGACAGGGGAGCGCCCTCTTTAAGCGGCTCCTCCTCGGGCTCGCCGGTAATGTTCATCAGGCCGCCCGCGGCGTACAGGTTGATCTCTGCGGCCTTCCAGTCGCGGCGCGGCCCGGTCTGCCCATAGTTGGTTATGGAGATCATCACCAACGACGGGTTGACCGCGCGGAGTTCATCGTACCCCAAGCCCAGCTTGTCCAAAACGCCCGGCGCGAAGTTTTCCACCAATATCTGCGACGACCCCAAGAGCTCGCGGAGGACCTGCTTGCCGTCCGCCGACTTGAGGTCCAGAGTCAGGCTTTTCTTTGACGTATTGAGATACAGGAACCAAGCCCCGTTTTCCTCTCGCTCCTCGTGCGTTAGCCGTCGGCCCTGGTCGCCGCCGGTTTCGGGAATCAGCGCGGATGCGAAGGGCCCGAAACGGCGCATGGGGTCTCCAACGCCAGGGCGTTCGACCTTGATAACCTCCGCCCCCAGGGTTGCCAGCAGCTTGGTGCAATAAGGGCCGGAGAAGTAATGGGTAAGGTCAACGGCACGGACACCGTCCAACAGTCCCATCGGCTCACCACTATTTGGTCCTGAGATGGTCAACTTGGCCTCCTGAAGCACCGACACAGCCACCCGCGTCTACGGCGGTAGTCATTTTGGCATCCAAGCGACGCAAATGCAATCAGACGGGTTCTCCGTCGACCGCACCGTAGTCTTCCATAACCATGCGGGCTACCTGCCGCCCCATTCTTACCGAATAGTTGGTGCCGCGGTCTTCCGGATAAATCTGGGTAGTGTTCGCCAGATAGAGACGCTTGAAGGGCGTCCGGTGGTCAGGAATTCTCCGGCTGTAGTTGGGGCCGATGATGGGTTGGGCTCCGTCAACCCTGTGGTGGTGGTACTCCAGTATCCAGGAACGGTCAAAGTCTGGATTCAGTTTGCGCAGGTGCGGAACAAAGTCCTTAACGAGTTCTTCCGCGCTCTTCCGGTAAAGCTCACTGTCCCGGCTGGGGTAGTTGCTGAAGTAGACAATATGTTGGCCACCGTACAGGCTCTTGTCGATCATGTTGGTGTGTTCGATGATGCCCACGAAAGGCAGTTCCGGGTCGGCGATGTTGATCCAGTACCTGTCGGTCAACGGGCGGTCAAGCACCAGTATCACCAGCACCGCCGACAGGTATTGGACGTTGACCAGCTTGTCCTGGTAGTCGTCGGGAAACGGAGGAACAAGACGGGTGAACACGTAGGATGGAGTGGTGGATATAATGGCGTCGTAGAATCGGGTTTCCGGTTGGGCGCCGGGCAACTCCACCACCATACCGCTGGCGACGCTGTCGTCCACGACCACTTGGTTCACGCCGGCGGAAATATACACCTGATTGCCCAGGTCACGAATGCGTTCTGCCAGAACATCGAACACTTCGCTGAAGCTGCCCATGGGGTAGCCAAGACGTTCTTTTTGCAAACCCTTGCCGCGCGACGCCACCCGCAAATATATCTTGCCCCACAACCAAGTCATGCTGATCTGGTCGTAGAAGTCGCCGAACTTGCCCCTCAGCAAGGGTTCCCAGATGACCTCATAGGCTTGGCGGCCCATGTTCTTCACCAGCCAGTCCCGGGCGGTGATGCCCTCGAACTTGCGCCAGTTCCGGGTCTTTTGCAGGACAAAAGTCCACCAACCCACGCGCAGCCGCTGCGTCAACGAGAGCGGGGTGAACCGCAGCAGGTCTATGGGTGTGCTGAAATTCCAGATCGTCCCACCATGGTACAGGCCCACTTTCGACTCCAGCCACGCCAGCTTGTGGCCCAAGCCGAGTTCATGGATTAAGTCGACCATGTCGGTGTCGCTTACGAACAGGTGGTGGTAACCCCTCTCCAGCAGGCCGCCGCCAACCTCGAAGGTGGAGGCCTGGCCGCCCAGGAAGGGCGCACGTTCGAATACTTCCACGTAGTGGCCGTGGGTCGTCAGCTCGTAAGCCGCCGCCAGCCCCGCCGCGCCCCCTCCGATGATGCCCACCCTCATGGCAGCTCCTCCCTCGCCTGGCCCACCGGCGTTAGGGCATCGGGCGCCGCCTCCGGACCGTGCCCCGTGGCCGCAATCTGGGTAAGGGTAATGTTCTGCCTCCACATCACCGCCAGCCCTGCCAACGTCACCGGCAGCCACAACGCCGCCAAGTGCACGAACCCGGAATAAGCCGCGCCCGTCGACGCATCCACACCCAGCGCCGCCAGCGTCTGCTGCGCCACAACCTCGAAGGGGCCGATGCCGCCGATGGCCGTGGGCAACCCCGTCGCCAAATTGGAGGTCGCCGTCACCAGCGCTATGGCCAACGCCAACACCCAAACAGACCCGAAGACTTGATCAAGGCCAAAGGAGTAAGCAATCAAGTAGTAAACAGCTCCCTCCATGAACCATACCGGCAACGAAAGCAGGAAAAGGACGAAGTGCTGCTTGGGAGACCGGAGGATTTGAAGCCCGCTTACGAAGGAAACGACCCAGCCTCCGATTTTGGTCCTGGCCTTTTCCGACGGGATGATCTTCAGGCACCACAACACCAAATCCACCGACCGCGGCGCTACCACCAGGACCGTCAGAAACACCAAGCCGAATAGGAACAACCCGGCCGTCAATACGGCCACAACCACCCAGGTCGTCCGGGCAGCTTCACTGGCGCCGTCGAATTGTCCCAATGCCAGCAACACCGGGACGGCCAATGCGGAGAGCACCAGCAGGGTCAGCCCGTCGTACACTCTCTCAACGGCCACGGTGGCCAAGGCCGCACTGGTAGTGATACCCTCCCGCCGCGCCAGGTAGTAGGAGCGGACCAACTCTCCCAACCGGGCCGGCAGCAGGTTATTGGCCATGTACCCCATAACGACAACCGGATAAAGCCGCTTTACCGGGCAGTCAATGATGGGAGAGATCAAAAACTTCCAGCGCACCGAACGGAACCAGACTGACACGAAGTAGACGCCAACGGCAGGCGCAACATAAAGGTAGTTGGCCTCCAGGACGGCAGACCGGAGATGGCCCAAGTCGACTTGGTAAAGCAACAGGACCAGGAACAGGATGCTTACCGCGACCGCGAGCCAGAATTGCCAATTGTTAAACATCACCATTGATTATCCTGATTAATCTGATTAATCCCATGAACTCGTAGGGGCAGCCCTCGTGGCTGCCCTCGTCCCTTGTGGGCGCCTACCCTGCCATGCGGCCAGCTATGGGCGCCCCTACTCATGGTAAGAAACTGTAATACTCCGAAATAAACCAATCGGCCTCCAAGTCCCGAAAAACCAAGTAGTTGATGCCGTCGGCCCACGACTCACGGCTGGCAGCGACTTTCCCGAAATAGTTGAAGTCTTCGCTCAACTGCGTGGCGCTGGGAAGCCCGCGAATACCCCACTGCGAACCCTCGGCTTGGCGGTTTTCGTGGGGGCGGCGGTAACTCTCGGGAAACCACAGCAGGTCTCGGAAAGGGCCTTCCTTCTCATTTTCGACCTTGGACTCTACGTCTTCACCACCGTGGTTCGCCTTGAGCAAAAGGGTCCGGGATGCCTGTTCTTCCGACACAGGACTGCAACTGCTATTCCACCCATCCTCTCCCTCGGCCTTGAAGCACTGGAACTGCAAAATCCCCTCGTCATGAGGATGCCGGACGTACCACTGGAATGGATACCACATGTCGTAATCCACAAGCACAGGGTTGCCGTCGCCTTGGCCGCCTTCAAACACTTGACGGTCCAGCTCCCGGAAGGTCTTGGGGAGGTCTGAACTGCCTTGGGCGTAGACCAGGATCTCTACGCTTGAATCGTCGTAAGTGTATGCAGCCCTGAAGGCAGCTACAGTCCCGAACACCAGCAGGAGTCCCGCCAGACCCATAGCCGTCAGCGCTAACCCGGTGGACGGCCTCGCCAACCGGACGAGCCAAGCAACTGCCAGCGCCGCCGCCGCAACGAGGAACAACACGATCCCCTGGAACAGAGACGGGACCGGGGACAGACCATTATCGCCGTTTACGTACCCCAACAGCAAATAGACGGCGGCTACGACAACCAACGGCGGCAATAACAACAACGCAACCATCCCTCCAACCTTTACCGCCGAGCGCGCGTAGGGGCGCCTCTTGTGGGCGCCCTGGGCAGGGACAAGCCCCGCCCCTACGGGCCTCTCCGTTCTCTGCAGTAAAAACCGGCCTGCTCTTTCGACCATTTCTCCCAAAAACATTCCAGACAGAAGGATGAACGGCAGCGTGATATTTACCAGCAGCCAAGGCATTTTTTCCGATGCGATGGTGTAACCCAGCAAGGTAACGCCGGCCCAAAAGGACAGGGCGAGACCCATCACGTCTCCCTTCTTCAAGAAGTAAACGAAAGCAATCAGTCCGAATATCACCGGCAACAGTTCGTAAACCGAGAGGCCGACGAAGTAGTAATACCAAGGCTGGTTGCCCCTGGCAAAGGGTTGTTGGGCAATCCAATAGCCCATTCCCTGCCACGCTCCGCTGAAGAGACCCGCGAAATTGGAAAACATTGTGGTGTAAAGAGTGGCCCATACCCCGTAGAAGATGACGCCGCAGACCAACCAGGCTTTGCCCAGCCAGCGCACCCCGACGTATATGGAGACGGCCAATGCAACAACCAACAGCCCACCCGCGGCCAGTACAGCAACCGGCAACACATTGGAACCGGTATCCACAGGCAAGCCACTGGGGAGCACAGTTCTTGCCGCAGCGTCGACGTCCACCAGCCCGGTAAAACACGTCAGGTAAACAACGGCTATGACTGCCGGCAACAGCAGGACCATAACCCGTCTTCGCAGGTCACGACGAGCGGAAACAACGACAACCACAGCCGCTCCCGCCAATGCTGTCGCAATCATGACGTCGGCGGCTAAAGTAGCGGCTCCAAAGGAGGTCGAGCTCCAAGGACGGAACAGCGCCATGAAAACGGCGGCGGCAACGGCCGCCGGAGCAATGACCCCGCAAACCTTTGCAAGGAAACTGGACATGGACCCGGTAGTCGGGGTGTCTGGCCCCGAACTATCCAACGGGTTGGCCAGCCAGAGGATAATGGTCAGCAGTACGCCGATGATGGCGTGGAACAGCCAGGGCGCATCATAGAGCGGCAACAATACGTATGGGGTCGACCACTCCGGTGTGCCAACGATCCCTTGGGACACACCAACGGGACTGACGAGCGTCAGACCCAGGACACCCTGGAACAGCCCCGCCAATGCAACCCACTGGGGTAGGGTCAGCGTCAGGAGCAGCAGCAGAAATCCGGCTGCGCCGTTGAGTTGGGAAAGCCGGATTCGACCGAAAGCCCAAGGCACCAAGTTAGGCAACGCCAGCAGGAACAGCAGCGCACCGAATACCAGCGTCACTATGTAGGCGGTCTCCTTGGTGGCGAACATCAAGGCCAGTATCGACGCGGCGAAGTACAGGTAACGGTTTTTGCTCTCGTGGATGTAGCGCCACATGAGGATGAATAGAAAAGTTACCCAGAACGCCATGAGGATGTCGTTCCGTCCGAACCGGCTGAAATACAGCAAAGTAGGCGACAGGGTCAGCATAACAGCCGTGATGACCGCGCCGGCTTTGCCGATATGGTCCCGGAGGAAATAGGGCAAGGCCACCAAGGCAGTCCCGAACAGCGGGTAGCAGAGACGGGCAACGAAATCGGTATCTCCCAAGAACCGGATCAGCAAGGCGACCAGTTCAATTTGGAAGGGGCCGTGCATCCAGGGAGAGTGGATATATTCCGTCCCTTGGGCGAGCTTCCAGGAAAAATGAAGATGGATAGCCTCGTCGTAGTGCATGGCGCGGCCATCCAGTTCCCAAAGCCGCAACCCCAGGGCGGCGGCGGTCAAGAGCAAAAAAACCGCTTCCAGCCATCCAAACTGGGTCGCAAGGCGGAAGCGGGGCATCCTTTTACTGGTCAAGAAGTTGTTAACCTGGGTCATTGCCGCCACCGTTGATGTAACCCTTCGGGTCCAGTGGAGAATACTCGTATATTGTTACGCGGCCCTGCCGGAACACGGTTCTCAAAATCGTGTCGAACTCCTCGAGATGACCTTGTCCATAGGTCGCCATTTCGCGGTCTCCCTGGTATATGTACCGCACTCCGTACCGGTCCAATATACGCCGGATCTCTGCGACGTCGTTGCTTTGGTAGACGGCGGCTACATGGTCCCGGCGTCCAGCCATTGGCTCGTGGCCGCCCCTCCACTGCAATTCGTGGCCTTCCCAACCCAGAATAGCGGGCAACCCGGTACTGGCTGAGATTCTACCGTAATCGGAATAATCTTGCCCTACAGCCTCCACAATCCGTCCTGGAGGGGCTTGGTCCCGCAACCATTGAATAGCGGCGTACTCTCCCGGGCTGGACTCCTTGACAAATGCAAGGCCGTCCAGGGTGTTGTCGGCAAAACTGGGCCCGCCATGCAGCCAACCCATACGGTCCAGCACCGCGCCAACCGGGTAGTACAGGGAAGCCACGATGAGAAGAAGAAGCACCCAAGTCCAACAAAGTCTTCCAACCCGCTGTAGACGGCGTCTAATCCGGAACATTGGTCTTTGCCGTTCCCGGCGCGTCGCCCGCGCTGAAATTCTCATTCTGGCTTGCCAATACCACAGCCCGTAGGCGCCAACTACCGCCAGCATGAGCCACACTTGGTAGTAGACCTTGAATACGGTGTTCATACGATTGCCGAACAGGTCCGCCACATAGAACAGTTCCACGCCCACCAGCAGGAAAATGGACAAGGCCAAGAGCAGCAACGGGAACGCGATCACCTGAGACCGGCGTTGAAGGCCTCTTTGCACAGCACTGAACGCCGCCACGACGAAGAATGCGATTCCCGGCAGAACCCAGAGGACCCGGCCACCAACGTCGACAAGGGTTACTCCCTGGCCTGTACCGGAGTCGGGGTCCCAGAGTACCAAAGTCATCCAAGCCAACAACGGCAGGAACGCTACCGCAAGTATCAACACAATAACCGGTAACTGCGGCCGTCCCGGCCGGGGTAGCTCGGCCAGTTGGGCCAGAGCGAAGGTGACGCCGAGGGTGAAAAACAGGCCAATGACAATGAAAAACAAGAACGGGTGGGTAGACGGGCCGGTCCATGGCGAAACTCCCGACGCCTGAGTGTCCAGGGTCAGGTAGTAGGGCAAGAACAGGACTACCGCCAATGCGACAATGGGCAGGAGCATGACGGCCGCTGACGCGGCGGCTTTCCATGGGTTGCTTCGTTCCTGGCTATAGGCTTTGAGCAAGACCACAAGAGCCAGCACAGCGGCCAGCAAGGGAAAGTCCCAAGCGTTGATGAAAGCAAGAGAGCCAATGAAGAGGGCAATGGCGATGGACTCCAAGGGATGCTGGCGCAGCCAGACAAGACCCATTCTGTCTCCGGACACGAAAACGTTGAGGCAAAGGGCCAGTCCCAACACCACAAAGGGCAAGCTGAGAACATGGGCGTGCAAGTCCCCCAATACGAAGCTGAACAAGGGGAATTCGGTAATCGTGTAGTCGAGACTCTGCCCGCCGGACAATGTATCGATCACCCGCGTTGCCCGCCACCACCACAAATGGCCGTCGGGAAACAGTCCTTGGCCGGTCGATGCGCCGTCCAGACCTTTGATCCCAACCCATTGCCAGAATCCTTCACTGCCCCAACCGCGCAGGTGGACGAACTCCAACGCCCCCTCCAGGTTCCCAATGACCAACAGCAGAACGGCCCCCAGAACGCCGTAGGAGACCGCAGTCCGGCGCCGCCCCCTGGACAGGCGCAACAGGTTGTAGACGATGCCGAAGGTTGCAGTTGCAGCCAAGGCGGGGACCAGGGCCAGTGACAGGTTGTAACTGATGCTCGAGGCTATGCCGGTGAGCTTGGTCAGCAACGCCATGGCGAAATGGCCGAAATAGTAGTAGCTGATGGAATGGCCCGCCAGCCAAGGGTCCTCCGGCGGGAAATGCGAGGCTTGAAGCACGCCATTCAAAAAGGCGAAGTCCATCGGCTTTTCGGTGTGATTTATGGCGGGGGCGCTGGATACTATACCCAGCCACAAAAGGTAAAACGCCAGAAAGACAACCTCGGCAACGATGATTGTCCTTCTCTCGGTTGCCAGGAAGCGCCCCAGTTCCCGCCGGTGAGCGCGGAGGATGAATCCGCCTGCAACCGCCATGAGCAAAAGGATGCAGACGATAGCGGCTTGGGAATTTGGGATAAACTCGGTCAACCCCAGCAGCCAGAGGACATAAGAGGCAAGAATCAAACCCAAAGGTTTCGCCAGGGTGTACCCACGGTCGGGAAGCCTGCTGAAGAGGGCAAAAGCCAATGGCAAGCTCAGGAGTCCCAGGACGTGGATGGACAGGAACCAGACTAAGGCGTCGATCACGGAATGGCCGGTTTTCCGTCAGCGGTTGCGGGAGTTAGGATGCAGAGACGTCGTGCTCGGGCACCGAGGCTCAGTTGACCGGAGCAAGCAGAGCGTCAACAAAGTCCTGAGTGTCGAAGGGAGCCAAATCGTCCAACTGCTCCCCGGTGCCAATGAACATTATAGGGACCCCCAATTCCTGTCTTATCGACAGAACGATGCCGCCCCGGGCGGTGCCGTCCAGCTTGGCCAGGAATATCCCGGTGCAGTCCACTGCCTCTTTGAATGACTTGGCTTGGGCAAGGCCGTTATGGCCTGTGGTTGCATCCAGCGTCAATATCACCTGATGGGGCGCGGTCGAATCCAAGCGCTTCAGCACCCGGTCGATCTTGCCCAACTCCTCCATCAAATTAGTCTTGGTGTGCAAACGTCCGGCGGTGTCGATAAAGATAATGTCGGCGCCTCGGGCTTTACCGGCTTGGTAGGCATCGTAGGCTACGGCGCCAGGGTCGGCTCCGGAACGATGGCTGATGACCTCTACGCCAACTCGTCCGCCCCAGATCTCCAACTGCTCGGCGCCGGCTGCCCGGAATGTGTCTGCGGCCCCGAGAATGACCTTTTTCCCTGCTTGTTTGTAGTGGTGGGCAAGCTTGGCGATGCTGGTGGTCTTGCCTACTCCGTTCACACCCACCATCAGCACTACGTATGGAGAGGCTTCATCAACTGAATCCAACCAAGGGTCATCGGCTTCCCCCGGGTCAAGGTCCCGTACCAACGCTTCCTTCAGTACCTGAAACACTTGGTCGGGGTCTTCCAGCTTTTCGTCCCTTACCCGAACCTTCATCTCGTCAATAATACGAAGCGAGGTATCTACTCCTACATCGGAAGAGATCAGTATCTCTTCGAGTTCCTCCCAGACCGAGTCATCCAAACGAGACGAGCGGAGCACGTTGAGAATTCGCCCAAACCACCGTCCCCGGCTGGGTTCCACCCCGGTCTCAGTACGCTTCTTGTTCTCTTCGCGGTTACGCCGAAAAATGCCAAGCATAAAACAACTTCAATATTTAAAGGTCCGAAAGTCGGCGGAGCGCATCGGCGGCGGCATCCTGTTCGGCGTCGCTGCGTCTCCCTCCGCGCCCTATGCCGATGGCGTGTCCGTCTACCAGAACCTCAACCGTGAACGAGGGAGCATGGTCGGGGCCTTCTGTGGAGATCAAATTATAACGCGGGGACGGGATGCCCATACCTTGAACGTGCTCTTGCAACCGAGACTTGGGGTTCTCGATGGGCGGACCTTCAGATTGCAGCACTTCCAGTTGGGGTTCCAACAGACGGAGCACAAACCGCTTGGCGTTATCGTAGTCCTGGTCCAAGTACACCGCCGCTACCACGGCTTCGAAGGACGCTGCCAGGATCGAGTCCCTTTCACGTCCACCCGTAGCCTCTTCACCCTTCCCAAGTACCAGGAATTCTCCTATACCAATACGCCGCGCCAATCGGGCCAGCGATTCGGTCCGGACCAAAGCAGCACGTTGTTTGGTCAACTCACCCTCGCTGAAGAGGGGGAACCTGCGGAAGAGCTCCGTTGACACCGTTAGCTCAATAACCGAGTCACCCAGAAACTCCAAGCGTTCGTATGACTGTGCAAACTCTCCCGCTTGCTCGTTGAGGAATGACCGGTGGACCATCGCCTGTTGAAGCAGCCCTGGGTCTTGAAACTCCAAGCCCAAGGCTGCTTCCAAGCGTTTCAGGGTCACCGGATGACCTTAGATGACGCCGTGAGGCCAGGGCGGCTGCGGGCGCTTGAATTCCCCGACGTGAGCGAACTCTTTCATCGAGTGCATCAGGTTGTCGTAGATTTCCACTGACTGCTCATCGGGCGGGATGAACATCTTGAGGAACGCGAAGTTGCCGTTGTCGAAGACGAAAGTAGGCACACCGAATGCGCCGTACTCGTCCACCGCCTTGGTGTGGCTCTCCGCGAGTTCCTTCAGCAACTCAGGGTCGACGATGTCCTCCCTGAAGCGGGCCATGTCAATTCCGGCCTTTTCACCGGCCGCGTCAATGACCGCTTGGTCGTTCAGGTCGGCCTTGTCTTCGTGACGGGCCTTAAGCAGGGCCATGAAGTAAGCCTCGAAAGCTTCCTTGCCCTGCCGCTTGACTGCCAGTCCGGCCATGTGGGCAAGCAGAACGGGATCGGAGCCGTCCTGTACTTCGGCCCGGTCCCAGACGTTGTCGCCTTCCTTGTTGTTGACCTGCGCCAGAGAGAACGGTTGCCAGTCAACGTCGATGTTGTTTCCGCTTTGTTCCCGGACCTTTGCCAACCACATGTTGGCATTGTATACGAAAGGTCAACGGAAATCGTAATACGTGGTGAACTCAGACTCAGCCACAACCATACCTCCTAGTTTTAGCTGCCAAGATTGTATCCATCGATAAAGCCGTTTGTCAAAGCAAACACAGGACTACCTCAGTGTTTCTCGTCAAGGAGAACGTCCATTGCCCCTAGAGCCATATCAACATGAGTGTGGCGGCACCCCCCAGGAATAAGGCTACGGCCCAGAATAAGTCCACATTGATCCAGCCCCGCCTCAAGAACGCCAGTCCCACCTTCTTGTAGACCACCATGGCGACAGGGAACATGACCAGCACCATGGCCAGAGTATGTATGCCAAGTCCGATGCTCCACGCCACTGAGGTATCGGTCAAGTCTAGGAAGTCGGCGTGGTGGTCCAAGTCTCCCAAGCCGTGCTCCCGCTCATTGAGGTTCAAAATAATCGGAGCCAGCATCAGGCCCGCGCCGTGAGAAGTAGCCATCAGGAACGACCACAGGATGAGGTCGCGGGGAGTGACCTGCATCCCCACCCACCTTGGATGACGGTAGTAGCGGAAGACCTTGTACCCGCCGAACAGCAACAGCGCAATGCCCGAGAAAATCCTGACCCAGTCCAGTGGAATGAATGCCCCGATGATCAACAGGGACACGGCCACAACCGCGAGAGAGGCGGCGTGACCGGCGGTGACAAAAACCAGCGCCCGGGTTATAGCCCAAGCGCTGCGTTGTTGCAGTCCCAAAGCCACCGCGAAGAGCCAGCCCATGGCCGGATTGAGGCCGTGGAAAGCTCCCAATGCAGCCAGACCCGCCAAGGCCCCCAAGGAGGCCAACGCGGCGGGCTCAACGTGGGCAAGGAACGAAAGAAGCATCCAGGGAAAACTTTACGGATAACAGAAAGAGTCGGACGATGCGTCCCCTCCTTCCAAACGTACTTGGTGCGCCCTGGTCCGACCGAAATCAACGAAGAAGTCCGGGTCCACCTCCATGCCTCCCTCCGGGTTGGTGTTGACCTTGATCATCCATCCGGTCATGTCGTTGTAGAACACGTCGTCCCAAGAACTGTACAGGGAATTGGTGACGTAGACCCGGCGCCCGTCCCGGCTTATCTCCACCATCTGCGGAGCCCCAACCAGTGGACCGGAAGCGGGGTGGGCGGCTTTCCTCACGATGCCGCCCGCCTGCACCGTGGCGGTGAGTTCAGGGTTGAACGGGTCGGAAACGTCGTACTGGCGCAGTTCCCCCGTTCCCCAACAGGAAACATAGAGGAATTTGTCGTCCACCGAGAGGTCCAGGTCGGTGACCAACGGCGGCACAGCACCCAGCGGTTTGAGTGCATCGGGAAGCAGGTTGGCGTCGGCCGGCTCGGCTGGAATCTCGATGACCTTCTTCGCGGCCCACTTGCCGTTTTCCCGGTACCAAGTGAACACCGCGGACGACAGGTCATTGGCGTTTACCACCACTCCAACGAACCCGTAGGCCTGGGTCGGATTGTGAGCGGGACGCAGTTCCAAGGCCATTTGGTACTCGGAACCCAGGTCCACCTCTTGAATGTGCCGGCGGCGGCGCAAGTCCCAGAAGTGGATTTTATGGCCGTAATTGTGGTTAACGATGTGTTCCAACACCGGGCCGTTCTCGAACATGTCCGGCGTGCCCCATTCGCTGGTGACTGCGACGTCCAAGCCGATATGCCACCAGAAATCGTAGGACATTTGTTGAGTGCCCCGGTCCAATTCCCAGCGGCCCAGCGGTTCGAAGGTGTTGTGGTCTATGCGCATGATTCCGCCGGGCGCACCGCCTTCGGCGGACCCGATGCCGTTCAGGTAGATGGCGTCGGGGCCGCAATGGACTGTGTGAAGACGGCTATAGCCGGTGCGGGCGAATATGGTGTCGGACTCCACTGTTTTGACCAATTGTGGATTGTAGGGGTCCGGCTTGGTGTCCAGGATGTATATCCGGGACGTTCGAAGGGTTGGGACAACGAGATACCGCCGCTCCAGGTGAGGATGGGGAGCGTAGGGACAAAGGGCCGAACTGCAAGCGTTCCAACCGAAATGATGCAGTTCATCCCCGACGTTGGGTAGTTCGACGGTACTCACTATCCTGCTGTAATTGGAGGAAGCGGGGTCAAGGTCTACAACCGACATGCTGTCGGGGCGTCCGTCCACGTTTAGACCGGCCACGTACCCCAACCTCTCAGGCGGGGCTTGGGTAGCCATCTCGGGCGACGGATAAAAGGTTGGGTCCGGTTGAAGAAGAGCCAAGGCAACACCTCATGCGGGTTAAAGATGTGGGCATTCTATAGAACCCAACGAAGCCTATCAAGTTGAATGCCGCCCGGCGGGCCAAGGGAGAGCGACCCGTATGCTATAATAGCGTTCTCAGGAGGCCCTCCACGCCCGATATTCTCTATAGCCGACTCCTCATCGATGGTGTGGTACGCAGTATCGGCGAGAAAAGCCTTGTGCTGTTCCAAGAGTTGCGGCGACTGTCCTTGAGAGAGTCCCTGCCGGTGTACTTGGTAGGGGGGCCGGTCCGTGACGCTTTGATGGGCGTTCCCATCAAAGACCTTGACTTCGTGGTGGAAGGCAACGCTCCTCCGTTGGCCGGACAAATCGCGGAAAGCCTGGGCGGGCGGGCCTTGGTCCACACCACTTTCGGTACCGCAACCGTTACATTGGATGATGCGCACGTCGACCTGGTTACGGCCCGCAGCGAAGTATATCCTTATCCCGGAGCCCTTCCCCGAGTCACCCCTTCCAGACTCGACGACGACTTGTCCCGGCGCGACTTCACCATGAACGCCCTGGCTCTGCCCATCTGCCAAGAGAACCCCGATGTCGTGGACCACCACGGCGGCGTGGAAGACATCCGATCGGGAGCGGTCCGGGCCCTCCACTCTGCCAGCTTCCGGGACGATCCTACCCGGCTGTTGAGGGCTGTTCGCTACGAACAACGGTTGGGTTTTCAGATAGAAGAAGATACGCTTAGCTGGATGGGCGAGGCCGTCACCCAGGGATGCATCAGTACCGTCACTGGCGACCGGTTGCGGCACGAAATCGACAGGACTTTCCAAGAGGAAAATCCAGCGCCCGCATTACGCAGGGCGGCTTCGCTGGGCATTCTGCCCAGTATACACCCTTCGTTGACGGACGCTGGGCCGATGGAACGGTTAGCGTCCGTTATGGCGACGGCAACCGCGCCGGGAATGGAGAAACTTGCCGGCGCTCACAAGTCACTGCTTTACTTGGCGGCCCTTGTTTACCCTCTTTCTCCCGCCGACACCGATGCCGTAATACAACGACTGAATATGCCAAACGCTTGGGCGCAGGTAGTCCGAGACACCGTTGACCTGAAAGTAAAAGTAGCGGAACGGCGCATCGCCGACCTTGCATTGTCCGGGTCGCAACTGGCCCGGTTGGTGGAGCCGTATGCCAAGGAAGCAGTGCTGGCAGTTTCCATGTTAACGGAGTCGCCCAGTGTGAGCCGCCAGTTGGGCCGATACTTGGAAGAACTACGATTCGTATCACCGTCTTTGGACGGACGGAAACTGCTGGCGATGGGAGTTCCGTCAGGGCCGATGATGGGGCAAATTCTCAACGATTTGCGAAACGCCAGGCTGGACGGCCAGATTGGCACCGAGGAGGAAGAGCGGGGCTTGGTACAAAAACTATTGGTCCAAGGAGGGTAACCGTCTCATGGATGAGGACTTGACGGCGGAGGCTTGCGTCATCTGCGGAGACGCCTTGGATGGAATACACCAGACTTCGTGCCAGATGTGCGGGGGCAAGTTCCATCAACCGTGGACCGAGGACAGCGATATTCCCATGTGTGGCCGCATTGGCAGCCACGAAGAGGCCTTGGCCATCGTATTTTTGTGCGACGACTGCTACTTCGGCCGGAGACCCTGATACCGGGCAAATGATCGGAGACGTAATTTAATGCAAGCAGTATATATTGAGTCCCACGGGGGGCCTGAAGTCCTGACCTATGGGGAGCGCCCCGACCCTCAAGTCGGGGCGGGCGAAGTGAAACTCAAAGTAAGGGCCACGGCGCTGAACCGCTTGGACCTGTACACCCGAGAAGGGGGCCGCGGCCTGCAACGCGAATTTCCGCCTCCGTTAATCCTGGGCGGCGATTGCGCCGGGGAGGTCGCCGAAGTGGGGTCGGGCGTCAACGGGCTGAAAGAGGGTGACCGGGTCATCGTCAATCCGCGGTTGAGTTGCCAGCAGTGCACCGTTTGTCTTGCCGGGCAGGACGACCTTTGCCGCAGGTCACAATTCCTGGGGAGCGCCATCGACGGGAGCTACGCCGAGTACTTGTCCGTTCCGGCAGCCAACGTCCACTCGATTTCCGACCAAGTGACCTTCGAGCAGGCGGCAGCGGTGCCTACGACCTACCTGCCGGTCTGGAACATGCTGGTGCGTCGCCTGCAACTGAAATCATGGCAGACGGTGCTGGTCCTGTCGGCCTCCGCCGGCGTCGGCACTGCGGCAATCCAAGCCGCCAAGGACGTTATCGGCGCGAGGGTAATCGCCACGACAAGCACACCTGAAAAAGCAGCCAAAGCCAAGGAGTTGGGCGCGGACGAAGTCATCAACTACAACGAGGAAGACATCCGTCAGCGGGTGCGTGAATTGACCCGGGGGGCCGGCGTCGATTGCGTGGTGGACCACGTTGGGGCCGACTTCTTTGCCCCCGCCTTTGCTTCCCTGCGGCCGGGAGGGCGCTACGGCATTTGCGGCGCGACCACGGGGCTTCGCACCGAACTTCACTTAGGGCTGCTGTTCAGCCAGCAGAAAGAGGTCTATGGCGTTTACATGGGCACCAAGGAGGACATGCGGGAGATCGCCGAGATGCTGAACCGCGGGGCGATCAAGCCGGTGGTGGACCGCACCTTCGCCCTGCCGGACGCCGCGGAAGCCCACCGCACCATGGAAGCGACCAGCTTCTTCGGGAAGTTGGTGTTGACGCAATAGAGAGAAGAAGTTGGTAATACGCTGGGGCTTCGTTTATGACGACCGCAAAGGTCAATGAAGAGCTTATTCAACAGGTAGTAAACGCGCTCGTAGCGGAATACGCGCCCCAGCAGGTAATCCTGTTTGGTTCCTACGCCTACGGTGTGCCGGACGATGACAGCGACATCGACCTGCTGATTGTTAAGGAAACGGAAGATCCCTTCATGAAACGGGTGACCGAGGCGCGCCGGGCATCGGACGGAACGCATCCGGGAATTGCCGTCGATTTCTTTGTTTTGACTCCCGACGAAATGAACAGCCGACTTCTGAAGGGAGACCATTTCATCGAGGACATTGTGGAGAACGGACGGGCGCTGTACGGAGAGGCGTCGTGGAATAAGGAAGCGGTATTGATGACGGGCGGAGAATCCAGCTACCCAATGGACTGGCTGACAATCGCGGAACGGGACTTGCGGCGAGTTAGCATACTTTTGGCATCTGAAGACCCTGAAGGAGCCGGATTCCACCTTCAGCAGGCTTTGGAAAAGGCCCTGAAAGCCTTTCTGATTTATAGCGGCTGGCGGCTGCAACGGACTCATAACCTGGTATCGTTGCTGGACTCTGCTCTGGCTTATGACCTCGACCTGGAGGAATTCCGTCTTCTTTGCAAAGAGGTTACCGAATACTATTTTGCGGAGCGGTATCCAAGCACCGGCCGCACCGGCCCCGGAATGATCGAGGTCAGGGATAATCTTGACAAGGCCCAAGAAATGGTGCTGAAGATACGGGCTGCCATCACCGGCTGAGCTACTTGCCTTTTTGGTCCTGCATATCGAGGAACGAGACCGGCCAGCGTAACCGGTTTCTTCGGGGAGCTGGTGTTGCGGTAGGGATAGCTTATTTCAGCCAATACCCGGCAACAAACGTTAGGAAGCTATATCCCCAATCTATCTGTTGCATGATAACCAGCCACGACCCTATGCCGAGGAAGGAAAAGGTAACGGCCGCCCGGGACACAACTCGCACCCAACGCTCGCCATTCTCTGGCGTCACTTGGTTGACCCGGAGCCTGTGCTGGGATCCTTACTCGACTTCCTTAAATCTGCGCTAATGATCTTGATATCTTCAATGGTTTCCCTGATGGTAGACCCGAACAAAGATTTCCACCACTCGGACTTACGGTTGGACGCTTCGTTGCCCGGCTTAACTTCCCGTTCACTTATGGACATCGGTTGAAACTCCGAGTTCTCAATGGCATCGCTTTGCGAGTTGGGGACACTACTACGATAGAGTTTATCACGTCGGACGCTTCTTGTCTCTGAGCCGCCTCCCGTGGAACAGGTACTGCTGGGCGTAACCGCCGTAACGTCCGAAGTGCTCCATCGCCCACTCCAGCATCACGCGGTCCGGCGGCGGCTTCTGACCCGGGAAGTACCACTCCGCCAAGGCGCGGCGCACCCATACGTCGATGGGGAAGGCCTCCAGCTTCTCCAGAGAAAACACCGCTATGCAGTCGGCTATCTTTGGTCCAATGCCACGCTGCTCCATCAGAGCGGCCTTGGCCTCCAAGTAAGGCATTTCGATCAGGGCGTCAAGTTCCAAACGGCCCTCCAACACTGCTACCGACGCCAAGTGCACGTAGGGGGCGCGGAAGCCAAGCCCAAGCCTTCGCAATTCCATTTCGCCCGCCTCAACCAAGTCCGCAGGTCGGGGGAAAGTGTAGCGAGTATGGCCGTTCAGGCTGACTGGTGAGCCGAAGGCCTCGGACATAGTCTCCATCATGTGGTGGATACGCTGGATGTTGTTGTTGGCTGAGCAGATGAACGCCACCAAGCACTCCCAGGGTTCCGTCCGCAACACCCTAAGACCCGGGTACCGCTCCACCATTTCCGCCACCCTTGGGTCGCGGTTGATGTCCACGTAAATGGCCTCAATATCATCGTCCAGCCTGAAGTAACTTGCCAGCCGGGCGGCCATGTCCGCCGGAGAGGAGGGGGCGCATTGAAACTCCACGGTCTCGGCGGTCTGCCGGATGCGCACCAAGTCACCCCGGACAACGCCCGTGTACCAGCCGTCGTCGCCGTCCTTGGGATAGGCCCATCGGTGGGCCTGCCCGCTCTCCAAGCTGGCGGCCAAGTCGAAGGGCTGGTCAATGAGAAGCCGCGAAGTCGTCACCTTCTTCCTCATCCCAGTCCCAGCGTCGGCTCCAGTAGTAAAGGTATAAACTGGCATAGCCCGTGTGGGGACCGTAGTGGGACCTGGCCCACTCCATTAGCTTGCGGCTGGCAGGTATTTGCTGCCATGGGAAATACAATTGGATCAAGGCCAGTTCCACCCATCTATCGACAGGGAAGGAATCCAATTTTTCCAGAGAGAACAAGGCAATGCAGTGGGCAGTTCTCGTTCCGATACCCCGATGCTTACGCAGCGCTCTTATGGCGTCGGGCCCGGGCATTGACAGTAATGCTTCCAAGTCCAAGCTGCCGTCGCTCACCGATTCGGCAATCCGGTGGATGTTATGGGCGCGAGTCGATAGTCCCAGCTTCAACTCCCGCAACTTCTCCTCGCCTGCCAACGCCAATTCTGTGGGGCTTGGGAAGGTGTATCGCTGGCAACCGTTCAAGGCAACCTTCGACCCGAACGCCTCCGATATATCCTCAACGTTTCTTTGAGTAGCCTCCACACTGTTGCTGGCCGAGCAGATGTAAGATACCAAGCACTCCCAAGGCTCTTGACGCAGTAATCGCAAGCCCCGGTATCTTTTCACGATAGCCGCCATCTTTTCGTCGTTGCGCGTGATGTCGGCGTAAATCGCCTCGATGTCGTCGTCCAGCCGGAAATAGCTTGCCAGCCGTACCGCCATGTCCGACGGAGAGGAGAGGGCGCATTGGAACTCCACGACCTCGGAGGTCTGCCGGATACGCACCAAGTCCCCGCGGATAACGCCGGTGTACCAGCCGTCGTCGCCGTCCTTGGGGTAAGCCCAGCGGTGGGCCTGCCCGCTCTCTAAGCTGGCGGCCAAGTCAAAGGGCTGGTCAACGGCGAGGCGCACGGTTGCCTCCCGCGGCTCCGTTGTAGCCGATCCAACTGGAAGTCAGCATCCCTACGGTGGACAGATTGCACGGTTGCAGGGTGCAGGGAGGTATGGACTGTAGGAACGACCTTCCGTAGGACCTGCCGGTTATCCTCTTGTCCAGCACCACGATGACACCACGGTCTTCCTTGCTGCGGATCAGCCGGCCAATACCTTGACGGAATCGAAGGACCGCTTGGGGAACGGAATATTCCATGAACGGTTCCTTGTACTGGTCCGAGCGGGCCTTGACGATTGGATCGGTCGGCACTTGAAAGGGCAGCCGGGTCAATACCAGGGCCTTCAAAGCGCCGCTGGGCAGATCGACTCCTTCCCAGAAGCTGCTGGTCCCCAGCAGCAAACTGTTCGGGGTCTCTCTGAACCTTGACATAAGCTGCGGAGCTGAACCGTCAACGCCTTGGGCAAACACCTCCACGCCGTGCCCTTGCAGAGGAGTCCGCACCCGTTGGGCGACACCCCGGAGGGCCGAGTAGGAGGTGAACAGGGCCATAGTGTGTCCGCCCAAAGAAACTGCTAGGTCGACCAATACCTTGGACGCCGCTTGCAGGTAGCCTTCAGAGTTGGGCTGCGGCATATCCTCAGGTATTAGCAACAGGGCAGCCCTGCGATAGTCGAAGGGTGTTCCCACTTGGAGTTCGGCGCTGTCTTCCGGCACTCCGGTCCGACGCCGGAAGTGGTCGAAGGTCCCGTCGGTACTCAGCGTGGCGCTGGTCAGCACTACGCTCTCTTTCCGATTGAATAGCTGCTCCTGCAAGGTGGCGGCAACGTCCAGCGGCGCCGAATTAAAGGTGATTTCTCCTTTCCCTTGGTTCCGTTGGTTCCGCGCGACCCACAGCACATTGTCTTCGGTCTGCGGAGTCAAAATCGTTCCGAGGTTCCTTCTGAGATGCTCCAGGTTGTCATATATACCGGCGGCTTGGCTGGTTATGGTCGCTTGGTCGCTGGCTCCCGGAATCTCGGTGGTATCCAGGAATCGGTACAGCCTGGAAAGGGCTTGGGTAGTCTGTTGCAACCCCAGGTCCTGATTCTCCCAAGCAAGCGAAATCTCGTCCCATCCACGCTGTGAACGGACGTCAGTGGTCAACAACAACTGCGATTGCTCGTCGCCCTGCCGGCTTTCCAGGAGTCTCTCACCCGCAGTCCACAGGCGTGACCACAAGTCTCTCAGGTGCGGAGGCTTTGATTCCAAATCGGATGCGATGCGCTCTCCTTCCTGTCGGACCGCCGGGGATACTTCGTCGCCCCGGAGGGCGAAGCGGAGTGACGAAGAGAGGCGTACTTGGTCTTCCAGCGGCTCTTCCAGACTGTCCGCGGTCACTTGGAAGCCGAATTGGGAAGTTGCCTCATCTTCCAGGCTGTGGGCCTCGTCGACTATCAGGTATTGATAGTCGGGGATGAGATTGCCGCCCATTGCCATGTCCGACAGCAGAAGGGCGTGATTCACCACGATGATGTGGGCCTGCTCCGCTCTTTCGTGGGCGCTGCGCATAAAGCAGGGGCTGCCGTCGCGCATCCCGGGACACCATCCCTTCTCGCCGGCGGATATCCTGTTCCAAGTGAAAGCGTCCCTGCCGGACAGGTTAATCTCGCTACGGTCTCCGGTCACCGTCTCCTGCAACCACACCGCGGTCTTGCCGAGCAGGCGCGCGTCCTCTACACCAAGGTTGTCACTTCTAGCCAGTTGGTTCCACCGCCGCAGGCACAGGTAGTTGCTCTTGCCTTTGAGCGAGGCGGCCTGCACCACGCCTTTCTCCACCAGTCCGGCTCCTTCCAGTACACCTATCAGGGCGGGTATGTCCTTGCTGAGCAGTTGTTCCTGGAGATTGATGGTCTTGGTGGAGACTACCACACGGCCACCTCGTGCTACGGCGAAGAGCACCGCGGGGAGCAGATAGGCCATCGACTTCCCTACGCCGGTAGCGCCTTCCACCACCAAATGACGCGCTTGATAGATGGCCTCGGCAACGCTGGAGAGCATTTCCTCCTGCTCAGGACGGTGCTCAAAGCCGGAAAAGGCTTGGGCAAATGGTCCCTTGGGGCCAAGGAGGTTGACTATGTTGTTCTCATCGATGGTACCGAGGTTGCTGTCCATCCGCCGTCTTTCGGGACGGGACAAACGCTTGGAAATAGTCTCCAGGTCAAGACCGGTCAAGCCGACTGCGGAAGGCGCCGGGGCGAATTTCTCATTTTCCTTTTCCAACCCGTTCAACAGGGGAGCAATCGCCCATCGGCTGCGCGTCGCCAAGCCCATCATGTAGGTGAGCAATCCCGGGTCAAGCTCTGCCGCCCGCCGCAGCAAAGCCACGAACACACCGTGCGTCGCTCGCGCATCGTCCAAGGCGCGGTGGGCATTGACGTGGGACACTTTAAAGTGCGAGGTGAGGTTCGCCAAAGAGTATTGCATGTGGTTGGGGAGAAACATGGAGGCAAGGTCCCAAGTATCGTAGGGGACGTTGTTCAGGACCATTCCGTGGGAAGCCAGGAACTTCAGGTCGAAGTTGACATTGTGGCCCACCACGGGGCATTGCTCCAGGAACTGCTCTAGTTCGTCGGAGACGGTGCTGAAAAAGGGGGCGCGCGCCACTTGACTGGGGGAAATTCCGGTAAGACGCTGGACGAAGTCAGGGATAGTACGACCGGGATTAATAAAGGTCTGGAACGTGTCTATAACCTGGTCTCCCTGGAACTTGACCGCTCCCACTTCGATTATGGTGTCGCGGTTTTCGTCCAGTCCGGTCGTTTCCAAGTCCAGAGCAACACATACTTGATCTAGGGCGGGTACGGTCGGAGATAACAAAGATGCACCTGTTGGTCCTGCCGGATCTCCCTGAGAATCTCTTGTCGTTGACTGAAGCCTATGGATTCCCGCCTGCGCGGGAATGACGGGTAAGGATCAGAAATGGCGGATTGGGCACTGCGAAGCAATTTGGGAACATCTACTAAGCCGTGTAGGGCCGGAGTTCTCCGGTCCTGAGCCCCACTGCGGGATAAAAAGCCCCCAAACGAAGGGCCGCCAGGAACTCCGATTCGTTATTGATCTCGTCTCGAAACGCGGTTACAAAACGCCCCAAGCCTTGGACGGAATGAGCGTCGCTGCCGCCGGTGACCGGCAGTTTCAGGGCGCTGGCTACTTTCATAGCGAACCCGTTTTCGTCGTCGGCCGTCCCGCCGTTGGCGACCTCCACCGCGTCCACCAACTTGAACACCGGGTGGTCCAGGGCGTCTTCCGGTTCCTTCGGCAACTCGCCCGGTACCGACTCGTATAGCAAGGGACGTCGAAACCTGGGTCGGCTTAAAACCGCCCTGAAGGGGTGGGCCGTGATTACGAAGCCGCCCACAGCTTTGGAGGCTTGCCGCAGCACTTCAGCTTTGTGAAAGCCGGCTTGGTACTGGTCCATGCCGAAGGCCAGCATGTGTCCCATGTCCGTCTCAACTTCCATCGCCCGGATCAGGACCACGTTGTGACGGCTGGCAAACCGCTCGAATTCATGCCGGTCCCACGGCCCGCTGTGTTCGGTGATGCACAGGCCCCGTAAGCCAAGCCGGTCGGCTTCCAGGATAAGGTCTTCCGGTGAAAGGTTGCTGTCGCTGCTGCCCTTGGTGGTGTGGATGTGGAGGTCGAATAATCGGGCCATGAAGATGCTAACCATTGTCCTTAGAGGCGATAGTGGTCCTTGACGGACCGGCTGTCCGATGGGTCCCGGTCAACCGGGCTAAGTCTATCCGCGATAACGGTAATCGTCAATGGCCGCACGTCAGCAGGGCCGACTGGGAAAGGATCAACGCTTGCGGGTTGCCTCTGCCAGTCCGGGAAGGCTTTCCAAGGGCAGCACTTCCCCGGTGTCTTCGAAGTGTGTTATCAAGCTGCGCAACTCGTCGGGCACAGGCTTGGTAGTCCCGGACTCGGACGCATATCCAACGGTAACCACCTGCATGGTGGTGAGCAACTGGTCCGAGTTGTGGCGGTAGAGCTCCATTTCCGCGGTGATGCTGGTGTTGCCGATGCGTGAGATTCGCAGGTAAAGGTCGACCAACTCGTCGACTCGCGCCGGGGCCTTGAATTCCAGGACGGTCTTGACTACCGCCGTATCGAAGTAGCCGGCCAAGGCCACGTCGTAGATGCTGAAACCCAAGTGGCGGAAATACTCCGCCTGCCCAACCTCGGCGTAGTTGGTATAAGCTCCGAAGAATACTATTCCCTGCCGGTCGCACTCCATCCAACGGACCCGGATGGGCAGGTGGAATTTGAAGTCAGATTTGGCCATGCGTCATTCCCGCGAAGCCTGCCCCCGGCCCGGTTTCCCGCCTTCGCGGGAAAGACGGGGGAAGGGGGGCGGGAATCTATCGGCATTGTATCCCAGAGTCTCCAAGTATTCTTTGTCTTCTTTCGTCAGCGCTGCCGAAGCCAGAAGGTCGGGGCGGCACTCCAGGGTGCGTTCAAGGGACTTGCGCCGCCGCCACCGCTCGATCTCGGCGTGGTGCCCGGACCGCAGCACCTCCGGCGCCTCCATACCCCGGAACTCGGCCGGCCGGGTGTAAAGGGGGTGCTGCAACAACCCGGTTGTGATGGAGTCCTCCGTAACGCTTTCCGGTGAGCCGACGACGCCAGGGACCAACCGCGAAACGGCGTCTATCAACACCATCGCCGGGAGTTCGCCGCCGGTCAACACGTAGTCGCCGATGCTGATCTGCCGGGTGACCAAACCTTGGCAGACCCGCTCGTCCACTCCGGCGTAATGCCCGCAAATGAGGACTATGGCGGATGCTTGCGCCAGCTCCTCGACTACCCGCTGGGTCAACAATTCCCCTTGAGGGGTAAACAGCACCACCGGGACCTGGGTTTTTTCGGAGTCGGTGTAACCTGAAAGGGCGGCTTCGGCGGCCTCGAACACCGGCTCAGGCTTCATAACCATGCCATGACCGCCGCCGAACTGGTAGTCGTCCGCCGTACCGTGGGCGTCTTGGGCGTAGTCCCGTATGTCGGTGACCTCTATAGATATAAGGCCGTTCCGGCAAGCCCGGGCAACCATCGAGAACTGCGACGGCTGCCCGAAGGCCTCCGGAAACAGCGTAAGCACGTGAAAGCGCATTGAACCCTGAAAGACAGGCGAAGCCGCGATAAAATCCGATCCGCTTGGAGCCTGTCCGATAATCTAGTTGGACACTTTCCGTCATTCCCGCGCAACCTGCCCCCGGCCCGGTTTCCCGCCTTCGCGGGAAAGACGGGGGAAGGGGGGCGGGAATCCACTACCTGGCACACTGGACTCCCGCGAAAGCGGGAGTGACGCTTGCCCCCGTGGAGACGTGGGGATGGGTATTTTCGGATAGGCTCTTAGTCCGCAGCCGAAGGCACTGGCACGGCTGCGGGCGCCAGGTTGTTGACGTAGGCCTCTCCGCCTTTCATCACGACCTTGATTTTCTCCCGGTCGCGCAGCACCGCGATGTCCCGGAGCGGGTCGCCGTCAATCACCAGCAGGTCGGCCAGCTTGCCGGCCTCCAGCGTCCCGATGTCCTTCTCCATCTCCACGCACTCAGCCGCCCATCCGGTGGCCGCTTGGATCGCCTGCATGTTGGACATACCGCGGAGCGCGAGGAGTTCCACTTCTCGGGCGTTGTCGCCGTGGACGAACCCGCCGGCGTCGGTGCCAGCGACTACTTTGACTCCAGCCTCCAATGCCTTATGCAGGCTTTCTTGGTGAATGTGCATCAACGCTTGGGCGCGGGCAATCATGTGGGGGGCGCTGACGGTGGAGTGGAACTCATAGACTTCGAAGGTGGGCACGAAGAACGTACCTTTGTCGGCCATCATTTTCAAAAGGTCCGGGTCTTCCGCCAAGTAGGAGCCGTGCTCTATGGAGCCAACGCCGGCCTTGACGGCCATGCGAAGCCCCGGTCCGCCTACGGCATGGCACATGGTCCGCCGCCCAAGAGCTGCGGCCTCTTCCACCAATGCCTTGACCTCATCCTCTCCGAACTCGATGTCCCTGGGCCCGTGTCCCGGGCGAGAACTGGCCCCGCCGGTGGTGGCGAACTTAATCTGGTCCGCCCCTACACGCACCATCTCCCTGACCTTGGCCCGCACACCGTCGGGGCCGTCGGCGACGCCGGCGGGCACGCGCGCGTTGAAGTGGAATGGGTTGCGATGGCCCGACGGGGCCACGCTGTCAGCCAGTCCGCCGGTAGGAGATATGATCGACACCGTAACCACCAAGCGGGGGCCGGCGATCAGGCCTTCTTCCACCGCCTGCTTGAACCCCCAGTCCAGTCCCCCGCCGTCCCGCAGGCAGGTGTACCCGGCCCGGAGGGTGTCCTCAATGGTGCGGGCCGTCCTCATATAAGCCAAGGACGTTGGCTCGTCCAAGTGCCACCGGTTCATCAGTTGATAGCTCTGGTGACCCAAGTGGTCGTGGCAATCGATCAGTCCCGGCATAATCGTCATGCCGGAAATGTCCACGACTTCGGTATCCGCGGGCCAGGAAACCGCCGCCCGCGGGCCGACGGACTCGATGCGCTCCCCGTTAATCAGCAGTGCCGCGTCCGGCACCGCCGGCTTGCCGGAGCCGTCGATCAGGGTGGCTCCCACATAAGCTTTCATCGGTAATACCTCCAAGGGAGAATCATAGCTGAGTTGACGTAGAAAAACCGGGACTTACAGCCTCCGGTGAATGGGAACAAGCCTGGCCGTTGGGTGTGATGCTAAAAGACCCTTTCGGCCTTGTCAAGAAAGATTTGACGAGGCTCCCCTGCTGCCACGTGGACATTGCACGGTCAGGGGGCGCTTTGATTCCGCTTAATTCGGGTCCATTGGAGCAAGGCAGTCACCGGAAAAGTTGGCTATATTGTCCATTAGCGGGACCGTTTTCTGACAATCATGGGTCAAACCCCGAGTTGCAATTAACATAAGTCCCAGCTTGGTGATTTGATGAAAAGCCTTACAACGCCTTGGCTTTACGGATGCTTCCTGGCTACCCTTTTGTTGTTTCTCGCTACGGGTTGCTTCTCCCCTTCTTCGCCCCAACAACTCGTTTTCGTGTCGATGGCCGACGGCGACCCGGAAATTGTGTTGCTGGACATAGAGACGGAAGAGTCCGTAACCCTGACCCGAAATGACGCTGCCGACATTGAACCGCAGTTATCTCCTGACGGTAAGCTGGTGGTGTTTCAGTCGGATGAGTCGGGAAACATGGACATAAGCCTGGCGAACCCCGATAAGGAGACCGTCGTGAGGTTGACCAAAGAAGCCAGCGACGAGACCTCTCCCAGGTGGTCTCCCGACGGGACACAAATAGCCTTCGTGTCCGACCGGGACGGCAACAAGGAAATCTATTCGATGGACGCCGACGGACTGAACGTGACTCGGGTCACGTCCAATGAAACCGCGGACGAGTTGGGAGACTGGTCGCCGGACGGAGTCTGGCTGGCGTTCTCCAGCAACGGTGACGAAGCTGAACAGGGCCTGTGGCTGCGCAATCCCGACGGCGTGAACCTGGTGCGGCTTACCTCGGGCCAGGACCGGGACCCGGTGTGGTCCCGCAACGGCGACCATATCGCTTTTGTACGAGGAGAGGGCGACGCCCAGGACGTCTATATAATCAGCAAATCGAAGGACGGGACCTGGCACGACGAGTTAGAGCTTACCCGAGTCACACAGAACAACGTGGTAGACAAGGACCCCGCTTGGGACCCCAATGGCAAGTCCATCGTCCTGGTGTCTGCCAGGGACGGGAACTCAGAGATTTACGCCATAAAATTCAAGGGCCAGGAGGTACGGAGGTTGACCAACAATACCACTGAAGACCTGATGCCGGACTGGGACCCCCGAAGCCAGCATATCGCCTTCGTGTCAAGGCTGCACGGCAAGGGTGAAATCATCATAATGAAGCCCGACGGAGCCGAACAACGCCGATTGACCAATAACGACGTGGAGGACTGGTCACCCCGGTGGTGATCTTAACTCGATACCGATATGCAATGCTCACCGTTCCCAACACAGGACCTTTCCATTCTCTCGTCATTCCCGCGCAGGCGGGAATCCATGTGGTCTTGCCACATGAAAGCTGCCATAGGCGACGGTGATATGGTTTCCCGCTTTCGCGGGAAAGACGGGACCCATATAATTCAAACCGGGAAAATGAAAAGTCCCTATTTCTAACACGCGACCTCTTGACCATTGGAGATACCGACGGCAGAATAGAATAAGGTTGGGGACGCCGGTTACAGCCTTCCAACCTCCTTCCCCCATCTTTCCCGCGCAGGCGGGAAACCCGCGTCGGGGGCAGGCAATTGCCCGGTGGTGTAGCGGCAGCACGTCAGCCTTTGGAGCTGAAAGCCCTGGTTCGAACCCAGGCCGGGTAGCCAATCATCCTCCTGTCTGACCGCAAAAGCCCCGCTCGTTACTGAAGACCAACACGAACCACCTACATGCGGTGCTCGTCGTATGACTTCCACACTCAGGGTGTTCAATTTGACCACCGCCCTTGCGACGGGTATATTATCGTGCAACCAAACGCGGGCCGCAGGGTGAAAGTCATCTCCAAGGACCTTCATCGGTGTATGCGCTAATCTTGGCAGGCGGCAAGGGCGAGCGTCTCCGACCCTTGACCGACACCATGCCCAAACCGATGGTTCCCGTCAGCGGCAAACCCATTCTTCTGCATCAAGTCGAGTGGCTTCGGAAAGCTGGCGTCACCGACGTGGTCTTCCTGGCAGGTTACCTGTGGGAGTCGATACGGGACTTCTTTGGCGATGGCAGGGGGTACGGCATCCACGCTCATTACAGCATTGAGGACACCCCCCTGGGCCGGGGCGGGGCCATCAAGCTGGGCTTTTCATCCGTGCCCGAATCCGAAGATACCGTAGCTGTTCTCAATGGCGACATTATTACCGATGAGCCCTTCTCGGCCTTGCAGGACCGTCATCGAGAGAAAAGGGCCGACAACCCCTCCTATGCCGCTACTCTCATGGTGACGCCTTTTGTAAGCCCCTATGGGCTGGTGGACACCGACTCGCGGGATGAAGTGACCGGTTTTCGAGAAAAGGCCGCTTTGCCTTATTGGATCAACGCCGGGGTCTACCTGTTTGAACGGAGCATCGAACCGGAACTGCCGGGCTTGGGTGACCACGAAACGGAGACTTTTCCAAGGCTTGCCCAACAGGGAAGGATATCCGCAGTAAAGACCGAAGCGTTCTGGCGTAGCGTAGACTCTTTCAAAGACTTGCGAGAGGTAGAGGAGCACCTGGGCTCCAGATGACCGCCGCATCGTTTAACCGGGTTGTAACTTGGCGGAGGCTATGACGCAGCAAAATGCCGCCGCCTTGGCGGTTGCCAACGAGGTTGCCCCGGTAGCCACTAGGATTAAAGACAACGTCGAAAAAGTGCTGGTGGGAAAGGGCGGCGTAATAGAACTGACTTTGGCAGCCCTGCTCAGCGGCGGCCACATCCTGATCGACGATGTGCCGGGCATAGGCAAAACGACGCTGGCCAGAAGCCTGGCAAGTTCCCTCGACTGTTCCTTCAAGAGAATCCAGTTCACCACCGATCTGATGCCGTCCGACATCACCGGCATCAACTACTACAACCAGAAGAGCGGCGAATTCGAGTTCCGCGCCGGGCCGATTATCGCGCAGGTAGTCCTGGCCGACGAGATCAACCGCGCCACACCACGGACCCAGTCCGCCTTGCTGGAAGCGATGGCCGAACACCAGTTGACCGTGGACGGCGCTACCATCCCTTTGCCGTCCCCGTTCCTGGTTATCGCCACCCAAAACCCCATTGAGTTGGAAGGCACCTTTCCGCTGCCGGAAGCCCAGTTGGACCGGTTCATGCTCCGTTTGCGTCTGGGATACCCCCTGGAAGCGGAAGAGGAGGCGATGCTGTCCCGATTTGAGACGGCAGACCCATTATCTACTCTCATCCCGGTAGCGGGAGAGGCTGACGTCATCGGCTTTCAACAGCGTATCAGGGAGATTCGCTTCGACCCTGTGTTGCGCAACTACTTGGTCAGGTTGGTCCAAGCCACCCGGTGCCACGCTGATGTGGAGTTGGGCGCCAGTCCCCGGGCCAGCATCGGCCTCTACCGGTGCAGCCAAGCTTTGGCGGCCATTCGAGGGCGGGACTACGTAATCCCCGACGACGTCAAGGGCTTGGCGCCCTTCGCTCTGGCCCATCGTATCATCATCCGACCTCAAGCCCGCTTGCGGGAAAGAGACGCGGATGCCGTCATAGAGGACATCCTGGCCCAAGTGCCGGTCCCGGTCTAAGGGGGAACTTCTTCCCCATGCTCAACGAGCTTTGGCTGTTGGCGAGCGTCGTCCTGTTGTTCATAGGCCTTGTCGCCAGCCAGGGCCTGTTATTGGTCGTTGGCGCCCTATCGGCCATCGTGGCGTTGGTGGCCAAGTATTGGCATCGCTTCGCCTTCAGGCGCGTCTTCCACTCCCGGTCCCTTTCCAACCAGCGGGCCTTCATCGGCGATTCCCTGGAGTACACCATCACGTTGTCCAACGAAAAACCTTTGCCGCTGCTGTGGGTTGACATTCAGGACACGTTCCCCAATGGCTTGGAGTTGCGCGGCGCAGTCATGCGGACCAGCTCCAACGAGTTGGCCAAGCAACACTGCATCACAACCTCGCTGTTGCCTTACCAGCGGGTTTCCTGGAAGTACAAATTGGGATGCGTAGCACGAGGTTATCACCGTATCGGCCCAGCCCAGTTGCGAGGCGGGGATATTTTCGGGTTTACTTCGGCGGAAGCCCAATTCACCGACGTGAATCACATAATGGTGTATCCAAGAGTGGTTGACTTGGGCCAGTTGGTGTTGCCGGAAGACCATCCGTTGGGCGAGAACAAGGGTTGGATGGCGGTATCGCATGACACAAGCCGTTTTCTACGTCAAAGAGACTACAGCCCCACCGACCCGATGAAGCACATCGACTGGAAAGCAACGGCCCGGCGGCTCAGGTTGCAGACCAAGGTTTACGACCCGGTGTTGTCGCTGACCGTCCTGATTACTTTGAACGCTACAACCAATGAGCACGCTTGGCAGGGCAGCAACCTGCGTTACTTCGAGCGGGCGGTCACCGCGGCGGCGTCCGTGGCAAACTACGCATCCGAGCGCGGCTACACCTTCGGCTTGGTCAGCAACGCCGTGGCAGCCTATTCCGGCAGGTGGTTGAGTGTGCCTATAGGAAGATCAGCCGCCCAACTTCCCCGCGTATTGGAATCTCTCGCAATGGCCGCTCCCTACGTCGTGACTCAAGTGACTGAAGTGCTCCGGAATGAACGGGCTTCGTTGCCGCCCGGCGCTACTGTCGTGATCGTCTCCTCGATTTTGAACCAAGCGTTGGCGGACGAAATAGCCCAAATCAAGCAGGACGGCTATTACGTCAGGGTTATGTATACCGGTGATTCTCCTCCTACGGCCGAGGTACCGGGAGTAACCGTCCTGAGAATCGGCAAGGCCCTGGAGCCTTTGGACCAGCATGAGTCAATATTCGCGGACTAGCGCGATCATAGCGGTCGTCCTGTTCCTGGAAAGTTGCGCTTTTTACTTGGTATTCAAGATTGTAAGCGTCGGTCTTGACCAGGACGCTGCGGCCTTGCCTTTCTGGCTGGTCCTGGTCGCCGTCTTCTGGGCTTTCTTGCTCTCCCACTATGTGCAGACCTTCAAGTTTTCCCCCAATCTGCGCGGGGTCGCCGGGTTGGGTATATCCTTCGTTTCGCTATTGGGCTTATCTCACTTGAAAACCGGGTTCGGACTTGTGCCGGTAGGCGCGTTCCTTGGTGCGGACCTGAGCATAGTTTTCTACCAAGTCTTCATATTCGGTTTTCTGGTGCTCCTGTGGTGGCGGGGCAGCACCATCGCCCAGGACGACGTAACGCTTGACGTTGTTCGCAGTTCCTTCCAGTGGGGCCTGATTGTGATGTTTGCCGCTGTTCTGTTGGACAGCGTGAGCAACGTTGATATCGTCAATGGATTCCTGATACTGGGGTTCTTCGGGGTTGGCTTGGCGGGCCTGTCGCTGGCGCGTTTCTCAGCAGAGGCAGGCGGCTATCACACCATGTCTTTGAACTGGTGGTTCTCCATCATCGCGTGTGTATCGGTCGTACTGGTGCTGGGACTGTTCATAAGCGCAGCCGGACTGGGCGGGTTGGACGACGTCACCAGGGCGGTCCTGAAGGTAATCGGCGCCATAGGCCTTTGGGTAATCAAGCCGGTCCTCATTGGGCTTGGCTACTTGGCGGGGTTGCTGGTCGCCATAGGCAACTGGATTTCAAGCGCCTTCGGGGGAGGCGACCTGAGCGGGTTGGAAAGGGCGCAAGAGCAGATCCGCCAGTTCCATGAAAACCTGAGAAACGAGACCGGGGAAAGCAAGGTGCCCGAGGCGCTGGTCACAGCACTCAAGTGGACGGGGTTTTTCCTGGCCGTGTCTGTGTCGGGGTGGTTGGTGTATCGCGTGTACCGGTTCCGCCGCCGTTTCCGTGGAGCATCGGAGGTGGAGGAGACACGCGAGAACCTGTTGAGCTGGTCCCAAGCCAACAAGGACCTCACATCATTGTTACAGTCCTGGTGGGACCGGTTGGGAAGAAAGGGAGGGGCGGGGTCCAAGTCCCACCCGGCCCCCAGCAATCCCCGCGAGTACTATCACGCGATGCTGGACCTTTCGGCTGAGACGGGACGTCCAAGGGAAGAATGGCAGACCCCAAAGGAACATCAAGGCACGCTGTCGGGACTGATGCCCACGGACCCGGTGGACCGGATCGTGGACGGATTTCAGTCTGCGTACTACGGCGGGGTTGAGACGGAGGATGCGCGGGCCGAGCAGATGCGCAACGACTGGACAGCCATCAACCGCTACGTCGATGAACAGAGCAGGATACTGGCCGAAGAAGAGAAGACCGACAGCTAACGGAACTGGGGGATAACCTCGTTGGCGATCCCTTCGGCAAGACTGTTGATGAGTAACGTATCTCCGGTGCCGATGGCAAGCACTACATGCTCCACCCCGGCGGTCTGGTAGGCCGCCAGCGTGGCGGATAGTTGACCCAAGTCGCCTGAGAGGTCGACGTCCACCCGGACGGACATGGTCAAGGACGCCGGGTTTCTTCCCGCTGCGGCGGCCTGCTCCCGTATTTCCCTCGCTCCCAAGCTGAAGTCCTCCGGGGAAATGCCGGAGGGATGCCATCCATCCCCATCCTGTGCTGCTCGTCTCAACGCCGCGGGACTGGAGCCGCCGATCCAAAACGGGATGTGGGGCGTTTGCTTGGGTTTTGGGGTGAAAATAGTCTCTTCGATGTTCCAGCGGCTGCTCTTGAAACTGGGGCGGGCGCTGGTCCAAAGCTCTTTCATAATGGCGATGCTTTCGTCGGTGAGCGTACCCCGGGAACGCAACGGAATGCCCAGCAACTCGAACTCCTCCGTGGTTGCGCCGGCCCCCACCCCCAAGGTCAACCGGCCTCCTGAAATCTGGTCCAGAGTCGCCGCGTACTTTGCCAGTTCCACCGGGTTGTGATAGGGCAGTACGAGGACGGACGTGCCCAACATGGGCCGTTTTGTGGTGGCAGCCAAGTAAGACAGGACCGACATTGGATGATAGTAGGGCTTGTCGTAAATCCGGCTTCTCACGTGGGCCACATTGAACAAGTGGTCCATAACCCACAAGGAGTCGAAACCAAGCTCCTCCGCCCTTGGCCCCATGTCCAGCACTTGCTGAGGATCTTCAACACCCCAGTTGTTGGGTATGGTTATGCCGAATTTCATAGTTTTCTCCAAAGTTGGCCTGCTACGGCGTGGCGTGGCCGTCGCTACCCCGTGTTGATGGCTTGTACCAATCGGGCAGTCTCAATAGCGGCGACCGCGGCATTGCCGCCCATGTTTCCCGACTTGCCGCCGGCCCTGTTCAGCGCCTGGTCCATGTTCTCGGTGGTAAGCACCCCGAAAATCGTGGGCACGCCGGTCTCAACGCTCACTTGACCTATCCCGCGGGACGCTTGACCGGCTACCATATCGTAGTGGCTCGTTTCGCCGCGTATCACAGCGCCAAGGCAGATGACCGTATCATACCGCCCGGTTTTGGCCAGCGCCTTGGCCGCAACGGGCAACTCGAAGGAACCCGGCACCCACGACACACTTATATCGGGGTCATTGACCCCGTAGCGAGTCAGCGTGCCAACGGCCCCGGCGAGCAGTTGCGTCGTAACTATCTCATTGAATCGGGCTACAACTATCGCAACCCTTAGTCCGGCGCCGTTCAAATCTCCCGATAGTTCTCTGGGCAAGGTAATTTCTCCCGAACTGGACTGACTTGGTTTAAGCGCCTGGCGTCAAGTGACTGTCCCTGCGTACCCCTGCTTCCACCACCCTCTCTATAAACTGGACTTCAGTAACTGCGCCCGTAAACCGGATATGTTCATTTATCACGGTCAAGGGGACTGAACGAACTCCATAAGCCTGGCCCAACGCCGGGAACTCCTGTATCTCTATCACGTCGGACGATACCCGGGTACTTTCCAACGCAACAGCGTGGGCAAGGCGGGCCATTGCGGGACAGAAGGTGCAGGTGGGTGTTACGAATACTTGGATGTGAACGTCCTGGTTGAGCTGCCGCAGTTTCTTCCGGGTGTCCATAGCCAGAGGGCTGACGCCACGGGAAATTGTCTTGATATCCTCCACTATGGTAGCCATTTCGTAACCCATGGGAGCCCCGTAAAACTTTACGCGGGCCGACCCGTCTGCGCTCAGCACGATGGCCGGGATTCTGGTTACCCCCTGTTCCTTCGCGACGTCGGGGTCCCCGTAGAAATCAACAGTCTCCAATTCAATCTTGGGCGTTAGTCCGGCCAATTCTTCCATTAACGATTCGGTCTGAGGGCAATAAGGACATTCCCTGCCCGGTATGGTCAGCAGGGATTGTCTCTGAGTGAACAAGCGGAGTTGGACTTGGCGTTTCAGGTCTTTCCGGAAGGTGCGCCTCAACCGGGTTCTGTCCTGCTCGGAAATCAGGGACTGTTGCATAGCTGGCCCAACTCCTGCGGAAATTGCCCGGTGGAGCGATGGAACCCTGGAGTTCATCGCTGGGTCCGGGCACTGGCCGATTACAGGTCACCAGTGTACATGGCTGGGGAACGCTTATCCACCCTGACCAAGTTCCCGCCGGATTGTAAACATCCTCTGGAACAAAGTGAAGCAGGAAACGGCGGCTATGAGCACCAGCACCCAGATCATCTGGTTGATCAACAAGCCGATTCCGATCAGCACCACTCTTTCGGGACGGGTCATCAAACCGGCCCGGCTGAATACCCCCAATCCTTCGCCCCGGGCCCGAAGGTAGCTAACTCCTTGGGAGAAGATCAACGCCAGCAGCAACACAGTTATGAAGAGCAGCAATTGACGTTCACTGTAGTCGGCCCGCAGAGCATGTACGGCCAAGCCCACGAACAGGGCGGCCTCTCCCAACCGGTCAAACACCGAGTCCAGCAACGCGCCGAACGGGCTGGCTGTGCCGGTTAGACGGGCCAGCGCTCCGTCCATCAGGTCCAAGCCGCTGCCAACCAGGAACACTATCCCGCCTATCCAAAGGTGGCCCCAAGCTACCAGCACCGCGGACACCACCGTAATCCCGAAGGCCAACAGGGTGATCGCGTTGGGGGTAAGCTTCAACGCATGGAGAAAGCGGGCGCCCGGAAGTTCGACGTAATTGAGCAGCGCCGCCCTAAGCTGTTCTCTTCCCGGCACGGCCATTAGACAACCCCAACAAGTCCTGATAGTAAGTTTCCACTTGGCTGGCTACCCGGCGCCAACGGTACTGCTCCACGACTTGCCGTCCCTTGGCGCCCAGTTTATGCCCCAACTCCGGGTTCCGGATCAGTAACTCCAAAGAATTTGCCAAGGCGCCCGCGTCCTTGCGCGGGAACAGCAAGCCCTGTTTTCCGTGGTCTACCACGGCGGAGTATCCTTCAATTCCCGATGCTATGAGAGGCTTGCCCGCAGCCATAGCCTCCAGCAGGACGATGCCGAAGCTCTCCGCCCCGGTGGCAGGGGAGCAGAATATGTCGGCGGTGGCATAGTAACGAGGCAAGTCCTCATACGATACTTTACCCAGAAACACGACGTCTTCCAAGCCGCGGGCGCCTAATATCTGGTGCGACTCCTTGTCCGGATTTCCCGGCCCGACCACCAGAAGTCTTATATCCGGCAGGTCCCATTTCAACCGGCTGTAAGCTTCCAGCAGGTACCGCAAGCCCTTGCGCTTTTCGAGCCGACCAACAAAGAGAATGTTGGTCTTGCCGTCCTGGTACTGCGGGAATGGAACAGCGTTACCGGAAAAGTGGTCGACGTCAATTCCATTGGGAATTATCTTGTAGTCGCCGGGAAAGGCGCTGCTTATGTACCTCCGGGCCGCGGGAGACACGGCGATGGAGCCATCCAATCGTTGATGCCACCGCTTGATGATGGGATGACTCAGCCGGTACAGGTGAGTGTGTTTGTAGGAAGCGTGGAAGGTCCCCACATTGACTGACTTGGAGAACTCCAGAACGCACAGAGGTAATATGGGGGCCATAGGCTCATGGAGGTGGACGATGTCGAAGGACTCTTGCTGGAGAAGGTCCCGCACTTTGCCGTACAACCACCAGGACAGCGAGACACGAGCAATTGAGCCACCACTGGGCAACGGCACTGACCTGCCAAGCGGAACGAACGATTCCTGGTTCTCAGCCTGCCTGGAAGGAGAGTGGGGGGCCAACACTTGGACTTGGTGGCCCAACAATCCCAATTCCCGCGCTAACTGAGCAACGTGAGCGGTCACCCCACCCGGCCAAGTGAAGTCGTATGGTGACACCATTGCGACTTTCAAGCAGTTCCTCTAAACCCCAAACAGAGGATACCGGAACATTCAGGCTATTCGGATTCCGTGATGTCCGTTACCGCAATGTCAGGTGAGCCTGACTCCGCAATGAAGGCCTCCACCATTTCCCGCGCTACATCGTCCGTGTATTGTCTGGGAGGAGACTTCATGAAATAGGAGCTCGGAGCTTCCAAAGCGCCCCCGATTCCCCGGTCCAATGCCAATTTGGCGCACCGGATGGCGTCGACCACAACCCCGGCAGAGTTGGGGCTGTCCCATACCTCCAGCTTGACCTCCATGTTTATCGGCGCCCCGCCGAATGAGCGGCCTTCCAGTCGTATGTGACACCATTTTCGGTCCTGGAGCCAGGGCACATGGTCACTGGGTCCCACGTGGATGTTGTCCGGTTCGATGTAGTCGTCCATCTGGGACGTGACCGCCCCGGTCTTGGAAATCCGCTTGGACACCGTCCGCTCCCGCTCCAACAGGTTCAGGAAGTCGGTGTTGCCGCCGAAGTTCAACTGGTAAGTATTGAGGATTTTCACGCCCCGGTCTTCGAACAACCGGGTAAGCACACGGTGAGTAATGGTAGCGCCTACTTGTGACTTAATGTCGTCGCCGACTATCGGCACCCCGCGCTCCTGGAAACGGTTGCTCCAGTATTCCTCTTTGGCGATGAACACCGGTATGCAGTTGATCATGGCGCACCGGGCTTCCAGGATTTGCTCCACATACCACTTGGTCGCCATTTCGCTGCCCACGGGGAGATAGTTGATGACCACGTCGACGTTGCGCTCTTTCAGAATTCCTGAAATATCCGCGGTGGAGTGGGGAGATTTCTTGACCAAATGGGAAACGTACTTCCCGATGCCGTCGTGGGTCATCCCTCTCTCCACGGGAACACCCATGTGGGGGACATCCGCGAACTTCAGGGTGTTGTTGGGTTCGGTAAAAATGGCTTCTGATACGTCCTTGCCAACTTTGTTCTGGTCTACATCAAAAGCGGCGACCACCTCAATGTCCTCAATACGGTAGTCGCCGATCCTGCTGTGCATCACTCCCGGAACGTCTGCGTCCTCGGGCAGTTCAACGTACTTATGGATACCCTGTACCAAAGAAGAGGCGCAGTTTCCCACGCCTATAATAGCGACGTTAATTTTTCCCACTATTGGGCTCCTTACTTGGCATCACACTCGCCAAGGAACGGGTCTAAGAGGCTGAATTGTAGCAAGGCGGTATCGTAGCCACAAGGGGCGGGCTGACGAAATTAGACCAAACATACTCTCTAAAACCCGGAATTTACGTTCAGGTACTGAAGAAACGGAATATAGCCGTGCGGTCGTCGTGCCGGAAACGTCTACCTAACAATTCGGGCACGCGGCCCTCTTCCAGCCGCTCTTCAACAAGGCCGTTTACCTTTTCCGCAGCTTCGTCCGGCGTCGCCGCGTTCCTCACGATGTCCGCAAGTTCATCGGTCATCATGTTGTCCGTAACCCCGTCGGTCGCCAAGACAAGTCGGGCACCGGGCTCCACGGCCAACTCGGTGCGGGACAAGCCGCCCAACTCCGCGTTGGCCCCGATGGCCTTCGAAACGCCAACGTGAAGGAATCCTCCCACCCGGCCGGTGAGTTGGCGGATCGAGTCATCCTCCACTTGGAACACCGGACTATCCCCGGCGCCCAAGACATACAACCGGTCTCCCAAGCACAGCACCACAGAGACGGTGGTCAGTAGAAAACGCCCACCGCCTATCTGAAAGAATTCGTCGTTTACTTCCTCCAAGACCTTTATGACGTCCTCGGGCGAGTCTATCTCGGCAGTGGACAGGGCCTCCACCAAAGATTGGCTGGCTTCCTCGCCGCCGTGACCGGTCACTCCGTCCATAACGGCGTCCAAAAAGCCTTTCTCGCCGAGATCCCGGAGAAGAAAGCTATCTTCACCATGAGCGGAATTATCTTGTAGCGATGCTACGGCGCTGCCCATCATGTCCTTAGTCCCTCACCGTTGCAAAGTTTGGATTGGAATGGATTCAAGCAAAGGTTAAGCTCCGAACGAACTCAGTTCAGCTTCGGCGTCGAACAGATACCTGGTCCAGTACTCCTCGCGAAGCCACTCCAGGACTTCCAGCCAAGCCTGCCGTGCTTGGTCTATCACGGCGAGTCGCTCGTTGCGAGCATTGGATGCCTGAAGACAGGAGTCCAAGTCGGCTCGGAAGCCCTGGATATCCGGGTAAGACCGGTCTCGGACCCTGGCAATGACGTTAAGGGCGGCAACCTTCAGGTCGCCGTCCGTATTCTCGAACCGTTGGGCCAACTCGCCCAACTCCTGCTCAAAGTTGACCACAGGTCGCTGCCCGTAGGGATCGCGGTAGCCGTCAGCCCCTGCGGGAGGCGTATCCGGGGTTACATAAAACTTCAACACTTCCAGGAACGCATCGTGAATGTCCCGCTGGACTCTCGTGCGGGGATCAGGCTCGCCTCCGATAGCTGCCAAGTCCCCACAGTCGACGATCGTCACTTGGCCCGACGCCGGTTGATAAAAGATGTTCTGGGGCCGCAGGTCCAGCAACACGTAACCTTGGCCGCAGAACACTTCTTCCAGGTCCAGCAACTGGTGATGTACGGGGAACGGCGCTTGCTGCGCCGATCGAAGCAATGGGAAAAGAGCAAAAAGGTTCTGCCCCACGCCGGTGGGCACGCCCCTGATACGGGCCCTCATGTCTCCGACCATCAGAGGGATGCCTTTGGCCCTTTCCTCCACCACCACCCGGTACTCTTGCCCCGTTGAGTCCCCGTAGAAGTCGTCGTGGACCTTACGCTCCGTATAACCCAACACTGGAACAACGTTGGGTATGGGATGCTCCATCCGCTGGAGGACTTCCAGTGTCCGGTCCGTGCGGGTCTCGGTGCTGCCATGCATCCCGCGGCTTATCATTTGGGGAACCGGACGTTTCAGGACCACCAACTTGCCCGTTTCCTGGTCCACTGCCCCGCGCACTTCATAGTCGGCGCCGGAACCCAGGATACCGGTAGTCTGAAATCGGCTTAATTCTACTTGTTCCATTGTACTGGTCGATGCCCGCCTGCTTGCGCCGGTAAGCCTTCAACACCCTGTCTTGACCACAGGAATATTCAAAGACGAACAGAAATAACGCCACAAACGATGGTATCGTCTCGCCATGGAAAATGCAATCAAGAGGTCATGCCCGGATGCCCGACAAACTTGGCAAGACTCAATCAGCCAATTTGTAGGCTTGAGTGGTCCATTCGCCTTGAGACCATTCCTGAGTAAGGGTTAGTCCCAACTCGTCAAGGGCATCGTGGACTTCCTCACGTTGGTTGGACATGAAACCCGAGGCGATTAGATATCCGCCGGGCGCCAGGGTTTCAGCGATATGAGTAGCGCGCTCACGGATTGCCCTGGCCGAAATATTCGCCACGGCCAAGTCAAATTGACCCTGCCCCGCCAAGGGGTGTGGAAGGGAGCCTTGAGTCAACGCCACCAGCTTTTGGACCCTGGTACGGCGAAAGTTTTGCCTCGCCGCCCGTACCGCTTGAGGGTCTATGTCCAAGGCTACAACTCTCGATGCTCCCAACATGGCGGCGGTGATAGACAAAATACCCGACCCGGTGCCCAAGTCCAGAACAACCATTCCTGGCTTGAGCAGGTCTTCCATCGCCTCCAAGCAGGTATAGGTAGTGGGGTGGTAGCCGGTGCCGAAGGCCATACCCGGATCAAGCTCGATTACCCTGTCGCCTTCCTCGGGAGAATACTCGATCCAAGACGGTTTGATAACCAACTGCCTTCCGACCCGGAGGAGGTTGAAATGAGACCGCCACTGACTTTGCCACTCCTCGTCCTCTTTCAAAGGCGTGATGGTGAGGTCATCCAAGGGCTCCAGGATACTGACCAACTTCAGCCCGACCTCAATGCGGGCTAACCGCTGCCGGGATGTCGATAGCAAGTAGGTCCGCAACATCACCCGGTCACGGCCTTCCCGTTCCATGGACAACCCTTTGCCGTATCGGGTGAACAAATAGGAAACGGGTTCCACGTACTCGTTAGGAACAAGTATGCTCAGTTCTTGCCAAGTCATTGGACCAGACCAAATGCGGAGGTGTCACCGTTCACGGTTCAGCGGCACAAGCAAGCCTTAACCCAAGGCCTCCTTGATGCGGCCGAATAGACCCTTGTCCTTGTCGTTATCCTCTTCACTATCAGGGTCATCGGCGCCGTGGTCGGCGCCGTTGGCGGAACCGAACGAGCGGGACAGCTCCTCCAATAGCTTGCGTTGTTTGGAGTTAATAGAACGGGGCACTTGCAAATCCACCACCACTCTCAGGTCTCCTCTCCGGTCGCTGCGAAGATGAGGCACTCCTTTTGAACGAATGCGGAACTCTGTTCCAGGTTGCGTGCCCTCGGGCACCTTCAGTGTCTGCAACTCGCCTTCCAGAGTCGGGACCTGCTTCTCCACCCCCAAGGTTGCCTCTGCCAAGTTCACCGGCAGGCGATAGACAAGGTCATTGCCGTCCCGAATGAAGTTTTCATGCTGGCGGACATTGACTTGGACGTACAGGTTTCCCGGGGGGCCGCCATCCCGTCCGGCATCGCCCTCTCCGGTGAGACGCACCTGCATTCCCGCTTCCACCCCCGCGGGAATAGTTACGGCGATTTTGCGCTTGCGTTTGTCAACTCCCGCAGCCCGGCACTGTTTGCATGGGGTCTGGATCACGTTGCCGGCGCCGCGGCAATTGGGGCACAAAGTCACTTGCGAGAACTGGCCGAAGACGCTGCGTTGAGAACGCCGCACTTGACCACTTCCCCGGCATGACTGGCAGGTGGTCACTTCGGTGCCTGGCTCGTTTCCTGCACCCGAGCAATGCTGGCACCTTTCCAAACGGGTGATCTCCACGTTGCGCTCGGCGCCAAAAACGGCTTCCTCAAAGGACAACACAACCCGTTGTTGGAGATCGTCGCCCCGCTGCGCCTGCTTGGCGCGTGCGCCTCCAATGTCATTGAAGAATGAGTCGAATATATCGCCAAATCCACCGAACACATCGAAGCCGTCAAATGGACGGTTGAAGCCCCCGTTGGCATTTACCCCGGCATGTCCATAGCGGTCATACTGGGCCCGCTTTTTGCTGTCGGACAGTACTTGGTACGCTTCATTGATCTCCTTGAACTTATCTTCAGCGCCTGGAGTCTTGTTGCGGTCCGGATGATACTCCATGGCTTTCTTGCGAAACGCCCTGCGTATATCCTCTTCGCTGTCGCTTCTGGTTACTCCCAGCGTCTCGTAGTAATCCTGAGGGGGCATGCAATGTCACCTGCGGAAGTTGACTTTATTGAGCTATGTCTAATGCCATGATTATTAGAATTATAGTCCAGCCGACATTGAGGCTCAATAGCCCAATGGATAACGGAAAGGAGCTCAAGCGGCTGACGCCCGTGCTTGAGCTCCTCTACCGATCTCAATACAAGGTAATATTTTCAAAATGAAAAACTGCGTTAGAGGTGTGGGGCTTCCTTGACACTGTTGAAGCTTATCGTTAGCATGGTAAACGGGAGAGGTATAGAGGATACCCAGCCATATTAGGACGCAAGGGAGAGGTGATAAAGTGATTTCCACCATCATCATCATAGCCTTGTCTGTCTTGACGGTCGCTGGGATAGGGTCAACTGCGTGGTTGTTTCTAAGGTCCAGGTTTGACGGTACCAAGATAGAAGACGCCAGAGAGAGAGCCAGTCAAATCACCGCACAGGCGGAAGAGGAGCATCGAAAGATGCTTCTAGCCGCTCAAGAAGAGGTGCTCAAGCTCCGTACAGACGGAGAGAACGAGCTGAAAGAGCAACGCCAGGAGCTTACTAGGTTGGAACGCCGGTTCCTCCAGAGGGAGGAGCAACTGGAGAAGAAGACCGAAGCTCTCGAAAAGCAAAAAGTGACCTTGGCCAGCAAGGAGGCCGAGGTACAAAAGGCGCTGGGGGAAGTTGAGGCCGTTAAAGCCCAACAACTGGAGGCGCTGGAAGGCGTTGCCCGCCTTAATGTAGCCGAGGCCAGGCAGATGGTGATCAAGCGGGGCGAGGAAGAGGCCCAACACGATCTGTCGCGCCGATTTTACGAACTGGAAAAAGAGTTCAAATTGCGGGCGGATGAAAACGCCCGTCGCATTGTCACTCTGGCGATTAACCGTCTTGCCACCGATGTAGTTTCCGAAGCCACAACCTCCGTAGTATCCCTGCCCAACGATGAGATGAAAGGACGTCTCATCGGCCGTGAAGGACGGAATATACGAACCCTGGAATCGCTCACCGGTGTTGACGTCATTATCGACGATACTCCGGAAGTGGTAACCATTTCCTGCTTCGACCCGGTACGAAGAGAAATCGCCCGGGCAGCGCTGGAAAAGCTCATTTCGGACGGGCGCATCCAACCGGCCCGGATCGAAGACGTTGTACAGCGGGCCCGAAAAGAGATCGAGGACACTATCTGGAAAGCCGGTGAACAAGCGACTTTCGACGTTGGAGTCAGCGGCTTGGAGCCTGAACTGATCAGGTTGCTGGGCCAACTGAAATACCGATACAGCTACGGCGAAAACGTGCTGAAACATTCGGTTGAGGTTGGATTGTTGTCAGGTATGCTGGCCGCTGAGGCCGGGGCTAACGTCGAGGTAGCCAAGCTGGGAGGGTTGCTCCACGATATAGGAAAGGCCCTCACGCACGAGGTATCCGGGCCGCACGCGGAGATCGGAGCGGAGCTGGCACAGAAACACAATGTCAACTACAGCTCTTACCGGGGAATTTTGGAGCACCACAGCGACGAGCATGAGACCATTGAGTCTTACCTTGTGGCTACTGCCGACGCTATCAGCGCGGCCCGCCCCGGCGCGCGCAAGGAAAGCTTGGAGCACTACGTGAAGCGGCTCAAGGACCTGGAGTCTGCCGCTACAGGCTTCGATGGCGTCGAACGTGCATTCGCGATTCAAGCCGGGCGTGAAGTAAGGGTCATGGTACGGCCCGACGACATGGACGACGTCGAGGCAGCATCTCTAGCCCGCAACATCGCCCGGAAAGTGGAAGAAGACCTCGTTTTTCCTGGGCAAATCAAAGTTACCGTCATCCGCGAGACTCGCAATGTGGAGTACGCGAGGTAACAGGAACGGACGCCGCCGCCCTGCGGCGTCAACCCACGAGAACTGAAACGGCAAAGATTATATTGGGAAGAGGGGGCCCATATCACAATATAGGGCCCCCTCTAGCTGTATAAGCGGTTGTGCCCACAGAAGGACATCAAGCTTTGCGCATCTTAATGATCGGAGACATCATCGGCAAACCGGGCAGGCGGGCGGTAAAGAGCTTACTGCCGGCCTTGCGCCAGGAACACAGCATCGACATGGTGATAGCCAATGGCGAGAACTTGGCCGGCGGGTTCGGCATCACGCTGGACACAGCTTACGAATTGCTCGAATCGGGCGTGGACGTTATCACTTCGGGCAATCACGTGTGGGACAAAAAGGACATGATTCCCCACCTTGACGAAGGATTGCCGATCCTGCGCCCAGCCAACTACCCCGATGCACCGGGACGGGGATGGCTGGTCCACGACAACGTGATGGTAATCAACCTCATGGGACGTGTCTTCATGCCGGCTCTGGACTGCCCTTTCCGCACTGCCAATCAGATACTGAAAGAGTCGTCCAAAGAGGGAAGGGCCGGAGCCATCGTCGTCGACTTTCACGCTGAAGCGACTTCGGAAAAACAAGCGTTGGGTTGGTACCTCGATGGCCGGGTGAGCGCTGTCGTGGGCACCCACACCCACGTAGGGACGGTGGACGCCCGCATTTTGCCTCGGGGGACCGCTTGCCTGTCAGACGTTGGAATGACCGGAGCCGTAGACTCGGTGATCGGCAGTGACCCCGAAGCCGTTTTGCAGCGGTTTCTCACCGGGCTTCCCCAGCGGTTAACCGTGGCCACTGGTCCGGTTATGATGAACTCCGTTCTTTTGGACGTGGATGTTCAATCGGGGAAGGCCAGGTCTATCGAAAGATTGGACAGGATGGAAAACTAATATGAGCGCCTTAGTCGACCTGCACCTGCATACCACAGCCTCTGATGGCAGGCTGTCTCCAACCGAGTTGGTGCGCTTGGTAGCCAAACAAGGACTGAAGCAAGTCGCCATATCCGACCACGACACGACCGAGGGTCTGTCGGAAGCCTATGAGGCTGCCCGTAACTTCCCCCAACTCAGGATTATCCCCGCCATTGAACTCAGCACCGATGTGCCCGGCGACGAAGTCCACATATTGGGTTACTTCCTTGACTATCAAGACCCGGCCCTTCAAGAGATTCTGACGCGGTTCCGCAGTGGCAGAGAGGAACGCGGCCGCATGATCGTCGAGAAGTTGGCCACTCTTGGAGTTCATGTCGACTGGGAACGGGTCCAAGCTATCGCCGGAGACGGGGCCGTGGGGCGCCCACACATCGCGCTGGCCATGGTGGAGCAGGGATACTGCAAGGAACCCAAGGAAGCGTTCCCGGAATATTTGGGGCGCAACGGGCTGGCCTACGTCGAAAGGACCAAGATGACGCCTGTACAGGCGGTCGAGATGTTAGCCCGGTTCGGCGCCGTTCCGGTGTTGGCCCATCCTGCCTACTTGGTGAACATGGAGCCTACCATCGCCCAGTTGGCCGATGCGGGCATCGTCGGAATGGAGGTCTATTACGCCCAGTACAACGAAGAGACCATCAAGCACTTGGCAAGATTGGCCGAACAATACGGTCTCATCCCTTGCGGCGGCAGCGATTACCATGGGCTTGGCAACACCGGTGAGCCTTTGCCAGGTATCCAGGGTCCTCCATTGAAAACGGTTGAGATGCTGGAGGAAGCGGCCGGTAATTTGGCGGGGCGCATCAAGTCCTGACGCAGGTTTAGTGAACAACTGTGTCCATTGAGCTGGTGGGGCTGTATATCTTTGCCTACGTGGCAGGGACCGTTCCGACAGCCTACCTGATTGCCAGGTTGGTAAAACGGGTGGACATCCGAAACTACGGCAGCGGAAACGTGGGAGGGTCCAATCTTTTTTACCATGTAGGCAAGCGTTGGGTAGTAGTATTGGGGGTCTTCGACGTTCTGGTCAAAGGATCGGCCCCCGTATGGGTTGGCCGATATGTGCTGGGCTTGGAACTTTCGCTAGGGCTGGCGGCGGCCCCGCTGCTGGCGGTCATTGGTCACAACTGGTCTCCGTATTTGAAATTCCAAGGCGGCAGGGGCATTTCCGTCGTCGGCGGCAGCCTTCTCGCTCTCTCACCTTTGTTGCTGGCCGTGTTTATCGCCGTTGCCGCGGCTGGCTGGGCCGTCACGAGAGCTTCGGGGGTTTGGGTGCTCATCTCTCTGGCGCTATTGCCGCTGTGGGCTGTCTTACTTCCCCAATGGGGCTTAACCGGCAACGACCAATATGTGATAAGTTGGTATTGCGCGGCTTTGCTGATCCTGGTGGTTATCAAGAGGCTGTTGTCAAACTGGACTCCACTGTATGAAGGACTGCCAAGAAGAAAGGTATTATTCAATAGACTTTTTCTGGACCGGGACGTTGACAGTCACACCGATTGGGTGAGGCGGACGCCGCAGGAAACCGAGTAGCACACTGAAGTAATGGGTGGGTCTTATGGACTTACCCCGAAGAGGACTAACGATTACAAACCGTTGCTTTTGGCACCCGGACACTGAAACAGGACTCTCATGCAGCCAGTGCAGTAAGCCAATGTGTACTCGCTGCCTCGTGCAGGCCCCCGTGGGAATTCGTTGCCGCGAGTGCGGTAAAGCGGTGCCGTTGCCCACCTACGACGTTCAAAAGGGCTACTACGCCCGGGCCCTTGCCGTAGGCATTGCCGTGGCCGTCGTCGGGAGTGTCCTTTGGATTCTGGGCGTTATGATTTTCGGTTCCATCCCCTTTGTGCCCTCACTGATCGGCATGGGCATAGGGTATGGAGCCGGCGAGCTGATCAGCTTATCAGTCAACCGAAAGCGGAGCACCGGGCTGGCCTTGATCGCCGCAAGCTCGGTGATAGGAGCGTTCTTGATTACTTGGGGCGCCTCGCCTTTCAATTTCGGGATATTCGGGCTAGTGATGATTGTCGTCGGTGTCCTTATCGCTGTGCAAAGGGTCAGATAGTTCCCGCCAGAGTCTTGCAACGCTCTCCGATATGACGTGGGACTCAAACCCGCGGCGTTGCAGGTGCGACCAAATGCGCTGCCGGAACTTGGGGTAATCGTACCCTTGTAGCTTCAATGCGGCCTTCCTACCGGCCCGGTAAGCATTAGCGGCCGCGTCAAAGTCATCCAACGCCTCCGCAGCAGTATCCGGTGATATGCCGCGGCTAAGAAGTTCGTGGCGTAGCAACGATTGCCCTCGTGGGCGGGACCTCTCCCGGTATTCCCGCCACTGCCTGGCATACGCGGCGTCATCAAGGAGGCCCTGGTCTACAAGGACGGATATTACCCTATCAACTACATCAACGGCATAACGACGTTGGAGCCGACGCCGCACTTCTGCTGTACTACGAGCGCGCGCTGAGAGGAAGCGCAGCGCAGCGTTGCGGGCGGCGTCATACTCCTGGTTCTTGTTGCCAATGCTGCCAAGTCTAGGACCAGACATCGCGCCGCCCTAGCCGCCTGCCAGTCCGCGCCCAGTACATCGCCGAGCCAAGGTGAAACGGCTGGCCTGGGTCATTCTTCCTTCTCCAGGTCCGAGAGAGTGGTAATGGCGTACCCGGAAGCATCCGGCGACTCGGTGTTTTCATTGACCTGCTGCGCCGGAGACTGACCTCTGATCCGGGCTTCAATGGAGTCGGCAATTTCCGGATGTTGGATCAGGAAATCCTTGGAGTTCTCCCGGCCTTGTCCCAAGCGGGTATCGCCGTAGGAGTAGAACGCTCCCGCCTTCTTGATGACGCCTTGGGCCGTTCCCAGTTCAAGAAGGTCCCCCATCCGGCTGATTCCCTTGTTGAACATAATGTCAAACTCAGCGACCCGGAAAGGAGCGGCCATCTTGTTTTTGACGATACGCGCGCGGACCCGGTTGCCGATCACCTCCGACCCTTGCTTGATCGACTCGATGCGCCGGAGGTCTATCCGCACGGAGCTGTAGAACTTGAGGGCCCTTCCACCGGGAGTCACTTCCGGGTTGCCGTAGGAGATGCCTATTTTCTCACGTAGCTGGTTGATGAAAATGACTGCGGTGCGGGACTTGTTGATGGTTGAGGTGAGCTTCCGCAACGCTTGAGACATGAGCCTGGCCTGCAATCCCACATGCGTGTCGCCCATATCCCCTTCGATCTCGGCCTGCGGCACCAACGCCGCGACGCTGTCAATTACCACCGAGTCAATGGCCCCGCTGCGGACCAATTGTTCGGTAATATCCAAGGCCTGTTCCGCACTGTCGGGCTGTGATATCAATAGATCGTCCAAGTTCAGCCCGCAATTCTCGGCATAGCCGGGGTCCATGGCGTGTTCGACGTCGATGTACGCCGCAATGCCGCCTTTCTTCTGGGTCTCGGCCATTATGTGAATGGCCAATGTAGACTTGCCCGCCGACTCGGCGCCAAATATCTCGGTTACCCTGCCTCGAGGTATGCCTCCGATGCCAAGGGCAACATCCAGTGCCAGGGAGCCGCTGGGAATCATGTCGGTGGCGAGCCGTTCATATGCTTCCCCCAACCGCATTACGGCGCCCTTGCCGTAGTCTTTCTCAATATGGCCCAGAGCGATTTCCAGCGCCGCTAACTTGTCTTTGTCTGTCCCTGTTGCCATCGTCCCTCCGTCCCGTCTGAAGTCTTGGCGCATCCTATCATCCCGATGCGAAGACTCTCAACCGGAAAATGTCAGTAGCATCCGGTATTGGACGGACTCCGAGTTATCGTATGGTACCGGGCTTCCGGTTATTCCGTGCGGGCCAACCGGCCCGCCTTTAGAATTCTCAAGTACCACCCTTGAACCCGATGGTGACCTGACCATTTTCCACGATCACCGGCGTGACCCGCTCTCCATTTGTCAACTTGAGAAGGTCAGCGACCTTGTCCTGCTCCTTGGACAAGTCAATATCGGTGTAAGGGACTTGGCGTTTTCGGTAGTCCATCTTGGCCGCGCTGGAAAAAGCGCAGTCGGGATGGGTGTAGATAATGACAGTGGCCTCGTTGGGTTGGGTCACTGTAGACCCCCTTGGATATAGATTTAGGTGCGGCTCTATTGTAAGGTTTAGGCCTGTTATAGTTCAATGACCGCCTTGGGGTCGCGTTTCACCGAACCTGCACCCTGGAGATGCTCCGGTGGCTCTCCGTCCGTTGAATTTTCGGCAGTTTCGCGGCTGGTTTTGATATGACACATAACGAACAACTGTTGGGTAACCTTGCCGGGTTGCTGACCAAGCACGGTATTGGAACCGGCCTGATAACCCCCAGGCCGGGGGGCGGGAGCTTGACCGGGCGGGCGTTGCGAGAATTGAGACGGGCGCTCACGGCGATGGAGTCCGCCTCAACGGGGCTGGACACGTTGGTGTACGGGAACGGCTGTTTCGTCGCAGGTCGCTACGCGAATGCGGCATCGGTCTATCAAACGGTCCTTGACGAGATGCCCGAATGCGTGGAGGCCCGCTTTAACCTCGGGCTGGTCTACTTGGCCCTGAAAGACCCGCAACGGTCAATCGCCGAGTTCACCGCTGTCCTGTCTCAGGACGGCTCGTTGGCCGAAGCCTACTACCAACGAGGGAACGCCCACGACGACATGGATGATGCAGGTCTGGCCTTAGCCGACTATGCAAGGGCGCTGGAGTTGCAGCCGGACTATCTTCGGGCAATCTATAACAGCGGAGTCGTGCTGGGTCGGCTGGGGCGTCACAACGAGGCGGTGGAGAAATTTGACCAGGTCATCGGCATGAACTCCAATATATCCAATGCTTATCTGAACCGTGGGGCGTCTCTGGACGAACTTGGTCTCCACGAAGAAGCCATTAAGGACTATAACTCCGCTATAGAATGCAACCCGGAAAATTCCGCCGCGTTCTTCAACCGGGCGAGGACCAAGTATTACTTGGAAGACGTCGAAGCAGCTATCGCCGACTATTCCCGGGTAATAGAGTTGGCGCCGGACGACGCGGAGGCCTACAACAATCGTGGGTTGGCTTACGACGCCCTTGGCGACTATGAAGGGGCACTGGAGGACTACCGGCAGGCGGCCAGGCTACGACCGGACTTTGCGGAAGCCCTGAGCAACAAAGGCGCGGCGTTGGAGGCGATGGGGCAGGTTGAAGAAGCGTTGGCGGAGTACCTTTCGGCGATTGACAGTAACCCAGGGTTTGCAACCGCGTGGTACAACGCAGCGAGGCTTCACGCTCAGTTGGGCGAAGTCGACAAGTGCCTATCTCATCTGCGCAAGGCAATTGAGTTGGCGCCGGATTTGATGTCGGAAGCGGATGAGGACGATGATCTACGGTGGGCCCTGAGGCTACAGCGTATGAAGGGACAACAAGCTCAGGACTCTGGAAGTCCCTAAGACTAGCGGTTCTCTTGGGCCGTCGGTCCCAAGTCGGAGTCCGGTTCCAAGTCCAAGTCAAGCAGTATTTCTTCTTCGTCCAGGCCTTCCGCGATTCTTCTGCGCACGATAATGCTGCGCAGCACCACCAAGACGGCCAGCCCGGTCAACCCTGTCACCATTCCGCGGTCCATCTGGTAGTAGAGGCTAAGTGTCAGCAGCAATGCGAAGCAGGCAACCACACCCCAACATGAGCGCCAGGCGGACCGTCTCATCAGAACCACCACGACTACTCCGGTCACTACCCCCGCAATGGCCAGCAAAGGCTCCAACGCCACCAGAGTAATGCCCACAAGGGTAGCCATGCCGTCGCCGCCACGGAAGCCGGAAAAAACCGACACCCAATGTCCCAAAACCGCCGCCGCTCCGGCCGCCAACACCACCGCAGGCGGGACCCCAAGCAGTTGTGCGACGACGATTGCGCCCGCCCCCTTGGCTACGTCGCCGACGAATACTGCTGTGCCGGTCCAACGTCCTATGTTCCAGAATACGTTAGCCGTGCCGCCCAAGCGGCTGCCTGTGGCAAACACGTCAACGCCGCGCAGCCTGCCGGCGATATAAGCGCACGGTATGGCGCCCAGCAAGTAGCCAATCAATATGGCGGCGATTATTTTCTGAATCAGGATATAGTCCATGGTCGACGAACCCTTGCAAATTGTAGACGAATAAACGGGACCTGCACAGGTCTACGGTTAGATACTACATCAGCAAAGGCAGAAGTGGAATAGAAATAGCGGATAGTTGTTGAGATTGTCGGGGAAAGGGGTAAGAACGAACACAGGTGTGGAACCATTACAACCCATCAGATTCATGGCGCCTGCTGGAACCCTTCTTGTATACTTCTGAGGCTATTTGCCCTTATGCTCTCTAAGCCTTTTCGGCGATTATCCTTATAAGGTACGCCACGAGACGTTAAAGATTCAGGCGGTTGGTGAGTAATATGCCCGGTGAGCAAGGCGTTCTCCCTCTTAACGGAATGGTGGTCCTGGATTTGACCCAGATACTGGCGGGGCCGGTATGCACTATGGTCCTGGCGGACATGGGCGCAAATGTCGTCAAACTGGAGAAGCCCAACGGTGGGGATGACAACCGCCACTCCGGCCCTCCCCTGGTTGGGGAAGCTCCGGCGGGGTTTATGGCGGTGAACCGCAACAAGCGGAGCTTGGTGCTGGACCTTAGACAGGACGCGGGCCGGACCGTCTTCGAGAGGATGCTGGAACGGGCCGACGTGGTCGTCGAGAACTTCCGTCCGGGAGTCATGGACCGGCTTGGCCTGGGTTACGCCCGCCTTTCGGAATTGAAACCCAACCTGGTCTACTGCACTATTTCGGGGTTCGGCGGCTCCGGCCCTTACCGGAACCGGGGCGGGTTTGACTTGGTGGCCCAAGGAATGAGCGGCTTGATGAGCATTACTGGACATCCGGACAGCCCGCCGGCAAAGGTGGGGGTGCCCATTACCGACATATCCGCCGGCATCCTAGCGGCCAACGGCATCCTGTGCGCCTACATACACGCCAAGAACACCGGGCAGGGCCAAATGGTCGACACATCCCTCCTGGAAGCGGGAATCTCCTATACCGTTTGGGAGTCGTCAGGGTTTTTCGCCAACGGGGAAATACCAGGCCCGTTGGGTTCCGCCCACCGGGTTTCCGCACCCTATCAAGCCCTGCGGACCAGCGACGGCTACATCAACATCGGGGCCGCCACGCAGCCCACTTGGGAGCAGTTCTGCCGCGCCCTTGGCTTGGAACACCTTATCGAGGATGAGCGGTTCAGGATGCCCGGAGACAGGAAGGTGCGGGAGGTCGAACTGGCAACCCTCCTGGAAGAGACTTTGAGCACAGAGACCACAGCCTACTGGATGGCCTTGTTGGAGCAGGCCGGCGTGGTGGCCGGCCCGATATACCAAATGGACCAAGTCTACCAGGACCCTCAAGTACGAGACAGGAACATGCAAGTAGACTTGGAAGACCCGGAGTTGGGCACCTTACATAACATCGGAATACCCGTAAAGTTGTCGGCGACCCCCGGCCGCATCCGTCACCGGGCGCCCTTCCTGGGCGAACACAGCCGGGAGGTGTTGCTGGAATTCGGGTTTTCCGAGGCTGAAACGGAGGACCTGATACACGCCGGGGTGGTCAAGGCCCGTCAGTCGTCTTCAACCTCCTGAATGCCCTTCCCGCGAGAGGTTAGGGTTCCCACCGATTTGTCACCAAGGCCAAGACGAGCGGATTGGTCGATGAGTAGGCCGAAAGAGTGACTTCTTTTTCTCTGGTTGCCATGGTGTCCGGCTTCGTCCTTATGGCTATCGCCGTTTCACCGGCGGTCAGCCGAATGGCTCGAAGTCCGCACTCCGCGCCCGCGTGGGCGGTGTCTTTTCAATCCCTGGACTTCCGGTTGCTTTGGATATCCATCCTGTTCTATTCCGTGGGAAACGGCATGGAGCAGGTCGCCGTAGGGTGGCTGGTCTTCGAGCTGACCGGGTCGTCTTTCATGGTGGGAGTGTCCTCAGCGGCCCGTATGGCGCCGTTCTTCTTCCTCGGTATCCTGTCGGGCACGTTGAGCGACCGGCTGGAGCGCAGGACCTTTCTGCGATTCGTGACCCTCCTGGCCAGCGGCGTGGCGGTTGCGATGGCCCTGTTGATCCTGGGGACCAACTCCAATGTTTGGGCGATCATCGCATTGGTAGCGGCACAGGGATCGGTGTTCGCCTTTGCCTTGACCATTCGCCAAGCCTACACGGTGGACATAGTAGGGACGCGGCAGGCGCTGAACGGGCTTGCGCTGACCTCCATCAGTATGCAGGCGGGGGGCATCGCCGGGTCGCTGGGGTCGGGAGTGTTGATCGAGGGGTGGGGACCGGGATGGCAGTACGTGGCGGTCGGCGGTTGCTATGCGGCGTCGGGGTTGACCTTGTTCGCGGTACGCACCTCTCAACGGGCGATGGCGGCTGCACGGGAGTCGGTGCTGAGGAACCTGGCTGGGTACATACAGTTGCTGCGGCGCAACCGCACGCTGCTGATCCTGATGGGTCTCGCATCAATCACGGAGATCTTTGGATTCACCCACATGACCTTGCTGCCAGTGTTCGCAAAGGACGTGATCGGGGTGGGACCGGCGGGGCTGGGAATCATGACGGCAGTGCGTCAGGGCGGTGGACTGATAGGCTTGGCCCTGTTGGCGAGCCTGCGAGACTTCCGGAGGAAGGGCCTGCTGATGTTCGTAATGGCCGGACTGTTCGGGCTGGGGCAGATGGCCTTTTCCTTGTCGGCGAACCTGTACATCTTCCTGGTGGTGCTGGCGGTGGTCAACGCTTCCGCTCACGGGGTCGACACCCTGTACAAGACGCTGATGCAAACGGTAGTGGCGGAGGAGGAGAGGGGACGGGCGATGGGTTCCTGGGTATTCAGTCTTGGTACGGCGCCGGTAGGCCACTTGGGGCTTGGCGCGTTGGCCAGCGCGCTGGGGGCACAGGGAGCGTTGCTGGTGAACGGGGCGGTGCTGGCGTTCGTCAGCCTGTCAGCCGGGATCGGCTTGAAGGAGACCCGGCGGCTGGAGTGACCGCCTCGAGGGTCATTCTTCGCCAAAGTACCGGTGGCGGGCGGTTTCGTCCAAGGGCTTGACCGGGCCGCTGAGGAAGGTATCAGGGTTGCGGGTCCGGTCTTCCTGCCACAATGAGAAGACTTGTCGGCGGCGCTGGTCGGCTTCGGAGCCGGTCTCCAGCATCAACCTGGTTGCCCAGGTCTCCGCCGTATGGATGGTGTGATGCAGTTGGCCCCACGACTCGGTATAGGCCTCCCCGGCCTCATTCCAGTCGTCGTTCTTTATCAATTGGTCTCGCAATTCCCTGGCGTTTGCCAAGGCGAGTGAAAGACCCTGGCCCCAAGTGGGGTCGGCCACCGCCGCAGCGTCGCCGACAAGGGCGATGCCGTTACGATAAGGCTTTTCCACCCAGACCGCCGCGCCGGAGAAGGTCGCCAGAGGCCCCGCAGGACGGGCGTCAGCATAAAATTCCGCGGGCGCGCCCGTGTGGATGGTAAGTTCCAAGAAGCGGGCCAAGTCTTGTTGGCCCTGTAACCGGAAATTCTCTTGGGCCCGAAAACAAACGTAGGCTCGCGCCCGCCCGTTGCCTTGAGGGAAGAGCAACACGAACAGGCCTTCTTCGCTCTTCATTCCAGCCAACGTGGCGTCTTCAGGGGCGGTTACGCCATCCAGGAGAATCCCGGCGACCATGTTCCCGTCGGGGTCATGGCGTACATGAAATCCACCAAAGGTCCGTACCTGGGAAGTCCTGCCGTCGGCCCCCACAACCAAACGGGCTGATATTTCCTCAGTACGTCCGTCGGCCACTGCGGTGACAGAGGGGTTACCGTTAGCGGCAATATCCACAAGCCTTGCGCCTCGGCATACTTCGGCACCCGCGTCTATGGCGGCTTGCAGCACAGCTTCCTGGAGATTGGGATGGTAACAGGCCATCGCGGGTTCACTACATGGCGTGGTCCTTTCCAGGTTACGGTGGCCCGACCGGGAGCCGTCCTGGTAACCATCCCAGAAGGTCAACGGGTGGCCGCCGGCGCTCATTACCGTATCGTAGAGACCCAACGCGCGGAGTTCGGGCACGCCCCAAGGCATGATGGCCTCGCCGCGCACCCGGTCCCTGAACATCGCCTCCCGCTCCAGGACGAGGACGCGGGCGCCGTGTTCGGCCATTCCCTTGGCCAAGGCAGAACCGGCCAAGCCGCCGCCAACGATAATGATGTCGTAGTCAGCCGATGTCATGCTTCAGGTCATTCCAAGAAGTTGTCCGATTTACGGCGGTCGGTTACGCAGCGCCGGACCGCCAAGCAGTGCCGTCGGTCCTGCCAAGGAAATCGGACACCAGACCTGGGTTGGCGGCAATGACGCTGGGGTTTCTAAGGCTGGCTGGCTGCCCCTGCCTGTCCAGAACAACGCCGCCCGCCTCTTTGACCAAGATCAAGCCCACGGCCAAGTCCCAAGGAGACAGGGAGTGGTGGAAGTACAGGTCAACTCGGCCGGACGCGGCGTAGGCCAGTCCCAAGCCCGACGACCCCATCCAGCGGACGCTGACCAAGCCGGGCCACAGGTGCCTGATAAGGTCCAGGGCTTCACCGGCCCGAGTGTCAACGTAGCCAAGGTCACAACCCAGCAGGGCCCGCGACACTTCAAGGGTATCGGACACGGTTATAGGCGCGCCGTTCAGGAAGGCCCCTTGCCCTAGTGCCGCAGTGAAGGTCTCCTCCCGCACTGGGTCGTAAATCACGCCCGCGATGACCTCCTCACCCTCGGCAAGGGCGACCATCGTGCAGAAATGAGGGATGGCTTGGGCGTAGTTGCGGGTGCCGTCCAGCGGGTCCACGATCCAACGGTAGGGCGAGGTCTTATCGATCGGTTGGGACTCCTCGGCGAGAATACCGAAATCGGGGAAAGCGTTCGTCAATATTTCCAGCACGGCCTTCTCCGCGGCGACGTCAGCGTCGGTGACGATGTCATTGCGGCCCTTGAAGGTGATTTGCAGGTCTGAGTCCCACCCGCCGCGGATGATGTCGCCAGCGGCACGGGCGGCCTCCAAGGCAACATCGAGGGCACTGCGCCCGTCGGCAGTCGCGGGGAGGGGGCGCTTGGCAGCTTCGGTCATATTGTCCTTTGCTTGTGATTAGGTTTGCGTTGCCACTTTATTATACGCGGTTGGCTGGAGGGGTCGGGTCAGGCACTACCGGCTTCAGAGGTATATGTCCCGGCTCCAGACGGAATAACCGTTCAAGTGCCTGCGCCATTTGGGGAGTCACGGGGCGTTGGTACGAAAGCACTTCGGCAAACGCATCGCTACTGCCAATGCAAGGGACCAGGTCGGCTTGGGTCAGACCCTTCTGGTCCATCCAGAACTCTATGACCGCCGCGGGGTTGGTCGGGGGGTCAATGGGGAAGTGTATGTCCTCGTATGCCTCAATCAGGTCGGCAAGCATGGCGTGTTCTTCCCACTCGAGTGTACCAGGTTCAGCAAAAAAGACTTCCCAAAGTCTGGCGAGAGCAGCCTGATGTTCCTCGTCACTCTGGGTGGGGTTGTTCCATTCCATTTGGCTTGCTCTCGGGCAAGGAGCCGACGGCCAACGGCTACGAAAGGCCCATTTTTTCGTAGACCTCTTCGATGGTATTGCGGGCGATGGCGCGGGCGCGCTCGGCTCCGTGGGCCAGCACGTCGCGGACGTAGCCGGGGCGCTGCTCGAACTCGCGGCGCCTCTCGCGCAGGTCGGCCAGGTAGTCGTTGATGCTGGCGGCGAGGTGGCGCTTACAGTCGACGCAGCCCCGCTGGGCGGTGGTGCATTCGTCGTAAACGGCGGTTACTTCGTTGGCTGCGCTGAAGGTGCGGTGCAGGGAGTAGACGTTGCATACTGAGGGCCGGCCGGGGATGTCGCGGCGGGTGCGCTGGGGGTCGGTAAAGGCGGTCATAACCCGCTTGGTAGTGTCCTCGGGACTGGCGGCCAGGTCCAAATGGTTGTCCAGCGACTTGCTCATTTTCTGCTGGCCGTCCAAGCCCACTATCAACGGGTCTTCGGTAAGCCTGGCTTGGGGCTCGGGGAAGGTGTCGCCAAACTTGTTGTTAAAGCGGCGCACGATCTCCCGGGCCAGTTCCAAGTGGGGGACCTGGTCCTGGCCGACGGGCACGGTGTCGGCCTTGTAGAGGATGATGTCGGCGGTCTGGAGCACCGGGTAGCCCACCAAGCCGTAGTTGACGGTCTCCTCGGTCTCGTCCATCTGGCGCACCTTGTCCTTGAAGGTGGGCACGCGCATGAGCCAACCCAAGGGAGTGACCATACTGAGCAGGGAGTGGAGGGTCATCACCTCCGGTACGTGGGACTGGACGAAGACGATGCTCTGCTCGGGGTCGATGCCGGCAGCCAGCCAGTCCAGCACCATGTCCTCGATGTTGGGCTGGATCTGAGCGGCTTCCTCGGAGGACTCGATGGTGGTGAGGGCGTGGATGTCTACGGCGCAGTAGATGCAGTCATACTCGCGCTGCAACTCCACCCAGTTCTGCAGGGCCCCCATGTAGTTGCCCAAGTGCAGGAGGCCGGTGGGGCGCATACCGGAGAAGATGATGCCTTTGTTGCCAGCAGAGGGTTGTTGACGGACTACCATAGACAACATTCCATTTCTTTGAGTGGGATTGTGGGGACGACGAACACGGGCAAGAGGAAGATACGAACGAGCGGGATGGACGGGCTGCTATTCAGGGTCGGTATCCAGCCTCTCGCCCAACTCACTCAGGAACCTCTCGATTTCCGGAGAGAGGTCGGTGGTGGATGCCGCATTCTCCCGCCTGGCCTCTTCGGAGTCCAACTGGGCGTCGTAGTGGGCCTCCATCTGCTGGATAAGGTCCTTCAACTCCGCGTTTCGCTCTACGGTGGCGTTGAGTTCCCGGTACTGGCGCTGCCCGCGGCGGGTGGGGGCGAGGTCGGCGGGAATGTCTTTGTATACGGAGGACAGCACCTCAATCATGCGAGAGGTGCCAGCGTAGTCCTCTTCGAGCTGCACGTACTGGGGCAGGTGCACCATGAAATTGATGGACTCTATGTCCGAGTTTTCCACCCCCTCGGACAGCAGGTTCATTATGGTGGTGGGGCCCTGGTAGGTGCTTTGGCGCAACCTGAAGTTGGACACCGACTTGATTTGCGGCACGTCTCCCAAGCTGCCGGTAACCAGAAGGGGCCTGGTATGAGGAACGGCGTCGTACATTGCCCCAATGCGGCAGTACCTCTTGACCCCGAAGTACTTCACGACTTCCAGAATAGAGTCGGTGTAGTCTTCGCCGTTGGAGTGAGGTTCCAAGAGGTGGAAGAAGAGGTAGTCGGGACCGTTGTCGGTGGTAGCGTAACGTATGTTGCTGTTGGGAATTTTGACTTCTCTGCGTCCGTCCACGTTCTTCATAACGGGGCGGTACCTGGTGAAGTCAAAGAAATTGCCGGGCCGGGCCAGGCCACCCAACTCCTTGGAACCCAAGTACCTTTCCAAGCGGTTCAAGGTAAGTGTGCCTACGCTTCCCACATCGACCCAAGGCCTGATCATGGCGAAGACGTGCGGGTCCCGGAGTTCCGGCAACGGTTCTTGTATCTCGAATGCTCCTATACGCATGGCGTAATCTTGCCAGAAAAGTATGGCGTTTTCAAGACCCGCATGAAGCTAATGAAAAGGCCCGCCGGAAGCATGGCGGGCCTTGGTGTTTCAACGATGGACGGCCTGAACAAACTTTACCAAATCAGACGCCTACGTTATCGAAATACCGTATGGTGGGTGCGCCTTCAACCCACGCGCCCATTTTCTCCAAGTCACCCCGCTCGGCCCTCCAATTGAGGTAAGCCTCGTACTGTTCCCGGGTGTCCCAACTTTCCACAATGACAACGTTGTTGGAGTCGTCCTGGCCCTGGTGGACCGTCAGCCCGTTGCAACCGTCGGACCCACGGGTGTGATGAAGCTCATCGCGTAGATACGCGGTCAGGTCATCCATGCTCCCGGGTTTCACGTTAATTTCCAGCAATACGAGAACGGACATCTTCGTTCGCCTCCCGATAGACTTCCCAACGAGTCCCGGCGCGCCTTAAGACGCGCCGGGAATGCAACTCGGGCCGTGCGTATTGTACACGAACAAGCGATTATTCTTCTTCCTGTGATGGCTGGGGAGGCTGGTAGGGCATCGGCTCCGTTTTGGAGGCCGCTACGGCCTGTTCCACCGTGAGCCGTGCTACGGACCTGCACAGAGGGTTGCCAAGGTCGCAGTTCCTGAGGTAATCGAACCCGGGGTCCATCCCTTCCAGCAAAGCTTTGACCCGGCCCTCACCGTGACGAGCGGCGATGGCGTAAGCCAATCCCCTTGGGTCCCGGTCCATGGAAACCTCGCGTTCCTCTCCTTCCTCTACCTCCATCTCGTAGTCAATGCGGTCCGCGATGGCCAGAGAGTCGAAGGCTTCCTGCCGAAGCCGAGCAATCTCTTTAAGGGAAGCATACAAGGTCTGTACGGCCATACCGGCAGCAGCGAGAAGACCCGGTATCTGGGCCTGTTTTTCAGCAGCGGTCTGGACGGCATGGCTGACCACTTTCATTGCAGCTTCTTTGTTGTGCTGGCGTTCAATACGCCGTTCCTCCTTTGCCTTCTGCATACGCAACCTGGGGGCTTCTTCCGCCATGGGTTGAAGCCTCATCAGTTCCTTTTCGGCTGCTTCAGCTTCTCTCAATCTCGATTCCAGGGAGGCCTCAAATCCTCTCAACATCACGGTCTCCTTCACACTCTCAGGTATTAGACTCGACACCGGAACCAGGGTTGCCTGACTCCTTACTTGAGAGTAAGTTTACGGCAACATGCCCATCGACTTACTAGCGGTTAGCCGAACGAGTTTTGGGCAAAATCCAGAGTCGTTTTCTTGACCGGGTATTGAAATTCCAATAGACTCCCACCAGATTGCACCGAGTCTATGAGGAGGAACTGTGAGCCCTCGCGCCGCGTTTATCTATGACGATGCGATGTCCCGGCACGAGTTGCGCCGGGACCACCCGATGCGTCCGGTACGCTTGCGTTATACCTATGACCTGCTACAGAGCTACGGGGCGTTCGACGAGAACAACTCAATGCTGGTGCCGCCGCGGGCCGCCACCGAAGAAGAGCTGAGGAAGTTGCACGGAGCGGAGTACATTTCGGCGGTGCGAAGCTTCAGCATGGGCTTGAGCGGGTATAATCCGGGGCGTTTCAACTTCAGCAACCAGGGCGACAACCCCATGTACCGGGGCATGTACGAAGCGGCGGCCCTCAGCACCGGGGCATCGCTGGTGGCGGCGGAGATGATGGCCAATGGAGAGGTGGACGTGGCCTTCAACATCTCGGGGGGCCTCCACCACGCGTCGGCCAATCATGCGTCCGGGTTTTGCGTGTTCAACGATCCGGCGGTTGTGATCAAGCTCCTGCTGGAAAGAGGCCTGAAGGTGGCCTACCTGGATATCGACGCACACCATGGTGACGGGGTGCAGGAGGCGTTCTACGAAGACAACAGGGTGTTGACCATTTCCATTCACGAATCCGGGCAGTACCTGTTTCCGGGGACCGGGTTCGTGGCAGAGGCCGGTTCGGGGGACGGGGTGGGATATTCGGTCAACCTACCTTTGTATCCCTATACCGACGACGAGACGTACCTGAGAGCTTTCCACGACGTGGTTCCGCCGTTGTTGGGAGCGTTTGCCCCGGACGTGGTGGTGGCGCAACTGGGGATCGATACTTACCACAGCGACCCCTTGACCCACCTGCAAATAACGACCAGGGGCTATGTCGAGGCCGTTAGAGAGGTATCCAAGCTGGGTATTCCGTGGCTGGCCCTGGGCGGAGGAGGGTATGACCTGGGGGCAGTGGCCCGGGCTTGGACGCTGGCTTACGGTGTAATGCTGGACGTGGAATGGCCGGATGTGCTGCCTGAGGATTTCATACAATTGCACGGCACAGGTACGCTAAGGGATACGTTAGTTCCGGATATACCGGACCAAGTGCGGTTGGATGCTCGGCGGTTTGCTGAAGAAAGCGTGGCAAGTATCAAGGAGCGAGTGTTTCCGGTGCACTTTGCAGGAAGCTAGACCGGGATTGGCCTTAGCGGCGCTTCATCCCAACCCCGGTCTGTCAGCGGTCCTCTAATTGACCTGATGCTCCCGGCGAAGCAGCTCCTTGGCTGCGTCCCCAATGTTGGCCTCGATAGCGTCCCGAAGCGTAGCGTAGATAGACTTGTTGATGGCGCCCATCATCCAAGGTTCAAAGTCCGGATCGGCCTGGTACCCGTTTTTAACGGCTATCAGACGTTGCAGCAGACTAAGGTAATGGTATTGCAAACGGGTCAATGGTTGTTCGATCCCGTCAAGGGCGTCGGTCCCGCTGTTCTCAATTACCTCTTGTTCTGCGCTGTCTTGCTGAGTGCCCATGTCCTCTCCATCAAATTAGTCCTGAATGTTCGATGACAACGAGGTCAGGACCTTTATTATACCAGATGCCGCAGCCCCGCGATAACGATATGGCTATCCCTTTCAGACCTCCCGGAATTCTCCTTCCACGGTGTCGTCACCGGGCGCCGCTCCTCCCGAGGCATCGGGGCCGCCGCCGGAAGGGCCTTCCGTCTGCCTGTAAACGGCCTCGCCCAACCGCTGCATTGAAGCGTTGAGGTCCGCCATCGCGGACTGCATCTCGGCCACGTTGTTGTTGGCGATGGCGGTCTTCAGGGTTGCTATCTTCCCCTCCACCTCGGCCTTCAGGTCTTCAGGCACCTTATCGGCGTTGTCCTGCAACAACTTCTCGGTGGTGTAGACCAGGGAATCGGCTTGGTTGCGAGTCTCTATTTCCGCTCTTCGCTGCTGGTCGGCGGCTTCGTTGGCCTTGGCTTCGTTGACCATGCGGTCGATGTCGTCCTTGGAGAGACCCGAACCCGACTGAATAACGATCCTCTGCTCTTTCCCGGTCCCCTTGTCCTGGGCCGACACGCTGAGGATACCGTTGGCGTCGATGTCGAACATGACCTCGATCTGGGGTATGCCCCTGGGCGCCGGCAGAATGCCGTCCAGCATGAAGCGTCCGATGGACTTGTTGTCCACAGCCATCGGCCGTTCGCCCTGCAGCACGTGGATGTCCACACTGGTCTGGCTGTCGGCAGCGGTGGTGAAAGTCTCCGCCTTCCTGGTAGGAATAGTGGTGTTGCGGGGAATCAAGGTAGTAAGGACACCGCCCAATGTCTCCAGTCCCAGCGTCAACGGGGTTACATCCAGCAATACAATGTCACTGACGTCCCCGGCCAACACACCGGCCTGGATCGCCGCCCCCAAGGCCACGGCCTCGTCGGGGTTGACGTTGCGATTGGGTTCCCTGCCGAAGACCTGCTTGACCTTTTCCAGGACGGCGGGCATCCGGGTCATGCCGCCCACTACAATGACCTCGTCGATGTCTCCGGAAGCCAAGCCGGCGTCGGTCAACGCTTGGCGGCACGGGGCCTCGGTACGGTCTATCAACCCGGACACCAATTGCTCGAGGCGCGCCCTGCTCAGAGTCTTGACCAAGTGGGCCGGTCCGCTGGCGTCGGCAGTGATAAACGGCAGGTTGATTTCCGTTTCCAGAACGCTGGAGAGCTCCACTTTGGCGCGTTCGGCGGCGTCCCGAAGCCTTTGCAGGGCCATCTTGTCGTTGGCGAGGTCGATGCCGGTCTCTTGGCGGAACTCTTGTATCAGCCAGTCGAGTATCCGCTGGTCGAAGTCGTCGCCGCCAAGGTAGGTGTCGCCGTTGGTGGACTTGACCTCGAAGACACCCTCGCCCATTTGCAGGATGGTGACGTCGAAGGTGCCGCCACCAAGGTCGAACACCACGATGGTGGCGTCGGTGTGGGTCTTGTCCACGCCGTAGGCCAGCGAGGAGGCCGTCGGCTCATTGATGATGCGCAGCACTTCCAGCCCGGCGATGGTGCCGGCGTCCTTGGTGGCTTGCCGCTGGGCGTCGTTGAAGTAGGCGGGCACGGTGATTACGGCCTGATTGACCGGTTCGCCGAGCTTGGCCTCCGCGTCCTGCTTTATCTTTTGCAGCACAAAAGACGAAATCTGGGGCGGCGCGTGGGTCTGGCCCGCCATCTCCACGTGGGCGCTGCCGTCGGACCCTTGGACGATTTTATATGGCAGGCGATTGAGGGCCGATGTAATTTCGGGGTCGGTGTACTTCCGGCCCATGAGCCGCTTGACGGAGAAGAGGGTATTCTCCGGATTGGTGACAGCCTGCCGCTTGGCGATCTGGCCCACATAGCGCTCGCCGGTCTTGGCGTTGACCGCCACCACCGAGGGCGTCAGCCGCGCTCCCTCGGCGTTTTCCACTACGACAGGTTCCCCGGCATCTATCACCGCCGCAACTGAATTGGTAGTACCCAAGTCAATACCCAATACTTTTGCCATATCCAGCCTCCTTTGCTGAGGGAGCAATTATTTTCGTTTTACGATTGGGGTTCCCGGGCTACGATTACCTGCGCCGGCTGGATTACCCGGTCCTGCAACCGGTACCCGCCCCGGACAACCTGGATGATGTGGCCTGGGGGATATTCTGTGGTCTCCTCGGTGCCCAGCGCCTCGTGTTCCATAGGGTTGAAGGCGCTGCCTACGCCGTCTATCAACTCCACGCCCTCGGACTCCAAGAGAGTCAGAAGCTTGCGTTGAATCAACTTGACGCCTTCCAGCCAAGAGGCGTTGGCCTCCGTCTCGTCCAAGTGGTTGATGGCCAAATCCAAGTCTTCCTTGACGGGAAGCATCTTGGTAATCAGGCGGGAATTGGAAAACTTGCTGATGGATATGCGCTCCTCGTCGGCCCGCCGTTTATAGTTCACCAACTCCGCTTGGGCCCTTTGCGCCACGTCAAGGTTCTGCCTGGCCTCCTGTTGGGCCTCTTCCAAGTCCTTGAGGATGGCTGCGGGTTGGTCTTCCAGCGGCAGGTGGGCGTAGGCCTGGAGCGAGGAGGCGCTTTCAGGCTCTTCGGGAGGCATCTGCCATTCATTGCTCTCGGTTGTCATGTTCAATCCCGCAAGTGATGATTAGTCGCCAGCCTGGGTACCGGCCTTTCAATCCTCCAAAGGCAAGCCCACGTCCCTGAACAAAGAGAGTACTTCCTGATCGACGGAGTCCTGGAAGGGGGTGCCTTCGGCGTCGGAGTGCAACCTCTGGCGCAAGGCCAGCAGACGTTCCACCATGCCCAGTGCGAACTCCACCCCGGCGAGGTTGAGGCCAAGGTTCACGGAAAGGTATTGGATCAGCCGGACACGGCGAAGGTCCTCACGTGAGTAAAGGCGCAGCATACCCATGGTGCGGCCGGGGTTTATCAGTCCAAGCCGCTCGTACTTCCGCAAGGTCTGGGGGTGTACGTCGAGCAACCGGGCCGCAACGCTGATGATGTAGACGCCCTCTATCTGTACCGTCGCGTCCCCAGAGGTCTCTCGCGATGTCTCCGGTTGGGCCAAGGGAGAATCCTTTGTCGGTGACGGAGGAGGCGCGTCGGGGACCCTTGTTTCACGCTGCGCTCCGGTCCTGGGCCTCTGGTACATCGGTCGCCTCTCCAAGTCAGCAATGCCGACGGATACCAATGGGGTCATGTGCTTTACCGCCAGTCTACTTGGGTCGTATAATACACATTGATACGAAGCGTGTCAAGTTGTATAATGTCAGGCGAGTTACTCAAGCCAATACGGACCATCGCTGAAGGAGGTGCGCTGTGTTAATCAAATTCAAGTTCTGCCCCAAGTGCCACGGCGACCTTTACCTGGCCGAGGACATCTTCGGGAAGTACGTAAGCTGCCTGCAATGCGGCTTCCTGAAGGACCTGCCGGAGGAAAGGCCGGAAGAGCGGGAAATGGTCCATGCCGGCGGTCCCGGTCCGTCGAGTGAAGCAGCCTGACCGCCCACAGGAAACGGGGCCGCTCAAGACATGGCAGCCCCGTTTGCCTGAATACACCCAAGGCAACCACAACGGTTGCCTCCACGGCATGATGGGAGGCTAACGAGTCAACTCGGGCCAGAACCTCTCTTCGCACCAAGGATCACCGTTGTTGTTGTACCCGCGCTGCTCCCAGAACCCCGGAGCGTCTTCCGCCATGAACTCGATGCCGTTGACCCACTTGGCGCTCTTCCACCCGTAGCGGCTGGGCACTATCAACCGCAAGGGCCAGCCGTGTCCTTCGCCGAGTACCTCCCCGTTGTGCTTGTGCACCAGCAGCCCCTCATCTATCACCAAGTCCAAAGGAAGGTTGGCGCTGTAGCCGCCGAAGCAATGGGCCATCAAGAACCGGGCCTCTGGCTTGGGTTGGGCCAGATCAGCCAGGGCGGACACCGGTATGCCCTCCCAGGTATTGTCCAAGCAACTCCACTGGGTGACGCAATGGAAGTCGGCGGTGACAGTAGTCCAGCCAAGGTTGGCGAATTGCTCCCAGGACAACTCCATTTCCTGGGCGACCAAACCGAACACCCGCATCTTCCATGTATCCATGTTAATCTTGGGAGTGGAACCGTAGGTCAGGACCGGGAATTTCTTGGTCAGGAACTGCCCCGGCGGGACTCTTTCACCCATTCCTTGGTCCGGCGCGTTCTTGATCTGGTCGGGCCGCTTCAATTGGCACCTCTGTCGCTTGGGGTTTGCTGATGGGGAGACATAAAGCTCTGGTTCAGCCAGTTTCAATGTTAGCCTTGGGGTATGGGAGTGTCAAACGGGACTGCGACACGCAGATTTACGGCTCCACCCGAATCTTCCCCGTCGCTCCATCGATAATCTCACCGACTAACGCAGCCGCCGGCGTGCCCGCGCTTTCCAGTCGTTCCAACAGTTCGTCCAGCTTGGAACCGGGGACCGAAATGAGCAGCCCGCCGGAAGTCTGGGCGTCGCACATCAACAGCCGCTGCTGCTCTGTCAGGTCATCGTGCCATTGGGCCACATCGGCAACGCTGTGCAGGTTGCGGTGGGTCCCTCCGGGAACAACGCCCTGCTCCAGCAGGTCCCAAGTCCCGGGCAGTACCGGGACCTCACCGAATTTCAACCGCGCCGCAACTCCGCTGCCCCGCACCATCGACCGTAAGTGCCCCATCAGCCCGAATCCGGTGATGTCGGTGCAGGCGTTCACCCCCACCGCCATCATGGCCTCTGAAGCATCCCGATTCAGGGTGGCCATGGTGTCAACGGCCCCTTGCAGTACGTCGGAGTCCACCTTCTGCTGCTTCTGTCCGGTGGTGATTATGCCGGTGCCGATGGGCTTGGTCAGGACTAATTTATCGCCGGGACGGGCGCCGGCGTTGGTGACTTCCTGTCCCGGATGGACCACTCCCACCACTGAGAGGCCGTACTTGGGCTCAGGGTCGTCTACGGTGTGGCCGCCTACGATGAGACAGTCGGCCTCGGCGGCCTTGGCATACCCCCCTTGCAGAACGTCGCCCAGCTTCTCCTGGGCCAGATCGGCGGGGAAAGCCACCACGTTCAGGGCCACGAGAGGCTTGCCTCCCATAGCATAAACGTCGCTCAACGAGTTGGCGGCGGCAATCAACCCGAAGTCGTAGGGGTCGTCGGTGATGGGCGTGAAAAAGTCCACCGTCAGGATCAAGGCGGTATCGTCGTTGATCCGGTAGACCGCCGCATCGTCTCCGGTATTGTTGCCGACCAGTAGATTGGGATGAGTTATCAGGGGCAACTTACTCAGGACCTGGCCCAGGTCCTCAAGACTAAGCTTGCCTGCTCAACCCGCGCAGTGGGACAGTTCGGTGAGACGGACTTCGCTGCTTTGCATAGTCATCCTTTATCAAATGTTTCGCGCGGGGATTATATCATCATTAAAAAAGCCCGCCCCCTGAGGGAACGGGCGGAGACTGGTGACGCGAGGTCTGCAATAATCGATCGGGGCGGGCAGCCGGGCCGGCTTTTGCAACAGTCCGAACAACCCGACCCGTTTGACGGCTACCCTCAGTAGTCCCTGTCAACCTCGGTAATGGAGTTTTGAAATTCCCGGACCTCTTGGCAGTACTGGCAAACACCCTTGCTCACCGGCCCTTGGGCCGTGTCTATAATCCAGTAGTGCCGACAGGTTATCACGGGTTCCGCCTCGACTATTGCTACCGCCATGTCATGTTGTAGGACCATCCCACACCCTCCTGGGTCAACCCCGTAAGAATTGGATAGAATATTGCAACCTGACGGTATAGGCAGGGTTGCCTGCGGGTCAATGATATTAGAAGACAGTTTTATACAAATTTTAAACTTTAGCAAAGATTCGCTGTGGCGGAAGGCGATAGAGCCTTGAGGAGTTGGATATGACAACGCGACTGGAGTCCTGGCTGGCATTGACGGAAGAGGAAGCCCTTGTGCCGGATATGCCAATTTGCGATCCTCACCATCACTTCTGGGACCGTGCAGACGGGCGTTACTTCTTGGATGAGTTGCTGAAAGATACGGGGTCTGGCCACCGGGTGGCGCAGACGGTGTTCATCGAGTGCCGGTCGATGTACCGGCAGGATGGCCCGGCGGAGATGCGACCTGTGGGCGAAACCGAGTTCGTCCAGGGCATCGCCGCGCAAAGCGCCGGCGGCCAGTACGGGCCAACGGTGGTGGCGGCAGGGATAGTCTCCAACGCCGACCTGTCCCTGGGAGACGCGGTCCGCCCGGTGCTGGAGGCCCACGCGGTTGCGGGCAGCGGCCGGTTCCGGGGCATAAGGTACAGCGCAGCTTGGGACCCCAGCCCGGAGATTACCAGCGCCAGAGCGATGCGGCAGGGCCTGTTGTCGGACGGCAAGTTCCGGGAGGGCATAGCCGTGTTGCAAAACATGGGCCTCAGCTTCGACGCCGTCGTATACCATCCGCAGTTGCCTGAACTGGCGGACCTGGCGGGGGCGTTTCCAGACTTGACAATCATCCTCAACCACGTAGGGCGTCCGTTGGGCATCGGCCCCTATGCGGGCCGCCGCGACGAGGTGCTGGAAGACTGGAAGAAAGGTATAGACGCGGTGGCGGAGCACCCCAACGTGGTGGTGAAAGTCGGGGGACTGGGCAACGCCATCAGCGGGTTCGACTGGCACCAGAGGCCCTTTCCACCAGGGTCGAACGAGGTGGCGCGAGCGGCGGCGCCATACTACCTGTACTGCATCGAGAAGTTCGGCCCGGACCGGTGCATGTTCGAGAGCAACTTCCCGGTGGACAAGGAGTCCTACTCATACACCGTTTGCTGGAACGCGTTCAAGCGGCTGACCCGGGACTTCTCCGCCACGGAGCAGGCCGACCTGTTCCACAACACCGCTGCCAGGGCGTACCGGTTGCCGACGGTGTGACAGATGGCGGGATACATACAAAGAATCGCGTGTTAGAATCAGAGCCAACGAACAAAAGCTACACAAGCCAAAGGACAACGGAGTCCACAGGGTTGGAGTCATTTAACCCCTTTGGGGAGTTCATCAGATGGTCACAAGCGACGGGGAACGGATTGCGCGGATTGAAGGCATCATTGAAGAACTTCGCAACCGTATGAGTTCGCTGGAAAATCGGATGAACGCCATCGAAAACCGGATGAACGTTCAAATCGGACTGACCGTGGCAATGTGGCTCAGCATGGTTGGTTTCTTCGTAGCGTTGTTGCTACGGTAGGAACGCGGGCATTCAGGGTCTTCTTGAGGAATTCAGCAAATGTTTACAAGTGACGGGGAAAGGATAGCGAGGCTGGAAGGCATCATTGAAGAACTCCGAAACCGTATGACCGCCATCGAAAATCGGATGAACGTTCAAATCGGTCTGAATGTTGCCATGTGGGTCAGCATTGTAGGCCTCCTCGTGACTATTATACTTCGGCAGTGACGCCGGCACTCACTTGGATACGTTCGTTAGCCGTAGTATCTTCCTCTGTGAGGTGAGACTACGTCCTGGCGACCCGGGAAGTTACCAGGGCTATGGCCCGGTCACCGGCAGGGTTGGGTATGATGGAGAGGTGGGGAAGGGGTTGTCTGGGTCTACCCGGCGCATAAGGTAGGCTTCGGATGACATAATCCGGTCGGTCTGAGCAGGAAAGTCTTCAAAGCGGTCGGCGAAGGCGCGAATGAGCCGCCCCGAAAGGTTTCCGCAGGCGTCGCTGCCCAAGAATACAACCAACTGGGCTGCCCGTTCTATGGATGCCCCCTGGCCCGACGTTACCTGCACTCCACGCTCGTACATGGCCATGTCTCCGACCTCCAGAGCGCGGTCACGGTTCTCCTCCCACATGCGGGTGTGGATGGACCCTGGGCTGATGGCGTTGACCGTGATGGGCGTGTCCGCCAACTCCAGGGCCAGGTTTTCAGTGAGATTGGTGATGCCCATCTTGGCGACCTCGTAGGCGGTGACGTTGGGGCCGCCCACGCCGGACATGTTGACGATGCGTCCGGCGCCCCGTTCCAGCATGTGGGGGATGACCGCCCGGCAGCCGTAGAACGTGCCGAGGATGTGGATGGCGATGGTCCGCTCCCACTCGTCTGGATCGTTTTCCCATAGTCGTCCCACCGGCCCCAGGTTGCCGGCGTTGTTGACCATAACGTCGATGGCGCCGAACCGTTCCAGCGTGCTCGCTACGGCGTTGTCGACCTGCTGACGGCTGGTGACGTCGGCAATCACGGTATGTACGTCACTTCCGTGGCGGGCGGTGATGGTCTCCGCCGTGTCCCTGAGTTCCGACTCGGTGCGCGCTGCCAATGCCAGTCTCGCGCCTTCAGCCGCATAGGCTAGGGCGATGGCCTGCCCAATGCCACGCCCTCCGCCGGTTATCAACGCTACACGTCCTTCAAACTTTCGTTGGTGCGCCATAGCTGCCTCCTGCTTCATGTTGCCGATATTTCGATGAGAGGATAACCCGGTGGTACAATTCAGGCCATACCTTACACAAGGAGACCTGATATGGCGGAACACAGCCAACTATCCGTGGACTCGAACACGACCGTTTCCTTCACCAGCATGGCAGCGGGAAACCAGGAAGACTACGACCTGCTGGACCGCTTGGAATCGGAGTTCGCCGCGGGCACAGCGGACCGGGTGCTGGAGCAACTGAAGGGCCTGGCAGGCTCCTTGGCGGGCTACCAAGTTGACCGGTTAGAGCACTCGTTGCAGAGCGCCACCCGCGCTTACCGGGACGGCGCAGAGGAAGAGATGGTTGTGGCCGCTCTGCTCCACGACGTGGGTGACCTGCTGGCCCCGGAGAACCACAGCGAGATGGCGGCGGCGGTCCTGCGTCCCTACGTGTCGGAACGCACCTACTGGATAGTGCGGCATCACGGCCTGTTCCAGTCCTACTATTTCGCCCATTTCCGGGGCGGCGACCGAAACGCGAGAGACCGTTTCAAAAACCATCCTTGGTACCAAGACGCCGTGGACTTCTGCCACCGCTGGGACCAACCGTCCTTCGACCCGGCCTACGAGTCTCTGGACCTGGAGTTCTTCGAACCCATGGTCCGCCGGGTGTTCGCCCGCGCCCCGTTCAGCATGTCCAACGACCGGGATCGGGTGATGTAGGGTGGGTTTGGGAGGAAGGAAAAGGCGAGGGGTTGCCCGGTGTGGGCAACCCCTCGTTGATGACTGAAACTCATGGATTCCCGCCTGCGCGGGAATGACCATCGTGGTGGGCCGCGTTGCTCCCCTAACGGGCGGTTACGGGCTGATGGGCCTTGAGGAAGTCACGGACCTGGTTGATGGTGTTGGCCTTGATCTCCGGGTCTTCTTTCCAAGGATAGGGCGTGACCTCGGCTTTCGGCGCCAACTCCACCATGGCCATGGCAGCCTCCAGCGAGTGCGACGGCGTGTCGTCGGGCATGACCAGAATCGGCGTCTGGCACGAGCGCGCGAAGTCCCTGGATACACAGTACATGAAGTCGGGCTGTATGCGGTAGAGGTTGTGCAGGTACTGCTCGATGACCTCCATTGTAATTTCGGGCCGCTTGGAGATCAGTTCAGGCGCCCACACATCGCGTCCGGAATCGTACATGGCGTCGGGCGTCTTCGGGGCGTGGCCCACGGGCTGGCAGAGGACGGCAGCCACAACGCGCTCGGGCGCCCGTTCAATGAGCTTCATAGCAAAGGGGCCGCCGATACAGTAACCCATGAACGAGAACTCGTTTATGCCCAGATGGTCCATCAACCCCAGTTGGTCGTCGGCAAAAGCCCCCCACGGGTCCTCGACCTGGACCGGTCCGGTGGACTCCCCGCCAATCGCGTTGCGCTGGTCCATGGTAATGCAGCGGAAGTCGTCCTTGAAAACCTCCATCGCGTTGAAAACCTGGTTGGGCCAACCGCTCATTATTGAGTTCAAGCCCCCGCCGGGGGTAACCAGGAGCGGGAAACCGGACCCAACCTCCTCATAGTGGATGCGTACGTCGCCTTTGGTATAAAACGGCATAGCAGCTTCTCCTTCTTGAGCCTAATTTCGCCATCTGAGGCGATTGTAACTTGGGAGACCGGGTTGTCAAGAAGGGCGCGGTGATGTTATCAGTACGCCCATGAAGGACATACCTGCATGACCACCAGCGGCCTCCTCGTTATGGCCTTCGGGTTTGCCATGGTGGCCTATGGCATATCGCCCTGGGTCAGTTACCGCGCCAAAGCCTTCGGCGCTCAACAGATACACAAGGGCTGGTTTTACGCCATTCTTGCGTTTGCCGTCTGCTCCACTCTGAACGCGGTGATGATCGTTCCGCCGCTTTTGGTGGAAATTTCAACGGACTTGGACATATCGGTGGCGGTTGCGGGACAGTTGGCCACCGCAACCTTCGGGGCATGGGCCATTTCGGTGGTCTCGGTGGGCCCTTTGTCCGATTCCTTCGGCCGTCGGCCGGTGGCCCTGGCGGGTCTGTTTCTGCTGGTGGTGTCGGTACTGGCTTCGGCGTTCGCGCCCAACCTCGAAACGCTGCTGGCGCTGCGGGCATTGACGGGCTTGGGAGGAGGAACGGTCCCACCCAATGCGGTGGGGGTGCTGTCCGACGTCATTTCTCCGGCCAGAAGAGCCCAAGCAGTCAGCGGCATGATAGCCATCAACGGGTTGTCGTCGGCCATCAGCGTCCCGATGGTCGCCGTCCTGGCGGACTTGGGCGGCTGGCGGTTTGCCTTCATGGTCTCAGGCCTGCTCTTGGCAACGGCGTTTCTGACGACCTGGGTGTGGTTCCCTCGAGACAACCGGGAGAGAGTGCGAAGCTGGGTATTTTTCTCCAGGTACTGGTCGCTGATGTCCCTGCGTTTTTTCCGGGTAGGCATCCCGGTAGGCCTGACGCAACGCTTGGCTTTCTGGGCCATGCTCAGCTTCTTCGCAGCCTACCTGATCAGCACCTACGACTTGAGCGTGGGATTTGCGGCCCTGCCGTTGGGGATAGTAGCCGTCGCGCAGATCATAGGGAGCTATTGCGCGGCATTCGTTACGGACAGCAGGCATCGGACCGCGCTCCTCACTACTACATCAGCCGCAGGGGGCGTCTGTGCGCTGCTGGCCTTCGGCGTAGACTTCGGGCTGTGGATATCAGCGGCGATAGGAACTGTTGCAATGGGCCTTCTGAGCGTCCCGATGCCGGCCCTGGTATCAATCAGCACCGAGTATTCGGGAGAATCCAAGGCCACGGGAGCCAGCCTTATGGGACTCAGCAACCAAGCGGGAGGAATGCTGGGAGCCGGGATTTCCGGCGCGCTGCTGGCGAGCACGGGCTACGCGGGTATAGGCTACTTGTGCTTCGGCGTTTGCATCGCCAGCACTCTGATGACGCCCCTGTTCGGCAGGCAGTTCGGGGAGGTTGGGGGGCGGAGGGGTGGGCGGTGATTTCCGGCGCCATTTTCATGGACTCCATGACCATGATGGTCTGGTTTTGCTCTATCCGATCGCCTTCGACGCCAGTATGTCCAGCGCTGCACCGGGCTTTGCTCAAGTAGATTGTCCGAAGCTATATGTAGCATCGCTTCTGCTCTCGTAGGCCTTCACTGGTGACTTCGGCGATAATCCCTTGGATCATGGCAACTGTCATAGGTCGCTTGGTCAATCGGAATCCAAGTGGTTCCAGGTATTCCGCGTCGTGAAGCACTTCCCGGACCAAACGGAAAGCACGACTCGAACACGAGTCTCCTACCCTGCATCTGAGCGATCTGCTTCGCCAAGCGCACTGCCGGCCCGAAGTCCCAGTCCTGGCTCACGATGATCGCAACTTCATAACGCTCCTCGTAAGTCGCTCGGACCAAGTCGAGGACCAAGCTGACATCCACGCCCTTCTCCTGCCCACCAGTGCTTACTCTTCCCCGATACACGTAAATCCCGCGACTCCTCAGATATCTGAGCTTGTTTGACCAGAAGCCATGCCAGAACCGCTGTGAAGGACCGGTTGCCGGGTCCGGGACACCCGTGTAAAAGCGAATCTCCGCAAGTGTCCTGCCCGGTGTCTTGGAAACCAAGGCGTCGGCCAGTCTCTTAACGTCATAGCTCGGCCAAGAGTATAACGACGACCCTGATGCCCAAGCTCTCCGGGCCAGGTGATAGAGGTTTTGGCCATCTACGAGTACGATTGTGCGCACAAAAAAACACCCGCCCAGGGACATGGCAGACACCACAATCCAGCGGGCGGGGAAGAAATCTGCCCTAAGGTACCATTCCAACCAGAACTCCGTCAATCACCGGATAGCCTGCTTCTCCCGGTTTACCAGAACAAGTGGACTTAGTTGCGGTAAATCGGTTGAGGCGTAGCAGGCTCCATGCACAACCCATCACTCCCCGTCACCGCTTTCCGACCCCAACTCCAACAAACGCATTCCCCGGTCAACCTGGTCTCCCGGTTGCACCGATACCTGACGCACGACGCCACTGCGGGGGGCAGTGATGACCAGCTCCATTTTCATGGACTCCATTATCATCACGGTCTGGTTTTGCTCTACCCGGTCGCCTTCCGCAACCAGTATCTCCATCACCGCGCCGGGCATGGGGGCCAGGACATCTCCAGAGGCACTGGCGTCGGAAGCGTTGCCCCCTCGCCTCGCTGAGCTTGTCGATGGGACCTCCCGCTGGAAGACGAACAGGTCGCCGTCTAACCACAGGTGTAGTTCAGGGCCGACCCAGGCCCAGGCGAAGGGGCAAGTCTTGCCTGATTCGGTCCGGCATAGGCCTTCGCCAGTTTCCTTGGACTCGATGCTGAGGGTAATGGCAGATGACAAGTCCGGCGTCATTTCGCCGTCCAGTTCAAAGGTGAAACGGCCTTCCTCTTCCTCTATGCGGTAGCGGTAGACAGCGCCCGCCTCCGGATATGTCTCCCGCATCTGGCCCTGGATTTGGGTCATGGCAATCTCTGTTCTCCGACGGACTGCCAAGGACTGGCGCTGAGCCGGTGGATTCCCGCTTTCGCGGGAATGACGGGAGTTTGAGCAGGTGTGCGGGAGGTTTGGGGGTATGACGGGCCAACAGGTTGATGCGACGTCCACGCCGCCAGCGCACGGGCTACGGTGCGTAACTCGTCAGGGACGATAGGGCTAGTAACTGCGGGGTTCCACTCCAGAAATCCGGTGTCGTATTCGCCTTTCTGAAATTGAGGATGTTTCACCATTGTGCGCAGCAGGGGAATGTTGGTCACGACACCCAGTACGAGGAACTGGGACAGGGCCACCTCCATCCTGCTGAGACTCAGGTCACGGTGCGGCGCCCAAGCTATCAGCTTCGCCAGCATGGGGTCGTAGTAGATGGATACTTCCTGACCCTGAGCCACACCGCTGTCCAACCGCAAGCCGGGGCCGCTGGGGGGCCGCCAGCGCAGCAACGTGCCGGTGGAGGGAACAAAGTCGCGGTAGGGGTCTTCGGCGTAGATGCGGCACTCTATGGCGTGGCCGCGGGATTGGATGTCCTCCTGTTGCAGAGTCAGGGGTTCACCATTGGCTATGCGGATCTGCAACTCCACCATGTCCAACCCCAGGACGACCTCGGTTACCGGGTGCTCGACCTGGAGCCGGGCGTTCATCTCCAGGAAGTAAAACTCCTCATTGTGCGGGTCGAGCAGGAACTCCGCCGTCCCAGCGTTGACGTATCCGGCCCCGCGAGCCACGGCTACGGCGGCGTCGCACATGCGTTGACGCAAGTCAGGCGTCATGGCCGGTGAGGGAGTCTCCTCGATTATCTTCTGGTGACGGCGCTGGATGCTGCATTCCCGCTCGCCGAGGTGGATGGTATGTCCGGAACCGTCGGCCAGAACCTGCACCTCCACGTGGCGGGGATTGGGAATGTAACGCTCCAGGAACACCCGTCCGTCGCCGAATGCGGCTTGGGCCTCCCTGATGGCCGACCCCATTTCGCTGTCCAATTCCCTCCGCCGGTTGACCAACCGCATACCTCGGCCCCCGCCTCCGGCGGCAGCCTTGACCAGCAGCGGGAACCCCCACCGCTCCACGAACTCTCCGACCGCATCGTCGCCCGGGAAGCACACAGGAGAACTGGGGACCACCGGCACCCCGGCGCGCAGTGCAATCTCCTTGGACCGCAGCTTGTCGCCGAGGGCCTCCATGCTTTCTGGCGTTGGCCCGATGAAAGTAATCTGCGCTTCCCGGCAAGCCCGGGCGAACATTGGGTTTTCGGACAGAAAACCGTAGCCAGGGTGTATGGCGTCGGCGCCACAGTAGCGGGCGGCCTGCACTATCTTGGGGATGTTGAGGTAAGTCTCCTCGGCAGTGTTGCCGGGAAGCGCCACAGACTGGTCCGCCGTAGCGACGTGAAGAGCACCGGCGTCCGCATCGGAATAGACGGCGATTGGGGTAATGACCATAGCACGGAGAGTCTGGTTAATTCGGACGGCGATTTCGCCTCTATTGGCTACCAGAACCTTGGAGAACATCAGCAAATGTCCGGCGCAGGTCTTTTGATGGGGAATTATATCGAATTTCAACCATCGATAACTGTCTGATCGTTTGACGTAAGAGGCATAGAGATTTACCATCGAATTGACAAGCCTTATCATGTTTGCCAAAACAGGAGGGTGGGTGATGAAGAACGCAGCCACCTGCTATGCTTGGGGACGGTCCGGCAACTGGGAAGCAATTTGCGTAGACTATGACTTGACCGCGCAGGGCGAAAGTTTGGAAGAAGTTCGCCAAGAGCTTGGCGACGCCATTGAAACCTTTCTCTCTCGCGTGAGAGAGTTACCCAAATCCGAACAAGCCAAGCTTCTGGACCGCAAAGCTCCCTTTGCACTGCGCACGAGACTTGCTGTTTTGTACCGGCTTTCTCGTTTGTTGACACCTATGCGAATTGGATTGTCTAATCGCCACGCTTTCCATACTCAAGTTGGATTGACTACTGCTGCGTGAAGTTTCGGCAGGTGGTTGAGATACTGAACGAGTACAACATAACCTTTTTGAGAAACGGAAAAGGGTCACACAAGATTTATGAAGGGGTCCATAGCGGACGAACGTGGGTAGTAATTCTTTCTTACGACCAACTCGGCGACGATGTTCCCAAAGGGACCTTGGATAACATCAAACGCCAATCAGGTATTCCCAAAAAACGGTTTCGCCGGTAACGAATCATTAAACCTCTAATTTCCTCCCCATTGACGGTTGGTCGAGAGTGGCATCTCACGTCTCTGCTGCCTGCCGTTACATTCGAAAGACCCCCCGCTGCTGCTCCGGGAAAGGGGCATTTATGGAAGCGGCGATTCCCAAGCCCACAACGGTGCGGGTGTCCACCGGGTCAATGATGCCATCGTCCCACAGGCGGGCGGTGCTGTAGTAGGGGTCGCTCTCCAAGTCGTACTTTTCCAGGATGGGCCGTTGGATCTCGTCGCGCTCCTCCTGCTCCAGGGTCCGACCCTGTCGCTCCAGTTGTTGCAGCCGAACGGTCGCAAGTACCTCCGCCGCTTGTTGCCCGCCCATTACCGAAATGCGGGAGTTGGGCCAGGTCCACAGGAAGCGGGGTTGGTAGGCGCGCCCGCACATGCCGTAGTTTCCCGCCCCGAAGGAACTGCCGATGATTACGGTGAACTTGGGGACCGCGGCGTTGGACACCGCCATGACCATCTTGGCCCCGTCCTTGGCAATACCTCCGGCCTCGTACTGGCTGCCCACCATGAAGCCGGTGATGTTCTGCAGGAACAGGAGTGGAATTCCCCGCTGGCTGCACAACTCGATGAAGTGGGTCCCCTTGAGCGCGCTCTCGGAAAAGAGTACCCCGTTGTTGGCGACCACTCCCACCGGATAACCCCAGATGCGCGAGAAGCCACAGACCAGTGTCTCCCCGTATGAGGCCTTGAACTCGTGGAAACGGCTCCCGTCCACGACGCGGGCAATCACCTCGCGCACGTCGTACTGCCGCCGGTTGTCGGGGGACACTATGCCGTAAAGCTCCGCCGGGTCGTAGGCCGGCGGCTCCGGGCTGGAGACTTCGAAGGGGGGATCACGCCGTCGGACGAAGTTCTCGACGATGTCGCGGGTGATGGCCAAGGCATCCTGGTCATCGGCGGCCTGGTGGTCGGCCACTCCGGACACACGGGTGTGCACCTCGGCGCCGCCCAAGGTCTCCGGGTCGACTTCCTCCCCGGTGGCCGCGCGCACCAGCGGCGGCCCGCCGAGAAAGATGGTGCCCTGCTGTCGCACCATCACCACCTCGTCGCTCATGGCGGGAATGTAGGCGCCCCCGGCGGTGCACGACCCCATGACGACCGCGACTTGGGGGATACCCAAGGCCGACATCTGGGCTTGATTGTAGAAGATACGCCCGAAGTGGTCGCGGTCGGGAAATACCTCGGCCTGCAACGGGAGAAAGGCTCCGCCGGAATCCACCAGATAGATGCAGGGCAGATGGTTTTCCAAGGCGATTTCCTGGGCGCGCAGGTGCTTCTTGACGGTGATCGGGTAGTATGTTCCGCCCTTGACCGTGGCGTCGTTGGCGACAACCATCACCTCTTTACCTTGCACCACGCCAACGCCTGTGACTATCCCGGCGGACGCTTCCTGCCCGTCGTACATGTCCCAAGCCGCCAAGGGACTCAGTTCGAGGAAGGGAGTACCGGCGTCAACCAGTGCGTCGATCCTCTCCCTGGCCAGCAGTTTGCCGCGGCTGCGGTGCAGTTCCACCGCCCGCTGGCTGCCGCCGGCCCGCACACTGGCCAACCGCTCCTTCAGGTCTTGCACCAACGCCTTCATGCGGGCTTGGTTGTCCAGAAAATCCCGGTCGCCGGTCCTCAGGTTGGAGCCAATTACTTCCATGCTATCCTCAGTGACTCCAGTCCGGCTATGTCCCCAGTGCCGATAGGAATCGAGGAGCGTTCATGATCCTGGTGCCGCGATGTTCCCCGATGGGGAGAAGATGGCGGCGATCGCCGGTTATCAGGAAATTAGCGGAGGCCGCAATCGCGCAGTCCAGTACCCGGTTATCGGGGTGACCGCCGTCGATCACTTCCGAAAGCTGCGGCGGTTCAATGAGGGTGGCAGCGTTCCCAAGGATTTGGATCACCTGAGTGGTCCGTTCCTCTTCCCAACCGAATTTTCCCGACAGTACCCCGGCCACCTCTCCAATGATGAACCGGGACAGGTAAAGCTCAAATCTTCCGCGCAGGGCTAGTTCCAGCACCAACCGCTCATTGCCGGGAAAGTTCAGGGCGAAGATGATCACGGATGATCACGTTGGTATCCAGTACCACCCTCATGCCCGGATATCGCTCACCTCAGCCCGGTACTCTTCCACCAGGTCGGCCACGTCCTCGGCTCCAATCCCCTGTACCCTTGCTCGCTCCTCTCCGTACTCGAGCAGTTGTCTCCACTCGCACTCCTCAATATAACGGAGTACCGCCTCCCGCAGAAATTCGCTCCGGGACCGGCCCTGCCGCTGCATCGCTTCGTCCAACCGGTCCGCCATTTCAGGCGGCAACGAGAAGGTGATGGTCTTGGTTGTCCTCGGCATCTTCAGCCCTTGCTATCGAGTATTACGACCGGCATCAGAACCAATCTAAGATCTTTTCTGCCGACACGGGTGTATAAATTGATATGTAGAGCTTCTCGGTTTGAGGATCGAACGAACATTCACGAAGTGAACAGGGACTTATAGTGGGCTCCCCCTCGATCTCGACCACAAATTCTTGAAGGAATTTGTGCCACGGCGAAAGCTTGCGAAACAATTCTCTCGCGCGGTCGTCTTTCTCCCCGAACGCAAACCGTACCACAGATTCCCCGTTGCGCCGCTCGGTGGTGGCCGTGGCGGTTATTCCGATGGGCTTGCTTATGGGCAGAACTTCGACTACTTCGCCCCGAACCAAACTGATTTGACGTATATCTTTCTTTTCCATGGACTTGGACCTCCGGATCACTCTGCCTTCAACGAACCCACGTCAATTTGATGCCAATGCACCAATTTCTGTTCGACTTGCTGGGTCACGTGGCGATCATTCTTGACGCTGGCCACCACGGGTTTTGCCTCACGTCCGGTAAGTCGATGTATGAATTCGGCATTCCGCCGCACCCTTTTTGTGTCCCTTTGATCCGCTGTGTACGACACTTCGATGACAACGTACACACTCTCTTCGCTGCCGCTGGCTTCAATCACCAAGTCCGCTTTCCGGAAACTGCGCAAATCCCGAGCCTCGACTCCCTTGTGGGAGAGTTCTTGTGCCCATCTTGCTAGTTCGTCTCTTTCAATTTCGCGCAAGTACTGCACACCGAGGTCAAAAGTAATCAATCTAGCGTCGCGTTCCACCTCGTACTTGGCAATGTTGCCTTTGATGTCGCCCATATCAACATCCAATCTGGATACGATGCGCTCGATGCGAGCAAGGCGATCGTCGTTGAACTCCTGATCATTTGGCGTGCTCATTTTGGACCCCGGCACCAATTCAAGTGCGCACTGAAATCGGCTTCACGTTGGCCGAGTGTTAATCCCTATCATACCAAGTCATGGAAAGCTGGCTGATTCATCCGCAACCGTTCATACTTCGTGAGTTGCTCTAGCCCCCAACCGGCATCCGACTTCGAGAGAGGAGTACCTCAATTGGCGAGGTTCGGTCGGCGCATTGCTCTTCATGATAGGGAAGTGGATTCCTTCTGTGGGTTGTCTACGAAGCCGTTGCATTGGCAGAAGGAGCTTTGGTTTATGGTGAAAACCTGTCAACGGCACAGCGTTGCAACTGCTTGTGCTAGTTGGCAAAATCTGAGTGGGGAAAGTGGGTTGCAGTACCATTTCTCGGATATATTTGGTGGCAACGACTGGATTCGAACCAGTGACCTAGCGCTTATGAAGCGCCCGCTCTGCCGCTGAGCTACGTTGCCACCTGGGGGCCGCCCGGCCAGCCGCCATGACGCGCCCCGTCAGTTTCAATGGTAATCCGGCATGGTGGGGGTGTCAATCGGCACGCCGTTTTGCCCACAGGAAAAACTGGTATTATCATGGGCCTGTATGCAGCACGAAGACCGGAAAGCCGATGACCTGCAAGCAGCGGGCGAGGCCGTCACCACGGCGGCAGCGGAAGAGTTGCGGGCCTTGCTATCGGAGATTGCCGGCAGGCTACGGCCCTTCCCTCCGTTCCTGAACCTCAGCTCGGTGCAGGCTATTGAATTGGACCCGCCGCTGCGTCTCCCAGAGGACCGGGGATGCGTGGTGGTGCTTCCCACCGGCGAAATCTGCGAGTTCAACCTGACGGTGATGGCCGGAGCGCCGGGAGTAATGGACGTAGACCAGGTAGAGGAGTTCCAGGAACTGGACCTTCCGCCGGAAGAGTACATAATGTACGCTGCGGCGGCTATCCGGGAATTAACCCGGGAGTTGCGCCGCCGCGAGTAGGCTCAATGCGATAGCGCCAGTTGACGGCGGGCTACCGGCGTCAACGCCATGACTACCAGGACCAGCAACAGTCCCGTTCCAGAACTGAGGCCGAGAGCGAGACCAATGCCGATGAAAGCGGCCACCGCGCCGACTCCGGACCCGCCCACCAAGTGACCCAACCCGGCAGCCATGCCCTGGGCGCCCATTGCCCGCCCCCGCATTTCGGGCGGAGGCGCGAGCAATAACATGGTGCTTTGCATGGTGCTGAACCCGGCCTGGCCCAGCCCGCCCAGGAACAACACCGTGAACGAGAGGGCGAACCAAGGAGAAACAGACACCAGGACAACCGCCGCCGCTGCTACCAGCGAACCGGTCACGAAGATCACTCCGTGGCGGCGGATGGTCCTTACCATTGCCAAGCCCACCGCTCCGATCAACGTGCCGATGCCCTCAGCCGCTCCAAGGACTCCTCCCAACACCGGGCCGACGGAGAGAATGTCGCTGGCGATGACGGGGATAAAGTATTGGATGGGGAACACCAAGCCATTGACGGTGAGAGTGATGCAAAGCACTCCAAACATGATGGGGTTCTGCCAGCATTGCTTCACACCCTCGGCCAAGCTCTGCCATACGGGCGGTTGGGTCCCTGTGCCGATCTCCCGGACAGGCAACTTGAGAGCCAGGATCAGCGCCAGGTTGGTGACCGCAAAGGCCGCCAACGCGACGTAAGCGCCAACGAACCCGGAGCCAGCGATCAGCACCCCGCCAAGGAAGGGGCCGACTATTTTCCCGGCGTTATTATTGAGGGTTTCCAGCGACATAGCGTTGGCTATGCGTTGGTGGCCTACCAAGTCAAAAATCGCCACCCGCCTGCTGGGGTCGTCAAACACTTTTGCCGAACCTTGGGCCAATATCGCAGCGAACACGTACACCGGATGGACATGTCCGGTAACCAGAATGAGAAGGATGAAGATAGCGACCCCGGAGTAAGCGGCATGGGCGCACAAAAGGATCCGCCTCAGTTCCATACGGTCTGTGGTTATGCCGGCGAACAGAGCCAGAATAGGTCTGGGCAGATTCAGGAAGAGGGCTATGAGACCCACCTGTAACTCGGAGCCGGTCAGGTCCCATATGAGATAGCCCAGCACCAGCAGTTCCATGCGTCGGGTCAGTTCGTGAAGCGCACCGGCGACCCAAATCAGGACGAAGTTCCTGTTTTGGAGTAGGTCCAGCGCGGGAACTCTAGTCAACATGCTGCATAGAGACGGGTGTCAGACTCCGGCATTTCGCTTGGGTCCAAACGGTAGCACCTACCTCCAAGTCAGTCAAAACGCAACGGTGTACAGGACTTCAGCGCGGCGTCGAGTCTCGGACAACTGAGCAAGCCAGCCCTGAAGCGAAAATCGCTTGGGACAGGGTGTACACTGTAGATGCTTGTTTGAGGTCTGTCCCATCAATATATGTCATACGTCTGCTGAAAACCTGGAGGTTGTCATGGTGTCGTTTACCACCCGGCCGGTCGTCATGGGTACCCGCGGAGTAGTCACGTCGGGGCACTACCTGGCCACAGCGGCCGGCTTTCGAATCATGGAGCAGGGGGGCAACGCCATCGACGCGGCGGCGGCAATGTGCTTCTGCCTGAACCTGCTCGAACCCCTCAGCAACGGCACGGGCGGGGAGGTGCCCACGCTCATATACTCGGCCAAGGAGAAGAAGACCTTCGCGGTCAGCGGCATGGGGACCTCGCCGGGGAGCTTCAGCATCGAGTGGTGCCGGGAGAACGGAATTGACCTGATACCCGGAGACGGCTACCTGCCGGCGTGCGTTCCGGCGGTGGTCGACACATGGGCCGCCAGCGTGGCCCGCTTTGGCACCATGAGCTTTTCCCAGATCCTTCAACCGGCCATAGAGTTGGCCGAAAACGGCTACCCAGTCTACGAAAGGCTCCACTATGGGCTTACGTCTTACTATCGCCAGTTCACCGAAGTCTACCCCACCACTGGGGAGGTCTATTACCCCAAGGGCAGGCCACCGCAAATTGGCGAAGTGCTGCGCAACCCCGACTATGCGGAAACGCTCAGGGTGATGTGCCGTGCCGAGAAGGAACGCCAGGGCGAGGGCAGGGTCAAGGGTATAGAGGCGGCGCGGGACGCTTTCTATAAGGGGCCGGTCGCCGAGCGCATCGTGGACTTCATAACCAAGAATCCGGTGGAGGACGCCAGCGGCTCTGTTCATTTCGGGCTGCTGTCCTACGAAGACATGGCGGGTTGGAATGCCACGGTGGAGGAACCTGCTTCCCTGAACTACCGCGGGTTGGAGGTCCACAAATGCCCGACCTGGACCCAGGGGCCTGTGTTTCTGCAACAACTGGGCATACTGGAAGGGTACGACCTGGCCAGGAGACGCCATAACTCGGCCGACTACCTCCACATTGTGATAGAGGCGTCCAAGCTGGCCTTCGCCGACCGGGAGGCCTACTACGGCGATCCGGAGTTCGACAAGGTGCCGCTGGACGCGCTGCTGTCCAAGGAGTACGCGGCGGGCAGGCGGGGATTGATCGGCGACCGCGCTTCGGCAGAGTTACGGGCCGGAGACGTGGGCGGCGGAGTTCCCGAGTATGCCGGCAGGGGAGTAGCCGAGGACAACCGCATGGCACTGGGAGTAGCGGCGCGGGACATACGGGACTTGGGACAGGACCACGCTCACGTGGGGGACACCACTCACTTGGACGCGGTGGACCGGGAGGGCAACATGGTCGCCGCCACACCCAGCGGCGGATGGCTCAGGACCTCTCCGGTAATCAAGGGCTTGGGATTCCCCTTGGGCACCAGGGGGCAGATGTTCTACCTGAACCCTGACAGACCCAACGCTCTCGAGCCCAGCAAGCGGCCCAGGGCCACGCTGACGCCTTCCCTGGTGACCAGGGAAGGAGATCCCTACATGGTATTCGGCACCCCTGGAGGCGACGCTCAGGACCAGTGGACGTTGCAATTCTTCCTGAACTACGTCGACTTTGGCATGAACCTGCAGGAAGCGTTGGACTCGCCCACCGTCCACTCAGTGCACTTCCCGTCATCCTTCTACCCCCGGCAAGCCTTCCCGGCCAGGGTATTCGCCGAGTCCCGCATCGCGCCGGAGGTGTTGAAAGACCTCCAAGAGAGGGGACACGAGGTGGTGGCCATTGACGGATGGGCCAACGGCAAGGTGATGGGGATCCGGTACGACAAGGAGAGAGGCGTTATTCAGGGCGCAGCCGCGCCCAAGGGCAACATCGGCTACGCCTTCGGGTGGTGAACGACAAGAATACCATGACGACGGACAACCAAATTGCCGCCGTCTGTCAACAGACAGACGGCGGCCCCGACCCGAAAGCACTGCACGTGGCCAAGACGCTCCGTGACGTTATCGACGCGGATTGCGTCATACTTTTCGGCTCCCGGTGCCGTTCCGATTGGCGGGAGAACTCCGATATAGACCTGATGATTATCAACCCGGAAATCCCGGAACGGGAAGGCAGAAAAAGCATCGAAAAAGTTGCGCATTCATTGGCGTCCCGGCACTATCCCACCAGCATGGACATAGACGTCGTATATATGTCACGGGAGGACTACGAGCGCAAAAGCACCAGGACGATCAACAATGTGGCCCGGATCGCCAGACGGGAGGGCGCCATTATGCCCCGCAACCCTGGGGACTTCGCCAATTCCGGCGGGGAAGAATACAACACTGAATACGACGAAGAGTACAAGGAACGCCAACTGCGTATCACCGACGCCAATATGTGCTATGAGGATATGCACGATATGTTGGACCTTGGCAAAGAAACCAAGAATACTGCTTACAACGCCCAGCAAGCCTTGGAACACGCCATGAAAGCCCTTATATCAGCCCAAGGCGAGCAATACCGTCATGTCCATGACCTAGTCCAATTAGCTGAAGACATCAGTAAAAATGACCGTTCCGGCCAAGATTGGACCTTCAACAGCGACTTGGAAAACCTCAGCCTATACGCCGGCAACACCCGTTACGATCCGTTGCCCAACCCTATCACTAACTTCAATGAGATGGCTGATGCCGTCACCGAGGACTTGACTCGCCTATATCAGCAAATAAGCCAACTCACCGGCGAAGACCCTTGGTCAGTCCCGGTCGAGGGCAGCAACACAGCGGCGCGACCCAGGTACAGATAAGAAACTTCTTAAAGCGCCCTTACGGCCGCCTCCAACTGTTCGGTGGCTTCCCTGTAATCGGCGCGGCGTCCAAAATTGATCGGTTCGCCAAAGCGGATTTCGACTTCTCCCCTTGAGAGGAGGCCGCCGCGGTCGAAAGCGCCGCGCTTGTTCAAGACTACCCGTATGGGCACTACGGGGGTGCGGCCCTCCACCGCCACCAACCCTGTGCCGGGCTTGAACGACTCCATGACGCCATCGCGGTAGCTCTGGCCCTCCGGGTAAATCAGGATGGACCAGCCCCCATCCAGAAGCTGGCCAAGGTTCTCCAAGCTGGGACGTATGGCGCCCTCCCTGGAGAATGGGAAGGCGTTGCCCAGCAGCGGGGCGCCGATGCGCCACAACGGATTGGGAAGCATCCAGTCCGCCGCGGCCGCCGGACTGAGACGCCTGCGCCAGCGGGTCGGCATGGCCATTATTATCAGCGGGTTGTCCATCTTGACGTTGTGGTTGGAAGCAAACAGCACCGGCCCTTCAAGCCCTTGGAACTGCTCCCGGCCGGTTATTTTGACCCTGTATAGTATGTGCATCAGCGGGAAGATGAACGCGCTTTGCAGGAAGGCCCGCAGCGTAGAGCACCACCATGTCCGGCTCCAAGAGGGAAAGGGCAAGCTCGGCGCGGCCCCACCGGCATCCACCAAGCGCTGCAACTCTGCAATGGTAGTGGCCGGGCCCAGTTGCTCCTCGTCAACATGGGCGCCCAATTCCTCCTCGATTGCCGACAGAAGCTCCACCCTGCCCAACGAGTCCACGTTGAGGTCCAGGCCAAGGCTTTTCTCAGGAGTCAACTCTTCCAAGGGGATATTGAAGGTGGAAGCAATGAGCCTTTGCAAGGAAGTCCCGGCCGCCGGCGTGCTTTGAGCTTCCGGTTGGCTGTCCCGTTGCAACTCCTGGTGGGTCAGGTATTCCAGCACCAAGGGTTTCCTGATTTTGAGGGTGTGGGTACGGGGGAAGTCTTCATCCGGCCACAAGGTAAATCCCTGTACCTGCTGATGACTCGCCAGCATCCCGTTCGCCGTCCGCACCACGCTTCCTGGGTCGGCGTCGGTTTCATCCTCCATCAGCAGCGCCGCGTGAACGGCCACATCCCCCGATTCGGTCGGCAGACCCAGCACGACACTGTCCTTTACCCCCGGTTGGTTGTTGATAATAGTCTCGATATCCTCGGGGTAGACGTTCTGCCCGTTAGCGAGGACGATCAGGTCTTTTTTCCTGCCCTTGAGGTACAGGTATCCGTCTTCGTCCAGAATCCCCAAGTCCCCCGTTCTGTACCAGTCGCCTTCAAAGGCGGCCTCGGTGGCTTCCTTGTTCTGCCAGTACCCCGGCGTTACGTTGGGGCCGCGGGTAAGCACCTCGCCGTCCTCGGCTATACGGACTTCCTGTCCCGGCGGAGTCCTGCCCACCGACCCGTCCCGGTTGTTGCGGAAGGTGTTGGTGGTGATTAGGGGCGCCGTCTCGGTGGTGCCGTAGGCCTGCAAAACGGGTATCCCCAGGTTGTTCCACTTCCGGCCCAGCTCCGGGTCCAAAGCAGCGCCGCCGGAGAACATGAAGGACATACGACCGCCCAGCCTGCTGTGTACCTTCTTGAAGAGCCGGCGACGCACCGGGTTGGGCATGACGGACGCCAAGCTCATCAACGTCCCCCACAACTTTTCCTTTCCCTGTGCCCGGACTTCCCTCTCGATGCCATTCATAAACAGTTGCAGGACCTGGGGGACCAGGATCATTGCGGTGATGCGGTTGGTCTGAAGGGCCTTGAAAATGATGCTTGGCTGCCGGCTGGTGGCGTAGACGAGATTCGCCCCGTAGTACAGCGGCACCAGCAGTCCGCCGGTCTGTTCCAGCATGTGACTCAAGGGCATGAGGGAAAGCATCCGGCTGTCCGGCTTCAACTGCACCATCGCCGCCGCCGCAAGGGTGTTGGACACCAGGTTGCGGTGGGTCAGGATGACACCCTTGGGTTCCCCAGTGGTGCCGGAGGTGAACATAAGCTCCACAATGTCGTCCGGGGCCGCCTCCGGTTCCTCCTGCCGGGGGGCGGTCTCCTCCATGAGTTCTTCCAGTTCCTCGAAGAGCAGCGTATCCAGGTCTTTTCGGGGCAACTGGGCTTGGGTAGAGCGGGACACGATGGCCAGCTTGGGACTGGTCCGGTCCATGACGCGGGTGATGAAGTCCGGGGCGCTTCGCACGTCCAACGGCACTACAACCACACCGGCGCGGACGCACCCCAGGAATGCCACCACCCATTCCGGGCAGTTGGGACCCCAGATGATTGCTTGGTCGCCCTTAACAAGGCCTTTTTTCTCGATAATCGCGCTTGCCCGGGCGGACAGGTCCCACAATCGGCTGTAGTTCCACTTGCGTTGTCTAACGCCCATGGAGATGCTCAGGGCAGTGGCCGGCCCGTACTTTTCCGAGATGTGCTTGAGGAAATCAATCAGAGTTTCCATCTTGATTGCAACTCCCCCCTCAATCCGATTCTAAATGGGATCCAGAATTCCAGCTCATCGCGTGTCTATCGGCGACGGTACTTCAGTCCAGGGACTCCGCAAAGCGGCGCAGGCTCAAGCCGGCGTCCTTCGTCAACGGCGGAAAATGGCTGAAGCAAAGCACCTCGACATCCAAGGATGCAAGACGCCTGATGGAAGCCTTGGCTTGCTCCATGTCGCTGGTGAACAAGCGGGAAGGCAACCCTAGCTTGCCGCCGCGGCATTCCAACGCGTCGCCCACAATCAACGCTCCCTGCTGCCTGAAATACAGGCTGATGCTGCCCGGAGTGTGACCGGGGGTATGGACTACTTCCATGCCTCCCAGAACGTCCAGCCGGTCTCCGTCCGTCAACGCCAGGTCCACCGTAAAATGTCGAGGTTCCGACAGCCGGAAGAACGGGGCCGTCAGCGCCGCCAGATGCCGGTCCCGAAAAGGGCTGGGCAACGGGTCGGCCGCTTCCAGGAAGGGTATTTCGCTGTTGTGCACTGCAACGCAGGCGCGGCCATGTTCCTTCAGGTCGGCGACGCCGCCAATGTGGTCGGCGTGATAATGAGTGGGGACAATGTAGGAAATCTCCACCCCGGAGCGCCCCCGCCGGTTCAAATACCGCAGAATGCGCCGGCTGCCGTTCCTGAAGCCGGTGTCGATGACCGTGATCCGGTCTTCCATCGCCAGGAAGACGCTGGCGCCGGTCACCGGCAACTGGTACAAGTCCGGTGCTACCTGCAACGGGTTTCCCGCTAACACTGACGTTAGTCCCGCGTTAATGTGTTTTCGGAAGAGCTACACTCTACGCTACAACCCTTGTCAATCATCATAATTCACCTATCGACACAACAGTCGGCTAGTATCTTCCCGGCCCCCTGTGCCGCTTGCGCAGAGGGATACCAAGCCCATCGAAGTGGGTCCCAATCCCATGCCCAGTTGAATTCGGCGTCCAATTGCGGCTTTGCCACCCTGCAATCAGGACGATGGAATCTCCCGGTCGTACTTGCAAGGACAACGCTAGCCAACCGCTCAGCTTCTATGATGAAGTCACTAACTTCGCGTATCCGGGCCTCAACCCAATCTGGTTGCTCTACCAACCCCCAGTAGAAACATTCCCCATGCAACATGTTCTGGCAAGCGAAGTAGGTGTTCAGCAACTCTTGGAAGTTTGCGGGGTCATCATGGGCCAGACGGGCCAAGCCCCTGATGACAAAGGGCGACTTGCTGGCCACCTCGCCGAGGCGGGCAAGCACCAACGCCGTCGTAGCCCTGTTGACAGCACACCACGCCTTTTCCGCTGCGTCCCGGAGGTCTCCCTGTTTCAGCCGCTCGATAGATTGGATGTAGATGTGGTTGACGTCCTGGAATATCGTGGGCAAAACGTCTCGGGGCTGCGTGAGCGTCATCAATGTCCTCGCTTACCACCTGTCTCTTGGGAAGGCCGCTAAAGCGCATTATGGGTTATTATATCGCTTGACGGCAAACTACCGTAATGGTGGGGGCACATGGACTACGACTTCATTATCATCGGCGCGGGCTCCGCCGGATGCGCCTTGGCGTCGCGGCTGTCGGAAGACCCTGACAAATCCGTCCTGCTGCTGGAGGCCGGGCCGGACTACCCGGACCCGGCGTTGCTGCCCGACGAAATCAGGTACGACTCGAACCAAGCAGCGTCCGAGGTAAACGCTCCTCACAATTGGTCCCTGGTGGGTTACGGAGCGGCCGGTTCATCTACCGAACTCCCCGTAGCCCGGGGTAAGGTCACCGGCGGCACCAGCGCCATCAACCACCAGATTTTTCTTCGCGGCGCGCCCGAAGATTACGACCATTGGGCGTCGCTGGGCAACGATGAGTGGGGATACGAGAACGTCTTGCCCTACTTCAGGAAGCTGGAGACCGACCTGGACATCCGGGACGATTTCCACGGTTCCGAAGGCCCCATCCCGGTGCGGCGGCACCATAAAGAGCACTGGCTGCCCCTTCAAGCGGCGTTTTACCGCGCCTGCCGGGACACCGGGTTTCCCGATGACCCGGATATGAACCACCCCGACACTACCGGCGTTGGGCAGGTGCCATTGAACAATCCCAACGGTGTCCGCATGAGCACGGCGTTGGGATACTTGGATGCCTGCCGCCACCGGCTGAACCTGACCATAAGGGCAAACGTGCTTGTCAAACGGGTACTGTTTGCCGGAGGAAAGGCCGTGGGCGTGGAAGTGGAAAGCGGCAGGGAAACCTTTCAGGTACAGGGGCAAGACATCATTCTAAGCGCCGGAGCGGTAGCCTCGCCCCAGCTCTTGATGCTATCCGGGGTGGGACCCGAAGACCAATTGAAGGAAGTGGGCATCCCGGTGGTGCGAAATGTGCCGGGGGTGGGCCGGAACATGATGAACCACCCCTCGGTCTCATTAAGATTCAAACCGGCGCACGACTATACATTGGAACCCGACTCTCCCAGGAACCAGGTGGGCCTGCGTTTCGCCGCGCCGGGGTCGGTTGACCGGAACGACATACAGGTGCAGCCGTTGACCTCGGGGCCGGCGGGTCGGGAAGCGGAGCAAATCAGCGTCGGCTGTCGCCTGGAACTGCCGCGCAGCATGGGCGAACTCCGCTTGACCTCCGCCGACGCCAAGGTGCAGCCCCGGCTGGACTACCGCTTCTTGGAAGACGATTGGGACCGTCAACGCCTGCGCGAGGCGGTCCGCGTGTGCGTCGACTTGTTCCGGCACGAGGCTTTCCAAGACTTGATCGAAAGCCTGATTGCTCCGGCAGCAAACGACCTGGAGTCGGATGACGGCCTGGATTCCTGGATCGCCCGGAACGTCAGCATCGCCGGACACACCTCGGGTACCTGCAAGATGGGCACAGAGAACGACGACATGGCGGTGGTAGACCAGTATTGCCGGGTGAGGGGAGTGAGCAACCTGCGGGTGATAGACGCATCGGTCATGCCGACGGTCCCGCGGGCCAACACCAACGCGACGGCGATCATGATCGCCGAACGCGCCGCCGACTTCATCCGGCAGCAGGTCAAGTAAACGCGGCGGCATAGCTCATCTCCAGTGAACATAATCAACATGTTCGCTGACAAGATCACACGATAATAGGAGCAGCAACCATGATGGAACGCGACTTGATTGGCTACGGCATGAACCCGCCGGAGGTTGAGTGGCCCAACGGCGCACGTATCGCGGTGTCGCTGGTGTTGAATTATGAAGAGGGTTCGGAGTATTCGATACTTGACGGCGACCCGCACGGCGAGGCGGTTGGGGAGTCTCCCTCGCCGGTGATCCGAGGAGAGCGCGACTTGGCCAACGAGTCATTCTTCGAGTACGGCAGCAGAGTCGGAGTGTGGCGCATCCTCAACATTTTCGACGAGTACGACGTCAAAGCCACGATGTACGCCTGCGCCCTGGCGCTGGAAAGGAACCCCGAAGTTGGGCCGGAAATGGTGCGGCGCGGGCACGAAATGATGGGCCACGGCAACCGCTGGGAAGAGTATTACGGCATGGACAGGGATACCGAGAGGGCGGCCATCCGCAACGCGGTGGATTCCATCGCCCGCACCTCCGGGCAGCGCCCCCTTGGCTGGTATTGCCGGTACGGGCCCAGCCTGAACACCAGGCAGTTAGTGGTGGAAGAGGGCGGCTTCGAGTACGACAGTAACGCCTATAACGACGACCTGCCTTATTACACCACCGTGGACGGAAACAAGTGGCTGGTCATTCCCTACTCGCTGGAGGTTAACGACTACGGGTTCTGGAGGGGCCAGCTTTCGACGCCCAGCGACTTTTTCGAGTCGGCTCGCAACTCTTTCGACACCCTCTACCGGGAAGGCGCCACTCACCCCAAGATGATGTCGGTGGGGTTGCACTGCCGCATCATCGGTAAACCGGCGCGGGCCGCCGCCCTGCGGCAGTTCCTGGAGTACGTGAAGGAAAAGCCCGACGTGTGGTTCGCGCGGCGGATTGACATAGCGAGGTGGTGGAAGCAGAAGTACCCATAGGCCGCCGGCTTTCACTGCGTGGGTGCAGACCTGTCTGTGTTATACTCGGCACTCTGCTACCCGAAAACCGCAGGGCTTGAAGGCAACCATGAGCAACATTGTCGGCCCGGAAGACCCAACCCGGTTGATGTGGGAAATGTCCTTAGGCGAGTTCCTGGACTCGGTGGCGCGCCGGGATCCGGACAAGGTCTTCGTGGAAATGGGGGGTGAAGCGGTCACCTATGGGAAGTTCCGCGAGACTGCCCTGCGCACCGCGTCGATGTTCAAGGCGTTGGGCGTATCATCCGGCGACCGGGTGTGCCTGTTCTTGCCCAACTGCTTGGAGTTCCTGTACTGCTGGTTTGGGCTGTCCTACCTGGGGGCCATCAGCGTCCCAATAAACACCGCCTACAAGAGGGATGAAACCGCCTACATCCTGAACGATGCCGAGGCTGTGGGCTTGGTCGCCCATGAATCTTTAACAGACGTGGCAAGCCAAGCCGCGGCGTTGTCTCCCAGCGTAGTCCATAAAATGTTAGTCGCTGAGGAGCGCGGGCTTCCAGCCCGCCTGCGCTCCACTGGTGATGAATTGCCGGTTGGACCCGGCTGGCGGGACTTCGGCCAAGTCCTCTCAGCGGCGCAACCCGCGACGTCCCTGCCGCAAGTCTCCCCGCAAGCGGACTCGATGCTGGTCTACACCTCCGGCACCACTGGCAATCCCAAGGGCGTCCGGGTGTCGCACCTGATGTACGTCGCCGCCGGGCAGGGGTTCGCTCACTGGACCGAGGCCGGCCCGGACGACCGCTTTTTCACCTGCCTTCCCTATTTCCACGCCAACGTACAGTACTACTCGACTATGGGCGCATTGGCCAGCGGCGCCACGCTGGTAGTAGTAGACAGGTTCAGCGCCTCGCGGTTCTGGGACCAAGTCCGAGGGGCGAGAGCGACTGTGGTGAACTTCATCGGCATGATGATGCCGGTGCTGGCCAAGCAATCGGAGTCTCCGCGGGACCGCGACAACGAGGTGCGCCTGTTTTACGGCTCTCCCGCCTTTGCGCCCGACTTCTTGGAAGCATTTCAAGCCCGGTTCGGCACCGAGATCATCGTGGGATTCGGCATGACGGAGACCTGCTATGGGACTATCGAGAGAATAGGCGCGCCGCGCAGACCGTCATCATCCGGCCAAGCCCGCCCCCATCCCGACCCTCGTTTCACCAATGAAATACGCATCGTAGACCAGGAAACCTCCACTCCGCTGGCGCGGGGGCAGGTAGGGGAAGTTACCATACAGAACCCGGCCACCATGTCAGGTTACTGGCGAAACGAAGAGCAGACGGACCAGTCTCTCCGGGACGGCTGGCTCTTTACGGGGGACTTGGGCTGGATGGACGACGACGGGTTCCTGTACTACGTCGACCGCAAGAAAGACATCATCCGCAGGCGCGGTGAAAACATCTCTTCCCAGGAAGTGGAGAACGTCATCAAAAGCCATCCCTCGGTGTTGGACTGCGCCGTGATAGCCGTTCCCTCGGAGTTGGGCGAGGACGAGGTGAAAGCCTACGTAGCGCGGCGGCCGGAGTCGGGATTGGAGCCCGAGGAAGTGGTACGGTGGTGCGCGGAAAACCTGGCCTACTTCAAGGTGCCAAGGTATTTGGAGATGCGGGACGAGTTGCCGCGCACGCCTAGCCTTCGCGTTCGGAAAGACCTGTTGCGGCAGGAGCGCGAAGACCTCATCGAAGGTTGTTTCGACCGGGAGGCGGCGGGGATCAAAATACGGTAACAAGGGCTTGCAGCCCCTGCCCCGCCTCCCTCCCCCGTCTTTCCCGCGTAGGCGGGAATCCAGGCCGGGGGACAGGCCCGTCGAGGGGCAAGGATGGTCCAGGCGCCGATAATTGAAGATGGGAGAAGCCGATGGCAGAACCGCGTTATTGGTTGTTCAAGTCGGAACCGACAGCCTATTCCTACACCGACTTGGAGAATGAAGCAGACCAGACGGCGGAATGGGACGGTGTGCGCAACTACCAAGCGCGCAACTTCATGCGCGACGATATGAAAGTGGGAGACCACATACTTTTCTACCACAGCAGCGCCAAGCCCACGGCGGTCATCGGGACGGCCACCATCGTCAAAGAAGCCTATCCCGACAGCACGGCCTGGGACCCGGTGGACAAGCACTACGATCCCAAGAGCACTCCGGACAACCCTATCTGGCTGATGGTGGATATTAAGGCCGACAAGGCGTTCGACCGCCCCGTTACCTTGGCCGAGATCAAGCAGAACCCGAAACTGAAGGACATGCTGTTGGTCCGCCGAGGAATGCGGTTGTCCATCCAGCCGGTAACCGCCGATGAATGGAATGAGATCGTCTCGCTGGGAAGCCAGACCTAGTTGTTGACATAACCCCGTCCGGCGGCCCCGGCAAAGCACCATTTCCAAGGGCTACTTCCTCATCGTAAAATACTCCCGAGGAGACTTTGTTGAATAACCAGGACACCGGGGCAGCCCAAACCTACCACAACGCCACCAAGCTGGAATACATCAACCTGCGGAACAAGCCGCCCCTGTTCAAGACCTACTCTCAACTACCAGTCATCCCTCTGCCGACCATCCTTCCCTCTGTAGACATGCCGACCCTTCAAGCTCTGGCCGGACCCATCAGTTTCCCGGCCGACCGGGCCTCGGCAACGTCGAGTACATTCGACATATCGACTGTCTCCCGGTTGCTGTTCCACACCGCCGGCTTGGTGCGCCAAGCCATGCTTCCTTCGGCTGGGTTGGTCCAGTACCGGGCCGCGGCCTCGGCCGGGGCGCTTTACCCTATCGACGTTTACTTAGTATGTCAGGACATCCCCGGACTGGAGGCGGGCGTCTACCACTTCGCGCCGGAGACCTTCGCTCTCAGACCTCTCCGAAAAGGCGACTACCGGGCCGAGTTGGTGGGGGCAACCGGGCAAGACCAAAGCTTCGCTGCGGCCCCCGCAACCTTGGTGTTCACTGCGACCTTCTGGCGGAGCGCTTGGAAGTACCGGGCCAGGGGATACCGTTACTGCTTCTGGGACTGCGGAACGATGCTGGCCAATCTGCTAACCCTGTGCTCAGCCTTGGGTCTGCCGGCGGGACTGGTGGCCGGCTTCGTCGACGAGCGGGTGGACACCCTGCTCCGGATTCAAGGAGAAGAAGAGAGCAGTATTTGCTTGGTGCCCATAGGCTCGGGGGCGCAGACCCCTGCCATTCTGGACATGGTGGAGCCGGCCCCGTTGACCCCCGACCGCAGGATCACCGCCGCCGGTCCCATTGACTACCCGGAGACCAGCAGCCTGCACCAAGCATCATGCTTGACGGAGGAGGCTGAGGTAGCAGCGTGGAGGAGTTCCGAGTCCACCGATGATGAGGAGCAAGGGAACACGGCCTCACATCAGGCATCTGCCACGGGCGGTCTGAACACGCTGGAGTCGGCCCCGTTGGGAGAGGTGATTCGCAGACGCGGCTCCACCAGGCGATTTTCTCGGGACTCAATTTCCGCCGGTCAACTGGATGCCATCGTCAGAAGCGCCGCTCGCCATGTCCCTGCTGATTTTCACGACGACGGCGGCAGCTTGATAGACGTCTACCTCATTGTCAATGACGTGGAGGGCGTGCCTTCCGGGTCTTATTTCTTCTCTCCCCAGAGCGGCCAGTTGGAGACACTGCGGGAGGGTAATTTCCGCGAAGAGGCCGGCCATCTGTGCTTCGAGCAGGCATTGGGAGCGGATGCCAGCGTAATAGCCTTCTTTATGGCGGACCTGGAGAAGATACTCGAACAGTACGGCAACCGTGGGTACCGGGCGGCGCAAATGGAGGCCGGAATCTGCGGCGGGAAAGTTTACCTCAGTGCCCACTCCTTGGGCTTGGGGGCAACGGGCATGACCTTTTACGATGACGACGTCACCGACTTCTTTTCGCCCCACGCCCAAGGAAAGAGCCTGATGTTCCTGGTTGCCGCAGGCGTGGAGGGACGCCCCAACCGCGTCAGGCCCTTCCGGTCAAGGATCGCCGTGAACCTGGATTCCCGCGCGCGGGGGGCGAGCAGGGAACTCCCGTAGGAGACGGGCCCCGCCTACAACGACCCGTCGATGCTGACGTCCAGCAACGCCGGTTTGCCGCTGTCGTAGGCCCGCCGCAACGCCGGCCCAAGCTCGTTGGCGTCTTCCACCTTCTCTCCGGCGACGCCCATCGCCGACGCGATAGCCGCCAAGTCCAACGGATTGGCGAAGTCCATCCCGACGTATTCGCTCTGCCTTTCCCGGTCATTCTGCATGTGGCGCAGATAGGTGTCCATGTTGACCTTGAGTATCCGGTAAGAGCGGTTGTTACAAATGGCGTAGACCACCGGGATGTTGTACAAGGATGCGGTCCACAGGGCCTGAACGGTGTATAACGATGCTCCGTCGCCCACTATCGCCAGCACCGGCCGGTCGGGATTGGCCAGCTTGACCCCCAGAGCGCCCGGCATACCCCAACCCAAGGCGCCGCCGCGGATTCCGTAGAGGCTCCCCGGATCGTCGAAAGTGAACTCCCGCAACAAAGCGCCCCGAGAGGTAATGGCCTCATCCGCGACTATGGTATTCTCCGGCATGGCTTGGGCCAACTCCCGCATCATGCGCTCCACCGGCATGGGACTCCGGTCCCAGCGGTCCCGCAGCCGGGACTCGTATTCCTCGTCCGACCGCCGCCGCTGCTCTGTCCATGTCGCGGCCCGCGTAGCCGCCGCTTCCCGAAGCGACGCGGACATGTCCTGGTCCAGCGCGTCGGCCAGTTCCGCCATGCCCGCCGCCGGGTCTGACAGGATGCCAACTTCAGTCGGGTATATCTTTTCCAACTCCTTGGCGCTGTTGTCCAAGTGAATCAGCTTGGTGCCTTCCGCCAAAAACGGCTCGGAGACGTAAAGGAAGGACGCAAAGACGTCCGCCCCCACCGCCAGCACCACGTCACTGCCCGCCAGCATCCTCGCCGTGGCCGGACTGCTGGTGTTCAGCAGTCCTCCATACAGGCTGTGGCTGGTGGGGAAGTTGACCTCGGAAAAGGAGGTGGCGTAGACCCGCGCTCCCAGTTGCTCTGCCACCCTGACGACCTCAGCCACGCCGCCCGCCTGGGCCACCCGGTCTCCCACAAGAATGATGGGATTGTCGGCTTGGGCCAGCAAGCGAGAGGCATGGGCGATGGCGTCGGTATCGGGGCGAGTGCGGAAGTACCCTTGGGAAGATGGGTCGATGTTCACGTCGGCAGTTTCGTCCATCGTATCCCAAGGGAAGGACAGGAACACCGGCCCTGTAGGCGGTGTTTTGGCCTCCTTGTAGGCCCGCCGCACCGCCATGGGAATGTCGGACGGATGAAGCACCTGCGCGCTCCACTTGGTGTACTGGTCAGTCATCTCCACCAAGTCCCCGGACAGCGTAGGCTCGGTCAGCAGCATCCGCGTGTCGGAGTTGCCCGCGGTCAAGACGAGCGGCGTCCCCCCGCGGTAGGCGTTGTACAACGCGCTGATGCCGTTGGCCAGTCCCCCGGCAATGTGGATGTTGGCGAAGGCAGGCCGCCCAGTGGCGCGCGCGTACCCGTCGGCCATCCCGACCGCCGTGCCTTCCTGCAGCGCCTGCACGTACTTAATTTGAGGGTAGTCCTGCAACACGTCCAAAAATGGAGTCTCGCTGGTCCCAGGGTTGCCGAATACATACTCAGCCCCCTCGGCGGCCAGCATCCGGGCCAAAGCCTCTTTTCCGGTCATTTGCGGCATGGCTATCTCTTCCTTCAACCTTCAGACTATCTCTAAGCTAACTGGCGTCGCGCCCAACGACTTGCAGACCGCGAAAGCATCTGGATTCCCGCCTGCGCGGGAATGACAAGTCGAATGCTACCGAGGTGAAAATCTAATCATCCAAGTAAATCATCCATTCCAGCAGGTTCTGGTCCGGGTCCCTCGCGTACAGGCTCACCGCCCGCAGCGTGCCCCTGGCCCGCGCCCCCTTGCGCGGCCCCGGCCCCTCGATCACCTCCACCCCGGCCTGCGCCAGCATCGCTTGACATTCTTCCACCGTGCTGTTCCAAACAAAGCAGATATCGGTGCATCCGGGCACGGCGGTGGGACCCCGCAACGAGGCGGTGTGGCCCTCGGGGTGTACGTTGATCTTGGAATCGCCAACCTGAATGGAGAAAATGTTCGCTTTCCCCGCCCGCCATGCCTCTTCATCGTTAATGGCGAACCCCAACCGCTTGTAAAATTCCAGCAACTTTTCGGCGTTTGCCGTTGGCATAGCGATGTGGTCGATACTTGCAGTCGCCATCGTCAACTCCCTTTTCATCCTGAGTCCATCAAAGGACTTAAACCGCCCACCGCTGTCGCTAACCCGTCCAAAGACCATCGTTGGCCGACGGTGAGCCAATATTATCCCCCTCCATCGCCTCTGGCAACATGCAGCGTTCCTGCACAGTGCCGGTGTGGCTGACGGGTTGACACAAATAAGTTACACTTTCTTCGTGGCTTTCGCAAAAATCATCTCAAGGGATACGAGCAACCTCATTCCCTCTTTCCCAGTCAGTGTCCTGTTTTTCGTGGTCCACATTCTTTTTGTCGCCCTGGTTATCGGTTGCGGCGAAGCCAGCTCACCGGAAACACGCGACCTCTCAACCCCATTGCCCATGCTTCCCCGGAACTCCCTGCCAAACGGGACAATGTCCGGCCCTCACCCCACCGTGGCCTTCACCTCATCTCAAGCCGGTATCCATACCTCCGGCGACGCTGAAGAGGCAAGGCAAAGTGCGGCCGATAAAATACCCAGGCTGACGGTGCTGGGCATTCCTCAGTTCCTAGATGTGATGGTAGTGGAGGTTACAGACGCCACAACCATCCGGGTGGAAACTGAAGACCGAACCCGCGACGACATCGGTATGCTGGGTCTGGAACCGCCGGATGATTTGGGTACCCAAACACCCAGCGAGGATCGAATGGGCCAGCGCGCCGCCTGCCTGCGTCACTGGGACAGGCGTGCTCGTGAATTCGCCGAAATCCGGTTGCAAGGGCACAACGTAACTCTGTTGCTCCAAGGGTCCACGCTGGCCGAGTTATTTTCCTCTGGCCGCCTCCAAGCAGTCGTGATGTTAGGCAACGAGGACTTCAACGCTACTATGCTGGAGTTGGGGCTGGCCCAAACGTCTCTCCAGAACGGAAATGCCAGGTCCCGGGAATACTTGTCCCTTCAATCACGCGCCCAATCTCTGAACAAAGGGATATGGGGATGCCCGCCGCGGTCCCCAAGTTCACCGGACTTTCCTACCCAAGCGCGCCCGACGATTCCTTCATTACATCCTGGAGAACAACCTCCGCCTACCTTGGACATTCCCAGCGCCACAGCCAACGTAGTCCAGCCGGTCCCGACTGCTGCCCCGCAACCCGTGTTGAATGCCACAGCCACTCCTGTGTCCTTACCGACGGTTGCCCAGCAACCAACGGCTATACCCGTGCCCACACCGGCGCCTACGCATCCGCCAACTCCTCCGTCAACGCCTACACCGGTCCCGCCACCCACATCGACGCCAACTGCGACTCCGACGGCCATTCCTACCGCCACGCCGTTCGTTTTGGTAATTCCCCTTCCAACGCTGGTGCTGCTACCAACCACTACGCCTACTCCATTCCCCATTCCAACCCCGACTCCGGTCCCGACTGCAACCTCAATTCCGGTGCCTATTGCGTCCCTTATTCCGACACCAATTCCTTCACCCGCAGCAACCCCATGGCCAACAGCGACTGCAACTCCGGTACCGACAGCGACGTCTACTCCATTGCCTACGCCGACTCAAGTCCCCACGACTACTCCACTGCCTTCGCCTACGGCAACCCAAGTCCCGACGGCGACGCCTAATCCCACTGCCACACCCACACCAACTGCCGCGCCAACGCCTACACCCACGCCGGAACCTGCTCCGGCAGGATGCCGGGAAGGACAAGTGGACATAAATTCTGCGTCAGTTGAGGAATTGCAGGAAATCAAACACATAGGTCCCAGCCGGGCGCGACAGATGTTGGAATTACGACCTTTCAGCTCTTTAGACGATATGATACGAATCAAAGGCATAGGGCAGAAGTGGTTGGCGGAAATCAAGGAACAAGGGGTTGCCTGTGTAGCCAGCTAGGCCCGTGGGAACTCGACACCGCCCATCCTTCCGGTTTTTGACCGTCTCGCCGCTGGTGGGATACACTATCCGCCGCAGACCCGTCAGGCGTTTACTGATGCGTGAGCAAACACCTGAACATTCCTTCCGTCATTCCCGCGAAGGCGGGAATCTAGCAGGGAAAATGAATGCAATCCGGGTTTAGCTGATAATTCACACATCAGTAGTTAGCGGCGCCAATCAACACCGAGAGTACAAAGCATGAACATCGGACTAAGCATTCCCCAGTTGTTTCATGGCCCCAGCATACGGCGGTTCGTTCAAAGGGCCGAGGAGTTGGGGTTCGAGTGCGTGCTGGCGGGAGACCATATAATCCTGCCCACGGGCGGCACCAACCAGTATCCTTACTCGGCCGACGGTTCCTTTTCCCGCCCCTCGGACGACCCGTTCCTCGAAACGATGACGACGCTGGGATACGTCGCCGCCTGCACCGAGACCATCAAGGTGGGCAGCACCGTAGTCATCCTTCCCTATCGAAACCCGGTGGTGCAGGCCAAGATGTTCGCGTCATTGGACGTTCTGACCGGGGGACGGATGATCTGTGGCGTGGGCGTGGGATGGCTGGAGAAGGAGTTCGATGTGCTGGGTGCGCCCTACGCCGACCGGGGCGCGATGAGCGACGAGTTCCTGGGGATTTTCAAAGCCCTATGGACAGAGGCCGACCCGGAGTTTCACGGGCGTTACTACACCGTTGAAGGCATCCAATTCTACCCGAAGCCGGTGCAAAAGCCTCACATCCCCATCTGGGTGGGCGGCCATACCCGCCGCGCGCTGCGGCGGACCGCCAAGTACGGGGACTGCTGGCACGTGAGCCGGCAAACGCCGGACTACGTTGCCAAGAGCTTGCCCTACCTCCGGCAGCAAACGGAGCAGGCCGGAAGGGACCCGTCGGAAATCACAATATCGCTCAAACGAGCCCTGCACTTCACCGACATAGGGTTCGAGGAAGGCTCAACCTTGAGGACGGGCGGGTTGGTCGCAGGCACGACTCAAGAGGTTATAGACGACGTCTATTACTGCCGGGAACTGGGAATCGACCAGTTGACCTATGACTTCCGAGTGGACGGGGTAGAGGACAGCATCCGGGTGATGGAGCACTTGGCCGACCGGGTATTGCCGGTGGCGCAACGGCTGGGTTAAATGCGCCTGAATCTATAGCCCGCTGATCTTGAACCGCTTGGCTCGTTCGACCAACTCAGTCGCCGTGTGCCTCATGCTCTCGACTTGCTGCTCAGTGACCTCTCTCTTGATTGAAGCCGGCACCCCGGTGACAAAGGAACGGTCCGGTATGTCGCTGCCGGACAGGACGACCGAGTTGGCCGCGATGAGACACTGTTTACCCAAGGTCACCCTGGGAAGGACTGTGGAGTTGTTGCCGAGCAATGACCCGTCCCCAATGCGGTCGCAGTGCACCACCACGGAATGCCCCACGCTGACGTAGTCGCCGATGACCATCCCGTCGCCGTGGATGACCGACCCTTCCTGAACGTTGACATAATTGCCGATGAATATCGCCCGTTCTCCGTCGCCCCTTACGGTCACCCCCGGCCAGATGCTGGCGTATTCGCCGATCTCAACGTTGCCGACAACGTAAGCAAACTCGCTTATCCAAGCGGTGTCCGCCACCTTGGGGGTTATGCCGTTAAGGGTACGTATCAATGTCACGCTCCTCCAAGTCAAACAGGTTTCGCAGTCGGACCCATCATCACACCGGCTCCTAACCGTCTACCCGGCTTCGGTCAGCGGTTGCAGGATGTCCAGCAGGAGACCCATACGGTCAAGTCCTTCGCCAATGTCTGCTGGATCCAAAAGCATCTTCCGGGTATAGAAATTCCCGTGAAGTTCATTTGCACGGGCCCGCAGGTCGGATAGACGGGTGTCGCCAGACAGAGCCGCAGCTTGACGAATCACTACGAAAAACTCGTCGTGCTTTCGGTATTGCCAGCCTTGAGCCTCCGCGACGGCCTTGGCCATCCATGCGGCCGCGCCCCATCCTTTCTCGGAAGCTTGATGCAAGTCGTCGTCAGCCAGGTACATCCGTGCCTTGGCTAGAAACTCTCTGGACTGCTGCCGGTAATCGGCTATGGCGTCGGGTTCTTGATCAAACGGTTGCATGGGGGATGTTTGCGTCATCTCTCCGTCCTGACCTCCGCCTCGAGGAGAAATAATTTGGGTCTAGTTCCGTAATAAGGTACCTAAATGATCGCCTACCGAACGGCTCCAACCGCACGGCGGGCCTGCTTGTCCATTTCGCGGTTGATGATTGCCCGGCGCTTGTCATAGCGGCGTTTGCCCTTAGCCAAGGCCAGACCAACTTTGGCAACGTGTCCCTTGATGTACATGCTCACGGCCACTATAGTCAGCCCTTTTTCAGCGGCTGAGGACGTCAGCTTGTTGATTTCGTCCCGGTGCAGCAGCAGCTTGCGGGGACGGCGGGGGTTGTGGTTGTAAATGCTGCCCGCGTCGTAGGGCGAGATATGAGCGTTCACCAACCACAGCTCGCCCTGCTGCGGACGCGCGTAAGCATCCCGCAGGTCCACGCGGCCCGCTCGCACCGACTTGATTTCCGTCCCCGTCAGCGCGATACCCGCCTCGTACCTGTCGAGCAGTTCGTAATCGTAGCCTGCCCTCCGGTTGGTGGCGATAGTACGGTTTGGATTTGGGGTTTTTCCTTGTTTTTTCGCGGCCATACGCTATTCGCCTCTGGCAAGTTGGCCTTGCAATATTTCGATGGCGCGGTCTAATCCGGCGTCTCCGGAATCGCTGGGCACGGTTTCCAGCACCACATCCGGGGTTATGCCCGCCCCCTCAATCAATGTTCCGTTGGGGGTGAACCAATGGGCAATGGTGAAGTTGACGCCCGACCCGTCGGTCAACGGCCACAGGTTGTTGACGCTCCCCTTGCCGAAGGTGGTAGTCCCAATCACGGTCGCCCTTCCGTGGTCCATGATCGCCCCGGCGAACACCTCGCTGGCGCTGGCGCTGAACTCGTTGACCAGAACTACCATCGGGACGTCCTTTCCACTGCCGCCGGCTTTGACGCCCCAATCGGTGCGACTGCCTTTCGCGTCGACTTGATACAGCACCAACCCGTCTTCCAGGAACTGGCTGGTCACGTCGACTACAGAGGAAAGGAGGCCTCCAGGATTGTTGCGCAAGTCCACCACCAAGCCCCTGCCTCGAGAGTCCCGGAACTGCTGCAACACAGCCAGCAGTTCGTCGTTGGTGTTACTGGCAAAATTGAACACCCGGAGATGCCCAATTCCATCGTCGTACATAGTGAAACGTACCGAGGCCAACGGAATAACGCCGCGGGTAATGGCAATGGGCACCGGAGGGCCGGTGTCGTTATGGAGGACCACAAGGTTGACAACGGTGCCCTTGGGCCCGCGAATCAGGTTGACGGCCTCCATCAAGCTGATTCCCTCGGTGCTCTGGCCCTCGATCTCCAGAATAACGTCCCCGGGGAGAATTCCCGCCCGCTCCGCCGGTGTTCCGGGCATGGGAGCCAGGATGGTAATATGACCGTTCCTGATCCCGACCTGTGCGCCGATGCCCTCGAAATACCCCTTCAAGTCCTGGTTGGCGACCCTGTATTGTTCAGGGGTGAAAAAGGCCGCATAGGGGTCATCCAATGCAGCGAGCATACCCTTGATCGCGCCGTCGCTCACCGCTTGGGCGTCGAGTTCGCCACCCTCGATATATTCGCGTTCCAGAAGTTCCCATACTTCCAGCAGCCGTTCAAATTCAGCCGGCAACTCCTCCAACTGCGAAGGCGGTTCTTCTTCCCCCCCGAAGACCTGCAAGGCGCAACCGCCCGTCAGAAGCAGACACGCCGTCAGCACCGAAAGCAGGCAGACCAATCGAATGCGGGTCAAAGGTAGCTACTCCTGGACAATTGCTGTCCAACTGGCCTTGAGAATTGTTGCGCCATTGTAACATAGGCCCTTCGTGGACCCTCGACAGCAGTGTCATCGAGACATTCCGAGTTGTATTTTCAAGCCATAAGGCCGTTTTTCAGTTAAGATTCATCCAAGACTTCCATTAAGGAGACAACATGGCATCCATCAGATTGTACTCTGGCGAAGATGGCGAATCCCACATCGAAGTAATCGATCCGGCCTCCCATCCGGACTGGACCCAGTTGCACAACGCCAAGGGCATCGTATTCCGGGCCATGGAACCGGGGTTTTTCAGCGATTGGCACGTGGCGCCCCGCAGGCAGTACATAATCACCCTCTCCGGCGAGGCGGAAATCGGCCTTGGCGACGGGACAATCCACCGGCTCGGGCCTGGAGACGTGAACCTGGCCGAGGACCTGACAGGCCGGGGACACACGACCCGAGTGGTAGGCAACGTTCCGAGGATTACCGCCACCGTTCAATTGGAAGACTAACCCCGGCGCATTATCTGCCCAGCCGTACAAGTTATTTGGACCCAAGACTTCTCGCAGAAGTCTGACCGGAGGTGATTTATGGCCAGATTACCCGTAGTAACCCGAGACATGGTCCCCGAAGAGTTCCGCGATGCCTTTGATGAGCTGACCAGAGACACCGGCGGTACAATCGCTGGCGGCCCTGGCTCCATTACCATCAACAGCCCGGAGATGTCGCTACGGCGAAGCCGTCTGACAGGCTACCTGCGTTTCGAGACCACTTTCCCCAAGAGGATACAGGAGTTGGCGATCCTGGCCACCGCACGGGCCATGGACTGCCCCTACATCTGGAACGCCCATGCTCCGGCGGCTCGGCGGGAGGGCGTCAGCGACGCATTGGTGGACGCCCTGCGGGACAGAAAGCCCCTGCCGGAGATGGCGCCCGACGAATCGGCGATCGTCAATTTCTGCGCCGAGTTCTACAAGAACCACAGGGTATCATCGTCAACGTTCCAGATAGCTTTGGAGCAGTTCGGCGCGCAGCACCTTGTAGAGATTTCGGCCCTTATGAGCAACTATGCCCAGACGGCCTTCTTCCTGAACGCCTTCGAAGTTGACTTGCCGACAGACCGCACCGAACCGGTCCTGCCGGTGGGGTAGGGTCAGGGGCCTCTGCACGTAAACGTCAATTGAACGAATACCAAGGTCAGGGGACCTTGGCTATTTCTCGTGGGGCGCCTATGAATGAGGTTTGACCCGGCCTTAAGGCGCCCCTTAACATTGACCAAGCAAGACAACGCCGGACGCAGAGGAAGAGACAATACTCTGCCCGGGGAGCAAGTAACAGATGACCACCGAAAACGTCATCCACACCACGGCAAGGTTCAGACTGCCTGACCCGCCGCCAAGAGAACCGGATGAAATGACCGCCTACGACCATGTCTACAAGCACGCCAGCCACACCGCCCTGGCCCTCCACTTCGGCAACCCCGAGACCACCCTGGTGGAATACGACCGGTGGATAATCGCCTCTCCCCAAGACAACCGGGCACGGGCCAGAAGACCCGACCTGCTCATCGCCTTCAGCGTGAGCCCAGCCGATTACAAAGCCAGCAACGGCTACATCATCTCGGAACAGGGCAAGCCCCCCGACTTCGTGCTGGAGGTCGCCTCGGAGAGCACCGCCAAGGTGGACACCGGCCCCAAGCGGGACGACTACGCCGCCCTGGGCATCCCGGAGTACTGGCGCTTCGACGAGACCGGAGAACACCACCTGACCATGCTGGCCGGCGACCGACTGGCGGAAGGTCGCTACGAGCCCGTCACCATAGAGACCCTCCCCGATGGGGCGCTAAGGGGCTACAGCGCCGTCCTGGACCTCATCCTAGAATGGCACGACGGGCAACTCAACTGGATCGACCCCAATACCGGGGAACACGTTCCGACCTTCCAACAGGAGCGGGAAAGGAGAATAAGCGAACGGGAAGCCAGGCTGCAGGCCGAGGCCCGAAACCGTGAACTGGAAGAGGAACTCCGAAGACTGAGAGGCGAATAACCTGCCGGCTCACGTACCGGCAAACACCGCAACCGCCGTGATAACACGCGACGCCAAATGACCAACCGGGACAGTTGGAACCCACCGCTCCGGGGTACCGGAGCACATCGAAAGATGAAGGGCGGCAAAGCCCGACATGGACCACAACGAGACGGTGAATTAAAACAGATTCTGCATGTCGAACTTCCTTACCCGCTAACCGGCGGGGAAGCTGTCAGGAACATCAGCAGCCATGCCAGGATAACCGTGACCGCCACCAGAAGGTAAAACGGCCATATAGAGAACGACCGGAAACTGGCGAGAAAATGACGCGGCACCGAGCCGCTAGGGCGGACATCGTAAAGGTCCGTCAGGGCTAACCGGCGTTGATGGAGCTTGCCGACGAAGTCGTTGTAGGACACGCGGAAAGCCCGCTCCAACGCCAGGTAATAGGTGTCCAACGTCAAAAACAGTATGACCGGAGCCACGGCGATGAGCGCGTGGTGCGGATTCCCGGTCCTGGCCACCAGCACCAGGACCGCCGCCACAAGGGTAACGCACCACACCTTGCCAGAGCGGCTGTTATCCGCCATCCGCTGAATCACGCCCTGCATTATCGTAAGGTGGGCTTGAACGGCAGAGGACTCCTCATTCAGTGGTTGATTCCCGGCCATGCGACTCTCCCCGCATATGGCTCACACGTAAACGATCGACCCTATTTCGTCAGCCTACACCGCCCGTTCCGGCCACACCGGATCGTGATGGCCGAGAGGAACGGACGGCCTGGCCCAGTGGGGCTGGGTTTCCGAGAGTTGCAGCGCCGGCGCCAAGTGCCGCAACCGTCCTTCAGGAACGTCGGTGGCAGTTGACCACCGTTCTATTTCCTCAGGGGTAAAGTCCTGAGGCACATCCTGAAGTTCCGCCTCCGGGACTTGGCCTCGTTCCACAAGCCATCGCCCGGTCTGGGCCAAGGAAATGCGGACCAGCCAACTGCCTCCCTCCCGGGCCCGGCGAGCCAAGGCCGTCAAAGCCCCGAAGGCCATCAGGTAGCCGGTAAGATAGTCAATGGCCGAAACCGGGTAGAACTGCGGTCCCGGCTCGGCGCCCGGAAACAGTTTGCCCTGCCGGTCGGTTATGCCGCTCACCGTCTGCACCACCGTATCGAAACCCCGCCGCGAGGCCCACGGCCCCACTCGGCCAAAAGCGGACAGGGAGATGTAGACGATGCCCGGGCGCAGCTTGGCCAGGTCTTCTGGAGACAGCCCCCGCTGCGCGAGAGTGCCGGGCCGGTAGCCTTGGGAGAAAACGTCTGCTTCACTGACCAGTCCCCGCAGGGTTTCCACGTCATTCTTTTCCCGCAAGTCCAGGAAGGCGGAAAGCTTGCCGTGGCCGGTGTCGTACTCCTGTGACCTGCTGCCGGGCAGGTGGCTGGCAGTAATCTTCAATACGTCCGCCCCGTGTTCGGCCAAGGTACGGGCGCAGGTTGGCCCTGCCAGCACCCTGGTAAGATCCAGGACCCTTACCCCGGATAGAGGCCTGGGGCCGTCGGGCAAAGGCTGCGGCGGGCTGTCGCCGATCTTTTCAATCTCCAACAGGGGCAAGGATGCGACGGCCGCGGCTTGCGGATGACGTGCCCACTCCTCCATCGAACGCACCATTCCCCCGGCGCCATTTGCCGCGATGATGGCTTCCTCAAGCTCCAGGGCGTCCCAGCGGGACACCGCCTGACGCACCGCCTCCCGGTCTTCCGGGACGCCCAGCACGCTCAAGGCCGCGTCGCGGTGGTTGGGGAAGTTGCAATGGAGATAGCTCCACCGTCCGTTCTTGGCAGGGTAAACACCCATCACCGGCGTGCGCTCGGCCACCACCGGGGCACCGTCCATCATCAGATACCGGCTGCTGCGCAACGAGGCTGTGGCCCGACGGGTATCGACTTTGATGTCCTGGCCGCGCCCAGTCCGGAGCTTCCAGATATCCGAAACGCCAAGGCCGACGGCAGCCAGGCTGGCCGCCGCCGCTTCCCCTATACGGAAGGGCGTGGGGAGAATCGGGTCCATACCGCCCGTAATTTCAACCTCGGCGGCGCGATGCGTGTCCCAACCCGCAACGGAAAGAATTGAGGCTAGAGTTTCGTTAATCACTTGTGAATCGCTCCTGAATAATTGGTCCCAATGACAACAACCACAACATTGCGGCCAATTATACGCCAGCAAGTTCACGTGGCGATACAAACGCCATTGCCCTGCAACTCGGTGCAGGCCATATGTAAATCCGCGGAAGCTGACTTGCCCGCGTCAGCCCCCCCGTCCACTGACACTTTCCGCTTGCCATCTCGGAAAACACCTCTCTACCATATTATCTGTGCGGCACAACTTCCCATCGGACCCGGACAAGTCCAACAAAGCCAACGAAGAAACATGGTGATTTATGACTTAAACCACCTCTGGGAACAAGCTTCCGGCGCAAAACCGGGGACATTTATCTCTCTTCCAACGCAGGTTGCCGTGCTTGGGTGTCCTGAAATGTCCGCAAATATCCGCGTTTCTCAAATTTCCGGCAAATAGACCATCTGAGGAGTCTGCATCATGATGAGTGAAATAAACGCCCTCTGGCGCCGCGTCCGCGCCCTGCAACGTAAACTGGCCCGCGAACTGGCCGAGTACCGGCTGGGCCTCCTGTGCGATGACCTTTGCGAACGTTGGTTTGCCGCCTGGTCCGATCACAAGCCCTTGCCCCAAATCCGGCCCTTCATCAAGCGGGTTATGGATGCCGGCTACCGTCTCTTACCGTTGGGCGCGGCCAACAACTACCTGGAGCGTTGCCTTCGCAAAGGTGATGCCCCCGATCCCCAAGTGTTGCTCAAAGCCGTCCTTCCGTAGTAGGGATATTTCCCGCCCGCAACAGGTAAGGACGACTTTGCAAATGCCCTGACCGAGTCACTCTACGCTTGCGCTGGCAACGAATAAACTGCTAGCATGAGGGCCACTAAGCCTGTCCGGGAGAGTTTTTTGGCAGGAATTGCTGCGTTTGGCGCTTACGTTCCCCGGTATCGGCTTGGCGGGGATACTGCCGGTTGGAACTCGAAGTCGGAGCGGTCCATCGCCAACTTCGACGAAGACAGCGTCACCATGGGCGTCGCGGCCGGCTTGGACTGTCTACAAGGCACGGACAGGCAGAGCGTCGACGGCATCATTTTCGCCACCACCACCCCTCCATACGCTGAAAAGCAATGCGCCGCGATAATCGCCAATGCCCTTGACCTGCGAAGAGACATTTTCTCCGCCGATATTACGGGTGTACTGAGAGCGGGCACCGCCGGGATAAAGGCAGCCCTTGACTCAGTATCGGCAGGCACCGCCGGGCAGGTGCTGGTCATCGCCAGCGACAGCCGTCAGGGAGCGCCAAAGGGAGACGCGGAGCGAAATTCGGGCGACGGCGCGGCCGCATTCCTCATATCCAGGGACGGGACCATCGCCGCGCTCGAAGGCTTCTACTCCATTACCGATAACATGCTGGACACCTGGCGTTCTCCGCAGGACCCGTTTGTCCGTTCCTGGGAAGACAGGTTTGCCACGGAAGAGGGGCTGGGACGGGTCCTGGGCGAGGCTGTATCGGGATTTTTCTACCAAGAGGGGTTGTCGCCCCGTGACGTTTCCAAGGTCGCCCTTTACGCCCCCGACGGCCGCCGGCACAGCCAACTGGCCCGGCAACTGGGATTCAATACCGAGCAGGTGCAAGACCCGCTGTTCGGTCGGATGGGCAACACCGGAGCGGCCTTTCCCTTGATGCTGCTTGCCAAGGCCCTCGAACAGGCCGAAGCCGGCCAATTGCTGCTGGCAGTCTCTTATGGCGACGGCAGTGATGTTATCGGCTTTCGCGCTACCGGAGATGTTGCGGAGTTGCGGCCTCCCATGGGCGTTACCGGGTACCTTGACTCCAAGCTGGTGCTGGGCGACTACGAGACGTACGCCGGGTGGCGGAATGTTTGGGTAACCGACTCCGATACGCGGCGACCGGCTCCGTCGTCTCCGTCGGCGACGGCCCTGTGGAGGGAAAACGACCAGAACATCCGGCTTTATGGGACCACGTGCAACAGGTGCGGCTACGTTCAGTACCCGCCCCAGATAGTTTGCGTCAACTGTCGTGCGAGGGACGACTCGTTTCCGGTCCGCTTGAGCGACCAACCGGCCAAGGTATTCACTTATTCCATGGACTACCTGGCCGCCAGCGCAGACACTCCCTTGGTGATCGCGGCGGTGGACTTTCAATGCGGCGGGCGAATGCTCTGCATGATAACCGACCGCGCCCTTGAAGAGGTGGAAATCGGCATGGCGGTCGAAATGAGCTTTCGGAAGCTGAGAGTCGTAAACGGCATCCATAACTACTACTGGAAGGCAATTCCCCAACGCTCCAATCGCGGGAACTAGGGCGGGAGAAGAGACCATGAGCGGCATCAGGGACAAGGTAGCAATAATGGGAATGGGCTGCACCAAGTTTGGCGAACGTTGGGACGCCAACGCCGCCGACCTGATGGTGGAAGCAGCTTACGAGGCCTTCGCCGACGCGGGGGTAGAGGGCAAGGACATACAAGCGGCTTGGCTGGGCACCGTTGGCTCATTCCGCACCGGCCAACCGCTGGCAGAGGCCTTGAAGCTGGACTACATTCCCATTACCAGGGTGGAAAACGCCTGCGCCACCGCCACCGACGCCTTCCGCAATGCCTGCTATGCCGTGGCCGCCGGCGTTTACGACATCGTGCTGGCCCTGGGAGTGGAAAAACTGAAGGACTCGGGGTTCTCCGGCTTGGCGATCCCCGAGCCACCGGGGGCGGACGTGGCGCCTCCCACGCCTCCGCCGGCCCAGTTCGCTATGGCGGCCACTCGTTACTTTCACCACTACGACATTCCCTACGACCAAGGAAAGGAGATTCTGGCCCGCATAGCCTCCAAGAACCACCATAACGGCTCTTTGAATCCCAAGGCCCACTTCCAGCGTGAAGTCAGCACGGAGCAGGTGATCAACGCGCCCATGATTGCTTGGCCTCTGGGGTTGTTCGACTGCTGCGGGGTCAGCGACGGCGCGGCGGCGGCCATCATAACAACGCCGGAGATAGCGCGGAGCTTCCGCGACGACTACGTGCTGGTCAAAGGCCTGGGCTTGGCCGTGGGCGCCTTTGGTGTATTGCGCAACGACTGGGACTTCGTCCACTTTCCCGAGACGGTCAGGGCCAGCCAAGCATGTTACGAGGAGGCGGGCATATCCGACCCGCGGCGCGAACTGGATATGGCCATGGTCCACGACTGCTTCACCATTACCGAGTTGATAATCTGCGAGGACCTTGGATTCAGCCCCAGGGGCAAGGCGGGCGAGGACGTAGAGGTGGGATCCTTTGGATTGGAGGGCGATTTGCCGGTAAACACCGACGGAGGCCTCAAGTGCTTCGGGCATCCCGTCGGGGCCAGCGGCATCAGGATGATTTACGAGGTCTACAAGCAGATACAAGGAAAAGCCGGGCCGCGCCAGTTGCAAAAGGCCGATCTGGGCCTGACTCATAACCTGGGAGGCCGTCCCGGCTCCTTCACCTGCTCGGTGGCCGTTTTCGGGGCCCGCGACTGAACGTCCGCCGTTCCCGGTCTAACCCGGTCCTGACATACCCCCGGCCAATCACATGACACCCCTCGAATGGAGGGGTGTTTTTCTATGGCATCAAATTTGGCAAGTATCAAAAAAGTCTTGGAAATCAACCAAATAGGTCGCCAAAATCATTGAATCTCTTCAAACGGCATTGGTATAAACGAGGTTACATAAGGTGAAACAGCCAGCGTCAACAGATTCACTGGTGTAACATAACCCGCTCCAGGCGCGGAGCGCCATTTGGATGATCGCTTCATGTTAGATTACGCTCCGGTAAAAGTATCTGGACGAGGCACAAACGCCGAGTTCATCATCGACGATTCAATGCCCTTCGCGGAGACGTCGGAGGCATTAAAAGGCTACTTGACTGAACACCGTGGACTCTGGTCCGGCGGTGAAATAATTTTAACTGTTGGGACCCGGTTCTTTTCCGAGGAGCAACTGTCCGAGTTCAAGCAAATCATCGAAAACGAGTCCGGGTTGCGAGTGGTCCGCTTCTCCTGCGTACCGGACACCATTACGGAATCCCTCGGAGACCATTGCGCTCAATATCCGAATTTCCCGCAGCACAATGCCGCATTGCCTTCCATACCAACTAATGGAACCGTTTCCGGCAGCCTGGCATACAAATCGGACGAGAGCCCAACAGTACCGCCGGCAGGCCCTGCGGCGCCGGCATTTGAGCCTGAAAGGGAAGCGGCAAGCCCTGCCTCCAAAGACCAAGCGAAGCGCGGGCCAACAAAGCCCAAGCAGGGCAACCACTCCAAGGGAAATGTCCAATCCGCGTTGCTGGTTAAGTCCACCTGCCGCTCCGGCGAAATCATTACCCACCACGGGGATGTGGTGGTGTTGGGCGACGTCAACCCTGGCGCCGAGGTAGTGGCGGAAGGGGACATAATAGTAGTTGGGTGCCTGCGGGGCTACGCTCACGCCGGTTCCGGCGGCTATACCGAGGCTACCATAGTGGCGTTGAGCCTCGGTTCGCCTCGCATTCAAATCGGTCCACACGTGGGCGTATTCGCCCACGAGGGGCCCTGGACCAGAGATACGGAAACCGTCCCGGTCATCGCTTACGTCCGAGGGCGGTCCATCCAGTTGGCGGCGTTCGAGGGACGTTTCGCCAATTATGGGAGAGAGGAGTTGTATGACGGGTAGGACTATCGTAATCACATCCGGCAAGGGCGGAGTGGGCAAGACCACCACCACGGCTAACCTTGGCACCGCTCTGGCCATGCGTGGTCACAAGGTGGTGGTCATAGACACGGATATAGGGCTGCGTAACCTCGACGTGATCATGGGCTTGGAAAATCGCATTGTCTATGACTTGGTAAACCTCATCGAAGGCAAGTGCAAACCACAGCAGGCCATGATCCGGGACAGACACCAGTTGGAGTTGTATTTGATCCCGGCGGCGCAGACGAGGGACAAAGACGCGATCGACCCTGAACAACTGCGAGCAGTCTGCGCCGACTTGGAAAAGGATTTCGATTACGTCCTGATGGACTGCCCCGCCGGTATCGAGGGAGGATTCAGAAACGCAGTGGGCGCTGCCAAGGAAGCCATACTGGTCACCACCCCGGAGGTCTCGGCCATCCGTGACGCCGACAGGGTGATCGGGCTTCTGGAATCGTCCGGTCTGAACCGGCCCAAATTGATCATAAACCGTGTCAATACCGGTATGGTCAAGCATGGCGAAATGATGGACAAGCAGGACATAGTCGACCTGCTGGGCGTCGAGGTGCTGGGGTTGGTGCCCGCCGACGACCGGACCATTACCGCCGCCAATCGGGGAGTGCCGGTAGTCCATGACAAAAAGGCTTCGTCAGGTGCCGCCTTCCTGCGCATCGCGGCCAGGATCGACGGTGAAGAAGTCCCGCTCCCCGATCTGGATTCAAAGGCCGGCTTGGTTGACCGGCTCAAAGGCATTATGGGGCTGAACGGGAGGGCATATTCCCATGCGTGAATTCATCCGCGTAAATACCGGCATGGTCAAGCATGGCGAAATGATGGACAAGCAGGACATAGTCGACCTGCTGGGCGTCGAGGTGCTGGGGTTGGTGCCCGCCGACGACCGGACCATTACCGCCGCCAATCGGGGAGTGCCGGTAGTCCATGACAAAAAGGCTTCGTCAGGTGCCGCCTTCCTGCGCATCGCGGCCAGGATCGACGGTGAAGAAGTCCCGCTCCCCGATCTGGATTCAAAGGCCGGCTTGGTTGACCGGCTCAAAGGCATTATGGGGCTGAACGGGAGGGCATATTCCCATGCGTGAATTCATCCGCGTAAATACCGGCATGGTCAAGCATGGCGAAATGATGGACAAGCAGGACATAGTCGACCTGCTGGGCGTCGAGGTGCTGGGGTTGGTGCCCGCCGACGACCGGACCATTACCGCCGCCAATCGGGGAGTGCCGGTAGTCCATGACAAAAAGGCTTCGTCAGGTGCCGCCTTCCTGCGCATCGCGGCCAGGATCGACGGTGAAGAAGTCCCGCTCCCCGATCTGGATTCAAAGGCCGGCTTGGTTGACCGGCTCAAAGGCATTATGGGGCTGAACGGGAGGGCATATTCCCATGCGTGAATTCATCCGCGTAAATACCGGCATGGTCAAGCATGGCGAAATGATGGACAAGCAGGACATAGTCGACCTGTTGGGCGTCGAGGTGCTGGGGTTGGTGCCCGCCGACGACCGGACCATCACCGCCGCCAATCGGGGAGTGCCGGTAGTCCATGACAAAAAGGCTTCGTCAGGCGCCGCCTTCGTGCGCATCGCGGCCAGGATCGACGGTGAAGAAGTCCCTCTCCCCGATCTGGATTCAAAGGCCGGCCTGGTTGACCGGCTCAAAGGCATTATGGGGCTGAACGGGAGGGCATATTCCCATGCGTGAATTCATCCGCTGGATCGTTGGCCAGATCGCGAACTCTGACGACCCTGAGCTATCCAGCCAAACGGCGCGGCAGCGGCTCCAGCTTGTCCTGATCCAGGACCGGCTGGACCTCCCCGCAGACAAAATGACCGCCATGAAAAGGGAGATGCGGGAAGTGGCCGCCCGTTATCTGACGGTGGCTGACGAATTCTCAGAGTTTGAAATCAAGAAGCTGGATGACCTGGTAATACTGGTGTCTAACATCCAAGTCAAGGACACAAGTCAACTGGCGCCCGCCAACTGACGTTCAACACACCGGAACACCGGCGTCAAACTCCCCTTGCTCATCAGGGCCTGCTGATTGCCATCGTTGAACTGCGCCCTTCCACCAGCGTATAGTAACGCAAGCACAGGGAGGGAGCATGACCGATTCGGAAATCGTGGTCATCGGCGGCGGCATAGCCGGGGCCTCTGCCGCCTGTCATCTGGCGGAACACGGCCGCAACGTCATCCTGCTGGAGCGGGGTGAGATCGCGTCTGAAGCGTCGGGGGTAAACGCCGGCGCCATCGGAGCTATGGGCTGGGGCAACCTTCCCGACCTGCAATCTTACCTCACCATGGGCAGCCTCCAGATATTCAAAGCCCTGCAACTGGACCACGGCTACGACATAGAATTTCGTGCTTCGGGCGCTCTTCAAGCGATCCAGACATCCGAACAGTACAGCTTCTCCCGCGACCAAGTGTCGTCTTTGAAATCCCGGGGCTACTCGGTGGAATTGCTGACCGCGCGGGAAGTCAGAGCCATCGAACCTGAGTTCAACCCCGACTTACCGGGCGCTGTACACTATCCCCTGAGAGCCCAAGCGGACCCTCAAAAGGCAACCCGCGCCTTTGCCGCGGCGGCTGTGCAACATGGCGCGGAAGTGCTGACCGGTCAGGAGGTAACGGCAATCGCCAAGCTGTCCAGCGGCGGTTTCCGGGTAACCTGCGCTGGCGAAGTGTACAATGCCCAACAGCTTGTGCTGGCGGCGGGCGCTTGGTGCGGGCCGCTGGGAGAGTTGCTGGGAGTAAGAATTCCTATAATCCCGGTGCGCGGACAGATGTGGGCCACCGCCCCGTTGCCGCCTCGAGTTTTTCAAACGCTGTCCTCTGCTGAATCATCCCTGCAATGGCATACCACGCCGGGCAACGGCCCGGCCACACCGCCGGAATTGACCCATCAGGGACCTCATCGCGTGACCAGACATCTGTATGGCAGGCAGACCAAGGACGGCGAGATAATCTTCGGCGGCGATCGCCAGATGATAGGGTACGATAAGACGATCGACGCCGACGGGATCGAGGTTAACTTGGGCCACGCCATCGAGGTGGTCCCGATGCTGGGCGATCTTTCCATCAGCCGGACTTGGGCCGGCTTGATGCCCTTCTCGCTGGACGGGAAACCGATCATCGGAAAGATTCCCCAACTGGACAACCTGTACATCGTCAGCGGGTTGGCTTCTTCCGGCTTTGGGCGCGGGCCCATGGCGGGGAAGTTGATTGCCGATTACATTCACACCGGGCACCGTCCTCACGTGCTGTCAGAGGCCGACCCGGCCCGGTGCGTAACCACACTGGACTGATGCCTTCATTTCCGGTATCCAAAATATAGCTCTTCATCCAAAGCAACCGTTAGGGAGGTAACCATGCGCTTGGTGCTGACCAACGCCATGTTGATTGACTGCGTTAACCCTGTTCCGGTAGCCGGGGCGAGCGTGGCGGTGGAGAACGGACGCATCTCCGAGATCACCGATGGACGCCGTTCCCCCGCCAGCCAGGACTCCCAGGTGATAGACCTGAACGGCGCTTACCTGCTGCCCGGGCTATGGGACGTCCACATTCACCCGGAGTACGCCGCTCCCAACATCACCGTGGCCCAGCAAACATCCACTTTTGGGCGAAACCTGATGCAGGGCATGGTCTACGGGGGAGTGGTAGGGGTCCGCTGCGGCGGCGCCGGCCACTTTATGGACGTGGCGTGGCGGAACACATTTGCCTCCGGAGAACTGGATGGGCCCAGGGTATTCGCTTGCGGAAACTTCCTCACAACCACCGGCGGCCACTTCCTCACGTCTGGACATGCCCGCGAGTGCGACGGCCCCTACGGGTTCGTCAACGCGGTGAGGGAGCAAATCAAGAACGGAGTAGACCATATCAAGCTGAACCTCTCCGGCGGCGTCATGGGACCTTTCTGGGACCGGCACACGCACACCTTCCTGTTGGAGGAGGAACTGGCGGCCACCTTCGCCATGTGCAAGCAGCGCGACTTCAAGGTGATGGCCCACGCCACAAACCCGGACGCAGTCAGGACGGCCCTGCGGCTGGGCGCCCACAGCGTGGAGCACGGGTACATTATGGATGAAGAGTGTATGCAGATGTTCGTCGAGGGGGACACTTGGTACGTTCCTACCCTTGGCATCACCCACCTGACGCCTTCCCAGGCCACCTCGGAGCGGGAGAAGCGATGGATAAAGCAGAAGAACCTGGCGCCGGACCTGATCGTGCGGGCGGAAGCCGCCGTTGACACCCACCGCAACTGGTTCCAGCAGGCGCTCCGCTCCGGCGTCAAGATGGCCTTGGGGTCGGACCTGTACCCACTGCGAGAGTCGGCGCTGCTGGAAATGGGCCTCTGGGTCAAGGACGGAGCGACGACTTGGCAAACGCTGTTGGCCGCTACCAGGGATGGAGCGGCACTGTGCGGCAGAGGAGACGACCTGGGGACAGTGGAGGTTGGAAAGATCGCCGACTTGATAGTCGTCGGGGACAATCCTCTTGATGACATAGAGAACCTTGGCAAATTGCAAATGGTGCTCAAAGAGGGCCGCATAGTTGCCGACCACCGTGCCGGGCAAGAGTGAGGGGAGACCGTTTGTCGCGGGCCACATAGCGGCCTATAATCGGGAGCTAATCACCCGAACGAAAGAACGCCGCCCGACGCGGCGCTGAGGAGGCCCCCTTGCCAAACAACAAACTTACCATCGGCAACGTCGAAATCACTTCGCTATCCGACGGAGTTTTGGCATTTGACCTCTGCAACTTCTTCCCGGACATCCCACAAGCAGATTGGGCCGGGCACGAGCATCATCTGAGCCCGGAGGGCGGAGTCAGCTTCAACCTCGCCTGCTTCCTGATCCGGTCCGAGGGGCAACTCATTGCCGTGGACACCGGCATGGGACCAAAGGTCTCGCCGGAAACGCCCTGGGGAGAGCTGCTTAACGACTTCGCCTCCCACGGTGTGAGGCCTGAAGAGGTGGACATGGTGGTGATGACCCACGCCCACCGGGACCACGTGGGCTGGAACCTGTCTTCTCAGGACGGGAAGCAGGTCCCCACCTTTCCCAACGCCAAGTATTACGTCAGCGCCAAGGACTGGGAGGCCTGCCACGACCCCTCGCTCATCGAGGCCCGGTTCCCCAACGCCCCTGACTGCGTATGGCCTCTCGAGGACCTGGACGTCGTTGAACTGGTGGATGGAGAGAGCCAACTGACCAGCGAAATAAGCACCCTTCCCACCCCCGGACACACCCCTGGCCACATGAGCCTGATGATTTCATCCCAAGGTCAGCAGGGCTTGGTGCTGGGAGACGTGCTGCACAACACCGTTCAGATAGAAAACACCGACTGGGTCTCCAGGGCCGACATCGACCCGGAACAGACCCGCATAACCCGCCGCGACCTGATGGAACGCTTGGAACGTGACGGCATCCCGGTCGCGGCAGTGCACTTGGCCTCACCCGGATTTGGTCGCATCGTCCGTTTGAACAACCGCCGTCAATGGCAGGCGTTGTAGCCTGGGTAACGAGGAAACCTCTATGATAATCGAGCTTACGCCCGACATCGTGGCCGGGCTCACCGAAGAGGCGCACAGGCGAAAGATGGCCCCGGAGCAACTCGTGATTGACTATCTGCGGGACCGTTTCCGGCCGACATCTCCAATAGACCCGTCGTCCGAAAAACCGGCCACGGCGTTGGATATGCTGCGGGACTTTATTGGCGTCATCGACAGCGGGGAGTACATCCCAGGGGGCGCTCGCATGTCGGAAGACATCAACCGTAAATTTACCGAGGGGTTGCTCAAAAAACACTTGAAGGAACACCCGGAACTTTTAGAGGAACGCTTGAAAAAGCTGGATGACCCTGCTGAAAGGGATTTTACCCAAGGTTAATTGGCGGAGAACAATATGAGCAGCAATTCATCCGAAGCAATCCGCACCGACCGCGCAGCGGCGGTCCTGTTGGAGCAGTTCAACAGCAAGCAGAAGTACCTGCTGGACGACGCGACGTTGCCGCAGAGTCTCGACGAAGCCTACGCGGTGCAGGAGAAGTACCAGGGCGCTCTCACCGACACATACGGGCCCATCGCAGGATACAAGATCGCCTACACCACGATTGCGGTGCAACAGGCCACAGGGCTTACCGAACCGTGCGCCGGCGTCATACTGGCCAGCAATATCCGCCGCTCGCCGGCCGTCCTGTCGTCGTCCAGCTTCCTGGAGGTCGGCGTAGAGTGTGAAGTGGCGGCGCGATTGGGCAGCGACCTTCCGGCGTCGGGAGCGCCCTACGATCTAGCCAAGGTGTCCGAGGCCGTCGACGCCGTAATGACCGCCTTTGAGGTGGTCGACAACCGCCGCACCCAAGGCCAGCCGCAACAGGTCCAACTGATGACCAGCGTCGCCTCCAACATCCTCAACGCGGGGGTAGTCCTGGGTCCACCCGTCCTACAATGGCAGGGTATCGACCTGACCTCTGTCCGAGGCTCCATGGAAATAAACAGAGAGTTGATAGGGGAAGGGTACGGCTCCGACGTGATGGGCCACCCCTTGGAGCCGCTGGCTTGGCTGGCGAATATGCTGGCGGCGCGAGGAAAGAGTATGTCAGCCGGCATGATTGTCATAACCGGCAGCATAGTGCCTCCCAAATGGATGAAATCCGGCGATACGGCTACCATTGCCATTGACCACCTCGGGCAAGCCGAGCTGAAGGTGGAGTAGCCGGACCTCAAGTGGGCCAATACTATGAGGAATAACGCTGACCACATCCTACCAAAGAGAGGTAGGTGGAAGAGAAATGCCTGACTACGACATCTTTGAACTGGGCAACGTGGTGCTCCAATCAGGAGCGACGCTGCGAAACGCCAAGCTGGCTTACAAGACCTACGGGACTCTGAACGCCGCCAAGGACAACGTGATTGTGAATCCAACGTCCTACGGCAGCCAGCACTACCTGAACGAGGGGAGGATTGGGGAAGAGTGGGCGTTGGACCCGTCGAAATACTTCATTATCGTTCCAAACAAGTTCGGCAACGGTTTGTCGTCGTCGCCGAGCAACACCCCGACTCCTTACGACAAGGCCCGGTTTCCCGGGGTCACCCTGTACGACAACGTGATGTGCCAGCGCCGGTTGCTGACAGAGCAGTTCGGTATCGAAAAGGTTGCCTTAGTCACCGGTTGGTCCATGGGCGGGCAGCAGACCTATCACTGGGGAGCCCTGTTCCCGAACATGGTGGAGCGGATTCTGCCCATCTGCGGGTCGGCCAAGACCTCCCATCACAATTTTGTCTTCCTGGAAGGCGTGAAGGCAGCCCTTACCACCGACGATGCTTGGGCCAACGGCTGGTACGACAAGCCGCCCACCAAGGGACTGCGCGCCATGGGCCGGGTCTACGCCGGCTGGGCGGTATCACAGGCGTTTTACCGCGAGGAAATCTACCTGAAAATCGGCTACTCATCCTTGGAAGACTATCTCATCTCGTTCTGGGAAGGCCGCCGGATGGAGGCCGACGCCAACGACCTGCTGGCCATGCTCTGGAGCTGGCAGAACGCCGACATCAGCGCGAATGACATGTACGGCGGCGACCTAAAACAGGCGTTGGGGGCGATCAAGGCCAAGGCCATCGTAATGCCGGGACGGACCGACCTGTACTTCCCGCCTGAGGACAACGAAATAGAAGTGAGCCACATGCCCAACGCGGAGTTCCGGCCCATAGAGTCCATCTGGGGACATCTTGCCGGGGGACCGGGGGCCAACGCCGAGGACCTCAAGTTCGTCGAAGATGCAATCCGCGAGTTGCTGGCCAGCTAATATTCGGACGAAGGGAAGTCGGCAACCGCCACGTTTCGGACGCGCCAATGCGTTTTTTGATAGTCTCTGATATTCACGCCAACCTGGAGGCGCTCCATAGCGTCATAGCGGACGCACAAACCTCCCAGGGCTTTGACCGGATATGGCACTTGGGCGACGTCGTGGGATACGGCCCCGAGCCGGGCGAATGTATCGACCTGCTCCGGGAACACGACCACGTCGGCGTTGCCGGAAATCATGACCTGGCAGTCCTCGGCAAGATCGACGTCGAGACGTTCAACACCCATGCGGCCGCCGCGGCACGGTGGACGTCGGCCCGGTTGAAAGACGACCACGTTGACTACCTGAGCGGGTTGCCGTTGCGGTTCCAATCCGGTGACTTCACTGCGGTGCACGCCAGTCCCAGGGACCCAACGCGCGAGTACGTAATCTCCAAGGCTGTTGCAGAGGCGAACTTCCACTACTTCGACACGGAAAGGTGCTTGGTGGGGCACTCCCACGTGCCGTTCCTGTGCAAATTCGAGGGCAGCGAACCGGACTTCTTCGCTCTTCCCACCGGAATGCCGGTCCGGTTGGGAGCCGGCAGGTACATCATCAACCCTGGAAGCGTCGGGCAGCCTCGAGACGGCTTGGCCACCGCCAGCTACTGTATCTACGACTCGGAAGCAGACACGATTACGCATCGCAGGGTTGGCTACGACATTGCCGCCACACAGGAGAAGATGCGCCGGTCAGGCCTGTCGTCCTACCTCATTGACAGGCTGGCAGAGGGCCGCTAGCCGCCTGTGCCTGCTCGTTAGGATACCGGCGGAAAAGACTTTGCCCGGAGGATAGCCATGTCCATAAACACCCAGTCCGAGCTGCGCACGACTTACCGCGAGCCTGCCGCTCGTGCGCAACAGAAAGTACTCGACCGCTTGGACCAACACTCGCGGAAGTTTATTGCCCTGTCACCCTTTTGCGTAATCAGCTCCTTCGGCGTCGACGGCAGGGCGGATACGTCTCCAAGGGGCGACCCGCCCGGTTTCGTGGCGGTGCTGGACGAGCACACCCTGCTAATTCCCGACCGCCCAGGGAACAACCAAGTCGACTCACTGCAGAACGTCATCGAGAATCCCGCTGTCGGTCTTCTCTTCATGGTACCTGGAATGAATGAGACGCTGCGCGTCAGCGGCACCGCCGAAATCGTCACCGACGCGGCATTACTGGCGCCCCTGGCCATCGGTGGCAGACCGCCCCTCTCTGGGCTGAGAGTGACCGTGGAAGAGGCGTTCCTGCACTGCGGTCGCTCCCTGATTCGCTCACGCCTTTGGGACCCTGAAGCGCAGATCGAGCGTTCGAGCTTTCCCACCTACGGTCAGGTGCTGGCGGACCAGATCAATGGAGCGGACGCCGAGGAAATTGACGCCTCAGAGGACGAGGCCAACCGTGAACGGCTATACTGAGCGGGACACGCACTCTCGTTGCACGTCATTGAGATACTGCGATCATGGCTACCGGTGTTAAAAAGACTATATACCTTGCCAACCCTTACGGTTTCTCGGCACAGCAGCGGGAGTTACTACTACCGCAGATCGTCGATGTCTTGGAAGCGTTGGGATTGGAGGTGTGGGAACCGTTCCAGCGCAACAACCAAGTCAACTTTTCGGAGCCGGGCTGGGCCTACCGGATAGGCCAAGCCGACTACAAGGACGTGCGGGAGGCCGACGCGATATTCGCCGTGGTCAACGGAGTCCCGCCGGACGAAGGGGTGATGGTGGAACTTGGCATGACCATAGCCTTGGGCAAGCCGACTTTCCTGTTCAGGGACGACTTCCGGCGCGTTACCGATAGCGAGGAGTATCCCCTCAACCTGATGCTGTTCACCGGAATGCCGCAGCAGGAGTGGCGCGACTACTACTACACGTCCATCGGGGAGATAGGGGATAAAACCAAAGCTTTGTCCCGATGGACCAGAGAGTAGGCGAACGGGAGGCGCTGAGACGACCATGACACCGTGTTAGGACAGTAGAGGGAGTTTATGAGGTATTCCCAAGCAAGGTATAATGATTAAACCCCAGCCCCTTGGCAATCGGACGTAACAACTGCGGGGCGAGGGCAAATGTGTTCATAAGGGAAGGCCAAGCATCATGTTGAGATTCGCCGAGGAAATCACGCTGCTCCTGCTTAATGACGACGGGACGTTCGTTCACGTCCCCAGTTGGTCGTTGAACTATGCTCTCGCCGGGGGCGTGCTGATGGACCTGGCGCTGGAGAACCGGATAGACACCGACTTGGAAAAACTGGTCCTGATCGATAGCACTCCTATTGGAGACAGCCTGCTTGACCCCACGCTGGCCGACATAAAAGAAGTGGGGGAGCGGGACGCCCGTTTCTGGGTGGAGCGCACGGCGAACCGCGCCCAGGAAATCCGGGATGAGTCCCTTTCCAGGCTGGTCTCCCTGGGTATCCTGGAGACGCGGGACGACCGGTTCCTGTGGGTATTCCGGTCCCGACGTTACCCGGCCATTGAAGGCACGACGGTGCGCGAAGTGAAGTTGCGCATCATGGGCGTGCTGTTCAGCGACGAGATACCGGACCCGCGGGATGTGGTGATAATCTGCTTGGCCGACGCCTGCGGCATATTCCGGCGGTTGTTATCGAGGGCGGAACTGGGCCGGGCCACTGAACGCATAGAGCAGGTGACCAGGCTGGACCTCATCGGCCGAGCCATGTCACAAGCAATCCAGGATATCCAGTTGACCATCGCCACCTCGGTCCGCGGGCATATCTAACGGCCATTTTCGCGACGCCGGTCCGTATACAGAATCGGAGGCCAAGGCAGCAATGGCAACGCCCAAGGCGGACCCACAATGACATTGCAGGAGGCGGTCAAACAGGTACTGCGGAAGTACGCCGATTTCAACGGGCGGGCCGCCCGGTCCGAGTATTGGTGGTGGGTGCTCGCCACGTTCATCTTCGGCATGGCCCTTGGGACCCTCGACGCCTTCATCGTCTCCATAATCGACCAAGAGTGGGCGTCCAGCCCCTTGACCACGATATTCCACTTGGCGATATTGCTCCCCAACCTGGCAGTCAGCGCCCGGAGATTGCACGACATTGGCAAGAGCGGCTGGTGGGTGCTGGTATGGTTTGTCCTGGCCGTCATAGGCTGGATACCCGCGGTCGTCGGCTTTGTCCTCTGGCTTCTGGGCGGAGCGCTGGAAGGGCAATTTGACTCCGGCAGTTTCGTTCCGCTGATAGTCGGGGGCGCCATCACGTTGCTGCTGGCGCTGGGCCTTCTGCTATGGATCATACTCTGGATGGCCCGGCAGGGAGAAAGCGGCCCCAACCGTTACGGGCCGGACCCCCGGGTTGCGACCGGGCAGGAGTCGCCGCCACAGGCCGACGCCATAGCCTGACTGTCCACCCCGGTTTTAACTCCGTCTGGTGTTTCCTGCGAGTTGCGCCGGGACAGCCGAGATCTAACGCAGGCATCAGGACTAGCCCGACGCATTTCGCCACAAGCGGCAGCCCGTGACGCCCATCACGATGGGCATAGCGGTGTCGATAACCGCCCAGAACTGACCATCGGGAACGTTGTTGGGAGACAAGGAACTGAACCAGTTCCAGAAGTACAGTATGAGTACGGCGACCGCGCCGTAGAAGACCACGTTAGCCTCCAAGTAACGCTTCATGTCAGACGCGGCGTCATTATCGATACGCCGCTTTTCCGCGTAGGCGGCAGCTACCGTGATCAAGATCCCCACCGTCATAAACCAGTTCATCACTTCCCATACCGTGAACGGGGCGTCGCCGCCGGGATGGTACAGAGGGGTGATAATAAAGTGTACGGCGACCGCCGCCGCCAACAGCACAAGGTAAGCCGCCGCCGCGCGAAGCAGGATTGACATAATTCCTCCAAAGCGCCTGCCGGAGCAGGTACTAGCGTCGAGACTTCAAGGGAACAGGAACAATGTACCACGAGATGACGCTTGCTGGCGCCAGGACAGTTCAAGTTGGGCCACGTTTGTCAGTAACTTCATGACATCCTACATGATGCTCCATCATCACATGGGCCTCACGGGGCTATGCGTCATTCCCGTGGAAACGGGAATCCATGAGTCGCTGAGCAAGGTAAATTTGCGGTTACGAGGCAGTGTGGATTCCCGCCCCCGCCTTCGCGGGGGTGACGTTCCTTCGCGGGAATGACGTTCCCTCACATCCGCAAAGGCAGGCTCTTCGCGGGTCAGAACCCACGCCAGCCAGGCAGAGCTGCCGCCTGCCTCACCCACTCCGCCATCTGCTCCTCGTCTAGTTCACCCTCATAGATGTCGACCCAACGCGAGTCCTTGCCTGAGCCAGGCGGGACGGGACTCAGCGACGCCCCATTTAAGAAGGTCACCTTTACATAACGGGTAAAGACGTGGTAACTCACGAACCACCCTTCGCCCTCGATACCATACCAGGGTGAGTTCCACCTGACGGCCTTCCGCACACTGGGCACAGTACACACGATAAGGTCGTCAAGGCGGCGCCCAACGTCGCTCTTCCAGCCCGGCATGGCCGCGATGTAGGCCTGCACCGGGGCATCGCCGTCGGCCTTGGCGATCTGTGGGTTGCCTCCTGAGAGAAGCACCACCTCACCGCTAACATTCTTGGCGGCCGGCTTCTCTTTGACTTTGGTTGCTTTTGGGGACGGCTTGCGCGGCATTGCGATCACCTCACATCGACCTCAACAGGCCTCATTCGGCAGGGCTACCGTTGCCACCGGTTTCGTGACTGGTTCGTGGATCGCCCACTACAGCGCGTCCAGCCGCGCCGCCGTCCGTTCGTTCCGGCGGGCCACCATGCGGGTGAATCCCAAGGTCTGCCCTCCATCCAAGGCTAACATGTCCGCCTCGTCGCTGGGCTTGCCCAGCCGTTCCGACCACAGGAGGTCCGACTCCATCCAGTGCCTCCATCCATCGGGGAGCAGGTCGGAAAACTCGACGGTCACCAACCCGCTTCTTTCCCAGTGACGTTTCCACCAGGCCGGGCTGTGGAGGCTGAAAAATGCTGGCTCCCAGTATTGTAGAAGGTGTTCCGGCGCCTGGTCTGAGGTCAGTTCTTCGACCAGCCCGGGCACTACAATCCCCATTTGCCCGCCGGGCTTGACCAGTCGGGCCATGTGATTTTCCAAGTAAAGGTCATCCGTCCCGAAGTAATGGTACGCATCCACGCTCACCATGGCGTCGAAAAACCCGTCGGCGAAGGGCAGGGCGTGTGCTTCGGCATGAATGGGAAACACTCGATCATCAACACCAGCGGCGCGGATGCGGCCAAAGTTGTCGCTGGCGTCTATCCACAAGTCGGTCGCCCACACCTGCACACCGTACTCCTTCGCCAGGAATATAGAGCTTAGTCCCTTGCCACAACCCATATCCAGGACCCGCATTGCAGGGTCGAGATTCATGCACTCCGCCAAAGACTCCGTCAGCCACAAAGGATTCGGCCCCATCATGTTCTCCAGGACCCAGTCAGGATCATATTTCGCCGAGAGGGGAAACTGGGACGGACGGAACAAATCCTCCCGATCTTTATCTTTGGCGCCCAAACCTGGCCTCCTCTCTTCCGATTCCACGGGGTTTGACAGGTAACTTCAACCCTGCCCACATCCCCACGCCTCTTCAGAGAATGCTATCAGATTCAGCAGATGGCTGATGATTGCCGAGCATTTACGCCACCTAACTTAGCCACGGCTGACTGGCCCGGCCTTATGGGTGCGCGAAGTTATCCCTGTGGGAAGCGCCAATCAAGACGTCAGGTCGGGAAGAGTGGGCGGTGGAGGACTCGAACCTCCGGCCTCCTGCGTGTAAAGCAGGCGCTCTAACCAACTGAGCTAACCACCCGCGGCAAGCGTGTGCGCCTCCCGTCGTTCCCCTCGATCCCAGGCCGGCGGCGCGTCCGGCTGCTTACAGTTTAGACGATGCGGGGCTTGTGCTCAAGGGCGGGATTCGATGCTATACTGGGCAGCGACCAGCCGAAGTTCCTCCACCCGAAAGGCCTGTCAGGAGGACATAATGAAGTACGACGTTATCGTGGTAGGCGCAGGCTCTTCGGGCTGCGCCTTGGCTACCCGTCTGTCGGACGACCCCAGCCGATCGGTGCTGCTACTTGAGGCGGGGCCTGACTTTCTTGATCAGGAAAGCCTTCCCCAGGAGCTTAGGGAAGGTCTGAGCACCGCCGCGTCGGCGGTGGACTCGCCCTTTAACTGGTCGTACTCGGGCCGGCTTGCGCCGGGGCACGCGGAACGGACGCCCATCCCCAGGGGCAAGGTTATCGGCGGCTCCAGCGCGATTAACGGCCAGTCGTTCATACGCGGCATCCCTGAAGACTTCGACAGTTGGGCGGCCTTGGGAAACGACGAGTGGTCGTTCATCAAAGTGCTGCCTTACTTCCGCCAAATCGAGAACGACCTGGACATCCGGGACGACTTCCACGGGTCCGCCGGCCCCATCGAGATTCGCCGGCACAACCGGAACGACGAACAACCTATCCAAGGCGCGTTCTATGACGCTTGCGTGGAGGCGGGATTCCCGGAAGACCCCGACGTGAACAACCCGGAAGCCACCGGCGTGGGGTTGATGCCCAAGAACACCACCGACGGGGTCCGCATGAGCATGACGCTGACCCACCTCAATCCCAACCGGCACCGGCTCAACCTGACCATCAGGACCAACGCCCAAGTCAGGCGGGTGCTGTTCGATGGCAGTCGGGCAACCGGCGTCGAGGTCGAAAGCGGCGGTGAGCGATTCGTGGTCGAGGGAGAGGAGATAGCGCTGTGCGGAGGCGCGGTGGCTTCGCCTCACCTGCTCATGCTTTCGGGCGTCGGTCCGGCTGCCCATCTCAGGGAGTTGGGCATACCGCTGGTGTGCGACCTGCCGGGGGTAGGCCGGAACCTGCGAGACCATCCGGGGGTGAGGGTGTCCTTGCGGGTGAAAGACGACGTGGCCTTGGACCCCAACGGCCCCTGGACCAACCTGACCCTTCGTTACACGGCAACCGGGTCCCCTACCCGGAACGACATAATGATCAGCCAAGCCTATCCTTCCGGCCCACCCTATGGGGACGTTTCGGCGGATGACGACTTTCGCATCACCTGCTTCCTGGAGCTTCCCAAGGGGTCGGGAGAGTTACGCTTGGTCTCGGCGGACCCTCACGTTTACCCAACGCTGGACTACCGGTACATGGAGGACCCTTGGGACCGGCAGAGGATGCGGGAGGGTGTGAGGCTGTGCGTGAAGCTGCTGGAGCACCCGGCGTACCAGCCCTACATCAAGGAACGCATCAACCTGTCGGACGAGGACCTGAGCAGCGACGAATCGCTGGATGCTTGGATAGTGGAGAACCTGACCACAGCCATCCACATGTCGGGCACCTGCAAGATGGGGCCGGCCTCGGACCCGATGGCGGTGGTGGACCAGCACTGCCGGGTGCACGGACTGGAAGGGTTGCGGGTGGTGGACACCTCGGTCATGCCCGACGTGGTGCGGGCCAACACCAACGCCACGGCTATAATGATCGGCGAACGGGTCGCCGACTGGTTCAAGTAGGAGAGTTATCTCATGGCAGACCGTTCCTTGGAAAGGGTAAAGTTTCTGACCTTCGACATTTTCGGCACCGTCATGGACCTGACGGGAAGCTTGGCCGGGCCGGCCGGGAATTTCTTAGCAGCCAACGGTTCTGACATGACCGGGCAGGCGTTCTACGCCGACTGGAGGGAACGCCAGCGCATAGAGCAGTACCAAGACAACCTGCTGATGCTGGGACACAGCGGCTACTTGGAGACGTGTAGGCGGGCCTTCGTGTACTGTCTGAAGAAGCATAACGTGAGCTATACCGCCGAGGCTGTGCAGGAGTTCATGAAAGTGTACATGGACTTGCAACCCTACCCCGATGCCATTGAGGGGCTGCGCTCGCTGGGCAACCGATACAAGCTGGTGGCTCTGTCCAACGGGGAACAGTGGTACTTGGAGAAGCTGCTGGGGAACAATGTGCCGGTGGAGTTCGACGCCATCATATCCGTGGACCAAGTGGGCATGTTCAAGCCCGCGCCGGGCATCTACCGCAAAGCGGTGCAGCGGCTGGGGTGCGAGCCGGGAGAGATAATGATGGTGGCGGCCCACGCCTTCGACATATTGGGGGCGCAGGCCTGCGGCTTCAAGGCGGCCTACGTCAACCGCTACAGGCTGCCCACCGAAGACTCGGATTACCAGCCGGAGATCATCGTCGATGACTTTGTCGAGTTGGCCCAGCGCTTATTGACATAACGAAGTGGAGCTGCCAGTGGAACGGCTTGGAATCGTCCTTTACCACGGAATAGACAGCGGCGAGGAACTGCGGCGGTACGGCGAGCTTGCCGAGGGCGCCGGGTTCGAATCGCTGTGGGTGACGGAGCGGTACTTCCACGAGGAGACCTTTTCCCTGCTGGGCTACTTGGCCGCCGCGACCAAGACCATCAAGCTGGGACTGGGAGTCACCAATCCTTACACTCGCAACCCGGCGTTGCTGGCCATGTCCACCGCCACCCTGGACCGGATTTCGGGCGGAAGGTTCAACTTGGGGTTGGGGCGGAGCGAGAGGGGCGTCATCCAGGACAGGATGGGGATGAGCTACGGCGACCCTTTCCAAGTCATGGAGTCGGTGGTATCCACCCTGCGGCGGTTAATGGCGGGAGAGACGTTGACCACTACCGACGGGCCGTTCTCGTTGACCAACGTCCGGCTGGCAATCATGCCGGGCCAGCCGAGGCCGCCGGTATACTTGGCGGCCATCGGCCCCAAGGCGCTGCGGTTGGCAGGGACGATAGCCGACGGGGTGCTGTTGAACGCCTACACATCAGTGGACTACGTGAAGTACGCGGCGGAAGAGGTGCGGAACGCGGCCGCGGCCGCCGGGCGAGACCCGGATTCGGTGGACATAAGCTGCATGTTGATCATGCGGCAGACTGACGACCCGGAGCGGCTCTGGCCCGACCTGAAACGTCGGATCGTGCGGCTGCTGGAAGAACCCCTAGTCGGCGAGATATTGCTGGAGAAGGGCGGGTTCGACACAGCCATCCTGGAGCCGTTGCGGGCGTCAGTGCAACAGGACAGGGGCGCCAGCGCGGTGGAACTGATCAGCGACGAGATGGTGGACGCGTTCTATCTCGTCGGGTCGGAAGACTATTGCAAAGAACGGGTGCAGGCCTACCGCGATGCCGGAGTGGACCTGCCGTTGCTCTTGCCCAGGTTGGAAGACTTCGAGAACATCGCCCGAACCCACGGTGAATAAACGGTAAATCTATCCAAAGGAGTCGAGACAGTGACCACCAGCCCCATCGACCCAAACCGAGTATTGCTTACCGGGGAGAACCCGTACATCCGGCTCAGCGAGACCGACGACGGGCCGGTCACCACTGACGCCAGCTTCTGGCGCATCCTGTTTTCTCCGGGCGGCCCCGGCCACGTGCTGTTCCTGCAGAGCGAGTTGACCGGCAACGAACCGCGGATTTACACCGACAACATCCAGATGACGCGCTGGCTGCAAGGCGAAATCCAGGGCCGAATCAACGCCACCTTCGGGAACCTGGAAATTCCGGCGCGAGACGCATCCTTCGGAAGTTCGGGCGACTTGAGGTCGTACTGGACCGAGTCGGTGAACGCCGGCGGTGAGGAAATCGCCCTGACGTGGTACGACCTAGGGGAACCGTTCCTGAGCCACAGCTTTCCCGGCGGCAACCCGGAGCGGCCTCATGGGGTGGCGACGGTGCTGATCCCGGCCAACGGCGCCCGCCTTACCATCAACGGGAATTTCGCCAAGGGACGGCCATTTCCTCGGCAACGGGACGCCCGGACGCACAGCACTTGCGCCCTGGCCTTCTCCGAGTCGTGGATGCTGCCTTACTAAGGCCAGAAATCTGTTACTGATAGGCCAACATTATTGTATTGATGGATAAACCGGGAGTCCGTTCGTGGTGAGCTTGTCGAACCATGAACGGACGGCCCTTCGACAAGCTCAGGGCGAACGCCTGTGGTGAGCCTGCCGAACCGGGATAATTAGCCATCAATCCAAATAAGTCTCGCCACTAATTCGAGTCGGTTATACCCAGCGCAGTCTCCCAAGCCTGTTGGGTTGTGACGTCCTGGGTCCAGGGACGCATGACCGCCGAGGCCCGGGCGTCGCGGTAGTAGCGCTCCAGCGGAAACCGCTTCAGCATGGCCCTGCCGCCGCAGATGCGCAGGGCCTCGCTGGTAAGGTGCAGCACGCCCCGCTGCACCTGCACGTGAGCGGCGCGGGCGCGCTGGACCACCTCCACCGGCGGGTCTAACTGCTCCTCGGATATGGCCCGGTAGAACAGGGCGCGGGTGGCTTCCAGGGTGAAAAGCATGTCGGCCAACGCATAGCCGGTGGCGGGACCGATGTCTCTCTCAGCGGGTACTCCTTCGGCTTTGCCGGTGAGGTAATCAACGGCAAAGTCGTAGGCGGCCTGCATCAACCCAAGGAAAGTGGCCGAGAAGCCGAGGAAGTGGTGGGGGCGCCGCTGGTACAGTTGACCGAAAGCTCCGGGAGGCAGGATATCGGCGTCGGCGGGCACCCACACGTCCTTCAACACCATGTCCCGGCTAACCGTCGCCCTCATCCCGACGGGGTCCCACTCACCGGAGAACTCCACGCCGGGCGTGTCCTTGGGAACGGACAGGTAGAGAGTGCGGGATTCCCACGGCCCGTCGGCAACCAGCAATGCGGGCGTGGCGTAGTAGTCGGCGGCGCCCGACGATGAGACGAAGAACTTGCGGCCGTTGATGAGGTAGCCGCCGTCAACCCGTTCAGCCCGGGTGCCGAAGCGGCGTCCTCCGACGCCCAACTCGTCGGCGCTGCCCGACTCCACGGGCTCGCTGTGTGGTTGGGCATATAAGACGCCCTTCTCTACCACTTCCCGGTAGCGGCGCTCGCTCAACTCCCGGTGCCTTTCCAGCACTTGCGGCGGCAGTTCGAGGCCTTCTACTGAGACCTCCATCATCAGCATGACCAGTACGTGCATGTTGAAAGTCAGGGACGTGGAAGGGTTGCCTTGGGCCAACTGCTCCGAAACCAAGCAGTAGGTCTCGAAGTCGGCGCCCAAGCCGCCGTATCTCTCAGGGACGCAGAGGGCCAGTATGCCGGAGTCCCTCAGGTCAACATAATCTTCGAAAGGAAAAGTTGCGTCGCGGTCGTGGACGGCTGCCCTGGGCCGGAAACGTTCCACCGCCAGCTTGCGGGCCTTTTCCGCCAGTTCCTGCTGGCGGGGGCTTGGACTCGTTTGCATGGCTCGCTACAGCCCCGCCGGGGTCATGCTGTGCCAGGTTGTGGCCTGCTCGTAGGCGTGGGCAACCTTCAAGACCGTGGCGTCGCCGCCGGGACGGCCTCCTATCTGCATACCGATTGGGAGGTTGCCGGAGGTGAACCCGCAGGGCACCGACGCCGCGGGGGCGCTTGCCAAGTTGAAGACCCTGGTAAACAGGTAAGGCAACCGGGACACCGTTTCCTTGCTGGTGATGACCGGGTCCTGCTCGACGGGCTGGGCCGGTTTGCCCGACGTAGGAGTCACAAGCACGTCGTATTTTTCCAAGGCCTCCCGGACTTCGTCTCTTATGGCGCTTCTCAGCTTCTGGGCCTTGTAGTAGGCGTGGGCGGGCAGGATGCTGCCGGTAAGCAGGGCAATACGGTTATCGTGCCCGTAGTCCTGGATGCGCTCCCGTATCCAGTCGCGGTGGTTCAACGCCGGTTCGACCCCCAACAGGACCGAAGAGACCACGCCGGCGTGGGCGGTCAATGGCAGAGAGACTTCTTCGACCGCCGCGCCCAACTCTCCCAGGGTGGCAATGGCCCGACCAACCGCTTCACGCACCTCCGGCTCCACCAATTCGTTGTCGGCGATCTCGGTTATCACGCCGATGCGCAAGCCGCTGATGTCTCCATTAAGGGCTGCCCGGTAGTCCGGCACTGGGCTAGTCCAAGAATAGGGGTCCTTGTCGTCGTGGCCGGCGATGGCCTGCAATGTGATGGCGGCGTCTTCTACCGAGCGGGATATGGGGCCGACAGTGTCCATGGACCAGACGCCCTTCATCACTCCGTAGCGGCTGACCCGGCCCCAGCTTGGCCGCAGGCCCACCAAGCCGCACCAGGTTGCGGGAAATCTTATCGATCCTCCGGTATCCTCGCCCAACGAGGTGGCGCAGAGGAACCCGGCGGTGGCGGCCCCGGAGCCGCTGCTGGAGCCGCCGGCGTACATGTTCAAGTCCCAAGGGTTGCGCGCCATACTGAAGCGGTGGCTGAACCCGGTGATGGCGAACTCGGTCAGGTTGGTCTTGCCCAGCAGGACCGCGCCGGCGTTCTTGAGATTGACCACCACCGTGGCATCCTCATCTGGGACGAAGTTCGCCAGGATTCGGGAGCCGCCGGTGGAACGTATGCCCTTGGTCCAGAACTGGTCTTTCACCGCTACCGGAATACCGTGCATCGGCCCCAGGTAGTTGCCTTGGGAGATGGCGCGTTCCACCTGTTGGGCTGCCTCGCGGGCTTCGTCGCGGCACACCGTCAGGTAGGCGTTCAGCTTGAAGTCCAGGTCGTCGATACGGGCAAGGTAGGCTTCGGTAACCTCAACCGGAGAGACCTCCCGCCCTTCTATCAACCGCGACAGTTCGGCAACCGTCAGGAAGGGTATTTCCGCTTGACTCGGCATGTCAAATCCCCTATTTCAAGGGCGCCGGTTCTCACCGCGCGGCGCCGGAAGATTGGATTACATAACGCTGGCATTGTAATTCTCCGGTTAGACCGTAGACAAGCCGCATGACTCATCATACTATTTCGGCATAGCAGTCAAACACGGCAACGGCCCACCCCGGAAACGCTCAATCAAGCCAGGAGGGGAGAGAACATGCTGAACAACGTAACCATCTGCGTGGGAACCCTGGGCCAGGGCGTATGGCGGAGCACCGACGGCGGCGACAACTGGCAACGAGTGCGCGAAGGAATTTACTCGGAGGGTTCCGTGCGGTCATTGGTTGTGCATCCAAATGACAACAACGTGATGTACGCCGGTGTCGACGACGGCATATACCGCAGCGACAATCGCGGGGAAACCTGGGAGCGGCTGGACTCGCCGATGAACGAAATCCCCATCTGGACCCTGGCGATAGACCCGGTGGACCCGAAGATTATCTTCGCCGGCACCCGCCCAGCAGCTTTGTTCCGATCCGCCGACGAAGGACGTACTTGGAAGAAGCTGACTGTGGAAATAGCCGACGAATGCCCCAACGTAAGGATTCCGAGGGTAACGGCGTTGCTGGTGGACCCGTACAACCACAACAACGTGTGGGCCGGCGTGGAGGTGGACGGCGTGCGGCGCAGCCGTGACGGTGGCGAGACGTGGGAGGCGGTAAACGGCGCGCTGAACGACCCGGACATTCACAACCTAGCGATTACATCAGGGCCGCCCAAGACCTTGTTGACCATAACTCCGAGAGAAGTATTCGCCAGCACCGACGACGGAGAGTCCTGGTCGCCGATGGATGCGGGAAACCAGGTGTCTATTCCCTACTGCCGGGCGGTGGCGGTGAAGCCCGACGACCCGCAGGTGGTCTACATGGGGAATGGCAACGGTGCATTCGGGGATTTGGGCGCGCTGCACCGTTCGCGGGACAGAGGCGCAACCTGGGAATCGTTGTCCCTGCCGCTGACGCCAAACGGATCGGTCTGGGATATTGCTACCCACTCGTCGGACCCGCAGTACATCTTAGCCAGCACCGTGAACGGTCAACTGTTCTACAGTTCCAGCGGCGGCGATACCTGGAACAAGATAGGCCGGGACTTCGGAGAAATTCACTCGCTGGCGTGGGTAGCCAACTGACGTCAGGGTGAAGGACGGCGGCCGCCTCCGGGGAAAATGGCATCCTGGCCTCCTTCAGGCACGATCACGACGGAGGCGGCCTCGACAAGGCCGTCGTCTGAGCGGGGGCCGGTGACACGGACTTGAGACTGGGGTTGCAAGTCCTCCGATGACGCGTCCGCGAGGCGGTACACGCGGGTGTCCGTCCCTATCGAGACCATAGCCGTTCCCTGTCGCGTTTCTACCGTCAATTGTGTGCCTTCGACGCTTTGGATAGTCCCAAACACGCCGGAGGCGCCGGGCCTCCTGCCGTCCGCTCCTTGCCGTTCGCCCTGTTGAAGGGCAGCGCGTTGGTCCTGTCCTTGCCGGTTGAATTGACTACCCGGTTGCGCCCCCTCCCCTTGCGGGAACCGGCCGAATGCCTGTGGTTGACCAGTGTCAGCGTCTTGTGACTTGCCGAAGGCCACACCGCCGGCGAAGGCCGCTCCCAATGCGACTCCCAAGACTAACGCCGCGACAAGAAACCCCATAAAAGCCTTGGTCATATTGAATCCCTCACCCCTTTCAACTCCGATTACTCGGACCGCAAAGCCTCAATCGGATGCAACCGGGCGGCCCTCATCGCGGGATAGATGCCAAAGAACAGGCCGATGCCAGCCGACACCAACAGGGCCATTACTGCGGTCTCAGTGCTGAACTCGGTCTGCGTTGGCCTGCCCAGCAAATTTCTGCCGTCCAGCAACCATGACAGCAACATGCCGAGAAGGACCCCCGCGATGCCTCCGCCCAAGCTCAACAGGGTCGCTTCGGAAACGAACTGTAGCATGATGTCCCGATACCTGGCTCCCATGGCCTTCCGTATGCCGATCTCCCGCGTTCGCTCGGTGACGGACACCAGCATAATATTCATTATCCCGATGCCGCCCACGAGCAGGGATATGCCAGCGATAGCCGCGAGAAAGACAACAAAGGTGCCGGTAGTCTCTTCCAGCGCCTCGATGGTCTCCTGCTGACTGGTAATGGAAAAATCGTCGTCGCCGGTTATCCTGTGCCGCAACCGTAATACGGTGGCGACTTCCTGAATCGCCGGGGCCATATCCTCCACGTCCCGCACCTGGACGTTGATGGTCTGTACGTTCATCCCTCCCTGGGCGGTGCGCTGGGACGACAATCTATAGTAAGCCGTGGTTAGAGGCACCAGTACCTGGTCGTCGAAAGAAAACCAGCGACTACCGCCCTTGCTTTCCAACACACCAATAACCTCGAACTGCCTACCGTTGATGCGAACGCGCTGGCCTACCGGGTCTCGAAGCCCGAAAAGCGTTTCGGATACCTCTGAACCCAGCACCGCAACCTGGGATGCGCTATCGACATGACCGTCGGTAATGAAGCGTCCCGACGACAGTTCGAAATTGCGAACGGAGAAGTATTCCGGGGTGACACCGTAGATGCGGGTGGAAGTGTTGGAACGCCCGGCAACCACTTGGCCGGTTGTGCTCAGTTCAGGGGCGACCGCGCTCACCGACGGAGCAAACAGGGGGTCGGTCAGGGCGGCGGCGTCTTCTATAGTCAGGGTGGCAGCGCTTCCCTGGCCTCCGGAGACCCCCCTTTGGCTTATCTCTCCCGGCCGCACGAACAAAAGATTGGTGCCCAGTGACTCAATCCGTTGCGTAATGGTGGCCTGAACCCCTCTACCGATGGCCATCAGGGTTATGACGGCGGCAATGCCAATGACCACTCCCAGCAGCGTCAGCCCGGCCCGAAGTTTGTGCGTCGCTAAGGAGGACACCGCTGTAAGCAGCACCGTTGATAGGTTCATAGAGTTCCCGCCCGAGCGTCTAAACTCAGCACACGAGATGACTCGCTCACCGGTTCATCCGAGACCACAACGCCGTCTCTGGTGGAAATGACCCTTCTGGTGGCGGCGGCGATGTCCGGCTCGTGAGTCACCACCACAACCGTCAGGCCCTCCTCCCGGTTCAACGTCTGCAAAAGCGAAATTATTTCCTCGCTGGACCGGGTGTCGAGATTGCCGGTCGGCTCATCGGCCAACAACAAGGAAGGGTTCTTCACCAAGGCCCTGGCGATGCCGACCCGCTGCTGCTGGCCTCCCGAAAGCTCAGGGGGGCGGTGATTGATTCTGTCGCCCAAGCCCACCCGGACCAGAGCTTCTTCGGCGCGGCGCTTCCGGTCGCGGCCGTTGCCGTACAGCAACGGCAGTTCCACGTTAGCCCGGGCCGTCAGCCGGGGAAGCAGGTTGTAGGTCTGAAAGACGAAGCCGATCTTCCGGTTGCGGATTCCGGCAAGCCTGTTGTCTCCCAAGCTCCCCACGTCCTCGCTCTCCAGCAGATATGAGCCGGAGGTAGGGACGTCCAAGCAGCCTATGATGTTCATCAAGGTGGACTTGCCCGACCCAGAGGGGCCTATTATGGCCGCCATCTCACCTGTCTGGATGGACAGGGACACGCCACGCAACGCCGGCACTTCGACGCTGCCCATGCGATATACTTTGGTCACGTTGCGTAGCTCGATCATGGCAACCAAACTCTCCTTGACGACCCTATCTGCCGCCCCGGCTACCGCCGGACCGTCCGCTGCCGGACCCTCCCGTCACCCGCCGGAATTGACCGAAACTGAACCGGCTCGTTCCAACTTCCGCCGACTGCATCACAACCTGGTCACCTTCTTGAAGCCCCTGCTTGACAGTTACCCAGAAATCGTCGGAGTTGCCCAGCGTCACGGGCCTCGTTTCCACCACGCCATTCCCGGAAAGGACCCTGACCATGGGACTGTCGAACGAGCCGACCAGCGCCTGCTGGGGAAGCAGCAACACGTTGCGTTCCTGCCGCAGCACTATCGACGTTACGGCAGTCAGTCCCTCTCGCACACTGAGACTGGGAGGCACTTCCATACGGATACCTATTGGGTATGTGACTACTCCCTGCTGGTTGGTTGCGCCGGGTGACACGCTTACCACCGTTCCCGGTATAATCTCGCCCGGCAGGGCATCCAATGTGACTTCCACTGCCGCGCCCAGTCGGATGGACAGGACGTCTATTTCGTCAACGATACCGTCCACTTCGACTACAGATGGGTCCACGACCTCAAGGATAGCCGCCCTGGCTTGGACTTCGTCTCCTTCTTCAACGTTTATCAGCGACACGAACCCGTCGGTGGGCGCTCTCAGCACGGCATCGGTCAGCGTTTTAGAGGACTCCTGTATCGTCCTTGCGGCGGAGGCAACTTCGGCTTTTGCCAATTCCACTTCTACCGGGTCGGGGCCGGCAAGGAGTTCGCCGAGGTCTTCTTCAGCTTGGGCCAGAGTGGCTTGGGCGGAAACGACCTGGGCGTCCAACAGGGCCAGCACCAAGGCATCCGGTCCGGCGAGCATTTCCTCCAAGTCTTCATTAGCTTGGACCAAAACCGCTCTCAGCCTTACTATTTCCGCCTCCTTGGCGCGTATCTCACGAGGATCGGGACCCGCCTCCAAGTTGGCCAGTTCCTGCCGGGCGTCGGCCAAGGTATCTTGGGCCAAAGATATGTCAGACTCGATCAGTTGCAATTTCTTGGCATCGGCGCCTGACATAATCGCGTCCAGGACTTGCTTGGCCACGGCCAACGGCATCCGGGTCATTCCGCCGACAGTTCCCGTTTCGGCTTGCCTGACATCCTCCTGCAATCGTTCAATCAGTTCGGGGTCCGCGGCACTCTGCAAGACTGCCAAGGTCAGCCTGGCTTCCAAGAGTTTCCCACGGGCCAATTCCGCCGCCGCTTCCAACTGGTTGAGTTGTAGCGAGTTAGGGCCAGATTCCAATTCCTCGAGGGTCACCTTGGCCCTTGCGTGGGTCTCTCGGGCCAACTCGACTGCCGCTTCCAATTGTTGGCGCCGGAGTACACCGCCGCCTTCTTCCAACTCAGCCAGTTCGTCCGAGGCTTTCCGCAGGTCGGATTGGGCCGAGGCGAGTGAGGCCTCCAGTTGCGTCCGTGTCAACGAGTCACCCTCCCTTTCCAACCGGGCAAGGTCAGTCTTCGCCTTGTCGAGGCGGCTTTGAGCCAAAGCCTCCGCAGCTACCAACTGGTCCCGTGCAGCGAGGGATTCCTGCAAGACCTCCAAGCTCTCTTCAGTAGACGAGATACCGAATTCAACAGACTCAATAGCCGTGTCCAAGCCGGAGACTCCCTCCTGCTGGGAACGCAACAACGCATCGAGACGGGCCTGCAATTCGGCTAACCGGGCCTCAAAGTCCTCCTTGTCTTTAAGAAGCCTGCTGAGCCGGCTCCCCCTGGAACTCTCAAATCGTTCCAATGCCTGCTGGGCCTCTTCCAAGGCAATTTCCGCATCGGCCTTCTCTTGGCGGGCCGCAGCCAGGTTCTTATCGTGGCCGGGGGAAAAGTCGTCAAGCGCGTCCTTGGCTTCTTGAAGACTTACCTCCAAGTCAGCCTTGACTTCCCTGGCTTGGGAAACTTGTTGCGAGTGGTCCGATGCAAAAATGCTCAACGAGTCCCGGGCTTCGTCCAATGCCAACTCAGCATCGGCTTCGGCTTGGCGTGCTTCGAGCAACTCGTTGACATAATCCGGGCTGAAGTCGTCTACCGCGGCAGCGGCGGCGTCCAACGCTAACTCTGCGTCAGCGACAGCTTGCCGCGCCTCGTCCAAGCTCAGGAAATAGGACGGTGCGAAGTCAGCCAAGGCTTGGCGGGAGTCCTGCAACGCGGCTTGGGCTTCGGCATGGTCTTTGCGAGTCTGGCTAAGGAGGACGGCGTGCCGACGTTCTACGGCGTCCAGGTCTTGCTCGGCGTTCAACAAGGCGAAATCGGTATCGGCCACCAGCTTGCGCTGGGTCTCAATCTCTTCGAAGGTATAGGGTTGACGGGCATCTTCAAGGGCATCAATCACCTGTTGCAATTGAAACTCGGCGTCGGCCACGGCCTCTCGGGCTTGGGCGACGGCGAGGGGATCGGTCTCTTGCAACTCCTTCAAGCTTTCCACGGCGTTGGCATGGTCTACCTTTGCTTGGGCCAGCGCCTGCACTAGGGACGCGACGGCCGTTGCGTCGAGCTTGGCCAATGCTTGGCCTTGGGACACCGCCTCGCCTTCCTCTACCAAGAGTTCCTCCACGACGCCGGGAGAGCCGAACCTGAGCATCTGCCGATTGGGAAAGGCGATGGTCCCGCTGGTAGTAACTTGGTTTACCAAGTCTCCCATCCGCACCGGTATCAACTGCTGGTCATCCTCCAACGCTACCGGGTCGGCGCTGTTGGCACGGAGGTATCCACCGTAGGTGGCCGCCGCCGCGCCGAGAAGGACTACTGCCAATATGACCATTTGCAGCGGCGACAGCGTTTTGAACGCTCCCCAGAATGCCATCATGTCGTGTCGTCTCCTCCAGCCCGGTATTTGACTATAGTTTACATAAATCGGACCGGCTTGGATGCGAAATTACGGGCCGCGTCAGACACGCCTTTGAACGACAGCCGACGCTTGACGGGACATTCCACCACTCTACCTGACCATTATGGAGAAATGATGAAGAGCCTGGGGGAAACACCACTCCCATCTTTTTGCGGGTCTTATATCGGCTTACATGAGCACGAATTTTTGGCAGTCGTTTGCGCGTTTTTGACGACCATGCCAAAAGTCAAAGGGTGTCGTGCACGCTGAAACTAAGACACATGGATCCCCGCCTTCGCGGGAATGACGGGCCAATGGGAATGAGGGGTTGGGTGGAAGAGTATGGCGCGCTTGGCGGGACTTGAACCCACGACCTCTGCCTCCGCAGGGCAGCGCTCTATCCGCTGAGCTACAAGCGCGTAACGACTCCATAAGCCTTCGACCACAGGGCCCCGGTCATTGTAGGTTGCCGGCGGGTCAAGGCTTGATTTGGTGCCGAGGGAGGGATTTGAACCCACACATCCGTAAGGACACTGCGCCCTGAACGCAGCGCGTCTGCCATTTCGCCACCTCGGCTTACCGCTGCCTGCAAAGTGGTGGGCGATGGAGGATTTGAACCTCCGGCCTCCTCGGTGTGAACGAGGCGCTCTAACCACTGAGCTAACCGCCCCTCTCTTGCGGGCACGTTCAATTATATGGAGAAGCGGCTACCCTGCGCAAGTCCATCAGGTGGACGGCAAGGTTCTTTAGTTTTCGGTGGGCACGTTCGCCCTGAGCTTGTCGAAGGGCCGTCCGTTCATGGTTCGACAAGCTCACCACGAACGGACTCGGTGGGCCGACAGCTACTGCCAAAAGGTCTTGGGTGAACGGGGTAGCAAGGACAGCGAATGCAAAGAATATTATGTAAATCGGGGGTTAAACCAGCCACGGCACAACATAACGTATCTTGTGCGAACCAACGTGTATTCCGAATTTTCAGCGGACCGGCGCCATCATTGGACCCTCGATGGCCATCATCCGTTTCTCGATTTCCTGCAACAGGGTGTCAAGGTTCCAATCCTTGGCCGCCGACACCAGGACGCTGGGCCAGGCACCGTTGCGCGGCGCTTCCGGAAGTCGAGTTTCCGGGCCCCCGTTACCGTTGCCGCCAGAGAGGAGGTCCATCTTGTTCATCACCAACAGACGCGGCCTCTCCCCCAAGCCCAGATCTTTCAAGGTATCTTCGACCACCGCAGTCTGCTCCGGCGCCTTGGGGTGGGAAACGTCTATGACATGAAGCAGAATATCCGACTGCTGCAACTCTTCCAGAGTAGCGCGAAAAGCCGCCACAACCTTGGGTGAAAGCTTCTGGATGAACCCCACGGTGTCGCTGAGCAACAACTGGGAGCCGGAAGGCAGCCGGATGCGCCGGGTTACCGGGTCAAGCGTGGAGAAAAGCTTGTCCTCGGCGGTGACCCCGGCGTTGCTGAGGGCGTTGAACAGCGTGCTCTTGCCAGCGTTGGTGTACCCGACCAAGGTAGCCATGGGGATGGTCGATTTCTTGCGCCGGCCCATGTGCAGCGAGCGACGACGGCGGACGCCGTCCAACTCGGACCTGATTTTCTGGATTCGGCGCCTGACCAAGCGGCGGTCGGTCTCTATCTGGGTCTCGCCGGGGCCCCTGGTGCCTATGCCTCCGCCCAACCGCTCGAGGTGGGACCATTGACCGGCCAAGCGAGGCAGCAGGTACTCGTGCTGGGCCAACTCCACCTGAAGCTTGCCTTCGTAGGTTGAAGCGTTCCGGCCAAATACGTCGAGAATGAGGGCGGTACGGTCGATTACCTTCCGTTGCAGAACGTCTTCCAGATTGCGCTGCTGGGTGGGGGTCAACTCGTCGTCGAAAATGACCACGTCAGCCTTCTTCCGGCTGGCGACGTCCTGAAGCTCTTCCAGCTTGCCCTTGCCAACGTAGGTGGGAGTGAGGCGATCGGAGCGCTGGCTGACCGACGCAACGACGTCAGCGCCAGCACTATTGGCGAGATATTCCAGCTCCGGCAATGTGTCTTTTAACGCCCACAGGTGGTCCCGGCCTTTCAGCTCCACAGCCACCAGGACCGCTCGTTCCGCCTCCGGTTTGGCCGGTACCAAACGCTTACTTATGTAAATCAGCCTCCACGCGGAGCCGGGATGCTCCAGGATTCTATACGCTGGCAGCCCTTTTCCACCTGCTCGTCAGGGGTGGTCAAAGACAACCGGATATAACCTTCGCCGTATTGCCCGTAGCTGGACCCGGGGGTTACGACTACGTCCAAGTCCTCCAGTAATCTCTGGGCCAGTTCCGCCGAGGTGAAACCCTCGGGCACCTTGGCCCAGATGTACAGGCTGGCCCGTGGCACCGCCACGTCCATTCCCACGCTCCTGACCGCGCTTACCACCCGGTCACGGCGACGTTGGTATATCTCCACGTTTTCGCCCACGCAGTCCTGGGGACCGGTCAGGGCCTCCATAGCCATTTCCTGGACCGCTTGGGGGACTCCGGAGTCAAGGTTGGCTTTTATCTGGAACAGCGCGTGGATCATGTCGGCGTTGCCCACCGCCATCCCGATGCGCCAGCCCGTCATGTTGTAGGTCTTGGACAGGGAATGGAACTCGATGCCGATGTCCTTGGAGCCGTCCACCTGCAGGAAGCTGGCGGCTTGGTATCCCTCGTACCCCACCTCGCTGTAGGCGGCGTCGTGAAGCAGGGCGATGTCGTTCTCTTTACAGAAAGCGATGGCGGAGGCGAAGTCCTCCTCGGTCGCCACCGCGCTGGTAGGGTTGTTGGGGTAGTTCAACCACATCACCTTGGCGGCGCGGGCAACGTCCGACGGAATGGCGTCCAACTCAGGCAACCAGCCGTTGCGCTCGTATAGGGGCATTATGTGGCTCTTGGCCCCGGCGAACATCGTTCCAACGCCGTAAACGGGATAAGCCGGATCGGGCACCAGTGCGATGTCTCCCGGGTCAAGGAAGCAGAAGGCTGCGTGCCCTATGCCCTCCTTGGCCCCTATCAGCGGCAACACCTCTTTGTCGGGGTCCAAGGTTACACTGAACCGTTTTTCGTACCATTCCGCGATGGCCCGGCGCATCTCCGGCAGGCCGTCGGTCTCCGGATAGCGGTGGTTGGGCGGGTACTGGGACGCACTCAAGAGCCGGTCTATGATGGGCTGAGGCGTCGGTATGTCGGGATCACCAATGCCGAATGTAACCACATCGGCCCCGGCGGCGCGCTTGGCGGCGATGATCCGGGAAATCTCCACAAAGGGGTAGGGCGCCAGTTTGCCCAGTCGCTCAGAGAAGTTCATGTTGACAGTCCTTGTCTTCAGCTAGAATATCGCTTCGACGCGCCCTTCACGCTCGCTCAAAGTCTTCCCTAGATATTCCCAAGTCACGCAATATAGCGGCAATTGTGCCGGGTTTCAGGTCTCTGGCCCGCCAATTGGGGATGGCCGTAGTTGCATCTGTTCTTGCGTTGATCCATATCTCGTGAGACCCTGAACCTTGGCGATCATATTCACAATTTAACCTTCTCAACTTGCGAGTAAGTTGGCGGTAATTCACGCTGCAACCATGATTTCGCCAGGAACGAATCCATCTTTAATCGCGATTGCCAGCGATTTCACTTCTTCAGGTAAAGGGACTTCTCTATCCTGATACGACTCGATGAACGCTTCCGCCACTCCCTTGACGTACTCCAACGCTTCTGAGGGGGTCTCTCCCCAAGCCCGGCATCCCGGCAGTACCGGGACTTCCGCCAAGAACATGTCGTTGGTTTCCTCTGAGGGCTCGTATAGGACTATTGGCAACTTGTATAGCTTCATGACATGGTGTCCTTAATGTTCCTAGAAGTTGGCTTCCGGTTAACCAAAAACGTCCTTCAGGGGCAACTCGAACCCTTCCAAGACCGCCGACCGCAAAGTATCGTTAACGCTGAAAACAGCCTCGGTGGATACTCCTCCAGAAGACAATCTGATCACTTCGATAGTCTCCGCTTCCGGACTCATCAGCCAGCACTCCAATACACCCAACCGCCCGTAGTCCTCAAGCTTCTCCTGTATATCCCGACGCGAATTGCTTGGTGACAGGACTTCGACGACGATATCAGGCGCCACGTCTAACACCTGCATTCCGCGCAACTCCGGACGCCCTCTTATCCCAGTGCGTTCCGAACTGAGATAAATGACGTCCGGTTGGCGGGTGCGTAGCGGCTCCCGTTGGATTAACAAGTCTAGGGGCGCGAATAAGACAACCCCCAACCCTCGGATCTCGACAAATTCTCGCAGTTTCCAGTATATCTCGCCCGAGAGCCACTGGTGGTCCGCACTGGGAGCAGCAGCCATTACCATTACTCCATCTACGATTTCGTAACGCTGCTTGGTCTCCGGCATGGCCAGCCACGTCTCGTAGGTGAGTCTTTCGGCACCAATGCTCGTCATTGCTCTAGCCATTCCCCAGAGAACACTTCCACCGCCGGTCCTTCCAGGAAAACTTCGCCTTCCCCGTCCCACTCGATTGTCAGCGTGCCGCCGGGCAGTGTTATGTCAACTTTATCGCCGCAGATGCCCACCAGGCGAGCGGCTACGGCTATGGCGCAGGCGCCGGTGCCGCAGGCCAAGGTCTCGCCGGAACCACGCTCCCACACACGGGCGTCGAGCCTGCCCGGCCCAATTACGTTGACGATCTCGAAGTTGACCCGCCTAGGGAATATGGGGTGGTATTCGACCTTGGGACCGATAGTGTGCAACGGGAAGTCGGCCACCGGCTGTTCGATGAAGGTAACGGCATGAGGGTTGCCCATTGAGACAAAACTGAGGGGCAGACCCAGGCCGTCCATTTCGAAGGGATAGTCCAGCACCGGTCCGGCCCGGTAGGCCTCGGCGGGTCCCAACGCCACGGGGACCACGTCGGGTTCCAGGATCGGAGCGCCCATTGACACCCTGGCGCCGCTGATGCTGTCGCCGTCGTACCTGGGCACAATGTTACGCACCCCGGCCAGAGTCTCCACGTTCAGGCCATTCAACGGAGGGGGCACTATCTCGTGCTCGATGGCGTACTTGGTGAAGCAACGGATGCCATTGCCGCACATCTCACCCTCAGAGCCGTCGGCGTTGAACATGCTCATCTTGAGGTCGGCGATGTCGGAGTCCCTGATGAGGATCAGCCCGTCGCCTCCGATACCGAAGTGACGATCGCTCATTTTACGCGACAGTTCAGGCCAATCGAGGTCAAGGGAACGAGCGTCCACGTAGATATAGTCGTTCCCGGCGCCTTCCATCTTGGTGAATTTCATACCCTTGGCTCCTTCCGTTGAGGCGCAGCTATTGTAACACAGGCGGATTGGCCTCCAAGAACGAGGCCACGATCGCCGCCGCCTTTAGCTCCAAGCCCTCCTCACTAGCATCCAGCCAGTGGACCCGCGGATCGCCAAGCTTGAACCATGTGTATTGCCGACGGGCCATCCGGTGGGTCTGGGTCTTCGTGCGAGCCACTGCCTCCTCCAAGCTAGTCAGACCCGCAAAGTACTCCCCCAACTCCCGGTAGCCAGGGCTGCTCAACGCTCCCTGCCCAGGAGTGTACCCTGCGGCGGCCAATTCCCGCACCTCATCCAGCAACCCTTGGGCCATCATATCGTCAACCCTGGCGTCTATGCGCTGGTACAATTCCTGTCGCTCCATGGTCAGGCCGATGACCAGAGACGGGAAGGGCGGTGCTTGGTTCTGCCCCATTTCGGACGGTTTCCGCCCGGTGGATTGGTGAATTTCCAAAGCACGGATAACCCGGCGGGTGTTGCGGGGATCCAGAGCAACAGCCCTGGCCGGGTCGATTTCCTGTAACCGCGCGTACAAGGCCTCGCCGCCTCCTTCAGCGGCCATCTGCTCCAATCGTTGCCTGAAACAGGGGTCCGGTGGGACTTCGGGCACTTGGCGCCCTTCCAGCAACCCCCGAACGTATTGGCCCGTGCCTCCGGCGACTATCGGCAGCCGCCCGCGGTCGGCTATGTCATCTATAACCTCGCGGGCCAGCTTCAGGAACAGCCCCAAGCCAAAGCTTTCATCGGGGTTGAGGATATCTATAAGGTGATGAGGTGCTTCGGACCGTTCCGCGGGGGTAGGTTTCGCCGTGCCGATGGACATCAACCGGTAGACTTGCCGGCTGTCGGCGTTGACTATCTCACCATCGAACCGCCGCGCCAGAGCGATTGCCAGCCGTGTCTTGCCGACCGCGGTGGGGCCGACAACCGCAACAACTGGTGAAGCAGCGCTGGTCAACTCCAGGTGCGGGCCTCGCATGAAAAAGTGAACGGTGATGAACAGAGGGTCCTACTCACGCCTTCACGCCGTGGGCAGCGTGAACCACCCGGAGAAACTGGTCGGCCTGCAAGCTGGCGCCCCCAACAAGCGCCCCGTGAATACACTTCTGCGCCAGGAACCCGGCAACATTATCCCCGTTCACGCTGCCGCCGTATAGCAAGGGGACGTCCGCCCCGGAATCCCCATACATTGAAACCAAGGATGCTTGAAGGGCTCCGCCCATTATTTCAGCGGCGATTTCCGGCGTCGCCGCTTGTCCCGTGCCGATGGCCCATACGGGTTCGTAAGCCACCAGCAGGCCGTTTATGTCAACTACACCATCCAAGGCCGTTCGCAGTTGCTGGTCCACAACCGCCTCAGCTTGGCCGTCCTCCCGCTGTTCAAGGGTTTCGCCGACGCAGAGAATGGGCTTCAGCCCATGCGCAAATGCTGCCTTGACCTTGAGGTTGACCAATGCGTCGGTCTCGCCAAAAATCTGGCGCCGCTCCGAGTGGCCCAACAGCACGTAGTCGCAGATGCCCTGGAGCATGGGCGGCGATGTCTCCCCGGTGAAAGCGCCGCTGGGTTCGCAGTACATGTTTTGAGCGCCGATTTTGATGGCTGAGCCTTCCACGGCTTCCCGCACGGATGTCAATGATATGAAGGGTGGACAGAGGATAACGTCGGCGGCGCATTCGGCGGGAATACCGTCCCTGATTGCCGCGGCCAACCGGACGGCTTCATCCAGAGTGGTGTTCATCTTCCAGTTGGCTGCTATCGTTGGGGACGGCATCGGGCCGATCTCCATCATCCTGGGCCTCTCACAGAATGAGAAAGGACCTTGGGGGATACTTTAAGGCCCGTACTTGGTGAGTTTTCCGGCGTGGGACATGGCCAGAAGCATGACTTGGGTGGCATGGATACGTCCGATAGACCCTTGACCGCAGGCCCGCTCATCAAAGCTGGGTATTCCTTCACCCTTGGTGAGCCGGGAGTGAAGCATGAAGGGCACCGGGTGCCAGCTATGGGCGGCCATGATAGCGGGTGTAGCGTGGTCACCGGCGACCATGAACACGTCGGGTTCCAAGGCACGGATTTGCGGGATGAACGGGTCCAACTCCTCCAACCGCTTGACCTTGGCGTCGAAGTCCCCGTCCTCACCCGCGGCGTCGGCCGGTTTGTAATGGATGAAGAAGAAGTCGTGGTCGTTGTAGTGTTCCCGAAGGGTATCGACTTCGTCGCCAAAGGTATGTCCCGTGGGAATTACCCTCATCCCTGACACGGTTGCCAAGCCGCGGTACATAGGATAGGCGGCGATCCCCACCGGGTCCAAGCGATATACGTCGCCCATGGGCGGCAGGTGGGGCAACTGGGCGAACCCGCGCAGCAACACCATGTTGGCCCGGTCCTCCTCGGACAGCAACCGGCTTGCTTGATCAACGAACCCGTTTACCAATGCCGCCGTCTTCTCTGCTTCGGGCGACAAGGCGCGAACCGGCAGAGCAGTCGCGCCGGTAATCTGAGGATCGGTTTCGGAGACCCTTTCAGATAGCCCCTCTCCCCGCAGGTGCAACACGAACCGGTAGTCCTGCACCGGGTAGATACGCAACGCCGCGCCGTCCACCTCTATCCGGTCCAGACGCTCGCAAAGCGGGGCGCTGAGCTCCGTCGGGATGCGCCCCGCCCGTCGGTCTACCAAGAGTCCGTCACCGTCTACGGTGCAGAAGTTGCCGCGGGCGGCCACATCTCCGGGTTGGAGTTCTATGTCGATGCCCAACGCTTCCAGGACGCCGCGCCCTATCTGGTGCTTCAAGGGGTCATACCCAAACAGCGCAAGGTGTCCCGGTCCGCTGCCTGGCGCCACGCCAGGCAAGACCGGCGTGGTCAGCCCGCAGGCGCTTTCCTTGGCCATGGCGTCAAGGTTGGGCGTGTGGGCGGTCTCCAATTCGGAGAGGCCGGTATCGGGGTGAGCCAGCCCACCCAAGCCATCCACTACCAGCATAACTATCTTGGTTGGAGTCGTAACGTAACAGTCGCGTAGTTCTTGCTCGTCGATCATCCTTGGTCCCTGTACAGCTAGTTTTTGGGCCTACCTGGCATCAAATTGCGACGGATGTCGCAAGTTACCCTTCAAGCTATTTCTTGACGGCCTTCTTCTCCGGCAACCCGGCAGCGAACGTAAGTCCCTTGTCTATCCACTGCTGAAGCGAAGCATCGGTACCGGTACCTTCGGCGTCAACCATAACCCAGCCTTTCATGGGGCGGCCGGTAATATCCATAGGGCCGGTGTGCGGAAGCCCCAACGACTGTTCGTATTGGCCGGGACCCACACGCACAATCAATTTGTCGCCGTGTACCCCGAAGCACATATTCCCGCCGTTCAAGAATGCGATGCCGCCAAACATCTTCTTTTCTTCAATTTCTTGACGGCTCTCCAGCAATTGCCGCAGTCGCGTGGCTAAGTTTGCGTCGTAAGGCATCAGCTAACTCAATTCGTTAGAGCTTTCGTGAATCCACAATTCCACGTCGAGGCTATTCATCCGGCAGAGCCGCGATGCCGGGCAGTTCCTTCCCTTCCAGGAACTCCAGCGACGCGCCTCCGCCGGTGGAAACGTGGGTCATTTTGTCCATCAAGCCTAGTGCCTCGACTGCCTCAGCGGTGGAACCGCCGCCCACCACCGTAGTAACCCCTTCCTGTTCCGCGATAGCTTGGGCGACAAAGCGAGTACCTTGGCTGAAGCGGTCCATCTCGAACACGCCCATGGGACCATTCCAGATGATGGTCCTGCAATCCGCCAAGACGCGGGCAAACTCATTGGCGGCGACCGGCGCTATGTCCATGATAAAGGCGCCGTCGGGGACCTGGTTGGCCGCCACAGTTTGAACGGATGCCGGCGAAGGGTCGAACTCGCTGGCGACCACGACCTCGTCGGGCAGGTGGACGGCAATGGAATGGGACTTGGCCCGTTCCAGGATTTCCCTAGCAAAGTCCAGCCTGTCCTCTTCGATGCTGGAAGCCCCGGTGTTGTAGCCCATGGCGTTCAGGAAAGTAACGCACATGCCGCCGCCGATGAAGAGATGATCGAGCTTGTCCAGAAGGTTTTCGAGCACCAGTATTTTGTCGCTTACCTTGGCGCCCCCCATTAAAGCCGCCAACGGCTTTTCCGGGGACTCCAGAGCGCGGCCCATGGAGTTGACCTCCTTCTCCACGAGGAATCCCATGACTGACGGCAGATACCCGGTGATTCCGACGGTGGAAGCGTGGGCGCGGTGGGCTACGGCGAAGGCGTCCATCACGAACACGTCGGCCAGGCTTGCCAAGGCTTGGGCAAACTCGGGCGAGTTCCTCTCCTCACCGGCGTCGAACCGCAAATTCTCCAGCAACGCCACGTCTCCGGCGTTCATGGCAGCGACGGCCGCCTCCACTTCAGGACCGTGGACCTGCGGCAGGCTGAGTACGGGGTGGTCCAACAGCACAGCCAACCGGTCGCCAACCGGCGCCAGCCTCAGGTCTTCTACTACTTGCCCTCTGGGGCGGCCCAAGTGAGAGCAAAGGATGACCTTGCTGCCCTTGTCGATCAAGTAACGGATTGTAGGCAGGGTGGCGCGGAGGCGTTGGTCGTAAAGCGCGATAGCTTCAACCCCCTGCTCTATAGGGACATTGAAGTCGACCCGCACCAGGACACGCTTGCCCTCTACATCGATGCCGGTGAGACTGCGTTTAGCCATTTCCTTCCATAGCCCACTGAGTAAGATCGCGGATGGAGTCCAATCTCTCGCCAGACACCCCGGCAGATTGGAACCCGGCCAACGCCTCTTGCGCCAGTTGCGCGGCCTTCTCTTCGGCGAAACTTCGGGCGCCGGCGTCGTCGAGGATGGCGATTATCCGGGCTGCATCGTCCGGCTCCAGCACGCGCTTGGCGTAAATGTTGCCCAACTCGCGCTTGGTGGATACCGGAGAGTTTTCCAACGTGTGAATTAGCGGGAGGCTCTTCTTCTTGTTGAGCAGATTACTGGGGGTCATCCCGTCGCCGCTTTGGCCCCACAGGTCGGCCACATCCAAGCTAACCTGCCACGCCATTCCAAGAGAGCGTCCCGCTCGATGAAAACCGTCGCAGACGGCATCGTCGGCCCCAGTGGAGACGGCACCTATCTCGGCGGCGCAACCAGCTAACGCACCAGTCTTCCGGCCAATCATGTCATAGTAGGCGCCGCTGGTGACCATTAACTGGTCTTGAAAGTCCAAGTCAAGGAACTGGCCCTCGCAAAGGGACAAGCAGGCGCGATCCAAGGCCAGGACCGAGCGTAACACCCGTTCCGGAGGCACACCCCGTTGAGCCAGGCGCATTATAGTTGTGCGCCCCAGGGCGTGCAACCCATCTCCGGCGTTGATGGCTTGGGCGGGACCCCACACCCACCAGACACTTGGGCGGTCTTCGGCGACTGTCCTGGCGGATTGGACGTCGCCATGCACGAGGGTGAAGTTGTGCACCAATTCCACCGCCGCCGCCGCGGGGGCGGCTTGGCGGAAATCGCTTCCCAGCACGTCGCAGGCGGCAAAAGCAATCGCCGCTTGAAAATTGAGCGGCGAGGCCGTGGCGACCGGTTGCCCGGCTTGGTCTACCCACCCCAAGTGGTAGCGCAGAACGTCGTACAGGAATCCGTGGCGTGACTCGAACACGTCCCGCAACTCTTGGTTCAACGCCTGTTGATAGGCTTCATACTTGGGGATCACAGCCGTCCTTCCAATATTTCAACAAAAGTTTCACGCAACCCGTGTCCAGCCTAAGCCCTTTCACTGCCAATAGCCGGCTATGTTCTCGAACGGCACCACCCCCTGGCGTATTAGCTTGGGGCTGCCCTCGGTTATGTCAATTATCGTGGAGGCCGTGCCCACGGGCTCCGGACCGGCGGCAACGATATAGTCTAGCCTGTCACCTAATTGGGCCGTCAGTTCTTCCAGGCTCTTCAGGTCGGCTTCCCCACTGCGGTTGGCGCTGGTGCCGGTGATGGGGCCGCCGAACAAACGGGCAAGGGACCTGGGCACCGGATGGTCCGGCATCCGCACCGCCACCGTGGGAGCTCCCGCCGTCAGCAAGTCCGGCACCGTTTCAGCTTTCGATACCACCAGGGTCAAAGGCCCCGGCCAGTACCTGTCCGTTAAAGCTCGAACAACCGGCAGCAAGTCGGCGGCCACCATCTCGAATTGTTCCCAACTGTCGATGAGGACCGGCAGGGCCAGCCCCTCGGGTCTTTCCTTTACATCAAAGACCTTTTGCAGCGCTGCCAAGTTGAAAACGTCTGCTCCCAAGCCGTAAAGGGTGTCCGTGGCGAACCCGACGACTCCTCCCTCTCGAAGGGCGCGGACTCCCGCTTCCAGTTCGTTATGCGGGATCTCAGTCGGCATGGAACGCCCCACGACTATCGTTAACCATGAGGCGAGTATAGCACAGACAGGTATGCCCTCCGCACCCAATCGCATTACTCAATCCCTTGCTCCGTTCCTTTCGCTGTCTTCACTTGATTGAGTTGAACTGGGCAGACACCGTCGCAGGCCGTAGAGGATGATATACTCGAAACACTTACAATAATTGTCATAGCTCTCAACCCACAGTGGAACATCTCAGACAGTCAACCCATTGGCATGGGCCAGGTGTACTTTGGATAGCGTATTCATCTATTGGGATAACTCCAACATTTTTATCGAAGCTCAGCGATTGGCGGAAGAACGGGGTGAAGGACCGGATGCTCGCCAGAGAGTGCGAATTCACTTCGACAACATGCTCCGGCTGGCTCATGCGGACCGCCCCGTTCAGAAGGCGTTTGCCGCTGGGTCGGTCCCGCCCGAGATGCGGCAGCTATGGAACAGGTTGGAAAGCAACGGTGTTGAGGTGCAACTGTTCGACCGCGGTAGTTCGGAGCGAGGCGAACAGGAGATACCCGACCGAGTGCTTCAGTTGAGGATGCTGGAAGACGCCCTGGACTACAACGGCGATCCAGGCATAGTTGTGTTGCTCACCGGGGACGGCGCCGGGTACACCGAGGGAGCCGGCTTTCACAGCACCCTGGAACGTATGCACCGCCGGGGGTGGCGTGTAGAAATCCTGTCGTGGGCACATTCATGTAATCAACGGATGCGCAGGTGGGCGGAAGAGAACGGCGTATTCGTCGCTCTGGATGACTTCTACGAGACGATCACTTTCATGGAACCGTCAAGACCGGGGTTCGAATTGGCTCAAGGACGGGGGGCCTCGTCCTTAGATTTGTCGAGGCGTCTCGTCGCTTGATGACGATGTTTTCATGCCTGAATCCGTAGACCCCAATCGGCTGCGGCTGACCAACGAAGAAGGCTCCGAAGGAGTGCTTCTCGGGCTTCGTTGCCGCGACTGCACCACGACCATCTTCGGTCCGGGGACCTTCTGCCAGCAGTGCACCTCGGCAGACTTGGAGCCTGTGGAGTTCGGCCAGGAAGGCACCCTATACAGCTACACCGTGGTGCGAGTGCCGCCTGCGGGTTGGCCTGGACCAGTCCCCTACATACTGGGACAGGTGGAGTTGGCCGAAGGGCCTCAAGTGTTGGCCGAGATCGTGGACTGCGAGGAAGAGGCCCTGACTATAGGTATGCCGGTACACTTGGCCTTATATGCGGTAAGCGGGCAAGAGGGCCAATCCGACAAGATAGTGTACAAGTGGGCAACTGGGACAGGAGGTTGAAATTGACCACATTCCGTCCCCAAAGGCAGGTGATGGTGGCCGGCGTGGGCCTGCATCCCTTCGGCAGGTTCCCTGAGAAAGACTTGGCGGGCTTGGCCTTGGATGCCGTCGTTCCGGCCCTGGAAGATGCCGGCGTCCGGTGGCAGGACGTTCAAGTCGCCTACTTCGGACACGTCTACTACCACGGCATGTCGGTGGGCGAGACGGCGTTGTCCAAGCTAGGGCTTACCGGCGTGCCGATAATCAACGTGGAAAATGCCTGCTCCAGCGGCTCAACCGCTTTCTGGCAGGCCTATTGGGGAATCGCCACCGGCATGTTCGACCTGGCGTTGGCCTTCGGGGCCGAGAAGGTGCCGCGCGGGCCGGTCACCGTAACCGCCGATGACAGCCCGGAACGTTACATCGGCGGCGATCACATGATGGCCGGGTACGCGCTGCGGATGAGGCGGTACATGGAGGAAACGGGGGCCACCGAGGCGGACATCGCCCAGGTCGCGGTCAAGGCCAGAGACAACGCCGCCCTCAACCCCTACGCCCACCGGTCCGAGCAACGCACCCTGGCCGAGGTATTGGAGTCGCGCAAGATAGCCGACCCGCTGACGTTGTTCCAGTGCTGCCCCACCAGCGAGGGTGCAGCCGCGGCGGTGTTGTGCGCCGAGGAATCGTTGACCAAGTACGGCATCGACCGGGCAAGGGCGATGCGGGTCGCGGCGGCCGTGTTGAAGTCGGGAAACTACAACGGGAGGGGCAGCGATCACTCGGCCTTCAGCCCCTATCGCACCGAGCCGGCGGCGTTGGAAGCCTATGAAATGAGCGGGCTGACGCCCGGAGACGTGGACTTGGTCCAAGTGCATGATGCCGCCACCATCGGCGAACTTCAACAGATCGAGGCCCTGCACCTGGTCCCCTTCGGTGAAGCTTGGCGGGCAACAGTCGATGGGCGCACCGCGCTCTCCGGGGACATACCCACCAACACCGATGGCGGCCTGCTGGCAATGGGGCATCCCTTTGGAGCCACGGGAATACGGATGATTCACGAGACGGTGACGCAGTTGCGGCGGGAAGCGGGGGCCCGGCAGGTAAAGGATGCGGAAGTGGGCTTGGCCCAGTGCTCCGGCGCGGGGGACGTCACCACCGTCCACATTCTCACCAAGTAGCAAGCAGCCTGCCGATCAAGCCATGCCAGACTTCATTATTCTCGGCGCGATGAAGGGCCGGTTCGTCTCGGACAACGGGAACCTGTACGACAATTTCCAGATGATGGGGTACGTAGAGGCGCCCGGCCCAACCGAGGCGGTGACCCAATTCTTCGATCAAACACCCTACCCCATCCGCTGGGAGGACGTCGAATATATGTGGGCCCTCCGCTTGGCGGACACGGGCAGCGACCCCCTATACGGCGACTACCCGCGTGTTTATGTCGAGTCGCTGCGCCGCCGCTGGGACCCGGGTTCCTCCGCCTGACGCCGCTTCCGGTCTTCCGGCCTACGATGAAAGGTCGTTGGCGAACTCGCGCAGCCTTCCGAACTCCATCCTGAACCCCTCTGCCATTGCCCTGCGGTCGGTACCGTGGAGGATGAACCGCGCGCCCTGGCTGATCCAGTAGGTGGAAAGCTCCGGCGTTTGATGGTGCACCAGCACCGGGATGTCCTTGGTCCCGGCCGTGTCGATGATGTGCTTGACCGTATTCTGGTACTCCGGGCGGTCGTACTGGTCAGGGAAGCCCAGCGATATGCTCATGTCGTTGGGCCCTACGAAGATGCCGTCTATATCCGGGACCTCCAGGATATCGGACAGGTTCTCGACGGCGGCAACGCTCTCAATGCCGATGATGGCGACGTTGTTCTTGTTGCGTTCCTCCAGATAGGCCCTGGTGGCGTCGCTGACGTGCTCCCCCGTGGCCATGAGATTCCGCACCGCTTGCCCCTTCAGCGGACGCCACTTGGCCGCGGCCACCACCTCCACGGCTTCGTCGACCGTTTCGCAATAGGGCGCCAGGATGCCTTGGGCGCCGGCGTCGATGGCCATGGTGACGTAGTGGGAGTCAGGTATGGGGATGCGGACTATCGGCACCACGCCGGTGGTGTTGAACATCGTCAGGTAGTCGCCAAGCTCGCCGCGCCCGCGGGAACTGTGCTCGGTGTCTATGATCACGTAGTCCAACCCCACGCCGTCCAACACGGGCGCCCACCTGGGGTTGCGGTTGAGGCTTATCATGGTGCCGAAGACCCGGCCGCCGGATTTCAACGTCGCTTTTAATTCTGCACCGTTCATGTCACTGGACTCCTTCCGCCTTCGCGGGGATGACGTTTTTGATTTTCGGTATTGCCACCTTTTTAGACCTTGGTAGTCACCACGTTCCGGCAAAACAGGGCGGTGTTGACCAAGTCGGGAATTATCACGTACTCGTCGACGGTGTGCATTGCGTTGGTGGACATGCCGACCACCACGCAGTCTATGCCGTGCAAGCGCATGGCGTTGGCGTCGGTCCCGCCGCCTGACGGCTTGATGTCAGGCTTAAGGTCCATATCCCGCATTACCCGCGTGACCAGTTTGACGATTCCGTCGTTGGGGTCCAGGTTGTACATGTGGAACATGATTTCCAGTTTCTCGTCGATGGTGGCGTCCTGGTATTTATTGCGGGCTTGTTCCAGCGTGGTCAACACTTGCATCCGCAGCAGGTCGAGGGTCTCGGTGTTGCGGCTGCGGAACTCGCCGCCAAAGACGGCCTCCGCCGGAACCGCATTCCTTACCGACCCTCCGGCAATGGTCCCTACGTTGAAAGTGGTCTCTTCGTCGAGCCTGCCCTGGGGCAGCTCGTTGATTATCTCCGAGGCGATCCGAATGGCCGACAAGCCTTTCTCCGGCTCCACTCCGGCATGAGCGGCCCTTCCCTTTACGGTCACGTCAAAGCTCATGTAGGTCGGACTTGCGCCGGTGATGGTGTTCACCGGGCCGTTGCCGTCGAACACCACCGACTCCTTCGCCCGGATCATCGAGTAGTCCATGTTGGTGGCCCCGACGATACCGATTTCCTCCCCGCGGGTGAACACGACCTGCACGGGACGGCGGGTAAGTCCTTCGTCCATGACGGCTTCCAGGCCTTCCAGGATGGCCGCAACACCAGCCTTGCAGTCGCCGCCCAGGATGGTGGTGCCGTCGGAAACTATCCGGTCGCCTTGAATCCGGGGCTTGATGCCTCTCCCCGGCTCGACGGTGTCCATGTGGGCCGACAGAAGGAGTGGATCGTTTCCTTCCTCGGAGGCGATGACGTTTCCGTGGGCGTCCCTGGCCACGCTAAGGCCCAAGCGCTCCAGCCTGCCGGTCAGATATTGGGCTACCTCCTCCTCTTCATCGGAGGGGCTGTCGATACGCACCAGTTCGCAAAAGGAGTTGACGAGTCTCTCTTGATCGGCCATCAGTACCTTCTCGCTGAGTTTGATGAGGGCTGCGCCGTTGGCATTAAACACCCCGGCGACCTTGCGACATTATACAACACCACGGCTTCCCAAGGGCCGAAGACGAGCATAGAAAAAGGCCCCCAGCATTGAGTGGGAGCCTTCCATGATCGTTATGTCTGGTAGCGCGTGCGGGATTCGAACCCGCGATCTCCGCCTTGAGAGGGCGGTGTCCTGGGCCTCTAGACGAACGCGCCACGCTGTGCCGGGACACTAGGGCCCATCAATCTGTCCAAGCCCAATCATCCTATCAAACCCCTCTGGAATTGTAAACCGGCCCACCGCCGGTCACGAAACTACGAAGTCGCCATACATGGTGAAGTTATGGCCGGGAAAGGTGCATACGTACTGGTAGACTCCCTCCGGGGGCGCTTTGAAGCTGGTCTCTCCCGTATCGCCCCCATCCAGCAAATCGATGTAGGCAATGACCCTGGGGTCGCCGGGCGGCAGCCATGAGTTGTGTTCTCCGGCTTCTATGCCGGCCGTGGCTATCGCATCCTTGCTCCCCGGTTGCACCAGCACCCAATTGTGCTGAAGAGAGGCCGCAGAGTTGTGGAACTTTACGGTCACGTCCCTGGCGGCATTGACCGACAAAGTATCGCGGTCATAGTTCAGGGTGTCTCCCTTTGTGGCGATCTCGACGACCTGTGTCCCTTGGGAAAAGGGGGAAGGCGGAATCCCGGCATTGTCGGTATCGTCGGCCCGCCCATTGTGAGCGGTCGACCCGTCGCCGCAAGCCAAGACAAACACCAGCATGAGAAACACGAAAGAAATTATTGAGTGTGTGCTCATTGCAACTCTCGATTCCCAGTGGTTAGCCGACCCAAACACTGCCCCCGAAAAAACAGGGGCCTTAAATCGCCCTACAGGGCCACGGACATTCGGAGAGCCTTATAAAGTCCCGGATTTGACCGGGATTGCCCAATAAATACCGCCTTGGTCTATTATATTGCAACCTTGGGACAGATTATTCTTCACTCCGCAACCGGAGGGGTAACTTTGGAAGTTGGAAAATTCCCGGCCGACCTGCTGGAGAGAATCCTGGCAAAAAACCGGATAACCGACCCCAGGGTCCTGGTGGGCCCCCGCATCGGCGAGGACACGGCTGTCTTGGACATGGGCGACCGATTGCTGGTGGCCAAGAGCGACCCGGTGACCTTTGCCACGGACCAGATCGGATGGTACGCGGTGCAGGTAAACGCCAACGACGTGGCCTGCTCCGGCGCAACTCCCAAGTGGTTTCTTGCGACGCTGCTGGCGCCGGAGAGTTTTACCGAGTCCCAAGCAGAGGACGTGTTCGACCAAGTGTTGGAAGCCTGCCGCGCCATGGGGGTGGAACTGGTGGGGGGCCACAGCGAAGTCACCTACGGCATCGACCGGCCGATAGTGATGGGGACAATGCTGGGAGAGGTGGACCGGGAAAAGCTGGTGCTTACCGGCGGCGCCCAGGAGGGCGACAGCATCGTGGTCACCAAGGGGATCGCCATCGAGGGGACGGCGCTGCTGGCCCGCGACAGGGCGGATGACTTGTTGGCAGCCGGCATGACGCCGGAACAAGTCTCTGAGGCCGCGGCGTTGCTGACATTTCCTGGTATAAGTGTAATTAAAGATGCCGGTGTGGCGTGTAACAATGCACAAATACACTCCCTTCACGATATTACCGAGGGCGGGTTGGTAACAGGACTGCGCGAAATAGCCCGCGCCTCAGGACTGGGACTGGCAATAGAGGAGGGCAGCGTGCCCATAATTCCAGAAACGGTATCAGTCTGCCAAGCTCTGGAATTGGACCCGCTGGGGTTGCTGGCCTCGGGAGCGCTGCTGATTACCACGCCGCCGTCGGACGTGCCTAGGCTCGTTGCAGCGTTGGGGCGTGAGGGAATCGACGGGTGGGAGATAGGCCTGATGCTGGCTCCTGAAGAGGGACTTCAGATGATCGGCTATGAAGGGGAGGTAACGTTACCGGAGTTTTCCAGGGACGAATTAGCCCGATACTTCGCTACACATGCTTAACTACCGGGGCTACACACGCTTGGCTGCCAGGCTAAAATGTAATTACCTGCATAAGTACACTTTTATCGCCTCTTCCAGTTGCGGAATCGTAATATTGGCACCGCTGACGGTAATAGATACCTTTTTACCTTTAATGCGTTCCTGCACCTTTACCGCTCCAGCGGTAGCGGCAGCGCCGGCCGCCTCCGCCATAGTGTGGGCCTTCTCAATCAGGAGTCCGGTAGCACGTCGAATGTCATCGTCGCTGACCAGAATGAAGTCATCCAAGTGGTCTTTCAGGATGGCCTGGGGCAGGTCGTACCCCACCTTGGTCGCCAGCCCTTCGGCATAGGTCTCCATGGGCGCTTCCACGGCCTCGCCGTGCTTCCAGTACAGATAACCTCCGGGCGCAGCCTCCGACTGCACAGCGAAGACCTGGATGCGGGGATCGACGCCCTTGGCTACTACACACGCCCCCGAGACGGCGCTTCCCCCGCCCAGCGGCAGGAAGAGGGCCTCCACGTCGGGCAGGTCCTCTATCACCTCCAGCGTCTGCGTAGCAACGCCGGCGATCAGCAGGGGTTCGTCGGCGGAGTGCACGTAGCGGTACCCTTCCTCCGCGGCCAGTTGTTCGCAGTGCGCCTTGGCCTCGTCAAAGTTGTCGCCGTGGAAGATCAACGTGGCCCCCAAAGACCGCACCGCGTTGGCCTTCAATGGATTTGCGTTACGAGGCAGGACGACGAACGCTTCGCAACCGAAGAGACCGCAGGCATAGGCGATGGACTGGGCGTGGTTGCCCGTGGAAGCGGTAATCAACCCCCGGTCCCGCTCCTCCTGAGTCAGGTGCGCCACCAGGTTGATGCCGCCCCTGCCCTTGAAAGCCCCCAAAGGCAGGTACTCGTCGTGCTTCAGGTAAACTTGGGCCTCAAGGACCTCACTCAGGCCCGGCGAAAAGTGCAACGGGGTCCGGCCCAGGTAGGGAGCGATGGTCTTCCTAGCTTCGTATACGTCGTGGAGGGTGGGAGCTTGCATTCTTTGCCTCGCAATCGGTCTGGAGTGGGCCAAGCTTAGGTTAGGGGAATTTGAGTGTCAACCGCCCATCCTTCTGTTCACCGTCTTGGGTTACACGACTGCATGGATGAGACTCTCTATTGTGTACATGACGGTGAAGTGTAATAGTGGCCTACAGAAGAATCGAATGCGGCGATTCTTGTTCTGGAATAGTTTAAAATTATGCTAATATATATTTTATGTTAATTTGAACAACGCATTGACAACCGTCCATTACCGTGCTAGTCTGTCCCACGGTTAATACGCAGGCGGTGCCACTAAGTACACGATCTGTTTCAGTCAGTACACAGGAGGTACATTTTGGCTAAGAAAACGAAGCTAATGCTGCGTGTGGAGGAACAACATCAGCGTCCGCTGGAGAGGTTGTTGCCGGAAATGGTCAACGAGCTCGGTCTGTCCGATACCGCCGCGGAACTGGGTGTGAGTAAAGCTACACTGGGCTACTGGTTGCTTAAGCTGGGTATAAATGTAAGACGTGTAGCGCTGGCCCCCGGCGAGACCCTGGAGGTCAAGCGGGTAAGTTAGCGCGGTAGTTGCCAACGAGTCCTTCAACCGGAGCCATCCGGTCTACCCCGCAAGGCGGCGCTATTGGATGGACCATCCACCGCCGCGACCTCCGTGCGACCTCCGGATGATAGCGGCTTGTCGAAAAGCCAAAAATAAAGTGCCCCGGACCGGTCCGGGGCACTTTATGTATTCTTAAAAAATTTTTGGCCCTGTAAGGCGATTTAAGGCCCCTGTTTCATTGCGGACGGCTTTCGGTCCCCAATCACACCCGAGCAACGCGGAAAACCGGCCTGTAGGCGCGTGCCATGTCAGGGAACTCATCCCGGCTCCCTATTCTGCCCTAGTCCTGGAAAATATCCTCCGGCAGGAAGGCGGACACCGTGACGTTGGGCAGGTCCACGGCGTTGCTGATTTTCAGGTCCACCGCCACGCTGCAAATCACGTAAGCCTGCTCACGTGACCATCCCCGCTCCTGGAGCAACTCGATCATATTGATCAGGGCGTTCCGGGCAGCCAGAGTCAGGTCCTCTCCCTCCTGGGTGCCATCCTCGCGGATGGGGAAGCCCATGGTGGCTATGAAGTTACGGGGTGCGGCCCATTCCGGCGGCAGAAAATAGTCAGGATGGGCGAACCGGGGCACTGTTATGTTATGCCGCTGGGCCTCTCCCTTCTGCAGGTGAAACTTCACCACCGCTGTGGCGCCCATTTCGATGGCGGTGATGCAGCACTCCGAGTCGCCTTGGGCGAAGTGACCGTCTCCGGCCGAATACAAACCGCCGGGCACGTTTACGGGAATCAACAGCCTGGACCCTTTGGTCAACTGCTTGGCGTCCACATTGCCGCAGTTCTCCCGCGGCGGAATGGTCCGCAGACCTTCCCCGGCGATGGTGCCTCCCGCCGGGACGGCGTCCTCAGGGTCCGGCGGCGCGGCTGTGCCGCCGCGGCGCACCAAGTCCGCCTCCCTCCTGGCCCACGCCTCCATCTGCTCGCGGGAAGGCGCTATGCCGGCCGTCCCCATGAACGATCCATTAGGAATCCTGACTCCGGGCAGCCCGGAAGACGTGGCCCACCCATCCTCTATGTCCCAGTGGACGGCAAAAGATTCCTGGAACAGGTCCCGCAGGAATCCCGCTCCCGGCCGGTTGCGGGTCCAGCCATAAGGCTGGGGAATGATGTCCACGTACTCGATTTCAAGCATGTCGCCGGGTTCGGCGCCCTTTATGTAAACCGGCCCAGTGAGCGGGTGCGAGACTTTCGTATCGAAGCTGTCGAAGTCGGCTACCGTTACGGTGGGCTTCATCTGGCCGTCCGAAGCGTCCCTCGTCTCCAGCACAACCTCTTCTCCCGGCTCAACCTCAACAATCGGCGGAATATCCGGGTGCCAGCGGTTATGCCCCTTCTCCGGCTCTTCTTTCAATCGCTTGCTGCGGTCTATCTCAATGCTTTTCATCGACGGAGGTTACTCCTCACAAAACGTTGGTTGGAATTGGACGGTTGTTCGTTACCAAGCCTGGTCACAAGGACCAGTCGTCGGGGGCTTCCGGCGTGCGCATTGGCCTTATCATCACCTCGACCAGCGCCGCTTGGCCCGACTCGGTAGCGGCTATGGCCCGTCGGTACGCAGCCTGAAGGTCCGACGGTTGTTCAACTCGTTCCGCGTAGGCGCCCAAGCCTTGGGCCACCATGGTGAAGTTTCCGCCCAGTTCCGCCATGGTTGGCGGCGCTGCGTTGTTGTTGGCCATGGCCATCAGACCGCCGCCGGTGCCTCCGTTGTTCAACAGCACTGTCAGCGTGGGCAACCCCATACGAACGGCGGTTTCCACCTCCATGCCAACCATGCCGAAGGAGGCGTCGCCCAGAACGTGGAAGACCAAGTGGTCGGGGCGCCCCAGCTTGGCGCCTACCGCTCCGCCCATGGACCAGCCCATCGCCGCCATGCCGCCCATGCCGATGTAATTGCGCGGTCTGGTCGCCATCCAGAAGGGCGACAGGTAGCCGCGGCTGCCTCCGGCGTCGTGGATGGCAATGGTGCGGTCCAAGTCCACTACCTTCATCAGTTCCTGTACCGCGCGGTAGCCGTTGGTGGGAACCGACTCGTCCTCGAAAATGGACTGCCATTCAGCCATCCACTTGGTCCTGGCCTGCTGGATTTCGGCAACGACCTCTTCCTTTATTCCGCCTCGTCCCGGACCCAGCCGGTCGCGCACCGCATCGAGCAAGCTCCGCAATCCCAGCTTGGCGTCGGCCTGTATCGGTACGTCAGCTTGATAAATTTTGTTCAGGTCGCCGGGATCGGCGTTGATGTGAATCAGCTTTACGCCTTCGGGAATGGGACGGCCGTCAGTGCCGTTGGGCATCCTGAAAGAGTTACCGACAGCCAGCACGGCGTCAGCCTTGCGGTTTATGTGAAGCGCCTGACCGGACGCATACTTGCTCCGCGGGTAAACTCCCCCGCCCAATGACAGCGGATGGTCCTCCGGGAATACGCCCTTGCCCACCAGCGTGGTGGCAACGGGCATGGACAACAACTCGGCCAACTCCTTGGCCTCGTCCCATGCCTCGGCCGAGAGCACTCCCCCGCCCAGATTCAATATGGGATAGCTGGCGTTCACCAGGATGTCCGCAGCTTTCTCGATGTCCCTGGGGTCTGCGGCGGCCTTGCTGCCGGGTCCAACCGGCTCGTAGTTCAGCACATGGTCTGGCGCTTCGGAGGACAGGACGTCCAACGGCATCTCCAGCACTACGGGCCCCGGCGAACCGGACCTCAGGTTGGTAAACGCCCGGCGCATTATTGCCGGAATATCCTCGATCCGGCTCATGGTGCCCTTCCACTTGACGAAGCTGTCGTAAATGCTGGACGGCACCTCTTGCTGGATCTCCCTGCCCATGTTGCCCAACGGGTGTTGTCCCATCAACAGCAGGACGGGGATGTTGTCGGCGAATGCACCGGCAATGCCGGTCAAAGTGTTGGTTGCGCCGGGACCCGTGCCCGTCAGGGCCACGCCCACTTTGCCGGTGGCACGTGCGTAACCGTCGGCGATTTCAACGCCGAGACGCTCATGCCGGGCTGAGAACACTGTAATTGTTTCGGAAGCCCTCAGGGCGGGCCACAGGGGCGCCTCCCCGCCGCCAGCGAAACCGGAAATATACTCGACTCCTTCTTTTTCCAGCGCATGAATAACTGCGTCGCCACCACGCATTATGTCACCTCCTGACGGTCGTTAGGCTTCGGTTATCAGGTCGCGGGTCTCAGGCAATGAGGTGGGGTCTTGAAGCACGAAAGCCGGTCACAACCCGCCTGCGGCTTTGTCTTTCGGATGCTGGGATAATACGCCCGCGCCTGAAGCGGGTCAAGGACGCCGCATGGGCCAGAGGCGCCTGTTCAGTCGTTATGTCAACAACTACCGTGACATGGTAAACCTTGACCCGTCAAATAGCCCAGAGTATTATCGCCACCTGAGACACCCGCTCAATGGGTTACCTCTTTTTGTTGAAGGAGGCGTCATGCCCACAGCCGACGAATTGATCGTGCAGGCATTGGAAGAAGCCGGCGTAGAGTACGTGTTTGGAATTCCCGGCGGCGGCACCGGCCAGATTTTCAACCTGCTCTACGACAAGCAGGACCGCATCAAAACGGTGCTGGTGCGCCACGAGCAGGTAGCGGCTATCATGGCCGACGCCTACGGCAGGGCCACCGGAAAGCCGGCGGCCATCATGGGACAAGGGCTGTTCATGGGCTCCAACGCGTCCTTTGGCATCATGGAGGCCATGCTGAGCAGTTCGCCCATGCTGGTGTTAACCGACACTTCTGACGGGGGCGTCGCTTTTCACGCCGCCAACCAATCGGGAGCGGGTGAGTACGGCAGCATTGACCTGCCCACAATATTCAAGTCCATGACCAAATACACCACCCTGGCCACCAGTCCTAAAGAGGCGGTGCTGGGCACCCAACTGGCAATCAAGCACGCCACCAGCGGCAGGCCCGGCCCGGCAGCCGTAGTAATGCGGTCGGCGGCCATAGCCGGAGACGTGGACGTGGAGTCTCCGCCCTTTGTGCACCCCACCGCTGGCTACCTGAACACCGCAAAACCACAGAGCGCTCCACAAGACATTCAACGGGCTGTGGCACTCTTGTCTCAGTCTCAGCGCCCAGTAATGGTGGCTGGAAATGGCGTACACCTCTCCAAGTCTCACGACCAACTGCGGGAACTGGCCGAGATTTGGAATATGCCGGTAGCCACCAGCTATAAAGGAAAGAGCGCCATCGAAGAGACACACCCCTTGGCGCTTGGCATGGTGGGAGTCTACGGACAGGATACCGCCAACCGTGTAGTCGGCGACGCTGACACTGTGCTGGTCGTCGGCGCGAAGCTAACTCCTCAAGACACAGTCCGGGAGCGGCCCAACGTATTCGACCCCCGCAGGCAGAAAATAATCCAGATAGACATCGAGGACCGCAACGCCGGATGGACGTTCCCTCTCGAACTGGGCCTCATCGGCGATGCCGGGAGTATCCTGTCCCAATTGGTGGAAGCGTCCCGTCAACCCGCGTCAAACTCGGCATCCGCCAGGGATAGATGGGCGCAGGACCTGCCCCAGCGGAAGGCCGACCTTGCTTTCTATACGGACCCGGAGATGCAACGTGACAGTTCCCCTGTCACGCCCCAGCGGCTGGTGAGGGTACTCGAGGAAACCCTGCCCAAAGACACCATCTTCTCCCTGGACGCTGGAAACAACCGCACCTGGATGGCCCATTTCTACCAAGCCCGACAGGCCAACACCTTTTTCTGTCCCGGCGGCACCGCCGGCATGGGGTGGGGCCTCCCGGCGGCGGTGGCGCTCAAACTGGTCTATCCCGCCCAACCGGTGGTCTGCGTCACCGGCGACGGCGGCTACATGATGACCGTCAACGCCCTGTCGACTGCGGTCCAATACGACCTGCCGATTATATGCGTGGTCTTCAACGACGGAGCCTTGGGCATGGTTAGACACCACCAGCCTCAGGGCCGCTACATCGCCTCCGAGTTCGCCATCACGGACAACTCCGCCGTGGCCCGCGGGTTCGGCGCTTTCGGCGCCCAGGTCGGCGACTCTCGAGACCTTCCCGACGCCATCCGGCAAGCTCAGGACTCAGGACTCCCGGCGGTGATCGACGTTCTCATAGACCGGGGCCCCAGCCCCGACGACTGGCGGGCCGACGCGCGCCGGGCGGGGGAAACATAGGGGAAGGATGTGGGAGGAGAAAGGTAATGACGCTCCAAACAAGGAAGCTGACTTACGAGGAATACTTGGAAATGACGCCGGTGATGGGCCGCTGCGACATCGTCGACGGGGAGTTGATTGTGTCCTCCAGTCCAAACCGCGAACATCAAACTATCCTACGGCAGTTATTTCGAGAGATTGACCCGTTTGTTATCCAGCACGGACTGGGAGAACTCTGGTTTGCCCCTCTCGACATAATCGTAAACCAAGAACCTCTGCGGGTTCGGCAGCCGGACCTGCTGTTCGTCAGCAACAAGAACATAGACATACTTGGGCACGTTATACATGGTGGCCCCGACCTGGTTGTGGAGATACTTTCCCCCAGCAACAGCCGGGGGGATATTGAAAGCAAGTTGGCCGACTATGCAGGTCTGGGCGTTCTGGAATGCTGGCTCGTGTCGCCACAAGCGCAGACGGTGGAGGTACTGGTCCTGGAGCAGGGGGATTGGAAACGTTTGCACCTCTTTGGCTTGGGTGACGAGATCCAGTCTATAGTGCTCGCCGGGTTGGTGCTGCCGGTGGCCAAGATTTTTGGACAAACATAGAGAGCAGGAAATAGGTAGTCAATTATGCCAGGTACGTTACAGGACAAGATAGCCTTGGTTACCGGCGCCGGGTCGGGGATTGGCCGGGCCAGTTCCTTAGCTTTGGCGCGGGAAGGGGCTAAAGTGGTTGTTTCCGACGTCAACGCGGAGGGCGCGGAAGCCACGCTGAGCACGATCAAGGACCAGGGCGGCGACGGCATTTTCATTCACGCCGACGTGTCCAAGTCCGCCGACGTGGAGGCTCTGGTTGCCGGGGTCGTCTCTGCCTACGGGCGGTTGGACTGCGCATATAACAACGCGGGGATAGAGGGGTACGTAGGAGGACGGCTCCACGAGTACCCGGAAGACGTTTGGGACCGCCTGATCGACATCAACTTGAAGGGCGTCTGGCTCTGCATGAAGCACGAGATTCCCCAGATGCTCAGCCAGGGCGGCGGCGCCATCGTGAATACGGCGTCGGTGGCCGGCTTGGTCGGGTCTCAAAGGTTATCGGCTTACATAGCCAGCAAGCACGGCGTCGTAGGACTGACCAAGGCCGCCGCGCTGGAATACGCCCGTGACGGCATCAGGGTGAACGCCGTTTGTCCCGGAATCATTGAAACCCCGATGATACGACGCCTCATCGCCGGGCGGGATGACGACTTCGCCGCAAATATTCCTACGCGCCAGCCCATAGGAAGGCTGGGCACACCGGAAGAGATTGCCGAGTCCGTCGCTTGGCTTTGTTCCGATGCCGCCTCCCTGGTCACCGGACTGGCAATGGCGGTCGATGGCGGGATCACCGCCCAGTAGCTTCCTATGTTTCCCTCGGACCTCATATCCAATGGTTAGCCAAGAAAACGCGAAGGGCCGGATGTTATGAGAACCTGGACCGACAGCCAGCTTGCGTCCATCGACAAAATACTCAACCCGCGGTCCATTGCCATCGTGGGAGCAACGCCCAGGATGCAGTACGGCGGGCGTATGCTGGCCGCGGCCCTGAACGCCAAGGACCGGATCGATGTGTATCCGGTGAATCCGCGCTACGACGAGGTCCAGGGCGTCCGGTGCTATCCCACCGTGACCGACCTGCCGGCCGCTCCAGACTTGGTGGGGATAGTAGTGCCCTACAGCCGCGTGTTGGATGTGCTCAAGGAGAGCCATCAGAAGGGCGCCCGCGCCGCCATAGTTATCTCCGCCGGGTTCGCCGAGCGCGGTGTTGCCGAGCGCAGCCACTTGCAGGAAGAACTGGGGGCCTTTGCCCGCGAGTCGGGGCTGCGAGTATGCGGCCCCAACTGCCTTGGCGTGGCCAACCTGAAGCATGACATCTGGGCAAGTTCGTCGTCCCGCGGGGCGGCGGGGTTGAGCGGCCCCATCGGGCTGGTATGCCAGAGCGGCGCGTCGGCCTTCGGCCCCTTCCTGGTCCGGGCTGTGGACAATGGTGTGGGCTTCAGCTATGTCGCCTCCACCGGCAACGAAGCCGACCTGGACTTCACCGACTTCGCCCGTTACCTCTTGGACGACGATGACACTAAAGTGATCGCCGGGTTCGTGGAAGGGTTCAAGGACGGGCGCAAGTTCGTCGAGTTGGCCAAGCTGGCCGCGGAGCGGGGTAAGCCCATCGTCCTCATAAAAATAGGCCGCTCCAACTTGGGGTCCCAGGCTGCTCGCTCCCACACCGCCGCTCTCACCGGGGAAGACGCGCTGTACGACACCCTGGCCGCCCAGTACGGTGTGATCCGGGTTCAGGACTACGACGAGCTCCTGGAAGTCTCCCAACTCCTCGCCCAAATGCCCAAGCCGGTCAAACCTGGTATAGCCGTGGTGTCCCACTCGGGCGGCATCAGCTCTCTCACCGCCGACATGTGTGGGCAGGCCGGGCTGGACTTGCCGCCTCTCAGCCAGCAAGCCAGGGACGGTATCAACGGCGTGTTGAAAGGGTTCGGGTGGGCAGCAAACCCGTCGGATGTGACCGGGTTCGCCAACAGCGACTCCTTCCCGGAAATCATGGAGCACATGGCCAACGAGCCGGATGTCGGGACGCTGGTGGTAGCCAGCGCCGGGTCAGACTCCCAAGCGGAGCAGGTCATCGCTCAACGGGACCGTAGCGATAAGGGATTGGCGTTCCTTTGGACCGGCAGCCGGAACGCCACCGATGGGTTGGACAAGCTGAAGGCTGCCCACATTCCCACCTTCTATGTGCCCAACCGCTTGGCTAGTGCCCTGAGCAGTTACCTTTCGTACCATGCTTGGCGCGACCGCCGCTTGGCAGCAGGGTTCCCCGCCGTCACAACCATAACCCCAGCGCAGCAAGCGGCCCTGAGCGGGGCCAAGCAAACCGGGCGTTTCACTCTGTCGGAACATGAAAGCAAGCAACTCGTGGCTGCTTGGGGCGTCGAAGTCACTAAAGAGGCTCTGGCGTCCTCCGCCGATGAGGCCGTTGCCGCCGCCAATGAAATCGGTTACCCGGTAGCACTGAAAATCGACTCGCCCGACCTGCTGCACAAGACCGAGGCGGGCGCAGTGAAGCTGAGTATCAACAGCGACGACGGCGTAAGGGCTGCTTATGACTCTCTTATGTCAACCGCACGGGGACTTCCGTGCGGAATGGAGAGCGATGCAGCGGTCATTAACGGCGTGCTTGTTCAGGAAATGGTGGCAGGAGCGATCGAAGTGATCGTTGGGGTATCCTACGACGCCCAACTGGGGCCGGTGCTGCTGTTCGGTACCGGCGGAATCATGGTGGAGGTCTACCGGGACGTTGCTTTCCGGCTGTGTCCTGTAGACGTAATAGAAGCCAGGGAGATGATTGATGAGGTGAAGGGGTCACGGTTACTCAAAGGGTTCAGAGGAAGTCCACCAACAGATGTGGACGCTCTGGCTCGTACGTTGGCCCAAGTTTCCCAATTGGCGGTCAACCTGGAAGGGACGTTGGGGGAACTGGACATCAACCCCTTGATGGTCCTACCTGAAGGACAGGGAGTGAAAGCCGCGGACGCGTTAGTGGTGTTCAAAGATTAGGGCCAGGCGATAGGTAAATCACACTCCTTAAGTAGTTGGCTTTTGGGATATGGTTCTCTAAAGTTTAAGAGGCCCGCTCCGTTTTGATAGGCTTGCTGGGCACGTGCCGTCAAGGGCGCATTGATTGCCGTATTCGCCGATTGAAACCATAGTGTGACGATGGCAAGGACGTCGCTCGTGCGGACCGCGCTGAGGGCTGAAGGCTCAGAGCCACGGTGGACTGGATAACGAAAGCTGTGGTTGCTGTCGGTCTTGTTGCATTGGCTATCCGGTCTGGAGGACTTGGACTACCTTGCCGATACGGTCTATCTCCTGGGACAGCGCCTGGTGGTTTGAACGCATTGATAGGTTGGTCTGCTCTACCATTGACGTGAGCTGAGTCTGCATCTTCCCTTGGCTTACGATCAGGGTTTCCAGGTTTTGGTTGATGCGGTCGAGCTTCTCGGGGATAGAGCCCCCGGCTGACGCTTCAACAGTTTTCTTTTCGTGCTGTGGGGTCATATTGCATTCTCCTGAAAGGAGCGGGCCGATACCATCATACCGGGACTGGAACGTTTATTCCCAGCGTTATGTGAACGGGATTGATCGATTATTCTGCATCCCTCTGTTGCAGGACCTCTCCGGACAATTCCGTGATCTTGTCTATCTTGATAAGCACGGCGACGCCCAGACGTTCCGGGTCCCTGTCCAGCTCGGCTTGGACGCAACGGTCCATAACCTCCTGCCGAACGGGGCCTTCTTCATGGACTGTTGCCTTGCCGTGGAACCGCCAGCGTACCCGGTCGGCAGCGTGGGCGTAGTAGACGACGACCTGCGGGTTCTCGGCCACGTTGTCCAAGGCCGACCTCTTGGCCCGCTCCCAATAAGCCAGCGTTTCCCGGTCGAAGGCCATCACGCTCCCCTTGGGGCTTATCTGGGGATCGCCGTCCTTCGAGGCTGTCCCTACCAAGCAGGAGTATCCGTCGGCCAAAGCGCTGTCCAACCGGGATACCATCTCATCGGTCAAATGGATCATCGTAGACAATCTCCTCGAGAAACCTGGACAATAGCCGGCGGCTCAGACTACCGCTCGCGCCAACGCCTCTTGTTTCTCCAGGTCCCTTGCGGCGCAGGCTGCCGCCATTTCCAACACCACCTTGGCCCACTCGTCCACCGGCACGTCTATCATTCTCCCGGCAAAGGGCGCGGCGGCGGTCCCGGCGGCCAGGGCGTTGGCGAACACCTGCCTTACCTGAGTGTAGTAGTCAACTTGGGACTCAGTGGGGGTAAAGGCAGTGTTGACCGGCGCTACCCACGACGGATCTGGGCAGAGCATCCCTTTGAAGCCCAAGTTCTTCGAGTCCGTAGCAATTTGCAGCAGTTCGTCTTCGGGCAATAACCTTGGCAGAACGCCCATTGGATGGGTAACGCCGATGGCTTGAACTCCGGCTGCGGTGGCCTCAATTGCCAAGCGGCCCCGGGCATAGACAAAGGGATCATAATCGGTCTGGACGCTGATTCCCATCGAAGCCGCCAAGTCACTTTCGTCCAGCCCCGCTTGAGTGGATCGGGGACTGACGGCAAGAATGTTCCTTATATCCCAAACACCCTTGGCCGACTCAATCAAAACAACTATTTGCAGCGACCCAACCTCAACTCCGCGCCTTCCCTCCATCCGGGCGAGTAACTCCGCAGCCTGCGAAACTTCGGCGGAAGATTCAACCTGCGGCAGGACAATGCCGCTGAGCCCAGGCCACACGGACGCCCCTATATCAGCCTCGACAAAGGCTTTGTTGACTCGAACGAACACCTCGGCAGCGCCCTTGCCGGCGGTCTCGATGGCGTTTTTGACCAAATCGCGGGCCGCCACTTTGGACGACGCAACCACGCCGTCTTCCAAGTCGAGAGTAACAGCGTCGGCGTTATGTCTCCAAGCATCCGCAACTGTGGCGGTATCAGTGACAGGCATAATCAGGTTGGAGCGACGTATCAACATAGGCTTGACTTCATCTATGATGGTTCTTGTTCGGGCTGTTGAGCGTCCAGGACCGCTTGGGTGCGGGCTATGGCATCGGCTTTCTCCCGGTCACGTTCTGCGCACATTTCCGCCCACTCCAGCAGTTCCCTGGCCCGGGCTGCTTCATACCGGTCTATGACCCGTCCATCAATTTCTTGCCAGGTCTTGCCCGTCCCCTGCAACGACAGGTACTGCTCCATGACTTTGCGGGCGTCTTGGACTTCCTCCTCTGTCGGAGTAAAGCCCCGGTTCTGTGAGTCCACCACGCTGGGGTGGAGGCCGCCGCCAATCCTGAAACCGCATTTCCGGGCAGCTTCCGCCTCGCGGAAAGCGCGGTCCGAGTCGCTGACGCTGCCGGTAGTATTGGCGGTAAACGGCGCCGTGTGTATCTCCAAGCCCAATGCCCGGCCCGCAAGCTCGACTTCGCCTTTGCCGTACACGAACTGATCGAACCCCACGAACATCTCCACGCCCAGATCGCGGGACATATCGTATCCGGCGGCCCCGCCAAACTCCTTGACCCGCGGGCTGGCGGAGGCTATTTCGTAGGCGTTGGCAACCCCCACGGACGTTTCGATATTGGCGCCTATCTCCACGGTGCCCGGTCGTATACCCCTCTCCTTTTCCAGCCGCGTGACAATAGCATCGATTTTCTGTATCTCCCAAGCATATTCCGCTTTGGGGTAGTTGACCTTGGCCAATCCCGGCCAGACTATACCTTCTAGATCAGCCAGAATCAGATCGTGATTGATTCGGGTAAACGCCTCGGCCCCGCCGCGGGTCACGTTGGCTATGGCGTCCTTAATCAGACCCCTGGCGTACCCCTTCAGATGTTGCGGGACCGAGTCTTCCAAGTCCAGATTTATGAAGTCGCAACCCCGGTGCCAAGCGTTGTCGATAAAGCGGCGGGTCACCACCGGCATGGTCAGCCCGGAGCGGCGGACTTGTCTCTCGCCGGGCATTGCTATCCTCCAAGACCTGTTTAGGCAAGAGCTGATTAAGGGCTGGGGACGGGGCGTTGTTCCAATGCCGCCCTGGCCCTTTCTTCCCGGGCGGCCGTGGCAGCGGCCAACTCCAGCAGTTGGCGGGCTTGGCTGGCGGCCCCGGCATCGATGATGCGGCCACCCTGTTGGACAACAGCGGCGCCCCGGTCTAAACTGTCATTATAGGTTTCCAATAGTTCGCGGGCATCGTTCAGCTCTCCCTGCGAAGGGGTAAACCCTTGATTCAACGGGGCAACTTGGTTCTCCCGCACGCAGAACGACCCCATGAATCCGATGGCTCGACCCCTCATCGCCGCTTCCAGCGTATTCTCGGGCGCAGCCAACAGCCCCCGGTCCGGAGCGCGCCACCAAGCACCATAGGGAGTGATCCCGGCAGCATTGGCCACCACTACCAGCCGTTGCATCAGGTACTGCATCAAGTGGATTTCACCGGAAGGCTCCGGCCTCAAGTCCATCACCAAGTCGGCACGGCCCAAGGTTGCTCCTGTAACCCGCGGGCTGGCGGTGCAGATTTCGTAGGCTTGGTGATTGCCGCGCGCGGTCTCCAACGAGGCAACTATTTCCAAGCTTTCCGGGAGCAGGCCTCGTCCTTCTTCCAGTTGGCCTATAAGCTCATGTGCTTCAACAATTTGAGCCGGGGACTCCAACCGGGCCAATACCACGCCGGTCAAACCGGGATGCACCGCCGCCCACAGGTCGGCGTAAAGCAACTCCGGGTCCACCTGCACGAATACTTCCGCTCCGCCCGCTGCCACGGAGTGAATCGCGCTCTCCAAAGCGTCTCTGGCGGCAGGCTTATCGGCTTCAGCAATAAACTCCACCAGGTCCAGCAACACCACGTCGGCACCCGATAAATGGGCGCGTTCCACTGCCTCAGTGTCGGAAACGGGCGTGAGCAACCAGGAACGTCGTATTGTTTCAGGCATTTAGCCCCTTGTAGCTTGAGACCGCCCACCTGTATTGACGGAAGGCCTCATTGCAAGGCGTTGGACTGCCGGATACCGGAATGGTAGTATAATCGCGGCTGACGGCCATGCCGCCTGAGCGAGTTAAATAGTAACCCAGCGCCTGCGGCTTGACAAGGATGCTCCGCTACGGGCGGCACGGCTCCACCATCCTCTGAGAGGGTGTTTCAACAGTCTCCTCTCGTAAGGAAGACCCCCATATAAAACACCATCCAAGGAGCGACTGGTGACTTCATCCACTGTCACAATGTTGGAAATACGCGACTTGGCGGACAGCGGCCAAGTCCAGTTGAGTCTTGTCCGTGGACGGGACAAGGAATCGGCCCCTCCCGCGGACTTCGCCCATCCCCTTATAGACGATGATCTCCGGGAGATGTGTTGGTACTTCACCGAGTTCCTGCAATATCCCTTTGGTGAATCAAAGTCTCGTGCCGACTCGGTCGAAGCGAAGCTGAGGAGCCTTGGACAAGCCTTGTTCGAGCCGGTATTCCAAGGAAACGATGAGGCCGCGCGGCTTTACGGCGCCGCTTCGCGGGGTGCGTCGGACACCTGTGGACTATTGATAGTATCGGACCGTCCTGAATTCCTTGGGCTGCCTTGGGAATTGATGAGCTCCGTCGCCGAGGGTTTCGTTGCTCCTCGCTTCGCCTCGGTGGTCCGGCGGACCCTCATTGACGAAATCCCCGTATTCGATGTAGACCTGAACAACCAGCAACTCAATGTCCTCCTGGTTTCGCCTGGGCCTTGGACGAGACCCGCGGACGCCCATTCGATGACCGGCAGCGTAGCGATAGAGACTCTCGAGGCCCTGGAGTCACTGGACGTCGTGGTCGAACTGGACCGATTGTATCCTGCCGGCCTGCAAGCGCTGTCTCAACGGCTGGAAGAACGCGCCTCTCACTATCACGTAGTCCACTTGGATGATTGGTCATTGAACGGCGACGGCGGGTTCAACCTTGAGTACGGGGACAAGGGCAGCGCCTCCGTCGCCGTTCAACAGATAGCCGAGCTTTTGGTGAACGCCCGTGTGCCAGTAGTGGTGCTCAACGGGCAGGGGCTGGATTCCCCCGCCTCCTCCCAAGCTTGGAACCGTGCTGCCGCAGCTTTATCACAAGCGGGAGTGCCATGGATGGTATCCCTGCCATCCGCGTTGACCGGCAAGGCCCGTAGTGATTTCGTACGCAACCTGTACACCGGCATCGTGCGGGGAAGCGGCGTTGCCGAGACCGTAGCATCAGCGCGTCGGGGCCTCATGGACGATCCCCAGAGGCCAAGCCTCGCGGGCAAGACGGTCTTCTGGGACTGGACCGTGCCAACGATATACCAGTCCAGGGAATACGCTCCCATCGCCATAGAAGTAGAACAGCCCGACCCCTTCGCTGTACCTCTGCAACCGGAACAGCACACCAGGCCGGACGAGCAACTGCCCAGGAACGGCGCGTTTGGGCTGGTGGGGCGGAGAAACGAACTGCGGGAACTGGAAACAATGTTCCGGCAGCAGCCGCTGGTGCTGATGTCAGGCAAAGCGGGCTCGGGCAAGACCGAGTTGGCGCTTGGGTTGGCCCGCTGGCTCCAGAAGACCGCCGCCCGCACCGGCGGCGTGTTTTACACGACCTTCCAAGTGGGCGCCGGACTGGAGAGGGTAGTCCACGAAATCGGGACCGCCGTGGCCGGGTTGAACTTTGCCGACATGCCGGGCCCTCAACAGCGCCAATGGGTACTGGAATACCTCCAGCACCAGCCGTCACTCCTCATTTGGGACGGCGTCCAACAGACCGCCGGTCTTCTGGAAGATTCGGAACAAGCCGAACTGAACGCCTTTGTCGCCGAGGCTACCCAAGGCTCAATAAGCTGGGCTTTGGTGGTCAGCCGCCGCCGGGATGAACCCTGGCTCACGACTCCCTACCTGGACTACAAGATTCCCATCCTTGGGCCCAACGACCGGGCCGAGTTGGCTTCCCTTGTCATGCAGGACAAAGGTCCTGCCGACCTCACACCCGGCGCCAACGCCGACCACCAGTTGGGCCTTTCATACATCCAACTATTGGACCTCATTGAAGGCAACCCGCTGGCAATGCAGATCGCCATACCGGTGCTCAAGGAAGTGCCCGCCTCGGTGCTGCTGGGCGAGTTGCAGGGCCGCTTGAGAGACCTTGGAACTTCGCCCGACCAATCAGGCCAGCAACCCGGCGAGGGACCGGACCGGGACCCGTACCTCACGGCGTTGATGGAATATTCCTTCTCCCGGATGTCCCGCCGCAACAGGGCCCACATGCCCTTCCTGTCGATGTTCCAGCAGCGGGTGATGATGGACGTATTGACTCACATCACCCAAGAACGGGCCTACCGCACCACTATGGGCGAGGAACTGGGCTGGGGTGCTTGCCGTACCCTGCTTCGCTCGGCCAGGGACGCCGGGTTCCTGGAGACGATAAACCCCAGCGTGTACCAGATTCACCCCGCTTTACCTTGGTTTTACGGTCGGCGCCTGACTGAGCAGATGTCCGCGTCGGCCATCCGGGAACTGGAGCGGGAGTTTGTTCGGGTCTACGCCGACACTGCCGACTACTTCATGGAGACGCTGTACGAAAACCAGGACTCCGGTACAACTGCCGTCCTGGCTGAAGAGGGAAACTTAACCCAAGCACTGGGCCTCGCACTGGAAGACGGACAATGGGACGCCGCCCAACTGCTTGTACAGCCCTTGGCCCAAGTGTACCGGATGCAGAAAAGGTACCCGGAACTGCAACGGCTGCGCCGCCAGTTGTTGCAGGTAGTAAACACTGACGGAGGCGGCGCAGCCGAAGCCGAGTCCAAGGGCGCCGTTGAACTGTGGCTGTACCTGATGGGCACCGAGGCCAGCGAAGCCACCGACCGGCTGGACTTCAGGACGGCCCAACAGTTGAACGAAGAACTTCTGGCCTACTTGAGTTCTAAACCCGAAGGAGAGCAAGACCCGCGCACCGCCGCCGTTTATCACCAGATGGGTGTCCTTGAGCAGCACCGTTGGAACCTGGCCGATGCCGAGGAGTTGTTCAGCCGTTCCCTGGCCATCATTGAGAACGGTGAAGACGAAGCGTCGGTGGCCGACGACTACTACTCCATAGGACAGGTGAAGCATCTCCAGCGGCTCTATACCGAAGCCAAGGAGTGGTTCAGCAAATCTTTGGCCATCCACCAGCGGCTGCAAGACGGCGAAGAGATGGTCAAGGACTTCCGCGCACTGGGCTTGGCCGCCCAGTACAAGTTCGAGTATGAAGAGGCCGAGAGTTGGTACCAACGGGCCCAGTCCATCGTCGAGGACAACCGAGACGAGGAGGTCGCAGCCCAAGTGTACCACGAGTTGGGGACGGTCTATCACGCCCGTTACATGTTCGAAGAGGCGGAGGACCGTTACCGGCAGGCATTGGGCTTGAGCCACCGGTTAGGTTTGCACGCCCAAATGGCCGTCGAGTTCCACTACCTGGGGTTGCTGGCCCAAGCCAGGGGCGTTGGCGCAGAGATAGCTGAAGAATGGTTCGAACTGGCGTTGGAAAAGCGGGAAGAACTGGGAGATACCCGCGGAGTTGGCGACGAATGCCGCCAGTTGGCGGTGTCGTGCCACCAGGACAACCGCTTGGAGGACGCCCAAGGGTGGTACCGGCGGGCGTTGGACGCCTTCGAGGAAGTCGGCGACATAGACCGCATCGCCCGGACCTGCGGCCAGTTGGGCAGACTGGCCGAGGACCAGGGTGACTTGGCCAACGCGCTGGAGTGGGTCGCCCGCACCTACCGTCTTGCCGCCGAGCACCGGTTGCCCGCCCTTACTCCAGTCAAGGCCCACTTGGCTGCGTTGCGTGAAAAGTACGGAGAAGAAAACTTCACATCCTGGTGGCGGGGCTTCGCCGGCACGGACCCGCCCGAAGACCTGGGGATTGAAGACGACGCGACGGCGTAAGCCGCCTGGTTCCTGTGCATCCGGGCAACCCCTACAATACCAACGAGGAAGAAGACCGCCGCCTGCGACGGGAATATGAGGCGCTGCCCAAAGTCCATGCCCATGGAGAAAGCACAACAAATCGCCACCCTGACATCCGCCCAGAATGGATTATGCGTGTCATCAGAGACCCATACGACTCTTGGGAGAGTGTCACAAGCGGAGAATTCAGGACAGTCCTTGTAGGACGAGTGCCACAGTTCAGCCAATGGATCATGGTCGTCTTAGTAGGAGATGCCGGCACTGGTTCATTGCTTACCGCTTTCGCCAACAGACAGCTAGAGGAAAAATACGGAGGGAGACCGTGGGGAACCGCATAGCTAATCCAAGAGAATCTATTCCATTGCCAGAAGTTGTGGTGCTCTACACCCCCGAATCCCCGTTGCTGGCCATACAAGCAGGGAAACCCGTGATAAGCCGTATCCATGAAAGCGAAACCGTCGCCAACTTCATGGTAGCCCACTACGACAAGCACGACAGCTTGGTGGCGGTCGATCTGATAGACTGCGCCGAGGAGGCGTTGAAACCGTTACTGGACGTCGCGTTGCAAAAAAATGAGAAAAACTCTGGCAAGTTGAGTACAAGCACCGCCGCGTGGTCAAACGCCAAAGATTTCTTTGGCACAATACCGGACGTGGTGGTGTTCTACACTCCAGAAACCCAAGACCTGAGAATCCAAGCCGGGAACCCGGTGTATATCCACAAAAGCGAGACTGTCGCAAACGGCATGTCAGCCCATTATGACGCGGGCAACAGCTTGGTGGCCCTCGACTTGGAAGCGGCCAGCGAGACGCTCAAACCCTTCCTGGACGCCGTCCTGAAAAAGGAGCAGGAAAAGACAGCGCAAGCCGGGTAGTATTCACCATCATGCCCTGAGGATAGGCTGGCAGCGCAAGACACGTGAACTGAAAGATTGTGTATACTTCTCACTGCCTTTTAACTGCGCCTTTCGACAAAGTGACTCAAGGCCCTGACTTACAAAGGAGGTCAACCCATGACCATCGGAGTTTCCACACCGCTGCCCGCTTATACAATCGACCCGGCCTTCATGGCCAAGAAGGCCGAGGAGTTGGGCTTCGACTCCATCTGGTACGCCGAGCACCCGGCGGTGCCTGTCCACAGCAACAGCCCATTCCCGGCTACGGGCGGCGAAATTCCCTGGACTTACTCGCATTTCACCGATCCCTATATTGCCCTGGCGCGGGCTTCGGGCGTCACCAGCACCATCAAGCTGGGGACCGGCATCACCTTGATACCCGAGCGCAACCCCCTGCTTCTGGCCAAGGAAATATCAGTGTTGGACCGGGTCAGCGGCGGACGTTTCATCCTGGGAGTCGGCACCGGTTGGCTGCGGGAGGAAACCGAGATCATGGGCGGCGACTTCGAGCACCGCTGGACCCAGACCCGCGAAGCCATCGAGGTGATGAAGGAGCTTTGGACCAAGGAGGAAGCCGAGTACCACGGCCGCTACTTTGACTTCCCGCCGGTCAAGTCCTACCCCAAGCCGGTGCAGCAACCCCACCCGCCGGTCCTGATAGGCGGTATGGCGCGGAACGTGCTCCGCCGGGTGGTGGCCCATGCGGACGGATGGCTGCCCAACCGAGTTACCGCCGCCGACATAGAGGACAGCCGCGCCAAGTTGGACGCTATGGCCGCTGAAGTCGGCCGCGACCCCAAGTCGATTACCATCTCCATATTCGGGCAGGCCCCGGAACGCGACTTGGTGCAGTCGCTGCTGAATGCCGGCGCCGACAGGGTGGTCGTCCGACCCGAACACGTAGACACGGAAGCCGAAATGGGGGAGCAGTTGGAGCGGATGGCGGAAGCGGTGTTGCGGTAGGGGGTTCTCAGAAACGCATCCAAGGTGAAGAGACCTATGGACCGTACCACAGAGGCCCTTAGCTCGTTCGCGTGCAGCCTTGGCTACCAAGACCTTGACCCCCAAGTGGTGCACCAAGTCAAACGGACGCTGGTGGATACCCTTGGTTGCGCCTTGGGAGGATACCCTTCCGAGCCTGCCGCTATCGCCAGGGCCTTGGCCGGGGCTGTTTCCAGTGAGGCACCTTCCCGGATATTAGGGACTGGAGCGCATAGTTCCCCGGACATGGCCGCCTTCGCCAACGGCGTGATGATTCGTTACTTGGACTGCAACGACTCATACTTTTCGCCCGGCGGCGGCCATCCCAGTGACATGATACCCGCGGCGCTATCCCTGGCAGCTCCCACTGGCAGCGACGGACGCGCGTTCATCACCGCTATCGTCCTGGCTTACGAAGTGTTCTGCCGCTTGAGCGACGAGGTGGTTTCTGGAGACTACGGCTGGGACCAAGGCATGTTCAGCGTCATCGGTTCCGCCTGCGCCGCCGGTAAGATGCTGGGGCTGGACATTGAGCGCATGGGCCACGCCATTTCCTTGGCTGTCACCCCCAACCTGCCTCTGGGGGTTACCCGCACCGGCGAGCTTTCCATGTGGAAAGGGTGCGCCGCCGCCAGCGCGACCAAGGCGGGAATTTTCGCGGCCCAATTGGCGGCCAACGGTATGACCGGCCCTTTCGAGCCATTCGAGGGACGGCGAGGCCTTTGGGCCCAAGCCTTGGGCAACCCGCTCGAAACTCCGCCTCTGCCCAAACTGGGCAACGTGGACTCCGATTGCCCTACCGGGTTCCGCATAATGGAGACCACCTTCAAGTCCTTCCCTTCACAAATCCACACCCAAGCCCCCATCGAGATGGCCTTGGAACTCCGTTCCCGGTTTTCCCTTGACGATATAGAGTCGATAAGGATTCACTCATACGCTGGAGCTATCAGCTCGGCGGCCACCGAGCCTGAGAAGTGGGACCCGAAGACCCGCGAGACTGCCGACCACAGCATTCCCTACTTGGTGGCGGCGGCGCTTCAAGACGGCAATGTGACCGAGGACACCTTTACGGACGCCCGCATACTCGACCCCGGCTTGCGCGCCATAATGGCAAGGATGACCTTGGTGGAAGACACGGAGTTCACCGCCAAGTATCCTGCCGAGTTCAACTGCCGCATGGAAGTAACCGACCGGTCCGGCCAAGTGCATGAAGCCAGTACCCCGAACCCCAAGGGCAACCGTCGCAATCCCATGAGCGACGCCGAGGTGGAGGCGAAGTTCCACCGCTTGGCCGCCAGTGTGCTGCCCGAGCGGCAACGGGATCGGGTGCTGGAACTTGTCTGGTCTCTGGAAGAGTTGCCTGACCTCAACCTCCTGTTCGAAAGCATGGTGATTCCAAAAGCATAGCGTACTTCATGATGACGCCCGCATTCCAAGACGGTGGTCGAATCCGAATGGCCCTCAAGCCCGTAGTAAGGGTTGCGAGCACCCCGGTGTTCAGCAAGGGAGCGTAATCAGGTGGTCGATTACCAGGAATTGGAGGACCGCCAGCTTATATCCCGGATTGCGTCTTCGGAAAAGGATGCTTTGGAAGCCCTTTACGCCAGATACTCATCTTCGGTCTATTCTCTGGCAATGTTTATGCTCAAGCAGGAATCCTTGGCCGAAGAAGCGACGCAGGACGTTTTCTTAAACATCTGGCTTAAAGCATCCAGTTACAAATCGGACAGGGGTAAGCCCAAGGCTTGGATAATGAGCGTGGCCCATCACAAGATCGTGGACATGATCCGATCGCAGCGGCGCGTTTCGGCTGCCACCGATCAGGGGGCCTACGACACGCTCGAATCCCTGCCTTCTTCGAGAATCTCCACAGAAGAAGAAGTGGAGAGGAAATTGGACCGGGACCGCATCATGGCCGCATTGGCCACATTGCCGCCTGAACAGCGTCAAGTAATCCTCCTTGGTTACTTCGAAGGCTATTCCCAGTCCGAGATGGCAACGGCGCTTCAGCAGCCGCTGGGCACGGTGAAAACACGGGTCCGCCTCGCAATGCGAAAGCTGAAGTCGGCGCTGGAGGAAGATGTTAGCACCAGACCCGAATAACCCAGTCCATCCCTATGAGCAGTTAAGCGCTTATGCTCTGAACGTCCTGAGCGATGTCGAGGCTACCGTGGTGGAAGTCCACTTGGCGGCGTGCGTGGAGTGCCAAGAGGCCGTCGCCGAGTACCAAGCCACCGCCGCTATGCTGGGTCAATCCGTTGACCATATATCGCCTCCGCCTGCCCTGGAAGCGTTGATCATGGCCACTATACCCCGGGCTGAGGTCTCGGAACGCCCTCGGGACACGGTTGTCCGCGCCCGCCCCCGGTTATCGGCCCGCTTGACCAGACCGCTGGTGCCCGTGGCCGCCGTCCTGATAGTCGCCATGGCCCTTTATAACCTAGTGGGATACTTCCTTCTTTCCTCCCAACTGGACCACCTTCAAAAAGAGACCGCGATGCTGGCGCGGATGGAAAGCATGACGGCCCAAGTATCCGATATGACCGACTGGCTCACCCACTTGAGGGTCGCCACTGAATGGCTGGGTCCGTCAGCCCACCACGACGTGATTATGAGGCCGCTCCACCCCAGCATCAACGCCGCGGGTATGCTGCTGGTGGCGGAAGATGGACGCCGGGCTATGCTGATGGTTAATGGGCTGCCGGAGCTTGAACATCCTTCCAGTTATCACGTGTGGCTTGCGCGCAACGGCGAAATGCAATGGGCCGGCCAACTGAGAGTAGATGCTCTTGGGCGAGGGGCCGTGACCATCCATCCCCCAGAACCGGTATTCGGATATGATACGGTCAGGCTGTCAGCAGACCCTTCGGCAAACATGAGCAGCCAAGACGAAAAGACCGGAATGGTGCTGGTAGGGCAGATACTTGCCAAAAACATCTCCCGGTGACGGCGTCCACCTGACTCAACCTTACCCTGGCGTCTCAGCGAACCTTGGTCTGACCCCCTCATGCTGTTATACTCCCGTCACCGTAAGACATGGAGGGCCTCTGTGAACTCCGTTCTCTCCTTAGTTCTCGTGTGCGACATTTGCAACACTCCCATGTTGGAAATGAAGTGCAAGATCATCTGTCCCAACTGCGGCTACACCCGGGACTGCTCAGACCCGTAGCGAGCCGCCGTTTTGCCGATCTCCGTTCTCGTCCTGTTTGACGACAAGGGCGCCGCCATTCGGGCGTTGGCCGAAGCCGCCGCCGAGGGCGTATCTCGGACCAGCTTGGCTGAACCCAGGATACTGACCCTGTCCCAAGCAACCCGCGATGACCTGCTGTACGCCGACGGCCTGATGTTGGGCTCTCCGAATTGGAGCGGCATGACAGGCTCCCTAAAGTCGTGGCTCGATGATCAGGGAGACTTCTGGGAAGAGGGAACCTTGGCGGGCAAGCCGGCTGCGGCGTTCACCACCGGCATGGGCCGTCATTCAGGCTTGGAAATGACGTTGCTGCAACTGCTGCACTGGCTGCTGGCGGGCGGCATGTTGGTGGTAGGGTTGCGCTGGTCGGAACGAATGCGGACCTCCGGCTCCTACTACGGCGCCACAGCAGCCGGCCAAGTGACCCATGACGACCTGGCCCAAGCCAAAGACTTGGGCGCCCGCTTGGCAACGATAACCGCCCGACTTGCCCGGCCTTGACTCGTCCTTTTGTTGGTTGGCCGCAAAGGGCTGCCGACCGGATTAGTCCCTCAGTTGCAAATGCCTGAATAGCCCAGGGTGCTTCTCCACCGCCAACCGCAACGCTTCTTTCACCGGCTCCCGGATTGAGAAGTGGGCCATTTCCGATGTCCTCAGCTTGAACAGGTGGTAGCACTCCCTCAGGTTCAGCTTGGACAACACCCGGCGGTTGTGTGCATGGGTCACCAAGTATTGCGCGACGACGGGCGACTCCTGGCGGACACGCCAAAACGTCCGCTCCGCCGCCGCAACCGCCTCTTCGAACTCCCCGGTCAACCCTGCCTCGGCCACCACTGAGGGCACCCGGTACCCGTGGACAACCGTCAGCAGTTGGGGAAAGTAGGACTGCATACGGTGCCGCTTGAATTCCCGGTAGGCGCCGTAGTCCATCAAGTATTCAAAGGTGTAATCGACCGCTTCCAACTCTCGTACAGGCGCATCATGCGGACCGAGGCTGCTCAAAGCCTCGTCGATGATTTCCTGGCGGGCATCGGGGCCCATGTCCTGGACTTGCCGCCACACTTCTTCATAGTCTAAGTGGGAACTGCTGTACAGCAGGGCGGCGGCGATTTTCTCTTCCGCTTCCGGGTCCCAGTGGACCAACCTGACTTGGGGAGGTACATATTGCCGTCCATACACTTGGGTTGAAGCAACGTCTCCAGCCTCCAGACCCAAATGCTCAGCCAAGTCCTGTTGACGTTCCGCATTCCGCGACAAATATTCGTTTTTCTCAGCGTACTTGATCAACGTTGGCGTGATTTGCCGGCCTTGCTCCCGCACCTCAAGACCCAGTTGGTTCTCCTCCAGCAGACTGCTTGAAAGGAGTTTGGAGACGGCGTGCTCCAGGGTGCGGGCGTTGGCGGTAACGCCAACGTTGGTCAGCGTCGCCGCCGGCAGCACTGCCCGGCAATGGTCAGTGGCGACACGCCGCAACCGGAGATTGTAAACACCGTCTCTCTCCCTTGGTCCCTGTGGGTTGTTCAAGCGCAGGTGCGCCATGCACCCATCGATGAGATTCGAATAGCAGTCGAACAGCGCATCGCAGGCAGCGACGTACTCTGTCCGAAGGGGTGGATGCTTATCCAACTCTGCCGGGACATGATAGAAACCCTGGTCTATCACCTGGTACCGGGAAGACTTTTCGGTGTAGGACGCCAGACGGTTGTCTTCGAGAGCATCGCAGGCCAATCGAGAAACATTCTCGACGGCGAGGTGGACCACCGCGTGCTCAGCCACCGACGCGTGGCCGTACCCCAACACCCATCTTTCGTGAAAATCGGCGGCCCTTTCCTCGCTGACCTGGCGGGCGATCTCATCGAAAGGCTCAGGCCGCCGCGACGTCATCGCAAAGGCAACGGCGATCTGCTCCTCGGTCAACTCGTGGGCATCCAGAGGATAGACGCGGCGGGGATGCCTTTGGCTTGTTGAAACTTGTTCGTTGGGTTGGGAGGGCACCATTGGAGTGCCAGCTTACACCAACGCCCCGAACCCGTCGGGTGTCAGTACCTCTATGAGCTGGATCTTGTCGGAGGCGACGGCCTTTTCCAAAGCGCGGGCCAGTTCATCGACTGTGGACACTTTCGTGCCCTCGAACCCGTAGCTCTCGAACAGCTTCACGAAGTCGGGGTTGACCAACTCCGTACCCATGAGCCTGCCGTTGAAGTTGTTGTTCTGGTAGCCTTTTAGCACACCCCAAGCGTTGTCGTTGAACATCAGGACGATGGGATTGATGCCGTACTGGGCTGCGGTGGCCAGTTCCTGGAAATTGTACTGGAACCCGCCGTCGCCTGTGACACACACCACGGGCTGCTTGGGCTTGCCCACCTTGGCTCCCATTCCCGCCGGGAACGCAAAGCCTATGCCGGCCCAACCGTGGGGATACATGAAGGTGCGGGGCTGGTAGATGGGGAGGCACCGAATGGCGCGGCTGGTTGGCACTGTGGCATCCAACGAAAATATGGTGTCCCTAGGAGTCGCCGCCCGGATGGCCTCAAATGTACGGGTCTCGTTGCCCCAAGTATCTTTCAGGGTCTGGTACACTTGGGTCCGCATGGAGTCGATCTCATTACGGAAGCTGTCGCCCTTGTACACGTCGCGGTTCCCTATACCATCCAGAATCTGCCGGACGACTGCTTGGGAATTGGCAACTATAGGCACATCCACATCGTAGTTCTTTCCGATGGAGTCGCCGTCCAGCAGGACGTGAATCACTGTCTTGGGAAGCTTCAGTCCCACTTCCGCGGTGCTCCGCAAGGGCATTATCGAACCCAGGATGAGTGCCACGTCGCAAGTGCCCATCCATTCCTGCAATGGGTTTTCACCCCAGATGCGCTTCCCCAGGACCTGGCCCAAAGACAAGGGATGGTCTTCGGGAATCGCTCCCTTGGCCCCGTCGCTGGTCACTACCGGCGCTCCCAGCATTTCGGCCAGTCGGATTATGTCATCGGTCCCGCCGAGGGACTGGACCTCTTCGCCGACCAGGATCACCGGCCGCTTGGCGTTCAGCAGCGCTTCCAGGGCTTTCTCTACCATGACGGGATCGCCTTGGGGAATCTCGGGGGCGCGGGGGGCCAGCACCTCGACGTCAGCTTGCTGCCCCAACAGGTCGGTGGGCAACTCCAGTTCTATCGGCCGGGGCCGCCGCGCTTGAAACCGCTGGAAGGCCTCGACGAAATGGTCGGGTATGGACTCGATCTGGTCGATGAAGGCGTTCCAGTCGGTCACCGCCCTGAACATGCCCAACTGGTCCTTGGTCTCGTGGGTCGACAATTTGCCGCTGTTGACGTACTCCTGCTCCACGTTGGTGGTAAGCTCCAGCACCGGCGAACTGGAGTAATAGGCCTCTCCCAAGGCGCCGACCGAGTCCGCCGCACCCGGCCCGGTGCTGGTCAGCAGGACGCCGGGTTTTCCCGTGGCCCTAGCGTAACCGTCGGCCATGAAGCCACAGCCCAATTCCTGGCGGCCTCCAATATATCGCAGGTTCTCCTGTTCGCGGAAAAGGGCGTCAAACAGGTCCAGGGTGTGAATGGAAACAATCCCGAAGATGGTATCCACCCCGTGGACTTTCAACGACTCGGTAATGGCCTCTGCTCCGGTTATTCTGGGCAACTCGGCGCCTCCTGTAAGATAAGCATTCCTCTCCTTCACTCCCGGCTATGCGGGAGTCCGGAGTCCATCTTTATGTCCCTCTCCGTCACTCCCCCGCAGGCGGGAGCTTGGAGTCCATCGTTCGGCTAAATAAGCAGAGTAACGGGGTTTTCCAGCAGCCTCTTCACTTCCATCAGCATCTGGGCGGCTTCCGCCCCGTCGGCAACCCGGTGGTCCACGGACAAGGTCGCGTTCATCATATGGCACACCACGATCTGTCCGTCGCGGACTACGGGCTGTTCCTTCACCCGGCCCACGGCCAGTATGGCCGCATGAGGCGGGTAGATAATAGCGGTGAAACTTTCGACGTCGAACATCCCCAAGTTGCTGATGCTGAACGTGGTGCCGCTGTACTCTTCGTTACGTAAAGTTCCGGTGTGGGCCCTGGAAATAAGGTCCCTGCTGGCGGCGGCTATCTCGACCAGAGTCTTGTCCTGGCAATCGTTGATACCCGGCACAATCAGGCCGCTCTCGAGTGCTATGGCAATGCCGATGTTGACGTTGGTGTTCATCTGGAGATGGTCGCCGCGGAAGAACGCGTTGAACTTGGGGTATCGCTGCAACGCCATGGCACAGGCTTTCACGATGAGGTCGTTGACGCTGACGCGGCTATCGCTGGGGACAGCCTGGTTGACATCGGCCCGCAACGCCATCGCCTTGGACATGTCCACATCGGAAGAAACGTAGAAGTGGGGGATGTCCCGTTTGCTGTCGCCGGTTACGCGGGCGATGGTCTGGCGCATCCGGGAAAGGTCCAGTCGATCTACGGATTCTTCGGCGGCTGGAGCCTCGGCTTGGGCAGGTACGGGTTCGGCAACCGCTGCGGCTTCGCTGGCGGCCAGCACGTCGGCCTCTACAATGCGCCCACCCGGACCGCTGCCGGTCACGGTTGTCAGGTCGATGCCCCGCTCCCTAGCCAAACGGCGGGCAATGGGAGACGCCAATACTCCTCCGGGCGCGGCCGCAATTGCTGCTTCCCGCGCCTTGGCTTCGGCGGCGGCCAGCACGTCAGCCTCCACGATGCGGCCCCCCGGACCGCTGCCGGTCAAGGCCGCAATGTCGATGCCCTGCTCCCGCGCTATCCGGCGGGCAATGGGAGACGCGCGAACCTCACCGGAGGACGGGGTCACGGGAGTTGACTGGGGAGCCGGTGGTACGGCAGCGGGTTGGGCCGCCGCGGGAGTGGCTGCCTCGGGCGAGATTCCCAGATCGTCGGGCAGCGGCTCGTCGGGAGCGGTTATCACGGCGATCAGGTCGCCTACCGGAATGGCGACGCCTTCCTCGGCAACGATCTTTCGCAGCACCCCGCCGACAAAGGCCTCGTACTCAACTGTGGCCTTGTCGGTCTCGATTTCGGCCAGGACCTCGCCCCGGGCAACCTCTTCACCTTCCTTCTTGACCCACCGCACCACGGTGCCCTCTTGCATATCGTAGCCCATCTGGGGCATGACGATTGAAGTTGCCAAAACGCCCTCCCACGGCCTTCCGCCGGCCGCCAACTCGCTGCATAGCCCATCCAACCGAAGCATAAGAAAGGGAAATACGGGCCGCGAATTTCGGATAGATATTAAACTACCAAAGGGTCAGGGGCAAGGAGACCGCGACGGCGCTCAACATGGGCAAGGCGGAGCCACCGTCAACGGAAACCGGATTGAACGGCAAACAAAAATGGCTGGGACTCGGAAGTCTCAGCCTTGCGATATCACTGAGGTGAAACACATTACCGGACGTATACCACCGATATGAGCGCTATTTCTCGGCTTGCTCCTCTTCAAGCGTAGCGGTAGCATGGTCCAACCATTCCTTCAGGTCGCCTCCAGCGTTTACTACGGCTCGGATTTCAGCCAGAGTTGCTACTCTCCCTTCAGCCAAGCCCTCTGCACGCGCTTCCTCTTTCATCCTTGCCCGCCACTGTCGTCTTTGGTCAAGCGCCCAGAACACTGCTCTTACTCCTGTTTCCACTGATACTGCGACCATCGCATAGATTACTACACCAAAGTCTACAAGACTTGCCGCTAAACGAACATCAACCGGGTCGAATGGCTTGTCAGTCGCTGACCAGTAAAGCAACGCCGTCGCAGGGAAAATCCCGAAGGGTGCCGCTATAGCGCGTAGGCGGAGCCAGCGGCCTGCCGACCAACGAATCTCCGCCGGATGGTCAGTGGTCACCGGCTACTACATCATTCGCCCGATGATCCGCTTCGACTGATCCTCGGTCAGCCCCAGGGGTTTGTGGGCCAGCGGCTCCTCCTCCAAGACCGGCTCGCTGCCGTCAAGAGTCGGCGCTTCCTTCTGGAAGAAAAGCCCGGTGTAGATGGTCTCGCCGAAGGCTATGGCCTTCTCGCAGGCGGTTTGCCAGTCGCGGGTGTCGTGGTCTTCGTCTTCCAGCTTCTTTATGCGGTCCTTGAAGAAGGCGTGGCTGTTGTCGTGGTTGAAGGTGACGCACGGGCTGAATACATCCACCAAGGCAAACCCGCTGTGCTGAATTGCCTGCTTCATCAAGTTGGTGAGGTGCCGAACGTCTCCGCTGTAGCCCCTGGCTACAAAGGTTGCTCCGTTCATGATGGCGGAGGTGATGGGGTTGACCGGCAACTCCACGCTGCCGAAGGGGGTGCTCTTGGTCTTCATCCCCATGTCACTGGTGGGAGAAATCTGCCCCGTGGTCAACCCGTAAATCTGGTTGTTCATGACGATATAGGTCAGATCAACGTTGCGACGGGCGGTATGTGTGAAGTGATTGCCACCGATGCCATATCCGTCCCCGTCCCCGCCGGTCACAATTACGTGCATCCGGTGGTTACCCATCTTGGCGCCAGTGGCCACCGCCAGGGCCCGGCCGTGAAGCGTGTGCATACCGTAGGAATTGAAGTACCCCGGCAGGTTGGACGAGCAGCCGATGCCGCTGACGGTAAGGATTTCGTGGGGACGCAGTCCCAATTCGGCGGACGCCCGTTGCAGGCTGTTCAAGACCCCGAAGTCACCGCACCCGGGGCACCAGTCGGGGTCAACCAGACCTTTGAAGTCCCTGGCGGTCAATTCGATTACGGGTTTTCCTTCCGCTTCCGGCAAAGTGGTCGTCATGGATGCACCTCGTTTATGGATTCCCGCCTGCGCGGGAATGACGGGTTATAAGGCGGGAACGACAGGTTATAAGATCGAAATGACGGGTCGGGAGGCGGGAATTCCGTCTGCCCTCCCGTAGGCTATAACATCAGGTGATGGCCTCCTGGTAGGGCACGTAGTGGGCCGTCTTCCCGGCAACCTGCTCCAGCACCCCGTCGACGATGTGGTGGGGCATGAAAGGCTCGCCGTCGTACTTGCGGATGTGCCCGTCGACGCTGAGGCCAGTCTCACTACGCATATAGCGGTAGAATTGGCCGGAGTAGCTGTTCTCGACCACTATGACCTGCTTGGACCGGGACAGTATCTCGACAACGGCTTCGCCGTGGAAGGGGACAATCCATTTGATGGGCAGTTGGTTGGCCGTAACGCCCCGTTCCTTGAGTTGGGCCACCGCTTCCTTGATTACGCCGTAGGTAGAACCCCAACCAACCAGCGTCACCTCGGCGTCTTCAGGCCCCTCGATTTCCGGCGGCTCGACGTCCTTGGCAACGGTCTGGAACTTGCGCCCGCGCTTCTCCACCATCTTGCGCCGCTTGTGGGGATTGGTGAACTCGTCGCTTATCAGCACCGAGTCCTCGTCGTGCTCGTCCGTGGCGACAACGTGGACATAGCCTTCCAAGCCCGGGAGCGCTCTTGGCGAGATACCAGACTCGGTGTCCTTGTACCGCATGTAGCCGTTGGCCGAAGCCGGCTCGGTGATCAGTTCGCCCCTGTCGATGTGCGGGTGCATGTCGATCAGGTCCGGGTCGATGCTATAGCGCCCTTCGGCAATCAGCAGGTCGGACACCACTATCGCGGGGCACTGGGCCTTGTCGACCAGGTTGAACAACTGGGGCATGGTGTTGAAACAGTCCAAGGAGTTCTTCGGAGCGACGATGAAGCGCTCGAAGTCGCCCTGGCTGGCACCGAGCACCTGCCAGAGGTCGCCCTGCTCGGTCTTGGTCGGTACGCCGGTGGACGGACCGGCGCGCTGCACGTTGACGAAAACCGCCGGAATCTCCATCATGCCCGCGCTTCCCACCGCCTCGGTCATCAGGGCAAACCCGCCGCCGGAGGTGGCGCACATGGCGCGGCAACCCACGTGGGCCGCACCCACCACCATGTTGGCCACGCCGATCTCATCCTCTACCTGGCGCACCATGATGCCCAGGTTGCGGGCGTTCTGGGCCATCCAGTGAAGAATGCCGCTGGCCGGACTCATCGGGTAGGCGGCGTAAAACTTGACGCCGGCCGCCGCCGCCCCCATCGCCAAAGCCTCGTTGCCGGACCATACGGCAAGGGGCTTGGACCCGGTAGGGACCTTGGCGGGGAAGGGATCAAAAGTATCCTGGGCGTAGTTGTAGCCCGCAAGGGCCACCTCTACGTTCTGGTCGATTACCGCCTGACCCTGCCGCTGGAACCGCAGGTTAAGGCTCTCTTCAAGAATCCCGAAATCAAGACCCAAGAGGGACATGGCCGCGCCCACCGCCATGGTGTTCAACACCAAGCGATTGCGGCTCTTGTTCAATTGAGACACCGGCAGGGGGCACAACTGCACTCCGTCGGCGGCCTCTCCCGGCCTTACGTTGTCGCCGTTGTAAAGCACGCTGGTGCCGGGACCCATCAATTGCAGGTGCCGGTCCATCGTGTCCTGGTTCAGGCACACCAGCAAGTCGATCTTGTCCCCGTGGGTGTGAATCTCCTCGTCGCTGACGCGAACGTAAAGGAAGATGTGCCCGCCCCTGATGATCGATTGGTAGGCGTTGTAAGTGTTGAGGTGCAGCCCGCGCCTGACGAATATGCGGGCGAGGATATCGCCCGGAGTTGCTATGCCCTGCCCGGCCTCACCACCAATTGCGAGAGAAAAATCGAAGCTTCCCACGCCCATTGAATCGCTCCTTACCGGGGACTGTCACAGTGTACCTGGGTGGCAAGCAGCAACAATTTCACTCGTTCAAACGTGGAAACTGCCCTGCTTGAGGTCTTCCCAAAGTATACCCTTGACGGTTGAGGGCTGCAACACGGGCTGAATCGCGTTCACGACGATTGACTATTCGCAGCATTTCGTGAGGATACGACCTCTCCAGGAACCCTACATGTGTATGGCCCGCCCCTGGGCGCTAAGCGCCGCCTCTTTCACCATTTCCGAAAGCGACGGATGGGGATGAACGACCCAGCCCAACTCCAGCGTGGTCCCTTCCAGCACCTTCGCCACTGCCAACTCGCCCAATAGCTCGGTGACCTCCGGCCCTATCATGTGGCCGCCCAGCAGTTCCCCGTACTTGGCGTCCACCACCAGCTTGACCACGCCGTCTGGCTCGCCCATTGCCAGCGCCTTTCCGTTGGCTTGAGCGTTGAAGGTACCGACGTTCACCTCGTAACCCCGCTCCGCGGCTTGGGCTGCGGTGAGGCCGAAGCTGGCTATCTGGGGGTTGCAATAAGTAGCCCTGGGCATGGACTCGTAGTCCAGGGGCTGGGTCTCGATCCCGGCTATGTGCTCCACCGCCGCCACTGCTTGGGCGGACGCTACGTGGGCCAGCGCCAGCTTTCCGGTCACGTCGCCAACGGCATATACTCCGGGGACGTTGGTGGACATTACGTCGTCTACACCGATGTATCCTCGTTCCGTGGCGATGCCCGCCGTGTCAAGCCCCACATCGTCGCTGTTGGGTTGGACGCCCACGGCCACCAGTACCTTGTCGCAAGCCAACTCCGACTCGACGCCGTCCTTCTCCACCGTCACCGTCACCCCGGACGGCCCAACCTGGGCGCCTTTGACCCCGGCGCCGGTCATCACGTTGATGCCTTGGCGGGAAAAACTTCGCTCCAGCAGCCTGCTTATGTCTTCATCCTCACCGGGCACCAATCGAGGCAGAAGCTCCACCACGGTCACATCCACACCGTACATCCGGTAGAGGTAGGCGAACTCCACGCCGATGGCCCCACCGCCGACGATGACGACGCTGGACGGAAGCTCATCCAGCACTATGGCTTGGCGGCTGGTGATTATCCTGTCCCCGTCCACCGGCAGCGGCGGAATGGTGCGGGGCCGCGCCCCGGTAGCGATGATTATGTTCCTAGCGGAAAGCCGCCTGCCCTCGGGCGCAACTTCCACCACGTTGGGACCAGCCAGCCGGCCGTGACCCCGGATGTGCTCCACGTTGTTCCTGCGCAACAGGTAAGCGACGCCCCTGGTGTTGCGGCCCACCACCTTCCGGCTGCGGGCCACCGCGGCCGAGTAGTCGGCGTGGAAGTTGTCGAAGGTCAGTCCGAACTCTTCCCCTCTTCTGAAGTAGGAGAGTATTTCAGCGTTTTTCAGCAGGGCCTTGCTGGGGATGCAGCCCCAGTTGAGGCAAACGCCCCCCAGGTTTTCGTTTTCCACTATCGCGGTCTTCAACCCAAGCTGGCCGGCACGCACCGCGGCGACGTAGCCGCCGGGCCCCGCTCCAATCAGTACCACGTCGTAAGGTGATTCCATATGCGCTCGCAGAAATAAAAGTCACCGCCGCAACCGGCGTGACCTGCCGAGTTTGCGGCCGGATGAGTCAGTATACAAGCGGCCCGCGAAGGGATACAAGGACAGGGGCCATGCTAGAATCGAGGCAACCTGACCATACGGGAGAACAATGCTGGAACCGGAGCGCACCGCCGCCCTTTTTGACGATGCAAGACTATTGTACGATGAGGCCATGGAACTGCTTGACCTTGGCAAGCTCCGCGTAGCGGCGGAGGTTGCTTGGGGCGCCACCAAGCGGGCCACTGACGCCTTGATTGTGGCGCGGACCGGTAGGGAGACCTCGGGGACCGGCCAGACGTCGAATGGTATCAGGCTACTCAGTTATGGCGCCATTGAAATGGCCGCGTTACGATCCCGTTTCCGTATCCGGGCCAGAGTTCTTCATGCAGAATGTTTCTACGGTGGATCCCGAGCATCGCTGGATGTTGCAGCCGCTCTAATTCGCGGCACCCGAGATTACATCCGCCGAGCAGAGAACATGGCGCAAGCACAACCTTAAAGGGGCATGTATGTTGAAACCAGAGCGAACGTCACATCTTTTCGCCGAGGCTCACGCAACTTATGCGGAGGGCATCAAATACCTGGAGGAGGCCACTAAACTCTGGGACCGTGAATTGCTCCGTAAGTCAGCGGAGAAGACTTGGTGCGCCGCCTTACTGGCCACCAATGCTTTTATTCTGGCCCGCACCGGTGTCGAGCCCGAGCCTGACCATGAAGAAGGGACATACAGCCGTTTGACTCACATGAGAAAAGAACTAAACGACTGGGAGATGATAATCGGCCGTTACGCCACGTTGTCGCACGATATCTACCAGACGGCTGTCTGCGAGAAAAACGTCGAGCCGGTATTCCTCCTAATCCACGACATCCACGACACCGCAGACTACATTCGGGACGTGGAGCGGTTGGCGGGGGTGGGGCCGGGTGAGTAGTCACGTTTATACCGGGATGGTTGGCACAGCTTGACAATGATAAAACCAGAAATGAGAGTAGCTCAGTAAGTGACGGACGAAGAATTCGCCAATGCCATGGCCCTGCGCCACGAGATAAGTGGTATAGAGTTCAAGGAACCTGGGCCTCTATCCAATAACAGGCTGATAGCACAAGTCGTTAAGGCGGCGCTGGGCATGTCGAATCGACGCGGTGGCGGCAAGGTGATAATAGGCGTCAGTGATCGTGGAGGCAATTTGGACCCGGTTGGTCTCACTGACAATGACCGGCGCACCTGGACCTATGATGCAGTGTCAGACCAGATTGCACGCTATGCAGACCCCGGCGTCACCTTTGAACTGGAAATAAAGGAACACTACGGCAGTAACTACGTAGTCCTTGAAGTAGAGGAGTTTTCCGACATACCAGTCCTGTGCAAGAGGTCTTTCGGCGACGTGCTGCGCGACGGCGCTTGCTACGTAAGACCCCGGAGGAAACCGGAAACATCGGAGATACCTACCCAAGCCGATATGCGGGACCTGCTTAACCTGGCAATAGAAAAAGGCATACGACAATTCCTTAGCATGGTACAAAGGGCCGGGCTGCCTGTCCCACAAACGGTTATTGATGCGGATACCGACCCTGACAATCAACCGGGTGATTCGAGATGAGCGAACTGCTGGAAAAAATACGGTCCCGCGGCTACTGGAGAGTGGTTATCCGCCCGCACACGTTCGTGGATAAGCTAATCACCGACCGGTCAGAGCTTCTTCACATTCTGGAAAAGACCTATGTCGAGGTCTATTCGTGGGAGTTTCCTTATTTGGGGTCCGGTGCACCACCCCAATGCGGCAAAGACTGGATCGGTCACGAGTGCGACTGGGGACGCCACTTGGAACTGTGGCGGTTCTTTCAAAGCGGCCAGTTGGTAGTCCTTAAAGGGATGCGTGAGGACTGGTGGGACCAGTCCGAACTATGGCCGCCACCCGACGACTGGAAACACGGCCAATTTATCGAGATGGCAGACATCGTCCATCAATTCACTGCCATCTTCGAGTTGGCTGCGCGGCTAGCGTTCACCAAGGCCAGCACTGGGCAAACTCACTTGGAGATTAACGTTCGAGGACTCAAAGGACGGGGCCTCAATATCAGCGACAAACTGATGGATTCTTCATACTTTGGTCCGTTTAAGGCCTCCCTAGACGAATTCACTTGCAAGGTTGACGTTTCTCACATCGAGTTGATCGCAGATACTAAAGACCTCGCCTTGAACTACTCCGTCGCGTTGTTTCAACACTTTGGTTGGGAAGCTTATATGGACTTGCTCCGGGATATACAGGCTTACCCCCGCCGTTATGCGGTATAGTCTGTAGCCCGAACCCATCAAAGATCACATTCTGAAAGAAATGACCACCTCACTACATAAGGGGAGTTTATGCTACGCACCGAACGGGCCCGATACATCATGGCCGACGCTTGGTCGCTTTACCAAGACGCGCTGGATATGCTGGAGCAGGGCCATCTGCGCAACGCGGCGGAGAAGTCTTGGGGCGCCACCAAGCACGCTACGGACGCTTTGATTCTGGAAAGGACCGGGCGAGAGCCGGGGACCTCTGGGATCACGTACCGCACCATCCGAGGCATGCGCCATGAGAACGCGGCTTTCGAAAGCTTGGCGACGCGCTACAGCCAGCGGATGCAAGATCTGCACGGCGCCTGTTTCTATGACGGCGTTTGCGAACCGGAAGAGGAAGTAATCCGGGACATCCACGCCACCGCCGACTACATCCGCGACGCGGAGCGGCTGGCGGAGTCTCCCCATGCCTAACACCCTCTACTACGGCGACAACCTCCAGGTGCTGCGCGACCATGTTCCAGCCGAGTCGGTGGACTTGGTGTACCTGGACCCGCCCTTCAACTCCAACGCGTCATATAACGTGCTGTTCAGGGAGCGGACGGGGGAGGAGTCGCCGGCTCAGATAAAGGCGTTCACCGACACTTGGGAGTGGACGCAGGAGACGGAGCGCACCTTCGAGTTGGACATCATCCAGAACCCGGCGGTCCCGTCGGCGGTGAAGGACATGATTTCCGCCTTCCGCCAGTTCATCGGCCGCAACGCCATGATGGCCTACTTGGTGATGATGGCCCCTCGGCTGGTGGAACTGCACCGGGTGTTGAAGCCCACCGGCAGCCTGTACCTGCACTGCGACCCGACGGCGAGTCATTACTTGAAGTTGCTTTTGGATGGAGTCTTCAGCCCTGAGAATTTCAGAAGTGAAATAGTTTGGCGTCGCACGAACGCGCACAACGACGCCAAGCAAGGCCGCCGACAATATGGCAACGTTCACGACACAATCTTCTTCTACACCAAAAGCAATGCATGGAATTGGAACTGGCTATATACGGAATACGATAGCGACTATGTAGAATCGTTCTACAAATTCACGGAGTCAGGATCAGGAAGACGATACCAAATGGGGGACTTAACCGCAGCCAAACCTGGAGGGGATACCAGCTATGAGTGGCGTGTGAAGCGTTTCGGCAACGGGGAATGGGAAGCCGACCTCATCGGGGAATACGAGCAACCTGTTGATGGATGGGAATACAAAGGCGTGATTCCGTATCAAGGGCGATATTGGGCCTATTCCAAAGACGGAATGATTGCCATGTCCGCAGAAGGGCGAATCGCATATACCAGAAACGGGACGCCAAGATACAAACGCTATCTGGATGAAATGCCCGGCGTCCCCCTGCAAAATGATTGGACCGACATACGCCCCGCGTCCCGCTCGGAATCTCTCGGCTACCCCACCCAAAAGCCGGAAGCCCTGCTGGAACGCATCATCCAAGTCTCCTCCAACGAGGGCGACGTGGTGCTGGACCCTTTCTGCGGGTGCGGGACGGCAGTGGCGGCGGCCCACAAGCTGGGTCGGCAGTGGCTGGGCATCGACATTACCCACCTTGCCGTGGCGTTGATGAAGAACCGGCTCAAGACGGCCTTCAGCCTGGAGCCGGGCCGGGACTACGAGGTGGTCGGCGAGCCGCAGGACGCGGGCAGCGCCCGGGCCCTGTGGGAGCAGGACCCCTACCAGTTCCAGTTCTGGGCAGTGTCGTTGCTGGAGGCCCAGCCCCAGTCGGAGCAGAAGCGCGGCGCGGACCGGGGCATCGACGGCCTGCTCTACTTCATCGACGGGTCCAGGCGCACGTCCCACAAGATAGTGGTGCAGGTGAAGGGCGGGCGGGTGTCGTCGCCCCAGGTGCGCGACCTGAAGGGCGTGGTGGAGCGGGAGAAGGCGGCGATGGGCTTGTTCATTTCGCTGGAGGAGCCGACGCGGGACATGCGGGCGGAAGCGGCCAGCGGCGGCCTCTACCATTCCGACGTATGGCAGCGGGACTTCCCCAAAATACAGCTTCGCACCATCGAAGAGATGCTGGCGGGCAACGCCTTCGACCTGCCGCCACGCCCGGCGGCCTACCAACCGGCCCAGCGCGTCCGCCGCCCCCAAGGGCGGCAGGCGGGGTTGGGGGAAGCTATATAACGCGGCGATGCTCCATGTCGAGACAGACTACCGGTCACGGAGTTGCGTGAAATTTACCACTGTATCCTCCCCTTTCTCCAGAGCGGCAATGTATAAATCAAAGTCGACGGTTACCAGGGGAGTCTGAGGGGTAATCGCTTCAAGGAGCGCGGCGTCAGTAAGCCCCAGCCGTTCGAATTGGCTGTTGTTCGTTGCAACTGCGCTGGCGACCACGACTTCCTCGCTTTCGTGAACAATATATTTGAGCCTTCGCAGTATGCGGGACCGCTCCGGTTCTCCGTGTTGCGCGAGCAGGTTGGACGCTTCGGTAAGAGTGCTCGGCGTTACGAACACTCTCGCAACCTGACGAATCAGGTCCAGCAAAATATCGTAGTCATTCGCGGAATATCCGTCCAAGCGACGATGTTTGACTATCAACTCGCGTCCTTCACTGCCCACTACAAGCAACAAGAGAAGATTCGCGTCGATGAACAATCCAGGTTGGGTCATGGTCTCACGTCGTATCTTCCCTCAGAAGGCGGTCCTTGAGGGACTCAACGCCGCCGCTTTCGTTGTTGATGCGCATCACCTTGTATGAGCGCGCCGGTCGGCCTTCTCCGAGCGCAGCACTCAGAACGTTTTTCTGGTCCCACGGCCTTGAGAAACCGATTGTTATCTTCCACGTGTTCGATATCCGGTCGAACTCAGCTTCTTCAAGGCCTATGTTCACAATTTGCTCTTCAGCGAAAAGTTCTACAACGTAAGCTTTCGCTGTCTGCGCTGCTTCTTTAACGTCCATCGGGACTCACCTTTTCCGGCATCTATGGGTTGCGATTGTAGCACCGCAGCGCGCAAATCGGCGATACTGGGGTTACTATCGGTTACAATAGTCCAAACAATAGAAGGTCTCGGGTTGATATGACTACAGGCAAAACTAAACTGCTGACTGCCGACGACCTACTCCGCTTGTACGGCCAAGGGGTCAGGGGCGAGTTGGTGCGGGGAGTGCTTCACGAAACTGTGTCTACGGGAATGGAGCATGGCAAGATTGCGGCCAAGTTTGTAATTAGATTGGGGATTTTTGTCGAGCCTAGAGGGCTGGGAACCCTGACCACATCCGATTCGGGTGTCTGGCTGGAACGGGACCCGGATACGGTGCGGGAGCCGGACGTGGCGTTTACGTCAGCCGAGCAGCTACCCTTGAACGCGAGGATTCGCGGCTTTGCGGAAGTAGTTCCTGAATTGGTGGTGGAGATTGTCTCTCCAAGCGACACTATGCGGGAAGTTCACGAAAAGGCGCAGATGTGGCTGAGATTCGGGGTGGTATTGGTCTGGGTGGTATACCCGGACTCCAGAACCATAGCCGTCTATCAGTCCGGCGTTCCCGTGGTCACGCTCACGGAAAACGACGCCTTGGACGGTGGCCCGGTCTTACCTGGCTTCACCCTGCCGGTACGGGACATTTTCTAATCGTAACGAGCCATAATAACCGAACCTTGAAAGAGGCTCCCCGGTTGAGATGACGACAGCCAAGACGAAACTGCTGACTGCCGAAGACCTGCTCCGCTTGTACAGCGAGGGAGTGAGGGGCGAACTTATTCGGGGGGTGCTCTGCGAGACGGTGCCTGTCGGAAACATGCACGGCGAAATCGTGATGAACGTGGCTGGTCCTTTGTGGAGCTATGTCAGGCCGCGACGTTTGGGAAGGTTGATAGGGTCCGATGCCGGTATCCGGTTGGGAAGGGACCCGGATACAGTACGTGAGCCTGATATGGCGTTTACGTCGGCGGAGCGTATGCCTTTCGCCGTCAGGCCCACCAGCTTTTCGGAAGTTGTTCCCGACCTGGTGATGGAGGTAGCCTCGCCCAGCGATTCTATAGCCGCAGTAAATGACAAGGCGTTGATGTGGCTGGCCTACGGGGTGACGCTGGTCTGGGTCGTATACCCACAATCGAGAACGATCGACGTGCATCAAACCGGCACTCCCGTGGTTACTCTTACAGAGGACGATACCCTGGATGGCTCCCCTGTCCTGCCCGGATTCACCCTGCCGGTGCAGGATATCTTCGAGCTGGAGTGAAAATTGTTTGCACGTCTACCACTGAATCTGAATCAGGATTTACCGGATTTTAGGATTTTCAGGATAACGCGAATATATCCCGCTAATCCTTCAATCTTGAGAATCCTGATTCAGACAGTTCGTCAACCCGCATTGTACCGCCCGCACCGCTTTTGTTATCATTGAACCAAGAACCTTCAGTACCTGACTGGTCGTTCCCGCGCTGGCGGGAATCCTTCTCATAAGCAGGGAGCATAATGAGAGTTGGACCTTTCGGATTGACCGAACTGTTGATTATCCTGGCCATCATCCTGCTGGTCTTCGGGGCAAGGAAGCTGCCGGAAATAGGCGCGTCCCTGGGGCGCGGCATCAGGACTTTCAAGAGCGCGGTAACCGGCGAAGAAGAGAAAGAGCAGCAGTCGGAGACCACCAGCGTCACCAAGCGGGGGGACTGACGGCCCGAGACAATTCCGGCGGCCCCGGGACGCGGCGGGGATGGAATGTTGAACGGGAATTGTGAAGAGGCCAGCTTAACCCGCTGGCCTTTTTGTTTGGGTGATGGATTCCCGCCTGTGCGGGAATGACGAAAGGTGAAACGGGGATGATGAGGGTGGAGCGGGAATGGCGGGCGGGAGCGGTTGACGACGCAGGGGCGGATGACGGGGCGGGGGGAAAGTTACCTTTACTCGGCGCGGGGCACCGGGGATAGGGACTCCGGCTCCTTCCTGCGGCCCGCTATTCTGGCCAACAGCACGCCCAACTCGTAGAGCACCAGAAGGGGCACCGCCACCAGGGCCTGGTTCACCGGGTCGAAGGTCGGGGTGATGATAGCCGCAAGGATGAAGGCGATAATCACCCAGTAACGCCGGAACCGGCCAAGACGCCGGGCGTTGACAATCCCCAGGCTGGCCAGCAGGTACATTATCAAGGGCGTCTCGAAGGCCAGACCCATCCAGAACAGCAGGCGGATCATCAGGTTGACGATGTTGCTGACCCTGATCATTGGCGTCGCAACGTCGCCGCCGAAGGTCAGGAGGAAGTGCAGGGCGGGCGGGCTCATCACAAAGTAAGCAAAGGCCACGCCGCAGACGAATGCCAGGAAGGCGGCGGGCAGGAACGCCAGCAGGTACCGTTTCTCGCGGCGGGTCAGGCCCGGCGCGACGAACATGATCACGTGGTACAGGATTACCGGCAGGGCCAGGATGAACCCGCCGACGAAGGACACCTTTACGCTGGTGGTGAGAAGCTCGGTGACTTCCGTGTAAATCAACTGCCCGGCCGCGTCCGGTCCCAGGTCCCGCGCGGGACGCACCAGCAGTTCGATTATCTGCCTGAAGAAGGCGAAGGCAACGGCGCTGCCCGCCAGCAGAGCAACCACGGACCAGAAGACGCGCTTCCGCAACTCGCCCAGGTGCTGGACCAGGGTCAACTCCCGTTCATTCATCACCGGGCCGCTTCTGTGAAGAGTCGGATTGGTCGGACGGCGGGGTGTTCCGCGGACGGTTGGGCTGCTGGCGTTCCTCCAAGTCCACCGCGGAGGCCAGGTCCGAGAAGCTCTTGCGCAGTTCCCGCAGAATCCTGCCGGTGTTCCGGGCGGCGTCGATGGACTTTCCCGGCCCCAGCACCAGGAAAGCGATAAGGAGGATTACGCCCAACTCCATGGGCCCCATTCCCATGAAGTTCATGGTTGTTGCTCCGGTGATGGATTCCCGCCTTCGCGGGAATGACGGGTGGGGGCGGGGTGAATGGTCTGGTTGGTGTGGCTGGTCGGGGTAGTATGATCGGTCAGGTTGGAATGAGAAGGTGGGTTGGAATGACGGGCCGCTTCACCCAAGCGTGACGGGCAAGTCGGGCCGCATTCTTCGGGGTCGGGCCAGTCCCGTCCGGGCGGCGGCTGGCAGCCGATTTCCCGCAGCATGTCCAGCAACCGGCAGAGGGGGAGGCCGATTATGTTGGTGTAGCAGCCTTGCCACGATGCGGCCGGTTTCAAGTCCGGGTCCTGCACCGCGTAGGCGCCGGCCTTGTCCATCGGCATTCCCGAGGCTATGGATGCTTCCATTTCGGCGTCGGTGAAGTTACGCAACGTTATGTCGCTGGCCATGCTCTCAGTCAAGGTGCGATCTGATGAGGCGTCGATCACCGTCACGCCGGTTACGACCTGATGGTTGGTGCCCCGCAGTTGCCGCAACATTCGCCGCGCGTCCTCGACATCCAAAGGTTTTTCATAAGCCTCGCCGTACAGCACCACGGTGCTGTCGGCGCCGATGACGTACCCGTCCTTCAGTTGTTCGGCGACCGCTTGGGCTTTTTCCATCGACAACCGTCTCACCATGTCGGCGGGTGTTTCGCCGTCCTGTTTCTCCTCGGGGATGTTGGACGGGACTACCTGGAAGTCCAGCCCCAAGTCGTTCAGCAGGTCCCTGCGGCGCGGGGACGCCGAGGCCAAAACCAAGGGGGCATAGCCGGCCTTCCGTGACAAGGTGGCGACGCACTCGACGTGGTGGGTCTGGGGGAACATATCCAAGGGGACGACCCTGTCCAGTGTATAGGCGTCCTGACACAACACCTTGAGGTCCCGCGCCAGGGTCTCGGGGTCGCAGGAAACGTAGGCGATCCTTGGCGGCAGCAACCGCAACAGGGCCTCCAGTGCCCCCGCTTGGCACCCGGCCCGGGGCGGGTCCAGCACCACGGCGTCGGGCCTTTCTTCCAGCAACCCCAGCACCGCCTCGGTCTTGCCCAAGGCCAGTTCCACGTTGCCGAGGTCTTCGATGTTTTCCTTGGCGTCGGCCACGGCGGCGCTGGACTCCTCGATGCCGATGACCTTTCTGACGTGGGGCGCAAGCAGCGCCGCGAACGCTCCTACTCCCATGTACGCGTCCACCAGCAGGTCGGTCTTTTGCAGGTCCAGCGCCTGCTGGACTACCTCCGCCACCTTGGCTGCCTGCTCCACGTTGACTTGGAAGAACGACGGGGACGCCACCCGGAACCGCCGCCCGTCGATGGAGTCTTGATACGTCTTCTGCCCCGTGGGCAATGAGATGTCCGGGTTGGTCAACTTGGGCTGCACCAGGGTATCGCCGGTGAACTGCCCGGCGCGGATGGAAAGCTGGGTTGTCTCGCCGCACCTGTCCTGCAACTCAGTCAAGGTGGAATTGATCCCGTCGTGCATCAACATGCACCGGTCGATCTTGACGAACCGGCGCGACTGCCGGTGAACGAAGCCCAACTCTCCCTGCCGTCCGACGGTGAACCTGGCATGGTTGCGGTACCCGTATTGCTTGGGCGACGGCACCACCTCCGAAACATCTACGTCGTCGAACCCGCCCACTCGCTTCAGGGCGTCCACCACCTTGTCGCGCTTGACTTCCAACTGGCGTTGGTAGTCCATGTGCTGCCACTGGCACCCGGTGCATTGGCCGTAGTAGGAGCAGGGCGGTTGGATCCGCCACGGGGAAGGCTCCAGCACTTCCACCACCTGCGCCTCGGCGTAGCGGCGGTGCACCCGCACCACCTCGGCGGTAACCTTCTCGCCGGGTATGCCGCCGAACACGAACACGTCGGTTCCTTGGCACCGGGCCATGGCCTCTCCCAACCGGCCCCAGGCTTCCAATACAAGGTCCAGCACTTCACCCTTGGCGATGGTCTGCTGCGTCAAGCGGCCTCCACGAAAATTCACTTATCAACCAATATAAAGGAACGGCGGTTGGAATCCAATGGCGCAGTCAGTCCACGGTTGACCTGCATTTGACGCCGGTATACACTGAAATCGACTTGTACGGAATTCGTTGATTCTCCGTGCGTTCGGCAATCAAATAGACGAATATCCATTGGAGGAAAAAATGGCGGAACCCATCGAAGTAACCGAGGCCAATTGGGAGGAGCAAGTCCTCCAGTCAGACGTGCCTGTGATGGTGGATTTCTGGGCCGAGTGGTGCGGCCCCTGCAAGATGATCGCCCCTTCGGTGCATGACATGGCTGTGGAATACGACGGCCAACTGAGCGTAGGCAAGCTGGACGTGGACAACAGCCCCCAAATCGCCATGCAGTACGGCGTCCGCAGCATCCCCGCGTTGATTTTCTTCAAGAACGGCCAGCCCGTCGACCAGATAGTCGGCGCGGTCCCCAAGGGCCGGTTGAAGCAGAAGATTGACGACGTCCTGGGCGACTAGGCAGACCGGAGCCGACCCCGGTATCGAGGAAAAAGACTGGCGGATATGCCAGTCTTTTTCTTTCGGGAGTACGGTCAGGGTTCTTTAATTGTCAACAGGTGGAACCGCGCCCGTTCGTGGTGAGCTTGTCGAACCATGAACGGGCAGCCCTTCGACAAGCTCAGGGCGAACGTGACCGCTCATGGTGAGCGGGCTGAGTCTGCCGGTATATAATAACCCCGCTTTCCGTAACAGATACGCCCCCAACGGTGCATGGAGGACATCATGGCTTTGGAACTGAATCCCGGCCACACCGCCCTGCTGGTCATGGACTTTGAAAACGACATCGTCCATGAAGAGGGCGCATTCAAGGACTTTGGCTTCGCCCAGATGGTGAAGGACAACGACGTGCTGGGCAAGACCTCCGGGTTGCTGACCGCCGCCCGCAACGCCGGCGTCCTGACCATCTACGTATCGGTCAAGTTTCGCCCCGGTTACCCGGAACGCCCGGCCAACGCCGGACTGTGGCAGGGCCTGCACGCCGCCAACGCCCTTATCGAAGGAACTTGGGGCGCGGCCATACACGATGCCCTGACGCCCCAGGAGGGCGAGCCCGTCGTTACCAAGCGGGGAGTCTCGGCCTTCACCGCTTCCGACCTGGAGCCGATTCTCAAGAACAAGCGCATCGGCACCTTGTTGCTGGCCGGCGTGGCCACGAACTTCGTCGTCGAAGGCACCGCCCGCGAGGCCTCCGACCGGGGCTACAACGTCGTGGTGGTCGGCGATTGCTGCGCCTCCGTCAGCCAGGAAGCCCACGACGCGGCGTTTATCTTCGCCCTCCCCTTCCTGGCCACCATCTCCGACAGCTCGGAAGTGGCGGCTGCCTTGGCGGGGTAGGAGTGGCTGGGTTGGGGCGATGATAATTCCTACACCCCAATCGGCCGTTCGCCCAGTCATTCCCGCCTGCGCGGGAATCCACCCTTGGCGTTGACAGCCTGCCGAACTGCCGGTAAATTCTCCACGTACCGGTTTCGACCTATTACGGGAGTGGATGGGGCCCGGTGGCTCTTGCGGACTTCAAATCCGTTATGCCTCGTGACGAGCGGGGTAGGTGGGTTCGACTCCCTCGCACTCCCGCCACTACTTTTCAGGTTGAGATTCAGCCTCCGGGAGCTTGCCCGGAGGCTACTTTAATGTCCCGGTTTCGCGTCCTGTTAACCGCGGTTGCCCAACTTCACTATGCCAACATATACTGTGCCACACTGGAACACAGGATCAGGAAGCCATGAAGAACATCACCGTAACCGTGGACGACCAGACGTACCGCCTGGCCCGCATCAGGGCCGCCGAGCGCGGCACGTCGGTCTCAGCGATGGTCAGGGAATACCTTAAAAGCCTAACCGACGCCGAGCTCCCAGTTCGCAAGAGGACCCTCGGGGAAATTGTGGCATCAATCCAGGCCAGGGGCGGCGGAATCCGTTCTTCCGACAATCTGAGCCGAGAGGAACTGTACGACCGCAATGCGCTTCGTTGACACCAACATACCAGTCTACGCGGTTAGCACACTGCCGGAGGATGCTGCCAAGCAACACACTGCCGAAGAACTCCTGTCCCAAGACGACTTGGCCCTTTCCGTCCAAGTGCTTGGCGAATTCTACGTGCAGGTCACCAGGCCATCACGGCCCGGAGCACTGCTCCACCAAGAAGCTGTGGAGGTCATGGACTTGCTACAACACCATCATGTGCAACCCCTGACTTCGGACACATTGAGAACAGCCCTTCGTTACCGGGAAACGTTCGCCCTTTCCTACTGGGACTGTATGGTCCTGGCCGCCGCCAAGCTCAGCGGCTGCGACGCTGTACACTCGGAAGATTTCAACCACGGCCAAGACTACGACGGCCTTCAGGTCATCAACCCGTTCCACGGGCTTTCGTGAAAAGCAAAACAAGTCTGGGCTTAACACCCAACGATAAGAGGAATAGCCGTGAGTCAAGTCGGTCGGCGGTCAACTACGTATACCGTGTTCCGGCCCACAAGGTGTCACGGGTGGCGTGAGGGTGTATCGACGGACATAAATATAGCAAAGTTAGCCATATTATAAATTTTTTGTAATTTAGCTAATTTTGCTATAAACTGGCGACATGGACCCTATACGCAACCCATACGCACCGGGGGCGGGAACTCCACCGCCGGAATTGGCCGGCCGTGATGAGATCCGTCGCACTGCCCACGTCGCACTAGAGCGCACCAGAATTGGACGCCCCAGCAAAAGCCTGTTGATGGTCGGCTTGAGGGGAGTAGGAAAGACCGTGCTGCTGGACCGCATCCGGGAGGATGCTGAAGCCGGAGGTATTTGCACCCTGCGGATAGAAGCTCCTGAAGGACGTTCCCTACCTTCGACTTTGGCGCCTCAATTACGCATTGCGTTGCTGAAACTGTCGAATAGAGAAGCGGCCAAGGACCTGGCGCAGCGTGCGCTTAGAGGGCTCGCAGGATTTGTTGGAGCCCTGAAGGTGAAGTATCAGGATATCGAGGTCGGCTTAGACTTTGACTCTGAGCCTGGATTGGCGGACAACGGGGATTTAGAGAGCGATCTGCAACAGTTGTTGGAAGCCGTCTGCGAGGCCGCCAGAGCAGATAACACCTGTGTAGGGATCTTCGTCGACGAACTTCAATACGTGAAGGAGGATGAACTTGCGGCACTGATCACCGCATTGCACCGGGCTTCCCAACGGCAACTTCCCGTAGTAATGATCGGGGCAGGTCTGCCCCAGGTACGAGGCCGCATGGGAAAGGCCAAGTCCTATGCTGAAAGGCTTTTCGAGTTCCCTGAAATTGGGCCTTTGTCCGATCAGGACGCAAGACTGGCTATTGCCAAACCAGCCACCGAAGAAGGAGTAGAGATAGAGGCCGCCGCCCTGGACGCTATCATATATCAAACTCGATGCTACCCCTATTTTTTGCAGGAATGGGGCAAGCATGTATGGGACGTAGCCGAGAAGTCACCCATCACGATTTCTAATGTCGAAATAGCGTCTAAACAAGCCGTAGCCACTCTCGACGAAAGCTTTTTCCTGGTAAGGTTTGACAGACTTACGCCATCCGAAAAAAGGTATGTGCGGGCGATGGCCCAGCTTGGAGCAGGACCCCACCGTTCAGGCGACATTGCCAATGAGCTTGAACGTCAAGTGAGTTCTTTGGCTCCGACCAGAAATCAATTGATCAACAAAGGTATGATCTGGAGTCCGAGCCACGGCGATACCGCGTTTACGGTTCCAATGTTCGACGAGTTCATGTTGCGCATTATGCCGGGCAATGACTGGCGCTCGCCCGCATAATCGACATAGGTCCCACCGTCTTGGCAAGTACGCAGGTTCCGTATGGGGCCTGCCGTGCGTCATCGGCCCTTCACTTGCTGGATGTTCCCCCTTGGGCCACTGTGTAGATATCCGGGAGATTCCGCCAGCGTTGGTCAAGATCGAGACCGTAGCCGACGACGAACTCATCGGGGATAATTAACCCCCGGTAGTTGGCGTCAATAGCCACAACCCGCCGGGACGGTTTGTCCAGCAGGCAGCACAGGGCGACCGAAGCCGGTCCACCTTCGCCAATCAATTCCATGAGCCGGGTGGCGGTCTGTCCGGTATCCAATATGTCGTCAACCAGGACCACATGCCTCCCCCGGACATTCAGAGACTGCACACCGAAGGTCTGCACATTGCCCGTGCTGTCGGTCTGGTGGTAGCTGTGTGCCGCCACGAACCCGACCTCAATCGGCTCCTCAATGGCCCGTACCAGATCGGCCATGAACATGAAAGCGCCGTTCAACACCCCCACCAGTAAAGGGTTGCGGTCCTTGTAGTCATGGCTTATCTCAGCCCCCAGACGGGCGACTGCACTGGCTATCGTGGCCTGAGAGTAGCGCAGGGACAAGTTCGCATCAGACATGAAACAACTCACTGACCTTGGGAATTTGGTGTAACGGCTTGCGACCTGCGAGAGGCAACAGCGTATCCACCACCGCTACCATAGTCAATTTCCGCCCGCCCGAAGTCCCGACCGCCCGCCACGCTTTGACCGACGGAATCGATGGCGTGATGTATAATCCCGGCTTGAAGAAGTCCGCACTAAAGACGCTGCGGCGATTATAAGACCCCGGACGGAGGACCAAGATGCCATACGAAAACCTGGCTATCGACCGGGATGGCCAGACCGGTGTCATCACGCTGAGCCGCCCTGAAAAGCTGAACGCCATCAACCGCGAGCTTCACCTCGATATGATGGAGGCCTGTCGGGAGTTGCGGGACGACGACGGCGTCCGTGTGGTCATCTTCACAGGGAAAGGACGTGGTTTCTGCTCCGGGGCGGACATTACCGGCCAGAGCGAGAAGGACGAGCATCCCAGCCGGGCGGAACGGCTGGATGAATACAATTGGGTGGGTCGGCAGGCCATGATGGTCTACCGGGGTCTGGACAAGCCGACGATCGCCGCCGTAAACGGCGTGGCCGCCGGCGCGGGAATGGGCTTGGCCCTGGCCTGCGATATGCGCGTCGGCTGCGAGAACACCCGGTTCAAGACCGTATTCATCGAGCGCAGCCTCAGCCCCGACTCGGGCCTGTCCTACTTCCTGCCCAGGGTCGTAGGCATAAGCCGCGCATTCGATCTTGTGTTCACCAGCCGCAACGTGGATGCCGACGAGGCTTACCGGATCGGCCTGCTGGACCGGCTGACCACCGCGGACAACCTGATAGACGAGGCCCTGGAACTCGCCCGGCAGATTGCCTTCTGGCCGCCGGTGGCCATGCAGATGTCCAAGCGGGCCATCCAGCGCGGCATGGAGACTGACCTGGAAGACCAACTGGAATACGAGACCCACAGCATCGTATTCGCCCGGCGCGCTCCCCACGATGTCGCGGAGTCGGCCGCATCGTTCCGCGAGCGACGCCCGCCTGTATTCACCGGGGAATAGGGCAGGGCATCAGCAGAAAAAACATTTTCCGCACAACGAATCGGGAGTCAAAAGGATTCATTCAGGCCGTGACGATAAGGACAACTGGAGAGGCCTGTAGAGACCAACCCGTACCCCACGGCACCCATGAATTAGGTTTGACCCGGCCTTATGGCGCCCCTTAACATTGACCAAGCAAGACAACGCCGGACGCAGAGGAAGAGACAACACTCTGCCGGGGAGCAAGTAACAGATGACCACCGAAAACGTCATCCATACCACGGCAAGGTTCAGACTGCCTGACCCGCCGCCAAGAGAACCGGATGAAATGACCGCCTACGACCATGTCTACAAGCACGCCAGCCACACCGCCCTGGCCCTCCACTTCGGCAATCCCGAAACCACCCTGGTGGAATACGACCGTTGGATAATCGCCTCCCCCCAAGACAACCGGGCACGGGCCAGAAGACCCGACCTGCTCATCGCCTTCAGCGTGAGCCCGGCCGACTACAGGGCCAGCAACGGCTACATCATCTCGGAACAGGGCAAGCCCCCCGACTTCGTGCTGGAGGTGGCCTCGGAGAGCACTGCCGAGGTGGACACCGGCCCCAAGCGGGACGACTACGCCGCCCTGGGCATCCCAGAATACTGGCGCTTCGACGAGACCGGAGAACACCACCTGACCAAGCTGGCCGGCGACCGACTGGCGGAAGGTCGCTACGAGCCCGTCACCGTCGAGACCCTCCCCGATGGGGCGCTCAGGGGCTACAGCACCGTCCTGGACCTCATCCTAGAATGGCGCGACGGGCAACTCAACTGGATCGACCCCAATACCGGGGAACACGTTCCCACCTTCCGACAGGAGCGGGAAGCCAGGCTGCAGGCCGAGGCCCGAAACCGTGAACTGGAAGAGGAACTCCGAAGGCTGAGAGGCGAATAACCTGCCGGCTCACGTACCGGCAAACACCCCACCGCCCCGATAACACGCGACGCCCACGAACCAATCGGAACGGCTGGAACCCGCCGCTCCGCGGTACCGGAGCACATCGAAAGTTGACGGGCAGCGATCGGGATTTGCAAGACCTCACAGGAGCCTGAAACATTGAATCAACCAGACCTCAAGGCCTTGCGTGTCGCTCAGGCAACGCAAATGGTCGAGGAACCTGAACTGACCATCTTGTTCGGGTCAAGAGCAAGAGGAGACCACGACGAACATTCCGATATAGACATCATGTTGGTCCAGCCCCTGGAGCCAAGCAGGGAGTACAAGGATATCGCCACCCGAAGAGCCGAGGACACAACGAAGGAAATCTACGGACACGTGGTGGCCGTGCAACTTGTCTGGCGAACCCTCGACGAGTTCAGAAAGCAGCGCAAGTACTCCAACTCCATCGAGACCCGAGCAGTAAAAGAAGGAAGGGTTATGTCCAGAAATCCGGGAAGTTACGCCGCTTACGAAGGCGATGAGACGGAACACCAACTCGACTGGTCTACATATGACCAACGCCTGAGACATGCCGAGATCCACCTCATCGGGTTCATCAACGACTGCCAAACGGGAATGGACGACATCCTGATAGGAAAAAGGGCACAGAACACCCTGGAGCACGGGATGAAGGCCCTGCTGGAAGCGCACAACGCTCAGTACAGGAATACCCACGACATTGGAGAACTCCTTGGCAACATACGCCGCAACGACACCGACCTGAGCGAATTTCGCCTCTCAATACCACCGGATGTGTATTCCGAGTACGAGGGCGAACGGGAGTACCGCCCCAGAACCCAGCCGACACTCTCGGAATTCCCCGACTTCCAAGAAAGAACTGTCACAGACACGGAGCGGATCATCAACCGTGCCAAGCAAGTCCGCTCCCAAAGAGAGGGCAGAAACTTCTGAACAACGTCCAAGATGTATAATCCACGTTAGCATCGCCGACCCCAGCGGCGCGATGATGGCATCAAACCACAATCCTCAAGGAGGTCCAGACAATATGGCAACGGTAGGCAGCGGGAAATATACCTACGAAGTAAACGAGAATTGGGCCAGGTTGCCCGACGGGATGTCCTTCGGGGAGGTCAGCGCGGCGGCCGTCGACTCCCAGGACAGGGTGTACGTATTCCAGAGGAAGGACCCGCCCATTCTCGTGTTCGACCGGGACGGCAATTTCCTGGACTCATGGGGCGACGGTTCAACCAACTTCGCCCACGGCATTTTCATAGGGACCGACGACCTGATGTACGTCACCGACCGGGATGACCACGTGTGTCTGAAGTACACCCTAGACGGCAAGCCTCTTCAGATCCTGGGAGAAAGGGGAGTGTTTTCCGACACCGGCTGCGAGGAGGACAGCGGCAAGGTGCTGAGGGCCGGCGGCCCCTTCAACAAGCCCTCGGGCATGGTCAACTCGCCCTCCGGCGACCTGTACGTGTCCGACGGCTACCGCAACTGCCGCGTCCACCGCTTCGCCGCCGACGGGTCCCTCATCCAGTCCTGGGGAGAGCCGGGCAAGGTAGCCCCCAACGAGTTCCACGCGCCCCACGATTTGTGGGTGGACCGGGATGGAATAGTGTACGTTTGCGACCGGGACAACGAGCGGGTGCAGGTATTTTCCGCCGACGGGCAGTACCAAACGATGTGGACCGACATGGGCCGGGCAACGTCCATCTGGATGGACACGGACGAGACGGTGTACGTTACCGAACTGACACCGGCCCTGGGAATCTGGGACAAGCAGGGCAACCTGATTCAGAAGGTGGAGTCGAAGGCCGCTCACTGGATCGGCGGCGATTCCAACGGAAACCTGTACTTGGCCGGGGCTGGTATCCCCAGCGTAACCAAGTTAATCAAGCAGAGCTAGGGTATATTGCTACTTTAGGAAAGTGGCTCGCCCAACCGTCATTCCCGCGCAGGCGGGAATCCAATGCCTTGGGGCACAGCAGTGTCCCCCAGTGCATGCTTTGGATCCCTGCTTTCGCGGGGATGACGAGGAAATGTTAGTCCGGGAGGTCCCTTCATGCCCGTTGACGGCCCCTTGGTCAAGGTAATCGGCACCGGAGGCAGCATCGCCGGGGTCGGCCCGCACCGGCTTGACTACATCCTCTACCCGGAGTTGGGCCAGCATATCACCATCGAGCAGTCCCTTGAGAGGGTCCCGGAGGCCCTGGAAGTGGCCCGCATCGAGTCGGAGGACCTGATCAGCGTCGGCAGCACGGCCATCGGCGGCCCCGAATGGCTGCGGCTGTCCAACCGCATCAACCAGATTTTCGCCGACGAGCCGGATGTTGCGGGCGTCGTCGTGACCCACGGCACCGCTACTTTGGAAGAGACCGCCTACTTCCTTCACCTGACGGTCAAGTCGTCCAAGCCGGTGGTGGTCACCGGGGCCATGCGCCCGCCAACGTCTCTGGGCACCGACGCCGACCTCAATCTATTGGACGCCATACGCATTGCCGCTACCCCTCACGCATCGGGCAAAGGTGTGCTAACGGTGTTGAACAACGAAATCCAGTGCGCCCGGGACGTTACCAAGGCCAACGCCTTCCGGGTCGAGACCTTCCGCCCCAACGAGCTGGGGTTCCTGGGCTACGCCGATTCCGACGGCGAGGTGGTCTTCTACCGGACGCCGGTGCGGAAGCACACCGTAGACACGCCCTTCGACATTGCCGGCCTGGCGGACCTGCCGCGGGTGGACATCGTTTACTCCTACGCCGGGGCCGACGGGCTGCTGATCGACGCGGTGCGGGCCAACGGCTCCGACGGCTTGGTGGTGGCGGGCTTCGGCGGCGGCACCTACCCGCCAGCGGTGCTGCAAGCCTCCGCTACGGCGGCGGAATCAGGGATCCCGGTGGTGTTAGCTACGCGCGCCACCGCCGGCAGAGTTGTGACCACGCCGCAAAAGGAGCAACTGGGTCTCATGGTCTGCGACAACCTACTGCCCCAGAAGGCGCGGGTGCTGCTGATGCTGGCCTTGACCGTGACCTCTGACCGCTCGGGTATCCAGCAGATGTTCTACGAGTACTGAAGGAGCGATATGGGCGTCCACAAGGGACGCCCCTACGGTACAGTCCTCGGCAGGTAGGGGCAACCCTTGTGGTTGCCCTCTGCTCATCATTTCAAAGCGGTTGGTCTACTAGGCCGCCACCGGCGCCAGGCTCCCCAGAAGCCTGCCGTAGCCGCGTATTTCAGGGGTCATGCCCAAGGCCTTGAAAGTGGCCCAGATGGTTGCTTGGTTGGACGATACCACTGGCTTGCCGGTGCGCCTCTCCAGTTCGTCCACTGCCTCCAGCGACCGCCACGCGGTGCAGGAACACAGCAGGGCGTCGGCCTCTGGCAAGCAGACCTTGGAAGCGAACTCCACGACCGACTGCGGGTCTTGGTCGTTGATGCCCTGGTTGCCCGAACTGGAGGCCACCGGCTCGCCTTCCACGTTCAGCACCTCGAACCCTTGGGCTTCCAAGTAGGCTCTCAGCATCCGGTTGTTCCAATCGGGATAGGGCGACGCTACCGACAACCGCTTGGCGCCGAAGAACCGCAACGCCTCGACAACGGAAGGGCTGGTGGCCGTGGCAGGAATGCCGGTGGCCCCGGTAATCAGCCGCATCATCTCCTCGTCCCAGCCCGGCCCCTTGTAGAAACTGCCGGTGGTGCAGCCGTAGGCGATGACGTCCACGTTGGCAGTGGCAAGGTAGCGGGCGGCAAGCTCGATGTCCGCGTTCATACGGTCCATGCCCTGAGCATCCGAAAACTCGTTGGTCAACCACATCCGATGACCGTGGATAGTAACGTCTTTGGGCGCCACCAGTTGGCAGTCCGCTTCGAAAGTCGTGTTGGTAGACGGGACCATAACACCGATGCGGGTCCTTACGGCCATGTCCCTCCTCCTTGCTTCTCAAGTTATGTACGCTGCGACGAACATTTTACCACGCACCGAGTGAGGCTCCGCCTGGCACTACTCTGCATTCAACTTGAGCAGGCGTTTGATACAATGCACGGGGCAACAGCCACTCATCAGAAACAGGAGGCTCATCTTATGTCCACCGGCCAAGACATTCCCCGGCCAACCATGCGTATCGCCGACCAGCAACTGAAGCTGGAGCAGGTCCAAGCGGCTATAAAGGCCATGATGGACCGGGCGCAGGAAATATCCGACAACCCGGTCTGTCTGGCGATCGTTGATGCGTCGGGCAACCTGGAAGCTTTCGCCAAGATGGACAACGCCCGCGTGTTCACCCGCAGACACGCGGTGCGCAAGGCTTACACCGCCGCCATCCTTGGCATCAACACGTCCAACTGGGAACAGAGAATGCTGGACATCGGGCACAGCACCGCCGAGAACGGCGACCCAATGATCACCTATGAGCAGGGCGGCGTCACCATCGTCAAGGACGGGGCCATCCTGGGCGGAATAGGCGTCGGCGGGCTGTCGGGCCACAACGCCGACGAGGACCTGGCGAAAGTTGGCCTGGCCGCAATGGGCTTATAGGAGCGTTGCGGGCATCAGCCCAAAACTACCTGACTCGCCGTCATGTGAGGAAGCCCCCTGGATTCAGGGGGCTTATTGCGTCGGCGTCCAAGCCTACCGGAAAATGAGCGCGCCACCGCGACGGAAAAACTTGGCGGCCAAACAACTGGTGCATTCGGACTCGACTTCGTGGATTTCCAAGCATTGGGAGCAACCGCAGTTATACACTGGGGCCCGGTTGCAGGTGGGGCAGGTGTGGGAATGTTCCACATAGGTGTGGAGAGTATCTCGCAGCGACATCACGCTATTCCTCGACGCTCTGCTGCCCCGCTTCAGCGCCACACCACGAAACACACCCCGCCCGCCGTAAAAGCACGACAACGGCGTAATAAATTTTGTCCAGCTTACCCGGCGCGGTCGTCAACCACTTAGAGATGGAACGACGGGTTTTGAGCAAAATCGTATCCCGTGTTTGACAGCATTTCCGCCCGATGCTAACGTTCCCCCGGTTGTCTTAGGCAAACCGAAACGGCTGAAAAATGACGACGGGAGACTTATAGATGGCAGACAGGCCCAACATCATCGTTATCCTGGTAGACGACATGGGTTATTCCGACATCGGTTGCTTCGGGTCGGAAATTCGCACCCCGAACCTTGACCGGCTGGGAATGAACGGCCTACGTTTCTCCCAGATGTACAACTCGGCCAGGTGTTGCCCAACGCGGGCGGCGCTGCTGACCGGGCTGAATCCCCAGCAGACGGGCGTAGGGCACATGGTGGACAATTGGGGCCCGCCCGCCTACCAAGGCTACCTGAACAACAACTGCGTCACCGTCGCCGAGGTGCTGAGGGACCACGGCTACGCCACCTTCATGTCTGGCAAGTGGCACGTCGGCGGACGGTACGACCTGCGCAACCGCGCCAGTTGGGACGAGTTGGTTGGCAATGCCGGCCACCCCATACCGGTGCAGCGGGGGTTCGACCGGTTCTACGGCATCGTGGCCGGCGCGGCCAACTTCTTCTACCCGCTGACGCTGATGCGGGACGACAAGTTCCTGGAACTGGAGCCGTCGGGCTACTATTTCACCGATGCCATTACCGACAACGCGGTGGACATGATCCAGGACAACGCCGGCAGCGGCAAACCCTTCTTCCTGCACGTCACCTACACGGCTCCCCACTGGCCCCTTCATGCCCTGGAGGAGGACATAGCCCGCTATGAGGGCAAGTACCGTGGGGGATGGGAGGCCCTGCGCACCTCCAGGCACGAGCAACTGAAGGGGTTGGGCATTCTGGACTCCAAGTGGGAGATTTCTCCCAGGGACAAGGACGCCCAGCCGTGGAACGAGACATCCAACCAGGACTGGCACGACCTTCGCATGGCGGTCTATGCCGCCCAGATAGACCGGGTTGACCAAGGCGTCGGCAGGATTCTCGCCAAGCTCCAGGAACTGGGCGTGGAAGACAACACGCTGATCATGTTCATGTCGGACAACGGCGGGTGCGCCGAGTTCCTGGCCGAGGAGAGCAACCGGCCGGAGCCGTCCCAGTACTCGATGCCCAACGCCGACGGGTCAGAGGTTATGGTAGGCAACATACCCAACCTGCGCCCCGGTCCCGGCACCACCTTCATGAGCTACGACCTGGCTTGGGCCAACGCCAGCAACTCGCCCTTCCGGCTGTTCAAGCGGTGGACCCACGAGGGCGGCATATCGACGCCCCTCATCGTCCACTGGCCCGACAGGATCAAGCAACCGGCCATCGTACACGAGCCGACCCACATAACCGACATCCCGGCCACCTGCATCGCCGCCGCCGGGGCGACCTACCCGACCGAGTTCGGCGGCAACCCCATAACCCCCATCGAGGGCCAGAGCTTCATGCAGGCGATTGACAGCGGGGACTGGAATCGGCCCACACCCATCTTCTGGGAGCACGAGGGCAGCCGGGCGGTGCGCGCGGGAGAGTGGAAGCTGGTCAGCGAGGTGGGCGGCCAGTGGGAACTGTACAACATGGACCAGGACAGGACCGAGTTGAACAACCTGGTCGAATCAAACCGCCCCAAGGCGGAAGAGATGGGCAAGATGTACGACGAGTGGGCCGCCCGCTGCGGCGTATCGCCTTGGCCCATCCCGCCCCATGCTTGGAACCCCCGGATGATCGGGGGGCACAACCACATTTCGTGAAAATACCCGCAAGCACACAGACCAAGTTCGGGGTCTACAGCCCGTAGAGCCTCGCGCAGTTGTCCCAGAGAATTTTCTTTTTGGCCTTGGGGGAAATCTCCTCCAAGGCCAGCAGTTCTTCTACCGCGTGGGGGAAGGCCGAGTCGGGGTGAGGGTAGTCGGTGGAGAAGACCACGTTGTCGTCTCCCAATCGGGCCAGCATGTCCGCGGCGAGGTACTCGTCGGCGTCTATCGAGATGAAGCACTGGCGCTGGAAGTAGTCCGAGGGCCTGGCTTGGAGCGGTATTGTTTCTCCGGCGCCGAACTTCTCCCACTGGTCGTCCAAGCGGTAAAGCCACCACGGGAGCCAGCTACAGTTCCCTTCGAGGAAGGCCACCTTCAGGCGGGGGAACCTTTCGAGTACGCCGCCAAGAATCATGCTGCCCATCGCCATCATCAGTTCGAGCGGGAAGACGGAGGCGTGGGACAGGGTGCGGTAACCGGGATGGCCGACCAGCCTGTCGCCCAAGTAGTCCTTTGAGACCGCGCCGGAGGTGCCGTGGAAGCAGGCTGGCACTTGCAGACGCTCCAACTCGGCCCACAGAGCATCGAATTCGGCGTCGTGGACATGCTTCCCGGCAATGGGCATAGGCAACAGAACAATGCCCAGAGAACCGAGTTCCTCGACGCTTCTCCTGGCCTCTTCGGCTGCCAGGTCCGCGTCGTGTTGCGGCACGATGGTCGTGGCTTTGAGCCTCGATGGGTCTTCCCGGCAGTAGTCGGCTACCCAGTCATTGAAGGCGCGGCACAGGGCCAAGGAGTATTCCGGATCCAAGGAGTCCAGCGACACCAACATGCTGGCGGCAGTGCGGAACAACACCGCCACGTCGATGCCCTCGGCGTCCATGGCGCGGAGGGATGACGCCGGATCGAAATGGCGCTCCCACCCGTCCTGCATGACGCTGCCCGCCCGTTGGTCCATCTCCTCGTTGGCGCGCAGCACTTGAGCGTCGCCAATCCAGGGCGGTACGGACTGGCCGTCAAGCACCCACCCGGCGTAGTGGCCGGGACGGTTATGGGTGGCCTTGGGAATGCGATTGTGGTACGCCGGGTCCAGGTAACGCTCGTACATGTCCGGCGGTTCCATCAGGTGCAGGTCGCTGTCCAGGACCCGGTAGCCGTTCTTCAACGTTCTTGCCTCTTTAAGGTGGGTGTTGCCGACTCTCGCACTATTTGATGAACCGGTCAGACCATTGGACGGGAAAAGCAGAGACGGCGGCGCCTAACGGACAATCCCCGTTTTACGGTAATGGGGTTCGTACATGCTCTTCCAAGTTGACTTCTTTATGAAATGCTTACTGGGAACAACGGGGACCTCGTCTTCCGTCACTTCATCAAGTATCAGGCCAGAGAGTCCGGCAGTCCAGTGGGCGTCCAACCGCTTCTGGTCCCCGTCGAATACTATCCAAATGTCCAGATATTCTTCGTCATAGTGGTCGAATCTGGCTTGGACGATAATCGGGTCAAACACGAACTCGTCCTTGAACCGTTCAGCCAGAAGCCGCCGGACTATATTTTCGACTTTCTCCATAACTTCCTGGGGAGTCTTTATTCTCATGTAACCCTCACTAGCCGTAAATTATACCGCCTTACGTCAGTCTCTCCGGTGTCTCAGCAGGACGTGGACCGTAAATGCTCGCCTGACTGACGCGGGTGTGTTTTCAAACTCGGTCAACACCTCTTCGGTTTCCTGAATGAGTTGCATAACATCTTCGCGAGAAAACTTGGCTGCCGGGTCGTAGTCGGCTTCATGCCGATGGCGTTGCATATCAGTGAACACTTCTCCGAACCGGCGAATTTCCACCGGAAACGCCCGCATCACAGCTTGGTTGTTGCACTGATTTCTGGCATGACCGTGCTCCAACGCTCTGTAAGTCTGACGCCATGTCTCCTGGACAGGGCTGCCGCGCCTCGAGCCGGCCAACGCATTTGCGCCAGACAAGGCAAGGGCGTGGAAAAGAGCGTAGTAGGCGGCGCTTACAGCTCGGCGTAATTCCGTCTGTCTGGGGCGTCCCTGGCTGCCACCAACTACCCCGGACGCCAGTTGCCGGGCTATCCTTATCAGGTCGCGGGGGTTCACGGCGCTTGGCCAGGAAGGGTTATTTCACTACCCATGCGGCTGAACGATCACCTTCAGGGAGTCCCGGGCGTCGGCGGTGAGTTTGAAGCCCAGCGCAGCCTCCTCCAGTCCCAAGCGGTGGGTAATCATGTCGCCCACGCGAACGCTCTTCGCTTTTATCAGTTCCAGCGCAGCGGCCAGGTTGCCTGGCGCACCGGCATAGGTAGTGGTAAGGGTAGCGTCGTTCCTGAAAAAGAGTTCGTTAACCGGGACGGAGATGTTGACTCCCGGAGCCGTGGGGGCAAAGAAAAGAACGGTGCCGCCCCGGTCCACCGAATCCAAAGCCTGCTGCAACGCGGGAGGAGCGCCGGTGCACACGATGACCAGATCGGCCAACCTGCCGTCGTTGACATCTCGGAGGTAACCGGGAACATCCTCGGTGGCCGGGCAGGTATAGTCGGCGCCGAACCTTTGGGCGGCCGCCAAGCGGTAGTCCACCACATCGGTGGCGACAATCCTCCCGGCGCCCAGGGTGCGGGCCAGGTTTATGTGAAGCAGGCCGGCCAGGCCACTTCCCAACACGATGACGCTCTGGCCTGCTTGGATATTGGCCCGTTGCTGGCCGCGCAGCACACAGGCCAACGGTTCGGCGAAGGATGCCTCGTCGAAGGACATACCACTGGGGATTTTGAACACCCCGCGGTCCACGTTTATCGCCGGGACCCGCAGGTATTCGGAGAAGCCGCCGGGGTCGAAGCTCGTTTCCCGTAGAGTGTCGCAAACGGTGTGATGGCCGTTGAGGCAGTAGTGACAGACGTTGCATGGGACATGGTGGGTCACCACCACCCGGTCCCCTTCGCGGAAGCGTTCCACGCCGTCGCCAACCTCGGCGACCTGTCCGGCCACCTCATGCCCAAGCACCACGGGCGCGCGGGCGGCGCGGTACCACTCCATAACGTCGCTGCCGCATATACCGCTGGCCTCTACCTTGACCAGCAACTCGCCGGGGCCGACCTGTGGCATGGGCAGGTCCTCCAGCCGCACGTCCCGGTTGTTGTAATACATTGCTACGCGCATAAAACCTTTACCTGACGATGATTGAGAATCGGTTATCCCTGCAACCGTCTGATCTCGGCTTCCAGTTCCCGTACCCGTTCCTGTGCTGCGTCCCGTGCACGCACGGCGGCTATTCGTTCCTCTTCGGTTTCATCGAACGTCCGCAGGTAACGCCGCGTCGACGGGTCATACCAGCGGAGCCATCCTTCTTCCCAGCAGAGGTCCAGGCCCAATACTTCGCTGTGCCCCCATTGGTGGGACTCGTCCACAGTAACGATGTCGATGGGATGATACGCTCCATCGATCAACCGGTCCCCGGCCAAGCCCGCCGGATAATACTCGCCGCCCGTCGGGTCGAAACGCCAGTATTCGGGTACGCCAAAGGCGGCGTAGTCACCCCGTTTTCCGGTAACGTCGTTCTCGGCGGTGTTCTCAGAGGCTATTTCCAGTACGAAGTCCGGCGGCTTGCCCCAGTGTTTAATTGAGTAGCCCCGGTCGGAAATGATCCTGCGCCGGTCCACTCCGAAGGCGATGATCAAATCGGGAACCCGCAGACCGCGGCGCTGGCTCAGGTCCCGACCCACGGGGACTTCTCCCAGCACCATCGTTGTCTCAGGAGAACCAAGGTGCAGGCTCAAGGCGGCCAAGTGACCCGGCCGGTGGAGGTAGATAGGGTTCTGCATGTCGCCCCTGGGTGGAAATACCGGAAATTTGCCGTCGCCCGGGTCAACCGGTATACACGGAGGCGGCACGAACCGCTCCCCGGGTTGGGCGGACGGTTTTCGTGGGGCCGGTCTGCTGGTCATAGAGTGCCTCGTGTTGGCTGGTGATAAGGGTATGAGATACTCAAATTATCTCAAATTTGGCTGAAACTCTTGCCATATGAGGACTCAGCCTTGGCGCGTTCAATAGCCTCGACTGCCCGTTCCAATTCCCTCTCCGGGTTGCGGAACCAGTCAGTGCTCCAGATACGGTGGAGTTTCCAGCCGAGATCCGTTAGTACTTGTTCTCGTAACCGGTCCCTATCACGGGCGGAGCGGGCACTGTGGTAAGAAGCACCATCACATTCAATCCCAATGAGGTAACGGCCTGGTTTGTCGGGGTCTACAATTCCGATGTCAATAAATTTGCCGGCAGTGGCCACTTCATCGTGGACTTCATATCCGCGATCCTGTAGCCACTTAGAGACCGCCCGTTGGAACGGCGAATCAACGACGAAGGCGCTTTCGTAAGGAAGGTCCTCTGGCATTATTCCGGTTTCGGCGTAGGCCAAAAACGCCTTGAACGCACGGACGCCAATGGACTGTGTGCGGTTGATGTCAATGTCGTCAGAGCGCAGGTTAGTGAACACGTGGCACTGCCGTCTTGCCCGGGTGATCAAAACGTTCAGCCGCCGTTCCCCACCTTCACCGTTAAGCGGGCCGAAATTCATTGAGACTTGGCCGTTGGCATCACGCCCATAGCCAACACTAATGAAGATCACATCGCGTTCGTCTCCCTGAACGTTTTCGAGGTTCTTGACGAAGAATGGCTCTTCGGGGTGAGCAGCGAAAAACTCCTCGCAGGAATTATCCTGTCGCCGGAGCAGTTCCAACTGGTCCTGAATCGCCTGCGCTTGACGTATACTAAAGGCGGCTACACCCAAGGATAGCTCCGGGTTACGGGATGCGTGCTCCATTACGGCCTTAGCTACAACCTCTGCCTCTCTCCGGTTGGTAGCACTCCTGCCTCGGTCGAATACTGCTTCCGGCAGGTGATGAAAGCGCAACCCGGAATACTCCCTTCCAACATCCGGGCTGGGAAAGACTATCAGATTGTTTTCGTAGAATTCCCGGTTGGACACGGCGATGAGCGACTCATGCCGACTGCGGTAGTGCCAGCGCAATTCCCGTGAAGGCGCTCCTTTGGCGCTGAATAGACCCAGAATGCTTTCGATGTCTGCTGTAACGCTCTCTCCCTCGTCGTCCGTATCATCCCCTGACTGGGCCACACGATCGAAGAAGCTAGTGGGGGGCAGTTGTCGGCTGTCACCGACTACCACGGCCTTCTCCCCACGGAGTAAGGCTCCCAACGCATCCACCGGCCTGACTTGGCTGGCCTCGTCGAACACTACCAAGTCAAACTCAACTGTGCCGGGTTCCAGATAATTGGCGATGGACAGAGGGCTCATCATAAAAACAGGTTTAAGATCTTGAATGATGCCTCCGGCATCTATTATTAACCTCCGAATGGGTTTATGACGGCTTTTTTTCTGAATTTCACGCTGTAATACTCGCAGTTGTTCCAAGCGTCGCCTAATCTGTGCATTTTCGGAGTCCTCCCCTTCGTCTGGACGGAGACGGGGAAGTCGGTCTGGTAGGTAATTCACACGGGAAACGCCTTTAAGATGGCCTGCCGTTACTCTTAAACAGTTACTATCCAGAGATTGCTTGTCTACGACTTGGAACCGTTCAATTCGGCTTTCGTGGACTGTACCATCAAAGTCTCGTAACGCCGGACGTTCCATGAAGGCGGTTCCCACGATGCTTTCATACCACGCCCGATCAAACCAAGTAGTGAGGGATGTTGCAGCTTCAGGGTTCTGCTCCGCAACGGAAACCACCGTGCGCAAGTCCTCTCCCAGAGCCACGTCGACTGCGTTATTGAATCCAATGATGTCTTGGATCTCGGCCAGCTTGTCGATCCATTGTTCAAATACATGCCGCTGCTCTGAAAAAGGCAGCGACGTCAACCCGTCCGGGTCACCGAACCGCGACTGATTGTCTAACTCCAGCGCAGACTCCAATTCCCTGATACATACCAGATAAGCATCCAGAGAACGTTGCACTTCGTCGATCTCATCTCCCTCAAAGGAATGCCCATGATCTGCTATCATCTGCATCACACGAACTAAGCCGTGCGACGCTTGGGTGACATGGTCCAGCCACCAAAATATCGAGGGAGCGACGGTATCCCAGTGTGTATAAACACCTGACCACTGATATCCAAGAACCACTGCTATATCCGTGTACTTTCCCGAGGGTGTATTGTCTAAGTCAGTGCGCAGTCGTTGCTCCAACGTAATGGCATCAACCAGTGCGATCTTTTTGTCCACATCACGGGGTAATTTCCCTTTTACAACATCGTCCAATTGTCGGCATGCTCTACCGTAGGTTGGCGAGAACCAACGCCCCCAAAAACTTCGTCCTGTGATATTCAGCACATCACGGAGGCCTTCGACATCAGTGTCCCACGCTTGTGGCAATAACCAGCCATCGTGTTCCGAGTGTATCTGCTGCCACTGGATGCCTTTGGCTAACAATTCCCTTATCTGTCCAGGATGAGATTGCCATTGTGGAGCAACCAAGTTCAAACCACGTACGTCTGGGGCGTCCTGTACCAACCTGGCGTCTTCCAGAAGAGCAATGGTCTCGGCCACATTGGACGGTATGTTTAACGGCATGACATCAGCCAGAGAGTTAGAGGAATCCGCTAGAGATTCCAACGCGCGGCACGCCGCTTCAATCTTTTCGCGCAATTCCACCTGCGCTGCAGGTAAGAGTACCCGTAGACCAGACCCCCAAAATGGATGTTGCCGGGGAACACCAGTGCGTTGCAATCGTAAACTTAGATCTTCCACAACCTCACGTTTACGAAGAAATTCAGCACTACCCCACTCACCTATATCCTTCATTCGGGTCCAGTCAATGGGATTGGATTTTTCGTCTCCGTGATTGGCCAGCAATTCCCCAAACGCATCGTTGGGCGTCACACCACTTTTGCCCACCGGCACATTGACGGCATTGTCGTAAGCGTTGAGTTGGTCACGGATCCGAGCCACTTCGTCTAAGCTCGATGCATGACTAGAACTTATGCGGGCGGCTGACCTCAATGTTCTATCCAAGTCATTCAGGATTTCTCGTTTGTTGGTCTTATGGCTATGCAACTCCAAGCAGGCCTGACCCAAGCCGATGTTGTCCAACCGACGCTTGACCACTTCAAGCGCCGCCATCTTTTCAGCAACGAACAGTACTCGCTTGCCACGGGCGATGGCTTCAGCAATGATATTAGTGATTGTCTGGGATTTGCCGGTGCCTGGCGGACCCTGAATCACCAAGTTGCGGCCACTATTGGCGTCGTGAATTGCCAACGACTGGGAGAAATCAGCGTCAACAACGTGATACGTGTCTTGGGGACTAAAGTGATCATCCAAGTGGGCATCCCAGGGCAAGGCCGACGGAGGTTCTCTGAATCCATCACCGAACAAAGCGTCAATGATTGGGTTCTCCGTGATTCCCGCTCCCTCCGGCCACACATCCTTATCAAGGTCGCGGAACATTTGGAGTTTGTTATAGGAGAAAAAACCCAGGACAACACTGTCCCGATCCACACGCCACCCTTGGAGGCCGGCTTTTTGAACTTTCTGCTCCACTAGCTCAAAATACTTGCTTATGGTGACGGTCCCATATGCCACATCGTCCACCACGTCCTGACCTGGCAAAACCAGACCGAAATCGCCACGAGTCTTTTCGATAAGCGAAAGGTTAACTCCAACATCTTCATCCGTGTATAAAACTCGGAAGTTTTCACGTACACCTGACCGTTCCAAGCGAACCGGCACCATAACAAGCGGAGCCTTGTGTTCCGTATCACTTTGGTCGGCTTCGTACCAGCAGAGTATACCCAGAGCCATGAAGAGGGTATTGACGCCGGTTTCTTCAATAGTAGAGTTGGCTAGCCGATAGGTGTTAAGCAGCCGTTTCTGGAGATTTTCCGAGGTTTCCGCTGTTTGGAGGCGCCGATCCGTTTGGTTGGTTCTAATGTTTGACTTGGACATATCTTTCGGCTGCCTAGCGTTAAAGCCATCTTCATCCATCCACTCAGCTAGGATGCCTTCGGACGGGCGACCGGGTAGAAACGACATCGGTCTTCCATCAGCAACCAATGCCTTGAAAACCTGCTCCGCGCTTTCCCCAACTATTTCCACGCCTCTCGCCCTCAACGGGCGGTAGTTCAGCAGCGGGTTACGTAGGCTGAGGTCTAGCAGTTCTTTGCGGGACTCTTCGATACTTTCAAGAATGGACTTGGATGTCATGTCTACTCGCTCGTTGTCTGGGTTGGACCTGCTTTTCTATTTCCGGACCCCACTTTCGCATTGCGACTTTGAGATCATAGGTGTTTTGCATGTCCATCCAGACTCTGGCTGATGTACCGAAATAGTGCGATAACCGCAATGCCAAGACAGCGGTGATGTCACACCGTCCTTCGACAATCGCAGCTATGGTACCGGTAGAGACCGCCAATACTTTGTCAAACTCCTCGGCGGACATTTCCATCACCTCCAGGTCATCTCCCAAGTGCTCACCCGGATGTGTTGGTGGCAACCCATTATTGAACGGCCCGTCGTCAATTCTCATATTCACCCACTAATCCGAAACGCCGGCAAGAACCCCGCCCTCGGCCTTGGCTGCCTCGAATATTTCCTGGGCTTCTTTTACCGAGCCGTTGCCGTGGACTATGTGGCGCAGGGCGCGGATCATGGGGACGGGGTATTCGCTCTGCCAGATGTTGCGGCCCAGGTTGATGCCGATGGCGCCGTTCTGCATACCGTCGTGCACGAAGTCCAATACCTCGATCTCGGTATCCAACTGGGGGCCGCCGGCCATGATCACCGGCACCGGGCAGCCGTCCACCACCCTGTCGAACCCGTCGTCGCACCAGTAGGTCTTGACCACCTTGGCGCCCAACTCGGCGGCGATGCGGCAGCACAGGGCCAGGTAACGCGAGTCGCGCTTCTCCAATTCTTTCCCTACGGCAGTAACTGCCATGACCGGGATGCCGTACCTTTCTCCCTCGTCCACCAGCTTGCCCAGGTTCAAAAGGGACTGCTTTTCGTAGTCGCTGCCGACGAAAATGGAGATGCCAAGAGCCGAGACGTTCAGCCGGATGGCCTCCTCAATGGAGGTGGTTATCCCTTCGTTGGCCAGGTCGCCACCCACCATGCTGGTGCCGCCGGAGACGCGGAGGACCACCGGCTTGGTATTGGCTGGGTCTATGGCTGACCGCAACACTCCCCGTGTGACGAACAGGGCGTCAGCGTAGGGCATCAGGGGTTCAACGGTCTTGCCGGGCTGCTCCAGCTTCCTGGTGGGCCCCAGGAAGTAGCCGTGATCGATGGGCAAAAACACGCAGTGACCGTCCGATTGAATCAACTGAGACATCCGGTTCGACATTCCCCAGTCCATTGTTGTACCTCCTGATTTACAGTGTATTTATGTCAAATGCCGAGCCGATTCCAATAGGCGCAAGTCTCCTCGGCGCGGCGGTCCGATGGCATTACTGATACGTGAATTACTCGCTAAACAAAGTCCCCTTCTCTCGTGCCTCACTGGATTCCCGCCTTCGCGGGAATGACGGAGGGGGATGTTTGGATGTTTACTGCACGTATCAGTAAACCAGTGGGCAACATTATCTATGGTCTGTTCAGGCCGCACAAGACAGCCGGTTGCCCGCCCGTCAATGGTCTGATACCCTTTAGCGGAACCAAGCCGGCAGCGTCAGGTGAACTATTGGCAGCGGCCTCCCCAGTCAAGGCAGACCTCTTTGTTACCTGCATTATCGACCAACTCTACCCGCAAGTGGGTGTCAGCGCGGTGCGGGTGCTGCGCCGCTTGGGGGTCGATGTGGACTTCCCCGCCGACCAGACGTGCTGCGGGCAACCCCTGTACAACTCCGGCTACACCAAGCGGGCGCGGTCACTGGCGCGGCGGGTGCTGAACAGCTTCCGTGACAGCGATTACGTCGTCGTCCCTTCCGGTTCCTGCGCCGCGATGATGCGGGTGTTCTACCTCGACCTGTTCCAGGACGAGCCGGAAACGCTGAAAACTGTCAAACGGTTCGCCCCCAAGGTGCACGAGTTCTCCCAATTCTTGGTGCGGGTACTGGGAGTACAGGACACGGGGGCACATTACGCCGGAAAGGCTACCTACCATCCTTCCTGCCATCTGTTGCGGGAGATGGAGGTGCGGGACGAACCGCAACAGTTGATGCGGTCGGTTAGCGGATTGGAATTGCGCGACCTGCCTCAAGCGGAAGTCTGCTGCGGGTTCGGGGGCACGTTCTCGGTGAAGTACCCTCACATCTCCGAAGCGATGCTGGCCGACAAGATCGACAACGTTGCCGCGACCGGAGCGGATACCTTGGTGTCGTGCGATATGAGTTGCTTGATGAACATCGGCGGAGGCCTGAGCAGGCGCGATTCGCCTATAAAGGTCCGTCACTTGGCCCAAGTGCTGGACGGGGACAGCGGCTGATGGCTGAGATAAAGACAAAGGAGTTCACTACGGCCTCGGCGACTGCTGTATTGGACCCTCAACTCCGCTTGGCGCTGGAGCGGGTCGGAACGGGTTTTGACGGGGCCAGGCGCGAGGCAATAGACGAGGTCTCTCCCCAAGCATGGGAGGAGTGGAGGGAAGAGGCCCGCCGTATCAAGATTCACGCCTTGGACCACTTGGACTACTACCTGGACCTGTTGCACGAAAACGTTACCCGCGCCGGAGGCCGGGTGCACTTCGCCGCCGACAGCGCCGAGGCCAACGCCATCGTCGGCGAGATAGTACGGACTCGAAACATCCGCGTTGCCACCAAGAGCAAGTCCATGGTGTCCGAAGAGCTCGATCTCAACCATGCGCTGGAGGCCCAAGGGGTAGAGGTCTTCGAAACGGACTTGGGCGAATATATCATCCAACTGGCAGAGGAAACTCCCTTTCACTTGGTCGCCCCGGCGCTGCACAAGACCAAGGAACAGGTTGCCCAATTGTTCACCGACAAGCTGGGCATCCCCTACATGGACGACATCGACGCGTTGGCCGCGGCGGCCCGAGTCGCCCTGAGAGACAAGTTTTTGCAGGCGGACCTGGGCATCAGCGGCGCCAACTTCCTGGTGGCCGAGACCGGGACGCTGGTGATCATCACCAACGAGGGCAACGGGCGGCTGTGCACGTCCGCGCCAAGGGTCCATATAGGCATCACCGGCATGGAGAAAGTCATCCCGTCGATGCAGGACTTGGCCGTGTTCCTGCGGCTGCTGCCCCGGTCGGCCACCGGGCAGCGCATCACCAGCTACGTCAGTATGGTCAGCGGCCCCCGCAGGGCCGACGACGAGGACGGGCCGGAAGAGTTTCACCTGATACTGGTGGACAACGGGCGATCAAAGATGCTGGCCGACCCTCACTTGCGTGAGGCGCTGTACTGCATCCGCTGCGGCGCGTGCCTGAACATCTGCCCGGTGTACCAGAAGGTTGGGGGCCACGCATACGGATGGGTATACCCGGGTCCTATAGGGGCGATCGTCACTCCCAACTTGGTTGGGCTGGGACAGGCGTCGGACCTTCCTCAAGCGTCCAGCCTGTGCGGGGCCTGCCGCGAGGCCTGCCCGGTAAAGATAAACATTCCGCGCATGTTGCTGCACCTGCGCCAGAAGAGCGCAGAGAGCGCAAGTCCTGAAGAGAAAACGGGGACGGCCGCGGCGGGATTTGCGGCTGCGGCTTATGCCAAGGTGATGGAGCGGCCGTCGCGGCTGACCAGCGTCCGCAAGTTGGGCAGGTTATGTCTAGCTGTCATGGCGAGCCTGCCCTTCTTGCCGATTTCCAAGGGCCAAGGGAGGATCAGCAAGGCCGGACTGCCCCTGTTGTCGCGTTGGACCCGGAGCAGGGACTTACCGGAACCGCCGCCAAAAGCTTTCCGGGACATTTGGCGTGAAGAGTTGTCCGGCAAAGACGGTGGCCGCTAGGATGGAGCAGCCGCTGGGAACACCCAGGGCCGAGTTCCTGGAACGGGTGCGTCAGAGCCTTGGGCGCTCGGGTGGGCCGCCGCTCAAGCCCTACTACCGCTTGGAAGAGGACATCACCGAGCTCAGAGAGAGGGCGGAGGTGGTCCAAGCCCACTTGGACGAGAACAGGACAGGCCTGCTGGACCGTTTCGCTGAAGTGGCCGGGCTAAGGGGTTGGCAAGTCTTTCGCACGTCCAATCCGGAGGAGGCAATAGCCCACGTACAGGGGCTTGCCGTGGAACGGGAAGTGGGATCGATAGTCCGCTCCGACCAGGACGCCCTAAAAGAGTTTCCGTTGGACGAACCTCTGCGCGCCGCCGGGGTATCCGTCACCACGGTGGCACGGGACGACACCCACTCACGCGAAGAGTTGCGCGGGGCCATAGCTGCGGCGGGCATGGGGATTACCGGAGCAGATTACGCAATCGCGGAGACAGGTTCCGTCATTGTAATGCCCCGAAAGGGCTTGAGCCGGTTGGTGTCCCTGGTGCCACCTGTCCACGTTGCGGTGGTGCGAGCGGACGACCTGATTGAGAGCCTCGACGACCTGATGCTGTTTCGCCGCTTGGAGTACCACCGGAACGGCGGCGACATGGGGAGTTACTTGAACTTCATCACCGGGCCCAGCCGGACGGCTGACATTGAGCAAACCATAGTGGTTGGAGTGCATGGGCCCAAGGAAGTCCACTTGGTATTGCTGAGTTAAGAGATTGGGGCCGTCAGTTTGGAAATACGGAATAAGCGCCTAATGAGGGCAGGAGATAGCACATGCCGGTACGTGTAGGGTTCAGCATGTATCGCAAGCAGATGCTGGAGCAGGAGTTGGAGCGAATCGAGGAGTTGCTGCCGAATCTGGGCCTCAAGAAAGTGATCCTGACTGGCGACATGGTCACCGGCGACGTCGGCCCCGAAAGCCGGATCGATTTGATAGTGGTCCAGGAGACCGAGTATTCCTTTGGCCGGCGGGCGGACTTTTTCTCCTGGCACTTCAATAGTTTCATAGCGGTGGACACCCTGGTCTATACACCGGAGGAGTTTGAAGCCCACCGCGACACGCTGCCCGCATTAAAGCAGGCCTGCGAGATAGGAAGGGTATTGTTCGATGACGATTCGTCAATCTGAGGGCACCAGGTGGCTGCGCCAAGCGAAACAAGACCTGCTAGACGCCGATTATCTGCGGGAGGGGAGCAGGTATAATCTGGCCTGTTTCCAAGGACAGCAGGCCGCCGAGAAGGCGGTGAAGGCGTACCTATACCACAGGGGCGCGGAGGACGTGTGGGGGCACTCTCTGATTGACCTTTGCGAAGACGCGAAGCTGTTCGAGATGTTCTTTGACACGGTGAAGGACGACGCCCGCCAACTGGACAAATACTACGAAATCACCCGCTACCCCGGATACCTGCCCAGCGGCACTTCATCGGAGGCGTTCGACAGGATTGATGCCGACCGGGCAATAGAATTGGCGCAAACGGTGGTGGACTTCGTCAGCGAAAGGGTGCCGGCGTAGGCCGGTCAATTGTCGATAGCAGCTACACAAAAATATCCGGGAATGGCCTATCCTGATCGACGGTCTCTTCCACTGGGTTCACCTTCAAGCCCAGGGCCTGCAAGCTGGTGGCTCCGAGCAAGGGCAGTGGAGCTTCCAGAGCGCCTACAAGTATGCCCGCCTCCCTGTCCTGCAACCGCACGTAGGTCGCCGTAACCGGCATTTCCCGTGGGGTTCCGTCCGCCGTCACAATTCCCGTCGTCACGTCACCGAACGCAATGCCCAGTTGTGCGGCCAGTGCGGGGCTGATTACGGTGTACAAAGACCCAGTATCGACAAGAAACTCAACCTCGGTTAAATCTTCTTGTCGCGGCCCAAGCCCTGCGGTAACTTTTACCAGGCCCAATTATGGCGCTCCAGATGCGGTGGTTGATATAGCCATGCTGGGTCAGGGAGCCTCTACAACTTCAGCCATATCCCTACCTTGATCAACCTCAATGCCCTTTCCGCAGCATTTTCCAGCAGCCTTTCGCTTCGCCGGAGGCTCTGGCTGAAACTCATTGGCCGGTCTGCGATGCAGACTATGCCCGTAATGCCATGCTCGTACAGTTCTTCATGGCCCTGCCCCAAAGTCCCCGCCAGAAGAATCGTCGGCACGCCCTTGCCCCTGGCCCACCTGGCCACTCCAACCGGAGCCTTGTCATAGATGGTGGACCGGTCCACTCCGCCCTCGCCGGTGATGACCAAGCTGGCGCCCTCCAGGTGAGCGTCGAAGTCCAGCACGTCGCAGACCATGTCGATGCCCGACCTGATCTCGGCGCCGGCGAACGCCATCAAGCCTGCCCCCAGACCTCCGGCCGCACCGGCGCCCGGGGCATCTATAACGTCCAGCCCCAGGTCACGTCTCACGATTATTCCGAAGTTGTTTAGCGCGGCGTCCAACTCCGACACCACCTCGGGCGACGCACCCTTTTGCGGCCCGTAGACTGCCGATGCCCCGGTGGGGCCGCACAACGGGTTGGTTACGTCTGTAGCGGCCACTACAGACACTTCCTTCAACCGGGAGTCCAGCGAAGAGACTTCAATACGGTCCAGATGGGCCAACGCCGCGCCGCCGTCTGGCAGGGTTTGGCCTTGCGTGTCAAGGAATCTTGCCCCCAGTGCGGACGCCATCCCCGCCCCGCCGTCGTTGGTGGCGCTGCCTCCCAAGCCAACTATGATGCGGACAAAGCCCTTGTCTAGGGCCTCCTTGATGATTTCGCCCGTTCCGCGGGTGGTGGTTATCCTCGGGTCGCGGTTGCGGGGTGGGACCAGCGCAAGCCCGGACGGTCGGGCCATTTCGATGACCGCTGTCCGGCCGTCCCCCATTACGCCCCAACTGGCTTCCAACGGCTGCCCCAAGGGGCCGGTGACGGTGCTGCGGAATTGCTGCCCGCCGGTGCTGTCGACCAAGGCATTCAGGGTGCCGTCTCCCCCGTCCGCCACCGGCACTAGAACGGTTTCGGCCTCCGGATCGGCAGCCAGTACGCCCCGCTGAATGGCGCGGGCGGCCTGCAACGCGGAAAGGTTCCCTTTGAACGTCTGGGGAGCGATAACTATCTTCATTGCCATAGGGCACCTATTATACAACAGGCTTCCCACGGCCCAGAACGCTGTATTCAATTCCCCCGCCCTCTGCTAAAATCTGGGCAAGCTGGATTTGGGACAGGTTACATGTCGTCTAAAGAAGAATTGAAGCAACGCGCGTTTCAGGAAATTGATACTCGCGCCGATGAAATAGTCGGGATCGCCAAGACCATTCTGAACAACCCGGAGCCCGGTTTCCGGGAGACCAAGACCGCCAACCTGGTGGCGACCAAGTTTGCGGATATGGGGATTCCTTTCCGTTCCGGGCTGGCTATGACGGGGGTCAGGTCTGAATTGGTCGGCGGGACAGCGGGGCCGACCCTTGCCATCCTTGGGGAACTGGACTCCCTGATAGTCCACGAGCACCCACATGCAGACTCAGCCACGGGTGCAGCCCACGCTTGCGGCCACCACTGCCAGATAGCAATGGTGTTCGGAGCGGCGATGGGCCTGATGCAGTCGGACGTACTTTCCGAGTTGAGCGGCCGGTTGGTGTTCATGGCGGTCCCGGCTGAAGAGTACATCGAGATAGAGTACCGGGACGGGCTTCGGCAGGAAGGCAAAATAGAATTCCTCGGCGGCAAGCCGGAATTCATCCGGCTGGGGGAGTTCGACGACGTAGACTTGGCGATGATGCTGCACACCACCAGCACCCCGGACGAGAAGAAGCTTTGCATCAGCGGCACCAACAACGGCACGGTTGCAAAGAAGATACAGTTCCTCGGGCGGGGCGCTCACGCGGGCGGTACGCCCCACTTGGGCATCAACGCTCTTAACGCGGCCACGCTTGCCTTGACCGCAATTCACTACAACCGGGAGACGTTCAGAGACCCGGACACAGTCCGCGTGCATCCCATCATCACCAAGGGCGGCGAAGCCATCAGCGCCGTTCCCGCCGAGGTGAGGATGGAGACCTTTGTGCGCGGGCGAACGGTTGAGGCAATCGTGGACGCCAACAAAAAGGTGGACCGGGCCTTGAAGGCCGGAGCGTTGGCTGTAGGGGCTAACGTCAACATCCAGACCATCCCAGGGTACATGCCTCTGACGCAAAACGCGAGCATGGCCGACATCTTTGAGGCCAATTCCGTGGCCTTGGTGGGGAAGGAAAACGTTGGCTACGCGCCGCACCGCACCGGGTCTACCGACATGGGGGACGTAAGCCAGTTGATGCCGGTTATACACCCCTACGTTGGCGGCGCGACGGGCATCGGCCACGGCGCGAACTACGTTGTGCAGGACTACAGCCTGTCGGTAATTACGGCGGCCAAGGCGCTGACCGCCACCGCCATCGACCTGATGGGCGACGGGGCCAGTCAAGCCGGCAGCATCGTGGCGGGACACCGCCCGAACATGACCAGGAACGAGTACCTGAAGTTCATGCGCCAGCAAGCATCGGATGAGACTTTCCGGAGCGAATAGCCTTATGTTGACTACTCAAGAACTCAAGGACCTGGCTTGCGCCACTATAGACAGAAGGGCCGACGAATTCGTTGGCGTTTCGCAGGACATCCTGTCCCACCCGGAGCCGGGTTTCTCCGAAGCCCATGCGTCCCAGTTGGTGGCGCAGAAGTTTTCCGAATTGCAAATTTCCCACGAAAAAGGGATGGCGATCACGGGGGTCAAGGGAAGAATCTCCGGGGGCGCCGGGTCCGGCCCCAAAGTGGCTATCATCGGCGAGTTGGACTCGTTGATTGTCAACGAGCACCCGTACTCGGACCCGGTCACCAGCGCCGCCCACGCCTGCGGGCATCACTGCCAGATCGGCATGATGCTGGGCGCGACCATGGGACTGTTGACACCGGAAGTATTGGGCCAACTCCACGGAGAAATCATCCCCTTCGCGGTCCCCGCCGAGGAGTTCATTGAGGTGGAGCACCGCCTCCAGATGAGGGAAGAACGTAAGCTGGAGTTCTTGGGCGGCAAGCAGGAGTTGATCAAGCTGGGAAAGTTCGACGACGTGGACATGGCCGTTATGTGCCATACGGCCAGCGACATGGGAGAGCGGAAGTTCGCTGTCGGCGGCACCAGCAACGGACACGTGGTCAAGTACGTGCAGTTTGCCGGCCGCGGCGCCCATGCGGGCAGCTATCCTCACTTGGGCATCAATGCGCTGAACGCGGCATCCTTCGCTTTGCAGGCCATAAACGCCAACCGTGAGGTCTACCGTGACGACGATACCGTCCGCATCCACGGCATAATGACCAAGGGAGGCGAAGCGGTAAGCGCAGTTCCCGCGGACGTGAAGCTGGAGTGGAGGGTGCGGTCCGGCTCTCCGGACGCAGTGGTAAAGAACTCGGCCATCGTAGACCGTTGCTTCAAGGCCGGCGCCCTGTCGGTGGGGGCTTCCGTGAAGATTACGACCATTCCGGGCTACCTGCCGATGCGGAACGACAATACATTGCAAGACCTCTTCAGGCAGAACGCCACGGCCCTGCTGGGGGAGTCGGCGATAGCAGTGGTGCCCGCACGGCGCAACCGGGGCGGGTCTACCGACATGGGGGACCTGAGCCATATCATCCCGGCCTGTCACCCTTACGTCGGCGGAGCCGTAGGAGCGGGCCACAGCAAGGACTACTTGATCACCGACTACAAGACTGCGGTGATCAACCCGGCCAAGGTCATGGCCATGGTTGTAATCGACCTGCTTGCCAATGGCGGAGCCAAGGCGAAAGAGGTGGTTGACACCTATCGACCGCAGATGAAGAAGTCGGCCTACTTGAGGTTTCAGAGAGAACGGGCTGAGGTCATCGACTTTGACGGCGCGGTGTAACGGCAACGGCTTTCATACTTAGCAACGGGGGCAACCACAAGGGTTGCCCCTACTGACGCGGACTGTACCGTAGGGGCGTCCCTTGTGGGCGCCCATATCGCAAGAAACCACCGCAAGCACGGCTACCCACCATTACAAAGATTTCGCATCACTAGGCTATCAGGAAGTGCATGGCCGCGCCCGAAATTAACGGGACCGTAAGGTTGTCGTCTGGTGGCAGTGAAGCCAACTCCACCAATGCAGCCACGGCGGCACCAACCAGCAAGACCCAATGGTACTCAACCACGCCAACAGCGACCAGTAACCCCACCACAGCCAGCGACACCGCCAGGAATGCGGCCGTGCCTCCGGGCGACTTACCCTGTATTCTGGGCCCCGGCATAGCGCGGCCCACCAAGGCCGCGGCCGGATCGCCAAGAGACAGGAACAGCAACGACGCCACGGCTATTGTCGAGTCGAACAGCCCGAAAACCGCCAAGGCCGCGATGACCAGGTAAGTGGCCCCGGTAATGCGGTTGGTTTCAGACCCCTTGAGCAGGGGTGCCAGCCAGTGGAGAAAATGCCGGTTCAACCACTCTACCCGGAACCGGGCCAGGTCGAGGGCCAAGGCGGCGGCGGACAGCGCCGCCAGAGCGATGATCATGTGACTGGACGCTACGAAAATACCGGCGATGGGGATGGAAGAGCCGGCAATCAGATGAAAGAGCCTGCGCCAGACAGGGGGGGCAGTTCTGGGCGACGACATCCGCATATTGCCGTCAGGCTTGGGCGTACTGTTCGAGTAACTCCAGCAATTCTTTTACGGCTGCCAGGCTTTCCGACACGTCTTGAATAGTCAGCCAACCTTCATAGAAATTGATGTGGAGGTTGTTTGCCTCGCGGAACAGTCTACGGATTTCGGTCTGACCGGTATCGGCTACTATGTTGCCGATTACCGCGAACAAATGCCCATGCCTCTTGTGTTCCCATCCGCGGTCTTCAGCTATGGCTTTGACCTTGCGGGCGGCTGCTCCCCACGCCTTTTCAGATGCCTGCAACAAGTCGCCCTGCGCCAAGTATCTTTCGGAGTCCTCAATAAACCGGCGGCTGACCTCTGTGTGATTCTCTTCCGGGCGGAGCATTCTCTTCTCCTACCGCGACACTATCAGAAAGGTATCGTTACCGAATCTCCGGCCTGCCAGCGAAAGTCCCGGAACAGGGTATCTTTAGGAGCTTCGAACACAACCCATCCGTCCAGACCGGTGCCCCGTTGCAGTTCTATGGCTCCCCGGATAAAGCCCCTGTTGGCGTCGAAGGTGCCGTCCGGTTTCAATTCCAGCACCTTTCTGGACTCGCTTTTCGGCCCGGGAGGTCCCGTTACTTCCTCGGCGCTCTCGCCCACGTCCAGGGGAAAGTAGCGGGTGGAGTCAAAGTCACGAAGCTGCACGCCTTCCTTGTCCACCGTGAAGACGGCGCTGGTGGCAGTATGGTTCTGCACCCTTACCCGCAGCACGACAAGCTCCATAGTGTCTTCGGAGGGAGCTATCCTCAGGTGAGCGAATCCGCCGTCGGACTGGGCCACCGAGTAACGCAACTCGGGCAACCGGTCCATGGAGGCCACACTGACGTGGAATGTTCTGCCCTTGAAAAACTGTCCGATGTTGGGGGACGTTTCTGAGCACCCCGCAATGCCAAGGCCAACCACAAGCAGCAGCACCAGGACAGCCACCGGGAGCACCTTGGTCAAAGCTGACGGACTGATCAGGTTCACGGACAAGTTACGGGCCGCTGGTTGCAAGGGTCGGCAACTGGCGAAGTTGTGGGATAAGGCCGTCCAGCACTTGAAGGAAGTATTCCACATCTTCCTCGGTGTTCTCCCTGCCCAAAGTAACACGAAGGCTGCCCCGGGCCAGGTCGGCAGACTGGCCCAACGCCAGCAGAACATGGGAAGGCTCCAGGGAGCCGGAGCTGCACGCGCTCCCGCTGGACGCCGCAATCCCGGCAGCATCCAGTCCCAGCAGAATCGCTTCCCCTTCCACCGCTTCGAAGGAAAAATTGACGTTGTTCGGCAGCCTCTCGCTTGGATGACCGTTGAAATGGCTGCGGGGTATCGTTTCACCGATATGGGCGACGATACGGTCTCTAAGCGCGGCGCAATGGATGCTGGACTGCTCGCGTTGAGCGTCGGCAACTTCCAAGGCCGCCGCCAGCCCCACTATTCCCGGCACGTTCTCGGTGCCGGAACGCCGGTCCCGTTCCTGGCCGCCGCCGTGAATGAGGGGCAGCAAAGGCGCGCCTCGGCGGACATACAGGACACCGGTGCCCTTGGGGCCGTAAAACTTGTGGCCCGACAGGCTGAGCATGTCTACACCCAAACGGCGCACGTTCAAATCTAAGAACCCTGCCGCTTGCACTGCGTCGGTGTGCACAACAATAGTACGGTCCAATTCTTCCGCTCGCCGTTGGACGGCGCCGGCAATACCGGCTATAGGGTTGATGGTGCCTATCTCGTTGTTGGCGTACATCACCGTAACCAGTATGGTCTCGTCGGTGACCGCGTTGTAGACCTGTTCCGGGTGGACCATTCCATGCTCGTCCACCGGCAGGTAGGTTACGGCGAATCCGTTGTTTTCCAAGTCCTGGCAAGCGTGCAACACCGCGTGATGTTCGACGGCGGTGGTGATTATATGGTTTCCGGTACCCGCCAACGCCACGGCTACCCCGTGGATGGCCATGTTGTCTGCCTCGGTGCCGCCCCCGGTGAAAATCACTTCCCGTGCCCGGCAATGCAGGACACCGGCCACTCTTTCCCGCGCGGCGTCCAGCGCATAGCGAGCCTCCTGCCCCACGGTGTGCATACTCGACGGGTTGCCGTACAACTCGGTGAAGTAGGGAAGCATAGCTTCCAACACGCGGGGGTCCATCGCCGTGGTGCCGGCGTGGTCCAGGTAGACTGTACCTTTTGGCGTCGTCGTTGACATAGGTTTAGGCCGATGGTCCTTGAAAATCAAATCTTTACTGGAGTTTCGCTGGGCGGGGTATCCAGACAGGATGTATATTGTAGCACAGGCCGTTTCAGGGATATCTACTACGTGCGGCGGCGGCGCACGTTCCGAGCAAAGCGCAAGACGTCCTCCCGGCTGATGAACCCCAACACCTCGCCGTTCCTCATCACCGCCAATCGCCGCACGTTGCCTGCTTCCATTCGCTCGAGCGCATGGGAAACCGAATCCTCGGGTCTAGCCAAGCCTTCTCCTGCCAACGGCAAGCCCAACGGGGCGTAGCCCGACGGGTTGCTCACCATCACGTCGCCAACCCGGTAATGCCGCAATTCCTCCCTGTTCCGTTCCTGCCGGTAGGTAGCCGTGGCGGCCATGAACAGGAAAGCGCCAATCAAGGCCAGCCAAGCCCCGGAGAAACCGAATACCCGGAAGTATGCCATCGCCAAGGCTATGCCGCCAATCACCATCAGCCCGCCTATCGCTTGGCCTCCGCGTGTGGCCAACTGGGTAGCCCTCCAATACTTGCCCGATATTCCCCATAGAACAGCCCGCAAAACGCGCCCTCCGTCCAAGGGGAAGCCGGGCAGCAGGTTGAAGAGTCCCAGCATAAGGTTGATGATGAACAAGAGCCGGAGGGTCACTTCTAATGGGGATGCGTGGGCACGGACAGTAAACAAGACCATCAAGGCTCTTTCCAAGGAAGTTGTTCCATCCACCAGGAGCAGCAACGAGCCTCCGAACAGAAGCGCCATCAAGATGCTGCTCAGCGGGCCGACGACGGTGACAATGAACTCGGTAAAGGGTCGGCGGGCTTCGTGGGACAGGTGGGAGACTCCTCCAAAGAAGAAAAGGGTGATGCTTTGAACGGGTATGCCGTTACGCAGTGCCACCAAGCTGTGGGAGAGTTCATGGACCAGGACGGAGAGAAAGAAAGCTATAGCGATACCTACCGCCAAGCCCCACTGCCCAACCACCGACCAACCGGGATGAAAGCGGCCGAACTGCTCGCCCAACAAGTAGGTAATCAGCAGGAAGATGAAAATCCAACTGACGTTGATCTCGATGGGAATACCGGCGATTTTGACCAAGCGAATGGAGCGTCCCATGAGGTGACCTTCACCCGGCCGTCGCATACGCCACCAGCTTGTACACCAGCTTGGCGGCGGTATAGGAACAAGCGGCGGGGCCTTCAGCCGGGGCCAACTCGGTGACGTCGAACCCGACGACTCGCCGGGATTCGGCCACGGCCCGCAGCAGGGAGGTTACTTGGTACCAGCCCATGCCGCCGGGCTCCGGCGTGCCAACAGCGCTCATCACGGACGGGTCCAGCACGTCCAAGTCTACGCTGATATACACTTCGGGTCCAAGGCAATCAACGATTTCCTGGATCAACGGCCGGTCCCATCCATCAGCAGGCCAGAAAAACGTTGGTAAAGCGGTGGCTTCGATATAAGAGCGTTCTTCCTGGCACAGGCTACGCACACCCACCAATACGACGGGGCACATCTCGTGGATGCGCCTGGCTCCCGATGCGTGCCCCCAAGGGGTGCCCATGTATTCACTGCGCAAGTCGGCATGGGCGTCCATGTAGAGAACGGACAGCCCTGGATGGACTTCCAGTTGGGCTTGCACCGACCCGATAGACACCGAATGCTCACCGCCCAAAACTCCTACCAGCCTACCCTTTCCGGCGTAACCCCGGACCGCTGACCGGACTCGTTCCACCATCTCCGCCGGGCCGCCCATGTGGGGCTCGATTGCGGCCGTGGTATGGATGCCCACCTCTGAAACATCCAAGTCCAACTCTAAATCGTAATCTTCAAGACCATAGGACGCATCAATTATGGCGCTTGGCCCATAACGGGCGCCGCTTCGGAAAGAGGTGGTGCTATCGTAGGGGACGGGAATCAGGACGGCCCCGGACCGTTCCAACTCGCAGTTCTCAGGAGGGAGAGCCAGAAAGTTCGCGGGCACCGAGGGGAAACCGCCGGACTCAGGCACGGTACAGACCCGGCGGCCCCGATTCCAGGACGGCCCGCTGGGCCTGCACCTCGTTCAACCCCTGGCGGGCGTCGAGCCACTCCAGCCCCCGGTCCAACAGCCAAGTCTTGGCTTCGTCCAGTTGAAAGAGCGTCTTGACTTCCTGCAAGGCTTGGTCATGGTCGAAGGCTTGACAAGAGAAGATGTCGATGTTCACGTAATTCCGGTTGGGGAAGGTATGTATGCTGATATGGCTTTCCGCGATGATGACGAACCCGGAAACGCCGGCGTCCTCCACCTTCGGCGCGTCGTACCTCAATACATGAGGCTCGGTGATGCGGGTCATGTCCAAAGATTCAGGACAGTTGGTCAAAAAGGACCGGATCAGTTCTACGTCCCACATCTTCCCAACATCCCCACGGTATCCGTCGATCACCAGGTGCATTCTACCTCCTACAGCCAATTTGCCTGATATCCGGGTGCATCGGAACTCCCACGCAAGCAGCAATCAGAAACCCTTGGCAAAACCATTGGTTTGGAATATCATTTTTAACTCTCTGGTAATTTTCACGCAATAGCCGAATGGTTGCAACCCTCGTATTCCGCCGGATGGCATAGTGAAATGGAACAGACGGATACAGACAACATGATCGAGGTCCGGGACCTCACCCATTACTACGGCCCCTACGCCGCCATCGAGGACGTCAGCTTCGACGTGCAGAAGGGCGAAATTCTCGGGTTCCTTGGACCCAACGGCGCCGGGAAGACGACCACCATGCGCATCCTGACCGGGTTCATGCCGCCGACGCGGGGGCAAGTATCCCTGGATGGGAACGACATAGTGGAACAGTCCCTGGAAGTGCGAAAAAGAGTGGGGTACCTGCCGGAAACCGTTCCTCTGTACACCGACATGACGGTGTCTAACTACCTACGGTACATGGGCACCTTGCGCAAGATGCCCAGGAGGAACATCAAGCGGCGAATTGGCGAGGTCATCGACGTTTGCCGGTTGGGGGACTACCGCAACACCCTGATCGGCAAGCTGTCGAAAGGGTTCCGGCAGAGGGTGGGAATTGCCCAAGCGATCCTGCACGAACCGGAAGTGCTGGTGCTGGACGAGCCGACCATCGGAATCGACCCGATACAGGTGGTGGAAACCCGGCGCCTTATACAGGAGCTTGGAGAGGCCCAGACCGTGGTGCTGAGCAGCCACATTCTGCCGGAAGTAAGCATGATCTGTGAGCGGGTGTTGATTATCCACGAGGGCAGGATCGTCGCGGAGGACACTCCCAGCAACCTAGCGGAGCGTTTGCAAGGCACCGAACATCTCGAAGTGGAAGTAGGCGGGCCTGTTCCCCAGGTGCTGTCGGCCCTGCGCCAGGTGCCTGGGGTAACTTCGGTGAGTCACCGGTCCTTTCAAGGACGAAACCTGTACTCGGTACAAGCCAAGCAGGGCGAAGACCTGCGGGACGAGGTCTCCCGCGCAGTGATCAGCAACGAATGGAGCCTGCTCGGTATGCAGTCGGTGGGCATGAGCCTGGAGGAAATATTCCTCAGACTTACCACCCATGAGGAGCTCTAGCCATGCGCACCGTGCATGCGGTAGCTTGGAAGGAGATTCAAATCTACTTCAGCAGTCCTACCGCTTATATCGTAGGCATGATTTTTCTGGCCTTGGCCAGTTTCTTTTTTGTCAGAGACCTGGGCGCGCCCTTCCCGGAAGCCACCATGAGCAACTTTTTCCAGGGCGCGACCATCATCTTCATACTTCTGGCCCCGGCGTTGACCATGCGCCTGCTGGCCGAAGAGCAAAAGCTTGGCACCATTGAGCTGCTGCTTACCTCCCCGGTACGTGACTGGGAGGTGGTAGTGGGCAAGTACTTGGCCAGTCTTGTATTCCTGCTGGCGACCCTGGCGCTGACCCTGTACTTCGTCCTGCTGTTGATCATATTCGCCGACCCCGACCCCGGCCCAATCTGGTCCGGCTATCTTGGGCTTGCTCTCTACGGAGCGGCATCCCTGGCCATAGGGATGTTGACCTCCACACTGACCAGCAACCAGATTGTGGCCGCCGTGGTGGCCATGGGCATCCTGCTGGTGCTCTACTTGGCGGACTTCGCCGCCGGGACCCTGAGCGGACTGCCGCAGACCATAATCGGCGAGATAGGCTTGAAGAGCCACTTCGACGACTTTGACCGCGGCGTCATCGATACCAAGAACATCATCTACTACGTACTCCTGACGGCCTTTTTTCTCTTCATGACGATAAGGGTGCTGGAGTCACGAAGGTGGCGGTAGTTTGTCAGAATTAGAAGACAGGCAGCCTGCTTCCGAGCCAAGAGACCCGCGACGGAGGCGGCGCTCCGGCGCCGGGGCCGAACGGAGCGCGGAACCTGCCGCGGAGGCGCAAGACTCGTCCGAACGGGCCGAAGACGTGGTCCTGAGCCGGACGCTGTTCAGCTTTCTTGAACCTGGGTTGAACGTAATCGGTTCCTACAGCCTTCCCATAGTCATTGCGGGAGTTGTCGGAATTGTAGCCAGCGCGACTGTGCTGGCGTTCGTTAGTTCCATGCGGGACCCCTACGGCTGGATCGTGTTGTGGTTCAGTATAGGGCTCCTGGCTATAGTTGCGTTGAATTCCCTCAGCACCGTGGTGGCGGCGTTCATTTCCAGGACGGGCCGTTACGGCGTAAACACGCTGATAATGACAGGGGCGTTCACGGGCATCGTCGTGGTGGTGGCAATCGTTGGCTTCGAGAACACCCAGCGCATAGACTTGACCGCCACCAACCAGTTCAGCCTGTCCAACCGCACCAAGCAACTGCTTGGCGAACTGGAGCATCCCATCAGGGCCACCGCCTTCTACAAGGACACGGCGAACCCGGGCAACCCGCAACGTATCCAAAGGCGCATCAAGGTGGAGGATACCTTGAAGGAGTTTGACGCGCGGACCAACAAGTTCACTTACAGAATAGTCGACCCGGACTTCAACCCGGAGGTGGCCAACCAGTACTTTGGCGCGCGCCCAATCAACTTTGTCGCCGAGTCCATCGTGGTGGAAAACCTTGAAACCGAAACGGTAGACGTGGTGAAGCCGGAAGACGACGCCTACAGCAAATTGGAGCAGAAGCTGGTCACCAGCATATTGGTGGCTACCGGGTTGGAAAAGAAATCCGTATACTTTCTGACGGGTCACGGGGAACGCCTGCTTAACAGCTCCGCCGCCGACGGATACAGCAGTCTAAAGGACGGACTGGAGCAGGACAACTACAAGGTTGAGCCGCTCATCTGGAACGTGGCCCGCGATGACGTGAGCGTTCCTGAAGACACGGACTTGCTGGTAATAGGCCGGCCCACCGGAGACCTGCCGGAATCCCACGCCGAGGCGTTGGAGCTTTTTTTGCGGGGCAAACGGGTGAACGAAGAAGGGCAAACAGTGGACCGGCGGGCCGGCGGCCGTATGATCTTCCTGGCCGACGTTGACACGCCGGACTCTTTCAAAGAGTTCCTGATCCGCTGGGGCATCGGGATTCAAGACGGATACATCAGGGACGTGGAAAGCTCGGTGCCGCAAAACCCGCAGATGCTCCGGATAACCAGCTACAACCCCGAGGCGCCGGTTGACATCATCTTCCCGAGGGGAGTCCCTTTGGACGTTACATTCATGCCAACGGCGGCCCCCCTGGCGTTGGTGGATGACGGCCTGAGAGTGCATCTGCCCCTGGCGATTACGTCGGCAGACAGCTATCAGATAGACAACCTGGAACGCATCGACCCGGTGACAGACGCAGGCGAGGACTCCGACACCAAGGGGCCTTTCAGCCCTGCCGCGCTGACCCGCGGCTTTGGCCAGATCGGCGAACCGCCGCCGACCGCCCAACCACCGGAGTCCGCGTTGCACTGGATCGTGACATTTGGCGATTCGGACTTTGTGGCCAACAGCTTCTACCAACGGGGAGGCGGCGCCGCCCTTTTCCTGAACACCTCCAACTTTCTGCTGGATGTCGTCCCGCTGGAGCCTATAAGGGACAGGGCTTTCACTTTCCGGGAACTTAACCTGAACCGCAACGAGGAGCGTTTCGTTCGCTGGTCCTCGTGGCTGTTCATGCCCAGCCTGCTGGCGTTGATGGCTGGCTTGGTATGGTGGGTACGCCGGTAGGGAGTCTGTTCAATGCCGGTACAACTTTAGCTGAGGGCAACCGTAGCATCCTATGAACCTGCGTCTTTCCATCCTTCTGGTAACCGTGCTGGTGTTGGTCGGCGGGACATTCCTGGTGTTTCGGTACTTCGGGCCTACCGAGCGCAGGCAGGAAGAGCCGTGGCTTTATCACATGGATGAGGACCGCATTGTTCGCATCGAGGTGCAACACGCGGGCCAGTTGGCACTCTATTCCAGGGACCCCGGCAGCACCCGCTGGTACATCCGCGGGGAACCGGATATCCCGGTGTTCATTGAGAAATGGAGTGGGACTCCCCTGTTGCTCAGCGGCCCCCGCGTCGACCGCACCCTTACCGAGATCATCGACGATGCAACGAAGTACGGTTTGGACCCGCCCGAATCGGTGGTCAAGGTATCCAACCGCGCCGAACAGACCTTCGAGTTTCACATGGGTTCAAAGACGCCTGATGAGGACAATCAATACGTCCGGCTGGTGGGGAGTCCTACGCTCTTCACTGTACCGGCCATCTGGGCTCAAGTGATCAATCGGTTGGCCACGGAGCCGCCCTATCTGCAACTGTTCCAGTTGGAAGAGGGCCTTTTGGCGGTGGCGATAATTACGGATGGCGATACCACCATCACCTACGGCAAGCGCAAGGGCAATGTATGGGGTGTTATCGAACCTGAAGAACGCTCGCTTGACCAGTCGAAGTGGGGCGATACGGAAGACTTTCTCAGCAACCCTCGGGCGAACGAGATAATTGAAGAGGAAATCGACAATCCGGAAGACTACGGGCTGGAGCCGCCACAGACCACGGTGCGGTTGAGAATGTTGCAGGGGGCCGACAAGGTGTTCTTTCTTGGCGACACCACCCCGGATGGGGGCCACCGCTACGCCTACGCGGAAGGCGATACCACTCTTTACGCCGTGCCCAACGACCTGGCGAAACGAATCACCGACTTGGTGGCCTCGCCTCCCTACGGTACGGAAGAGGCGTCCGATGACACGTCGGAGCAGGCTAAACAGTAGACGGCAGGGCATGTGCAAAGTCTCTCCCTAAATCTAAGCCCCGCTCCAACCCGTCTTCCCCGCGAAGGCGGGGAACCAAACCGCTGACGATAGATTCCCGCCTGCGCGGGAATGACGCCTGCCCTCGTGGAGACGGGGGGTGAACCAGCGAATTTGCGCCTGCGACTTTGCACAGGTCCTGTCTGGACCCGCCCCTGCGCTATTAAGGAAGGTGTTCTTGAAAGCCGAAATATTGTCCGTTGGCACCGAGCTATTGATGGGTGAACTGGTGGACACCAACGCCTCGTGGATTGCCGGTAAATTGCCGGCCCTGGGCATCCAGCTTTGCTGGGTATCCATCATCGGGGACGACATGGATATGCTGGCCGACGCCTTCTCACGCGGGCTGCACCGCTCGGACATTATTTTTACCACCGGCGGCCTGGGACCGACGCAGGACGACCTGACCCGGGAAGCCGTGGCCAAGACCTTGGGCGAGACCCCCACCGTGCAAGAAGAGGTAGTCCGGGAGTTGCAGGTCTATTTCCAGAACCGGGGCACCAGAATGCCTGCCCACAACATCAAGCAGGCCCACCTGATTCCATCGGCCCAGTTCATCCCCAACCGCAACGGCACCGCCCCAGGCTGGTGGACCGAAAAGGATGGGCGAATCATAGTGTCAATGCCAGGGCCTCCTGCTGAGCTGCACTCCATCTGGGATGAAGAGGTGGAACCCAGGCTACGCGAAATCGTCGACGATGAAGTCACCATCAAGCGCAACATCAAGACCATGGGACTATCGGAGTCGGCGATCGACGAGATCATTTCCGAGTTCTTCGGACAGGAAAATCCATACTTGGGCATTTACTCCAAAGCGGACGGCATCCACCTGAGGATTATCTCCCGCGCCGCGGAGGAGTCCGTGGCGCGGGAGATGATTGCCCCGGTGGAGCAAGGCATAGTCAGCCGGCTGGGCCCATACGTCTGGGGGTACGACGACGAAACGCCGGAGCATGCCGTGGGTCTGGCGCTTCAATCGCGGGGGCAGACGCTGGCGGTGATGGAGTTCTGCACCGGCGGTTTCCTCACCAACGCCATCACCGAATCTCCTGACGCAGGCCGTCACTTCAAGGGCGGTATCGTGGCGTTCGGCGCAGAATCCTTGGCGGCCTCCGGCGTACCACCCACGCTACTGGACAATCACGGCGCGGTCAGCCAGGAAGCGGCCAACGCAATGGCCGCCTCGGCCTTGGCCCAACTGGGAGCCGACTACGGCGTCGGCGTAACCGGATCTCCTGGTCCGGGGGAGTTGGAAGGCCGCCCGCTGGGCTTAGCCTACATCGCCATCGCCCGGGCCACCACCGCCGGCCCGCAGATCATCCGTGAGATGGAGGTCCGCGTCCCGCCCCGCCGGGTCACCATCAAGCGCCGCATCTCCAACACCGCGCTGATAGAACTGCGGAAGTTGATAGGCGACGCCGCTTCGGGCACGGAGATTCCGCCGGGAGGGCTGTTGTAGAAACGGCCTCTTCTGGTCAACTAACCCTCAACCCTGACTTCACTTGGCCGAGATAAGTCACCACACATTGGTCAACAAACCGGTCGGTAAAGTATTCGTGGGCCGTTCTCGCCACCGTCGCTCTGGCGTGATAACGCGCCGACTCGCTGGCCATGCGGAGGTCATGATATGCGGAAAATGTGTCTCTATTGAAATTGACAGTAAGCAATCGCTCGCGCCAAGCATGAGGCGGATACTTGAGTCTACCGTCAATCCTGGGGATTGAGTCTTCAGTATGAATAATTTGCCCCGCTGCTTCCGGGTGAGTCAACTGCGGATAATCATGTAATCGGGCCTCAAAGTAGTGAACGGCGGCATAGAACGCCGCCACAACTGACCAATCCCTGAAGCGGTATCCGTCTCTGATAAATTGTCTTGCCAGGGCCTCGTTGTGCCGCGCTTGCAGAAGGTGCGCCTGCCGGGTGCTCACTCCGTCAGACGTCCCTTTGCCAAATGATGGTCCCGCCGTAATACATATATGGTTCGATAGGGAAATCTCCAACCGGAATGTAATGGGAAAAAATGCACAACTGCGGGAACCTTTCATGTAAGTCGAATTCGGCTTCCGTCAGCCGTTCCACCAACTCATAGTCGTAATGCCGTTTCATACACGTCAACAGGTACACCCGCTCTTCTTGCAAATGCTTCCCTACTGCGATTGCCCGCACTTCGTCGAATTTCCCGAACGTCTGAATTAAGTCCTCTCGTAACAGATCCTCGACGCTTCGCCCAAGTTCAGGCGATTCTCCTCGCGCCGCACAAAACTCCAAGTAACTCTCCACCGACTCGGCCAAGGCTTCCCTGAGTTCAGAGACAGACGTTCCCTGGAACGTAATCACGTCCCGGATATTGGCGACTTCGCCGTGAAACAGACTGGCTTCGTCGTCAAACTTTACTTCCCCAACGTAGCCTTTATAACGCATCTCGAACATTTCTTTCATCCCTCACCGACCGCGTCAGCGCGACAGCGTCATCGTACCATATCCCCGTATGGCGTCGAAACACGACAAAAAAGCCCGCGTCTTGATGACACGGGCCCAGTTTGCGGTTAAAGGGAGCGTAGCTCTTAGATTGTAAGCTTTCTGTACAGCATGGGCAGGCGTTCCGGCAGGGACCATATCTCTCCCAGCACCTCGTAGCCCATGTCGCCGCACATGCTCTTCAGGTAGTCGTGGCCGGCCTTGTCCACCGTCAGGCAGAAGGGGGTTATCTCCTGCCTTTTGGCCTCCAACAGGGCCATGTGGGTGTCGTGGACGGCGTACTCCTTCTCCACTCCTTCGCGGCTGTAGCCCCGGTCCTGGGGCCTGCCGTCGCTGATGAGGAACAGTATCTTCGTGGTGGCGTCCTGGTTCTCCAGCTTGGTGATGGCGTGGCGGATGGCCGCCCCCATACGGGTGGCGTGCAACGGGGTTATCTTGTCGATACGCCGCTTTATCTTGTCGCCGAACCCCTCGTTGATGTCCTTGATGACGTAGAACTCCACGTTCTCGCGGCCGTAACCGGAGAAGCCGTAGATGCCGTAGGTATCGCCTATGGACTCCAATGCTTGGATGAGCAGCGCGGTGCTCTCTTTCTCTAGGTCTATGATGCGCTTGTAATTGCGGCGCACCAAGCCTTCCCGTCGCCGCCGCAGCCACACCATGTACTCCACCGGGTCGTCGGGGGCGTCGCGGTCGTCAACCACTTGCCGCCCCTCGTCGATGGCCTCGGCGGTGGAGGCGCTCATGTCCAGCAGGAACACCACCGCCACGTCGCGGCGGTTGCGGTTGCGGTGCCAGTAAATTTTATCGTCGGGCGGCACGTTCATCCGCAGGTCGGCCCAAGCCTCCAGCGCCGCGTTCAGGTCGATGTCTTCCCCGTCAACCAAGCGGTATACTTTCTTCATGCTCTCGGGCATGATCAACTCGAACTGCCGCTTGATGTGGTTGGACAAGCTCATGTAGTTCTTCAGAGCGTCGTTGTAGAAGGCTGGATCTCCTTCCTCCACCGCCTTTTCCTTGACGATGCACCACCTGGGCTTGTAGTCGCCGGCCCTGAAGTCCCACTCGTCGTAGGCGTAGGTCTGCGGTTCCCTGGGTTCCAGTTCCCCGCCCTGGTCGTCGTCGTGCAACAACGGGCCATAGCCTTGGCCGGGCTGCGAATTGGGCGGCGGCGTGCCGGCCTCCTTCATTAAATTCTGGGCGAACATGCTCATGCTGTTGGCTATATCGCCCTGCTCGGCGTCCAACTCCAGCTCGGCGCTGTCCTGGAGCATCTGCTCCAGCATTTCCTGGGAGATGGGCTGTCCCTCTCCCTGCTGGTCCTGGCCTACTTGGAGCTTGGTCAGCAGTTGCACCATCTCAGGCTTGAAGTCGCCGCGGAAGTCGACGGGATCCGGAGATTCGTAGTCCTCCCCTTCCCCGCTTTCACCGGACTGGTCGGCGCCCGCCTGCAACTGGTTTATGAGTTCCTCGAATTCCTCTTCGGAAAAATCGCCGGGTTCCTCAAGGTCCTCCGGCTCCCACTGGTCTTCGGACTGGGTCTCGTTCGGGAGGCGGGAAATAATCTCGTAGGCCCGCAGCGTAGCTTCAGCGGTATCCTCCACGTTGGCCGCCGAGTTACGGAGTTCGTGGAGTATTTGCGCCAGCATCCGGGCGGCGGCCTCGTACTCGACGGGGACCGGCAGGTCGGTGAACTGCTCCAAGCTCATGCGGATCAGCAACTCCACCATGGCCTGTTGCAAGGGCATTTCTTCCACTGTCGGCCTTCCGGCCAGGGCCTCTCCCTGAACACGGCTGGCAGCCGACCGTATGCCGGGGTATTCCACCTTGATACGGTAGTCGAGGCGGCAGTCCTCCAGCACGGTAAACAGGTCGAAGGCCAGCCGCCGGTCGTCGAACAGGTGCAGGAACCTTCCTATGTCGGTCAACGCTGTGGTGGTATCGGCAGCTTCAGCCACCATCTGCAACCCGGCGTCAGGAGTCGGGTCCAGCACCGGCGATGCCTGCGCCTCCCTGGCCAGTACCTCCTCTTCAAGCTCGAATCGCCTGTCGGTGAAAAGAGCACTGGGCGTATCGAAGTCAAAACGGAAGCTGCCGAACTCCAAGTGGCCGACCTGGTGAGTGGACACGACCTTGAACCAGGAGAAATTCTCCTGTTTGTCGGAATAGTGGTCCACGACCGTGGGCAGGAAGACCTTGGTGCCGTCGGTGGAGGCCGAGTCCTCGTCGATCCAGCCGATGTTCTTTCGCACCAGTTCCTGGGTGTTCAGCACTTCTATGCTGGAGCCGGACAGGGCGCTGCAATACAGCTTGATGATGTTCTTTACCCGGTCCAGTTCCAAGCTGGATGAAAGGGTTTCCAGGATGGAGAGGGAGGTATTCGACTCGACCCTGAAGAAGGCGATGCCGCTTTCGGGGTTCTCCTTGAGCAGTTCCACTCCATGCTGGAACCAAGTGTCCAACTGATTGACGGTTATCCTTCCCAAGACGTCCGACAAACTCCTCAGGAATGGCGGGACAGCATCGGAGGAAACGGCCAGGAGGGTCTCGCACAGGTCCAGAACATACCCCTGCGACCCCGAAGGCACCAGAGTCAACGCTTGGCTGCCGTCGGCCAGGAAACGGGACGTGTCCCGAAGGCCTACCTTGGCCAACCGTTCTCCCAGCTTCAGGAACCGGCCGGTCTGGCTGTCGTCCACCTGCTGTAAAGCCTTGGGGACGATCTCCAGGCAAGTCTTCACGTCCCGCCAACTACCGTCCACCAGCGCGCGGGCCATCGACAGGAAAGCTTCGCGTTCCCTGCCCATAGCTGGCAGCACGTCCCGGCCCAGCACCAAGCATTCGGCGGCCACATCGTATGACTTGTAGGACAACGCCTCCACCAAGGACGCGAACACTTCCACGTCCCAGAAGGGAAGGTTGCGCACCAAGTCCGGGCTGATTTCGAAGAATTTTGCCGCGAGAGTGCTGGACTTCCACGTGCCCTTGTAGAGACTGCGGCCCAAGCCTGCCCAGCGGGGAATATACTGGGGTCTGAGGTTGGGGACTATGAATGCGCTGGAGCGGAAGAACGACACCGCCAACGTGGGGGAGTCCTGAGAAAGGTAGGTGCCGCAACGGGCCCATTGCATGAACGACGGAAACGACAGGAAACGGGCCACTTGGGGGCCTACCCGGTAATATTCAACCGCCGATTCCCACGAGCGGACCGTTTGTGTGCCTATGGTGACGCCCTCCTTGACCCAGAGGAGGTATTCCTCATCGCCAAAGGTGGGCCTCATTATCTTTTCCGCTTCTCGGTAGGCCTCGGTTACCGCCGGGGGTAGTTTGGCCAGTTCGGCTTCCAGGTTTTCTAGAGGAGACGTGCTCAAATCGGTGTTCCTCCTTTAACGGTCCATCCTTAGAGAAGCGCCAGAAAATTTTGGAGTATCTTGGCCGTCGCTCCAAAAATCAGGTGTTCGTTGTATGCGTAGGACTGGGCTGTAACGTGTCTTCCGTCCTCCAAGGCGGTCTCAAAACGCAGGTTCGCAGGGTCCTGCAACGAGGTTATCGGGACCTCCAGCACCTCCGCTACTTCCCGGGAGCTGGGGTTGAAGGAGTAGGGGTAGTCAATAGTCCCGGCGAACACCTGCACCAGGAAACGGCTCCTGGTGACTACGTCGTCCAGTTGCCCCAGAACCGTCACATCCTGTGGGCGGATGCCCATCTCCTCTTCCGCCTCCCGAAGCGCAGTATCCAGAAAGTGTCGGTCCTCGGGGTCCTTCCCGCCGCCCGGGAATGAAATCTCGCCCTTGTGGTACTCAACCTGGTCCGAGCGCTTGTTCAGCAAGACGCAATAGTCCCCATCCTTGGGGTACAGCAACAAAAGGACGGCGGCGGGTGTTAGAGACGCATCGCCCACCGTTCGTTTGACGCGGTGGGCCAATGCATGGCTGAGAGTCTCTGGAGGAGATAATGCCATCAATACATCTACTCGAATATGGAGGAGACCACCTCTTCAATACTGCGCTGGAGTTCCGGCTCGTCGGTCAATGTCCAGACGATAGCGACCTGGCAGGCCCGACGGGCGTTGATGCCCTCGGTCATCAGCCGGCCGGCGTAAATCAGCAGGCGAGTGCTTGCGCCCTCCTGAAGGCCATGCTCCTGGAGATTGCGGATTTTCTCTCCAAGTTTCGCCAGGGAGTTAGCCTGCTCGGGAGAGCAACCGCTTTCCCGCCTGATGATTTCCGACTCCACGTCCGCGGGAGGATAGTTGAACTCGACGGAAATGAAGCGCTGCCGGGTGCTGTGCTTCAAGTCTTTCAACGCGCTTTGATAGCCCGGATTGTAGGAGATGCACAGCAGGAAACGGTCGTCGGCTTCAATGATCGAGCCGGTCTTTTCGACGGGCAGTATCCGGCGGTGGTCGGTCAGGGGGTGAATAAGAACGGTGGTGTCCTTCCGGGCCTCGACCACCTCGTCGAGGTAAAGTATGGCCCCGTTCTTCACCGCGCGGGTCATGGGACCGTCGATCCAGCGGGTGCCGTTGGCGTCCAGCAGGTAACGCCCTACCAGGTCGCTGGCGGTAAGGTCCTCGTGACAGGCGATGGTAACCAAGGGAACACGCACCTCGCCCTCGGCCATGGGTTGGGCGTTATTGTTTTCCCGGACCACGGTAAGGGGGCGGCCCAGCTTCCAAGCCATGTACTCCACGAACCTGGTCTTGCCGCAACCGGTGGGTCCCTTCAACAGCACCGGTATATGCTGATGATATGCCGCAGTAAACAGGTCTTCTTCATCCCCCACAGCCCTGTAGTACGGCTCATCCCGTACCAGGAATTCTTCGATTGCATACTCCTTGAACTGTGGCTCGTCGAACTGCGGCTCTTCCGTCTGTACCATTACTGTCTCACTATCCTTTATTTACTCTGGTGTCCCAGAGGGCTTTGACCGTTTCTTCGAGGCTGGTCACGTCTTCCGAGTTGTCCACCACCAAGTCCGACCGCTCTATGCGTTCCGAGCGGTCCATCTGCGAGTTGATGCGCCGCATCACCTCTTCCTCACCCATACCGTTACGGGCTTGGAGCCTCTCGATTACCAACTCAACCGGTGAGTCGGTAGTCCATACTTCGTCCACCAGGGAGTCCCATCCGGCCTCGAAAAGCACCGCGGCTTCCACCACCACGGCGGGCGCTCCCTTGTCCCTCAGCGCCTCGATCTTGTCGCCCACCATCCTGGCCATTCGCGGATGCATGATGCCGTTGAGCTTTTCCAGTTGGTCAGGGTCGGAGAATACTATCGCGCCCAAGCGTCCCCGGTCTATCTGGCCGTCGGGCCGGAGTATTTCTTCACCGAAGGCATTGACCACCGCACACCAGCTTTCGGAGTTGGGAGTGTACGCTTCGTGGCCGACCTGATCGGCGTCGATTACCTCAGCTCCCAGCGATTGCAACAGGCCGGCTACTTCGCTCTTGCCGGTGCCGATGCCTCCGGTCAGCCCTATGACCAACATGAACTCCGGTGCTCCAAGCGCCCCTTGACCATTAGGGGCCAATCACCGCCTGTGGCGTCCGTACCCAGAGGGTGAAACGATTGGGCCATTCTACCAATGCGTCTCAGTATGGTCAACATCAAGTCCGAGGCCGTTCCGCCCCCTCCGGGCCAACATGAGAGAATGGCATTGGCAGCCGCCAAGCCAGAGCAGAACATTTACCTTTGGAAGTTGATCTCTCTCCACCGCGCCCGGTACCTTTCCTGCAAGTCGCGGAACATCTCCTGGTATTCTTCGGTCTGTATAGGGCTGGTGGTCATTATGACTGCGTCTTCCCTGTTGTCGGCGTAATAACCCTTACGAATACCGACCGACTTGAAGCCATACTTTTCGTACAGGCGCTGGGCGATAAAGTTGGAAACCCGGGCCTCCAGGGTCATTACCTTTGAGCCGTAATTGCAGGCTTCCCGCAATGACCCGATAAGCAGCAACTCTCCCAAGCCATTGCCACGCATCTTTTCACGCACCGCGATTTCGGTGATGTGCGCTTCTTCCCCTTGGTACCACACGCTCACGAAGCCGGAGACCGACTCGTCACCGGCTGTCTCGTCCTGGGCGCCGGGCACCAGGCGCCGGGCGGCGTTTACCACGCGGCCCCAAACGGACGAAGGCCCTTCGCTTTCAATGGCCTCTTCAGGTCCCTCACTTTCGGAGACAGCAGCATCGCAGACAACCAGGTAACAGGCGTAGCGATTGTTCAACTCACGTTTGAAGGGCGTGCTGACCCAGAGGGGAGAGAAAGCCTCTTTTTCTATCTCGATGACCTGGCTGATGTCCTCGTTTCTAAGGCGGCGCAGTAATACATCCATTGGCCAAATACAGGGTTATCGCCGAGTTGGCCCAATTCTAGCACAGGGCCGGGAATGTTGACACATTAGGAGGTGGGGTTAAAGCAGGCTCAATTGGCCTTCCTCATCGGGCCATATACGCACTTTTCCGTACAAGCCGTCGTAACCCGGCTCGATGACGGCGCCGCCCGCCCGCGCTTTCAATATCCCGCTGGCCAACCGCTCGCCGGCTGCTTTTACCAAATCGTCTTCACTGGCCCAAACCAACACCTGCAACTCGCTGTCCAGCTCGTTGACAATCCGAAAATACTCCCGCTGCACCGACTTGGTAGAGGGACCACGGCCCAGTGTTTCCGCGATTATGTTAACCAGAGGCATCAGTCTGATGAACCGGGGCCGCTGCTGTTGTCCCTGAACAAACCCGTCCGGCCCCCTGCGCTCCCCGCTTTCCCCTTGGGACAGTTTGTCGACCCTGTGCAGGACTCCCAAGGTGAGTGGACGGTGGCATACGGGGCACCGGTCTCCGTTGCGGGCGGTCTCCTCGGGGGACATGGAAACACCGCATTTCCGGTGGCCGCTGTAATGGTACTTGCCTTCCTCGGGATAGAATTCCACGGTGTAGGCAACCTTCTGATGCTCCAACGCCTCGGCAAGGCCGGCGTAGCTGAGATCGCCTTCGAAGATGGTCAACTCTCTTCCCATTTTCGCCGGAGAATGGGCGTCTGAAAACGACACGATGGACTTGTTGGACAACTCGTCGATATTCCAGTTCATCGCCGGGTCGCTGGAAAGCCCCGTTTCCACGGCGTTGATACAGGGGGTCATGTCCAGAAAACATTCTTCCAGGGTGTCGAATCCCGACTTGGAGCCGTACAAGCCGAACCAGGGCGTCCAGACATGGGCCGGGACCACCAAGCACCGGGGATCGATATCTATCACCAACTCGGTCAGGTCACGGGCCGACAGCGCCAGCGTGGGCCGGCCGTCCGACTCCAGGTTGCTCCCTCCAACGGCCAGCGCCCGGCACAGTTTGTCCACGGCGGTAAAGTCGGGCGCAAACAACAATATGTGGACCCTGCGTCCCCGGCCTCCCTGCCGGTATACACAACTGACCTCGGTGCCAAGGACGAAAGTCCTCCCGCCGAAGCTGTACAGCCCGTTTGGCTCCGGCGTCAATTTTTCCTCCAACTCTTTGCGCCATATCGGGTGGGTAAAGTCGGCGGCGGCCAGAAGGTCTACACCTTTTAATTTTGCCCAGCAGGCCAACGCCTCCAGCGTGAGGTTTTTGCTGGTAGCGTAGGCGAACCGGGAGTGCAGATGCAGATCGGCGGCGTAAGTCATGTGGGAAGTCTAGCACAGACACAAGCTGAGCGACGGGCATCCCTTGACCGTTGAAATGGGCGGAATTATCCTTAACACTGAAACATTGATGGCGCACTGCCAACGGTCTATGCGCCACGCACGAAGTCTAAGGAGGACTAGGGAACATGCCGGCCAAAGAGATAGTTCGCGACGAAGAAGCCCAGAAAGCGTTGCTGCGGGGCATTGAGACCTTGGCCAACGCGGTAAGCCTGACCTTGGGCCCGAAGGGCCAGAACGTTATTCTGGAGAAGAAATGGGGCGCGCCCGTAATTACGAACGACGGAGCCTCCATCGCTCGAGAGGTTGACCTGGCCGATTCCTTTGAGAACATGGGCGCCCAGTTGATAAAGGAAGCGGCGACCAAGACCAACGACTCCGCAGGCGACGGGACCACCACGGCGACTATTCTGACGCACATGATGGTCCGGGAAGGGATGCGGGTCGTCACCGCGGGCGTCGATCCCATGGCTCTCAAGAGGGGAGTGGACAAGGGCGTCGCCGCCATGGTGGCGGAACTGGAGAGGCTCTCCTCCGCGGTGGACACCCAGGAGCAGATAGCCCAAGTAGCCTCCATCTCCGCCAACGATACGGACATCGGCCAGATGCTGGCCGACGTCATGGAGCATGTGGGACGTGACGGCGTGATAACCGTCGAAGAGGGCAAGGGCATCGAGTCGGAGACCGAATACGTTGATGGCATGAACTTCGACCGCGGCTATATCAGCCCTTATTTCGTCACCAACCCGGAGAGGATGGAATCGGTCATCGAGGACCCCTACATCCTGGTCACCGACAAGAAAATCTCCGCTGTCGCCGACCTAGTGCCTCTGTTGGAAAAGGCGCTCCAAGTAACCAGGAACCTGGTGGTTATCGCCGAGGACGTGGACAGCGAGGCCCTGGCGGTGATGGTGGTGAACAAGATGCGCGGGACCTTGAATTGCTTGGCCCTGAAAGCGCCTGGATTTGGCGACCGCCGCAAGGCCATGCTGGAAGACATCGCGGTGCTCACCGGCGGGCAGGTGATTTCCGAGGAGCAGGGCCGCAAGCTGGAGAACACCGAGGTCGCAGACCTGGGCAGGGCCAGAAGGATAGTGTCGACCAAGGACAACACCACCGTCATCGACGGACAGGGCTCGGAGGAGGTCATATCGGCCAGGGTGGACCAGATACAGGTGCAAATGGAGGAAACAACCTCCGAGTACGATAAGGAGAAATTACAGGAAAGGATAGCCAAGCTGTCCGGAGGCGTCGCGGTTATCAGGGTTGGGGCCGCCACCGAGCCGGAGATGAAGCAACGCAAGCAGCGCGTGGAAGACGCCTTGGCCGCCACCCGCGCCGCCGTGGACGAGGGCATCGTCCCGGGCGGCGGCGTCTCTTATATCCGGGCCATGTCGGTCCTCGACAACCTGAATCTGAGGAGCGATGAGGCAGCCGGTGTGGAGGTGCTGCGGCACGCCCTCGAGCAGCCCATTCGGATTATAGCGGCCAACGCCGGTCAAGAGGGCGCAGTGGTCTTGAACGAAATCCGCAGCAATGCGTCGCCTTCATACGGGTTCGATGCGCGGCACGGTGACTACGGGGACCTGTTGGACAAGGGCATTGTTGACCCCACCAAGGTGTCCAGGGTTGCGCTGGAGAACGCCGCCAGCGTAGCCACGATGATCTTGACCACCCAGTCTTTGATAACTAACCTGGAAGACGAGGAGCCGATGGGTCACGGCCACGGCCATTCCCACGGCCCCGGCGGGTTCTAGGCCGCAATCAAGCTTCAAGCCGCAGTCCACTTGACAAGAAAACGCCCCGGCGGTCGCCGGGGCGTCGTTTTTGGGACCTACTACAGCGTGGCCAGACTCTCCGCGTCCCTGATATAGTCGATGGTTTCCCGGATTCGCCGCTCGGTATCAGGATTACAGACGCCGTCGTAAAAGCAGGCGCCGTGCAACTGGCTGATCCGGCTGTAATATCGGCCCACCAACGATTTGGCGTTGCTGTTTTCCCTGGCCAAGGCGTCCAACCCGTTTGAGGTCTGGGCAGTTGTGCCGGGTTCCTCGCCGGTACGGGCCAAGATGAGCGCGTCGGTCGCGCGCTTGGTGGCGCACCAAGCCTTTTCCGCCGCGTCGCGGATGTCGCCCTGCTCTAGCCGGGCCAAGGCCTCGGTGTGTACCTGCCGGGCATCGGCAAAAATCACTTCTACCCGGTCATCAACGGTCGTCATTCAATTGTTCTCCCGGCTCGGATGGCTCCGGTACAAATTGCCGTCGCTGCCCGATGGTGTTTAGGCGTAGCTCAGCAAAAGGTCCGCCAACTGTCTCGGATGGGATAGCATTGCCTGATGACATGCATCCAAGTTAACGACTTCCGCCCCCGGCACCCGCTGCGCCATCCTGTATTGCAGATCCGGCGACAATATCCTGTCCCGGCTCAGGACGACGTAAGTGACCGGACTGGGTGGTTCCTCTTGCTCCAGGGTGACCTTGGTAGCCAACACCTTAGTCGGGATAGGCCCGAAGTGCCCCAACGAGTGCACCACCTCCATAGGGTCCATCCCGTTGCACAACCGGTTGTAAATGACCGCTTTGGGCAGCTTGACGCCCTTGCCAACGAGGCCGTTCATCGCCGAAAGCGCCTTGAACCCGATCCTGGCCCGGGACGGAAGTACGCTCACCAAGGAGCGTTGCGGCGGCGGCACCACCCCGGCCAATAACACAATCCGCTTGGGAGGTTCCGGGAGCTGGCCCGATGCTTGCAACGCGACGCAAGCCGAAAAACCGTGGGCCACCACCACAACGTCCTTCAATCCTTGGCGTTCCACCGTGCGGGCGACGGCTTGAACGCACTCTTCGAAGCGTACATCGCCCGTGTCACCCTCAGTGTCTGCGCCGTGGCCGGGCAGGTCCAGAGGGTAGACCCGGTTTGCTATCCGGGTCCTATAAAGACGGGGAGGATGTTCCACCGGGGCGGTCAAATATCCCCACACTCGTCCCCAGCTCCAAGCTCCCTGGCCGGCCCCGTGTACAAGCAAATAGTCCGTCATGTCGTTATGTCACCTTGGATATCCAACGAAGATAATCGCCAAACAACGTCAATTCAATCTCTGAATCCCGGCCGCTCGCTTCAATACAAGCTTGGCTAAGATACCGAAAGGGCTTTCCGCAACGCGGCCAGAAGGGCTTCCTCTTCCTCTGCCAACACCGTCCGCGGGTCCAATAATACGCGGTCTTCTTCTATGCGGGCAATCACCGCGGTATCGGCCTCCCGCAACCGCCTCATCACCGTTTCCGGACCGCCGGACGTCTCGTGGCATGACAGGGCCAGCAACCAGGACGGCAACGTCTCTCCTGGCAGGCTACCGCCTCCGATGGCCGACCGGCCGCTTACCACCTCTCCCACTTCGGGGAAATTCTCTTGCCATCGGCAGGCCCTCCGGCGGACTTCATCCTCCGGCATCGCCATCATCCTCAGGACCGGGACCTCGGACTCGGCTTCTCCTCTCAAATAGTGCAGCAACGTTGCCGTCAGGCCCGCCAGGCTCAACTTATCTATCCTGACTGCGCGTGCCAAGGGATGCCTTTCCAGTCTTTGCACCAATTCGGACTTGCCCACCACAATTCCGGCCTGCGGCCCTCCCAGAAGTTTGTCACCGGAGAAGAACACCAGCCCAACCCCGGCGGAAATACTGTCTTGGGGAGTAGGTTCGTGGGCAAGGCCGTAAACCTCGGTGGGCACCAGGGCGCCGCTGCCCACGTCGTGCAACACCGGCACTCCCCGTTGAGCGCCCAACTCGACCAACTCACGGGACTCCACTGTGGCGGTGAAGCCTTCCACCCGGAAGTTGCTGGCGTGGACCTGTAGCAAAGCTGCGGTATTTTCCGTGATGGCGTCGCCATAGTCCCTCAGGTAGGTACGGTTGGTGGTGCCCACGTCAACCAGCGTTGCCCCGCTCTGGCGCAGCACGTCGGGCACCCGGAAGCCTCCGCCAATTTCCACGGCCTCAGCCCGCGACACAATAACCTCTTTCCCTTGGGCCAGGGCTGACAGGCCCAGCAGCACGGCGGACGCGTTGTTGTTTACCGCCAACGCGGCCTCGGCCCCGGTCAGTTGTCGCAAAAGCGATTGGAGATGGGACTGTCGAGAACCCCGCCGCCCGGTCTCCAAGTCCAACTCCAGGTCGGTATACCCCTGCGCCACCTGCGCCATTGCTTCAGTAGCAGCCCGGCTGAGGGGCGCCCTACCCAAGTTGGTATGGACTATGACTCCGGTGGCATTTATTACATGCCGGGGAGTGACCCGGGTCATCAATGAAAGCTGGCCGCATACGGACTGGGCCACATCGTCGGCGCTGGGAGCGTTGCTCCCTTTCCGAATCCGCTGTCGGGCCTGGTCCAGTTCCTCACGGACCAAGTCCACGACCCAGTCCCGCGGGTAGCTGGCTATTGCGGCCACTATCGCTTCACTCGCCATTACCCGGTCAACGCTGGGCAGGTGGCGGAATTGCATATCTGTCGACTCCTGTCAAATAAGCGCCGAATATTGTCCTGTATTTTAACATGACGGCTTCCCCCTCCTGCCGATTGGTACATCAGCGTCAGGGTGACCGAATCGGTGGCGTTAGAGTACCAGTTCGTATAAGATGTTCGGGAATTACCGGCCTCGGTTGTGGAATAAACTTACGACTTCACCACCGAATCTTTCCCGTGGAGAACTTGCTATGCAATCTGGGCTTCCCCCGGAGCTTGATGCACTGAAAAACACCATCCGGCAGATAGTCCGGGACGAATGCGTGCCACTGGAAGCCGGCTACTTGGCCAACCCTCCTCAGGAAGGCCAGGACGACGGAGGCCCGACGGGTATCGCCCAAGCGGTGCTGGGCATCGTCGGCACGCTGGACCCGGACAAATGGCAACGCCTGACCAACATATCCAAGCAGACGGGCATATTTACCTCCTTCGTACCCGAGGAGTACGGCGGCGGCGGCATGGGCGCGTTAGGGCACGTTGTGCTGGACGAAGAGGTGCACAAGAGCATCGTTCAACTGCCCACGTCACCCGTGCCCATGATGATGATCGGAGCGTGCACACCGGAGCAGGAACAGCAATACTTGTACCCGGCTATTCAGGGTGACCTGAATTACGCCTTCGGGCAGACCGAGCCGCAGGCAGGCTCGGACCCCGGCGGCATGATGCAGACAAGGGCAGTCCGCGATGGGGACGATTGGGTGCTTAATGGCACCAAGATGTTCATCTCCGGTGCGGCCACCGCCGACTTCATCCTGTTGCAAGCGGTGACCGATCCCGAACGGCGTCAACGGGGCGGCATCACCATGTTCATCCTGGACAATCCCACGGAAGGGATGAGCTTTGAGCCGATTCGAATCTGGACCAGCCCGACGCGGGCCCAGCAGCACTACATCCACTTGGACAACGTGCGGGTACCCCAGACGCAGGTGCTGGGAGAGGTCGGGCAAGGGTTCACCCTGGGGCAGAAGTGGCTGGTGCACCACGACCGCCTTCTGCGCGGGTCAATGGCGATCGGCATCCTGACGCGGGCGCTAGAGATGGCCATAGAGTGGGCGAAGCAGCGGGTAACCTACGGACGGCCCATCGCCGACCGCCAAGCAATCCAATGGATGCTCACCGACGTTTATATTGACATTATGAACCTGCGGGCCATCACCCGGGAGACGGCCGCCCGGGCCGACGCCGGTGAAGACGTCAGGGTTGAGGCCTCAATGATCAAGTACTGCGCCGGCGAGTGGGGTTGGCGAAGCATCGACAAGATCATGCAAGTATTCGGCGGCATGGGCGAGACCCTGGACATGCCCATCCCTCACTGGTACGTACTGCTTCGGCACGCACGGATCGGCGGCGGGACCTCCGAGATACACAAATTCGTCATGGCCAGGGCATTGCTGAACGGCGGTGTCTCGTTCCAAGGTTAGACGCCGGATTGCATAGGGAGGGACAATGATGACGTGGACACGAAAGGCGAAATGGATTCTTGCGCTTGCCGGGGTTGGCGTGGCATTGATGGCGTTGGCTTGCAGCATGGGAGGCGCGCGAGCCATGATCGGCGGCCAACAACTCGGCATGACGCCCAGTCAAGAGCCGGCAGCGGAAAAAACTTCCCTTGGCATGGTTGCATCACCGGACAGTGGAACACAGCAGACCTCAAATCAGGAAACCCCGGCCGGAAAAACCGGGGGGATACTGGTATCCGGCCAAGGTTCGGCTTCGGCAGCTCCAGACCTGGCGATTGTGAGGCTCGGGGTTGAAGCAACAGGAGAAACCATCAAGGAGGCCCGCGGCTCGTCCGCATCCGCCTTGGGAAAGATCCTCGATACTCTGCTGGAAAGAGATATTCCCGAGAAAGACATTCAAACTTCACACCTCAGTATCTATCCCAAGTACAGCACGAGGACAGTAACGCGATGCCCTGAGACCGAGGGTGCGCGCGGCGCGAGTTCGGGAACTGCCGAAGGATCAATATCCATGGGCCGGGTGGGACAAGTGGATGGGTGCTATGAGGAACGACAAAGTGTCATCATCGGGTATGAGGTGAATAACCAGTTGGTTGTACGCCTGCGCGATCTGGACGCCGTGGGGGATGTGATTGACGAGGTAACCGATGCTGGTGGCGACCTGACCAGGTTTCAGGGCATCAGCTTCTCCTTGGAGGACTCCGGGCCGCTGCAAGACAAGGCTCTGACCGCGGCCATAGAAGACGCCCAAGCCAAAGCGGCCCACGTGGCCGAAAAAAGCGGCGTGACCCTGGGGGGCCTTATTCGAATCTCGGAGGCGTCGACCCAATCGGGCGCTCCGTATCCACGCTTCAGCGGGGCAGCCTTCGCCATGTTGGAATCCGAGGCTTACGCAGACGCCACCACATCCATAGAGGGCGGACTCGTCACCGTAAGCGCCGCCGTACAAGCGGTGTACGACATTGAATAAGTCCCGGTCTCACCGCTTCGACGGAAGGCTTGCGACGCCCTTGCTCCGTTGCTAAAATGGCGCTGGTTTATCAACCCATGCAATAATCCCTGTGGGATAACATGGGCCTGAACGATACGAGGTTGACTGTGGCTGTCGCGAACCCCATGGAACGCGCCATCTCGTTGGCCCAACAAGCCTTGGGCGCCACCAGCCCGAACCCGGCCGTGGGCGCGGTGATAGTGAAGGACGGTGTCACTCTGGGGGCCGGACATACCCAGCCTCCAGGTGGAGCTCACGCTGAAATCATGGCCCTGAGAGAAGCGGGCCCTTCAGCCAAAGACGCCGCGCTGTATACCACGCTGGAGCCTTGCTGCACCTACGGCAGGACTCCTCCCTGCACCGACGCCATCATCGACGCCGGCATCAAAGAGGTGCATATCGGCGCCATTGACCCCAACCCGCGGGTTTCCGGCAACGGCGCAGACCGATTGCGCGCCGCCGGCATCGACGTGAAGTTCGCCGACGCTGCCGATGTGTTTCGTGAGCTTTACGAAGCCTTCGCGAAGCACATCAATACCGGTCTGCCCTTTGTGATCGGCAAGTTTGCCATGAGTCTCGACGGCAAAATCGCCACCCGCACCGGAGACTCGAAGTGGGTGACCGGTCCTGAGGCCCGCGGGAGGGTACAACGCCTGCGCCGAGAGGCGGACGCGATAATGGTGGGGGTCAATACCGTGCTGGCCGATGACCCCCAGCTTACGGCCCGGGACGCTGACGGAACGCCTTTGTCCAGGCAACCCCTCCGGGTCATCCTCGACAGCCGGTGCCGCACTCCGCCGGATGCCCGGATGTTGCGGGAGCCGGGGGCCACCCTGGTTCTTACAACCGGCGAAGCTCCCGGAGAGCGGATAAGCGCTCTGGCACGCGCCGGTGCGGAAGTATTGACGACTTGCCAACCGGGGGAAACACGGATTGACCTCGACGCGGCCATGAAAGAGTTGGGGAGGCGCGGTGTCGTAAGCCTGCTGGTGGAAGCCGGCGGCATCCTTCAGGGAGCGCTTTTCGACGCCGGCTTGGTTGACAGGGTGTTCGCATTCATCGCCCCGGTGATCATCGGAGGCGCCCAAGCGGCCTCTCCGGTGGAAGGGACCGGCCCGAAAAACATGGCCGGAGCACACCGGCTTTACCGGACCCGCATGGAACAGCATGGGCCGGACTGGTTGATAACAGGCTACCCCGTTTTCACGAGGGCGGGCGTCATTCCCGCGCAGGCGGGAATCCATTAGGAGGGCAGCTAGTTTGTTTACCGGGATCGTGGAAGAGGTAGGCATAGCCGCTGAGGTAGGCGGCGACCACCTGACGGTACAAGCGGAAATGGTGTTGGACGGCTTGAAGCTTGGCGACAGCATGTCTGTAAACGGTGCCTGTCTTACCGTCGTCTCGTTGGAAGGTTCCGCTTTCAGCGTGGACCTGTCTCCGGAGACCATCCGGCGCACCTCGTTGGGAGACCTGGCCAAGGGACAGAAGGTCAACCTGGAACGCCCTCTGGCGGTAACCGACCGGCTGGGCGGTCACATAGTCCAAGGCCATGTGGACGGTACCGGGCGCATTACGTCTTGGAAACCGGAAGGCGACTCCATGATCCTGAGGGTCAGGAGCCCCAAAAGATTGATGCCGTATATAGTGGAAAAAGGATTTATCGCTGTTGACGGTATCAGCCTTACCGTGGTACAAAAGGGGGCGTCCTCGTTCACTTTGTCGCTGATACCCTACACTTTGCAGAACACCAATTTGCAGGGAAAGGCGCCGGGCGAACGGGTCAATCTGGAGGCTGATATCGTAGCTAAATACGTGGAGAGCATGCTGGCGCGGTGATCGGGAAGGCGTGTCAATCTACCGATACAGAAGGATGGATTTATGCCTCTGTGTAGCTTGGAAGAGGCCTTAGAAGACCTGAAAGCCGGAAAGTTCGTGCTGGTCGTTGACGATGAGCAACGGGAGAACGAAGGCGATCTGGTAATGCCTGCTGAAATGGTCACCCCGGAGGCCGTCAACTTCGCGGTGACCGAGGCCAGGGGGCTGCTTTGCTTGCCAATCATCGGCGAGCGGCTGGACGAGCTTGAAATTCCCCAGATGATCCCCAGGAACGTCTCCATCAAGAACCAGACAGCCTTCACCGTCTCGGTGGACTATAACCAAGGCACCACCACCGGCATCTCCGCCTACGACCGGGCCGCAACTGTCAGGGCCATGATAGACCACGACGTCGGCCCCGAGATGTTCACCCGGCCAGGCCACCTGTTTCCCCTCAGGTACCACCCCGGCGGCGTTCTGGCCCGGGCCGGACATACCGAGGCCATCGTAGACTTGTGCAACATCGCCGGTATGTACCCGGCGGGCATAGTCTGCGAGATTATGAACGACGACGGCACCATGGCGCGAATGCCCGCGCTGGAGGAGTTCGCCGAACGCCACAACCTGCGAATCCTGAGCATCGCCCAGATCATTGCCTATCGCAGACGCCACGAAAGGCTGATCGAACGAGTCGCCGAGGCGCGGCTTCCCACCAAGTACGGCGAATTCAAGGCCATCGCCTACCGCAGCGAGGTAGACCCTGGCGAGCACATCGGAATGACCATCGGCGAATGGGACCCGGATGAGCCCGTACTGGCCCGCATCCACAGCGAATGCCTCACCGGCGACGTGTTCGGCAGCATGAGGTGCGATTGCGGAGAACAGGTTGAGTTGGCGTTGAGCATCCTGGGACAAGCCGGCGCAGGTGCCTTCGTCTACATGCGGCAGGAAGGGCGCGGTATCGGGCTGCACAACAAGATCAAGGCCTACTCGCTGCAGGACGGCGGCATGGATACCATCGAGGCCAACGCTTCACTGGGGTTCGATGCCGACTTGCGGCATTACGGCATAGGCGCACAGATACTGCAAGACCTGGGAGTCAAGAAACTCCGCCTGTTGACGAACAACCCCCGAAAGGTTGTGGGCATCTCCGGGTTTGATCTGGAGATAGTGGAGAGGGTCCCGGTCGAGGCAACGGTCACCGACGAAAACCGGAATTACCTGCGGACCAAGAAAACCAGGTTGGGACATTTCCTGGCCAACTGCTAGGCAACTTCAAAAACAACGAAAAACGAGAGGCGGGATTGACACTCCCGCCTCTTACTTTGTTGCAGGCAGTCGCCCGCTACTCCTCTCCGACCCGGGACATGAGGTAGGCCTCGATGAAACCGCCAAGGTTGCCGTCCAGCACCGCGTCGGGGTTGGTGCTCTGGAAGTTGGTGCGGTGGTCCTTCACCGACTTGTACGGGTGCAATACGTAGCTGCGGATTTGGTTCCCCCATTCCGGGACGGTCCGCTCACCCCTGATTTTCGCCAGTTCCGCCGCCTTCTCCTCATTCTTTTTTGCCAAGAGCTTGGCCTTCAAAATACGCATGGCGAACTCGCGGTTCTGGTGCTGTGAACGCTCGTTCTGACAACTGACGATCATGCCGGTGGGAAGGTGAGTCAGCCGCACCGCCGATGCCACCTTCTGCACGTTCTGGCCGCCGGGGCCGCTGGAACGGAAGACGTCCATTTTTATGTCTTCCTGACGGACTTCGATGTCCGGGTCCTCTTCCGCCGACGGCAGGATTTCAACCTCGGCAAAGGAGGTATGGCGCAGGTGGTTGGGGTCGTAGGGAGACAGGCGCACCAGCCGGTGCACACCCCTCTCGGCGCTCAGGTAGCCGAAGGCATGGGTTCCGGCGACCTCCATGATTCCGGTGCGCAATCCGGCTTCATCTCCATAGGAAAGGTCCATCACCTGCGTCGAGCGACCCTCCAACTCGGCCCACCTCAAATACATCCTGAACAGCATCTCGGCCCAGTCCTGGGAGTCGGTGCCGCCCGCGCCTGCATGGATGGAGACGATGGCGGAGCGGTCGTCATAAGGCCCGGACAGTGTCAAGGCAGTCTCCTGCTTGCGGAGAGCGTCCGTGATCTTGCCGGCCTCCTCCTCCAACTGGGGCAGCAGGGAGTCTTCCCCTTCCTCCAACGCCAGTTCCGTCAACTCCAGGAGAGACTCCGTCTCGGATTGGATACCCCGCCACGCGCTTACCGTATCCTTGATGCGGCCCAATTCCCGCATCTTCCTCTGTGCCTCTCTCCGGTCGTCCCAGTAGCTTGGGGAAGCGGCTTCCAACTCCATCCGGGCTATCGCTTTCTCTTTGTCCGCGAGGTCAAAGACGCTCCACTATCGCCTCGATTTTCTGACGGATGCCTGTCAATTGTTCGCGCAGTTCTTCCATAACTCTTCCTAATAAATGAAATGAAGGACCTTCGTGTCGTGGTCCAGTATAAGCGCAGATGCCCTTAGTACAGGATAAGACTGGTGGGGACCAGCCGTTGTTCCACCGGGTCTACCGCCAAGGCCAAGCCTTCCAAGGTATAAGCTCCCAGCAGCGGCGGGGCGTTGTCCTCTCCGAAGACCACTATGGTCGTCACACTCTCACCGTCAACAGTAGCACGCGCCTCCCCAAAATCCATGTAGACCCGCCGCCCGTCAGCCAGCAGAAAACGCCGCTGGCCTGTCGGCTCGACACCTATCTCACGCAGCAGTCCGGTGGGCAACGTGGTGTAGGCTGCTCCGGTATCCACAGTCGCTTCTATGTCCCGGCTCTTCTGACCGTCCATACTCGAAATTCGCAGCGGCCACTTGAACGTTCCCATAGTAAAGACCTCTTTTTGCGCTCTATACATCCTAGCTGATGGGCCATATCAATCACAACCTGCGTGGCCTGCATCCACTCGTTGATGGCCATGCTTTTCTGCCTTGACATGATAAAAGTAACGGCGATGATTATGCATTGGACAGAGGCCATCTCACCGAGGGTCTGTTACGGATTGGCAAATATCGCCTGCCTTTGGGGGCGATTGTCGGCACAGCGAGCAGGCATCCCACCAATTCTATACCTGATATACTCACCGGCGGGATTGAGACAAGGGATGTGTTTATTGGATCTACCCGACCATTGCATAGACTACCGCGGCCGGCGAATCGAGTTTCCGCTTTCGGCCGTGCAGCACATTTCACGAAGGCATCCGGAAGTTTATGCCTATCTCCCTCGTATTTGTGAAGTGTTGACGGACCCCGACCTCGTGTTCTCCCGTCCTGGTGAAAACACTCACATCTACTATAAGCTGGGCATCTACATTGACGAACACAGTCCCAAATATTTGATCGTCTACGTCAGGTATAATGGTGAGCGATCAGTTAGAACTGCGCACGCGACGCGTTTCTTCCCTTATCGGTCTTACCTAATCCACCAACGCACTGATATAACATGACCAACCAAAGTCCGCCGACCAACTCAAACCGGCTTCTCGAAGCCAATAAAGACATTTTCAGCCGTATCGAGCAACTGGGCTTGGACGTGATCTACGATGACGTGCTCGATACGGTGTTCTTTGAGATTGGCGGCCCCAGAAAGGCATTTAACGTTCCTATAAACGAAGATGTATGGCTCCGTATCGACCCCACCACGATGGAAGTAGCCGCCGCGGAAATTCCTTTGTACCTAGCGGGCGTAGTTCGTAATCGTCCTCAATTAGCTAAGTTTATCGCCGAGCTAGGGGTCTGTACCGCCAGGGAGTGCTCTCGCTCACTTCAGCCCGAAGAGGCCAAGAAAGTGGGCCATTTGCTCCAAACCTGGATATACGCCCTTGCCGCAAACTGAGCCGACGATCCGCACTTTCCCATCGTCATAGTCCTCTCCGTCGCCGCCTACCTTGTAGGCTCTACCCCCACCGCGTACATCCTGATGAGGTCACTGACCGGCTAGGACATCCGCCGGTTGGGCAGCGGCAACGTGGGCATGTTGAACACCTACCACCAAGTCGGCTTGGGTTATAATTGGTTCACCCTACATCATCTAACAGGACGAGCATAATGCTGGACCACGGCACTCTCGAAACGGGACACGTTGACCCCACGGAATCCCACCGGCACCGGATGCGCCACTCGGCGGCCCACATAATGGCCGATGCCGTCTTGAAGCTGTTCCCGGAAGCCAAGATGGGAATCGGGCCGCCCACCAGGGACGGCTTTTACTACGACTTCGAGGTATCCCGCCCGTTCACTCCGGAGGACCTGGAGCAGATCGAGGCGCTGATGAAAGAGGCGGTGGAGGGGGCTTTCCCATTTGAACGGGAGGAGTTGGATACGGCCGCCGCCAGGGACATGTTCGCCGACCAACCCTACAAGCTAGAGTTGATCGAGGGTCTGACTGACGCCGAATCACTCTCCATATACCGCCACAACGGGTTCGTGGACCTGTGCCAGGGCCCCCACGTGGCCAACACGCAAGAGATCCCGGCCCTGAAGCTGCTCAGCGTGGCCGGAGCCTACTGGCGAGGCGATGAAAACCGGCCCATGTTGCAGCGCATCTACGGCACGGCCTTCGAGTCGGAAGACTTGCTGTCCGACCACCTTGCCCGGCTGGAAGAGGCCGAACGCCGGGACCACCGCACCCTGGGCCGCCAGTTGGGGCTGTACACCATCCACGAGGAAATCGGCCCCGGCTTGGTAGTGTGGCATCCCAAGGGCGGCCGGGTCAGGTCGCTCATAGAGGACTACTGGAAAGACATTCACTTCCGCCGCGGGTACGATGTGGTCTACTCCCCCCACATCGGCAGGTCCACGCTGTGGCAGACTAGCGGGCACCTGGACTTTTACCGGGAAGGGATGTACGCGCCGGTGGAGGTCGACGAGCAGGAATACTTCTTGAAGCCCATGAACTGCCCCTTCCACATCACCATCTACCGCTCGGCCCTGCGCAGCTACCGCGAGCTGCCGCTGCGGTTCGCCGAGTTGGGCACCGTCTACCGCTACGAGCGCAGCGGCGTGTTGCACGGGCTGATGCGGGTGCGCGGCTTCACTCAGGACGATGCCCACATATTCTGCCGCCCGGAGCAGGTGGAGGAAGAGATAGGCGGCGTGCTGGAGTTGACTTTCGAACTGCTGGACGCCTTCGGCTTCTCCGACTACTCCATCGCCTTGTCCACCCGACCGGAAAAATACGTCGGCGACCTTGAGATGTGGGACCATGCCACCAACTCCCTGCGGGGCGCTTTGGACCAGCGTGGACTGCCCTTCACCGTGGACGATGGCGGCGGGGCCTTCTACGGCCCCAAGATAGACATCAACATCACCGACGCCTTGGGCCGGGCTTGGCAGTGCACCACGGTGCAGTTCGACTTCAACCTGCCGGAGCGGTTCGACCTGACCTACCAGGACGACCAGGGCGGGCGCAGCCGTCCCTACATGGTGCACCGGGCGATCCTGGGTTCCATGGAGCGTTTCTTGGGCGTTCTCATCGAGCACTACGGCGGCGCCTTCCCCGTGTGGCTGGCCCCTGTGCAGACGGTGGTAATACCTATAGCCGACCGGCACCGGGAATACGCCGAATCGGTGCGAGCCAAGCTTGATTCCAGCGGGTTCAGGGTAGAAGTGGACTCCCGCAACGAGCGCATGAACCAGAAAATCCGCACCGCCCAACTGCAAAAAGTCCCCTACATGCTCGTCGTGGGAGACCGGGAGGCCGAGGCCGGCGCAGTGGCCGTCCGCCAGCGCGACGGCGGAGATTTGGGGGCTATGCCGGTGGGCGGGTTCGTGGAGTTGTTGGATAAGGAGAGCAGGCGATGAAGACCTACCTGCTGCCGATCAACGTCGAGCCGGATGACGAAGAGGAAGGATACTGGTACGCCGAAGTACCGATGCTCCCCGGCTGCGCGCTCTCCTGTTACCCGCGTGAGCACGTCTTGGAATCTATTCAAGAAGCTGCGCAGATGATGTTGGAAGTGATGGTAGAGTATGGCGACCCTCTGCCTGAGGGCCTTGAGTCTTGCGAGATTGTCCCAGGCAGCGAACCCTTGTTCAGCGAGAAAGCAGTTGCCGTAAGTATTTGAGAAAAGTTGGCAAAGGGGATGTCGATGAAGCTCTCCGGCCCGTTCACCTATCAGATTACTTTCACTCGCGAGGGCATTACCAGCGTCGAAGGTCCTGTGGGGCAAAAGAACTTTTCCGGACAAGCGTCCTTAAAGTCCCCAAAGTTATACATAATTTCCAGCGGCAATAAGCCTTTATACGTGGGAGAGACGATACAAAGGGTCAACGACCGATTGCGAGGTGGTTTCAAGGCCAGTGGAGAGCACGGGTATTATGGCTACGATTGGCGCCGAAACCTAACCAAAGCCAATGTTGATGTCTGGGTGCAAGAAAAGGGCGACACCGGTACCAAGCGGGAAATTGAGACAGTTGAGGCAGAGGTGGTTTTCCTGATTCGAAAGGAATTCAGCCAATGGCCTGCCCACCAGACGGAAATTCACTTCCACCCATCCGAAGCAATACATCGAGAAGAGGCAAGGAAGATTCTCGACCATTACAGGAGCCTACAATGCCCAACCGCTTAATCAACGAAACCAGCCCCTACCTGCTCCAGCACGCCCACAACCCGGTGGACTGGTATCCCTGGGGTGAAGATGCCCTGGAGCGGTCCCGCTCGGAGGACAAGCCCATTCTGTTGAGCATCGGCTACTCGGCCTGCCACTGGTGCCACGTGATGGAGCGGGAGTCCTTTGAAAACGAGACCATCGCCGCTTTGATGAACGACAACTTCATCAGCATCAAGGTGGACCGGGAGGAGCGCCCCGACCTGGACGCGATTTACATGGAGGCCGTCCAGATGCTTACGGGCAGCGGCGGCTGGCCGATGACGGTGTTCCTTACGCCGGAGGGAAAGCCCTTCTACGGCGGGACTTACTTTCCGCCCGTGGACCGGCACAACATGCCGGGCTTTCCCCGGCTGTTGCTGGCCATCGCCGAGGCCTACAACACCAACAAGGGAGAAATTCAACGGGTGACAGGGCAGCTTACCGAGCAGATGGGCCGCGGCAGCCAAGTGCCGCGCGGAACGGCCATCCTGACCGTCGATGTGTTGCACCGGGCTTATTCCACCTTGGCCACCAACTTCGACTACCAGAACGGCGGCTTCGGCATGGCGCCCAAGTTCCCCCAGCCCATGACACCCGAGTTCCTGCTGCGCTACCACCAGCACGGCTACAATCCCCGGGCGTTGGAACTGGTGGAGTTGACGCTGGAGAAGATGGCCTACGGGGGCATTTACGATCAGGTCGGCGGCGGCTTCCACCGTTACTCCACCGACGCCTACTGGCTGGTCCCTCACTTTGAAAAGATGCTGTACGACAATGCCCTGCTGGCCCGCTTGTACCTCCACGCCTTCCAGATTACCGGGAAACCCCTGTACCGGCGCATCACCGAGGAAATCCTGGACTACGTGCTGCGGGAGATGACCGACGACGCTGGAGGGTTCTACTCGGCGCAGGATGCGGACAGCGAAGGGGAGGAAGGCAAGTTCTTCGTTTGGACTCCCGAAGAAGTCATGGACGTGTTGGGCGAAGAGGATGGCAGGATTTTTTCGAGTTATTTTGGAGTGACGCAAAACGGCAATTTCGAGGGCAAGAACATCCTCAACGTGCCACGCGACCCGGAAGCATTCGCGGCGGAACATGAGCTTGACCCTGAGCAACTTGCCGGCGTCATCGCCCGCGGCAGGGTCAAGCTGCTGGAGGTTCGGGAACGGCGGGTCCATCCCCTGCTTGACGACAAGGTGCTTGCGTCCTGGAACGGGTTGATGCTGCGCAGCTTTGCGGAAGCCGGCGCGGTGCTTGGCCGTTCCGACTATTTGGCAGCCGCGGTGAAGAACGCGGGGTTCCTAACCACCGTCATGCGCCCGCAGGGGCGTTTGCTGCGAACCTACCGCAACGGTGAAGCCAAGCTCCTGGGGTACTTGGAAGACTATTCCTGCGTGGCCGACGGGCTGATCGCCCTTTACGAAGCCACCCTGGATATACGCTGGCTCGAACACGCAGTAGCCATAGGCGATTCGATGATCGAGCTATTCTGGGACGAAGCAACCGGCGGATTCTACGACACAGGTTCCGACCATGAGGCCCTGGTCATCAGACCTCGGGACGTATTTGACAACGCCCAGCCCTGCGGCGGCTCTGTCGCCTCGGACATCCTGCTGAAGCTTGCCGTCTTCACCGGCAACGATGACTATGCAGCCAAGGCCGCTGCGCCGCTGCGCTCTCTCCAAGAGTACATGGCCAGGTCTCCCGGCGGCACGGGCCACTGGCTCAGCGCCTTGGACTTCTACATCTCGGCGGTCAAAGAGGTCGCCGTTGTTGGGCCGAAAGATGCACCAGCGACGGAGGAGTTGTTGAACACAGTCCGCCGCCAGTTCCTGCCCAACAAAGTCCTGATGGGGTATGACCCATCAGTCGTGGCAGACGCCGGACAAGAGAGCCGCGGTCCCGGCGACTATCCCCTGCTCGAAGGGCGCGGCATGGTCAACGACCGGCCAACCGCATACGTGTGCCAGAATTATGTCTGCCAGCTCCCGGTTACCGAGCCAGGGCTTCTCTTGGAGCAACTGAAGGCTTGACGAGTCCCGCTGTGTTAACCGGGCTACCGTCGATAAGTTTGGGCATGTATAATTGCCCGGATTAGTCTGGACCAGTAGCCGAACGTCTCTTGCCGACTGGTAACGGCCACTGAAATTTATTTCCCAAGGAGAGGAAAATGCCAGAAGCGGCGAAGATTATTTACACGAAAATCGATGAAGCCCCGGCCTTGGCGACGCACTCGCTGCTGCCGATTCTCCGGGCATTCACCAAGGGGTCCGGCATCGAATGGGAGCCGTGGGATATTTCGTTGACCGGCCGCATCATCGCCAATTTCCCCGACCATCTTACTGATGAGCAAAGGATCCCCGACTACCTGACCATGTTGGGCGAGTTGTCCGAGGACCCGTCCGCCAACATTATCAAGCTGCCCAATATCAGCGCCTCCATTCCCCAGATGAAAGGGGCAATCAGGGAATTGCAGGAAAAGGGGTACAACATTCCCGACTTCCCCGACGATCCCTCGACTGACGAAGAACGCGACGCCCGGACGCGCTTTTCCAGGGTGGTTGGCAGCGCGGTCAACCCGGTCCTGCGGCAAGGTAACTCGGACCGGCGGTCCTCCAACTCGGTCAAGGAGCACGGCAAGCGCAACCCTCACCGGATGATGCGGGACTGGCCGGACGTGTCCAAGACCCGGGTGACATACATGACGGACGGGGACTTCTACGGCTCCGAACAGGCAGTGACAATCACGGCGCCTGGGTCGGCATCAATCGAATACGTAAGCGGCGACGGCCAGGCAACGGCGCTCAAGTCCGGCATCCCCTTGCTGGCCGGAGAGATCATAGATTGCGCCGTTATGAGCGTGCGGGAGCTGCGGAAGTTCTACGCCGAGCAGATAGACAAGGCCAAGACGGATGAGGTGCTGCTCTCGCTTCACTTGAAGACGACCATGATGCGAGTGGCCGATCCCATCATTTTCGGTCACTGCGTATCGGTCTACTTCGAGGACGTGTTCAACAAGCACGCCAGTGCCCTGGCGGAGGTTGGCGTTGACCCCGACAACGGTGTGGCGGAGCTCCTCACGAAGATCCAGGACCTTCCCGAGGACAAACGGAGGGAGATCGAGACGGACGTCCAAGCGGCCTACGAGCAGCGGCCAGAACTGTTTATGGTGAACTCCAACCGAGGCATCACCAACCTGCATGTGTCGAGCGACACGATTATTGACGCCTCCATGCCGGTGATTATCCGCGACGGCGGGCGCGCTTGGGGTCCCGATAACGAGTTGCACGACACCATCGCCATGATTCCCGACCGCTCTTACTCGAGGCTGTACCAAGCGGTAATCGAGGACTGCCAGGAGCACGGAGCTTTCGACCCGTCCACCATCGGCAGCGTGGCCAACGTCGGGCTGATGGCCCAGGCGGCCGAAGAGTACGGGTCTCACGACAAGACCTTTACCGCTCCCGGCAATGGGACCATACGGGTTGTTGACGCCTCTGGAGCCACTCTGATGGAGCAGAGCGTCGAGGAAGGCGACATCTTCCGGATGTGCCAGACCAAGGACGCGGCGATTGAAGACTGGGTCAAGCTGGGGGTCAACCGGGCCAGGCTTACGGGTACGCCGGCCATATTCTGGCTGGACCCCAACCGGGCCCACGACGCGGAGTTGCTCAAGAAGGTGGACCAATACCTGCCCACCCACGACACCACCGGGCTGGACGTCCGCACCATGACTCCTATGGATGCTATGAAGGCCACCATTGAGCGAAGCCGCGCGGGGCAGGACACTATTTCCGTCACCGGCAATGTCCTGCGGGACTACCTGACCGACCTCTTCCCCATCCTGGAACTCGGCACCAGCGCCAAGATGCTTTCGGTTGTCCCCTTGCTGAGAGGCGGTGGGATGTTCGAGACGGGCGCCGGCGGGTCGGCACCACGGCACGTGCAACAGTTCATGGAGGAGGGCCACCTGCGGTGGGACTCGCTGGGAGAGTTCTGCGCCCTTGTCGCCTCCTTCGAGCATTGCGCCCAAGTCTTCAAGAACGACAAGGCCCAGCTATTGGCGGACACCCTCGACGAAGCGATCGGTGAGCATCTGGAGCAGCGCCGGGCCCCGTCGCGTAGAGTGAACGAACTGGACACCCGGGGCAGTCACTTCTACCTCGCCCTCTACTGGGCGCAAGCGCTGGCCAAGCAGACCCGGGACCCCGAACTGCAAGCCCGCTTTGCCAAGGTGGCCCAGCAGATGGCCGAGAACGAAGACAAAATCATCCAGGAGTTGATCGACTGCCAAGGACAGCCCATGGACATTGGCGGCTATTACATTCCCGATGACGAAATGGCCGCAAAAGCTATGCGCCCCAGCGCCACACTGAACGCCATTGTGGACTCGATTTAGCAAACAGGGCAACCACAAGGGTTGCCCCTACGGGATACCGTTCTGTAGGGGCGTCCCTCGTGGGCGCCCCTATCGTCCAGAAGGGGCACCACGGTGCCCCGTTATCATGTGCCAAGCAGACCCTTGAACCATCCCGATCACACATAGGAGCAACGACCAGATGCGAAACAAGGTAACCGTAGTCGGCGCGGGCAACGTCGGCGCAACGACCGCTCTGCGGATTCATCAATTGGGCTACGCCGACGTGGTACTCGTCGACGTCATAGAAGACCTTCCCCAAGGCAAAGGACTGGATATGCTGGAGGCCGGGCCGGTCACCGGAACGGACGCCGGCATTATCGGCAGCAACAGCTACGAAGAGACTGCGGACTCCGACCTCGTCGTGATCACCGCCGGTATCGCCCGCCGACCGGGCATGAGCCGCGACGACCTGCTGTTGACCAACATGCGGATTACGTCGTCGGTGACGGAACAGGTGGTCAAGCACTCGCCCAACTGCATCATCATCGCGGTCACCAATCCCCTGGACGCCATGGTGCAGAACGTGTACGAAAGCAGCGGCTTCCCCAGGAACCGCGTCTTTGGCATGGCCGGTGTGCTCGATACCGCCCGCTTCCGGACATTCATAGCTCAGGAACTCAACGTGTCAGTGGAGGACGTGCAGGCGCTGGTGCTGGGCGGCCACGGCGACGACATGGTCCCCCTGGTCCGCTACACGACTGCCGGCGGCATCCCCATCACCGAGTTGATGGCCGAGGAAAAGATAGACCAACTGGTGCAGCGCACCCGTGACGGTGGCGGGGAAATCGTCGCATTGCTTAAAGAGGGCAGCGCCTACTACGCCCCGTCCGCCGCCATTACCCAGATGGTGGAAGCAGTGCTGCTGGACAAGAAGCGAATCCTGCCCTGCTGCGCCTACCTGGAGGGTGAGTACGGCATCAACGGCCTGTGCGTAGGCGTCCCGGTCAAGGTCGGCGCCAACGGCATGGAGGAAGTCATCCAGATCGGCCTCACCGAGTCCGAGAAGGCGGCCCTCAACCGCTCCGCCGCCAGCGTCCAGGAACTGGTGGAGGTGATGAAGCAGGCCAGGGCTGGAGCATAGCGCCGTTACAATTGAAATCCCTTGACTTGCCGGTTGTCCGACCGTTTCCCACTGCGGCCCAGTTGACAGGTACGACTGGGTCAATAATTTTTTGGGCCAGCTGCATAATCACGCGGGTGGCAGACCGTACGGTTGAGCGACGTTGCGTTTTTTAAGGAAATCTGCGCTCCCGTTCTGGGTGCTGTTCCCTGTAGTGCTTGCAATCACTTTGACCCTGCTGGCGCTCATCGGGATCAACGACTCGACACCAGAGCGAGAGATATATCTTCGTGTTGCCGCGGCAGTCATTATTGCGGTCGTCGCGACCCTCTTCCTGCTCATATCTTACAGGGTGTCAATCATTGGCTTCAGGAAGGTAGGGAAGCGTACGTTGGCTTGGATTACCATTCAGACGGTTAGAAAGGCTATAATAAGCTACAGTATAATTGTCTCTTCATCCGGCGTCGCACGCATGGAGGGAACTGTGGTCGTAGGTTTGGAATCAGGTTCCAAGGCCGGAATCAATATAGGTGACCAATTTATAGTGACCAACAGTATCAGCCGGGAACAATTGGGTGTCCTAGAAGTCGCTTCGCTCGACAAAGATTCCGGCTTGTGTGCAGTGGTGGATTACACAAATCCGGAATTCTGGGATGCGTTAGAGATACGCACAGACTACGACCCATCTCCCCCTACAGGCGTCACGATTACAAGAGATGCTCGGGAAGATGAGCTGTTCCAATGGCTGCGTCATCTGCTGTCGACGTGGAGAGGCTAAGCATGACCATCTTGGGGAAAGTTGCGTCAATTCTGAACGAACGGGAAGTAGTCATAAACAGAGGCAGCGAAGATGGCATTGCCAACGGAATGACCTTTCGCATTACTACCGCAGGCGAACAAATAACCGACCCGGATACCGGCGCGTGTCTCGGCACTTTCATTCGGGACAAAATAGGCATCAAAATCTCGGAAGTACATCCTAAATTTTCAGTTGGGCGAACATATGAATCGTACAAAGTTATGGTTCCCGCCTATGATTCGTCCCGGCAGGGGCCAAAAAAATCAGACTTGCAGAGAGAAGTAACTCGAGTCCGCACCCTGCGAATAGCTGGAAGCACCCCGGACGAAAGTAAGACATTCGACACACTACGCGAAGACCAGAGCATAGTCCAAGTTGGAGACCGGGTCATACAGGATATTACCACCTCATAGTAAGAACCATTTTATGGAGGCCCACAATGCCAAACCGCACACCCGAGGAAAAACTTCTGCTGGAAAAGGCCGGACAATACATGCCGGGCGGCTACACCGGCAACCTCCGCTTTAGGGAAGACCTGAACTTCTTGGTCAAAGAGGGCAAGGGGTCACGGGTCTGGGACGTCAGCGGCAACGAGTACGTGGACTGGATGATGGGTTCGGGGCCGATGGTCCTGGGTCACGCCCATCCTGCCGTTGTAGAAGCGGTCATCAAGGCCGTGGAGCAGGGCAGCACCTTCTTCGCCAACAACGAAAGGGCCGTGCTGCTGGCTGAACAATTGGTCGAAGCCGTACCTTGCGCGGAAATGGTGCGCTTCACCACCAGCGGCACCGACGCTACCTTCCAAGCCATGCGCTCCGCCCGCGCCTTCCGGGGCCGCGAGAAGGTACTGAAGTTCGAAGGGGGGTTCCACGGCACCAGCGACTACGCCTTGATGAGCGTCACTCCTTCCGCAGCCCAGGAGTTTCCTATTTCCGAACCCAACAGCGGCGGGATCCCGAGGGCCATCCAGGAACTGATGTTGATTGCGCCCTACAACGACCTGGAAACGACATCGGCTATCATAGACGCTCATCACGACGAAATGGCTGCCGTCATCGTCGAGCCCCTGCAACGGATGATCTCACCCCAGCCGGGCTTCCTTCAGGGACTTCGGGACATTACCGCCAAGTACAATATTCCCTTGATATTCGACGAGGTGGTGACCGGGTTCCGGTTGGCTTGGGGAGGCGCCCAGGAATTCTACGGAGTTACGCCGGACCTCTGCGCCATGGGCAAAATAATGGGAGGCGGCTACCCACTGGCGGCCGTTATGGGACGCAGCGACATCCTCTCGGTCTACGACGAAGGCTCCGTAGACTCCGACACCTTTGTTAGCCAGATCGGCACCCTCAACGGCAACCCGGTCGCTTGTGCGGCTGGTCTGGCCACATTGGAGCAACTGCGGCAGGAGGGTGTTTACGAAAAGGTGCGGCACGCCGGCAGCCAAGTGCGTCAAGCGATAACCGATGCCTGCGCCGAAAGCGGCGTCCCGGTCCAGGTCTGCGGCGAAGACGCCGTGTTCGACGCAGTATTCACCGACCGCCCGGTCCACAACTACCGGGACTGGCTGTCCAGCGACGGGCGGACAATGGCCGACTTCAACGCCGGCCTGCTTGAAAACGGAGTCTTGAAAGGTTCCAAGTTTTACCCCGCGGTAGTGCACGACGATGAGGCCGTGGAGAAGACCGTCCAAGCCATCCGCCAATCGGTCTCCAACCTGCAACGGTAGGCGGTAATCAGGGAAATGGCATCCTACACGACCATACCCAAGCGGCGTACCCTGAAAACGCTGTTCACCGCGGAAGAGTTGTTGTATCTCCCTTCCAATGGACGCCGCTTGGAACTGGTCGAGGGGAAAATATACGAAATGCCGCCTGCCAATGGGAGACACGCTGACATCGCCGGGGTTACTGCAAGTATACTGGGACCTCACATTAGAAGTAACCGTTTGGGACGCATTCTGGTTGGCGACCCCGGTTTTATTTTGCGCCGGAACCCTGACACGGTCCGGGCGCCCGATGTAGCCTTTGTCAGCTATGATCGTTTGCCGGTCGGCGAGTTACCTGAGCAGTACCTCCCTCTGGCTCCCGATCTGGCCATAGAGGTAGTCTCTCCCAGCAACCGTACTCCAGAGGTGCTGGAAAAGGTTGCGGAATGGTTTCAAGCCGGGACACGCTTGGTCTGGCTGGTGTACCCGTCCCGGCGCACGGTCACGGTTTACCGGTCCATCGCCGACTATGTGGAGTTGACCGAGGACGACACACTGGACGGAGGCGAAGTGGTCCCTGGGTTCGTTTGCAACGTCGGGGACTTGTTCATCTAGCAGCCGGGCGGATAAAGTGTTATGACAACTAGGATAACCACCCTTACAGGGCGCAGGCTCAAGACTCTGTTCACAGCGGAAGAATTGCTTTGCTTGCCTGCCGACGGGCGTCGCTTGGAGTTGGTCAAAGGAAGGGTCTACGAAATGCCGCTGGCTGACGATAGGCAAACCGGTGTGGCTGTGCGCATAGGGGCGGCTCTTGAAACGCATGTGAAAGGCAACAGCCTGGGAGCGGCCTTCCCTATGGGGACCAAGTTCGTCCTGGGGCGCGATCCTGATACGGTACGGGCGGCCGATTCAGCGTTCGTCGGGCGCGGCCGCATACCTGAAAATGGACTCCACCAAGGCTGCTTCCCCATGGCACCGGACTTGGCGGTGGAAGTAGTGTCTCCACAGGACAGACCGCTGGACGTGCGGGAGAAAATCGAGGACTGGCTGCAAGGGGGCACACGTTTAATATGGGTGGTCCAACGGGTGCAACGGACCGTCACCATCTACCGTCCACTGGGAGACCCGACAGAGCTTTCCGAAGGAGCAAGTTTGGACGGCGAGGAAGTGGTCGCCGGGTTCACTTGCGAAGTGCGGGACCTTTTCGTTTAATAACCATTGAAGCCCGAGTGAAACAGGTTGACCATCTCACTCGGGCGAGACCGCCCCAAGGGTTAATGCGCCGCCGCGCCCAGCTTTGTGACCAGCGGCCTGGTGTTGATGATGTGGCGTTGCAGCCCCAGGTCTTCGGGGCGTACACCCATGGCCAACCCGATCGCTTGCGGCATGTGCAGGATGGGCATATCTATGGGCCGTTGCGCCTGAGCTGAGGCTTTTGGTTGAAACTGATCCAGGTTGAGGTGGCACAACGGACAGGGTGTCACCATGGCGTCGGCCCCCAGGTCTTTCACTTCCGAAGTATGCTTGGCTACCATGGCCACCGAGTTCTTCTCGTTGATGGTCAGGATGGGGAACCCGCAGCAGCGGGTCTTGCCGCTGAAGTCCACCACTGTGGCCCCCAGGATCTCGATGAGCCGCTCCAGTGACGAGGCCCGCTCCGGGTTGTTCTCGAAGTCCAATGCGTCCGTGGGCCGCACAATGTAGCAACCATAGAAGGGCGCCAATCGCACGCCTGCCAAGGGCCTGGTTATCAACGGCGTCAGGTTGTCCAAGCCGTAGTCCTCCAAGAGTATCCACAGCAGGTGCTTTGGCACTGCCGTCCCCTTGTATTCCAGTCCCTCTTCGGCCAGTTCCTTGTTGACCTGCGCCAAGTATTCGGCGTCATTGACCATGCGGAAATTGGCTTGGCTCATCACGCCCTGGCAGGTGCTGCAAATAGTCATAATGGGAAGCCCCAAGGCTTCCGACATGGCAAAGGTCCTGGCATTGAGCACGTCGCCCAGGAACCGGTTTTTCTCTTGGAGAACGCCGGCGCCGGTGCACGACGCACCGGGCATCTCTTGCAACTCAATGCCTAACCGCTGGCAAATCAGCTTGGCGGCGGGATATAGCTCCGGGCAGCCACCGCGGGAAACGCAACCCGGGTAAAACGCGTATTTCAACCTGGTCCTCCGGGGTTACCAGAATAGGGCACGCTCCCGCGTGCCTGACGATCACTCTTCGTTGTCTTCCAGCCGGCGGAAAATATCTCGGACGTGGTTGACGCCTTCGATTTTCTCGTGTGTGAACGGGGGCAACTTCCCGTGAGTCAAAGCGCGCAACGCTTCAGGCGCCATGTTCAACAGGGCGGGAAGGTTGGTCATGCCCACGGTCTTGGGCACAAGACGCAGTTCGTCCAGCCGACCGCTGTGCTCCACCGAGTCACTGAACGCCTCGGCGTGCCTTGCGCCATTGGTGTTGGTCAGACCCACGGATATGGCTTGGTCTCGCAGGGCCATTATCCTGTCCATCGGGGCTACTCCTTTTGGACAGGCTTGGACGCACTCGTAGCACCGGGTGCAGTCCCACATCCCCGTCGGCTCGTTCAAAGCCTTCAACCGCTCTACGGAGCGGCCTTCGGCATCGCCGTCCCTCGGATCTGCGGTGAACCGGTATGCCTTGGCCAATGCCGCCGGACCAAGGAACGTGGGGTCCACTTCCAGCACCGTGCAATCGGACACGCAAGCGCCGCACATGATGCAGGCGGTTACTCCTGACAGATGCAGCATGGACTCTGCGGAGGCGATGTACTCCGCCTCCGGCTCGGGGCCTTCGGGCTGCAAATACGGCTCGACCTCCATTATCTTCGACCAGAACATGTCGAAGTCCACCACGAGGTCTTTGACGACCGGCATCACCCCGGCCGGTTCGATGACGATAGTGTTGTCTTCGCCGACAGCGGCCCGAGCCTGCGTCTTGCAAGCCAACGCCGCGTGGCCGTTGATGCGCATGGCGCATGAACCGCAGATGGCGCTCCGGCAAGAACAACGCAGGCTCAGGGAGCCGTCCATGTCTTCCCGTATCTTGATGAGAGCATCCAGCACCGTGCCGCTCTCTTCCAGAGTCACGGCATAGTCCTGCCAGTAGGACAGCGGTGGGTCGACTTCCGGGTCGTACCTCTTCACTCTGATGGTAACGTCCATGCGTCAGTATTTCCTTTCTTCGGGAGTCCATTTGGTTATGGAAACCGGCGAGTAGGAGATTTCGGGGCCTTCCTCGCCCTTGGAGGCGACGATGTGCTTCATCCAGTTCTCGTCGTCGCGGTTGGGATAGTCGGTCCGTGCCTGCGCCCCGCGGCTGTCCTTCCGGTCCAACGCGCTCATGGCGATGGTCTCGGCGCAGTCCAGCATGAATCCCAACTCCAGGGCGAACACCAGGTCGGTGTTGAACACCCGTCCCTTGTTGTCGACCGGCACGTTCCGGTACCGCTCCTTGAGTCCCTGCAGGTCGTGCGCGGTCTCCTGCATTCCGCTTTCGTCGCGGTAAACGGCCAGATTTTTGTTCATCGACTGTCCCATGCCCAACCTGACATCCCCTACCCGGTCACCGTTTTGGGGACGGTCCAGAATGTCCTGTATACGCTGCTGTTCCCGTCTCACCGTCTCGTCTACATCGAACTCTATGTACTCCAGTTCGCGGGAGGCGCGCGCTGCGTGGGCACCGGACCGTTGCCCGAATACGATGGTATCGAGCAGGGAATTGGCCCCCAACCGGTTGCCGCCGTGGACGCTGACACACGCGCACTCGCCGGCCGCGTAAACGCCCGGCAGGTTGGTCAGCCCGTCTACGTCAGTCTTGATTCCGCCCATCATGTAGTGCATGCCCGGCCGTATCGGTATAGGCTCCTTGATCATGTCAACGCCCACCAGGTCGATGCCGATCTCCCTGATCTGGCTGAGCTTTTCCATGATCAGGCCCTCGCCCAAGTGACGGCAGTCCAACAGCACGCAGCCGTTGATGCCATTGCCGGCGTTGATTTCGGTCTGCTCCGCCCGGGACACCACGTCGCGGGAGGCCAGTTCCTTCATCGTCGGGGCATACCTCTCCATGAAACGGTCGCCGTTCTTGTCCAGCAGGTAGGCTCCCTCACCCCTCGCCGCCTCGGAGATCAACACTCCGCTTCCGGCCAGGGTGGTGGGATGGTACTGGACCATTTCCATATCCATCAGCCGGGCGCCGGCATTGTACGCCAAGGCTATTCCGTCACCGGTCACGATCAGCGCGTTGGTGCTGGGTTCGAACAGCCTTCCCAGTCCGCCGGTACAGAAGATTATGGTCTTGGCTCGTATGGCGTAGACCTGACCGGTGCGTATTTCAAGGGCCGTTACGCCGCACACACGGTCGTCCTCCTCTATCAGGCCTGTAACAAACCATTCTTCGTAGCGGCGCACACCGGACTTGATCAACTGCTCGAACATCACGTGCAGCATCGCCTGTCCCGTAAAGTCCCCGACGAAAAAGGTCCTGGCGCGGCGCTGGCCGCCGAAGGCGCGAGTCCCCAACCGGCCTTCGTCATCCCGGTTGAAAGTTACCCCCATGTGCTCCATGTCGATCAACGCCTGCCCAGCGGAGCGGCACATCACCTCGATGGCGTCTTGGTCGCCCAGGAAATCGCTCCCCTTCACGGTATCGTAAGCGTGGTCCTCCCAGTCGTCTCCCCGGTCAAGCAGAGCGGCGTTGATGCCTCCCTGTGCCGCGTTGGAATGGCTCCGCACCGGGTGGACTTTGCTGATGATGGCGGCGTTGGCCCCCTCGGCCCGCGCGGCAATCGCGGCCCGCATACCGGCCAATCCCGCTCCGATGACTAGGACATCGTGTTCCAGCATTGGCGCCTCTTCCTCCGGTATTGCCTTTGAAAATATCAGCGCCTGCCGTTCTTAGAAGGCGCCGACTATTAGCATTGGGTCGTTTCGAGCGTCATTAGCCTCAACGCTAGAAAACGCCACTCAATATATCAGAATCTCACTTGAGCATCTATACAAGCTACCGTCTCATCGGCCGTTGTCGTGCTGCCGGACGGCCATCAGCAAGGCGGCGATACTCTTGCCGTCCTGTATCTCGCCCTTCTCAATCAGTCCAATCGTATCAGGCAACGGCACCCGTTCCACTGAAATGTTCTCATCAAAGTCGGCGTCCAGTTCAGCTTTCCTCAGATCGGTGGCAAGGTAGGCGTACATGTACTCGGTAGTCCAGCCAGGGGCGATCCAGAAGCTGCACAGGTGACGCAGCGTGTCCGCCGTGTAACCGACCTCTTCCTGGAGTTCCCTTACCACCGCCTCTTCGGCGTCCTCTCCGGGCTCTATACCGCCCGCCGGTATTTCCAACAACTGGGCCTCCGCCGGCTTGCGGTACTGGCGCACCAGCAGCACGTTGTCTTCATCGTCCAGCGGCACCACGCAAATGGTGCTGGAATGTTCGGCTATTTCCCTGGTGGTCAACCGTCCGTTGGGAAGGCGCACCGTATCCACTCGCAAGTTGACGATGCGTCCTTCGTAGATGGTCTTGGTTTCGACGGTGGGTTCCGATTCTGATGCTGTCATAACCTCTTGAAGCCTCACTGCCCGCGAATGCTGAAACCGAGCCGGCGGGTGAGAGTTGCGTAAAAATAGCTGGGGGAGTTGGCCCGCAGGAACTTGGCCTTGAAGGGGCTTTGCTCCAGCTCAACCCGGTCTCCGGGGTACAGCGGGTAGTCCACGTAACCGTCAACGCTGAGGGTGGCTTCCTGGTACCCTTCGAGCGCCAATCCGATTTGGGCCGACTTGTTCAAGACCAGCCCGGCGGTCAGGCCCATGTGCGCCGCCACCGTCTTGAGCACCAGATCATCGGACAACGGGTCGAGAATCGGGCCTCCCACCGCAAGGTTGTAGCCGGTGCTGCCTGTTGCCGTGGATAGAATGACCGCGTCGGCCCGGAAGGTGGTCAACTGGGCGCCGTCTATTGTTCCCGTGATCGTCACCACCCTTGACACCGCTCCCCGGGCCACCACGGCGTCGTTGAGAGCGTGGTACGGCCCGTCCACAACCTTGCCATTGGTGTCCCCTTTCACCACCTTCGCTTGGAGCATGTTGCGCTCCTCGGTGCGGCACTCCCCGTCTATATACTGGGGTAGCTTTTCCAGCGCCTCGTGCACCTGTAATTCGGTCATGAAGCCAAGGCGCCCCATGTTGATGCCGACCAATGGGATGCCGCTGGGGGCTGTGACCTGGATTGCCCGGAGAATGGTGCCGTCGCCTCCTACGGTAATCACCAAGTCAGTATCCACCGCGTGCTGCCGCAAAGCTTCCAGGTTCTCAGCTGGTGAAATCCAGGAATCGTCAGGCAAGTCCAACTGGTGCAGGATAGCGGTAGTCAGGTCCAACGCTTCCGGGATGCGGTTGTTGTATATGATTCCGACGCTCTTCATCGCGCCAACTCACCTCTACCGTCACCGCGCACCATTCGATACAACACCGAATCACCTCTATCACAGAGGCACATGCCATATAACGTTGGCCCGGAACCGCGACCAACCCGGCCCCTATTGCTGTTATTTCTGGAGGCGGACGCCATAGCGCGAATCAGGCTCCCGGTTCTGACTTTCCGGCGATTATCCGGGCGATCTCCGGCGGGACATCTATCCCGCTCCTTGCCAACGCCTCCAGTTCCCGCTCAATGCGCTCCCGCTCCGCCTGTTGACCCTCCTGGAGGCCTTTGCGAAGGCCTTCACGGAGCCCTCTCTCAATCGCTTTTTTCTCTACTGCTTCTTTGGCTGCGAATATCATTCTGGCCACCACGTAGATGAAGATTGCCGTGGGGAACAGCAACAGCGAAGCTACTACAATCACCCCGTCCTGTTTATTGGTCAGTTCGTGAATGAATCCGACGCCCCAGATCTCGGCTAGTGATGGCGAAACATTTATGAGGACTGCGATCAACGCGCTGGCGCTAATCGTCGCCGAGCCATCAGCCACAAGCCAGGATGGGGACCGTCCGTAGCTGGCGTTGATTATATCACCCTTACTGCTTATGTCGTCCCAACGATCCGTTTCTTTGAAGTCCAGAGTCCGATCTGAAAACGAAGCTAGAGAACTTCGCGTTTATATCCCAATGGTTAACGCGCCCACGGCAATCTCCGAGGCCCGCAGGACATAGCCGGGCGCGACGCCGATCCAGATCATAGCGGCAGAGGTGACGGTCAGGGCAAGCCAGGAACTGGGAGACACAGGTATGGCGTCCGATTCCTGCGGCTGATCCAGGAACATAGTGCGGATGATTCGGACGTAGTAATAGGCTGAAACTACGCTGTTGATCACGCCCAGTATCGCCAGCCACGTCAACCCGCTCTTGACTGCTGCGGCAAAGATGAAAAGCTTGGCAATGAAGATGCTGGTCGGCGGCACTCCTATCAACGCCACCAATGCCAAACTCAAGGCGATCGCCAGGAGCGGCGCCCGGCGGGATATCCCGGCATAGTCGGTTATCGAGTCGCTGCCCGTCCGGTGGCTGATGGCGATTATCGCAATGAAAGCCGTCAAATTGGCTACGGCATAGGCGCCCAGATAGAAGACAACGCTGTTGAGACCCACAGGCGCAAATTCCGGCATCCCGGAGGCAGCCGTAGACTCCTTGACCCCGGCCGCCACGCCAACAAGTATGTAGCCGGCGTGGGCAATGGTGCTGTAGCCAAACAGCCTCCGTATGTTGCTTTGCCCAATGGCCGCCAGGTTGCCCACCGTCATCGAGGCAGCCGCCAGGATTGCCATCAGGATTCCCCAGTCCAGAGCGGCGCCGAAAAACCCGGTGAAAAATATCCGGATGAGCACCGCGAACGCCGCGGCTTTACTGGCAACCGAGAGGAAGGCTACCACAGGAGTAGGAGCGCCTTCGTAGATGTCCGGCGCCCACATCTGGAAGGGTACCGAGGAAATCTTGAAGCCGAATCCTACCAGCATCAGCACCACGCCAATCAGCAGGGCAAAGCCTCCGAAGGCCGGAGCCTGGCCGGCCGATGCTTGGAACAGGGCGGCTATCTCTTGAATGGTGGTGCCTCCCGACAGCCCGTAGACCAGGGCCATGCCGTACAGCATGACCGCCGAACTGATTGCCCCGATGATCAGGAACTTCATGGCGGCTTCGCTGGACTTGGATGTGCTCAAAAACGCCGCCAATGCCGCCAGAGGCAAAGTGGTCAGTTCCAAAGAGATATAAATGGTGACCAACTCGGTGGCTGACGCCAGCAGCATCATTCCCGATGCCGAGAAAAGGAGCAGCCCAAAGTACTCGCCACGGAACCTCGGCATTTGCCGGACGTAGTCCTCCGAGGCCAAGACCACCAACGCGACCGATCCCAACACCAGGAAGTTGAAGAAGAGCGAGAACTCGTCTACGGAAAAAGACCCCTGCAAGGCGTCCGGCTTAAACTCGGACCATCCTGTCAGGAAGGTGAAAGACGCCCCCGTTATCGACACTTGGTGGAGCAGCAGCAACAATGGGACTACAAGCCCGACGAAGGCCACCGCTGGAAGCACGTCTTTGCGGGGCACCAGCAGGTCCAACAGAATGACCAGGAGACCCACAGCCGCCACTGCGAGTTGAGGCGATATCAGGTAGAGGTCGTAAAGGGACATATGATTGTCAGCCGCCCGCCGGAAGTAGCGCCACTATGGGCTTCAAGCCTGCGTCGAAAACGTCGGTCAAAATGGATGGGTAAACGCCAACGCCAACGATGGTGATCACCAAAATTACCATCGGAAGGGCCTCAACAAACGAGGCGTCGGTCAATTGCTGGAACCGCTCTCGGCGGGCCCCGAAAAACGCCCGCTCCATCATCCACAGGATGTAACCCGCAGCCAAAACGATTCCCAGTACAGCCAAAGCGGTATGCACAGGATAAGCTCGGAAGGCTCCCAGGAACACCAGCAACTCCGACACGAACCCGCTCAGCCCCGGCAACCCCAGCGAAGCAAGTCCCGCAATCAGAAGCGCGGTCGCAACCATGGGCATCCTGTACGCCAGCCCGCCGAGGTCGGGAATGTACCGCGTATGGGCCTTTTCGTACACTATGCCGGCCCCAAGGAACAAGAGTCCCGTTATCGTCCCGTGGGTAAAAAGCTGCATTGCCGCTCCGCTCAGACCTGCCGCGGTTATCACGCCTTGAGACACTCCAACCGAGCCTATACCAACCAGCACCAACCCCATGTGGCTGACGCTGGAATATGCGATAAGCCGTTTGAGGTCTGTCTGCCTGAGGGTAACGACTGCGCCGTACAGCACGCTGATTACACCCAATAAGACCAACGCCCAGGAAAATTGCTGGGTCTGGTCAGGGAACATGCCGACGTTTATCCGCAGCAACCCATAACCGCCCATCTTCAGCAGCACCCCAGCCAGCATCACGCTGGCGGCGGTGGGCGCGTCGGTATGAGCGTCGGGAAGCCATGTATGCACCGGCCAACTGGGGAGCTTGATGGCGAAACCCACGAAGAACAGCCAGAACAACGCCCCCATGGGCAACAGCGCGACTGCGGACGTCAACATGCTGCCCGGCTCGGACAGGGACCTCATGTCGAAAGTCCCCACCTCAGGGGTCAGGAACACCGCCACGATGGCCACCAGCATGAAGGCGCTGGCCAGGATGGTGAACAGCAGGAACTTCATGGCCGAGTACTCTTTGCGGCCCGTGCCCCAGCCGGAAATGAGCATGTACATGGGAATCAGCTCCAACTCCCAGAAGAGGAAGAAGAGCAGGAGGTCCAGGGAACTGAATACGCCCATCACCGAGGTCTGCAACAACAACAGCCAGATGTAGTGTTCCTTGACCCTGGTGTGGATATGCCACGACGCAAATACTGCGCACAGCCCCAGGATGCCGGTCAGCGCAACCAGCGGTGCGCTAAGCCCGTCCACGCCCAGCAGGTAACTTGCCCTCAGTGACTCGGTGTTGAACCAGAAAATCTGGTCGATGAGCTGGAACCGGGGAGCGCCGTCATCCCGGCTGAACAGCCCGAACACCATCAGGCTCAGGACCAGGTCGGCAACGGCGACCACAACGGCGATGGCGCGAACGTTGCGGTCACCCCTGGCAAAAGCCAGGATGGCCAGAGCGCCCACCGCAGGCAGGAATACCGTTGCTGTCAGCAGACCTGGAAAAGCCGTCATAGCAGCAGGAATCCGAGGACGATTATCAAGCTGCCAATGGTCAACAACACTCCGTAGGCCTGCACCTCTCCGGTCTGAATCCTGACAACGGACTGGGGGCCCAAGTGCCGCAACACGAATCCCACGGCCTCCACGACCCCATCGACGACGACCCGGTCCAACCAGTCAAGGACCACTACGAGACCACCATAGAAGACTCGCCGCACGATAAGGTCCTCATAAAGGACATCTATGAAGTACTTCTGCGACAGCAGCGTGTGCGCAGGCTTGGCTGCTTCCAACGGGTCTCTCGCATCGGCGGCATGACCGCGATAGACCAACGCCGCCAGACCTATTCCCGCCAACGCCACTGCGGTCGAGACTACTGCCATCCCAACGTTGAAATCGGGGATGTCCAAGTGGACCACTGCGGGCAAGGCGGCCGTCTCGACCCCCGCCGCCAGGAATTCCGTCACCCAGTGCTTGGGAATGATGAACACTTTCACCCATTGGGGATTGATCAAAAATCCTGCTACAACCGCCGGCACGGCCAGCAGGACCATGGGCAGCAACATAACCGCGGGCGATTCACCCAGGTGCACGGAGCCGTGATGACCGTCCTCCACCGATGCGCCCTGGTCTTCCAATTCCTTCTCCACGCCGCCGCGAAACTCTCCGTGGAAGGTCATATGAATCATCCGCAGCGTGTAAAATGCCGTGAGCAGTACGCCGACAAGCAACAGTATGAACGTCAATCCGCCAACCCAGTCCTGCACCAATCGGGTATCGCTCCACGCTCCAACCAGTATTTCGTCCTTGCTCCAGAAGCCCGCCAGCGGAAATATTCCCACCAAGCTAAGGCCGCCGATAACCACCATCAAATAGGTCCAGGGCATAACACGCCGCAACCCGCCCATGTAACGCATGTCGAAGGTGCCGGTGGCGTGATTTACGCTGCCCGCTCCCAGGAACAACAGGGCTTTGAAAGCCGCGTGCGTCACCAAGTGGAATATGGCCGCCGGGAACGCCCCCACTCCCAACGCAGCCATCATGTAGCCCAACTGGCTTACCGTCGAGTAAGCCATAACTCGTTTGATGTCGTTCATCACCAAGCCCATGGTGGCAGCCATCAAAGCAGTGAAAGCCCCTACCAAGGCCACGACAGTAAGGGCGTGCTGCGCGGCCAGGAACAACGGGTAGAACCGTCCAACCAGGAACACCCCGGCGGCAACCATCGTTGCGGCGTGAATCAGGGCGCTGACTGGCGTGGGGCCTTCCATCGCGTCGGGCAGCCAGGAGTGGAGCGGAAACTGGCCGGACTTCCCCACCGCTCCGGCGAAAATCCCCAGGGTAAGCCAAGTCAACCCGGCGCCGCTCAGTATCGCGCCACCTGCGGCCAGCGGCGCGGCAGCTTGGAAGATGTCGGGGATGTGGAACGGGTTGAGGCCCGCAGCGGCGAATTCGTCCACTTTGAAGAACAGATAGAGAATCGCCAGCAGGAAGCCGACATCGCCTATCCGGGTAATAAGGAACGCTTTCTTGGCCGCCGCGGCGGCGGCTGGGCGGTCGTGCCAGAAACCGATAAGCAGGTACGACGATACGCCCACGAGTTCCCAGAAAGCGTAAAGAACGATGACGTTGGCGGCCAGCACCAACCCCAGCATCGAGGCCGTAAACAGGGACATGTAGGCAAAGTACCTGGCGTATCCGGGGTCTCCGCGCATGTACCCCAGGGAATAAATCTGGACCATCAGGCTGACCGATGTAACCACCAGCAGCATCACCGCCGTCAGAGGGTCCACGAACAGAGAAAATTCAATGACGGCCCCGCCCAAATCCAACCACGGGATAGCGGCCATTTCGGCGTTCTGTCCATTAACCACAGCGATCAACACCGAGGCCGACAGGACCAGCGCCACTGCCAGGGCGGCGATGAGCAGGTATCCGCTGACCCAAGAGTATCTGTTGAAAAACGGGCGTATGATCAGGCCGATGAGCAGGAACGACGCCAGCGGCAGCAGGAAGATAGCCAATATGGAGGACTCGTTGACCATCTACAGCTTCCTCAGGATCTCTTCCGCCACATGTTCCCGCGCTTTGGGGACGTAGACGACGAATGGGACCCGCTCGCCCCAGTCCAGAATATCTCCTTCAGGCAGGATACGGGTAGGCAGGCCTTCTCCTTCCAGGACTTCCTTCCACATCTCGGCCATCATCAAATTTGGGGCCCGTTTGAATTCAACCCACATATCGGCTATGCCCTATCGTGTTTCGGCTGTAATCGCTCATGCGGGAGCAGGCGTCCACGTTGTGGATTCCCGCTTTCGCGGGAATGACGGACGGTGTGGGAATAAGGGACGGTTGGGAAGGCATTTAATTGCGCAACTCCGTCGCTTGGTCCAAGTCTACCGATTGGGTATTCCTGTACATTGCGAAAACTATGCCGAGTCCAAGGGCAATCTCGGCGGCGGCCACCGTAATTACGAACACCGCGAACACCTGGCCCGTCAATACGGCTCCGATATTTTCCTGCAACCCCGCCGGCGCCACGTACTTGGCCATCGCCACCAACGTCAGGTTGACCGCGTTGAACATCAACTCTATGGACATCAACACTACCAGGACATTACGGCGGGCAAGAGAACCGTACAGGCCAATGCAAAACAGGGCCGCGGCGACTATCAACATCGATTCAAGAGACATAGACGGTTACCTTGGCCTCACAAGCACCAGTGCGCCGATGGCCGCGGCCAGCAGCAACAGCGACACGGCCTCGAAGGGCAGCACAAAGTCTTCTATTAGCAAGTCGGCCAAGCCAGCCTGCTGGGCCGCCGCTTTCTGGTCTTCTGTCGTAAACCCGGCCTGCTGCAACGTGGATACATCACTCGGCGAAGCAAGAATACTGACCGATCCGGTCTGTATGACTTGGGCCTTCTCCAGGTCTTGCCCCGACAGCAGTCTCCAGTCAGTCTGCACCGCAACGACCACCAGCGCCGCCAGCAGCAGGGCGGCAATCGTTGCGGCGGGTATCTGCAACCGGTTGGCCAGGTTCCCGCGTTGCACGTCACGCGTGAGCATAACGGCGAAGATGATCAGGATGGCAATGGCGCCGGCGTAAATCAGCACCTGGACCATCGCCAGAAACTCGGCGCTCAACAGCACAAAGAAGCCGGCTACCGATATGAACACCAAAACCAGAAGCAGGGCGGCCCGGAAGAGGTCCTTGACCAGCACCACTCCCAGAGCGGCGCCAATAGTGACCACCGACAGAAGCCAGAAAACGACGTCCTGGAACAGCATCTACCGCGAGTTCTCTACAGGGTCCGCGGCCGTATCTTGCCCGGAATCGTCCTGAGTTTCGGATTGTAGAGAGCCTCCGTCCTCAGCATCGAGACGCGGGGTCAACCTCATTCCGGCCTTTTCCCGTTGATGCCACCGCCATGACTCGCGTCCGACCTCACGCCAGTCCAATGGCCGACCGTCGTGGGGATTGTAGCGGGCCGACTCCAGTTGCGGGCGGAAGAAGGTGCTGGGATGCTTTTCGCTCTGGCGCAATTGGTCGATCCCAATGACCATTTCCTTCCTGGAGTAGCGTCCCTGCTCGAAGCCACTGCCCATGAACAGCGCATCATAGGGGCAGGCCTCCACGCACAGGCCGCAAAACATGCACCGGGCAAGCTCTATGTCGAAGACATCCAGCCGGTACTTGTCGCCTTGGTCCGGCGCTGTCTGGCTGGGGTCGGTGACTATCTTGATGATGCCCAACGGGCAGTACTTGGCGCAGGACGCGCAGCCAGTGCAACGCTCCTCGTACCAAACGAACTCTTCTCCTCGAAACCGGGGATGTTGCACCGCCCGGTCTTCAGGGTACTGGACGGTAAAAGGCCGCTTGGCCAGATTCTTCAACGTGACCAGCAGGCCCTTGGCCATGCCCATTCCGTACATTTATGTCACCTCGCCCATTGTGACCGCCGTGCCTCCGCGGGTTGTCGAACGGGGCCGGAGAGGCCGGACCTTCTCACGAATCATACTCCCAAAGAGAGCAACACAACCAAATGTCAGTGCGAAGTTTATGCCTGCCATGATCCACAAGTCATTGGTGGTCAGGGTGCCCGTCGCATCGCGCAGGAAGTACACCTCCAAGGCGGTCGCCAGAAGGTTGATCAAGCTCAAGGGCAACAGGAACTTCCAAGCAAAGGCCATCAACTGGTCAACCCGGAGGCGAGGATAAGTCGCCCGCGCCCAGATGAAGAGAAACGCCACAGCGGCCACCTTCAGCAGGAACCAGAGCCAGCCCAGGTAGTCGGCTGCCGGGCCGGTCCAGCCGCTCAGGAACAGTGTGACTATAACCGCCGACGCGGTCACCACCCCGCCGAACTCAGCCGCTTGAATCAATGCGAACTTCACGCCGCTGTACTCGGTATGATACCCCGCTACCAACTCCGACTCCGCCTCCGCCACGTCGAAGGGCGTCCGGTTAAGCTCCGCCGACACCCCGGCCAGGAATACAAAGAAGGCCAAGGGTTGCACAAGGATGAACGGTATGGCTTGGGCTCCCACAACGTCATCCAACGACATGGACCCCGCCACCATCACCACTCCCAACAGGCACAGCACCACCGGAACCTCGTAGCTGATCAGCACCGCCACTCCCCGCGCCGCGCCGAACATCGCGTAACGGTTGTTGGAGGACCAGCCCGCCATCAGGATGGCCACCGACGTAAGGGACGTGACCGCCAGAATGTAAAGCACGCCCACGTTGAGATTGGCGAGCGCAGTGTCCTTGGTGAATGGCACCACTGCCAGCATCAGTATCGCCGGAGCCAGCATGGCCACGGGAGCAATGAGAAAAGCGATACGGTCAGCCGTAGCCGGGGTAAGGTCCTCTTTGAAAACCAGTTTGAGCAGGTCAGCGAAAGGTTGAAACACACCAAAAGGACCCCAGCGATTGGGCCCGACCCGGTTGTGGAACCGGCCTAGAAGCCGTCTCTCCGACCACACGAACACCGCCGCGCCCAGCAGCACTGCGTTGGCCAGGATGAACATTATGACAAGCCCGGCTATCACGTAGGCAAGCCAGCAGGGCAGGAACGCCCCCACCAAGTCATAAACAACCCTGTACAGGGGGGTGTGGTACAGAATGTTGTCAGGTGTCAGGACACAGTTCAACGGTCCACTTCCCCCATGTTGATATCGACGCTACCCAGGCTCACAATCATGTCCGCCAGCTTCCATCCCACCAGCAGGTGTTCGGTCACCGTAAGGTTTATGAGGGATGGAGACCGGATTTTGCAGCGGTACGGGCTGACCCCGCCGTCGCTCACGAGGTAGTACGCCAGCTCTCCCTTGGACGCCTCCACTCTGCTGTAGACTTCGGCTCCGGGTTGCGCCCGCAGCACCATCGGCAATTCGAGTCTTACGGGGCCCGGTTCTATTTGCTCCATGCACTGGCGAATTATCCGGCCGCTCTGGTGTATTTCCTGGATCCTCACCCAGAAACGGTCGTAATTGTCGCCGTTGCTGCCCACGGGAATGTCGAACTCCACCTTGTCGTAGGCGTCGTATGGGTCCATCTTGCGCCAGTCCAGCGACGACCCGCTCGCCCGCAGCACCGGGCCGCTGACCGAGGCGTTTATCGCCAAGTCCAGCGGCAGGGGGCTGACTCCCTTGGTCCGCACCATCACTATCTCGTTTTCCAGGACCAGTTGCTCGATTTCGCCTATTTCCGATGGGAATTCCTCCATAAAGCGTTCCAAGGCCGGCCAGAAATCGGGGGGAGTGTCGGCAAAGACGCCCCCCGGCCTCATGTAGCTCAGCGTTATGCGGGCGCCGCACAACATTTCAAAGAGGTCCAGGATCTTCTCCCGCATCCGGAAGCCGTACATCAGGGGAGTCCCCAGGGTTCCCAGGTCCTGCAAAAAGAACCCAATGCCTATCAGGTGGCTGGCGATGCGCTGCAACTCGGCCGCCATGGTGCGCAGGTATTTGGCTCGCGGCGGCACCTCGACCCCCAGCAGCTTTTCCACCGCGAGGCAATAGCCCTGGTTGTTGATCATCGAGGAAACGTAGTCCATCCGGTCGGTCAGCGTCACCACTTGGACGTATGTCCGTTCTTCAGCCAGCTTCTCGGTGCCCCGGTGCAGGTATCCGAATACCGGTTCGACCTCCAGAATCTCCTCACCGTCAAAGGTAACACGCAAGCGGAACACCCCGTGAGTGCTGGGGTGTTGCGGCCCCACGTTGACCGTCATCGGCTCGGTCCGGATTTGCTGCATGTTATGACCTAATGACCCTTCGGTTTGAAATGATGGGCAACGGCGGCGTAGGGGCGTCCCTTGTGGACACCCATATCGCATGAAACCAAGGCCTGTGTTGAGCCTGCCGAACCAACCACTACAGAAAGTCCTTGCGCAGGGGATGGCCGTCGAAGCCTTCCCACAACATGATGCGTTTCATGTTCGGATGGCCTTCAAAACGTATGCCCATCAAGTCCCACACTTCCCGCTCCTGGAAGTCCGCGCCCCGCCACACTTGGCATACCGAGGGCAGGGACAGGTCTTCCCTACCATAGACCGTAGCCTTTACTACGCCGGTGTGCTGGTGACGCAGGGAAGTCATGTGATAGACCACGTCGAAGCGCTCTATAAGGTCTACGGCGCTCACGGAGTTCAAAAACTGGAAATCCAACGATTGGTCGTCCCGGAGAAACTGGGCCACCCTGGAGATCCGCGAGGGTTGTACCCAGACGGTATTCCCTTCCCAACGTTCGACAGAACCGGGAACACTCTGGTCAATCCGTTGGGCCAGTTGCTCCCCTGTCAACTCCCGCACCGGCATCAGGACCTTTCGCTCTCCCCTGTTGCCGGTATAGCGGCGGTCTCTCCCACCTTGGTCATTTGCACTGATGTCGGGGGCCTCTTGAGGTTCCGGTACTGCTTGATTTTCTGGTGCAGTTCCATGATGCCGTACAGCAGGGCGTCCGGTCTCGGCGGGCAGCCGGGTACGTACACGTCCACCGGGATGATATGGTCAACGCCCGGCACCACGCTGTACGAGCCGAAATAAGGCCCGCCGCTGGTGGCGCACACGCCCATCGAAATGACCCACTTCGGGTCGCCCATCTGGTCGTATATCCTCTGAATCGTGGGCGCCATCTTCCACGTAACCGTTCCGGCGATAATCAAAAGGTCAGCCTGCCTCGGGGAAGCGCGGAAGGCCTCCATGCCGAACCGCGCTATGTCGAACCTCCCCATCGCCGTCGCAATCATCTCAAAGGCGCAGCACGCCAGCCCGAAGCTGACCGGCCACAGGGCCGACTTCCGGCTCCAGTTGACCAGGGCATCGACCGACGTAACGAGCACATTGCCCTTCAGGTCGTCAGGCACTTGTATGAACGGCTCGTCCACCGGTTCGACGGAGGTGTCTTTCAGATCCTGGATGGACGCGCCTTCGTTGCGGTCGATGTCCCAGGTCCGGGAATGCAACGGACCGCCGCCGACCCCGCCGTCTTTCCCGCGAAAGCGGGAATCAAAACTCATATCAACCTATCCCCACTCCAGGTCCCGTTTGCGCCAAGCGTAGGCCCACGCCACCAACAGGATAGCCACGAACACCAGCATCTCTATCAGGGCAAACAACTCCAGCCGGAGGAACTTCGTTGCCCAAGGGTACAGGAACACCACTTCCACGTCGAAGATGACGAACAGGATGGCGTACATGTAGTAACGGAAATTGTAGAGGTTCCAGCGCCCCCCCAAGGCCTCCATCCCGCACTCGTAGGTTTCCACCTTCACGGGAGTGGGATTCCGAGGGCGCAACCCCAGCCGCGACAGCATCCAGGACCCCACCAACATGCTGGTGGGAACGATAACGGCCACGGCGATGAATATGGCAATCAGGCCATATTGGCGGAAATAGTCGTCCAGCATCCGGTCTCTTTCCAGCGCAACTTGCCTACACCCCGATCAAGGGGGCGGCAATCCGGCTGGAATTATAACATAGCAAGCATGGAATCAAGCAGTTAAATTCGGCACAAGCGGAACCGTGAGGGGGTCATTGACAACTCTTGGACTTTAACTGTTCCCCATAAACCGCGCCACCGAATACTCAGGGACGGATAGATACCGATCAGGCTTGACGTGGTGGCGTTCTTTCAAGAAGTGGTCGAGCTTATGGGAAACATCGGCGGAAAAGTAGGCTTCCTTACAATCTCCGCATACGTCAGCCGGGATGTCCCGCACAACAACCAATTCTCCATCGAGCCAGACTTCAAGCGTAGCAGACCCGGGTTCCAGGTACCCACGGCATAAGGAGCAGCGTTTTACTGCGTCGCCCATCGGATCATCCTCCGGGTCTTGAAATCGCTTAGCCAACGCTCGGCAGTCGGTTCGTATACTGTGACGATCTGTAATGCTGGCTCGGTATCGACCCTTGCACATACCACGTGAAGTGGTCTATCTGTATCCCGCCAGCCTAATACCAGACAGGTAGGGAATGGGAAATCGTCGTCGTATGCCTCGATGATTTCACCGTTCAAGAGGGCTGTCTCAATGTCCGCTTCGGTTATTCCTCTTCTTTGTCTGGCCATTGTAGCATGTTGGGTAAGGTCATAAAGTTTCGCGCGAACCTGGTTTTGAATAACCTCGCCGCTGGGTGTGGGCGGCAACCCTGGTCTCATGTGATGTCCACCGGCCATGTTAGAAAATGTCCCACCTCCCCGTTGAATCTTCTGTTAGGATAAGAGCATAGCCTAACCCGGAAGGTGAGTGCATTGCCTGACCAACCAGGCCCGCTCAGCGGCCTGAAAGTCCTGGACCTTTCCGTCATTGTCGCCGGCGGCACTGCCAGTAGCCTGATGGCTGACTTCGGCGCCGAGGTTGTCAAAGTGGAACGGCCCGGCAGCGGAGACCCCCTGCGCAACTGGGGGCCTTTCGTAAATGGCGTTTCCCTCTGGTGGAAGGTCCACTCCCGCAACAAGAAGTCTATCACTCTCAACCTGTCACACCCCGCCGGACAGGAATTGCTGAGGAACTTGGCCCGGCAGGCCGACGTCCTCATCGAAGGGTTCCGCCCCGGCGTGATGGAGCGTTGGAACATCGGGCCGGACCAATTGCATCAGGCCAATCCTCGGTTGGTCATTCTCCGCTTTTCCGGCTTCGGCCAGACCGGTCCCTACAAGGACCGGCCCGGCTTCGGCACCATCGCCGAGTGCATGAGCGGCTACGTGGGAATGACCGGGTTCTCCGACACTCCGCCGGTGCTCCCTCCCGTGCCCTTGGCCGACGAGATAGCCGGCGTGTTCGGCGCAATGTCGGGGATGATGGCCCTGTATCACCGGGATGCTTCCACCGGTCGCTCCCAAGACGACTCGAGCGAAAGCCGCGGTCAGGTAATTGACCTCAGCCTGTTTGAACCCCTGTTCCGGTTGTGCATCCCCCACGTGACCATGTACGACCTGCTGGGCATTTCACGAGAGCGGGTGGGGAACGACTTTCCCGACGCCGCGCCCCGCAGCCTGTACCAGACCGCCGAAGGCCGATGGCTGGGCCTGTCCGCCACCTCGCAAAGCACCTTCGAAAGCCTTGTACAGGCTATGGGCCTTGACTCTCTGATTCAGGACTCGCGGTTCGAGGACAACGCCGCCCGGCTGGAGAACGTCGGCGCCCTGAACGCCGTTCTCCAGGAGTGGCTGGGCCAACGGCCTCTCAATGAAGTAATGGACCAGCTAGTGCCCAGCGGGGGCGTGGTCGGGCCGGTCTACGATGCGGCGCAGATAGCCGAAGACCCCCACTACCGGGAACGACATGACATCGTAGAGGTGGACGACCCAGAGCTAGGCCACACCAGGATGCTGGGCATCGTTCCCAAGTTCAGCGACACTCCGGGCGCTGTGGAGCACGCCGGTCCCACCCTCGGCCAGCACAATCAACTGATTTATGAATCATGGATCGGGTGCAGCGCCGGGGAGTTGGCGGACTGGCGCAGCCAAGGCATAATCTAGCTGGGCAGTCCAACCGTCCTATCGAAATCAATCAGTCTCGAACTTCAACCCGATGTCATCCAAGACCTTACCTCGACTATTGATTGCCACCGGCAACCCCGGAAAGTTGCGGGAATACCGGCAACTTCTGCATGGGCCCCCGTTCGAGTTGGTGTCCCTGGACCACTTGGGAATCACCCAGGAGGTCGAGGAGACCGGCCTTACTTTCCACGAGAACGCCCGCCTGAAGGCCGTCGGGTACGCCGCCATGAGCGGGCTGCCGACCCTTGCCGACGACTCTGGTTTGGAGGTAAACGCCCTGGGAGGAGACCCCGGCGTCCGCTCGGCCCGGTACGGGGGCGACGCCTGCCATTCGGATGAGGACCGAGTGCGCCTGCTCTTGCAGAACCTGCGGGACGCGCCTTGGGAGCGGCGCATGGCGCGGTTCCGTTGCATCATCGCCATCTCGTTCCCGTCAGGATCACCAACCGCGGAAGGCAGCCCGGAGAAGCCGGCTTACATGGTTGGCTCGGTCGCCGGAATGATACAATACGAGCCAATGGGGGATGAAGGGTTTGGCTACGACCCGGTGTTTTATCTGCCGTCCTATGGACGGACCATGTCGCAACTGACCCTGGCGGAAAAAAACCGGGTAAGCCACCGGGCCGACGCCGCGCGCAAGGCCCTCGCGTGGCTGGAAAGTTTGTCCTCGCACAGTCCCGGCGCCGCCGGTGACTGACCGTCCCCCTTCCCGTCGTTCCCGCGAAGGCGGGAACCACACCGGGGGGCAGGCCAACAGAGAGGAATCATCGCCGGATGATCACCGACACGCTCGGCAGGCCGTTGAAGGACCTGCGTATCTCCGTCACCGACCGGTGCAACTTCCGGTGTCCTTACTGTATGCCGGCCGAGATATTCGGCGAGAGCTACCAGTTCCTGCCCAGGGAAGAAATCCTCACTTTCGAAGAGATTCATCGCTTGGCCCGCATTTCCGTGCGTCTCGGGGTCAACAAAGTCCGCATAACCGGCGGCGAGCCGCTGCTGCGGACCCAGTTGCCTGTGCTAATAGGGATGCTCGCCGCCATCCCCGGTCTGGATGACTTAACCCTCACTACCAACGGCTACCTGCTGCCGCAGCAGGCCCAGCGTCTCAAGGACGCCGGGCTCAAACGGATCACCGTCAGTCTGGACACCTTGGACGAAGAGGTTTTCAAGGTAATGAACGGCCGGGGCCTAGGCGTCGACCGGGTGCTACAGGGGATCGAGGCCGCCGCCGCCGCGGGGCTGTCACCGATAAAAATCAACGCGGTAGTCCAGAAGGGCGTCAACGACCACACCGTCGTTGACCTGGCCCGCCATTTCAAAGGCACCGGCCACATCGTTCGGTTCATTGAATATATGGACGTGGGCAACCGCAACGGCTGGAAGTGGGACCAAGTCGTCCCCGCCGTCGAGGTCATCCAACGCATCAACGCCGAGATGCCGTTGGAGCCGGCGGACAGCAACTACAGAGGAGAGGTCGCCAACCGCTACCGCTACCGCGACGGCACCGGAGAAATAGGCGTCATAGCCTCGGTTACCCAGCCCTTCTGCGCCGATTGCACCCGCGCCCGGCTCTCCACCGACGGCAAAATTTACACCTGCCTGTTCGCCAACCGCGGGGCGGACCTGCGAGACGAAATGCGTGCCGGGGCCACCGACGACCAACTCTGTGACCTGCTCACCCGCGTCTGGGGACTCCGCGCCGACCGCTACTCCGAGGAACGCACCGAGTTGGCGCCCCTGCAAAATGACCGCCGCAAGATAGAGATGTACCAGATAGGCGGGTAAGGGAACTAATACCACGAAGAGGCCAATAATGAACCCCAAGCGAGTCAATATCTGGTACGACCCCGAAGGTGATTTTCTCGAAGTCATCTGGGCAGACAAATCGGGGGATTTTATTGACACGGTCGATGGGCGAGCCTATATCAAGCTGGATGATGACGGCAATATATTGGGGTTTCAAATCCAGGCCGTAAGCAAAATCACCAAACCCTTGGACGTGACATTCGAGTACGACCCGGTCTTGGATTAGGAGCGAAGCTTGCCCGCGGAAGCCAGAGTAACCATCTATACCGACGGGGCCTGCATCGGCAACCCTGGGCCCGGCGGCTACGGCGTGGTGTTGCTGTCAGGTCAGCGCCGCAAGGAGCTTTCCGGTGGGTTTGCCAACACCACCAACAACCGCATGGAAATCCTGGCCGCCATCATGGGTCTTGAGGCCCTCAAAAAGCCTTCTGCGGTCACTCTCTACAGCGACTCCAGGTACTTGGTTGACGCGATAGAAAAGGGCTGGGCCATCAAGTGGCAAGCCAACGGGTGGATGCGCAACAAGAAGGACCGAGCGGTCAACCCCGACCTTTGGGAACGGCTTCTGGATCTGACGAAACAGCATGACGTGGAGTTCCGGTGGGTGCGGGGCCATGCGGGCAACAAGGAGAACGAGTGCTGCGACAAACTGGCTGTTGCAGCCGCCAAAGGCAAGGACCTGCCCGCTGACACTGGCTACAAATCTGATTTCAGGACCCTTCTATAACCACCTGAGCCGCGGCCTGCGGCTCCCCATCGTCTCCCCTGCGAAGGCGGGGACCGAGGGCAGGCCCAAATTAAGCGACTTGGTGATGCCGACATGACCTCTCAAGCTGATCATACCCCCAAGCAGACCACCCTCACGCACTTGGACGAAGAAGGCCGCGCCCGCATGGTGGATGTGGGCTGGAAACCCGTCACCGACCGCGAGGCCGTGGCCCGCGGCCAAGTCACCGTCCAACCGGAAACGCTGCGGCTTATCAAAGAAGGCTTGATGAAGAAGGGCGACGTTCTTACCATCGCCCAACTCGCTGGCATCATGGGCGCCAAACGCACGTGCGAACTTATCCCCCTGTGCCATCCCCTGCCCCTCAACAAGGTTGACGTGGACTTGGAACTGGATGAGTCCGGCAGCCGCATAAACATCTCCGCCACCGCCAGCACCTCCTCGAAGACTGGTGTCGAAATGGAGGCCCTGACCGCCGTATCGGTGGCCGCCCTCACCGTTTACGACATGTGCAAGGGCGTCGACCGCGGCATCCGCATCGAAAACATCCGCTTGGCCAGCAAGCGGGGCGGCCAGAGCGGGGACTATACTGTGGAAGAGTAGGACCGACAAATTACCGAAGAGTCTCACTGAGATTCTAAGAATCCCTAACAAAAAGAGGATAAGCGTCTGAAGCAAATGAGTGAACATCCTATGGACAGGAACGCCTCATGTATCCCGTCTATTCGTTCGTAGCGCACCCTCAGTCTGCGGAACTGGTGCAACCATGCCAGGGTTCGCTCGACAACCCACCTGTACACGCCCAGCCCACTGCCATGCCCGACGCCCCGTTTGGCGATCACCGGCCTGATGTGGCGCGAACGCAACGATTTCCGATGCTCCCGGGAATCATAAGCCCGGTCCGCATACAGCCGCTCCGGTCTGCGGCGCGGACGGCCACGTTTGCCCCGCACCGGCGGTATCGCATCCACCAATGGCAGCAATTGAGTCACGTCATGACGGTTGGCTCCACTCAGTATTGCTGCCAGAGGAGTCCCATTGGCGTCGGTGATCACGTGATGCTTGCTCCCAGGCTTACGGCGGTCCGTAGGATTGGGGCCTGTTTTTTCCCCCGCCTCCGACTGCCCGGACCGACCCACTGTCCACACAAGCCCGGGACCAGTCCAGACCGTCAGCCCCTTGCAGTTTGGACAACAGGAGTTCATGGAGACTCGGCCACACTCCGGCTTCATGCCACTCTTTCAGACGGCGCCAGCAGGTCATCCCCGACCCACATTCCATCTCCTTGGGCAACATCTCCCAAGGGATCCCGCTCTTGAGCACGAAAAGGATGCCGGCCAGGGCCTTCCGGTCGTCTATCCGCTGGCGTCCGGGGTACCGGAACCGCCTGGGCTTCGCGGGTGGCAGCAGCGGTTGGAGCATCTCCCATAGTTCATCGCTCACCAGTGGCTTCGCCATCAATCTCTCCTTACCCTGTTGCCGATGCTGCACCTGTACGCTGCAAACCACGGCTTGGAGAGAATCTAGACCTCTTCCACCTGCTCGTCAACTCTTTTTGTTAGGGATTCTAAGGAGAAGCGCGGGCAGTGGGTATATTCAATTACGTTTTTGACGTTGGCGACCCTCAAGGCCAACGGTTTGAGTCCGTAGAGGCAATGGTCGATACCGGCTCGACCTTCACCGTATTGCCTGCAACCCTACTGGAAAGGATCGGGGTGCCAATCCAACGCAGACTCAGTTTCGAAATATCTGATGGCAGCGAACTGGAACTGGACGTGGGAGAAACTCTCATCAGGCTGGCTGGTCAGACAATCACCACGACGGTCGTCTTCGCGGAAGAAGGCACTCCGTCTCTTTTGGGGGCCGTTGCATTGGAGACCGCCTTGCTGGCGGTGGACCCAGTAGGGCAGACGTTAGTCCCTACGGATGGTCTGATCATGTCTGCCCGCCTGTAACCGGTCAGCCACCCGCGCCCTCTCTAGCGCCTTATGTCTTCTCAAAGTTGTGATCGATTTGCCTATACTGCCCTCTGCTTCCCGGCTATAATATCAGTCCAATATTCGGACGGCGGCTGTAAAGCAACGTCCCTCCGTCGGAGGAGGTGCCGCTACGACAGCAAGCGAATTGCCCACGGGAATGCGGGCGGCGACCAGCGACGACCTGGAGGTCTCCCCCTGCTTGGAAGTCGCCAAGCGGGTTGAGGGTGTGGGGCATGATGGCAACGGAGAAGGTCACTCCGTTAACGAGGGCATCGTCGTTATCGACTTCGGCTCCCAGTATAGCCATCTTATCGCCCGCCGCATCCGGGAACTGAAAGTCTATTCAGAAATCGTTCCCGCCTCCAGCGATTGGGAGTCCGTCGAACGCTTCAACCCCAAGGGCGTCATCCTCTCCGGCGGTCCGGCAAGCGTCTACGCCGAGGGTTCCCCGCGCATACCCGACTGGGTGTTCGAAAAGCGCCTCCCCGTCTTGGGCATCTGCTACGGGATGCAAGCGTTGGTGCACCAGCTTGGCGGCAAAGTGGTGCCCGGGGACGTTCAGGAATACGGGTCGGCCGTCCTTCACCACGACAGCTCCGGAAACCCGCTCTTCCGCGGTCTGCCTCCCTCGTTCCAAGTCTGGATGAGCCACGGCGACAAGGTGACCGACCTGCCTCCCGGCTTTTCCGGCTTGGCCTTCACTGAAAACTCTCCGGTGGCGGGACTGGGCAACGCCGGGCACGTCTACGGCCTCCAGTTCCACCCCGAGGTAAACCATACTCCTCTGGGCAGTTCCATACTGGACAACTTCCTGACCCACGTCTGCGGGTGCGCCAAGACGTGGACTCCGGGCAACTTCGTCAACGATTCGATTCGCCGCATACAAGAGCAGGTTGGAGACGGTCGCGTGATTTGCGCCCTTTCCGGCGGCGTAGATTCGGCGGTCACCGCCATGCTGCTCCACCGGGCCATCGGCGATCAATTGACCTGTATCTTCGTGAACAACGGCCTGCTCAGGCTGGAAGAGGCCGAGAGGGTGCAGGACACCTTCAAGCGCAACTTGGGCCTCAACCTCTTGTACATTGACGCCACGGAGAGGTTCGTTACCCGCTTGGCGGAGGTGACGGACCCTGAGCAGAAGCGCAAGGTCATCGGCGAAGAATTCATCCGGGTGTTCGAAGAGGCATCCGCCGGGCTTGGGGAGACCGATTTTCTCGCCCAAGGAACACTGTACCCCGACGTCATCGAAAGCGAGACCCCCGAAAACCGGGCATCCGCCCGCATCAAGACGCATCACAACGTAGGCGGGCTGCCGGAACACATGAAGCTACAACTCGTGGAACCCCTGCGGTACCTGTTCAAGGACGAGGTTCGGGACGTGGGGTTGGAGTTGGGATTGCCCGGCGAAATCGTATACCGCCAGCCCTTCCCTGGTCCCGGCCTCGCCATCCGTATCATAGGCGAGGTAACGCCCGAGAAGCTGGACATTCTGAGGGCCTGCGACTGGATCGTGATAGACGAGATCAAGGGCGCCGACCTCTACGGCCAACTGTGGCAGAGTTTCGCCGTTTTGAGCAACAGCCGCACCGTGGGAGTCATGGGCGACTACCGGACCTACGGTTACGTCTGCGCCATTCGCGCCGTCTCCAGCGAGGATGCCATGACCGCCGACTGGGTCCGGCTTCCCTACGAGGTGCTGGCCCGCATCTCCAACCGCATCGTCAACGAAGTGCCCGGAGTGAACAGGGTCGTTTACGACATTACCAGCAAGCCCCCCGGCACCATCGAGTGGGAATAGCGTGAAGGTCCTGGTAGTCGGTTCCGGCGCGCGGGAACACGCCTTGGCGTGGCGGCTGAAACAGAGCCCCAACCTTACCGGTCTCTGGGTAACCCCCGGCAACGGCGGCACCGCCCGGATAGCCACCAACCTTGAAGTCGCGGCAGAAGACGTGGGTGGCGTCGTCGAGACAGCCCGGGGCTTGGGCATAGACTTGGTTGTGGTGGGGCCTGAAGTCCCCTTGGCCAACGGTCTCGTCGATTTACTGGACTCCGCCGGCATCCCCGCCTTCGGCCCGTCCCAGCAAGCCGCCAGAATAGAGTCCAGCAAAGAGTTCGCCTTGCAGGTTATGCAAGCCGCCGGAGTGCCCTGCCCGGAGTTCAAGGCCTTTCACAACGAAACGGACGCGCTCACGTTCATCGAACACCACCGGCAGCCCGTGGTGGTCAAGGCCGACGGGCTGGCGGCAGGCAAGGGCGTGTCTATATGTGAGACACCGGAACAGGCGTCTTTGGCAGTACAGGCCTGTATGCGCCAGCGTATATTCGGCCAAGCCGGTGACAAGGTGGTCATCGAGGAACTTCTGCGTGGCCCTGAAATCAGCGTATTCGCCTTCAGCGACGGCCAGTCCCTGTCGCCCTTGGTGGCGGCGTGCGATTACAAGCGATTGCACGACGGGGACGAAGGACCCAATACCGGCGGCATGGGCAGCTTCACGCCGCCCGATCTTTGGTCAGATGACTTGGCCGAGGAAGTCCGCCGGGCCATTATGACGCCGGTCATCGAAGAGTTGGCCCGCCGGGGCGCACCGTACCGGGGAGTCCTGTACGCTGGCCTTATGTTAACTTCCGACGGGCCCAAGGTGCTGGAATTCAACTGCCGATTGGGTGACCCCGAAGCCCAGGTGGTGCTGCCGTTGTTGGACAGCGACCCGCTGGAGACAATGTTCGCTTGCTTGAACGGCGATTTGAACGCAACGCCGGTGCAGTGGAGCAACCGGAGCTACGTAGGTGTCGTCATGGCGTCCGGCGGTTACCCGGACAGGTATGACACTGGATTCGAGATAACGGGGTTAAACGTTGAAGACGAAAACACCTTGGTGTTTCACGCGGCTACGCGCCGGGTAGATGATACCCAGCCTTCCAAGTGGGTGACCACGGGAGGACGGGTGCTTACTGTGGTGGGCAGCGGCGAGTCCTTGGCAGAGGCTCGGCAAGCATCGTATCATAGGGTTGCTGGGATCAGCTTCCAAGGAGCTTATCACCGGAAGGACATCGCGGCGGTGGAGGGCCGGCGCAACTCGTGGTTACAGGACTGGGTGGCGCCAACTGGCTAGAGATACAACAAACCTACCGGCAAGCCGTGTCGGACGGGCGGCTGGATGCCTATGTCAAGCGGCGATGGCTCCGCTCCGAAGAGTTCGCTCGCTGGCTTGCCCAAGAGCGTTTGCCGACCCTCTCAATGGAACAGGCCTTGGCTCTCTACCGGGGGGCGGGAGGCAGGAAGTCCCAGGAATTCAGGTCAAACCAGATAGAGGACATACGCGATTCTCTGGACTTTCTCCTTTACGACAATATCGGGTTGGAAACCCGGTTCGAGGAGAGCGCCTCTACAACCGGAGCGTATCGCTTGGCCGGAACGGGCAGGGAGTTCGTGTCCTACGCCTTATGCTTGGTGGAGCCTTCGCTGTTCGCATTCTGGGGTTCCCACAGCGAAAAGGCACTGCGGCGATTGGGAGTTTATTCAGGGAACCTCAACAAGGGACACTTGGGCCTGGGTTACTTGGACCTTCTGAACGCGCTCCACGCGGTGCGGCTAAGATCAGGGTTGACCGACTTCCGGGACGTGGACCAGTTGGCGTTCCTTGTAACCCGGAAAGAGCGGCCTCGACGCTAAGTAGCGCGGTGGAACTGACCGGCGTTGACGTGGGTAAATAGATAGCGGAGCAGATGATGACGACGTGGCGGGAGACCCTGGCGGAATTGAAAGAGGAACTGGCTGAGGTGCGCGCCGAGCGGCGCGTCCGGGACGCGGAAGAAAACGCCGAGCTTCAGCGTCAACGGGCGGTACTTTCCGATTTGGTGGAGTCGCTGGACATTTCGGAATTGCTTACGGAAATGGACAAGACTCTACTGGACGGCGGAGGCTCCATCGAGACCATACTGTCGTGGGAAACCGAAGACGAAGATGACGACATGCTGCCCTACGGCCCCGAAGAAGAGGAAGGCGACGTAATCGCCCTGATCCTTACTTGGGTCGAGGGAGGCGAACGGGAAATCGCGGTGGACGTGGGCGTTACCGACGATGGGACCTACGTTCAGGTCAACGGTGTCGAAATACGCCCGGAGCGTGAAGCCTTGGAGGCCGCGTTAGTCGAGGCGTTCCGGGAGGAGTTGGACCTTTAATCAGGCCGTTTCCGGCCATCCAGGAGGGACTTTTTTGCCGCTAGTAGGAGTAGTAATGGGAAGCGCCACCGACGAACCGGTGGTGAAAGATACCATCAGCACCTTGGAGCAACTGGGCGTCGATTACGAGGTCCGAGTCATGTCGGCCCACCGCACCCCGGAACGAGTCCAGGAATACGCCACCACGGCCCGCGACCGGGGCATAGAAGTGCTCATCGCTGCCGCTGGCGGCTCGGCGGCCCTTGGCGGAGTGTTAGCGTCCTGGACAACCATCCCGGTAATCGGCGTGCCGCTGGCTTCCAGCGAACTGAACGGCATGGACTCGCTCCTGGCGACCGCCCAGATGCCGCCGGGGATACCGGTGGCCTGCATGGCGGTCGGCTCCTGGGGCGCCAGGAACGCGGCCTTTTTCGCCGCTGAAATCCTGGGGCTGAGACATGACAATATAAGGCAGGCGTATGAGGCCTATCGACAGCAACTCAGGGAACGATAGACCCGCTCCGGCGGTCTTGACCGACTTCGACGACACCGCCGCGGAACAAAACGTTGCCGAGCTGCTTCTGCACCGGTTCGGAGACCCCACCTGGACCGACATACGGGCGCGGTTCCGGGAAGGGGAGTTCACCCTCATCGAGTACCAGGAGATCGTCTTCCGCAACATCCTGGCCGACCGGGCCACAATGCAGGAGTATGTCAGGAACAACGCCAACCTGCGGCCTTACTTTCGGGAGCTATGGGACTATTGCCAAGGCAATGAGATTCCCTTGGCGGTCGTCAGCCAAGGGCTGGACTTCTACATCGAAGTCTTGATGGAAAAGGAAGGCTACCCTCAGATTCCGGTCTATTCGGTAAACACCGACTTCACCTGGGGCGGCATTACCTACGAGTACCGGTACATGAGGCCCGGCCATGAGCGCCAAGGCAACTCTAAGGGGCTGATTGTAGAAAAGTACCGCGATCAAGGCTACTACATCGTCTACGTCGGCGACGGGCACTCCGACTTCGAAGCCGGGGAGATGGCCGACCTGCTATACGCCCACCGGACCTTGGCCGAGGAGTGCAACCGGAAACAGATACCTTTCCGCCCATTCAGCGACTTCGGAGACGTGCTCCGGGGGTTGGAGGAATATTCCTTAGGAGGTACACGTTGATAGACCGGTATTCTCGTCCCGCGATGAAGTGGGTCTGGTCCGAGGAGAACAAGTACAACCTCTGGCTCAAGGTCGAGTTGGCGGTCTGTGAAGCTTGGGCGCAGGAGGGAGTCATACCGCGGGAAGACATGGACAGGCTGCGGGAGGCGAAGTACAACCACGAACGCATGATGGAAATCCTTGCCACCGTCCGGCATGAGACCAACGCTTTCCTGACATCGGTCACCGAGGGGCTTGGGCCGGAGGGCCGGTGGCTCCACTTGGGGCTGACATCCTCCGACAAGCTCGACACCGCCCTGGGTCTTCAACTGGTGGAAGCCGGAGACCTGCTGTTGCAAGACATGGACCAAGCCATCGCCGCCATTGAAAAGCAGGCCGTCAAGCACAAGGACACCGTAATGATGGGGCGCACCCACGGAGTCCACGCCGAACCCATCACCTTCGGACTCAAGATGGCATTGTGGTGGGAAGAAATGCGCCGCCAGCGGGCGCGGTTGGTGGAGGCACTGGAGACCGTCCGCGTCGGCAAGATTTCCGGGGCCGTCGGCACCCACGCCACCGTCCCTCCATCGGTGGAGGACAAAGTGTGCGAACAACTGGGCTTGCAAGTGGCCGCGGTATCGAACCAGGTCGTCCAGCGGGACCGGTACGCTCACTTCATCCTGACCCTGGCCTTGATTGCCGCTTCCCTGGAGAAGTTCGCCACCGAAATCCGTTCTTTGCAGCGCACCGAGATCCACGAGCTGGAGGAACCTTTCGACGAAGGCCAGAAAGGCTCGTCCTCGATGCCCCACAAGCGCAACCCCGAATTGGCTGAGCGCATTTGCGGCCTGGCTCGGCTCATTCGAGGCCACAGCGTCACCGCGTTGGAAAACGTTGCCCTCTGGGGAGAGCGGGACATCAGCCATTCGTCGGCGGAACGGATAATCCTGCCCGACGCCTGTCTGGCCCTGGACTATATCCTCAGCATTTTCACCCGCGTCATGGACGACCTGCGGGTGTACCCTCAGAGAATGTGGGACAATATAGAAAGCACCCAGGGCCTGATTTTCAGCCAGCGGGTGTTGCTGGCCCTGATTGACAAGGGGATAGCCAGGGAGGACGCTTACCGGATAGTACAACGGAACGCTATGTCGGGCTGGGACGACGGCAAGGACTTCCGACAGCTTATCGAGTCCGACAAAGACGCCTCGTCATACCTGTCGGAAGCCGAGTTCCGCGAATTGTTCGACTACGGCTACTACACCCGCTACGTGGACGACACCTTTGAGCGGCTGGGACTGCTGGCTGCCAAGGCGGCCGTTTAGGCTTGGCGCTAATCTGAGGATACAGAGGACGAGAATGATAACGCAAACCGAACTGCCCAACCTTCTTCATCGCGGCAAGGTCCGCGACACCTACACCATCGACGACAACCTGCTGTTGATGGTCACCACCGACCGTATTTCGGCCTTTGACGTGGTGCTGCCCACCGGCATCCCCGAGAAAGGGCGGGTGCTCACCAAAATCTCCTCGTTCTGGTTCGACAAGACCAAGCACTTGGTCCCCAACCACTTGGTCGCTCTGGGCGATGCTCCCCGGGCCAAGTCGCTGGCGGGAGACAGCTCCCTGGTAGCGGACCTTCCCGAAGAAATAGGGCGTCAGTCCATGATCGTCAAGAAGGCCCAGCGCATCGACATCGAGTGCGTTGTTCGCGGTTACATCACCGGCTCGGCTTGGTCCGAATACCGGCGTCACGGCACCGTATCCGGCCAGCCCATGCCCGAGGGCCTGCTAGAAGGACAGCCTTTCCCGGCGCCGCTGTTCACGCCAACCACCAAGGCCGAAGAAGGACACGACGAGAACATGTCCCACCAGGAGGTGGTAGACATGGTGGGCCAAGAGATGGCCCAACGGCTGGAGGACCTTACCATAGCCGTTTACCAGTTCGGCCATGACTACGCCAAGGAGCGCGGTGTCATACTGGCGGACACCAAGATGGAGTTCGGCCTCCTTGACGGCGAGTTGATCCTGATCGACGAGCTTCTCACCCCCGACTCCAGCCGGTTCTGGGACCCTGAAGGGTACGAACTGGGCCGCACTCCGCCCAGCTTCGACAAGCAGTTCGTGCGCGACTGGTTGACCGACCAGGGATGGGACCGGGAGCCCCCGGCCCCTGAATTGCCGGACGACATCGTGGCCCGAACCACCGAACGCTACTTGGAAGCCTACCAACGGATAACCGGAGAGCAACTCTAGCGGAGTTGATACATTGCCAGAGTCCAGACATCGCCGGCGCCGCGGCCGTCAAGTACGCAGGGAACAGCGGTCCGCTGCCGCCGCAGCTATAGCTCGCCCCCGCAGAGGGAAGTGGACCGCTCGGCGGATCATGTACGTAACCGCTTCCGCCGTCATCGCAATATTGGTTATCGCGGGGTTCGCCGCCGCCGACTTCGTGAATACTGGACGACCAGCCGCCGCTGGCGGACTCGGAGACAGTCATGAATACGTTGCAGGTGTTGGAGAACAGCAACCAATAATGGCCACTTTGAATCACGTGCCGTTCGGGCAGAGCGTGGCGTACAACTCCACGCCGCCCACCTCCGGCGACCATTGGGACCGGTGGGCAAATTGCGGCTTTTACGAGGACGGGCTACCGGACGAGCGCATAGTCCACAACCTCGAGCACGGCAATATCGTGGTCAGCTACAACCTGCCGCCGGAAGGCGTCAGCCAACTAAAGGCTTTTATGGATGACTTTGACATGGCGCCGGCTTGGGCGGTAACCCGGTTCTACGACCAGATACCTGAAAACACCGTTGCCTTGTCGGCTTGGGGGGTGCTGGATACCATGCAAGGCGTGGACGAAAACCGGATAGAGACGTTCTTCCGTAACTACGCCGGCACCATGGGTCCTGAATTCCCCAACGGCGCTCCTTGCACCGCTCCCGGCGTCACTACCGGGTCTCGCTAACCGCAGGGAGCCAGCCGAGCCTTAGAGTGAGGCAATATTGTACTTGGCCCGGGTGTACATTACGCTGAAGCCCACCGTCAACGACCCGCAGGGGCTGACGGTATTGTCCACGTTGCAGACCCTCGGTTTCTCCTCGGCCCAGGATGTCCGGGTCGGCAAATACTTGGAGGTCCGCGTTGACTGCGCCGACCATTCCGACGCGGAGGCCCAAGTCAGCAAAATGTGCCACGACCTGCTGGCCAATCCCGTGATCGAAGAGTTCCGTTTCGACCTTGAGAAGGAAAGTTAGGAGGGGCGTATCATGACATCCGGCAACAATCAGACCCATGTCTACGTTGGCGCTGAAAGCAGCGGCTTGTATCGCTTGGCGCCCGGTTCCGACCAGTGGGAGGAACTGACCAACGGGTTGCCCGCCAACCCCATCGTTCCCGGTGTCGCCGTTCATCCTGATAACCCTGAAGTCGTGTTCGCCGGCACCCAGAACGGCCCCTACCGCAGCACCGACCGCGGCAACCACTGGGAGCGCATGGACTACCCGGACAACGGCGAACCCGTCTGGTCCTTCCTGTTCCGCCCCGGCGACCCCAGCGTCATGTATCTTGGCACGGCGCCCGGCCAGATATACCGCAGCGCCAACGGCGGCGAGGCTTGGGAAAAACTCAACGCCACCATGGGTTCGAACGAGTGTGTAATGGGCTTCCCCACCAGGGTCATCGCTCTTGCCGCCGACCCCAACCATCCCGACGAGCTTTACGCCGGGCTGGAAGTGGCCGGCGTAATTCGCAGTTCCGACGGCGGCGACACTTGGGAGGAAATCACCGGCTCGCTGGCTCCCGCCGAGGGAACGCTGGACCTGCACGGCGTCCAGTGCAGCAGTTCATCTCCCCACACGGTGTACATCACCACCCGCATGGGGCCGTTCATCGGCCCGGACCGGGGGCGGGAATGGGTTCCGGTGGACTTCGGCCAGTTTTCCTCCATCACCTACACCCGCGACCTGCGGGTTGCGCCTAACGATCCCAACACCATGTTTGTCTCCATCGGCGCAGCCGCCCGCAGTTCTCAGGGCGCCCTGTACCGCAGCCGGGACCTGTTCCAGACCTTCGAGCGCGTGGACCGCGACATTGCCCCTACCGCCACCATGATGGCTGTCGGCGTAGACCCCCGCGCTCCCGAGCATATCTACTGCATTGCGCGGGACGGCCAGGTCTTCGGGACCTTGGACGACGGCGCCACTTGGACCACCTACAGCCTGCCGGACAAGGCCAAGGAGCTTCGGGGCCTGGCGGTAGGGTGACCGGCGGCTAAACCCCTCAGTTTGAAACCTGCCCCCGGCCTGGATTCCCGCCCCTGCCCTCGGCCCCCGCCTTCGCGGGGGAGACGATGGGTGCGCGGGAATGACAGGGGAAGGGGGTCAGCCTGACGTAAAGGAGGTTCCCAATGCCCATCGAGCAAGTGTCCTCAGAGTTGTCGCGCATAGTATCCTTGGACGCCCCGGTGGAACAACTCGCCGACGGCTTCGGCAACGAAAACGGCCCCGCCGAGGGGCCCCTGTGGTGGAAAGAGGGCGGCTACCTCCTGTTCAGCGACATCGGCAACAACCGGCGAATCAAATGGAGCGCCGGGGAAGGCATCAGCGTGTTCCAGGAGCCGACCGCCTACGCCAACGGCCTCACACGAGACCTTCAAGGCCGGCTGGTTGCCTGCGACCGCACCCCCAGCGTGCGCCGCACTGAGCCTGACGGGAGCACTACCGTCGTGGCGAACAGCTACCAGGGCCGCAGCATTAACCGGCCCAATGACGTGGTGGTCAAGTCCGACGGCAGCATCTACTTCACCGACCCGGGAGCCCCGGCCCCGGGCATGGCCCTCGACTTTTCCGGCGTTTACCGGGTCTCGGCCGACTTGGGCACGCTGACGTTGCTGGTCAAGGACTTCGTTGTGCCCAACGGGCTGGCCTTCTCGCCCGACGAGAGCATCCTCTACGTCAACGACACCCGCCGTATGCACATCAGGGCGTTCGACGTGCAACCCAACGGCACTCTGGCGCTTGCCAGCGACCGGGTGTTCTGCAACGTGACCGGCTCCGGCCCCGGCTTCCCCGACGGGATGAAGGTGGACTCCGAGGGCAACGTCTACTGCGGCGGCTCCGGCGGCATCTGGATCATCGACCCCGACGGCAACCACCTTGGCACCATCGTCCACGGAGCGACCGAGACCACCAACGTGGCCTTCGGCGGTGACGACTGGAAGACCCTCTACTTCACCACCTGGCACACCATCGGCAGGGTCCAGTTGAACGTTCCGGGCATCCCCGTTCCCGTTGGGGGGTAGTAAAGAATATGCGTGAAATAACCGACGAAGAAGCCTGCCAGCAATTACCGGAATTTCTCAAGGCGGTAGAGCAAGGAGAAACTGTCGCCATCACGCGGAACGGCGAGCCGATTGCCCACCTGGTCCCGGTCCCGGACCCGGACCGCATAGCTCGACGAAAGGCCTTGGACGATTTTCTGCGGTGGCGCGCCAACCAACCTCCTACCGGCATTACACTGGAGGAAATCCTTGCGTGGCGCCACGAGGGCCATAGATTCTGAGTCCCATCGTTATCGACGCCTCTGTCACGATAAGCTGGCTGTTAGACGATGAGGCCGACCCTTTGGCTTCCACGGCGCTGGGTCGGATTAACCGGGACGGTGGAATAGTCCCCCAATTGTGGTTTTACGAAGTTCACAACGCTCTTCTCGTTGCCGAGAGGCGAGGACGACTATCCAGCGAAGAGACCTTGGCCCATCTAAATAGCCTCAGAAATTCGCCTGTAACCACGGACGAAGGTTCAGATTTCCAGGATACCTTGGAACTAGCTCGTACTTACGGCCTGACTTTCTACGACGCCCTCTATTTGGAACTCGCCCGCAGACGTCAGTTGGTGCTTGCGACACTGGACAGGGATTTGACCCGCGCAGCCACGGCCGAAGGCCTTCTCTTCACAATTCCTCCATAGTCTTTATGTCTAATGTTCGCGGTAGCATAAGATGGTTTATCCTCGGTGGAACCGCCATAGAACACGGCTTGGAGTAGAGGAGAAAAATGTTAATTGGCCTCATTGCCGGCGCCATAGCCGCCATTGTCGCGGCGTTGGTGTCGCTGCCGCTTCATTCGCCGCTGGACCTGGTTTTCAATACACTGACCGTCACCCTGGCGTCGCTAGCGGTGGGGTTGGTAGCCGGGTTGCTGTGGACCTCTATGGCCGCCAACCCTCGCCGGCCCCTGCTCTACGGCGGTACGTTGGCCGCGCTGTTCATCTTCGTCGTGGTCATTGCCGTCATCGGCAACCTGTGGCTGGAACGCTTCCTGTCCTTCGTCCTGCCGCTGGCAATCATCGCTTTTGCCCTGTGCGGCGGTCTGACGCCGTTCCTCCAGCGCCTGCAACCACCCGGCAGCCGGTGGGCGGCGGCGGTCATGGTCATTGCCTGCCTGGGCGTGGGAGTGGGCCTTGCCGGACAAGGCGATACCCGGAGCGGTGACCTGTCGTTGCCGGAGCGGGCTGAGGCATCGTCTACACCTGTAGCCCAAGCGCCAACCACGGCGCCGACTCCTGTACCGACGCAAGCCCCTGCTGCTACGGTAGAACCTACGGCGATTCCCCCAACGGAGGCAAAACCCACCTCGCCAACCTCTACGTCGGCAATGGTCAGCCTCACCACACCAATGACAGAGCATTCTTCTCCTACACCCATCGCAGCAACAGTAACGCCCACGCCCACGATGACAGCAACTCCCAACCCTGCTGACCAAGCAACTCCGGCCAGCGACGAACAACCCGCAGGTACAATCCGCTACGTAGTCGGCGCAGGCTCGGAAATTACCTTCACCGTCGGAGAGCAGTTGACCCGCCTGCCCACGCCCATCGAAGCGGTCATGCGCACGGAAAACCTCTCCGGGGAAATCAACATCGCCGGAGAACCGTCAGCTATTCAGGTTGACCTCCACTCCCTCGCCAGCGATCAACAGTACCGCGACCGTTACGTCCAACGACGGATGTTTCCCGACCATCCCACCGCCACCTTCACGGTGGGGCCCATCGCCGGACTTCCTCCTGAATTCGAAAGCGGCGACACTTTCAGTTACCAAGTGGACGGGACCCTGGACCTGAACGGCCAGGACTTTCCCATCTCCTTCGACCTTGAAGTCCGCAACGACGGCGAGGTGCTGAACGTGCTGGGCCGCGCGGTGTTCACTTGGGACCAGTTTCAACTCGCTGTGCCCACCGCCCGGTCGGTCGTGTGGGTGGAAGACGAAGTGGACGTTCAGGTACTGCTGGTGGCCCAGCGGCAGTAGGGGTTGCCCTCCTTGGCTATAATGTCCTTCATGACAACCAACCTGACCCCGGAAATGTATATTTAGGGAGGGTCCATGAAGTACGACGTCATTATCGTTGGCGGAGGCGCAGCCGGATCGGTCTTGGCCGGCAGGCTGTCCGAAGACCCCAGCCGGTCTGTCCTGGTGCTGGAGGCCGGCAAGGATTACCCCGACTTCGACCATATACCCGATGAGGTCAAATACGGGCATACCCGTTACGCCGAGTCCCCCGAGTCGGAGCACAACTGGGCCCTCAGGGGAAAAGCCACCGAGGAACAGGGTGAGATTCACGTGGCCCAAGGCAAGGTCATCGGCGGCGGCTCGTCCATCAACGGCCAAGCCATGCAACGAGGACTGCCCGAGGACTATGACGCTTGGGCCAGCTTGGGCAACGACGAGTGGTCTTACGCCAATGTCTTGCCCTTCTTCCGCAAAATGGAAAACGACCTCGACATACAGGACGACTTTCACGGCACCGACGGGCCGATGCCCATCCGGCGGCGCCAGTATAACCCGGCCCCTCCCATCCAGAAGGCCTTCCTGGAAGCATGTCTCAACGAGGGGTTCGGCACGGTGGAAGACACCAACGGAGTGAACCCTGCCGGGGTTGGCGTATCTCCCACCAACAACCTGGGAGGCGTGAGGGTCAGCACCGCCATCGCCTACCTCAGCCAAGTGCGTCACCGACTCAACCTGACGGTGAGAGGGCAGGTACACGTCCGCCGGATACTGTTCGATGGCACCAAGGCCGTCGGAGTCGAGGCCGAAAGCGGAGGCGAGATATTCACCGTCGAAGCCGAAAAGGTCGTCCTCAGCTCCGGCGCTCTCCGGTCACCGCAGCTCCTGATGCTGTCGGGCGTCGGCCCCAAGGACCATCTTGAAGAAATGGGAATCCCTGTCATCAACGACCTGCCCGGCGTCGGGCAGACCCTTTGGAACCACCTGAGCGTCCACATCAATTTCAAGGTGAAAGACGGGGTGGAAGTTCCCGCCGATCTGGATGCTCCGCACTACAGGCTGATATTCACGGCCCCTGACTCCGAGTTGCCAAACGACTTGGTGCTGTCGACCGTGAACGTCGTCGATGAACGAGAAGAGCGGGTCGCCGGCGTCAGGACGCAGTACCGGACGGGGGATGTCCCACCCGACCGAGCCGGCCGCATCTCCTGCACCCTTGGGATACCAAGAGGGTCGGGATACGTCAGGCTGTCGTCAGCCGACCCCACTGTTCAGCCCGAGTTCAACTACCGTTACCTCCAGCATTCGGAAGACCTGCGCCGGGTGCGTGAGGGCATCCGGTTCGGCGCCAGGCTTCTTGAATCCGAGGCGTACCGGGACGTTGTCGACTACCGCATCACGCCGACCGACGAAATCCTGGCCGACGACGATGCCTTGAATCTCTACATGAGGCAGACCGTGGGGACGGCCAGGCACGTATCGGGCACTTGCCGGATGGGGCCGGACTCAGACAACATGACAGTCGTGGACCAGTATTGCCGGGTGAAGGGAATGCAGGGCCTGTGGGTGGCCGACGCTTCGATCGTGCCCCAGTTGCTCGGGGGCGGCGGCATGCACACCACGGTCATCATGATCGGAGAACGTGTCGTGGACTGGATAGCGGCGGGTTAACCCGCAAGTACAGCACGGGAAATGATGGGCAGGACTTTGGTCCTGCCCATTGACGTTCATGACGGTCCGGTTCCGTGGAATCAGGTCACCAGGACTTTACGACCGGCAGCACCTCTTCGGCAAAGAGCTTCAGGCTTCTTTCCGCAACATCCAGGGGGATGCCACCGAATCGGAAGGCCACGTTCCACTCGAAGTCGCCCAGCAGTTCCCGGCGTTCCTCCAACCCCTGCAGGATCTTGTCCGGTGTCCCCCAACTGGCCGCCTTCATAAAGCCCTCGACCGCCCCTTCGAGACCGGCCGAGCGGGCGATTTCGGCCTTCTGCTGGTAGGCGTTATAGCCCTTTACCTGACTGAAGTGGTCGCTCAGAAACTCGTAGTGATAGAAGTTGCTTTCGACGAACTTGCCCTGGTACTGCCGTGCCTCTTCCTCGCACTGCTCCAGGTCGGCGCCGCAGACCACGAACTCGGTCAGCATCAGGTCCGGCGGCTCCGTGCCGTGAAATTCGCGGTGCAGGGCCCGTCCACGCTCGATCCCCGGCATCCGCATCTCCCAAGGACGGTCGGCGAACATGACAATGTGCGCGCCGATCTTGGCCGCCGACAGTACCGACTCGTCACTGGCGGCGACGCAATAGATGCGCCCGTCGAAGGAGTGCTGCGGACGGGGCCGGATTTCCACCCGCGGCTGCTTGTAGTAAGGCCCGTCGCCTTCGATGAAGCCTGTTCTCAGGGCTTCGACAATCATCGGCGCGGCTTCGTCAAAACGGTCCCGCGATTCGTCCATGCTCATGCCGAATGCCTCGAACTCACGCCTAGCGAGGCCCCTTCCGAATCCCAGCCGCAGACGCCCGCCGCTCAGCATGTCCAGAACGGCGGCGTTCTCAGCCACCCGCAGGGGGTTGTGCCAAGGGAGAATCACCGCCGCCGTCCCCACGTCGATGTTGGGATGCTTGGCCGCGAGGTGGGTCATCAACTGGATGTTGTCCGGTACAAAGGAATAATCGTTGAAATGGTGCTCCGCCGACCAGAGGCTGTCGAACCCGTAATCGGCGGCGATTTCCGCGAGGCGCAGTTCCTCCTCCCACATCCGGCCGTCCGATCCCTCTTCCCAACCGTAGCTTGAGAAGACCATCATCATTCCGACATCCATTCCAATAACTCCTTGCTATTCGTTCAATCTACCGGGCTTTGCCAAGCAACGGCGTCAGAAGCTCGGCTTGGTAGGGAAGGGCGTCAACTGGAGTTCGTGGGTCCAGCAGGACTTGTCCTGGGTGTGCAGATAATAAAAAGCCTCGGCGATCTTAACGGGATTCATCAGCAAATCAGGGTTCTCATGGGCGCGGTCCGTGGCCCGGGTGCCCGGTGAATCGATCATGCCGTCGATAACCACGTTGGCAACGTGAACGCCGTGCTCGGAATACTCCTCGGTCAGCGCCTGAGCAAACCCCCGCATCAGCACTCTTGGGTAGTACAGCGACTGGCCGGTATACCGCTTCCTGCCCCGCAGGGAGAAATTGTTGTTGGAAATCAGAATGGTGCCTTCGCCCCGCTCCCGCATGGCCGGCAGCACTTCTTTAGCCACCAGGAAGGGGCCGCTGCTGGCGATGTGCTGCGCCGTCTCGAGCATTTCGAATGGGATGTGTTCCAAGAGTTCCATTTCCGGCGGCAGGTCCCGCCCTTCCAGGTAGCCCGCGTTGTAGACCAGCACGTGCGGGTCGCCGGCCTCCTCCCGTATCTTGGCGAACGCATCCGAAATGGAGTCGCGGGAGGCCAGATCCAGCTCGACGATCATGCAGTCGTCGCCCCGTTCCCGGATCGCCGCCTCCAGCGGAGCCGCGTTAGCGGCGTTGCGGGTGGTCAAGACCGTGAAGAAGCCTTCCTCCGCGAACTTCAGGGAGATGGCTCCACCAACACCCCAGCGCACACCTACCGGCAGGTCGCTGTCGTCAATATCCCTACCGTGGACCAAGTGAGTGTTGCGCCCGTCCGACTGCCACTTCGATGTCGCCCCGACAACAACGGCCACCGGTTTTCCTGTTGAGTTCATGTCTGGTTCCTTATAACTAAAGTTGCCCCGCACCGGGATTGCTCATTGCTTTTGCTGCGTGTCTTCCCACACCGGGTCCGCACGTACAGGACTTTTCGGGCTATTCTACCATCAAACCGAAAACGCCAGCTAACCGGGCTGCGAAAAACCCAAGGACTTTTGATTGTCACCAATCCCGTTCGCCCTGAGCTTGTCGAAGGGCCGCCCGTTCATGGTTCGACAGGCTCATCACGAACGGTCTTTCGTTGATGAGGAATTGCAAGCGCCACGTCGTGAACGTCGCCACGGTTGCGCCCATCGGGATGCCGCCGTACACTGGCGGAGTTTGGAGTCCCGGCACATACACCGTGGAGGCAAGTAATGAGCGAACTGGATGACCGCTACGCACGCGGACAGGAAACCCGGAGGATGTTTGGTGGCGGGCAGATTTCCGGCGGGTCGTCGCCGGGGGCGTGGGACATTGCGCCGGACCTGGAAAGGATAATCGGCGAGGCGCTGTTCGGCACCATCTGGAAGCGGCCGGCGTTGACCCCGGTGCAACGGGAGATGATAACGCTCTCGTGCCTTATAGTCTTGAACCGGGAAGTACAGTTGAAGCGGCACCTGAGCAACGCCCTGAACGTAGGACTCACCCCTGAACAGATCGTGGAGTTGATCATCCACGATACTTGGTACGGCGGAGCGCCGGCGGGCATCCAAGCGCTGACCCTGTGCAAACAGGTCTTCGAGGAGCGCGAGATAGACTTCACCCCTGCCCGCATCCACGACACCAACGAAGACCCTGAAAGCCTGTTCCAGCGAGGCGACGAGTACCGACGCAACTACATGGGAATCACCTCTGCGGCGCGGCCCGCCCCGCCGACAGAAGCCGAGAGGGAATTGGGGCGCACCACTGGGGAATACTACTGGGGAGCGACCTGGACCCGCCCCGGTCTCGACCTCCCCAGCCGCTGCCTCTGCACCATGACCTGCTTGGCCGCCTTGGGCCGCGAGGGGCCGCTGCGGAGCCACATCCGCGGCGCGCTGAACATCGGCTTCACCCAGGACCAGATCATCGAGGTGTTCGGCCACATGACGCTGTACGCCGGGATACCCTTCGCCCGGGGTGCCATGGACATCGCCAACGAAATTTTCACCAGCGCGTGAGTAAACTGCTGAGTGCATCACCGAGACCAGGGACTATAGTCAGCCGAATGGAGGGCGTCATGAGTGTCTTGATCAAGAACGGGCACATCTTCACCGCAGTGGACAACTACGTGGCCGACATCCTGGTGGACGACGGCAAAATCCGCACCATAGGCATCGACCTGTCTGCGGACGACGCCAAGACCATTGATGCCGCAGGCAAGTACGTTATTCCCGGAGGCATCGACCCTCATACGCACCTGGACTTTCCCTTCGGCGGCACTGTCTCTTCCGACGACTTCAGCACCGGCACCATCGCCGCGGCGGTGGGCGGCACCACCAGCATCGTGGACTTCGTGGTGCAACAGCGAGGGCAGTCCTTGACGGAAGCGTTGGAGATATGGCACCAGAAAGCCGGAGGCCAGGCCGCGATAGACTACGGCTTCCACATGATCATCCAAGACCTGCCGGACTCACGCTTGCCCGAGATGGACGAAATGGTCCGGCAGGGCGTCACCAGCTTCAAGATGTTCATGGCCTACCGCGGCGCGGTGATGGTAGACGACGACACCATCTTCAAAGCCATGGTCAGGGCGGCGGACAACGGGGCGATGATCTGCTTGCACGCGGAGCACGGTCACATGATCGACGTCTTGGTGCAGGAGGCCCTAGCCAGGGGCGACACCGCGCCCAGGTTCCACGCCAGCACTCGCCCTCCGATAACCGAGGCCGAAGCCACCCACCGGGCCATCCGCATGGCCGAGGTGGCTGGCGCGCCCATTTATTTCGTCCACATGAGTTGCACCGAGGCATTGGAAGAGGTGCAGGCGGCCCGCTCCCGGCGAAATTACGTCTACGCCGAGACCTGCCCTCACTACCTGACCCTGGACAACAGCATGTACGACCAAGAAGGTTTCGAGGGAGCCAAGTACGTGCTGACGCCGCCTTTGCGGGACAAATGGCACCAGGAAGAGCTTTGGAAAGGGCTGCGCCGCAACGACCTTCAGGTAGTGTCCACCGACCATTGCGCCTTCCGGTTCAGCGACCAGAAGACCTTGGGCGTTAACGACTTTTCCAAGATTCCCAACGGCGGGCCCGGCATCGAAAACCGCCTGAGCCTCATTTACACCAACGGCGTGGTGCCCGGCCTGATGGACATGAACCGGCTGGTGGAAGTATTCTCGACCACCCCGGCCAAGCTGTTCGGCCTTTTCCCCCGCAAGGGGACCATCGCCGTGGGCAGCGACGCCGACATAGTCATATTCGACCCGGATGCCGAGACCGTGATCAGCGCCCAGACCCACCACATGAACATAGACTACAATCTATATGAGGGCATGACGGTCAAAGGCGTGCCCGAGGCTGTCATCGCCAATGGACGGGTGCTGGTGGAAGACGGAAAGTATACCGGCATTTCAGCCGGCGGCCGCTTCCTCAGGCGCAGCCCGCAATAGGCGGGTGACCTCACCCCGGCCCTCTCCCCCTGGGAGAGGGTGAAGGGAGAGGGAAGGAGCAGACATGAAAAGAGTGGGACTCATTTTCCTGGACCGGCCGTCCCTACGAGAGCAGGTGGAGTTGGTCCAATACGCCGAGCAGCGGGGGTTCGAGTCGGCCTGGGCCTGCGAGACCCGGTTGGTCCGCGACGCCATGACGCCCTTGGCGGCCTTTTCCCAAGCAACCAGCCGCATCAAGCTGGCTACGGGCGTAGTCAACAACTGGACCCGCACCGCGGGACTCATGGCGATGACCCTGGCGACGCTCCACGAGCTGTCCGGCGGCAGGATCATCCTGGGGATCGGGGCCTACTGGGACCCCTTGGCACACAACCAGGGAATCCGCCGCCGCCGGAACCTGTCCGCCATGCGGGAGTACGTGACGGTTGTCAGGCGGTTGCTCGAAATGGAGACGGTGACCCTCGACGGCGAAGTCGTAAAGGTCGAAGACCTGCGCCTCGATCTGGGAGACGGAATGGTCAGGGAACCCATCGACGTTCCCATCTACATCGGCGCCACCGGCCCCAGGATGATGGAACTGGCCGGGGAGATCGCCGACGGCATCTTCCACAACTTCTTTACGTCAACCGGCTACCTGCGCCAGTCCCTCGAAAGGGTGGAAAAGGGAGCGGCTCGGGCCGGCCGGTCGATTCAAGATATCGACATGCCCCACATGCTCGCTGTGTCTATGTCCGACGACGCGGCAACCGCCCGGAACATCGCCCGTCACGACGTGACCATGTATCTGGGCCAGCAGCCCCACATCGGCAAGGCCAGCGGCGTGCCTGACGAGGTCATTCAAAACGTTCACGACGCCATGGGTGGTTGGCCTCCCAGAGAAGGCGGGATCGAAGACGCCATGTCGCTGGTGGGGGATGGCATCGTCGACTTGCTCTGCGCCGCCGGCACCCCGGAAATGTGCCGGGAACGGGTGCAGGAATACGTGGACGCCGGCGCTTCCTATCCGGTTCTCTGTCCCCTGACCCCCAACATCCGGGAAATTATCGACGCCTTCGCCCCGGAGTAGGAGCCTATCCGACAATCGAGTTGTACACTTTCCGTCATTCCCGCGCAGGAACGTCACCCCCGCGAAGGCGGGGGCGGGAATCCATTACCTGGCACACTGGACTCCCGCGAAAGCGGGAGTGACGATGGTTATTTTCGGGAGTGACGATGGGTTGTTTTCGGATAGGTTCCAGGTTCCACCATGTACCTGAGGCTTCCCACCAGGAGGTTACGATGCCAAGGACCATCCGCGCCGGGTTGATTCAGGCCAGCGTCGGCAGCCAGGCCCCCCAGGACTTGCCCCGTCTGAAACAATACATGATCGACAAGCACGTCTCGCTCATCGAGCAGGCGGCGGCACAAAACGTGCAGGTCCTGTGTCTCCAGGAGTTGTTCTACGGCCCCTACTTCCCCGCCGAGCAGAACGCCCGCTGGTACGAAATGGTGGAAAAGGTGCCTGACGGCCCGACCGTCCGATTGATGCAGGAACTGGCCAAACAACACGGCATGGTGTTGATCGTTCCCGTCTACGAGGAGGAGATGCCGGGGGTCTACTACAACACCGCGGCGGTGCTGGAACGGGACGGCAGCTACCTGGGCAAGTACCGCAAGACCCACATCCCCCACTTGGAACCCGGCTTCTGGGAGAAATTCTACTTCAAACCCGGCAACATCGGTTATCCGGTTTTCGATACCAGCGTGGGCAAAGTGGGAGTCTACATCTGCTACGACCGCCACTTCCCCGAAGGCGCCAGAGCGCTTGGCCTGAACGGGGCGGAGTTGGTGTTCAACCCCTCCGCCACCGTGGCGGGACTATCCGAGTACCTCTGGGAATTGGAGCAGCCCGCCCATGCCGTGGCCAACGGGTACTTCGTCGGCGCCATCAACCGCGTGGGCTGGGAACAGCCTTGGGAGATCGGCGAGTTCTACGGCAAGAGCTACTTTTGCGACCCCAGGGGTCAAATCGTGGCGCAGGCGTCCCGCGACCAGGATGAAGTCATCGTTGCCGACCTGGACCTGGACGAAATACGCCAAGTCCGCACCACTTGGCAGTTCTACCGGGACCGCCGCCCCGATACTTATGGCGAACTGCTGGAACCCTAGCCCCCGGAGCAAGCAATGAAGTACGACGTGATTATCGTTGGCGGCGGGTCCGCAGGATGCACGCTGGCCGCCCGCTTGTCGGAAGATCCCAACCGCTCGGTGCTCCTGCTTGAAGCCGGGCCGGACTACCCAAACCTGGACCAACTGCCCGACGAAATCAAGTACGGCACCAACAACGCCGCGTCAGAGGTGGACTCGCCTTTCAACTGGTCTTACCAAGCCACCGGCGCCGCCCGCCGATCGCAGCCTATGGACATCGCCCGCGGCAAGGTCATCGGCGGCTCCGGCTCGGTCAACGGGCAGGTGTTCCTGCGCGGGCTGCCCGATGACTACGACTCGTGGGCCGAGCAGGGCAACACTGAGTGGAGTTATGTCAACGTCCTCCCATTCTTCCGCAAGCTGGAAACCGACCTGGACGTCCGCGACGACTTCCACGGCTCCGATGGACCTGTCCCGGTTCGCCGGTTGCCCCGCAACGAATGGCTGCCTCTCTACGAGGCTTTCCACCAGTCCACCCTGGACGCCGGCTTTCCCTACGACCCCGACATGAACAACCCCGAGACCACCGGCACCGGCGCATTCCCCATGAACAATCCCCACAATATCCGCATGAGCGCCGCCGTGTCCTACCTCAACCCGGCGCGCCACCGCCTCAACCTGACCGTCCGCGGCAACGTGTCGGCGCGGCGTCTGCTGTTCGAGTCTAGTCCGGCAAACCAGCCCCGCGCCGTGGGTGTCGAGGTGGAAAGCGGCGGCGGGGTGTTCACCGTGGAGGGGAAGGAAATCGTCCTGTGCGCCGGAGGCATCGCCTCTCCTCAACTACTGATGCTGTCCGGCGTTGGTCCCGCCGCTCACTTGGAGGATATGGGCATCCCCGTGGTGCTCGACTCCCCCGGCGTTGGCAGGAACCTCCGCGACCACCCGATGGCACTGATGTACTTGGACCCCGCCCCCGGCGTGGCCTTGGCTCATGGCGTTCCCAGAATGCAGACGGGGTTGCGCTATACAGCCGAAGGCTCCGACCTCCGCAACGACATGCAGATCACGCTTAATTCTTACCTCGGCGAAGGCGTCGGCGACCCTGTGGCCGGCGCCAGCCGCAGCCGCAACGGGCGCGCGCTGCACTTCACCATCATCCTGCAATCGGCTAAAAGCTCCGGCGTCCTGACCTTGGCCTCCGCCAACCCCGCCGACGGGCCGCGCATCGACTACCGCTACTTCGAGGACGAGTTCGACCTTCGCCGTATGCGGGAAGCAATGCGACTCTGCGCCAACCTGCTGGAACACCGGTCGTTCCGTCCGCTTATAAGCGGTCTCGTCGCCCCCACTCAGGCCGAACTCCACTCCGACGAAATGCTGGATGCCTGGCTCCACGAGAACATCCTCACCACCTTCCACACCTCCGGTTCCTGCAAAATGGGCCCCGAAAGCGACCCAATGGCGGTGGTGGACCAGCACTGCCGCGTGCGCGGCGTCCAGAACCTCCGAATCGTGGACCTGTCCATAACCCCAAACGTAGTCCGAGCCAACACCAACGCCACCGCAATCATGATCGCCGAGCGCGCGGCCGGGTGGTTCTGAGGAGGTAAAACTCGTGCGGGTGTCAGGCTCGCTTCAGCCACCCATCAATGTCCAGCCCGGTGTGATGGCAGGCTTTTAGAACAATCTCTCCCGCAGCCCGGGCGTCCTCAAGGGCGTCGTGATGGCGGAAGTTGATACCCAAATCGCCGGCTATGCTCGCTAATCCCCACCCCCTGCGCCGGTTGTACTTGTGCGGCCAAGCGCGGCGGGCAATCATCGCGCTGTCCAGCCACCTTGCCCGGATCGGCCTCAGCCCGTACCGCTCCATCGCGCCATCCATCGCTCTGCGGTCGAAACCGGTATGGCTGACCAGCACCGTCCCCTCCATCCACCGGCGCAACAGGGATTCAAGTCGGGGCAGCACCTCGCTGCTTGCCACTGTCTCATGGTCTATCCCGTGAAGCCTCACGTTGAATTCATTGAACGGCGCTTCGGGATTGACCAGCACTGACAGTTGCTCCTTGATTACACCGCCCCGGACACTCACAATTCCAATCTGGCAGATGCTGGATGGGTCCGAGTTCGCGGTTTCCACGTCTATGGCATTGAAATTCAGGTTATTCACGTCCGCCTCGCAAAGACAAGCCAATCAAGACTGGCCCGTACCATCAAGTATCGGCCCAAACCTGACACAAACACAAGCACGGGCAAAGCCACCATGGAATCAAAGTTGCTGACACGAGGGAGAACATGACCGCTACCGAGAACACGCTGAATTACACCCGCCAATTCTGGGCCAAGGCGCAACCATACCGGCAAAAAGGTCCGGAGCGCATCCACCTGCTGGAGCATCACCTTGCCGACGTTGGCGCCTGCTTCGAGGCCCTGCTGGCCCAGCCTACCATCCGGCAACGGCTGGCCCGCTCCGGGAGCCTGGATACCCTCGACGATGTGACGGCGGCGCGGCTTTCCTTGTTCGCCGCCCTGCACGACATCGGCAAGGTCAACGTGGGCTTCCAGACGCAGATATGGAGGGATGAGGACTTTCCGGGCGGACGGCGTCCGCTGGCGTTCAGACGAGTCGGCCACACGGCCGACCTAACTCCTGTGCTGGATTGGCAAAAAGACCGACAGACTTGGGAATGGTTCCTGCCTAGTCTAGGATTTGATGAGATTGAACAGTGGGACAACAATGGCGGGGAAGCTGCTTGCGGTCTGTTCGTCGCCGCGCTTTCCCATCATGGCCGACCGCTCCACCTAGACGATCCGGATAAACGTGGCAACTCCAGACTTTGGGAGCCTTTCAAAGGCCTGAATCCACGAGAGTACACGGAACGTATCAGCAGATTGGTGCACGACTGGTTTCCACAAGCCTTTGCCCCTGATGCTCCGCCCTTGCCGTCTCTCCCGGGGTTCCAGCACCTGTTCCTGGGCCTTTGCACCCTGGCCGACTGGATTGGGTCCAACGAGGAATGGTTCGAGTTCAGAGACCACACTGAAGGCGATTACATTAACATCGCACGACGGCAGGCAGAAAAGGCCGTCAAGGAAATCGGTCTAAACATCGTCGACCAGCGGGTCGCCTTTCCCCAACAACTGCCAGAGTTCTATGACCTCTTTGGCTTCGCCCCCAACGCCATCCAACAGGCGGCGACGGAAACGCCGCTGAGTGAGCCGCTGGTCATCATCGAGTCGGAGACCGGCTCCGGCAAGACCGAGGCTGCGCTGTGGCGCTTCGCTCGGATGTACGAGGCAGGGCTGGTGGACGGCCTCTACTTCGCTCTGCCCACCCGGGCCGCCGCAACCCAACTCCACGGGAGGGTAACGCGCTTCGTGGAGCGCATGTTCCCTGCCGGCGCCCGCCCCGAGCCCGTGCTGGCCGTGCCGGGCTACGTCAGGGCCGGAGACATCGGCGGACATCACCTCCAGAACTACGAAGTCTGGTGGGACGACCATCCCGACGCCGTCACCCGCAACCGCCGCTGGGCCGCCGAAAGCGCCAAGCGTTACTTGGCGGCGCAGATTGCAGTCGGGACCGTAGACCAAGCCATGATGGCCGCACTCAAGGTCAAGCACGCCCACATGCGGGCCGCTTGCTTGGCCCGCAACTTGCTGGTGGTGGACGAGGTCCACGCCTCCGACGCTTACATGCGCCGCATCATCAAGGCACTGCTGGACGCCCACTTGGGCGCGGGCGGTTACGCCCTGCTCATGTCGGCCACCCTGGGGTCGGCAGCCCGGCGGCAATGGCTGTCCGCCGGACGCATCAACTTCAATGAAGCGCCGACCTTGGATGAAGCCGTTGACGCACATTATCCGGCTGTCAGCGTCCGGGTTGCCGGGGGAGAGAGCATTAGCGCCGCGGGCGAGAACGGGCAGGACAAGACCGTCAGAATTTCCGCCGAGCCGCTGATTCACGACTTCGACGGGGTGGCAGCTATGGCGTTGCGGGCAGCCCAGAATGGGGCCAAGGCGCTTGTCATCCGCAACACCGTCAGCTACGCCATTGAAACGCAGCAGGCCTTGGAGCAAGCCGCCGGGGACCACCGGGAACGCCTGTTTTCATGCAACGGCAGCGTGACCCTGCATCACAGCCGGTACGCCGTGGACGACCGCCGCCTGCTGGACAAAGAGGTGGAGAAGCGGCTGGGCAAAGAGCGCGACCCCGGAGGAGTGGTTGTAGTGGGCACCCAGACCCTGGAGCAGTCCTTGGACATCGACGCCGACTTGCTGATTACCGACCTCTCCCCTGTGGACGTGCTGCTGCAACGCATCGGGCGGCTGCACCGCCACCACCGGGACGACCGGCCCGCGGGCTACGAAACGCCCGCCTGCATCGTGCTCACCCCGGACTCGGAAGACCTGTCGCCGCTGCTGCAACGTAGCGGCCCCAACCGCACGGGCCTCGGCCCCCACGGTTTCGTCTATGAAGACCTGCGGGTCCTCGAAGCCACCCGGCGGCTGATTGCCGAGTTTCCCGTTTGGAGCATCCCCGGCATGAACCGCCGACTGGTGGAAAACGCTACCCACCCCAAGGCACTGGATGACATTGTAGAGGACCTCGGCGGGGCTTGGCGGGAACACTCCGAGAACATCACAGGCTTCAAGATTGCCGATGACTTTACTGCGGAGCACGCTATTGTAAGGCGCTGGAATAAATTTTACCCGAGGCGTGAGAATCGTAAGGTGCGCTTCGACATAGACGAGGCGAAAGTCCGTACCAGATTGGGCGACGAAGGCATCGAAGTGGAATTTGACCAGCCGCCGCCCAGTTCCTTCGACTCGTCCCGGAGCATCGGTAACATGACGATATTCGCCCACCTGCTCCGGGGAACCACCGCCGAAGGCCCCGTCACGCCCAACCTCGTAGAAGGTGGTTTCACCTTCGTCGTAGGCGACCGCAACTTCCGCTACGATCGGTTGGGCTTGCGGCGGGAGTGAGGTGTTGCTCCATCACACGGCTGAAGATTAAATTGTCCGAAGAAGGCCAAGACCAAAACTCGCCCAAGCTCACTCTGGTCCCGAGGTAACAGGACATGAATGACTTTTCCCGAATTACCCACGACCCCGCTGTGATGGGAGGCAAGGTGTGCATTCGAGGGTTACGGGTTACGGTCGGGACCGTCGTCAGACTCCTAGCGGCTGGACGTACCCACGAAGAAATCCTGAATGCTTATCCATATCTCGTGCAGGAAGACATCAATCAGGCACTGGATTACGCGGCTTGTCGCCTGGAAGAACGCGAAGTATCCCTTATAACCGAATAACCGTCCGTATCTTGGTGGATATGTCCCTGTCACCCGGTTGGATATCTATCCCCGCGTGTGCGGGGGAACTTAATCATGGCGCTTAGCGCCCTAGGCCGGTCTACCCCCGTAGATGCGGGGAATTCTAGCGTGAATCGCGACTTATATATTATAGAATGCCTACGTCGCAAAGCGCAATGATATTGACGCAGGTCATCGCCTACGATATATTTCAAAAAGCCTGTGTCGGCTGCCACCGACACAGGCTGGCTGAATCCCCCAATCTCGGGTGCGCAACACCGTTGTTCGGAGGTATTCGTGTATAAGCTAACAGGTTGGCCCTTTCTTGGCAATTTGCGCTGTGACTGTCCCTTTTGCCGCGGTATCGCCATTGGTGCCTGCCAAAGTTGCGGGTGCTATGTGTGCGCTGACTGTGGTCTCCCAGTTACTCCGTACCAACCGAGGCATTTTGTGTGCCGTCAGTGTGCCTAGTGGTACTTATAGCTATGGCCGCCCATGAACTGCTTAGCTCTCCCCCCTGACAAAAACTCGTTGACGGTTCTATAGGCGTTCCCCTAACATCCTTGTGCCGTTCGGTTGCCATTAAACAACATTGACCGGCATCAAAGCGAGGTATCCGATGTACAACATATTAGTCGAACCATTAATCCGTATCGATACTTCCGACAAGGAGCGGATAGAGTCATCCCTTATACAGGTCTACGTTGAGCTGATGGCCGACAGGGTGGAAGCGTTCCCGGCCCTACGCCCTCACCAGCGTCACGCTTGGCACACCTTCCTAGTCCAACTGGGCGCGATGGCCATGTACCGGAAGGGAATGACAGACCCGCCGAAAACCGCAGAGGAATGGGGCGGCTTGCTGTGTGGCCTGACTCCTGATTGGCGGGAGGATGAACCGTGGCAGTTGGTGATGGATGACATCACCAGGCCCGCCTTTATGCAGCCGCCAGCATCATCTATTGACCGATTCAAAGACTACAACAAGACTGTAGCAACTCCCGACGACCTGGATATCCTAGTCGTGTCCAAAAACCATGACCTCAAATCTGCAATAGCCATTGAACCAAATGTGGATGATTGGATTTTCGCTCTGATTACTGTCCAAACAGGTTCAGCTCAAGACGGCGTGGGGAATTATTCGGTTTCGAGAATCAGGAGCGCGTATTCTGCCCGTCCGGCGTTTTCCATTGCGCCTACGTCGAGTCAGGGTACTGTCCGCTGGGGTCCCCATGTCAGGTGGGACATTGTAACTCTGCTAGAACGCCGTGAAGAGTTTTCAGACAACGCGATGACCATTGATAACGGGATCCCTTTGCTTTGGCTCAATCCTTGGGATGGAGCCAAAATTGAATCAATCCCGCTCAGTCAACTCGATCACTTCTTTATCGAAGTGTGCCGTCGAATACGCCTACGCATAGAAGGCGGCAAATTGATGGCAGTTCGCGCTGGTTCCAAGTCTCAACTTGTACGCAAGACCGATCAAGGCAGGACCAAGGATCCCTGGACCCCTGTGGACGCCGAAGGATTGGCACTTAACGTCGGTCCATCTGGTCTAAGCTACAAGCGGATTACGGCATACCTTAAATTAACGAATTGGCCCATATTACTAGAGGCAATCGATCCTAATCAGCAGTCCGATTTGAAAACAGCACTGGTCGCCAGGAGCCTGAAACGGAACACACGGAAACAAGGAATGACAGAGGGCTATGCCGAACGTGTGATTCCGTTAAGCCCCGATGTTACGAGCGGCCGTGGTAGCTTGAAAGACTTAGGTGCTTTAGCCGAAGAAAGAATAAGAGACATCGACAAAGTCCAACGCATACTTAGCCACGCCATCCAGACTTTCGCTAACCGGGGAGATTCCGCCAACACCAAACCGGAGCACCGGGAACGCGCCCGCGAGTGGCTGGACCGGCTGGACGAAATAATTGACACCCGTTTTTTCGAGGCTCTCCAAACCGAATTCGAGGAAACGGACGCGGGCCAGAGGAAACGGATTCGGCATGGTTGGCTACTCAACGACGATGGTGAGTATGGCGTAATCAACTACGCCAGTGACTTGTTAACCGACGCCACCGATTCGTTGCCTTGCCCGACGATTTACCGCTACAAGGCAAGAGTCAACGCCCAAGGACTATTCGAAGGGCGGTTACGCGGGAATGCCGGATTCCCTGATTTGTTCCTATAGCAAGGAGATTGATATGATCAGTACACCAGCAGTCACCGAACCTGATAAAGCGTCATGGCAGAACGCCGAGCCCCAATCTTGGGGTGGTGTCGCCGTTCGGTTCGCTAGAGATATGGCCCGCGTCAACTCCGAACAGTATCACAGCAGTCTCACCAGAGGGGACTTAGCCAATCTTCGCCGTATGGACCTCGACGATCCCGACCCAGTAGTCATCCGCCTGATGACGAGTCAGGATGCGTTAGCGGAATGGGTAACAAATGACTCCATCTATCGCAAGTGGGCCCTTATTCTGCAAGGCGTAGCCTTAATGACTCCCCGGTCTTCTGGTGACGCCAACATATCCGCCCACGACGGCAATACGACGGTGGGCCAAGCCTTGTACCAAGCAGGGTACAGCGAATCCCGCTTCAATCGGTTGCTCGCGGCCCGAGAGGGAATGCTACATACACTCCTGTCGCGGATGTTTCGCATGATGGCCGCCGCCGACCAGCGGTTTAGCTGGCGTGAAATGGCCCGCTTTATTCGCAACTCCGACTACAACGAAATCCGAGCTGAGCAATGCCGACGCCGCTTCGCCAACTATTACTTTCGGGCAATGCGGCTGTCGTCTCAATCAGACTATGAACGCGAGTAATTTAGCTGCATAAGGAGAATAGCTATGCCGACGCCACGGTTTTTACAAATCCACACTCTACACTCCTATCCGGCGGCGCTGCTGAACCGCGACGACTCGGGCTTAGCCAAAAGGATGCCTTTCGGCGGCGCGGTGCGGACGCGCATTTCGTCTCAGTGCCTCAAGCGGCACTGGCGCACCGCCCAGGACGAGTTTGCAATCCACAGCATCGCCGGCAGTACCGAGGCTATCCGGTCACGCAATATCGTTGAACGAATGGTGATTGCGCCTCTCAAGAACACCAACGGAGTTGACGAGGCAGTGTTGACGGCGGTGGAAACTGCCTTCAATGTCGGTGTTTACGGCAGCAGCGGCGCGACCGAGCGGGGCCGCCAACCCTTGCTCTTGGGGGTGCCCGAAGTTGAGCACCTGCACCAGAGAGCCGCTGCCATCTGTACCGAGTATCCTACCGACGCCAAGGCCGCCGGCGACGCCGCGGCCGCGCTGTTCAATGCCCGGCGCGGTGAGGGCAACAACTTCCGCGCCATGCTTGATTCGACACGGCTCCCCGCCGGACTGGAGGGTGCGCTGTTCGGGCGTATGGTCACTTCCGACCCCGGGGCGAACATAGAGGCTGCCATCCACGTGGCCCACGCCTTCACTGTGCACCGGGAGGAGAGCGAGAGCGACTACTTTTCCGTGGTGGACGACCTTCAGGGCGACGACGAGGACGCCGGAGCCGCTCACATCGGCGACATGGAACTGACCGCGGGCCTGTTCTACGGGTACGTGGTGGTGGACGTGCCGGGGTTGGTGTCCAACCTGGAAGGTTGCAAGAGCGAGGAATGGGATAGCGCCGATCGGGAGTTGGCCGCCAAGGTCGTGGAGCACCTGACCCACCTGATCGCCACCGTTTCGCCGGGAGCCAAGCTGGGATCCACCGCTCCCTACGGACGGGCCAGGTTCATGCTCATCGAGGCCGGTTCCAGCCAGCCCTACAGCCTCGCCGACGCTTTCCGCACACCGGTCGCGGCCCAGACCAAGGATGCGCTGAAGGCTCTGGCTACGGAAATCGACGGGCAGGATAATTGCTACGGAGTGAAGGGTGCCCGCCGCTTTATGTCTATGAACGGCTGCGACATCCCCAACGCGGAACGGCTGTGCATGGACGACTTGGCGTCCTGGGCCGCCGACGCCGTTCGCAGTGGCACGGTATAACGATGGCGAAGCACCTGATTTTGAACTTGGAAGCGCCGCTGATGAGTTTCGGCGGCGAGACCATCGACAATCTCGGCGTCATCCGGCCCTTCCCGGCAACCTCCATGCTGACCGGGCTGCTGGCCAACGCCCTGGGCTGGCGGCGTGTGGAACGGGAACGGCACCAAGACTTGCAGGACCGGTTGGTCTTCGCTGCCCGCATCGACCGGGAACAGCGCGGCGGTTTGAGCATCCAAGACTTTCAGACGGCCCAACTGGCCGCCAACGACCGGGGTTGGACCACCAGGGGAGCGCCGGAGGAGCGGGCCGGCGGCGCCAACACCTACAACGCTCCGCACCTGCGCTACCGTGACTATTACGCCGACACGCGGGTGACCGTCGCGCTGCGGCTGGAGCCGGCCAACGGGGACCCGACGCTGGACAAACTGGCGGAGAAACTACAGGAACCGGCGCGGCCCCTGTTCATCGGGCGCAAGCCATGCCTGCCCTCCTGTCAGTTGTTCGGCGGGTACAGCGAGGGCGAGACTGCGCTGGCGGCGTTGCTGGCGCATCCCTTGGCCGGTGGCGATACCAACCGCCCAACCATCAGGTCCCTGTGGCCTCAAGATGAAGGTAAGGACGGAATAGAGCCGAACCGCACCTACATGCTCACCGACCAGCGCAACTGGGTCTCCGGCCTCCACGGCGGCGGACGCTGGATGTGCGAGGGATCCATTGAGCGGGACAAGTTTGGCCCCAACAAAGAAGCCGGGCCGGAAGGGGAGGAGCAGGCATGACCACAGCAACCAACACTGTCCCGGAAACGGCCACCCTGCAAATGGTCCGGGCCGAGGTCAACGTGCGGGAGTTCCAGCGGTGGATGGGCACGAGGCGGCTCCAAGACCCGGACCACGCCGCACACTGTCTACTGATCGAGTGCTTCGGCGACTTGGCTCCCAAGCCATTCCGTCTTATCGTCCCGCGCGGCGGGTCAATGGGCTGCCTCTATGGGTATGGTCAGTCCGACGCCGATGAACTGCGGGAATCGGCGGCCATCTGCGCCGATCCGTTGCAGACGCGCATCATCCCCGCCTCGACCATTGACAGCAAGCTCATGCCTGCGGAGTGGCAGACGGGCAAACGACTCGGCTTCGAGGTGCGGGTCCGGCCCGTCGTGCGTCTGCAAAAGGACCTTAACCGGGTTCCGCCTGATAAACAACGGTTGTTCCGGCAGGACAAGCGGAACGGCGAGAGGGAGTGTAAGCCGAGGCCCGGTATGGAATGTGACGTTTTCCAGTGGAAAGCGTTGCTCTATGACAAGGGCAAAATGCCCTACACCCGGGAACAGGTCTACACCGAGTGGCTGTCTGACCAGCTTGGCCGTATCAGGAAGGACCAGAACGGACGACAGATAGGACTCACCGGCGGAGCGAGCCTGGACGTGGAGCGGACCAAGCTGGTGTCTTTCCAGCGAACCCGCGCCTTCCGCAAGCTGCACACCCGCTACAGCGAGGGGCCAGACGCCGTGATGCGAGGCGTCCTCACTATCACGGACTCCGCGGCCTTCAGCGACCTGCTGCGCCAAGGCATCGGGCGTCACCGCGCCTACGGGTACGGAATGTTGCTGCTGCGCCCGGCCCGCGACTGATGCCGCTCTTTGCACCTTACCAATTGAATAACCGATTCCCATTCCCCCGCATTCGCGGGGAAGGTGAGGAGAAAATCCTATGTTAAGAGGCCGACTGGGGCTGGAGACAGCCAGGATACCGCACGCCGACCGGCACGGTCTGTTGTGGCTTTCCCGAGGTGCGCTGACTGTCCGGGACGGCACCCTGAGGTTTGAGCGTCAGGGCGACCCCGATGCCGACAGTGCTTTGGAAGCCGGCGAGTACGGCATCCCGTTCCAAACCTTGTCCATGATACTGCTCGGTCCCGGCTCCACGGTGAGCCACGACGCTTTACGGTTAATGGCGCGCCACGGCACAGCGTTGGTGGCGGTGGGGGAGGACGGCGTAAGGTGCTACACCGCGCCTCCCTTGATGCCGGATACGTCGGACTTGGCCCGAAAGCAAATGGCTGCTTGGGCGGACAAGGAGGGAGGGCGCATCACCATCGCCAAAAAGATGTATGCTCTGCGGTTGGGGGAGGTACTGCCCCAGCAGGACCTGTCGGCGTTGCGGGGCGTGGAAGGGGCCCGCATGAGGCGGACCTATCAGACCGTGGCCCAACGCTACGGAATCTCGTGGCAGAGGCGACGATACGACCGGAATGACCCTTTGTGGGCCGACATTCCCAACCAAGCTATCAATCACGCATCGGTGGCCGTAACCTCGGCGGCGGTGATTGCCGTAACCGCCATAGGAGCTATACCGCAATTGGGCTTCATCCACGAGCACAGCGGCGAAGCCTTCGCACTGGACGTGGCCGACCTGTTCCGCGACACCATCCTGCTCCCCGCGGCCTTCCAGTCGGCCAAGGCCGTGATGGACAACCCGACCCTCAACATAGAACGGCACACGAGGCGCACGACAGGAGAGTTGCTGCGAACCGAGCGGGTGATTTCCAAGATGATCGACCGCATCAAGGCCCTCTTTGACGACGTGGTTGTTCCCGATGACGGGCGGGCAGTCCTGCCGGAAGAGTGGGACCAGGATGAGGAGTAAAGCATGACCGTAATCGTTACCATCAACGTGGAGGCGCGTTACCGGGGATTCCTGGCGTCGTCGATGCTGGAGATAGCGCCGGGAGTATACACCTCGCCGCAGATGACCAGCGGGATAAGGGAAAGGATCTGGGACGTTCTGTCGCGCTGGTACTACGAACTGGGTCAGGGATCGATCGTGATGACCTGGCGGGACCCCGCCGCCGTAGGGGAGCAGCGCATCCGCACACTGGGGGAGGCACCGAAAGACATCGTGGATGCCGACGGCGTCTACCTGGTAAAGTACAACTAACCGACCCTCATCCCACAATTGCAACCGTCAATACTCAATATGACGCCGCTAGGGGTTCCCCCGCACACGCGGGGATAGACCTCACCCTGAAAGGCACGGGCATATCCGGCATCCGGTTCCCCCGCACACGCGGGGATAGACCCCCGAGAACCCGTATCTGCTCCTCAATCGCCGCGGTTCCCCCGCACACGCGGGGATAGACCCCGGGCATAATGGCGCTCAAAGTATTCCCATGCGGTTCCCCCGCACACGCGGGGATAGACCGGCGTCCAGTTCCTCTCCGCGCGGGGCCAGTTCGGTTCCCCCGCACACGCGGGGATAGACCCCCCCACGAGTTCAAGGTCACATACGGTGGACGGGTTCCCCCGCACACGCGGGGATAGACCTGCGATGTACTCTCCTGACGGTGCCCAGGGCAAGGTTCCCCCGCACACGCGGGGATAGACCTTTTGATCTCCCCTTGCTGCCGTGGTAGGAGGTGGTTCCCCCGCACACGCGGGGATAGACCGACGTACTCCGGTGGCGTGGTCTGCCGGTGTAAGGTTCCCCCGCACACGCGGGGATAGACCGTGCACCGGGCGGCGGGCAATAGCAATCCAAGCGGTTCCCCCGCACACGCGGGGATAGACCGTTGGGGAATCAATACTCACCGTGTCAAGACTAGGTTCCCCCGCACACGCGGGGATAGACCCCGCGATATTTTGCCCCCACACTCCACGCAAGTGGTTCCCCCGCACACGCGGGGATAGACCCTCCGCGGTCTTCTCCGACTGGGTTCTGGTGGGGGTTCCCCCGCACACGCGGGGATAGACCCGGTGCTGATGACTTCTGCCCGGCGATCCAGGAGGTTCCCCCGCACACGCGGGGATAGACCCTTGGACCGCTTCTTTGGGGTCGCCGGCCCAACGGTTCCCCCGCACACGCGGGGATAGACCTCTTCTTTGTCAGTCTCTGGCGCAACACCGGTTGGTTCCCCCGCACACGCGGGGATAGACCGCGCGGCTTGGATGGGTCGGCGGGCTTGCGCGGGGTTCCCCCGCACACGCGGGGATAGACCCGTGGTTCAGGGTTCTTGTGCCGAGTGCCAGGGGGTTCCCCCGCACACGCGGGGATAGACCGATACCACCCTACCGCACTACCAGTAATGATCAGGTTCCCCCGCACACGCGGGGATAGACCATACAGAGACTTCAACACCGGGGATATCAACCTGGTTCCCCCGCACACGCGGGGATAGACCTGCAATGGTCATTCGGGACTTGTCGGGGCTATGGGTTCCCCCGCACACGCGGGGATAGACCGCTCTTGGATCGCCGGTTGCAGGGACTCGATGTGGTTCCCCCGCACACGCGGGGATAGACCCGACTCCAATATCCCGAAAGCCGCGGCCGAAGCGGTTCCCCCGCACACGCGGGGATAGACCGTCCGCTATCACCGTCACGCACACCCCTAGCGCGGTTCCCCCGCACACGCGGGGATAGACCCGTGGACGCATCGGGGTTCGATGGCAACTTGGCGGTTCCCCCGCACACGCGGGGATAGACCCCCGCTTGTTTGCCAAGCCCTCTGGCCGGAGACGGTTCCCCCGCACACGCGGGGATAGACCCTATGCTGACTTCATCACCGCTCTGGATGACGCGGTTCCCCCGCACACGCGGGGATAGACCCACCAGCGACGTTATCGCGTTGATGTGGACCTCGGTTCCCCCGCACACGCGGGGATAGACCCCACCATTGCATCATGTTACTCACCCGGTATTGGGTTCCCCCGCACACGCGGGGATAGACCCAACGCTCAGACCGCCTTCCTGCGCTTCAAGCGGGTTCCCCCGCACACGCGGGGATAGACCTCTCCGGCACCACGGCGCAGGAGACGAGCATCGGGTTCCCCCGCACACGCGGGGATAGACCCGTTGATGTCTGGGTTGAAGTGCTGGTAGCGCAGGTTCCCCCGCACACGCGGGGATAGACCCCTAGGCTATTGGGAGCAGGGTTCCCAAGGCTCGGTTCCCCCGCACACGCGGGGATAGACCGTGTATGTTTGACCTGGTGGGCTATGAAATCGAGGTTCCCCCGCACACGCGGGGATAGACCTGCTGGGGCGGTCGCCAGGGAGGTCTGACATGGGGTTCCCCCGCACACGCGGGGATAGACCAGTTCAGAATCAAGCCGGAGGACTTACGCACCCGGTTCCCCCGCACACGCGGGGATAGACCTTGGGAGTCCGGTAGCAGGAGACGGATATGAAGGGTTCCCCCGCACACGCGGGGATAGACCCCCACCTATGGCAGTGAAGGCCCCGGTGGTGGTGGTTCCCCCGCACACGCGGGGATAGACCGTAGGGCATACGGCCTTGCATGAAATGGTGAAAGGTTCCCCCGCACACGCGGGGATAGACCCCCCGCCGTCCTTTCCGCGTTCGTGGTTTATAAGGTTCCCCCGCACACGCGGGGATAGACCGTGCTGGCCCGGCGGGAACCTCAACGGGCGGCAGGTTCCCCCGCACACGCGGGGATAGACCGGTCCCCGCGCTTCACCCATTCAACGTCCACGGGGTTCCCCCGCACACGCGGGGATAGACCGACGGACTCCAAGACGATCAGTGCGATGGCAAGGGTTCCCCCGCACACGCGGGGATAGACCCTGCCAAGGGCGTATGGGAAGGCGCAACGGAAGGGTTCCCCCGCACACGCGGGGATAGACCCCAATCAAGACGGCAAATTCAACCGCAGGGTATGGTTCCCCCGCACACGCGGGGATAGACCCATTGCGTGGGACCTGAACGACGGCGAGGACGGGGTTCCCCCGCACACGCGGGGATAGACCCCCATGCTCCACGGCGTTCCCGATGATCCATACGGTTCCCCCGCACACGCGGGGATAGACCCCTGCTTTACCAGTGCCGGGACATCATGCGGAAGGTTCCCCCGCACACGCGGGGATAGACCTGCCCCGCCGCCGCTTACATCCGCAGCGGTGGAGGTTCCCCCGCACACGCGGGGATAGACCTCGCATATCTCACGGGCCGGGCTGAGCATGGCCGGTTCCCCCGCACACGCGGGGATAGACCCCCTGTTCGGCGCAACGGGCGTTGTACCCGTTCGGTTCCCCCGCACACGCGGGGATAGACCTAGCCCGTCATTCTCCCAGACGCCAAGGCAACGGGTTCCCCCGCACACGCGGGGATAGACCTTGCCCGGTACGGCTCAGGGATACCGCTATGCCGGTTCCCCCGCACACGCGGGGATAGACCCGTTTTCGTAATACTGACCGAGGAGGAAGAGGAGGTTCCCCCGCACACGCGGGGATAGACCCCGTTCGGGCCGCCGATACCCGGCCCGTGCACCGGTTCCCCCGCACACGCGGGGATAGACCGTCCTCTTGTGTGTTTTGCCCGTATCACAGCCTGGTTCCCCCGCACACGCGGGGATAGACCGGCGATACAGCTAGGAGTCAAGGCAGCATATCAGGTTCCCCCGCACACGCGGGGATAGACCGATTCCGGCCAAGACCGGCGGGTTGCCGTCGGTGGTTCCCCCGCACACGCGGGGATAGACCCGCCGGATAGGCACCGGCAGTTGGACCGACCTTGGTTCCCCCGCACACGCGGGGATAGACCCCGAAGGGGAAACGGAGTAAATCAGGATGGAATGGTTCCCCCGCACACGCGGGGATAGACCGATCATGTCCGACGCCAACCAATCGCCGCCCTCGGTTCCCCCGCACACGCGGGGATAGACCGGCGTTGAAGAAAGGACTCGGGCAGTACCGGCAGGTTCCCCCGCACACGCGGGGATAGACCGATGCCTATCGGTTGTGCTTCGGGAGCCAGGAAGGTTCCCCCGCACACGCGGGGATAGACCCCCTCCGCGCGGTTAGCTGGTTGACGGGCTGTTGGTTCCCCCGCACACGCGGGGATAGACCGTCTTTTTGTTGTTGCCTGTTGCCTAGTGGTCGGGTTCCCCCGCACACGCGGGGATAGACCCGAATCGGACGGCACACGGCCGTCTAAGGAGGAGGTTCCCCCGCACACGCGGGGATAGACCGTCTAAGGATTCCCGCGACACGTACTCGTTCCAGGTTCCCCCGCACACGCGGGGATAGACCGATGCCTATCGGTTGTGCTTCGGGAGCCAGGAAGGTTCCCCCGCACACGCGGGGATAGACCGGCATTTGGTTTCCCCGGTTACCTGGGTTTCATGGTTCCCCCGCACACGCGGGGATAGACCCTGGTGAGGTTTTACCGAGCTACTCAGACCATGGGTTCCCCCGCACACGCGGGGATAGACCGCTGGGCGGCGTACAGTATTAAGAGCGCACCAAGGTTCCCCCGCACACGCGGGGATAGACCGCCGGCAGGCTGGTGTCCGTTTCCCGCGAAACGGGTTCCCCCGCACACGCGGGGATAGACCGTTGGCGAGATGTATTGCCGAGCTCCACTGCCAGGTTCCCCCGCACACGCGGGGATAGACCCTCCGATCATGCCCATACGGATAGTATGCGTCAGGTTCCCCCGCACACGCGGGGATAGACCGCACTTCGTCGCCAGGGTAAAACGGCCAACGGCGGTTCCCCCGCACACGCGGGGATAGACCTTCACTATACGCCTGTCAATAATGCAACGCTCTGGTTCCCCCGCACACGCGGGGATAGACCCTATTACAAAATGCCATTGTCGTCCCTTGGTGAGGTTCCCCCGCACACGCGGGGATAGACCCCAGACGTAGCGACGGCTGCGAGACTCGGTGTGGGTTCCCCCGCACACGCGGGGATAGACCTGCGGTGACGCAACCGAACAACGCGTTTATTTCGGTTCCCCCGCACACGCGGGGATAGACCCGGTAATCATTATCCTGATAGTGGATATAATGAGGTTCCCCCGCACACGCGGGGATAGACCGCGAAGTCCTCGATTTCCCCCCGTTCGACGTGTGGTTCCCCCGCACACGCGGGGATAGACCCATCACATCCCCGGCCAGGGTTTCGAGAGATACGGTTCCCCCGCACACGCGGGGATAGACCGTCTGTTTTCAATAGCTATCGCAAACGAGATTTGGTTCCCCCGCACACGCGGGGATAGACCGTGAGCATGGCAGTGGACATTGACAGGGCCTTCGGTTCCCCCGCACACGCGGGGATAGACCTTTCCAGTACGTCACCCGGCGTGAAAACGTGGCGGTTCCCCCGCACACGCGGGGATAGACCCCGTCGCTACGTCTGGCGACTACGATGATCTGAGGTTCCCCCGCACACGCGGGGATAGACCTATATATTGCCGCTACTAGGGGTATTATTATCGGGTTCCCCCGCACACGCGGGGATAGACCTGGTTGCGTTGAGTAGCAGTTTTGTCAGTTTGGGGTTCCCCCGCACACGCGGGGATAGACCTCGTCCAGCCTATTTTCGATAGCTGCTGCAAACGGTTCCCCCGCACACGCGGGGATAGACCGTGGTCCCAGTCTACCTTGTCGGTTGCGATCAGGGTTCCCCCGCACACGCGGGGATAGACCCATACCATTATGGATCAAGACATTCCTGGCTAAGGTTCCCCCGCACACGCGGGGATAGACCGGCGATGGAGGGTTTCGGGATACTCCTGGAGACGGTTCCCCCGCACACGCGGGGATAGACCCTCATCTGGAGACCGGACAGATTCAACGTGGGAGGTTCCCCCGCACACGCGGGGATAGACCGCCGCCGATCCCGCCGCCTTGGGGGGGCCGGCCGGTTCCCCCGCACACGCGGGGATAGACCGAAAGCAAATCGAGGAACTAGAAGAGAGAGTCGGGTTCCCCCGCACACGCGGGGATAGACCCCGCCAGTCTCTCAGCACGTCTTCCGTGATGGAGGTTCCCCCGCACACGCGGGGATAGACCGTAGAAGCGCTAGACCGGCAAGCAGTGGAGAGAGGTTCCCCCGCACACGCGGGGATAGACCGTACTCTGTCGGCGGACGCCCCAACGTCGAACCGGTTCCCCCGCACACGCGGGGATAGACCCTCCAGCAAGCCTTCAACATGCCTGTCGGCGTGGGTTCCCCCGCACACGCGGGGATAGACCCCGAGCGCTTCGGGAGCAACCGCAAGCTGCGGCGGTTCCCCCGCACACGCGGGGATAGACCCAATGTTGGCAACACCCCGCTGACCGGCGCCGGTTCCCCCGCACACGCGGGGATAGACCCGCCTATTCAGACAGCAGGGCCCGGCAACGGGAGGTTCCCCCGCACACGCGGGGATAGACCGCACCTTGGGGGCCGGCTGACCGGCCGGGGTTGGGTTCCCCCGCACACGCGGGGATAGACCCACCCGTCCCGGCCGAGGCGGAAGACCGGGAGCGGTTCCCCCGCACACGCGGGGATAGACCTACGCGGGCGTTGGCCCCAGGCAGTCGGTTGTAGGTTCCCCCGCACACGCGGGGATAGACCCGAGAAACTCCCCGCAGACGCCAGCACCGCCGAGGTTCCCCCGCACACGCGGGGATAGACCTACACGATCCGGGACTTTTGTGCTGAAAGGACTGGTTCCCCCGCACACGCGGGGATAGACCCCTTTCGTGAGAGAACAAGGCTCATAGTATGTAGGTTCCCCCGCACACGCGGGGATAGACCGCCTACCTACACCACTTGGAAAGGGACGACGATGGTTCCCCCGCACACGCGGGGATAGACCGGCGGCTATCACGGCGCAGGGGACCCGGGAGCCGGTTCCCCCGCACACGCGGGGATAGACCGACCCCTACACAAGCTCCGTTGTACATACTATGGGTTCCCCCGCACACGCGGGGATAGACCGTGCTTACAACTGCGTCGCTGGTGGAAAGCGCCGGTTCCCCCGCACACGCGGGGATAGACCTTCACAATGCCCAAGAAGCCGAACCAGTTGACGGGTTCCCCCGCACACGCGGGGATAGACCCAGCATTGCTCTCACCGCGGGACTTATCGGGACGGTTCCCCCGCACACGCGGGGATAGACCCCGTCCGCCGCGCAGGTGGTGTGGAATCCGGACGGTTCCCCCGCACACGCGGGGATAGACCTGCTCTTGCGCCCAGGGCCGGGTCTCCGTTGCTGGTTCCCCCGCACACGCGGGGATAGACCTTCCTCCATCGGGTCTTTCGGCTTCCTGGTCCTGGTTCCCCCGCACACGCGGGGATAGACCTTTGACCAGCACGTCGATGTTCAGTGGTCCCGCGGTTCCCCGCACACGCGGGGATAGACCCTGCTCTTGGACTGTGCGCCAGTTTTCGTTCCCGGTTCCCCCGCACACGCGGGGATAGACCCTTGGTCCACAGCCTTTCGGCTTCCCTGGTCAGGGTTCCCCCGCACACGCGGGGATAGACCCCGCCGATTGCTTGCCGGCAGACCACGTTGACGGGTTCCCCCGCACACGCGGGGATAGACCCATACCACGCGTTGCCGTAGGTTAAGCCCTCAGGGTTCCCCCGCACACGCGGGGATAGACCCCCTACGCAATGGGTAGGGCGCGGACAGCGGACGGTTCCCCCGCACACGCGGGGATAGACCCTGCCCGATTCGTTGTAACAGCACCATAGTGATGGTTCCCCCGCACACGCGGGGATAGACCCATTACCATAGCGAGGTTGTTATATTGACGCTTGGTTCCCCCGCACACGCGGGGATAGACCGGAATCGCCGGGGGTCAAGCTGCTCGCCAAATCGGTTCCCCCGCACACGCGGGGATAGACCCAGAGCGTTGGTGGCATGGGAATCGTAGAAAGCGGTTCCCCCGCACACGCGGGGATAGACCGCGCGGGATGCACCTGCTGCCGGCCACCGAGGCGGTTCCCCCGCACACGCGGGGATAGACCTTGATGGAAAAGACGCCGCGCGGGGAAAAGACCGGTTCCCCCGCACACGCGGGGATAGACCTTGGCGAGGTAAACCTGGGGCAGCTGTGGATGCGGTTCCCCCGCACACGCGGGGATAGACCGTCCACACACAGTCAGCGTTGTCGCCCCGTGGGGGTTCCCCCGCACACGCGGGGATAGACCGCCAAGCGGCTATGCTGTTCGCAATATCAACAGGGTTCCCCCGCACACGCGGGGATAGACCCCGTCATGGCGACGCTGGACCCGCTTTCGCAGAGGTTCCCCCGCACACGCGGGGATAGACCCTGCCCCTTCCTCCAGCCGTTTCCGCCGTGTAGGGTTCCCCCGCACACGCGGGGATAGACCTTCCACGCCGCCGACCCAGGGATGAGGCATATCGGTTCCCCCGCACACGCGGGGATAGACCTTCCGATTTCCGTGGTAATATGGTCGAATGACGGGTTCCCCCGCACACGCGGGGATAGACCTTCACGTTTGCCGACGAGATCGACAAATTCCAAGGTTCCCCCGCACACGCGGGGATAGACCTTCGTCAGAGGGCAGCGTTGGGCCGCCGACGATGGTTCCCCCGCACACGCGGGGATAGACCGGCGCCGCCGCTGATACTGGTAGTATCGACCTGGGTTCCCCCGCACACGCGGGGATAGACCTTCGTTTTGTGCGATGGCTGTCATATCCATCAAGGTTCCCCCGCACACGCGGGGATAGACCCACGCCTGACACCATAATATCGATATTCCCGTTGGTTCCCCCGCACACGCGGGGATAGACCGCTACGCACTTTCGTTGGGATACGCCTTGCATCGGTTCCCCCGCACACGCGGGGATAGACCTTTCACCCCATTGTTCACGTGTCATACCCATGTGGTTCCCCCGCACACGCGGGGATAGACCCCATGCACGATAGCGCCCCACGGGAAAAACCAAGGTTCCCCCGCACACGCGGGGATAGACCCCTATGACCGCCAACGGCATCTTGTAGTAATTGGGTTCCCCCGCACACGCGGGGATAGACCTCCACCATCCCACATCGTCGGCAAAATGGCCGCGGTTCCCCCGCACACGCGGGGATAGACCTTTTGTTGTGCCGTTCACTCTGAACATCGCCGCGGTTCCCCCGCACACGCGGGGATAGACCCGCCACTGGGATTACTTTGTTGAGCAGGGGTACGGTTCCCCCGCACACGCGGGGATAGACCGCCGAACTCCAACCGCTGATTCAGGAACTGAAGGGTTCCCCCGCACACGCGGGGATAGACCGCTGATTGACGAATTGGTAGACCCCGGTTGTCAGGTTCCCCCGCACACGCGGGGATAGACCCCCGGTAGCAGCTACCGGACCGCGCCCCACGCCGGTTCCCCCGCACACGCGGGGATAGACCCTACTGCATACCTTGCCACTGCGAAGAGCAGGTGGTTCCCCCGCACACGCGGGGATAGACCTTTAGCCCATGAGCTGGGAATCCTGATAGACGGGGTTCCCCCGCACACGCGGGGATAGACCTTCGTCCTTATGCCGATTCCAGAATCCCCGGCAGGTTCCCCCGCACACGCGGGGATAGACCTTCTACTGCTACTCTGGCCGTCCGATTTTCCGCGGTTCCCCCGCACACGCGGGGATAGACCCCCTGCCAGAATGTCCGCGCAATCGCCGTTGTAGGTTCCCCCGCACACGCGGGGATAGACCCCGTCCGTGTATCCAGTTGCCGGATACGACGCCGGTTCCCCCGCACACGCGGGGATAGACCCGCAGCGATGATGGTGTCCTTGTTGGAGTTCTCGGTTCCCCCGCACACGCGGGGATAGACCGCAGGTGTTGGCGGGCAACGGCACCGCCCCGAAGGTTCCCCCGCACACGCGGGGATAGACCCGGCGGCGCAGATTGCCAAGTGGTCCGAATTGGGGTTCCCCCGCACACGCGGGGATAGACCCACCGGCGTTGGGCGATTGGACACTACATCGAAGGTTCCCCCGCACACGCGGGGATAGACCCCATACAAAGAGAGACTGGAAATGTGCCGGGCAGGTTCCCCCGCACACGCGGGGATAGACCCCAGGAACAGGGATGGGGCAATCCAGCCATCCGGGTTCCCCCGCACACGCGGGGATAGACCCACAAGACCTACAGGTCTACTTCGACTGCATGAGGTTCCCCCGCACACGCGGGGATAGACCCGTTGACCGTGTACTGGGATGAGACACACCCAAGGTTCCCCCGCACACGCGGGGATAGACCCTGGACAGGCTGGGTAAGATGGCAAGGGAAACAGGTTCCCCCGCACACGCGGGGATAGACCGGAGTAGAGATGTCACTCGTAAACTTCAATATCGGTTCCCCCGCACACGCGGGGATAGACCGTTATGCCTTCCATGCCAAGCAGACGCTTTCAGGGTTCCCCCGCACACGCGGGGATAGACCGGATGTACCACATTTGGCAATACAACGACAGAAGGTTCCCCCGCACACGCGGGGATAGACCCACGGAGTCAACATGGTGCCGACAACTTGCCGGGGTTCCCCCGCACACGCGGGGATAGACCCGTACAGGACAAAACTGAAGGAGGAGACATGGCGGTTCCCCCGCACACGCGGGGATAGACCCAATGGGCCAGGCTCATAACGAAGGACTTATCAGGTTCCCCCGCACACGCGGGGATAGACCCGACTACAACCTCCCCGCGCAATCGGCCACAGGGGTTCCCCCGCACACGCGGGGATAGACCTTCGCAGGGACCGCAGACGACACGAAGGAGTAGGGTTCCCCCGCACACGCGGGGATAGACCGTGGTCCCAGTCCACGTTGTCCGCCGCCATCATGGTTCCCCCGCACACGCGGGGATAGACCGAAGGCAATCAAGCAACAACGAACTGGAAAACTGGTTCCCCCGCACACGCGGGGATAGACCCGAAGGAGTCTATCCAAGGGAACAACGAGGATGGGTTCCCCCGCACACGCGGGGATAGACCCAGTATTCACAGGCTCCTCCGAAATTTACATCGGGTTCCCCCGCACACGCGGGGATAGACCCACAAAGGTCGCCCGCGGAAAACTGGTAGTCGTGGTTCCCCCGCACACGCGGGGATAGACCTCGCTGGGGCTGTCACGGACGTACTCCACACGGGGTTCCCCCGCACACGCGGGGATAGACCCGAGTCTGGCTTGACTGAGATAGACCTGGATGCGGTTCCCCCGCACACGCGGGGATAGACCCACGTCGTCGATAGCCATGGCCGCTTCCCGGACGGTTCCCCCGCACACGCGGGGATAGACCCCTGGATAAAATCGTGTTGCTCTCGGTGAGGGAGGTTCCCCCGCACACGCGGGGATAGACCCATCAAGCCAACCGGATTTCACTTCAGCACGGTGGTTCCCCCGCACACGCGGGGATAGACCCCGACGGCAGGGCCCAGGAGCAGGACCGGCGACGGTTCCCCCGCACACGCGGGGATAGACCGGTATGAGCTGCTAGCTGGACCTTCCCAACCGGGGTTCCCCCGCACACGCGGGGATAGACCACCGCTGAAGGTTTTTCGGCTCCCCCATGTCGAGGTTCCCCCGCACACGCGGGGATAGACCCCCGGTCCCAGTTCCCTTGTCGGAACCCACCGGGGTTCCCCCGCACACGCGGGGATAGACCGGCCCGAAGGGCGACACCGGAGACACCGGCCCGGGTTCCCCCGCACACGCGGGGATAGACCGGATCGACGCCCAGGACACGGAAGAAGCAGTTCGGTTCCCCCGCACACGCGGGGATAGACCCCGCTTGTTCGACCGGCTGGAAAATACGTTGGAGGTTCCCCCGCACACGCGGGGATAGACCGTATTTCATCGAGACCGGTCAAACTGAGCCGGTGGTTCCCCCGCACACGCGGGGATAGACCCCCGCCAGGTGAAACCTCCCAGCAACCCGCACCGGTTCCCCCGCACACGCGGGGATAGACCTTCTTAGAGCAAGCTAACCTTGTCGAGGTCCACGGTTCCCCCGCACACGCGGGGATAGACCCAGATTTGTGGCCTTCGAGTACCCGGACCTGCTGGTTCCCCCGCACACGCGGGGATAGACCGACGTCGGCGCCCTGGAGCCACCAGCCGTAGAGGGTTCCCCCGCACACGCGGGGATAGACCGGTGGGGATGCCCTCATAGTTCCCTTGCAGGCCGGTTCCCCCGCACACGCGGGGATAGACCTTGAAGCAGCAATCCCGTTACCTACCATAACCTGGTTCCCCCGCACACGCGGGGATAGACCTGATTGACTTGCGGTACTCGATGAAGCGGTCCAGGTTCCCCCGCACACGCGGGGATAGACCTGATTGACTTGCGGTACTCGATGAAGCGGTCCAGGTTCCCCCGCACACGCGGGGATAGACCCAACCAGGAGCTTGAGCGCCTGCGCAAAGAGTTGGTTCCCCGCACACGCGGGGATAGACCTGGACTTCACGGGAGAGCGAACATGCCTGAAAAGGTTCCCCCGCACACGCGGGGATAGACCCTATTGGCGGATACCCTCCTGCCCCTCTCGGCGGGTTCCCCCGCACACGCGGGGATAGACCGTCGTATTCCTCCCAGCGTCCGCTTGCCGGGAAGGTTCCCCCGCACACGCGGGGATAGACCTTTCGCCCACTCGTTTGAAGATAGACAGTATCTGGTTCCCCCACACACGCGGGGATAGACCCCGTTGGTTCCGTCTCCCCGGTAGCGCCTAAGCGGTTCCCCCGCACACGCGGGGATAGACCTCTTTTATTTTTACTGTCGGCTTCAAGGCCTGTGGTTCCCCCGCACACGCGGGGATAGACCCCCTTACACAGTCATCCAGTCAAGAACCCGCGAGGTTCCCCCGCACACGCGGGGATAGACCCCCGGCCCCGACTTGCCGGTGACCGACGAAGAAGGTTCCCCCGCACACGCGGGGATAGACCGTACTGGAAATACGAGTTACCTACCGTGACAAAGGTTCCCCCGCACACGCGGGGATAGACCCCTTGACACTGGCATACCAAAGACAAACCAACCGGTTCCCCCGCACACGCGGGGATAGACCGTACACATGCCCTAGATGCGCACCTAAAAGGGCGGTTCCCCCGCACACGCGGGGATAGACCTTTTGCTCCTATTCCCAAGCATAGTCCGGCGATGGTTCCCCCGCACACGCGGGGATAGACCGGAGGAAGCCAAGAGCTGATAGAGTTCGGGCAAGGTTCCCCCGCACACGCGGGGATAGACCTTCGCTGAGATCAACCGCCCGCTTGGGAACGACGGTTCCCCCGCACACGCGGGGATAGACCCACCCCGCTTACCCGCAACTTCGTGGTGTTCGTGGTTCCCCCGCACACGCGGGGATAGACCCGTCCTGACCAACGGCGTGGGAACGCTGGAGTGGGTTCCCCCGCACACGCGGGGATAGACCGTAGGCCACCACGTCCGCCCTGGGTATCGTCCCGGTTCCCCCGCACACGCGGGGATAGACCTTTACAGAGCAGATTCCCCGGGGGGTCTCGTGGGGTTCCCCCGCACACGCGGGGATAGACCCTGTTCTCTGGGATTGGGCGCGTGGTTGGGAGTGGTTCCCCCGCACACGCGGGGATAGACCCATGCCCCATGCTCTTGGAGGCCCCGGAAATCGGGTTCCCCCGCACACGCGGGGATAGACCCATCACCAATGCCGTCAACGGCGATGTCTGGAAGGTTCCCCCGCACACGCGGGGATAGACCTTGGCGACGGACATCCTCAGCATCTTCCATACCGGTTCCCCCGCACACGCGGGGATAGACCCTCAGGCGTAGCCCGCAACTGACCTACCGTGGTGGTTCCCCCGCACACGCGGGGATAGACCCGGGAATCTGTTATTTGGAAAAGGGAAAGGAAGGGTTCCCCCGCACACGCGGGGATAGACCCATCCGTGCGAATGGAGAGTGTCTTGTCCCAGTGGTTCCCCCGCACACGCGGGGATAGACCCACGGCTGCCGGCTACATGCACATCCCATGATGGGTTCCCCCGCACACGCGGGGATAGACCTTGTCAAAGTAGCCCATTGAGGTCATTCACCTAGGTTCCCCCGCACACGCGGGGATAGACCCAGCACCGGGTCATCGTTTGAGGGGATTGGCGTGGTTCCCCCGCACACGCGGGGATAGACCGAGAATGGCAGCCGAGTTCCAGACATCGCCGTTGGTTCCCCCGCACACGCGGGGATAGACCCGAGCAAGCCGACCATTCCCACGACCCGGGGAGGGTTCCCCCGCACACGCGGGGATAGACCGTCATGCAAGATGCGACGGCCGTTGACGTTGCGGGTTCCCCCGCACACGCGGGGATAGACCTCAGCAGATAGATACAACCCGCCGGGCATCGACGGTTCCCCCGCACACGCGGGGATAGACCGTTTACACAGAGGGAGAAGGAAATCCATTACAAGGTTCCCCCGCACACGCGGGGATAGACCCTGGCGACGGTGCACGTTTTCGGTCAAGGCCAGGGTTCCCCCGCACACGCGGGGATAGACCCTACCTTTGCCGGTATAACACATTATTGCGAGGGGTTCCCCCGCACACGCGGGGATAGACCGCTGTCGTAAGTCCCATACTGTCTGGCGGGCGCGGTTCCCCCGCACACGCGGGGATAGACCCGACACCATCACTATTGAGAAGGCCGACGGGGGGGTTCCCCCGCACACGCGGGGATAGACCGTCGGACGGCAACTCCGACCCGCTGGTCTGGTAGGTTCCCCCGCACACGCGGGGATAGACCCCAGGCCCACTACCAAGAGAAGCTGGAGGCCGGGGTTCCCCCGCACACGCGGGGATAGACCGTGGCCCTCGATCCTCAGGGCGCAGGTCAAGGTGGTTCCCCCGCACACGCGGGGATAGACCCCTGGTCCTGACCTCCTTTGACTTTCCTATGGAGGTTCCCCCGCACACGCGGGGATAGACCCGCTGGCGACCGCATCCGGGCCGCACTGATCCAGGTTCCCCCGCACACGCGGGGATAGACCGCTGACTGCTCAGGGTCGGCGTGACCTGAAGGAGGTTCCCCCGCACACGCGGGGATAGACCCATGATGACTGGCGGTATCAGCCGTGTCGTCTGGGTTCCCCCGCACACGCGGGGATAGACCCGCCGACGTGAATATCTGCCAGAAACGACCAGGGGTTCCCCCGCACACGCGGGGATAGACCCGCCCGCGTATTAGATAGAGCACGACAGGATGCGGTTCCCCCGCACACGCGGGGATAGACCCGCTGTCGATGGCCAGGTCCAACTGGGCGTCGTGGTTCCCCCGCACACGCGGGGATAGACCTTCCCACCTTGGTGGAAATGTCGCGGTCGTACTGGTTCCCCCGCACACGCGGGGATAGACCCTGCCTCCCGGTGGCGACGTTCTTCAGTGCTATGGTTCCCCCGCACACGCGGGGATAGACCTAGATACTTGCCGGCAGGACCAAATATGACAGGGGTTCCCCCGCACACGCGGGGATAGACCGGCGGGATGGTTTTTGACGAAATGGGAGTCCGGGGTTCCCCCGCACACGCGGGGATAGACCGGCGTCCAGCAACTCGCCGTCGTTGGTAGTGTCGGTTCCCCCGCACACGCGGGGATAGACCCACCGGCGGGACCTGCACAATGGCACTGCATTGGGTTCCCCCGCACACGCGGGGATAGACCCTGGATGTAGTAATCCTCAGTCGTGTCGTCGATGGTTCCCCCGCACATGCGGGGATAGACCCCATGTAGCGAGGGCCACCGGCAGCAACCAGTCGGTTCCCCCGCACACGCGGGGATAGACCTCCTGCATCGGCGCGGGGCGGGGCGGGGAAATGGGTTCCCCCGCACACGCGGGGATAGACCTTCGGCGGCGCTCGGTGCTGCTATATTCGTAGCGGTTCCCCCGCACACGCGGGGATAGACCTGCTGGCCTTGGAGCTAGGCCATCGACTGAGGCGGTTCCCCCGCACACGCGGGGATAGACCCCCGACGCGGACGAAATCGACGCCCTGATAACCGGTTCCCCCGCACACGCGGGGATAGACCGCGCAGGCAATCAACCGGAAGGTCAAGGAGGACGGTTCCCCCGCACACGCGGGGATAGACCTTGGAATCAACCCGCGCTGCGTCAATACCCGTTGGTTCCCCCGCACACGCGGGGATAGACCCGACGTGGGCAGGGAATAACACCGGGCCTAATGGGTTCCCCCGCACACGCGGGGATAGACCGAAGCGGGGCCGGTACTTGTCGTCCGTCCGCTGGGTTCCCCCGCACACGCGGGGATAGACCCCTTTTGGATTTTCTGCCGCTGGGTATGGCATTGGTTCCCCCGCACACGCGGGGATAGACCCGGAGCAGGAGGCGGCGGTAGCAAAGAAACAGCGGTTCCCCCGCACACGCGGGGATAGACCGCGGGTTGTCAGGGCTGGGGATGTGCCGCCGAGGGTTCCCCCGCACACGCGGGGATAGACCGACTCATGGCTCCACCACAAGCCCTGCCTCGTAGGTTCCCCCGCACACGCGGGGATAGACCCCCGGCCCGGAGGTTAGCGGATATTTCCACGTAGGTTCCCCCGCACACGCGGGGATAGACCGCCGACGCTAAAGCTGGCAGTGGTGGCGACGATGGTTCCCCCGCACACGCGGGGATAGACCGGCCGGCATACTGCGAAGGTCGCAAGTGTTGGCGGTTCCCCCGCACACGCGGGGATAGACCTCCGGCTTGAATCGGGAAATCTTGGCGCAGACAGGTTCCCCCGCACACGCGGGGATAGACCGCCGATGCTGCCCTTGTTGCTGCCACTAACCTGGGTTCCCCCGCACACGCGGGGATAGACCGCAATATTCGAGCGACTGAGGCAGGACCGCCGCGGTTCCCCCGCACACGCGGGGATAGACCGGGGATACCGTATCCGATGAAGAGATAGAGGAGGGTTCCCCCGCACACGCGGGGATAGACCGGTCACGGGTTGCCAGCGGACCCGCCGAAACAGGGTTCCCCCGCACACGCGGGGATAGACCCCCATAACTGACAAAGACGGTGTGCCGCTTACCGGTTCCCCCGCACACGCGGGGATAGACCTCAGCCATCAGGTCCTGCGCCCATTCAGCGTCGGGTTCCCCCGCACACGCGGGGATAGACCCGGAGCGTGGTGCTGGTGATCTCGACCTCCCAGGGTTCCCCCGTACACGCGGGGATAGACCCCGCCCCATGGTCGAAAAAGGCTCTTTCCAAATGGTTCCCCCGCACACGCGGGGATAGACCCAAGGGTTTGCTCTTCTCCTATTTGGGTAAGCTGGTTCCCCCGCACACGCGGGGATAGACCTCCAAATAATCCCGTACTAAAGACTCCAAATCGGGTTCCCCCGCACACGCGGGGATAGACCCCTGCGGGGTCTCCTGAACCTCACCGGCCGCCAGGGTTCCCCCGCACACGCGGGGATAGACCTGAGTTCGTCGAATGGCACGACGAGCACCACGTGGTTCCCCCACAAGCGCGGTATTCCCAACACGCACTGGTTATGTAAAATTGGACCATCAACACAGATGCAACGAGTGAGAGCATGGCCTGCGCCCGCACTTACCGCCACGATTTGCGCTGCCCCCACTGCGGCTTCAACTGGACCCCCAAGGACGGCCACTCCAGGGGCAAGCAGACTTACCGTTGCCGGGACTACCATCACCGCTTCACTCCAACGGGCAACCGTCATTACTACCCCTAGACCGTTAAAGACCAAGCCCTGGAGATGTACGGCGAGGGTTCCAGCCTCGCGGCCATCGGCCGCGTTATGGGAATCCTGCCGGAGACCGTCTATTCCTGGGTCAAAAAAAGCCCGCCAGTCCAGGGAGTTAATGCTTCGGGAGGTGCGCCGCCGTAAACAGCAACTGAAGCCGGCCAGGGTCATCGCCTTTGACGAGATGTGGACCTAGTAATCCAGCAGCTTTGAATTGATAGATAATACGGGTGCAATCTTGCTGGTATACAGCAAAGGGCAAAGTGATATTGGGAGGATGGGCATGCCAGCCAAGAAGTACCGGGTCAAACTGAGTGCAGAGGAGCAACAGGAGCTGAAGGGACTGGTGTCCCGGGGACAGACGGCAGCATACAAGCAGACCCATGCCCGCATCCTGCTGCTCAGCGATGAATCCCAAGAGGGCGGGGCAATGAAGGACGAGGAAATAGCCCGGGCCCTGAAGGTGGGCAACGCCACGGTGGAACGGGTGCGCCGACGCTGTGTCGAGGAGGGTCTGGAGAGAGCCTTGGGACGTAAGGAGCAACTCAATCGCCGCCCGAAAAAACTGGACGGTCAGGGAGAAGCTCACCTGATAGCCCTGGCCTGCTCCCAACCACCGGAGGGCCGGTCCGGCTGGACGCTGCAACTGCTGGCTGAGGGGTTGGTGGAAAGAGAGATAGTGGACAGCATCAGCACCGAGACGGTGCGCCAGACACTGAAAAAAACGAACTCAAGCCTTGGCTGAAAGAGTGTTGGTGCATCCCGCCCAAGGCCAGCGCCGAGTTCGTCTGCGCCATGGAGGACGTGCTGGAGGTCTACCATCGCCGGTACGAGGACAACGAAGTGCTGGTGTGCTTGGACGAGACCAGCAAACAGCAGGTGAAGGAGACCCGCCTGCCGCGTCCGGCTCGCCCTGGGGAGCCGGCCTGCTACGACTACGAATACGAGCGCAACGGAGTGAGCAACCTGTTCATGCTGTTCGCGCCCTTGGGAGGGTGGCGCCGGGTGGAGGTGACGGACCAGCGCACCAAGGTCGATTGGGCCCGGGTGGTCAAGCAACTGGTGGATGTGGACTACCCGGACAAGGACCGCATCGTTCTGGTAATGGACAATCTGAACACCCACCATCCGGCTTCTCTGTATGAGGCTTTCGAGCCGGAGGAAGCGAGGCGCCTCGCTGAACGGCTGGAAATCCACTATACGCCGAAGCATGAGAGTTGGTTGAATATGGCCGAGATAGAGCTTGGAGTGCTGGCCAGGCAGTGCTTGGACCGCAGGATTCCTTGTCAGGAAATACTGAGACAGGAGACCCAGGTCTGGCAGAACCAACGGAACCGGGACGGGGTCCGGGTGGACTGGCGTTTCACTACCGAAGACGCCCGCATCAAATTGAAGTCCCTTTATCCATCAATACAACACTGACTGACTACTAGGTGAAGGCGCGAAGGAAGGGAAATGGCAGGAGGCGTGGGTCTGGACGGCGGTGGTGGAGGAAGCGGACGGCAACCGGGGGTGGACTTTCAGGTGGGAGACCGCAGTGAGAGGCCCCCGTATCCAGTACGGGGCAGGCTCTTTCTGAAGCTGTACCGGCGGTTGCCGGAGGCGGAGTGCTACCGCAGTGACTATTATCAGGTGTACGAATGGTTGCCCCAGGACCGGCACGTGGCGGGGAAAGGTGGGGAGGTGAATTGGAACGAGGAGCTGCATTCCCGGTTCCGTGACCGGCTGAAGCGGTTGGGGCACAAGACCAAGGGGTACACCAAGAAGGTGGGCATGTTGCGGGACTCGATAGCCTTGGTCTGCCTGCAAATGGGCTTGTTCTACTGATTTGTGAATTATTGGCTAAATAAAGCCCGCTTCTCTCTTATCCCACTGGATTCCCGCTTTCGCGGGAATGACGGCGGGGCGTGTTTAGGTGTTTACTCACGTATCAGTAATACCAGCGCGTGTTGGGAATACCGAACCACGCATGCGCGCAACCCAACGCAGTCTACAACTGGTTGTGATCGCTACTGCTGAACATTGGGTCTCGGCGCAGCTTAGGTCAGCATAGCTCAACTTCCCAGGGAAACAGGTGCTCCATGCTATACTGCCAGCAGACACTCCCTCTAGCTTCCCTACGTGACCGAGACGCCAACACCAGACTCGGTTGACTTGGGAGGAGGAAGCAGCGATGAAGGCTACCGTCGTTGGTCTGGGACACGTTGGTCTGGTGGCGGCAGCGGGGCTTGCCCTGGCTGGCCACGAAGTGTTGGCCGTGGATATTGCCCGGCAGCGAATTAACGTTCTAAATCAAGGGAAAGTCCCGTTCCACGAAACCGGCTTGGAAGAGCGAATAAAGTCGGTGCTCCAGCAAGGCAACCTACGCTTCCTGCACTGTAGCGAGGTTGACGAAGATCTTGGTGAGGTGGCCATCGTTGCGGTCGGCACGTCAACTGCGTCAGGTGAAGCCCCGGGACTAGGCCACGTTGGAGCCGCCGTTACTTGGATCAAGTCCACTCATCCCAGCGACTTGGTCATCGCGATGAAGAGCACCGTCCCGCCTGGGACCGGGTTGAAACTACTCCGTGATGAACTGGCAGATACCGGTATCGGATATGCTGCCAACCCCGAGTTCCTCCGGGAAGGGCAGTCCATAGACGATTGGGACTCTCCCGACCGAATCGTCATCGGAACTGCCACGGATGACGACCGGTCCGCGGATGCCGTGAAGCGGCTCTACTGCGGCATCGACGCGCCCGTGATGGTCACCGACCTGACCAGCGCGGAGATGGTCAAGTACGCCAGCAACGCCTTTCTGGCCACCCGCATCTCTTTCATCAACGAGATGGCTGCTCTCTGCGATTCCCTTGGGGTCTCCATAGACGCCGTGAGCGAAGGCTTGGCAATGGACTCTAGGATGGGCCCCCGGATCCATGCCGGTGTCGGCTATGGCGGCTCCTGCCTGCCCAGGGAAGTGGGTACGCTGGAGAAGATGGCCAAGGCCGGGGGGGCCAAAGCGGACCTGCTCCGGTCGGTAGTCGAGGTGAACAATCGGCAGCGTCTGCTGCCATTGGAAGCACTGCGGCGGCGGTTCAACGGTGCTCTCGCCGGGTTGAAGGTGGGCGTTCTGGGATTGGCCTTCAAGCCTGGGACTGACGACGTGCGGGAGGCTCCTGCATTGGAGTTGATACGGGCACTGGCCACGGAGGGTGTTCACGTAGCGGCATTCGACCCTGTGGTCATGGAGAAGGCTCACCTGAAACTGCCGCCGTCGATCCGTCTGGTATATAGCGTTGTTGAGGCTGCGGGGCACGCCCATGCCCTGGTTCTTATGACCGAGTGGTACCAAATCGTAAATGCCGAATGGACGGCCGCGGCGGCGCGGATGTCTCCTCCTCGTTTCCTGTTCGACGGCAGGAATGCGCTGGACCCTGAGTCAATGACCGGACTGGGTTTTGAATACATGGGAGTGGGCAGAGGTCCCGTCAACGGGGCCAATCGGCTTGCCGGCATCAACTCGGACAGTGGCGGCAACCTGGACCTTGGGGGACAGCTTGACCCCTGAGAAAAGGGTCCTGATTACAGGGGTTGCCGGATTCGGTGGGTCCGCCTTGGCCAAGGCCCTGCTGGCCCGGGGCTACTCCGTGACCGGGTTAGACGTGACGCCCCCCAGTCACGCCCGCTTGCTGAGCCAGCAGTTGTCCCACCCTAACTTCCACTACCTCTGGAAGAGCATCCAAGACATCCAGCCTACGGATGTGGCTGGGCATTCGGTGGTGGCCCACCTTGCGGCGCAGCCGGACACTCCATTGGCTTTCGAGTCGCCCCGCTACACTGTTATGCAGAACATCGCCGGTACCGTCGAACTGCTGGAGGCGGTCAGGCGAGCAGGCTGTTTCTCAAAGGTAGTCTTCGCCGGTTCCGGCAACGAGGTGGGACGACCCCTGTACCTGCCGATGGACGAAGAACATCCGCTCACTCCACACAACCCCTACGGGTTTTCCAAGGCGGCGGGCGAACTGGCAATGTGGGCTTGGCACCGGGCCTACGGAGTGCCTTCAATCGTCATGGCCACCGGCGTGGTCATAGGTCCGCACATGCGCCGCGAGGTTTTCATATTCAAATGGCTGTGGAACGCAATGCACGGTCTACCCATCGTGGTGGAAGGAGGTCAACAGACCCGGGACCTGACCTACATTGACGACGTGGTGGAGGCGTGGACGTTGGCCATCGAGGCTCCGGCGGAGAAGGTCGTGGGGCAGAAGTTCTACGTCGGTTACGGAGATGAATGCAGCGTCGAAGAACTCGCGATGATGTGCCTGAAAGCATCGGGAACCGTCGTCCCTGTAGAGTACACGGACTACCGCCTCGGTGAGGAGGGGCAACGGGAAGCCTTCACCAACAGGAAGGCCAAGAGGATACTGGGTTACGTTCCCAAGGTCTCCCCGCAAGAGGCCATTTCTCTAACCGCCGACTGGGTGCGAAGTTTGCGGGAGTCCTCTCCAGGAGAGGTGGAGCCTTCCGCCTGACCGCCAGAGGAGCAGTCCATCCAGAAACCCTGGCCAGTGAATCTCGTCGATGGACAGATGGAACAGCCGACCCAAAAACACGGCCAAGACGACGTCGTGCGTAACGTAGACATTCAGCCGTCCCTGCCGTCGCAAGTTGCCGGTCACCAGTCCCAGGAATATAGTGACTCCCTCGCACGTTGACCGCATCCCTGCCGGCGGGATGGGGTTGGACAACTGACGGCGCGCAATCTCCGCAATGGGGAGTTCCAGGAAGAGAGCGCCGCTGACCTCCGGGTCAACCACGAAAGGGCCCGGGTCGCCCAGACGCCGGTCCTGCGTGAGTGACCCAGGCCAGCCGCCTCCCCTTAGAATCGCCTCGGCGGTCTGCACGCACCGAGGCACCGGGCTGGACACGACAGTCGCCTGCTCCCTGACGGACAGCACCCTCCCCAGCTTTTCCGCCTCGGCAACTCCATCGGGTGTGAGACGCACGTCAACCCCGAACTCTCCGACGGGAATTGTCTGCCTCTCCGCGTGACGGACAATGAGCGAGACATCCGCCTCCTGCGGGACCGTTGCCAGCCGCTCCGCAATCGACGCCACGGCGTCGGGTTTGTTCAAACGGCCCTGGCCCTGATGACCGAACTGACGGCCCCGGTCTCAGCAACGTCCAGCAGTTCAAAATCGGCTCGGACCAGAAGAGACCTGAACTGGGACTCGGTGCGTTCCGCTCCCCCGGTCATCACCAGCAGGTTCAGGTCCAGCAACCCACCGGCTCCGGAGGAGTCGTCCAACACCATCTCGACCAGGTAGAGGGCGCCGCCCGCGGGCAGGGCCTCCCTCGCCCGCACCAGTATCCGCAGCGCGTCATCATCAGGCCAGTCGTGGAACACCCGGGCCAGCAGTACGGCATCGGCTGTTACCGGCCACTCCCGGAACAGGTCTCCAGAGACAAAGCGACACCGGTGCGCAAGCTCTTCGGGGACTGCGGCCAGGTCGACAACCTCTGGCCGGTCCATGACCGTTGCCTGCAGATTGGGAAAAGCCCGCAGCAGAGCGAAACTCAGTTCCCCCGTACCGCCTCCCGCATCGAGCACGGACTCGTGGATGCCGAAGTCCACCGCGTCCGCTAAGTGTTGGTAGTCGTGCTTGGCGTAGGAGGCCATAGCCCGGTGATAGGACTCCAGTTCCTCTGGACTATCTGAAAACCAGTCGAACAGTTCCTGGCCATACCGCTTGACGAAGCCCGATTGCCCGGTCCGTAATGACCACGCGGCCTCGGACCAAGCGGCGGAGGCTTCCCGCCCCCAGTGCAGTGCGGCATCAGCCAAGGAAAGAGGATGGGAGCGTCGTAGATGGCTTCCTCTGTCCGTGGGATGGTGGACTCCGTCACCGGCCCGCCGGACCAACCCCAGTTCCATGAGGGACCTCAGCAGTCTCGGGCCCACCGCGTCGGGCAGGTGGAGGAGTCGCTCAAGCTCCACAGCGGTCGCCGGCAGCGCCTCGAAGACCCCCAACTCCACCGCCGTTCTTATGGCCTGGGTCTTCCACAGGCCCACCATATCCGCGGAGAGTTCTTCCAATGACGACCGCAGCGGCTTCCTGAGTTCAACCAGGACCTCCCCGGTCTCGTCGATCACCGACAGGGAGCCGTCGAACCTTTCCACCCGGGCATGACCGTTGTAGAAGGGCTCCACGTTCCTGAACCGGGCATCGTAGAGCGCCTCCCCTCGGAGGTCCACGTGGTACCATCCCCGTTCATCGCGGGCTCTGGCGTGGTTCTTGTGGAACACGTCCAGGTCCAGGAACCACTGCCCATGCAACAGTTTGCCACAAGAGTCGATGTGGGAGTGCTTGCCTTCTTCTCCCTGCACCACGGCGATCCCGTCGCGGAAGTCCCCGGCGTACCTGTAACGCTCCGCATAGGCGGATATGCCCTCTGCCGTGATGTGAAAGTAGGTGTTATTCAAGAGGCGCACCGGGCAGCGGCCGTCCTGGAAGTTGCCGCACCAAGCATATCGCTCGGGGTACAGGGGAGCGCCGTCGGGCAGGATGTGAAACCACCCGTCATGGGACTGGACCGCGGCACGGCCTTCGTAGAACCCGAATGTCCGCAGATGCCTGTCCGTGTAGGCGGGCAGCCCGTCCGGAGTGATGTGATAGCCGCCGGAGACATCCCGTGCCGGAGCTAGGCCCGGTTCGTGGAACTTGAGGACCTCAAGGAATCTCCTGGCGTAAGCGGGACGGTCTCGATGTACATGATGGGAGCCGTCCTGAGATATGCGGTAGTCAGACCATCGACTGCTCATGTGCCTCCCGGCCTCCGCATGTTACACCCCCGGCAGAGGGCGTTTTGCATGTAGTCCTCTTGGAGGCTTCGGTACTTGTCTCCATCCCAGATGTCGTACAGGCTTACATTGTTGACATTGCCGAATTCGCCCAGGGTACGCCGCAGGACGTCAGGGGCGCAGCAGGGGTTGAACCGGCCGTCGGCGGCCACCCATGCCTCCCGCCCCAGGAAGGGGCACTCTGCCCCCGGCGCTATTTCTCCGGCATCATCCGGGTCCAGCCGGAAGATATTCTCCAGCAACACCCTGCCCCCGTCCGGCAACCTGTGTATGTCCGTAACTTGGTATGCCGCGTCCACCGCATCATTCCACCGCCTGATGGCATCGCGGTCCCGGCGCATCGACTGTTGGCCCATCTGCCGGAAGTGCACCCACAGATGATGGCCTTTCACCCGGTCGACCCCCATCTCAGCAGCCAGTTTCACCACGCTTGGCAGCTCCAGGAAGTTGGTCTCCATGAAGGTTAGTTGGAAGGTCACCCGGCAGCGGTTGCCCCGGAGGGCGGTGTGGGCGTCCCGCACGGCGATGAACGTTCTCACGTTCTCCAGCACCCTCTCCCAGTTGGAGCCCAGCATCACACTCTCCTGGGTCTTCTTGGTCGCGCCGTTCCAGGATATTTTCACGTCCGATGTCACCGGCACGATCCGCTCCGCCCAGGCCCTGGCTCCCCTCCGGGGAAAGGTCCCGTTGGTGGTCAGGTTCAGTTTGACCTCGTACTTGGCGCACAGGTCCAGTATCTCGTCGAAGTGCCGGTAGAGCAGCGGCTCCCCCATAGTCGAGGGAATGATCTCCCGAAGGGGCGTGCCAACGGACTCGGCCAGGACCCGCCTGACCAACTCGATGTCCATGCGGCGCTTGGGAAGACCCGCCTTTCTCCGGTCCACCTGGGTGGCGCTGTAGGGAGAGTGGTCCTCGCACATGATGCAGTGCAGGTTGCAGTCGTCCGGGTTGGTGTCGAATGTGATGCGCCAGGGGCCTGGTTTGGCTGCTACCTCCCGGCCTGCTGAGTTTGGGGACTGACCTGATTGAGTGGCGGATTCGGTCATCGGCGTTGCCCTCCACGTACTAGGTCCCGGTATATGTTCTCCACCGCCAACGCGTGCCCGGTCATATCCGGGACGTTCCAGTCCGCCGACTGCACGTACCCGCGGCGCCCCAGCCTGGAAGCCAGCGCCGGGTCGTCCGCCAAGCGTTGCATCTGTACGGTAAGCGATGCGGCGTCACGGTGTGCGAATAGCAACCCGTTCTCCTCGTGGCGGACGTATTCGGCCATGCCCCCGTAGTCCGCGGTGATCACCGGGACGCCGGCCTGCAAGGCTTCGTGAATCACCAGCGGCGAGTTCTCCGCCCAGATGGAGGGCACCACGATGGCGTCGCACCGGTTGAACACCTCAGGGACGATGTCCCGGTTCCGGTACTCGCCCATCCACTGGACCCTATCGCCGGCGGAGCCTGGCAAGGCCTTGGCCAAGGCCTTGAGACCGGCGGTCTCCACTCCCCGGTCCCGTCCCCAGACCCTGAGCAGCGGTTCGCCGGCAACTTCGCCGAAGGCCTGTATCAGGTGGTCCACTCCTTTGGCCGGGATGTGGGTCCCGATGTAGCCGAAGGTAAACGGCTCTCCCCCGTCGCGCTTCCTGCCCTTCAACCGGTCCAGATGGAACCCGTAGTCCAGGTAGACCAGTTTTTGTTCCGGGATACCGAAGTCGTCCCGGAAGCGGCGCAACAGGTACCTGGCCGGCGCAATGAAGACATCCACCGCCTCGCATACCTCCCGGACGTGGGCCATGCGACGCCCCACCCAACCGATCCAGTAGGCGGTGTCCAACTCGTACTGGTCCGGGTCGCCGCCGAAGTAACGGCGGTAGCAGCGCTCGGCGCACTTGCGGTCGTCCTGACCGTCGCAGACCGCCCAGTTGTCATCAGGGTCCTGAGGGTACATCTGGATGAACTGACCCCGGGGGCACATGAGCCAGTAGTCGTGCAGCGTGAAGACTATCGGAATACGGCGGCGGCGGGCGGCGAACACCAAGGACGTGGAGAGATGGTTCAGGTGACCGACGTGCACCACATCGGGCCGGACCCGGTCCAGCAGGCCGGCGAAGGCGTCGTCCACGGCTTGATGACGGTACCCGTCCCGTGCCCGGGCCATGTTGATCACGTGGAGAGTGATACTAGTGTCGGAGGGGTCTACCTCCTGTTGGATAGCGTATTCCGGCAGGAACGCGTTCTCCTGCCGGGTGAAGACGTGCACCTCGTGCCGCCCCGCCAACGCTTGGGCCAAGCCCTGGGTATAGACCTCGGACCCCGCGTTGTACCGCATCGGATAGCCGTGAATCACTTGGAGGATCTTCATAGGAATCGCTTCCAAACGGAAGGGCTTGTTGCCGTCTGCCCAGACCAAGATACAGGCTCCGGAACAGGTGGACAAGTGGAGGAAAGTCTTGCGGTTGGCTGGGCGGTCAAGTCCCCGGACTCCGTCTATTGCCACAGGTCGGGATCGGGCCGGTTCATCAGTACCAAGCCCAGATACCCATACCAGATAGCCAGTAGCACGTAGAAGCCCCGGGCCAAGGTGATAAAGGTGTCGAGGCCGTCGTTGTAGAGTACCGCTATCATGAAAAAGACCATTACGGCCAGGCTGACAAGGGAAGCCACCAGCGAGATTATCCGGTTGAAGTCGTCTCTCGTGGAGAGGCCCAACGCGAAAATGAAGCCGCCAAACCCAAGCGTAATCCCGCCGGCGTAGAAGATAGCGGAGCCGGCGTAGTAAACGGGAAGGCTTCCCGCGATCTGGTCGCTGGTCTGGGCATCGGCCAGAATGAAGTCCATGCCCACGGTCAGAATCCAACCGGTCAGTCCGACCAGGATCATGAAGAAACCCATCTGAACGAGCGCCTTGCCGTTGCCCTGCAAGGTTACGTTCCGCATCAGCGCATAGAGGCCCGAGAGTATTATGGCCAAGCCAAGCATTATCCCCATGTTGGTTACATTGGTCAGCGCGGCGTTGGCGCCCTTGGCCGTTATCAAGCCAACAGGGTCCGACACCTTGGCGCTGTCTATCAGTAGTCCACCCGGCTCTATGAGAAAGAATGCGAAGGCGATCATCGGACCGAATATGAGAGACAGACCCGCCAGCCTGTTCACGGATATAGTGCCCATGTTTGGACCTCCTTTATGCAATGTCGTGAGAAGGACCCAATGGGTCCAACCCCTCCCCGTACATATCCTGACGCCAGAGTTGCGGCATTGCAATAGGAAAGCGACCTGCCCTCGATAGTCTCGTAGGACGTCCGTGCTCACAAGCATGTCCATAACGCATACGGACGGTTCAAGGGTACAGAGGCCAGGGAACATGGGACCTGGGGATGAGCGCAAGATACCGTATGACGCCAGATAGAAGATTCCGGCCTGGAATAGTCGGGTAGCGTTCCGATTTAGGTGGTGTAGTTGGTTGTAGGGTAGGGGAAGCAAGAGGGAGCCGAGAGAGTCCTTCCGGAGGTGCAGGCGATGCCTACTCCAATCAATCCCAAGTCCTTGGGTTAGCTTGCCTGCCAGGGAAAGGGTACAATGAGTGCCCAGCTCCACGGGTTGGCATCAAACGGACGGAGGAGATGATCGTGGCCAGCGAAAGCAACGGAGGACCAGCAGCTATTCCGGGCCCCATATTCGATCCCGAACGGCTGTCCGGGGCGATGGAAGCCCGTGGCATGGACGGCTTGGTGATTACCACCCCCTTGAACGTTACCTACCTGTCGGGACACAACCCCACGGCGCCCAAGGCTGACGAGCCGCCGGGGGTTGCTGTGGTTATCTCGCGGCATGACTTGCAACATCCCGTTCTGATTGGGCCAGACGCCTTTCTCACTCCCTTCCTCATGGCGCCTATATGGATCGAAGACCTGCGTCCCCACCGCAGCGTGTTCCTTCCGGTGGGCGCACCCGTTGATGGGTCTGACTTCTTCAGGTTTATACCGGCGTCCCGGCAGGACGCCGGCTGGATAAAAAACGCCGCAGACAAGTTTTCCGGTGGCTTTACCCAAGCTATTCAAAGCGCGATACGGGATTTGGGCCTGGTTCATGGCCACATCGGCTACGATAACCTGAGAGTGGGGGCCAGAGTGGCAGGCTCCCTGGCGGACGTAATCGACGCCTACGACACGATGATGTTCGTTCGGGAGAGGAAGAGCTCCCAGGAAATCGAATGGCTGCGGGAAGCGACTCGCGTGAACCAGGTGGCCATTGAACGGACGGTGCAGTCATGGAGCCGGGGTAAGACCTGGAAAGAGCTGGTGGATACCTACCACAGAGAGGTCACCGGGCTGGGAGGATGGGTTTACGACCCAGGTGGAGTATTCTTCGCCAACCCGCTGGACGGCGATCCCGCCGTACGCCTGCGTGTTGACTCCGAGGACTTCGTGGTCCAGCCGGGCACCAACATCATGTTTGACTGCCACGGCACCAAGAACCAGTATTGCTGGGATGGCGGCAAGACCTGGGTGGTGGAGGATTACGGCTCGGGCATGTCCGGCCGCATCGCCCGTGCGACCGCCGAAGCGATGAACGAGATTCAGGATTCCATGCGCCCCGGAGTCAGGATCAGCGAACTGCAGAAGAAGAGCCGGCGAACATTTCAACAGTTGGGCGTGCCTCAGCACGAATCAGTGCTTACCTACTTCCACGGCCTGGGATTGAGTCACGCGGACGTCCTGGCGTTGGTAGAGGACGGCGCCGATCCCGACTGGAAGCTGGATGCGGGCATGGTGATAGCCGCCCATCTTCTGTGTCCGGGCGACGAGAAGGAACGCTGCTGGATCGAGGAAGTATTCTTGATCAAGGAGGGAGAACCGGAGCCCCTCTTCACCTGGGGCAACGACCCCTTGACCACCGGTTGAGGTTATCGATGGCCCCACCGGGATAGCATACGTTGGTGGGGCCTGGCTTGACGGTAGGGGTTAAGCCGACGCAATCAAATCGGCGGCGCGTTCCCCTATCATGACAACCGTTGCATGGCTGCCGCCTGACCTTGTAACCCGCGGCATCACCGACGCATCGACCACCGACAACCCCTTTACTCCCTTGACGTTGCAGTATTGATCAACAACCGCCATCGGGTCTGAATCCGGGCCCATCTTGCACGTGCCGGACACATGCCTGGCTGTTCCAACCGTTTGGCGTATATAGAGGTCCAAAGCGTCGTCGTCGGCGAGAACGTCATCCGTTGGATGGATACGGTAATCGGCCACGTCCTTAAACGCATTGGATTCAAGGAATCTGGTCGCCATCCGTATGCCTTCCCTCACCCGGCGCATGTCGTTTGGATGCTGAAGATAGCGGTAGTTGAAGGTCGGCTGCACTGATGGATCGGCAGACGCAAGCCTGACGTATCCCGCGCCGTCGGGTAGCCCGAGGGTGCACGAGATTCGCGCCACCCGGTCCGGGGGAACATCATCGTTGAGGAACTTGGTCCGCAAACCGGGGACGCGCTCCGGCCGTTCGTCAACCATTGGGGTGGCCCTCAGCAACATATCATTGACTTCGCTGGACCCTTGGGAGGTGTAGTGTAAACAAAAGCGCGCCGCATCCAGATCAGAAACCAGGGTCATCCCGTCTTTGACCTTAAAGGTAATCTGGGCGCTCAGGTGGTTGAACAGGTTCTGGCCCACTCCGGGAAGCTCATGAACCAGAGGTATTCCAAATTGTTGAAGTTGGTCGCTGGAGCCGATTCCCGATAGCATGAGCAGGTGGGGCGACTTGAGAGCACCAGCGCTCAACACAACCCGGTCCGCTTCAACGTTGAAAATCTCGCCCCCGCTCTCTACTTCCACACCGACGGCCACTCGATCCTTGATCAACACCTTCCTGACGAAAACCCCTCCCCTCACCGTGAGGTTAAGGCGGTGGCGCATGGGGTTCAGGTGAGTGATAGCAGCGCTCATCCTCCAGCCGTCCAGGTTGTTCGAGGGCCACACGCCAACGCCCGAGGGGTTCGGGCCGTTGGTATCCTCGACCACCCCGTAACCCGCCTCCAAACAGGCTGCTTGGAAGGCCTTTTGGATGTCTGCCAAGGGCCCGGTCTGACGACGCCTTACCGGCATCGGCCCGTCGGTCCCATGAAAATCATCCCGAATGTCGAGATCGTGCTCAGATTTTCTAAAGTAAGTCAGTACCTTGTCATAAGACCATTGATCGTTGCCCATAGCGGACCAGGAGTCGAAATCCTCAGGCAACCCCCTTTGCATTGCCTGACCGTTGATGGACGACCCTCCTCCGATCACCTTGCCCTGCGCTACGTGGATCTCCCCTTGCTCCTCGGTGATCGTTCCCCGCAGGGCCCAGTTATGTTCCGACTCCGGGGATTCTGCAAAGCTTGTGTTACCGAACTTTATCTCGTCCGGAAGATAGGTTGGATCTGGGTAGTCCGGTCCGGCTTCCAGCAACAGAACGGAGGTATTCGGGTTTTCAGCCAATCTGCTGGCCAGCACCGATCCAGCCGCTCCCCCACCAACGATAACAACGTCATATTTCATGGGCCCTCCTCAAATGCTTCGTCTTCTAACACAGGATTTCCCAATTTTAACTGATTCCGCTGAGGATAGGACGTTCCGAGATCTCTCCAATTATTAACCGGCATTCTTCATATCGGCTGACTCCGAACAGCGCAATTGGAGCTTATTGCCGGTCTTCGGTGCTTGTCAATCCTCTTTCGCTCCTGCGTGGGATAAGGTTTCTGCCGAACACCGAGGCAAATACGCTATCGTGTAGAATTCTCCTGCAAATTGGCGCAACACACGGATAGAATCGATGGTCTATACACGAAGTCATTTGGTTGATCCCGAACCGGAGAACCTCCATGCCTAGAATCTTCGACAATCTCACTCAGGACTCCAAGCTCCTGCCTGCTTTGCAGGACACTTTCGCCCTGTCATCACGGGCGGACCTCTGCGTTGGGTACTTCAACCTTCGGGGGTGGGCCGGTCTTACGCCTTCCGTTGACCGTTGGCAATCGGACGAAGGCCCTTGCCGCGTGCTCATTGGGATGCAGCGTCTTCCCCACGAAGAACTCAGGGACGCCCTCAGCCTGGCGGACCGATCTCCGGGCATGGACAACCGCACCGCCCACCGCTTGCGGCTCCAGTTGGCGGAGCAGTTGCGCCAACAACTGACCATCGGGGCGCCCAACAACGCCGACGAGCAAACCTTGCGACAGTTGGCCGCCCAGCTTCGCGCCGGGAAGGTCGTGGTCAAGCTGTTCCTTCGTCATTCCCTGCACGCCAAGCTCTACCTCCTCTACCGGGACGATCCCATCAACCCCATCGTGGGCTATTTGGGCAGCAGCAACCTGACCTTTGCCGGCCTTTCAGGGCAGGGCGAGCTGAACGTGGACGTTCTGGACCACGACGCTGCCATCAAGCTCAAGCAATGGTTCGAGGACCGGTGGAAGGACCGTTATTGCGTTGACATCACTGAGGAGTTGGTCCAAATCATTGAGGATAGCTGGGCGAGGGAGGCATTGGTCCCGCCCTACCACGTTTACCTGAAGATGGCCTACCACCTTTCCCACGAAGCCCGCGCCGGCTTGGCCGAGTACAAAATTCCGAGGGTCTTCGGCAACCGATTGTTTGACTTCCAAGCGGCGGCGGTCAAGATTGCGGCCCACCATCTGAACAAGCGAAACGGGGTCCTCATCGGCGACGTGGTGGGCTTGGGCAAGACCCTGATGGCGACCGCCGTGGCCCGCATCTTCCAGGACGACTTTGACTTGGAGACGCTCATCATCTGCCCGAAAAACCTGGTTTCCATGTGGGAAGACTACGCCCACGAGTACGGGCTGCGGGCCCGGGTAATCTCCATCAGCCAAGTGATCGGGCAGTTGCCAAACCTCCGGCGGTATCGCTTGGTGGTCATCGACGAAAGCCACAACCTGCGAAACCGGGAAGGCCGCAGGTACCGGGCAATCCAGGAGTACGTCCGCGAAAACGAAAGCAAGTGCATCCTGTTGTCGGCTACCCCCTACAACAAGACCTACTTGGACTTGTCCAGCCAACTGCGGGTATTCGTAGAGGATGACCAGGACTTGGGAATACGCCCGGAACGGCTCCTCCGTGAGTTGGGAGAGGTGGAGTTCAGCAGGCGGCACCAAGCGTCACCGCGCACAATGGCGGCCTTCGACCTCAGCACGTATCCCGACGACTGGCGCGACCTGATGCGTCTCTACTTGGTGCGGCGTACCCGCAGCTTCATCCAGGACAACTACGCGGATACGGACCTCGGCACGGGACGGAAGTACCTCACCTACGAGGACGGCAACAAGTCCTACTTCCCTGCCCGTGTGCCCAAGACCATCAAATTCGCCATCGACGAGTCCGACCCCAACGACCAGTACGCCCGCCTCTACTCCCCCGGCGTGGTGGAAACCATCAACGAGTTGGAACTGCCCCGCTACGGCCTCTGGAACTACATTTCCGACTCGCCGCCCAGCCCGCCCACCGAAGCGGAAGCAAGACAGATTCAGAACCTGTCCAGGGCCGGCCGCAGGCTGATGGGCTTCTGCCGGACCAACCTGTTCAAACGCTTGGAAAGCAGTGGAGCGGCCTTCCTGCTGTCCGTGGAGCGGCACCTGCTCCGCAACTACGTGTTCCTCCATGCCATCCGCAACGGGCTGCCCTTGCCTATCGGGACCCAGGACGCGGAGATGCTCGATTCCCGGTTCACCGACGACGACGAAAATCAGGCCGCAATGGATTTCCTGGAATCGGAGGAAGAGGACGAACAGGAGCAGGAAACCGAGGAAGCCGGACGGAGCGGGTGGACCTCCGCCGAATGCGAAAGTCGCGCCGCGGAGATATATGCAGACTACGAGCGGCTTTACCGGCGCCGGTTCCGCTGGCTGCGCTCCGACCTGTTCAGGGATGGCTTGAAGGCCGACCTACAGGCGGACGCTAATGCCCTGCTGGGTCTGCTTCAAACTCACGGAGCTTGGCGGTCGGAACACGACGCCAAGCTGAACGCGCTGCACTCGCTGCTAACAAAGACCCATACCGACCGCAAGGTGCTGGTCTTTTCCCAGTTCGCGGACACCGTCCGGTATCTTGAAGAGCAACTCAAAGACAAGGACGTAAAGGGCATGGCCGGCGTTACCGGGAACTCGGCGGACCCCACTGCTTTCGCGCGCCGTTTCAGCCCGGTCAGCAACCAAGTGCAGGATATAATGACTCCCGAGCGGGAGTTGCGGGTGCTGGTGGCGACCGACGTGTTGAGCGAAGGGCAGAACCTCCAAGACTGCGCCATCGTGGTGAACTATGACCTGCCTTGGGCCATCATTCGGCTCATCCAGCGGGCCGGGCGCGTCGACCGGATCGGGCAGACAGCGGAAGAGATACTCTGCCACTCCTTCCTTCCCGCCGAGGGGGTGGAGCGCATCATCGACCTGCGCGGGCGGGTCCGTAGCCGCCTTCGGCAAAACGCCGAGGTGGTGGGCGCCGATGAGGCCTTCTTCGAGGACGAGGCCGACGAACAGACCATTCTCAACCTCTATCACGAGCGGGCGGGGATACTGGACGGCGACCCGGACGGCGAGGTGGACCTGGCTTCCCACGCCTACCAGATCTGGAAGAACGCCGTCAGCGCCGACCCCAGGCTGGAACGGACCGTAACCAACCTGCCGGACGTGGTCTTCTCTTCTCGTCATCACACCCCCATCGCCCAGCGGCCCGAGGGTGTTTTGGTCTTCGTCCGCACTCCCGACGGGAACGACGCCCTAGCCTACGTCGACCGGGACGGGAAGAGCATCACTGAGTCCCAGTTGGAAATCTTGGCGGCGGCGGAGTGCCGGCCGGATACTCCGCCTCAACCCCGTCACGAAATCCATCACAATCTGGTGGAACAGGGTGTAAAGCATATCGCCAAGGAAGAACAGCGGGTTGGAGGCCAACTTGGACGCCCTTCCGGGGCGCGCTTCCGCACCTACACCCGGCTCAAGTCCTACGCTGACTCTATCAAGGGACAACTCTTCGACGTTCCCGCGCTGCACCAAGCCCTGGACGACATTTACCGCTACCCCCTGCGCCAATCTGCCGTCGATACTCTCAACCGGCAACTTCGCAGCGGCGTTGACGACGCGGTGCTGGCCGAGTTGGTAATCGCCCTGCGGGACGAAGACCGGCTGTGCCTGACCGAGGACCATGAAAGCGAGTCCCAGGAACCGCGCATCATCTGCTCCTTGGGGCTGTTCGATAATGGCTCTAGCCCGCCAGATCCGATGCAACGGGATCGAGACTCTCTCGGGATAGTAACGGTCTCGACAGGGCACGAAACGTCATGGAGCAGGGACGAAATCTATAATGACGATGGCCGATGATGTCCTTTTTGTCGATACCAACGTGCTGCTGATGCAGGGCCCTTTCATTTTCCGGATTGGGTTACATAGGTCCCGTCTTTCCCGCGAAGGCGGGAAACCACATCACCGCGGCCTATGGCAAGTTTCCCGTGGCAAGACCACATAGATTCCCGCCTGCGCGGGAATGACGGGAAGGAAAATGAAAAGGCCCCGGTTGTTCACAAGTGAGAGGAAGAGTAACTGATGCAAGTACAGACTGACGAACTCCGTACCTACCTACAGGCCTTCGACTTTCCCCATCTGTTCGTTGAGGGCCTGGGTTGGGACTACTATCGCGCCGAGCCGGTCAGCGTCCACGTCGATGGGCGCGACTATATCCTGGAGACTGCCGCCCAGAAAGCCGGGTTCGTCGTTTACGTCTGCGGCCCCGGCGCCGATGGTCCCGTTCCGGCCTATCCGGTGCGGCGCAAGATAGAGAATCAGGTCGCCAAGCTGGCCTATGAACACCTCATCATCTTTGTCGATGCCGACCGGACCCTCCAAGTCTGGCAGTGGGTCAAGCGGGAGGCCGGCAAGCCCGCCGCCTGCCGGGAGCAGACTTACCACGCCGGACAGACCGGGGAAGCGTTGCTCCAGCGCCTTCAGCCGCTGTTCGTGTCCTTGGATGAAGAGCCATCGCTGAACATCGCCCTGGTCGCATCCCGCGTCCGCGCCGCCCTGGACGTCGAAAAAGTAACCAAGCGCTTCTACGAACGCTTCCGGGCCGAATTGACTGCCTTCGGGAACTTCATCGAGGGCATCACCGCCCAGGGCGACCGGGACTGGTACGCATCCCTCATGCTCAACCGCATGATGTTCGTTTACTTCGTCCAGAAGCAGGGCTTCCTGGACGGCGACTTGGATTACCTGCGCAACCGTCTGGGCATGGTGCAAGCCCTTTCCGTTCATCCTGAGCCTGTCGAAGGACGCGGGCGCTTCCAGCAGTTCTACCGCCTCTTCCTCCTGCGGCTGTTCCACGAGGGGCTCGGCCAGCCGGAATCCCAACGCGCGCCCGAATTGGCCGTCCTGTTGGGCAAGGTGCCTTTCCTCAACGGAGGCCTCTTTGACCAGCACGAGCTGGAGCGGGACAACCCGGACATCTCTATACCCGATGCTGCCTTCGAGCGGGTCTTCGACTTCTTCGACGGCTACCGCTGGCACCTGGACGAGCGGCCCTACCGGGAGGACAACGAGATAAACCCTGACGTGCTGGGCTACATCTTCGAGAAGTACGTCAACCAGAAGCAGATGGGCGCCTACTACACCAAGGAGGACATCACCGGCTACATCTCCCGCAACACCGTCATCCCCTTCCTGTTCGACGCCGCGAAGAAGGAGTGCCCCGTGGCCTTCGGGCCGGACGGCGGCGTATGGCGTTTGCTGCAAGACGACCCCGACCGCTACATCTACCCCGCCGTCGGCCACGGTATCACTTGGAACGCCCGGCAGCCGGAGGACCCGATCCGCTTGGAAGCGCCCTTCGAACTGCCCGACGACATCGCAGCGGGCATCGACGACGTATCCCAACGCGGCGGCTGGAACGTCCCTGCTCCCGACGACTACGCCCTGCCCACGGAGACTTGGCGCGAGGTCGTCGCCCGCCGCACCCGCTATCACGAAGTCCGGGACAAGCTGGCGGCCGGCGAAGTGCGGGAAGTCAACGACCTAATCACCCTGAACCTGGATATGGATCGGTTCGCCAAGGACGTCATCGCCCAGAGCGAGGGGCCGGAGTTGTTGCGGGCCTTCTGGCACGCCATGCGCGACGTGTCGGTCCTGGACCCTACCTGCGGCTCCGGCGCCTTCCTGTTCGCCGCCCTCAACATCCTCGAACCCCTCTACACCGCCTGCTTGGAGGGGATGCAAGGCTTCCTTGACGACCTCCGTCATTCCCGCGAACGCGGGAATCCAAACCGCAGCCCCAACGCTCTCAGCGACTTCCGCGACGTTCTGGCGCAGGTGGAAAAACACCCCAGCGAGCGTTATTTCATCCTCAAGTCCATAGTCCTCAACAACCTCTACGGCGTGGACATCATGGAAGAGGCGGTGGAAATCTGCAAGCTGCGCCTCTTCCTCAAGCTGGTGGCCCAACTGGAGAGCTACGACCAGATAGAGCCGTTGCCCGACATCGACTTCAACATCCGCGCCGGCAACACCCTGGTCGGCTTCACATCCCTGGACGCCGTGCGCCGGGCCATGACCATCACTGATAGACAGGACAGGCCAATGCCTGAAGTCCGCAGAGCCGTTCGCGGTCAGCAGGCCCGAGCCATGTTTGCAGAAGACCAAGCTGTCCTCGACCGTATCCAAGAGGAGGCAGAAATCGCCAGTCGGGCTTTCGACCAATTCCGACGCCAGCAGACCACGCTGGGCGGGGAAGTAACGGTGGGAGATAAGGCGACCCTGCGTTCCCGGCTGGAAAGTCTCCGCGACGAACTGGACCGCTACCTGGCCGCCGAGTACGGAGTAACTGCCAAGGACTCGGAAGCGTACGAACGCTGGCTGGCCAGCCACCAGCCCTTCCACTGGTTCGTGGAGTTCTACGGAATAATGAGCAAGGGCGGGTTCGATGTGGTGATTGGGAACCCGCCTTATGTGGAGTACAGCAAGGTCAAAGGCGAGTATACCGTTAAGGGTTATGAGACTGAACGGTGTGGCAACCTATATGCGCTGGTTATCGAGCGGTCTTATACTTGCCTACGGCGAGGCGGACGATTCGGTATGATTGTGCAGCTTTCCTACTCCTGCACGGACCGAATGGAGCCGATTCAGAGGCTTTGCCTTTCACAAAGCGGCGGCCTCTGGCTTTCCCATTTCGATGACCGTCCCGCCAAGCTCTTTGATGGCTTGGAGCATATCCGTGCGACCATAGCTCTATCGGTGAAAGCGGTCAATGATGTCTGCGGCGTTTACTCAACGGCCTACAACAGGTGGTACACAGAATCCCGCCCACGGTTGTTCGACACAGTAGCTTTCGACTCCCTGTATAAGGTTTCGGCTATCCCTGGAGGAACTGTGCCCAAGATTGGGCCTCTGCCTGCTTCGGCAATACTAGACCGCATAGCGAAACAACGCCCGATTCGTAACAGTCTCGCGCCGTCGGGAAACGGGATGGTCTACTTCCATAACGCACCCCAGTACTGGGTTCGGGCTATGGACTTTGCCCCATACTTCTGGAACGAACGCGACGGCCAGCAGATTTCTACCCAGGTCAAGAGTTTGAGGCTTGCTGAGGTTGACAACGCCGCTGCCGTGGTTGCAACACTGAACAGTTCGCTCTTCTATTGGTGGTTCCTACTTCTCTCAGACTGCCGCCATCTCAATCTGAGAGAAATCGAGAGCTTCCCCCTCGGCTTGGAACGAATGAAGATGACCACCAAAAGACAGTTATCCCAATTGACTGATGAGCTCATGGAGAGTTTCAAGCGTCACAGCCGGCGCAAGGAGACAAGTTACAAAGCCACCGGCAAGGTGGTCTATGATGAGTTTGACCAGAAGCCGTCCAAACCCATCGTGGACAAGATTGACCGGGTGCTGGCGGAGCATTACGGCTTTACCGAGGAGGAACTGGACTTCATTATCAACTATGACATCAAGTACCGCATGGGGCGGGAGGGGTAGTTATGCTTGCTGACAAACTGATGCTGGATCACATTGATAACATAGCTGTCTCTCGAAATATGCACCACAACAACCTTAATGTGCTGCGTTCTCTTCACAGTGGGATGTTCCATCTTGCATCCTTTACCCGCCGAAGGGAATTAGAAGCACTCAAGAGATACGGAAAAGACCAGACTCTACACGTCGGCGAGCTTACAAACGAAACCTTGTTGCTCGGATGCATCTTTGATTGGTTCGCCATTAGTTTGGTTAGTTACATGAGCACGATCAAGCTAATGCAAGTGTTGGAGGATAATAAGTGGGAACTCTCACATCTTCGGGAGAAATCCAACCAGGAGAAATTGCGTGGGGCTCGCAGTTTATACATTGAGAGTGTTGCTCCCGATGTGTTGGATTGGCGCAACAAGATAGCTGCTCACAGGGTTGCAACGGATCCCAGGGCGGATAACCTATCCATGTTGGAATATTCAACTATGGTTGATATTAGTTACTCAACTCCATACTACTGGGCCGGGTCTACGAGAATGTGGGTGGGTAATATCGAAGAGGAATGGACGAAGTACAGGGAATACTTACCTGAATCAGAGAGAGAAGGGATAGCCGGGGCTTGGCAGAGGCACAAGTTGATTCTGGGCAAGCTGAAGGGGAAAAACCCGCTTGCAGTTAGGCCTTGGGCACTTACCGAAATGTATGAATCTCTTTCATCTCGGTACTGGCCCGACATAGAACTTCCGGCTTTGGAATTGTAAGGTGGCCGATAGGGGCCATTTCACCATAGGAGATACTGGTCATGCGAAAGCGCTGCACAAACGCACGACGGTACTGCCGGGGGCAGGGTAGAGATTGCCAGCCTGGAGCTGGAGGGGCTGAACATAGGAGGAGACAGGGCATGAAATCACTGGACAGGATTACCTTCGACCCCGCCGTGATGGGGGGCAAGGCGTGCGTCCGGGGTATGCGCGTAACGGCCGGGACAGTGGTGGGGTTGTTGGCGGCCGGCCGCTCCCGTGCGGAGATACTTCAAGCATACCCGTATCTTGAAGAGGAAGACATCGACCAGTCCCTGGTCTACGGGTCTTTTAATTCTTGGAGCAATTGTCAGAATCAGGATTTTCGGGATTAAAGGATTTTCAGGATTGTCTTATCCTGAGCATCTTATAGTCCGGTAAATCCCGATTCTGACGGACAATTGAAAGGCCCTGTTCAGGAAGGCGAAATATGCAAAAGGCATTGCGCATCAGAACGACGGTACAGCCGGGGGGCGGGGTGGAGTTTGACAGCCCGGAGCCGGAGGTAGCTTATGCCTGACACAAGGGACAGCTTGGAATTGCAAAACGCCTTCTATGAGACCATCCGCGAAGGGCTGGAGGCCGACGCCTTCGGCAAGTGGGCGGTCGTCTCCAACGAGAGGCTGGTCGGCGTGTATGAGTCCAACCGGGAGGCATCCGAAGTCGCGCTCAAGTTGGTCGTTGACGGAGCGTGTCTCGTCAAGCGTATCGGCTATGTAGTCAAAGTGGAGCAGACAGGACTCCGTGTCCGCCATGCGCCGGTCAGAAATCCGTGACAATGAGACGCTGGTCTATGGCGTCATCGGCCATCCTGACAGAGGCGGCACGGATAACGCTGGCCTGACGCTGGACGCCGCCGCTCCTTCCGGTGAGGGTATGATGTTAATAGACACCGGAGCCCAAGTGTCCGTATTGGACTTGGCCTTGGCGCTGGAATTGGAGTTGCCCGAAACCGCCGCCCCTGTGAATGTCGTCGGCTTGGCCGGCGAGAGCGAGGCGCGCCAGTTCGCTGGGCTGTTGCGCCTGCCTGAATGGGACATCACGATGGCAATCACTTTCGTATCACTGCCCTTGCGGGAGCAGCACGGTGTGTTGGCCCTCATAGGGATGGACGTATTGAGCGAGCTGATTCTCACCGTGGACGGCCCGCGCCGGAGAATCACATTGTCACTTCCTCGCGAACTGATGGGAGGTCCCGAAGATGCCTGACGAAATCATCGAAGAACTGTGGGGAATCAAAGATAGCATCGCGCGAGAACACGGTAATGACGCCCGAAAGCTCGCCGCCTATCTGCAAGGCAGGGAGTTGGGGAAACACTCCTCCGGTGCGCCGTCGGCTCGTTGGGCTTGGCAAATCATCTCGGAAGGGCCGGGGCACCGCCTCTTCAAGACCGCAAAGGAAGTTGACGACTACATACGGGAGGAGCGGGAATCTTGGGATCGGTGACGCTTCCGGACAGGGTAGAATCTCCGTGGCTGCATGACCTACCGGGAACTAACAAGGAATTTGACCGGGCCTGGAAAACCGAAACCCAACAGGAGGGACAGGTAGGACAATGAAAAAGGCGTTGCGCATCAAAACGACGGTACTGCCGGGCGGGAGGATAGAGATTGTAGACCAAGACCTGACGGAAGGGGAGACTGTGGAGGTCGTGGTAACGCCCTCGGTGACAATGCCTCGACGGTCGGCGCTAGACATTCTCGCAGAGGCCCCGGGTCACCGCCTCTTCAAGACCGCGAAGGAAGTTGATGACTACATCAAAGAAGAACGGGCATCGTGGGACCGCTGACGCTGCCGGTCAACGGTCCTGTTTACCTCGACACCAATCGCTTTATCTACAGTGTGGAGAGTATAGAGCCGTACTGCACGTTGCTCGAACCCCTATGGCAGAGGGCCCGGACAGGTGAATTCGATATTATGAGCAGCGAGATCATAGTATTGGAAACCCTTGTCAAGCCTCTGCGTGAGGGCGACACCGTTGTCGAGATGCTGTTTCGGGCGCTGTTCGATGCGGAGGAAGTTAGCTTAATCCCGGCCACGCGCGAACTGTGGGAGGACGCGGCCCGTGTCCGCGCCAACACGAGGTTGGCGACACTCGACGCACTCCACGCCGCAACAGCTCTTCAGACCGACTGCGCCCTCTTCATCACCAACGATACCGACTTTCGCCGCGTCCAAGGGTTGCCTGTCGTGGTCTTGGACGACCTCCTCCGGGTACAATCCTGAAAATCCAAAAATCCCGCGAATCCAGATTCAGACAATCGACTACAACGAATCGAACGAAGTGGTAGGAGTAGAGATACTCCATCTCTCCAAACGCTCATCCAACCTGAATCTCTCAGCGTTGCAGTTCGAGACGGTCTGAGCATCGCTGAGGACCGAACGGACGAAACCATAACGGCGCATGGAGCTTCCTTCCAACTTCCAGTCAAAAGGCAACCTTCATCTGCTTGAAGAGGCGTTGACCGCCTTCTTCTGCTCGACCCGGTGCCCCGGTGACCTCATCCTCAAGACCTATGACCTCGCCCGTTCGATGCGCGATGCGGGCGTTGCCGTAATCGGCGGGTTCCAGACGCCGATGGAGAAGGAATGCCTGCGCCTGTTGCTCCGTGGCAGCCAGCCCGTGGTCATCTGCCCGGCCCGTAGCATTGAGAATATGCGAGTTCCCAGAGAATGGCGCCCCGCCCTCGACGACGGTCGATTGCTGGTCCTGTCGCCCTTTCCTGCCGCGGTCCGGCGCCCGACGGTGGACACTGCGGAGCGGCGGAACGACCTGGTGGCGGACCTGGCTGCTCAGGTCTTCATCGCCCACGCTGCCGCCGGGGGCAGGACGGAGAGCTTTGCCCGCCGATGGGCTGCCCTTGGCAAGCCCAAGCCGCTTCTGACCCTGGACAGCCCAGCGAATGCTAACCTCATAGCATTAGGCGCCAAGTCTGTTTCGCCGCCTCCACTTCCCACATAACATACCAAACGGCAAGCGGGACTGTACTGGACTTTGCCGGAACTTAATGGGATGTAATGATGGTGGAGGTGAGGGGAATCGAACCCCTGGCCCCCTGCGTGCAAAGCAGGTGCTCTCCCGCTGAGCTACACCCCCATGGTCTGCATCAATTATACCGGATAGCAGCCGGATGCGTCGTTCTCTTTCCGCTAGCTTGTGCCCCGCAGCCTTGGGTCCAACACGTCCCTGAGGGCGTCGCCCAATAGGTTGACGCTGAATACGGCCATGCAGATGACCAGACCGGGGAACAGCAGCAGCCAGGGAGAGACTTCGATGAAGTTGTTGCCGGCGACGGATAGCATTCCGCCCCATGTCGGGTCGTCCGGCGGGGGGCCCACGCCGAGGAAGCTGAGGGCGGCCTCGACGACTATGGCGTAACCAATGTTAGCAGTGGCGAAAACTATATATGGCGCGGCGCAGTTGGGGGCGATGTGCCGCAATATAATCCGGACCGGACCGGCGCCGACGGCGGTGGCGGCCAGCACGTAGTCCGTCTCCCTGACGGACATAGCTTGGGCCCTGATCACCCTTCCCGATCCGGTGATGAAGATTACTATCAACGCCAAGATGACGTTGGTGATGGACGCGCCAAAAGCGGCCACGATCGCCAAGGCCAGGATAATCACCGGGATGGACATCAACGTGTCCAGAAGGCGCTGGACCACCAAGTCTATTATGCCGCCGAAGTAGGCGCTGGCCATCCCAATCAAAGCTCCCGCCGTGACGCCTACCAATACGCTGATAACGGCCACCCGGATGGAGGTCTTGGCGCCGTGCAGCAGTCTGCTCAGGGTGTCGCGCCCCAACTGGTCCGCGCCCAGCCAGAAGGTCTTGCCGATGTTTTCCCTGCACGCTGTCTCCGAATTACACACCGCGCCCGGCCCGGCGTATTTAAACTTTCCGTGGGGTGAATAGGGATCAAAGGGAGCAACGGCCGGACCTATGGGTATGAGCAGCAGCATGATCAGAAAAACCACGCCGCCAATGGCCCCCAAGGGCTTCTTTTTGGCGAAGTCGGTCAGCGCCCTTGTAGTGGCTTTAACCGCATAGGCCGCAGCTTGCGGCGCGGTGCGCGATATGGTCGTTCGGGATTCCTGTTGGTCTGCCGGGCTAAGCATACCGAATCCTGGGGTCGATCCACGCCAAGGCCAAGTCCACCAGCAGGTTCACGGTCAACACCGCAACCGAGAACACAATGACCACCCCTTGGACCAGGTTATAGTCCCGTTGTCCGATGCTCTCTATCAGGAGCCTTCCCAGTCCAGGGACAACGAAGATTTGCTCTATTATCACCGAGCCGCCCAACAGGATGGCCAAGGACCACCCGGCGACGCCGAAAATGGGGAGCAAAGCGTTCTTGAGGGCATGACGCCCCAATACCACCCACTCATGGAGCCCCTTGGACTTGGCAGTGCGGATGTAGTCCTCCCGCAGCACTTCCAACATCGCCGACCGGGTGACCCTTGCGGTGAAGTTCATTTGAAATATGGCCAAGGTCAAGGCCGGGAAGAAGATTTGCTGCAAGTTCTCCCAGGGGGCCTCCCAAAGCTTGGCGTAACCGAAAGGAGGAAGCCAGTTGAATACCCGGGCCAGGATGTATATCGACACTATGCCGGTTACGAAGATGGGAACGCTGATGCCGAAGATGGTGAAACCCCTGCCTATGTAATCAAACAGGGAGTCCTGGGTAATGGCGGAAACTATCCCCAACGGGACCGCCAGTACGATGCTGATGAGCATCGCCAGGATGGCTATCTCGAAGGTAATGGGAATACGCGGGCTCAGTTCCTCGGACACGGGCCTCTGGTAGTACAGGGCCTTGCCCATATCGCCCCGTAACATCCCCCACACCCAATCGACGTACTGCACGGGGAGTGGGCGGTCTATACCAAGTTCGGCCCGTTTCTTGGCCAGGTCCTCCTCGGTGTAGCTGGCGTCGCCCCCTGCGGCCAAGAGCTGTATAGCCGGGTCGCCTGGAATCACCCGCATCAGCAGGAACACCAGCACCGTGATGAGCACCAAAGTGGGAAAGTAGAGCAGAATCCTTTTTACGATATATTGTTTCAACAGCCTGCTCCCCTGCTCGCTTAGAGCCTATCCAAAAACTACCCACCGTCACTCCCGCTTTCGCGGGAGTCCAGTGTGCCGAGTAGTGGATTCCCGCGCAGGCGGGAATGACAGAAAGTGTCCAATCTGATTATCGGATAGGCTCTTAGAACCAGGCTATTCTTCTATCCAGATGTGCTCGACTATTGAACCGACCGCGGTCTGGATGGTGTCGGGGACGACGTAGCCGCCGGCGGCGGTCTTCATCTTGTTGTTGACCACGTTGTAAAAGGGCCGCCACTGGAAGATTATGTTCCCGTGGCCTTCCCCGGTAAGCAAGTAGTCCTCGATTTTTCTGAGAATCTTTTTCCGTTCCTCTATGTCCAATTCGGCGCTCTGCTGCTGGAACCACTCGATGTATTCGGGCGGCGGCTGCCAGCGGCTCCAAGCGCGGTCAGTGGGCATGAATTGGGCGTTCACGAAGTCGTCCGGGTCCAGGATGTTAATGCCGTATCCGGAGCCGCCAATAGCGTAACTGCCTGAGATGTGCTCCGGGTTGACGGCCGCCAAGTCCTTGATAACCAGCTTGATTTCCAAGCCCAGGTTCCGTTTCATTTGTTCTTTGAACAAAGCCATGTAGTCCGGGAACCCGGCGGCAGTGAAGCTGGAGAGGGTAATTTCACCGATAGCGCTGGGCGGATCGTAGCCCGCCTCTTTCATCACCGCCACCGCATCGTCTATATCGTCCTGCTTGGTCCTGGGGCAACCGTCGCAACCGCCGAAACCGGGGAATTGCTTCAATTCCTCCGTAGAGTAGGAGTACCACTGGTCAGGAATGAATGGGGCCCCAACGGCATTTTTGCCATCTCCGAAGGTTTCCTGGAATTCCCAACGGTCAAGCGCAAGCCAAAGCGCTTTCCGCAGCTTCGGATTGCTCCAGACCGGGTCGTTGGTGTTCATGATTATGTCGCCCAAGGTTGCCGTCTTGGTGTAGTAGGCAGCCAAGTTAGGCTCTTGCTCCAGTTCGGCCACGTCTTCAGCAGAGATGTTCATCACGGTCGTGCTTGACATCATCAGCCGTTCCGTTTTGTACCCGGATACGATGGTGCCGGCATCCACGATGGTGAAGGACTTGTAGCCATCCAGGTAGGGAAGCCCTTCCTTGAAATAGTCCGGGTTTCGTTCGAACTCATAGAAACTGCCCCGCTGCCACTCCTTGACCTTGAAGGGTCCGCTGCCCATCACGTCTTCAAACCGCTCGAAGCCTTGCTCTTTCTGGGCCTCGGGGAGAATCAGCATGAAATCCACGCCCATCAACTGGAGGATGGCGGCGGAGGCGTACTTGAGGTGGATATCGACGGTGGTGTCGTTTACGACCTCGGCGCGGTCGATGTAAGGCCGGAGCAGACCGGTCCTGGGCCTGGGTTCGCCGGGTTCAATCCAGCGATTGATGCTAAATACTACGTCGGTCGCGGTCAGGGGAGTGCCATCCCACCACTTGGCGTTGTCGTGGATGACGAAGGTGTACTTGGAGCCGTCGTCGGAAAGGGTCCAGCTTTTGGCCAGGTCCGCCACCAACTCGGAAGTATTGGTAGGATCGAAGTACACCAACTGGTTGTGCAACGGGCTGCGGAACTGGGAGGACTGGAGAGTACCCGCCGCGTGGACGTCGAACAGCTCGACGTCGCCGTAGTTCACCATGTTGATCACCCCTCCCTGCTTACCCGGAACGGCTTCGAGCACGGGAGTATCCGCCGCCATGGGCTCTGATTCCGCGGGGGCCTCTGTCGCCGCTATCGCCTCGGTTGGCTCCGGTGTCGCGGGCGCTTCGGTTGGCACAGCAGTCGGAGCTTGGGTAGGCGAGGCAGCGGGCTGCTCCGGTTGGGATGTACAGGCCATGCCGATAACCAAGGCGACGGCCAGAAGCACGGGTAGAAGAGTGTAGGGCCTGAGCAACGAGGAGAAGCGCATGACCTGACCTCCAGACAGTAATCCTTGAAGCTGGTATCCTGTTGGGCGGTGGTCTCGGTAGAGGCGGGGGCTGGATGGGAGCGTTTGGGTGATATTAAGAGTCCACTAGATTGTTGTCAACCGCTGAAGGAGGCCCTCAATGGCTGTACGCAAACGCATCGGGGTGATGATGCCCACCACCAACACCACCGTGGAACCCGACTTCAACCGCATCGCCCCGCCGGGCGTCACCATCCATGCCCAGCACCTATGGCTCTCGTCCTTCCGCGAAGGGCCCGACGCCATCCGGGACGCTATGGACGAGATGAACGCCCAGTTGGAGCAGGGCGCTTGGTACTTGGCCCAAGGCAAGGTGGAAATCGTCAGCATGGTCGGCACCACCAACAGCTTCTACCGGGACCGGGCCTGGAGCAACGAGATGGAGCAGCTTATGTCCAAGGCATCCGGAGGACTGCCCGCGGTGGCCACCAGCCCGTCGGTGGTCCAGGCCCTCAACCACTTTGGCGCAAAGAAAATCTCCGTGGCCACGCCCTATCCCGACTGGAGCAACGAGCGTCTGAAGCTCTACTTCGACTCCGCCGGGTTCGACGTGCTCAACGTGGAGGGCGAGCCTTGGGCCGCCCAAGCCGGTCCCCAAGGGATGAACGACCAGGACCCGGAGTTGATAGTGGAGTTTGCTTCCAAGGTCTGCCGCGACGACGCCGACGCGCTCTTTTGCGCCTGCACCGGTTGGCGCGCCATGGAGGCCGCCGCCGAGCTTGAGCAGCGCCTCGGCAAGCCGGTGGTGACGTCAGTCCAAGCCACCGCTTGGCGCACCTTCCGTAAGGTTGGCATCACCCAGTCCATCAGCGGCTCCGGCAGCCTTCTCGAGCAGATGCCGCCGGTGGAGGACTGACTAACCATCCAAAACCTTGTCGCAGCACCCAACTCGTCATTCCCGCGCAGGCGGGAATCCATAGGCCCCGGCCAACGATATGGGGGAATCAACGAGACCTGCTGGGCATGAGATGGTCTTTAATCGACAGGGGTTGCTTCACGGGTTATCATACCTGCTGACGCAACCACTGGTTGGAATTTTCGTTAACGAAGAGAGGAAAAAATGCGAGAAGTCGCTATTGTTTCACCGGTTCGCACGCCCGTGGGGGGCTTCGGCGGCAGTATGCGAGGCGTATCCGCGGCGGAGTTGGCCAGCATCGTCATCCAGGAGTCCTTGAACCGCGCCGGGCTCGAGGCCGACAAGGTTGACGACGTGATCCTGGGCCACGGTTACCCCAGCGGGGAGAACCCCGCCATCGGGCGGCTGGCCGGGTTGAAGGCCGGACTGCCAATCGAGGTGCCGGGGTACCAGTTGGACCGCCGTTGCTCCTCCGGCCTTCAGGCCATCCTCAACGCCTCCATGCTCGTCCAGACCGAGAACGCCGACGTGGTCGTCGCCGGCGGCGTCGAGAGCATGAGCAACGCCGAGTTCTACACCAACGAGACCCGCTGGGGCGCCCGCTTCGGCTCGGTGACCATGCACGACCGGCTTAACCGCGCCAGGGAGACCATGTCGCCCGACGAACGGTTCGGCTACATATCCGGCATGATCGAGACCGCCGAAAACCTGGCCAAGCAGTACGAAATCACCCGGCAGGAACAGGACGAATACGCCCTGCGCAGCCACCAGCGGGCCGTCGCCGCTTCCGAGGGCGGCAGGTTTCAGGACGAGATAGTGGCGGTGCCCGTCCCGCAACGCCGCGGCGACCCGGTCCCCTTCGGCAAGGACGAGGGCCCCCGCTCAGACACGTCGATGGAGGTCCTGGGCCGGTTGCGCCCGATTATCCGGGAAGGAACCGTGACCGCCGGCAACGCCAGCAGCCAGAACGACGCCGCTTCGGTCTGCTTAGTGGTCGCGGCGGACAAGCTGGAGGAACTGGGCCTGAAGGCTATGGGCTACCTGCGTGGGTGGGCCGTCACCGGCTGCCACCCCGCCTACATGGGCATCGGCCCTGTGGGGGCGACGTCCAAGGTCATGGGCAAGGTCGGACTGTCCCTCGACGACATGGACCTGATCGAACTCAATGAAGCCTTCGCCGCCCAGGTCCTGTCCGTCCTGCGCGAGTGGAAGCTGCCCAACGAAGACAAGCTCAACGTCAACGGTTCCGGCATTTCCTTGGGCCACCCCATCGCCGCTACCGGCGCCCGCATCCTGACCACCCTCCTCCACGAAATGGAGCGCCGCGACGCCCAGTTCGGCCTGGAGACCATGTGCGTCGGCGGCGGCCAGGGCGTCGCGGCGGTCTTCGAGCGCAAAAACTAGACGCTATCTCACAACTCGTTGCAGACCCAACCCGTCCGTTGCAACACTAAACCCGTCATTCCCGCGAAGGCGGGAATCCAGAAATGCCGGGGATAGCCCAGCGTCACCACGCAGGAGGATATATGGCAACTGACCGAGACATTGCCGACGTTTTGGTAATCGGAGCGGGCGCTTCCGGGGCGGCCTTTACTTGGAGTATGAGCCAGGCCGGCATCAAGGTGGTCTGCTTGGAGCAGGGGGGATGGGTGCCTCCCGATGCCTTCCCCACCAGCGAGCCCGGCGCCCAGATTCACTGGCAGACCGACTTCCACCCCAGCCCCAACGTCCGGGGACTTCCCGAGGACTACCCGCTCAACGAGTCGGAAACACCCATCTCGCCCCTGATGTTCAACGCCGTTGGAGGCAGCACCATCCACTGGGGTTCCCACATTCCGCGATTCCATCCGTCAGACTTCCGGTTGCAGACCGTTGACGGCGTCGCCGACGACTGGCCCCTGTCCTACGCGGAACTGGAACCCTACTACGACCAGAACGACCGGATAATCGGCATTTCCGGGTTGCGCGGCGACCCTGCCTATCCTCCCAAGCCCGAGCGGCCCTGTCCGCCTCTGTCCATCCGTCCCGGAGGGCAGGTGCTGGCCAAGGGGTTCGACAAGCTCGGCTGGCACTGGTGGTCGTCGGACACCGCCCTTTCGTCCGTCCCTTATGACGGGCGTATGCCCGACAACGGCGGCTACCTGCGGTCATCCGCCGCGACCGACTTGAACTACTGGCCCAAGGCGTTGCGGCAGAACGCCCGGCTGGTGACCCACGCCCGCGTCCGGGAAATCCTGGTTGACAAGTCCGGCCGCGCCACCGGCGCCCTGTACTACGACAGCGAAGGCAACTTGTTGGAGCAGCGCGCCAAGGTCGTGGTCATGGCCTGCAATGGCGTGGGCACCGCCCGCCTGCTGCTCAACTCCAAGTCCAACCTGTTTCCCGACGGATTGGCCAACAGTTCCGGCTTGGTCGGCAAGAACCTGATGCACCACCCCGCCGGCGTGGTGGTCGGGTTCGTCGACGAGTGGCTGGGAGTTGACGACGGCCCTCGCGGCAGCACCATGTTGAGCCAAGAGTTTTACGAGACCGACACCAGCCGGGGCTTCGTGCGGGGCTATGACCTGCAGGTGATGGGGCAAGGCTCCTCGCCTTTGGCTACCGCGCTGGGCGGTCTCCTGGGTATTCGTGTCCCCTGGGGCGCAGGCCACCACGAGACTTTCCGGGAAAGGTTCGGCCACGCCATCGGCATCACCATCATGACCGAAGACCTGCCCGAGGATCACAACCAAGTAACACTGGACCCGGACCTTACCGACAGCCACGGGATACCGGCCCCCAGGATACACTACACTCTCAGCGAGAATACAAGCCGGATGCTCGACCACGGCTTGGCCCGCGCCTCTGAAGCCCTGGAAGCCGCCGGCGCCAAGAACCTCCTGTCGGACAAGGTGCGCCGCAACGCCGGCTGGCACCTGCTGGGCACCGCCCGGATGGGCAACGACCCCTCTGCCTCAGTAGTGGACCGCTGGGGCCGGGCCCACGACGTGCCCAACCTGTTCATTATCGACGGCAGCATCTTCACCACCGGCGCGTGCATCAACCCCACGCCCACTATCCAATCGCTGGCCCTGCGCTCTGCCGACTATCTCAAGGGAGAAGGACAGGACACCATTCGCTGACCGGGTTACCAGTACCCGACAACACGCCAAGGTCTTTGGGTTGCCCGTCCGGGGCGTCCAAAACGCGGTTGCTGCGCGCACCACCACGTTATCCCGTAGGGCAACCCTTGTGGTTGCCCCTGACTTTTTCGTGATCAAACCTCGGCGTTATGACGCCCCGCCATCATCCCCACCGCTCCAGACTAAAGGAACGCTCCAGTCAAGGAAACCCGAAGGAGCGCGGGCGTCCCGCCCGCCCCATTCGCAGTGCTATCGGGAACAGTCCAGCCCATTGACACTCCAAAGGTCAAACTTTAGGATAGCCGGGTGCCGGGGCAGTTTATGGATGCCCCGATTTTCCTCTCAGATGCGGGTATATGACCGCTACAACAGCGAGGTGATTTCTAATGGCTGACGAGGTTTACGGGTCTGGCGATTTCCAGTACAAGTTCGTGGAAGACTGGGCCAAGATTCCCGACGGGATGGCCTTCCACGAGTGCCCCGGCGTGGCCGTCGACTCCCAGGACAACGTTTACGTCCTGACCCGCGGCGAACACCCCATCATGGTGTTCGACCGGGAGGGCAACTTCATCCGCAGCTTCGGCGAGGGCCTGTTCAGCAACCGCACCCACGGCCTGTACATTGCCCATGACGATTCCCTTCTTGCCGCCGACGACGGCATCCACACCATCCAGAAGTTCAACCCTGAAGGCGACAAATTGATGGAGATCGGCGAGCGGAACCAGCCCGCCCCCGCTTGGAGCGGGCAAGCCTTCAACCGCCCCACCTCCGCCGCCATCATGCCCAGCAACGGCGACGTGTACGTCTCCGACGGCTACGGTAACTCCCGCATCCACGTGTTCACCGGCTCCGGCGAGTACAAGTTCTCTTGGGGCGAACCCGGCATCGACGCCGGCCAGTTCATCCGCCCCCACAACATCGCCGTCGACAGCAACGACCGGGTCTACGTGGTAGACCGCGAAGCCCACCGCATCCAGATTTTCGACCCCCAAGGCAACTTCATAACCATGTGGAACAACATCCACCGCCCCGACTCCATGGTGCTGTGGCAGGACCACATCTACGTCGGTGAGTTGAACGGCATGGGCGGCGTAGACGAGGCGCCGGGGCTGGGCCACCGGGTCACGATCTACGATCTGGACGGAAACCGCGTCTGCATGTTCGGCACTCCCGAAGAGGGTGAAGGCCCCGGCCAGTTCATCGCCCCCCACGGCATCGCCGTGGACTCCAAAGGAGACCTCTACGTGGCCGAAGTGTCCTTCACCATCCGCGGCTCCAAAATGGACCCGCCCAAGGTGCTCCGCAGTTTCTCCAAGTATGAGCGTCAGTGGTAGAAATAAAACGAAATCGGTGCGCCTCCCATGGGAGGCGCACCGATTTCGAACGTGAAGAAGAGAACCGTGGTAACAGTTGAGCTTTTTATCGGGGCCTGGATTTCACTGCTGTTGATAGGCACCGGCGCTTTCTACTGGATCATGTCAGAATTCCGGGCACTAAGAGCTGAAAACCGGGCGACACGAGAGGAATTGCGCCAGGAAATCCGGGCGACACGAGAGGAATTGCACCAGGAAATCCGGGCGACACGAGAGGAATTGCACCAGGAAATCCGGGCGACACGAGAGGAATTGCGCCAAGAAATCCAAGGCGAGGCACAAGAACGCCGGACGGATGTCCAGCGCATATTGGAGGCGCTTTATTTTCACCGCCACGATCCTGACGGCACGGCGATATTCTACCCGCCCTCGCAGACGCCGCAGGCAGACTGACCTGAGGTACGGCGACACCTTACAGGAGCAGCAGACCCTTGACTGATATTGGCGAGACAACAACCGTTAATTGGGACGATGCCCTCGAAGCCATCGAACGCTGCTACGAACTGGGCTGGACTGACGGTTTGCCGGTGGTGCCGCCGACAGAGCAGCGGGTGGCCCAATTCCTGGAGCAGTCCGGCCGCCCGGCGTCGGAGGTTGTGGGGGAACTGCCGGAGCGGCGCAGGGAAATCACCGTCGGCAAGGTTGCCGCAAACGCGGTGATGGCAGGGTGCCTGCCCGAATACATGCCGGTGGTGCTGACCGCCGCCTCCGCGATGCTCGATCCCACCTTCAACCTCATCGGCCCGTCCTCCAGCATGGGCGGCGCGGGCATCCTGGTCATAGTAAACGGCCCGAAAACGCGGGAGTTGGGCATCAATTCCCGCAACAACCTGTTCGGGCCGGGCAACCGGGCCAACGCCACCATCGGGAGGGCCATCCGGCTGATCCTGATGAACGCCTGCGCGTCCATTCCCGGCTTGTTTGACCGCAGCGTCATCGGGCATCCGGGAAAATACAGCTATTGCATCGCCGAGGCCGAAACCGATACCCACTGGACTCCACTCCATGTGGAGCGGGGATTCACCGCCGAGCAAAGCACCGTCACCGTGTTTGCGTCCGAAGGTCCCCGGCAAGTCCGCGCAGTGGGGCAGCCCACCGCAATCCTCGACAGTATCGTTGACGCCGCCTCCACTCTGGGCACGAGCATGGCCATGACCGGGTCGGTCGGAGACCGTCACGACGATATTCGGCAGGGCCAGATCGCCGTCACCATCGCCGGCAACTCCAGGCTGTGGCAGGACTGGACCAAGAAACAGGTCCGGGAGTACCTGCACAGCCGTATCCGCCGCTCGGTGGCCGACTTAAAGAGCGTACACGGATTGCCGGGCGACTTGGAAAGCGGCGACGAAGACTCGTATGTGTCTCTGGTTCCAAGCCCGGATGACATACTCTTGGTGTTTGCGGGTGGAGAAGAGTCCAACGCCGCTTCGGTAATACCCAGTTGGGGGCCCAAAATAGGCTCAACCGCGGTGACCCACGAGATAAAATAGAGGCTGGACAACGTTACCCAAGCAAGGTTTCAGGAGGTCAAAATGACCCAGACGAATGAGTACACCCTGGTCAATCCCACAACCCAAGCCATAGTTGCTCCGTTCGACGGTGCGCCCCGCCTGCCAACACTGGCGGGCACCACGGTGGGCATCATCGACGACTGCAAACCCAACGCGGACGTACTGCTGGAGGAATTGGTCGAGGTTCTGCGCACCCGGTACGAAATATCCAACGTTCGCTGGCACCGCAAAACAAGCGCTTCCAGGCCCGCAGTGGCCGAGGCCATTAAGGACCTGGCGGAGAACTGCGACTCGGTGATTGTAGGCGTGGGTGATTGAGGGTCCTGCAGCGCGTGCAGTGTGCACGACGGAATTCACGTCGAGAACGCCGGTATCCCTTCAGCCACCATTTGCACCGACCGGTTCATCCCCACAGCCGAGGGAATGGCTAAGATGTGGGGCGCGCCCGATTACCCCACGATTTTCACCGAGCACCCCATCGAGAACCTGAACAGGGACCAGATACGCCAGCGGGCCGAGGCCTTGGCCCCCAAGGTGGTCAGCATCCTCATCGGCGACAGTCTGTAGCCGACGCATTGCCCTGAAAAAGTTACGGAAGCCCCAATATGCCGCCGGAACGTGGCATTTGGGCTTCCGTTTCGCCCATTTAGATAGTACCTCAAAACTGTCACAGCACCAGACCCGTCATTCCCGCGTAGGCGGGAATCTATAGGCCTCAGTCACTGACGTGGGTAAGTCGGTAGGGCCGATTGGTTTTGAGACAGTCCCTTAGTCCTGCACATGCATCTCCGGCGGCAGCAGGTTCGGAATAGAGTCGTCAATCGGGTAGGTCTCGTCGCACTTGTGGCAGGACAACCCGCCCCTTATCACGTCGTCGCCCTCTTCCTCTTCCACATTCAGTTCCAGTTCGCCCTTGCAGACCGGGCAGGCCAGTATCTCCATCAGTTCCTTTTTCAAGCCGCCTCCATAACACCGTTAACTAACCGGAAAGGCCCCACTCGAACAGGGCGTCAAGCACGTCCGACAGACCGATGATCAGTACGCCGTAGACCAGCAACGCGGTGGGCCCGGTGAGCCGGACGCGGGCCTTGGAAACCCAACCGGCGCCGGAATCCGCGTCTCCGCGATAGACCCCAGGGCGAAGGAACCGCACCACGTAGAACATGTACAGGGCCAGCGCGACCTTGATGACAAGCGCAGCGACGTAGGGAGCCGTAACCGCGCTATCGGTAAGCCGGCTTACCGACAGGATGACGCCCGTCAGTAGCAGCACCGCAATGGCAGTATTGACCAGTCCACGAAACTCCTCGCCGATAGCCCTGTTAGCCTCCGCGTTGCCAGCGGACCGTCGTAACGCCGGTCTCAGCACCAGCAGGTAGAATATGCCGCCGCCCACCCAAGCCACGGCCGCCAGCGCGTGGGCCCAGCGAATAGCCACCAGAATCCAGTCGAGGACATTCATTAGGCCCAAACCAGCTTGCGACGCCGCGGCATCCAATGGGAGAACACGGGCTACCCTGTTGACATCTCGCGGATTATGCTGCCGAGCGTCTCCGCGTCCAGCGTGCTTATGTCAGTCCGGTAAATCTTGCCCGACTTGTCAATGAACACGCTGGTCGGGTAGTACATTATCTCGTAAGCGCGGGCTATTTCCCCTCGGATGTCGGTGGCGAAGTCGTAGGTCAATCCCAGCTCCATCACGAAGTCACGGGCGTCCTGCTCCGAATCGAACCCTTGGGGCACGAACAATCCGAGGAACCGAATATCATCGTCCTGCACGCGCTCCCACGCCGTTTGAAATCCGGGCATCTCGGCCCGGCAGGGAGGACAGGACGGAAACCAGAAGTTCAGCACCACAGCCCGATGACCAGCTTCATCGGACAACCGGAAGGTACTGCCATCGAAGAGCGTCACCTCAAAGTCGGGTGTTTGTGACCAAGTCCTTTCAAGAAAGCCGCACGACGTGGTCAACAGCGCAGCGCACAGAAGGCCCCCCCACAGAAGAGGACGTATGCATGGTTTAGTGCGAAGCCGCGGCGCCATCTGGATTCTCGGGCAAGGTAGGTGATATTGGTCCGGGAACATTCTATAGGTCACGAATAGCGGCGGCAATGGGACGCATTCGGGCAACCTTGACGAGGGTACCCCAGCCCGTATAATCGTCACATTGCAGCACGGGAGGCAACGGAATGCGTCTGGAGAACAAAGTAGCGTTCATCAGCGGCGGGGCCAGGGGCATGGGCGCCGTCGAAGCCAGGTTGTTCAGTATCGAGGGCGCCAAGGTGGTCATCGGCGACATCCTGAACGAAGAAGGGCGTCGCACCGAGGCCGAGATCGTTGAGTCCGGCGGCGAGTGCCTTTTCGTTCACTTGGACGTTACCAGCGAGGCCAGTTGGCAGGATGCCATAGCCGCGGCCGTAGCCCGGTTCGGCAAGCTGGACGTGCTGGTCAACAACGCCGGCATCTTCCGCACCGAGGGTGTACTGGAGACCAGCGAGGCCCTCTGGGATGAGATGCTGGAAATCAATGGCAAAGGCGTGTTTCTGGGCACCAAGTACGCCATCCCGGAGATGCGAAAGGCCGGAGGCGGCTCCATTATCAACATCTCTTCCGTGGCAGGCTTGGTGGGAGGGCCGGGTTCCGCAGCCTACAGGGCCTCCAAGGGCGCAGTGCGCCTCTTTACCAAGGCCACCGCGATACAGTACGCCGGGGACGGCATTCGAGCTAACTCGGTGCACCCCGGCATCATAGAAACCCCCATGACCACGCCCAACCTTCTGGCCGACGAAGCCGCCCGCCAGCGGGCCATCGCCCGCGCCCCCTTGGGCCGGTACGGCCAGCCCGAAGACGTGGCCTACGGGGTTCTGTACTTGGCCAGCGACGAGTCTTCTTTCGTCACTGGCAGCGAACTGGTGATCGACGGCGGCGTGACCGCCCAATAGGGGCAGCAAAGCGCCGTCATCGACCGCGTGGAGGCGGAAAATGCGCTTGGAGAATAAGGTTGCTTTCATCAGCGGCGGCGCTCGTGGAATGGGCGCTGTGGAAGCCAAGCTCTTCACTCAAGAGGGAGCAAAGGTCGTTATCGGTGACATCCTGGATGAAGACGGCCGCAAGACCGAGGCCGAGATCAACGAGGCGGGCGGTGAGTGCCTGTTCGTTCACTTGGACGTGACCAGCGACGCAGAATGGCAGCAAGCCATCGACGCCACAGTTGCCCGGTTCGGCAAGCTGGACATCCTGGTCAACAACGCCGGCATCTTCCGCAGCGAACGCGTGGAGGAGATAAGCGGCGAGTTGTGGGACCAAGTAATGGACATTAACGTGAAGGGCGTCTTCCTAGGCACCAAGGCGGCCATCCCGGAGATGCGCAAGGCCGGCGGCGGCTCCATCATCAACATATCCTCCGTTGCCGGACTCATAGGGGATGTTATCTCGGCGGCGTACACCAGTTCCAAGGGTGCGGTCCGGCTGTTCACCAAGTCCACGGCCATTCAATACGCCCCCGACGGCATACGCGCCAACTCCATTCACCCAGGCACCATCGACACGCCCATGACCGCCGAGATGCTGCTTGGCTGGTACCGCGAGGACCGTATCAATCGTACGCCCTTACGCCGCATAGGGACGGCTGAAGATGTTGCTTACGGCGCCCTGTACTTAGCCTCCGACGAGTCCTCCTTCGTCACTGGAGCCGAACTTGTGATTGACGGCGGGCGGACGGCCGAGTAGCCGGACACCGGACGACCGGGGCTATATAGTTGCAAAGACTGTCGCACGGCTTTTGAACGCGGCGATTCTACGGGTATGACTCGTTACGATGCTGAATTGACCGGTTGGGAAAATCGGCGTTCTTGAGCGGCAGACCAACCCGCTATGTTTCGAGATTGATTATCTGGCAAAGTCTCTGGTATTGGTAGCTTTACTGACAGTAGTTGCTACCGTCTATGAGACGATGTTGACCAACAAATCGGGTTTGGATATAGTAATAGCCGTTATACGCTGGCAAAGCGTAACGTTATCCTTGACACTGATTATCCTTGCTAGTTGGGAAGTGACGCTAGTGTTGGCCAAACGAATAAACGAAAAGTTTACAAATCGAGTACGTAACGAAGGCCGTCAAGAACAGGATGCCAAGTGGATAGCATGGAACAAAAGACGGCTAGAGGCTGAAAGGCAAGGCTTGACGTTTAATGAACCAACACCTGCCGATGAAGTCCAACCCGAATAACGTTCAGACCCACGGCAACCAACATCATGAAGGGCAGGCCATCATCGTCTGCCCTTTACTTTCGAAATTCGTTAGTCGGGTTTGGGCTGGCGACTCAGGTTGATAACTCCCTTATGTTGTTCGAAGTAGAGGTAGAGGCTGCCGGAAACAGCCCAATGGACCTTAACAGGGTCTTCGACCTGCTGTCAGAACCCAAGGCCATAACCCGGGTGTTTACTGCCGACCTGTCGGGGCAGGACGCGTGGTGCGACGTAACCGGCTGGAGCCAAGCCGGTCCCTGCCCAGCTTATGCGGCATTGTCAGAAGACTCGGGCGAAGGCGTAGTGTTGCTGGTCTACGGCGGGGACGACGGCATACGGCTCAAGCCCGCCGACTCCCTTGAGGAGTGGGACCTGGCCAACGGCAACCAATGGGGTGAGCCATGCCTGATGCTGGGCAAGGACACCCCGTTGGTGGAGGCATTTTAGAGATCGTCTCAAAGCTAACTGCCCTTGTCTATTTTCTCACGTTATCGGTCGAGAATCCGATGGATTCCCGCCTGCGCGGGAATTGCAGATGGCCCCTTGGGACCACGTATGAACATGAAAACGGTCTATTTTCATGGCAATGACGAATTGGACAGGTCAAATGCTGGGACAGCCTCCTAACCTTCGGTGAACGCCGGCATCACCTCTTTGGCGAACCGGGAAAGCTGGTCTCGGTACTCCGGCCAAGGCATGCCTTCCGGCCACTGCAGGACTATGTCCTCCAAGCCCGGATATTGCTCCTCCACCTCGCGCAGGAACTCGACGAAGCCGCTTGACGGGCCGCAATACCACACCTTTTGCTCGACACCTTCTTCGATGGTGGGCACACGGGAAGGGGCTCCGGGAGTGCCCCAAGCCCGGCCTTCGGAATCGGTGTACCGCACGAAGCCGAAGGGGGCGAACCATTTGTAACGCTCATCGTGATAAGGCCGGACGGAATCGATGGCCTTCTGCTGGTTGTCGGCGATGTAGAACCCGAACCCCAACGCCATGTCCTGTCCCAAAGCCAGTTCCCGGCCTGCTTCGGCGGCGATGCCCTGGTACTGGCGGAATAGCTGGTCAACCAGCAAACGGCCGCTCAAAGCCACCATGCCCTTGATGCCCTTGCGGGCGATGTACTCCAGCGTGCGGCCGCTGGCGATGGGCTGCCAGATTTCTACAGGCCGGTTCACCGGACGGGGGACCATTGTCACGTCCTTGAGCTGGTAGCCCCTGTAAGGCACGTCGGGCGGAATGTTGTAGTACTTCCCGTGATGGCTGAACGACTCTTCATTGAAGGCCTTGAAGATTACCTCCATCTGCTCTTCGAACAACTCTTTGTTAGCGTCGTTGTCGATGACTGGAAAGCCGAAGGTCTCCACCTCCCGCGAGTGGTAACCCCTGCCAACACCGAAGATCAAACGTCCGCCGGTCATTATGTCGGCCATTGCAAAGTCCTCCGCCAATCGGAGGGGGTGCCACATGGGTACAATGTTGAAGGCCGAGCCGAACTTCAACCGCTTGGTCAAGCCCGCCAAGTGGACGCCCAGAAGGATCAGGTTGGGAAAACACTCGTAACCCTCTCTCTGGAAGTGGTGCTCCGCCGTCCACATGCAATAGTAGCCAAGCTCGTCCATGTGCTTGGCCAATCCCTCGGCGTTCTCGTACGCTTGGACCAACCGTTCGTTGGGATACCTGCGCTGGTCGGCGGGAGTCCCCTCCAAGCCAGTGTTTTCCAAGTCTATTTGACCGACGTACAACACCGAAAACCGTTTGATCATGGCGCAAGACTCTCCGTAATTTCGATGGAATTCTTCGTCTGTCTTGGGCTCGAATCTATGCCCAAGCCTCGGCCGAGAAGCGGGCATATTATAGCATGGGGCATTTCTGCTCATCCGCTTTCTCTGGGGGCGGTCGGTTGGCAACCAGGAGCAGCAGGGACGGCAGGACAAGCAAGGCGGCGACAGCCGCGAGCAGTATCATCGCCGCCGTGATGATCCCATAGGCTGAAAACAGGGGCATAGGAGCAAAACCCATCACGGCGAACCCGATGACGCTAGAAGCAGCGGACCCGACAAGGGCCACCCCCGTTCCGGCAGCGGTCGCCCGCAGGGCCTCTTCAGTAGACGGCTGCCGGGCCAATTCCTGTCGGAACCGCTGGGTCACGTGAATGGAGTAGTCGATGCCCACACCAATCGACACTGCAGCGATGGTTGCGGTGACGATGTTGAGATGGAACCCGGCCAAGTAAATAAAGGCATAAAGCCAGGACACCACCAAGGCGATGGGAATGACGGTCACGATTGCATAGCGGACCGAGTGCGCCCAGAGGGCCAACAGGACGAAACAACCCGCTACGGCCACGGGCAGCGAAATATTCAAGGCCCGGGTTGCCGCGGTCAATGACGCCTCCCTGGTAAGTGAGGAGCCGGTCAGGCCGGCGAACTCAATGGAGTCTGTGTCCTCCAGCGGCTCCAACGCCTTCTCCAAGGCACGACGGGCCGAGGCTATGTTGGCCTGTTCCCGGGCCTCCAATACACCGACCGTTATGACAATTTCCTGGGGCGCTGCGCCGCCCGGCTCGTGATAGAGGACCTCCCGCACTTGTGTTGGCTCCAAGACCAGCGTTTCGCTGTCGGACGGTATGCCGAACTGCACAATATAGTCGTATACGGCCCGTATCTGTTCGGGGGCGTCGGGCGCAAGGTCGCCGTCCATATCCGTAAGCGCGATGCCGGTGCGGGCTTGGACTTGGGACACGGCATATTCGTTCTTCATAACCCATGACAGTAATTGGAACAACGTCGTGGAGTAAACCGAGACCTGCCCATCGTTATGCCGGCTCAACTGGTCAATCGGATTCAGCCGTTCAAACAATTCTTCTATCGCCGACAATGATTCGGCAGCGGTCAGGTCTCCGCGAATGTATATGATGGCCGGTTCCCCAAAGACTGACGGTGCCCTGTGCTGGTACAGTTTATCTATTCCTTTGACGAAATCGGAATCGGAATCAAAGAAGTCCTTCACATCCATTTTAGGCTCCAACTGAAACGCCAGGAACGTAGACCCTGCGGTGAGCACCGCAATCAACGGCAGGACCACGAAGCGCATCCGGGCGGTAATCAACACCACGGAGGCCACGACTGCCCGGATTCCCGCCTGCGCGGGAATGACGGGTTGTGAGCCGGGGATAACGTGCTGTGCGTTCGGGACGCCGGGTTGCGAGCCGGGGACAGCGGGTTGTGGGCCGGGGACGACAGTTGCGGGAGGGTGCAGCGGAATGCTCTTTGTGTCCGCGCTGACGCGGCGGCCGCGCTGGTCGAGTCTCATAACGATCAACGGCAGGAAGATGCCCATGATGAGGTAGCTGGAACCCACCGCGATACCCGCTGCGATTCCAAACCCGATAATGGCCTCGATGCCGGAAGTAACGTTGGCCAGGAAAGCGATTCCGTCGGAAAACATGGCCAGCGTCAAAGCCCCCAGGACCCCTCCAAGCCCGGCTTGGAGCGCCAGCCGCGGAACAAGCAACCGTTGGCGTTCTTCCCGGTAGCGGGCAACGGCGTGAATAAGGAAGTCGACCCCCAGCGAGACCATCGCAATCGGCACGACTAAGTCCAGGATAATGGAAGACTTGAGTCCCACAAGGTTGGACAGTCCCTTGAGCCACACTAAGAGAATGACCAAGCCTAAAAAGGCCAGTCCGACAACGCTGACCGACCGCAAGGTAATCCCGACGATTATCAATACCAGTACGACGGTGGCCGCGATATAAGGAATGGCCGTTTTGCCCTGCTCCTCTGACACCAGGTTGATGTCGAGGGCAACGCCCCAAAGCCGGTAGTTGGCTTCCTCTCCCCGCAATATAGTGTGCACCCGGCGGTTAAACCGCTCCTTGCGCAACACATCCTCTTCGCCGGTGACCCTGACGCTAAAGGGCCCGCCGCCGAGCATAGAGTTGTCTGAGGCCACAAAAACCGAGAGAGCCGCAGCCTTCCAAGACTGCACCGGCACTCCATCGACGGTCATGGTCTCAAATACAGCGTCCCTGGAAAGGGATTCCCGCAACGTCAACCCCAAGGGACTGTCGATTACGCGGGCCACCGCGGCCTTTACTTGGAGATCGGTGGCGTTTTCCAAGCTTGCTTCCGGCCCAAAACCCAGCACCAGGAAGTCCTGTACCGCATCCGCCATGGTGTAAATGCCCAAGACCGGCCTGCGGGTTTGAGAGTCGTAACCCGAGTAAAGGAACCCGCCAAGGTCCGATTCGCGCAATCTCTGCTCGTTCCGGTATAACTCCCACAGCGGCGCTTGCCGAAGAATGTCCCCCTCGTAGTCCTCGACAATGAATCCGGTTATGTGAAGTTGAGGAGGGAACTTGTCGTGTACGATGTCCGCCAAGTCGAACACCGGCCCGCCCGGGTCCTGAGATGCCGGCTCCGTCGGCGCCATAAGGAATATCGGGAAGATAAGCAGTAGGGTCACGGCAACGACGCCAATGATGACCCAACCGGAATACCGGGTCAGATATCCGGCGATACGGTCGGCCAGCGTGTTACGCAATGGACTGTTCATCATCTAAAGACATGGTACCCGAAACCTCGGCAAATTATAGTCTTTGGACGCCTGAGCATGAATGTTGGTCCGGGTGCGCGGCCCGAAGCAAGGGGCTATAATCGGCGTGGCCTTTCTTGGGCGCGAGGACAACCACGGTCCACCATGCCGGGCAAGGGATCATAGTCGATTTGCGGTATATCAGGTACTCACAGGTAGGCATCAGGAGGAAGTCATGGACTTAGGAATAGAGGGTAAGGTTGCAATGATAACCGGAGGGAGCCGGGGCTTGGGAAGACAGGCGGCTTACTCCCTGGCGAGAGAGGGTTGCAAGGTCTCGATATGCGCCAGAAGCCAGGACCAACTGGACGCGACGGTCAGCGAAATGGCGGCAGCAGGCTACCAGGTCCACGGCACCCAGGGGGACGTGACCGTAGAGGCTGACGCCGTGCGGTTTCACCAGGATACCGTCGACCACTTGGGGCAGGCCGACATCCTGGTGAACAACGTGGGAGGGCGCCGCGGCTCGGTGATTTTCGAGGAGACCAGCTTGGACCAGTTCCGCGAAGGGCTGGAGGTAAACCTTGTCAGCGCCTACAGGATGATTGCCTTGGTGCTTCCTCATATGAGAGAGCAGGGCTGGGGGCGCATTATCAACATTTCATCCATCTATGGGCGCGAGCACGGCGGTTCCATCGACTACATGGCGGCGAAAGCTGGACTGATAGCCCTGTCCAAACACTTGGCGCTGCAATTGGCACCCATCAACGTGCGGGTCAACTCAATCGCGCCGGGGTCGATAGACTTCCCGGGCAGCACTTGGGACCGGTTCCAGCAGAACAACCCGCCCGATGTGGTGGATGAGTTCATATCCCGGAACCTCCCTGCGGGACGCTTCGGCTGGCCGGAACCCATAGGCGAGATGGTGGCTTTCCTGTCATCCGACCGGGCCGACCTGGTCACGGGCGCGTGCATCAACGTAGACGGCGGCCAGTCCAAGTCACTGTTTTAGAGAACGCTCACAGGGCTCCTATCTCCATCCCTGCTAACTTTGGTCGGCAAGCGGTATGGAGATGGATACCCTGGTCTTGTCTCCGTAAACGGCGGTGGTGTGACCCTTGCCGGTCCGGTCGTCGGCCAGCAGCACATCGCCGGGGTTGAAAATTCGCTTGGTCCCATCGCCAAGGCCAATCTCCATCTGGCCTTCCAGCGTAATTACGTACTGGCGGCGCGGAGCATTGTGCCAATCGCTGAAACTGCCTGGAGGAGTGCGTCGGAACTGGATGCCGGTGGTCGCCTGCATTGCGGTGCGTTCAGCCTCTTCGATTTTCTCGTAAGGCAGTTCCAACTCTTCGAAGTGCGCCTCCCCATCAGAACCGGTGTATATTCGGACTACCTGCATTATGCTTCCTCCTGTTCCGGCTTACTTCAGAGTATTTTCTACATCTCCGCCGTTTTGTCCAGTGACGCAGACCTGCCGCAGGCAGCACCCGCCGCAGCGGGGGGCCTTGGCGCAGGCATCCTTGGCGTGCCGGTCCAGCAGGGCATGGTACTCGTTGAACAGTGCAACGTCGACTGGCAAGTGGTCCTGAAAAAGAGCTTGGTAGCCGGAGTAGGAATTGGCCAGACCTGCGGGAGCGATGCCCAGCCGTTGCACGATGCGTCGCGTGTAGGCGTCAATGACGAAGGACGGTTTGCCAGCGGCGTAGACTATAATGTCGTCCGCCGTTTCCGGGCCTATGCCATAAATAGAAAGGAGTTCAACTCTCAGTTCTTCGACAGGCTGGGCCAGAAGCTCTTCGAGGCTACCTTGATAATTGGCTCCCACATGCCGGGCGAAGGCTTTGAGCTTGCGCGCCTTGGCATTGAAATAGCCCGATGGCCGGATGATGGCGGCCAGTTCCCGCTCCGGCAGGCGGTCGATCTCCCCCAAGGACCAGCAACCGGCATCCTTCATGTTGGCAATGGCCATTTCCACGTTGGTCCAAGCCGCCGCTTGGGTCAGGATTGCGCCGATTACCACGTCCAAAGGGCCGTCACCGGGCCACCATCCTTGGGGGCCGTATCGGTCGTACAGGAGGTTATAGACATCCATGAGCAATCGGGGCAGGTCGTTCCGGTCCAGCGAGGTCACAAGCGTACCGGCAAGGGGGAATGCAATGTGACGGAATGTTCCGAAACGCGGCAATTGTAGGCGAAGACCTCAACTCCGCCGGACAGGGAACGGCGTAAGGCCGAGGCGAAATTGGGGTCGGCCGTTTCGTGGGGGGCGAATGCTACGGCGTCGGGCCTTTGCACCACGAATACCACGGCGGCTCGGTGACCCTGCGCAACGGCTTGGTCCAAGCTTCTCATGTGCTTGGCGCCCCGCTCTGTTGGGGCGTCGGGGAACAAGCCCACTTCATCGACCACCAAGGTTACCGACTTGGTCTCAACGTAGCACCGCCCACCCGGTCCTTCCAGCATCAGGTCCAAGCGACTCTCCCCGAACTGCACTTCACGGTTGACCTTGGAGTATCCGGCGAACTGATTCAAGCATCCCAGTTCGATGGCTTCGGCCACAAGGCTGTTGGGCAACCTGGCATCCGCCGACGAAAGGGCATAGCCCAAGTCAACCAACGCCAAGTCGAACCTGGTCTTCCGATGTTCCCCGGCACGGGGTTTCAAGAGCACCCGGAAGCCTGGCACGAACAACTCGCGCATCCGGCCCGAGTTGGCTACGTGGACCAACTCTTCCCGTCCGTCCACATCCACCAATGCGGCGAAGCGGTTGAGGCGGGCAATGAAAAGGCCTTCCACAAGATCGTCGCCCAACTGCATCTATAGACTCATTGCCCGCCTTGCTGCCATAGGACTGGCAGACAGATGGCGGAGCGATTAACATGGTATCAATCGGTGGTCGGGGCATCAATCGGGACCTGCTTTAGTCCGAGGGCAGCCCGACCAATCAAGTAAAGGCAGGCATCGTGGGCAATACCAACGAAATCACGGACTTTGTAAGCCGTCTCGACCACTCTAGTTCGTCCAACCGTTCATTAGTTTGCGTTGGCTTGGACATTGACCCGGAGCGGATGCCCGTGAAGGACCCGCTGGAGTTCAACCGGGCTATCGTAGATGCCACCGCCGACCTGGTCTGCGCCTACAAGCCGAACATGGCCTTCTATGAGGCCCTAGGCATGGACGGGCTGCGGGCCTTGGAAGGGACCATTGACCACATCCGCGAGACCGCGCCCAATGCTATCATACTCGGCGACGCCAAGAGGGGGGACATTGGATCGACGGCTCCGGCCTATGCGAAGGCGATGTTCCAAGTATGGGGATTCGACGCCGTCACGGTAAACGCGTGGGGAGGGCACGACGGCTTGGAGCCGTTCCTCGAAGACCCGGCACGGGGAGTGTTCATCTGGTGCCGCGGGTCCAACCCCGGTTCCGCCGACCTCCAGGACCTGACCGTGAGCACACCCGACGGGCCGATGCCCCTGTACCAGCGCTTGGCGCGTTCCGCAGACGGCTGGAACCGTAACGGCAACATTGGGCTGGTGATGGGGGCCACCAACCCGGACCAACTCAAAGACGTGCGAAGCCTGTGCCCACATATGCCGCTGTTAGTTCCTGGAGTGGGCGCCCAAGGGGGCGACCTGGAGGACGCAGTGCTGTCGGGGACCGACAGGAATGGAAGACGCGCCCTGATCAACTCCTCACGGGGGATCATATATGCCCGCCCAGAGCCGGGCGAGGGCGGGGACTTCGCAGCGGCAGCACGTCAAGCGGCGGCCAGGCTGCGGGACCAGATCAACCGGATTTTAACGGATTCGGGTAAGGGATGGCTTTAGAGCTGAAGGTAGGGGACGTGGTGAGGATGAAGAAGCCCCACCCATGCGGCAACCACCTGTGGCTGGTGACACGCTTGGGAGCAGACATCGGGCTGACCTGCCAGAAGTGCCAACGCCACGTAATGCTTGCCCGCTCTCACTTGGAACGACGGGTCAAAGAGGTCATTCCCAGGACCTCCAAGGCCCTTTAGAAGTTGTCTCAACTCAAATGCCTCTGCTAACAACCCCTCGTCGCCGATTGAGGTTCATGGATTCCCGCCTTCGCGGGAATGACGCATGGCTCCGTGAGTCCCACGTATGGGAATGAAAATGGCCTATTTTCACGGCAGTGACGGGTTAGGCAGTGCGGCTAGTTTTGTGATAGTTGCTTAAGGTTCAAGAGACCGGGCTGTCCTGTTGCACGGGAGACTTGCCCCAATCCAGCAACTCTGCGTGAAACCCTCGCATCTGGTCGGATACGGTATCTATAAAATTACGCACCGCCCTGCCGATGAATTTGCCCTTCAGCGTGCACACGCCTATTGCAGAGCTATCGAAAAGGTGGTCCAAGAGGACCACGCCAAGCTTGTCATGGTCTTCTGCGTGGAGGGTGAAATCGCTGGTGATAGCCAGTCCCATACCAATTTCGACGTAATGCTTTATGGACTCGGTGTCATCCATCGCCAGGACAACATCATATGCAAGGCCTTTACTTCGCAACGACTGTTCAACCCGTTGCCTGGTGAGACTCCCCGGGCCTGCCAGGATCATGGGCCATTCCACGATGTCTTCCAACGCGATGGGCTGCTTCTCAAGAAGCGGGTGGCCCGGGGGAGTCAAGAGCACCACGTTGTACTCGAAGAGCTCCTGGAACTCCAAAGAAAGCTCCTCCGCAGGGGGCGGCGAGCAAAAGGCCAAGTCCAACTCGCCGGACTTCACCAACTGAATGAGCGGAGAATAAGCTCTTGCCAATAGCCTGATCCGCACATCGGGATATTCAGTGCGGAACTTCTGGATCCCTTTGGGCAGGTGGTGCATCACCAGATCCTGGTAGGCTCCTACTACGAAAGACCCCAAACGCTCCGAGTAGTCCATCTGCGTCTTCAGATTGTCCACTGCGTTGACAACGGGCGTTACCAGTTCCAGCAGCGTGATTCCTTCCGAGGTGAGATGGATCGGCCTCTTTATCCGATCGAAAAGCGTGATGCCGAACTCGTTCTCCAATTTTCTCAGGTGGGTAGTGACGGTGGGTTGACCCAATTCCAGCGTCCGCGCAGCTTTGGACACGCTGCGAAGACGGGCTACGTGGTAAAAGCTGACAAGCTCTCTCAACTCCATACATCATGCTCCCCCAAGCTGACTTACGGCGTTTAATAGAATATATCATATTGTATTGCTTGACAAAATACAGTGGGCAATTTAAGAATAGGTTAGGTATTGTCGGCGGGCTTTCCGAATCCCTGCCGGTCATCTGGCGTAACCGAAGCCATCATCCTCTTAGTGGTGCTGGTATTATGCCTTACGTTATCACCGAGCCATGTGTTGGCGTAAAAGATGCATCCTGCCTGGACGTATGCCCGGTGGACTGCATTGCCACGACCGACGAATCCGATATGTACCACATAGACCCCGAAATCTGCATTGATTGCTCATATTGCGAGTCGGTGTGCCCGGTACAGGCCATATTTGACGAGTTCGCTGTCCCGGCCAAGTGGCGGGACTACATCCGCAAGAACCGCGACTTCTTCAAATAGGGCAGGGCGTTTTCTCTACGCCGCCTTACGCTCCATACCTCCAGGAAGCGAATATTGTTTTCCAAGCCTCAGGCTGCCGTTTTAGTAGACAGCATAATCCCGGTTAACGACCGAGTCCTAAGGGCAGCCAGAGACGTTGCCCTGATCGTTGCCGCCAGCCTCTTCGTGGCCTTGATGGCCCAGTTGGTGATTCGCCTGCCGTTCACCCCGGTGCCAATCACGGGGCAAACGCTGGCGGTGTTGCTGACCGGCGCGGCCTTGGGGAGCTGGCGCGGCGGTGCCGCCCTGTTTCTTTACCTGATCGAAGGCGCCTTTCTGCCGTTCTACGCCGGTGGCGCGTCGGGCTTGGTATGGACCCTGGCTTCCGGCGGATACATCATCGGCTTCATACCGGCAGCGTTCGTCGTCGGATTCCTGAGCGAACGCGGTTGGGACCGCAGCGTATGGATTATCCTTGCCATGCTGGCCGGAAACGTCATCCTGTACGTGCCGGGTCTTATCCAGTTGTCCTACTTCGTGCCCGATGGCAAAGTGCTGGAGTTCGGCCTTTATCCATTCATCCTCGGCGACTTGGTAAAGCTGTACATCGCCTCGCTGGCCCTGCCAACCGCTTGGGCGGTCGTCAACCGTTTTCAACCGCCATCGAATCGTTAGCTCCTTTTACGTCACCGTCGTTGCGGCTAACCCGATCCTTCGACACGGTCATCGCTATTTGTCAATCACCGGCTGCAACGATAAACTATTGCCTGCTTCACAGACTGTAATCGCGGCGACTCTCGCCCATCATTAGGAGGAAACCATGGCGTTGTTCTTGCGGGATGAAGACGTATCACGGGCTGTCCAGATGGATGACATGCTGGGAGCCATTGAATCGATGCAAAGCCATTTCGGGCAGGGGGAGGCGATGAACCTGGCCCGCCGCAAGATAATCGCCAGCGGCGGTATGCTGTCCGTGATGGGCGGCGGCATGTTTCACGAAGGCGTGCTGGGCGTCAAGACCTACACGGTCGTCAGGGGGACCTATTCTTTCCAGGTGAGCCTTTACGACACGGACACGGGCCAGTTGCTGTGTTATACCCAGGCCAACCGTTTGGGCCAGTTGCGCACCGGCGCCACAACGGGCGTAGCGGTGAAACATCTCTCCAATCCCGACAGCGGCACCTTGGGGATAATCGGCACCGGGTACCAAGCGCCCACGCAGTTGGAGGCGGTGACCAAGGTAAGAAACATCAAGCGGATAAAGGCCTACAGTCGGACGCAAGACCGCAGAGAGGCCTTTGCCCGGTCGATGAGCGACACGCTGGGGGTAGAGGTGGAGGCGGTGTCCAACAACGCCGAAGCAGTAAGGGACTGCGACGTCGTTGTGTGCATAGCGGCTACAACCGAGCCGGTGGTAGAAGGGGACTGGCTGGACACAGGGTCGACAGTAATCGGCGCGGGCCCCACGACATGGCGCGTGAGGGAGGTGGACGACGCCGTCATCTCCCGGGCAGACAAGATATTCGTGGATTCCGCCGAGCAAGCCCGAGACGAGGCGGGGGATATGGCCAGCGCCGTGGACCGGGGCCTGTTGCAGTGGAGCAACCTGGTCGAGTTGCGCTACGCGGTGTCCGGGATGGTCTCCGGCAGGGACAACCCCGATCAGATTGTGTACGCCAAGCTGATGGGCACAGGGGTAGCCGACGTGGCCGCGGCCAAGTTGGCCTACGAAAAGGCCAAGGCAATGGGCCTTGGCATGGAGATGGACTGGTAGGGGAAGATTTGCCCCGGCTGATCAAGTTTGTAGTTACCTCTTAATCAAGTTATTCGTCGTAGTCGTCACGCATCGTTGTCGTCCGCATTCTGGAGCAGTTGAGCTTTGGGATTCTTTTTGCTCAATGGGAATAAGGACCCCAGACTGCGGAGTTCATCTAACACTTGAACCAATTCCCGGCGCTTGTGAGGGCTCGCTGCAACAATAGTTGCAATTAAGCTGTCTATTTCTTTGTCTGGCCCTTTTATACTCTTGTAACGAGTTGTTTGCGAGAACTTCAGGTTACCGTCTTCGATCAGTTTGCTGCCTTCAAATGGAGCATGGCATAGCAACCTCAAGTCTTGTTCGTTACGGACCACTACCTCGATCACCTCGACGCCCCGATTAGTAAGCGCTGCTACCTTCTCCGGGCTACAATAAGAAGTGACTGCTACTTCGATCACACGGACAGGCTGGTAATCTGCATTCATCAGGGCTAAATCAGGGATATACCCCCCGATAGGCTGTAGGGAGTCCGGCAAGACGACATGTTCCACGCCATCGGCAAGAAGATTGCCTGAGGTTTCCCCATTGGCCATCACGACGCGGACATCCCCCTGAACCGTTCCGGAGATAGGGCTGCGGTCTCCTAGCCCTAGTGACAACCTATCCCACAAAATGCCAACGGCATACTCATGGAGATACGACACTGGATTACCCGGAGATCCAACGTTGCGATGCCAGTCATTTGGGTCGGGAAGTAACGTACTCATGTTAACCGTCCATCTTCGCCTTGAAATTACAGAAGAAGTCGCCACACATACCGGACGTGTACCGGTCCATTTGCTGTAAGCCCAGAGAATTTCGAACGCAACCTCCTAAAAGCCGCCCGTACGGTACTCTTCGGTGCGCCTGACATTGTAGGTGCCGCGTTCGACCAGCAGGCTTTCCACCGCCGCCCGTGCCGTGTCCAAGGACGTAAAGCAGGGAATCTGCCGTTCCACCGCAGCCCGGCGTAAAAAGAATCCGTCCTGCATGACCGACGTGTCACCTGACAGAGTGTTTATAACCGCTCCCACGCTGCCGTCGTTGACCACGTCCACCACGTCAGGATGGCCTTCGCCGATCTTCTTGGTGGCCATCGTCACGGGGATGCCCATAGCGGCAATCATGGCGGCGGTCCCTTCGGTGGCATAGAGCGGGCACCCCGCCTCTCCCAACGCCCGGACCAGCGTCACTGCTTCGGCTTTGTCCTGGTCGGCGATGCTGAGCAGCACGCCCGCTTCCTGGCGGAGGTTGAGGTTGGCGGCCAAGAGTGCTTTCGACAACGCATTGGAGAAGTCGAGGTCGATGCCCATCACCTCGCCGGTGGATATCATCTCGGGCCCCAAATGCCAGTCCACGCCAACCAGCTTGCCCATGGAAAAGACCGGAGCTTTTATCCCTACCAAGCCCTGACGCGGCCAAAGCCCCCCTTCGTAGCCTTGCTCGGCCAAGGATTGCCCCAGCATGACCCGCGTGGCGATGCCGGCAGCGGGGACCCCGGTAACCTTGGAAATGAAGGGAGTAGTGCGGCTTGCCCTGGGGTTGACCTCGAGGACATAGACCGTAGTGGCGTCTCCGGCGCCTGAAGGCAGGTTGGGGCTGCGATACGGAGGCCCGCCCAGGATGACGAACTGGATATTCATCAACCCGCGCACTTCCAGCGCCAATCCTATCCTGGTGGTGTAGTCGACGATGGTGTCGACCTCTTCCGACGTGAGGTTCAACCCCGGGTAGATCGCCATCGAGTCTCCGCTGTGAACACCGGCCCGCTCGATGTGCTCCATGATCCCGGGAATCAATACCTGTTCGCCGTCGCATATAGCGTCGACTTCGCACTCCTTTCCTTCCATGTAACGGTCTATCAGCACCGGTTGGTCCGGCGCGAGAGCGGCGGCGGCGGTCAAGTAGCGGATAAGCTCCGATGCGTTCTGTACAATTTCCATGGCCCGTCCGCCGAGCACGTAGCTTGGTCGCACCACGGCGGGATAGCCGATATTCTGGGCCACCTGGAGCGCCTCGCTCACGGAGGTGACCGCGGCGCCGGGCGGCTGGGGGATCCCTAACCGGGACAGGAATTCTTCGAACTTGTGCCTATCCGACGCGGTGTCTATGGCGCGGGCGCTCGAACCCAGGATAGGCAGTCCGGCCATTGCGAGCGACTGAGAAAGGTTGATGGCGGTCTGGCCGCCAAACTGCACCAGCGAGGATGGAGCCTCGTCGTCCACAGTCTCATTCTCGACAATATCCCGCACTGCCTCTTCATCCAAAGGCTCAAAGTAAAGGCGGTCACTGGAGTCGAAATCCGTGGAAACAGTCTCGGGGTTGGAGTTGATCATAATGCTGCGGACGCCCGAATCGGACAGGGCGCGGGCGGCATGAACACTGCAATAGTCGAATTCTATCCCTTGACCAATCCTTATCGGCCCACTGCCGATGACCACCGCTTTCTGCCCAGGCAGCGGAAAGGCCTCGTTTTCCTGGTCGTAGGTACTGTAGAAGTATGGGGTGACCGCCTCAAATTCGGCGGCGCAGGTGTCCACCGTTTTGTACACGGGCCTCAGTCCCCATTGATGCCGCAGGTTACGGACCTGCTCCGGCAACATATCCGCAAGTGTGCCGACCTGTTCGTCGGTGAACCCAAGACGTTTGGCGCGGAGGAGCAAGTCGGGGTCCAGCGGCTCGGCGAGCAGTCGCCTCTCCATTGCGACCAGACGCTCCAAGGCGGCGATGAACCACGGGTCTATCAACGTGCGGTGCACCATGCGGGCCGTGCCAACGTCCCTGCGAATGCCGGCCATCACAGCCCACAGGCGCTGGTCGTTGGGGTCCAGCGGCAATGGGTCCAACGGGTCGGGTGTTTCGGCCCGCCAGTCCGGGTGCTCCCACAAAAGGGTGCGGCCGCCCATTTCCAGCGAGCGGATGGCTTTCTGCAGGGCCGCCTCGAAAGACCGGTCAATGACCATCACTTCCCCGGTGGCCTTCATCTGGGTGGTAATGCCCCGGTCGCCGTCGGGGAACTTGTCGAAAGGCCAGCGTGGAATCTTTACGACACAATAGTCCAGGGCCGGCTCAAAGGCTGCCTTGGTCTTGTCGGTAACCGCGTTGGGAATATCGTCCAATCGTTTCCCAACGGCTATTTTGGCCGCCACCCGGGCGATAGGGTAGCCAGTAGCCTTGCTGGCCAGTGCCGAACTGCGGCTGACCCTTGGATTGACTTCTATTACGTAGTAAGGAGACGCGGACAGTGCCGCGGGTCCAATGGCCTCCGCCACTTGGGGGTGAGGTTGCAAAGCGAACTGGATGTTACAGCCGCCCTCTATTCCGAGCCCACGGATAATCTTGAGACTGGCGCTCCGCAGCATCTGGTAGTCTTTATCCGTCAAGGTCTGGCTGGGAGCGACGACTATGCTGTCCCCAGTGTGGACGCCCATCGGGTCCAAGTTCTCTATGTTGCAGATGGTGATGCAATTATCGGCCCCGTCCCGCATCACCTCGTATTCGATTTCTTTCCAGCCAACCAGGGACCGTTCGATCAGCACTTGAGATATGGGGCTGGTTGCGAGACCGCTGGCGACGATGGCGTCGAACTCTTCCCAAGTGCGGGCAAAGCCTCCGCCGCTGCCGCCCAGGGTATAGGCGGGCCTTACAACCATCGGCAGGCCAACCTCCCGGCCAAGGGCCTTCGCTTCTTCCAGCGACGACGCAATAACGCCGCTGGGCTCCGGTTCGCCGATGCTGCGCAGGAAGTCACGGAACAACTGCCGGTCCTCACAGCAGCGAATGGTGTCCAGTTGTGTTCCTAAGAGGCGCACGCCGTACTTGTCGAGAACACCGGCTTCCGCCAGGGCCACGGCAAGATTCAGGCCGGTCTGCCCCCCAAGGGTGGGCAGCAGACCATCGGGCCGCTCACGGTCAAGGATACGGTCCAATACCTCAACCGTAAGCGGCTCCACGTAAACACGGTCAGCCGTCGTCTGGTCGGTCATGATGGTGGCCGGGTTGGAATTGACCAACACGGTATAGACGCCCTCGTCACGGAGGGCTTTGCAGGCTTGGGTGCCGGCGTAGTCAAACTCCGCAGCCTGACCAATAACGATCGGACCGGAGCCGATTACCAGCACCTTACCCGGTTGAGTCGACGTGCTAATCCTATCCTCTCCCTCTGACCACCGTGACCGGGGACATCGACGACAGACGACCGTCCGGGTTGCTAAAAGGTGGGCAGAACGCCTGGCAGGGTAATAAACCCCCGCCTTTGGAGCATGTTCAGAATCTGGGACATGAATGATCCCAGATACAGTCCGTCCGGGTCCACCTCGTAGTACTCGCTGGGCGACTCCCTATCTCTCGGGGGGATGGCGAACCGTACTTCATCGTTGTCCAGGCGGTCAATTTCGATGCGGCCAACCGCAGGATTCGGGCCGCCGCGGCTCAACGAATTGATCAACCTTATGGTCAACTCCCAGCGCTCTCGCAGTTGTGTCCTGATCGCGGTTAGTTGGTACTCGCATCCGTCGTGTGAAAACCAGGGAACCTCTTCATCCAAGAGCGATATAACGCTCGACAGGTCGCCAGGAATCTCCACCTCCACACCTTCCTCCACCAACACTAAGGAGAATGAAGACATCAAGAAACCTCCAAATATTACAAACAGCCAGCGTAGGGCTTGTCATACCTGGCGTAATTCAGGGTTATTTGTTTGCGGTATTCGTTATGTAAATTCGCCTCCTTGGTTGGAATTGGACCGTTTAGTATCCAGCATCTATTTTAACGCGATTGGCTGACCATCTGAACGAAGCGATCGAACAGGTATTCGTTATCTTGAGGGCCCGGCGACCCTTCCGAGTGATATTGGATAGTAAAAATAGGCATGTCACGGTGTCGCAACCCTTCGATGGTGTCATCGTGCAAGTTAATATGGGACACCTCCAAGCCGGAGGGCAGTGAACCGGACGACACAGCGTAGCCGTGGTTTTGCGCCGTTATGTAGACCCGTCCATCGGTCAGGTCTTTAACCGGGTGGTTGCCGCCCCGGTGCCCGAACTTCAGTTTGAACGTGTCCGCCCCCAAGGCTCTGGCGACGATCTGATGCCCCAAACAAATGCCCATGACGGGGACTTTGCCCAGCAGCTTGCCCACGTTGTCCACAAGGTACTCAAGCAGTTGCGGGTCTCCAGGTCCCGGAGACAACAACAATCCGTCCGGTTCCAGGGCCAGCATCTCTTCAGCGGGGGCCGATGCCGGCATGGCGATGACCCGGCACCCACGCTTCCGCAACAATCTCAGAATGTTGTACTTCAGTCCGCAGTCCGTTACCAGTATCCGGTATCCCGGCGCACCGGGCGGCAGGGGTGAACTGTCCCATTCGTAGCCTGCGCCAGTGGTAACAGTGCTTACGAAGTCCACGTCGTCATAGCGCGTTGACGCAGCCAAACGTGCCGCCGCCAGCTCGGGCGCATCAGTGGTGATGGCCCCCATCATTACACCCCGGTCTCGCAGACGCCGGGTAATGGCCCTGGTGTCGACGCCGCTGATTCCTGGAACATTCTGGCTTTCGAGAAACTCGTGAAGGGTCCTTTCACTGGCGGAGTGACTGGGGCGATCGCAATGCTCGCGCACGATAAGCCCGGACACCTGGATACGCCGGGACTCGAAGTCCTCCTTGTTGATGCCGTAGTTGCCCACAAGAGGGTATGTCAGCGTGACCAGTTGGCCGGCGTAGGACGGATCGGTCAAAACTTCCTGGTATCCTGTCATGCTGGTGTTGAACACCACCTCACCCTGGCTTTCAACCTCGCCTCCGAAGGACTCTCCCCTGAATACCGATCCGTCTTCCAAGACCAAGTAAGCCGCCTTAGCCATTATCCCCTTCCCGGTAGACAACTTTACCTTCCACCAGCGTTGCCGCTACCTTCCCTTTCAACGTGGTCCCATCCAACGGGGTGTTCTTGCCCATAGACCGGAATTCCCTCGTGTCGACCACCCATTCACGGTCGGGGTCGAACACAACGATGTCCGCCGGCGTACCCGGTTGTAACGTAGCAAGCGGCTGAAACGCCTCTCCCAATACTCTGGCAGGCCCCACGGTCAGCCGTTCCACAACGGCGTTCAGGGCCATCGTCCCTTGGTGGACTAACTGAAGGGCCGACCCCAAGGCAGTCTCCAGCACACTTATCCCGGACGCCGCATCCTGGTACGTTACCCGCTTGGCTGTCAATTCGTGGGGGGCGTGGTCGGTTGCAATGCAATCAATGACTCCGTCGGCCAGCCCTTGAATCAAGGCGTCCACATCCGTTTGGCTTCTCAACGGAGGATACACCTTGGTGTAGGTGTCGTAGGCATAGCCATGTGAAGCACCGCCCCCCATGCCCCTGTTGCCCAATACCCATTCATCGGTGATGGTAAGGTGATGAGGACAGACCTCAGAGGTAACAGGTATGCCACGCTCCTTGGCCTCCCGCACCAGCCGCACACTGCCCGCGGTGCTCAAATGGGCCAGATGTATCCTGCCTCCGGTCAACTCCGCCAACAGTATATCCCTGGAAACCATCGCCTCTTCCACGGCCGCAGTAATACCCGGCAAACCCAAGTGCGTGGCTATACGCCCCTCCGCCATGACACCGACGCCGCTGAGGCACAGGTCTTGGCAATGATTGGAGATTGGTATTCCAAGGTCAATACTGTACGTAAGGGCGAGGCGCATCAGGTTGGAATCACTGACCGGGTCTCCGTCGTCGCTGAACGCCACTACTCCCGCCGACGCCAGTTCCTCCATCTCCGACAGTTCTTTGCCCTTTCGCCCCTTGGTAACGCACCCGATTGGGAATATCCGAACGACGGCATCGGCCTTGGCTCGGTCTAATATGAAGCCCACCATGCCGGCGTTATCAATGGGAGGGTCGGTGTTTGGCATGGCGCACAAGCTGGTGAACCCCCCTCGGGCGCCGGCGAGACTTCCGCTGCGCAAGGTCTCCTTGTACTCGAAACCCGGCTCACGCAGGTGGCAATGCAGGTCAATGAAGCCTGGACTGGCCACCAAGCCCCCGGCCTCAATGGTGACGCACCCATCGGGAATGTCATCGGAGACAATACGGCCACAAGCGGCTATCTCGCCGCCGACCACCAAGATATCCCCTACCTCGTCCATGCCGCGGCCGGGATCGACGATCCTGGGCCCCCTGATCAACACCGCGTCCAAGGCCATCAGTATTCCCCACAGCGATGCAAGCTTTGACAGGCCGTGCCAATCAGGTCGCTGGCGGCAATCGTATTCACTGGACTTGGGCCCACCCTAGTCCGTTCCGGCTGACAGGTGGTACAACAACGCCATCCGAATTGCTACGCCGTTGGTCACTTGTTGCTCAATTACCGAACTAGAGCCGTGAGCGATGCTGGAACTGATTTCGATGCCCTCGTTCATGGGACCGGGATGCATCACCAGGGCCTGGCTGTTGGCGCGGGACAAACGGGCGTCGGTGACCTGCCAACGCCGTATGTACTCACGGATACTGGGCAGAAAACCACTGTCTTGCCGCTCCGCTTGCAGCCGCAGGGCCATCACCACGTCAGCCCCTTCGATGGCACGGTCAAGGTTGGTGTCAATGGACACGGATGACAATGGGCTGGCGCCGCTTCCGTTGTTGGCGGCCCGCAGCATGTCCAAGGGCAGCAGGGTGCTCGGCCCGCAGAGCACCACGTCGGCCCCCATTTTGGCGAACCCCCATATGTTGGATCGCGCCACCCGGCTGTGCAGAACGTCTCCGACCATCACAACTTTCAGACCTTCCAGGGAGCCGCGTTTCTCCTGCACCGTGTAGAGGTCCAGCAACGACTGAGTGGGATGGGCGTGGATACCATCGCCGGCGTTGATAATGCCCACCTTGTCCAAGTGTTGAGCGAGCAGATAAGGCGCCCCTGAATGTGGGTGACGGACAACAATGATATCTACGCCCATTGCTTGGATGGTCAAGCCTGTATTGAGCAGCGATTCACCCTTCTCGGCGCTGCTGCCGGACTCCGACATGTTGATGACGTCGGCGCTGAGGATTTTGCCGGCCTCTTCGAAAGAGATTCGAGTGCGGGTGCTGGCTTCGTAAAAGAGGGTTACGATGACCCGGCCTCGCAAGGCAGGCACTTTTTTTATGTCGCGGTGCAGGACTTCGGACATACCCTGGGCAGATGCGAGCACTGTCTCAATTTCTTCACGAGAGAAGTCGTCCAAGTCCAGGACGTGCCTGCGACACCATCCTATACCGCCGGCTTCGTCCTTATCGGCTATCGGAGCAGTTACCGTGTGCAAAAGACTCATAGCACTCTATCCTCTACCCGGACGATTGCCACTTCGTCGACTCCATCCGTTTCGACCAACCGGACCTTGACGCGCTCGTCCTGGGCTGTGGGAACGTTCTGCCCCACGTAGTCGGCGCGCAAGGGCAATTCCCTGTGGCCGCGGTCCAGCAGGATGGCAAGTTGGACCTGCCGGGGGCGGCCGTAATCGTTCAGAGCGTCCATAGCCGCCCTAACGGTGCGGCCCGTATACAGCACATCGTCCACCAAGACCACCTTCTTATCCTGAACTCCGACCGGCATCCTGGTGGGACGGACGATGGGACTGGCCCGCGCCTTCAGGTCGTCCCGGTACAGGTTTATGTCCAAGGCCGCCACTGGCACCTCGCTGCCCTCGAAGTCCAATAGATTGCGGGCTAACCGGTTGGCCAAGTGAACGCCACGAGTGTAGACCCCAACAATGACCAGTTCCTGCGCCCCACGGTTCCTTTCCAGAATTTCGTGGGCCACCCGCGCCAGTGCCCGTCGTATATCCTGGTCATTCATTATCTGGCGTTCAGCCATTGGACTCCTGCCAAACTCCGTCGTATGGCGACACTGACGCAAAAAAAATCCCCTTGCCCGAAGATGGCAAGGGGTCGCGCACCGTGTATCCGTCCAGACCGCGCACGGTCAAGGAATGGGCGCTAACTTTGCCAGCCTCACTGGACTGCCTTAAAAGCCTCGCCATCCGCTTCCGGATGGCATCACGACCCAATCAACTATATTGTGCAAAGTATGTTATCAGATGTTATCCCTTGGCCTCAAGCCTCCACCGGAGGCAATAAGGGTCTTTTAATTGTCTGGGGATAAGCCGATGAGAGTCAGGGTCTCCCAAGGTTTCCAGCCGTAGTGGCGCAGGGCTGCCGTTATGTTCTTCACTCCGGTCAGCCGCAACAACCCCATCACCAGGTTTCGCAACGCCGCCAGCAGTTGCGGCGCCGATCCGGTGCGCACCTGGCTTTGGTCTTCGCCAAATACCACGTCCCTTACCCAGTGCACCTGGTTCTCAATCCCCCAATGTCCCCTCCATATCTCCAACAACCGGGCAGCATCCGCCCGTTCCGGGGGCAGGCTGGTGACGGCATAGGCAAGCTCCACTGACTCCTTGCCCTTTCGCCTCCTTGTCCGTTCCACACAGCAGACTTGCCCCAAGCCAGGCCAATCCAAGTACTCATTCAGGGCCGTTGAGGCCCACAACCGCCGCCGTTCCTGTCGGTCTCCGTGCCGGCCCTCCCGGACCGCCTCATTAAAACGCTCTCCCCACGGCGGCTGCTCAAACAGCAACCTCACTGCCTCTTTCACCCATGGCTGGTTGTCCTTCACCACCCAGAAATAGTCTCCGCCCATCTCCGCCACTCGCCGGCTCAACTCCCGTTGGGCGTATAGCGCGTCCCCCGTCACCACCCTGCCGCGCAGGTCCAACTCTGCCAGCAGGCTGAAGGCCACTCCCAGTTCACTCTCCTTGCGATGACCCCTTACCCCCCTTTTGTCCCACCACCAGGCCGCTTTCCCGAGCATATGCCGCCACCAGCCTTACCCCAGGCAATTCCTCCCCGTGAATCCCGCGCAGGGCCTTGCCGTCTATGGCGATGGTGCCCTCTCCCTCTCCCATGGACTCTTGGGCCCAGCGGCCCAGAGCCGACTCAAAAGCCTCCACGTCCAACCGGCGGAAAAGGTGGTGCAGCGTTGCCACGCATGGGGTCTGCTCCCGGCTGAACCCCAGACTTTGAGCCATTCCGGGATGTTCCCGTCCCCACTGGGCAATGGCATACAGGCTCCTGGCCCCTCCCAGCATCGCGCACACCGACAGCGCCAGAATCGCTGGCAAGGGATGCCGAACCCCGCGGGGCTTCCTGGGGTCCTCTATCCCCTTCAGGGCTTCCAGCAATCCGGGACCCCATTCCCCAACTCTCTCCTCCCACAAAACCATCCTCCACTTTCTCGAACTCTCCCATTGTCATCCAGTACCCTACACTGTACTCCAGACAATTAAAAGACCCTACGGAGGCAATGCCGCGATGTCCAACGCCTGCTCCTCGGCTGCCAGGACTGGATCGCGGTTGGTCAGCCGCCTCATGCGCCGCTCCCATATTCTGCCCTCGGGCACGACCACAGGAGGCGGGATAGTGCGGATCCGCTCCAGTTCGTCCCGCAACTCCCGGCAGCGGTTAATCCGGTGCTGCAAAGTATCCGACTCCAGGCGGTTCTCATAAAAGTTGGTATGCAATTTTTCCGCAACGTCGAAATGGTCCAGAATGTACGCACTGTTAGTCTGCAACTGAAGCAAGGCAGCGAGGTCTTCCAGCAAAAGATGGTGATGATGATTCCATCCCCTTAAAGCAGCAATCGACTTCAGGGCGTGTGCGACGGCGCCCCAAGCCTTTTCGGATGCTTGGATCAGATCGTCTCCATTGTCTAACTCTTGCTGAGCCTTATGAATAAGGTATCTGCTCATTTCAAGGTAACGGCTTGACAGTTCTTCGGGTGTAGCCAATCTATACTCCCATAACGGGCAGCCGAATTGCCCCCAAACCAACTAACCTGAATGATGTTTCATGTACCATGACCGCAGCTTTAGACCTCCACCTGCGGCAAAGCCGCGATGTCCAACGCCTGCTCCTCGGCTGCCAGGACGGGGTCGCGGTTGGTCAGCCGCCTCATGCGGCGTTCCCATATCCGGCCCTCGGGCACGACCGCAGGGGATGGGATGGTGCGGATACGCTCCAGTTCGTCCCGCAACTCCCGGCAACGGTCAATGTGGTATTCCAGTACGTCCGCCTCCAGACGATTCTCGTAGAAGTTGGTATGCAAGACCTGCGCGGAAGCAAAACGCCCAAGTATTTCGGTGCTGCCGGTCTGCCATTGAAGTACGGTGGCCAGATCTTCCATCAAGAGATGGTGATGATGGTTCCATCCTCGCAAGGCTGCAATCGACTTGAGGACATGAGCGACAGCGCCCCAAGCTTTTTCGGACGCTTGCATCAGGTCGTCATCGCGGTCCAACTCCTGCTGGGCTTTTTGAATGAGGCTTTTGCTCATTTCAAGGTAACGGCTTGACAATTCTTCAGGTGTAGCCATTTGGTACATTGACCTCCGCTACGCGACCCGTTTCCGGCGGTTGTTCACGTAGTCCACCAGGACGTATTCGCCAAGGTTAGCCGAGCTGGAGTAGAAGGCCCTGCCGCGGTTGATGCGGGTCAAGCGGTCGACGAAGTTCACCAGTTGGTAGGAGTTCTCCAGCATAAAGGTGTTTATCCGGATATCCTCCTGGGTGCACCGCTTGACCTCTTTCAACGTTTCCTGCTCGGTGCGGTAGCTGGGCGGGTAGCTGAAGAACGACCGGTCGCCCTCCAAGTGGGCGGTGGGCTCACCGTCGGTAATCAAGAGCACCTGCCGGGTACTCCCTTTCTCCTTGCTCAACAGTTTCCGGGCCAGCAGCAATGCGTGGTGCAGGTTGGTGCCGGAGACCCAAGCATTCCAGCTTGACTTGGCCAGGTCCTCCTCGGCGATTTCCCGGGCGTAGTCGGAGAAGCCGATGACGAACACCTTGTCCCTGGGGTATTGAGTCCGGATAAGCGCCATCAACGCCAGAGTGACTTTCTTGGCCGATTGGAAGTTGTTGAACAGTCCCATCGACCGGCTTTGGTCCAACAACACCGCCGTTGCGGCGCGGGTAACGTGCTCGTTGCGGTAAATCTCGAAGTCCTTGATGTTCAAGCGGACCGGCAACTCCGATCCGCCCCGCAGGACGGCGTTCTTCAGCGTGGTCTGCAAGTCCACTTGGAAGGGGTCGCCAAACTCGTAGGGCTTGGTTTCACCCAGCACGTCGCCGTTGGAGCCACGAACGTCCATCTGGTGGTCGCCCACCCTGTCCTTCTTGAGGTGGGTGAAAACCTCTCGCAAGGCCTTCTGGCCGATGCGGCGGATTCCCCTGGCGGTCAGGTCCATCCTGTCGTCGTTGGTAACGTAACCCGCGTCCTGCAAAAGCTGGCGCAGCCGGTCGAGCTCCTCCCAAGCGCGCCGGGCCTCTTCTCCAAGCAACTCGGCTAATTGCTCCGGATCAATGTCGTCCAACTTCCCTGTCCGCATCGCTTCCTGGAGCGCCTGCTCAAGTTGGTCCAAGTCCTGCAATTGGCGCATCATTTCCATGGCCTGCTCCATGGTCATGCTATCGTCGCCTAAGAATGGGTACTGGCGGCGCAACTCGTCCATCGGCATAAGCTGCTCCATCAACGCGGCGAACTGGGCCATCTGTTGCCGCATCTGGGGGTCTAGGGCCGCTTCCAAAGCATCTTCCAATTCCCTACGCATCTCCGGAGACATGCTTTCCATCAACGACTGCATCTGGGCCAGTTGCTGTTGCAGCATCTCCATCAGCTCGTCGAAGCTCTGGGGCGGGTTGGGGCCGAATGCGCCGCCGAACTGCTCCATGAAGCCCTTAAAGTCCGGTTCCAGTCCTTCCAGCTTGTCCCGTATCATTTGGTTGAGCTGGCGCATCATCTCCTGCATGGCCGCCATCTGATCGGGAGTCATGCCCTGTATCTGGTCCCGCATTTGCTGGGACATGTTCTGGGCCATCTGGCTCTTCAGCATGTCCAACAGTTCCTGGAACTTCTGCTGGGCCTCCGGGTCCATGAAGTCGTACTCCATGAGTTCCTGGATCTGGCCGCCAACGCCCTCCGGGAGAGCGTCCAGCTTTTCGCGGTTGCGTTGGGCCCGTTGCTCCAACAAGTCATACAGGCTTTCCTGCTGGGCCTTCTCGGCATCGTCAGCCCCGTCGACCTGCTCCCGGGCCTCCTCCAGACGCCGTTGGATGCCCTCACGCTCCGTCTTGATTATGTCTTCCAGCCGCTCCTTGAGGTCATCGACTACCGAGTCCATGTTGTATTGCTGTAGCTGCTGACGGCGTTGGTTCTTCAGTTGCTCCATCAAGTCCCGCAGGCCGGGCATCTGCTGTCCATCCCGGGTCTGCAATCCGCGGCGGAACATTTCCCGCAGCGCGCGCATAACGTCGCCCTGTTTCAGGATCTCCTCCGACAGCCGGTCCATTAGCTCGTCGGCGTCCAAGTCGAATATGCGCTGGGAGCCGTCCCATTGAGAATAGCGAAAAGTACGGTAGAGCATTCTAACCTCGCCGGACCCGGATACGGCCGCTCATGGGCCGCTCGATGGTTGCCATAATACGCCCCGGAATCTTGAGACAGCAAGGGCGGCGCCCTTCATAACTCAATGGGCAACACGAATTGTTTGATGATCGTCTCCGCCGCTTCCTCCGGTTGGGTCAGGGAAGTGTCTATGGTCAAGCGGGTGTTGGGGATGGGCGGGTGTCAGCTTTCAGGAAGCGGCAGGGCCGTAGATGCATAACAGCAACATTCAGCGGGTCTATGCCGACTCTACCTGATGGCTCAGGTGAGTTTTGCTCCCAGAATCCTCTGCAAATGTCCCAAGGCCCACTGGTGCTGTTCGGGGTCGAAAGAGGCCACGCAGTCCGCCGGAATGTCCACTTGGTAGTCCCGGTTCCGGGCGTCCGACGTCGTGTGGAGTACGCAGACGTTGGTGGCGACGCCGCAGAGTATCAGCTTATCGGGCTGCAACCGCCCCAACCGCTGCTCCAGGTCGGTGTTGAAGAAGCCGCTGTAACGGTTCTTGGGTATCACGTTTCCCCCGGTTACGAAACCGGTAAGTTCCTCGATTACGTTGGGTTCCTCGGTCCCTTTCACGCAGTGCACCGGGAACATCTGGAACTCCAGGTCGTCGGGGTCGTGATGGTCGGATACGAACAGGATTTGAGACCCGGCGGCTTGCTCCCTTTCCAGTAGTTGCTTGACGTTGGGGATGATTTCCCTGGCCTCGTCGCCGCAATACAGGTTGTGGCCGGGCTCCATGAAGCCGCGGACCATGTCAATCACCAGGACTACGTTAGGCATTTCGGCCAGTCTCCTTTCTTTTTGTGCCAGTCTACCCTTCAGGATTAGAAGGTTCAACGGTAGGCGGAGGCGGTTGACCCGGACGGGGCCAGTCCCTCTCCAAGGGAACGGTCTCGAATTGGAAGCATGTATGACCTACGCCATGATGTCGAACATTCGGGGAACCGGACAGCCCCGGCTGCTCGTATACTTCCCTGGTATCGGTAGTGAAGACGGCGCAAAGCTCAAACTTAGAGTCGTCGATGATCCGGTACTCGTAGGGTATTTCCGTGTCCGGGTCTTCAAGTTCCCTTGACAGCAGCAGGTCCTCCAGCGAGCCAGGCAGACTTCCTTTCTGCTGCCAGTGATCGTTCACCTGATGAAAGATGCGCTGCAAGTGGGACGCCCGCAGGGCATCAAGCCGCTCCTGCCTTTGCTGGCCCGGGCTACCCGCCAAGTAAATCCCGTAACCCACCGTCAATACCGCCGCCAGTACGGAGCAGGCCAACAGCGCCTTCGCTCCCAAGGGAACAAAGGGTTGAGGTCCAAGGTCATCCACATCCTCTTTACGTCTCAAGTCCCACAAGTAGTACCCAAACACCGCACCGGTAATCAACAACACCGTCAGGACCTTGAACACGAACGGCAGGGTTAAATCCCCGCGCAGGACGTTCGACAGCAGAACTATCAAGTCGCCTATGATCACGGCGCCAGCTATGGCAAGAGTCAGGTAGGTGAGCCACCGCCATATCCGCGACTGGCGGAACTCCGGATGGGCGACCGTATCCTTGGCCAGGCGCCACATCAAAAACAGGTACAACGGGAAAGTGATGATGACCGCGGCCATGGCCCATGTCATTTCGCTCGGAACGGTGTCTCCACCGTACTGGGAGGAACGGGTCAATGGGTCAGGGAAGGCGTGGTCGATATAGCCGAAGACCAGCGTGCCGATACTGAAAGCGGTAATGAACAGGGCGACGAAGGACACCAGGTACATGAAGGCTTCCCTGGCCTGCATGTACGGCTTGGGTCGGGGGACGGGCACGGGGAAGTCTATGTCGGCGAAGGCGGACAGAGCGTTGTTGACCTCGTCTTCCCGCCAACCGGCTCGCAACAAGACGTCCCGGGTGGCGTCGCGGCCCAAACCCCTAGTCAGCGACTCTTTGACGAAACCTTCCAACTCATCGCTCATGCAAACACCTCACCTACCCCTCCAGCTTTCCTACTGATTGTTACGCTCAAAAAACGCGGGCTGGACTCACCTCCGCGTACTTGGCGTCCTGGGCCAGCATGTCGGACAGACCCACCATCTCGAAGCTCTCGTTCAACGACGCCATCCTGTCCATGAAATCGACGGTGGTGCCCTGTTGCTTCAACCGTCCCATCAACTCTTCCACGGCTTTGCACACCAGCATGAAGGCGCTGCCCGGGAAGATTACAAGCTTGAAGCCCAGGGTCTCCAACTCGCCAGCCGGTATCAGGGGTGACTTGCCGGTCTCTACAAAGTTGTACAGCAGCGGCACACCAAAATTGCTTGTGACACGGCGGGCCTCACCAGCCGAGCGTATAGCTTCGACGAACAGCACCTCCGCCCCGGCCTCCACGTAGGCCTCGCAACGCCGCATGGTGTCGTCCCAGTCGGTCACCGCCAGCGCGTCGGTGCGGACAATGATGACAAAGTCCTCGTCGCGCCGGGCGTCCACCGCCGCCCGAATTTTCTGGACCATCTCCGCGGTGGGTATGACCCTCTTGTCGTCAAGATGCCCGCACCGCTTGGGTGACTCCTGGTCTTCGATGTGGATGGCCGCGACCCCCGCCTGCTCGTACTGGCGCACGGTGCGCTGCACGTTGAGAACGCCGCCGTAACCGGTGTCGGCGTCGGCGATGACTGGAACGTCCACGACGGAGACGATGTTGGCCGCGTTGGCCACCATTTCGGTCATGGTTGCGAGGCCCAGGTCCGGGTATCCGAGACGCGCTACCGAGGTCCCGGCCCCGGTCATATAGACCGCTGGAAATCCCGCTCCTTGGATAATCCTGGCGGTCAAACAGTCGTAGGCGCCGGGGGCTACTATGATGCCCGGTTCGGACAGCAATCGGCGCAAGGTCTTGCGTGGGGTCTGGGCGTCCGTCATAGCCGCCTCCATCAGTGGGTAGGTTAGGGGATAGATGTTATCCGACAAGGTGCTTGGGATAGGGTGTGGATTCCCGCCTTCGCGGGAATGACAAGTTGGGTAATACGCCAAGTCTCGAGATAGTCTCTAATAATCCACTGCGAGCGGAACACCAAAGGGGCTTCAAGTAAGGCCCAGTTTATCTGATGCAAATACCTGGACGTTCAGGCTATGAGGCCGCCGTCGATGGTCAACACCTGTCCGGTGATGTAACCGGCTCCGGGGCTGGAAAGAAACACCACCGCCTCAGCCACATCCTCAGCAGAGCCGAACCGGGCCATGGGGATGCGGCTCAGTATCCTATCGCGCGTCTCTTCAGGCAATTGCTCCACCATGCCGGTGGTCACGTAGCCTGGAGCGAGCGCATTGACGGTAACGTTCCGGGAAGCGACCTCACGGGCCACTGCCTTCGTAAAGCCAATCAGCCCGGCCTTGGCGGCGGCATAGTTGGCTTGACCGGGGTTGCCGCTGATTCCCACCACCGAGGCTATATTGACGATGCGCCCGCTGCGCTGCTTGATCAGGTGAGGCATGACGTGCCGGGTGCACAGAAACGCTCCTCTCAGATCAACGTCCAGCACCTGGTCCCAGTCGTCCTGGCTCATCCGCACCAACAAACGGTCCCGGTTGATGCCGGCATTGTTGACCAGTATATCGATTCTGCCCCAATGGTCGGCGATTTGCTTGATGATCGACTTGGCCGCCTCTTCCTGGGCAACATCCCCTTCCAGCAACAAAGCTTCGCCGCCGTTTCCGGTAATGGACTCGACCACCGCAGTGGCGGCGGCCTCGCTGGACAAGTAATTGACTCCCACCTTGGCCCCGGCCTGGGCCAATCGGACGGCTATGACCGCTCCGATACCGCGAGAGGCCCCAGTAACAAGCGCCACCGATCCCGTCAGATCGATCCCCTGCACCATTCAGGCCCTCGCCGACCCAGTGACCACTAACTGTGCGAGTTCATCCCGCAGGCTTTCCACCAAGCCCAATTCGACATAGCGGACACCAGTGTCGATAGCCCCGGCGACGCCGCCGGCCCGACAGGAGCCATGCCCCAGGATTACGGCCCCGTTGACACCGAACAGGGGACCGCCCATCGTCCGGGGCAGGTTGGTGGTCTGCCACAGGTCCGCCGAAACCTCCGCAAGAACTTCGGGATGCAGGACCGACTCCAGCCGCCGTTCCACGAACCTCGACAATGCAGTCCCCAGACCCTCGGTGAACTTCATCAGGATATTGCCCACGAAACCATCACAGATGATGACGTCGGCCCGATCGGTGAAGAAGTCCATACCTTCCACGTTGCCGATGAAGTTCAGGTGGCTTTCCTGTAGAAGATGGTAGCTTTCCTGCACCTGCCGATTGCCCTTCGCCTCTTCCGCGCCCACGCTGAGGAGGCCGATTCTCGGGTTCTCGATTTCGAGAAACTGGCGGGCAAAGGCCGATCCCATAGCCGCAAAACTTAACATCAGCGGCGGGCGGCAATCGACATTGCTGCCCATGTCGAGCAGAACGGTGCGCGGCGCAACGCCAAGGAAGGGACCCCCAATGCAGGGACGCTCCAGCCCTTCCATCAACCCCAGTACGAATACCGCGCTGGCCATGGAAGCGCCGGTGGAACCCATTGAGACGGCAACGTCGGCGTCACCTGTCTTCAACAACGTTGTCGTAACCATGATGGAAGACTTGGGCTTACGCCGCAGACCCTCTATCGGGTGTTCATCATCCCCAATCTTGCCCTCAGATGGAACTACTCTTACATTCCCGGAAGGGACGCCGAGAGTCGCCAACTCGTTCTCTATGGGACCCGGGTCACCAACGAGGACCAATTCGATATTGTGCTTCTCAAGTGCTTCCAGTCCACCCTTCACTGTCTCGGAGGGACCATAATCCCCTCCCATTGCATCAACCGCCACCCTGATAGGCGTATTCGGCGCTCTTCCGTTTTCGAGCATAGTGCCTCTTTATAGAAACTTCCGGCAGTGATCTCTATGACCCTGACCGACCTAGCCGGGTCTAAGTTGCGTTTATGGGGACCTCAGCCGCAACGGTAGCTGTGCCGGTGATCAATTCCTCACCAGTACCTTCATTGAAGACCCCAATTGAGCATACCACCAAGCCATCGCCGCTACCCGATTTTTCATTGGACGGTTTAGACACTTTGCACCAAGCCCTTACCCGGTCACCCAAGTGCGCCGGACCCCTGAACCGCACGTTCAAACCGCCGGTGTCCAGCCAACTTCTCCCGAATATCGAGGCCATCAGTTCGCCGACAAAGCCAAGGGTCAGCATCCCGTGGGCGATGACCCCCCCAAACTGGGTGCCTTCGGCAAAGGCTGGGTCGAGATGGAGCGGGTTGCGGTCGCCGGAAGCGTCGGTATAGGCATTGAGCTGGTGTTGGGAGATGGTCCTGGGAGGTCCAAGAACGCCTAGGTCTTCCGCGTCCAGGGCAGGCCCATTCCTTTGAGCCGCGGACTGGGGCCGTGCCTCTGATTCGGACTGTCCGTCGGTTTGGTCAGTGCTGAGCACAGTGCTTTTGCCGCGTTGGACAATCCGACCTTCGACATCAGCCACGGAATAGGACACTGTGAGAAAGACCAGATTGCCGCGCTGACGCGGTTTGCCGGGGTCAGCGGTAATTCGGTACGTTCCGGGGAACCTGGCTACGCCGAGGGTCTCCAGCTCCTGCGAGCTGTGGATTGCGCCATCGGGGAGCGCCAATTTGTCCAGTATGGCACCCAGGGCCCAAGCGGTCATTGCTACCGGAGGAATTAGTGAGTGGCCAAAATATACCCGCTGTTGGTCCCCTACCGCTTCCACGTATTGCCTGACCCGATCTTCCGTGACCAGACACTCACCCAAGTCCAGACCAGGTTCGACTGTGAGCGACAAATCATCCTCGCAAAGGGCTTTTGGTGGTCGATTATACGCAGGCTCACCTTTAGCATCAACTTGATGGAAGATGCGTAACTGTTCAGACTTGATGAGGTGAATTGACCGAAAGTTGTTTTCTTTCTGAAAAACGCTGGCGTGCGGGGCGCGATTGTGGCATAAGAGAGCCATGGAAACCGAAGTGGACCTGAACCAAGCGAGCCGGGAAACTCTGCTGGAGATCATCGCGGAACTGAGACAGCGAGTCGAGAGCCTGGAAGCCCGGCTATCTGGCGGTGGACCGGGGGCCAGGATGCCGGGGCATAAACTGTCCGCCAGACGCAAGAAGCCGGCGGCGGAAAAGAAGCCGCGCAAGAAGCGTCAGCACGGCTTCGCCCGACCGCGGATGGAACCCACCGGGCGGGTGGTCCACGCCCCGGACTCTTGCCCCGAATGCCATACCCCTCTCACCGGGGGATGGGTGCATCGGACCCGGGAAGTCATAGACATTCCGGTAATCCCGGCAGAAGTCACGGAGCACGTATTCATAGCCCGGACCTGTCCGTTGTGCCGGAAACGGCGGCGGCCCCAGGAGCCCCTGAAAGGTCTGGCCGTGGGCCGCCAACGCCTTGGAACCAATCTGGTGAGCTTGATGGTGACTCTACGGGAAGAGGGACGGCTGCCCGTAAGGACCATCCAATGGTATCTGCGAGTATTCCATCAGTTGAAACTGAGCGTTGGGGCTATCGTCCAGGCGGTCCATCAGGTTGCCCGGCAGGGAAGAGCGGAGGTGGGTAAGATCCTGGAGCGCATCCGTTCCAGCCCGGTAGTAAACGCCGATGAGACGGGTTGGCGGGAGAACGGGAAAAACGGCTACGTCTGGACTTTCAGCACGCCCACGGAGCGGTTCTTCCTGCGCCGGGGCCGGAGCGGGGAGGTGGTGGACGAGGTCCTGGGCGAGTCCTTCGAAGGGATTCTGGTGAGCGACTTCTACGCGGCCTACCACCACTACCCTGGACTCAAGCAGAGATGTTGGGTCCACCTGCTGCGGGATATTCACGCGCTGAAGGTCTGCTACCCGGAAGACGACGGACTGGTCCGGTGGGCATTGGGAGTGCAACGGCTTTATGCCAAAGGCCGGGAATGGGCGGCTGGGAGACGCCCTCCGTCCCGGGTACAGTTGGTGCTGGAGGAGCGGTTGCTGGCGCTGTGCAGGCCTTTCCTGGAAGACCCGTTGGCAGTGCAAGCCAAGCTATGCCGGAGGATTGAGCGGCATATCAAGGAGTTGTTCGTCTTCGTGTCGCACCCGGAGGCTCCATCTGACAATAATGGTGCTGAACGGAGCCTGCGTCACTTGGTGATCAGCCGTAAAATCAGCGGCGGGACCCGCTCCCAACAGGGCAGCAACAGCAAATTGGTCCTGGCCTCCCTCTTTGGAACCTGGCGCGCCAGGGGCCTGAACCCCTTCCTGGAATGCCGCCAGTTGCTCATTTCCCCTCAACCCTGAACAGTTACGAAGATGCAGCAACACACTTTAACAGGAAGCGCTAATCGTCTCCGAAAGCCTCTGACGCCAACTCCACGATGTGCTGGCCGATGGCCAGCGAGGAAGTGGCGCCAGGCGAGGGCGCGTTCAGGACGTGAACAGCATGACGGCCCCGCATAATACTGAAGTCGTCCAGCAGCGCGCCGTCGCGGGACACCGCTTGGGCGCGCACACCGGCGCCGCCCGGAGCCAGGTCTTCGGATCTGACCTCCGGTATCAGGCTTTGCAGGTCATGGACGAAGACCCCTTTGCTGTAAGAGCGGTGAACCTCCCCTATACCGGTCTTCCAGTGGCGAGCAGTCATCTTCCAGAACCCAGGATAGCTGATACTTTCCCAAGTGTCGCCAATGTCCACGTCCGACTTGCGGTAACCTTCACGCTTCAACGCCAGCACCGCGTTGGGGCCGGCCTCGACATAGCCGTTAATGTTCCGGGTGAAGTGCACACCCAGGAACGGAAACCTGGGGTCCGGCACCGGGTAGACCAAGCCGGACACCAAGTGATGGCTCTCCGGTCTCAGGGTGTAGTATTCACCCCGGAACGGTACTATCCGGACGTTGACGTCCTCTTCCATCATGCGGGCGACCCGGTCGGCGTGAAGTCCCGCGCAGTTTATCACGTGCTTCGTTTGCACCATTCCCTTGGGTGTTTCAAGAACGAGGCCGTCGGTCTTCTGGACAATACGCTGCACCGGGGCGCCGGTAAAGATGTCGCCGCCGACCTGCTCGAACTTGCCGGCGTAGGCCGACGCGACCTTACGGTAGTCGATTATGCCCGTGGCGGGCGACCACAGCGCGCGAATGCCTGCCACGTGGGGCTCGATTTCTTTCAAGCGTCCCGGGCCGATCATCTCCAACCCTTCGACGCCATTGGCCACGCCGCGTTCGTACAGGTTGTCCAACCGCCCCAATTCCTCCTCGTCAGTGGCTACGATTACCTTGCCGCACCGTTCGTATTCGATCTCGTTCTCGTCGCAGAAGTCTATCAACGCCTGCTTGCCGCCGACGCAGAACCGGGCCTTGTGGGAATCGGGCCGATAGTAAATGCCGGAGTGGATTACGCCGCTGTTGTGGCCAGTCTGGTGGTTGGCCAACTCAACGTCCTTCTCCACCACCGCAACTCGCCAATTTGGATACTTGTCCTGCTTCAACTGCATAGCGGTGGAGAGGCCGATTATGCCTCCTCCAATTATGACCGCGTCGTACCTGTTAGAGTCCATCTTGACGTTCTCCGGGCCAGAATAAGTGATGAGAGTAACAGTCAGTTTAACAGATGATATAGGGCAATTTGCGGACCCGTTTGGTGCCCAGCGTAGAGTACCTCAAAGTCTGCTGTTCGCCCAGCTTATCGAAGAAGAACGTATTCTTGACCCTGCCATAGGCGTGTGCTTTACTGAATCCGGCAAATGAAGGGCAGTCCCTTCAAACGCCGCGCGTCAGCAATCAACAACGTTGCTTAGTAAGGCAACCGGAGGGACCAATGGACTTCGGTATTTTTATGGACTTCCTGGCGACCTACAGCGCCAACCAAGCGGATGTCTTCCGCGACGCCTTCGAACTTGTTGACTTGGCGGAGGAGACCGGGCTGGACTCGGTATGGTTGGGGGAGACCCATTTCAATCCTACTCGCTCGGTCCTTTCGGCGCCGATCGTCGTGGCCGGGTCCATCGCAACCCGCACCAAGCGGCTGAAGGTGGGGACGGCGGTTCAGGTGCTGCCTCTCATCAGCCCCCTTCGGATAGCGGAAGAAGCTGCAACCGTGGACCAGATAAGCGAGGGCCGGTTCGAGTTCGGAGTGGGACGCAGCGGCATCGCCCGCTCCTACGAGATCATGGGCATTCCTTATGAAGAGAGCAAAGACCGCTTCCAGGAGGCGCTTGACATCATCCTGGAGGCTTGGAAGGGGGAACCGTTCTCTTATCACGGTCAGTATAACGACATCGAAGAGGCGGTGGTGTCCCCGATGCCATACCAACAACCGCACCCCAAGATACGCTTGGCCTCTTCCAGTGAGGACAGCTTCGCACGGGTCGGGCGGTTGGGCTACCCAATATTCCTGACCATGCGCGGAATGGACGTCAACGACCTGGAAACGAACCTGAAGGACTACCATTCGGCGTGGCAAGAGGCGGGGCATCCGGGAGAGAGCGGGGACATCTCGGTGCGTGTGCCGATGTACATCGCCGATTCCGAGGCGGCGGCGTACCATGAACCCCGGGAAACCATAGAAGCCTATTTCGCCCGAATGCGCCGGTTGTTCGAGGGCGCCGACGAGGACGCCAGCGTGTCGGACCCCCGGCAGGACAGGGCCAGGCGTCTTGCCAGCCTGACCTACGAAGATATTCTCGACACAAAAGTAATCTTTGGCACTCCGGAATCCGTTACGGATAAGCTCGCCCAGTTCCAGGAAAAGCTGGGCCTGTCCGGGTTCACGGCCGAGTTGAATCCGGGCGGATTGTTGCCACGGGAAGCGGTGTACCGCAGCCTGAAGCTGCTGACTCAAGAGGTCATGCCGGCGTTCAGGTAGGTCATTGGATTTGAGAGAGGAAGCGCGAATATGAGAGTCGCCGTTCTGGACGATTATCAGGCGGTGGCCGCCGGTTACGCCGATTGGTCAAGCCTTCCGGCAGACACCGAGGTGGTCTACTTCCACGATCACCTGTCCGATGAGGACGCCTTGGTGGAGCGGCTGCAAGGCTTCCATGCCGTAGCCGGGATGAGAGAGCGGACAGCGTTCCCCCGGGCTGTGTTGTCCAAGCTGCCCGACCTGCGGTTGCTGATGACTACCGGCGGACGCAATGCGTCTTTTGACATCGCCGCGGCTACGGAACTGGGCATCGTAGTCTGCGCCACCGGCGGAGCCGGAGAGGGCCCTACTGAACTCACTTGGGGCCTTATCATAGGTTTGGCGCGGCAAATACCGGCTGAAGACCAACGCACACGGCAGGGGAGTTGGGGCACGACCGTCGGCATGGGTCTGCAAGGCAAGACACTGGGCCTGCTTGGATTGGGCCGCATCGGATCGCTGGTTGCCCGGGTGGGCAACGCTTTCGATATGAACGTTATTGCGTGGAGCCAGAACCTTACCGCCGAACGGGCCGCGGAGTGCCAAGCCACCCTGGTAGACAAGGACTCTTTGTTCCGGGACTCGGACATCGTCTCCATACACGTCCAGTTGAGCGACCGTACCCGAGGGCTGGTGACGGCCCGTGAACTGGCGTTAATGAAACCTACCGCGTATTTCATCAACATCTCGCGCGGCCCCATAGTCGACGAAGGAGCGCTGGTGGACGTGCTGCAACGGGGGACCATCTCCGGCGCCGGCCTGGATACCTTCGACATCGAGCCGTTGCCCGAAGGCCATCCGTTCCTGTCCCTCTCCAACACCGTTCTTACTCCCCACTTGGGCTATGTCACCCATGAAGCGTACCGGGTGTTCTACCGGGATATAGTTGAAGACATCCGCGCATTCAGCAGCGGCGAGCCCGTGCGCGTGTTGAACCCCCAGGTCTTGGAATCCCCTCAACTGAGGGGCGCGGGTTAATGTCCACATTGGACCAGTCTCAGCGTATAGCGCGAATCATTGGAGAGTACGACGCCCAAGGCTGGCACCGCACCGGCACGACAGTGGACCATGAGTCCGCCCAATGGCTTGCCGACCTGGTGTCGGAAACGGGCGCAAGGGTCTCACTGGAACCGTTCGAGCTGAGCCGTATTGATCCGGGAGAGTGCTACCTCGAGATCGACGGAGAGCGCATCCAAGGGCTGCCGATGTTCGACGGCGCTTTCACTGGTGCGGAGGGTATCCGGGGTAGATTGGGTCCGGTAGGCTCACCGGCGGAGATCGGTATTGGCGGGGTCAGTCTGGCGGGCGGAGAGGACGAGGCTTTGACCGCATCCCGCCGGTCCGGTAAGCACATGGGGTTGGTCGCAATCACCGTGGGAGGCCGCCCCGGCCTCATGCCCTCAAACGCTCCGCAATTCCTGTCTCCTTTCGGCTGTCCCGTGCTACAAGTAGGCAGCGAGGCTCAAGTGTTCCTCAACGAGCACATTGAACGCAGTTCGGAAGCGCGCTTGGTGGCCGCGGTGACCCGCTCGCCCGCCGAGTCGTTCAACGTCGTAGGGCTCATAGAGGGCCAAGACCGGGGCCTTCCGCCATTGATCGTGATGACGCCCCGGAGCGGCTGGTGGAACTGCGCCTCTGAGCGAGGCGGGGGCCTGGCCTGCTGGCTGGAAGTGATGCGAGCAGTCCATAATACGGAGCCGCGGCGGGACGTCGTTTTTGTCGCCACCAGCGGCCATGAAGTAGGCCTCTATGGGATTCACGCCTTCCTGGAATCCCGCCAAGACCTGGTGCGGAACGCTTACGCTTGGATTCACTTCGGGGCCAACGTAGGGGCTGTCCAAGGGCCGATTGCCAGCTACGCCGCCACCGACGAACTTCTGGCGGACCGAACGAAATCGGCGCTGGACAAAGCAGGAATAGCGCACGCAGAACGAGGGGCCAGGTTCCCGTCCGAATCAGGGGTTGTAATGGGCCAGGGTGGGACCGTAGTTGCTCTAGTAGCTTCCGGCAACGCGGTGTTCCACCTGGAATCTGACCGCTGGCCCGAGACGGTCGAAGTATACGCCGTAGCAGGTTACGCCAATGCCTTCGCGGACTTGGTGGTTCAGCTTTCCGGCGCCTGACCCTCTTTAATCCGCTCCAGCAACCACCAAAGCCGGTGCCACACCAAGCGGCGTTCCCCGTCCTCCAGCGGCCGACCCATAGCCTGGCGGCAACTGACCACGGCCTTTCCGGCCAGGAATCCCCAGCACCCCGGCTCGCGGCGCATCCAGCCCACAACCCTGTCTTGGTGTTGCTTGACTACTTCTACCAGTAATGGGTCAAGGACCTGGTGGTCCAAGCCATCGTATTGCATGGCGGTTGCGAGTCCCTTTCCGGGTCAGCCGCCGCCCACGGGGCGGACAATTTCCAACACATCCCCATCCTTAAGAGTGACCTGGGGATAGAGTTCTTTCTTGATGACCTCACCATTGTAACCAACGGCTACGTGCTGGAGACTCAGGTTGAAAGAAGCCAAGTAAGTAGCCAGATCTACGCTGTCGTCCAAGGACCTCTGTTTACCGTTAACCATCAAGTTGATCATCTCGGACGGTGACCTCCTCGAGATCCCTACCTGGAAATAGCTGCTTCATCATTCATGGCGGACTGCATGGCCGTTTTTAGCCGCCAGGCGGCCGCCTCCGGGTCGTCGGAGTTGAGTATGCTGGTAATAACGGCGACCCCCGAAGCGCCGGCCCGGAACACTTCCCCCAGGTTGCTTTCATTGATACCGCCAATGCCAATGAGGGGCACGCGGCAATGACGGGATATGTTGCGCATCAACTCGGGGCCGGCCGGCAGTGCGCCGGGATGGGAGCGCGTCGAGTACATTGTACCAACTATAAGGAAATCAGCTCCCTGCGCCTCCGCTTCTTCCGCCGCCGCAAGTGAGTGGACCGACCTCCCTACAAGGTAGCCGTCTCCCAGGATGCGTCTAGCTGTGGCCACCCCCAGCCCGTCTTCCCCCAAATGCACACCCGAAACCCCACTGGCAAATGCTACGTCCACCCGTTCATTGACCAGCACAACCGCCTGGTCTCCAACAGCTTCTTTCAGGGATACAACAAGCTCCAGCAGCTTGGCTCCGGGCATGTCCTTTTCCCGCACCTGGACCATGTCCACGCCGCCGGTAACCGCGGCGGCAACACGCTTGACCAAAGAGTCCGGGTCACCCACCGTCCGGTCGGTGACCAAACAAAGACACGGTATGGGGACCGGAGAACGCATGGCGGAGAACTTCAGGCCTGGACCGGCTGGGGCACCTCGTCGGTGGGGCTGCTGGGAGAGGCGTATTCACGGGCGGCAATTCTGCCAGCCAGATAGGCGCTTCTGCCCGCCTCGACGCCATGCCTGAAGGCCTTGGCCATCAGGGCCGGGTCTTGAGCTTGGGCGATTGCGGTGTTGACCAGCACGGCGGAGGCACCCAACTCGAGAGCACGGGAGGCATCGGACGGGACCGCCAACCCCGCGTCCACCACCACCGGGACCGTAGCCTGCTCCAGGATAATCTTGATCTCTTCCGTGGTGTGTATGCCTTGGCCCGAGCCGATGGCCGATCCCAATGGCATAACGGTGGCGCACCCCACATCTTGCAGGTTCTTGGCCAAGGTTGGGTCGGCGTGGATGTAGGGCAAAACCACGAAGCCTTCCTTTACCAGTTGGCGGGCAGCCTCAAGAGTGGCCGCGGCGTCGGGGAACAGGTACTTGTGATCGGGGATAACCTCCAACTTGACGAAGTCGGTCTGACCAACTTCGCGTCCCAACCGGGCTATGAACAAGGCCTCTTCGACGGTGCTGCAACCGGCGGTGTTGGGAAGAAGCTGGTACCGGCTCCAGTCTATGTAGTCGAGAATGGTCTTGCTTGTCGGGTCGTCCAAGTCCAAGCGCCTGATGGCCACGGTGATCATTTCGGTGCCGGAGGCTTCCACGGCCTGCACCATGTCTTCCATGGTCCGGTACCTGCCGGTGCCCAGGATAAGGCGGGACTTGAAATGTTTTCCGGCTATGATTAGATCGTCTGACATGGCCAACATTTCTCCACTAAGCTATGGGATAAAATCAAACCGCCAGGTATAATCCTGGCGGCTGGACTTTGAGTTCATTGCAGCGTCTCATCCCTACACCGGCATTACCCGGATCAGGTACAGACGGTCGGCGACGAATTCAAGGTCACCCTCTCAGCCTGGCTTGCCCAAGCTCCCGCCAGAACATCCCCTATTTGGTTGCTTTTAGGGAAGCTTATCACCCAGCCCATGCCAAGTCAACGCGCTGAAAGGCGTGCAACGTTCTCAACGTGCGCTGACGTTAAAGATGACTTTGGCCGGACATCCGCTGCTTATCAGATGGTCGGCGGCGGCTCATCAAAGGGTTCTCCCTCCCTTTCCGCTTCCTCGCGGCGGCGGAACCAGTCCTCCCACCTGCGCTGCACCTGCTCCCGCCCCTCTTTCTGCCCCTGGGCAAGTCCTTCTTTCTGTCCCTGGGCAAGTCCTTGAGCGAGTCCCTGCTCGAGTCCCTGCGCGAGTCCACGGGCTTTGGCTTCTTCCTGGACCTCTTTCTGGGCCTTGGCCCGGATTCTTTCCTCTTGAGGTTTGAGAATCTTGTTGCTCAGCCACCTGTATGTGACCATTATGCCGCCTCCTGTCGTGTCCAGGGTCGTCACGGTGAACATGGCGCTGATAACAATCAGTGGCACGGCCGACGCACCCTTGCTCACCACTGCAATTATAGTCTCTGCGATACTATCATGTCGCCGGCTCGCTACCTCAACCCAGGCTATGAACGCAATCCAACCGATGGTCAGGGAGAAGATTAATCCTAGACACCAAGGCAACCATCGTTGGGCCACACTCCATATAGATTCCCGTTCCGGCGGCTTGTCATCCATAGCCTAGTGGTCAGGAGGTGCGGCTACGGCTATTTGCTTGGCCGAAACCGCAAAAAGCCCCTGACTCTTGGAGTTCCGTTACAGGTGGTATTCCTGTAAGTCCGGGGAGAATATCAGGCGCGCGCCGGTAAGTTCCTGAACCTCCTCCGGCGTCCACCCGGGGGCGACTTCTTCCAGGACAAGACCGTCTGCCGTGCACCTGATCACCGCCAAGTCGGTCACTATCAACGACACGCAGCCCTTCCCGGTTACCGGCAAGGTACACTCTTCCAGTATCTTGGGGCGGTCCTGCCGGTCGGTGTGCTCCATTGCTACGATGACGTCCTTGGCCCCGGCGGCCAGGTCCATTGCGCCCCCGACATTACCGACACCCCTCTGGGGCAGCATCCAGTTGGCCAAGTCTCCATTGGCGGCCACTTGATGTGACCCAAGAACCGTTACGTCCACGTGTCCGCCGCGAATCATGGCGAAGGCTTCCGCGGAATTGAAGAAGGACATGCCGGGGACCATTTGCAGAAACTGCCCGCCGGCGTTAATCAGGTCGATATCCTCCTCCCCTTCCTCGGCAAGCGGCCCGCAGTTCAACACCCCGCTCTCGCTGTGGTAGAAGACCACCTTGCCGTCGGGAACGAAGTTGGAAACCAGGGTCGGGATGCCGATACCCAAGTTGACGTAGCCTTGGTCCGGCAGTTCCTTGGCTACCCGCATCGCGATTATCTCGCGGTCCAAGCGGGGCTTGATTTGTTCCTGGGTCATTGCCGTTCCTCGTCTTTCTGCCAGCTTTGAGGCGAGTCTATTCGTAGTGGGAGAATCCGGGCGGCCTTACGACGATTCTGTCGATGTAGACTCCCGGCGTCACAATCTCATCTGGACCGAGCGCCCCCGGCTCAACGACCTCGTCCACTTCTATAACGGTCACCCGCGCCGCGGGAGCCATGACCGAGTTGAAGTTGCGGGAGGTGCCCTTGTACACCACGTTGCCCAGAGTGTCCGCCTTGTGGCCCCGGATCAAGCAGAAGTCTGCCCTCAAGGCCTGCTCCAGCACATATTCCTTCCCGTCGAACGAGCGGACTTCCTTGCCCTCCGCCAGCAAAGTACCGACGCCGGTGGGGGTGTAAAACGCCGCGACTCCGGCGCCGCCGGCCCTGAGGCGCTCCGCCAGGGTGCCTTGAGGCACCACCTCGCACTCAACTTCCCCTCGTTGCAACGCGAGTTCGAAGGAACTGGGGCGGGCCGGCGATGGCGATACCGGGTAGGAAGCGATGGCTTTCTTTACTTGGTGATTGTCGATCAGGATGCTGTGGTCGATAGCTTGACGTCCGGGCGGCGTTCCGAAACCCACCACTCGGGCAATCCCGGCGGTATTGCTGACCATCGTCAGGCCGCTGGCGCCGTGGTCTCGGAGGGCTACCAGCAGGCAGTGAGGCATACCGCCCGGCCCGGCGAACCCGTCGATGAAAACGGTCGCGCCATCGGGAAGGTCCTGAATCGCTTCAAGGGCAGTAGGAAAGACCTTGTTGAGTTGCTGAAACCGGGGCGCGTCAAAGGTCATCTCCCTCAAGGCGGTGGATACCGTCAAAGGCGCGCCGGTTATTGTGGCTACGGCATCTGACGACCATCCCGGAGCGACCTCTTCCAAAGTCAAGCCGTCCTGGCTAACCCGTATTACCGCCGCGTCGGTGACAATCAAGCTCACGCAACCGCGGCCATCCAAGGGCATTGTGCTTTGAGAGACGATAGTCGGATTACCGTCATGGTCGGTGTGGGGCATCATGGCAATGGCCCGTACCGGCGCTCCGGCGTACTCCGAGGCCCAGGATGCTGCAAACAGCCCAGGCGTAGCGGCGGATGTCCAGTGGGTGAAGTCTCCCTGCCCGGTTACTTGGCCCGGTTGCAGAACGGCTGTGCCCACGTATCCCGCCCTGACCATCGCAGCCAGTTCCGCGGTACTCAGCGAAACGCCGCCGGGAATAAAACCCGCTGTGCGGCCCCCGGAGTCCACCGCCGAGTCCCCGTGCGTCTGGTAGCCCAAAGCCCCGCTCTCCGACACAAACAGTAGACCCGCGCCCGGCACCACTACCTCCGGCACCAGAGTCGGCAGCCCCAGTGCCAAGGCCACAACATCGCCGGAACGCAATTCCCGGGCTACTCTCAGGGCCATCTGCGAGTTGTCCAGTCTTTCGGGCATAGACATCTCCGTTATGTCACTCGGCGGAAAACGATGGTTGAAAACAGAGGGTCAGACAGTCTGAACTATCCGATTGACGAAGATGCCCGGAGTTATCACCAACTCCGGATCAAGGTCTCCGGGCTCCACTATTTCGTCGACCTCGGCGATACACACGCTACCGGCCATGGCCATCACCGGGTTCCAGTTTCGTTGGGAGCCCCGGTACACCAGGTTGCCAACGGTATCCGCTGCGGCGGCCCGTAGCAACGCGAAGTCGGCCTTCAACGCCCTCTCGAAGACGTGATCTTTCCCATCGAGGGAACGGGTCTCTTTCCCGTCCTGGAACCGCGTGCCCGGTGCGGCGGGCAAGAAAACACCTGCCAATCCTGCACCACCGGCCCGCAAACGTTCAGCCATCGCACCCGGCGAGACAACCTCTATCTCCAGGTCGCCGGACTTCCACCGATCCTCCACCAAGCCGCCGGAGCCGGGATAAAAAGGCAGGGGACAAACCAGCTTGCGTACCTGTCTGTTGGCCACCAGTTCGCTTACGTCGGCGGCCTCAACCGGATGGGGCCAAACCCCTTGGCAAATGCAAGTAAGGCCTCCTACTCCGCTGGTTGCCAAGGCCCGCAGCAGTCCTTCGGGCCAACCAATCCCGGCGTATCCTGCTATGAGCAGGGACGCGCCTTCCGGAATGTCCCGGATGGCGACGTCAGGCGAGGGATATACTTTGCCACGTATAGTCGATTCGGTGTTGTCGTTGTCAGGTCCGTCCATCAGTTCCCTAGCAGTCTAAGGAATATCGGTTGCTCGTCCAACCGGCGGCAACGAATTATACCCGCCGGGATTCTGGCGCGCCACCGGACAGGTCCGGGTAAACGGGACCTTTTACCAGAGGCGAAGAACTCCTGGGAGGACAAAAGAAACCGCCCCGACGCATCGGGGCGGTCCTTGGTGCAACGTCCGTAAGTGCAACCTTGGGCTAGTAGTCCATCGGCGGCATCGCCGGGGTCGCAGCGGCAGGTTGCGGGATCTCCGTGATCATCGACTCGGTGGTCAAAACCATTCCCGCGACGCTGGCCGCGTTCTGGAGGGCGGATCGGGTGACCTTGGTCGGGTCGACAATGCCCCTCTCCAGCATCGGGCCGTACTCCCCGACTTCGGCGTCGTACCCGTAGTCGTCGGCCTGCTGCTTCACTTGGTTCAGGACGACGGCGCCCTCGAAGCCCGCGTTCTCCACAATGAGCTTCAGGGGTTGTTCCAGCGACCGGCGGATGATGTCTACGCCAACCCGCTCGTCGCCGGGCATGTCTCCAACGGAGTCCAGGGCGCGCTGCGCCCGCACCAGCGCCACGCCGCCACCGGCAACGATGCCCTCTTCAACGGCGGAGCGGGTGGCGGAAAGGGCGTCTTCCACCCTGGCCTTTCGCTCCTTCAACTCGATCTCGGTGGCCGCGCCAACCTTGATGACCGCCACGCCGCCGGACAGCTTTGCCATCCGCTCTTGCAACTTCTCGCGGTCAAACTCGGAAGTGGTCTCTTCGATCTGGGTCTTGATCTGGTTGATCCGGGCTTGGATGGCCTCTTCCGATCCCCGGCCTTCCACAATGGTGGTCTCGTCCTTGGTGGCGGAGACGCGGCGGGCTTGTCCGAAGTCGTCCAACGAGGCGTTGTCCAGCTTGCGGCCAGTTTCTTCGCTGATCACGGTGCCGCCGGTCAAAATGGCGATGTCCTCGAGCATGGCCTTGCGGCGGTCGCCGAATCCCGGAGCCTTCACGGCCAGAACGTTCAACGTGCCCCGCAGCTTGTTGACTACCAAGGTAGCCAGGGCCTCGCCGTCGATGTCCTCACCGATGATTACAACGTTCTTCTTACCGGTCTGGAGCAGCTTCTCCAAAGCGGGAAGCAACTCGGCCACAGCGGAAACCTTCTTGTCGGTGATGAGCAGGGTGGCGTCCTCAATGGCGGACTCCATCCGGTCGGCATTGGTAATGAAATAAGGGGAAATGTAGCCGCGATCGATCTGCATACCTTCGACGTACTCGATCTCATCAGACAGTCCCTTGGATTCTTCCACCGTGATGACGCCGTCCTTGCCGACCTTCTCCATGGATTCGGCAATGGTCTCGCCAATGGCGTCTTCATGGGCGGAGAGGCTTGCCACCTGCCCTATGCGCTCGCGGGTTTCCACGGGCTGGGCCATGCTTTGAAGCTCGTCCACTATGGCGGCAACTGCCCTGTCGATACCCCTCTTGATGGCCATGGGGTTGGTCCCGGCGGTAACATTCTTGAAACCGTCGTTGATGATGGCTTGGGCCAACACTACCGAGGTGGTGGTGCCGTCACCGGCAGCGTCGTTGGTCTTGGTAGCCGCCTCTTTGAGGAGCTGAGCGCCCATGTTCTCGAAGGCATCGGGCAACTCGATCTCTTTGGCGATGGTGACCCCGTCACTGCAAACCTGGGGAGGGCCAAAGGACTTGTCAAGCACAACGTTTCGGCCCTTTGGGCCCAGCGTTACCTTGACCGACGCGGCCAAAGTGTCAATGCCGGTCCGAAGGGACTTACGCGCCTCTTCCGAGTAGGCTAGTTTCTTTGCGGGCATCCTTTATCACCGTCCTTCTGTCTAAAGGCGGCCTGAAAGCCGCCTTGAAAGTTTAGCTGAGTTTGGCCAGGATATCGCTCTCACGCAGGATCAAGTATTCGTCGTCGCCATCCTTATACTCGGTCCCGGCGAATTTTGAATAGATGACGCGGTCGCCACTGGTCAATTCCATGGCGATTCGCTTGCCGTCGTCGCCAACCCGTCCCGGACCCACGGCTACCACTTCCCCCTCCTGTGGCTTTTCTTTGGCAGTGTCAGGTAGGAAAATCCCGCCCTTGGTAGTTTGTTCCTGCTCGATGGGCTTTACTACAACCCGCTCGCCCAGCGGCACAAAATTCGCCACATTTGCCTCCTTTCTATCCCCCAATCAGGGCTTGTTTTTTGAACAATTTTCTTTAGCACTCTAGGCGTGAAAGTGCGAAATTATCCTAAATAAGATGGTTACTCTTGTCAAGCGACACTACACCGCCCTACTATCTAAGGACTACCCGAAGCAACGCCGGCTGGAAATCACCGGCAATCGAGGGTTCGCAATTCGATACCGCTGTTTAGACTACCACCTGGAGAACGGCATCGCTACGGTCACGCTGGACCGGCAGGACACCTGCAACTGCGTCGAACAATCCTTGGCCGCCGAAATCCGAGAGGTTTGCGGCTCAATTAGGGAAGAAGCCCATGTTAGGGCCGTTATTTTCACCGGGGCGGGAAAGCATTTCTCCGTCGGAAGGGCGTCGCCACCGCCGGCCATGGCCGGCGGTGGCGCCAGTGAAAAATTGGACTGGCTTCGGAGTGTGCAGGTCACCTCATCCATCGCCGCCATCGAAGTCCCTGTACTGGTGGCGGTGAACGGAGACGCCCTGGACCACGGGCTGGAGTTGGCCTTGGCCGGCGACATCCGCATCGCATCGAACAGTTCCAGGTTCGGCCTGACCGGACTCGGGGAAGGCAGCTTGCCTTGGGACGGCGGCACCCAGCGGCTGCCCAGGCTGGTTGGGCCAGCGTGGGCCCGGGACATGATACTTACCTCCAGACTGGTCACTGCGCCAGAAGCCCTGAGCATTGGCTTGATCAACCGGGTGGTTGATGACGGTGATTTAATGACCGAGGCGGCAGCTATGGCCCACCAAATCGCCGCCGGGGCGCCCATAGCCGCCCGTTACCTGAAAGAGGCAGTGTCGCAAGGGCTTGACCTGACATTGGACCAAGGGCTGCGGCTGGAAACTGACCTGAACGTACTGCTGCACAGCACCGCAGACCGGGCGGAGGGCATAACGTCCTTTCTGGAACGCAGGTCTCCTGAGTACACTGGCGAGTAATGTTGTTATGTTAGCCAACGGTGTACGAGAGTCGTTGCTTCTCTCACAACTATCCGAAAGACCATTGACTCCAAGAAGAGGGACTACCGACATTGAAAGTTAAACTGGACCTGCACACTCACATCTGGGAGGCCTTCAATTTCCAGCCGCCGTCCGTGGAAATCGCCCGGAAGGTAGTGGAACAGATAAGGTCTCGCGGAATCGACGGCATCGCCGTTACCGACCACAACAACAAGGACTGGGCCTTCGAGTTCAAGGAGATAGTGGAGCGACACTTTCCAGGCGAGGCCATCATCATACCGGGGTGGGAGATTGAGGTCCGGCCTCCTCAAAATCCATTCGACGAGTACCAGATAAGCGAGTTGTTCCTTGACGACGGCGGCGTGTTCCGCATCTACGCCCACCCCGGTTACTACTCGCCCAAAATCGTCATTGAGGAGGGTGTCCACGCCATCGAGGTCGACAACTACATCCATAACTGGCACATTCGCAAACCCCTAGTAACGCAAATCGCCCAAGCGCACGACCTGACGCTGGTGGAGGTCAGCGACGCCCATAACCTGGAAAACATCGGCCTGCGCTACACGGAAGTCGATATGGACGAACTGCGCCGCCGGGCGTCCAAGGGCGGATAAAGGTAAGGCCCGCCGATGTCTTCCTTCAGCACTTTGCTGTTTGAAAAGAAAGGCGCGGTGGCGCATATTTCGTTAAATCGCCCCCATGCGCTGAACGCCTACAGCATTCAAATGCGGGACGATTTTTCCGAGGCCCTGGCGGCTACCGAAGATGATCCCGATGTTCGCGCCGTTTTGATCACCGGCCAGGGACGGGCGTTTTGCGCCGGGGCCGACCTGACCGAATTCGGCACCGCCCCTTCGCAAGCGGTTGCCCGCCAAGTGCGCTGGGAGCGGGACGTTTGGGGGCAACTGGCCCATTTGCCCAAGCCGGTGATCGTGGCAGTGCACGGCTACTGCATCGGCTCAGGCGTGGAGATGGCGTTGCTGGGCGACTTGCGCTTGGCAGGGGAAGACACTATCTTTGCGCTGCCGGAAGTCCAACTGGGCATGATTCCCGCAGCCGGTGGCACCCAGACCGTGCCGAGGAACGTTCCGACGGGAACGGCCTTGGACATATTGCTCACCGGGCGCCGGTTCGACGCCGCTGAAGCGCTGGCTATGGGGCTGGTCACACGGGTCATCGTAAACGATAAGTTGATTGACGCAGCTTGGGCCGCCGCATCAGCAGTGTCTACCCTTGAACCCGGAATAGTTGCCGCCGCAAAAACGGCTTTGACACTGGGCAGCGACCTTTCGCTCGGTGACGGCGTTGCGCTGGAGACCAGGCTGGCGGCTTCATTGTTGTAACTGAGATTGCCGATACCTTCTCCCGGAATGGGAGAAGGTCAATATGAGAGGAACCCACTTTCAAGGAGACTGTCCATGAACACCAGCGAATTTCTGATGATTGCCGGGGCTATTGTGCCGGACAGGGCGGCAATGCTCTTCGACAACGAGCAGGTCACTTTTGTGGAATTTCAGGAGCGGGTGAACGCGCTGGCCAACGCTTTGGCCGACCAGGGCGTCGGCGCGGGAGACCGCGTGGCCCTGATGCAGGTAAACACGCCCCAATGTATAGAGGTCTACTTCGCCGCTGCCCAGTTGGACGCTATATACGTCCCCATCAATTTCCGCGCCAAGTCGGAAGAACTGGAGCAGATGCTCGCCATCGCCCAGCCAAAGGCCCTGTTCGTTGGCGAACGATACCTGCCCCTGGTACCCACCGGAGGGGACGCTGCTCCCGAACTGGTGGTCGTGCTGGATGGCGATGCCCTCGGCGGCACAATTACTTACGCGGAACTTTTGGAGGGGGCGCTAACCGACCAATTGAACTTCCCGGAAGGGGATGACGACGATACCACGGTAATCATGTTCACCGCCGGCACTACCGGCGTCCCCAAAGGGGTGATGCTCAGTCACGAGAGCTTCTCCGGCTACCTGCTGGCAACGGTGAACCCAGCCGACCCCGACTCGGAGGAGACGAACCTGCTCACCGTCCCCCTGTACCACATCGCCGGTCTGCAAGCCGCCCTGGCCGCTGTCTACGGCGGACGCACCCTGGCCATCATGCGGCAATTCGAGCCTGAAGAGTGGATGGACCTGGTGCAGCGGCACCGGGCCAACCGGGCCATGCTCGTGCCCACAATGCTCAAGCACCTGATGGACCACCCCCGTTTCGGCGAGTACGACCTCTCATCGCTGGACGTCATCACCTATGGCGCCGCCCCGATGCCCATGGAAGTAATCAGGGACGCCATCGGCAAGTTCCCCACCGCCCGGTTCATCAACGCCTTCGGCCAGACCGAGACGGCTTCCACCATCACCATGCTCCCGCCGGAGGACCACGTTCTGGAGGGCGGGCCGGACGAGATAGAAAGGAAGTTGCGCCGCCTCACCTCCATCGGCAAGCCCCTGGAAGACGTGGAAGTGAAAATTGTGGACGAGGACGGCAACGACGTGGACTTGGGAGAGGTGGGCGAAATCGTCGCCAGAGGGTCCCGGATGATGCGCGGCTACTGGCAACAGGAGGCCGCCACCCAGGAAGCGATCCGCTCCGGCTGGATTTACACCGGAGACCTGGGCTACCAGGACGAAGATGCGTACATCTACCTGTCAGGACGGGCCAAGGACTTCATCAAGCGCGGCGGCGAAATGGTCTCCCCGGAAGAGGTGGAACAGGTGCTCAGGTCCCATCCCAACGTGGAGGACGCGGCGATCATCGGCATCCCGGACGTGGAGTGGGGCGAGGAGGTCTGCGCCGTGGTAGTCAAAGGCTCCGGCGACGTGGGGGAGGATGAGTTGATCCGGTACTGCACCCAGCACCTGGCCAGTTTCAAACGCCCGCGATCAGTGGTATTCGTTGACGAACTGCCGCGCAACGTGATGGGCAAGGTCCTGAAACGGGACCTGCGTGAGCAGTTCGGAAGCCCGGTATGAGCGGTTAGGGCGGGAGATACGCAACCGGTTGGCCCTTCCGGGAACAGTCAAGCAGGTCCGTCTTGCCCGGGGCTTCCACGCTCCGGGCGCTCTCCGGCATGTGCCATCGCCGCGCCTTCAGCCCGGCGGGCGATAGCCTTGACCAGTCCGCTGAAAATCCAGGCGTGCATGGGATACAGGACATACCAGTAGACCAGTCCGGTCAATCCCTTGGGAACGAAGGCCGCCGTTTGCTCCAACCAGGTTAAACCGTCCCTGTCTTCCTGTACCTCGTACTGTAGCCACGCCTTGCCCGGGACCTTCATCTCGGAGCTCAGGCGGACCATCCGGTCTGTTTCCAAGGCTTCCACTCGCCAGAAGTCCAGGGCGTCGCCGACCCGCAGGTCGTCGGGATGACGCCGCCCTCTCCGGAGGCCGGCGCCGCCCAATAAACGGTCCAACATCCCCCGCAACCGCCAACTCCAGTTGGCAAAGTACCACCCCCGGGCTGCTCCTATCCCGGTGATCACCCGGTAGACGTCTCCAGGCGGGGCTGCAACCCGGCGACGCCGGCGTTCGACGATCATGCCTTGGCGCGACTCCAAGCGGACCTGTTCCTCCACTTCAACATGGCTGCCCACGGCGTCGCTCCACGAAGTGTCTATCCTTCCTTCTTCCAAGTCCTCAATTACCCTGTCAATAGCCGAGGCGTAGTCCCGCGGGGCGATCCAGGGGAAGAGGACCTCAGCACTACCGTTGGTGACTACGACATCGTTGCGGAGCCCGTCGACCAAGGGTTGAGTGATCCTGGCGGGAATGGGAGTCATCCAATGCACCCAGTAAGAAGAGAGGCGGGGAGTCAAGACCGGGACCGGCAACAACAGTCGTTTGAGGCCTCTTGCCTTGGCATAGCCCAACATCAGCCCTTTGTAGGTGGTCACGTCCTTCCCGCCAATCTCGATGGTTCGGCCACGACATTCGGGGGTGTCGAGGGCCGAAACCAAGTATTCCAACAGGTCGTCCACGGCGATGGGTTGGATGCGGGAGTAAACCCACTTGGGACAGACCATGACAGGCAACCGCTCCACAAGTTCACGGACCATTTCAAACGAGATGCTCCCGGATCCAACGATAACAGCCGCCCGAAACTCGGTGACCGGAACCCCACCTTCCCGCAGCGCTTGCCCCGTCTCTTGGCGGGAGCGCAGGTGTCGGGAGAGGTTGGCTTCAGGGTCTCCCAAGCCGCCCAAGTAAATGATATGGTTGACGCCCGCGTCTTTCGCGGCCTGACCGAAGACCCTGGCAGCCCGCAGGTCCAGTTCATGGAATCCGGGGCCGCTGGACATGCTGTGAATCAAGTAGTAGGCGCAGTCGACTCCTGCAAGCGCTTCGGCCAGAGTGCCAGGGTCCAGAACATCCCCGACGGACACCTCGACTTCGCGGGACCACGGACGTGACAGCAGACTGCTCCGGTTACGGACAAGGACGCGAACACGGCGCCCTTCCTGGATCAACCGAGGAGCCAATCTCCCGCCTATATATCCGGTGGCACCGGTAACCAGTATTGTTTGCCCTTGGGTCATTTACTTCACCAGCGTAACATCGTCTACATCGTACATTGATTAACAATATTATAATTCAAAATATCTTCGTTCGCCTATCTCGGTTACCCTTCCCGTCTTTCCCGCGAAGGCGGGAAACCCGCCGGGTACATGTATACTTGGCTGGCAATCGAAAGGAGGTATACCCAAAATGAAAATAGGTGTAATGGGCACCGGCGGCGTAGGCGGCTATTTCGGCGGACTACTGGCCCGCGACGGCCACGAGGTTACTTTCGTCGCCAGGGGCGCGCACCTGGCTGCCATTCAGGAGCATGGCCTGCGCGTGGAAAGCGTCAACGACGGCACGTTCCAAGCCCCGGGCAAGGCCTTGGAAGACACCTTTGCGGCGGGCATCCAGGACCTCGTTCTCTTCAACGTGAAGATGTACCAGAACGCCGCTGCCATCGAAGCCACCCGGCCCATGGTCGGACCCGATACGGTGGTACTCACCCTGCAAAACGGGATCGACAACGGCGACCAGTTGGCCGACGCCTTGGGGTGCGAGCCGGTGATGATCGGATCGGCCTACATGGAAGGCCGGATAGTCGCCCCCGGAGTCGTCTCGCAGGCCGGTCCGGGCATTGCCAGTTTCGGCGAAATGGAGCCGGGAATCACCGAGCGGGGAGAACGGCTGCTGGAGGTATTCAAGCACGCCAACTGGCGCGTCGAGCTTCAGGAAAACATGCCGGGAATGCTCTGGAAGAAGTACGCCTACATCGCCGGGTCCGCGGCGGTCAACGCCGCCACCAACTCGGTATACGAGGAGATGCGCACCATACCGGAAACCCGGCAATTGATCCAGCAGGCCATCGAAGAGGTGCTGGCGGTGGGCCGCGCCAGGGGCGCGCCCATCATGGACGACTCACTGGAATGGGCCATGGCCTCCCTGGACCGCTTCCCCGCCGACGGCAGGGCCTCCCTGGCCAAGGACTTCACCGACGGCCGCCCGGTAGAGCTGGAGGGCATCACCGGCACGGCGGTGCGCATGGGCCGCGAGGCGGGCGTGCCAACCCCGGTCAACGACGCCCTCTACGCCATCCTGAAACCGTGGGCGTTAAGGATCGAGGCGGCCTTGGGTTAGTAATTCGCCAGCGGCAGAACCTTCTCATACCCTTATGCTATGATTGGGCTATGATACTAATGCAACGGAGGCGTCATCATGCCGTTCGGAGGTAATGACTGGCTGGACTTGACCACGGAACCCGTCCTGGAGCCGGAAATCCCCATCTGCGACCCCCACCACCACTTCTGGGACTTCAGGACCGAGCGTATCCCCTACCAACGCTACCTGCTGCACGAACTGGCCGACGACATCAACAGCGCCGGCAACGTCCGCTCCACGGTGTTCGTCGAAGCCAGGGCCATGTACCGGGCCAGCGGCCCCGAAGAGATGCGCCCCGTGGGCGAGGTCGAGTTCGTTCAAGGCTTGGCCGCCGCCAGCAACACAGGCCTGTACGGGCCAGGGCAAGCCGCCGCGGCCATCGTCGGCCACGCCAACCTCAACCTTGGCGACGGCGTCAAGCCGGTGCTGGAGGCCCTGCAAGCCGCCAGCCCCAACCGCTTCCGGGGCATCCGTCATTCGGTCACTTGGGACGACAGCCCGGAGATAGTCAACACAGCCCTACACCGGGCACCCGGACAGTTGCGCACCGACCAGTTCCGCGCCGGCGCCAAGGTGCTGTCGGACATGGGGATGTCCTTGGAAGGCTGGATGTACTTTCACCAGATGCCCGATCTGGCCGATTTCGCCAAGGCCGTACCCGACCTGACCATCATCCTGAACCACATAGGCGGTCTTATGCGAATCGGTCCCTACGCGGGCCGTAACGAAGAAGTGCTGGCCCAGTGGAGGAAGGGCATCGACGCCGTGGCGGAATGCCCCAACGTGAACATGAAGCTGGGCGGCATGGGTATGCCCGCCAACGGGTTCGACTGGCACACCAGGGACACGCCCATAGGCTCCGAAGAGTTGGCCGAGGCTATGGCCCCATTTATGGACTATTGCATCGAGAAGTTCGGCCCCAACCGGTGCATGTTCGAAAGCAACTTCCCCGTGGACAAGGTCTCCTACTCTTACAACGTCATGTACAACGCCTTCAAACGCCTGTCCAAGGGCTATTCGGCCTCGGAACGCGCCGACATGTTCCACGACACCGCCGTGCGCGTGTACCGGATTGAGTAGGGGTAGGCCTTGTGCCTACCCTTGGGCGCTCCAGGCTTCCGTGATAAGGAGCGCGGGCTTCCAGCCCGCTTCATCTATCGCAGGCGTCCCGCCTGCGCTCCAATTAACGCCGTGCGGTGTGTTATACGCATTCGCGGGTTCGGTGGTTTATACGCATTCGCGGGTCTTGTGCCTGCCCGGATACTTTCCAGCCCGCAGGGGTACGCTGATGACGTTACAGACCAGGCTCACTTACCAAGATTACCTGGACAGCCCGGAGACCAAGGCGCGTTACGAGATCATCGATGGTGAATTAGTCATGGCTGCCGGACCTACCCGCTCGCACCAGACCATTTCGGGCAACATCTACAGGCCAGTCCAGCGATATGTCAGCGAGCACGGGCTGGGGAACGTATGGTACGCCCCTCTCGATGTTATCGTCAGAGAACAACCGCTCAGGGTACGGCAGCCGGACCTGCTGTTCGTCAGCAACGAGAACTCCGGCATCTTGGGCGACCGTATTGAAGGTGGCCCCGACCTGGTGGTCGAGATTCTGTCGCCAAGCAACAGCCGGGTAGACATTGACGGCAAGCTCGCTGACTACGCGCAGATCGGCGTCCGCGAATGCTGGATTGTGTCGCCTCAGGGAAGGACGGTTGAGGCGCTAGACCTGGAAGGCGGCCAGTACAGCCGCCTTTCCCTCTCCGGGCTGGGCGACACGGTAGAGTCAAGAGTCCTTCCCGGATTCCACCTGCCGGTCGCCCAGATTTTTGAAGGGGCTTAGCAACCTATCTCAAAGCCCGGTTGCGTTGCCTAAATCCGCTCCCTGACGCTACTGGGCCGTCAGCCCTCCATCGATAACCAACTCGCTGCCGGTCACAAACGAAGACTCATCGCTGGCAAGGTACAGGACTCCGTAAGCCACGTCTTCCGATACGCCGAGCCTGCCGATGGGGTGGCGGGCCAGGTTGAACTCCCGTCCCGCTTCGTCGGCCAGCATCCCGGCGGTCATGTCGGTGATGATAACTCCCGGGTGCACCGAGTTGGCCCGGATGCCCTCGCTGGCGTACTGGATGGCCGTCGACTTGGTCAGCAACCGGACTGCCCCCTTTGAAGCGCCATAGGCCGAGGTAGTGCCGCCAACCAGCCCGGCAACCGACGAAATATTGATGATGGAGCCTCCCCCGGCCTTTCTCATCTCCGGGATGGCGGCCTTCGTGCCCAGGAAGACGCCTTTGGCGTTCACGTCCATCACCTGGTCCCACTGGCCTTCCGTCAGGGCTTCGATTGTCATACGCTCACCGGCAGCGTTTTTGGGGCTGCCTATGCCCGCGTTGTTCACCAGCACATCCAGCTTTCCGAACCGGGCCACGGCAGCCTCAACGGCATCCTGCCAGTCCGATTCGCTGGTGACGTCCAGATGGACGTAAAGGCACTCGCCGCCGGTCTCGTTAATTTCCGCCTGTACCTGCACACCCAGGTCGTCAAGAATGTCGCCAATGACCACCTTGGCCCCTTCCTGGGCAAACATCCTGGCTTCAACCGCGCCCTGCCCCTTGGCTCCACCGCTGATCAAAGCTACCTTGCCTTCTACTCTCGGCATCACTTCTCCCTGCTCAAGTCGGATAAGTCTCAGTCTACCGCAGGCCTGCGCAACCTCTACCCTTCCTGGTAAATCTCCTCGCCCCGTTGCAGGCGCAGGGCAATCTGGTAAGTCTGGCCCACGGCCCTGGGTGTGGGCGAGTGGGCGGCCAAAAATCTGGACATGCCTATCAGGACCTTCCGACCGGCGTCGGAACCTTTTCGCAGCCCGAACTGCTTGAAACCGGCGTCCACCAGTTGGAACGAGTGGAACCCGGCGTCTTCCCTCAGCATCAACCGGCCCAGGGTATTGAGCAACGGGCCGGGCTGTCCGGCGCCGGTCAGGTATTGGGACACAAGCTGGGCCACCTCGTCTACCTGCTGCCGGACATCGGCTCGTTCCAGCAATTGCGAAAGCAGCGCGTCGGCGTCGATGGGGCCTTCGCCCGTGTTCGGTATTCGTTGCGGCGGCATGTTCAGGAACCTGTCCAAGTAGATGCTTATGGCAACGTCGAAAACCGCTCGCACCAGTTCGACGGAGGGCGCCCGCCGCAACGCCATGTGCACCGCGTTGGCGGCGGTCAGCGTGTTATGGACGGTGTCCCAGTCACGGAACTCGTTGGAAGTGTGGAAGTGGGCCATCCTCAGGAACGCTGCGTAGACCACCGTAGAGCCGAGAGCTTCAGCAGTGGCTCCTCCGGCTATCGCCGCCTTGATACTGTCGATGATTGCAGCGGGGTCGTCGCCCAGCATGACTGCGGCAAGCGCTTCCTCGTCATGCCACTCGCCCTCTCTGGCCCTGCCCTGCTCCCACAGCCTCGGCAGTTCCTCCCTTGCCTTCCAGACCATCGACGCCAAGTCTATGGGAGTGCGCCAGGAGCTTAATTCTTGGCTGCGGCGGGCGCGGGCCATGCCGTGGGTCAAGCTGGTCAGCACATGTCCCGCGTGGTCCCAGCCGATATGGTCCAGCAGTTCGAAGGCCTTGTTAGCGAAGTCCACCGTGTGCCCGGCGTCCAGGTAGATATGGTCGGTGGCGGCGGCGAACACCATGTCGGCAATGGTTGTCTGAGGAAACCTCAGCTCTATCGCCGTGTGCAGGCACCGCTCGGCGCCATCGTCATCCCGCACCTCGATGAAGTTGCGGAACCAGTTCTTGAACACCTCCGGCCTCGTCTCTCCGCCGGGCAACGGCTCCACGATGAACCGGGGCGCTTTGCCCGCGCATTCCCGGGCCACGTGCATCAACCCCTGGTACAACGCCCGCGGCCGGTCGTCCTCGTTCAACTCCGGCAGTACGTTGGCCATGCAGGTCAACATGCTCATGGCCGCGCCCCATCCGTCGGCCGAGTATTCGGTGCCGAACCGGGCGCCTATTCCCAGGGCCGTTCGATAATCGCAGCCGGCCGCTTGAAGGCCGAGGACCGCCTTGGCGATCACCAGCCTGATGTTGTGCTGCATCCCGTCCTGGAGGCGGGCCGACCAGTGGACGACCTCATCACGGGGCGCGGGCTGCGGGTCCACCCAGACCACGCCGTCGGCGACGTTGACCGGATAGCTGCGGACGTCATCCGCGAAGGGATTGAAAGTGCCGCCGCTGGCGAGATCGAACCTGGCGTGATGCCAGTGACAGGTCAGGATGCCGTCCTTGACGCTTCCCCGGTCGAGGGGAAAGCCCATGTGGGGGCAGCGGTTGTCCACCGCGAACAACTCTCCGTCATGGTGGAACACCGCGATGGCGTGACCGCCGCCGGTGACCACCGTGCAACCACGCGTCTTGATTTCCTCGATAGTCCCCGCTCTTATTTGACCGGCTATGGTAGTAGTCATGACAACACCTCCCGGGACGATTGGGGCAATCAGCTTCCGGTCAGATCGGCCACCTGCGGCATCACCTTCTCAGTCAGCAGCCTCATGCTCTTCTCGTAGGCCGCCCTGTTTTCCGAGTGGTCGAAAGTGAGCCAGAGCAGGGTGCCGAACCCGCCGACCATTTTGTACAGGTCCCGCAGTTTTTGGGCCACGGTATCCGGCGACCCTACCAGCCACAGGTGGTCCAGCATGTACTCCACCGTGACCGCCTCGTCGGGGATGCTCTCGTCGTGCTTCATTGCCCGCGTAAAGGGGTACGGGCCGAAGGAGAAGAGAGGGTGCAGGTAGTCCCGCCACGCCCGGCCCAACATGCCGTTGAGGGCGCCGTCCCGCGCCTCTTCGTCGGTGTCGGCAACCCAGACGTCTCTTACTATGCGCCACGTCTCCCTGGAAGGCGGTTCCAGCCCGCTTTCCCGCGCTCCTTCTTCCACTACGTCCCAGTGGCTGGCCATGTATACGGCGTTAAGTCCCAGGCTCAACGGGATGTAACCCCGCTCACCGGCTATCCTCAGAGTCTGCGAACCGGGGCTGGCAGCGGCCACTCCAATGGGCGGGTGAGGCTTCTGGTAGGGACCCAAAAAGGTCTTCAACGTGGCGAACTCGTAGTCTTTCGGGTCCGGGATGTCGAAGTTCCAGAACTTCCCCTTGTAGTGGAAGGGACCGTCCAGGTGCTCCCAGATGCTCAGTATGATGTCCAGCGACTCCCGCGTCATCTCCCGGTGCTGCCCGGCGTTCATGTCCACGCCGAACAACTCGTGGTCAGACTGCAACCCTCCGGACCCTATGCCGAACATGAAGCGCCCCTGGGCCATGTGGTCCAGGTACGCCACCCGGTGGGCCAGCTCTATGGGATTGTGGAAGGGCAACAGGTGCGCCCCCGACGCCAGCTTGATGTTCTTGGTCTGCATCAACGCTTGGGCGATAAGCAGGTCCGGGGCCGGCACAGGCTCCCACGGAGCGGTGAAATGCTCGCCGATCCACGCTTCGCTGAACCCCAGGCCGTCGGCCAAGCGCAGGCATTCCAGGTCCCACTTGTGGGCTTCAAACGTTGGCCGTTCCGGCGGATGGGACGGCATCATGAACATTCCAACCTTCATAATCTCTCCGCGCCTCTGGTATAGTCTTTGGGGCTTATTGACCGGGAAGTCCCGGCTTGCGGCGCCGTCAATGTCGGACGCCCACGCCACGCGGCCTTTACGGGAATAGTACGCCGGAGGGGACTCCTTGTCCATTGCAGCATCGAGACCTCAGGGCAATCTGCGGCTGTCGTCTGACCGGCGAAGAACGAAGCAACCTGGAGGGAAAGCACGAGACTAGAGTACAAATGGGTGCTGTTGTCCGTGGTGGGTTTCGGAAGCCTGTTAAGCATCATGGACTTCGGCATAATCGCCATCGGCTTTCCCGCCTTGATCGTCGATTTCCAGACCGATGCCAACGTCATAGTCTGGCTGGCGCTCGCCTACTACCTGGGAAGCACGGCGCCCCTCCTTACCCTTGGCTGGGTATCCGACACCATAGGCCGGACGAAGGTCTACGTGTGGGGCGTCATCGTCGTCATCGTGAGCCTCGCCCTGGCCTCCTTGGCCCAGGACGTCAACCAGCTTATAGCCGCCCGGGTGCTGACGGCCTTCGGCCACTCTATGGTGCTGGCCAACGACAACGCGCTGATTACCCAGGACTTCCCGCCCCACGAGCGGGGAATTGCCCAAGGCATCAACAACATGGCGCTCGGTGTGGGCATCGGGGGCGGCTACTACCTGGGCGGGCTGCTGATTGACTACCTGGACTGGAGGGCCCTCTTCTGGGCCCGCATCCCGGCCCACGTGCTTTGGGTATTCGTGGCTTGGCGCTATTTGAGGAACGACCCCCTTCCCGTCGTTCCCGCGAAGGCGGGAACCACGCCGGGCGCAGGCCCGGTGGGGCAGCGAGGCCCCATACGCATAGACTTCGCCGGCGCAATTGTCCTTACCGCGGCGATGATCACCGGACTGCTGGCCATCAACCAAGCCGACGAACTGGGCTTCTTTTCTACGCTGGAGTTCTCACTGCTCATGCTCACCGCCGGATTTCTCGCGGTGCTGGTGGTCATCGAACGGCTGGCGTCAGCGCCTATCATCGAAATCAAGCTGTTCGCCAGCAAGGTCTTCTCTTCGGGCGTGGTGGCCCAGATATTCATTCAGATAGCCCACGGCGGATGGAATTTCCTGTCGCCCTTTTTCCTCATCCAGGGCCTTGGCTTCTCGGCTACGCTGGCCGGCTTGGCGATATTACCCTTTCACTTGGCCCGGCTGGTTTTCTCCCCGGTGGGCGGGATCATGGCCGACAAGTTGGGGACTCTTTGGCCGTCGCTTCTGGGCTTGGTGTTGCTGGCCGGAGGACTTTTGGTGTTGGGTTACCTGGGATTCACCGCCTCCATTTGGCTCATCGTGCTGGCCATCACGGTCAGCGGGGCCGGCTTGTCCATCGCCGTTCCTGCCAACAACATCGCCATCATGGGTTACGTGCCCAGGGAATACCTCAGCAGCGCTGCCGGTTTCCTCGCCACCAGCCGGGTGATTGGCACGGCCATCGGCACCGCATTGGGCGCCGCCGTGTATACGAGGTCCCTTGGCTGGCCGATATTGACCGCGCCCGGCGGTGCTTCCCCGTCGGTGGTGGCGGCCTTTGGCGATGCCATCATAATTGTGTCCCTGGCATCTTTCGTAGGACTTTTAACTATCTTGTGGCGGGGCCGGGCCTAGCCTAAAATCTTGCCCAACAACCTAATCGGCTCCAGGAACCCAACCGAGGAACGAGGTGAACGCCGTGAAAATCACCGACATGAAAATCGACGTGATTCGCAGAGAAATACCGGATACCGGCCTGGACTCGGACCTTGGGCGCTTCGCCGGCGCCACCGAGCAGGGCGTTCTGCGGGTGTTCACCGACGAGGGCATCGAAGGGAACTGCTTCGTGGGCGAATTCCGGCAGGGAGGCCGGGGCCTGTTCGGGCCGATACTCCGCGTGCTGAAGCCGGAAATGGTGGGCAGGGACGCTTCGGACCGGGAGTGGCTGTGGGACCGCTTGGGAGTGCTGTATTCCAGGAGAGGCATTACCAACAGCATGTGGGCCCCGGTAGACGTGGCGTTGTGGGATATATGCGGCAAGGCCGCCGGAGCCCCGGTCTACACCCTGCTGGGCGCCCACCGGCGTCAGGCCGAGGTGTACGCCACCTACCCGCCGCGCCACGACTCAGCCGAGGGATACGTGAGAGAGGCCGATGAACTGGTGTCGGCGGGGTTCCGCGCCTACAAGCTGCATCCCGGCGTTATGTCCACCAACGACGTGGTGGAAACCGTTACGGCTGTGCGGGAGCGGGTAGGGCCGGACATGAAGCTGATGCTCGACCCCAACTGCGGGTACCGGTTCCGCCAAGCCCTGGACGTGGGGCGGGCGCTGGACCGCAACGGCTTCCATTGGTACGAGGACCCGGTGCCTCACCACGACCTGGACTCCATCAAGGAGTTGAGCACCCGTCTGGACGTGCCCCTTTGCATGAGCGACCAGAACCCCTTCCAGTTCTTCAACTCGGCCAACATTATCAGGAACCAGTCGTCGCGGTTGGTGCGCGGCACCGCCCGGAACCTGGGCATCACCGGCTTGAAGAAGCTTTGTTCCTTGGCGGAGGGGTTCGGCATGAACTGCGAAATCGGCATTGCCGGCAATTCGCTGATGAACGCCGCCAACCTGCACGTTATTTTCTCGGTGTCCAACTGCGACTTCTTCGAGTACTGGATGCCCCAAGCCGCCCATCAATTCGGGCTGGTTGACGACATCAAGCTCAACGAAAATGGCCTGATCGAGGCTCCCACCCTTCCCGGCCTGGGCTACCAACTCGACTGGGAGTGGATAGAGGCCCACAAGATAGAGACCCTGGAGTGAGGGGCGACCCTGGACCTTACTCTCTGTTCAAGGTCAAGCGTTCCAGGATTTCGGCGTCTGATAGACCTTGTGCTCGCCATTCGCCTATCTTTCTTTGGATTTCTTCCCTCTTTTCCTTACGTCCTTTTTCTATATGCTTGTCACGAATAAATGATGCCAACATAATTATTCCACCTGCCGATTCAAAGATTGCCGTAGCAGTAACCGCTAGGTCTACCGATAATCCAAAGCGTTCTTTGAACGGATAATCGTACCATGCTCCCAAAGCCAAGTAGCTAACCAAAAGGCTGAATAGATAGGTTCCTGCTATCCAAAGGCCTTTTACCATTGGATTTTATTTTAACATATTGATTTTTGAAGCGGTAAATAACAAGGAAGGCCAAGGATTAATTGTCGCTCGTGTAATTAGTCATATAAGCCCCCAATTCACCGCGTCCAGACGTGCCACGCCCCCACCAAGACGGCCAGCGCCATCACGATGAACGGCAGCCATGATACCAGCCGTATGCTCAGCCAGCGCAACGCCCTCATGGACTCATCTTAGACCGCAAAGGGAAGCTCGATGAAGAAACTGGCGACGTACAACGAACCAGTGATTGCGGTGACCCCTCCGGCGATGATTTTCAACGACCTTTGGGGCACGTACCTCTGCGTCTTGGAGGCCAGCCACGCCCCGAATATGGCCCCGGCGGAGGCGTAGAAACCCCACGCCCACTCCGGCGGCGTGTGCACCCCGGTTATTATCGGCACGGTGACGGTGTACGAAAACAGCGCGATGGCCGACTGGACGAACACGTAGGGCAGCGTTATGGCCACGATAACGTAGAGGGGAAGCCCGAACATAGTCACCAGGATGGGAGTCATCAGGAAGCCGCCGCCGACTCCCAATGTGGACGAGACCAGTCCCACACCGGCCCCCAGCAGGAAAAGCAGGGGCACGCTCAGCCTCCACTGGATGTCCCAGAACTCCACCGTTATCGCTTTCCACGACTTGTCCAGGGTCTTCAGTTCCACGCCTTCCGGCAGGCCGGAGGGCATCTCGCCGCGCTGCCGCAACTGTTCCGCGTGGGCGTGAAACGCCCGCTCTATGGTCTGTTGCTTCCCGCCGCGCCGGGTGTACATCGGCGTTATCTGGTAGACCATGTAAACACCCAGCAGGGCCAGGGAAGCGCCGGTCACCGCCTTGAACGGCCCTTCGTCCTCCAGGAAAAACACCCGGATGAACGGTCCGATTTGAGACCCGAACAGGGTGCCGACGCACGGCCACAACGCCATGTCCAGGTTCAAACGATTTTCCCGGCGGAACCCCAGGATCGCTCCCAAGGGATTCAGAAAAGTCAGCACCGTGTTGGTCGGGCTGATAAAAATGTTGTCGAACCGCAAAATGGACATGGAGTAGGGCAGTGAGAAAATGCCGCTGGCCTCGCCCACCAGAGCCATGGTGTAGCCGGTCCAGAAACCCATCCACACCAAGTGCCACAAGGGAACGTATACCCCTGCCAAGGGGAATTCCACGCCCCCGACGCCCACCAACGCTCCGTGCTGCCAGTAGCTTGCTACGATTCCCGCGGCAAAGCACAGCGCTATCAGGGGCAGTTGTTCCCTCAGAAATTCTTCGGCAAGAGGATTACGTGCAATGGAATTTTGCATCGGTGCATGTTAATGGCTTGCCCACCGCCAATCAACCAATGCTTTGCCCTTTTCGGACTGGCGGCTATAATCCTTGGTGTAAAAATTCCACCTGAAAATTGAATCAAGATTCACATGATTGCCAGGATTATCAGGATTCTCCTCCCGCGAATGCGTATATCTCTCATCTCATCCTGTAAATCCCCTAATCCGGTAAATCCTGATTCAGACTCTGGTGTTGCGAGGTAATTGCTTGAGAATCGACCCGTTAAACTTCGATAGGTTCAACCTGGTCCTCACCGGCGTGGTAGTCCCCAGGCCCATCGCCTTCGTCTCTACGGTATCCACCGACGGCATCAGCAACCTGGCCCCCTACTCATTCTTCAACGCCGTCTCCTACGATCCCCCCACCATCGTCTTCTCCTCTTCCCGGACCGTGGACCGGAAGAGCAAGGACACGCTCCGAAACGTCGAAGAGACCGGCGAGTTCGTGGTGAACGTCGTCGTTGACGACATCGCCGAGGCGATGAACAAGACTGCCGCCGAATTCCCGGAAGACGTCGACGAATTCGAGATAGCCGGTCTCACGGCCATACCTTCCGAAATAGTCAAGGCCCCGCGTGTCGCTGAATCTCCGGTCAACATGGAATGCCGCTTGGAACAGGTCGTGCCCATAGGAGACCCGGTCCACGGCCACGGACTGGTCATAGGCACCGTGATATTGATGCACGTCCGCGACGACATCATCGACGGCCACCGCATCAACCACGCTCTGTTAAAGCCCACCGGCCGCTTGGCCGGCAACATGTACTGTCGGACCCACGACTATTTCGAGATGCGCCGGCCCGTATACGACCCGGAAAAGAGCTTGTCCGCCTATAGGTAGGGGCAGGGCTTGTCCCTGTCCTTGGGCGCCCACCCTTCGACAAGCTCAGGGCAGGCCGCGCATGGGTAGGGGTAGCCCTTGTGGCTACCCTGGGCGACCACAAGGGTCGCCCCTACAGTCGAACCACCCTACAGGTTATGCTTGACTGGGTATCGGCCAACCCCTAGAATTTTCATCAGGATTATCACGACTACCACGATTCCCTTCATCCTGAAAATCCTGTCCTCACCCCTGCCCCTCTCCTGGAAGGAGAGGGAACGGGAGAGGTGGAGGTTGAGATATGGGAAACACCGACGTAGAGCTTATCGCACACCTCATGCGGCGCGCCGGGTTCGGCGCCACCAGGGACCAACTGGAGCAGTACGCCGCCAAGGGCTACGAAGCCACCGTCGAGGAGCTTATCAGTCCGGTTGACGAGCGGCGAATGGACGACGCCCTGATCAGGCGGTTCCATCCCGAACTGTCCGGAATGCTTGGGCCCTTCGGCACCGGCGCCAACTGGCTCTATCGCATGGCGACCACGACCACACCCCTCCGGGAGAAGATGGCTCTCTTCTGGCACGGCATCTTTGCCACCGGGTATCCCAAGGTCATTCACGGCAAGGCACTGTCGGACCAGACCCGGATGCTCCGGCACCACGGGATGGGCAACTTCAAGACCCTGTTGATCGAACTGTCCAAGGACCCGGCCATGATCATCTGGCTGGACAACCAGGACAACCACAAAGACTCCATCAACGAGAACTACGGCAGGGAACTGCTGGAGCTGTTTTCGATGGGCGTGGGCAACTACACCGAGGACGACATCAAGGAGTGCGCCCGCGCCTTCACCGGCTGGACCATCGGCAACCGCGAATACATGGAGCTTCGTTCCCAGAGAGACTCGGACTGGCCCTACGGGCGCATCTCCTGGCACTTCGAGTACAACCCGGAGGACCACGACGAAGGCGAGAAGGTGTTCCTGGGACAACGGGGCCGGTTCAACGGCGAAGACATAGTCGAGATTATCTGCCAGCAACAGGCCACCGCCCGGTTCATTGCCAGGCACCTGTACGACTTCTTCGTCGCTGACGAGCCGCCGGTGCCCGAGTGGCCCGACGAGCCGCCGGCCAATGAGGAAGCGATACGCCAACTCACCCAAGCCTACTTCGACAGCGGCTATGACATATCCGCCATGCTGCGGGTGTTGTTCAACTCCGATTACTTCAAGTCCCAAAGCGTTTGGTACACCAAGGTCAAGAGCCCGGTGGAACTGGTGGCGGGCGTGATCCGGTTGACCGGCGAGGCGGACCGACCCCGCAAGGAACTGGTGGAACGCCACTTCCAAGCCATGTACATGGGCCAGTACCTCAACAATCCCCCCAGCGTGGAAGGCTGGCACCAAGGGACCGGCTGGCTGGACACCGGGACCCTGGTTGAGCGGGTGAACTTTGCGACACAACAGCTCGGGGACGCCAACAAGCCCGGCGTCAGGGCCATGATCGATGGCGTAGCATCCAGGCACCAGTCGGCAATCTCCCCCGAAACCCTGGTGGATGCCTGCCTCGACCAAGTAGGCGCCATGGCCGTGGGTGACGACACCAAGCGGGTGCTGGTTGACTTTGCGGCCACCGGCGGCGACCTGCAACTGGGCGGCGGGAGTCTCGATGAAGCCTCACGGGAACGCATAGCGGCGATGCTGCAAATGGTTGCCTCCACCCAGGAGTTCCAAAGGGCATAAGTATGGCTCAACCCTTGAAGGCGCATCCCGCCAGTGTTGACGGGCCTTGGTTCGTGGACACCCGTTGCATCGCCTGTGACTCGGCCCGCAACTGGGCTCCCGGCCTCATTGAAACTGACCAAGCAGGGCGCTCGTTCTTGGCGCGTCAGCCCGTTGGGGATTGGGAGGATGCCATGCTGTGGCGGGCGGCCGCGGCATGCCCGACCAAGTCCATCGGCAAACGCGGCAGTCCCAGGGAGCCGGGTGGAGTGTTTCCTTACCCACTAGCAGAGGGTGTGTACGCCTTCGGAAACAATGCTATGGCTTCCTTCGCAGCCCACTCCTACCTGATAACGCGCCCCGGCGGGAACCTCATGGTAGACTCACCCCGGTTCAGCCGTCCGTTGGCAGACAGCATCGACGCCTTGGGCGGAATAGCCCACGTGCTGCTCTCCCACCGCGACGACGTGGCCGACGCGGAGCGCTGGGCAAAGAGGTTTGGCGCCAGTGTGTGGATCGACCAAGCCGAATTCTTTGCTGCGCCCTTCGCCACAGACGTAACGGCGACCGGGGAAATCGTCGTTATATCACCGGGCGTAGTGTCGGTCCCGGCGCCAGGACATACCGAAGGCCATGTCGTCTACCATATAGATGACCGGTTTCTGTTCACCGGAGACACCTTGCATTGGAATCATCGCCGCGGCGAATTGGATGTGCTCCAAGGACAAACATTCTTCTCTTGGGCCGCGTTAGCCGGTACGATGGACCGGCTCGCCTTGCTTCCGGTAGAATGGGTGTTCCCCGGCCACGGCATGTGGCATCAGGTGGGTTACGCTCAATGGGCGGACCGAATGGCCGGCCTCGGTTCTGCAATGCGCGCGCTTGGGCAGAACGGTTGGGCCAAGCGGGAAGGCGCGGCCTACCATTGGTTTTGATCTTTCAGTGGAGATTGTCATGAGCACTGCCAAAACCGGGCTTGACTTCCTGGAATACGTCACCACTCTGGGAATGACCACCATGGAAGGCCGGGGGTTCTACTACCCCGTCGACGCATCCATCAGCGAAGACGGGCGCATATACGTGGTCAACCGGTCTTTGGATACCATTGCCCGCGGCATCCGAATCTGTATGCTGGATAAAGACAGCGAGTACTACGGGAACTTCGCGTCCCAAGGCCAGGGAGACGGCCAGTTCGTCTGGCCCAGCGGCACGTCGGTGGACAGCCAAGGCCGGGTCTACATTTGCGACGAATACCTGCACCGCATCACCGCCTTCACTCCTTCGGGATCGTTCCTGTACAAGTGGGGTGTTCCAGGTTCGGGCGCCGGTGAACTGGATACCCCGTCGGCCATCGCCTTTGACTCCAACGACAACCCCTATGTCTCAGACACCTACAACCACCGCATACAAAGGTTCAGCCCCGACGGACGTTTCCAGTTGACCTTCGGCTCCCAAGGAAACGGAGACGGCGAGTTCGAGACGCCTTGGGGCTTGACCTTGGACGCCGAAGATAACGTATACGTCGCCGACTTCGGCAACGACCGCATTCAGAAATTCACCGCCGACGGAAAGTTTCTGGCCTCCTTCGGTACTCCGGGACGGGGTGACGGGGAATTTAACCGCCCTTCCGGGGTGGCGGTGGACAAGGACGGCTACATCTACGTGGCCGACTGGGGCAACGAACGGGTACAGGTGTTGGACCCCGACGGCAACTTCGTGACCACAGTGCGGGGCGAGTCCGTGCTGTCCAAGTGGGCCCAGAACTTCCTGGACATCAACCTGGAGGAAAAGGCGGCCCGCGCCACGGCGGACCTGGAGCCGGAGATAGAGTACTTCACTTCCGACCCCCACGAGGAATCGTCCCATATCGAGAAGTATTTCTGGTCCCCGCGTTCCGTAAAACTTGACGCCGACGGTGTGCTGTACGTAACCGACAGCAACCGTCACCGAATCCAGGTCTACAAGCGCAGTTCATAGATTGGGAGGGACACAATGACTACGGTTAATAAGGACCGGACTCTGGTTGTCATAGAGCTTCAGGGAGGCAACGACGCCCTGAACACCGTGATTCCCTATAGCAACGGCCTCTATTACGACTACCGCTCCAGCATCGGCATACCCCAGGAAGAGGTCATCAAGCTCAACAACGAGATTGGCCTCAACTCCACTCTCGCCCCCATCAAAGACCTTTGGGACCGGGGCAATATGGCCATCATCAATGGAGTGGGGTATGACAACCCCAACCGCTCCCATTTCCGATCCCGTGACATCTGGTACACCGCGCAGACGGACCGCATCGGGGCCGAAGGATGGCTGGGCGCCACCATCCGGGACCTTGACCCCACTGCCGAGAACGTGCTGACCGGCGTCAACTTCGGCCGCGGTCTCCCCAGGGTCCTGATGTGCAAGGGCGTACCTGTAGCCTCCGTGGGCAACCTCGAAACTTACGGTCTGTTGCCGGACATCAAGGACGAGAGTATGCGCCGGGAGGCCTTGGAGGCCTTCAGCCGGTTGTACGGCCCGACTGGCGGAAAGGACACCGTCGCCCAGGTGTTGGGCCAGTCCGGGTCTGACGCTCTGAAAGGTGCCGACATTCTCAGGACCGCCCCCCAGAAGTACTCCTCCAGCGTGGAGTACGCCGATAACCCCATCGCCCAGTCCCTCAAGAACGTGGCCCAAGTCATGTCCGCCGATCTGGGGACTCGGATCTACTACACCACCCACGGCAGTTTCGACACCCACAGCAATGAGTTGATGGCCCACGCCAAGCTGTGGACCGACGTGGGCGGGGCCATCGCCGGCTTCACCGAAGACCTGCGGGAGCAGGGCCTGGAGGACGACACGGTCATACTGGTCTGGTCCGAGTTCGGGCGCAGGATTCAGGACAACGGCACCGGCTGCGACCACGGTTCAGGCGGTTCGGCCTTCGTCATCGGAGGACAGGTAAACGGCGGTATCTACGGCCAATATCCCTCCCTGAAACCGGAAGACCATTCGGAAGGCGACATGCGCTTCAACAACGACTTCCGGTCCACCTACTCCACCATCCTGGAGCGGTGGCTCGGCTTGGACGCCGCGCCCATCACCCACGGCAAGTTCGAGCAGTTCGACTTCCTCGACAAGTAGACGGCAGCGGGCATTTCCGGCCCACCGACTCGAACAGGCAGCGCCCCCGTGTACGCGGGGGCGCTATCTTTTGAGGACGTTTTCGCCGGATTGCCCCATGCTTGGCTAACCTGTAGAATCCACGTGCAACCTACTCAGGAAGGGGGTTCTGATGAGTCTGACTTTAGACGACGCAAACCGCATGATCGAAGCAGCCAAGGCCAAGGCCGACGAAATCGGCGTGAGCCTGAGCATCGCCGTCTGTGACGGAGGCGGTACCCTGCTGGCGTTCAACCGCATGGGCGGCGCAAGCGCAATCACTGCCACCGTGGCCCAAGGCAAAGCGGCGGCCTCCGCTGGGTTCGGCCGCGCCAGCGGCACTTTGCAGGCCGACTCCCCTGTCATCCAAGCCGTCATCTCCGCCACTGGCGGGCGGATGCTGCCTGCCCAGGGCGCGGTGCCAATACGCCAGAACGGCGAACTGGTGGGGGCAATAGGGGCCAGCGGCGCCAGTTCCCAGCAGGACGAAGACTGCGCCCAAGCCGGGCTGGACGCTCTCTAACCTTCACGGGCCGGGCGTTCCGCCTTTGTTCACCATTGCCAAAGTCCCCTCTTTGCGAGACCGAGGGAAACTGAAGAGGAATGTGCTATGAAGTATGACGTCGTAATCATAGGGGCCGGATCGGCTGGATGTGTTCTGGCATCCCGCTTGTCCGAAGACCCCAACCAGTCCGTGTTGCTGCTGGAGGCCGGCCCGGACTACCCCGACTTCGAGACCTATCCCGACGACCTGAAATTCGGCTACAACCAGCTTGCATCGGCGGTGGACGCTCCCCATAACTGGTCGTTCCAAGGCACCCCAACCGCGGAGCAGGGGCAGACCATGCCGGTGCCGAGGGGCCGGGTGGTAGGCGGCTCCAGCGCCATCAACGGCCAAGTGTTCCTGCGGGGCGTCCCCGAGGACTACGACAACTGGGCTGCTTGGGGCAACGACGAATGGTCCTTCGTCAAGACTCTGCCTTACTTCAGGGCGTCTGAGACCGACACCGACATCCACGACGACTTCCACGGCTCGGAAGGTCCAATTCCGGTGCGCCGGCACAAGGAAGAGACTTGGCTTCCGGCCCAGGTAGCCTTTTACCAAGCCTGCCGTGAGGACGGATTTCCCCACGACCCGGACATGAACCACCCGGAGTCATGGGGCGTCGGGCCCATACCGATGAACAACCCCAACGGCGTCCGCATGAGCACATCGCTCACCTACCTGGCTCAGGCGCGGCACCGGCTCAACCTCACCGTCCGGGCCAACGTAACGGTGCACCGCATCGTGTTCGAGGGAAAACGCGCCACCGGCGTCGACGTCGAGAGCGGCGACGAGAGGTTCATCGTCGAAGCCGACCAAGTCATTCTCAGTGCTGGGGGCATCGGGTCGCCCCAACTGATGCTGCTGTCGGGCATAGGCCCCGCCGACCACCTGCGGGAAATGGGCATCCCCATCGTCCACGAGTCTCCGGGCGTAGGCCAGAATTTGCGGGACCACCCCAATGTCCGTGTCCCGGTGAAGGTGAAAGAGGACTTCCCATTGGACCCCGAGGCCCCGCGCAGCCAGTTGGGCCTGCGCTACACGGCAACCGGCTCCAAAGACCGGAACGACATGCAGATCATGCAGTCTTCCTTCTCCTCTCCCATCGGCGGCGACCCGCTGGAGGGCGAGGGCATCCGCTTTACCTGCGTCCTGGAGTTGGCCGTGGGAGCGGGTGAATTGAAACTTGCCTCCACCGATCCTAACGAACAACCCATCCTGGACTATCGTTACTTGGAAGACCCGTGGGACCGGGAGCGCCTGCGGGAAGGCGTCCGTATGTGCCTGAAGTTCATGGAAAACGACTCCTACAAGGACATCGTCGAGGAGTGCATTACGCCCAAGCCCGAGGACCTGGTGTCCGACGAGGCTTTGGACCAGTGGCTGCTGCGCAACGTGACCACCACCCAGCACATCTCCGGCACCTGCAAGATGGGACCGGACTCGGACCCGATGGCGGTCCTGGACCAGTATTGCCGGGTGCGGGGCGTAGAGGGCCTGCGAGTGGTGGACGTTTCCACCCTGCCGGACTGTGTGCGGGCCAACACCAACGCCACCACCATCATGATCGCCGAGCGGGTGGCCGACTGGCTGAAGTAGGGGCAACCGGCGAATGCCTATGTGAAACCTATTGGTTGCCCTGGACGCCCACAAGAGGCGCCCCTACCTACTACCCACTAACCACCATCCACTAACAAGAGGGGCACCATGATCACCGACTTTGGCTGTTTGTACGCCGGCCACGTGGACTTGGGAGACATCGGCTTGGAAGCCACCGCGGTCAACGACCGCTGGTTCCCGGATGAACACCTGAACACCATCTTCGACCGGACGACCGCCATCGCTATGTTGATGGACCGGCTTGGATACGACAGCTTCTGGATGGCCGAACACCATTTTCAGCGGGAAGGGAACGAGTGTATCGGCAACCTGCTGATGCTGTACATGCACTTGGCCCACCTTACCAAGAACCTGAAGTTCGGCTGCGGATTCAACATCTCCCCCATGTGGCATCCATTACGATTGGCGGAGGACTTCGCCACAGTGGACCTGCTCACCAAGGGGAGAGTCATTTTCGGTGTCGGCCGCGGCTACCACAGCCGCGAGGTGGACACCTTCGGCGCGCCCAGCACCCTCACCGACTCGGACGCCAACCGGGAACTGTTCGAGGAGCAGGTCGAGGTGATGCTGAAGGCTTTCAACGAGAAGTCCTTCTCTCACCACGGCAAGTACTACACCATACCGCCTCCGGTGCCCTACCGGGGCTACGAGTTGGAGGAAATTACCTTGGTGCCGCGGCCCCTGACCATTCCCGTGGAGTGCTGGCAGCCCATTGTCAGCGCCAGCCAGAGGGCCATGGACTTCATGGCCAAGCACGGCATCAAGGGCATCATCGGCGGCGGGGCTGTAACAGGCGGCGCATCCGACGAGGTGGTGGAACGGTGGCGCGACACCCTGGCCCGCCACGGACGGGAGACCGAGTTGGGCGGCGACCTGGTCATCGGAATCCCGACCTACATCGCCGAGACCGAGGAACAGGGCATGAAGGAGTGCAAGCGGTTCCATGAAGAGGACATGAAGATGTTCGCGCCCTTGGGATTCTTCCGTGGCATGACCGACGCTCAGCTTGCCGACCTGGCCGACCCCCAGCGCGCGCCCACGGCGGGACTCCCCACCATAGAGGATTCGGTACGCGCCGGGTCCTGGCTCTGCGGCCCGCCAGAGCACATCACCGAGCGTCTGATGGAATTGCAGGACAAGTACCCCGGCCTGGAAGGCGTCCACGTCGGTTGCACCCGCATGGGCACTCCCTTGGAAGTGATCCTGGAGCAACTGGAGCTTTTCGCCACCGAGGTAATGCCAACCTTCAAGGACCAGGTGCCTTCGTAGGGGCGTCCCTGGTGGGCGCCCACGAGAGGCGCCCCTACCGCGGCAAAGTCGAAGCCTTGCGGTCGGGAATTCAGGGGTGAGGACCAGTCATGACAACCAAATTACCGGCGCCCTTTGATAGACCCAATCGGGAAAGGGCCAGGCGCCTTGGCTTGGAAACTACCGACTTGCCACCGGACCCCATCTATGGTGTGCCGCTGGACCCGGACGCCCCCGATGATCACGAACCACTGCCGGATGGTATGCAACAATTAAAGCACGTCTACGATGCCGTTCTGACCCTGGAGGCATTTTTCTACGGAACCCCCGGCGTCCTGGTCAGCGGGGGCGCCCCTGTATATTACTTGGACACGGATGGCTCTCAAAGGACCATCTACCCGGATTGCTATGTTGCCATCGGGATAAACCCTATCTCCATCCGCCGCCGCAACGGTTACTTCATAAGGGAGGTAGGCCGTCCCCCAGCCTTTGTGCTGGAAGTTGCCTCGGAGACCACCCATACCAACGACACCGGCCCAAAGCGGGACCTGTATGCCTGGTTGGGTGTAGGGGAGTATTGGCGGTTCGATGCTACTGAAGAATTCTACCCTGAACCTCTGGCGGGAGAACGGCTGGTGGATGGGGAGTACGCGGCGATTGAAACAGTGCACGATCCCGATGGTATCATACGGGGTCACAGCGAAACGTTAGGGTTGGACCTCCGCTGGGATGACGGCTTCCTCCGCTTTTATGACCCGGTTGGAGGAAGGCACTTGCGCAATCTTGTCGAGGCAGAAGAACTGATTAAAGAGGAGTCGGCGACCCTGCGGGCTGCTGAGGAACGGATACGGCAGCTTGAGGAACAGTTGCGCCGCGGCGTCGAGAGGAATAGTAAATGACCGGCGACAATAGAGCAACCATTCACCAAGTCGACGGGCTGGACGCCATTGAAGAATGTTACCGCCGCGGCTGGACCGACGGTCTTCCGGTGGTGCCGCCAACGGTAGACCGGGTAACGGAGATGCTGGACTATGTGGGTCTCGCGCCGGACCAGGTCCTGGGCGAGGTCGAGGTGCGCCGACGGGTTCTGACGGCGGAGCAGGCAGCCGCGAACGCCGTGATGGCCGGGTGCCTCCCCAGCTACTTCCCGGTCGTGCTGGCCACTATGCAGGCCCTTTTCGACCACGACCCCAACTGCATCCACGAAGCCTCCGCCGCCACCAACTCCCCCGGCATTATCATGCTGGTGAACGGCCCCATACGCCAGCGCATCGGCCTCAACTGCACCGACAACCTGTTGAGTCCGGGTAACCGGGCCAACTCGACCATCGGACGGGCGGTGCGGCTGATCTTGATGAACGTCTTCGAGCAGCATCCCGGCATCCTGGACCGGGGCTGCATGGGCTCCCTGACCAAGCAGGGCGTCTGCTTCGGCGAGGACGAAGAGCGCAGCCCTTGGGAGCCGTTCCACGTAAGCCGCGGCTTCAAGCCCGAGGAATCCACGGTGACGGTGGCAACCATCCAGAGCCCGGAGATCCTGGGCAACCGTTACGGCCTGACTGCGGAGAGCTTGATGGACGCCACCGCGGAGGGCATGGCGTCCCACGGGCTGTCCCATTACTTCTTCAACAACACTCCCTGGTTCTGGATCGTGGGCCACTGGCACGCCGAGATGCTGGGCCGGCAGGGTTGGGACCGGTCCGCCATCCAGCAGTACGTGTGGGAGAGGGCTTGGCGCTCCAGGGCGCACCTGAAGAGATTGGGGGCCCTGAGAGGAGACATCACTGAAGAGGACGAGACCTCGCGGGTCCAGGCGGCCGCCTCCCCGGAGGATATCCTGATTGTGAAAGCCGGGGGCGACAGCGGCATTTACAGCGAACTTATAATGAACTACTTTGGGGTGCTGGCTACCACAGTACCTATACAGGTACCATAATCGGCGCAACCGCCTGAACCCTCCACCGCCGAGCACGCCGGTAGGGGCGGGCATCTCCGCCCCCTACTACTCGTCACCCCCGCGTAGGCGGGGGGCGGGAGCCTGGGACAGGCGGGGGCAGGCCTCTGCGGTAAAAAAAGAGATACCATAACCGGCAATCACGGGAGGAAACAATGGCAACAGTAACGTCACACGAGATACAACTGGTTGACCCCACCGGGGCGGACCCCGGATTGCAAACCCTCAACCTGGCCCCGCGCCCGGTTGATTTGCGGGGCAAGCGCCTGGGGTTGCTGGACAACTCTAAGGCCAACTCAGACTATATCCTCCACGCCATCGCCCGCATTCTCAACGAGGAGTACGAGTTTGCCGACGTGTTCCACGTTAAGAAGCATTCCGCTTCGTTGCCGCCCTACCCGGAGGTGGTCGCCGACCTGCACCGCCACGCCGACGTGGTCATCGCCGGCATAGGCGATTGAGGGGGCTGCTCGTCGGGCAGTTTGCACGACGGAATTACCTTGGAGCAGCAGGGGCTGCCCACTGCCACCATCATCACCAGCGTCTTCGTAACCACGGCCAGGGCCTACACCCGGTTGATGGGAGTGCCGGAGTTTCCGTACCTAGTCTGCCCTCACCCCATCACCAACGTCGGACCTGCCGAGCTGGACGCCAGGGCCAGGGAACTTGCCCCCCAAGTGACCCGGCTCTTGTTGGAAGGGCACCTGTAACCGGCACATAACGCAGGGGCGCCCCTTGTGGGCGCCCTGGGAGTTTATTATGAAAATTTCCGTACAGTACGAAATGCAGCGTCCAACCTTGGACGACCACCGGGTCATCGAGGAGACCCTGGAGCAATGCGTCCTGGCCGACGAACTGGGGTTCGACTACCTATGGTTCGTCGAGCACCACTTTCTGACCGGCTTCTCCGCCTCCCCGTCTCCGGAGGTCTTTTACGGCGCGTTGAGCCGGCTCACCAAGAACATCAGGCTGGGGTTCGGCGTCGTGATACTGCCCTACCATCATCCGGTGCGCGTCGCCGAGCGGGTCGCCATGCTGGACCACCTGTCCCACGGACGGGTGGACCTAGGCACCGGCCGTTCGGCGGTGTACGAGCAGACCGGCATGGGCATCGATCCCCGCGAGACCCGGGGCATGTGGGAAGAGTCCCTGGAAATGATCCCCCAGATCTGGGGATCGGACTGGTTCGAGTACGAGGGCAAGTATTGGAACGTGCCGTCGCGCCAAGTGCTGCCCAAACCCTACCAGAAGCCCCACCCGCCCCTGTGGGTGGCCGCGCTCCAGCCGTCCACCTATCAACTGGCTGCGGAGAAGGGCATCGGGGTCCTCTCCTTCGGCGCCAGCGCCCCCGACGTTTTGAAGCCCCATATCGACGCTTACCGCGAGACGGTGAAGAACGCCAACCCCGTCGGCGCGGTGGTCAACGACCAGTGGTGCAGCTCCACCCTGGGCTACTGCGGGGAGAACAACAAGGAAGCCCGGGAACTGGCGGTAGAATCCATCAAGAACTTCTTCGGCCCTGGGCGTCCCTACGTCCAGGACCAGAAGGACATCTACGCCAGGCTGCTGGAAAACTGGGGCGGCGTTCCTGAAGACCTTCAGCAGAATTTCAGCCGCTACGTCGATGTTGGCAACAACCAGCAGGATGAGGTTGTGGACCTGTCCGGCGGCGCGGCGATCTCCTACGCCATCTGGAACCAGTTGGACGCCGACACGCTGTGCGACCGCGGCGTGGTCATAGGCGGCGATCCCGACAGTTGCATCAACGCCCTGAAGCTGCATGAAGCCGCGGGCTGCGACCAGATGATGATCATGATGCAGACCGAGAGCATCCCCCACGAGAAGGTGATGAAGTCGTTGGAGTTGTTCGGCAAGTACGTCCTGCCGGAGTTCCAGAAGTAAGGGGTATGCGAGACACGTCCGATTAAGAAACTATCTCAGAACTTGTCGCAGCACCCACCCCGTCATTCCCGCGCAGGAGGGAATCCATAGGAATCAGCCGTGACCCCAGGAAATAGGCGGGACTGGTTGGTTTTGAGATAATCTCAAAATAATCGAGCGCCGCCGGTGATTGCATTACCGGCGGCGCTTTCACTTGCCGAGGTTTCGGGCGAGTCTTGGGATGTCTAATCCAGCCCCAGCACCTTCCGCAGGTCCCGGATGGTTTCGGCCCGTCCGCGGGTTGCGCGGCGAACGCGGCGGCCAATAGGCTCGTTCTCCACCTCAGGCACGATCTTCATGGCAACAAAGACCGGGCCGGTCTCGTTCATTATGTTGGCGATGTTAGTGGTAAAGTCCTCGATGTTGTCGAACTCGTAGGCCGCGGCGTAACCCGCCTCCCGGGCCATACCGGCGTAGTTGATTCCCTGGGCGTTGGGCACCGGCTGCCCGCCGGTAGTGGCGTAACATTCGTTGTCCATCAACAGGTGGAAGAAGTTCTCCGGCTTCTGGCCGGCGATGGTGGCCAGGATACCCATGTTCATCAGCAGGGCTCCCTCCGAATCGAACAGCACCACCTTCTCGTCGGGTTGGGCCAGCGCCAGCCCCAAGGCGGCGGAGGTGGTGTGGCCCATTGCCCCGCCCAGGGACAGGTCCTTGCTCTCGTTGGTGGTATGGTCCGCCCAATGCCGGCCGGCGGTGCCGGTAACTATGACTATGGAGTCTTCCCGGTGTGGCTGAAACGCCTGGAACATTGCATCGGCGTCAATCAACGTATGCCTCCTGTCAGTTCATAAGTGTTGAAGTGTGGTCAAACGGCGACCAATCCGTCATTCCCGCGAATGCGGGAATCCAAAACCTGCATGATGCATTCCCGGATTTGACTTCCCTCAGCGGCAAGTGTTTCCGGCTAACGGTTGAACCCGTGATACTCGTCACCGACCAGGACCGCCACCGGCCGCTTCTGGGTCTTGGCTTCCTCAAATGCTATGGAGATGCGCTCCGCGTCGTCGTCGTGTTCCACCAAGTAGTAATTGATGCCCATGGCGTGCAGGAACGGCTCGGTGTACTTGGCCGCGCTGTCGCTGATTACCCCGCGGCGGGTCCAGCCGCGATAGCCGACGATCAGCACCAAGGGAAAGCCGGAGTCCAGCGCCATGCCCCGTATCGAGTCGCCCGACTCCATCATGCCGGTGTTTTGGATGACGCAGACCGGCACCTTGCCGCCCACCAGCAGCCCCAATGCTATGGCGAAGGTCTCCCCTTCGCGGGACGCCGGGACAATACTCAGCCAAGGCTGCTCCACCATCAACTCGTACAGATAGTTGGTCTCGCTGTCGGGTATGGTGACAACGTGGGTGACCCCGTTCTTCTTGAACTCTTCCACCAGGGTTTCGGGGCGTAGCAATGCCGCTTGCTGATGGACCATAGGACTTTCCCTCCCAATGTTATGGATAACCAGCCCTTGGGACGGCTGCTATAGCCGCCCACAATGAACTTATGTAAACGACAACGGGCAAGCGCATTATAGATAGGCTCCCCACGGCGGTCAATTAGAGGATTGTCCGATCGCCCGAATCGGCGTCGATCCAAGCGGTCAATAGTTGGCCCACTCATCAGCTTGCCGGATATAGTCTGCAACGCCTCTGATTCGAGACTCAATCACTCTCGGTCTATCCATCAAGCCCCAATAGAAACATTCCCCATGGAGCATGGCTTGGAAGTCGAAGTATAACCTTCGCAATTCAACCAATCTGGGATCGTCGTCGTTCAAGTCCATCAGTCCCCTGCTGACTTCCGGAGAGCGTTCCGGCGTTTGGTCAGTGCGGGCCAGTACCAATGCAGTTGTTGCCCTGTTTACTGCGCCCCAAGCCTTCTCGGCCGCATCTCGGAGATCACCATTTTCCATCATAGTCAACGCTGAGTCGTGCAGACCCTTGGCATCGTTGAAAATCCTTCGTACATCCTGAGATGCGACCATTCCCTTTCATCACCTTTACGATTCTTTTTGATATGGCGTCGTTTAACGCGTTATACCGCCGACAAAGTTCAACGTGCCGTTGCTGCCTGGTCAAGGGGCTGGAATCCGGATTCTCTCGAAAGTATTGGCAACAAGCTTCATGGTGCAGTCCGTAGTAAACGCGTCCTACCACCATACGTTGTTGGGCTTCAGAGGACGCGTTCAGAGCTTCAGTTACTCCCAAGTGATAAAAATCAATTGGTTTCACAATTCGGTCGGGATTACTCCAAAGTAGACCCATCGGCCGTAGTCTTCCCGGTCTTCCTCCGGCCACTCGCTCACCTTCTCAAGAATCTTATGCGCCATCTCTTGGGCAGTGTCCCAGTCGACCTTCACGATCAGCGTCAGGTCCAAGTGGGCAGAGTCTTCCTCGTCAGGTGGCTGGACAATGAAACCGTAACCGTCTCCAGCCGTCCATCAGCCAACCCAACTGCGGTACGATAAATGTCGCGGTACGATAAATGTCATTGAGTACCTGTTGCCGGAATGGGGTCAACACGCCCTCGGTTTCCGGAGGGAAAGCCAAGACACCGGCAATTGTATCTCGGGAGTCGTCAAACAAACCGCCCTGGCGACGTTCTTCCGAACGATCGGTCCTATCTTGTCTGAGCGTCATTCTGGACCGTTCCATTGTCATCTTTTGCGGGTCTTCCATCCGGGATCGATTGTACCAGTCCTTGAGCGCGTTCCGTCGGTGGAGCTTCTTATCCATTCGTCTCCCAAGTTATCAGCATTTCCTTCATGGGCTGCCGCCAGAGGGGACGGTAACCTTCAGGGGTGCGGGCGGGAATTTGAGTGGTTGTAACCTACACGGTATCAGGTTACGATTTAAGCCCATGATACTCGGGTTCCGGCACCGTGGGTTGCAACGCCTATTCGAGAGGGGTGAACGCAGACGCATCCAACCGGAGTACGTTGACAAGGTGGAAGATATTCTAGCCAGGCTCAATGTCGCAACCATTCCGCAGAATCTAAACCTGCCTGGCTACAGATTGCACCGGCTCAGCGGTGATCTGGCCGGTTTCTGGTCGATAACCGTATCGGCTAATTGGAGAATCATCTTCCGGTTTGATGATGGCAACGTTACCGACGTGGACTTGGTTGATTATCACTGAGGAGCTTGCACTATGCGAATGAAGTATCCACCCCATCCGGGTAGGTCAATACTTCGAGACTGCATGGAACCTCTGGGGATGAGCGTAGCCGAGACGGCACGCCAGTTGGGCGTGAGCGCCGAGCAATTGTCGCGCGTCATCGACGGCCAAGGGGACATATCCTTCGAAATGGCGGTGGGCCTGGACAAGCTGTTTGGCGGAGGGGCGTCCACCTGGTATCAATTGCAGATGCAGTACGATGAGGCCCAGAAGCGCAACAAGAACGATGCCAAACTGGAATCTGCTTGACTCCTTCCCAATTGCACCTCTCATCTGGGCATTAGTCTAGCCCCGATTCGTCTCCCACGTTATCAGCATCTCCTTCATGGGCTGCCGCCAGAGGGGGCGATAGCCTTCAGGAGTGCGGGCGAACAGTTCGTCGACGTAGGTGTTGATGATAGTGCCGGCCCGGAGGTAGTCGGAGGGGTCCAGCCAGGAGCTTTGAAGGGCCATTTGGACTGCCGCCTCTTTGGTGCGGGGCAAATCCAGTTCCCACCACGGCGGCTCCGGGAGAACGCACACATCGGGCAGGACACCCATCTCCCACAGGACCGCCAGCAGGTCGGCATGGCCGGACACCGGGGCTTGGTCCTCGCCGTAGACCAGCCGGAAAATGCGCCCGTCCCGGTGAGGAGGCGATATGCTCCAGACAACTATGATTACCCTGCGCCGCGCCGCCGCCTCCATTTTCCTGACGAACCGGACGATGTCGCGGACGAAGTAGGTCACGTCGGCGGTGAAGACCACGTCCCCCTCGACACCCTCAACATCCAGCCAGTCAGACTGGACGAGCCTGGCATTGGCTATGCCCGCTTCTGATGCCGACCCGGTGAACTCGGCGCCCATTCCCGGAGAGCGGTCCACGTTGACCACTTCTCGGCAGCGCAGGGCCATCGGCAGGCCAACGCGACCCGCACCGCCGCCCACTTCAAGAAACACATCGTCGGGACGCAAATACTCCGCGACCGCTTCAAGATTAGGCGTCAACTGGCGGCGGGGGTCGAAACGGAACAGCCTTGCGAGCCGCCCGGTCCAGATATCCTGTGGAGGTTGAGGGCCGAACAGGCGGCGCTGTTGAGCCTCGACGTTATCGAAGTATGCGGCGAACTTTTCTGCTGCGTTCATTTGCTTTCCAATATCACACCGGAATTTAGCGCGGCTGTCTTTGTTCCGGGTAGCCGCGGGCACTCTGTCTGCCTGTATCATTCAAGCCGAAGGGCCGGACGAGTCAGTACAAGTGGCAGGACACCCAATGGTCCGGGGACACTTCCCTGAACCTCGGGGTATCTTGGGCGCAATAGTCCATCACGAAGGGGCATCGGGGATGTAGATGGCACCCGCTCGGAGGGTCCAAGGGGGAAGGCACCTCGCCGGTCAGTATCAACTCCTCCGGCTCCATTCCGGGACGCGTGGGCAGGGCCGCCGACATCAAGGCCTTGGTATACGGGTGCATCGGGTTGGTGAACAGTTCCCGTTTTTCGGCCAGCTCAACTATCTGCCCCAAGTACATGACCGCCACCCAATCGCACATGAATCGCACGGTGGCCAAGTGGTGGGCAATCAACAGGTAGCTTGCGCCGTTTTCCCGCTGGAGATCCTTCAGCAGGTTCATAATCTGCGCCCGGATGGACACGTCCAAGGCCGATACCGGTTCGTCGAGGACGATTATATCCGGGTCCACCGACAGCGCCCTGGCGATGGCAACCCTCTGCCGCTGGCCGGTGCTGAACTCGTGGGGATAGAGGTTCGCGTGGTCGGGATCGAGCCCCACGTTTTCCAGCAGGTTGGCAACCCGTTCGTTCAGTTCAGACTCGGAGAGGCGTCGGTTGACGACCAACGGTTCGGTGATCAAGTCTCGTACCCGCATTCGCGGGTTCAAAGAACTGCGCGGGTCCTGGAAGACCGCTTGCACCGACGTGCGGTACTCCCTTTTGCGCGATTCGTTGGCTTTGTGTATGTCCTCTCCCCGGAACAGGACGCTGCCTTCGGTGGGCGGCTCCAGCAGCAGCACCATTCTTGCCGTGGTGGTCTTGCCGCAACCCGACTCTCCAACTATTCCCAGTGTCTCTCCGGCCCTGAGCTGGAAAGAGACGCCGTCCACCGCCTTCAACCACCCGACGGACCGCGAAAACAGGAATCCGCTGGTGACCTGGAAGTGTTTCTTCAAGTCCCGGGCTTCCAACAGGACTTCTCCTCGCTGGGGTTTGCCCGTTTGGTCCGCGGCGAGGCTCATGCCGCCTTCCAGCAGACGGAGTAGTGGCCCTGCGACACCGGAAGTTCCGGCGGGTACTCCTGGCGGCACCGGGCCATGGTATGAGGACACCGGGCAGCGAAGGGACAACCCGGCGGCAGGTTGTGGAGGGCCGGCGGCTGTCCCTCTATAGCGTAGAGGCGGTCAACGTCCTCTTCCATTCTGGGCACGGACGCCAGCAGCGCTTGCGTATAGGGATGGGCGGCATTGTCGAAGATGTCCATGACGCTGCCCACTTCCACTATCTTCCCTGCGTACATCACCGCTACCTTGTCGCACATCTTGGCGACGATGCCGAAATCGTGGGTGATGAAAATCAACCCAACGCCGGACTGTTGTTGCAACTCCTTCAGCAGGTTGAGGTATTGGGCTTGTATAGTCACGTCCAGGGACGTTGTTGGCTCGTCGGCGATCAATACCCTGGGCTGGGAAGACATCCCAATCGCCCCAGCTACCCGCTGGCGCATTCCCCCGCTCATGTGGTGGGGATAGTCCCGCACCCTGGTCTCGGCGGCAGGAATTCTCACCTTTCGCAGCAGGTCCAGGGCCTTCTCCAACAGGGTCCGCCGGGGGGCGTCCTGGTGGACCTTGATGGCTTCGGTCACTTGACTGCCGATGGTGAAGACCGGGTCGAGGGACGTCATCGGGTCTTGCATAATCAACCCGATCTCGCCGCCGCGGACCCGGTTCATATCCTCTTCCGACAGGGTAAGAAGCTCCTGGCCGTTCAGCCTGACGCTGCCGCCAACTATCCGGCCTTGCGGCGCAGGAACAAGGCGCATCAAAGACAACATGGTTGCCGTTTTGCCGCACCCTGACTCTCCCACGATTCCCAGCGTCTCCCCTTGGCGCAGGTCGAAGCTGACCCCGTCTACCGCCTTAACTTCACCCAACCGCGTGTGGAAAGAGGTACGGAGGTCCTTCACATCTAGGATTACGTCGCCTATGGATGGCGCTGTCGTCACAAGCTGCTGTTCCATGTCATGGACTGCCACCTCCATGCGCGCGGCTGGATGGGCCTGAGATTGGGCCGAGCGTCCAAATGATTCGTATAGTATATCGGACGCTTCAATGGGAGACTCCTTTCACTTCCCGCCATTTCAAGCCCGCCTGATGATATACTCTCCGTGTCCACCCGCCCCGTGCGGGGCATTGCAAAGACACAAATACCCGGAACAGGAGAGGGGAAATGCGAACTGTTGACGCCATCGCCGAAATTCTGAAGCGGGAAGGGATTGAAAACCTTAGTTGCTTCCCCACGACTCCGATGATAGAGGCGGCCGCCGAGGCAGGCATCCGGCCTATCATCTGCCGCCAGGAACGGGTTGGGGTGGGCATTGCCGACGGGTTCAGCCGGGCAACCAACGGGGAACAAATGGGGGTGTTCGCCATGCAATACGGCCCGGGCGCGGAAAACGCCTACGCCGGCGTAGCCACGTCCTATTCCGACTCGGTCCCGGTGCTCCTGTTGCCCTTGGGGCATCCGACCTCCCGCCAAGGAATACTCCCTCATTTCAACTCCATGACCAACTACGCCGGAGTGAACAAGTACATCGAGCAGATCAACACTCCCGAACGGACCAGCGAGGTAATGCGCCGCGCCTTTGCCGCATTGCGGCAAGGGCGGTCAGGCCCGGTGATGGTGGAAATCCCCGCCGACATCGCCGTGGCGGAAGTAGCGGAAGAGGACTTCTTCTACCAAGCCAGCAGGCCGGTGCTGGCGCAGGCCAACCCCAGGGACGTCGAAGCGGCAGCCCAAGCCCTGTGCAGTGCCAGGCATCCCGTCATTCACGCCGGGCAGGGGGTATTGTACGCCGACGCCACCGATGACTTGATAGAGTTGGCCGAGTTGTTGCAGGCGCCGGTGATGACTACCTTGCTGGGCAAGAGCGCCTTTCCCGAGGTCCATCCCTTGGCGCTGGGGAGCGGTTCCGGCGTTATGTCCGGCACCGTGCGTCATTTCGTAAGTCGCGCCGATGTGGTCTTCGGCATCGGCAGCAGCTTCACCAAGCACGGCATGTGCATGAACATACCGGCCGGCAAGACGTTGATCCAAGCGACCAACGACCCCAGGGACATCAACAAGGACTACGTCATCGACCACCCCGTGGTCGGCGACGCCAAGCTCGTCCTGCAGCAGATGATCGAGGCCTGCAAGGACATCGTGGGAGGCAGCCGTTCCGGGGACCAGTCCACAGCCAACGAGATACGGTCGACCAGGGACGCATGGCTGGCGCAGTGGAACGCCAAGCTGACCAGCAACGAGGCTCCCATCAACCCATACCGGGTTATCTGGGACTTCATGCAGGCCATTCCACCGGAAGACGCCATAGTTACCCACGACTCGGGCAGCCCCAGGGACCAGATAATGCCTTTCTACCGCTCCAACGGGCCGCGCACCTACTTAGGCTGGGGAAAGTCTCACGGCCTGGGCACCGGATTGGGACTGGTTATCGGCGCAAAGATGGCCAAGCCGGAGAAGGTCTGCGTCAACTTCATGGGAGACGCGGCGTTCGGCATGACCGGGCTGGACTTCGAGACCGCGGTCCGGTCGAATTTACCCATTATCACCGTGGTACTCAACAACTCCACGATGGCGGTGGAGACCGATGCCATGCAAGCATCCCACGCGCTGTACAACACCCGCGATCTGGGCGGGAACTACGCCGACATGGGCCGGGCCATGGGCGGCTACGCCGAGCGGATAGAAGACCCGGCACAGGTCATTCCCGCCTTCCAGCGGGCCCGCAGGGTCACCGAGGAAGACGGACGGGCCGTGCTGCTGGAGTTCATCACCAGCGCGGAAACGGAGAGGTCCCATCCCAGGGGGTTCTGACCGTCTCCAGTATTCGTTCGCCCTGAGCTTGTCGAAGGGCCGTCCGTTCATGGTTCGACAAGCTCAGCATGAGCGGACTCAGTCACATCTGTTGACAATTAAAAGACCTTGGCCCGGCGGCGGGAGAATAGCGTACCCATGTCCAATTCCAGAAGCAACGCCGACCCAGTCGCCCTCGCAATTGCGAGGGCGGCCCAGGAGGCCGCCGAACCGGCCGTGGTAATCCTGTTCGGCTCCCGGGCCCGCGGCGATCACCACGAGCATTCCGACGTAGACCTGCTGGTCATCGCCGATGATGGAAATGCAAGAAAGGCGGAATTCGCCGCACATTTCGGGGCCAAGGAGCATAGCGAAGCGGCCGGGATAGACATTTCGACGAACGTCATCTCAATGACCAAGGAAGAATTCCGCCGTTGCCGGTTGGCCAAACAGCACATCGCGGGGCAAGCGGACACCCAGGGAGTAATCATGAGCCGGGAGATACCGGACTACCCGATTGATCTACCGGACGACGGGTATCCTGACCATTGGCCCGCAACCAGGCAACTCCTTCAAAACACCGCAGAGTACGGCCACGAATTCAATCAGATGGTCGAAGAAAAACATTGGAACCAGAAACTGCTCGGCTTCTGCGCGCAACAGGCGGTTGAAAACGCTCTGAAGGGCTTGTTGTCGGCCCACAACGATGACCGGAATTGGGACCACAACCTGAACAGGCTATGGGAAGGGGTCCAAGAGAAAGAAAACTGGGCCAACCCGGAATTGAAGCCCATCCATGAAGCGGTAACGGAACTGCTCGACCACACCAGATATGAAGACCCTGAACGACCGGGAAGGGAACGCAATTGGCTGACCGATTATGCCGTGATATACCGCTATGGCAGTACCTCATACCGGATGACCCAGGCCGAAAGGTTGGAATTGCAGGAGAAAGTAAACGACGCAGTAGCCGTCGTAGTCGCCAGGATACACGTCATCAGCGGGACCACCGATGACGACGTATGGCCGGAGGGCGTGAGGCCTTGGGACACTGGGCCGGACTAAAGAATTTCGTTTGACAGAGAGATTTGGCGTACATCAATTTTTTGACAGGAGCCTGACGATGGCACAGAAATCCAAGTACCTGTTTATCGCCAGCATGGATGTGGAGGCGGCAAAAGAGGCCTTGTTCAACGAGGTCTACGACACCGAGCATTGCCCTGAACTGAGCAAGGTGGCCGGGGTGGGCAACATCACCCGGTTCGAGACCCAACCCTTCAAGGTGTCGATAGGCGGCGAGATCAGAACTATCCAGCCCGACGGCCAGCCCCGATTTCATGCCATGTATGAAATAGAGAGCCCGGACGTCCTCATTTCGGAGGAGTGGGGCGAGGCCGTGGAATTGGGGCGCTGGCCGGAGCAGGTGCGCCCCTATACCACCAACCGCCGCCACACGCTGCTGAAGCTCACCTATCCACAGGGATAGGGTCCGCGGATGTCCAACGCATCTGTTCCGAATCATCATTCCTACGCAGGCGGGAATCCGAAGCGAGCCCTTGACGGGGTAAGGGTGCTGGATCTTACCCACCATATAGCCGGGCCTTGGTGCACCAAGCTGCTGGCCGACTACGGGGCCGACGTCCTTAAGGTGGAGCCGCCGAGCGGTGACCCCGCCCGAGGTATGCCGCCCTTTTTCCATGACGAGGCGCACCCGGACAAAAGCCTGCTGTTCCTGTACCTGAACACCAGCAAACGCGGCATTACCCTGGACCTCAAGTCGTCCGAGGGGAAAAGGGTCTTTTTGGAACTGGTCAAAGACGTTGACCTGCTGGTGGAAAACTACTCGCCGCGGGTGATGCCGTCCCTGGGCCTTGACTATCAGACCCTTCGGGAGCGGAACCCCTCCTTGGTGATGGCGTCAATCTCCAACTTTGGCCAGACCGGGCCGTACCGGGACTACAAGGCCACCGAGATCGTGTCGTATGCCTTGGGCGGCCTGATGTACATCTTCGGCAACTACGACCGTGAACCACTGAAGCACGCCCTGCACCAAGCGCAATTCAAGGCGGGCACCGACGCCGCGTCGGCAAGCCTCATGGCCCTTTACCACCAACGCCTGACCGGTGAAGGGCAGCACATCGACGTGTCGATACAGGAGACCATCGCTTCCACACTGCGGGACGTGGTGGACAACTACACCTACACCGGCGCGGTACGGCGGCGGCAGCCCAACCACAGCGGAGACCTGACCCGGTTGAGGGCGGCATCGGACGGGTACATCCTGCCCAATCCCGGCATCGGCGCCGGTCTGAATTGGAACACCGTAGTGGACTTCCTGGAAGAACCGGCGCTCGACGACGAGCGGTTCGCCGACGCGTCGGCCCGGCTGGCCAACGCGGAGGAGCTTGGCGAGATCCTGGACCGGTGCTTCGAGACCAAGAAGAAAGCCGACATGTTCTATGCGGCCCACGAACGCCGTTTCATCTACGGGATGGTGCAGTCTCCTCAAGAAGTGATGGAAAATCCCCAGTTCCAACACCGGGGCTACTTCGTCGAGCTGGCCCATCCCGTTATTGGCCCAGCAACGTATCCCGGCGCCCCTTTCATCATGTCGGGCACCCCTTGGGAGGCGTCGTCACCGGCCCCGGCCCTGGGGGAGCACAATGAAGAGGTCTTCCGGGACAGGCTGGGCTACTCGGACGCCGACCTGGCCCGGTTGCGGGACGCGGGAGTAGTCTGATCATGGCCGGGCCGCTTGCCGGGGTCAGGGTCCTGGAGATGGGTCAATTGATCGCCATTCCGTGGGCGATGAAAATGATGGCCGACATGGGCGCCCAAGTCATCCGGCTGGAGTCCACCCTGCGCATGGAAAGCTACCGGGGCGACTCGCTGTACCAGAACGACATCAGCGGCGAGTTCTGGAACCGGGGCGGCAACTTCTACGAGCAGAACCGCAACAAGCTGGGCATCACCCTGGACCTGAGCAAGCCGCAGGGGTTGAGCTTGTTGAAGGAATTGGTGGCCATAAGCGATGTTTTCGCCGAGAATTTCACCCCAAGGGTCATCAGGAACTTCCAACTGGAGTACGATGACCTGCGCAGAATCAAGCCGGACATCATCATGGTGTCGTCCACCGGCTACGGCTTCACCGGCCCCTGGGCCAACTTCGGCGCAACCGGCCCGGCCACCGAAGGCGCCTCGGGCTTGGCCTACATGACAGGCTACGCCGATGGACCGCCCGTGCTGCCGGAGATACCCTACACCGACTACACCGCCGGAGAGCAGACTGTGTTCGCCGTAATGGCGGCATTGGTGCACCGCCTGAACACCGGCCAAGGACAGTTCATCGACGTATCCCAGTCCCAGACCGCCAGCGCAACCGTCCCGGAGGCGCTGCTCGACTTTGCCGTCAACGGGCGCACCGAGGCACGGATGGGCAACCAAGACCCCGATATGGCGCCCCACGGGTGCTATCCATGCCGGGGCGATGACCGCTGGATAGCCATCGCCGTGGCCGACAACGCCCAATGGCACAGCCTTTGCGGAGTGCTGCAACAGTCCGCTTGGGCACAGGACGCCAGGTTTGGCGACAAGGCGGGGCGATTACGTCACCGGGAGGAATTGGACCGTTTGGTCAGTGAAGCCACCGCCGGTTGGGATGTGCGTGAACTGATGGAACGGCTCCAGGAAGTTGGAGTCCCGGCGGGTGCGGTCCTGGACGGCAAGGACCTGCTGTTCGACAAGCACCTGATGGAACGGAGCTTTTTCGAAGTGGTGTCCCACCACCCCAGCACAGGTATGCCCCCGCTGCCTTACGTGAGCCGCCCGTGGAAAATGTCGGCCACGCCGGCCGTTCCCGGACGCGCTGCCCCGGTGTTGGGGGAACACAACGAGTTCACGTTGGTGGAGCTGCTGGGGCGAGAGAAGGAAGAGCTAGCCGCCCTGGAACAGGATGGGGTAATCGGCTACGCCCCCGCTGCCGCCCGCCCGGTAGCGCGGCCGCCGTTGGACGAGCAGGTGCGCCAAGGCCGGATGCAACGTTACGACATTGACTTCCGGGAGCAGGTGGAGCGGGCGTACCCACCCCAACAATAGCCGCTATCCCGGAGCAGTTCGCCGTCAACCATTACACCCCAAAGCAGTTTGCCGTCATTCCCGCGCAGGCGGGAATCCAGGGCCACAGGGTTACAGTCCTCGGCTTTGCTCGTAGGCAGCAATCCTGTCTTCGAATTGCAGCGTAAGGCCTATGTCGTCCAAGCCGTTGAGCAGGTTGTGGCGGTTGGCGGCGTCTACTTCGAAGGCGATGGAGATTTCTTCGTCTTCGTCCCACACCCGCTGTCCCACCAAGTCCACCGTCAGCTTGACGCCCGGCTTGCCCTTGGCCTTGTCCATGATCTGCCGCACCTGCTCCTCGGGCAGCCGCAGGGGCAGCAAGCCGTTCTTGAAGCAGTTGTTGTAGAAGATGTCGGCGAAGCTCGGCGCGATGATGCACTTGATGCCGTAGTCGCGCAACGCCCAGGGAGCGTGCTCCCGGGAAGAGCCGCAGCCGAAATTGTGGCCCGCCACCAGAACGTTGGCGTTCCGGTACTCCGGCTTGTTGAGCACGAAATCGGGCTGGGGGCTGCCGTCCTCGTTGTAACGCCAGCGGGAAAACAGCGCGTCCTCGAACCCGCTCCGTTCGATGCTCTTCAGGAAGACCGCCGGGATAATCTGGTCGGTGTCAATGTTGACGCGGTCCAGCGGCGCTACAACGCCGGTAAGTTCGGTGAATGCATCCATAATGTACCTCTTTTGTGTTTGGGTTATGCTTTCGGCTTTGGGTCCGGTCGTGGTCAAAGCGTATCAATCCGCTTGCCAACTATCTATTCAAATATCGACGTCAAGTCGATGGCCAGGCCTGGAAGCAATGGTGAGACCAGCGTTTCTCCGCTATGAAAGTGAGCAGCAGGCACCAGTTCTTCATCGTTCAGCGTGAGAATCTCTATCAACCTTGCGTCCGGGTGCACCATCCAATATTCCAGTACGCCGCATCTGCCATAGAGTTCCCGTTTATACCCTCGGTCAACGCCGGCGGTAGACTCCGAGAGTATTTCCACCACCAAGTCAGGCGCTCCCTTGCAATTGGCGTCGTCAATCCGTTCGATGCGGTTGTTGGAAACGAACAGGATGTCGGGCTGTACCACGGCATCCTCGGCCAGTATGACGTCATACGGCGCTGCCCGTATTTCGCCCAAGCGATTTTGGAACACGAACATATACAACGCGACGATGAGCCTGATAGAGATTCGCTGATGCCGGTCGTTCGGTGCTGGCGCCAATACCAATTCCCCATTCAAGAGTTGATACCGTTTGCCCGGAGGCGTGTTCATGTAGTCCTGGATGGTCAACTTGACATTCCGGCTGGCCATAACTCGAATCGTCAGACCTCCCTGGTGCTATATCCCCTGCCAGAGTTCGCGCAGTTCCAGCACGAAACCCGGCAGCACAGGGTCGCCGGAAACGGTGTCCGGTTCTTCCAGTATCTCCACGGGCTGGCCGGGACGGTATATGTGGACGAGCCTCTCCGGGAAGTCAATCAGCCAACCCAGGAGTGTGCCGTTTTCCAGGTACTCCGTCATCTTGTCCTGGAATATCGCCGAGTCGTCCCACTCCGACCGAAGTTCCACAAGAAAATCCGGGGAACGATGGGCAAATCCGTCCCGCTCCTCCTTGGAGAGCGTATCCCACCATGACCGTGGAATCCATGAAGCATAGGGAGCGTATATTGCCCCGTTGGGGAGGACGAACCCTGTAGACGAGCCCAAGCCAATGCCGGTCCCATCTCGCTTGGCCCACGTGCCCAGTTGGAAACCCACCTGCCCGCTGCGCCAACCCGTCATCCCGCCAGCGGGGGACATGATAATCAATTCCTTCTTCGCCGTAAGCTCCAACCTGAGGTCACCGTTGTCGGAGCTTAGCTGGAGAAGTCGCTCTTCCGTCATGTCAACAGCACTGATGTTCAGTGGAAACCTGAACGGGTAAGGTGCGTCGGATGCCAAGAGCCGCGTTGCAACCATCTCTACGACTTCAGCAGGCAGGCATATTTCCTGGACATATCCAAACTCACCAGATCCTTTGCATTTCCAACACGAAACCCGGCAACAATGGGTCGCCGGAAACGGTGTCCGGTTCTTCCAATGTCTCTACAGGCTGGTCTTGGCGGTAGACGTACACCCGCTTGTTCTGCGGGTCTATGAGCCAGCCCAAACGGACGCCGTTCTCCATGTATTGAACCATCTTGGACTGTGCCACGGTCAGTCTGTCCGACGGCGAGCGAAGCTCAATCACGAAATCGGGGCTTATGTGAGGGAACCTAACCTGCTCCGCCTCGGTTAACGCGTTCCAACGGGACCAGAGCATCCAAGAGGCGTCGGGGGAGAGCACCGCCCCATTAGGCAGGGTGAATCCCACGGAGGACTCAAAGGTCTTCCCGCTCCCATCCTGACGCGCCCAGATGTACATCTGCCCATGCAATTCGCTATTGCGCCCACTTGTTATTGCTCCGGCAGGCGGCATGATAATCAACTCCCTCTTGGCCGTAAGCTCCAGTCTAAGGTCGTCATTATCGGAGCACAGCTTGAAGAACTGGTCCTCCGTCATATCGAGGGCGTTGATATCCAACACCAGCCTGTAGGGCAGGGTTGTATAGGTCTCAACAGCGGGCTGCTTGGCGGTAGTCACGGTTCCAGGTCCCTTACGTCAACGAAGTGGCCGGCTATGGCGGCGGCGGCGGCCATGGCGGGGCTTACCAAGTGGGTGCGTCCACCCGGGCCTTGACGGCCTTCGAAGTTGCGGTTGGATGTGGAGGCGCAACGCTGCCCCGGGTCCAGGATGTCAGGGTTCATGCCCAAACACATCGAGCATCCGGCAACGCGCCAGTCCAGACCGGCCTCCCTGAAAATATCGTCAAGGCCCTCCTCTTCGGCCTCTCTCTTAATCTTGGCCGATCCGGGTACCACCATGGCGTAAACGTCCGGGTGGACCTTCCGGCCTTTGACCACGTCGGCGGCGGCTCTCAGGTCCTCCAGCCTGGCGTTGGTGCAGGCGCCGACGAAAATGCGGTCTATCTTTATGTCCTGTATCGGCATACCCGGGGTCAGGTCCATGTATTGCAGGGCCCGCGTTGCGGCCTCCCGCTGCGCCTCTTCTTCGAAGGAGGCAGGGTCCGGCACGCTGCCGCTGACAGGGGCCACCATTCCGGGGTTGGTGCCCCAGGTCACGTAGGGCTCCAAGTCCGAGGCTGCGATGACCACCGTCTTGTCGTAGGTTGCGCCCGGGTCGGTGGGCAACTGCCGCCAACGCTCCACGGCGGCGTCGAAATCCGTGCCCTGGGGCGCGAACTGGCGGCCCCGCATATACTCGAATGTCGTTTCGTCGGGAGCAATCATGCCGGCCCGAGCACCGGCCTCGATGCTCATGTTGCAAACGGTCATCCGCCCGTCCATCGACAGGGACCGGATGGCCTCTCCGGTGTACTCGATGACGTGTCCCGTGCCTCCGTTTACCCCAATGCGTCCTATTATCCCAAGGATAATGTCCTTGGCGGCGACACCCGGAGGCAAGGGGCCGTCGATTCGCACCTCCATCGTCCTGGGCTTGGACTGGCGCAACGTCTGGGTGGCCAGGACGTGCTCCACTTCGGAAGTGCCTATGCCGAGAGCGAAAGCCCCCAAGGCGCCGTGGGTGGAGGTGTGGCTGTCGCCGCACACCACCGTTTTCCCAGGTTGCGTGTAGCCCAAGTCCGGGCCGATTATGTGGACAATACCCTGCAACGGGCTGAAACGGTCGTAAAGGGTAACTCCGAACTCTTCGCAGTTGCGCGTAAGGGCGTCAAGTTGCTTCTTGGAAATCTCGTCGGTTACCGGCAACGACAGGTCCCAGGTAGGGGTGTTGTGGTCGGCGGTAGCCACGGTGAGATCGGTCCGGCGCACCTGGCGCCCGGCCATGCGGAGGCCGTCGAAAGCTTGGGGTGAAGTGACTTCGTGCACCAAGTGGAGGTCAATGTAAATCAAGCTTGGCTCACCCGGCTCCTCGTGGACCACATGGCTTTCCCAGATTTTTTCGAACATCGTTTTGGCTGGCATATACGGTCTTTTCTCCTAAAGCACACTGGGATAAGGGAATATGGAGCCTCATAGCACCCAAAAGTAATAGAAACTCCGCGTCTTGGCAGTCCTCGAACGGTTCGGTGACATTATAGCATCGCCTCCTGTGCCCGTAGCCCATTAAGCACCCGTACCAACCGCTGAACACCGGCCCGATTGGTGCAACCAACAACAATAGTGATAAACTGGCATTACTCACCGGCAATCGGCTGTACGCCGCCCGTGACTTTATCCGAATGGCGGCAGACAATTCCCAAACTTTACGCCAAGCCTTACGGAGGAATCAGACCATGCCCGCGTCAGACGCAGTTTTGCTACCTACCACGGTCCGGCCTGTAAAATACACGTTGAAATTGCAACCGGACTTGGCCCAGTTTACCTTCAAAGGTGAAGAAAACGTTGACATCGAGGTGGCGGAGTCCACGTCCGAAATAGTGGTAAACGCCGTAGACCTGAAGATCAGCTCGGCTACGGTACATGCAGGCGGGTCTGCCTACGCCGCCTGCGGCATCACCTATGATGAAGACCGCCAGATGGCCACTTTCTCTTTCAACCAGCCGTTGCCGGTTGGGGATGCCCGTCTTGACGTGGAGTTCACGGGAGAGCTGAACGACCGCTTGCACGGCTTCTATCGCAGCGAGTACACCACTCCCCAGGGCGAGCAACAGTTCCTGGCGGCGACGCAGTTCGAAGCAACCGACGCCCGCCGCGCTTTCCCGTGCTGGGACGAACCGGCCCATAAAGCCGTATTCGACGTGACCCTGGTCATTCCCTCCGACCTGGTGGCAATCTCCAATGGCCCGGTGATTGAGGAGACCCAGCTTGACGGGGGACTCAAGTCACTGCGGTTCGGTGAAACCCCCATTATGTCAACCTACTTGCTGGCTTTCGTGGTCGGCGATCTCGTGGGCATTCACCAGCAAGCCAACGAACAGACCACCGTCGGCGTCTGGACAACCAGGGGCAAGGAGGACCAAGGCCGTTTCGCGTTGGATACCTCGGTAAAGCTCCTGTCCTATTTCAACGACTACTTCGGCATACCGTACCCCTTGGAGAAGCTGGACCATATCGCCATCCCCGACTTTGCCGCCGGTGCAATGGAGAACTGGGGAGCGATAACTTACCGGGAGACCGCCCTGTTGGTGGACGAAGCCAACTCGTCCGCCGGCACCCGCCAAAGGGTGGCGGAGGTGGTGGCCCACGAAATGGCCCACATGTGGTTCGGCGACCTGGTCACCATGGCTTGGTGGGACGATCTGTGGCTGAACGAAAGCTTCGCGTCGTGGATGGGCACCAAGGCCGTGGACTGGCTGTTCCCCGACTGGCAGATGTGGACCCAGTTCGTCAACATGGACACGAACCGGGCCTTGAGCCTCGACGGGCTGAAGAACTCCCACCCCATTGAGCAGGAGGTCAACGACCCGGCCCAGGTGAGCCAGTTGTTCGACGCCATCAGCTATTCCAAGGGCGCGTCGGTCATCAGGATGCTGGAACAGTTTCTGGGGCCGGACACTTTCCAGCGGGGCCTCAACCGTTATCTGACCGCCAACGAGTACGGCAACGCCCGGACAGAGGACCTGTGGTCCGCCCTGGAAGGCGCTTCCGGCCAGCCGGTCACTTCGATAATGGACTCCTGGACCAACCAGATGGGATACCCGGTCCTGCGGGTCGAGGCCAACCAAGGCCAGGACCAGGTCGACGTCGTTCTGCACCAGGAAAGGTTCGTATACGACCGGTTGTTGGGCGACGAGGGGCCGGAGCCGGAGGTGTGGCGCGTTCCCGTGTCAATCTCCGCCGGTAACGGGGATGCGGCGGCTTCAATGGTAATGGACGGCCGCGATGCTATCCTTACAGTGCCCACTCACCAGCCTGCCGGCGGACGCTGGTGGAAGGTCAACCCTCAACAGACCGGGTTCTTCCGGGTCAACTACCCGCCGGAAGGGTGGGAACAGTTGGTGCCGGCGATCCAGTCCCTGTCGTTGCCGCCCACCGACCGATTGGGAATCCAGAACGATGCCTACGCCCTGTCGCGGGCGGGGTTGCTTCCCGTTACCCAGTTCCTTTCCATGGCCCACGCTTATACCAACGAGAACGACGCCTCCGTTTGGAGCGACCTGGCCAGCAACCTCCGCGACGTCGAAGGTCTGTTGGCCGACGAGCCGATTCACGGCGCATTCCGAGGCTTCGCCCAGGACCTCTTCCGCCCAGCGGCCAACCGGTCCGGCTGGGAAGCCCAAGCCGGTGAAGGCCACATGGACGCGCTGCTGCGCAGCACGGTGCTGAGCCAGGCCGGCGGCTACGGAGACTTGGAGATATTAGCGCAGGCCAACGACCGGTTCCTGCGTTTCTTGGAAGACCCCGATTCCCTGCGCCCCGACATCCGAGGAGTGGTATACAGCCTAGCGGGACAAGCCGGCGACCGCACGACCTACGACCAGATGTGGGAACTGGCGAGGAATACCGGTCTCCAGGAAGAGAAGATGCGGCTGTTCCTGGCATTGGCCCGGTTCCAGCAGCCGGAGTTGTTGCAGGAAACCTTGGAGCGCACTCTTACGCCGGACGTGCGCTCCCAGGACACCATCAGCGTCGTTGGAGCAGTGGCCTTCAACCTGAAGGGGCGGGACCTTGCTTGGGATTTCGTCAAGGACAACTGGCCCGAATTTGACCGGCGCTACGGCGGCGGCGGCTTCGGGTTGATGCGCTTGGTATCCATTTGCGGCGGCTTCACCAGCGAGGAGAGGCTGGCCGACGTAGAGAACTTCTTTGAAGAACATCCCACCCCGGCCGCTGAAAGGACCATCCGCCAAGCCTTGGAGCGGGTGCGCTTGAACATCAAGTGGCTGGAGCGCAACCGGACCGAGGTAGCCAACTGGTTCGGCGGCTAGGCGCAAGCGATGGCTTTCATAGACGCAGTGTCGGCGCTTAACGGATTTAAGCGCCGCCGGATCATCCGGGACTATGTGATTATCGGCGCAGTTGCCGCCACTGCGTATATGGAGCCGGTATCCACTGAGGACATCGACGTTGTAATCCTGGTGGATACCGATGAAGAATATCTGCAAGCCTACGGTATCATCGCTGAGCAGTCGGAAAGGCAGGAGGGAATGCATCAGATATTAGGTGGCGTTCCAATTAAGCTATTCCCGACCACGGTTATGACACTTTACCGCGATACCGTGGAGCAGGCGAACAAGGTCCGGATTGGCAACGTGAGGGCTAAAGTAGCGACTGTCGAGCACCTGATTTTACTGTACCTTACAGCCAATCGTCAGCGTGACCGATTGCGTGTCGGGTATCTCCTTGAAGACACGGATGAAAGCAAACTGCAAACCTTGTTGGACAGGTTCGACGATGCCGAAAAAACCCTTACCGGCAGACTCCAAAGCATACGCGGAATTAGCGTTCCGCGAGAAAGAGAAATGGCATCGTCGCCGCAAGCGGATGAGCCTGGCCCGGAAACTTGAGGCCTTGGACCGAATGCGCGAAAGACCCCGGCTGAAGCTGGATATTTCTGAATAATGGTTGGTCTTGATGGAAGCAAACGAACGTATCGAAATTTTGAAATCGGTTCTCCAGGAGCGGGTCCTGGTCCTGGACGGCGCTATGGGCACGGCCATCCAAGCTAGGAACCTGGGGCCGGACGATTTCGGTGGGGAGGACTACGAGGGGTGTAACGAGTACCTGGGAATCACCCGCCCGGATGTTATCGGCGACATCATGCAACAATACCTTGACGCCGGCGCGGACATCCTGGAGACAAACACCTTCGGCAGCACACCGTTGGTGCTGTCCGAGTACGCACTGGCCCACGAAGCCCGGAGGATCAGCCGCGAGGCAGCCCAACTGGCCCGCGGGCTGGCCGACACCGCGGGCACCGCGGACAAACCGCGTTTCGTAGCAGGGTCGATGGGACCCACCACCAAGTCCATCTCCGTCACGGGCGGGGTGACCTTCGAGGAGTTGGCGGACTCATACCGGGAGCAGGCATTAGGGTTGGCCGAGGGCGGGGTCGACGTGCTGTTGCTGGAGACCAGCCAGGACACCCTGAACGTAAAAGCCGGCTTGAACGGCATCGACCAAGCCCTCGCCGAACTGGGCTTGGAAGTCCCGGTGGCCATTCAAGGCACTGTCGAAGCTATGGGCACCCTGTTGGCGGGCCAGGACGCAGAGGCGTTCTATACTTCCTTGGCCCACCGTGACCTTTTGTGGATTGGCCTCAACTGCGCCACCGGCCCTGAATTTATGACCGACCACATCCGTACCTTGGCCACCCTGTCCCGGTTCCCGGTGGCTTGTCTGCCCAATGCGGGGCTGCCGGATGAAGACGGCAACTACAACCAGACGCCGGAAATGATGTCCGCCGCCATAGGCCGGTTCCTGGACGCCGGTTGGCTGAACCTTGTCGGCGGGTGTTGCGGCACAACCCCGGAACACATCCGCCTTCTGGCCCGGACCGCTGCGGGACGCGCCCCTCGCAAGCCCGTGCGGTTGCCGGAAACGAGGTTGTCGGGGATAGAGGCGCTGGTGGTGGACGAGGACACTCGGCCGGCGGTGGTGGGCGAACGCACCAATGTGTTGGGCAGCCGGCGTTTTCGCCGCCTTATCGCCCAAGGGTCAGTGGAAGAAGCATCGGAGATTGGACGCCGCCAAGTGCGGAACGGTGCTCACGTTTTGGACGTTTGTTTGCAGGACCCGGACCGGGATGAAATGGCCGACATGGCCGAGTTCCTGGACCTGCTGACCAGGAAGGTCAAAACACCCATCATGATCGACTCAACCGACCATCAAGTGGTGGAGTTGGCGCTGAAGCGGCTTCAGGGCAAGTCCATCATCAACTCGATCAACCTGGAGGACGGGGAAGAACGATTTCAGGCCGTGGTGCCCTTGGCGCGCCGCTACGGGGCCGCGCTGGTGGTGGGCTGCATCGACGAAAACAAGGAGCAGGCCCAAGCCATTACCCGCGAACGCAAGCTGGAAATAGCGTTGCGGTCCGCCAAGCTGTTGACCGAAAAGTACGGCGTCCCCATTGAGGACATTATCTTCGACCCGTTGGTCTTCCCAGCGGGTACCGGAGACCAGAATTACGTGGGCTCCGGTGCCGAAACAATCGAGGGCGTCCGCTTGATAAAGGAGGCTTTGCCCCAAGCCAAGACGGTCTTGGGCATCTCCAACGTCTCCTTCGGGCTGCCTCCGGCGGGACGCGAAGTCCTCAACTCGGTATTCCTCTACCACTGCGTACAAGCCGGGCTGGACATGGCTATCGTCAATTCCGAGTTGATGCAGCGATATACAGCCATCCCGGAAGAGGAACGCAAGCTGTCCGAGGACCTGATCTGGAATCGCGGCGATGACCCGGTGGCCGCCTTTGCCGCCCACTTCCGGGACCGCGCGCCAAAAGCTACCGCCGAAGAGCGGGCCAACCTGTCTCTGGACGAAAAGCTGTCTCTGGCAGTCATCGAGGGCACCAAAGAAGGGCTGGCAGAGGACCTGGATGAAGCCCTGCTGGAACGCGGCCCGTTGGAGATTATCAATGGCCCCCTCATGGCCGGCATGGAAGAGGTGGGCCGGCAATTCAATGCCAACGAGCTGATCGTCGCGGAAGTGCTCCAGTCGGCGGAGTCCATGAAGTTCGCCGTGTCCCGGCTCGAACCCCACATGGAACGCTTGGAGAGCGCCACCAAGGGCAAGGTCGTGCTGGCCACCGTCAAGGGCGACGTCCACGACATCGGCAAGAACCTGGTGGACATCATTCTCTCCAACAACGGCTACGAAGTAATAAACCTGGGCATCAAGGTCCCGCCCCAGGACCTCATCGAAGCCTACAAAGAGCACCTGCCCGACATGATCGGGCTATCAGGGTTGTTGGTGAAGTCGGCCCAGATGATGGTCGAGACGGCGGGCGACCTGCGGCAGGCCCAAGTGGACTGCCCTATCCTGGTCGGAGGAGCTGCCCTGTCCAACCGGTTCACCCGGTTGCGTATCGCGCCGGAATACGACGGCCTGGTTGCCTACGCCGGCGACGCTATGAGCGGCTTGGCCTTGGCCAATACCCTGCAGGAAGCCGACGAACGTCAACGGTTGGCAGAGACGCTGGAGGCCGAGGCCGACCAGATGCTGAAGGACGACGCGGCCAGGCAGCGGATCGCCGCCGACAACGGCGCAGGGACGGTAAGCCCGGCGCAGGTCAGGCACGACTTCGAGATACCCACTCCGCCCGACCTGCGGCTGCACGTCCTGAAGGACTACGATCTGGACAAAATATTCCCCTACATAAATCCGCAAATGCTCTACGTCCGGCACTTGGGTTACAACGGGCGTTTCGCAGAGGCCCTGGAGTCCGGTGAAACTACCGCGTTGGAATTGCGGGAGTCGGTCAAGCGGGTGGAAGACCTCGTGCTGGCTCATCCCGGCATTACCGCCCAAGCGGTGTTCAAGTTCTTCCCATGCCGGTCCGACGGGCAGGAGTTGTTGATATATTCCCCCGACGGAGGGAATGTCCTGGAAAGATTCAGATTCGGACGCCAGTCCCAGCGGCAGGGGTTGTGTCTGGCCGACTATGCGCTTCCCAAGCCTCCAAGCGGAGAAAGCAGTCCGACGGACTATGTCGCCATGTTCTTGACCACCATTGGGCCGGGCGTGCGCCAACTGGCGGAGCAGTGGATGTCTGAAGGTAACTATCTGAACGCGCACATCCTCCAAGCCTTGGCTTTAGAGGGGGCCGAAGGGTTTGCCGAACTGCTGCACCAGCAGATACGGCAAATGTGGGGATTCGGCGACCCGGAGGGAATTTCCTGCCAGAACCTATTCCGTACTCAGTACCGGGGGCGGCGCTACTCCTTCGGCTACCCGGCCTGCCCGCGCTTGGAAGACCAGGAACAGCTCTTCCGGCTGCTGGACGTGTCGAACAACATTCCGGTAGAACTGACGGAAGGGTTCATGATGGACCCGGAATCGACGGTCTCGGCGTTGGTGTTCCACCATCCAGACGCCACGTATTTCAATTTGAGTGAGCAGGACATCGAGCAGTTGGAGCGGCAGTTCACAATCTAAGGAGGACACGTGGAACCGATAACTCAGGTAGCGTCTCGTTTGGGGATCAAAGAAGACCACCTGATCCCCTACGGGCACTACAAGGCCAAGGTCTCGTTGGAGGCTTTGAACGACAGGCCCAGCACGTCCACCCAAGGGAAGCTGGTTGTAGTTACCGGCGTCACGCCCACCCCGGCGGGCGAGGGCAAGACCACCACCGCCATCGGACTGACCCAAGCGATGGGACTGTTGGGACACCGGGTAACAGTCAACTTGCGTGAGCCTTCGCTGGGGCCGATATACGGAATCAAGGGCGGCGGCACCGGGGGAGGAAAAGCCCGGGTGTTCCCGGAAGACGAGATAAACATCCACTTCACCGGCGACGCCCACGCCGTCTCTTCGGCCCACAACCTGCTGGCCGCCCTGGTCGACAACGCGGTCTATCGGGGCGCGGCGTCGGGCATGGACGCAACGGGCATTCAATGGAGCCGGGTCACCGATGCCTCGGACAGGGCCCTGCGGCACCTGGTAGCCGGATTCGGCGCCAACGGCCCTTTCCGGGAGACCAGGTTCGACTTCGTGGCGGCGTCGGAGATAATGGCTATCTTGGCGTTGTCCGCCGACCTAGATGATCTCCGGGCGCGGCTGAACAGGATCGTGGTGGGAACAAACCGGGACGGAGAGCCGGTTACGGTAGAGGACCTGGGGGTCGCCGGCAGCCTGTTGACGGTGCTGCGGCACGCCATCATCCCCAACCTGGTCCAGACTCTGGAAGGGCAACCGGCTTTCGTTCACACCGGCCCCTTCGGCAACATCGCCCACGGCTGCAACTCCATCGTGGCCGATCGGCTGGCCTTGGGGTTCGCCGACTACGTTATAACGGAGGCAGGTTTCGCTTCGGACTTGGGTTTTGAAAAGTTCATGCACATCAAGGCGCGCCAGAGCGGGCTAGTGCCTGACGCGGTGGTGCTGGTTGCCACCATCCGCGCTTTGAGGTGGCATGGCGGAGCGGGCCGCAGGGAGCTGGCACAGCCCAACCTGGAAGCGACGACCACTGGCGCGGCCAACCTGGCACACCACGTCAAGATCGTCCGTGACTTCGGTCTTCCCGTAGTGGTCGCCATCAACAGGTATGACGACGACGGCGCCGATGAGCTTGCGGCGGTCGAAAGGGTCGCCCGGGAAGCGGGCGCGACCGACGTCGCGGAAATCTCGGGGTTCACCCACGGCGGAGAGGGCGGAGTCGCCCTTGCCGAAGCCTTAGTCCGGGTCATAAAGGACAATGCCGGCGCCAACGGCCGACAAGTGCAGTACGCCTATGACCTGGACGCCAGCGTGCAGGACAAGGTACGCGCCTTGGCGCGGCGTACCTACAACGCCGACGACGTGACTTGGAGCGCGGAAGCACGGCGGAAGTTGCGCTACTTCGAGTCTCAGGGCTGGGGATCGCTGCCAATCTGCATGGCCAAGACTCACCTGTCCATTTCCCACGATCCAACCCGGCGCGGCAGCCCGTCGGGCTACGTTTTCCCCATTTCGGACATCCGGGCCTCGGTGGGAGCCGGGTTCCTGTATACGCTGGCCGGGCAGATTGAGACCCTGCCCGGGCTGCCCACTCGTCCCCGTGCGCTGGACATGGACGTTACTCCGTCCGGAGAGATAATCGGCCTGAGTTGACGGGATACGGGTATCCTTCGCTCCAACCCTTTCCCCAAGTGAATAGGGTAGACAACAAAACAGACCTGAGAAGGAGACTACAGATGATTTACGACTACCGGGTATACACCTTCAAGCCGGGGGCCATCCCCGAATACATGGCCGCTGTTGAGGAACTTTCCATCCCCATTCGCGCCAAGTACGGCATCAAGCTGGCCGGGTGGTACTACAGCGACATCGGCCAGTTGAACCGGGTGGTCCACATCTGGGGATACCGCGACCACGCCCACTTGGAAGAAGCCAAGGCCCAAGTCGCCCAGGACCCCGACTGGACCGGCAAGTACCTCCCCAGGGTCCGCGGCCTGATCGAGGCACAAGAGACCTTCCTGATGCTGTCCCCTGACTTCGCGCCCCAGCCTGCGTAAGGTTGCGGTGCGAGCCTAATGCTCAGACGGCGCCGCCGCGATGAAGACGTACAACTTTATGGTCGTAATTGAGCCGGACGAGGACCGGTGGTTTGCCTATTGCCCTGCTTTAGAGGATCGAGGCGGCGCCACTTGGGGCTACACAAAGGATGAGGCTAGGGCAAACATCTATGAAGTGCTGGAAATGACACTAGCGAGCATGATCGATCATGGGGAGCCGATACCGGAAGCGCATGTACCGGGTCACAATGCAGCGGAGGAGTCCTTCATCGCGATCACTATATGACCCCAATCGACTTCTCTCGTCTTCGTTCAGTTACCGCTCGGCAATTGGTACGGGCTTTGGAAAGAGACGGATTCCTTTTTGAACGGCAGTCAGGGAGTCATCGGCATTATTATCACTCTGATGGCCGCAGAGTAACGGTTTCATTTCACCGCAATGGAGAAACTTTCTCCCCAAGAACTTTGCGCAGCATGATCCAGAGGCAGGCTAAATGGACCGAAGATGATCTGAGAAGGCTTGGGCTGTCTTGAAAAAAGGATCTCGGCAACACTGTGCCTTTCTGCTTTTTTGGTTGATCGGAATAAACTGAACGAGGTTCAGGGGATCAAGTCACCACCGCATATATCCAGAATTGAATTCACCAACGCCTTCAATTCTGGACAGCGTGAAATAGCTACAGACAAATCTTGCCCACGCAGAATGCTTCCGAAATCCCGTGCTTTCGAGTATTGGGACCGATTGTTGCCGCGAGAGAAAATCTCCCGGATACGATGAGACGGTGGGTTGCCGTGGTTAACTCCCTCGGGATTGCCGCTGGGAGCCGCTTGATTATGACCAGCTAGTTGCTGAATGCGAGACCAATATGGCAGGAGCCATGCCTCTATCTCGTATTGGGCCGCATGTGGATGAAATCTCGTCTCTGGCCCAACCCACACCCTCATTTTTGATTTGGCGTCTGCCGCATTGTCAAAGGCATGAGGATTTGTCCCGGTATAAACGTCCGTAAGGGCAATCACATGGTCCCATGCATTTTTGCCATAAAGGAGTTCGTTAACTCTCTTCTTGAGGTCGTTACCGGTTGGAACGGGGCCGTGGTAAACGTTGGGCGATAAGACTGGCATTCTTCCTGCCAAACGCGGTTCCAGGAATGATCTCAGAACAGGTATGAATGCCTTTTCAGTCTTGCCCTCAACTATTAGCTTAATCCTCAAGCCCTACCGCCCAACTCTCCCATTTGCCACACTTCGTCCAAACTGTAGTCCTTTAACCACCCTTCCAGATCAAGAGAATCGGCCCAGGTCATCGTAGCCCCGCCATCCTCACAAATATCCATTACAACGACTTCGTGTGGTTCAAGAAACCGGACGAGCCTGTCCGAGTGAGTAGCGACTATTACCTGGGTCCTGTCTGACGCTTCACGCAGCAGATCAGCAAGTATAGCGAGCAATTCAGGGTGAAGGCTCACTTCTGGCTCATCTATCATCGTAATGGCAGGCAGATGCGGACTCTGCAACAAAGAGGCGATCCAAAGAAATCGCAATGTGCCTTCCGATAGTTCGTGCATATAGAACGGGTGTGTGAAACCTCTCTCTTGCCAGGTAATTGAAACCATTCCCGCGGCCACTGTCGGAAATCCGAGTGATTCAAAACCGGGAAAGGACGCTCTTAGCGAGTCTTCAATGGCCTCATATTTGTGAGGATTAGATTCTCGGAGATTGTAGAGACACGACGCCAAGTCTTCTCCGTTTTCACCAGGCAGGACAGTCGGCCTCAACTGCTGAGGCAGCTTGATAGGAGCCAGCCGATGTACGTCCAAGACGTGGTATCGTGGTATGGGATTCAATATTCGTCTAACTTGTTCGGGTTGTCGGTAGTCTCTGGCGAGTTGTGACAACGCGGACTCCAGCCAGTTGTACTCCCAGTTCGGTTCAACGTAATCGCCAATCCTAGGATCAAAATAACGAACCTCGCCCGCTTTGCACTGAATGTATTTGAAAGGCGGAGGGCATGAGTCTCGGATTTGGTCCAGAATTTCCTCTGAAATGGCGTGTCCGGTGCCCTGTGGCGTCAGTCGCAAATGGTAGCGCATAGGTGACTGAGCAAGCACCGTCATCATGGTGCTGAAAGACATCTCTGTCTGCTCACGGCGGGTTATAACGCTCCAAATCCCTCCCATGTTGTTGAGGTAATTGCTCAAATTACCCTGAGCCGAAGCGGCCAGCAACGATACTACATCCATAAATGAAGTCTTCCCAACACCATTTGCCCCGATCATAACCATCAACGGCCGCATTTCCAAGTCGATATTACGTAGCCGTCGAAATCCAGTTATCCCGATCCTTTCGATTCCCGGCATCCGTCATTACCTCATGATCTCGCGGTAACAGATGTTGCCACCGAGAGTGCCTAGCTTCATGCGTCGATCGGCGTTTTAAGAGGTGCCCTCCTAATTATGGCACCCCCTGGCCTGTATATCCCACACCACCTCGACCTTGCCGTTGCGGACTCCTACGAAACGGTCCCAACGGCTGACGGTGGCGTCCTGCTGGGAAGGGATCATCGCCACCTGGTCGCCGGGTTCCAGGCGGACGCCGGGCTCCACGTTGAAGATCACGTGCTCGGGGTCCATTGAGGACACCGTTACTCCCGGCCTGCCCTCAACCTCCGGCAAGCCGCTCAAAGTGCTGATGGTCCTCTGGCCCGCGTCGCCGATGGCCACGCCGGGACGGGGGGCGCTTATGACCGTGGTCAACACCTTGCCGGCGTAGTTGAACTCGGTCATATAGCCGTAGTGAGTCTCCATGATCAAGTAGCTGCCGCCCTGGATTTCGGTCACGCCCGGTATCTCTCCCGCTACGTCGTAGCTCCAGGTCTCGCCGGTGGAAACTATTTCTACAGGGATACCGGCGGAGACAATGGCGTCCTTCAGGTCGATTACTCCCTGAATCACCCGGTAACCCTCCGTCACCCTGTCCTCCCGCTCCGGCATCTCCGGGATGACCTGGTGGCTCATGATTCCCCGGAAGGATACGCCCGGAAGAGAGTGGATGCCCTTGGCTAACTCAACGCCATCCTCAATGTCCTGTACTCCGCATCGCCCCATTCCTGTCTCCACCTCGATGACCACGCCCAGGTCCACCCCTTGGGCTGAAGCTGCCCGCGACAAGTCCCTGGCGTTCTCCAGGTTGTCGCAGGCTACCAGTACCTCCGCCTGCTGCGCCAGCGAACATAGCCGCTCGATTTTCTGCGGGGCAACTACCTCGCTGGTGACGAAAACGCTGGGGATGCCGCCATGCACCATCACCTCGGCCTCGGCGACCTTGGCGGAGCACACGCCTCCGTTGGTGCCCCCGCGCCTGGCCTGCCGGTGGGCTATCGCCGGGGTCTTGTGGTTCTTGCCGTGGGGACGGAGCTTGCTGTCCCGCCCGGCGTAGTAGTTGGATATCACGTCCATGTTGTTGTCCAGCGCGTCCATGTCCAATACTAGACACGGCGTTTCCAAGTCCTCAACAGGTGTGCCCGGCAGTGGCCGATAGTTCCGGTCCATGGTTTCCCTCCCGATGTTGTTTGCTTGGTAGAGGCGCCTCTGGTGGGCACCCCTGGGCAGCCACGAGGGCTGCCCCTGCGGCAATCAATCGCCGCAGGGTATCTAGGCGAAACGGCCCCGGCCGGCGATGGACCAGTACCCCTCCAACTTGCCGTCCCGGACCGCCCGCACGTAGTCGTACTGGTTGAAGCAAAGGCCTATGTTATAAGGCACCAACCAAGCCTTATCCCCCGACCCCAAAGCTTCCATGGGAATGTTCTCCAGTTCCAAAATGCCGTGCTCGGCGCTGAACCTGGTCGCCTGAGCGCCTGCAATCCCTTCAAGGACGGCGCGGCCCTGGTCCGGCCCTGTTGCCTTGTGGCCCGCGTCCAGCACCGCCGAGTGCAGGTTGGGGCGGCTTATGACACCGGCAAGCACCTTGGCGGCAGGGGCAAATTCCGGGCGTATCCGGCAGTAGTTGTAGTCCATCAGCGGGTAGGAGCCTGCCTGCACCTCGGTGATGCCGGGCAAAGAGGCGGCGACATCGTAGTTGTGGGTGCCGCCGACACTGACCGTTGGAACGGACAATCCTTCTCTTTCAAGCAGTTCCCGCGTATCCAGAACGGGTTGAAGTTGCTGGCGCGCCGTCGCTTCCATCGCCGATTTGTCCGGCATATCGGCGTCGCCGGCGGACGGAAGCGGAGGGACGGCCATGATACCTTCGAAATACAGTCCGGGCGCTTCAGCAACCACCCTAGCCAACGCCAGCGCATCCGCGCCCGGCACGACTCCGCAGCGGCCAAGTCCCACGTCCAGTTCCACGAAGACGCCGAGTTCAGTCCCGGAAGCCGTCGCTGCTTGGGAAAGAGCATCGACGTTGGCTACAGAGTCCACGGCGACTGAAATAGCGTTGGCTTGGGCAAGGGCGCAAAGACGCACAATTTTGGACCGGGTAACGATCTGGCTGGCGATGAGCACGTTCCTGAACCCGGCCTCGGTAAATACCTCAGCCTCTCCCAACGTGGCGACAGCGATGCCCCCGTCGCTTGGGGTGTTTCCCGCCTCAACCTGGAAATAAGCGATTTGGGGGCATTGATGGGCCGAGACATAGGGGCGAATCTGCGCCCTGGACTGGTTGAAGCTGGAATGCAGTACCTCTATGTTCCGGCCCATAATATCCAGGTCCACTACTAATGCCGGGGTGTCCAACTCCTCTACCGGCGTGGCCGGGGGCTGAAAAATGGGCCTTTCCATGGGCAACTCCTTACTTCATTGCAGGGAATAAGTGGTGCGATACGTCAATGCTGGTCTTCCGTATTTTCCACCATCGGACTATAACACGATACGGCCAGTTAGTGGGAAAGACCCATAACGAACCAGCAGAAAGCCTGCCCAGTTCTTGACAATGGCGATGAATGAAGACTAACGTAAGCGGGCGCCTTTTACGTCGCCCTGAATCCTGATTCTGCGAGAGTTTATTTTGCCTGTAGAACCATCGGACAATAACGCCAAACACCGGTCGCGTCGGAGCTTCTTGTCAAAGATTGGCTTGGGCGCGGTAGTAGCCGCCGTAGCTTCCCTTCCCATAGCCGGCCGCGGTGGTTCCACGGCGTCGGCCAACGGCGACGGTGTATCGGACTTTCCCGGTGAGGACTCGATTTTCCATCCGGCCCAAGACCCGCGGCTGGACCCGCGCCGCAATCGGTCGTCCTAGCGTTCTTTCAACCCCACATCGCCAGCCCCGGGCATTCATCCTCGGCCTTAGCTGAAGCCAGTCATCCGGCTTTGGTCGGGCGAGGTCTATCAACGCCCGGTTCGGTTGGCGTGTTCCTGCTGACACGGCCTCAGCCAATGGAGGAGTCATGGGTGTTACCGCCGATTTTGCTCGCTTTGTCCAAGACACCACGTTCTTCGACCTGCCCGCCGCGTCGGTGAGCCGGGCGAAGGACCTGTTTCTCGACACCATAGGCGTCGCGCTGGTCGGCAGCGTCCAGACCACCGGACAGGCGGTGGTTGCCTACGCCCGTGAAGCGGGCGGCGCCCCCGAGGCAACCGTCTGGTCTGGCGGACTTGCCACGTCGGCGTCTATGGCGGCCTTCACCAACGGCATCCTGGCCCACAACATGGACTTTGATGACTGGTTGCCCACCGGCGCAGGGTCGGAGAACTGGCCCAGGAACGGCGGCCATGCCAGCGGCATCCTGGTGCCCGTGGCGGTAGCGTTGGGGGAGAAGTTAGGGGCCTCCGGCAAGTCGATGATCGAAGCCTACGTGCTGGGCGTGGAGGTCTACACCAAAATAGCCGCCAACTGCCCCAACCTGAGAGGCCGCGGCTTTCACGGTATGCCGGTCTACGGTTCCCTGGGCGCGGCCGCCACTGCCGCCAAGCTGCTGGGGTTGAACGTCCACCAGATAGAAATGGCCTTCGGCATCGTGGCCTCCGGCGCCGGCGGGCTGTTCGCCAACGTGCGAGGCTACGATGCCAACGCCGTCCACTCCGGCAACGCCGCCCGTCTCGGGATCGAGGCGGCGATACTGGCGCGCGCCGGGTTCACCGGCAAAGAGGCCATCATCGAGTCTCCCATGGGCTTCTGCGACTCATTCCTTGGTCCCGGCGCGGCCAACTTTGACAACATGACCGCGACCTTGGGAAATCCCTTCTACATGGAAACCCCGGGGCCCGGCATAAAGCCATACCCGTGCGCTTGGCCGACGTTCTACGCCATTGACGGCGTTCTGGGATTGGTGCAGGAGCACAACCTTGCCTACGACAATATCCAGGAAGTCGTGATTTCAGTGTCGCCGTACCACTACAACGGCACCGAGAGCATGTACGTGCCTGAACCCGCCTCGGTCTACGAGTCCCGGTTCAGCACCAATTTCACCTGCGGCACGGTCATCTTGACCGGGAACCTTGGCGTGGACGATTTTTCCGAAGCCAAGCTGTCCGACCCTCTCGTAAGGGAGGCCGTTGCCAAGATAAACTTGGTGGTCGACGAGAGCCGCGCGCACGAGGAGGGTGTGTTCTTTGCCCCGGTGACCATCAAGACCCGCGACGGCCGGGAACTGGACAACCGGGTTGACGTATGCAGGGGTCACCCCAGAAACCCCCTTTCATACGACGAACTTGTGGGCAAGTACCGTGACAACGCGCTGCGGGTCCTGCCGGAGGACCGGGTCGGCGCATCCGTCCAACTGATAAATCAATTGGACCAACTGGAGGATGCGAGGGATATTTCCCGTGCGGTTACGGCTCCGTAGCAAGCTTAACGGCCCCTCAGTACAGACCATCCACCAACGGGAAGGCCGCCGCTACTGGCAGGGAATCTGAATCAGCGCCGCCCGAACTGGCGCTCCATGTGGACCGAGCTGAAGTGGAGCATGGTCGGCCGACCGTGGGGGCAGGTATGGGGGTTGTCCGTAGCCTCCAACTGCTGCAATAACGCCGACATCTCGGCCTCGGTCAACGGTTTGCCGGCCCTTATGGCGCTGTGGCAGGCGATGGACGCCGCCAGGACGTCCTCCTGCCGGCGCATCAACCCCTCGACGGTCACCATGTCCAGGACGTTCAACAACGCTTGGCCTGGCTCCTGGCCTGCAAGAATGCTGGGCACGGCCCTGACCAGATAACCGTCCGCGCCAAAAGGCTCCAGATCGAACCCGTAACGCGCCAGTTGATCGGTGTGCTGTTTCAACGTTTCCAACTGGGCCGGAGACAGGTCAACCATCACGGGGTCGAGCAACGCGTCACCCGCCTGCACCGTCTCCGTTTGCCCCCGAAGCTTGTCGAACAGCACCCGTTCGTGGGCGGCGTGCTGGTCCACCAGGAACATGCCGTCAGGGCCCTCCGCGACTATGTAGGTCAGCTTCACTTGGCCCACTACCTTAAGCGGCGGCGCGGGCTGGCGGGGCGCCGCTGCGTCGGGCGGGCTGCCCAATGTCTCGCGCGGATGCCCGTTGAAGGCTGTCCCATGAAAGAACGATGTGCTGGCCGCGGGCGGCGAAAAGCCCCCACCCGTCCCCCCACTTGGCATCTGCAACGGCGGCACCGGAGAATCGGCCACCAGTGTGGCCCGCACCGCCCGCTGCAACAACGAAAACACCTTTCCTTCCTGATGAAACCGGACTTCCCGCTTGGTGGGGTGGGTGTTTACGTCCACATCCTCGTAGGGCACGGCGATATGGATTGCCGCTATCGGATAGCGGCGTTCCGCCAGAAGCCCATGATAGGCCTCTTCCAACGCAAAGGAGAGCATCCGGCTTTGCACCCAGCGCCGGTTGACGAAAAAGGACATGTAGGTGCGGTTGGAGCGGTGCAAATTGGGGGCGCTGATGAACCCGTGAAGGACCCCGTCCAGCTCTTCAGCCGCCACCTCGAGCATCCCCTCGGCGATTTCCGCGCCGTAGACGGCCAGCAGTGCCTCACGGGGCTTGTTGTTGCCGGACGTTGAGAGCATCCGCTTTCCGTCGGCTTCCAATTGGAAAGCGACCGCCGGATAGGCCAGCGCGTAGCGGCCAACCAGTTCCTGGATGCGGGAGGTCTCAGCCGACTTGGAGCGCAGGAACTTGCGGCGGACCGGCAGGTTCCCAAACAGGTCCGACACGTCGAGCGTCGTTCCCACCGGACACCCTTGGCTTCCGTTGGCCGCCCTTTCACCCCATTGGAACTCCACCCTGCGGCCGGACTCTGCTTGGGCCACCCTTGTAGTGACGACCACCCGCGAGACGGCCGCGATGCTGGGAAGGGCCTCTCCTCGGAATCCGAGGGTAGCAATGGCGTCCAGTTGTTCTTGGGACTGGAGCTTGCTGGTGGCGTGGCGGCAAAAAGCGGTCTCGATTTCCGAGGAGGCGATGCCTTCCCCGTCGTCGGTCACCCGCAGCAACTCGACACCGCCGCCCTTGACTTGGACGGAAATTCGGGAAGCGCCGGCATCCAAGGAATTCTCGACCAGTTCCTTGACCGCCGACGCGGGGCGCTCAATGACCTCTCCGGCCGCAATCTTGCTGGCCAACTCCGGGGGAAGCACCTTGATGGGCATGGCAACGCCCTAAAAGAGAGGTACGGTTGAACCCTTTACCCGGTACTGGCGGTCCTCGGAACCACCTGTGGTCAGGACCTCGCAAATAATCCGGTAAATACGGTCCATTTCCTGGTCAACGCTTCGCTTGAAGAAGTAGGGCGGCACCCATACCCCGCTGAAGGCCGCCACGACTTCAGGGTAGTCGTCGATAACGAAATCAGGCTCGAATGGGACCCCCAACTCGCTCAAGCGCTCATGGAAGTGGTGGGTAGGCTTTTCGTAGACACCCCTTATCAAAGGCTCCAGATTATGCTTGCGCACAACCTCCCAACGCTCTCCCATTCCGGACCAGATGTAAATTTCGTGGCCGTCGTCGTTCAACTTCTGGAACGTCTCGATGGTCCCGGGCCTCAGGCTGTCGTCCAACCCGAGGATGGTGTAGTCCACGTCGAAGAAAATCTTCATTGGCAACGATTACCGGCTCTTTCTGTCAACCAAGACACCAATTTTAGAGACGTGATTATATCGCAAATGGCATGGGGAATACAGTGCGCCATTGGTCGACCAAGACCTTAGCCCGATAGAAGCCTAGCCCGCAAGAGCGGCTTCGACGGCCTTGACCGTCGCGCCCACCAGTAACTTTCCTTCCATGCGGACGAGGGGCCGCCTTACCAACCTTGGTTCTTTCAGCATCAGGGCAAGTATCTCTTCGTCCGTCAATTCTTGGCCCGCAAGGCCCATATTTTTCAACGCGGGGCTGCGGCGGGCGAACATTTCCGAGAGCGGCGTGTCGCCGGCCAGTTCCTTCAGCTCGGCCTCGGTGAACGGCTCCTTGAAGTAGTCCCGCTCTACCAATTCAAAGTCGTTTTGCAAGAGCAACGCTCTTACTTTGCGGCAGGAAGATCAACGCGGCCACCAGTACAGCGTGGCTTGTTTGCTCATGGTCCCTCCAATTCAAGGGCGGTTTCAGCCCAAGGTCTGCTGCCTATTTTACTATCCACCCGACGCAGAAGACCTCAGGAAGAGCCGGTGAGTTCCCGCGCTTTTCGTTGCAGTTCGTACAGGCAGTTGATGGCTTCCAAGGGCGTCAGGTTCGGTATGTCCAGCGCCTTCACTTCGTCGGCCACAGCCCGGGCCGGATCGAACAGGGGCATCTGGAGGTCCGCCGCTTTAGGACTTCGCCGTCTGCCGGACTTGCGCTTGGAATTTTGGGTGTCCTCCAAGTCTGCCAGCACTTCCCAGGCACGGTTTACCACCCCTTGGGGCAGTCCGGCCAACCGGGCCACGTGCACGCCGTAGCTCTTGTCCGCGCCGCCGGGGACAATCCGGTGCAGGAACACAACGTCGCCGTCCTCTTCCGTCACGGCGACGGTGAAGTTGCGCACTCCCGGCAGAGTGCCCGCCAGTTCGGTCAACTCGTGGTAGTGAGTGGCGAACAAGGTCTTGCATCCCAAGCGTTGGTCGTTGTGCAGGTGTTCTATGACGGACCGCGCTATGGACAATCCGTCATAGGTGCTGGTGCCCCGGCCAATCTCGTCCAGGACGACCAGCGACCGCGGAGTGGCTTGGTTCAGTATGGCCGCCGTTTCCACCATTTCCACCATGAAAGTGGACTGGCCGGTGGTCAGGTCGTCCTGCAGGCCAACCCTGGTAAAGATACGGTCCACCAACCCTATAGTCGCCTCGGAGGCAGGCACGTAACTCCCTACCTGGGCCATCAAGACAATGATTGCGGCTTGGCGTATGAACGTCGACTTTCCGGCCATATTGGGGCCGGTCAAAAGGACTATCCGGGCATCGTCGTTGGACAGGTAAAGGTCGTTGGGCACGTAAGTCCCCCGGTCCAGCAGCCGTTCCAATGCCGGATGACGTCCGTTTTTGATTGAAATTACCCGCCCGTGGTCAAGCTTAGGCCGTAAATAGCCGTTCGCTGACGCCGTTTCGGCCAAGCTTACGAACACGTCCACCATTGCGACGGCCCCGGCCAACCTTGAGATTACCTCGCCCGACTCGCTGATCTGTTCACAGACTTGCCGGAACAGGGAGCGCTCCATCTCCTCTATCCGCTCCTTGGCGTTCAGCACCAAGGACTCGTACTCCTTGATTTCGGGAGTTATGTAACGCTCCGAGTTGACCAATGTCTGGCGCCGGATGTAGTTGTCGGGCACTTGGGATTGGTTGGACTTGCTGACCTCGATGTAGTAGCCGAAGACTTGGTTGTAACCTATCTTCAACCCCCGCAGGCCGGTACGCTCGCGTTCCGTCTGTTCCAATCCCGCAATGAAGCTCCTGGCGTTCTGAGAATCGTGTTTCAACGCGTCAAGTTCGGGCGAGAAGCCTTCACGGATGACGTTGCCCTCCCCAGGGTTGCCTACCGGCTCAGGGGCGATAGACCGATCAATAAGCTCGCAGATTTCGGGAAGAGGGGTCAGTTGCCGGCACAGCCATGCCATTCCCTCCCTTTCATCCAACCCATTATTCCCAACCAATTCATCGCTCCCGCCACCCGACTTGTCACCACCGCCATCAAGCTCGTCATTCCCATCATCCAGTTCGTCATTCCCACTGTCCAACTCGTCATTCCCGCGAAGGCGGGAATCCACATCCGGGGGTTTGGTTCCCCGCCCATGCCCTCGGCCCCCGCCTTCGCGGGGGAGACGATGGGTTCGCGAGGAAGACGGTGGAAATGAGGAAGAGTCTGCCTCCGGCTCTACCGAGGCGGATATGTCCCTGCTGAGTTGCTCCAAAAGTTCGGGAACGGCGTCCAGACCGGCCTTCAGGGCAATCAACTCCCTCGGGGCCACTACCCCCGCCTTGATCTTGCCCAGGATGCGCTCCAGGTCCGGCACCTTCGATAAAGCCGAACCGGCGCCCGCACGGCGAAACGCGTCGTTGAAAAAGTAGCTCACCGCGTCCAGCCGCCGCTCCAACTCCTCCAAGTCCAGCAACGGCTGGCCCAGCCAACGCCGCAGCAGGCGTCCGCCCATGGGCGTTCTGGTCTGGTCCAGAGTGGCGAGAAGTGAATGTTCCCTTCTATCGTTCCGTCCCGCGGTGAACAACTCCAGGTTGCGCCGGGTGTTGACATCCAGGTCCATGAAGCCGGCCGTGGAATAAACGCCCAGGTTCAACAGGTGAAGCTTGCCGGTCCTCCGGGTATCCCGCAGGTAAAGTAATATGGCTCCCGCCGCCCGCACTGCCAAGGGCAGGTGTTCGCACCCGAAGGACTCCAGGGACAGAATGCCGTAGTGGTCCAGCAAGGCTCTCCGAGCCGTCTCAAGCTCGAAGTAAGTGTAGTCCACTTCTGTGGGAAACTGCCCCGCGTGATCGGGAAATCCCTCATCCGAATCGGGCGCATCCGTTTCAGGAGACAAGACCTCAGACGGCGATATGCGTTCCAATTCCAGCGGTAATTGCGACCTGTCCAGTTGGGCGGCGGCGAACTCTCCGGTGGTTACGTCAGCGTAGGCGAACCCGGCGGAGTCTCCTTCCAGGACCACGGCGGCCAAGTAGTTGTTGACCTTCTGGTCGAGAAGGGAGCTTTCCAGCACCGTGCCGGGCGTCACAACCCGGACAACATCCCTCTCCACAAGTCCCTTTGACGAGTCCGGGACGGACAGTTGCTCGCAGATGGCGACCTTGTGCCCGCGTTTCACCAGCTTGGCCAAGTAGCTTTCGACCGCATGGGCCGGGACGCCGGCCATTGGAACCTTCACGTTCTTCCCCATGCTCCGGGAGGTCAGGGTAATTTCCAGTTCCTTCGAGGCGACGCGAGCGTCGTCGTCGAAAGTCTCGTAAAAATCGCCCATGCGGAAGAGGAGGATGGCGTCAGGAAAGGAGTGCTTGACCTTGAGGTACTGGCGGCGTATTGGAGTCACAATCCATCCATATCCAATGTGTTAAGACACCTATTTTACCCCAAGTTGGGACGCTATGATGCTTTGCTCGCAGTTGATATGAGACATCGTATCGTTAGGGGGCGCGTCCCACGGCTGGCTCGGGAGCGCGCCCCGGCCGGGATGGCGTCGTGATGGACGCATAACTTTCACCACTTCAGGCGCGTGGTCATGATGCGCCAGGGCGCGTTGTCGTGATACAGCGGCAATGTACATTGACATCCCGGTGATTTGCGTGTACATTGCGCGCTTATGATACATTGTCTCATAAATAGAACCGACAAGGGCCTCTGCCTTTCTTGGTATTGAGACTCGTGCCAAAACCCCCTGTGCATAGCTTGGCATTTTGATAGCGCCATCTTTCCCATTCTGGAATTCCGCCAGACGTCAACGGAGTGTATACGTGATTAGAACAATAGCACATAGCAAGCACAGCGTCGTCCGCGTGGTCATCCTCGCCCTCGTCCTGGCGGCCGTCATGGCCGCCGTCATCATCGCCGCGTCCGGCCCGCCCGGCGCCGCCCGCGCGCAGGTCGCCGGCCCCGACATCACAATCTCGACGACCGCCCTGACCGTCAACGAGGACCAGAACGTCACCTACACCGTCACCCTCGCCAAGTCGCCCGCTTCTCCCTATGGCGTGGTGATCATCGGCACCGAAGTGCGGGACCAGAGCAACGCCAGCATCACAGTTTCGCCAGGATCTCATCAGTTCACCGCCTACAACTGGCAGACCCCCGTAACCTTCACTGTAACCGCAAACCGCGACAACAACCTCGCGGACGGCAGCGCCAAGATCAAGCACGCCGCCCATATCTACGGCAACGACCACAGCACTTCCACGACGGTTGGACTGCCCGACGTGTCGATCACCGAGACGGACGTGCCCCGCTGCCCGACTACCACTATCAGCGCCAATGTCACTACCGAAGAAGGCACCTACCGCGCCACCGGCCAGAGATGGGAGTGGGAATGGGGCCAGGCCCAGGACAACTGGGTCGAAAAGGAAAGCTGCACCTCCCAGAACCACGAATTATTTCCCGCCCGCTACTACCACTTCTCCATTCCCCAGAGCACAGCCGCCCGGAACGTTACGATAACCCTGGTAGCGGACGACGCCGACCCCGAGCTGTACCTGCGCAGCGGCGACCAGAGGAACGGGAGACAGTTGGCCTATAACGACGACTACCGATCCAACCCCAACAGGTCGGGCAACCGCTGGATTTCCCGGATACGGCACAACCTAAGCCCCGGCGACTACACCATTGAAGCCGTTTACAGGCTGACGGCAACTACCCAATATATGCCCGCCTTCAGCCTCACCGTGGACGGCCTGGATAACGACACCAACACTTCGCCGGAGTGCGACGTCGCCGCCGCGCCGATGCCCTCGCCCGAAGCGGGAGCGCCGCCGCCGCTATTGAACGCGCAGATGAACGCCACTTGGGACGGCAGTTGCGACTCCACATTTACCGCCTACTACGGGCACTCGGGCACATCCAACGCCCGCTGGTACAAGTTCCAGGTCAAGGAGCGCGGGCTATACACCATAGACCTGAACTCCGACAGCGCACATACCTGGATGCACCTGCGCCGCGGCGACAGCGCGAAGTCCGGCGACTACCTCGCCCGCGCCGAAGGCGCAAGCGGCGCCCGCGTCCGGCGCTGGCTCGACCCCGGCTGGTACACCGTGGAGGCAACCAACTACCACGGCGGCACGACCGGCCCGTTCAGCCTGACCGTCAAGGAGACGCGCATCCGCCCCGGCAGCGCACCCTCGGCAACCGGCGCGACTCTCAACCTGTATGGCTGGGACGGAAGCTGGTACTACCGGGCAAATACCGGACCTCATACTTCCTGCTCCGGCGCACAGAGCGGGAACTCCGTGACACTCACGGGACTCTCGGCCGACACCACTTACACTTACACCGTCTATAGCGACGCTAACTGCGCCAACGCTATCGCCTCTACTTCCTTCATCGCGACAGCGAGCGCCGGCGTCGCTCAGGCTGTCATCCTCACCGACGCCAACGCCAACAAGATCAACAGCGTGTCCGTTCCCGAAAACGGCTCAAGCTTCTACCAGGTCAGGCTGAGCGCCGCGCCCTCGGGCGGCATGACGACCGTGACCATCACTGAAGGCACGACCGCGCCCAACGACGACACCGACATCACGGTGACCGGCCCGTCGAACAAGACGCTGACCTTCTCCACCTCGAACTGGTGGCTTCCGCAGACGGTGACGCTGAGCGCCGACGATGACGTAGACAAGACCAGCGGCTCCCGCGACATCGGCCACACCGCCAACGGCGGCGGCTACGGCAGCGTCACCGCAACGCTGACCGCCAGCGAGATTGAAGACGACGCAGCAATCATCCTGTCCGAAACCGTCGTAACCGTCCCCGAGAACGGCAGCGCAGCCTACACCGTCAAGCTCACCACCCCGCCCACGGCCGACGTTACCGTCACTATCGCCGCGGCCACCACGGGCAGCCATACTGACGCCAACATCAGGGTTTCGAGTCCGTCCAACGGGACGTTGACTTTTACCTCGCAGAACTATGACACGGCGCAGACCGTCACCCTGCGGGCGTCCTCCGACTCCGACAAGATTAACGGAACGCGCCACATCACCCACACCGCCAGCGGCGGCAACTTCAATGGCGCTCCCGTCGTAACCGTAACCGCCACGGAACGCGACTCGCAAGCCCGCGTCAACGTATCTTCCACCAGCGTCACCGTGGTGGAAGAGGCGACGGCGACCTACAACGTGAGCCTCAACGCCCAGCCGGCGGCGGACGTCACCGTCACCATCGCTGAAGCCACCACCGGCAACTACACCGACGCCGACCTGACGGTGACCATTCCGGCGGCCACAGGCACACCGCCGGCCAAGACGCTGACATTCACGCCGGACAACTACGCCACCGCGCAGACGGTAACGCTCGCCGCCGCCGAGGACCAAGACCTTGGCGACGGGCGCAGAACCATCACCCACACCGCCAGCGACGCCGGCAGTACACACAGCGGCTACGACGGCGCGCCGGTCAAGAGCATAACTGCCCGCGAGGACGACATCGACACCGGCGGCATCGCGTTCGACAAGTCCATCGTAAGCGTGGCGGAAGACGGCACGGGAACTTACCAAGTCAAGCTGACGCACAAGCCCACCGGCACTGTCAATGTCTCCGTGAGAGCGGCCACCGGCAGCGGACAAGACACCGATATAACCGTCAAGGACACCAACGACAGCAGTTCGGGCAACCAGACCGGCTCCATAGCCTTCTCCACCGACAACTGGGACACCTACCGCACCGTAACCCTGGCCGCGCGGGACGACGACGACAACGACATTGGCTCGCGCACCATCGACCATACCGCCAACGGCGGCGGCTACAGCAACATCACGGGCGCGCTGACCGCCACCGAGGCGGAGAACGACGCTACAATCGTGTTCAGCAAGTCAGCCGTAAGCATTCCTGAAGGCAGCACGGCGACTTACACCGTCAAGCTGGGCACCGCTCCCACCGCGAACGTGACCGTGAACCTTTTCGCAATGCCGGGCAGCGAAAACGACATCACCATCGACAGCCCGTCGTCCGAGCAACTGACCTTCTGCCCCAGCGCCAGCAACTGCTCCAGCCCCAACACCGTTTGGAGCACGGCGCAGACCGTAACCCTTGCCGCCGCGGAGGACACCGCCAACTTCGGCGGCGAAGTCAACGGCTCCCGGCGCATCAGGCACCGCGCCACCAGCGCGGACGCCAACTACAACAACTTGACGGTATTCCTGACCGCCACCGAAGTGGAGAACGACAAGGGCATACTGACTCCCGGCTTCGTGGACGTGCCTGAAGGCGGCAGCGCAAACTTCGATGTTAGCCTACATGTTCAGCCGACGCACGACGTCACCATCACGATTTCGGAAGCTACGACCGGATGGGCCATCGACCCCGATATAACCGTCACCAGCCCGGCGTCCAAGACGCTGACCTTCACCAACTCGAACTGGAACATAGGGCAGACCGTAACCGTGAGCGCCGCTCAGGATGACGACTTCTCCGGGGACAGCCGGAACATCAATTTCAGCGCCGCCAGCTCGGACGCCGACTACCAAGGCACGTCTGCCCTGCTTTTCGCTATCGAAGCGGAAGACGATGTAGGCATCGTGCTTCCGGCTACTGCCAGCGTGAACGAAGCCGGCACCGGAACCTACCGCGTCAGGCTGAGCGCCGAGCCTACCGGCAACGTCTATGTCTCCGTGAGAGCGGCCAGCGGCAGCGGGCAAGACACGGACATCACCGTCAAGGACACCGACGACAGCACGGACGGCGACCAGACCGGCTCGATACTATTCACCGCTGACAACTGGAGCACCTCCCGCACCGTAACCCTCGCCGCGCGGGACGACGACGACAAAGTCATCGGCTCCCGCGCCATCAATCACACCGCCAGCGGCGGCCAGTACGGCGGCATCACCGGAACGGTGACCGCCGAGGAGGCTGAGAACGACCGCGCCGTCGTACTCAGCAAGTCAGCCGTAAGCGTTCCCGAAGACAGCACGGCAACCTACACCGTCAAGCTGAACGCGCGTCCCTCCGCCAACGTTACGGTTACGATTGCGGAAGGAACAACCGCGCCCAACAATGACACGGACATCACGGTAACAGGCCCGTTGTCCAAGACGCTGACTTTCTGCTCCAACAGCTGGAGCTGCACCAGTCCCAACACCGTTTGGAGCACGGCGCAAACCGTAACCCTTACCGCGGATGACGACAACGACTCCGTCAACGGCTCCCGCGACATCAACCACACCGCCGCCAGCACGGACAGCAACTACAGCGGCTTAACCGCAAGCCTGACCGCCAGCGAGGTGGAGAACGACCTTGCCGTCCTGATTAGGAACGAGGCAGATACCTCCACCATCACCAGCCTGAATGTGGACGAAGGCGGCTCCGCGAAGTACAAGGTCAAGCTCGCCACGCAGCCCACGGCCAGCGTAACCGTCAAGCTCACCGCCGCCACCGGCGACAGCGACATCACCTTCAGCCCGTCCAGCATGACCTTCAGCACCAGCAGTTGGGACAAGCCCAAGACCGTTACCGTGCGCGCCCGCCAGGACAACACCGACGTCATCCCCGGAACCAAGACCATCACGCACACCGCCAACGGCGGAGATTATGTCAACGTAACCGGCTCCCTCACCGCCACCGAGGTGGAGGACGACACCCTCACCCTGGTGTTCAACCCGGCCGACGACGTGCAAGTCAACGAAGGCGGCACCGGAACCTACACCATCAAGCTGAGCCACAAGCCCGCCGCCAATGCGGAAATATCTATCGTATGCTGCTCGCACAACAACGACGACGGCGACCTCGGCATCAAGGACACGGACGATTCCCAGACCGGCGACCAAACGAGCGGCCCCACCTTCACACCGGAAAACTGGAACATCGCGCGCACTATTACCCTGGACGCCGACGAGGACAACGACGTACGCAACGGACAGGCCGAAATCACGCACCGGATAAACAATACCGGACCCTACTACAACATCACCGCCCACGAAGTCGAGAACGACCCCGGCATCCTTATCAGGAACTATGCCGACGACTCGGACCTCCCCTCAGATGGCGGCTCCCTCCCCTTCTTCGACGTGCCGGAAGGCAGCACCGCCCGCTACAAGGTCAAGCTCGCCACGCGGCCCGCGGGCACGGTAACCGTGACCATCGCGGAGAAGACGGGAGGCGACAGCGACATCACGATAAGCAGCCCGTCTAGCAAGCGGCTGACCTTCACCACAGGCAACTGGAACCGGGGTCAGACCGTAACCCTGCGCGCCGCCCAGGACGGAGGCAGCGCCGAGGGCAGCCGCGTGATTCAGCACACCGCCAGCGGCGGCGGATACAATATCAGCACGCCCGTGGAGCTGACGGCTTATGAGATTGACGACGAGAAGGCTATCGTCTTCTGCCCGGCGTCCGGTGATTGCAACAACAACACCTTCACATCCATAAAGGTGACTGAGGGCCACTCGGTAGATTACAAAGTGAAAATCAGCCAAAATCCGCTGGACCATCGCGGCGGCCTCTGGGTCACGCTGACCGCCAGCGGCGACAGAGACATTGTCTTCGATACCGACATCGACACCGAGGGCATTCAGACCAACAGAATCTGGCTCAGCAGTACTTGGGATGTTTCCGATACGATTCGGCTCTATGCCGCCAGGGACAGCGACCGCTCCAACGGCGTGACGAACATCAAGCACACGGCATCCGGCGGCGGCTACGATAAGCTGCCCGCCACCCTGAAAGCCACCGAAATCGACAATGTGATAACGCTGACCGCCGATAACGCCGCAACCAGCCAAAACATCTCAATCGCCAACTGGTGGTCCAGCTGGTATGTGAAGCGCACCTCACCGTCTGTCGGAAGCTGCGACGGTTCAATCGCCAGCGACAGTGCCTACAGGTACAACGACCTGAGCACCGGCACGGCATACACCTACAAGGCTTACAGCGATTCCTCTTGCACACAGGAAATCGCAAGCGGGACATTTACCACCCGCCGCCCGTCTCTGAATGTGAGCGACGTAACTCATAACTCGGCGACCCTCCTGCTGTCCAACTGGGACTTTGACAGCGGCACACCACAATCCGCATACTGGGGCAGCAGCAAGAGCCCGGGAGGAACGTGTTACCCCTCCAGAGAAGCGTACACCGTGGACCTTCTTACCCCGAACACGAGCTACACCCTGACGGCGTACGTCGACAACGCTTGCACCACGGAAATCGGAAGAAAAACCATCACCACTCTCGCCGGCGCCTCGGCGCTGCACACCGTCAGCAACTCGAGCGAGACACAGTCGAGCCACTTCACTGTGAACCTGTCCGATTCTTATGCCACTTCCTTCACCACGGGCGGCGCGACAAGCGGCTACACCCTGGGGAACATTACCATCACCATGTCGGGCGGAGTGAGCGACCCGACCAAGTTCGCCGCCAAAATCTACAACAACAGCAGCGGCAAGCCCGGCTCGCTTAAGACCACCCTGGTCGGCGAAGCGCCGGTGAATAACGTGGCATACAGGTACCACTGCATCAGCAGTTGCGGACTGTCCGCCAACACCACCTACCATCTGGCGCTCGAGGTGTCCGAGGAAGGCAGCTTCGTTCGCTGGCCGAGGACGGCGTCGGACGACGAGACCGTCACGTCGGTCAGCTCCGGCTGGTCGATAGGCGACACCACAAGCAAGGCGATAAGCGGCATCTGGACGGCCAACGCCGATACCAAGTCTGGCAGGTTCTCGGTGCGGGCTGCCCCCGTGTCCCCATACATGCTGCCCTCCAGCATTACCAGCGACTCGGCGTCGTTGCAGCTATACGGCCATACTGGCAACTGGTACTACAAGGCGAACAAGGCGCCGCACACCACCTGCTCCACGGCGCAGACCGGAGATACGGCGGCGAGCCTAACGGGCCTGACCGCCGGCACGGAGTACATCTACACCGCCTACCGCTACAGCAACTGCTCCACGGCAATTGCGAAGGTCAACTTCACGACGAGCGCCGGCCTCACGGAAGTCCACGTCACGGCGACCACCACCAGATTGGACCTCACCGGACACAGCGGCGAGTGGTGGTACGATGACACGGGGGCCGCCGTGAGTTGCACCAAAGTCTCCAGCGGCACGACTCCGGGGCGCGTGAAGGGCTTGACCAAGAACACGAGCTACACCTTCAAGGCATACAGCGCGAGCGGCTGCAACAGCGCGAACGAACTGGCTGAGACGACGTTCACCACCAAGAACCCCGCGCTGGCGTCGTCCAACGTGACCGGCACCACCGCCAAGCTCACCCTGTCCAACTGGGCGACTACGAACGGCGCGCTCGGGTCGTCCAACAGCCGGGACGGGTACTGGTACTACAAGTACACCGTACCCACATCGCCGGCCGGCACATGCACGGCAGGACCTACCTCGCCCGACGACAGCAGCGCGTATCTGGTATCCAGTGCTGAACTGTCCGGTCTGTCGCCCGGCACCGCCTACACTTTCAAGGCGTACCACGACAGCAGCTGCACTTCGAGCAAGGAAATCGCGACGGCGGCATCATTCACCACCCTAGCGACGCTCACCGTCAAGGACGACACCCTCACGACCACCTCCGCCACCCTGGTCCTGGCCGGGAACAGCGCGGCATGGTGGCTGAAGAAGACCGCACCCTCGCCGGCGGGAAGCTGCGAATCCAAGCAGTCGAGTGACACCGAAGTCGCCCTGTCAACCCTGACACTGGGCACCCATTACACCTACAAGGCGTTCAGCAGCTCGGCAAACTGCACGAGCGGCACAGGTGAAATCGCCTCCGTGTCCTTCATTACGACCACCCTCGCGGCCTCCAGCATAACTGTATCGGGCGCAACGCTGACCATCAACGGCCACAGCGGAAGCTGGTGGTACAAGGCAAATCAAGGACCGCACAGCGCCTGCCAGAGCGGCGGCAGCACCAGCAACAACACCGACGCGGAGACGCTCAGCGGCCTGTCGCCCGCCACCGAGTACACCTACACGGCATACAGCGCGAGCGGATGCGCCGCCGCGAACATGATCGCCACGGAGACTTTCACCACGAGCGGCGTATCGGTGAGCAATCTGGGCAATGCCGACAGCGGCACATTGATAATCGGCAGGCAATTCGGCGCGACAGTTGACAGCATCGCGGTCGCCTTCACCACCGGCAGCGAGAGCAACGGCTACACCCTGTCCACCGTTACTGCCTCGTTTGGCAGAAAGACAGGCGCTCCGGGCAACATCTCCGCGGAAATCTACAGCAACAGCAGCGGACTGCCCGGCTCGGAGGTCGCCAACCTCACCCTCAGCGGGCCGACCAGTCCCGACGATGCGGACGCGGTGTACACCTGCTCCGGCACCGGCTGCTCCCTGTCCGCCAGCACCACCTACCACCTGGTATTCTCCACGACGGCTACCAGTACGTTTAAGTATTACACATGGAACAGGTCTGCCTTGACAAGTGAGACTAACTCGCCATCCAATGCCGGCTGGAGCATCGCCAACAGCAGCAGCCGCAAGAGAGGCACTAACGCATGGTCAGCGATTTCCGGCAATAGACCCGCCAAGGTCAAGGTTGTGGCGACGGTGAACGCCGGCAGCAATTCCCTCGGGCAAGTGTCCAGCGTAACCGCCAGCCGGGAGAGCGGCGGCGCAAGCGGGGACGAGGCGACCGGCAATCAGCAGAGCGGCAGCATCGTCGCCAGTTGGGCCGCGGTAACCAACGCCACCGGCTACGATGTGCGGTACAGCACCGACGACATGTCAACCTGGACCCAGGCCGCTACCGGCCAGTCGGAAACGGGCTACACCCTGACCGGGGCCGACGACGGCTCGGCCTACGTCGTCGGCGTGCGAGCGGTCAACGACGGTGGCGAGAGCGCTTGGACCAACTCCAACACCGTGCCGGCCGCCCAGCAGCCGCCGGTGGACATCGGCAGCCCGGCGCTGACCGTCAGCAATAGCGGTTCGGCGTCCTGGACCTACACCGTGCCGGAAGGGGCGGAGTACGTTTACACCGAAATCCGATGGGTGGAAACCGCCGGACGGGAGACCAACGACTGGTCGGGCAAGGAGAACCAAGTCTTCTATGACAGAAGCGTAGCGGCCCACGCCATCGCGGGCCTCACCGCCGGCGTGGAGTACAAGGCCAAGGTGTTCGTGGGGTTGAAAGTGGACGGCGAAAACAGATATGCAAAGTCCAACACGGTGGTGTTCACGCCGCCCGTCCCGGACCCTCCGGCCAGCGTGAGCAGCGTGAAGGCCAGCCGGGAGAACGGCAGCATCAAGGCGTCTTGGGACGCCGTGGACGGCGCGACCAAGTACCACGTCACCTACAGCACTGACGGCGGCTCCAGTTGGTCGCTGGCCGCCGGGGAACACGCCGCCAACAGCATTACCATCAGCAACGCCAACGACGACCTGCCCTATATCGTGGGCGTCCGGGCCGGCAACGACGCCGGCTGGAGCGGCTGGGTCAACTCCAACGAGGTGCCGGCCGTTGATTCGTCGCCGACGCCGGAACCCGAACCGGAGCCGGACCCTCCGGCCAGCGTGAGCAGCGTGAAGGCCAGCCGGGAGAACGGCAGCATCAAGGCGTCTTGGGACGCCGTGGACGGCGCGACCAAGTACCACGTAACCTACAGCACCGACGGCGGCTCCAGTTGGTCGCTGGCCGCCGGGGAACACGCCACCAACAGCATTACCATCAGCAACGCCAACGACGACCTGCCCTATATCGTGGGCGTCCGGGCCGGCAACGACGCCGGCTGGAGCGGCTGGGTCAACTCCAACGAGGTGCCGGCCGCCCAGCAGCCGCCGGACAGCGTGAGCAGCGTGAAGGCCAGCCGGGAGAACGGCAGCATCAAGGCGTCTTGGGACGCCGTGGACGGCGCGACCAAGTACCACGTAACCTACAGCACCGACGGCGGCTCCAGTTGGTCGCTGGCCGCCGGGGAACACGCCACCAACAGCATTACCATCAGCAACGCCAACGACGACTTGCCCTATATCGTGGGCGTCCGGGCCGGCAACGATGCCGGCTGGAGCGGCTGGGTCAACTCCAACGAGGTGCCGGCCAGCAATGACAACGACCAGGGGGCAAGCACCCAGTAGCGGACGGGCCCGCCCAGGACAGAGCGGGAGGTTTTGCGGTATCGGCGGCGAAGGGTGTTGGCTGTTCCAGCAGAGATTTTCTGCGCTCCGTAAAGTGCAGAGGGAGGGGCGAGTCCGGGAGGGTAACCGGGCGTTACTCTTTCCAGAAACGCTCTTCGATGAACATCCACCCTTGGGGGACCACCAAGTCCTTTACGTGGGAAATCATGCCCGGATGACCGCAGGTGTAGACCATGGCGTCGTCCTGGGGCAACTCGAACAGGTTGAGGTGCTCCTCTACGAGGTTGTTCACTCTGCCCTTGGCTCCGGTCCAACCGGCGTTCCGCTCCTCATCGGGCCGGCTGACCGTCGGCACGAAATGGATGACGTCCGGATGAGCCGCCGCCATGCTGGACAACTCCTTGTCGTAGGTCAGTTCGTCTTCATAGCTCGCGCCCAGGAGAATGTAGAACTTGTGGTCTGTGCCGCCTTCATTGAGGTAGTGGCGGGTCATGCTGATGGAAGGGGCGACACCGGTCACGGTAGATACCATGAAGTGATGCCTGACCCGCTGGTCCATAGTGAACAGCCCCTTCGGGCGAGGCCGAATGGTCATCTGGTCGCCCGGCTTCATTTGCCACATCAAGGGGGTCAACTCCCCTTCGGGAACCAATTCGACGAAAATTTCCAGCAACGGTTCGTAAGGGGCAGACACGATAGAATAGGCCCGCTCTATGCCCTCCAACCCCAAGGTGCAGTACTGTCCGGCCTTGAAATGGAACGGCTCGGTTTCAGGCTCTAGTTTGATTATCATCAGGTCTTCGGTAATGTCGATGCGCTCCACCAGGGTAGCCTTGGGCAAGGCGGCCCATTGCCGGTAGCGGCGCGTTTGTGTACCACCCTGGCCTGCATTGCTTGTCATGAAGACCTCCTGTCGTTGCGGGGCAGCTCAGCCGTCAATTTTCGTCATCTTGGCGCGGCGGATATCCAAGCCCGGAACTTTGAATGCCGCATCGGGGTCCTCGCTGGCTTGGAGTTCCACTGCAAGTTGCCCGAAGATGGAAGTAACCGATATTACGCTCCGCGGGACGGACTCGGTCAGCCGGGCCGCGCCCTTGAACAGACCGTCTCCGGCCTGTACTTCCACGGGGTCTCCCTCGTCAATCGACCATTCCGCAGCGTCGGCGGGGTTGAACTCCACCAGTTCCTGCCGCTCTATGCGGTTCCTCTTTCCCTTGACGATCTGCATCTCCCGATCGCTCTGCAGCAATACGCGGCCCGGCACCAGCCATGCCGTGTAGTCTTCGTCGGCATCGCTTGGAGCAATCCGGAACTCGGGAGTGGCGGGGTCGGCTTTGCTGGACTGGAATCCTCCGACATAGAGAGTATCCTGGCTGGGGGAGTCGGCATCCGCACAAGGCCATTGAATACCCCGGTACTCTTTGGTGGCCTGAAGCACTTGGGTAGGCTGCGGGCTTTCCAAGCTGGTGCGCAACACCAACCGGCTCTCGTCCTCCAGCCTCCGGTAGGACACTCCGCCGTAAATGGGGCAGAGTTGGGCGATCTCGTCCATGACCTGGTCCGGCGAGAAGTAATCGAACCCCGAAGCGCCCATACGTCGGGCCAGCTCACAGAAAAGCCAGCTTTCAGGACGCCCGTCGTTGTTTCTGACGTTGATGGAAGCGCGAAGTCTCTGGATCCGCCTTTCCAGATTGGTAAAGGTGCCGTCCTTCTCCGCGAACGTGACCCTGGGTAGGACGACGTCCGCCACCTCCGACGCGGGGCCCAGGAAGGTGTCATGCACTACAAGGAATTCCAACTGCTCCAAGGCATGAATGGCGTCGCCCAGCTTTCCGTTGGTGAAGTTGACGCTATCGCCAATGACCATTACCGCCTTGACGCCGCCGGTCCGGCTGGCTTCTACTATCTGACGCAAGCCCAGTCCAGGACTGGCAGGTAAGGAGCATTCCCACACCTGCTCCAACGTTTCCCGTGCTTGGTCGTCCGTCACTGGCGCGTAACCGGGAAGCCGGTCGGGCAGGCAACCCACGTCCCATGCGCCCTGCTCGTTGGCTCCCTGTCGCATCGGGTAAAGGCCGGACCCCGGTGTTCCTAGGTTGCCGCTCAGCAGCGACAAGTCTATCAACGCCCGCACACAGTCCCGTTGCAAGTCCGCATCCACATTGTCCAGCGCATATACTATTGCTCCCAACCCGGCTTGACCGTAAAGCCGGGCCGCTTCGTCAATAGCCTCCTGGGACACCCGTGTCGCTTGGCACACCTGCTCCATGTCCAGGTTGTGCAGGGTGTAGCGCAGCGTGGCCGGGCTTTCGCAGTTTTCCTCGAGCCATTCGCCCTTTTCCAGCCCTTGGTCGAGGACCGACCGCAACAAGCCTCCCAGCAAGAGCAGTTCGGTGCCGGGCACGGGTCGGAGCCAGACATCGGCGTAGCGGGTCAGTTCCACTTCACGGGGATCGATGACCACCAGCTTGGTGTCCTTTCTGGCTGCCCGCTTGATGGGCACTGCCACAACGTTGTGTTCTTCGGTGACGTTGGAGTTGAACACCAGTATGCAACCCGCCTTCTCCAAGTCCCAGATGGAGTTGGTTGCGGCGGCGTAACCCAAGGAACTCTCCAGCGCCCGCACCAACTCCGGTTGGGTGTTGGACGTCTGGTCGATATTGTTGGTCTTCATCACCTTGCGGGCAAATTTCTGCCCCAGGTAGTGCTCTTCATTGGTGCCTTGGGGAGATGTGAGAAGCGCGAACGAGTCGCCGACGTAGCCGGACAGCCTTCCGGCGATATGGTCCAACGCCTCTTCCCAAGTCGCCTCTTCCAAGGAGCCATCGCGGCGAATCAACGGCGTCCTGATCCGAGCCCTGCGGTTGATGAACTCCAGTCCGAATTTCCCTTTGAAGCAGGCTTGGCCGCGGTTGGCCGGGGAGTTGACGTCGGGGACCGCCCGCACCAACCGGTCTGCCGAGTTTATTTCCAGGTTGAGTTGGCATCCGACGGGGCAATGAGGGCAAATGGTGTTTTCAACCCGCGCCGCCTTCTCCCACTTGTGTTCCCGTTCGACCAGGGCGCCCACGGGGCACACGTCAATGCACGCGCCGCAGAACTCGCAGCCCGACTCCAGCAGGGAGGTGCCGAAGGATGTCCCAACCAGCGCCGAACCGCCGCGTTCCGTGAAGCAGATGGCATCGTCGCCCCTTAACTCCTCGCAGGCCCGCACACACCGGCCGCAAACTATGCACAGGTTGTAGTCCCGGTCATAGAACGGGTCGGATACTTCCAACGGGATCTGGCGGTACTTGTACTGCAAGGGAGATTCGAGGTCCATCCCAAGGTAGCGGACGGTGTCCTTCAACTCGCACCGCTCGTTTTTGGGACAGGTGACGCACCGGTCCTTCACCGAAACGTGCCGCAGGCAAACGTCGTTGGGGCCGCATATATCGACCCGGTGGCAAGTAAGGCAGCCGTCGGGGTGTTCGGCGATGAGCATCTGCATCACGGAGCGGCGCAACTCGATCACGTCGGACGTCTCGCTCCGGATTTTCATCTCGTTCTGGACGGGAAGGACGCAAGCTGCCGGATAGCCGCGGCCCCCCTCCACCCCCACCACGCACATGCGGCAGGCGGCGAAGGGCTTCATTCCCGGGTGGTAGCAGAGGTATGGGATGTACACCCCGGCTTCTATGGCAGCTTCCAGCACCATTTTCCCGGGTTGGGTAGTGATCTCCACCCCGTCTATCGAGATGGTAATGTCATCGGCCATACTGATTGCTCCACCGATTGTTCCAATTGGATTCCCGCCTGCGCGGGAATGACGGCGCCGTTGCAAGACCGGCCCAAGCCGGAGGCCGACCGCGTCCCGCCTGCACGGGAATTACTGCGGGTTATCTGCGGGTGAGGGCCGGCGAGAACCGGGGCCTCAAGCAGGTCCCGGTGTCGCACCTCTTGTCTACTATATGGGCCTCGAACTCGGGGCCGAAATATCGCAGGGCGGAGGACACGGGGTTGAACCCCAACTGGCCGTGGCCGCAGAGAGACCCAGCCTGCATGTGCTCTCCGACGCGGCGCATCAACGCCAGGTCGTCGGGCCCGCCCTCCAGCCGGCAAATCCTTTCCAGGACTTCCAGCAAATGGCTCATCCCCATGCGGCATGGGAAGCACTTGCCGCAGGACTCGTATTGGCAGAAGGCGATCAAGGACCGGGTGAGATCGACGACGCAGGTGTCCTCATCGGCGGCGATGATGCCGCCGGACCCCAGGATGGCCCCGGCGTTGCGCAGTATCTCGAAGTCCAGCACCACGTCCACGTTGTCCGCCCCCAACACACCGCCCAGCGGCCCGCCGGACTGGACCAGTTTAAGGGCCTTGCCACCGGGAGGGCCGCCCGCAGCCTTGTAGAGAACGTCCTTCAGGTTGATCCCCAAGGCCACTTCCATCATGCCCGTGTATTGCAGGTCGCCGGTAAGGCAGAGAATCACCGTTCCCTTGCTTTGTTCGTGGCCTATTCCCGCGAACCATTCGCCGCCCTTGGAGATGATTTCCGGCACGTAGGACAGGGTCTTGACGTTGTTGATGTTGCTGGGCTTGCCGAACAGTCCGACCTGCGCCGGGAAAGGAGGGCGGAAGCGGGGCATGGCCCGCTTGCCTTCGATGGCCTCCATCAGGGCGCTCTCCTCTCCGGCCACATAAGAGTCGCCGGTGAGGGCGACCTCAAGGTTGAAACTGAAGTCCGACCCCAATATGTTGGAGCCTACGAACCCCAGTTCCTGGGCTTGGGCCACGGCGGCGCGGATTTTATCTATGGGGCCGTCGTGCCCGTGCCTTACGAATATATAGCCGTCGTGGGAGCCGGTCGCGTAACCGGCCAGCACCATGCCTTCGACCAGAGTGTGGGGGTCGCTTTCCAGGATGGCCTTGTCGTTGAAAGCGCCGGGGTCCCCCTCTTCACAGTTGCACAGGATGTACTTCTGGGGCGCGTTGGACCCCGCCAGGAACCTCCACTTGGTGCCCGTGGGGAAGGCTGCCCCGCCACGCCCCCGGAGGCCGGACAAGTTGACCTGCTCCAACGTTTCCGCGGGGGTCATTTCGGTCAAGGCCTGGTTCAGGGCGTGGTAACCGCCGTTGGCTATGTACTGGTAAATGTCTCCGGGGTCTATGCTTCCGGCGTTGCGAAGGGCAATGCGAGTCTCGACCACCCGCATCGGGTGCTGGTCCAAGTCGGGAATTTGCCCATCCAGACCGTCGCCGGCTCCCTCATTCCCTGCCAAATATCCCAAAGCCAACTGGGCGGGAGGCGAACCGTTGCCAACATGGGCGGTGACTATTTCAGCGGCAGTTTCCGGGGTAACGTTGCCATAGACCACGCGGGGCCCGTCCGGCAGCTTTATGTCTACCAACGGTTCGGCGAAGCAAAGACCCAAGCATCCCACTTCACTGACGTGGGCCGGCAGACCGTTCTGTTGCAGCGTCCGCTTGATGGCGTCAATGACCTCATAAGACCCGGCGGCTTGGCCACACAACGCGGTCCCCACCCTGATCCAAGCCCGGTCGCCCGCGGTCAGGTTGTCCCAACGACGCTTGCTTTCGGCAGCTATTTCCGAGAAGTCAGCCATAATCCACGATGGTCACGCACCCCAGCCCGAACGACCTCTGTTGGCTAGGGCAGCAACTCTCTTATCTTGTTCCTGACTATCGGCGCCGTGACCCGCCCCACCAAGTGATGGTCAATAGCCATCACCGGGGCTTGGGAGCAGGCCCCCAGGCAGGTATTGAAACGCAGGGAAAGGCGTCCGTCCGGCGTATCGCCTTCATCGGTCAAGCCGCATGAGTCCAACGCCGCCTCGATCACCGGCATCGCGCCAACCAAGTGACAGGAAGCACCCCAGCAGACCTCTACCTGGTGCAAGCAGGGCGGCGTAAAGCGGAAGTTGGGGTAAAAGGACGCAACCGCCCACACATCGTTCACCGTCGAATCGGTGAATTCAGCCACCTCCTCCACGCCCTCCTTGGGGATGTAGCCAAGCTCGTCCTGCAAGGCGAGCAGGGAAGAAAGGACGGTGACGGTGGACTGGGGCTGGCGGCGCACTGCTTCAGCCATACGCTGTTTCAGCCCATCCATTAGCCGGGCTCCTTGGGGAGGCTGACCCATGCCTTGAAACTTCGTGAATTCGGTAACAATCCGCGAATATGGTAACACAGGGCATAATGCCCTTCAACCAAAATCAGATGCGTGTAACGGGCAAAGACAGCAGGAAAACGAAAAGGGGCAGGTTCGAGAGCCTGCCCCAAATTATCAACCAAGCAACGCCGGGACAAAAAATTTACAACCGCCCACCGTGGAACACCGGCACCTGCTTGCGGAATATCTGGATGCGTGAGCGGGCGGACTCGACAACAAACACCCTGCCCTCGTCGTCGGTCTCCACCGCTATCGGGCCCCAGAAGTCCTTCTCCCGTTCCAGTCCCTGGGCGATGTCCCGTTCGTCCCACATTTCCGGGTTAGCGTCCAGCTTGTCCTTGCCCCACTTGGAGATGGTGCCTTGCCCGGTCAGCTTGGCGATGAATTCACCCTCCGGTGAGAACACTTGGAGCCGGTCGTTGCCCCAGTCGGCCACGTAAATCACTCCGCTACGGTCCACGGCGACTCCTGTGGGGCGGTTCAACTGGCCGTCGCCGGAGCCTGAAGAACCGAACGTCATCAGGAAGCGGCCATCGGGCGCGAACTTCTGGATGCGGTCGTTGCGCCAGTCGGCGACGTAAACGTCCCCAAAACTGTCTATGTCGATCCCCCAAGGCAGGTCAAACTGGCCGTCGCCGTCGCCCTTGGAACCCCACTGGCCAAGGTAGGCCCCATCCTTGGTAAACTTCTGTATGCGGTTGTTGCCGCTGTCCACCATGTAAAGGTTGTCTTGCCGGTCAAAGGCCATTCCCGACGGTCGGTCGATCTCGCCGTCTCCCGTACCCGGGTTGCCCCACTTCCCGGTGTATTCGCCGTCGCCGGTGAATATGGAGATGCGGTTGAGCCATTCGTCAGCGACGTATACGTTGCCTTGGCTATCGAGGGCGATGGATGTCGGCCAGATCAATGACCCGTCGGCGGATGACGGTTCCGACTCCCCTGCGGTGGTGACGCCGCGGGCGAACTCACCGATGTACTCCTCATTCACCGTGCAGAGGGTGATGCGCTTGCCGTCGGGCCGGTACTCGTAGGAGCGGCTGACCACGTACATGGTGTCGTCCTTACCGCGTACCATGGCGACTGGGTTGCGGAAGCCGGGGCCGGAGAACTCGGCCCGCCCGATGGTATGGCTGTACTGGAACTCCAGCGGTTGTGTTCGGGTGGTCATATTACCTCCAGTGGTCGGTGGTCAGGTAGGGGCGGCCCTTGTGGCCGCCCACGTATCCATAATAAGTGACAGGCAATAGGTTTCACATAGGCATTCGCCGGTTGCCCCTACGCCTTACAGGAAGGCTATCTGTTCGAAAGAGCCTCCGACTATGGCATTGGCGTCCAATCCCATCCACTTGTCTATCAGAGTGGAGTAGAGGCTTCGGAAGTCGTTGTTGTAGTGAAGGTCGCCCTCAAGCAGCTTGTCGGGGGCGAGCGACGGGTATTCCCCATAGAGGCCGCCCTTGACCGCATCCCCTATGACAAAGGCCACGCCGCCGGAGCCGTGGTCGGTGCCGGAGCCGTTGTCATGGACCCTTCGTCCAAACTCGGTGAATACGAGCAGCGTCACGCTGTCGCTGGCGCCGTGCTCGCTCAGGTCGGCGTAGAAATCGGCAATGGCGTTGGAGGTCTCGGTCCACAGTTTGGCGTGGGCCACCATCTCGCCGGCATGGGTATCGAAGCTGTTGTAGGGCGCCGTGGTGTAGAGAACGCGGCAACCGAAGCCCGCCAAGTGGACCTGGGCGATGTTGCGCATGTACTGGGCTACCGTGTCGGTCCCGTACTCGATGCCCGACGAATACTGCTCCGGCGCGGTGTTGAGGATGTCGGCCCCCTTGAGGGCGTCCATGCCCGTCTGGGTCAGGTAGTCGGTCACCGGGCCGCGTCCCATTGAGGGCGAATACATGCGCGCGAACAGGTCCAATGCCTCGCCCCGCTGGTCATCCTCGATGCCTGTGAGCACGCCGTAGGTGTCCAGGTTACCCACCGACGCCACCGGCACACCGGAGGCAGCCAGGGCCCGCGGCAGTCCGCGGCCGAAGTTCACTCCGGTGAGCACGTTTTCGCTGTTGGGGTCCATCTCGCGGATGGCCCGGCCCAGCCAACCCTCGGTGCCCACCTTGTCGGGTTCGCAGGTGTGCCAGATGTCCATTGACCGGAAATGGGACCGGTTCGGGTTGGGGTAGCCGACTCCTTGGATTACGGCCACCTTGCCTTGATCATAGAGCGCCTTCAACGGGGCCATGGCCGGGTTGAATCCAACCTTGTCGTCTATCCGCAGGACCTGCTCTTCATCCACCCTGACCACCGGCCTGTTGTCGGCGTAGAAAGGGTCGCCGTAAGGGACGATGGTATTGACTGCGTCGTTTCCCCCGGAGAGTTGAAGCACCACCAACACCGGGTCTTTCTTGGTTGAGGTCATGTCTGGTTCCCTCCCGTTTCCTTTTTACCACAGAGAACGCAAAGAGCGCCTCGGTTTAACCGCAGAGAACGGAGAGGCCGCAGAGTATTTTTTATTTATTCTCGGCGGTCTCGGCGCTCTCTGCGGTTAGGTGTTTATAGGTAGTCAGGCGAACTGGTACTCCTGGGTGGCCACCATCAACTGGAGCATCTGGCCGACCCTTTGGCTGAAATCTTCTGCCTCCGTGGCCAGTTCGCCGCCGCTGGCCGCATGTTCCACCAACTGGGCTCGCGTCTCTTCGGGCAAGTCGTAGCCGCCCAGCACGTCCAGGCAGCCGTCCACCAACTGCTCGGGAGTGAGACTGGCCCCTTGGGAGGCCAACCGCTCCACGATGGCGCGGATGCCCGGCAATGCGACGTTGCCGACCTGGTCGGCGGCGAAGTTGATTCGCTCCACCAGTGTACCGCTGTCTATCCACTCCCGGCCGGTGTGCCATCCTTCCACCGTGGGCGGATTCATCAGGTCCTGGCCCATGTAACGGATAACCGACGCTACGGGATGAAGCCCCGGCTTGGGCGAGGTGAAGTCTCCAACCAACCGGAGGGTGCCAACCACCACCTCGGCGGGACTCTTGACCTTGGCGAACCGCGCATCCTTGAAGAAGTCCGAGTTGAAGAGGACCCGCAACACCGACCTTATGTCGTAGCCGGAGCGGAAATACTCATCCTCCAAGGCCTTGATCGCCTCCGGGTCTCGCGGAGGAGTGTCCTGCCATGCGGGCACCTGGGGTTCATCGGCAACAAAGAAGTTGTAGAGATGGCGGGCGATGAACCTGGCGGCGGCCGGTTGCTTGGCAATGATGTTGATTATGTCCTCGCCATTCCACGCCCCCGTCTCGCCAAGGAATGTCTTCTCATTAGCGTCATGGTCGTCCGGGTTGTAGAGGAACTTGGACTCGTAACGTCCGTAGGGGTACCGGGGAACGGCGTTGGCGATGGTCCACCCGGTAAACGCTTCGGCGCAGGCCTTAACGTCGTCCTCGGTGTAGTTGGGCTGGCCGTCCATCCCCACGCCCAAGGAGAACAGCTCCAGCAGTTCCCGCCCGTAGTTTTCGTTGATGGCGCCTTTATGGCTCATGCAGTTGTCCAAGTAGAACACCATCGCCGGGTCGCGGGACAACTCCAGCAGCAGCCTGGGGAAGCTTCCCATGCCGTACTCGCGGAACATGTCCAACTGCAACTGTATCTGGCGCCCATGCTCGCACTTGGAGTTGCCGGTGCAAAGAATGCCGTGCCAGAACAGGGTCATCTTCTCTTCCAGCGGGCGCTGGGTGTTGATCATGCGGTAGGTCCAGTACGACTGGTTGACTTCCAGCGCGTTCATTTCCTTCCAGTCGATGAAGTACCGCTCGAGGATGTCCATCTCCAGGTTGGCTTGGGTTTCAGGGTGAAGCAGTTCCTCCACCGTGGCCTCGTATCCCTTGGCAGCGCGCCGCTCCAGTTCTTCGTAGGTTGCGCCAAAGCCCGCCCGGCGCATCAAGTGGGCCATTAGCTGGATGTCTGAACTGGCCATATCATTCACTCCTTGGCGGAATTGATTTACGGTTGCGTCTCAGATGATGCGATGCTCATTGCCAAACCGGACGCCCTTAACCGGAACCGCCTGATCATCCTATGTGCCATGAACACATGTCAGTGCCGGTTTCGGAAACTTAATCATTCCGCAGCGTCTACAACCTGAACATGCCGTGTCCAGTTGAGCGTTTTCAGCCGCATACGGTATGGGCCATATTAGTCTTGCGTGAGGTTGAGTGTCAACTGGACTGGATAATTCAAAACGATCAACTGGTCGGAAATAATAGCGCGCGGACCCATGATGCGCTATCATCGAAATATGCTTGCAGAACAGCCTTGGGGTATGCTGGCTTAGGCCGGCAGCGGGGCAGACATGGAGGCGCGTGAGTCCATTTGGAGTGTACCGCCCGGTCTACGGGCGCTCTATTTCGCTCAGTTCACCCTGTTCACATTGGCGGGCATCGGGGTGCTGGTCTGGTACGAAGTCTTTGTGAACACATCCGACACGGCAGCGCAAACGGTGATGGCCATCATTCGGAGCACCGGCGCCGTCACTGTCGGTGCAGCCGGAATATCCTTGGTAACAATGGAGGCGCCGAGAATCGTTATGGTAGTAGCCGATTACTTCACCAAACGCTGGCTGAACCCCCTGAAGGAGAAAATACGCGAGGAGGCCCTTGAGAAGGAAAGACTCCGTGAAGAGGCTCGGGAAAAACTCCGCGAAGAGGGTCGCGAAGAGGGTCGTGCCGAGGGCCGGAAAGAGGGCCGCGTCGAGATGAACACTGCGTGGCAAACGTGGAACGAACGACGCATGGCTGCCGAGTCCGACGGCGAACCCTTTGACGAGCCGCCGCCCGGTGACTCTTCACCAGATTAATCGTACACCGCTCAAATGCAGGTCCCGCTGAGTAGAAACGATGCTGCCCGTGATCACAGGGGTACCCGGTAAAAGAAATTGGGGCGACATGATTGTCGCCCCAACATTATTGCCGGACCAGCCCTCTTCGGGCGTCCGCTAACCTGTCGTCCCTAAACTCGGCCCCAAGTTAGACGGTCAGCTTCGCCGTGCTCCCCAAGAGAATCTGCTCCACGTGGTCCGCGATTTCCTCAGCCTTCTCCTTGCATTGCTCGTCGGTAAGGCTGGAAAGCGGGTGCTCGGCCACAACGAACTCGTATTCAGGCACTCCCATCATTCGCGTCATTGCCTTGGCCGTGGGCAGGAATACGTGGGTGATAATGGAGGCCGTAGGGATTCCCAGCCGCTCCATTTCTATTCCGTCGTGCACACTGCACGAACTGCAGGACCCTCAATCACCCACCCCGACAATCAGGGCGTCCACTTGGTCCAGCATATCCTGAACCGTTTCGGGCTTGGTGGGCAGCGACGCGGAGTGTTTGCTGAACATCACCACGTCCTTGATGTCGTGCTTCTTCTTGAGAATTTCACTCAGTTCCCAAAGGACCTTGTCGGAATTGGCCTTGCTGTTTTCCAGCAGACCCAATACCATTCCGCTCAGGTCTCCGGAGCGTTCGTTAAGCTCGAAATCTCCGGCGGCGAGGTCGGTCCCCCTTGGGTTGACCAACCGCATATTCCGGACGTCTACAGTATCCGCCATTACTCCCTCCTTAACTGTTGCTTTCTTCTCAAGGATACCGGGGCCTGAAGTTTCTTCCGGCCCCCCAATGATACACGGCGCCGGTTGTTTTGCAAACCGGACTAATGCGGTATATCCACCTTCGTGGTGCGAATGCGGTAGCCGGTGGTGTCTATGATGGCGCTGTTACGCCCTCCAGTCCCCCCGCCCATCACGAACAGGATATCGTCGGCGCTCCTGGAGCAGCGGCGTATCAGTTGGTCGTCGCCGGGCTTCTCCGGCCCCTGGGCTACGCCCAGCCGGATCAACTCCGCCAGCGGGCGGTTGGCGTGCTCCATCAGGTAGTCCTGCATGTCCTTCCGAGTCCAGCCGTCTTCCTGCAAGGTAATTGCGTGCTCCGGCCCGATGACGATTACCCACTGGGCGGGGAACCGCCACGCGAGGCAGGCGGACTTCAGCGTGTCCACCAAGGCTGACAAGATCGACTCGCCGGTGTGCCCGTAGGCGTTGTTCACCGTAATGGGGTTGTAGGCCACCGCCACCGTGACGCAGCTATCCTCGGGCTGGAACCCCCTGCTCACGTGCAGCGGCTCCCAGGGCGAGTCTTCCTCGTTCTCGGCAATGCACAGGGTGTACTTCGACGGGTTGCCCAAGGTGCCCCGGTCAAGTATTCCGGGCCTGGCATCGAACCCGTTCATAAAGCATAGCCTTATCGACCGGCCCAAGCAGGCGTTGGCCCTGAAACCGGGGCCGAAAAGCCCGTCCTTGTAATTCAAGCCTATCTGGTCACGGACCGGCCCGTTGACCACCATCAGGATGGCCGGCGAACTGGTGGACGCCGAGGCCATGTGAACGAAGTTCCGCTCTTCCTCCAAGGCTTGCAGTGTGGAAATCAGGACGGGGAAATACTCTGGCAGACACCCCGCCATCACGGCATTGGCTGCGGCGTTTTCCGACGTCAACACCCTGCGGCGCATCTCCAGCGAGAGCAATTCCTCCTCGCCAGTCATGCCGACGTACTCCAGCATCTCCCGCACCTTGTAGTCGGTGGGCGGGATCACCGGCAACCCATCGCTCCACCCCATGCGGTAACATTCTTCGATGGCCTCGATGGTGTCGCTGTATTCTACCGTTGCAGACCTTTCCGATCCTGTGGTCATGGGCAACCTCCCGAATTTCTTGGACCTTTTATTGGGTCCATTCCCAACCGCTGATTATCTTGTCTGATTCGCCCCAGTCGTCATTAGACGTTTGGCAACCTTAGCTGCACGCCGGACTTCTCCTCTTGAATCCGGCAGACGGCGTCCGAGTCCTCCGGGCCCCATCCCCGGAGCATGGCCTCCACGTGGCGCTGGTCCACCAGGTTGGACAGCTCCATGGGAATACCGTACTCCCGGCCCAAGTCCGTAGCCAAACGGACGTCCTTGGCGGCCAACGCGGTAGCGAACCCCGGCTCAAAGTTCCCCTTGAACAGGAACCGGGGCAGCTTTTCCGTCAAGCGGCGGGAACCGCCGGAACTGTTGGCAATCACGTCGGCCAGCACTTCCAGGTCCACCCCCGCCTTCACGCCAAGGGTCAAAGATTCGGACAGGAGCACGCCGATACCCATGCTCAACAGGTTATTGCATATCTTGCACACCGACCCATTGCCTATGGGGCCGCAAAACACTACGTGGCTCCCAATGGCGTCCAGAGTGGGCTTCAACCAGTTGAACGTTCCCTCGTCGCCGCCCACCATAACGGCCAACGTGCCGGCCGCCGCGCCATAGACACCGCCGCTCACCGGCGCGTCCAGCATCGTCACGCCCCGGGCGGCGCAGACTTGGTGCAGGCGCCGCACCACTGTCGGAGAGTTGGTGGAAAGGTCTACGTAGAGAGAACCTTCACTTGCGCCTTCCAGTATTCCGTTTTCCCCCTCCACCACCGCTTCTACGTCCCTTGGGACCGGCAGGGAAGTGAACACCACCTCGTTGCCCGGAACCGCGTCTTTGGGCGTTGCCGCCCACTCTGCGCCCATTTCCAGCAGATTGGTTGCTGCTTCTCGACGCAGGTCGTGAACGGTCAACTCGTGGCCGGCCTTGATCAGGTTGGCGGCCATCGGGTTCCCCATGTTCCCTGTCCCGATGAATCCTACTTTCATCGTTTGCTCTCCTGTGTTCTTCGGTAGGCACTCTATTAACGGGCCGCAAACGCCCCGTGGTCGGTTCCGGCTGGGTTAAATCGGCCGTCGGCTCCGACGTGTCCGGTAGACCTGGCCGGTAGCCCGGCTGCCGGTCAAAGGTCTCTTTGGCGACGCGGAAGGCATTGACTGCCGCGGGCATCCCGCCGTAAAAGACCATCTGCGAAATGATTTCCGATATTTGCTCCTTGGTCACACCAATATGCAGGGCGCCCAGTATGTGCCTTTGCAACAGTTGTGGGCTATGGCCCAGCACGGTCAACGCGGCGATGGTGCACAGGCTTCGTGTCTGGAGGTTGACGGCCGGGCGGTTGTAGACCTCACCGTAGACCACCTCGTCCACCAACTGCATCACTTCAGGCGCCAACTCCGCCATGGCGGGAGGAGGGCCGGGATTTCCATCCCTGCCGTAATACCGTAGGCGGAATTCCTGGGCTGCCCGGCGCAAGTCTTTGGGGCCGCGTTCAAGGGACAAAGGGAACCTCGCTGATAAACCGTCTTGAAACCAGCGGGAATTATAACACCGCATCCGTTGGGCAAACCATGCCGCAACCAAACCGAACAGGGCCTTTCCATTTTACGGGTTGGGTTGCATAGGTATCGTCCGTCTCCACGGGCGCAGGCGTCATTCCCGCTTTCGCGGGAATCCACATCATCGTGGCTTATGACAACTTTCCCTTGGCAGGACCACATAGATTACCGCCTGCGCGGGAACGACAAGAGAAGAGAATGGAAAGGCCTTGCAAACCGAAAGGGCGGCCCCATTACTTAGGACCACCCTTTCACTACTAACCTCGTAGTCACCGGGCCGCCAAGGCAGCCTGCAAATCTTGCTTAGAGGGCCTGCCAGTAGCGCCGTCCCTCCAGCCGTATGACCTTTCCGATATGGTCGGCATTGGAGAAATGCCCGGCGGCGACCACGTAACCTTCCTTTTCCGCCATGTCCAAGACCTTCTCCCGGCTCTGGCGGCTCTGGTCTTTGTCAATGTCGACCCCGGCGCACCAAGCCGATTCCTGGATCTGCGCCTTGCTGTGCAACACGTCGCCCACCACGATAGCTTTCTCTCCCTGGGAAGACACCAATATCGCTTGGTGGCCCGGAGTATGACCCGGCGTCGGCAGGGTGGATACTTCGTCGGTAATGGTGTGCTCACCTTCGACCAGGTCCATCTTCCGCAGTCGACGGAGGGGAGCCACGTACCGCTGCACCATGGGGTTGGCGTCCGCGTTTTCCGGCGCCGTGAAGTAGTCCCAGTCGGCTTTGGGGACCAGGTAGCGAGCCTTCCGGAAGGTGGGCGCCGGCATACCGCCTTGATAGCGCACGTTCCAGCCGATGTGGTCGCCGTGCAGGTGGGTGTGCACCACCGTGTTGATTTCGTCCGAGGGAGAAACGTTGGTGTTGTTCAAACGGTCCGCCGGAATCAGAATGGGGCGCAACTCTTCGTAGAGATTGCCCGTCACGTTCCCCCGGTCCGGGTGCGGCCCAGGCCCAAGGCCCGTGTCCACCAGGATAACCTGGCCTTGGCTGCGAATGACGAAGCACCCGTAGTACAACTGGAGTTGGCCGTTTTCCAGTGCGTCTTCATGCGCCGCCCAGTCTTCGGCGGTTGTCTCCGGGAACATCGCCGTAGCTTCCCTGGGAGGCGGAATCATGTCCAGCACGGCCGTGATTTCAACGTTGCCCACCGTAATCTTGTCTGCCATTTAAAGCTCCTTTCTTTCGTTAGAGTAACTCTTGTGCTGTTCAATACTGGACCATCGAATAGACGTCGTATTCCTCCAGTCCTTTTCGACCGTCCAACTCGGTCAACTCTATAACCACCGCGACGCCGGCCACCTCTCCTCCAACGCTTTCCACTAACCTGGCGGCAGCCGCCAGTGTGCCGCCCGTAGCCAGCAGATCGTCAACCAGCAGCACCTTGTCGCCTTCCGCCACTCCATCCACATGCATCTCGATAGCTGCTTCCCCGTACTCCAGCGCATACTCGAAGGACCGGGTCTCCCAAGGAAGCTTGCCAGGCTTGCGGACTGGTATTAAAGGCTTACCCAGTCGGTAGGCCACCGGGGCACCGAAGAGGAATCCCCTGGCATCAATAGCCACTATCGAGTCGAAGGGAAGCTGCTCGTATCTCTGGGTCAGTTGGTCGACAACTTGGCGGAACGCCTCAGGGTTGCTGAGCAAGGGAGTAATATCCCTGAACAATATACCGGGAATGGGGAAGTCGGGAACGTCCCGGATGTATTGCTTCAGATCCATAACTGTATCGAAAGCCCTTTCACGCCGCCCATGTGTATAAGCCGCCCGGCCCCGTGCGTTCGGAAGAAGTGTAGAATAAGCTACCAACATCGTCAAGTTTGATGGCGCCGATGCGCGTAGGGACGACCTGTTAGAATGGTTGCAAAATCAGGGAGAAAGCCAATGATGGTACAAGACCACGTCCAGACGGCCCAAGGGTTCCTGGAGGCCGCCGACGCCGAATTCGCCGCAGGCGATAATTTGCAGGCATCCGAAAAAATGTGGGGCGCAGCGTCTCATGCGGTGATAGCCGTAGCCTTGCAACGTGACTGGAAGTACGGCTCACACCGTGACCTTAAGAACGTCGCTGAACGATTGGCAGTAGAACACCAGGAGCCACTACTGGCATCAGACTTTATGGCTGCAGAAAAGTACCACCGGAACTTCTACCACAACTTTATGGAAGACTTCGAATTGTATGGCGACCAGTACAAGGTCCGTCGGTTCGTGGCCCGAATGACCGAAATCGCCGGGGATTGATCAATACCGCCCGATCCACGTCCAGCCTGACAACTACTCTTGTATTGCGCTAAGCACGGCTATATATTGAGCGTAGAACCCATCTGAAACGCGGAGGGTAGAGCAATGGACAACGTCAAAACAGTCTTGGTAGGCACCGTGGGCCAAGGAATCATGCGCAGCGGCGACGGGGGCGAATCCTGGGGGAGGGTAGGCATAACCTCAGGGTTGCACTCAGACGCTTTGGTGCGGGACTTGGCCAACCATCCGGACCGGCCTGGAATCGTGTTCGCCGGCACCGACAAGGGCCTTTACCGCAGCGAAGACGCCGGCCAGATGTGGCAATTGGTCGATACCCCGATGAGCGGCTCGTCCGTTTGGGCTATAACCGTTGACAACGCAGACCCCAACCTGATGTTCGCCGGCACCGGCACCCCCGACCCCTGCGGCGTCTTCCGCTCCAGCGACGGCGGCAAGACCTGGGAGCAGCGACCCGTGGAAATAGCGGAAGAATGTCCCAACGTCGGCGTGCCCAGGGTCACCGGAATCGCCATAGACCCCACCAATCACCGCGACATCTGGGTCGGGCTGGAGGTCGACGGCCTGCGCCATAGTTCCGATGCCGGCGACACTTGGGAGTCCATCAACGGCGCCATCCCCAACCCCGACGTGCACAACGTGGCTGTTGCGGGAGGCCCTCCCAAGACGGTGGTGGTGGTAGTCAACAACGATGTCTACACCAGCAACGACAACGGGGCCAACTGGGACCGTTTGGGCATCCGCGAGGTATTCCCCATGACCTATCCCAGGGGAATAATGGTCCAACCCGAAAGCCCCAACGTCATTTTCGTGACCATCGGCGACACCACCCCGGGCCGCACCGGCACCATCATGCGGACCAAGGACACCGGCAAGACCTGGGAGAATCTGTCGTTGCCCGTTGAACCCAACACCGCAATGTGGACGGTCAACATCCAGACCACCGACCCCAAGGTCATCTTCGCCGGAAGCCGCTACGGGTACCTGTACCGCAGCGACGACGGCGGAGACTCATGGAACAAGGTGTGGCGAGAGTTCAGCGAAATCTCCAGCGTCATGTGGCTGCCAGAGTAACTCGGGCCCAGCACTCCGATACCCGGTAGCCCGACATTGTTGTGTTGATGGATAAACTGGGAGTCCGTTCGTGGTGAGCCTGTCGAACCATGAACGGACTGCCCCTCGACAGGCTCAGGGCGAACGGGAGGCAAGCAGCCAAGAAGATCGAGTACAGCCATGCCGATGACGCTCTCTACGTCTACTTCCGGAAGGTCAAGGCAGCTAGAAGCTACGACATCGCTGAAGGAGTGGTAGTGGACTTTGATGCCCAGGACCAGATTGTTGGAATCGAGATTCTCGATGTCAGCTCACGGCTTAGTACCGAGGACCTGGTCAATGTCACCATAGAGAACCTGCTGACCGTAACGCCTGCCCCTGGCGGAGATGCCCGCCTGCGCGGGCAAGACGGGAAAGGGGACCGAACAATAGGCCGTTGAATTAACTGGCCTGCCAACAAAGACTTCAACAGTGACCCGGCCCGGCGGCGCAGTTGCAACCGCCGGGTCTTCTTTTTTGCGGCTAGGCGAAAGCCGGCAGCACCTCTTCCACGCACCGGCGGAACTGACCCTGCTGGTCCCACGACGGGAACCGCAGCAGGATGTCGGTGGCGCCTGCGTCCACGTAGGTCTGGAGTTGCTCGATGCACTGCTCCGGGCTCCCCAGGGCCACCCAGTTTTCCACGGCCTCCCGGCTGTAGTTGATCGAGTAGTACTGGTCCAAGTATTTCTTGGACTCCTGGAAAGCCGCCTCCCGATCCTCGTTGATGTTGATGTTGTAGTAAAGGCAGCAGGGCAGGTTTTCGAAGCTGCGGTCATAGTCGCCGGCGTACTCCATTACCCGCTTTCTCAGTTCCTTGAACTCCGGCGCCGGGTTGGCGGTGGTCATCCAGCCGTCGCCCATCCTGGCGACGCGGCGAAGCGACCTTTCGATGATGTGCGGTTTCCCGACCGTCAGGCGGGGGTTGCTGGTAACCCAGATGGGCGGCGGCTCCTGCACTGGTTTGGGCTCGATGAACGCGTTCTCCATCTTATAGAACTGTCCCTCGTAGCTCACCCGGTCTTCAGTCCACAGTTTCCGCAACAGGACTATGTTTTCCTCCATACGCTGGGCGCGGTTGGAAGCCTTGATCCTCATGTTGCGGTACTCGGTGCGGTGCTCCTGCTGGTCGATGCTGCCGCCCATGCAGGCCGCCAACACCATGCGCCCGTTGGAGATAACGTCCAGGCTGGCCCACTGGTAAGCCAGGACTATCGGGTCGCGTGAGGGAAAGCTGGCCATGCAGGCCACGCCGATCTGCACGTTCCTGGTGCGCCCGGCGATGGCGGCCATCGTAGTTATGGACTCCATTCGAGGCTTGGCCATTATGGAGTCGCCGACCCATACATGCTCGAATGCGCCGGAGGCATCGGCGTTCTCCGCCATTTGCAGAATGTCCTCCGCTTGGGTCAATCCAAGCAATATCCCCCGGTTGGAAAGGGTAAGACCGAACTTGACTTTCGAGGTCATTGTTTGCCTCCATTAAATTCCAGTCATCGTTTCCAGTCTGCCAACCGGCAACCACGACTGCCGACTACGAAGCAGAAGTAGGGATGTGCCCCCGCGCTGGTTCATCGTGCTGGTACGACTATAGCGCACAAGCGCCAAACGGCCGGTCGTATTCTATGGTTTGCGTGACGGGGTTGACCTTGAACCCCAGGATTTCCAAGGCCGTGACGCCCAAAAGCGGCATGGGGACATCCAAGGATCCCACCAGTATTCCGCCTTCCCGGTCTTGCAACCGCAGATAGGCGACCCCCAAGGGGACCTGTTTGTGGGTGTTATCAGCCAGAACGATTTCGGAGCTTATCGGGAAATCCAAGCCCAATCGGTCAGCCAAGCCGGGTCTGACGAAAGTATAAAGGGAGCCAGTGTCCACCATGAATTCCACCTCGGTCAGCTCCTCCGGTTGCAGACCGAGTTCTCCAACGACCTTGACTATTCCCATAACGGGGTCACTCCTACCAGACCGGTAGCCGGTATCCAGTGACTAGCGGCCGGTAACCAGTGGCCAGCCACCGACCACTGACCACTATACAATGGGCCAGCGGGACGGGAAGTTCACTCCCGTCCGCTCCATCATGTTCTGGCCAATTCGTTGCACTCTCTGGATAAGTTCCCACTCGTCCACAAACAGGGGACTATGGTCTTCTACGACCACCCTGCCGTCGACTATGACCGTATGGACGCTTCTGCCGTCGGCGTTGTACACCAGGTTGTTGACCGGGTTGAAGATAGTCCTCCACTCCGGCCGCTTGGTGTCGAACAAGACCAGGTCCGCCTTCTTGCCCACCTCGATAGAGCCAACGTCGTCGCCCAACCCCAAGGCTCTAGCCCCCTGAAGGGTAGCCATTTCCAACGCCGTCTCCGCCGGAATCATCCCGACGTCCTGACGTCCGTCCTTGTAAAGCACCGCGACAAGGTACATGGACCGCATCGTCTCTATCAGGTTGGAGTTGTTGCCCGCGTCGGTGCCCAAGCCGACGGTTACTCCCTTCTGCAACATCTCCGGCAGCAACCCGGTGCTGGTCATGCCCGACCCGCCCTTGATGGCGGCCGTCGGGCACACCACGGCGTTAGTCGAGGAGCGAGCTATGCATTCCACCTCTGCTTCATCCAGTCCAAGCACATGGGAGAGCAGCGTATTGGGCCCCAGGAAGCCTATCTCCTCCAGGAATTCAGTGGGGCGCTTTCCGTGCTCGCTGATGCTTGCCGCCACCGCTTGCGCGTTGTTGGTGCTATGCAACGTAAGCCCCGTCCCGTTCCGGTCGGCAACTTCCTTGGCCGCCGCCAGGAGTTCCCGGCTGGAGAAAGCGGCTGAGAAGGGCATGGCCCACGCCCGCACCCTGCCGTCAAGGCTGTGGTCGTAGTCCTGAACGGCCCTCTCCATTATGGAGACCGCGTCCGCGGTTGTGGACACCGGGATGTTCAGCGGGTTGGGGCGGTCCGCCACCTGCTGCCCGACGATGATGCGGCAACCCGACTGTTCGTAGGCTTGCATACAAGCGTCCAGGTGCTTGGTGCTGCCAGGGTCCAGGAAACAGGTGGTGCCGTACTTCAATAGCTCCGTTATCCCCAGCAGCGACGTGTAGTACTCTTCCTCGGCCGTCATGGCCCCCTGGAGCTTGAACACGTTGGGCAGATAGGCCGCGCCCAAGTCGTCGGGGAAAATCCCCCGGGTGGCATGGGCGTAGCTGATGTGCATGTGGCCGTTGCAGAATCCCGGCGTCACCACCATTTCGCCGGCGTCAATAACCCGCTCCGCCTGCACCGACGCCAACTCGGAAGACTTACCTACCTGCACAATCCGCTGGCCGTCGATGACGATGGAACCGTCTTCAATGATGCGTCGCTCCGGGTCCAGCGTCATCAGGAATTTAGCGCCCTCTATTTTCAATGACGGTAGTTTCATAGCCCATATCATACCTTCACCGCAGCCTATCGCCAACCGTTGCGACCATCATATTGCCCTCGCACCGCGCCGTGGGTATCATGCTTGACACCCTCACTAGGTCCAGGAGGAAAGGTGGCAACAGAGCAAGTGACCTTCGGGTGCAACTTCAGCGTGGAAGACTACTGGGATGTTGCGGAGTTCGCCAGGCGGGCGGAAGCCCTGGGGTTCGACAGGATCACCACCGGCGAGCACCTCATGGACGGAAACCCGCCCCGGCCTACGGTTCTCGGCCTACCCGCGATGGCCGCCGCTGCCGGCGCCACCCGGTCCCTACGGATTATGACCGGCATCGTCATCGTACCTCTATACCACCCGGTGATGCTGGCGAAGTTGGCGGCCTCGGTGGACGTTGTATCCGGCGGCAGGCTGGACTTCGGCATTGGCATCAGCGGCCAGCGGGGCACGAAAGTGGAGTTCGACGCCGTGGGGATTTCCGTGCGGACCCGTGGACGCCGCACCGATGAAATGCTCGAAGTAATGAAGCGGCTGTGGACCGAGGAGCACGTCAGCCACGACGGGAGGTTTTTCCAGTTCGAGGACGTTACCCTGCTGCCCCAACCGGTCCAGAAGCCCCATCCGCCCATCTGGGTGTCCGGCCGCAGCGACGCCGCCATGCGCCGCGCGGCCCTGCAGGGCGACGGTTGGTATCCCTACCTGTTTACCATCCAGCGGCTCCGTCGCAGCAACGAGGCCATCCGTGAAATCGCCGCCGAGGCAGGACGGGACCTGACGGGCTTCCGCTGGGGACTGAACCAGCCAACGTCGATAATGGAGAACCCGGAGCAAGCGTTGGCCCAAGCGGTGGAGAACGTGGGCCAACGCTACGTCACCCCCGAACGCAGTGCCGAGGACATCGCCCGGGCTTTGTGCATTTCCGGAACGCCGGAGGACTGCGTGCAAGCTATCCAGGAACGGATCGACGCGGGCGTAAGGGAAATCAACTTCAGCTTCTTGGCCCCGGAGGCGGAGCAGTTTTACCAGCAGATGGAGTTGTTCTCCAACCGGGTGATGCCCCATTTCCGGTAGACCATTCCCGCAACGACATGTCTTGTTGACGTTTGCGATGATTGATGTAGTATCGAACCCAACCTGGACTAATCTACCTGTAATGACGCTGGCCGTTAGCCCGCTGCCCGCAAAGGGTTGGAGGTAATCATGGAATTTGGTCTGTTCCTTGAATTTCCCAGGAGAGAAGGCGCAACCCAGCAGCAGGCCTTTGAGGAATGTTTCAGTTTAGCCGACGAATCCGAAGCCCAGAGCAACGTGGACTCGGTATGGCTGGCTGAGTACCACTTCAACCCTGGCCGCGTCCTGTCGTCCCCAGTTACGATAGCCACCGCCATCGCCGCCCGCACCAAGCGAATAAGGATCGGCTTGGCGGTGCTGTGCCTACCCTTGGGGCACCCCGTCCGCATCGCCGAAGAGGTTGCCACCCTGGACCACATCAGCAAGGGCCGCGTGGAATTCGGCGTTGGCCGCGGCACCTTCCCCAATGTGCACGAAGGATATAACGTCCCGTTCCATGAAAGCCGCGACCGATTCGAGGAGTTTCTTGACGTTATCGTCAAGTCCTGGACTACCGAGACATTTTCTTACGATGGCAAGTACGTCGTCTGCCATGACCTGGACGTAGAGCCTAAACCTTACCAGAGTCCGCATCCGCCTATTCACGTCGGGATCACTTCCGAAGACAGCTTCCCGATAACTGGAAAACTGGGGTACCCCATACTGATAAACCCGTCCCGGGTTTTCACCCTGAGCGAGTTAATCCCCTACATCGCTCAATACAGGGCGGCGTGGAAGGAAGCGGGGCACGAGGGAAAGGGGCATGTTGGGCTGCGGGTGCCCATCTACGTCGCTGAGACCGCAAAACAGGCTTACGAGGAGCCGCAGGAAAGCGCAATGTTTTCAGTCCGACGCTTGGGTGAACGGGTTGGCAGCTACGCCACCTACGGCGGCACCACCGGAGACTGGCAGGCCCAGTCGGACCGGATTATGGGGATGAGCTACGACGACTGGCTGAGGGACAAGGTGGTGTACGGGACTGCCGAGAGCGTGACTGACCGCTTGCGTGAACTGGTTGACGAACTTGGCCTTGACCAAGTCATGTTCGAAGTGAACTATGGCAACCAGATTCCCTTGGAGCGGCAACGCAAGTCACTGCGAATGTTCACGGAGAAGGTAATTCCGCATTTCAAGTAGGGCGCTTGGCTCGGAAAGAACGGTGGTGAGGGCCATCACAGTTGAGACCCTATAAAGTCCCGGTGGCCCCGCAGGAACTCTTGGTCGGAAGAGGGACGCCTCCCTTCCAGTTGCAGCGTCTTCAACGCCAGCACGCCGTCCGCTGTCACTACCCCTATCGCTCCATGCGCAGCAGGTAAACTGACCACCTGGCTGAGAGCACTGCCTCTGGGAACAACATCAGCCGGTAATGCCTCAACATCGAGCAGCTTCAAGACCTTGCCCTGCCAATTGGTGAACAAGCCGGGCCAAGGGGTATAGGCCCGTTGCCGCCGTTGCAGTGTCGTCGCCGGGAGACTCCAATCGGCCAAGCCATCTGCCCGCTCCAGCTTCCGGGTGACGGTAGCCGCGGCATGGTCTTGAGGCTGGGCGGTCAACCGCCCCTCGACCCACGGCTCAAGTGAGTCCATCAACAATTCGCTGCCAAGCTTGAACAGCGCCGCCGTCAGCGTCTCGGCAGTGTCATCCGGCGACACCGGACATGTCCGGCGCGCAACGACCGGGCCGGTATCCATCCCCTCATCCAAAATCATCAAGGTGACGCCCGTTTCCTCCAGTCCATCAACAATAGCCGAGGATACCGGCGAGGGGCCTCGATAACTGGGCAGCAGGGACGGATGCAGGTTCAAGCAGCCATGTGGTGCAACCTCCAGCACCGCGGACGGCAACAGCTTGCCATAGGCCGCAACCACTATCACGTCCGGCTCAAGACTTGCCAGTTCCGCCTGTGCCTGCTCCGACCGGAACGAAGCGGGTTGATATACCTCTAACCCAAGCTCCAGAGCACGGACCTTGACTGGCGGCATCCGGTCTGTGCGGCCCCTTCCTCCCGGACGGTCGGGCGGTGTGTACACCCCCGCCAATTCGACCGAGGAAACCTGGGCTAAATCGTCCAGCACCGGCACGACGAAGTCGGGGGTTCCCATGAATACCAACCGCATCAACTCTCCTGGCGCAGCCCCTATAGCATCAAAGCAGAATCGGGCGTCCCGAAACGGGGTCGTGATGGTATATTGGGGATGATTTTTCCGGCGCGTCAATTTGTATTGACACACCGGAAAAGGGGTTGCTAAAATAGCTCAACCGCTTGGCGGAAATCTGAAGAAGGAGGTGATAGTTTATGGAAGTTAGTTTAACATGCAGGGGCGATGGTAGGCATCTGTCTGGACACGACGAGGTGATCGTAAGCTAACACTCCTTCGTAACATAGCGAGAACCCGTTGTCGGGCCCAGGCCAATGTCTACCATCGCCCCTAGAACCCGATCTCTGGATAGGGGTGGACTCCGGCAGATGGCTGGGCCCGATCCTTTTTCGCACACCTTCTCGTCATCGTTACAACATTCAACGGTCAAGAACAACGCCAAGTCTCGGTCAGGGTAGCGCCGATTGGTCTGCCAATACCGGGATTTCTTTTTGTCCGGCGCGACGCGCCCCGGTACGACGCCGCAACAATCGTGTTCCCGCGGCGATTCTCACGTTGACATCAGACCACGGTCAGAATAAAATCGCCACTAATCGGACTAGCATGGACTGAAGGACTTTCGGAGACTTAATGCTGAGAATTCGCCTACGGAGAGTCGGAAAGAAAGGCAAACCGTCATACAGAATCGTGGTAGCGGAAGCCAACGCACCGCGCGACGGCGCCTACGTGGAATGGATAGGGAATTACGACCCTATGGTCGATCCCCCTGCGTATAACATCAAAATGGACCGGGCCCGGGAATGGTTGGGAAAGGGCGCCAAACCGTCGGATGCGGTGCAACGTATCTTGGACTGGAGCGTCGCGGTAGAGAGGGCCGTCGCTGTGAATGGAGAAGAACCTGAAGCAGAAGAGGCAGATGCGGTGGCGGTAGCGGCTGAGCCGGCAGCAGACACTGTGGCTGAAGAGGCCGCCGAAGCATGAAGGAACTGATTGAGTATATTGCACGCTCTCTTGCCAGTAACCCCGACGCTGTGGTGGTTACGGAAGAAGTCGAGCAAGGCCGGGTAGTCCTCAGGCTGGAGGTCGCTCCTGAAGACAAGGGTAAGGTAATCGGCCGGCAAGGCCGCGTGGCCCAAGCTATGAGAGTGATGCTGAGGGTTGCGGCGGTCAAGGACGGGACCCACGCAGTCTTGGAGATTGTTTAAGACGACTCAATCCCCAGACCCAAGTGTTGACAGCCAAGACTCGTGTGTGGTGGCGTAGGGATGGATGACTCCACGGTCGTGACGGTAGGTAAAGTTCTCAGTGTCCATGGCCCTTCCGGTGGAGTGAGAATAGAAGTCTTGAGCGACGTCTCGGACCGCTTTGACGCCGGGAAGGTAGTCCAGGTCTCGTCCAATTCCTACCGGATTTCCAGGTCCAAGCCCGTCCGCACCGGCCAGATGGTGCTCAACCTGCAAGGGCTGCAAACACGGGAAGCAGCCCGCCTCTTGGTGGGTCATTGGGTTACGGTCCCGGTAACGGAAGCTCCCCAACTGTCGGATGGGGAGTTTTTTTATTTTCAATTGCTTGGACTCCGAGTCATTACCGATGAAGGCGAAGACCTGGGGCGTCTGACTGACATCATGGAAACGGGCAGCAATGATGTCTACGTGGTGACGGGCCAGAGCGGAGAATTGTTGATTCCGGCTTTGGCCGACGTGGTCAAAGAGGTCAAATTGGACCAGGGCGTAATGGTGGTCCACTTGCTGGATGGGTTACGTTAACCCTTTTGACCCTTCCAAAACGCAGGTGCTAAAATCGAACTCCATGACACGGCTCTGCCGCCAGTTTATTAGTATCCGGCGGTGAGCCACCTGCCTGGACGGCTGACAGGCGCCGGGCATTGCAGGAAAGAAAAGCTCTTCCTGATAACACACCAAGGGGGTTACACCGTGTCTGGTCACTCAAAATGGTCGACAATCAAACACCAGAAGGGCGCGGCCGACGCCAAGCGCGGCGTGTTGTTTACCAAGTTGAGCCGGGACATCACGCTGGCAGTGCGGGACGGCGGCGGCGGCGACCCTGACATGAACTTCCGGCTGCGGCTGGCGTTGGACAAGGCCAAGAGCAGCAACATGCCCCAGGACAGCATTACCCGTGCGATCAAACGGGGCACCGGCGAAGGCGGCGGCGACGGCGAAAGGTTGGAAGAAGTGGTCTACGAGGGATACGGCCCGGGCGGGGGCGCCATCCTTCTGCACGCCGTAACCACCAACCGGAATCGGACTGCGGCCGACATCCGCTCCGCCTTTACTCGCGGCGGCGGCAACCTGGGAGACACCGGTTGCGTAGCTTGGAACTTCGAGACCAGAGGCGTCATAGCCATGGAGATCGACGACGAAGACCGGGCTGAAGAGCTTGGCCTCCTGGCGATTGACGCGGGGGCCGACGACATCAGAATCGACGACGGCCTGTTGGAGATTTTCACCGCCCCGGAGTCACTGCTGGCGGTGCAAACGGCGTTGCAGGACGAGGGTGCAACTCCCGAGACTTCGGAGATCTCGATGGTCCCCAAGACCACGGTGACCTTGGCGGAGAAAGAGGCGGAGCAGACCCTCAAGTTGTTGGACACCCTAGAGGATCTGGACGACGTCCAAAAAGCCTACACCAGCGCCGATTTCCCCCCTGAAGTGTTGGACAAGTACCGCTCGGCCAACTAACCGGAGGACAAGGTTAAACGCTTATGCTGGTTCTTGGCATAGACCCGGGCACCGTCCGAATGGGGTACGGTGTTTTAACTGTGGGCGAGAGCGTGGAGGTAGACGACTACGGCGTCATCGGACTGCCTGATCGGATGCCCTTGGAGCAGCGGCTCTACCAGCTTTACACCCACGTCGTAAATATGATCGCCATTTTCCGCCCTGACGCTATAGCCGTGGAAAAACCTTTCGTGGGCAGAGGGGAGCGCCAGTTCTCCGGCCCGGCCATCGCGGTGGGCCAAGCCCAGGCCGTAGTGCTCATCGGCGGCGCCAGCCAGGGCATCCCCATCTTCGGTTACTCACCGGCGCAGATAAAGAGTTCCGTCGCCGACTTCGGCGCCGCTACCAAGGACCAGATGCAGCAAACGATTGCAGCGGTCCTGGGACTGCCCGAAACGCCGCCATCCGACGCCGCCGACGCCCTGTCGGTGGGCCTTTGCCACATCATGCGGAGCCAGTCCGACTCCGCCCTCTCCAGAGAGATACCTCCGGGGCGGGAGAGGTAGTGGGTGATTGTCAGTGTCAAGGGCAAGCTGGAGGCTGTAGGCGCCGACTGGGTCCACGTAGAAGTCGGCGGCGTTACGCTACAGATTTCCGTCCCGGCATCCGACATTAGCGACCTGGGCCCGCTTGGCGGGCAGGTCCGCTTGTTTACCAACCTGCGCGTCCGCGACGAGCAACCGGTGATGTACGGGTTCACGACCATGGCCGCGCTGGAGTTGTTCAACATGTTGACCGGCGTGTCAGGAGTGGGTCCCAGGCTGGCGCTGGCGTTGCTTTCCAGCCAAAGCGCGTCCGGTCTCCAGGGCGCAATCTCTCAAGGCAACGTCGAGTCGCTGAGTTCCGCGCCTGGCGTAGGGAAACGAACGGCGGGCCGGATAGTGTTGGAACTCAAGAACAAACTGGCCGACGGCCTTCCAGAGGCCGCCCCTATGCCCGGTTCACAAGACGCCGAGGTTGTCGAAGCGTTGATGGCGTTGGGCTACTCGACCTCGGAAGCCCGGCAGGCTTTGAACCGTCTGAGCGACGCCGGTGACCTCCCCTTGGAGGAAAAGATACGCTTGGCGTTGCAGAATTTCGGGGCTGCTTAACCGGGAGATCGCTATAATTTAATGAGGCGCCGCTATCTCCACATCACTAACCATCAATCCCGATACATAGAGGTGAGAGGTGACCGCACAGAACATTAAAGCAGAAGCTCATCTCCTCGTAGACCAACTTTCGGATGAGGCGACTTGGGAAGACCTGATGTACCGTATCTACGTGAGACAAGCCATTGAATCAGGACTACAAGACGTAGAGGACGGTCGCACTCTGGACGTGAAGGAGGTTCGTTCCAGGTTGGGTTTGCCTCAGTGAGGGTTCACTGGACAGAAACCGCCCTAAAGCATCTATCGGCCATATATGAACATATCGCTGAAGATTCCCCTATATATGCTCTACAAATGATCGATGCGATCATATCTCGTTCCGAACAACTGTCTGCATATCCACTATCCGGACGTATTGTCAGCGAGCACGAATCCAGAGGCCTCCGGGAGATTATTGAAGGCCCCTACAGAATCATCTACCAAGTAACAGAGCAACAAGTAGACGTTTTAGCCTTGGTTCACGGCTCACGACTTCTTCATCCAGAGTTGTAAGATGGCGACTGTAAAATTCGCACCGAACTCTCTCCAATCAGCAACCGTCCGATTCCCAAGTGAGACATAGCCAAACGTGTGGAAAACGATTACCGTACGCGCAAGAAAGAGTGAAAGTTATGGATTGTCAATATTGCCAAGGCGTTGATACTGTCGAGGAACAGTTAACCCGGTTTTGCGCATACGATGCTCCTACCCCCTTCATTGTGGATAACGTGCCAGGGTTCGTATGCCGCCTTTGCGGAGACACGTCTTTTTCCAGCAAAACCACGGCCAAGTTGGAGAGGGTGATGAAGGGCGATGTACACGCCAGTGGTCAGAGAGTCTTTCAAGTCTTTGACTTCGCGCAGATGGATAGTGTTAATGCCTCCATTCCTACCCAAGGTGAAACCCCTACGGCGGTTTCCGTCGAGGAATAGAAACTTATGTCTCAATACGCCAGAATCAAAAACCGGGTAGAGGCCGGTAAAGAAATCACCCAAATTTCCGCGGCGGGGGGCGAACTGGAAGACCGTCCCTTTCAACTGACCTCCGACTTCAAGATGACCGGGGACCAGCCCCAAGCGGTTGCCCGTTTGGCCGAAGGCGTGCGGAACGGTTTGACCTATCAGACCATGCTGGGCGTCACCGGCAGCGGCAAGACCTTTACCATGGCCAACATCGTGCAGGAGGTGCAGCGGCCCACACTGGTGATGGCCCACAACAAGACCCTGGCCGCCCAACTGGCCTCAGAGTTCAAGGAGTTCTTTCCCAACAACGCGGTGGAGTACTTCGTATCCTACTACGATTACTACCAGCCGGAAGCCTACGTTCCCCAGTCGGACACCTACATCGAAAAAGACTCCAGCGTCAACGAGGAGCTGGACAAGCTGCGGCTTTCCGCAACCACATCCCTGTTGACTCGCCGCGATGTCCTCATCGTGGCCTCGGTATCCTGCATTTACGGGTTGGGCGACCCTCGGGACTATTTCAACCTGGTCGCCCATGTCAAGGTCGGCGAAGAACGGAGCCGCACCCGCTTCATGCGGCAACTGGTCGACATGCAGTATGAGCGGAACGATATGGACTTGGCCAGGGGCAAGTTCCGCATCCGGGGCGACACACTGGAAATCATACCAGCCTACGAAGAGGCTGCGGTCAGGGTCCAGTTCTGGGGCGACGAGGTGGAGCGTATAGTACAGTTGGACCCGCTCACGGGAGAGGTACTGGCCGACATGGCGGAAATAGCCATATACCCCGCCAACCACTTTGTCACCTCCAAGGACAAGCTTGACGCCGCGGTAGAAGACATACGCGTAGAACTCGACGAGAGGCTGGCAGAGTTGCGGGCCGGGGGGAAGATACTGGAAGCGGCCCGATTGGAGAGCCGCACCCATTACGATCTGGAAATGCTCCAGGAGACGGGCTTCTGCTCAGGCGTCGAGAACTACTCCCGGCACTTGGCCCGCCGGGCGGCAGGCAGTTCTCCCTGGACTTTATTGGACTACTTCCCGGAAGATTACCTGATGTTCGTGGACGAGTCCCACATGACGCTGCCTCAAGTCCGGGGCATGTACCACGGCGACATTTCCAGAAAGCGGACCCTGGTCGATTTCGGGTTCCGCCTGCCGTCGGCCTTGGACAATCGCCCGCTGAACTTCGAGGAGTACGAGGACCACATAAACCAGGTTGTCTACGTGTCCGCCACCCCGGGGCCGTTCGAAATGAAACGCAGCGCCATGACGGTGGAACAGGTGATCCGGCCCACGGGTCTGTTGGACCCGACGGTCGAGGTGAAGCCCACTGAAGGCCAGATCGACGACCTGTTGCAGCAGATAAAGGAGCGGATAGACCGGTCGGAACGCTGTCTGGTGACGACGCTAACCAAGCGCATGGCCGAAGAGCTGGCCGATTACCTGTCCGAAATGGGCATCCGCAACCACTACCTGCATTCCGACATACAGACCCTGGACCGGATAGAAATCCTGCGGGACCTACGCTTGGGGGTGTTCGACGTTATCGTCGGCATCAACCTGCTACGCGAAGGACTGGACCTGCCCGAAGTGAGCTTGGTGGCCATCTTGGACGCGGACAAGGAAGGCTACCTCCGCTCCAACACCTCCCTTATACAGACCATCGGGCGGGCGGCCCGCCACGCCAACGGCCAGGTCATCATGTACGCCGACCGAATCACCGACTCCATGCGGCAGGCGATAGACGAAACTAACCGGCGGCGCAGCATCCAGGACTCCTTCAACAAGCAGCACGGCATCGAGCCTCAGAGCATCCAGAAAGAGGTCCACGACATCACCGAGGGCATCAAGACCATTTCGGAGAACCGGGCGCGCTACCAAGTGGTGCGCAGCGAGATGTCCAGGGCCGACATGTACCGCGTTGTCAAGGACCTGGAAGGTCAAATGAAGGACGCGGCCAAGAACCTCCAGTTCGAGAAGGCCGCTCAGTTCCGCGACGAAATATTCGAGTTGCGGCGGCTGCTGGTGCTGGAGGAGAAAGTGCTAACCCCGGCGGCGTTCCAGAACGAGTGTTGAGCCTGCCGCTGGAGTTTGTGATCAACCGCCCTCCTGTATCTCAACAAACACGCCGTCAAGCTAGGTTACGTCAATGGAAGGAAGAGGTACAGAGTGTGGCGAAGCAGCATTGGACTGATGGAGAACCGCCCGCAAACGGTTTGCTCATGGTTACCATCAACTATTTCTATAGCGACAAGTCGCTGGATATTGACAATGTGCCTAAGCCAGTCATTGACAGCCTGAAGGAGATAGCTTTTAGAGACGATAGCCAAGTGACAGACTTAATCTGCCGGAAGCGCAGGCTAAGCCCAAATCTGGATGCCATAAACCGTTCAAGCGTATTGGCTGAAGGGCTTAGTCGGGGCGGCGATTTTGTTTACATTCTCGTCGAAAGAGCCCCCGATCAGGAGATTGTTGTCTGATGGAAAATCGTACCCTCTTTGAAAAGCGGTTCATCAAGTCCCTTGTAACCAAGTATTGGGAAGAAGGCTATGAAGTAACCGAAGACCCTCAGCCAGAGCAACTGCCCGACTTTCTCTCAGGCCATCACCCTGACCTGCTATTGTGCAAGCCGGGCCGGTCGGTTGTTGTGCAGGTAAAAGACAGGGCCGCTTTGGGCGATAAGTCGTGGTCGGGTATGGCCAAGGCAGTCCGGGCCGAGCCGGGATGGAACTTTGAGTTGGCCCTTTTCGATACCGGCAAACAAATAGACGCGCCTGAAGAAGCGATTCCATTCAGCAGAGAAACCATAAGTCGCGTCGTTGCCGAGGCGGAACAACTTTTGGGCAATGGACTCGCGGAAGCTGCTTTGCTGAGGATATGGTCTGCGACGGAGGCGGTGGTAAGGTCGCTCACCGAGGAGGAAGGGTGGCTGACGGACAGGCCAATAGCCACTTCCATACTCAGCATGGCCGTTCAAATAGGCGCACTTTACGGAGATGACTACAAGTTGATGCTCTATACCTTGCCGTTCCGCAACGCCATCGCTCACGGACTGACTCCGCCCGGTTTTGACGACGCGCTTGTGGATGCTCTGATAGGCTTGGCGAAACGGATGTTGGAAGAATTACCGCCGGCGTGAGTAGCCTTTCTCCCCTGTGACACTCCTGACCCAATCAGCCTATTGCCGCCTCCACCAGCCGGTGCAGCTTCTCCAGTTGTTGGGCGTTCTCTTCCGTGGTGAACCCGTCGACCCGGTAGAGCCAGTCGCCGGTGGTGCCGTCTACTGCCCCCATGTCCACCGACGCGCATATTATGCGGGCATCTTCCTCCAAGCTGGGCAGCAGATTGCGCCCGGCCAACTTGGACAAGGCCGCCACCAAGCCGTAGCCGCCCCAGTTGGACACGCTGGAGATGATCAAGCGGTCAACGGTGGTTACCGCAGGATCATCTGGCAGGGTTTCCACTTGGGGGATGAACTCCACCAGGTTGCCCATGCCGATTTCGTTGCCGCCGTCGCCTATGCCCACCGAGGGAATCCCAGATTCGAAGAGGTAGTCCAGCCGGGCGGTGTGAGGGGTAATGTCCATGTACCGCATGTTCAGGTAGGCGTCGTCTTTGGTTCGGCTGCACCGCTCAATGGAGATGATCAGGGACAAGTCCAGCTTTTCGAGTATCTCAGCGGAAACCTTCTTGCTGGTCTCCACATCGGCGACGGGGAACTCGATAATCTCGGCATCGTCCCCCAAAATCCCGCGGAGTATGGGGGTGGAGCAATCGTCGCTGATGTAGGTGACCTTCCGACCGAGGACTTCCAAGGCGTTGCCGATGGCCACCGCCCCTGCGGGGCCGTCGGTCTCCGGTTTGCCCGCCGACAGGATGTAAAAGCCGGTGGTTATGGCCACGTTGCCGGGGTGGTCCATGACGTATTGCGCCGCTTGGACACAAAAATCGTCGGCCATGTAGGGGCGAAGCTGGGCAACGCCCCTTTTGTCCTGTTCGAGAATTATGTCTTCTATGGTCTCGGTCATTGCTGCTCCAATTACAACACTGCGTAGTCCGCGTCCCGCTGGTCGGTTATGAACATCATTCCCGGCGCGTGGGTCATCATCAAGCTGGGTTTGCAGTTCAGGGCCACCGCTTGCGGGGTGACGCCGCAGGCCCAGAATACAGGTTCTTCGTCGGGGTATATCTTCACCGCGTCGCCGAAGTCCGGGGCGGCTATATCCCTGATGCCGATGGCTGCGGGGTCGCCAATGTGCACCGGCGCTCCGTGGGTGGCCGGGAACCGCGACGTGACCTGCACTGCCCGCACAATCTGGTCCCGTTTGATGGGGCGCATACTCACCACCATGGGGCCAGAGAACTGCCCCGCGGGATTGGTGGCGATGTTGGTGATGTACATCGAGACGTTGGTGCCCATCTCTTGGTGCCGCAAGGGTATCCCGGCGTCGGTCATGGCAGTCTCGAAAGAAAAGCTGCACCCCAGAAGGAAGGACACAAGGTCGTCCCTCCAGTGAGGCGCCAGCGACTCGACCTCGGCCGTGAACTCGCCGTTCTCGTATATGCGGTAACCGGGAACGTCGCTCCGAATATCTCCCCCGGGCGTGGTCAGACCCGGCTCCACCTGTCCTGCCTCCACAACCTCCAGCAACGGGCATGGCTTGGGGTTCCTCTGGCAGAACAGCAGGAAATCGAAGGCCAAGTCCTTGGGCAGAATAGCCAGGTTGGCCTGAACGTAGCCGGGAGCTACCCCGGATGTTACCCCGCGCCACTGACCGCGGCGGATCTGTTCCCGAACGTCTTGCGGAGTTTTGGGCAGTGTTTGAGTACTCATAGACATACCTCAACGGCGAACATGCGATAACCGAACCGTTCCCAAGTACTTACGATAGCAGCCTTGCTCAGCCCAATGCAGGGCTGAAGTTTGATGCTTCAAGGCATGTCACCAATCATAGTGTCCGTTTATACCCCAGTCAATTTTCCCCGGACGAAATACGCCCAAACTGGTAAAATGCAAACGAGAGCACGGAGGAGACGATACGTGACCACCACCTCAACCCAGGACCATGCACGAGCGCTTTTCGACGACGCTCGCCGAATGCAAGCTCAAGCCCAGGAACGTCTCAGCCAAGGTGACGTCCGCGACGCTGCCGAAAAGGCTTGGTGCGCCACCAAACGCGCAACCGATGCTCTGGTGTTCTCCCTAACTGGCGAGGAACCGCCCAGCACGCACGACACCACCGAGGCACTCCTGAGACTGGCCAGGCAGTCCGACGTGTACGAAACGCTGGTCGGACGCTACTTTACCAGGATCAGTTATCTCCACGGCACCTGCTTCTACACCGGCCTCTGCGGACCCGATACCGAACGCCGCATCCTTGAGACCATCCAGTACATCGACGACGCCGAGGCCCTCGCCACCACGTGAATACCGTCACGGCATCAATAGCAACGTCGAGGCTGCGGTTTGTATAACGTATTCCTGTTGGCTGACCGTTCCAACGGAGCGTTGCAACTCCTGGAGGCGCTCAGCCGGTTGGGTATGGCCTGCCAAGTGGGCAATGACCTGCCGTCCAACGACAACGGGAGCGGCGTTCTAATGCAAGCGGTTGTCTTGGACATGGCGTCGGTGGGCGCTCCCCGCTCCCAAGAGCTTGTCACCCAATGCAAGGGTCAAAAGCTCCCGGTGCTGGTGGTCGTTCCCGGCGACGACCTGACCAGCTTCGACCCTTCGATGAACCCGGACGAGTTCATTCTGGGGCCAGTCCGCGACGAGGAGCTTAACGCCCGGATAAAGCAGGCCATCTACCGGGTGAACGGCGCCGCGGAGTCCAAAGTCCTGAGCATGGGCGAGTTGGTGGTGGACCTAGACCGCTATGACGTTACCGTGTCCGGACGGCGGGTGTCGTTGACTTACAAGGAGTTCCAGCTCCTGTCGCTGCTGGCTTCCAACCCCGGTCGGGTATACACCAGGGAGGCTTTGTTGAGCCAAGTGTGGGGTTATGACTACCTCGGCGGCACCCGCACGGTGGATGTACACGTGCGACGGTTGCGTTCCAAGGTGGAAGCGCCCGGTCGCTCCTTTGTAGAGACCATCTGGAACGTGGGCTATCGCTTCAAAGCACCGTCATAGGGCAACGATCAAACAATCTGCTTGCAGATTTTGCCGCCCTTGACCACCAAGCGGATGTTGTCGGAGTTGGTCAGTAGACCAATATCGTCAATCGGGTTGCCGCCGACCGCGATCAGGTCAGCATCCATCCCTTCCTGAACGCACCCGATTCGGTCCTCCATGCGGAACAGCCGGGCGTTGGTGCTGGTTGCGCTCACGATGGCGTTCATCGGCCCGACTACCCTGGCTTTCAACGCCAATTCCTCGGCCCTTCCTGTCTGTTTCGGTCCCAGAATGTCAGACCCGGAACCCATAGATGCCCCGGCATGGGCGGCTATCTGCACACTGGTGGGCATTTGAGACCGCACCTGCTCCAGCTTCATCTGGCCGTAGTGGGAAACCTCCCCGGCGTCGGCGGCCCGCGCCAGGAACTCCGCCACCAGCAGAGTCGGCACCACAAAGGCGTCCTGAACCACGATGTTATGCGCCGCGGCTTCATCAAGGATGCTGCCGTGTTCGATGGAACGCACCCCCGCGGCCAAAGCGTTGTTGACAGAAGGCGCAGTGTGGCAGTGGGCCAGCACGTACTTGCCCACCATCTCCGCCTCATAGACTGCGGCGTGCATCTCCTCCACGGTGAACTGGACGCTTTCCAGCAGGTCCAGCGGGGACATGATGCCCCCTGAAGCCATGAGCTTGACGTGGTGTGACCCCAGCCTCAACTGCTGGCGCGCGGCAGCCCGCACGGCGTCTGGGCCGTCCACCAGCACCGGCGACGCTAGGATTCCGGGCACCGACCGGATAGGCGCTTCGTCGTAGCGGCGGCGCCGATCCCCATGCCCGCCGGTAATGGACAAATGGGACCCGGAAGGAAGTATTCGAGGCCCCTCGATCATCCCCTGCTCCACTGCCCTGGCGAAGGCCGGGTCCAATCCACCAGCGTCGCGCACGGTGGTGAACCCCTCCTGTAACGCGAGGCCGATGTTTTCGACAACCTGGATAACGTAGGTGGTCAGGTTTTCGTCAGGCCCCCAATTCGCCACGGCATTGATGCCCACTTGTCCAAAATGGACGTGGGCGTCACTAAGGCCAGGCATCAGGGTCATGCCCTCCAAGTCTAAAACCATTCCGTCGGCAGGCCGCATTATGTTCGCGGCGGGGGCAATTCGTTGAATGACCCCGTTTTCCACCAGCACGCTGGTCCCGGAGACCGGGTCGGCGCCGGTGCCGTCGATTACCGTGGCGTTATGCAGGAGAAGAGATGTCATTTACAAGTCCTTTACGTTACATTGGCAGCGTAGAGCTTATGCAACGCCGCCGTAGAATCAGTCGATTATAGAAGCCCAGCACCGGCTTCAGGAGTCCCTCTCGAAACGGGACAAGCCAAAAGGCTCCAACGGTTCGGGGTCCCCCGTGGTTATGTAATCGGCCATTAACTCGGCAGTGCCAGTACTCAACATGACTCCGACGCTGTCATGGCCTGAAGCGACACTGATACCCTCCCATCCGGGAACGGGTCCCAAGATGGGCAAGCCATCCTGCCAGCCCGGCCTCACGCCAGCGCGGGCGCCGAGGAAGTCGGCGTCCTTCAACTCTGGGAAAATCCCGGAGGCCATCGAAATCAAGTGCCGGACTCCCTCCGCCGTGGTGCGAGAGTCGAACATCCCTTCCTCGCGCGTGGACGCCGCCAGCACCGTGCCGTCAACCCTGGGCACCACGTAGCCCTGGAAGTTGCGGATGGGACACATCAAGCTGAACCCAGGCTTCCTCAACAATATCCGTTGCCCCTTGACCGGGACCACCGGCAGTTTGCCAGGCAGCCAACGGTCCAGGATGCCTGTCCAAGGCCCGGCAGCAAGCACCGTGTGGGCCGAGTAGTGTACCCCTGTTGCCGTTCTTACGCCCACTACTCGCGGGCCGTCGAATTCCAGAGCGATTGCCTCCGTTTGTTCCAGGAATGTAGCCCCCAAGCGAGAGGCGGCGTGGACCAAGGCATCCACTAACCTTTGACCCCTGACCGATCCTTCATTCGGTGAAAGCACCCCTCCCACAACACCATCCGCCACCCCAGGTTGAAGGTCGCGGACTTCATCAGCGTCCAGCCATCTCAGACCCAACCCTGTCTCGTTCTGCCATGACAGGTCGTTTCTCAGTTGCTCCGCCTCCTCCCCGTCGGACGCAACTTTGAGCACACCCCACTGGCGGAATTGCGGGTCCACGCCGGCATCAATCAACTCCGACGCCAGCCTTGGATACAATTCCAAGCTGCGCAGCCCCAAGCTGAAGAATTCCGGGCGGGTGTGGTCTATGTGCCAAAGGGGACCGACCACTCCGGCGGTAGCCCGCGACGCGCCGCCGCCCAACCGGTCACGCTCCAGCACCAAGGGCTTCATCCCGGCTTTGGCCAACCAGTAGGCGATGGAACAGCCTATGACTCCACCGCCGATAATGACAACATCCGCCGTTTGGGGCATCAGACCTCCATGTGGGCACTCGCCAAACGCCCCATAGATTCCCACCTTCGCGGGAATGACGGGTGGAGTGCCGGGAACGACCGATAGGGCGGGGTGAATATTACCCGCTAAATCGGCGGGCGCCGCTCGAACAACCGGGCCTGCTGCTGGTAGGCGTATCCGGCGCGGAAAACGCCTGGCTCGTCGAAGGGCTTGCCAGCGAACTGCATCCCCACCGGCAGACCGGCCTCGGTAAACCCGCAGGGGACCGAAATGGCCGGGAGACCGGTCAGGTTGTATGGCGCGGTGAAGCTGGGACCCCGCACGGTGCTCGTCCCATCGAACCCTTCGAAGGCGGGAGCCGGTTGGGTCATCGTCGGTGACACCAGCAGGTCCACCTTTTGCAACGTCTCAGCTACTTCCCTGATGACCACCTTGCGGACCCTTTGCGCTTGCATGTAGTCGCTGGCACTCAACAGGCCTCCGATCCGGAAGCGGGCGCGGACCATCTCTCCGAACTCTTGGGGCCGCGTCTTCAGGTTGGGTTCATGGTAGGCGTAGGCTTCGGTGAGCATGATGACGGAGTTCGCCGCCCGAACATGCTCCAGGGTCGGGATGGTGACTTCTTCGAGATTTGCTCCCAAGCTCTCCAGCACCGGCAAGGCCCTCTCCACCGTGGCAACGACTTCGGCGCTGACGTTTTCGTCGGGAGCAAAGAAGAAGTGCCTGGGCACCCCGATGGTGACGCCCTTGAGGTCGTCCCGCAGCGACAGCGTGTAGTCGGGGACCGGCGCCCTGCTGGTGGTCGGGTCCTTCGGGTCGTGTCCGGCGATGGCCTGGAGCATGTGGGCGCAGTCCTCCACTGTCCAAGTCATCGGCCCGCAGTGGTCCTGGGACCAGCACAGGGTAACGACCCCGGCGCGGCTTACCCGACCGTAGGTGGCCTTGATCCCGACAATGCCGCACAGGGACGCCGGGCCGCGAATGGAACCGCCGGTGCAGGAGCCCAGGGCGCCCATGACTTGGCCCGCGGCAACGGCGGAGCCGGACCCGCTGCTGGAGCCGCCGGTGACGTGGTCCAGGTTCCAAGGGTTTCGCGCCGGAGCGAATGGAGTGGTGAAGTCCGGCCCGCCCAAGGCGAACTCGTGCATGGCCAACTTGCCCATCATGATGCCGCCCGCAGCCTTCAGCCGGGCGGTTGTCGTGGCGTCTTCCGTCGGCACGCGGTTTATGTCAACCCTGGAGCCAGACGTGGTGCGGATGCCGGCGGTATCGTAAAGGTCCTTCAACGCAAAGGGAATGCCGTGCATCGCCCCTTTGTAGTCCCCTCGAAGAATCTCCGACTCAGCCACCCTGGCGTCGGCCAAGGCCTGTTCTTCGGTCACGAGAAGAAAGGAGTGGAGTTGCTCGTCGGTGGCGGCGATGCGGTCCAGGGAGGCTTGGGTAAGCTCCACCGGCGATAACTCCTGGCGTTGGAGAAGCTTGGAAGCTTCGTCGATGGTCAAGAAACACAGGTTGGTATCGGTAGCGGCCATTTTAATTCCCTTCCAAATTTCTGAATGTCAGGCGGCTTAGGCCTGCCCTCGGCCCCCGTCTTCGCGGGGGAGACGGGGGAAAGCGCAACTTGTCCCGAATGTCACTGTCACGCCGCAGGCCAGTCCGGGTGGAACGCGAGGTTAATCTCCTCCGCTCCCAAGTCTATGGAATGCAGCGCTTTCACGTACTCGTAGTAGAGGTCATAAAGGGGCTTGAGTTCCTCCAACTCTTCGGATGTAAGTCCCAGACCGGCCACTTCGGCCATCATCCTGAACTGTTCCGGGGAAACGGAATCTCCACTTGGCGTCGCCATGCTTAACAAGACCTCCTGTTTAGAGGATCGATGGAAAGAGTTCCGACACTTGGCCGTGCACCAGCCGAGCTTGCCGGATTATACACCCCTACTACATCAACCCTTCCAGTATTACCCGCAGATCGTCCCTATCCACGGAACGGGGCAGGACCCCCACACGGTCCCACCGGGTGTGTTCCAGCAGGGTTTCCATGCCATCGGACTGGACGCCCAAGGCGGGAAGCCGGGTTTCCAAGCCGCACCGTTCCATTATCTGCAATATGCGGGCCGTCGCCTCTTCCAGGTTCCTCACTTTCAGCGCGTCCCACAGCGCAGGCAGCTTGGGCGATATTTCCGGCGCGGTCCAATTCAGAAAATCGGCGAGGGTAACTCCCACAGCTTGGCCGTGTGCCACGTTCCAGAATATGGTCAAGGGGCTGCCGATGGCGTGGCAAACGTTGGGGTGGCTGTTGCTGTAGGCAATCCCGGAGATGGTGGCGGCCAGTGCGCACCATGAACGCGCCTCCAGCGTGCCTTCAACGCACGACGTTTCGAGGTAATCGTTGAACAGTCGAATGACCTCCAAGTCCATAGCGTCGGCGATGGGCTCGGACTCCAGGGACCAGTACGACTCAAATGCGCTGGTAAAGGCATCCATACCGGTCATGGCTGCCAGGTCTCCCGGCATGGTCATGGCCAACTCCGGGTCAACAATGGCCACGGTGGGGAACATGTAGCGGTGGTTCAGGTTGAGCGAGCGGCGGGCATCCCAGTCCCAGATGGCCGCGCCCGACGTAACCTCACTGCTGCTGCCCGAAGTGGTGGGAACGGCGACATAGGGTATCCCGGGCCGGGAGATAGTCTTTTCGCGGGTGGCGTACTCCAGCAACTCGCCCTCATTGGTCATGAGTATGCTGACCAGCTTGGCCGTATCCAGGGCGCTGCCCCCGCCAACCGCAACCACAACCTGGCATTCCGCCATCCGGCAGGCCTCCAACGCCGAAGCGACCAACGCGGGCGAGGGGAATGGCGTAACCCTGTCGAAAAGCGTTATCCGTCCGGAGCCGATCTGGTCTACGACCTTTTGCAGGACGCCCTGCTCCCTGAGACTGCGGCGGCCGGTGACGAGAAAGACCCGCGCATCCGCCGGACCGGTCTCGTTGAGGACCGTAGCCAGATTGGCAAGTTGGCCTGCCCCAAAGACCACCCGTGTGGGGTTGGACCAAGCAAAGGACGACAGATTCGGTACAAACAAAATACTCCTCAGCGAGGAAGGGTAAGGTATTTTACCACTCTTGGATCGGGGTTCCCTGATGCCATACGGCTATGGCGGCGGATGGCCGGCAATCTATAATACGACCCATCGCGCAACGCCGGAATACGGCATGACGCGGTGAAGTAGAGGAGAGATGGAACGAATAGATGCGGTGCTGACCGGAGAGGCTGAGGACTACCGGGGCCAAACAATTGAATACGAGGTGCCCCTCTCGGCTTATCCCACGTCCTCGGAAGTCATCATAGTCAACTCACCCGGCTCAGGCGAGTTGAAGGACGGTCGGGGCAACCGCTGGATGAACCTGGCAACCCGGCTTCAAAAGCAAGGATCGGCCACCACGGTAACCTACAACGCGCCGCGGCCCGATGGGCAGGTGCAGTTGCCTTGGGAGCCTTACTCCCATAAAGGGGCAAGCTGGAACCAGCTATTGATAGACAGCCTGGCCCACGCCATTGACTTCAGCCTGAAAAATGCGGCGGAGCTTTGTGGGACGGCATCTCCCGCCGTCTATTTGTCCGGTTTCTCCTCCGGCGGTTCGGCAGTGGGGGCGGTGGCCTTCCGTTATCCCCAGGTGCAACGGATACTGCTCCTGTCCACCTACGACAGCGTTGGCGACCCATTTTACGCCGGGATCGAGCGGTTCACCGGCGATATATACTTGGTCTACGGCGGCAAAGACCCTATGGCCGGATTCCTGGCCTACGTATTACAAGTCGGTCCGATGGCGGCTCGTTCGTTGCACGTGCGCCGGGCCTCAGAGTGCCGACACCGCTTTGACGGCGCGGACTGCGAGCAAATAGTATCCAAGTCGTTTGACTGGGCGTTTCTGGGCAACGAGAACTTCATCCCCGCCGAAGGGGACGGCTTCCCGGACTTGGAGGGGCTTCTCTAACCCGCCTCTGCGCTGGCCCTCTCGTGGAACCGCTGGACCTGCGCCGCCAAGCCGGCATGGGCCGGAGCGGTCAGTTCGGGGTCTTCCTTCATTATTCGCCCTGCTTCATCCCGGGCCGCCTCCAGCAGACGCCGGTCTGAAAGTTGGGCCATACGAAGGTTGGGTAGCCCGCTCTGGCGGGTGCCGAAGAAGTCTCCCGGGCCTCGGAGTTCCAAGTCGACCTCGGCCAATTGGAAGCCGTCGCGTATCTCGGCCAAGGCGGACAAACGTTCCTTGGCCGACTCCGACGGCGAATCGGACAGCAGGAGACAGTAACTCCGATGCTCGCCACGACCCACCCTTCCGCGAAACTGATGCAACTGGGCCAAGCCGAAACGCTCTGCTCCTTCGATCAGCATGACGGTGGCGTTGGCAACGTCGATGCCGACTTCCACCACGGCGGTCGAGACCAGGATGTCCAGTTCTCCATCCCGGAACTGCCGCATCACCCTGTCCTTGTCTTTGGCGGCCATCCGCCCGTGGAGCAGTCCCAGGCGCAGGTCGGGAAACACCTCCTGGGACAGCCGTTTGTACTCCTCGGTCGCTGCCTTGGACTCGATGGCTTCCGATTCGTCCACCAAGGGGCAAATCACAAAGGCCTGCCTGCCGCCTTCCACTTGCTTGCGGACAAACCCGTAGGCAGCCTCCCGTTTCTCTGGAAATAGTAACCTTGTCGTAATTTCCTGCCGTCCCGACGGCAACTCATCGATGGTCGAAATATCCAGGTCGCCGTAGAGAGTCAACGAAAGCGTCCGCGGTATGGGTGTCGCCGACATGAGGAGGAGGTGGGGGGTCTCGGCCCCTCTATGCCTGAGGGCGGAGCGTTGCATGACACCGAAACGGTGCTGTTCGTCGGCCACAGCCAAGGCCAGCTTGGGCAATTCCACGTCGGGCTGGATCAGGGCGTGGGTGCCTATCATCAGGTCCAGCGTTCCGGCGGCGGCCATCTGGGTAAGCTCCCGTTTCACCGAACGCTTGGTGCTGCCGGTCAGCAACCCGACCGACACCGGCCTGTCCAAGGTCTTCAGGTACACCGTGACCAAGTTGTCCTCTTGCACCGGGCGGGACAGGCCGGACAGCAGGCTTCCCACGGTGCGGAAATGCTGCTCGGCCAGCACCTCGGTGGGCGCCATGACGGCTCCCTGATAACCGGCGGCGGCTACCGCCAACAACGCGGTTAAGGCCACCACGGTCTTGCCGCTGCCCACCTCGCCCTGCAACAGCCGGTCCATAGCAGGAGTGCCTCGGCCAAGGTCTCCCAGGATCTCGCTTATGCACCGCTGCTGGGCGCCGGTAAGGGGAAAAGGGAGGGACTCGTAGAAGCCCGAAAGCACTTGGGTGTCGATGGCGATTGCCACGCCGAGCGTTGTTTCGTCGCTCCCATGCCTTTTCCGGCCTTGTACAGCCAACTGGAGGGTAAGCAGTTCGTCGAAGGCCAGCCTTCTCCGGGCGCTCTCCCACGCTGCCATGTTGTCAGGATAGTGGGCTTGTTGAATGGCCTCGCGGAGCGGCGGCAGGCCCGTGCGGGACAACAATTCCTGTGGCAAAAAGTCGTCGATACCCCCCAGCCACTCCCTGATGGCCTGCCACACGATGCGCCGCACGTTGCGGCCCGTCAGCCCCTCGGTCAGGGGATAGACGGGCACCTGTCGCCCGGTGTGGATGGGAGTTTGCCCTTGGCCCAGAATCTCGTAGTCAGGAGAACTGAAGACCAACTGCCCCCTGAACACTTCCGGCTTGCCGCTGACGGCGATGCGAGTGTTGGGTTTAAGTGTTTGGGCCATGTACCGTTGGCCAAACCAGACAACCCTGATGTTGCCCGTCTCGTCTCCCAGCACCGCCTCGGTGTCGGTCCGGTTTCCCTTCGGCCCCTGCTTGATTGTCCGCGCCTCCCACACCGTGCCCACCACGGTGCACGGCTCGTCGTAGGACGCTTCGGATATGGCGACGACTTTGGAGTAGTCGAGGTGCCGCCGCGGGAACAGGTAGAGCAGGTCACGTATAGTGGCGACTTCCAGTCGTTTGAACTTTGCGGTGAGCTTGGCGTCTACGCCCCGGAGCCGGTCAATGGGAGAGTCCACCGTCAGGCCCGACGGAGGGGGGCGATGGTCCGGTCCCCCTTTCGCGGCCTTTTCTACAACAGCCTGGGGCCTCTCTGGAGCTTGCGGCGGATGACTGGAGACTTTCTCAGCGGCAACATGCTCCGTTTGGGTGGCAAGCGGTCCGTTAAGCACCTCGCGCCAGCGGTTGGCCCATCGTTTCCGTTGGTCTATCGTGAGCCGGGAATACGGGCGTTTCAGAAGTCCCTGTACCAGTTCCGTGTCGCCCATACAGGCAACCATTTCATCGGCCAACGGCTGGGTAAACTCGTCCATTCCGCCGATGACGGCGCGGTTGTCGAACCCTCTCCCCTCTTCCAAGTCAAGGATTTTGAGGAAGGTCTGAAGTCGCGCCGGACCGGTTTTAGAGCCTGCAATCATGGGAACGAGAGTATATCACTACGTGCCTCACACGTCCCCGCACAATCGTCAAGGTAAAGAGTTACTGGCGCACCAAGGCTACGCCCACGGTGTTGGGCCCAACATATACTCCCAGCGCAGCCCCAAGCCTTGCGGAAACAATCTCCGAATCCGGTAGCAGGTCGGAGAGGTCTGCTCGAAGTTGGTTTGACATGGTCTGATCGGTGCTGTGCATGATCGCCAACGCTTTTAGCGGGGCCGAACCGCGCACCATCTCCGCCAAGCGGCCAACCCCTCTTCGCAAGTTGCGTTGCCGCTCGATGGGCACAACCTCTCCATCTTGCAGGCCCAAAATGGGCTTGACATTAAGCAACGAACCCATGAAGGCTTGAGCCTTGCCGATCCGTCCCCCCTTTTGCAAAAGCTCCAAGGTGTCCAGCATGAAGAAAGTGCTGGTCTGGGACAGGTCGCGGCTCAATTGACTGACAATCTCATCCATCGTCTTCCCTTCGCTGGCCATCCGAGCCGCCGTTAGTGCGTTGAGACCAACGGATATGGAAGCAAGTCGAGAGTCAACAACGCGAATATCGGCGCTATCTCCCAACGAAGCCCGGGCCTGCTCGGCGGAGTTGAAGGTGCCACTGAGCCTTCCAGATATGTGGATGGATAGGATACTATGGCCTTGGCCAACCAATTCCTGGTACACGGATTGAAAGTCGGCCACCGACGGTTGGGCCGTGGTAGGCAACCGTGGACTGCTGGCCAAACGCCGGTAAAATTCATCGGCGGTAATGTCTACGCCATCCCGGTAATTGACGTCGTCCATCACCACGTAGGCCGGGACCACCGTTATACCCCAACGATCCACCAAGTCCGTCGGCAGGTCGGCTGTGCTGTCAGTCACTACTTTTATGGCCATGGAGACTTCCTCCTACTCTACCGATGCCAGATAATGGTAATGCGGCTGGCCGCCGTAGACCAAGTCTACCTGTATTCCCGGTATATTTGACTCCAACTCCTGTTGCAGTCCTTCCCCGTCCTCTTGCGGAGTATCGGCCCCCAAGTACAACGTCACGACGGAGTCGCCGGACAAGTCGGCCATAGCCAAGACCGACTCCAAGGCCCTCTTAGGGGTCTTGTCGGCTGCAACCAAGTCTCCGTCCCGCAGGCCAATGTAGTCGCCTTCAGCCACCTGCAAGCCGTTAATAGCGACAGGGCGTACCGCTTGGGTGACCTCAATCGAGACTACTTCCAAAAGCGCCGCTTCCATAGCGGCTATGTTCTGCTCCACCGGCTCAGCGGGATTGAACGCCAGCAGCGCGGCAACCCCTTGGGGAGCCGAGTCGGATAGTACTACGTGAACTCCCGGAGTCATCTCGGCGGCTTGTTGGGCAGCGAAAGCCACGTTCTTGTTGTTTGGGAGGATAATGGTATCCTCGGCGCCCACGGACTGGACGGCATCAAGTATTTCTTTCACGCTGGGATTCATGGTCTGCCCGCCGCTGACCACCGCCGAGCAGCCTATCTCACGAAACAGGGCGGCAAACCCCTCGCCCAGGGCAACGGCAACCACTGCGAGGGCCTCGCCTTTGGGAGTTTCCCTGTGACCGGCGACGAACCCCCGGTTCTGCTCGGTCATGTTCTGGATGTCGATCTGGCCCAGTTGCCCAAGGGCCGCACCGTAGGACAGTGCCGTACCCGGGTCCAGCAGGTGCACGTGTACCCGGACCTTTTCCTCGTCGCCCATCACAACCGCCGAGTCGGACATTCCTGCGAAGTCGGCCCGGATCACCTCCGGCGCCAATGACTCGCCGGAGATGACGAACTGGGTGCAGTAGCCCCAGTCGCTGTGCTCTACCAAGTCGAGGTAGTCCGCATCCAGTGAGGGCCGGCTTCCCGATGAGGGAGCCAGATAGCCGCTCGCCACCACGGAACCCAGTTCTTCATCGTCCTGCCCTTTCAGGTAGCCAAGGGCGCCGCCCAAGAAGACGACTACGCCCATGCCGCCCGCGTCGACAACGCCCGCCTCCCTCAACACCGGCAGTTGGGTTGGTGTGAGCGCTGTGGCTTCCTTGCCGGACTCGAAGGCCGTTTGCCACAATATTCTCGGGTCTTCCTCGGCGCCCCGGTCGAGCGACGATTGCACCGCCGACGCCATGCTGGCCATGACAGTCAGCATGGTACCTTCCACCGGCTTTCCCACAGCTCCGTAGGCAGCCTCCTGTCCCTCGTGGAAGGCCCGCGCCAGGTCGCTGCCGTAACCAACTTCCAATGACCTGAACGCTTGTGTGAAACCCTTGAGGAACTGGGACAGAATAACGCCGCTATTGCCGCGGGCACCCCAGAAAGCGCCATCAGCAAGCTGGTGGGCCACCTCTCCGATCGTCTTGCCGTCGGCCGTTGGACAATGCTCCATGGTGGTGCGCATCGTCAACAGCATGTTGGTGCCGGTGTCTCCGTCCGGAACGGGGAAGACGTTCAAGGCGTTGATAGCGTCCCGGTGCTCCGCCAGTGCCTCGGTGCCTGCGGCGAAGGCTTGCCTCAAGTCATCCGATGTAAGGTGTGACATCGCTGGATTCCCGGAAAAGAGTGTGTAAGGGACTGCCGTCTCTCGATCAAGACTTGTGTTAATCTTATCCTACCACATACTAACTCGGCGCCACTCTAACCTAATATACTAACCAGCAGCGTTTTCGTTCCATTCTCCTTGACAACGGAATCCGCCTACCGTACTATTCTTTGCGGTTGATAATATGGATTACGCAGTATTCAAAACTGGCGGCAAACAGTACCGGGTCAAGCTGGGCGATACCTTGGATGTGGAAAAGCTGCCCGCAACAGTGGACTCCATCGCTGAATTCGGCGAGGTCCTGGCCATATCCGAAGGCGGCGAGGTTACTTTCGGGTCGCCCTTGGTGCAAGGCGCCAAGGTGGTGGCACGAGTGACGTCGCAATACAAAGACCGTAAGCTGATAGTCTTCAAGTACAAGGCCAAGACCCGCTACCGGCGCAAGAAAGGGCACCGGCAGCCTTATACCAGGCTCTTGATAGAAGATATAAAGGTGGAAGCGTCCTAGCCTCAGTCAGGGGACGGCGGAACAGCAAGGGGGGATAGATAATGGCCCACAAGAAAGCCGGCGGCAGCTCCAACAACGGGCGGGACAGCAACGCTAAGCGTCTCGGCGTCAAGCGGTACGGCGGACAGGTAGTAAGCGGCGGCTCCATCCTGGTGCGGCAGCGCGGCACCCGGATTCGTCCCGGCGTCAACGTAGGCTTGGGCCGAGACTATACCTTGTTCTCCAAGATTGACGGCCAAGTGAAATTCGAGTGGGCGGCGAAAGGCCGGCGCCGGGTAAGCGTGTACCCGGTAGAGGTTAAAGGTGCGTAATGAAGACTGATACCCACCCGCAGTTTTTCCACGCGGTGGTAACCTGCTCCTGCGGCAACGTGTTCCATACCGGGGCCACCAAGCCCACCATGCGCGTCGAAGTGTGCAGCAATTGCCACCCCTTCTACACCGGCGAACAAAGGGTAGTTGACACCCAAGGCCGCATCGAAAGGTTGCGGCGTCGTTACAACCTTCAATAGCCTTCTTGCCCAACCCCGGCGGCCCCTCTCAAATTCCTCCTTCCGGTTAATCGTCATTGGCCCAGCAGCCCGCACATAGCTACGGCGGACAAGCCGTAATCGAGGGTGTGATGATCCGGGGGGTTGACCACTTCGGGTTGGCGGTGCGGCGGCCCGACGGCACCATCTTCCAAGAACACCAACGGCTCAGCAGCCTTTACACTGGCCGGCTGCGCCGGGTCCTGTTCGTGAGAGGCGTGCTGGTATTGCTGGAGTCGCTGGTCCTGGGCGTCAAGGCCTTGCAACGGTCGGCCAACGTGGCGGCGGCGGACCCTGAAGCAGACGGCCCGCAGGAAATTTCTCCCTGGGCAATGGCGGCGACGCTCGCTTTCTCGCTGACGCTGGGCATCGGCCTGTTCTTCCTGCTGCCGCTACTGATAGTCGATTGGGGCTTGGACCGATGGATTGGGTCGGATTACGTCAGCAACCTGCTGGTGGGACTGGTGCGGTTGCTGATACTGCTGGCTTACATTGGTGCTATGGGACTGTCCCCCGACCTGCGGCGGGTGTTCGCCTACCACGGGGCGGAACACATGGCCGTCCACACCCACGAGGCGGGGCTGCCGCTGGAGGTCGCCAACGTCCGCAAGTTCCCGACGCCCCATCCCCGCTGCGGAACGGCATTCCTGCTGACGGTGGTGCTGGTGTCGGTGGTGGTGTTCGCTTTCCTGGGACGCCCCTCCATAGAATGGCGCATCTTGTCCCACTTGGCACTGATACCGGTGATCGCTGGAATCAGCTACGAAATCATCCGGTTGAGCGGCAAGCTGCAAGGCACACTGGTGGGCAAGTGCTTGGCCGCTCCCGGACTGTGGTTGCAACGCATGACCACCCGCCAACCGGACGATGACCAGATAGAGGTTGCCATCTGCGCGATGGAGTTGGCGATAGCCGCCGACAGGGGGCAGGAGGCGTTAGTTGTGGTGTCGGAGCAGGACGCGGAGGCTAACGGGAGTGCCTCGGACATCACGGGAAGGTAAAGGTATTCCTGACTCCCTGATTTCCAAAGGGTCGGACTGCGTGATCATTATCCGTCCTACCAAATCACTGTGCGTTGCTGAACGCTAGTGTTGTCGGCCTCCAGTCTACCCTGACTGGCACTACTGGGGAATTGTAGGCCGGAAGCTGGTTCCAGCCCTCGTCGCAATATGGGTTGAGGACTGCGGGACTACGACGGCGGTGGCTGGCGCACGATGTCGTAAATTTCATCCCAAGAAATGGCATGTTCGCCTTGGTGATGACGGGCCTTGTCAAGTTCTTCCATGATTCGTTGCTTGACCTGTTTCTCCACCCTCTTTGCAACCTTCTTTTTATGTGCCTCATAGGCTGCGAATATCACGCGGGTTCCTCCATACAACAGCAAAGCACAAGGGCATAGAAGCATCCCGGCCAATATGACAACTCCATCCTGTCCTTGTACATCCTTAAGTGGCAAGTAGTCGTTGATTAGGACAGCCATCAACATGCTCACGCTGATGGCCAGTCCCCCATCAACAAAGAGACGGAATGTGTTAATCTCCAACGGCTACGCTTAGCCTAGGCGACAAAGTATCGCGCCCGCTATGGTCATCGGCCGACTTTTCCTACTGAGTGTTCGTCAAGTGTAGCATAACCCCGATTATCCCCGCTTCCTCCCTTACTGGGCAAGGGTTGGCCCGTTCTTGCAACATGAGGGCTTCTTACCCAAGACCTTGCGATGTTTCCTGCCTTGCAGACCAACTGATGGAACTGTATATAATTCCCCAAAGAACGGATCAGGGACCGCTCCCGCTGACCAACTGTCTCAGGGCGTCGGCGTCGGGTGGGAGGAAGTGGAAGCCGGCGCTTTCCGAGTAGTAGCGGTCAATGTCGGTGTCGCCGACGTGGTAGTACGTCCGGGCGGGGAACAGTTCCTTCACCGTTTCCAATTGCTGCTTCAAGACGGTGAAGTCGACGGTGATGCCGTGGTCGCTCCACATGCGTTGCTGGGCGCTCAAGGGGCGGTCGGAGCAACTGCCCACCAAGTAACCCAGTGCTTTGCAATGCCTGACCAAGTCGAGGGTGATTGCTCCCGGAGGGGCGCCCACTTCCAGGGTGCCGTCGATGTCAAAGCTGATTAAAGTCGTGGCAGGCATTTCGGCGAGTTCAACCGGGTAGAGGCGCTGTTATAGTGGCAGGCGCGTGTCACAACGAATGGCTCCAGACCTCGCCTTCGGACTGCTCACCGGACAGGCGGAACTGGGGCAGGGCGAAGCCGTCATCACCGTCGTGAAAGACCACCTCGACCCGCTTGCCGATGGCCACGTTCTCTTCCTTTTCCGGTCCCATGTCCCCGTCAACCAGGTTAGCCGTAATTCGGAGGCCGTCGTAGGAATCGGGTTGGCCCCGCTGCTCGTCCAACTCCACCAGCACTATCGGGAACGGGGCCCAGTCTCGGAAGGCGGGGATTACCGTATGGGCCACGATCTGGTAGCTGTAAATCGTGCCCTTGCCGCTGACTTCCCGCCATTCCCAATTCAAGGAAGTACACCAAGGGCAGCCCGGGCCGGGTTCGCCACGCAACAGGCCGCAATCGGTGCAGCGTTTCACCACCAAGCGGTGCTCGGCGGCGGCCTCAAAGTAGCCCTTGTACTCGGTGTCGTTTTCCGAGATGACGATCGCTTGGCCTCTGTAATCGTAGGAGGGCATAAGATCACCTCCGCATGATGAGGGCGCTGCCAATGGCGGGGGTGCCCCATCCCATGTTCATGCTGACTTCGGCATTCCTGACCTGACGGCACCCGCCTTCGGCGTAGTCGTAGGTGTGAATGCCGTCCCGCCACTGGGGGCAGTAGTCGTCGACAGTCCCGCGGAGTTGGCGGACGTTCTCGATGACCATGTTCATGCCGTGGGTATAGCCTTCGCACAGATGGCCGCCGCTGGTGTTGTTGGGCCTCCTGCCGCCCAGGTTGATGATGCCGCTGGTAACGTAGTCCTTCCCCTCGCCCTTCTGGCACCAGCCGTAGTCCTCGAACTGCAACAGCACCGTGTAGGTGAAGGCGTCGTAGCAACCGGTTACGTCGACGTCGTCGTGGGTCACTCCGGCCAGGTCGAAAATCCTGGGGCCGACGTAGTGGCCCGCCACCCGGCTGATAGGGCCGTGCTGGTAGTGGAAGTCACCGCCGGGCTTGGTGCCGCGGCCCTGCACCCCGAGGATGTACACAGGCTTCTGCTTCAGGTCCTTGGCCCGCTCGGCGGAGGTTACGATGATGCAGGTAGCGTTGTCGGTTTCCAAGCAGCAATCGAGAAGGTGGGCGCAGGGGCGTATGATCCAACGGGAATTGATCACGTCGTCGACCGTGACCCGCTGCTTCATCAATGCCTTGGGGTTGTTGCTGGCGTGGTTGCTGTGGGCCACCTTGATGTGGGCTAGGTCCTCGTTGGTTACGCCGTACTCCATCATGTGGCGGGTGAAGGTAAAGGCGAAGTTCTGCACCGCGCTAATCAATCCATAGGGACGCCGCATCAGGTCCGGGCCTGTGATGGGTGCGGCAGCCCTGACTCCGGTGCCGCCGATGCGTATCTGCGAATAGCCGTTCATGGAGCGGAAGATTGCCACCGTGTCCGCCATGCCGGCCTCGATGGCTCCCATAGCCAAGCCCACCAGGGCCTCGGTGCTGGAACCGCCGCCGGAGCAGTCCATGTAGAAATTGGGTCTGATACCCAGGTCGTACATGATGGCGGTGGAGGGGGTCGAATCTCCGCCGTGGTAGCTCAACATCCCGTCGACGTCGGCGGGAGTCAGCCCGGCGTCGTTCATCGCGTTGCGGATGGCCTCGGCGCCCATAGCTCTGGTAGTGCGGCCCGACCCGCGGCTGTATTCGGTCTCGCCAACGCCGACGATGCAGTATTTGCCTCTCAAACCGTCTGCCATTTCATTACGTCCGATTAAAGCAGGTTCCAGCGGGGGTTCTTGGCGGCCTGTTCCTTGAGGTAGTCCACTATCCAGTCTTTGACTGGCTCGGCCATGTAGAAGGTGGGCTTGATCAGGTCACCTTGGTCGGCTATCAGCCCCTCTTCGAGGGCTGTGGTGGCCAGTGGGGTATTAGGCTGGACCGGTACGCCTACCCGAAGGTTGGCCATCGCCGGGTTGATGCTGCGCAGGAACTCCAGCTTTTCTTCGACCGTTTCCTTGGTTTCTCCCGGTTCACCGAAGTTCTGGGAGATGGTGTAGTGGAGGCCACCATCCTCGCACATCTGGCAGGTACGGCGCAGGGGCTCCAGGTTTTCGCCCAGGAGCGTGCCTCCGTGGCCGTCTCCCCTGGCGCGGCCCATGATGACCAAGGCGCAGCCGGCGCCCTTCATCAAGCCCACCAGTTCCTCGTCACAACTGAAGGGAGCAAGACAGGTATTCCAGTGCAACTTCAGGTCGGCATCGGACAACGCCCGGCAAAGGGACTTGGCATGGTCCAAGGGGACGTTGAAGGCGTTGTCCACGAAGAACACCTTGCGGAGGCCGAACCGCTCCTCCATGTCCTTCACTTCGTGGACCACTTCGTCGATGGGGCGGATGATCCGCCAGCCCTGCTCGTCGGGAGTTTCGGCAGCTTCCCCAGTGGGGTAGGAAAAATCGCCCAGCTTGGTGAGGATGCCGATGCCGAAACCGGCTTGGCGGTACTTGCGCATGTCGAGGTCTTCAAGCCGGGGCGCCTTGGCAAAGGCGGAATAGCACCGACCTTCCCGGAATATAATCTCGCCGTTTTCCCGGCGCACCAGCCCTTCCAGGTCGTAGTAGGACGGCTCGCCGACCTCCAAGCGGTTGGTCAACTCGGCAAAGGCCTCCCCCGCATCTCCGGCGAGGCCGAGGTCAGGCTCCAGGTAATCGAAACACTCCTTGGGCAGCAGGCTGAAGGCCGGGCCGCCCACCACGATGGTTGCCGTGGATATGCTGCGGACCTTGTCGATGACCTCCTTGGTGATGGGCAATGCCCACTGGGGGTCCAGGTAGCTGTGGTTGCCAAGGTTCCGCAGGGATATTCCCACCAGGTCGGGCCGGTATTCATTCACGACCTGCTCGACTTCGGCAAGGTAATCGTCGGCGAACATCAGGTCCAACGCCTTGACTTGGTGGCGGTCCTGGTCCAAGTGGGCGGCGACGTAGGCCATGCCAATGGGAAGGGGCCGGGCGTCCATCCGGCTCATCAGCCGGTCATGCCGGTTGGTGGCGATCAACAAGACACGCATACTATCCCCCCGGAAGCCAGATGCAGAGTGGGCCGTATTATGGCCCAAAGCTGGACGCTTTACAAACGACTCGGGTCTCCAAAACAGGGTATGTCCAAAGCCGGGCCTACCTGGTGCAGGCGGGATGTTAGCCTGGTGAGGAGAGGAGGGCATTGAGCAGCACCTGGGGGCGGGGCAGTTTACGTTGAAGGGCTCGGACGCGACGCCAGAGGGCTTTTATTTCACTCATCATGGTGCGGATTCCTTTGGATGGTGGATTTTATGGAGGAAGAGCCTAGAAATTTCAGAAACGTGGACATACGGGCTTGTCTGAATCAGGATTTACCGGATGTCGGGATTTTCAGGATGCGGCCTGTTCCGCGTTTCAGGGCTGCCACAAGGGCTGCCCCTGCGAGATAACGCGGCTCTGAGTGTAGCGGCGTACATTCTGCACGCCTCGGACAGGAGACTGAAAGCACTTGGCACCGGGTCGGGCGAAACGTTGTGCTGCACAGGCATTATGGCAGGGAGGTGTTTTACGAACTGGCAAGCGGGTAGTGTCAGTGGGGGGAGTGTCCCTGACCTGTCTATATTTGAAAAGGCGCCCTTGGCCTCGCTATACTGTACTTCCGTTATCCCATCGAAGGAGATGCGCGTCCGTGCAGGAGACAGCGTCGTACCAGGAACGCAGTCAAGCGTTTCTCGGCAAGGCCCGGGAAGAGCTTGAAGCCGGAGATTTGGAGCAGGCGTCGGAAAAGGCGTGGGGCGCCGCCGCTGTGATAGTAAAGGCCGTCGCAGAAGCTCGGGGGATACGTCACAAGTCACACAAGAACCTCACAAGACTTGTGGAGACCCTCGCCGATGAAACGAACGATGAGCATCTACGCGACTTGTTCGATGCCGCCCAGTCCCTCCACGGAAATTTTTACGAGAACGATTTTGGCGTCAGAGGTGTGCGGAGGCGGATAAGAAGAGTGGAAGAGTTCGTGGAAAAGATGGAACGGATACTGAACGCCCAACAATAGTTGAGTGCAGCCTGGAGTAGGGCAAATAGGTCCTTGTTTGGAAGGTGTACTGGGAGTTCTTCAAGGGGACTACCCTCCTTATCCAGTCAATTTAGATCATCCCACAAAACTCACACTTCCGTTAGCTCAAAATTCGGGAAGCAGATCATATTGACCCGTCATCGAACCTCAATCAACGTTGCCAAGGCTAATGGTTGCCAAGGCTAATGACTGATACGTTATTGCCCGGTGGAGGATGCCTTAAGGAAAGCTAAGTCACGCAGGAACCGCTACAATGGGGAGAAGCCCCATAGCACTTGACGTTACTTGTTCCCGAGTGGGGTTCTGCATTGGTCGGACCTGCGGACTGACCCGCAAGAGGCGCACTTTTAGAAACAGGTCCGGGCCGTGGGGTCAGGTCAACCGATCTTCTTTGTGAAGCTTATGCGAGGACCAGTTGAAGTGAACAATTTTATTGAGAGTGTGGAAGTCTTGGGACTCCATGGTCGGTTTGATATACGCATGGAGTTCTCGGAGGGAGTCAACATCGTTTATGGTGTAAATGGTGCTGGCAAGACAACGATGCTTCATATCTTGGCGAACGCGGCAAGCCTCGACTTAGAACGATTCACAACATTGGCATTCCATTCGATCTGCGTGAAGATTGCTGGTGGCCCTGAGATCGTGATTTCAGCGCGACGGCGCCATCAAGAGGATCATTCGGCTCAGATAACTCTTCAGGTAGGCGGGGGCAAAGTCATCACTTTGCCACAAAGTGACACTCGAAGTGAAGGGAATGAGCGAGAGTGGATCAGGGAGATGAGAAGGTTCCAAGCCTTTATGAAGGAGATGACAAACCCACTGCAGGTAACGTATTTTCCAGCGTTCCGAACAATGAGTGAGGCATGGTCGTCTATTGATTCTTCAGAACTGTGGGAAAACAGTTTTCGGCGGAGGCAATTTTTACCCTCTGCGGTTCGACGCCGAATGTCGTCTCATCGGGAATTGGAAATAAGAGAGAGTTGGCGAGATTATGAAGTGCAGACAGCGTTAGCGAGGGAGATTTTTGGTCCATTCGTTCCACAGATACGATACCCTTCTCCCCGAGAGATTCAGCGGGACCTTGATGATGAGATTCGAAGGGCTCAGAATCGCTTGGCAGGAGGGGATCAATTTCTACTTTCAGAGACCTTTCAGCGCGTCTTTTCTGCCATATCGCGACGTGAGCGTTTCGACCATGATGAAACACGAAGCCCCGAAGAAATATGGCATAGCATTCGTAATCAATTGGATGACCTTCAGAATTTGCAAAGTGCGCATGGGCTTCCGGATATCGGCTCCGATTTCGATGCTCTCAGATCCGAGATTGGTTCCCCCACCGACCTTACCCAATCGGACGGCGATACAACCACTAGGGTACTAGCCGTGTACGAATATGTTCTCGCCGAACGTATGAAGAACCTTCAAGAGGCTTTCGATGCGGTTCGAGCCTATATGACCGCCGTTAATCGTTTTTTCAAGGTAAAACAACTGGTTACAAGTTCGACCGATGCGAACGATATAACTCCACGACTCCGCATAAGACATGAGGACGGCACATTAAGTGAACTAGACACGTTATCATCCGGTGAGAGGCAAGTTGCTGGGCTAATCTATTCAGCTTCTCGGGTGGCACAGGGAGACGTGGTTCTCGTTGACGAGCCTGAACTCTCCCTCCATATCGATTGGCAACGGACAATCATCAATGCCATGGTTGAACAACTTCCTTTAAAGCAGCTGATCGTTTGCACGCATTCGCCAGTGGTCGGCGCCGGATACAGAGACAAGATGAAGGAGTTAGTTGCGCAACCAACACGGTTCAAATCGACTCGGACCACTGGAGTCCCAGTCGACCTCGAGGATTGGGATGAGTTTGATGACTTGGAGGATATCGTGTAATGCCCGGTCTAGAGGTGACTTATGACGAGTTTGTTAACGAGGTCATGATGTCCAACCACTCTTACATAATGTTGGAAGGACCGGATGATAAGAGTTTTTTTGACATACTCGTCGATGCGGCTAAGGGGTTCCCAGAATACGAAGATGGTTCCCTCAGCACAGTGTCCATTGATACCGCCGAAAGAGTGAAGTCCGACGGTCCTGCCGAGGGCAACCGACAAAAGGTGGAAAAAGTATCGCAGCTAGTTGCGGGGGCTTCATTTCGGACGCGATTTGTTGGGTTCGTCGATCGTGAGTTTAGGAAGTTTCGCCTAGGCAACATGATAGCCGATCGTCTTCGAACTCAGCGGACACTAGACAGATTGGTTTGGTCGCGTGGCCATTCCATAGAGAATTATTTATTCGATTTCCAAGTGTTCAGAGTACCCTTAAGGGACTCATCGGTAAATGGGGAAATCGCAGAAACAGCCCTTCAATCGTTGGAGCAAAATTTCCAGGAAATTCTTGGTGTGGCGTGCGCTTTAGCGTTTGCTGGCAAAGAGATGGACATGCTGGATGAAGTTAGGGGAACCGTCCATTTCGATCCTATTATGCCACCTAATTCACTAGCTTTCTGGGATGTCGAGGTTTGGAAAAAGGGAATAGTTCAGCATAGCCGTTTAAGTGTGCAGCAGAGTGATGCACTAGCCGCGAGTTTCGAACGCTGGCTTGACGTAGTCAAAGCATCAAATCCTTCCGATGTAAAGTGGGCCTGCGATGGCCATACAGGTATTCGTCTGATTTGGGAAGCTTATGCCCAATATGTCTTCTGCGCCAGCCAATCGCGACCGGGAGTTGGACCCACTGCAGGAAATCAAAGGGCAGCCATAACAGGAATCCCACTTACGCTCAGGTTCAATTATCTTGCTCGAAGTTGGGCAAATTTAGCTGCATATACTGATCCAGATACACCGTTTGTGTGCTTCGACTTAATCGGAACTGGAGGTTAGCCAAGTTCCTGCAAAGTGTTAAGGGCCCCATTTACTACGCCGAGCGAGGTTCAGATGGTCCTTCCTCCGAGGCTTAAAGGATATCACCATCTCAAACCCGGTACTGGCTACCGTCAAGTCCGGCCCACCAAATAGCCAACAGCGAGGCGGGCGAATCACCCGCCTTTACCTGTGAATGTCAGCAGACCCTGAATGAGAAACCCCATGCATTACCCGATATCCCGGCCTACTGGCACCAAATTTTGCGCCACTTAACCGCCTGTTGACAGTCGATTTGGGAAGCAAGAGAATTGTTGCACCTGCCCGCAGGTGCAAGTTACCAAAGCATGGCGGCCCAATTCCCCGGCAACTGCAACGCTGGGACCGGTGAGGTCAACGATGAGCGACGATATTATTGCGGCGAACCTGGCGGCGGTTGAGGCTCACTTTGGGAGCGAGGCGTCCGGTCGAATCGAGGACGCGATTGGCCTGTATACGGACGACGTGGTGTGGGAAGCTCCGAGCCGGAACCTGGAATTCCGGGGCAAGGAGGCGGTCGCCGACAATTACCGGGACATCTTCTCCGTGCTGAAGAACGTGGCGTTCCACACCAAGGGCCACCGCGGGCGGTGTAATCCGTGTCAAGTGAAAACGGCAAGGGAACCATCCTAAACCAACTTGTTCCTGTTTACCTCCTCCAGTCGTCGCCCGAAGCATGGATTCCCGCCTTCGCGGGAATGACGGGGTTGTAGGAATGATGGATGCGGGATTGGCGGGTTGTGGGAATGGTGGGTTGCGGCGATGATGGATTGCGGGAATGACGAGGTTCGCGGGGAGCCAGGCTTAGGAATAATCGTTAAGGGTTAACTCGTTTCGACTCAGGAGGGTAGCGATGGCCATTACTATCGACGAAATGCTGGACCTTCTAAGCTTTGCCGGCACCGAACTGGTCAACGGCAACTCCAATCACGGCCCTATGGCCTCGGAAGCGTTGTTCGCCCTCGGCAGGGATGAGGCCGTTCTGCCTTGGGTTGAAGGATACAGGAGCAGGTTGATAGACCGTCCTTCTCCCTCGCTTCCCATCCCGGCTGACGAGTGGCAGGAGTGCTTGGGCCAGCGGGAACGGCTGGGGGACTGGATAGAGTTTTTTGAGCACGAGTTGGAGTTGGCCCCGTGGCAGGACGTTGTCAAGCGATGGGTCCCGCGCTTGGCGCCGGCGGTTATGGCGTCAGCCACTCACGGCCTGATCCGCACCGGCCATGCCGTCCGCAGCCTTTCCGCAGAGGAAACGCCCCAGAGGACTTACGAACTGGCGCAAGGTCTGGGGTACTGGGCAGCGCGTTACTACACCCTTCCGGGGACGCCTTCGGGCGATCATGCGGGTCATGCGCCAAGGAGCGCGCTGCAACACGTCGAGCGGCTCCACGGGCCGGGATTTGACGGCTCCGGGTCAATCGTCCAGCAAATCAAGGGCATGGAGGACCACCCGGAGTTCGCGCCGGCCATTGACTTGGTGGACACGTCCGGCGATATATCCGGTTTCATTTCCAACATTACCGAGACGTTCGCCGGCATCTACCTAGCCAGTCCCAAGAACCTGGTGGCCTTCGTCCATACGGTGACCGCTCCAAGCGCGCTGCGGATGATTGCGCCGTACTTGGATGACGCCGACGCACGGCAAGCCGCACGGTACGCTTGGCAGGCGTGCGCGGCAGTCTATTCGTGGTACTCGACGGTCCCGGCCCAAGACACTTCAGGCTTGGAGGCTCCGGCGGAGGACCATGAAGACCTTATAGACCGCGCGGTTGCGGCGGGCGGCGCCCACTCGATAAAGTTCACCGAGGCTTGTTTGCGGGAGTACGCCCTGAACCCCAACCCCGTTTACTTGGTGGCGGCCCGGGACGCGACCGAGCGCGTGGGGCCGGTCTGATAGGGTGCCCGATACCACCCTCAACCACCGGGGGTTGGATACCTGCTAAGGTGGGTATGACGGTACGAAAGACGGGTACGACGTTGCGACGTGGGCATGACGTTACGAAAAGCAGGAAGGTGCGATGACAACAGCGGGCAGCCCGCCGTCCCGGCGGGTCGGGGAGGTGGTCGGGGCTAACTCATCATCGTTTACCGGCCAGTGCTACCACCTTTACGACGCGCCTCCTTTGGGGTGCTTGGTGCGCACTTCCTCTCCGGAAATCTACGGCGTGGTCTGCCGGGTAAGCACCGAACCGCTGGACCCGGGCCGCCCGATACTCGCCAGGGGAGAGGACGCCGAGAGCGAAGACGAGGTCTTCAGGGAAAACCCCCAACTGGAACGGTTGCTGACGTCGAGGTTCGAGACGTTGATCGTGGGCCACCATGATGGAGCGGGCACCAAGCAATCGCTGCCGCCGTTGCCGCCGCGAGTGCATTCGTTCATCTACTGGTGCGGCCCGGATGAGATTGCCGGATTCACCGAGAGCCTGGAGATGCTCCGTTTCCTGGTGAACACAACCGGTCCCGCGGCCGATGAAGTGCTGGCCGCATACTTGGGGATAGCCGCCGCGACCCACGCGGAGCCTCGGCAATTCCTCCTGCGAGCCGGCAAGACCCTGGCGGCGGAGCTGTCCGGCGACCTTCCTCGGCTGAACACGATTCTGAAGAGGGTGTCCCTATGACCAACGGCTACGCACGGCAGCGACAATCTGACAGGATGGACGCCGGCGGGATGGACGACAGGACGGCGTTGGGCTTGGTGGTCGACGGGTCGCTGAGCCAAGGCATCGAAGTCCGGCTGGACCAGGCCACGCCCATAGAAGATATTAAGGTAGGGGCGTTCGTTACCATCCAAGGCCAGCACGGCACCTTCTTCGGGACAGTCACCGACGTCACCTTGGGCAGCACTGACCCGCGGTTGAAGCACACTCCGCCGCAAGTCGACGACGCCCTGGTGCTCCAGGTCGTATCCGGCACCGTGGCCTACGGCGCGATTTCGGTGCTGCCCAACCTGGTGCTGCCAACGGTCCTGGGAGACGATGAGCAAGGCCCGGCGGCAGCCAAGACCATCCCGCCGCATTTCGCCCCAACCTACTTGGCATCGCAACGGGACGTTGAGCTGGTGTTCGGCCAGGAGGACCAGAAGCATTTCTGGATTGGCAGTCCCCTGGACATGGAACACAAGCTTTGCCTCAACCTGGACGAGTTGGTCAAGCGTTCTATCGGGGTGTTCGGCAAGAGCGGCACGGGCAAGACCTTCCTGACCCGGTTGCTGCTTGTGGGCATCTTGCAGCAACGCCAATCCTCGTCGTTGATATTCGACATGCACAGCGAATATGGTTGGAGCGGGCAGGACGCCGACCGGAGCCGCACCGTCAAGGGCCTGAAGCAGTTGTTCCCCGCCCAAGTCTCGACGTTCACGCTGGACGAAGAGAGTTCACGCCGGCGCGGGTCTTCCACCGACGCGGTGGTGCGCATCGGCTACGAGGAGATAGAGCCGGAAGACGTGGAAATGCTTAGGGAGACCCTGAACCTGTCGGACGTAGCCGCCTCAGCGGCCTTCAACCTCCAGCAGAAATTCGGCCAGAAGGAGTGGATGCGCCGATTTCTCAACCTGGAAGGGCGGGACTCGGTCTTCGACCTGGCCGCGGAGGTACAGGTGCAACCCCACGCTCTTGCCGCACTTTACAACCGGCTCACCCGGCTCAAACGGTTCGGGTTCCTGGTTGACCACGCGGGGAGAGACGCGGCCAACAACATTATCGAGTACCTGGACCGGGGCCTGCACGTAGTATTGGAGTTCGGCAAGTACGGCTCCGACCTGACCGCCTACATGCTGGTCTGCAACCTCCTGACCAGGCGCATCCACAACCTGTACGTGCAACGGAAGGAGGAAGCCGAGGGCGGCGCAGGACAGGAGCCGAGGCCGTTGGTGATCGTCATCGAAGAGGCCCACAAGTTTCTCAACCCCTCGGTGGCATCCCAGACAACCTTCGGGGCCATCGCCCGGGAGGACCGCAAGCGCAACGTCACCCTGATGGTCATAGACCAGCGTCCCAGCGCCATCGACGAAGAGGTGATGAGCCAGGTCGGCACCCGGTTGACCTGCCTGCTGGACAACCAGCGCGACATCGACGCCGTGCTCGCTGGCACGCCCGGAGCGCGCCAACTGAGGACGGTGCTGGCGCGGCTGGAACCCAAGCAGCAGGCATTGGTGTTCGGCCACGCGCTGCCCATGCCGGTGGTGGTCCACACCCGGGACTACGGCTCCAGCGAGTCATACGAGCAGTTGAGCCGAGGGGCGGGAACATTCTCCCGGACCGCCTTCTCCAACGCCGAAACACCGGAAGAGCGGCTGGAACGGGAGATAGCGGAGCTTTTTTAGTGCTCCAACGCCTTTGACTTGATGGATATAACTTCGAGGGGAGCGTCTTTGCGGCAAGGGGAATCCCTGCTTTACGAACCGGAAGAGCGACCTCCCCTTCTGGTTTCTATCGGGGTTGGCATCCAGGGAGTTACGCTCGTCCTGGTGTCGATTGGGTCTCTGGTGGTCATCACCGCCCTGGCGTCGGGCCAAGGCCACGAATACCGGCATTGGGCCACCTTTTCGTCGCTGATAATCTGCGGCGGCGTCACCGCTTTGCAGTCATGCCGCATCTGGCGGGTCGGCAACGGGCATATAGGAATGACCGCCCCTGCCGCCGCCTTCGTAGCCGTCGCCGTAGCGGCCTTGAAGGCCGGCGGGCCGCCCATGCTGGCCAGCGTCACCGTCGTGGCCGCGCTGTTCCAATTCGCGCTGGTCTCGTGGCTTCCCCTGCTACGCCGCATAATCACCCCGACCGTCACCGGCGTAGCCCTCATCCTGCTGGCGGTCACCGTCGTCCCGCTTGCCGTAGACCAACTCAACGACGCGCCTCCGGGCGTGTCGGCAGTAGCGGCTCCCCTTGCCGGGGCGGCGACCTTGGCCGCCGTGGCGGTGGCGACGCTGCTCGCCAAGGGGACTTGGCGGTTGTGGGCGCCCGTCATGGGCATATTGCCGGGTTGCGCGGTTGCGGCGGCCTTCGGACTGTACAACATCGACCGGGTTATCGACGACGCTTGGGTCGGCTTCCCCCGTGGCGGGCTGCCGGGGTTCGACTTGTCGCTTGGCGCCGGGTTCTGGGGCGTCCTCCCGCTGGCCTTGGTTGTCACCCTGGTGAACACAGCCAAGAACTTTGGCGACGTGATTGTCGTGCACCGGGTATCGCGGCGCAGGCCCCAAGCTACCGATTTTCGCTTGGTGCAAGGGGCGCTCAACGCCAACAGCTTGAGCATCCTGCTGTGCGGCGTGGCCGCCACTATCCCCACCGGGGTCATATCGAATACCCCGACGTTCATCACCATCACCGGGGTCGCCGCCCGCGCCGTTGGATACGTTATGGGGGCCATGCTGGTGGCGCTGGCGTTTTCGCCCAAGTTTACGGCTGTCCTGCTTACGATTCCCGGTCCCGTCATGGGGGCCTACCAAGCGGTGATGATGAGCATGGTCGCCGTGGAGGGTATGCGCACCGTCGTGCAGGAGGGGCTCAACCAGCAGAAGGTTATAGTGGTGGCGGTGGCCTTCGCCGTAGGCTTGAGCGTGGAAGTCTCCGACGCTCTGGCCGAATTGACCCAAGGCACTTGGGCGGCGTTTCTCGGCAACGGCATTACCGCCGGCACCCTGGCCGCCATGCTGCTGACTTGGTTCGTGGACTTGACGGGCGCGCGGCGCCGGCGTCTCCGGGTTGCGCTGGATACGTCGGCCCTTCCAGAGATAGACGCCTTCCTCCGGGGCATTGCGTCCAGGACAAGCTGGAACGCCGCCTCGACCGAGCGGCTTTGCGCCGCCGGCGAAGAGACGCTTTCCAGCCTATTGCAACTCGCCGACGACGACCCGTCCGTGAGCGGGCGCGGGCTGGTTATCATAGCCCAACCCGGCGACGGGGTGATGGAGTTGGAGTTCGTAGCGACATTCGACGAGGAGAACCTCGAAGACCGCTTGACCTACCTGAACGAACAGACCGAGACCCCCTCGGAATACGAAATATCGTTCCGGCTGCTGCGCCATTACGCGGCGGCGGTGCGGCACCAGAAGTACCACGGCATGGACGTGGTGAGGGTGCAGGTCGAGGGGTCGCGTTAGCCGACGCTTGATTATCCACGGGTACGGCGGGCGGGACGCCCGCGCTCCCATCCCATCAACCAGTTTTAGTCACACCCATTGGCCTCTGGCCTTTTGACAAGCGGCCCGCCCTAACTATAATCGTATGCACCACTCAAAGGAGAAGGCCAAATGCCCACTTGGAAAGTTTCCTACTTCAGCGGCATCGGCGGCCGCACCGAGTTCATGCTGGCCCAAGCCCCCGACGACCTGGAAATTACGATCGTGGACCCGGCGCTCTCGGAGCAGGAGAAGATCGAGCTGTGCCGCGACGCGGACGCCATCATCACCAGCGACATTACCACCAACGTCCTCAAGGAATGTCCCAACGTGAAGCTGATCCAGACGCTGAGCGCCGGATACGACCGGATGGACCTTGAAGCCATCCTGGAAATGGGGATTCCGGTGGCAAACAACGGCGGGGCCAACGCCATCGCGGTATCGGAGCATTCCATCGCCTTGATGATCAGCATCGGCAGGAACCTGATGCTCCAGTGGAACAGCACCACCAAGGAGCGGCAGTGGCGCGGCGCGCTCTACCAATCGGACCTGTCGGAACTGACCGACAAAACTGTAGGCATTGTCGGGCTGGGGCGCATCGGCAAAAACGTGGCGAAACGGCTTACCGGGTTTGACACCCACACCATCTACTACGACATTGTGGACATACCGGGGGATGTGCAGCGGGAACTGAAGGCCGAGCCTGTCGCTTTCGAAGAATTGCTGCAAACGGCGGACATCGTCAGTATGCACGTTCCCTTGACCCGGCGTACCAGGGGCATGATGTCGGACCGGGAATTCGACATGATGAAACCGACGGCCTTCCTGATTAACGCCTGCCGGGGGCCGGTGGTGGACGAGGCGGCCCTGTACCGGGCGTTGATGGAAGGTAAGATAGCCGCCGCCGGGCTGGACGTGCTGGAGGTAGAGCCGACGCCCAAGGACAATCCGTTGTTCGAGCTGGACAACGTGGTGATTACGCCCCACATGGCGGGGCAGAGCCAGGAGACGGCGCTGCGGGCGGCCAACTTCGCCTACGGCAACATCCTGCGGGTGCTGTCCGGCGAGACCGCGGAGTCCTTGGTAACGCCGGAATAGACGCAATGTGATACGTCATTCCCGCGCAGGCGGGAATCCAAACCACCTTTCGAGGGGGAAAGCTATGATCTGGTGCCGGTTTGAGGTAGAGCAGAAGACCAGCTTCGGGATAATCGAGGAAGACCGGGTTACCGAAGTCTGGGGCAGCCCTCTTGAGGACTACGCGGTGACCAACCACGTTTATCCTCTCGACCAAGTAAAGCTGCTGTCCCCGGTCAAGCCGCCGATGCTTTATGCCGCAGGCCCCAACTACCGGGGCCATGTGGAGGGCATGGCGGCCCGGCGGGGAGCGGCGCCGGCATATCCCGACCGGCCCTCGCCGAATTACCGCTCGGTCCACGCCATCATCGGCACCGAGGAGAATATAGTCGTTCCCCAGGACTGCTCCGGGGCGGTGCAGCCGGAAGGCCAGTTGGCGGTGGTCATAGGCAAAAAGGCCCGCAACGTGCCGGTGAGCGAAGCGCTCGACTACGTGTTCGGCTACACCATCGGCAACGACATCAGCCAGCGGCCTTGGCAGCAGGCCGACCGCACCATGTTCAGGGGGAAGAACTGCGATACTTGGAAGCCGATGGGGCCGTGGGTCGTCACGGGCCTCGACCCCAAGGGGTTCCGCATCATCGTCCGCCATAACGGTACGGTCTGGGAGGACTTCTCGTCGACGGACCAGATCTGGGACACGGCGATCTGGATTCACGAACTGAGCAAGTACGCCACCCTTTATCCCGGCGACGTCCTCTGGATGGGCACCGAGGGCGCGGACGGCGACATGTTCCCCGGAGACACCATAGAGGTTGAAATCAGCGGCATCGGCACGCTGCGGAACTACGTGGTGGGGGAGGAGTAGGGCAGGATATCAGCCAGTTGCCTCAGCCAAAGCCACCTCGCAGTTGATTACCCTGATACCTTCGCTCGCTAAGTAGTCCACTACGGAGGTTGAGTAGTCGGATTCTTCGGCCACCAACCGCCCGCTGGACGTCCGGTGCGCCACCGCCACAAAAACGTCATCATCGGAATCGAAGGTAAGGCGGCGCAGACCGCGGGAGATGCGGTTGGGAAGCCGGCCAGACACGTGGCGGACCCGGTTGCTTCTGCTAAATCTGAGATAATACCTGTACGCCCAACTTTCCGAGTCCATATTCCGGAGATACTCGCGCTCAATCCTGTAACCATCATCCACTACGATAACTTGGCCAGACGACCACATGGCGTCCAACAGTCCCATAACGTTGAAGTAATGGGCGTGACCTTCGTCCATATTTGCCGCCCGTGCCAACACGTCGGTATCAATCACCCAGTCCATCTAAGCGACTATTCATCGCCCCGGGCCAAGCGCTCTTTCCTTTTTCGCTGCCCAACGGCTCGGATGAAATCAAATCCGTCCTCCAATCCGTCCTCAAAAAAACCTTTCGGAGCCGCCGGAAACTGCCCGTACTCATTTATCTCTACTCGCTCCAGATTAGACCCCTCCGGGGATGGAGTAACGTAGTAAAGCGCAACTTCACCGTGAGCGAGGGCTTCCTCGGCAATTCTCGTTTGCATACGGGTGACGAGATACTCGCTGTGCGTTTCCACTACAACGCCGACCCCTCTCCGGCTCACCTCAATAAGGAAGTCGGCCAAATTGGCTTGCGTTTTTGGCCGAAGGTGAATTTCCGGCTGCTCCAGCATAAGGGTAGACCCCAGCGGTGCAGTCAGCCCTTGCACCAAGACGGGAAATATTTGAGACGCGCCGGATCCAACGTCGGATAGGTTCATTTTCTCCCCGAGAAACGGGTCCAGCAGGTTTACTTGAAAATGTGTTCCTGCAACGATGTCCAGCACAACGTCTTCTGCCAAGCCCATCCTAGAACACCATTTCGATACCCTGTCCAGCAAATCCGAACCCGCCTCAGCTGACGCCCGCCTGAGCGCGGCAGGACCCGCTTCCCCGGCGGGGCCCACCTCCGCCGGCGTCTCCCCAGTCGAGAGATACATCCGCTCAGGGTATGCGCGCCAAGGCCCAATGTATTTCAACAGGGCGAACTCCCGTATAACCACTTCCTCCACTGTCCTGCTAATTTGCTTGGCCCACAACTCTTGTCCAACCCGTCCTTGTCCGGGCTTGGACTTGTAATCCTTGAATCGAAGGGGCGGCGCGGCATGGAATTTGGCGGCGGCGGAGTCGGGAAGATACGCCGACAGCTCGTCCATACAGGCCACGTGGGTGCGATACCGCCGCCCGGTTTGGCCCGCATCCTTGGCCGCCTTGCGGATTGTAATGTTGCCTTGGTCGAAACTTACCATTGACTGCGCCAAGCACACCCGATCAGTGGATTCCAAGTAAGCAAGCTCCACTGATGCCGACATGTTCCCCCATTCAGGAACAGAGGCCGTTTCCGGCCCGGAGCCGTCGGCCAGCAGATATGTCTTCCATTCCACGTCGATGCCCACGGGCAAGCCCACGTCGTGGCTGAACACAAAGTCCCGGTACGCCCCCAAGTCCACGTAGGGGCCGACGGGGACAAAGGCCGTCTCTGGGTCTCGGCTCTCCGTCGTCTGCCGCAAGGCCATCATCGCTCGGATGATAGCGCTCTTTCCGGAACTATTAGGGCCGGTCAACACCGTCAGTGGGGCGATTTCGATATCCCCGGTGTCTTTGAAGGCCTTGAAGTTTCTAAGGCGAATTTTGGTGAGCATATCGCTATTATACGCCAGCAGGGGCCAAGCCTACCCCGTCACATACCCATTCTTCAGGTCCCAGTCCCGCGATGCTTGGTCGCGGTCCTGGGGGTTGCCGTAGCCGCCACCGCCTGAGGAGAGGCAGATGATGTGGTCGCCGGGGTTGACCACTACTTCCACTTCCTTGGAGCCGAGTACGCGCTCCGTGCCGTTGGACACTATCTTGTAGTGGTGGGGCAGGCCGTCGTCGGCGCCGAACAGGCCGAAGGGCGGGACGACTATGCCGTCGCCTGCGGTGTTCAGAGCCGCCGGGCCATCCCCTTCGTATACCATGTCGCAGATGGCCCCCAAGCCGCCGCGCCAAGCACCGGACCCTCCCGAGTCGGGCCTCAGCTCGTGGCGTTCGACGAAGAAGGGGAACCGCTCTTCGGTTACTTCTATGCTGGGCGACCTTATGCCTCCGGCCACGTTGATTTCCCCGACGTTGGGCCAGCCGTCAAAGCCGTTGGACGCGCCACCGCCACCCCTGGCCAGGAAGAAATGCCAGATGAAGCGGCGTCCCGTCCTGGGGTCGTCGCCGGTGATGGCGTAACGCAGCCGCCGGGAGAAGCCTGCCGACACCGACATTGGTATCACCGGGGCGAGGGCCTTGAACACCGCCTCGACTATTTCCTCGGCGCAGTGGTTGGTGCTCATGCAGACGGGCGCGGGAGGGTTGGCGTTCACCACCAAGCCCTTGGGGGCGATTATCTGCACCGGGCGCATGGAACCTTCGTTACGGGCCATGTCGGTCGGCGCAAGGTACATGATGGCGGCGTGGGCCAGCGACCGGGTGTTGGCGTAGGCGCTGTTGATGAACCCGGTAACCTGAGGGCTGGAGTCGCTGAGGTCGATGGACATGGAGTCGCCGGAGATGGTCACCTTGGCGCGGATAGGGACCAGCTTGGTGTCAAACCCGTCGTCGTCCACGAAGGACTCGCCGTGGTACACGCCGTCAGGCCACTCCGATATGAACTGCCGCACCTGCCGCTCCGTGGCGGCCAGGATGTCGGCGACGACGGCCATCAACCGGTCGGGGCCGTAGTCGGCCAGCAGCGACTCAATCCTCTGGGCGGCCAGCATAACCGAGCCTATCTGGGCGTTCAGGTCACCGAGGAAGTTCTCCGGCTGGCGAACGTTGGCTGAAAGCATTTGAAGGACATCGTTGCGCGGCGTTCCCTTGTCGTACAGCTTCAACGGCGGAATCCGGATCCCTTCCTGGAATATTTCGTTGGCGCCCGGATTGTAGCCTCCGTGGGTGCCGCCGCCCACGTCGCTGTGATGGGCGCGGTTCACCCCGTAGAACAGCAGCCGGCCCTCGTGGAAAACGGGGCGGATGATGGTTATGTCCGGAAGATGGCTGCCGCCGAAATAGGGGTCGTTCAAAATAAACAGGTCGCCGTCGGACATTGTGCCGCCGAAGTAATCGCGGACGGCGGCCCCGGCCACCGGCAGGGCGCTGATGTGGACGGGAATGCCCTCGCCCTGGGCCACCAACTGGCATTCGTTGTCCAGAATGGCGGTGGAAAAGTCCCTGCTGGAGTTCAAAATCTGGGACATGGCGGTGCGCAGCATGGCCTCGGTCATTTCCTGGGCGATGGACTCCAAGCGGTGTTCGACCACCGCCAGGGTAATGGGGTCGCCCGCATCATCGTCATTCCCGCGCAGGCGGGAATCCATTCGCTCGATGCCTTCACCGACACCGACAGTATTGGGACCCCCAGGGGCTTCTACCGGAGCGTCCGGCGTTTCCTGGGCCACTCGAAGCTCGATGCCTCCCATACGGTCAACGACAGCCGTATCGCGCGGCCAGACTAGAATGGTGGTGAAGTCCGATTCCAGGACCGCCGGGCCATCAATTTCCGCTCCGGGAGGCAGCGCGTCGATAGAGTATGCGGGCGCTTCCCGCCATTCCCTCAGGAACACTCTGCGCGAACCGACGGGACCAGTGACGCCGCTATTCGCGGCGCGATCGGGCTGGGATATCCTTGGAAGTCGGCCCACGGCAGTGACCCGCAGGGTAATCAACCGCACTTCCTGGTCCTGCTGGCTGTAAGAATAAAGCTCCTCGTACCTCTGGTGAAAATTTGACGCCCACTTGGACAGGAATTCCGAGTCGGGCAGCGACGGGTCCGGCAGAGGGACGGTTACCTCGTAAATCTGGTCAAGATACCGCATATCAGCCGAGTAGTGCATCTCCACGGCGTCGGAGCTGACGCCCTGGTCCAAAAGTTTATCCCTGCCTTGCCTCTCCAACTCGTTCAGAATGGCCCTGAGTTCGCCCAAGTCCAGCCTGTCCAGGCTGACGGGGTAGGAACGGAAGAAATCGTACTTGATGTCGGAACTGAGCATCCCGTAGGCTGACAGCACGGGCGCGGACGCCGGAATGTACACGTTTTCCACTTGCAGTTGCCGGGCCACCTCGGCGGCGTGGAGGCCCGATGCACCGCCGAATCCCAGCATGGTGAACTGGCGGGGATCGACGCCCCGCTGCACGGACATCAAGCGGATGCCCTCAGCGATGGTGGTGCAGATTACCTTGTAGACGCCATACGCCGCCTCGACGGGAGACAGCCCCAACGGCTTCCCTATATTTTCCGCCAAGGCCTGCTCTGCGGCGGAGGAATCGAGGGCGGCCCTACCGCCGAGAAAGTTGTCAGCGTCCAGGTACCCCAACACAAGGTTGGCGTCGGTCACCGTTGCGCCGCCGCCGCCTTTGCCGTAGCAGGCCGGGCCCGGTTCCGCGCCGGCGCTGTCGGGGCCGACGTGCAGGATGCCGCCTTCATCGACCCGGGCGATGCTGCCTCCTCCCGCGCCAAGGGTATGAATGTCGATCATCGGGACGGCGATCTTCCACCCGGCCTCGAACTTCTCGGTGGTGACGTGGGGGACGCCGTTCTCAATCATGGATATGTCGGTGCTGGTGCCGCCCATATCGAAGGCGATTATCCTCAACTCTTCCAGCAATTGACCGATGTAGGCCGCGGCGCTGACGCCGCCTGCCGGGCCGGACAGGATAGCCCGCACCGCCATGCGGCTGGAGTCGTCTATGGGGGCGACCCCGCCATTGGACTGCATTATCAGCACGTCGTTCAGTTGTGGATAAGGCTCGAACCGCTGCTTCAAGCGCTCCAGGTAGCCGCTGAACACGGGGCCAACGTAGGAGTTGATCACCGTGGTGCTGAGACGGTCGAACTCCTTGATTTGAGGAATGACTTGGTGCGAGAGGGAGGTGTAGGTATCCGGGAAACGCTGGCGTATCTTTTCCCACACCCGCTGTTCGTGGGACGGGTTGAGGTAGGAAAACAAGAAGCATACCGCCAGGGATTCGGCTCCCTCCTGCGCCAGGTAGTCCAGGGTCCGGTCCAGCGAATCTTCGTCCAAGGCCGTGGTAACGAGACCGCTGGCCCGGACGCGCTCCTTGGCTTCGACTCGCAAATACCGGGGCACCAGCGGCTCCACGGGCGTCATGCGGAGGTTGTACCGGTCTTCCTTGAGACCTTCCCGCATCTCCAGCAGGTCCCGGAAGCCGTCGGTGGTTATGAGGCCAACCTTCGCTCCCTTCCGCTCGACGAGGGTGTTGGTGGCCACGGTAGAGCCGTGTATCACCAAGTCAGCGTCGCCAAGGAAGTCGTCGAGAGACTGCCCGAAGGCAGCGGCGGCGTCTTCAAGGCCGGCCATGACGCCTGTGGAAGGGTCGCTGGGAGTGGACGGGGTCTTGAAAAACCGGGGCGGTTGCCCCTCGCTGGCTACCACAAAGTCGGTGAAGGTGCCGCCGACGTCTATCCCGATTTTATACACCGCAGTCCTCCGATTTTCAGGTCTAGGCTTGTTTCCGTTGCCCATTTATGCCATAACCGCGCCGAGTATGCCAGTGTTTTTCGGCGGCACGGCGTCTTTTAGCCAATTCGTCTCATAGACTCTGAACAGTTATTATTGCCTTGGCCGATTGACAATTTTACATAGCCGCCACTAACCTTTAGTTATGACACAAGTCCATGCCAAGCAAAGTTACGACCCCAAGGCGCGCGCGGTGGCCCAAGCGGTATACGACGCCATACGGCCCTTGGCGGTCATACTGTTCGGTTCCCGCGCCAGGGGCGACTACCGCGATGACTCCGACGTGGACCTGCTGGTCATCATCGACGACGACGCGGACGCCCGCGCCACCTACGCTGCCGCCAGCGCCGCTGCCCACCGGAAGCTCGACGAATTGTACGACCTCCGCGTGGGCTTGGACGTGGTGGACTTCACCAAAAGCAGGTTCGCCTACTGCCGCCGGGCGAGAAACCATGTAGCCGGGCAAGCCTTGCGGGATGGAGTAATCGTGAGTGAAGCAGGTTTCAATCCCGGTGATTTCCCGCCCGGCGATTTCCCGGATGATTCCAACGGTGAACCCGCCAACTGGCCCGACATCCGCCAGCGGTCCATCGCCGCCACGCGGAACATTGTGTCAATGACTGCGCTTATCACAACAAACGGTCCGATAGAGGACGCAGGCTTCCATGCACAGCAAGCCGTGGAAAACGCCCTCAAGGGCTGGATCTCGGCCTTGGATGATGAATACAAAAATATCCACGACTTGGGAAACCTGGCCTCCATCGTCCGCAAACACCCTGGCGAGAACGATACGCCGGCCGGCGAAAGCCTGAACTGGCTGACCAGTTACGCCGTGGTCTACCGCTACGAAGGCGCCAGGGTGAACCTGGACGATCCTCACGGTCTTCTGGAAGCCGTGATAGACCTGGTGGAGTCCATCGCCGACCGCATCCAAGCCTTGACCGGCATCGAGCCGCCGCGCTGGACGCCACCGGAGTAGGGGCAGACCGTCAGTACATCGCCCGGAGAAATTGCCTTCACGTTCCGACGGTTACCACCTTCCTGTCGTTCACGCGCAGGCGGGAACCCCGCCGGGGGCAGGCCCCATGCTACAATGCCATCATCGGCAACTCCCACCTTGACCAGGCTGGTGAAAGCCTCATGACTACGACGCGCCAGTTGATGACCGCCGACGAACTACTGTTGATGCCCACGGGTGACGGCAAGCGGTACGAGCTTATTCGGGGAGTATTGGTTGAAAAAATGCCTGCTGGAATGCCCCAAGGGATCGTAGCGAGCAACATTGATGCAGTCCTGAACATCTACTCCTATTCCAACGATTACGGATATACTTTGACCGCCGAAACGGGCTACCGACTGGACCGCGACCCCGACACGGTGCGCTGCCCCGACGTGGCATGGTTCGCGCCGGGCCGGCTGACCGAGACTCAAAGCTTTCCCGAACTGGCTCCCGACTTGGCCGTGGAAGTCAAGTCGCCCAGCAATTCGTACCCTGAAATGGCCGCCAAAGCGTATATGTGGCTCAGTTACGGCTCGCAACAAGTCTGGGTGGCCGACCCACCAACAGCCACCGTCACCGTATACTGCTTGAACGCGGAGCCGGTAACGCTTGGCGAGGATGATGTTCTCGACGGCGGCGACCTGCTGCCCGGGTTTACCACTCACGTATGGCGCCTGTTCCGGCGGCGGAGATAGCGGCCGACACCGCGCTACAATGCTGCCATCGTCCGCAAACACCCCGCCGAGAACGATACGCCGGCCGGCGAAAGCCTGGACTGGCTGACCAGTTACGCCGTGGACTACCGTTACGAAGGGGCCAGAGTGAACCTGGACGATCCTCACGGTCTGCTGAATGCGGTGATAGACTTGGTGGAGTCCATCGCCGACCGCATCAAGACCTTGACCGGCATCGAACCGCCGCGCTGGACGCCGGGGTAAGGGGCCACAATGTAAGCTTCATCAGGCAATCGGATGTTGCCGGTGGACCTCTCGGCGTCCTGTATGTTGGCGATGGCCATTTTGGTTAGTTTCGTCCGTGGTGGGCTCGGTTACCTTAGAGGGGCGCTTCACAGAGCGATGACCTTTAATTTGACGTTTGAGAGTCATCGGGGTCAGTGAGCAAGTCTTCGACTGGTTTGTCGAGGGCGTGAGCTATTGCCTTCAGTGTTGTTAGCTTGGGCACATGTTTTCCATTTTCCAGCCGCACCAGCGTGATACGCCCGATGCCTGCCGCTTGAGCGAGAGCTTCCTGGGTTAACGCGGCGGTTTCCCTGAGTCTCCGGACCCTTAACCCAAGGACCTGTCGCCCCTTGGCGGCCACTAGCTCCATCCTCGGCCGGTAGGTCCGGTCGCAATAGTGCCTGACGAAGTCCCAAGGAAGTTCAACCCTTTCATCTTGTTCTGTCGTCAGTATGATCTCGTATGGGTTCGGTAGTTCGACGGCGTTCAACTTGGAAAGGTCTCCGACCTCGGGTATATCCGTAAACGGGATAACGCCGCTGTATCCGTCGGCAAAGCTTGCGTCTATGCCCTGCTCACCCGGGGTAACGGCAATAATCATACGTTCGGCGTTTACGACCTTGACGGTAGTCATCGTTTACTCCCCGTGGATGGCCTCCCAGATTTCCTTGATCTGTTGGGAGTTCCTCCTGTATGCCGCCATGATGTCGCGGTAGGTGCCGCTTGGAGGTGATTCGATGAAGGCTCCACTGACCAAGTTGATACGGCATGTGTCCTGGTTGTCCACCCAGACATGAACATGAGGTGGCTCGAACCTGTTCTCGCGTGTATTGATGACGAAGCGGAACCGCCCTTCAATCACTACCGTTGGCATGGATTAGCCTTGAGATGCAAGGTATCACACCATGATACTTCAAGCAACGTGTTCGCAGTAGCCTCTGTGTGATTTTTTAAGGCTCTTGGCTTTGCATCGGAGGCCCAGCGGGACAGCTTGTGCTTCTCTGCCCTGATAGCACGTCTTGTCTGGCCAGGGATTGCGGGCGAAAAGGTGCTCCGTCAGCCGTCAATGACCTCGACGGCCCGTTGCGTTGCGGACCAGGGCGGGAACCAGGAGGTATGCCGCCCGTCGCCGCCGGCTACCACAACCAGTAGCTTGTCGGGGTCGGACACCAATGGAACACGGTAGTCTTCGCCTTGGCTCTCGAATTCCTCGGGCCATGCCCTGGCCCCCCAGTGGCCGCGCTCCCTCAGTTCCGACAGCGGGACTCGCACGTTTTCGAAGAGGTATTGCTTCACTCCGTTGCGGTCGAAGCCGTCGGCGGCGATCTCCGCGGCGTGCTCCGGGCTGAGCACGACTATGGTGGTTGCACCCCTCAGTTGGTAGTAAAAGCCGGAAATCCCGCCGGCGGTCATGGACCCGGCGATGGTCTCCAGCACTCCGATGCCCGTCTCCTGGCTGGACTCCACCAGGGTGTGGATGCCGCGAGACGCCACCACTGTCACGACGCTGGCTTCCGGGGGATAGCCCAAGTCCACGTGCATCGGCTCCCAAGGACTGCCTTCCCGGTTTTCAGCGAAGCACATGGTGTACTTGCCCGGCCAGCCGTGGGTCGACTTCTCCATGGTCTCGGCCACCGCGCCGCCCAGGTTACGCATCGTCAATCGTAGCGCACGGCCAATGGTTGCGTTGGCCCGGTGGCCGGACCCGAATACGGCCGTCCCGCTTTGAATGCCAAGCCTGTCGGCTACCGCGCCGCTGACGATAACCACCGGGGCCGCGCCTCCGGTAGTAGTGCTTATGGAACCAACGTTGAACTGGGGCTGGAGCACCGCCCGGACCGCGGCGAGCACCACGGGGAAATAGTCGGGCTTGCAGCCGGCCATGACGGTGTTGATGGCCACTTTCTCAATGGTGACAGTGCCATCCAGCGGCGGTATCCTGCCCAGCACATGCCTTCCCGGCAGCGGACACGCCTCCAGCATCTCCAACACCAAGTCCTCAGTGGGCGGGACTATCGGCAAGCCGTCGGTCCATCCTCGGTCGTAAAAGTAGTCGTTGATCCGGCTTATCGACCCGGACACTTGAAGTCGGCTTGCCGGGTTGCCTGTGCCGGCGTTGGTCATATCACCGCTCCTTCAAGGCCTGCGCTCGCGTTGCGCGCAATTCCCGGTCAGCCACGGCTGGCCCCGCTATGGGAATCCACCAGGGAACGGGCCACCTCGTCGGCGCTGGCCCGGGCCAACAGTTGAATTTGCTCCTTGGACTTGCTGGCGATGGGATGATCAACCACCACCACCGGGTGATCGGTCATGCCCAGGGCCCGCGCTCTCAACTCCGCAGCCTTGGTAAAGGCTTTGGTGATGACCGTAGCCGCCGGCCGGCCCCGCTTTTCCGCCTCGATTCCGTCGTGGAGACCCCACGCTGTGCAGGAGCCTCAATCGGCGACGGCGTGAATGATTGCGTCGCACTCCGCCGCCAAGGCGTCCATAACGTCGTCGGGCGTGGGAATGCTCTGGCTGGCTTTCCGGTAAGTCACCACCTTGGAAACGCCATAGTCCTCGCGGAGCACCCTTCCCATTTCCTCCAGGTACACGTCGGCGTTCCGCTTGTGGTTGTCGATCAAGCCCACGGTTGCACCGGTTAAATCGGGCAGCCGGCCCGCCAGCGCAAACTCCCTGGCGGTATCCTCGGCCGCCGGATGCAAGACCGTTGTGGACTGGGTAGAAACCATGTGTTCAACCTCCCGGTTACGGAGCGCCAAGCGGCGAGCTTTGCTTGGGCGTTCCACTTGGCTATTAACTGGTTCTCGATGCAAAGTTCGAACGTTTTAAGCCCGGTGCTTTATACTAGGCGTTGAGTCCTATTTGTGCAACGGGAACCTTTTGGAGGGTCTTTACCCTGCCCCGTCTCAATAGGGCAAGGAGAGATGGAGGTATGTATGCCGGGAGGCAAAGAGGCGCCCTACGGCTCGTGGGAATCCCCCGTGACTGCGGACTTGATCGTGGCAGGGGCAACCACGCTGGGGCAGATAGCATTGGACGGGGATGACGTCTACTGGGTGGAAATGAGGCCGCGGGAAAGCGGGCGCAACGTGATCGTTCGCCGCACGCCTGACGGTCAGATTGCCGACGTGACTCCCACCCCTTTCAACGCCCGCACCAGGGTGCACGAGTACGGCGGCGGCGCGTTCACCGTGGACGACGGGACGGTCTACTTCACCAACTTCGACGACCAGAGGCTGTACCGCCAGCAGCGGGGCGGAACGCCGGAGCCGATCACGCCGCCGGGAGACAAGCGTTGCGCCGACATGGTAGTCGACGCTCAACGGGGGCGGATTATCTGCGTGTACGAGGACCACGACACAGGATCGGACGAACCGGTCAACATGCTGGTAAGCATTCCCGCGGACGGCAGTTCGGGGGCAACGGTGCTGGTTTCAGGCGCGGACTTCTACTCGTCGCCCCGTCTCAGCCCCGACGGCGCCAAGCTTGCGTGGCTGAACTGGGACCATCCGAATATGCCTTGGGACGGCGTTGAACTGTGGGTGGCCGACCTGGATGCCGACGGGGCGGTCGCCAATGCGGAACTGGTGGCCGGAGGCGCGGAGGAGTCGGTCTTCCAATCCGAATGGTCACCCGGCGGCGTTCTCCATTTCGTATCCGACCGCACCGGGTGGTGGAACCTGTACCGGCGGCGAGACGGCGCAGTGGAAGCCCTTGCGCCTATGGAGGCCGAGTTCGGCAAGCCTCAATGGGTCTTCGGAATGTCAACCTACGGGTTTGACACCGACCGGCGCATCGTTTGCTCTTACGCGACAAACGCCGTGTGGCGTCTGGCCTTACTGGACACTGAGACCGGAAGACTGGAACCCATCGACATTCCATTCACCGAGATGGGCGGCCGGGGAGACATCAAGGCCGGAAAAGGGAGGGCCGTCCTGGAAGCCGGAGCGTCCTCTGAGCCGATGACGCTGATCAGCATCGACCTGGCTTCCTTGGAATGGGAGTCGTTGCGCAAGTCGTCCGAAACCGCCGTCGATGCCGGATACCTGTCGCCATCCCAGCCAATCGAGTTCCCCACCGAGGACGGGCTGACCGCCCACGGGATTTACTACGCTCCCAACAACCGGGACTACCGGCCCCTGCCGGGCGAGAAGCCGCCCTTGCTGGTCAAGAGCCACGGAGGCCCCACCTCCGCCGCATCCACCGCGCTGGACCTGTCCATCCAATTCTGGACCAGCCGCGGGTTCGCCGTGCTGGACGTAAACTACGGCGGCAGCACCGGCTACGGACGGGCATACCGGGAACGGCTGAAGGGGCGTTGGGGCATTGTCGACATTGACGACTGTGTCAACGGCGCCCGTTACTTGGCGGAAAGGGGTCTCGTTGACGGGAACAGGCTGGCCATCGACGGGGGCAGCGCCGGAGGATACACCACGCTGGCAGCCCTCACCTTCCGGGACGTGTTCAAGGCCGGTGCAAGCTACTATGGCGTGAGCGACCTTGAAGCCTTGGCCAAGGACACCCACAAGTTCGAGTCGCGTTACCTTGACAGCCTCATTGGGCCCTATCCGCAGCGGCTGGACCTGTACCACGAGCGCTCGCCCATACACTTTACCGACCGGCTGTCCTGCCCTCTTATCCTGTTCCAGGGACTGGACGACAAGATAGTTCCCCCGGACCAAGCGGAGAGGATGTTCGACGCGGTGAAGGCCAAGGGGATTCCAACCGCTTACCTGGCATTCGAAGGGGAGCAACACGGCTTCCGCCGGGCCGAGAACATCAAAAGGACGTTGGAAGGAGAACTGTACTTCTATTCGCGGGTCTTCGGGTTTGACGCAGCGGGTGCGCTGGAGCCGGTGGATATCGTGAACTTATAGGGCCGACACCTTATGTCAACATCCTTCCAGGTCGGATGTGAAGGCGCAGGCGGCACACCTGCCGTAAAAGTCCACCCTTTGGGACGCCACGCTGAAGCCGGTATCGTCTATCATTGACTTGAGTTCGTCCACAAGGTCATGGCCAGTGTCCGCGTCCACTACCGTGCCGCAGACCAGACACACCAGGTTGGCGTGGGGAGACAAGTTGGGGTCATAACGGCACAACCGCTGGAAGGCCAAGGCGGAAACTACTCCCTCCTGCGCCAACACCTCCAGTGTCGAATACACCGTGGCCAAGGTAACGTAGGGGAAGAACGCCTTTACCCGTTCAAAGATTTCCTTGGCCGAGGGATGGTCTCCCGAGTTCAGGACCACCTCGGTAATGGCCAATCTCTGGGGCGTAACCCTGATGCCCAAGGACTTCAACCGGACGGAAAGCTCTTCCTGGGTGGTCATTCCAAATATATTCCCCTTTCCCGTCACTCCTGCGAGGGCGGGAATCCCGCCAGGGGCAGGCCCTGTCCGGTAGCTTACTGTCCGCCGAACCGGCGGCGATGCACCCGAAGGGTTCAATCATCCATTACAACCGGGATGCCGGCGGCTTCAGCCTTGGCGGCAGCCTCCTCGTTGACGACGCCGTCCTGCATCCAGATGTACTTGGCCCCCACTTCGATGGCTTGGTCCACCACCGGGGGGACCAATTCCGACCTACGGAAGATGTCCACCATGTCAATGGGTTCGGGCACGGACTTCAGGTCTGGGTAGCTCTTCTCGCCCAAAGTCTCCTCGATCATGGGATTCACGGGGATGATGCGATAGCCTTGGGACTGAAGGTATTTGGAGACCCGGTGACTGTCCCGCTGCGGGTTATCGGAAAGCCCGACCACTGCGATGGTGTGGCTGTTGCGCAGTTGCTCCTCTACAAGGTCCATAACAACCTCCAAGGCGCCTTGGGCTGAATATAAATCGACAGTGTTGCTATGTCAAACAAAGCGGCGATACCACGGTCACCGGCCTACCAGTTCTTACCGCGCACGTAATTGAACGCTCCGATGGCGGCGGTAACGCCGTCGCCCACGGCCGAGGCAAGCTGCGAAACCGATCGCTGACGTATGTCTCCTACCGCGTACACACCCGGCACCTCGGTCTCCATTCCAACGTTGACCGGTATGTGGCCCGAGTTGTCCACCTTGAGAAACCCGTCGACCAGCGCCGAGTTAGGTTCCAACCCAACGTAGACAAACAGTCCCGAAAGATCCAAGTTGCTCTCCAGGTTGGTAATCACGTTCCGCACCTTGACGCCCATAACGGTGTGGATGCCTTGGACCTCTTCCACTACCGAGTTCCAGACAATTTCGATGTTTCTGCGCTGCACCACCCGTTCCGCCAATGACTGGTAAGCCCTGAAGTGGTCCCGCCTGTGAAACAACAACACGCGACTGGCAAACTCCGACAGGGTCAAGGCTTCGTCGGCGGCGGAGTCGCCGCCGCCGACCACGCCAACGGTCTGACCCATGTACAAAGGCCCATCACAAGTGGCACAGTGGGAAACACCGCGACCAAACAACTCCTCTTCGCCCGGAATCCCCAACTGCCGCAACGTGGAGCCGGCCGCTATGATGACCGTTTTGGCCCGGTAGTTCCCGGCATCACTGGATACCAGCTTGTAATCGCCGTCCCGGGAAATGCTCGTAACCTCCCCCATTAGGAACTCGGCGCCGGCGTTCATAGCCTGTTCCTGGACAGCCGGCGCCAACTCTGCGCCGGATATTCCTTGAGGAAATCCTGGGTAATTTTCTATTTTTTCAATGTTGATTATCTGGGCGCCGCCCATCATCCGCTCTATCAACCCGGTCTCCAAGCCATACTGGCCGGCGTACATAGCGGCGGTCATACCGGCAAGACCTCCGCCGATTATCAAAACGTCGTATTCCTGGGCCAAGGCAGTAGCCTCCTTTAGCTGTTTCGTCTATGGCGCCACGACAAGGTGCAGCAAAGCAATGGACTGTGGTTGGAACTCATCGGAAGCAAGCTTGAATCCAAGCGGCCGTCAAGACAACGGCGCTGTAGGGCCCTGTCATCCGCCGCCAACCCATTACCATCCCACACAGGGCAGCACATCAGTATAGGCCAACTATAGTAGACGCCGGATTTACGTGTCAACAACACTTCCCCAACGGCGCCGCGTCTTATGGCGCATGTTGTCCGAGCGGGCGCGTGGTATTATAGTCCAAAGGAAGGAGTTTATGACGTTGGAACAAAGAGTCAGCAAACTGGAAGGGGCTTACGAGCAGGTTGACGGCCGTCTCAGCGATCTGAGCGCCTCTATGGACTCGCTGCGCGGGGAAATGAACAGCCTGCGCTCAGAGATGCGCGGGGAGATGAACAGCCTGCGCTCAGAGATGCGCGGGGAGATGAATAGCCTGCGCTCGGAGATGAACACCCGGTTCGATCAAGTGGACCGGAGGTTCAACAACATTTATCTGCTTATCGGCGGGAGCTGGGTCACCATCATGGCCGCAATTTTGACCTTGGCCATTGCGGTGGGATTCTAGCCCAGCGCAGAAAGGAGGGCCGGAATGCTTGTAGACCTTATGAGCACCAACGCCGAAGACGGCGTAAGGCTGGACGGGGCTTTTTTCGCTCCCAAGCCGGACGCATCGAGGCAAGGGCCGGTCGACGCAGTCCTGGTAATCCACGGCTCTCAAGGCAACTTCTATACCCCGGCCACCAGGTTTATGGCGGAGGACTTGAGCGCAAAAGGCTATGCCAGCCTGGCGCTGAACACCCGCGCCCATGACACCGTCTGGTATGACCAAGCCCAGTCTACTTACCGCGGGTTGGCTTTCGAAGTGCTCGACCAGACCCGCATGGACGTTCGGGCCGGAATCGATTACCTGTGGAGCATGGGGTACCGGCACATCGGGATCCTGGGGCACAGCATGGGATCGGTAAGGGTGGCCTACTATGCCGCCCTGGAAGAAGACGACCGTGTGGGGGCCGTGATATGCGTCTCGCCGGTGCGGTTGTCGTATTCCTACTACATGACCTCTGACGACGCGGCCGAGTTCCAGTCCATCGTAGAGTGGGCCGACCGGCTGGAAACCGAAGACAAGGCCCTTGATTTGATGGCGGTCAAGTTTCCGATTCCCCAAATGTTCAGCGCCGCGGCGTACTTGGACAAGCACGGCGTAAACGAGCGTTACAACCTTATAACCCTCGCGCCGAAAATAAGAGTCCCTCTGTACGTTATCGCCGGGTCACTGGAGATCCACACCCGCCTCAAGGACATGTACCGGGACCTTGCCATCGCCGCGGTCAACAGTCCGCAGGCGGACTACCTGTTGATTGAAGGCGGCGACCACTCCCTTACCAACCGCCGGTACGAAGCATCGGAAGCGGTAGGCAAATGGCTGGCCGGCCTGGCGGTGGGCGCAGCAAGGGCATGAACGGGGAAGGCGGTTACGCAATGGCCCAGCCGGAGGGAGCCGGTTACCAAGTACACGTAGAACGTGACGTTTCCGTTCCTATGCGCGACGGCGTAGTCCTTTCCGCCGACATCCACCGGCCTGCGGAGGGCGCCAATCCAATCAACGGCGCTTTCCCGGTCCTGTTGCAGCGTACTCCCTACAACAAGTCGTCGGAGGGTCCGGTGCAGGAGGCAGCCTTTTTCACCAGCCACGGCTACGTAACCGTAGTACAGGACGTCCGGGGCCGTTTTGCCTCCCAAGGCGGGTTTTCCAAGTACGTTGACGACGCCCGCGACGGTTACGACACTCTGGAATGGATTGGGCGCCAGCCTTGGTGCAACGGCAGGGTGGGGACCTACGGATTGTCCTACGCCGCTCACACCCAAGCGGCGCTGGCCAGCCTGGACCCGCCCCACTTGGCCTGCATGTGGCTGGATTCCGGCGGCTTTTCCAACGCTTTCCTCAGCGGGTGCCGGAACAACGGGGCCTTCGAGTTGCGGCAGGTCACATGGGCCTTCAACCAAGCGATGCAGAGTCCTGAAGCCCAGGCCGACCCCATGGTCACCGGCTTGGCGTTGGAAAACCAGGACCTCCGCGACTGGTTCCGCCGTATGCCCTGGAAGGCCGGGCACTCGCCTTTGAGGTGGACGCCTGACTACGAGAACTACCTGATGGAGATATGGAGCCAGGAGTGTTTCGGCGAGTACTGGCAGCAACTGGGCCTTTGCGCAGAAGCCTACTACCCTCAATTTTCCGATGTGCCCCAAGTGCACATGGGCAGTTGGTACGACTCCTACGCGCGAACTACTACGGACAACTACGTTGCAATGTCCCAAGGAAAGGCCGGGCCGGTAAGCTTAATTATGGGCCCGTGGACCCACGGCGCCCGCTCGGTCACCTATTCCGGGGACGTGGACCTGGGAGACCAAGCCACGGTGGACAACAACCTGTCCCAGGACTTCAACCATCTCAGATTGCGTTTTTTCGACCGGTGGCTGAAGGAGGCGGACAATGGACTGGACGACGAGCCGCCAGTAACTATTTTTGTAATGGGCGGCGGTTCCGGCCGGCGCAATGCTCAAAAGCGGCTGGACCACGGCGGGAAATGGCGCAAGGAAAAGGAGTGGCCGCTTGCCCGGGCCAAGGAGACCCCGTATTACCTGCAACCGAACCGACGGCTTTCGACCGCGCCGCCTCAGGCGGACAGTCCCCCGTCCCGCTACCTGTTCGACCCGGAACGGCCCGTGCCCACCATCGGCGGAAACATTTCTTCAGGCCTGCCCATAATGGAGCCGGGAGGGTTCAACCAGAAGGAATCATCGGGCTTTTACGGCTGCCAGCCTCCCTACCTGCCTTTGGCGACCCGGCCCGACGTATTAGTGTTTCAGACCTGCCCTCTGCTCGAGGATATCGAGGTTACCGGGCCGATCACCGTCAACTTGTGGGTTGCTTCTTCAGCGGTGGACACCGATTTCACCGCGAAGTTGATAGACGTATATCCTCCGTCCGCCGACTACCCGGAAGGGTATGCCTTGAACCTGACCGACGGTATATTCCGCGCCAAATTCCACTCGTCGTGGGAGTCCCCGGAGCTGCTGGAGCCGGGGCGGGTATACCCACTAACCATCCCGCTTTACCCTACCAGCAACCTCTTCGTCAAAGGCCATCGCATACGCTTGGACGTATCTTCCAGCAACTTCCCAAGGTTCGACGTGAACGGCAACACCGGGGAGAACCCGGCTACGTCGCTTATAAAGATAACCGCCGAGAACACGGTGTTCCACGACGCGGACCGTCCGTCTCACGTTACGTTGCCGGTAGTGCCCACAGCCTAGCGGGGCCAGTCCCGGCCTCGGCCGGATATTACCTGGCGTGACATATCAGGTATTGCGCAGCGTCATCAGATAGTGTTCGTCGTTCAAGGGCCGCCAACCCCTGGTGCGGAACCCGGCGTCGCGGGCCAGCTCTTCCAACTCATCGGGGTCGATACGCCGCTCTAACGGCGGTCCCGATCCCGTGTCCTTCCGGAACCACTCAAGTATCGAGCACCAGCCCCGCGGCTGCATCAGGCCGCGCACGGCATTCAGGAACCTGCCCCTGTCCTCGCTATGATGCACGACGAAAGCCAGAAACGCGCCGTCCAACGAGGCCGGCTCTATCGGAAAGTCAAATTCGCCGCACTGGTCCACTTCCACGTTTCCCATGCGAGCTTGGCGCACCCTTTCCCGGCAGGCGGCGACCATCTCTTCGTTTACATCGACAGCATACAATTTCCCGTTGATAAGCGATTTGGCCAAGGGAATGGTGAAATAACCAGGGCCGCACCCGATATCCGCAACGGTTTCATAAGCATTTATCGGGACGAAGCTCAATATGACCAGCGGGTCCGATGTCTGGATACGGTCCGGGCTTAGCAGGACATCTATGAACTCCTGCGTGGTCATGGGTTCACCGTTGGAAGTCATTCCACCCTCCTGGGCAATGTCTCGCCCGTTTCGCGGTAACTGAATATATCACCAGCTAATATCTTTACACGCGCAGGCAGCGGGGCGCAATTGTGGAGTAACCGTATTCGCTTGCAGCGGTATTGCATAGACCTTTCTCCCGACCTAGGGTCTTTTAATTGTCTGGAGTACGGTGTAGGGTACTGGATGACAATGGGAGAGTTCGAGAAAGTGGAGGATGGTTTTGTGGGAGGAGAGAGTTGGGGAATGGGGTCCCGGATTGCTGGAAGCCCTGAAGGGGATAGAGGACCCCAGGAAGCCCCGCGGGGTTCGGCATCCCTTGCCAGCGATTCTGGCGCTGTCGGTGTGCGCGATGCTGGGAGGGGCCAGGAGCCTGTATGCCATTGCCCAGTGGGGACGGGAACATCCCGGAATGGCTCAAAGTCTGGGGTTCAGCCGGGAGCAGACCCCATGCGTGGCAACGCTGCACCACCTTTTCCGCCGGTTGGACGTGGAGGCTTTTGAGTCGGCTCTGGGCCGCTGGGCCCAAGAGTCCATGGGAGAGGGAGAGGGCACCATCGCCATAGACGGCAAGGCCCTGCGCGGGATTCACGGGGAGGAATTGCCTGGGGTAAGGCTGGTGGCGGCATATGCTCGGGAAAGCGGCCTGGTGGTGGGACAAAAGGGGGGTAAGGGGTCATCGCAAGGAGAGTGAACTGGGAGTGGCCTTCAGCCTGCTGGCAGAGTTGGACCTGCGCGGCAGGGTGGTGACGGGGGACGCGCTATACGCCCAACGGGAGTTGAGCCGGCGAGTGGCGGAGATGGGCGGAGACTATTTCTGGGTGGTGAAGGACAACCAGCCATGGGTAAAAGAGGCAGTGAGGTTGCTGTTTGAGCAGCCGCCGTGGGGAGAGTGTTTTGATGAGGCGGTCCGGGAGGGCCGGCACGGAGACCGACAGGAACGGCGGCGGTTGTGGGCCTCAACGGCCCTGAATGAGTACTTGGATTGGCCTGGCTTGGGGCAAGTCTGCTGTGTGGAACGGACAAGGAGGCGAAAGGGCAAGGAGTCAGTGGAGCTTGCCTATGCCGTCACCAGCCTGCCCCCGGAACGGGCGGATGCTGCCCGGTTGCTGGAGATATGGAGGGGACATTGGGGGATTGAGAACCAGGTGCACTGGGTAAGGGACGTGGTATTTGGCGAAGACCAAAGCCAGGTGCGCACCGGATCGGCGCCGCAACTGCTGGCGGCGTTGCGAAACCTGGTGATGGGGTTGTTGCGGCTGACCGGAGTGAAGAACATAGCGGCAGCCCTGCGCCACTACGGCTGGAAACCTTGGGAGACCCTGACTCTCATCGGCTTATCCCCAGACAATTAAAAGACCCTTTCTCCCGACCAGTGACCGGCAACCCGTGTGGTATGATGTGGGTGACTATTGAAGCAGAAGAGGTTCCATGACACCCGAGCTTGTAGCCATCGTCACCGTAGGCGGTGCACTAGTCGGCTTGAAACTGATGATGCTGCGAATCATGCTCAACAGATTTGACAGGATTGACGCTTGGTTTGATCGTATTGATGCGCGGTTCGAGCGGTTAGAGGAACGCATGGCTGCACTTGAGCAGCGTGTAGCCAGGCTTGAGGGTGTGCTTGACGGACTGAGAGAGTCATTGTTCTCCCGCGCGTCAGGCTGACTATGCCGTGTTGACATTCAGATATGCAAGAAACGGCAAGTTGAATCTGCATACAATGTATACATAATACAGGCGGGCACGGAGAGCCGCGGCTACAATGCCGCAGGAGGATGGAGATGGTGGCAACCGACCAAGTAATGGAGATATTCGCCGACGCGAAAGCGGTCCACGCAGCAGCATTGGAACGACTGGCGGCGGGCGACATCCGGGACGCTGCTGAAAAGGCTTGGTGCGCCACCAAACGAGCCACCGATGCGTTGATATTGGCCAGGACGGGTTCACTACCGGCCATCACCTTCCACACTTCGAGTGGGTTACGCGCATTGGGGCAAGAGAACGACACCCTTGCTTCGTTACGGTCCCGATATGGAAACATAGTGCATCACCTGCACGCGGACTGTTTCTACGGCGGTCAATGTGAGCCACAGGAGTTCTTCGCTGACCTTATTGGTTCTGTCGCTGATTATCTTCAGGATGCCGAAGGACAGGCCGCTTCCTGAATGTCAACACGGCCCAGAACGCTTATACCACCGACGCATTTGTAGGAGTCGGAATGTCCCGATTAGCAGAACAGGACCCGGAAGTTGCCAGGGCCCTGCAACTGGAAGACCGGCGCCAGCGCGACAGCATTGTACTGATCGCGGCCGAAAACTACGCCAGCCAAGCGGTGCTCGAGACCCAGTCCAGCGTGATGAACAACAAATATGCCGAAGGCTACCCCGGCCGGCGCTACTACGGCGGCTGCGAGCACGTCGACACGGTGGAACGGCTGGCGATTCAACGCGCCGGGGAGTTGTTCGGGGCCGAACACGTCAACGTCCAACCCCACAGCGGCGCACAGGCCAACATGTGCGCCTACTTCGCCGTGCTGGAGCCGGGCGACAAGGTGATGGGGATGCAGTTGGACCACGGCGGGCACCTCACCCACGGCGCTTCGGTCAACTTTTCCGGCAAGCTTTACGAATTCGTGCCCTACGGGGTGGACCAGGAAACGGAGACCATCGACTACGACGAAGTGGCGCGGCTTGCCCGGGAACACCGGCCCAAGCTCATCGTCGCCGGTTGCAGCGCCTATCCCCGGGTTTTGGACTTTCCCCGTTTCCGAGCCATCGCCGACGAAGTGGACGCGCTGCTGCTGGTGGACATGGCCCACATCGCAGGATTGGTCGCCGGCGGCGCTCACCCGTCGCCCCTGCCCCACGCCCAATTGGTTACCTCCACCACGCAAAAAAGCCTGCGGGGCCCCCGCGGCGGCTTCATACTGTCCACCACGGAACTAGCGCGAAAGGTCGACTTTGCCGTGTTCCCCTACACCCAGGGCGGCCCCTTCATGCACGTCATCGCCGCCAAGGCCGTGTGTTTCGGCGAGGCAATGACTCCCGACTTCTCCAAGTATGCCTCCCAGGTCGTAGCCAATGCCCGCACCCTGGCTTCTGAAATGTCGGAGGCCGGCTTCCGCCTTGTGTCCAACGGGACCGACAACCACCTTATGCTGGTAGACCTGACGCCCTTGGGAATCACCGGGCAGGAGTCTGAAACGGCGTTGGAAAAGGTAGGCATCATCGCCAACAAGAACGCCATACCTTTCGATCCCAAGCCTCCCAGGGTCGCCAGCGGACTGCGTTTGGGCACCCCGGCCATCACCTCCCGCGGTTTCGACGAGGCGGCGGTCAAAGAAGTGGCGCGCCTCATCATCAAGACCCTCACCAACATGGAAGACGAATCGGCCCACCGGCAGGTAGCTGAGGAAGTGAAGGAGCTTACCGGCAGATTCCCGGTGCCGGGGCTCGATTTCTAGTTGAGCCTGTGTAGGGCCAGTGCTATAATTCTAGAACTCGCGTATGGATTCCCGCCTTCGCGGGAATGACGCATGGCCTTGTGAAGGTCACGCATGAATATGAAAACAGCCTATTTTCATGGCAATGACGCCTGCCCTCGCGGAGGCGGGGGAATGAACCAGCCTTGTAACAGTCGCCAGATTGCCTAGGAGTTTTCTTTGCGCCATTACGAACTCGTAGTAATTTTAAGCCCGATGTTGAACCAAGAGCAGTCCGCCGACGCTTGGGGTAGAATCAAGGGCTTCATCAACAACCGGGACGCAGACATATTCCACGAAGAGAATTGGGGCACGCGGCGGCTGGCCTATTCCATTCGCAAAGGGCCGTATCACTTCCTGGAGGGAACTTACCACCTGACACGGTTCAGCACCGAGACCCCGTTCAACCGTGAATTGGAGACTTTCCTGCGGTTAGACGAACAGGTGCTCCGGTCCCTGCTGGTGGTAACCGACCCGCCTCAACCAACCCCCGAGCCATCGCCGGTGATGGAGCAAGCGGCAACGGAGGAGGCGGCTGCCGAGACGGCTACGGCGCCCGAAGAAGCTCCGTCCGAAGCACCCGCTCCGGCGGAAAACGCGGCTGAAGCGGTTGTTGCCGAACCCGCGGAGGAAGCGCCCGTTGCGCCTGAAGGACCGGCAACCGAATCCAACGAGACTGCCCAAGACGTAGTGGAAGAAAACTCCGGCGAAACACCCGAAACAGTTGAAAGCCCGGAACCTGAACAGGCCCAGGCTTAGGGGGTGGAGTTGAACAAGATCATCGTCATCGGCAACCTTGGCAGGGACCCGGAGATGCGGTACACCCCCAACGGCCAGAGCGTGACTTCCTTCAGCATTGCATCCAACCGGCGCTATACCTCCGGCGGAGAGCAGCGAGAGGAGACCGAGTGGTTCAACGTTAGTGCTTGGGGACGATTGTCGGAAATCTGTAACCAGTACCTCACCAAGGGCCAGCAGGTCTATGTGGAAGGACGGCTTCGTAGCCGAAGCTACCAAGGGAACGACGGGCAGACTAGGTTCGTTAACGAGATCATGTTGACAGAGATGCAAATGCTGGGAAGACGCGGCGACAACATGAACGAAGGCGGAAGCCCCTACGGCTCAGGTTCCGGCATGTCCGGCGGCGGAGACCCTTACGACGATATCGACGACCTGCCCTTTTAGTAAGCATGGATTCCCGCTTTCGCGGGAATGACAGAACAGGGGCGGGCATTATAGAAAGGAAACGGATAGTATGACTTCAGCACCAACGCCAGCGCCACGTCCGGCAGGACCGCCCGGCAGAACGGGCCCCAGGCCCGGAGGCCGTCCGGGAGGACGCCCCCGCGGCAGGTATGCGCCAAGACGAAAGGTGTGTACCTTCTGCGTGGACCATGTGAAGAACATCGACTATAAGGACGTGGACCGCATACGCCGGTTTATTTCGGACCGCGCCAAGATCGAGCCGCGCCGCCGCTCCGGAGTCTGCGCCAAGCACCAGCGGACCCTCCGGCTGGCAATTCAACGCGCCCGGCATATAGCGTTGGTCCCCTTTGTGCCTTACGTTCCCGCCATCGGCGGGTCTCGCCGTTAGGCAGTATATAGCGCCATTGCCAATGCCGGTCGGCCGGAACAGGCCGGTGGGCAACACCCTCCCGGCGTCGGTGGACGCCGTCTCCCCGTGAGGACCAGAATGGTTTTTCCTTGGAACCGTGGCGGTAGCGCCGCAACCGACGTAGCCCCTGCAGAAGGGCGGCGTCGCAGCAGGTCGCGCCGGAGCCGGCGTGAAGAAGCCCGCACCGAGCCTTCCAGGCTCAACCGCGAAAGACGCCACCAAAGAATCGCAATAGGCGTGGCCGGCGCATTGATGCTGATTATTTTCGGCATAGTGGCGTACGGCTTCTACGAAGAGTTTTACAAACCGCCCAGGGTTTGGGCCGGCAGTGTGGGCGAGGTGGAGTTCACCATGGGAGACCTTGTGGAACGCATACGCGTGCTGCAAGGCCTGAGCGGCCAGGTGGACCTTAGCACCGTACCGTTTGAATACCTCAGGGACATGTTGAACGCCCAGGTACTGCGAAGGGCGTCGCCAGGGCTGGGCATCAACATCACCGACGAGGACATTGAGGAAGGACTCAAGAACCAGTTCTATCCTTCTACGCCTGAAGGACAGACAACGGACCCTGGCCAGTTGGACGAGGAGTACCGGAACAACTACCAGATCTTCCTGGCCCGGACCGGGCTGGAGGACGAAGATTTCCGGGAGATCATGGAGGAACGTCTCGCTTTGGCCCACCTCCACGCCCTGCTGGGAACCGCCATTGAAGACGAGCAGGAGCATGTCGAAGTCCAATGGATTCGTATGCAGCCACAGGACAACGTTGACTCCACCGCGGTGCGGAGCCGCTTGGACAACGAGGCGTTCGCCAAGGTGGCCGCCGAGATAAGCGGCCAGTCCGCCGTTTATGCCGACCACACCGGGTACGTGGGATGGGTGCCCAGGGGAGCCTTCCCGGAGTTGGACGACCGTCTCTTCGGCAATGAAGAGGAGGGAATAGAGGCCCTTCAGGAAGGCGAGATCAGCCAACCCATGTTTACCCAGTCGGGCATTTACATTGTGCAGAAACTGAGCGACCCTACTGAACAGGAAATTTCCGACCGCATGAGAGCCAAGCTCAATAACGAGTTGGTCTTGAAGTGGCAGAACGATCAGCAGTTGCGCGGGTCTGAGGAAGGGTGGTTGAGGATGAACTTCAACAGCAAGTATTACGCTTGGGTTGCCGACCAAGTCAAGCTGAGCGCCCCCAGGACCGGCCAATCAACCCAGGGTGGAAACCCCTTGGGTCAGAGGTAAGCGTTCAGTGGAGCAGTCCGGGGAAATCAATGTTGGCTTAATGGGTCTGGGGGTTGTCGGCGGAGGGGTCGCCAACACCCTGCTGGAACAGTCGGGGGACATTGCCCGGAAAGTGGGGCGGCCCGTTAACCTGAAAAGGGTGCTGGTGCGGGACCCGGCCAAGGTCAGGGATACCGTGGTCCCGCCGGAACTACTCACCACGAACCCGGAAGACCTCCTGTTCGACCCTGAGATACAGATACTTGCCGAGGTAATCGGCGGAACTGATCCGGCCGCCCGGTTCCTGAAAGACGGTCTGTCCGCCGGAAAGCACGTGGTCACCGCCAATAAGGAGGCCGTTGCCAAGTTCGGCCCGGAGTTGACCGCGTTGGCGGCCGAAAACGGGGTAAATCTATTGTTCGAGGCCAGCGTCGGCGGTGGTATACCCATCGTCGGCTGCTTGATGAACCAACTCTTGGCCAACGATATCCATTCGGTCCGCGGCATCATCAATGGCACCACCAACTACATCCTCACCCGCATGGCCCAGGACCATACCTCTTTCCAGCAAGCCCTCAGTGAAGCCCAGTCCCTCGGTTTCGCCGAGTCCGACCCAACCAACGACGTAGAAGGCATCGACGCCGGATACAAGCTTGCCATCCTTGCCTCCCTAGCCTACCATCGCCATTTCCAACCGGAAGACATCTTCAAGCAGGGCATTTCCTCCCTGGAAGCCAAGGACTTCCGGTATGCCTATGAACTCGGGTACGCCATCAAACCCCTGGCCATTGCCACCCTTAGCGACGGCGCGGTGCAGACCAGGGTCCATCCGGCCTTGGTGCCCTTGGACCACATGCTCGCCAAGGTCGACGGGGTGTACAATGCGGTGGAGGTGGAGGGCAGCTTGTGCGGCAACGTCATCTTCCACGGCATGGGTGCGGGACGCGAGCCCACCGCCAGCGCCGTCGTGGGAGACATGATCGAACTCGCCAAATCAGTGATCAGTGGTCAGTGGTTAGTGCCCAGTAACCGGCCACTAGCCACTAGCCACCAGCCACTAACCACTATCGACCAGCTTTCGTGCCGGTACTACCTGCGTCTCACGTTGGCCGACCGCCCCGGAGTTCTGGCCCAGATAGCTCGCATCCTCGGTGATGGCCAGATCAGCATCGCGTCGGTGCTGCAGAAAGACACCAACCCGGACAACCAGACGGCCGACATCGTGATTACTACCCATCCCGCGGTGGAAGCCTCGGTCCAGAACTCGCTGAAGCAGGTCGTGGAACTTGAGGTCGTGCACGCGGTGAACAATCTTCTGAGGATTGAAGCGTAGCATCCGGGAAACCGATGCCTGATAATCAAAAGCCCGGCGCGATAACTTTCCGCGCCGAGTCCGAGGTAGTGGTGGGACTGAGCAATAATAGCAGGGGACACGGAACGGGTCTGATGACTTCGGGAGTCCTGGAGGCCTATAAGGAGTTCCTTCCTGTAACCGGCGCCACGCCGCTCATCACCATGGGAGAGGGGAACACTCCGTTGGTGAAGTCCAGCCGCCTTGGCGAAGAGATGGGTTGCGACGAGTTGTACTTCAAGCTTGAAGGCTGCAATCCCACCGGCTCCTTCAAGGACCGGGGGATGGTGGTGGCCATGGCCAAGGCCCTGGAAGAAGGGAGCCGGGCGGTGATGTGCGCCTCCACCGGGAACACCAGCGCCGCCGCCGCCGCTTACAGCGCTCATTGCGGCCTGCCGGTATTCGTCATAATACCGAAGGGCGAAGTGGCGATGGGCAAACTGGCCCAGGCCATGGCCTACGGCGCCAGGATTCTCATGGTCAACGGCAATTTCGACGACGCCCTGGCCCTGGCCCGGGACTTTACCTACAAATATGAAGTAACCTTGGTGAACTCCGTCAACCCTCATCGCTTGGAAGGGCAGAAGACCGCGGCGTTCGAAATTGTGGACGCCTTGGGAGAGGCGCCGGACTATGTGTTTATCCCCGTGGGTAATGCCGGCAACATCACCGCCTACTGGAAGGGCTTCCGGGAGTACCAAGCCTCTGAGCGCAGCAAGCAATTGCCCAGGATGATGGGGTTTCAAGCGGAGGGCGCGGCGCCCATCGTTCGTGGCAAGCCCATCAAGAATCCCCAGACCATCGCCTCCGCCATACGCATCGGCAACCCTGCCAGTTGGGAAGGCGCGGTGGAAGCCCGCGATAGTTCCGGAGGGGTCATCGACTGGGTAAGCGACGATGAGATACTGGACGCTTACCGGGCGCTGGCCTCCAAGGAAGGCATCTTCTGTGAAGCGGCGTCGGCGGCCTCGTTCGCCGGCTTGGTCAAGATGCACCGCCAAGGACTGAATCTTGAGGGGCAGCGGGTAGTGTGCATATTCACCGGCAATGGTCTGAAGGACGTCGACCTGGCCGTCAGAAGCGTGGTCAATCAGACCGTCGAGATTGAACCTACCATGGAAGCAGTAGAGGCGGTGGCCTTGGCCACGGTCTCCTGACCCGCCACTTAATTTCCCGGGGGTACCGAGTATTCAACAGCAACTCGTCAAGCAGGCAATCACTGCCCTTATGGAAGGGGTCGGAGAAGACCCTAAGCGGGAAGGATTGCGGGAGACGCCGGACCGGGTAGCCAACATGTACCAATGGCTGCTCTCCGGGGTAGGCTTGGACCCCGCTTCAGCCATTGACACCGTATTCGAAGCCGAACACCGCGACCCGATAGTGTTAGGCAATATTCCCTTCTACTCGCTTTGCGAGCACCACCTCCTTCCTTTTTTCGGCGCCGCTCACATTGCCTATGTGCCCAACAGCAAGATTTCCGGACTAAGCAAGCTTGCCCGGGCTTTGGAAGTGGCCGCCCGCCGTCTACAGGTCCAAGAGAGACTCACCGGACAAGTGGCCGATTCTATATCGTCTGCCCTTGACCCCGACGGGGTGGTGGTGCAGTTGGAAGCGGAGCATTTGTGCATGGCAATGCGCGGTATACAGAAACCCGGCCATCGCGTGACCACCACCGCAACACGGGGCCGGTTCCAACACTTCGCCCCTGGGCGGGAAGGGCTGCTGGCCCTGTTAAACCGGAGGTAAATTCGTGGCCCCTAAGACGCTGACATCTTTCCAGGAAATCGAGTCGGAGTGGATGGGAATGCTTTCGTCTTCTCCGGTAAACACCCTGTTCCTCTCCCCCCAATGGCAACAGGTCTGGTGGGAAAACTTCGGCGACGGGAAGACAATGGCCGGGTTCTACGTTCCGTCTCCGAACGGCGTTGACGCCATCGCGTCGTTGACTTGCACCGGGAACACTCTGGCCTTCCTTGGCAGCCAGGAAACGGTCGACTATAACGACTTCATGGTGCGCCAAGGTTTCGAAGCCCCATTCTTCGAGGTCCTGCTGGGGCAGTTGGAAGGCCGGTCCTGGGAAGTGATGCAGTTGGACTCCTTGGTGGAAACATCGCCAACGCTCCAGCATCTGCCCGATATGGCCCGTGAGCGGGGGTATTCGGTGGAGGTGCAGCAGGAAGACACGTCCTCCGGCATCCAGTTGCCGGCTATGTGGGACGACTACCTGGCAGTGCTTTCCAAGAAAAACCGCCACGAACTCCGCCGGAAATTCAGGCGGCTGGAAGCTCAACCGGACTGGCGCTGGTATGCCGTTACAGACCCGGACGAAGTTTCGTCACGTTTGGACGACTTCCTTCGCTTGATGCGCCTCAGCAGGCCTGACAAAGCGGAGTACATGACCGCCGACCGGGAAAAGTTCTTCCGGTCTATGTCCCGTCGAATGGCGGAGGTCAACGTGTTGAGGCTGTATTTCATGGAGTTTGAAGGCGCCACGGTGGCCGCCAGCCTGTGCTTTGACTACGCCTCTTCCCGGCTGCTGTACAACAGCGGCTACGACCCGGACTACGGGTATTACAGCGTAGGCCTGCTGTTGAACGCCCTTTGCCTGCGGGATGCCATCGAGCAAAGGCTGGAGTATTTCGATTTCCTGCGGGGTTCCGAGACCTACAAGCAGCACCTTGGCGGCACGCCCCGCAACCTTTACCAGATGACGGTGAGGCGAAGTTGAGCGTCGGCAGAGCGGCCTTCATCTCGTTTCACGCGTGCCCCCTGGCGGCCCCTGGAGAAGGCAAATCCGGGGGTATGAACGTATACGTCAAGCAGTTGGCCAAGGCCTTGGCCGGCCTCGGCGTTCAGGTAGACGTCTTCACCAGGGAACACCCCGGCCACACGGATATAATGACGGACATCGCGCCCTTTGCGCGAGTGATTCACTTGCCCGGAGGCGACCCCGAGGAACCTGTTGAGCGCCTGTTTCCCTTCCTGCCGGAATTCAGAGACGCGCTCCGGGCGTTCCAACAAGACAATGGGTTGGACTACCAAGCGGTCCACACCCACTATTGGCTGTCCAGCTGGGTGGGCCGCGCCCTGAGTTCCACTTGGGGGGTACCTCACGTAACCACCTTCCACACCCTGGCGGCCGTCAAGTCCCAATCACGTGCCGGAGAGAATGGACCGGAAACCCGGCAACAGGTCGAGAAGGAAGTAATGGCATCGGCGGACCGCGTAGTCGCGTTCACACCCCACGAGCGGGACGCCATGGTGCGTCTCTACCAAGCCAATCCGAAAACGATAGAGTTGATACCGTGCGGTGTGGACTTGTCACTTTTTCGCCCTTTAGACCGGCAGACCGTTCGTCGGGAACTGGGCATCAACGGCGAGAATGTGCTCCTCTACGTAGGCAGGCTGGAGCCGTTGAAGGGACCTGAGCTTCTGCTGCACATGGCGGCCCAACTGGAAACGCAGGATGACGTGCGGTTCCTGGTGGTCGGCGGCGGCGTGGGCCAGGACGAAGACGTAGACAGAATGCGTTCTCTGGCTGCTGGACTGAACGTGGGAAGCATGTTCGACTTCGTGGGAAGAGTAGAACAACAATACCTGCCCAAGTACTACAGCGCCGCCGACGTGTGCGTGGTGCCTTCATACTACGAGAGCTTTGGTCTCGTCGCGCTCGAGGCCATGGCCTGTGGGACCCCCGTGGTGGCGGCACGGGTGGGCGGTCTGTCCACAATCGTCCAGCACGCTCGCACCGGATATTTGACCCCCTTGCGTTGCCCCGATACTTTCGCAGACTCTGTCGAAATGATAATATCTAACAAGAAGTTGCGCCGCGCTATGGGTGCGGCGGCTCGCCAAAAAGCGGAAGGGCTGGGTTGGGATAACGTTGCCGTTCGCGTTACGGAGCTATACGCCGCGTTGGTCCCCGAAATCCGCTGAGACCCATCGGAGGACCATTTTTGGCTACCCCACTTCAGGACCCATCCAATTCTTCGTCGCATAGGACTTTACCGGCCCTGTCGGTTATCGCCAGGCACATGCGGCGTACTTTCGTCGCGGGCCTTTTGGTGATGCTGCCCATTGGCATTACCATCCTGGTCCTGCAATTCGTCTTTGAATTGGTGGACGGCATTCTACGGGGCCCATTGGCCCTGCTTCCCGGTCCCGACCTACCGGGCGAAGGGCTGGCTATAGTGGTGATCATGGTCTACGTCATGGGCCTGATCGCCGCCCACGTAGTAGGTCGCAGGCTTATTGACGTTGCCCACAGAGTCATGGAGGTTATCCCGGTAGTCAAGACGATCTACGGCACTACTCGCACGGCGGTGGAGTTGTTGTCTACTGCGAACCAAGGCAGCAACCGGTACACTGAAGTGGTCCTGGTAGATTTCCCTAGGCCAGGCATCCAGTCCATCGGACTGGTGACATCGCGGATGATAGACGTAGACGGGTCGGAAAAGGTAGCCGTATACATACCCACTACTCCAATACCATCATCGGGGTTCCTGCTGGTGGCGCCTGCCCATGAATTGACACCCACGAACATATCCGTGGATGACGCCCTGAAGGTGGTGATTTCCGGAGGAATACTGGCGGGGCGGGTGTTCAAAAAATGCGGAATGACCGAGCAGGAAGGCGTCATCATAAACCAGTGAAACTCCCTCGCCTGTTCAAGTCCAACCAACGTCAGTCCTGCCTATACACCGAAGTAATCAACTCCTTGATGCCCCCCGCCCAAAATCGGGCCGCGGAGCGATCGCGTCGAACCGCCATTAGCGCAATACCAATGTTGATCAGTTTGGAGGTGCCTTGCGGATGAAAGAAGCCCCGCAGCGAGTTCTTGTAATTATTCCTCATCCCAACGAAGCGGATTTCTGGTGCGGCGGCACCATATCCAAGTGGATCAATGAAGGCGCAACGGTCCGGTACGTGCTGTGCACCGACGGCAGCAAGGGCGCCAGCGACCGGAAGATAGGTTCAGAAGACCTAGGAGTACAACGGACGCAGGAGCAGTACAAGGCCGCCGAGTTGCTGGGCGTGTCGGAGGTTGTGGAGCTCAAGTTCCCCGACGGGGAGTTGGAAGACAACAACGACTTTCGCCGCCACTTGGTCAGGCAAATCCGTCAGGTGCGGCCCGATGTCGTCATCTGCCCCGAACCCTACCGCAAGAACCTGGCTTGGCATCGGGACCGCCGCATCACCGGCCAGGTAGCACTGGACGCGGTGTTCCCCTACGCCAGGGACCACCTTCACTTCGTTGAACTCTGGAAGGACGAAGGACTGGAACCCCACAAAACGGGCACCGTCCTGTTCTGGGGCACCGAGCGACCCGACACTTACGTCGACATCGGCGAGTTCCTGGACATCAAGACCCGGGCGGTCATGGTCCACAGCAGCCAAGTGGACGGTTACTCTCCGGACGACGTCCGGGAATTCATCGAGTCTCAGGCCACCGAAGCCGCTTACGACCAGGAATGGTCTTATGGGGAGGCATTCCGCAAGGTAACCTTCCGGACCACCTGACCGACTATCGGGGGGGAGCGGTCTTTTATAGCGCGGCCTCGCCAGGGTCCTGCAACATAGCCTGCCTGACCAGCGGCAACGCCGGGGCCCCGTATGACAATAGTTGGTCATGGAACCCTTTCAGGGAATAGGCTCCGCCCTTCTCGCGGCGGTAATCGCTGCGCAGCTTCAGTATAATCAGCTTGCCCAGCGTATAGTTCAGATACCCTGGATCGAACGTGCCCCGCAGGGCCTCGCGCCGGGCCGGCAGTTCACCCATATAGGCGTGGTCCATAAAGAACTGCGTCGCATCGTCCACTGTCATTCCTTGGGTGTGCATCCAGATGGAGCACAGAAACCGGCAGTCGCGCACCAACGCTTCCAATAACTGGGTAAGCCGCAGGTTGGGTGAGTCTGCGGCGTACTCGCCCTCCATCATCATCTGCTCGGTGTAGTGGGCCCAGCCTTCGGTGAATGCGTAGGAGGTAGCCACCCGGTTGACCAGCGGCAATTGGCGTCCGTAGCGATTGTGCAGATGATGAACGAAGTGGCCCGGGTAGACTTCATGGACGGACACCACCTTCAGAGTGTCGTAGTTGAAGTTGCTCAGCCACTCCTCCTGCTGCCGGGCGGTCCATCCGGGGTCCACCGGCGTGACATAGTAGAAGGACTCGTTGGCCCGCGTCTCCAACGCCCCGGCGCTGTCCATGGCGGCGAAGGCGTAACGCATGTAGGACGGGGTCTCGACAACCTGGCACCGGTCTTCTGACGGGATGCTGATCAAGTCCAGGTCTATCAACGCTTGGCGGATTTCCTCCAGCATGTCCCTGGTTTCGGGGATAAGCCCGTCCGCCGAGGGGTGACTCCGGGAAATATCCTCTACGATGTCCTTTACCGATCTCCCCGGTGTGATGGAAGCCGCCACCTCGACTATCCGTTCCTGATTGCGGTCCAAGTCCGCCAGTCCCAACGTCTCCAGCTCAGCCACTGGCGTGGAAAGACCCTCACCCACCTCCAGCATCCTGGCGTAGAGACCGGGACCTATGGCGAAGTCTGAGGGAGCGTTGCGGCTCCGTTTCCTGAGGTCTTCCGCGAAGTCATCCAAAGCGGCTGCGGCGGCCTCCCTGGCGGCGTCAAAACCGTCCGGAGGGACTGCATCGCCAACAGCCCCTGCGAGGTCCTCCCGGTAGAACTTCGCCATGCCAGCGTAGGCTTCGATGCTCATGTCCAGCACCGGGCGCCCAATGCCGTCGGCCAACGCCGCCCTCAAGCCGTGCACAAAGTCCGGGACTTGCTGCAACACTCGTGTCGCCGACTCAAGCCGGTCAGCTAAGGGAGCGTAGTCACGGTTCAGGTAGCCGCTTACGTCCAAGTAACCGACTTGGCGCATCGGGTTGTTTTCCAGCGGCCGCAACTCGGTCAGGGCGAAATGCTCCCGTTGCAGGAAAAGCTCCAGCATCCGGTAGCTGAGGACTGCGTCGGAGTCTCCACCGTCGGGTTCGATGGTTGAGAGGAACGCCAGCCCTCTCTGGACTTGGTCCATCCGCCGTTGCAGGCTACCCTGTGAGAGGTCGGGCAGCCTGCCGTCATACTCGTGCCGCCCGATTCGAGACCCCGACGTAGGATAGAAGTCCCAATATTCCTCGATCAGGCGACGGGACAGATCTTCAAAGGCATTGTGCTCCATGAAAAGGGATTCCTCCAGACCCGGTTCCTCAAGTTTTGGCGAGAGCTATACTTGGCCTGTGAACATTCAGATGGACGCCAAGCGTTCGGCATCCCGGATATAGGTGCTGGTAGCGGTAATCAGGGCGGTCATCTCCTGCTCCGGCTCACAGTTGCCGTCGTAGAAACAGTTGACGTGCAACAAAGCCGACCGAGTGTTGTATTGGCCTTGAAACACGTCAAATTCCGGGTTGATGCTGCTCAGTCTCAACAGTGCCCGCCTAGCTTGCCCGGCCGACTGGGGTTCCTCACCGGTCCGGGCCAAGACCAAGGCATCGGTCGCCCGCTTGGTGGCTCCCCAAGCCTTTTCTGCCGCGTTGCGGAGTCTTCTCTGGTCCAACATCTCCAATGCGTCGGCGTACAGGGTCCGAGCATCGGCAAAGAGTTCTCGTGTTCGATCAGTAGCTACCATGTCATTGACCTGTGACCGAAGCCCAGGAATCATTTCGCCGGGTAGTCTATCGTCTCGCCGATCTGGAATGTCGGTTGAATATCGGTGTAGTTCTTTATGTCGCCCAGAACCTCCCGTCCGTGGGTCTTGAACGCCTCGTGCACCTCGTCGGTCGTATTGAAATAGAGGTGTCCCACCACCACGAAGGGAGGCGGCGAGTTGGGATCTGTGCCCGACACTCCTTTCTCCGCCTCGGTTCGCACCAAGCCCATCGGGCCCATCAAACGGTGCACCAACGGTCCGTGGGTGCCGGTGTAATAGTCGAGGTCAAACTTCTTCTCGGAATCGTAGGGATACAGCACGGTGACTTTAATCATGGAACCAATACCTTCCTTTCAAGTAGTTCGTGAACGAATGAAGCCAGTGTACGCTGGCAGTGGGCAACCGGCAAGTGAACAAAACCCCAACCCTTCTTGGTGAGGGGTTGGGGCAAATTTTCCGAGCATTGCGTCGCCCGGCGCGAGGCAGCCGATTGATGTTACTCGGCAGCACTGGGCACGGCGGTCTCTTCCTGGTCCTGGCAGCGCAGGCAAACAAACGTGCTGCGGTCTTCAGGCAGGCTGCTCACGGCGACGTTGCGACGCCGGTTGCAGACGCTGCACACCACGGATTCCAAGACCTCCGGGGGCCTCGGCGGCGCGGTATTGACGCCGCGAAAGCCCACGTAATCAGGGTTTTGCGACTTCAAACGTTGGAAGCGTTCCAAGTCTTTCCTGCGACTCATCCGTGCCTCCCCGGGCGCCGATGGCTATGTGTGCGACTCTATGCCACCTCGACGACGGCGCCGGCCTCTTCCAGCTTGCTCTTGATGGAGTCAGCTTCGTCCCTGACGATGCCTTCTTTCACCGCCGCCGGGGCGGACTCCACCAACTCCTTGGCTTCCCGCAGACCCAGCGATGTGACTTCCCGAACCGCCTTGATGACGTTGATCTTGTTGGGCCCTATCTCCCTGATGGACACCTTGAACTCGGTCTGTTCCTCTTCGGGTGCGGCGGCTTCGACGGCGCCATTGCCCGCGGGCGCGGCCATTACGGCGACTGGAGCCGCGGCGGTGATGCCGAACTCCTCCTCAAGGGCCTTCACCATGTCGGCCAGTTCCAGCACGTTCATCTCTTTGATTGCAGCCAATACCTCGTCCTTGCTCATAGGGCCTCCTTATCTTGTCCTTATTTGGATTTGGGTCAGTTTCCGGCTTCGCCGGACTCAAGTTGGCGTATCCGGGCTTGAAGCAGCCCATCTAAGCTCTGCAACGGGCCGTTCATCACTCCCAGTAATCGTTGCAAAGGCGCTTGCATCTGGCCAAGCAGGTTCGCCACCAACTGCGGCTTGGCCGGCAAATTTGCCAGCCGGTCCACTTCGCCTGGCGGCAGGACCGTACCGGCGCCCAGCACCGCGCCCTGGATGTTCAGCACGGAGCGGGTGGTCCGGATATAGTCCGTAAGAGCCTTCGGGACGGCCGCCGGATCGTCATACCCGAATGCAATGGCTGTGGGACCTTCAACTATTGCCTTCCCATCGGGCCGGTCAGCCGCATCGCACGCCAGCTTCATCAGGTTGTTCTTGACCACGGTGAACTCCACCCCGGCGGTGCGCATCCGCCTCCGCAGGTCGGTGAACTCGTTCACCCCGATGCCGGTATAGCTGGTGGACACAGCAATGCTGCACCGCTCCAGCTTGTCCTTTAACTCTTCTACCCGGTCTATCTTTGCTTGTGTAGGCAATATTCCCCCAAGAAAAAGCCCCTGCTCTCTGTGAGACGCAGGGACCCGGTAACTTCAACGTTACGGTCATGCTTGCGCCTCGGCGGGCGACGGTGCCGTCCTTAACCCGGAAGGGACCCGCGGTCTACAGCGTGGCTGTTATCAGTTTTAGTTTGGTTAGTTCCGGTCGATCGTCACCCCGGCGGCTGAAGCGCCTGCAACGCGTTCAGGTCGACCTGAATGCTGGGACCCATGGAAGACGAAAAGTACGCCGACCTCAGAAAACTGCCCTTGACGGCGGCCGGCCTGTCTCGAACGATAGCATCCACCAGAGACGCCACGTTGTCAACCAGTTGATCGGTCTCGAAACTGGCCTTGCCCACCGGGCAGTGGATGATGGCGGTACGGTCGGTCCTGTACTCCATCCGCCCGGCCTTCGCTTCCTGAATAACCCGCGGCAGGTCTTGGGGCTGGACCATTGTGCCGGAGCGAGGGTTAGGCATTAACCCGCGCCTGCCAAGGATACGGCCCAACCGGCCTATCTTGGGCATCACGCTGGGCACAGCCAAGCCGACGTCGAAGTCCGACCATCCGCCTTCGATCTGCGCGATGAGGTCGTCCTCGCCGGAAAAGTCCGCGCCCGCTCCCCGGGCGATTTCGGCCGATTCGCTGTCGGCGAACACCAAGACCCGAACGGTCTTGCCAAGGCCGTGCGGAAGGCTGGTTACGCCGCGCACCATCTGGTCGGCGTGGCGCGGGTCGGCGTTGGTGCGGAGATGCAACTCCACCGTCTCGTCGAACTTGGCGGAGGACAACTCTTTTATCAAGTCCAGGGCCTCTTCGGGTTGGTACTGGCGGTCCGGGTCAACCCTTTCCGCCACGGCTGTGTAACGTTTGCTGTGCTTAGGCAATTTCAGTCACCTGTTATTTCTATACCCATGCTACGGGCAGTGCCTTCGATAATCGCCATCGCCTGTTCCACGGACCCGGCGTTCAGGTCTGCCAACTTGGTCTCGGCGATTTCCCTCAGGGCTTGGCGGTCTATCGAACCCACTCTCTCGCGCCGCGGATCGGATGCTCCTTTTTCCACCGACGCCGCCCTGCGAAGCAGGTCCGACGCCGGAGGAGTCCTGGTGACAAAGGAGAACGACCGGTCTTCGAACACCGAGATATGCACCGGGACTATGGTGCCGCTCTGATTGGCCGTCCGCGCGTTGTATTCTTTGACGAACCCCATTATGTTAACCCCATGCTGGCCCAAGGCCGGGCCAACCGGAGGGGCGGGGGTCGCCTTGCCTGCTTCCAACTGAAGCTTGATGATTGCTCGTAGTTTCTTCGCCACTGTAAGGCCTTAAATCCTTTCCACCTGCAAAAAGTCCAGTTCCACCGGGGTTTCCCTGCCGAAGAAGGAGACCAGGACCCTGACCTTGCCCTTGGCTTCGTCGACATCGTTGATTGAACCTATGAAGTCCACGAAGGGGCCTTCGGTAATGCGTACCGTCTCTCCCTTGGCCAGTCCGATATGGACATGAACCGGGCCGGTCTCAACCTGTTTCAGAATGTCCTCGACCTGCTTATCCTCCAGCGGCACCGGCTTGGGCCGCTTGTCGTACTCGTCCTCGGTGGATACGAACCCCGTTACGCCCGGGGTGTTTCTCACCGCGTACCAGCTTTCATCATCCATGGTCATCTGCACCAGGATGTAGCCGGGGAACAGCTTGCGTTTCTCCGAGCGCCTCTTCCCATCCTTGAAGATGACCTCGTCCTCGGTGGGGACCAGCACTTCAAAGATGCGGTCCTGCATATCCAGGCTCTGGATGCGCAGGTCGAGGTTTTTCTTGACCAAGTCCTCCTGCCCGGAGTAGGTATGCACGATATACCACCGGGAAGTTTCTGCCTCTTCTACTTCCATGTCCCTGGATGAAGTCATGATTGAACACCCTAAACGTATTGGCCCCGCCGTTTGCGGCGCCCCAGAGAGCTTCGCAGCCTACAGCACGAACCTGTTGAAGGTCTGGCTGAAGAACTGGTCCAGTCCCCCGAGGAAAAAGGCGAAAACTATCGACAGGGCGATAACAACCGCCGTCAGCCTGACGGTCTCCTCACGGCTGGGCCAGACCGACTTCTGAAGTTCCGACAGGGTCTCCCGCAGAAACTCTATGGGATTGACCCTGCCCGCAGCCCTCGACGGTATTGGCCGGTTGTCACGAGCGGAAACCCTGGCCATAACGGCTAACGCACCTCGCGATGGGCTTTATGCCCCCGGCAGCGGGGGCAGTATTTCCGCAGTTCCATCCGTTGCGGGTCGTTGCGGCGGCTCTTGTTGGTCGTGTAGTTGCGCTCCCGGCAATCGCCGCACTGCAAAGTGATGATCTGTCGAACGTCGGCAGTCTTTCTAGCCATAACTTAATCCAACACCTTGGTGATTACGCCGGACCCTACGGTGCGGCCGCCTTCCCGAATCGCGAACCTCATCTGCTCTTCGATGGGGACGGGAGTGATCAAAGAGATAGTCATCCGGATGTTGTCACCGGGCATCACCATCTCCACGCCCTCCGGCAAAGCAACCTCGCCGGTGATGTCGCTGGTCCGGATGTAGAACTGGGGCTTGTACCCGGTGAAGAACGGGGTGTGACGCCCACCCTCCTCGCGGCTCAGCACGTACACCTCGGCCTCCGCACGGGTGTAGGGCCTCATGGAACCGGGCTTGACCAGAACCTGACCACGCTCCACCTCGTCGCGGTCCACGCCGCGAAGCAACACGCCGACGGCGTCGCCGGCCTCGGTGGTGTCCAGCGTCTTGTGGAACATCTCAAGCCCGGTGGCGACCGTCTCCCGCACGTCGCCGAAGCGGATGATTTCCACCGGCTCTCCCTGCTTCAACTGCCCGCGCTCCACCCTGCCGGTCACGACGGTGCCACGGCCCTTGATGCCGAAAACGTCCTCGATGGGCATCAGGAAGGGGCGGTCGGTAATCCGCTGCGGAACGGGGATGTAGTCGTCCATCGCTTCCACGAGCTTGACGATTCCTTCCTCTGCCTCCGGGTCGCCCTCCAGGGCCTTCAGCCCGCTGACGCGAACGATGGGAGTGTCATCGCCGGGGAAGTCGTAGCGGTTCAGGAGTTCGCGGACTTCCAGTTCCACCAGCTCCAGTAACTCCTCGTCTTCCATCATGTCGACCTTGTTAAGGGCCACCAGGATGCGGGGCACTTCCACTTGGCGGGCCAACAGGATGTGCTCGCGGGTCTGGGGCATCGGGCCATCGGGTGCGCTGACCACCAGGACCGCTCCATCCATCTGGGCGGCGCCGGTAATCATGTTCTTGATGTAGTCGGCGTGCCCCGGGCAGTCCACGTGGGCGTAGTGGCGGGTGTCGGTCTCGTACTCTACGTGGGCGATGGCGATGGTGACGCCGCGGGCCTTCTCTTCCGGGGCGTTGTCGATGCTGTCCATGTCCTGGTAAGACGCCATGCCGCGCTCAGCCAGAACCTTGGTGATTGCAGAGGTGAGGGTCGTCTTGCCATGGTCAACGTGGCCGATGGTTCCCACGTTCACATGGGGCTTGGTCCGATCGAATCGTTGTTTTGCCATTTGGGTCTACTCTCCTTCGCTGCTACTGGAGCCCAGAGGCGGGATTGAACCGCCGACCCCGTTCTTACCAAGAACGTGCTCTACCGCTGAGCTATCTGGGCAATTGATGTGTTACCAAGGTCAAGCGACAATATTCTACAACAGAAGTTGGTGGAGGGGGTAGGATTCGAACCTACGAAGCCCTTCCGGACGCCAGATTTACAGTCTGGTGGCTTTAACCACTCACCCACCCCTCCGTTATGTATGCCGGCCTTCCGGCGTTCTGTGTGTATCTCCTTGCCCGTGTCCGACGCCGGGACAGTACCGGTAAAGAGCCCCAGAGGGGAGTCGAACCCCTAACCTGTCGATTACAAATCGACTGCGCTGCCATTGCGCCACCGGGGCACATGCTCCCTGGCGGGTCACACCAGAAAAAGGCCCCGTGAAAGGGGCCGCGCCGCCACGTTGACCTTTAGTCACTTCAATTGTAGAAAACGCCATCGGAAAAGTCAATTGAAGAAAAGATAATCATTCAGCAATAATGTCCCGGACAGGACGCCCACACCACCGCACCCAGGAAGCGACATGCACGCCAACGATAAGGAATACGCTCTGGAGCCAACAGCCTTCCATTCCATGCAAGAGGCCCAGGAGCTCGCCGACGTCCTCGAGGAAAACCTCCGGGACCATGCGATGGGCGCTCCCAACCTGCACCCCGAACTTGTGGAGATATTCTCCGAACTGGTCAACAATGCCGCCGAACACGGCATGACCCCGGAGGGCGCCCACGCCCACGTGCGGTATATACCCCACCGGAGAGGTTATGCTTTCGACGTTGTCATCACAGACTCGGGCGCCGGCATCCGTACCACCCTGGCCGGCAACCCGAAAGTACCCCAACCGGAGACCGACGCAGACGCGATAGGCCTCGCCGTGCAGGAGCTGGTTTCCGGCACCGGGACCCCCACCAGAGGCATCGGCCTGTGGATGACTCTTATGGAGATGAAGAAACCGGGCCGGAAGCTGTGGATCCAATCAGGCTCGGGCCTGCTGACCATGTACGGGGCCGCGGAACCATTGCTAAGGGAAACGGAGCACCGGCAGGGCACCGTGGTGAGACTCACCATCCCAACTTGAGCGGAACGGTACCCCCCACAAGGCAGGACGCCTTTGAGGCGCAACGCAACCTCGGCAGCAAAGCCGGACCTGTCAGCCGAAATCTGAACCCTTCAACTCATCAACTATCCCGATGCTTGTGGTTGAGGAACGTTCCCAGTAAAAATGCTAATTCTCTGGTTCCTGCGTTGAATGGCCGTGGAGTCCATGTTAGCATTTGTCTGGGCTCAGTAAACAGTGCAACATGGTCTAACCGGAAAGGGGTATTAAGGTGGCCAACACGCTCATCATGTTCGCCATGCTGATAGTGGGCACGACCATGATGGGGTATCTTGCTCTTGTAGGGCGGCTGACTAGTCGTGCGGTGTTCATACTGATGCCAGCGGCAACGCTGGCGATTTGTGTCCTCACTTTGCTCGTGGACGCGCAAGACCCTCTATTGCCTTTCGTGGCGATGGCAATGGCAGCTGTGGCCGTCGTGTTAGTGGTTACCGCCGGTATTCTGCTGGTCTTGTATTTCAACCGGAACGTATCGGCCAGAAAGGAGGAGGACCGAGAGGACCCGCTGAGCAGTAAGGTTGAAGTATGACCAATACCGAAATCTTCATCGTCGCGCTTTTGCTGGCGTTGGTTTTCGGTGGATTCGCCGCGTGGGTATGGCTAGGAGGACTGGAAGAATCTGGCAAGTGGAAGGTTCCGCCAGGCGCTATCCACTTTCTTGATTGGATGGTCAAGGGCACGTTCGGTTCTCTTATGACTATCCTGACTCAGGTCATTCGTCGCCAACCTCCGGGACACAGACAGTAATCAGGCAACTCCGCTCAAACTCTCTACATCCAGCTTTTTGTGCCCTTCCATGCCCAGCAGGTTCGCCACTGGCTCTCGAGATAATTCGCAAATCGTTGGCGACTTTAGCTACGCGACTCCCGCCTTAAGCCCGGTGGCGGAATCGTTGATGATTCCGTCGTTTTTTGTTGCGCTCTTGCCGGCGTCTCTGGCCCCTCACCGGAGTTTTGCAATTATCTATTAAGCTGAATCTTTCCCCATTCCGGGGTATAATCCCCTGCAACAACCTGTCCTCAAGGAGGCGCGCTATGGGCGAAATTCTGGGCATAGGCATTACGCATTATCCAGGACTTATCGCTCCCGACGAGGACCGCGGCTTCCCCTTGACGCGAACGCTGCTCAGCGACCGGATACCCACTGAGGTCAAGAACCCCGCTACCTGGCCCGAGGCGATGCGCGCCGAGTACGGCGACGACCAGGGGGTTGCCGCCGCCAAGGTACACCGTGACCGTTTGGTCGCCGCCTTCCGGCAACAGAGGGCGGAACTGGAAGCCTTCAATCCCGATTTCGTATTGATATGGGGCGACGACCAGTACGAGAATTTCAAAGAGGACATCATCCCGCCCTTCTGCGTGCTGGCGTATGACGACATCCAGTGCCAGCCAATGATGAACAGGGACGGCAGCCCTCGCCGCAATGTTTGGGATGAACCGGCGGACAAGGTGTTCCGGTACAGTGGTCACCCCGGGGCGCGGGCACTGGTTACCGGCCTCATCAACGAAGGGATTGACATGTCCTACGCCTACAAGCCGCTGCACGAGAAGGGCGGCTTGGGCCACGCCATCATCAACACCCTGCTCTACTTGGACTACGACCGCAAGGGGTTCGACTATCCCGTGGTGCCCTTCCTGGTCAACTGCTACGGCAGCAAGGTAATCCGCAACCGGGGCGGCGCAGTCGAGTACGAGAAAGAAGATGACCCGCCCGGCCCTTCGCCCAAGCGGTGCATGGAGGTCGGCGCGGCCACCGTCCGCGTGTTGAGAGACAGCCCTTGGCGGGTGGCCCTGATCGCCTCTTCCAGTTGGTCCCATGCCTTCCTCACTCAAAAGAACCACCTGCTGTGGCCCGACCACGAGTCGGACCGGGCTCGGTTCGAGGAACTCAAGAACGGCGACTACGCCGCTTGGCGGAAGGTCTCCACTCCTGAAATAGAGGCCGCCGGGCAACAGGAAATGCTCAACTGGATGTGCCTTGCCGGCGCAATGGAAGAGCTCAACCGCAAGCCGGAAATACTCGATTACATCGAGACCTACGTGTTCAACTCCGAGAAGTGCTTGGCGGTCTTCAAGCCTTAGAAAAGTATTCGAATAACGTAACCGCCCTTGGGTGATTCGATGCAAGTCGGATTTATTGGAACGGGGACCATGGGCAATCCAATGGCCCGCTGCCTTATCGAGGCGGGCCATCACTTGACCGTCCACGACATCCGCCGTGAGGCGGCAACCAATCTGTGCGAGTTGGGCGCCGACTGGGCGGACAGCCCACGCGCCGTCGCCCAAGCCAGTCAAGTGGTGTTCACTTCCCTGCCCGGTCCTGTGGAAGTAGAGGATACCGTCCTCAACCCTGAAACGGGCATCCTGTCCGGCTTGGCCGCCGGCGGGGCATTCATCGACATGACCACCAATTCGCCCAAGGTGTTCAGGCGGATAGCCGAAGCCTGCAAGTCCCGCGGCGTGGAAGTGTTGGACGCCCCGGTCAGCGGGCGTCCGCCGGGGATGACCGTGACGGTCGGCGGGGATGCGGAGACCCTTGCCCGATACCGGCCGTTGCTGGAAGCCATGGCGGGGAACATCTTTCACTTGGGCGACAACGGCGCGGGATGCATCACCAAGCTAGTCACCCAGTACCTGGGCTACTCCAACTTCATAACCGCCGTTGAAGGGCTTATAATCGGCGCCAAGGCGGGAGTGGACGTGGGCCTGTTGTCCCAGGTTGTGCCGGTAAGCGCCGGGGCCAGCCGGGTCTTCGACAACATCCCCCGCTCCGTTCTCAGCGGCACCTACATCTCCGGCGGAACGCTGGACATTGTCGCCAAGGACCTGCGCCTTGCCTGCGAGTTGGCCATCGATGTGGATGCCCCGGCGATGACTGGCGCCATTGCCGACGAGGTCTTCAAACGGGCGCAGGAACTGGGTTGGGGCCAGGACGGTTTCGCCAAGGCCGCCCGTGTTCTGGAAGAGGTTACCGGGGTTGAGTTGCGGGCCGATATGGCCGATCAGCCCGCTTCCTACCAACAGCAGGACCCCAGGCGGGGATAAAAGCCTATCCGACAATCAAGTTGGACACTTTCCGTCATTCCCGCGCAGGCGGCAATCCACTGCTTGGTACAATGGACTCCCGCTTTCGCGGGAGTGACGAGGGGTATTTTCGGATAGGCTCTAATCGAACGGGCTCTAAATAGAATCGTTCCGGGAGGCCACACGTTATGGTCGTTACCTCCAAAGTCAGCGGCTCCATGGTGGACATAGATACTGGCCTGATAAGCCGCGAAATCTTCGTCAACCCGGAAATTTACCAACAGGAGCAGGAACAGATATTCGCCCGGGCTTGGTTGATGGTCGGGCACGAAGCCCAGATTCCCAAGCCGGGCGACTACTTCATCTCGTCGATGGGCGAAGAGTCGGTGATACTCTGCCGCGACCGGGAGGGAGAGGTCCACGTATTCCTGAATTCCTGTATGCACCGCGGCATGAAGGTGTGCCGCTACGACGAGGGAAACACCCCCGTCTTCACCTGCCCCTACCACGGGTGGAGCTACGCCACCGACGGCAAACTGGTTGGGGTGCCCTTCTTCAAGGACGCCTATCGCCAGGAACTGGACAAGTCCAAGTGGGGGCTTGTCGAAGTGCCCCGGATGTTCAACTACAAGGGCACAATCTGGGCGACTTGGGACGAATCGGCGCCGTCTTTCTTCGACTACATCGGCGGCTTCAGGCTCTATCTCGACCTGCTGCTGGACAGTTGGGACGGCGACGAGGGCGGCACCGAGGTGTTCGGCGGCGTGGAGAAATGGCTGGTGCCGTGCAACTGGAAGTTCCCGGCAGAGAACTTCGTCGGCGACCGCTACCACAACATAAGCCACCGTTCGGTGGACATAGTGGGCATCGGCCCCAGCGGGTCGGGACGCCGCGACCTCGGCGAAAGGACCAACTCCAAGTTGCTCGACGTGTCTTTCCCTGAACGGGGCCACGGCACCGTGATGGCCCTGCGACCCATGGATGCGCCAATACCCCAAGCCTACGGAGACTTGCCCATCCTGGCCGAATACTTCCAGTGGTGCGAGGCGGAGAAGAAACGGAAGATGGGCGAACTCTGGCGGCTGTTGGGCGGGCCGGGAACAGTGTTCCCCAACATGTCCTACCTGCCTCGCCAACCCCGGAGCATCGCCGTGTGGCACCCCAGGGGCGTGAACAAGACGGAAGTGTGGCGCTGGTTCCTGGTGGACGCCAAGGCCCCGCCCGAAGTGAAGGACTACCTGCGGCAGTATTACATCCGTTACTCCGGGCCGGGGGGACTCACCGAGCAGGACGACATGGAGAACTGGAACTACGCCCACGCGGCCAGCAGCGGCGTGGTGGCCAGGCGCTTCCCCTACAACTACGAGATGGGCCTGGGCCAAGGAGACCCCAACTTCGAGGACGACGGCCTGAAGTTGCCCGGACTCATCTTCGATACCACCAACGCCAAGGCCGCGGAGCAAAACCAGCGGGGATTCTACCGCCGGTGGGCCGAGTTCATGGAGGCCGATTCCTGGGACAAGCTGGTCACTTGGGAAAGCTGAACATGGCCTACTCAGAGCAAAGCGTCGCGCGCCTTATCCTCAAGGACGAGATAGAGCAGTTCCTCTTCGCCGAGGCGGAGTTGCTGGACGCCCGGGAATACGAGCAATGGCTCTCCCTGCTGGACGACGACATCCGCTACTGGATGCCCATGCGCCGGAACGTTAAGTTCGGGGAACTGGAGCGGGAGTACACCCGCGAGGGCCAGGACATCAGTTGGTTCGACGAGGGGAAAGACACCCTTACACGACGGGTGAACCAGATACTCACCGGCGTCCATTGGGCAGAGGAGCCTTTGTCGCGGATATGCCACATCGTTTCCAACGTGCAAATACTCGACGCCTCGCCGTCCATGTCGGACGCCGAGGAGGTTTCCATCCGGTGCCGGTTCATCATCTACCGCAACCGCATTGAGACCGAGACCGACTTCCTGGTAGGCAAGCGGGAAGAGACGCTGCGAAAGCGCGGCGGTGAATGGAAAATTGCCCGGCGCAAAATCGTGCTGGACCAGAACGTATTGTTGGCCAAGAACTTGACCTTTTTCTTCTGAAATGAGCGAAATAATAAACATCAGGCTGGTTGAGCCGGGCAGCAAAGTCCGCTTGGCCGACGGGTCCACTGGAGAGGTCGTCACCAACTTCCAGGATGGCGTCTGGCTATCCGTCACCTATCTAACGTCGCCCAACGACCCGTCGCTGGAGGGGACGGAAGAAATGGTGTTTGCCCAGGACGTTTTGGAACTCTTGGAAACGCCCTGAAGCCCGCCGACCGCTCCGTTTCCATGAACGCCCTATGACAACACCGTCTCAAGATGTACTTCGGCAAGCCTTTGCCGCCGGCTTCGAGTCCATCGACGCGGGAGACACCTTCTATGTGGGCTTCGACGCCTACCTGATACTTACCGGCCACATCAAGCGCAACGACATCCCCTGCACCTGCTCCGACAACGGCGCCCACGGCCACCTGCCCGAATGCCGCTGGGTGAAGACTGGGGAGTAGACCTCGTTTACACTCGCTGTAGTTCCCGCGAAAAGGGAGAAGAAATGATTCAATTGACCGACGAGATGCAGGAAGGCATCAACAACGCCAGGACCAGCGGCAACCCCTGTATCGTCACCACCGCATCAAAGGACGGTACGCCCGACGCCGGTTACATCGGCACCATGATGGCCCTGACCGGTTCTTCCTTGGCCTACAAGAACCGCACTACTGCTACGTCCTTGGTGCAGGTCGAAGAGAACCCAAAGGTCATAGTAATCTACCGCAACGCCGCCACCGGCCAGGGCTGGAAGTTCCGCTGCACCGCCTCCGCCCACCAGGACGGCCCGGACTTCGACGAAGTAGACCGCAGGCTGTCGCCAACCGGCGGCGACCAAGCCCACACCGGGGATGTTGTCGTTCTACGGATTGACCAAGTACTGACCCTCTTCGGCGAAGTGCTCCAGGAACGCGAGCCGGGCCTGGAGTGGTAACCTGGCCTCAAGGCGAGTTCCGGACATCGTATAATTGGCATCAATCATCACTTGTGGCAGGCGGGCAAGCCCGCACTTTATTAGGAGGCTGCAATGACTACCGAGAGACTTGACGGAGGCGAGGCCGTACTGGAGGCGTTCCGCAACCTGGGGGTGGACTACATTATCTCTTCGCCGGGTTCCGAGTGGCCCTCCGTGTGGGAAGCCCTGGCCCGCCAGAAGACCAACGAGATAGACGGCCCCCGCTACATAGACTGCTGGCACGAAACCTTAGCGGTCACCATGGCCATGGGCTACACCCGGGTAACCGGACGGATGCAGGCCGTGTTGCTCCACGCCGGCGTCGGCCTGCTCCAGGGGTCGCTGGGAATCCACGGGGCTTACTTGGCCGAAATCCCGATGGTCGTCTGTTCCGGCGAGTCCATCACCTACGGCGAAGACCCCGAATTCGACCCCGGCGCCCAGTGGTACCGCAACCTCAGCGTCGTCGGCGGGCCCAACCGCTTGGTGGACCCCTTCGTCAAGTGGAGCAGCCACGTCACCAGTTCCCACACTCTTTACGAGACGGTCAGCCGGGCCGGTGAAATGGCCCAGCGGGTCCCCAAGGGACCGACGTACCTGGACATACCTATCGAGGTAATGCGCCCAGAATGGGTGCCCCCGGCCAGGATGGTCAAGCCACCGGCTGCCCCGAAGGTGTACCCCAATGCCTCCGAGGTCCAACGGGTGGCCGAGATGATTTCCCGGTCGAACCACCCGGTCATAGTGGCAGAGGGCTGCGGCCAGGACGTTGACGCCTTCCACAACCTGGTCCTTTTGGCGGAGCGGTTCGCAATCCCCGTGGTGGAGGTGGCCCCCAACTACGCCAACTTCCCCAAGGACCACTCGCTTTACATGGGGTCCGATCTCAGCCGGTTTATGTCAACTTCCGACCTCTTCCTGCTGGTGGGCAGCCGCACTCCTTGGTACCCGCCCACGCAAGGCCCGACGCAGGGCGACGTGGTGGTCATCGACGAAAACCCCATCAAGGAGCACTTGGTATACCAAGCCCTGAAGGCCGACGTGTACCTGGAGGGCGACGTAGCCTCCACTCTGGACATGCTGCTTGACGCCACCGAGTCCGGCTCGGACAAAGCGAACGACCGCCGTTCCTACTGGAGCGTGGAACACGACAAGCTGAGTCAGAGCGCCGCCGCGGAAGTGGAGGCCGCGAAGGACCAAAGCCCCATCGACCCCGCATGGCTTTGCGCCGCCCTGAGCGAGGTAATGCCCAGCGACACGGTCTACGTGGAGGAGACCATCACCCACCGGGGGGCGATTTTCAGGCACTTGGGCTGGAACAAGCCCCAGAGCTACTTCCACCCCAACGGCGGCCTGGGCCAGGGGCTTGGAATGGCCTTGGGGGTAAAGCTGGCCAAGCCCCAGCAGCCGGTGGTTGCCCTGATGGGCGACGGCTGCTTCCTCTACAACCCCGTCACCCAGAGCTTTGGCGTGTCGGCCGCCGAGAACATTCCGATAATGATAGTGGTGTTCAACAACGGCAAGTACGCGGCGATGCAAAGCTCGCACCTGCAATTCTTCCCCGACGGCGTCGCCGCCAGGACGGGCATCCACCACGGCGTCGACATCCCCGGCCCCAACTACGCCGAACTGGTCGCCCCTTTCGGCGGCCACGGCGAGCGGGTCGAAGACCCCGAGGAACTCCAACCTGCCTTGGCCCGCGCCCTGACCGCCGTCAACCGGGGGCAACTGGCCCTGGTGGACGTGGTGCTGTCGCGGTAGAGCGTGTGGACATTCAACCCGCGTCAAGTACGACCATTTTTAGCTGACAACAATAGTTCATGGCTTTAAGAGTGCTCACAAAGATACAAAAACTGGTGTCATGGCGTATTCACATTCTATTGGGAGTTGCGAGTCTATTGGCGGCTTCCTTTGCTTGTGCGGGCGCAGATTCTAATCCTGTCGTGCTCACTCCCGTTCCGCAAGAGCAGGGCGTTCCCACTGCAAGTAAAGCAGATGTGAAGTTAGCCACGACGGCCCCTGCCGTTGAATCAGTTCCAACCTCAGTTCCGGTTGAGGCAACGTCTGCCCCGGTCTTAGATACTAATGCCGGGGTGTCTTCCAGTATCAAGGACAAACCGGAATCGTCGGCCGTGACTCCAATTCAGCCGAAGCCCGACGCTGGCAAGGACTTGACCGATGCCCAGCACAGAGACATAGATGCCCAAATCACTGAACTGAGGAAGTCGGTCGACATCCTTGCCGAATGCGCAAGAGAGAATGGCGATAGCGTTCCGGCACCCGGTTCAGAAGGGGAAATCGAATGGTACGCTGCCGCCGCCATCAAGTACGCCGCCTGCGCCTCAAGCAAGACTACCGGCGTAGACTGGGGAGAAAAGTAACGTGAAAAAGATTGGCCTGATTTCGGTACTGGCCGGGATATTCTTGGCCGGAAGTATGGCTTGGTCCAACTTGACCCACGCTGACCAACCCTTGGACTGCGCCCCGGAAGACAGGGAGGTCCCTGGCAACACTAATTCCGATTGCAAATGGGACTATCGTCTGGACGACATTACCGGGGTGCGGTTCGTCGTTCTGGAGCGTGAGGGATCGGATGCTTGCTTTGGGGCACTGGAGTTCTATCCCTACGACTTTGCCCACATGACAGAAGCTCAGTATCTGCAACTTCAATTCACTTGGACGAACATACAGACGGGCGGCCCGATCTCAGAATTTGGACGCTCATACACCGTACGCAGTGAAGGGAACGATTCCATCTTGAGAGCTGTCGGGGTTTCGTTTGACCTGAAAAGCCCTTTCCCGGAGAAATGGGAAATAGGACAATTAAATACTATTACATTGCCCAATAAGCCGTGGCAGCTTGTAAGAGCGCGCGTTATTGGCAAAGGCGCGAACCACAACTCGAGTTGGTTTCCCATCCCATCCGAAGTCAATGACTTCCCCGTGATGCTCAACGCTTGCCTTGCCGAAGTCAAGTTGCGGTTGGAGTCAACGACACAAATAGAGGAAGATAGGGCCAAGATTGCGGCCCAGGAACTTGCTAGACAGCAGGCCCTTAACGAAGAAAAGGCCAAGGCCGCGCTCGATGCCCAACGGTTGGCGGCGGCGCAAAAGGCACTCCAGATACAGCAGGAAATAGAATTGACCAAGACTCGCTCGTTGATTGCCCGGTTGGAGCGCGACAAGATAATCCTAGGTGTCTGGAACGACATAGTTCTGGAACGGCTCCGGGGATTCCGCGAGCGGGCTGAAATCACCAACAGATACTTGGCGGAGGTCGAAGCCAACGCCGCCGCGTTCAGCGCCAAGGTCCGGGAGAAGTACGAAGAACTCCAACGGTTGGAAGCTTTGAACCAAGCCATCGCGGACGCAATAGCGGCGCATAACGAAGAGATCGAAGCACAATTGGTCGCCGCCGCAGAATTGGAGGCCAAGAACATGAAGAAACTCGATGACTTATCGGTCACGCCTCCTACTCCCGCGTTAACGCCAGGGGGTTAAATATCGCAGTCCCACGGGCCGCTACGGTGGGTTGGTGATGCATCTGTCAGTGGGTACCCCTGATAAACCTGAACCGCATGGAGTATGTCTTGCCATCCATAAACACCATCGCAGAATTTTGGGATTCCGAGATTGAACATTGTGGTGTGAAGCTCCGCTGGACGAATAGAGCGTTGCTTGACATCGCTTGCGAAAAGCTAAGGACAAAGTCCCCCCGGAAATTGGATGTCATATGTGAACTCAGCAAAATGGCGGAAGGTCGGGCCGTTGAATGGGAGTGGAACACCAACGACAAAATCCTTACGTTTGAGGATGGGAGCAGGCTGGCTGTCGTAGCGTTCGATGCAAACACAATGAAAGGTGACTCAAGGGTCATGGAACCAAGCGAGACCTTCATCAGAGCCAAGGTACGAGGCGGGAAACCATATTATCACGGTGTAACAAAGTCGGCTTGGCATTGGACAACGAATGGTAAGAAATATGGGAAAACAGAACCGTCTCCCATAGCCGACAGGGAAGTCGAATCGGTGACATCTGCACATCAGTCAAAGACTGGCTGAATGTACATAAGCCGTGGAACAATAGTCCCGCGGTGACAAAAAGCCCCTGTCCTTTATGTTGCCGGGAGCCCAAGCCTTCCCAGACTATGGCTGTAACTTACACTGATGCCGAAATTGCAAGTCTGGTCGGAGAGCGAAAACTTCTCCCGGCAAATTGGGTCACGCAGTTCAGGCGCCACCCCAAAAGGGGCCATGATGAGAGGTCAATAGTAATATCGGGCGAGCGAGGTAGCGAATTCCATATAATCCTGCGAAAGAGCCAACTCAATCCCTTGGATTTCTCAATCATACTGGGAGTGCGAATACCTCAATCAAATCGTATTTTCCGGTTACGTCGCTATGACGGCAAGAGTCACGAGCACACCAACACCTTAGAAAAGCGCGCTGGACAGGAAGGCCAAACGTTTTACGATTTCCACATACACTATGCTACCGAACGCTACCAAGCAATTGGCAACCGCGAGCCCAGAGAGGATAGTTACGCAGAAGTGACCGATCGATACGGAGACCCCACGGAGGCACTGAATTGCCTTCTGGAAGATGCAAACTTCGTGTCCGGTGGGCAACAGGGTACACTGTTCCCAACTGTTCCGGAGGTGTAGGAATGTTCGTCGACACCATCGGAAAGGATTTTCAAGAAAAGGTGGCGGCCCAAGTGCGTCTAGTTTCTGAAGGTGTAGAACGCTATCGAGTGTTCACCCCCTTTCAGTTTGAAGACGGCGACCACCTGTCTGTCGTGCTGAAGCGGAATATGTTGGGCTGGTTTTTGTCCGATGAAGGACATACCTATATGAGACTCACCTACGACATCGACGAAGCCGATTTACTCAGTGGAACATGTCAGCAGGTCATATCTGATGCTCTGTCTTTATCCCAAGTAGAAGACCGGGATGGAGAACTTGTCCTGAATATTACCGATGAGCGGTACGGGGATGCCCTTTTTTCTTTTGTGCAGGCATTACTGAAAGTCGCCGACGTATCGTACCTTTCCAGAGAATGCATTCGCAGCACCTTCAAAGAGGATTTCATAGCCCTGCTGTCGGACGTTGTTCCCGAAGAACGTCGACATTTCGATTGGTATGAACCCTTTCGGGATCCAACGGGAAAATATTTGGTTGACTGCCGCATTAACGGAATGGAACGTCCACTTTACACTTACGCTTTGCTTAACGACTCTCATACCAGGGACGCTACCATCGCTCTACATCAGTTTGCAGAGTGGGGGATCGACTTCCATGCGATAGCCATTTTTGAAAACCAGGCAGACATCAGCCGCGACGTATTGGCCCGGTTCAGCGACGTTTGCGAAAGGCAGTTTTCTAACTTGGCAGGTAATCGGGATAGAATAACCCAGTTCCTAAAAAGAACAATCTCATAGCAAAGACATCGGCATGAATCCTGCAACAAAAAGCCCCCGGCGGTGACTTTACCGGGGGCTTGCTCGTTAAACGCTGGTCTGCTGCTAACCTACGGCGCAAGCCCTGCCGTACCCGTTGTGGGGCGGTCGGCGCGGGGGCGGTTGTCGTAGGGTTGGAGTTGGACTTCGTGCAGCGCGGGGATGACCTCTTCACCCAGCAACTGGATCGAGCGCATCACATCCTCGTGCTTCATCGCGCCCTCGTTGCCGTAGATGTGGATGTACCCCGGACTGAGCCGTTCGATTACCTCGGTCAGCTTCTGGGTTACGGTGTCGGGGCTGCCGACGATGATGTTGTTGACGCCGCGAAGCTGGTCGTAGGTAAGGCCCACACCCAGTCCGCCGGCTCCGGCCACATTGCCGGTGGGCCGCTGCGCCTTGATCTCCACCGAGGCACGGGACTGGTAGCCCGGAGGGTCGTTGTGTTCCATCGGCCCGCGCTGGCGGTGCTCGATGGTCCACATGAACTCCCGACCCAGCTCAATGGCCTTCTCGTCGGTGTCGGCGACGAGGCACCGCAACAGGTAGCCGAAGTGCTCCGGGCCAGCCTGCCAGCCCTCCTCTTCAGCGGTGTCGATGTAGACCTGCTTCAGCCACTCCGTGGTGTCAACCAGTGCGCCAAGGTTCATGTACGGGTGCTTGTGCTTGGCGGCCCACACCACGCTCTCCGGGCTGCCGGTGCCGGGGAACCAGATGTCCGGGCGGGGCTTCTGCATCGGCACCACCCAAGGGTTTACCACCCGGTACTGGTAGTGCTTCCCTTCGTAACGGAAGGGGCCCGGCTCCGTCCAGCACTTGATGATCAGGTCGTGGGCTTCCTCGAAGCGCTCCCGGTTTTCCGGGGGAGCAATACCGCCCTGAAGGGTCTCGACCGCCGTGCCCCGGACAAAGCCGGAGATGATCCGGCCGCCGGAGTAGCAGTCCAGCATGGCGATCTCTTCAGCCATGCGGATGGGGTCGTTGATGGCGATGACGTTGCCCAGGATGGCAATCTTGGCGCGCTTGGTCAGCTTGGCGATGACTGCGGCGTCCAGGTTGACCGAGGGCTTCATGCACCAGTAGGAAGCGTGGTGTTCGTTGGTCATAATCCCGTCGAACCCCACTTCGTCGGCCAAGGCGTACTGCTCGTGGTACTCGTTGTACAGCACGCTGGCTTTTTGGGGATCGAAGTAGGTGTTGGGGAACCCGAGACGCCCTGACTCGTACTGTTCCAGGTCCGCGCTGGTAACGTGGCCGTAGGGCTGCTCGGAGAACCAGTAGATTTCCGCCTTATCTTTGGGCCTGGCCAATTGCTCTACCATGGACCGCTCCTCCTTACTATAATGCCTGCCCCAGTTGATGGATTCCCGCCTGCGCGGGAACGACGGGAAGGGGGTCGGTGTTCCGCCGCAACTGCGGCTTTGAGTTGCGTTGAGCCGCATTATAGGTTACAGCCCGTTCCGCTTCAACATCGGATTCTGTAGCGACAGCGTCCGTTATAGGCCAAAAAGAGAAAACCCCGGACTTGTGCGTCCGGGGCTACTTGATTCTGGCAATGGTGGCAGGACTAAAGGCCAATCATCCGCTCTACTGTATCAATGTAATCGGATACGCGGTGAATGTTTCGCTCGATAACCGGGGGATTGTCCAGAAAACCCTTATAAAAACAGTCCCCGTGGAGGCGGTCACGAGTTGCCCGGTAGCGGTCGGCTAAATCGGCAATACCGGCATCGTCCTGGCCTAAACGGTCTATTTCGCGGCTGGTGACCGACGTATACTCAGGTTCCACTCCCGTCCAGAAGAGAATCAAAGCGTCGGTAGCCCGCTTGGTGGCGCACCAAGCCTTCTCTGCCGCGTCTCGCAAATCCTGATTCTCAATCTGCGTCACCGCGGAACGATGAAGCGATCTGGCGTCGTTGATGAGGCTTAGAATCGAGTCCGTTTCCGTAGTCAATAGAATGCTCTCTGAGGATTAGGACGGTGTCCGAAAGACGACCTTACCGCCTGAGTCGTGTTCATGTTCAGATTTCTTGGCGCAGGTCTCGTACATCTTTAAGGTGTTCATAGCATATTTATTGTATCACTTTGCGCGGCGAAAAAACTTAACCATCGTGTAATTGGATATGTAAGGCCCTCCAAAATTTGATTCGTCTGAGCAACCTACTACTCTTGCCTAACCTCCAAGCCAACTCCCCGTAACGGGAAGTAGCTTTCCCCATTAGGCGTTGTACAATAGGCCTCGTCAAACGACTATCGCCATCCCGCTCCGCGAGGCTTCGCCATGACCACCAAGCCCCCGTTCGGCAAGCTGAGGGCAGGCTTCCGACCGCCGCCCGCCGACGCGCCGGATAACACCTTCCCGGAATTGCCGCCCAGGGACGATATGCAAAACCCTATTTTTCTCTACGATCCCGGCCACCCACCGGCCCTGCGCCGCCACTTCGGTTCCCCGAACACCACTATCGTTCTGGGCGAAATCCCGCTGGGCTGGCGGCACAATCAAGGGGCGGGCTTGCTGAAACCCGACCTGCTCATCGCCTTCAATATAGACCGGGGCGGCGTCATCGCCCAGGAAGGTTACTCCATCGACGAACGGGGCAAGCCGCCCGACTTCGTGCTGGAAGTCGCCTCCAAGACCACCAGCCAGAACGACTACACCGCGAAGCGGGAAGGTTACGCCAACTACGGCGTGCCGGAATACTGGCGATTCGATCCTAGCGGCGGGGAGTACTACCCGGCCGGGCTGGCCGGCGATCGGTTGGTTGACGGCGTTTATGTCCCCATTACCGTCGACGAAGTGAGCCACGCCCGCCACTGGGGCTACAGTGAAGGTTTGGGCCTGCACTTATGCTGGGAATACGGCCACCTTCGCTGGTACGATCCGGCAACCCAACGCTACCTTCTCACCCATGACGAGGAAGCTGACGGCCGTATCGCCGAACGCCAAGCCCGTCTCAATGCCGAAGCCGAGCGTGACGCCGCCAAAGCCCGTGCCCGGGAAGCGGAAGCGCAACTGCGGCGCCTGCGAGGCCAGTAAAAGACAGCAAGGAGGCCCTCATGTCCGCGGAAATACCGTCGGAAGCCCAGGTCCTGGAGTGGTTCGAAAGCCTCAGCAACTGGGGCCGCTGGGGAGACGACGACCAGAAGGGCTGCTTGAACCTGATTACGCCCGCCAAGCGGAAGCAGGCGGCGGCCTTGGTGCAGGACGGCGTTTCCGTGAGCTGCGCCCGTCCCATCCTCACCGAAACGGCCCCCGACATTACGCACCAAGTGCAACGGTTCATGGTGGACAGCGGCGAGGGACGGGACACCGATCCGCCGGAACGCCGTTTCACCCGCCGGGGGGCCGCCGAGTACATCGGCATGGTCTTCCACGGGCAGACCATCACCCACATCGACGCTCCGTCACACTACTCTTGGAATGGAAGGCTGTACAACGGCAAGCCCGCCAACCTGATAACCTCACGCGAAGGCGCCCAGACCCACTCCATCGAGGTGGCGTTCGAGGGCATCGTCACCAAGGGAATCCTGCTGGACATTCCAACACTGCGGGGCATCGACTGGGTCCCTCCCAACGAACCGGTCATGCCCGACGACCTGGAAGCCGCCGAGAAGGCCCACGGCGTCCGGGTCGAGGAGGGAGACCTGCTGCTGGTGCGGACCGGCAACTACCGTAAGCGGTTGGATACCGGCCCCGTCGGCAGCTACGACCCCGCCACCGCCTGTCAGGTGGCCTGCGCTCCGTGGTTCAAGGAGCGCGGGGTAGCCATGCTGGGCACCGACACTCCCAACGACGTCCGCCCCAGCCACTACGCCACCATAGGCTCGCCGTTGCATACCATGTGCCTGGTCACGCTGGGGTTGTGGTTCATCGACAACGCGAACCTGGAGGAGTTGAGTGTCGCCTGCCGGGAGCGCAACCGATACGAGTTCATGATAACCCTGGGGCCCCTGCGGCTGAGGAACGTCACCGGCTCCCCGGTCAACCCCATCGCCCTCTTCTGAAGCGGGGCGCCATTCGCCCACTATTCCCTCAACCTGGAAACCAAGCGGCGACCCAGTGGGACGAAGAAAGACGCTGCGAACACCGCCGCGCCCGCTATCAGTACCGGTATCGCCACGTCGTCCAGTCCCGCAGCCAGGTTACGGGCAAACGAGACCAGCAGGTCTTCCAACAACCTCGCGAGTGATTCGGGAATGTCGGTCCGGCCTCCGGCTGCCTGGTCCAGCAGGTCCCCACCCCGGTCGGAGATAGCGGACTGCACCAGTTTCGCCAAGACGAGATACACCAGCCCGGCTAGCACCAAGCTTACTCCCACGCGGCGCAGCCCCCGGCCCAGATCCGGCAGGTGGACCAGCAGTAGCGCCAGCGCTCCTCCCGCCAACAGCCCGATCCCCAATATCCGGCTCAGGTTCCTTCCCTTGCTGAGTTCACTGCGAAACTCCGCCGCGTCTGCCCTGATCTCGGACGCGGAGGGCTCTCCCATCAAGTCAATGATCTCCAGCCTGTCGTCGGCGTCCAAGGCTTCAGCCCGGAACCGCTCGATATTGTCGTCCAGAGTCGGTGACACCAGCACCGGCACAGCCTTCTTCAAGGCTTCCTTGGCGTCGCCTGCTACTATGTCGCGGCGAATTTCTCCGCGGATGTCCCGCAACCCTGCAACTACACGGGAGTCCAAGCCGCGTTGGCCAAGAATAGAGTCCACCCCCAGGAACGATGCCACTCTCGAAGCCCCGAAGACGGCATCAAAGATCAGGGTGCGGCACAGTTCGGGCAGGACTCTGATAGAGGGGATTGACGCAGGGGTGGTTCCCGCAGCGATGTCATGGTACAGGTCTGTATACCGTTCGCCAAGTTGTATTACCCGTGATGGCGTGCACTCCGACTCCTCGGGCTGTTCTTCCGGTATCCGGTCAATCCGCCCCCGGATGTAGCCCACCACAACCGGCTTTACCCTCGCCAGCGCCGGCCCCAGGTCAACGTATATCCGTAATTCTCCGGCATGATCCGTTTCCGGGCTGGCATCCTCTCGCAGATATTCTATGATGGAACCCGCCGCCCCTTCGACCTGTCCTTGCAGGTACTCCGGCGGTGCAACGTCCCGGAAGATACCGACAAGGTCTTCATGGCTTACCAGTTCCATGGGGAAAAGCTGCGCTGAAGCTTGCCGGACTTCGTCTTCCAACATCACTTCATCGTAGATGCGGTTGTAGGTATCCTGCTCGGCAATAACGTCGGCATAGAAGTCGGCGTTCAACAGCTTGTTGGATACCAACCGGTCGACCGTCAATATGCCTACCGCCAGGAACACCACCAGCCCCAAGGTGAAGGTCAGCAGGGGCCTGACGAACCAACGAAAAAGAAAGGACATCTAAACCGCTGTCCTTGTTGAAACCGAGGTTATAACCTTTCCAAACTTTAACCCAGCCGGCCCGCTAGAAGCTGGACCTCATCTCCCTGAGCCGTCTTACCCGCTCTGCTATCGGCGGGTGGGTGGAGAACAGACTGGCCATGGAACGGCCGCTGAGGGGGTTGACTATGAACAGGTGAGACGCGCCCTCGGCAACCTTCATCGGCCGTACCTCGTTGCCGATCTCCAACTTCTCCAACGCGCTGGCCAAGGCGTAAGCGTCGCCTGACGTGCGGGCGCCGGTCGCGTCCGCTTGAAATTCCCGCGTCCTGGATATGGCGGCTTGGACCAACGCCGCCGCTATCGGCATCACGATGGCCGCCACCAGCAGGCCTATAATCCCCCCGCCGTGGTCATCGTCGTCGTCGTGGCCGCCAAAACCCCCGAAAATCGCCGATATTTGGGCCATAAAGGCCAGCATGGATATAGCGCCGGCAAAGGTCGCCACCACCGTCATGATCAGGGTGTCCCGGTTGCCGACGTGAGCCATTTCGTGGGCCAGCACCGCCCCCAGCTCCCGCCGGTCAAGAATCCGTCGTATGCCCGTGGTCACTGCGACGGTCGCACGTTTGGGGCTGCGCCCGGTGGCAAAGGCATTGGGCGAGTCGCTTTCTATTTCGTAGACCTGGGGCATCGGCAGTCCGGCCAGTTGGGCCTGTTCCACTACGATTTGGTACAGTTCCGGGTCTTCCTCCTCGGTCACCGGATGGGCGTGGGCCATCTTCAAGGCAATGCGGTCACTGAACCAGTACGCTCCGAAGTTCATAATCAGCGCAAAGAACAGCGCGATAATCAGGCCGCCCTGCCCTCCCAGCAGCCCGCCCACCATCAGCAGCAGGCTCGTCATTACCATCAGCAAGAAGAAAGTCTTGATAGTGTTCATATACTCATCTCAAAGCCCCCCAATAGCAACGCCACGGTTTCCGGTTTTACCGTGGCGCTGGCGTTGGCGAGGTTGGGTCACCAGTCTAATCGGTCAATAGTTGGCCCACCAGTGGGCCTGCTGTATATAGTCGCCAACGTCGGTAATTAGTGATTCAATCACTCTCGGTCTATCCATTGATCCCCAATAGAAGCACCGTCCATGCAACGTGCCCTGAAAATCGAAGTATGATCGCCGCAACTCATTCAATCGAGGGTCATCATCGCTCAAGTAAATCAACTCGTCCGTCACCTGTGGCGAACGTTCCGGCAATCTATCGGTTCGAGCCAAGACCAACGCCGTAGTCGCTCTGTTCACCGCGCCCCAAGCCTTCTCGGCGGCATCCCGTAGGTCCCCCTGTTCTATCAGCCTTAAAGCGGACTGGTGCAGACTCCTGGCGTCGTCGAAAAGCTCACGGACATCCTGGGCTTCTACCATTCTTGTATCGCCTCTGTCGATTTCCCGAAATTATAGTTTCTGATCCGAACAGACTCAACCTGAGTAAAGGTCACTCTTCTGCAAAGCGCCCCTCGATTGACACCTGACAATACCTGGTTGCATGTTTTCCGCAGCCAGCATCACAGATGCTTCACCATCTTCCCTGACATTTTCTCTTCTATAGCTCTTTTGACCCAATCGTTCAGACTCATACCGTCTTCCATCGACATGAGAACGGCTCGTCGATGCAAGGCTGGTCCAAGTTCAATGGACACGCTACCCGAGTAAGGCCTCTCAGGCTCCAGCCCCTTTTCCTTGCAAAATGCCAGGTACTCATCTATCGATATTCTAAATTCCCGCTTCAATCCCTCTACGTCGGCAGCTTCAAATGTCGCGATGGGATAATCGCCGGCGTTCACCACCCTGCCATGAAAGAGATCAACAGATTCGTCATACTCAATAGCAGCGAGATACCCTTTGTATTGCATTATGGCTCAACTCCAATGGAAGTCCGCCAGTGCCTCCCGCTCACTACTCCATCATACCATTAGCCACTTGACCCAGCCCGGTTGAAGCACCCCTCGATTGACACCCAACAACGGCTGGTGATATGTTTCCCGCAGCCTCAAATAAAGGGAGTATCAGCTATGCCGGTGAACATCGCCGTGCTGGCCAAGCAGGTCGTGGACCCGGAAATGCCTATGGCTGCGTTCCGCATAGACGCCGACGCCAAGGCGGTTGTGCCGCCTCCCAACATACCCCCGGTAGTCAACGGTTTCGATGAAAACGCCGTGGAAGCCGCCCTCCAGATTAAGGACTCCCAAGAGGCCGCTATCACAGTAATATCTACGGGCACCTCCTTCGCCCTGGATGTAATGAAGAAACCTCTATCTATGGGCGCCGACGAACTGGTGCTGCTCCAGGACGATGCCTTCCAGAACTCTATTGACAGTTTCTTTACCGCCCAACTTCTTGCGGCTGCAATTCGAAAACTGGGCGGGTTCGACCTGATTATTTGCGGGCGTCAAGCGTCAGACTGGGACAACGCCCAAGTACCCTTGGGCGTGGCCGAAATCCTGGGGTTGTCCTGCGTATCGCTGGGCAAAAAAGTTGAAGTCACCGACGGCCACGTAACCGTGGAGCGGGTCACGCCCGACGGCTATGAGGTGATCGAAGCCCCCCTGCCGGCCCTGGTAACCGTCAGCAACGAGCTTGGCCAGCCGCGCTATCCGACGTTGCGCGGCATCATGGCCGCCACCAGAAAGAGACCAACCATCTGGAGTTCCGAGGACCTCGAAATAGACACGGCCCAACTCCAACCGCGTGTCACCCTCCAAGACCTGTTTGTGCCCGTGCGGGACCAGCAGTGTGAAATCATCGAGGGCGAGGACGACGCTGACGCCGGCCGGCAGTTGGCCCTGAAGCTCAGAGAGGCAAAGCTAATTTAGCGGACTGATTGCAATAATCTTCATCCTGATTTTTGGGGGTAACAGGCTGATGTCATTGCTATTGGGAGGCATCGAAAAACTTGATGAAATAAGGGGGAAACATCAAGCGATTAGAGCCGCGGGAAGGGAAGAAGGCCGGGAAGAAGGCCGGGAAGAAGAACGAGCAAAATGGGAAGCTTGGAATCACCGTCGCATGGCGGCAGAGGAGAACAGCCAACCCTTCAATGAGCAGCCTCCATCAAGAAATGGCAACCACGTAAGATGAGAGATACTGGCGTCAAGCAGTGTGATTATGCCCTTGAGTTATGCACCGTTCAACGGAGGTACGATGGCTGAGGCACAAGGCGTTCTGGTCCTGGGAGATTCCGCGGAGAATGAACTAAGCTCCGTTTCCAGGGAGTTGCTGGCCGCCGGCCGCAGACTGGCCGACGATTTGGGCGAAGAACTGGCCATTGGGCTTCTGGGCGATACGCTGGACCAACCTTCCCAGCAGGCCATCAGCCACGGCGCCGATAAGGTCTATGCAGTCAATCATCCCGCCTTGGCCGAGTATCAAGTCGATCTCTACCTGGCCGCCATGGAATCCCTTGCCAAGGACGTCTCCCCAAGGGTCATTCTGATCGGGCGCACCAATGAAGGCCGTGAACTTGCGCCCCGCTTGGCCTTTCGCTTGAGAGTAGGCTTGGCCCAGGACTGCTTGGAAGTGTCGGTGGACTCGGCCTCCGGGACCCTGTTCGCCAACCGTCCCGTCTACGGCGGCAATGCCGTCGCCGTGGTCAGTTGCAACTACACTCCGCAGGTCGCTGCCATCCGGCCCAAGGTCTACGAACCGATGGAACCCGACGACTCCCGCCAAGGCCAGGTCGTGTCCTTCCCGGTTGAACTGGACTCAGCGCAAGCCCGGAGCAAGGTCGTTGACGTAGTGGCCGAAGAGTCGGAGGGGATAAAACTGGAGGAAGCCCGTATCGTCGTCTCGGGCGGCCGGGGGCTTGGCGGTCCCGAACCCTTCCAAGACTTGGAGCAACTGGCCAAGGCGCTGGGCGGTGCGGTGGGCGCTTCCAGAGCGGCGGTGGACTCCGGGTGGGTGCCTTCCAGCTACCAGGTCGGGTTGACCGGCAAGACCATCACCCCCGAGGTCTACATCACCGTGGCCATATCCGGCGCAAGCCAACACATGGCCGGTTGCTCCGGCGCCAAGGTGATCGTCGCCATCAACAAGGATGCCGAGGCCAACATCTTCAAAGAAGCCCGCTACGGCGTGGTCGGCGACTGGCAGGAAATAGTGCCCGCCTTCACCGAAGCCGTTCGAGAGTTGGTGCAAGACTAATCTACCGGGCCCAACCCTCTATTCCCTGGCAAGCCGTCCGTTCTGCGTAACAACACCATTCCCGCCCAATAACGTCGCACCTCACCAGGGCGCCCCTTTCACGCCCGGAGTCGTCATTCCCGCGCAGGCGGGAACCCATAACCGTCAGGACAGCTATAATAGTATTCACTCCGCATCACTTGGATTCCCACATCAATAACGGACGGACAAAACATGAAAGCAGTATGGTACGAGCAAAACGGCCCCGCAGACGTCCTCCAAGTCGGCGAGATGGCCGATCCTGAGCCGGGACCCGGTGAAGTAAAGGTCCGGGTCGTCTCATCGGGCGTCAATCCTTCCGACTGGAAGCGCCGCCAAGGGCTGACCCGGCGCATCGACTTTCCCAGGGTCATACCCAACCAGGATGGCGCAGGCATCATCGAGCAAGTGGGAGAGGGCATCCCGGTGTCGCGGGTAGGCGAGCGGGTATGGCTCTTCGAAGCCCAGAACAACCGGCCTTTTGGCTCGGCGGCAGAGTACACCGTCCAGCCGGCAGGACACGCCGTTCTTCTGCCCGGCAACACCACCTTCACCGAGGGGGCCTGCCTCGGCGTTCCCGCCATGACCGCCCACCGCTGTGTTTTCGCCGACGGGCCGGTGGACGGAAAGACCGTGTTGGTCACCGGCGGCGCGGGGGCCGTTGGCAACTACGCCGTCCAACTGGCCAAACTGGCCGGGGCTAACGTCATATCCACCGTCAGTTCCGACCAGAAAGCTCAGATCGCCGTTGAAGCCGGCGCCGACCACACTGTCAACTACCGCACCGAAGACGTGGCGCAACGGGTGTCCGAAATCACCGGCGGCGCGGGGGTGGACCTCATCGTCGAGGTTGACTTCGCGGCCAACTTCGAGGTAAGCCGCGAGATTCTCGCCCCCAACAGCACCCTTGCCATCTACGCTGCCGGGACCGCAGCCCAGCCGCCGGTGCCCTTGGGTTTCAAGTCCAGCAACGTCAACGTCCGCTTCGTCTTGGTCTACGATATGCCCGAACCTGCCAAGGACGGCGCCGTAAAGGACATCAACGAATTGCTGGAGGCTGGGAAGCTTACCCACCTGCTCGGCCCTCGTTTTCCCCTGGATGCCACCGCTGACGCCCACCGCGCCGTGGAGGGCGCCGCCATAGGCAACGTAACCATCGACGTCGGAGCCTGACGGACTACCAATAGACTATTTCAAGCCTTGACACACTACCCCAACTCGTCATTCCCGCGAAGGCGGGAATCCATCAGGCTTGAGTCAGCGACCGGGCTTTGCCAGCAAACCAACAAAAACACGGGAGGTACAGAGATATGGTCACCGCATCTGCCCAACTGGAATCGGGAATGACCCGGTACGCCAGCCAGGACGGTACCCAGATCGACGCCTACCTCAGCCAACCCAGCGCCCCCGGTCAATACCCCGGCGTGATAGTCACCATGGAGGGCATGGGGCTGGAAGACCACATGAAAGAACTATGCCGGCGTTTCGCCGAGCAGGGCTACATCGCCATCGCCCCCGACCTGTACACGCGGGAGGGAAGGCCGGCCCCCGACAGGGTCCTCGACGTCCTGTTTTCCGTTCCCGACTCCCAAACAATGGGCGACTTGGAAGGGGCGGCCACGTTCCTCAAAAGCCACGCCCGTGCCAACGGCAGGGTCGGCATCATCGGCTTCTGCTCCGGCGGACGCTACACCCTCATGTTCGCCTGCACCAGCAGCAACGTGAACGCGGCGGTGGACTCAGCAGGCGGCCACATCATTCCCGACGAACTGACCGAAGCCCGGCCCGTGGCCGCCGTCGACATGGTCGCCAACCTCAACTGCCCGCTGCTGGCCCTGTTCGGCGATGAGGACCCCAACCCGTCGCCGGAACACGCTGCCCGCTTGAAGCAGGAGCTTGACGCCCACAATAAGGATTACGAGTTCGTACACTACCCCAACGCGGGTCACGCCTTCTTCGCCGACTACCGTCCCAGCTACCGCGCCGCTCCTGCCCAGGACATGTGGCACCGCGTCCTGCTTTTCTACGAGAAGCACCTGAAGGGGTAAACGCCAGTTGGGTCACTGGCGGTCATCAACCGAGGTTGCTGACTGAAAAACGCAGGTAACCTCACTCGCGGGGCGGGACTCTCCCGTTGCCGTAACCAAGAAGGACCTCTGGAACGGCCGAGCGCATCATGTCTCTATCCGTCCCTGCTGAGGTTGAGTCCAAGGTAGATTGTAAAGAGGCGCGAACTGCGGCGCGCGGGATATCGGCATCTCTCCGAAAGGCACGTCGATAACCACAGGCGCCTCGCGTTCCAAGGCCGTCGGGATAAGCTCTTCCAACTCCATCGGACCGCTTGCCCTCATACCGACCGCGCCAAAGGACTCGGCGAACTTGACGAAGTCGGGGTTGTGCAGGTCAGTCTCGTAGGTCCCTCCGAACACGTCCTCCAAGTCCCGGGCTACGTTGCCGTATGAATCGTTTCTGAATATTACGGTCACTACATTGATCCCGTACTTGACTGCCGTGGAAAGCTCGGATGAGTTGAACATGAACCCGCCGTCTCCGGCCATGCAAATCACGGGACGGTCGGGCTGAGCGATTTTCACGCCCAGCGCCGTGGGGAAGCCGTAGCCAAGATTGAATGAATAGCCGGAGTCAATGTACGTCTTCGGATGATTGACCTTATAGTGGGTCCGCGCGTAGTAACCAAATTGTGTAATATCCCACACTATGAAAGCGTCCTCCGGGATGCCGTTCTGCATCGCCTCGAGCACTGTGTACTGCGGCTCCTTTAGACGAATGTCGTAGTAGGCGATAAGATTCCTGGCCGCAGCGACAGCCGCCGCGGGCGAAGGGCGGCGTCCCGCCCCAGCCTCCATCAAGAATGGCAGTATGGCGTCGATCGTCTCCTTGGCGTCGCCGTGAAGAGGTATGGTGTTGGACTGGACTCTGGTGAGCTCGGAGTCGTCTATGTTGATGTTCACCAGTGTTGATGCCTCTCCGGCCGGGTTGCCAAGTGAAAACCGCGCACCGACTCCTATGACCACGTCTGACGACTGCATCACCTCATAAAGTTGGTTCATCTCCTGTCTCTCGCCCCGGGGGCTGAAGCACGAACCGTAAGACAGGGGGTGATTGTCGGGAATGGTCCCCTTGCCGCCGCTGGACGTAACCACAGGTATGTTCGTTGCCTCGGCCAGCTTGACAAGGGCCTCTTCAGCATTGGACCTAGCTACACCGCCTCCGGAGAATATCAGCGGGGAGCGGGATCTGGCGATAATAGTAGCCGCCTCTCGCAGGTCTTCCGGGCTGGGCACAATCCGCGGGACACGGGCAGGATTCCGCAGCGTCACCTCCTCCTGCTCTACCCCGGCCTCTGGCGGAATCTCAATCAGAACGGGACGGGGCCGACCGGTGCGCATCCGCCTGAAAGCCTCGAACACGGCATCCGGAATTTCCCTGGGCCTGAGCGCCTGCCGTTGCCACTTGGTCACGGAGCGGACGGTGCTTCCTTGATCCAAGACCTCGTGGACTGCGCCGAGATTCTTGCCCATCGAACCTCGCGGGATTTGACCCGCAACCAGAAGCACTGGCGTAGAGCGGGAGTATGCGTTGGTCAAGCCGGCGGCGGCATTATAAAGCCCTGCTCCCGGGACTACCAAAGCCACGCCCGGTTTTCCCGAAGCGCGGGCATAGCCGTCGGCCATGTATGTCGTAGCCTGTTCGTGCCGCGTAGTGATCATGCGGATGCCCAGTTCGTCCCGCAGCGCGGCGATGATCCCGTAGATCTGTATGCCCGGAATTCCGAATATTACGTCCACGCCTTCCCTTACAAGTGATTTAACCAGAGCTTCTCCACCGCTCATTTTGACCATGCTTAGTAAACCTCGTTCAGGACTGTCTATTGTGTATCACTCGCTCAATAAAGCCGGCAACTGCCGGTTCACCGCGTCGGAACACTCCCACTGTAGAAAATGGACGCGATCCCGTCCGGTATAACCGCCCGTCGCGTCCATTTATCAATCAAGTGCTCGCAGCATGGCGCCCAACCTTCCTACCTTGATCGGTCATCCTGGACTTGACTGGTCCGGTCCAGCAGTAACTGGACGTCTGATTTTGTAGTCACATAGTAGTTGGGAACGCTGGTTAGGGGATTCTCAGTGGGATCATACTCGTCGCTGCCAGCATATTGATTGTAGATATCCCCGTTGATGGTCAACTTGAACCGGAATTCCGGGTCTGCCCGGCGTATCTGTCCGACCAGCTCGTTCAAGTTGTGAGTCGTCTTGTACTGCCAGCCGCGGGCCGAGATAAGGGCCTTCATCGCGTGTTCCAAGGCTTGGTGAGCTTGCTGCCCTATCATGTCGTCCATGCCTGCTCTTCCAGACTCGACAATCAGGTCGAGCGTAGCAAGGTGGTTTTCCGCGTGGCGGCGGCGTTCGCTGGTTATCGTCCACTCCTGGCTGTAGTCCTGCTCGTCGCCGCTGTATCGGTTGTCGTAGTCCTCCGGGTCGCTCGGCATGATTATTCCGTCCTTCAAGGCACGGGCTATAACGTGGTTGACAGTGCGGCGCATTTGGTCAAAATCACGACTCGTATACCAAACGGTCTGCACCGGAACCTTCCAACCGTACAGGGATTGGGTCAACTTTTCCGCGTTTCGTTCAATGAGACTTTCCTGCTCCAGGGTTGGCCGATTGTCCCTGATTAACAGGATGTCAATGTCCGAGCGGCCTTCCTCATAGTCGCCACGCGCCCTCGACCCGAAGAGAATGGTTATCTCCGGCTGCTGGTCCTGATGTAGTTGCTGGGCGACTTGTAACGCCCGGGGGTCGCATCCTGTTGTGGTCATGCCCGTTGTCCTTTGCGGAGGCATCGTGCCAAAGGCTAATTCGCCCGGTGAAACGTTAACCCTATTGTAGTCCGTCTGAGACCATACCCGGAACCGGGTTCAGCCGCCCACCACGTCCATAAACTGCTTGATTGCGTCGATGTGCTCCTGCGGTCCTGCCAAGCCGCCGCGCATGGTATTGACGCCAAAGTGGGTGGCCCCGGCATCCCGCCAGATGGTCGCTTGTTCCTGCCAGAACTCCGGGTTGCCGTCGGAAAAGTTGATGCGCGGCTCCAAGCCTATGGCGGCCGGGTCACGGCCTACTTGTCGCGCGGCCTCGTGAACCTTGGCGATAGCTGCCTTGCCTTCCTCGCCCCACTGAAACTGGGGGAACCAGCCGTCGGCCAAGCGGCCTACCCGCCGCAGCACCCGGTCGCTGGGGATGGGACTGGCCCGCCCGCCGGCGCCCAGCCAGACGGGGATGGGCCGTTGCACCGGCAGCGGGCTGATGCCGGCGTGGGTAACGTTGTGCCACCGGCCATGAAAATCCACCACCTCATTGGTCCAGAGCGCCCGCAGCAACTCGATCTGTTCCTCGCTGCGCCTGCCCCGGTCATGGAAGTTCTCTCCCAGGGCCTCGTACTCCACGTGATTCCAGCCTACCCCGATGCCCAGCCGCAACCGTCCCCCGGACAACACGTCCACCTCCGCCGCTTGCTTCGCCACCAGCGCCGTCTGCCGTTGCCCCAGGATCAGCACTGCCGTCACCAGTTCGATGCTGGACGTAAACCCGGCCAAGTAGCCGAACAGCACGAACGGCTCGTGGAACATACTTTCCAGCGTATAGCCGCCCTGCCAGTTCTCGTGGCGGCTTGTATCAGCTCCCAGGACGTGGTCGTAAGCTATGAGATGGGTATAACCCAGTTGCTCGGCTGCCTGTGCGTAGTCCCTTACGGCGACGGGGTCGGACCCGATTTCCGTTTGCGGAAAAACTACCCCTAACTCCATGTTGGCCCTCCTTGGTAACTATCTCCAAACTGGGCGCGCTGCCCAACTCGTCATTCCCGCGCCGGCGGGAATCCATCGGCTTTGGTCAGCGACAAGTGATTGCCGTTGGATACAGTATGTTGCCCTTCAGACCGCAGCGGCCTGCCGTTTCTCCTTCTCGCGGAAGTGGGGAATGACGTGCTTCCCTATCATGCGGATGGTGTTCATCGTCTCTTCGTGGGACTCCGGGCCAATGGCCGACAGGGAGAATATCTGGTCGATTCCCATTGCCTCGTAGTCTTCCACGAACCGGATGCACTGGTCCGGCGTCCCCACCCAGAAGGCTCTCCCCTGTTTGATCCTGTCCTCCGCCTTGGGGTCGTCCGGGTATGGCCCAGCAGCCAGGGTCATGTCCCTTTCGTAGTACCCATGATAGTCCGGCGGCACGGTCGACGGGTCTACGCCGCGCCAAACCAGCCGGGCCCGCTCCCGCTGCTGGTCCATGTACCATTGGACCAACTCGAAGCCGCGAGATTCCACCATTTTGGGGTCTTCATGGCAATACCCGGCAGTCATCAGGGCTGTTTGGTTGTTGACCATGCCCGACGCCGGCTTGGCTTTCTTCAGAGACTCCTGGTACAACCGCACCGTGTCATGGGCCTTCTCCAGTCCTCCCTCGCTGCCTACCAAGGCGCCCAAGCCCAACTCTCCGGCCTGCTTGGTGGTGCTGTCGCTGACGCAAGCCGACCAGAGAGGAGGATGGGGCTTCTGCAACGGCTTGGGCAGCACCTCCCGGGGTGGAATCTTGAAGTATTCTCCCTCGTAGGAAATAACCTCTTCCGTCCAGATTCTCGGCAGGACGTTGGCGAACTCTTCCCATATCGGCCTGGTGTCCTCCAAGTCTGTGCCGTAGGGCGTGAGTTGGTACGGGTAGCCGGTCCGCCCAATCCCGACGTCCACCCGGCCCTTGCTCAGGATGTCCAACGTCGCCATCCTTTGCGCCGTGTGCAGCGGATGGTGTATCGGCGCCAGCACCACGCCGATGCCCAAGCGAATCCGGGACGTCCGCTGGCTGGCCGCCGCCAAGGTAAGGTCCGGCGCGCTGTTGTGGGACCATACGGGACGGAAATGGTGCTCCGAAAACCACACGCTGTCGAACCCCATCTCCTCGGCAAAGGCTATCTGGTCAAGTGCCTCCCAGAACCGCCGCGCCTCCGCCTCTTCAGACCAAGGCTTGGGAACCTGGATTTGATAAAAAAGACCGAACTTCATTGCATCCTCTCAAAGGGTAATCTTGCCTCAAAAGGTAATCCTGTCGCGGCCCAAACAAACCGCCCGTCAGTCCCGGCCTCAACCGGTCATTCCCGCGCAGGCGAGAATCCACTCTACCGTCGCTACTGGATAGATCACGTAAACCAGAACCCTACTGCCTGGCGTAAGCATGAGTATCGAACAAACAAGGGCCGTGCTGTCGCCATTATAGTAGCCGGAACGGATTTATCACCACAACGCCGTCGTAGTCCATTTGGTGGCTCATATCTTCTGAGTATACTGCCTCGCAACCCAGCATTCTGGCCGCCGATAGGATCGCGGCGTCCCAGTAGGACAGCCCGAACTTCTCTTTTATTTCGGTTGCCCTGTCGAACAGTTCCACCGTAATTTCTTGGACCGGCAATGTCCTGAACCGGCGCAGGAATTCCATTGCTTCCTCGTGAGTCAGACCTGCCGGTCCTTGGAGCCTTGTGGCTTGGTAGTAAAACTCTTGGAGAATCTGGACGGACAGCGCCAAGTCCGGTTCCTTTAAAAGTCCCGCCGCTCTGGTCTTCTTCTGCACGTCGGCCTCCCGGCTACTCACGGCGTATAGCAGGATATTGGTGTCAACGAGACGCATTTCTGTTATATATCTCATCCCTGGTCAGAATTTTGCTGGTGTCCACGCCTATGCCTTCCCTTTCGAACCGTTCCATCACTTCATCCAACAATCGGGCACGCCTCTGATGCTCCGTCTCCGTCGATTCTGGTTCCAACGGCGTTTGCAGCAGTGCGGTCAACAGGTCTCTCATCATGGCCGACACTGTTGTCCCGGTCTGGGCTGCCCTGATTCGCGCCTGCCTGTGAGTTTCGTCATCGACCGACACGCTGATGGTCTTCATGGCCCTCTCTCACTAATTTATTGTTTTGTAGTTGTCAGTTTACTTCGCTGACCACGGGGCCTCAACTTGGATACGTCATCCGTTATCCTGATCTCGATCTGCGTAGCCAGCGCGACAACCCGTCCCGGTAGTGGTACCATCACCATCACCCAACCATCCAGCAAACGGAGGCGACTGACATGGACATCGGTATTTCAGCCAGGGCGTCCAGCACTTCCCTGGACCCCGCCCAGTTGGCCAAGAGGGCAGAGGAATTAGGCTTCGAGTCTTTCTGGCTTCCCGAGCACCCGATTCTCCCCGTCCACACCACCTCCCGCTACGGCGGCACCCCCGACGGCTCCATTCCCCCTTCGATGGCCGACATGGCCGACCCGCTGGTGGGCCTGTCCAGGGCCTCCGCAGCCACCAGCACAATCAAGCTGGGCACCAGCATCAGCTTGGTGCCGGAGCACAACCCGATAATGCAGGCCAAGCAGATCGCCACCCTGGACCACTTCTCCGGCGGCAGGTTCCTGTTCGGCATCGGCGCCGGCTGGCTGAAGGAAGAGACCGAGATCATGGGCGGCAACTTCGAACACCGCTGGGGCCAGACCCGCGAGGCCATCCTGGCCATGAAGGAACTCTGGACCAAGGACGAGGCCGAGTTCCACGGCCGCTACTACGACTTCCCGGCCGTCAAATGCTCGCCCAAGCCAGCCCAGAAACCCCACCCGCCGGTGTTCCTGGGAGGGTACGCCGCCAACGTGTTCAAGCGTGTCGTGGCTTGGGGCGACGGCTGGATGCCGGTGCGCGTCACCGAGGAACAAGTGAAGGCGGGCCGAGCCACTCTGGACGAACTTGCCGAGGCCGCCGGACGCGACCCCAAGTCCATCCAGTTGATCGTCTGCAATATCAACCCGGACAAAGACCTCGTCCGCCGCTATGAGGACGCCGGGGCCACAAGGGTTACGATACCTCTGCCCTTGGACTCGGGCGAAGGGTCTCTTGCGGAAATGGAACGCATCGCCGAACAAGTCCTGGGCTAGACGCTGGGAAGGCCATGCACACGCCTGACTGGTCGTTTCTGCGCGGCAGGAACGACGGCGAACACTGGGCAAGCGCCCATGCCACGCTACAGGAACTCGTGGCATGGGCCGACATTTCCGACTTCGAATATTACATGGGCATGATCCCATTCCCTTACGACAACCCCGAAGCCGTTCGCTGTTATGAGGCGGCCAAGTCCGGCGCCGTATCCCAAGGGATCGAATTCAGCCACCAGCATTACGTGTCGGGGTTCCTGGGGGCGGTCCATGACGAGTGCGTCAAGCGGTTGCACATGGACCGTTGAACGACTCGTGCGTCAGACTTGAGTGGAATCTTCCGGCGCAAGCGGACGCTCCAGCAACTCCAGCCAGTTGCCGTCCGGGTCCTGCATGTAGCAACCCTTGCTGGCCATGGGGTATACCGCTCCGGGGCGTATCGCCGGCGGGCTGACGAACCGCGCCCCTCTGCTCGAAAGTTCCGCATAAAAGGCGTCCAAGTCGTCTACTATCACGCCCAAGTGCGAAGCCCCAACCTGGTGCCGCTCCGGCATGGCCACCACCGTCCCCGGAGGATTCAGGTACTGGATAAGTTCCACCGAGTGGCGCATGTCCCCCGACCCCAAGTAGATAATGTGCAGCCTGGCGTCGGGGTAGCCCACCAGTTCGGAGATGAACTCTCCTTCAAGAATCTGGTTGCGCTCTTCCTCCAACCCCAGCAGGTCCCGGTAGAATTCCAGCGACCGCTCCATGTCGCTGACCACGAACCCCGTGTGGTTCATCCATTCGACTTCCATAGTTGCCTCTCTCCCTGTTCGACCTCGTCGTAGCTACCGGCCTTCTTTGACCCAGTCCGCCACCCGTTCGGCGATGAGGACGGCGGTGCAATTGGTGTTGGCGCGAATCACGTCCGGCATTACCGATGTGTCGACTACCCGCAGCCCATCCATGCCGTGTACTCGGCAGTACTGGTCCACCACCGCCATCGGATCGGAGACCGGACCCATCTTGCACGTCCCCGACGTGTGGTACTGTGTGCCGATGTTCTCCAACAGCCACGCATCCAGCGCCTCGTCCGACGCCAGGTCTGCGTCACCCGGAGAGATACGCCGGGTGAAGAGGTCCCGGAACGCCGGGTGGTCGCCGAGACGCACCGAAAGGCGCACCCCTTCCCGCGCCCGCTGCAAGTCCCACGGGTCGCTCATGTACCGGAACTCCATCGCCGGAGGGTCGTCGGGGTTGCTCGACCGCAGCCTCAACTCCCCGGCGCTCAGGGCGTTCTGGACACTGGAGTAGATGGTGATGCACTTGCCGCTGATCGAGAGCGGCAGCCCCTCCGGCACGTGGGCCGGGTCCAGCGAAAGTATGCCTATGTGCATGTCGTCTCGCGTGGCGGACCCCTCGGTGGTGTAGCGGAGCAGCGTCTGAATCATCGCCTCGGTATCGTCCGGCAACTCGCCTTGGTACTCGTAAAGGGCCATTGCCATCGGATGATCGCGCAGGTTCCTACCGACGCCGGGCAGTTCGTGGACGACGTCGACGTCCACCTCTCCCAAAGCGGCGGCAGGCCCCACACCGGAGAGCATCAATAACTGGGGTGAGGCTATGCCGCCGGAACTGAGGATGATTTCGTTCCCCAGCACAGTCATCTGGTCTCCGCCGCTTTCCACCTCCACTCCCGCCGCGCGGTTACCGTCGAACAGTATCCTCCGGGCGGGCGCGTTGGCGCGAATGGTCAGGTTCAGCCGGTGCCGGGCATGTGACAGGTAGGCCAGGGACATGCTCATGCGGACGCCGTCCCTGTGGTTCAGAGGCACTGGGCCGATGCCCGTGGCGTCAGGGCTGTTCTCGTCCAGAGACTCGGGGAATCCCTCCGACAAGCAAGCTTCGTAGAAGGCTTGGGCGAAAGGGGCCATGTCCTGCCGCTGGTAACGCCGCACCGGCACCGGCCCATCGGTACCGTGGAAGTCTCCCTGGAAGTCCTGATCGCTTTCCATTTTCCTGAAGTACGGCAGCATATTGGCGAAGGCCCATTCGTCGTTGCCGGCAGCCGCCCACCCGTCGTAGTCCTCGGGTATCCCGCGCAGAAACACTTGGCCGTTGACCGCGCCGGAGCCGCCCACCACCTTGCCCCGCGGTATAGGTATGACTGCGGACTGTCCTTCGGTCAAGTTGCCCAAGTACTCCCAGCTATGCGGCCCGAAGGCGGACCGCAGGAGGTTGTTGCCTCGCTTCAGGTCATCGGGCAGCAGTTCCAGGTCTGGGTAGTCCGGCCCCGCCTCAAGCAGCAATACGGACCGGCCGGGGTCTTCCGACAGCCGCGCCGCCAGTACGCTGCCGGCCGTCCCGGCGCCGATCACAATAACGTCGTAGACCATCCTCTACCTCCAAGCGCCCTTGCGCGACGGTATTGTAAGCGACACCGTAAACGGGCGCGAGGGGCTTCAGTCCAGGTCGCGTATCCTGCCCAACAGGAAAGAGTAGGTGACGCCGAGCACCAGCCCTACCGCGCCCACGGCGGCAATCGCCGTCGTTACCGACGTGGTCGCGGCAAACCAACCGATGAGCAGGCTGGTGAACACCACGAACCCCATGAAGTAATTCTGCAGCCCGATGATCCGGCTGCGCAGTTGGTCCGGCACCAGAAGCTGCACCAGGGTGCCGCTGGCAGTCCGGTTGGCGTTGAGGCCCGCAGAAAACAACGCGCACAGGAAAATCGACATCATCAGCCAAGGCGTGTACGCGAACATGATGGTCGCAATCGCCGCCGCCACCACCGAACCCAGCGCCAGCCTGCCCTTCCGGAAAACAAAGCCCACCGTGGCAATGGTCATGGCGGATGCCAAGGCCCCGAACCCGCTTGCCGCCAGCAGGTAGCCGCCAACGTCCGCCCCTCGTTGTAGGACATCCGCCGTGAACAACGGCAGCATGAACAACACCGGATGTATGACCACGTTGGCCACCATGCTCAGCAGCATAATCTGGAAAATGGCCGGCTCGTCTTTCCACACGTACCGTATCCCCTCCGCCAAGTCACGCAGAGGGGAAATTCGCCTCGAAGGACGCCTGGCAGGGCTGGCATGACTGGCGACGGCGCGGGCTTGGGCTTGGTAAGGCGTCTTCATCGGCAGCAACGCCAGTACCACACCCAAGTACAGGGCGGCTTCCACCAGGAAGTTCCAAGTAAACCCCATGCTTGCGATGATGATGCCGCCGAAGAAAGGCCCGATCATCCGGGTGCCGGCAATAGTGAAAGTGTTGGTGGCGTAGGCGTGTCCGATGGCGTCGCGCGGCACCGTATTGGCGATGAGCGCCTGCCGGGTCGGTTGCACGATTGCCAGCCCCACGCCGCTCAGCACGACGTACAAGTAGGCGTGAGATACTTGGGCTACGTCCAGTTCCACCAGCAGGGCAAAGGCGGCCGCCAGGACCCCCATGCCGGCACTGACGGTCATTATCAACTTCCGCCGATTCAGGCGGTCTCCCAGCACTCCGCCCCACGGCGTAACCAACAGCATGGGCAGCGTCACCATGCCGCCTACAGTCACTACCTGTACGGCGGAACTGGCCGAACCGACGGAAAGGTCTCGCACCAACCACCCTATGGACAGCAGTTGGAACCACTGAGCGCTGTTGGCGAAGAAGTTGCCGGTCCACAGCATCCGGTAGTCGGGGTACCGGATTAACGAGTCAAGGGTGTGTATCTGGGGCAACCGGGAGGCGATGACCAAGCGGTTGCCCGAGGGGATTATGACGATGGTCAGGAGGAAAAACCCAAAGACCAGGATCGCCAGGCCGACAATTACCATTATAAATGAATGCAGGGCTGTGGATGAACGCTCGGCGACTACCGGGCCGGGTAGTCACGGTCTGTTTTACTTGCCAAGGAAGTCCTTGACCACCCGGATGAACTCATCCGGCCGCTCCAAGTGAGGAAGATGACCCGAATCCATCTGGACCAGTTCGCAGTTGGGGATTGCGTCCCTGGTCTTGGCCGCTATCTCAGACCCCATCAGGTCGCTGCACATGCAGTGGATCAGCATGGTGGGGCACTGGATTCTGTTCAGCACATCGTAGACGGGAGGTGTAGCCGGCCGGTGGCGGGGGGCCAACGGGTTGGCCAAGGACGAGATCCATTGCTCATTGACGAGTTGCTGGAAGCCGGTCTGTACCACTATGTCCATCGCTTCCCGGCTTATCCGGGCGAACCGGTCGAACTGCCTCAGCCAGGCCTCTATCTCCTCCGGAGAGTTGTACACCTCCGGCCGGTTCGTCATCGGGTCGCCCGACGGCGATCCGGTGCTCTCCCCGCCCACGTCAACCAGTATCATCCGCTCCACTTGGTCCGGGTAGGTGGCGGCGTAGGTCATTCCGATTTTGCCGCCCATCGATTGACCAAGGTAAGTCAGTTTCTCCATACCCAGGGCCATGGTGAGTTCCCGGAAGTCCTGCACGTAGTCTTCGGTTTCGTAGCTGCCCGTGGGCGAATAGTCGCTCTTGCTCCTGCCGCGGGCGGTCACGGCTACTATGTGATAGTCGTCCTGAAAGGCGGGAGCGGTCAGGTCCCAGTAGATGGCATTGGCCACCGCTCCGTGGGCCATGAACAGGTGCGGAGCGTCGGGATTGCCCCAGTCGGTGTAGTGAATGTTCAGCCCATTCACCTTCATTCGATGTTCGGTGTAACGCTTCTCTTTGACCTGCATGGCAGTCCTCCCGGCCGACTGGAGATTGATTGGCAGCAGAGCCGCTTTGGCGACCCGTGGATGAAATCGCAGGTAGTGTAGGAGTAATCCGTCACGCCTGTCAAACGAGCCTGGTTTGACCGCAGGGCTATCGCATTTCCTCTCCTACACCACTCCCCCTCAAATGCGATTGCCCAGAAAACGCTTTCAAAACTTGTTGACTTCAACCCGGAGGGCGAGTAGTATCTTTTGCGCAATGAAAATCACCTGGGGCGGTTGCGGCTGTTGCTGCTATTTCTTTACCGGTTGCCAGCCAGCCGGCGAAGGATTGGTGTGCTAGCGAAAGGCAACCAGGAGGACACCAGACCCCAGCCGGCATAGGCTGGGGTTTTTTCGTAGTGGTGCCGGAGGCCGGGCTTGGATTGGCCGATAGGGCGTGGGGGTGGATGTAAGACCGTTACCTGGGTCACAATATTTATTCGGAGGGGACACCGTGCAACCGTCGGCAACCAGAGATGTACACATCGAGTCCATGCAGCCCCTCACCACTCCGCGAAATCTCGTCAACTCCCTCCCCATCACTCCCGCCGTGGAAAAAACTGTCTTGGAGGGCCGAGAACAGGTGAGAAAGGTTCTCAATGGTGAGGACCCCAGGCTGCTCCTTGTCGTCGGTCCCTGCTCCATCCACAGCAAGGAATCTGCCTTGGAGTACGCGGGCCGCCTCAAGGAACTGTCCGAAAAACTCAGCGACCGCCTTCTCATCGTGATGCGTGTCTACTTCGAAAAGCCCCGCACCACCGTTGGCTGGAAGGGCCTTATTTATGACCCTCACCTCGATGACACCTTCGACATAGAGGCCGGACTCCGCACTGCCCGCTCTCTCCTTCTCGAGATCGGTGAGATGGGGATGTACGCCGGCACCGAGTTCCTCGACCCGGTTGTCCCTCAATATCTGGCTGGCCTGATAACCTGGGGCACCATCGGCGCCCGCACCACCGAAAGCCAGATCCACCGGCAGATGGCCAGCGGCCTGAGCATGCCCGTCGGATTCAAGAACGGCACCGACGGTAATGCCCAGATCGCCGTCGACGCCATGCTGTCCGCCCGCAGCCCGCATGGTTTTCTGGGCATGGACGGCAATGGCCAGACCGCCCTCATCCGCACCACCGGCAACCCCGACGGGCACCTTGTGCTCCGTGGCGGCAATGCGGGCCCCAATTTTGGCGCCGAAGCTATCGCTGAGGCCAAGGACCTCCTGGGGAAGGCTGGCGTCCGCTCCCAGCTCATGGTTGACTGTAGCCACGGCAACTCCAACAAAGACTACACGCAGCAGGCCCGTGCTTTCAAGGACGTAGTTTCCCAGAGGATCAACGGGGGCAGTGACATCATTGGCGCGATGCTGGAAAGCAACCTCAACGAGGGCAACCAGCGCCTCTGCGAAGACCTTTCCCAGTTGCAGTACGGCGTCTCCATCACCGATGCCTGTATCGGCTGGGGGGAAACCGAGGAACTGCTCCATTGGGCCTATGAAGCCATGGGTGACCTCGTCGCCACTCCCGTCTAGCTACATCTCCACACTCAGACTGCAGAAACCGCCGGGGTTACCCAATTCCCCGGCGGTTTGTCTTCTCCCAGTCCCCCATCATTCCATCATTACCGCGCAGGGAGCCGCCCAGCGCTCTCGGACAAGTTGCCTATATTTCCTTGAGCAAGTCCTTGACTATCCATCCCTCGCTTTATCCAGTGGGCGGCTGTATCGTGAACGTCAATGGCTCTTCGAGACCCCAAATGCGATTGCCTCGGGTTTGAACGTCTCAGTTGCGTCATGTCCAAGAGAACGACCTGCTGACAATATCGGCCCCTTCCCGCATCGACCGGAGCTTCAGCCACACCACTCCTTTCTCCACACGGTTAGAGCCGGCAGAGGTATCGAAACCACAATCGGTCCCTGCCATCACCCGCGTGGGGTCGCCTCCGGCGGCTTGCACCGCCAATCTAAGACGGTCCGCCACAACTTCAGGGTGCTCGACGTAGTTGGTCTTGGTGTCGATCACTCCGGCTACCAACAGCATCCCTTCCGGCAGAGGGTGTTTCTGGTAGACCTTGTACTCGTGGGCGTGCCTCGGATTCGCCATTTCCATCACCAACGCGCCAACGTTGGCCCGGTAGAGCAACGGCAGGATGTCCTCCAACGGCACGTCGTAATGATGCGGGCCTTCGCTGTTTCCCCAGCAAACGTGCAGACGCACCTGTTCCTTGGGGATGTTCTGTATCGCGTGATTGATTGCGTCGATATGAAGAGCGACCAACTCCTGGAACTTTTCCAGGGGCTCGTCCTGGTAAGAAACATGCCGTTCCATCGCCAAGTCAGGGCAGTCCAGTTGGAGAACAAGCCCCTTGGAAGCGATAAGTTCGTACTCCTTTCGCATCTCCCCGGCCAAGGCCATAACGTAGTCTTCGTAGCTGGTGTAGAAGTTGTTCTTCATGGTCAGGGCGATTATGCCTGGCGACGCCGCGCTCATGAACAACTCTTGCGGTTGCGCCCCCGTTTTCGGCACCGCCGCCAGCAAGTCGTCGCATTCTCGCTCCGCCAAGTCCAGCCTGTCATAAGACAGAGGAGCCACGCAGGTTGGAACGTCCCGCATCAACTGCACCACCCTTGGCCTGGCAATGGATGGAAACTCGTTCTGGTCCTTGTGCCCCCTGCGGGTCCACGAGCCGCCGAAGCCCGACATCCGTTGGGTCACGTAGGTGGAGAAGCTGACCCTCGACTGCTCCCCGCCGTTGATTATGTCTATTCCAGCTTCAGCCTGGGACTGGACTACGCCCACGGTGGCCTGTCGTGCAGCACTTTGAAACGTCTCCTCATCGACCGGTTGTCCTTGGGACACCGCACCCAGCATTTCAACCAGGGCGTCCGGCCTGGGAAGACTGCCGCAGTGGGTGGTAAGGATGCGTGTCTCGCTGCGTTTCATGGCTCGTCGTCTCCCCTGTGCTGCTGCTCATCTAGCGGCGGTGTTGCCGGCGGCGGGATGCGGAACCGGATAGTTCCGTCAGTGTCGTGACTATGGGACAGGAAAGCGTCGGTAAGGCGCTGGATGGAGGCCATGGTTTCCGCGTGTTGAGCGTCGGAACGCTCACGCAAGGAGGAAATTTCCCGCATTATCAATTGGGAGAGCACCTCCCGGGTATGGGCGTATTCCTGAGTTAGCATCTCCCGTGTATGGGCGTCTCCTTTGGCTACCATCTCACGCGTATGGGCGTCTTCCTGGGCTGCCATCTCCCGGGTTTGGGAGATCTCCTGAGTTAGCATCTCCCGGGTTTGGGAGATTAGTTCCTGGGTATGAGCGTCTCCTTTGGCTACTATCTCCCGCGTATGGGCGTCTTCCTGGGCAAGGGTTTTTTGTCCTTCTTCCAGCTTGCCCAAGCGGTAGTGGACGCTGACTATCAGGCCGATGACGGCTATCAGAACAGCGCCCGCAGTGGCGGCGAAGGCGGTGAGCAGCGGAGTTTCTATGGTCATGGTTCACCTCGCAATGGGGGCGCACTGATGTGCGCCCCTGACGCCGGCTACAACCATGTTGCCCCTACTTACCTTCCTTGATATAGTCCGCCACCTTCTCCCCAATCATTATGGTGGTGGCGTTGGTGTTGGCGCGGATGCAGTCGGGCATGATCGAAGCATCGGCAACCCTGAGTCCCTCCACGCCCTTGACCTTCAGGTGCTGGTCCACTACCGCCATCGGGTCCGAGTCCGGGCCCATCTTGCAAGTACCGGAAATGTGGTGGGACGTGCCCGAGTTCTTTCGCAGCCAGTCGTCCAGAAGCTCGTCGGAGGCCAATTCCTCGTCGGTCGGCATGACCCGCTCCAGCACGATGTTGGAATAAGCCGGGTGCTCCGCCATCCGGGCTCCCAAGCGCACTGCCTCCCTCATACGGCGCAGGTCCTCTGGCTCCTGGTAGTAGTTGTAGTTCAGGAAGGGCTGGACGTGCGGGTCCGTCGATTGCAGGGTAAGCTCGCCCTGTCCAAGGGCCAGTTGCAGGCTGGCGCTCATGCCGATGTAGTTCAGGTCGTCGTCGATCTCGACCTGTGCCGGCCGGTGCTCGCTGGTCATAAGCATCGGACTCAATTGCATGTCGTTGCGCAGGTCCGACTCTTCGACCGTATAACGCAACCCAACCTGGATCACCGGCGCCTGCACGTCGGGCTTCTCCCCGCTGGCCCGGAACAGGACAGCGGCGGACGGATGATCGCGCAGGTTCTTGCCCACTCCCGGAGAGTCGTGCACCACCTCTATACCGAGGCTCCGCAGGTGTTCCGCCGGGCCGACCCCAGAGAGCATCAGAAGCTGGGGCGACGCCACCGCTCCGCTGCTGACCACAATCTCGTCGGCCTCCACGGTAAACACTTCACCGCCGCTCTCGGCCTCGATCCCAACGGCCTTATTGCCGTCGAACAGAATCCGGCGGGCCGTAACGTTGGCCCGGATGGTCAGGTTCAAGCGGTGGCGGCCCATGTCGAGGTAATTGATGGCCATGCTCATGCGAACGCCATCGATGGTGTTGCGGGCGCGAGGAGACACGCCGGTGGACTCGGGATGGTTCTGGTCTTCGTCAATCGGAAAGCCTTCCGCCACGCAGGCCTCCTCAAAGGCCCGTGCATGGGGTAGCCACTCGCTCCGGGGCATACGCCGGACCGGAACGGGTCCGTTGGAGCCGTGGAAGTCACCGCCGCCGAAATCCAGGTCGGTCTCCAGCTTGTTGAAGTAAGGCAATACGTTGACGAAAGACCACTCGTCGTTGCCCCACTCGGCCCACCGGTCATAGTCCTCCGGTATCCCGCGGAACAGCACTTGCCCGTTGACGGCGCTCGATCCTCCGGTGGCCTTGCCCCTGGGAATGATAAGCTCCGGCTGCTCCGGCGTTAGCTGGGCGGTGTAACCCCAGTTGTGGGGGCCGTAGGCAGACAGCCATACGTTGTTGCCCATCTTCAGGTCTTCCGGCAACTGCTCGAACTCGGGGTAGTCCGGCCCCGCCTCCAACAGCAACACCGAGCGTTCCGGGTCCTCGGACAGCCGGGTTGCTATCGTGCATCCCGCCGATCCGCCGCCTACCACGATTACGTCGTACTTCATGCGTTTACCTCCGTATATTAGTAGTTCCGCTTGTACCCGGTCTCCCCGATCCCAAGCATCAAAGATTTTATCGGCGCGGGCTTTCATATATTCAGGATCGGCCATTTGGGGGTCAGCAGCCAAAAGCTCGGCCCGCATCTCGTCGGCCATCTCGGCGATACGCTGACGCCTCTTCGGCGACAGATGTTTGGTCAACTCGGAAAATGGACGATGACCGCTCATGGAATAAATCCTTCCCGACGCAGTTCCTCAAGATAATCATCGTAAAGCCGGTCTGCTATCGGTACGTAGACATCATAAAACCTATCGTCCCCGGTCTTGTTCCCTCCAATCAATAGTATCGCACTTCTTCGGGGATCAAACGCATAGAAGATTCTAGTGGGGTTCCCGCCGCTTTGTATTCGAAGTTCCCGCATATTGGTGTGCCGGGAGGTTCTTATTGCCGAGGAATAAGGGTATCCAAGAGTTGGACCCAGTTGCTCCAGCAGACGCACTACCGGAAAAATGTCGCCTCTTTCAGTTTCGGTTATCTCATCCCACCAATCGCCGAATTCATCGGTATATTCAACGTTCCAACCCATTCCCAAAATCTATTCCATACTATCAATGACAGGCAGATGGTCAGATACCCAGGAAAGCTAGACCGTCATCAATCAAAAACGAACACGCACTTCCCCGTCTTGGCGCCGTCAAAGGTCCGGAAGGCCTCCTTCGCTTGGTCCAGGGAGTAGCGGTGGGTTATCAGCTTGGAAAGCGGGGCGCCCGTTTCGACAAAGAACCGGGCGATCTCGATAAGTTCGGACTTGCTGAAGGTCCAAGAGCCGAAGACGGTGACCACCTTGAAAATGACGTCCCGGTTGAAGTCGATCTCAGCGGGTCCGCCGATTCCGACATAGCAACAGCGGCCGAAAGCGCGCAGGCATTCCAGGGCCTGGCTCCGGGCTTGAGAATTGCCGGACGTCTCCAGCGAGGCCGATGCTCCGGCGCCCCCGGTCAGGTCCCGGATAGCCTGTACGGCATCTGTATCAAGGGGGTTGATAACGTGGTCCGCGCCCAACTCCAGCGCCAGGTCAAGCCGCTCCGGCACCACGTCCGTCGCAATCACCCTGGCTCCCATCGCTTTGGCCGACAGGGTCCCGCTGAGGCCCACGGGGCCTTGTCCGAACACCGCCACCGTGTCTCTGCCTGAAACGTCCATCTTCCGCAGACCGTTCCATGCCGTCCCGGTGCCGCACGAAATGGCCGCCCCTTCCTCGAAGGACAATTCGTCCGGCAGGTGGACCAACGTCCGCGACGGGACCAGGATGTAGTCGGCGTTGGCGCCGTGGCCGGTTCCGCCGCCAAAGGTGACGCGGCCGCCGGGACATAGCTGCTCGTACCCCATGGCGCAGATTTCGCACACGCCGCAACCGGCATAGTGGTGGCACATTACCCGGTCGCCCAGTTTCAACCCCGGCGGGGCGCCGGGTCCCAGTTCCTCGATGACGCCGCACGGTTCGTGCCCGGTGATCATCGCCGTCGGCGTTCCGCCCCGGTAGCGGTGCAGATCGGTGCCGCACAGCCCCGACGCTTTGACTCTGAAGACCGCGTCACCCGGCCCGGCGTGAGGGTCCGGAAACTCTTGAATCTCCGCTTCCCGGTTTCCCTTGAAGGTTACGCCGCGCATTGCTCTCTCCCGGTAAGTGCGTTTGAGCCACGGACGCTGAAAGCGTGGCTATTGTAGTTGATGCCTACGGGATTCCACAAACAGAAAACCCCACTCATCATGTAGTAGTGGGGCTTTCGTCAAACCGTTATGTCAAGGGCTGCTTACAGGTTGTTGGCCGAGCATTCCTCCAGGTTTTTGAACGGCGAGGTAGTTACGTCGGCGGAAGCAGGCAGGGTGGTCCCCAAGATGCCGGCGGCAGCGACTACTACCACGAACACCAGTGGAACAATCATACGCCGCATAGTTCACCTCTCACGATATGTTGAGTGTTGACGGACGGAGTATAACTGCAAGGACCGGGAGCGTCAACGGAATGATGATGGCGAGGGTTTCGTAATCCCTCTATGAGGAAAAATAGGCGATGATCACCGCTATCGCCTCTTCTCTGGTGATAATGCCGTTGAAATAATCAATCACCGCCGTGATGGCCTCTTCCTTGCTGATCTTCCCGTCGTCGTTCTTGTCATACCGGTCAATCACGTCGTCCAGGGTCGCCGGGACGGTAGCGGTAAGCGCGCTGGACCACGCGCCGGCCCCGCTGGCGTTGACGGCACGGACCTCAACGTCGTATTGCGACCCACCTGCCAGCCCCGTCAGTTCGTACTCCAGGTTCCCGCCGCCGGTTTGCCAGATGCGTTCGACGACCGTCCAGTTGGCGTCCACCGTTTCGTCGGCATCGGTAAGGATGTAGCGCAGGTCGTAGGCTGTGACTGCTGAGGTGCCCGTCTCAATGGGAGTTGTCCAAGCAACGGTCAGCGAGTTGGCTCCCGCCGTGATTGGGGCGGTGATGACGGGAGGCCCCGGCCAGCGCTGTAAGTGTCCGTAGACCTTGATGCTCCATGACCGGAGAGTCCCGCCAAGCGTCGGGAAATGATCGGTGAGCCGCAGCGTCCACACGCCGTTGGGGTCCTCGCCCAAGTGCCGGGCCGACCCGAAACGGAACTCGCCGTCCATGTGAACGTAGTAGGTACATGGCGCCAAGGAAAAATCTGGAGTAATACATACTTCATCAGTGTGGTAGTAACGGGTGTTGAACGGAACGGCCAGCTTGGAGACTGCGCCAGAGGGGGACACCAGTTCGATTTCCATGTCCCGGAAAGAAGTGTGATAGAAGTTAGCGTTGATTTCGACGAACTCGGTGAACCGCATTCCGGTATTCAGCGTTAGCGTCGTGGTGACGGTCTGAGGGGAGCCGCCGGACGGTGGGGGAATCGTGACGGCTGCATGGGAAGACGCGCTGGTGGTCTCCAGCATCGGGACATTGGTCCATCCTTTCGCCAAGTCAACGGCGGCCTTGGCGTCGACCATTCCGAACCCGTATTCGTGGTTGAAGTGGTACCGGTCAGTGGTCAAGCTCGCCCCGTACTTCCCGGCGCCCTCGGCCCAGCCGGAGTTTGCGGCGTCGTTCATCCGCGCCGAGGCGGCCAGAATCAGCTTGAGGTCGCGCCAAGTCAGGCCAGGGTTGGCTTGGCGCAGCAGCGCGGCAACGCCGGAAACGGTAGGAGCCGACGCCGACGTCCCGCTGAAATCGTCCCTGTAGCGGTCCACGTTCTCAGTGGTGACGATTCCATTGCGGTTAAAGTCCCATGAAGGGGCGCAGACCCACAGGTTGGCCCCTTTCTCCGAGTAACTGCTCCTGGTGTCCTGATCATTCACCGCGCAAACGGCGGTTACGGCGTAGTAATTGGCGAGCCCGCCGAGGTTGGAGTCGTCTCCGCTGCCTATTGCATTACTATAGTGGCCTCCAACCGGAGCGCCATCCGGATTTGTGCGGTGGCCCCTGCCGCCATTGCCCGCGGAGAAGACATAGAAGACCCCCTTGCCGTTGTAGCCCTCTTTAGTCCCGGAGTCGATTGCCAATTCCCAGAGCCGGCCGGCTTGTGACAACCAGGGGCCGCCGATAAATCCCCAACTGTTGTTGGACACGGCAGTTACCACCCGGTTGCGGGCCATAGCGTCCGCTCTGTACCTGTCCTCAAATTGTTGCCAGTCGCCAGCCAGATAGTTGTACCCGTAGACGGTAGCCCTTGGGGCAACGCCGCGCACACCAACGCCGTTGTCAAGGGCCGCGATGATGCCGGCAACTGCGGTGCCGTGGTGTTCATACCGGCCATATACGTCAGTGCCGCGGGTACGGTAGTTGTGATTGAGGGTGGTATTGACGTTGGCGGCAAGGTCCTCATGGGCATAGTACATGCCGTCGTCGACCACGGCGACGTTGACGCCTTCGCCATTGATACCTTCCGCCCATACAGGTTCGACGTTGATGTCCTCCCCACCCTGCTCCCGGTTCTTCAAGTGCCACTGGCAGGCATACAGGGAGTCGCTAATTTGGGGGTTGTTCAACGCGGCCGTGGCGGTTTTGCAGTCGGAAATGAATTTAGGGTAGTCGGTATCTTCATAGGCGTGAATGGTGTATGGCACGGGGTAGATAGTATCGCTGGCGGGGGCGGTCACCTTGACATAGTAGACGCCGGCGTCGAAGTCGTCCTCAATCCGGAACCCCCACCTATAAACCTTAAATCTATACCTGTATTCCTCGGGAATAACATTTACGGAAATCTCTGAGTCCCTGCTGTCGAACGCGGCGCCGTCAAGGGGTTCAGTAGGCAGGTAGCCGCTTCCGTCGTAGAGCAGGAACCCAATGGCATAGATGATCAGATTCTTGGACTCGGCAAGTTCCAGCCTGAAGTAGTCTGCATCGCTTGCCGAGTCAATCATGCCCGGAGTCGGGGAATCGAGACTTAATGTGCTTGCCGTACCGGTGGTGTTGCCGGGGCCCGTTACGGCTTCCGCGTACAGCGTGTAATTGCCGGTGGCGTAATCTCCGTCAGCCGTCAGCCAGCTTCGGACTAAAAGGTAATAGACTCCACTCGGAAGATTCCTCCGGAGGCTAAAACTAACCTCCCTGCTCTCGATATAACTGTCACTATTGAATACAATCAGGCTGCCGCTGCTGTCATACAGCCAGCCTCGCGTATCAAGATCGCCAGTGGTGTATATCCAGACGTCGGTGGCCCCGGATGCACCGGACAGGTCCAGCTTGAAGACGTCCCCATCGAATCCGGGGGAGATGCGCCCGGCCACAGGGGAACCCAACGTCAGGGTCGTAGCTGTTTCGAGGAAGTCCCCGTGGTCATCGGTCTTGGCATGGAGAGTGTAATCCCCGGTGGCCGTGCTATCGGCGCTGAAGACCCCGACGTAGTAGACCCCCAACGGCAAGGTCCGCGGGATACGAAAATTCTTCTCAATAACGAGGTCCCCTGAGGTGGTGTCGTCGTTGCTTGTAATCAGGTCGCCATTGCTGTCATACAACCCGCCTAAAGTATCAAGATTGCCAGTGGTGTATATCCAGACGTGGGTGTTTCCCGACGCGCCGGCCAGGTCGAGCCTAAAGACGTCCAGGTCGTCTCCGGGGTCGATACGCCCGGCTATGGAGGAACCCAACGTCAGTGTCATGGCCGTTGAGAGTGAATTTCCGTGGTCGTCAGCAGTTTGCGCCGTGACGCTGCCAATGCCGGGGATGAAGCAGAACAGCACGGCAGCCGCCAGCAACAGTATCCTGCTTGCCGGGGGCTGCCTGAAAACACCCTGAGCAGTCCTAAGCCGCATACCGAGTCTCATGTGCTACTGCTGCGGGATATCCGGCGTCATTGCTCAGCTTGTGGGGCCGGCATCCTCACCGCGATTCTACTTCGCGCGCCCAGTTGGGGCTTGAAAGTATCACGCCGTCCTGTCCGGCCAGCGCATTGGCCAGTTCCAGGGAGGAGAGGCCGGGGTCCGTTTCCACGAAGAACCCATTGACCAGGAAGTCCAGTTCCGACACCCGGTCAAGTGATATACCGTTCCGCGAGAAGAACGCCTCAACGGCGGCTTGGTCCCATTGAGGATCGAGAGCCAGGTTGACGCCTCCGGGCAGCGTCATCAACTCGCCGCCCGATTGGGAGCGGAACACCGGCTGGCCGCCGTCCGACGCAGACTGTCCCCGGACTATGCTGTCCAACTCTCCCTTCCTTGCCGCACCATCTTCAGCCGCGCCGTCAACGTTCTCCTGGACTGTCTGCTGGGGCTGTTGCAAGACGACCTTCATTGTCCTGTCGCCGTCCTGCCAAGTGTAGACCGTTCCCGGGCTGGCGCCTTCCATCGCGGGGCGGGCCCCTTCCGGGCCTTCCGGTGAGAGTCCCGTCTGCGAGTCAGCAGCGGATTTGGGGTCCGGTTCCGGCATGGTCAGGTGTTCAGGCTCTGTCGTAACCGGCGGGGCAAGCGTCGGCTCCTGGGTCGCCGCAGCCTCGCTCCCCGACCCTACGGCTTTCGGCGACGCGACGGGCGGGGCCTGGTCCCTGGCCAGAATCAGCCCCGCCGTTATCCCGCCCGACAACACCAGGACCGAAACGACTGCTATTGCAACGACAAGTCTCGTCACTCTCATAACATCACCTCACAAAACACACCGGCCCGGCTGTCAAGAAATATAGTCCCGGGTTCCAAGGCGTTTTAATTGTCCGTCAGAATCAGGATTTTCGGGATTAAAGGATTTCCAGGATTTGTCTTACCCTGAACAGGCGAATGCCTATGTGAAACCGCTATAATCCGGCAAATCCTGATTCTGACAATTGCTCCGAGAATTAAAAGGCCCTGGTCCCGGCCCCAGCCCGACCCTGTTCATAGGAAAGGCGAGTCGTTTACCAAGGCAAAAGCCTACACGTCAATGCTATAAACCCGGACCGCGTTATCGTGGAACATCGCCGCCCTTTCCGTCGCCGAATAACTGCCGGTCATACGCTTGAACGCGTTGTACATGACGTTGTAGGAGTATGACACTTTGTCCGGCGGGAAGTTGCTCTCGAACATGCACCGTTCCGGGCCGAACTGGTCGATGCAATAGGTCATCAGTGGAGAAAGCGACTCCGCCAGTTCTTCTGAGCCGATGGGTTTATCCCTGGTGTGCCAGTCGAAACCATAGCGGGGTTGTCCCACTCCACCGAGCTTCATCACGACGTTGGGGCACTTGGCCAAGGCAGCGATGCCTTCACGCCAAGCCGGCAGCACTTCGTCGTCCCGGTTCCCGTAGGGGCCTACCCGCATCAGTCCGCCTATATGGTTCGAGATAATCGTCAGGTCCGGCACGGCGTTGGCGAATTCGGCCACCTCCGCAAGCTGCGGAAAGTACACGGTGTTCTCGTACACCAGTCCTCTGCGGGCCAGCACCCGAGCCCCAACCCTGAACTCCGCGCTGGCCAGTTGGTGTTCCGCGCCGCGATTTTCGATTTCCGGGTGGGGGTCCCAACCGACGGACTGCCGGATGCCCCGGAAGCGGTTGGGGCTGGCTGCCTGCAACGCATCCAGCACCCGCCCCACATCGTCGCCCAGGTTAAGGTTTGCATGGCCGATGATGGCCGCCGCCGCTTTGGCCGGCCCGTACAGTCCGGTGGCGCTGGCCGCCGCGAGGCCCTGGACGAACTCCACCTCTCCAACCGGGCGCAGTTCCTCCGGGCCGTCCGGGCGGTACATGGCCCGCGCCTCTAGGAACACCGTCGAACGCACATTGTGTCCGCTGTTAAGGTCCGCAGCCAGTTCATGCAACAGGTAACGATGATAGGGTATGCGGTCCATCCGAAAGTCCCAGAAATGATGATGGGCGTCGCAAATTGGCATGTCCGGCTCAAGGGTTTCTTCGGTGGTCAACGCCAGCCAGTCGTTGTCTCCGTATGGCATATCCTCACTCCTTGAGGGCGTTTGGGCATGGGCCCGTGAGGCGTATCGTAACACAACCCCGCTGCGCCCGGCCTCAGCGTCTGCCCTGCTATGGTAGGATTACCGGGATTCTTGCAAGAGGCGTAGGAATCGGCGAGCAAGTGCGGGAACCACTAGCAGTCTGAAACAGGTGGACAAGGAGGCTCTCAGAAATGACCGTCTGGGTGGTCAGAGCGGGAAGAAGAGGTGAATGGGAGGAATTCGCCTTAGGCCAAGGAATGGCAAGTATAGATTTCGATTTGCGGACGAGCGTCACCGAGTTCGCAAATCGAGATGCTTTGCGAGACCACTTGATCAACGATAACTACAGGGAGGGTAACACCCGGGCAGCAACCTCCGCCGCGCGCCAACTCTGGATGTTCGCTCGTGAAATCCGTGAGGAAGATATGATTATCCTGCCCAGAAAGCAGCCCAGAGTGGTAGCCGTGGGAACGGCAGCGGGAAAGTATGATTATAGGCCAGAGTTGGACGCCCCCCATGTTATCGCAGTGGACTGGAGAGCGTCCGACATACCGCGTGAGAACTTCGATCAAGACTTGCTCTATTCACTGGGCGGACTGAAAACAGTCTATCGTGTCAGGGCAAGCGACGCCAAGTCACGTATCGAGCAAATCGTGCCTGAGCATTTGGCCGGGTCGCCTATTGACGGCAACAACACGACTGCAACAGTTGACGATGGAGATTTCCAAGTTGACTTGGAAGAGCAGATTTCTGATCGGATTCTGGACCGTATTCGGCAGATGTACTCCGGCGTTAAGCTGGAATACCTTGTGGCGAGTATATTAAGGGCCTCTGGATACCACGCGCTGGAAACTCGCAGAGGGCCTGACGGCGGCATAGATGTTGTCGCTGGTCAGGGTGACATGGGGTTTAGCCAACCCAGGTTATGCGTGCAGGTAAAGTCGGGCCGCTCTGCTGTCGGCTTGCCTGAATATAACCAACTCAGAGGCAATATCGACGCCTTCGGCGCGGACCACGGATTGCTGGTCAGTCTCGGTGACTTCACGAGACCGGTGAGAGACGCAAACGAACAGTCTTTCTTCCAGATTCGTCTGTGGGGGCCTAGCGACTTAGTGGACAAACTGCTGGAAACCTACGACGACCTTCCAGACGACATTCAGAAGGACATCCCTCTGAGAAACCGTAGAATCCTGGTGGAAACGGAAGGCTAGGCACACGAGGCCGTCCGCCTGCACCACTTCATCGACTCCATACAGGAAGCGTCGGACCGTGGAACGGAGGTCGCCGTCAAATAGCTCTCGCCAACGCTACCGGTTGGGCCATTCGAACCCCAGGTTGGCGTAGCGCACGAATACGGTGCCGAAAGGGGCGCCCAACGGTCCGTTGACTCCCAATACGGCGATTGTGTGTTGGCCGCCCGGTTGGGCATTATCGGTCACTTGTACGCGTTGCGGAACGTTCAATCCTTGGATAGTTCCTCGGTCGCCGTTGCATTGGCCGTCGGTCCAGATTTCACCATAGTCGTCGACGCATGTCTCGAACCAGACTCTCATCCCGTTGGTGGGATGCCCTTCCACCGTTTCTGGGATGGTGATAGTGGTCCGGTACCAGACGAAACTGAAGCCGCCGGAAACACCTCTGGGCAGGTCGTCGCAAACCTCCCAAGCGGAGTCGTCATAGTCGGGCAAGCGTGCCGGACTGCCTGTTCCTTGGGCTACAAGTCCCTCGTTGGTCTCACCGGGAACATAGCCTATGGCATATCTCCATACGGCGCCCATAGCCTCTTGGCCGGACGCCTCTGCAATATTGATGGTCGCTCTCGGCATGTCTTCACCTGCTGGGTAGGTTCAATACGGTTGTCTTCGCATTTTAACAGCGCACGGCCGTTGCAACATCTTCCGGAAACCTGACACAATGCCTTCCCTCGTTTCTGTTGACGGAGACTTGGCCGCAACGTAGACTCCATTCACCGAATACCGGGGGTATCCCAAACGGCGTTCAGGGTCACAGCAACAACCGCCAGGGGCTACACAGGGGGGTCTATGCCAAGGTTAGCAGCCGACCAGTACGTTTCCAAAGTCAGGAAGCCCGACGACATCGACCAGTTCTGGGACGAGGTACTGGCCGAGACCGCCAAAATTCCCTTGGACCCGGAAGTGGTCTTTGACCCGTTGCGGTCTTCCGGCGAGATAGACGTCTACGAGGTCTTCTACACCAGCTTGGACAACGTCCGCATCGCGGGATGGTATGCGGTGCCCAAGCAACGGGACGGCCTGTTGCCCGGCCTGTTGCAGGTGCCGGGGTACAACATGGAGCCGCCGGTGCCCAAGGTCTGGGCGCGCAAGGGCTACGCGGCCTTCAGCGCAGCCCCCCGGGGAAAGCTGCGCAGCAACCGCCAGTTCAACCCCGGCTACCCCGGCCTGCTCACCTATGGCATGGTGGACCGGAATGTCTACTCCTACCGGGGCTTCTACATGGACGCCTGCCGTGCCGTGGAATTCCTGCTGGCCCGCGAGGAAGTGGACAGCAACAGGATCGGCGTGACCGGCCACAGCCAGGGCGGCGGCCTGACCGTTTCTACCACCGCGCTCAGGCCGGAGATCAAGGCCGCCGCTGCGGGCGCGCCGTACCTCTGCGGGTACATGGACGCCATAGAGTTGACCGACGCTTACCCCTACCAGGAAATTGCCGACTACCTGCGAATGAACCCGGACAGTCGGCAGCAGGTGGAAGACACCCTGGCCTACTTCGACGGCATCAACCTTGCCCACCGGATTACCTGTCCCATCATCGTCAGCGTAGGACTCCAGGACAGCACCTGCCCGCCGGAGACGGGTTACGCGATGTTCAACGCCATCGCCAGCGAAGACAAGAAAATGTACGCTTACGACGGCCACGGCCACGACGCCAACAACCACGAGCACACCGCCGTCATCGACGCATTCCTTGCCAAACATCTGAAGTCTTGACGTCTTACCGGATGCCTGTTCCCACAGGTAGACAGTGGGGCGACTGTGTTATCATCGCTCCCGGACACGCCGCCGCGTTACTGAGAGGGCGCAATGACCACCAAAATCACAATGATTCCGTACAAACGGCAGGGGGAGATCGACTACGACAGTTTGGAGTTCGACCCCGACAAAGCCGCGGCGGAAAAGCCGGACGCAATGGAACAACGCCAGGAACAAGCGGAAATATACGGGTTGCTGCGGGCGCGCTTCACTAACTTCGGCCAACGCCCCGACGTGCTGCTGGACTTCGATACCTACATCTGCTACGACCGCCGCAACCTCAACGTCCGCATCTGCCCGGACATCTGCCTCGTCTTCGGAGTCGACAACCAAGCCATCCGCCCCCGCCGGCTGTATTTGCCTTGGGAAGCGGGCAAGCCCCCCGACTGGGTGCTGGAAGTGGCATCGCCGACCACCGGGCGAGAGGACATCAACCGGAAGCCGGGAGTCTACGCTCATATCGGGGTCCCGGAATACTGGCGGTTTGATCCGTCGGGCGGACGCTATCATGGGGAACCCTTGGCCGGAAACATTCTGGTTGGCGGAGGATACCAACCCGTAGAGTTGACCACTGCCCCCGACGGAGTCCTCAAAGGGTACAGCCCGGTCCTGGGACTGAGCCTGGCATGGGATGAAGGCTGGCCCCGGTTCTACGACCCGTCAACGGGAATGTACTTGGAAAACTGGCGGGAAGCCGCTGCCCGCGCCGCCGAGGCGGAAGCCCAACGTGACGCCGCCGCGGAAGAAGTGCGGCGCCTGCGGGAACAGCTCCGTCGGCAGCAGCCATAATGACCTGCGCCACGGCACGATAGGAAGAAACGCCGGACTATCACATTACCGGGAGCATCCCGGAATCCCTTTAGCGGACTGGACTATATGACGACATTCAGCGGGGCAAAGCCGGACGGCTTCGACAGCTACTGGCAGACCGTTATGGAAGAGTTGGCGGCAATTCCGCCGGCTCCGGAGGTGGAGGAAATCCCGATGCGGTCGACGGATTTTGCGACCGCCTACGGTGTGCGCCTCACCTCAATAGGCCCATACCGGATATTTGCCTATCTCAGCATTCCCAAGGGTGATGGCCCCTTTCCCGCCAAGTACTTCCTGCCCCGCTACGGAAGCGTGGTGGACGTGGTGCCTCAAGGCACGGCCAACGGCCAGCGCAACCAGTACGTCACGTTTTCCTTGGCAGCCCGGGGGCAGAGAGGCGCGGACCAGCCCTACGCCGCCAGCTTTCCGGGACTGCTTACCGACGGCATCGACGATCCGGCTACCTACGTCTACCGGGGCATTGTCGCCGACTGCTGCCGTGGACTGGAGTACCTCGCTGGGCGGTCGGAAGTCGATTCGGCGCGGATAGCGACCATAGGGACGGACCTGGCCCTGACGATAGCTGCCCTGTCTACCCTTGCTACCCACGTTGTTTGTAGTCCCGCCCTGTCGTATGGGGCCGCCGACTTGGCCCCGCGCACCGGCGCCTACCCACTGGAGGAGATCAACGATTACCTGCGGCTGCACCCTTCCCGTCGGGAGCAGGTGCACCACACGCTATCCTACTTCGACCTCAGGTGGTTCGCCCCCCAAGTCAACGCTACTACCCTGCTGATGACAGGCGACGCCGCGGGGTTGAGCGCCAACGACATCGGCCTTCTGGCCCAGTCAGTCAATGGTGAGTCGGAGGTGTACGAGTCGCAGCATTCAGGCTACAAGGACGGCGTGTATAGCGAGGAGTGGCTGACCCGGCAGTTCGGACTGGAAACGCCCAGCCTGCCTCCTCACTGGCAGCCGTAGGACAGGATTTGCTCCGCATGGCCCATCTTCCCGAAACGAATGGAGGGAAACCGTGAAAGCGTCTTACCTTGGCGCGATGGGATATTCGCAGCGGCATACTTTCCCAACTACGTGGCCCATCCCGCCGGCGTACCATGACCCGGAAACCTCGGTGCGCAGCTACCAGGAAGGCATGGACGAGTGCGAGTTTGCCGAGGAAATGGGTTTCGACTGGGTCAGTTTCTCCGAGCACCACTATTCCGGTCGGATCGCCACGGCGGCTCCGGCGGTGATGGCCGCCGCGGTCGCCGAGCGATGCAAAAAGGTCAGGATAGCCATGCTGGGGCAACTGCTGCCCTTGAACAATCCGGTGCGATGCGCCGAAGAACTGGGAATGCTGGACAATCTCACCAACGGGCGTCTCATCATCGGCTTTCTGCGGGGCACCCCCAACGAGGACCAGACCTACGGCGTTAATCCGGCCGAGGGCCGGGGTAGGCTCTTCGAGGGGATGGACCTCATCCTGAAAGCGTTGACCGAACCCCAGCCCTTTTCCTGGGAAGGACGCTACCATCAGTACCGCACCGTGTCCGTGTGGCCGCTTCCGGTACAGCAACCCCTGCCCCCGGTGATAGTTGCGACCCGCAGCGACGATACCGTCCGGTACGCAGCCGAGCATCAACTGGGCCTGGGCGTATCGTTCGTTCCCCCAGAACAGATGGCAGCGGTCACCGGCAAGTACTTCCAGTGGTGCGCCGAGGCCGGGTGGCAGCCGGAGCCGGACCAGGTAGTCTACCGGGGGAGCATCTACTTGGCGGAAACCGACAAGCAGGCCGACGACTGGTTGGCCGAACGGACGGGCATTGGGCCTGTGCCCGGCGGCATCGTTATGCGTCCCAACGTTACCAAGGCGGTCAACGCCTCGCGGGCCGGAGAGGGGTTCGACCTTCGCAACGTCCTGGCCGGCAGCCCGCAGGGAGACGTGGTCGGTGTGGCCAGGGGGTTGAACTTCATCGGCGGCCCCGACCGGGTCGTGGAGCAGATCAAGCAGTTCCATGACGAGTGCGGCGCGGGCGTGGTGGACCTGTTCTTCCAGCAACCCGGCGTCGATCACCGCGAGGTGATGCGGGAGATCGACCTGTTCGGCAGGGAAGTGCTTCCCCGCATCCGGGAGTTTTAGGCGGTAATGGAAATTGGTTGAATCGGATTCCCGCGATTTGGTGGTCATGCTGGGCCCTTCCAGGTGGGATGACTCACCGCTGCGCGATGCGTTGGCCGCCAAGTACAATGTCGCCAGGATGCTGTTGACCCGGGACAACCTGTTAGGAGAGGAGGACGCGCCACGCCCAGTCCAGGAAGTGGCCGAATCGCTGATCAGGGCAATGGACAGGATGGCCCCGGAAGGAAAATATACCCTAGTCGCCGGGTCCACCGCCGCCACCGTCGCCCTCTGGCTGGCGCTGCTGGCGCCGGAAGCCGTGGAAGCGCTGGTCTTGATTTCACCCGTCGCCGTTCTACCCACGGGCAATCCGGTAACGGCACAGCCCGACCAGCTGGTGGCCCACTTGGAAAACGTCGCCGGAGTGCTACAGTTGGACACTGGTCAATCCGAGGCGTTAAGCGCGCTCATCCGGGGTGGCGTCCACGACTCGGAGTTGGAAGACCGGCTGGAACAGGTGCCTTGCGCAACCCTGGCAGTCTTCGGCCTGAGTGACCGTATGATTTCGCCCGAAGCGCCCCGTGTCTACCGGGAGAAGATACCCAACAGCAACATCTGCCTCATTTACGACGCCGGACATGCCATAGTGGCGGACCGCCCCCAAGCCCTGATTGACACGGTTATGGACTTCGTGGAACGGCGCGATGCTTTCGTAGTAGGCCGCCAGTCCAGCGTGATCAACCCCTAGTAGGCCGACATGGTTGTCTTGAGGGATAAACTGGGAGTCCGTTCGTGGTGAGCTTGTCGAACCATGACCGGATGGCCCTTTGACACTATCTGGGCGCGCCGCAGGAGACGTTGCAACAATGCCTTACCTGACCCTACCTGGAGTGGACTTGTGGTACGAGGATACCGGCGGCTCCGGCGTTCCGGTCATCTTCCTGCACGCCGCTTCCGGCACCTGCGAAAGCTGGGTTTACCAGATACCGGCCTTTACGACGGCGGGCTACCGGTGCATCACCTATGACCGCCGCACTTGGGGGCGTTCTCGGCCCACCGCCCCGGACCTTCAGCCGGGTTTCATGGGCGACGACCTTCACGGGTTGGTTGAGCACCTTGGGCTGGAAAGTTTCCACTTGGCGGCCACGGCGCAGGGGGGCATTGCCGCCCTGGACTACGCGCTGGACCACCCGAACCGTGTTCGCAGCTTGGTGGCCGCCAACACCATCGGCGGCGTTCAGGACGCCGGCTACCTGGAAGTTCAGACTAGGCTCAGGCCGCCGGAGATACAGCAGCTTCCCGTGGAACTACGGGAGCTTGGTCCGTCCTACAGGGGCACAGACCCCGAAGGCGCTCACCGTTGGCTGGAAATCGAGCTTGCCAGCCGTCCCTATGGCCTGGTCCCGGCTCAGCCCGTGCGCAACCCCATCACCTACGCCAGGCTGGAGACCATGCGCGTCCCTACGCTCATACTGTCGGGAGAGGCAGACCTTCTCTCTCCGCCCGCCCTGATGCGGATGCTGGCGGCGCACATCCCCGCCTGCCGTTTCACACTGCTGTCAGACGCGGGACACGCCGGCTTCTGGGAAAGGCCGCAGGTCTGGAACGGCTTGGTGCTGGAGTTCATCGGCCAGCACTGAGAGGCCATGTCAGACCTCCACGCCAGACCTCGATGCAGTGTCCAAATCGTCATTCCCAGTCCCTACTCATCCCTGCCCCATACCCGTCATTCCCGCGAAGGCGGGAATCTAACGACTTCTATATGGAGAGACGTAACGGGCTGTTAGCGGCTCTCCCAGATTCCCGTGAAAACGGGAATGACGCTATCAGCACGACCTAATCACTTCCTTCGGAATAGTCCCAGGAACGGAACCGGTGCGGCGATACCTTGATATAACCCGCCTCCGGTCTTGGCTCCGTGGGAAGTTCCTCATCAGGCACTCCCCGCCGTCGTGCCGCCTCCCGTGCGTAGTGCAAAGTCTCTTCCGGCGACAGGTGGACTGTCGCCGTGCCCTGTATCATGACGCCCTTGATGTCCCGCCTCGAGGTACCGGTCTCCAGCAGCAGGCTTACCTTGGGATTGTTGCGGATGTTCTCCAGCTTCCGTGTTCCCGTTCGAACGCCCATCACAATGTGGTCGTCCAAGCGAAAGTACCCCAGCGGCACCGAATGTGGATACCCGTCGGCCCCGATGCTGGTCAGGACGATCCAGCCCGGTTTACTGTCCAGAAACTCGTAGACCTCTTGGCGGCTGAGCTTGCGGGGCATATATCACCTCCGAATCAGTTAGGCCGTATGACGCCGCAGGCCACACGTTCGCCGGTATCCGACTCCTCTTCACCGTAAGCGTCCGGTTTTTCATGCACGATTATCGCAGAGCCATCCGAGTCGAATACTGAATGGTCTTCATCCGCTTCCAAGGTGATGCCGTCGGTGAAAAAGTCGGCGCGGGCTGAACCGTCGACCGCCGCGTAGATGTTGGGCAGATCGCCGCCATGTCCTGCCTCGTGCGCGCCCCGTTTCCAGTTAGGATGTACAAAGCCGTGTTCTGTATCTCCGGGATTGAAGTGATCGCCCGCGGCGGCGAAGTCGGGCGTACACGCTCCAACTGCATGGATGATGAAAGCGTGGCCTCCGGGCGCCAGTCCCTTCACATCGGCGGCCACCAGCACTCCGGCAGCCCACTGCGTCATGGTCACGGTCCCCATCGGATCGCCCGTAGGCGACGCCAGCACGGCCGTGGCGCTGGCCCCTGTGTTCTGTACATCTGCGTCGCCGGACCGGGCAGTTGCCAATATCACTAAAACCACGATGACGACAGCAGGAACGGCAAGTATGGCCAAAAGACCCGGATCCAATCTTCGTATCATTTTGCAGACCTCAACGACAGCGTAAGGGTTTCCTTGATTGCGCCAAGCCTCCTAGCCTGCTTTCCAAGAGTATATGAGAGTATGTATCAGTGTACAACACCAAGCACCCGCATGGACTACCGCCCGTGGTACAATGGCCCGGCATTTCAAACCGAATTTGCATCCATACTTCAAGAGCGGAGCGGGCGCGTCATGTACTTTGATTCCCGGCGGTCTACGGTAGTGGCGACACATGGAATGGTGGCGACCAGCCAACCCCTTGCGGCGGTGGCCGGGTTGCGCGTGCTGATGGAGGGCGGCAACGCCGTGGACGCCGCTATCGCCGGGGCTGCCGTGCTGAACGTGGTGGAGCCGGTGTCCACCGGGGTGGGCGGGGATATGTTCGCCCTGGTCTGGAACAACAAGGAAAAGTCTGTCCGCGCCATTAATGGGAGCGGCCGGGCCGCCGCTGGCGCTTCCCTGGAGGCTCTCCGGCAGCAGGGCCACGAAAAGATGCCCCACCGGGGCGTCCATTCCGTGACCGTGCCGGGGGCCGTCGACGGTTGGGAGAAGCTGCTGGAAAGCTGCGGCACCATGCCCATGTCCAAGCTGCTGGAGCCGGCCATACAATACGCCGAGGAGGGCTTCCCGGTTTCAGACATCATTGCCTTCCAATGGTCGCAAATGGTGCCCCTGTTGTCCCAACTCCCGTCAGGCCAGGAGATGCTGCTGGACGGGCGAGCGCCGGGACACGGCGAGATGATGCGCATCCCCACCTTGGGCAAGACGTTACGAACGATAGCCGAGGGTGGCTCGGAGGCCTTCTACAAAGATGAAATCGCGGAAAAGATGGCCTCTTTCGTCCAGGAACACGGCGGGCACCTCTCGACCGAAGACATGGCCAACCACACCACCGACTGGGAGGAGCCAATCTCCACCGACTACCGGGGCGTCACCTGCTGGGAATGCCCCCCCAACGGCCAGGGTGTAGCCGCCCTGGAGGCTTTGAACATCGCCGAAGGCTTCGACATTTCCGGCATGGGATCCCAGACTCCCGACACCTATCACCACCTGATCGAGTCGATGCGTTTGGCCTTCGCCGACGCCTTCCAGTACGTCGCCGACCCCGGTCATGTCCAGGTCCCGACGAAAGAGTTGCTGTCCAAGGAATTCGCTGCCAAGCGCCGCGAGTTGATCGACCCCAAGCGTGCCATGAGCACCGTTCCCTACGGCAAGGTGCACGGCGGCAGCGATACCATTTACCTGAGCGCCGTCGATGGGGAGGGCAACGCCTGCTCCTTCATCTACAGTATCTACTCCAACTTCGGCAGCGGCATGGTGGTGCCCGGCACCGGCATAGTGCTGCACAACCGGGGATCCCTGTTCTCTCTGGTTCCAGGCCACGCCAACGCCCTTGCCGGAGGAAAGCGGCCTTACCACACTATCATTCCCGGACTGGCCACAAAGGACAACGAACTGTTCCTATGCTACGGCGTAATGGGCGCGTTCATGCAGCCCCAGGGACACTTGCAAGTCGTCAGCAACATCGTCGACCATGGTATGGACCCCCAAGCGGCCCTCAACGCGTTGCGTTTCATCGTCACCGAGGAAGACGTGGCGCTGGAGGAAGGTCTGCCTTCCGAGGTACTGGAGAACCTGACGAAACGCGGCCACAACACCCGGACCATCAGCGGCTACTACCGCGGCATGACCGGAGGCTTGGGCGGGGCCCAACTTATTCAGCGTGACCCTGGATCGGGCGTCCTGCGCGGCGCGTCCGAACCCCGAAAAGACGGTTGCGCCGTCGGCTGGTAATACATGGAGGAGGCACAAAAATGGCCCAGCAGAAAAAAGACCGCTCCTGGTACTCCAAGTACTACCGGGAAATAGACGTACTTCACGGGTTGCAGACCCGCCCCGAGGAGCGTGACTGGCTCCTGTCAGTCCCCAAGGGAGACGTCAAGCCCACCGAAGTAGTCCTTTACCTTGGCTGCAACATCCTGCGCACCAGTCACTTGGTAAGGACGGTGATGGACGTATTCAAGCTGCTGGGCGTTGACTTCGTCGCCGTTGGCGGCGCGGCCTACTGTTGCGGCATCCAGCACTACAACCGCGGCGACGAAAAAGCGGCCCAGTCGGTTGCCACGACCACCGTGCAAAACTTCGAGAAGTTCAGCCCGGAACGGGTGGTGATGTGGTGTCCTTCCTGCATCTCCTACTACGACGACATCATGGACATGCGGAACGAGTTTTCCTTCCAGCACGCCACCGAGTTCCTGGTGGAGAACCTGGACAAGCTACAGTTCCAGCCACAGCCCAAGTCCAAGGTTGCTCTTCACTACCATACCGGCAGGCCCCAGTCCGACGAGGAAGCCCGGTGCGCCTTCAAGCTTCTGTCCGCTTTGCCGGGACTGGAAGTGGTTGACTTGGGCACCGACGCCAGGCTCGCCCGCCATTGCACCGACGCCGTGCGCGACAAGCTGGGGCCGGAGGTCTGGGACGGTATGGTGGAAGGTTTTCTCCAGAGGGCCGTCGACGCCGGCGTGGACACTTTTGCTCCTCTTTATCACGGGTGCCATCGAAAGCTGTGCGGCTATGAAAAGCAGTACCCTCTGAAGGTAGACCACTACCTGACGCTGGTGGGCCGCGCCCTGGGCATAGAGTACGACGACCAGTACAAGAAGCACATGCTGCTGGGCGACGCCAACGCCATCATGGCGGACACCAGTCCCTGCGCTGTCGCCAGCGGCGTTTCCTTGGCGGAAGCCAGGACCGTTATCGAACAGACTTTTGTGAGCTAGGAGGAACATCATGGCGGAAGAAGGATATGCTCACCCCGAATTTTTGACCGATGCCGAATGGGTCGATGCCCACCGGAACGACCCCAACGTGGTCGTGGTGGACACCGACGTCGACGCCGCTTACAACCGGGCCCATATCCCCGGCGCGGTGATCGTTCTCGACAATTTCGAAAAGGACCCCGACACCGGCCGCGTGCACATCCTTGCGCCGGAAAAATTCGCCGCTATGTGTCAAAACCTGGGAATCGGCGACGACACGCTGGTCGTCACCTATGACAACTCCCAGAGCCTCTACGCAGGCAGGTTGTGGTGGGCGCTCAACTACTACGGGCACACCAACGTCAAGGTGCTGAACGGGGGCTGGCGCCGCTGGGTGTCGGAAGGGCGGCCCGTCGAAGCCACACGTCCCAGTCCAAAGACGGGCGTCACCTTCACCCCCACGGCCAACGAGGCCATCATGTGCCGCATGGACGAACTCAAGGCCACCTACAACAACCCCGACGTGGTGGTCTGGGACGTCCGTACCGACGGTGAGTGGGACGGCACCGCCGACCGGGGCAACAAGAGAAGAGGCCACGTGCCGGGCGCCGTCCACTTGGAATGGTTCAACATGATGGACCGGCAGACTCACCAGTTCAAGCCCGCCGACGAGATACGCCGCATCCTGGCGGAAAACGGCATAACCCCGGACAAGACCGTTCACTCCTATTGACAGGGCGGCATCCGTTCGGCGAACGGAAACTTTGTCCTCCAACTGGTAGGTTTCGAGAAGGCCAAGAACTACGACGGCTCCATGGGAGAGTGGGCCAACCAGGACGACACCCCGCTGGAGGTATGACCCACGCAACACGCCCACTCACCATGACATTTTCCGGTTGACCGGGACAGTGGGGGCGTATACGATGAAAGCCCCCTAAACCCTTGAAACGGGCCGTTGGACCACCAGCAAGGAACTGTGGACAGCGGCCTGTTTCTTTAATCCAGCGTACAGGTGAGGCTGAACCTTATGGCGACGGAAACCGACGGTAGAACACTGGGCAACCTGGAAGGGCGTATAGCCGAGCTATCCGCGTTGCTGCACCAATTGCACGCTGACTTGACCTCTGGGTTGCAACAGGTCAACGGACGCATCGACCAAACGAACGGACGGATCGACCGGCTGTTAGTGGCGCTGATAGCAATAGGCGGCGGACTGATCGCCGCCCTCGTCGGAGTGATCGCAACCCTGGCTGTGCTGGCAGTACGAGCCGGATAGAATGGAACCAGAAAATGAGTGGTGGAGAAGCAGGTGGCTGGTACGCCACGTAGTATTTGTACCAATAGGTACTTTCATAGCGACATACCTGCTGTCTTTACCCTTTGGAGTAGGTCTCTGGAACAATGCCGAGGACATAAAAACTGCGTCAGATATAGTAGACTTAGGAGCAGTTGTTTATACGACAATTGCGGTGCTGACGGAAGGAAGTGTCAGAATGATATGGTGGGCGCTTGACCAAAGACGAAGGTGGCGGGCAAAGATGCGGGAGGAGGCAAAAGCTGAAGTAAAGGCTGAAGTCGTAGCCGAAGTAAAGGCTGAAGCCGCAGCTGAAATTGTGGCTGAAGTCCTGACCTCAGGGCGCGCCGCAGCAAATGCCGGCGAAACGCTGGAAGAGTGGTTGGACCGCTTGGAAGACGCCCGGGCTAAAGGCAACTGATGCGCTCGATTCCCACCACAGCACAATGACGAGGCCAAGACTATTTTGTCTTGGCCTCATGTTTTGAATGTCAATCGTTAGCCGCTTGCGCCTCCGGCACTCGGGCTGAAAATACGTCGTACAACTGCCCCGCTTGCTCCAGAACCGTCGGCAGGTCTTCGGCCAGCATGTACCTCTCTTCAATCAGCGACTGGGCCGCTCGGTATACTCCTTCCAAGTAGCTGTCCCTCGTCGCGTAAAGCTCCTCTACTGACTGGCGTGGGTCTCCCGCGGACAACCGGGCTCCGGCGGTTGCGGGGAAGGGAATGGTCGAGCCGCGCAGCGTTCCCCCGGATGCGCCGCCCGTGGACATGACCTGGTCGGCGCCGCCGATGTCCGGGTGGCGCAGGTTCCATCCGGTGTAAGTCGCCAGCGGCACGGATATGTAGGGCAGCGGGATACCCGCCAACTCGTTGCCGTTCCTGTCCACCGCGGGCACCAGGACCGGATAGGGGTTGCCCACTTCCGCTGGAATCTTGGTAGGCACACCTTCGTCAGGGCCGAAGTCCAGCCTTGTAAACCGCCGCAGGTGGGCCGGACCGTTGACCCCGGGAATGTTACCTATGGTGGCCAAAGCCGCTTCCGGCGTCACCGCCGTCCCGTCATCCAGCCTCGGGTACTGGCTGGACGAGGGAAGCTCCCCCGACGTGACCCACTCGTCCAGGTTCTTCAAAGCCGCCCGGAGCAACGGCCGGTAGTCCAAGCAGTTCACCAACTGCTGGGTACGGTAACCGTCGGTGTCGTTGTCGGTAAGGGGCAGGCTGCCAAGTCCGTGCTGGGTGCCCGCCAGCAAGTACACCCGCACAGCATCCGGCAGGTCCAGGTCCCGCTTCCCTTCCAGGTCAACATGCATCAGGGCACAATGCCCGGCCCAGTATTCCGACGAGGTGTTGACGTACATTATCTTGGGCAGCGGACTCTTGGCGGACAGACGCGTCAAAAGGCCGTCGGTAAGTCCCGTTTCGCTGTCGGTCTGGTCGGTGTCGCTGAAGGGGAACAGGCTGTTGGTGCTTCTGGACGCTTGGCTGGAAGGCTGTCCGAACCTCTGGTTGAACTCGCCCCGCTTGGCTCCGGCGACGTGGGGTATGAAGCCGTCAAAGACCGTGTTGCCGTCCTGGTCCTGGTTTACGGCCATGTAGAGGAACTGCCGCAGGAACCGTCCGCTTTGAGACACTCCGAAAGCGTAGGCCTTGTCTATCTCGCCGGCGCAGGGGTTCCCGCTGGCGGCGTCGCCGTTCCGCAGAAACGCCGCAATGTCCCGCGTAGCCAAGTGGCTCAGCCCCACCACCGGCGCCCCGGTGGTGGAATAGATAACCTGGTACACCTTCCCCGGAACGAAGCCGGACTCCAAGTACGCATGGCTGGCGTCAGGCACCTTGCGCTGGCCTTCGAGCCGGGCAAAGGCCCACTCTCGCCGTGGGATGACCTGTTCCGGTGCGTCCTCGTGGTCCTGTACCGTCATAACCGTGTTCCAGTCCTCCAAGTGGTTGGAGGCGTAGGGCCGGTGGAGCTTGTCGGACAGGTACTGGACTTGGCCGGGCACGTGCGGTTGGACCGTTACCACGATGGTCCCGGAAACCCGGTCACCGTTGTCCCGCGCCTCGGGAGCGTTGATGCGAAGCAGTCCCGGCGCGTCGGGAACATCATGCTGCCACCCGCACCAGACGACGGTGTACCCTTCCCGCATCAGGAACCCGTTGCCCGGGTCTGGCGGAGCGTCCGGCGCAACCTCTGGCGCGCTATTGATGTTCCTCAACGCCAACGCCTTCCCCCGGTTGAGCACGTCCAGAAGCAGACGGCGGTTGCCTCGCTCCGGGTTGGTTGGCCGCAGGATGCGGAAGTCCGACGAAAAGGTCACTTGGCCTTGTTCGTCCCTGGGGGCCAGCTTCAGGTCGGCAACGGTCTCGTTGGCTGGATGTTCAGGATCGACCGCGAAATAGACCGTACCATCCAGTTGCTCGTATGACCCCACATCGCCGAACTCCTGCCCTTGGGCAAAGGGTATACGGGACTTGATCTCTATCTTCGTAACGGGCATCGCTTATCCCTCCGGGACTGAATTGGTGTCTATCGGATAGCGCCTAATAGTGTATCGCCCTGCCCGCTCCGCCTCCGGCGGCTATGGTGTCGCCGTTGATGGCCACCGACTTGGGCGATGCAAGGAAAGCCACGATGTACGCGATTTCCTGGGCCTCTATCATCCTGCCAATGGCGATTCCCTGGGCCATTCTCTTCTCGGCTTCGTCCTCTGTTATCCCTTCTCTTCCGGCCAACTCCGCCACCATGCCCGGCGTCCTTTCGGTGCGGACCAAGCCGGGATGCACCACGGTGACGTTGATTCCCAGCGGCCCCAGTTCGTCGGCCAGGTTTTTGGTCATGGCGGCTACGGCCACGTTCCTGATGCTGCCCACCGCCGAACTGGACTGCCGGGCCGCCAGCCCGCTGATGTTGATGATCCGGCCCCAGCCCTGCTGCTTCATGTAGGGGGCTACCTCCTTGGCGCAGCGGATGTAGCCCATCACCTTGGTATTCATCTGCTCCCAGAAAAGCTCCTCGGTAGTCCCGGCCAGGTCGGGCGCGGGCCCGCCTCCGGGACGCGCGGCGTTGTTCACCAATATATCGATCCGGCCCAGTTCAGTGGCCGCTTGGTGTACCATGGATTGCACCGCTTCCTCGTTGGTCGTATCCACGGTTATGGGAATTATGCGCCTGCCGGTCTCACCAGACAGTTCACGAGCGGTTTCCTCCAAGGCTTCCCGCCCCCTGGAGGCGATGACAACGTCTACCCCTTCCTTCGCCAGTTCACGGGTGATGGCCTTGCCGATGCCGCGGCTTCCCCCGGTCACAATGGCGGTCTTTCCCGTCAGTTCCAAGTCCATGTTTTCACTCCTGTTGATTTGGCTTGAGTCTACCACTATTGACCACAACAGGGAATTTTCAGGCCTCTGCGGCAAACCGCCCCAAGGGACATGATTATAATGGGCAATGCCGCCGCGACCGGCATTGGTCGTTCTACCTTCCCAAGTTTGATCCGAGGCGTGCCGCCATGACCCGAGTAACCGTGATTCCCAACCAGTACACCAAGCGCACATTCAACCCGTCCCAATACCGTGGACTTCAGGCAACGCCCCCGCAAGGGACCGTCATCGAAGTCTGCACAGACGGAGTGACCCTGGACCTGTCGGGCGTGGTGCTTGACGGCGAAGGGACCAGCGGCGTCGGTATCTGGGTCCATGACTGCAACAACGTCACAATTGTCAACGGCGTGGTCATTGGCTTTCACTACGGCATCCGCGCCGAAAACGTGACCAACCTCAACATCCAGGGCTGCGTGGTATCTGACAACACCAACCCTCTGGATGCCGGGTGGCTCTCCGACACGGAGGCGCCGGTGGAGGAAGGATTTGGCGGCGGTATATATCTATACAACGTTTCGCACAGCGTCATAGAGAACAATCAAGTCAACAACAACTTCAACGGCATCAGCTTGGTGCGGTCGGAACACAACGTAATCGGAGGAAACCACGCCTCCTACTGCGGCAACGTTGGGATCTACCTGCTGAAGTCCAGCCATAACGAGGTGCTGCACAATCTGGCGGAGCACTGCATCCGCTACACCGACCGTTTCTGGTGCGACACCGCCGACTCCGCTGGGATTCTCTTGGAGCACGGCTCCGACCACAACCGCATAATAGGCAACAGCCTGCGCTACAGCGGCGACGGGTTCTTCATCCGCGGAGGCAACCGTCCCCCCTCCAACCACAACTTCATATCCGGCAATGACGCCAGCTTTTCGCCCAACAACGCCTTCGAGGCGGTCTTCTCCGCCCACAACACCTTCGAAAACAACATCGCCAACTATTCCAACTATGGCTTCTGGCTGGGCTATTCAATCAACACCACGGTCAGAGGGAACGAGATAAAGGCAAACCGGTATGACGGCATCGCTATCGAGCACGGGCAGGACAACTGCATCGAAGATAACCATATCGAGGGAAACCACAACGGCATCCGCCTTTGGAGCGGCCTCGCCTTGGAAGGACAGGTTATCCGGGACTTGCCGCCGCGCAACTACGTAATTTCAGGAAACCGGATTGAAGATTCCCGAGAGTGCGGAATATCGGTGACTGAAGACCACAAAGTTGGTCTTACCGAAAACGAATTCCAACGCAACCGGAGGGACTACCTCCGCCGACCGGTCTAGGCGGAATCGCCAACTTCTAGGCTGTGGTTGACATTTCCCGTCATTCCTGCGAAAGCGGGAATCCAGTGAGTTTGAGCGTATCTAACTTCGGGTCGGTTACTCTTATTTGGACCACTGGATTCCGGCTCAAGGCCGGAATGACGGTATGGTTTTTCAAAATGTCAACACAGCCTAGCCCTAGATCACGGATGAGACCAATAGATAAGTCCTATATCTTCGACGGCTGTCGCTAGTCAATGCGGTAGAGGTAGCGGGTGTCCCATAGGCCGTAGAGCGTGGCGGTAGCGTTGCCGAACACGTTGCGGACCGCTGCGATCCGTTCAGGGTGAACGGTGTAGATGAGCGGGACGTTTTCGGCCACAACCGCTTGGGCCCTGTGGTACAGCGCGACGCGACGCGTCCGGTCCAGTTCCTGGCTGCCCCGGGTGTAGAGGTCGTCGATCTCGGCTTCCCAATCCGTGGCCGGCGCCGTCTGCTTGGGATGCCACATGTGCAAGTCACCGCTGCTGTGCCACAAGCTGATGCCGGAGTGTGGTTCGGAACCGCCGGTGAAGCCGATGATGATGGACTCCCAGTCGTAGGTGGAGCTTAGCTGGGAAACCAACCCTCCAAACTCGGCAAACCGGTAGGCCGCCCCGACCCCGATGTCCTGGAGGCCTCGATGGATGATCGCGCCGACCTTCTGTCGCTCGGTGTTGCCGGTGTTGGTCACCAGGTTGAACGTGATGGGGTTCCCGTTGGAGTCTTCGCGGACGCCGTCGCCGTCGGTATCCAGCCAGCCCAGACCGTCCAGTATGGAATTGGCCCGGTCAATATTGTACTCGTAGCGGCGGACATTCGGGTTGTGGAAGTCACCGGTGGCGGGGCTCACCGAAGCCCACTGGGGATAGCCGAGACCGTGCTGGACGTCGTTGATGATAGCGTCTTTATCGATGCTGTGGGCCACGGCCTGGCGGAATTGCCGGTTGCTGAACCAGTTGAGCTTGTCCGGAGCGAGTAAGGGTTCGCCAGTGTCGGGATTCATTCCCGGGTTCATGTTGAAAACCAGGAAGTTGGAGCCGAAGGTGGGGCCGCGGCGGTGTATGGTGAAGTTCTCAGCCTGTTGCAGCGGATACAGGTCGCTGTATTCCGCCCCCCGCACGCCGTGCAAGTCGGCTTGGCTGGCGCGGAAGGCAGCCAACTCGGCAGCCAAGTCGGGAACGATGACCTGGACGATATGGTCCAGATAGGGCAGGGCGTTGCCGGCGGCGTCCTGGAGCCAGTAGTTGGGGTTGCGGCGCAACACGACGCGTTGCTTGGGCACATAGCTGGCGATGGTGAAGGGGCCGGTGCCTATGACCGTGGTGGGGTCGGCGTCAATGCCCCAAGTGGCGGCAAACGTGCCGTCGTCCACGCGGGGTTCCAAGATGTGCTTGGGGTAGATCGCGGTTCCCATGGAACGCAGGAAGGGCGCGAACGGCGTGGGGAGGACGATTTGAACGGTATGGTTATCCAGGGCGGTCACCGTCATTCGCGCTGTCCGCGATCCGCTGCCGGTGTCGTCCCGCACCCGGAAAGTGAACGTCGTGCGACTGCTGGCGGGAATGCTGTCATTGTAGATGATCCGATTGAAGGTAAATGCCACGTCATGGGCGGTGAAGGGCGTTCCGTCGTGCCAGCGAACGTCGTCGCGCAGGTGGAAGGTCCAGGTCAGGCCGTCGTCGGAATGTTCCCAGGACTTGGCCAAGGCCGGCTCCACTCGGTTAGTCAGCCAAGAGGTCTCGGTGAGACCCTCGAAGAGGTGACCCAGCACGTCCGATGACGAGGCATCGTTTGAGATGGCGAAGTTGAAAGTGAGGGGATCGCCGATGGTGGTGTAGGTCAAACTGCCGCCGCGCTTGCCTATGGCATACTCGAACTCAGCGGCGTTTCTCGTTAGCCGGGCGAGGGTGGCGGCCTGGTCGGCGGGCGCTGGTGTTTGACCGGAAGCAGGAGGGGGTATCGATTCGCCAAGGATATAAGCGACGATCACATTTATGACCTCGCCTTTATCTATGATTCCGTTCCTGTTCTGGTCCACACAAGTAAGACTACAATTGTTGCTGGCAGTTACAGTCTGTACGGAGAAAAGGCTAATAGCCGCTAGACCCAGGACCGAGCAAGCAATAACTATTCCGACAGACGCCAGTATAAAGCCGATCAACCGGCGGTTTCGTTGTCTCATGGGACCTCCCTCGATTCGCATTCCTTGTCATTACAATGGCATTCTGTTATCGGTATGCTTGGTTAGCCCTGGCTTGAACTGTCTCTACCTGTCGTCCGGCAATCGGGTGGCGACCGTACCTAGAGAGTGGGGAGGCCACTCTCCGGTCAGGTAGTCGTACAGGTTGGCGGCGCTGATGCGCATAACCATCGGCGCCAAGCCCTCCTGCTCCACGTCCATCGGGTACCTGTCCGTCAGCTTGGTCAGGCTGGCGACCGCTTCCTCCTTGCTCATTCCCCGGTCCACCGCGTCCTGCACGTATTCTTTCCACTCCAGGATGAACGCGCCCTGCTCATCCAAGTAACCCTTGTCGCACACTGCGCCGTGGCCCGGGACGAAAATCTCTTCATCCAGCTTCCGCAGCGACTCCAGCGCCGCCAGCCACAGGTCGGGGTTGGCTTCGTGCAGCCAAGTCTGGACCTTGTGGAAAATGTTGTCGCTGGTGAAGACCACTCCCTCTTCTTTTACGGACACCGACGCTTGGTAGAGCGTGTGTCCCGGCATGTGGACCATCTCGAAAGTGTGGTCACCAACGTGCAAGGTCATTGAGTCCTGGAAGGTGATGACCGGCGGGTTGGCCCGGTATCCTTCCAGCAACGCCGGCTCTTCCGGCCCGAAGGTGCCCACCCTGGCGGCATGGTCGGCCATGTCGGTATTCAGGATGCGAGTCCTGATGCCCTCGTGGGCGATGACCGGAGCGTCGAAGAAGGCGTTGCCCGTCCAGTGGTCGCCGTGGGGTTCGGTGTTGATGATGTACCGCAACTGCCCGCGCCTATCTATTTCGGCCTTCAGCCACATCGCGGTGCTGGGCTTGTGCGGAGTGTCTATCAATACGATTCCATCGGACGTGGTAACAAATCCGAAGTCGCAGCCGCGTACCTCGGTCTCTACGAATACGTTGCTCGTCAATTGCTGCACGGTCACACCTCCATTAGCCGGGATACCATTGAGGCTTAAATTGCACCGAGATTACTTCAGGCTTCCACTGGCGTCAATGCGGGGGCGGGCTACCGATAGTCCGGGAAGCTATGCTGTAACGTCCGGCCAGACCGTCTCATATTGAAGCGGCGTATCTCCACGGTTATTATGGGGGCACTCGAAAGACCCGTGGTTGCTCCGGCTTCGCATCGGCGCCGGATGCGCCGACGAGGAGATGTTAGATGGGCGAAAAGCTGCAACAAGCAGACCGGTTTCCCGCATTGACGTTCAAGCTTTTGAGCGGAGACGCGATACAGATGCCGGACGAGGCACCGTCCCGGTACACCGTTCTCCTGTTCTACAGAGGCCATTGGTGACCCTACTGTGCGCGGCAGTTGGCCGAGTACGAGGCGGCAAAGAGCGAGTTGGAAGAGTTGGGGGTCACGGTCATAGGGGCAAGCGTTGACGACATTGAGCACGCCAAGGAGATAGCGGACAAAGGAGTGACCTTCCCGATGGCCTATGGCGTGACCCGCGAAGATTCCGAGGCTTTCGGCGCGTGGTGGTCCGACGACCGGGGCGGGTACATCCAGCCCGCGGAGTTCCTGGTAGGCCGGGGCGGCGTGGTGTTGGGGTCGATGTACGCTTCTGGGCCGGTGGGCCGTATGCGCGTGGACGAAGTCATCCGGCAGATTACCAACCGGGAGCGCCGGCGACAAGAGGGACATTGAACCAGGATATTTTACCGCAGAGAGCGCGGAGAACGCAGAGATTTCTTTGTGTTCGTTAGTCCCACAAGATAAACTCTGCGACCTTTGCGCTCTCTACGGTGACAAAAGCGGGCTGAAATTATGAGCAACCAGGAACTCGTCGACAAAATGGAAGCCGTCTGGCGTTCCATTACCGACCTTTGCGGGGACTTCACCGAAGAGCAGTGGAAGACGCCCACCGACTGCCCCGGATGGTCGGTGCAGGACCAGTTGTCCCACTTGGTGGGGTCGGAGACCCGTTTGCTGGGCGTTCCGCTGCCCGCTTATATGCCCCAGGACGTCAGTCATGTCAAGAACGAAACGGGCCAGAGCAACGAAGTACTGGTGGACTGGCGCAGGCCCAAAACCGGCGCGCAAGTCCTGGCGGAGTTCCGTGAAATGACCGGACGGCGCCTGGGTATACTGCGGAGCATGAGCGACGACGATTTCGCGGCGGAGACCGACACGCCCATCGGGCGGGCGCCGGTTAGCGAACAGATCGCCATACGGATTTTCGATGCCTGGGTGCACGAGCAGGACATCCGCCGCGCCCTGGGGCGTCCGGGGGCCTTGGACGGTCCGGTAGCCGAGCATTCGATGGGGCGCATGGCTATGGCCATGCCCTACATAGTGGGCAGAAGAGTCCAACCACCCGACGGTTCCACAATGGTGTTGGACGTCACCGGCGCAGCGGGACGGCGTATGGCTATCGGCATGGCGGACAGGAGGGCCGCTTTTCTCGACGAAGTCCCGGCCTCTCCAACCGCAACAATCACCATGACCTTCGAGACCTACGCCTGCTTGGCCTGCGGTCGCTGGGAATCGGCCCAAGTCTTGGAAACGGAACGCGTTCAGATCGAGGGCGACCAGAGCATCGGCAGAACATTCGTAGAGCAACTGAATTTCATGATTTGATCCGGCAACAGTACTCATCCCGTCATTCCCGCGCAGGCGGGAATCCAAGGGCTTCAGCCACCGAAGGGGTAGACCGCCAACAGAATTATCGGGGTTTTGAGATAATCTCTTTATAGCGTGTCGTCAAAACTATGAGAGGATGGTAGCTTGTTGGAAGCAGGGAGAGTGTAGAAGGTGTGGAGTATGGTGGCAGTACACCGGCGCCACGATATGACCGATGATGTTTGGGAACGACTGAAGCTACATTTGCCAGGAGGAGAGGGCAGAAGGGGCCGACCGGCCCACGACAACCGGCAGTTTATCGACGCCGTGTCCTGGATTCTGCGCACTGGCGCTCCTTGGCGGGATTTGCCCCCGGACTAATGAAATCATAGCTGCGGCCACGGAGTTGGGTATGGACCCGGTGATATCGCCCAAGAGCAACCGTAAGGAAAAGCGGGACTATGACCGGGCGCTGTACAAGTTGCGGCACTTGGTGGAGAATGGGTTCTTGGAGTTCAAGCAGTGGCGCGGGATAGCAACCCGTTATGCTAAGATGCCAGCGTCATACTTGGCTGCCTGTCAACTCCGGGCAGTGATGATCTGGAGCAAACTATTTTGACGACACCCTATAGAAATGTTGAGCGGATACGTAGATTATCGAGCGTTACATACATCCTCTTCCTGGCCGCCTTCCTGCTGGTGGCCATGGCGGCGAGTTTCGGAGCCATGCTGGCCCTGCCGCTGTCCGCGGCCGCCCAAGGGAACCCCAGCGCAGCCAGGTCCTTCTCCCCGGCTGCGATATTCCGGGGCGGGCAGGTGACGGTCAACGTGACCGCCGCCAACTATGGGGGGTCTGGAGCAGTGACGGAGACTTGGCCTGCCGGGTTCACCTACGTATCCAGCAGTCTCTCCGACGATCAGGTCAGCGTTACTGCATTCGAGACCCGGTTCACCCTGACCGGAGATACATCCTTCACCTATACCCTGACCGTGCCGGTCGAGGAGGGGTCCTATACCTTCTCTGGTACCCTGAGGGATTCCGAAGGGAACGATCATGCATTGGGAGGCGCTGCCGCGGTGAATGTGACAGCGGGGGACCCGCTGATTGCCAGGTACGACGCCAACGGAAACGGTAGGATTGACAGGAGCGAGGTCATAGCAGCCATCGATGATTACTTCTCCGGCGAAGGAGAGCCGCCCATCACCAGGGCCGAGGTGAGCAAGCTAATTGACCTCTACCGGGCGGCCCTGGCGCACACCAGCGTGACCGCCATCCATACCTATGAAGGCGTCCTCGTCAACTGGGACAACGACGGCGCGGCCTACCACTGGATAGCCTGGATCAACCGGGGCGACTATAACGACGCCATTGCCGCCGGCCAAGACTGGCAGGAGTCGATTCATTACGCCGTCACCGCAGCGGAAGGATCATACGTCATCAAGCATCTGCCGGAAGGAAAGGACTACCGGATTAGAGTAGGCGCCGCCAGCGACCGAACCCTTGCCGGCGCTGTCTGGTCAGGGTGGTTCCCCATAGCCGACGCGCCGCCCTTGAACGCAGACGAAGTGCTGACCCGCAAATACGTGATGGACGCCATCGCCTACTACGATGGGCAAGGCCGGGAGGCGACGGTCGCACACTACAACACCGAGGCGAGTGTTCAGGACGGCCGGGTTCTAATCCTTGTCGATACGACGGATGACAACAGGTTGCTGGCGTACGGCGATAACCCCGCTCTGGTGGGCGAAAGCGTCACCGGCCGGATTTCGCTGTTCCTCCCTATCGGAGAAATAATCAAAAGCGCCACCGTCACCGGTACCTGGACTACGATGCCGGGCATCAACGGGTTCACCGGAGAGCGGCAGTCTCTCCGGTTTTTCGCCGTCCTTCGCCAGGATGGCCTGGTGTTCATCTCCTCCCATAGAGACCTGACTGACGACATAAGGGACACCGTCAAAGAGTACGTGAACCGGGCCATCAAATACTACGATGCCAACGGAAAGGACGCCACCGTCGCCCGCTACAACAGCTCGGCCAGCCGGGAAGGCCAACTCTACCTGTTCCTCATCGGCGCCGATGACAACTACCTGGCCCATCCCATTTTCCCCCACCTCATCGGCACCGACATCAAGGCCGTGGAGGGCTCCGACGGCGATCCGTTGGGCAAGCGTATCGCGCAAGCCACCGAGGAAGGCATCTGGGTGAAGTACCTGTGGCCCCATCCCGTATCCCGGAAGGAACTGCCCAAGGTCACTTGGGTCATCCGCCACGACGGGCTGATTTTTGCTTCCGGATACTATATTGGCGGCAGCGAGCGCAGCGAGTTCAAACCGCCGGCCTGGGCGAAGGTCGCCGACCCCCGGCAGTACACCCAGGACTACGTGGAGCGGGCCATTAAGCATTACAAAGAGCACGGCCTGGAATCCCTGAAACGCTACTACAACAGCTCGGCGGCCTACGAAGGCCAGTGGTATCTGTTCGCCACCGACGCTAACGACATTTACATCGTCCATCCTCTAATCACTCGTCTGATTGGGACCGACATCAAGGACGTGGTGGGGGACGACGGGTTTGAGTTGGGCAAGGCGCTGGCCGCGGCCCAGGATGGCGGCGCCGGGGTCTGGGTGGAGTACGATTGGCCGCACCCGTTGACGCTCAAGAAAGTTCCCAAGGAGGGCTACGCCAAACGCTACGACGGGATACTCTTCGCCTCCGGTTACTATCCGGTCCCGAACCTGGTGGCCCAGTCCAAAACCTATGTGCAGGAAGCCATAGAGTACTACGACGCCAACGGACTGGACGCGACCATTGTCAAGTACGACAACCCCGACAGCATCGGCGGCCATTTGAGCGCGATGATCATCGATGAGCAGGGCATCGTGCGTGTCTTTTCTCTGCAGCCGAATCTGAAAGGCATCCCGGTATCGTTCCTCGTGAGCCCCACCGGCCAGAAAGTGGGCGAAGAGTTTTTGAAGGCGACGGAGGACGGCATCTGGGTGAGCTTCTACTTCCCGACCGTCGGCGCCAGCGGATCTGACTACCAACACGGGTGGCTGCGACGCCACGACGGGCTGATTTTCGGCGTGGGGTACTCTGATGACCAACCCGACGTTCCCGCTACCGCCAAGACCGACAACCAACTGACCCGCGAATACGTGATGAACGCCGTCGCCTACTACGACGACAACGGCCGGGACGCCACCGTCGCCCACTACCTCAGCGACGCCAGCGTCGCCAACGGGCGGTCGTTGACCCTGCTGGACGCCAACACCAGCGTGTTGCTGGTGTACCACACCATACGCACGTTGCAGGGCCAATACGTCGGCCCCGGCTCGACGTTCGCCGGCTTCCAGGCATTGCTGGCGAGCGCCACCGCAGAAGGTCAATGGATTACTTCCCGGGCCGTCAACCCGGTCACCAAGCAGGAAGAGCCTCGGCGGATCTTCTTTATTCTTCACGGCGGCCTGGTGTTCGTCTCCAGCCATTCCGTCCTGGTGGAAGACGTAGCGCAATCCACCAAGGAATACGTGAATCGAGCCATCAAATACTACGATGCCAACGGAAAGGACGCCACCGTCGCCCGCTACAACAGCCGGGCTAGCCTGGACGGCCAGTTCTACCTGTTCCTCATCGGCGCCGATGACAACTACCTGGCCCATCCCATATTCCCCCACTTGATTGGGACCGACATCAAGGACGTGAAGGACAGCGCCGGCTACGAGTTGGGCAAGGAGATTGCCAAGGCCACGCAAGCCGGTCATTGGGTGAAATATCTGTGGCCTCACCCCGTTACCCGGAAGGAACTGCCCAAGGTGGCCTGGGTCATCCGCCACGACGGGCTGATTTTCGCCTCCGGCTACTACACCGGTGGCAGCCAGACCGACGTCCCGCCCTGGCAGAACGTCGCCGACCCACGAGAATACACCGTCCAGTACGTGAATCGGGCCGTCAAACGCTATGAAGACAACGGCCTGGAATCCATGCTCAACTACTACAACAGCGTCGCCAGCTTCGAGGGCCAATGGTATCTCTTCGCCACCGACGCCAACGACGTGTACCACGTCCATCCGCTGCTGCCCCATCTGATTGGGACGGACATCAAGAAGGTAGTGGGTGTCGACGGCTACCAACTGGGCCGGGCGCTGGCCGCCGCTGAGGATGGCGGCGAAGGCGTCTGGGTGGAATACTTGTGGGACCATCCGGTGACGCTGCAAAAGGTTCCCAAGGTTGGCTACGCCGTGCGCAAGGATGGAATGTTGTTCGCTTCCGGCTACTACCCGCAGGTTGCAGACCCGGCCGGCTACACCCAGGCATACGTGCAAAAAGCCATCGACTACTACAAAGCCAACGGATTGGACGCCACCGTCGCCCATTACGAGAATCGGGACAGTGTTGATCCGAAGAGCGTTGACGGCCAGTGGAACCTGACCCTGGCCGATGCGAACGATAAGGTGCTGGTCGCCATCCTCTCTCCGGGTCTCGTCGGCAAAGACTTGAAAACCCTCGGCGCGGGCCGGACTCGGCAGATTGGCCGGGAGATGGCGGCCGCCACTACCGATGGCATCTGGATCAACGTCATCTGGCCCAACACCAGGTCATCGGAGACCCTGTACGCCCATATCTGGGCCATCCGCTACGACGGGCTGCTCTTCTCGGCGCGCTACTACGACGGCCGGCCCGGCAACCCCCCGGAGTAAGCCGAGTGAGCAGTTGCGGAGCCGGGCGTGCGCGCCGCCTTGGCTCCGTCCCCGGCGGGTAGCGCGCCGCGACCACGCCGGACGCCGAGATGCTGCGGACCAATCCAAACATCCGCTACGAGCCGCAGGAGCGTTGCCCGCCGGGGCTGGCCCTGGTTTCCGCGCTCCAGATTTTCGTTCCCAATACCATCAGCATGGTGGTGCTGCTGACGCTGATTGCCCGTGCGTCGGGACACCCCGACAACAATCTGGGCTGGATACTCTTCATGGGGCTGCTGATCTGTGGCGTCAGCATGATTTTCCAAGCGTTGCGTTTTCCTTACATTGGCCTGGGCGGCTTGGTGGTTACGAACTTCAACGTGCCGTTCATGGCGATTTCCACCCTGGCCCTGACCAAGGGCGGGCCGGGCCTGCTGGCGAGCCTGCTGGTGGCGTCCATGTTGCTGCAAGCGCTGGTGACTCTGCGCTTCGCGTCTTTCCGGCGCATCTTCACGCCTACTGTCAGCGGCACGGTGGTGATGCTGGTAGCCATTTCAGCCGTGCCTTTTATCGTCGAAAACGCTTTCGCCAGAGTGCCGGAAGCGCCCCTGTGGCACAACGTAGCACCCGGGCTGGTGGCGCTGGCTACCGGAATACTGGTGTCGTTGCTGGCGCCGCTGGCCTGGCGTCTGTGGCTGCTGCCGATTACGGTGGCGGCCGGCGTTGCCGTGGCGGTGCCCCTGGGCTTGTACGACTTTGACCTGTTGGTCGCGGCCCCGTGGCTGGCTCTGCCCGGCATGAACTGGCCGGGATTCGACCTCTCCTTCGGCGCGGACTTCTGGACGCTGCTGCCGGCTTTTCTGTTCATCAACCTGACGGCTTTCGTGAAGGCCGTGGGCGACCTCTCCGTGATTCGCCGGGCCTCGTATCGCGCCGTGGGCGCGCTGGACATCAAATCCATCCAGGGCGGGCTGAACGTGTACGGCGCGGGTACGCTGTTGTCGGGGCTGTTGGGCACCCTGCCCGTCGCGTCGCCGTGGTCAATCTCCGCCGTGTACATCGGCTTCACCGGGATCGCGTCCCAGACCGTGGGCATATTCCTGGGCTTGCTGACCATCGCGGCGGCGCCCCTGTTCAAGATGATTGCCCTGCTCATTGCTATCCCCAGCCCGGTGGTCAGCGCGGTGTACGTCATCCTGTTCGGGCTGCTTTTCATCGAGGGCGCAAAAACCGTTTTCGACGGCACCCCGGTGGACAATCGAAAAGCAGTGATAACGGGCGTGTCCTTGGTGTTTGGCATCTCGTCCGGGGGCATGGCCGGGCTGATTGGCGGCGTGGGCGGCGACTTAATCAGCAGCGCGGTCAACGTAGGCGGCGTGACCGCCATCCTGATGACGGTCTTTGTAGAGTTGACCGGCAACTTCCGCCGGCGCCGGGTGCGGGCGGAAATGGGGCCGGACGCCTTCCGCTCAGTTGAAGGTATGCTGCGCGAGTTCGCGTCGCGTAACTCCTGGCCGGAAGACGCCGCCAATCGCCTGCTGCTGGTCGGCGAGGAGACGCTGTTGACCCTCTCGTCGTCGGACGACGACCCGGTGTCTCCGTCCGCTGAGTCCGGCGATGGCCGGCGACTGGTGGCTACCATCGCGCCGGACGGCCAAACGGCGGAGCTGGAAATCCTGGCCTATTCCCTCTCGGCGGACGGCGGCAACATTGAAGACCGGATAGCTTACCTGGATGGATTCGCCTTGGACAACGAAGGCGAGATTTCCCTGCGCATCCTGCAACACTACGCATCCTCGGTGAATCACCGCAGCTACTACGGCATCGACGTCGTCACGGTTCGGGTGGACAAGTAACATCCGGCCCGGCTCCAACCGAGTTCCCAGACTTTGCCGCTGTCCCGTCTGGCAATGGATTATGCGGATAAGGTCGGCGCATTGCCTCGACCCCAAGTAGTGACTAATTTTGAAATAGCGACGGGGCCGGCAATTTGAGACTTCGTAAAGCCGGAGGCGGTGGCAGCGCGGTAGCCGGGGGAAACCGCTCAGATCACAGGGCTACGTTGAACCTCAAGGTGAAGGTTCTTGATTTTATCCAGTTTGGTGGAGATAGGGGGAATCGAACCCCCAACCTCGGCATTGCGAACGCCGCGCTCTCCCTGTTGAGCTATATCCCCGAAAGTTGTTCCCGCCAAACAGGAACTTGGGTGCCATACCTACGCGGTTTCACCGCGTCGTTAATGGTCTTGCCTGCCAGTATTCTACCAGAAATCGTAAGTCCGGACGCCTGTGAATGTCAAGCTGCCCTGTCCGGTTTCGAGTGGTCTTGGGCTACCACCGGCGTCATGGCTGCCCCACGACACCGGTGGTTTGATAGGCGGTAGCAGGAATATATCTTTACCCGGCCAAGCCGGCGGGCACGGGCCGGTGGCCCCAAATGCTGCCCTTCTCGTGGCGCTGCACTTGCCAGGTGGCGTCGTCCACCGTGCGTGCACCCCAGCCGTACTCCACGTCGAAACCCGAGGGAGTCCTCATGTAGAAAGAGGTCATGTGGTCGTTGGTGTGGCGGCCCAGACCCCTGGTTATCCATATCTCCTGATCCTGCACCAGATCGTATGTCGCTCCAACGTCGTTGAGGGACTGGGTCTGCACCATGAAGTGGTTCAGCCGCTTGGGGCGTTTGCCTTCTATGAGCGCGAGGGTGTGGTGCCTGGGGTTGCAGTGGAAGAAGACCAGGTTGCGGATGAAGTCGCTGATCTTCATGCCAAGCACATCGCGGTAGAAGGCCACCGCCCGGTCCAGGTTTTCCACGTGGTAGACCACGTGCCCCAGTCCTTGGTCGCCGGTCACGAACCCGGACACGGCCCGCGGTGAATTGAAGGGTTTGTCGAAGCTTATCGGCGGTCCGTAGAACACCTCGGTGGGGGTCCCTTCAGGGTCCTCGAACTTTATCAAACCCTCGACCTTGCGGGCTTTCGCTTCATCGGGAGTACCCACGGTCACTTCGACCCCGGCTTGGCGCAGTTGTTCCGCCATTTCCCGCAGGGCTGGCTCATCGGTCACTTGAAAACCGACGTACTCCACGTCGTCTTTGCCGGTGGGGGAAAGGATGAACCTCTGGCTGTACTCGTCCATTCGCAGGGTCAGGTTGCCGTCGTCGCCGACGCCGTTGGACTGGAGGCCAAGTACCTCGGTGGCGAAATGCTCCCATTCTTCAAGGTTGCTGACGCTGATTCCCACATATCCCAGTTGGGTAACGCTGGCCATGTTTATCTCCTAACTTCATCTGATAGTACGTATTATCAAACGCGCGGTCTGTTGAGTCAAACTGCGGGGCGGCCCTACGGTCAGTCAGGACAAAGCCGCCGTCAATGCGTCCATATCTACATGCAGACCCAGCAGTTCCCTGAATCTCTCTACCTTGCGAAGGGAATGGGCGGTGGCCCGGTCGATGATGCCGCCCAAAGCCTCGGCGGTGTTCAATGTTGTATCGTCAACCGCCATCAGCGGCACGTCGCGTTGCATGGCCTCGGCCTTGATGTACTCCGTGGGATCGCCGCCGCCAGTCAACACCAAGCACTTGGTATCCTCCATGAGGCTCGCCAACTGGATATCCGGCCTTTCGGCACGGACGATGACGGCTTGGTTGGAGTAGCGGCCGTAATAAGTGGTGCCCGAGTCCATGATGTTGCCACCGATGAGGAACCGGTCGAGATGGGCGTCAGTGTTCACCGGCTCCTGTACCCAGCGTGCACCCAAGTGGTCGGCGACCTGCTGCACCGTGACGGTTATCATGGTGCGGTCTTCCGGTATCTCGCCGAGCACCTGTACTCCGGAGGAGCGGATTTCTGTCGCCAGTCCCTGCTCCACCGTGTGACCCCGGTATGGGGGAACGCAATTTATGACAACTCCGACAATACGTCCGCCGTAGGACTCGCAAGCGCCTGTTACGGAGTTTGCATCCAGACCGTCAGAATACCGGACCATCAACAGGGCCGGGCAGCCGAGGACGGCTGCAATGTCGGAAGACAGGGAAGAGCGACCGCCATCGACAGAATGGACGTCGGAACCCTCAATTAACACTACGTCCACCGCCGCGGTCAGGTCACGTGCGGTTTGTTGGACCAATGCCAAGTCCGCTTGGCCGGTTGACGCGCTTTCGGACAACTGCCGGGGCGCTGGGACATCGGGAAGACCATCCCCACTCAAGAGTTGTTCGCGGATAAAGTCCACGTCGGGGTCGTTATCGGCGTTGAGGGAGAAAGGCTTGTAATAGGCGGCCCTTTTCCCTTTGCTCTTGAGGCGGGCAAGAAGCGCGCCGATGAGACAGGTCTTACCGGAACCGGGCTGGAGCGCGGACACTAACAGAGTCGGCAAATGGAACCCCCTGGTAACTTGTGCCGGCGGGGCAACGAAGCCCTAGCCGTCGGACACGTCCTTGAACCCGGTGTCGTAGGGATCGAAACCGTCTGGAAAGCGGGTGGTCTCGTCAAACTTGGCCATGCTGAGGTCGGACCGGTGAAGGCTGGCTTGGGTGAAGTTTGCGCCACGCATATCGGCCATGGTCCACATGGAGTCCCTGATCATGGCCCTAGTGAAGTCGGCCCCGGCCATAACCGCCCGGTCCATGTCTGCCCCATTCATGTTGGAGGACACAAACCGCGCGTTGGTCAGGTTGGCGCTCCGTAGGTCGACCTCTATCATGGTGGACTGGCTGAAGTCTGCTTCGGTAAGGTCCGCTCCCAGGAAACAGGCCCGCCCCAACCGGGATTGGCGGATGACCGCTCCTTGAAGGACCGCCCGCTTCAGGTCTGCCCAGAACAGGTTGGCATTGGTAAGGTCCGCGCCGCCCAGGGAGGCTGCCGTGAGGGTGGCCCTGCCCAGATCGGCATCCTGGAGGTTGGCCCCGGTCAGGTCTGCGTTGGACAGGCCGGCCCTCGTGAGACGGGCCCCTCTCAGATTCGCGCCGCGGAAGTTGACGTTTCCAATTTTGCAAGCGCTCAGGTCAATGCCGGAGAGGTCGGCGTCTTCCAAGTCCAATTGAACGGTGGGGTTTTCCGAGCGCCACTCAGCAAACCGTTCGGGGCCGCTTTTCATCAAGTCTATGTGTTCCGGGACTGCCACGCTTATTGCTCCATTTGAGGGAATCACAAAAGATGCAGCCCTTGGACTAACTCCCAGGACTGCATCGCTCGTTCGCTTCGGTTAATTTGCGGGGCGGGCCTCAGTTGCCGGCCACCGCCGCGTCGAAGTCGAAGATTTTTTCCGCGACCATCATCTTCAGTTCATTCACCTTGGAAAGGTCGGGGAATCCGCCCGCGTCCTCTTTCCGGTCGAAGATTTTTTCGCCGTTCAGGAAGACTTCCAGCCTGCCCGCGCCGGCAGGGGTCATTTTGACCGATACTTCGCCGGGGCTGCTGGCGCTCCACAACTCCGTCGCCAACCACGTGGCGACAGGGTAGTATCCTCAAGGCACGCAATAGACTATGTCCACTTCCGCTTTGCCGAATTCAGGGTCAGCCATACTCCTCCTCAGTTCATACCGGGTTTGAAATTAGTTTAATCAATCGCAATAGGCGACGCAACCAGACGTTGCGGCCGCTTCACTTGCCTAGTCATCCGCAGTGGCAGGCTCTCTCGGCTCGGCTTCAACCAGTTGGTACAGGGTAGAGCGGGCGCGGATCTGCTCGTCCCATCCCCGGACCCGCAGGTCTATCATCAAGCCATCGGGCCCTTTGTACTTGCGGTTGACGCGGCTGCTGCCGGGACATTCGGTGCCGCCGTTGGCCTCGAAAGTGGATACCGATTCGTCTAGGTCATCCACGTAGAAACCGATGTGGTGAACGCCCTTGACGGTAGACGGCCCCTCGCCCAGGTTGGGGGCGTCTTCCGAGCCGATTTTCAGGATGGCGAAGTAGATATAGCCATCGGTCAGCCATACGCCTTCTTCTCCGGTGTCGGCGGGGGTTCTCCGCAGTTCATCAAGACCGAATACGGTCTTGTACCACTCGGCCGTGGCGGCGGGGTCTTCAGTATGCAAGGCTATGTGCTTGATACGCGACGCCATAGCGCGTCCTCCTCGAACGTGAATAATTTAGGGAGCCGTTACTGCAATACAGCGGTGCCTATGCCCACGGCGGTCTTGTCATTGTTCTGGTTCTCACAGTAGATTTCCACAGTGACCTCGGTCCCGTTTTCCACCTCGGTCTGGTGGGTGACGGCGCCATGCACCGTGATGGTGTCGCCGTGCTTCACAGGCCGCAGGAACTTGAGGTTTACTGAGCCGGTGTGGTTGAAGACCTCCGGCCCGAAGAAGCGGCGCAGCGCCTCGGCGGCAAACGCTACCGACATACGGCCCGATGCAAGGGTGTAGGTTGTTCCAAGCCGTTGTTGGGCTATTTCCTCGTTATTATGGATGTTCTGACGGTCAAGGATCCCGCAGGACTCGAACCGGAGGATGCTGTCGGTGGTGACGGACTTGGTAATCGATGGTATCGGAGTGCCAGTTTCTAGCTTTGTGGATGCCATTTCTTGCCCACCTCATCGGGTTTTTTCATCTGGTAAGTCCGCAGTTTCTCCAGAAGACGGCCGTCCTCGTCGACGGCTGTGGCCTCAATGACCAAGTACGGCTTGTCACGCCGCAGGTACTTGTCGGCGACGCGCCCGGTTACCCTGATCTTCTTGCCGGGTATGGGCGGGTTGAAAAACTCAACCTGGTTGCCCGCGTTTACGCCGCCGGTGGTATCGTCATAGACCATCGCCAAGGCCGTGGCGTCATGCTTGACCGCCAAGGTGGGGAAGCATCCTTCGGGATCGTCAATGGACGCGCGGAAATTGTCCAGCATCTCCTGGGTCAACAAGTACTCGTAAGATCCCAGTTCCTCCCCTATTTCCACTTCGTTGTAAACGAACTGTTTCAAGGGTTGCTGCGCCATAGCGTAGCTCCTGCCAAGAAGAGTGTTCGGATTCCTGTTAAGAGCATTCCTGTGAGTTTCCTTTAGCGGTCTTCGACTTGTTGTAGCGGCGTATCCTTGGTTACGCCAAGAACTTCAGGACCAAATTCAAGGCGACCAAGCCGATGCCTATACCTCCGACAGTTAGTTGCAGGACGCGGAATCTCGCCCGCAGGTCCTCTTCGAACTCTCGACGCGGATTGGCCGCCCAATCCGCGAGGTAGGTCTGTAGTTCCCCTCTTAACCCTGCTTGGTCTGCCCGCAGCTCCCCTCGTAATTCCGCCAGGCCCTTATGTAGCTCTCCCTGTAACTCTGAAAGGCCCTTATGTAGCTCCCCTCGTAACTCCGAAAGGCCTGTATGCATTTCCCCTCGTAACTCCGAAAGGCCTGTATGCATTTCCCCCCGTAACTCCGAAAGACCAGCCCGTAACTCACCCCTCAACTCAGCTATATCTGCTTTTGTCGCGTAGTGTTGAAGTTCGTTCCGGAGGTCGGCCCTGGTAACAGGCTGTTGGTCTTCTGTGGTAGTAGTCATCGCTTACAGCAATTCCCTTTTGAAGATCATCCGCTCGATCCCCCACTTCCGGCTGCCCAGGACGCCAATGATGCCGGACATGGCGAACCAGAGGAGAGGGATTTCCCCGCCGCCCCTGAGGTGCGGCCAAGGCTGATTAGGCGAATGCACCATGAAGTAGGCGACAATCATAGTGACAACCAAGGCCCCGGCGCCCAAGCGGGTAAACACGCCAAGCCCGATCAAGAAGGCCGATATCAATTCCACCCACCCGGCTACCGCAATCAGGGGCCGGTCCGGGGGCATCTGAAATCCCCAAAGTCCGAATGCCTTTTGAGCCCCATGGAGCGCCGCTACGAACGCCATTATCAAGCGGAACAGCAGGTAAAACTCTTCAGAAAACCTGAGAAACAGCCGACCGAAAATGGGGTTTCCCTGGTCTCCTTCAAAGGGCGGAGCGCCCTGTTGTGCGGACATAGACGACCTCCTCTCGACTCATCCAGTATGATTGGCGGCTAGGGCATCGGTCATCGCGTCATTCCGCACTTTAGAGAAGGCAACAGTCAATGTCAAACATTGGGCTTTGGCTACCAATTGGCCCATACATTCTGAGACGATACAGGCTGTGGCTTAACCGTTGGTCAAGGCCTATAATTATGACAACCAGTTCCGGTCGGTCAACTTGAGAGGACAAATGGACCTCACCTTCGACAAGGGAGACCCCCAAGCACCGAAAGGGCACGCGGTGATTTACTTCCGGGTGAATACTGAGCCCGACAAAGTATACGCGACCTACGTGATCACCCTGCCGATTAAGGCAGACCTCGGGAAGTATGTCCCGCCTTTCCTGTCCGCCCACTTGGGAAACCTGCCTTTGAATGACTTGTCGGCCTTTGCCATGCCCCCTGTGCCCGAACCAGTGGACAGCTATGAAGAACTGGAGAGGCTGTGCGACCAGAGGTCCGACGATCTGGTCTTTGCTACGAGCATGTTCTCCTTCGATCTGCCCAGAATGATGGAGTCCATCACGGAAGCGGTTTCCGCCTACTCCGAGTTGTGCAATCAACGGTTTGGGCAGGAGGCGCCGCCCGCCGGGGAGTTGCAGCAACAGTCTGATGATCCCGTGTCTGAAGAGGACCGGGCGTTCGCCGTCAATGAAGTCCTTTTCAGCTTGATGAGCGAGTCGGACAAGCTGGCAGAGTTGGCCAAGCTTTTGGGCAGCCTGCGCTTTGCCGTGGAAGGAGGGGATTCGGACACTGTAGTCGAGGTCTCGGAAGAGATCAATACGCTCGCACGCCACCTCCCGGAGGAATTCCGCGTTCCCACTTTGCTCGCGGTTGCCAAGGACACTTCTCAAAAGGGATCGCGGCTGGCCCAGCTTTACCTGGACAGGTGCTTCCGGTTGTCAGCCGGGGACTACTCCAGCGTCCAGAGCCTGGAGAACGAGATACGGTCGCTGGAAACCCTGGAATAGTGGTGGAACCCTATTCTCCCTGATCATCCCCAGTCCCGCTCGAATGGTCCTTATCAGCCCAATAATCCGTCCCGGCTTTACCCCAGCCTGTTACAATCAGGCATCGCCGGACAATGCGCAGACCCGGAGGGAATCAAGCGGTTGGCGTATCTTTCTCGCCTGAGTCTCACCAACTTTCGCAACTTGATGCAAATCGACTTGGAACTGCCTCCGGGGATAGTGGTGTTCTTTGGCCCCAACGCCCAAGGCAAGACCACTCTGCTGGAAGCGGTTTACCTGTTGGCTATCGCCCGGTCGTTCCGGGCGGAAAACGAACGGGAGGTTGTCAACTTCGGTTCGGCAGCGGAGGGGGGTCAGGCCCTCGTGGGAGGGACAGTCGAACGGAAGGAGGACCGGCTGGCGGTATACGTGGGGTACCAGAGCGTGCCAGCCGCGGGGCCGGGATTCGGGAGCCACACTGTCCGAAAGGAAATCCGCGTGAGCCGGGTCCGTTTCACCGCCGCCCAGTTGGTAGGCTTGGTCACCTCGGTATTATTCACCGCGGACGACGTACAATTGGTGCTGGGGCCGCCGTCAGCCCGGCGGAGGTTCCTGGACATCCTCATTTCCCAAGCCGACAACCTATACCTCAAAGGGTTGCAACGGTACCAGCGGGTAGTGCAGCAAAGGAACCGGTTGCTGCGCCTTTGCCGGGAGGGTCGGGCTGGCGCAGACGAACTGGTATTCTGGGACGATGAACTGGTCAGGGAGGGGGCTTGGCTCACATGGCGTCGGGCCGAGGCCGTACAGGGGTTGAATACCCTCTGCGCCGAGCACCATTTGCGGTTAAGCGGCACGGAAGACGACTTCTGCATGGAGTATCGGCCCAGTGTACCGGCGAGCGGAAACCTGGAGGATGTCGAAGGCAGCTTCAGGGAATCGCTGTCAGCCAACGAGTCCAGGGAACGGGCCACCGCCACAACCGCCGTAGGGCCGCACCGGGACGATTTCGACCTGTTGCTGGACCGGGTTGACATGGGCGTTTACTCGTCCCGGGGCCAAGCCCGAACGATAGCCTTGAGCCTGCGTCTGGCCGAGGCCGGTTACTTGGCGTCGGCGCGCCAGGAGAGTCCCATAATGTTGCTGGACGACGTTCTGTCCGAAATGGACGCATCACGACGGCGGCGCGTCATGGAAGAGACGGCCCGGTACCAGCAGACGTTGATCACCACCACCGACGTCGAGTTGGTGAAAGACTATTACGGTCCGTCGGCGAAGTATTTCCGGGTTGAAAACGGCAAGGTTTGTCTTGTGCCTGAAGGCATGTTTCGAGACCAATGACCATCACTCAAGAGACCCTGGACGAAATCGCCCTGACGAGGGCCGAATATAACCTGATACTGGACCGTCTTGACCGTGAGCCCAATCCGGTCGAACTGGGCATGTTCGGCGCGTTGTGGAGCGAGCACTGCGGCTACAAGCACTCGCGTCCTCTGCTGGGCCTGCTCCCCAGCCGGTCTTCCAGGGTCTTGTCGCGTTCCGGGGAAGAAAATGCGGGAGCGGTGGACCTGGGCGACGGACTGGCGGCGGTGTTCAAGGTGGAGTCACACAATCACCCGTCGGCTGTTGAGCCTCTCCAGGGCGCGGCTACCGGCGTAGGTGGCATCGTCCGAGACATCCTGGCCATGGGAGCGCGACCAGTAGCCCTGCTGAACTCCCTTCGGTTCGGCCCTCTGGACGACGCCAGGAACCGCCACCTCTTTCAAGGGGTGGTGGCCGGAATATCGTGGTACGGCAACTGCATCGGCGTCCCTGACGTTGGGGGCGAAATTTACTTTGACGGTTCTTACTCCCAGAACCCGTTGGTCAACGCGATGTGCGTGGGTCTGGTGCGCACGGACGCCGTCGCGACGGCGTCCGCCGGCGGGGCCGGCAACCGGTTGCTTCTGGTGGGTTCAGGAACAGGACGCGACGGCATCCACGGCGCGTCGGGGTTGGCGTCGCGCACCTTCGAGGAGGAGCAGGAACTGCGTCCGGCGGTACAGGTCGCCAATCCATTCCTAAAGAAGATTCTTATCGAGTCGTGCCTGGAGGCGTTGGCGACGGGGGACGTAATCGCTATCCAGGACCTTGGCGCGGCGGGATTGACCAGTTCGACCGTGGAGTCTGCGGCCCGGGCCGGCCGCGGGGTGCTGGTGGACGTCTCGCAAGTCCACCGCCGCGAAAGGGACATGACGCCTTACGAGGTAATGCTCTCCGAGTCCCAAGAGCGAATGTTGCTGGTGGTCCCGCCCGCCCGCACGGATAAAGTCCGCAATGTGTTCAGCAAGTGGGACATCCCTTGCCGGGAAATCGGCGAAGTCATTGAAGAACCGGATGCCCACGTAGTCGATGAAGCCGGCACCGTCGCCAGAGTGCCCATACGTCAACTGTCCGATGCCCCTCGTTACCGTCTTCAAGGAATCCAATCGGTGGAGCAGAAAGAACGGCAACGGCTGTCATTGTCTGCTGTGCCGCTTCCTTCCGAAGGCCCAAGCGGTGTGCTCCTGAAGCTGTTGGCCTCGCCCAACATTGCCAGCAAAGAGCCAGTGTACCGGCAGTACGACCATCAGGTGCAAACCAACACAGTGGTGGGGCCCAGCAGCGATGCGGCGGTGCTGCGGTTGAGGGGAACCAACAAGGCCATCGCCCTGAGCATCGACGGCAACGGGCGATACTGTTACCTCGATCCCTACCGCGGGGGCCAGATCGTGGTGGCCGAGGTGTGCCGCAACCTGTCCTGTTCCGGGGCCGAACCCCTGGCCCTGACCGACTGTCTGAACTTCGGCGACCCGGAAAGGCCGGACGTTTACTATCAACTGGAGTGGTGTATCCGCGGGATTGCCCGGGCCAGCCGGGTGCTGGGCGTGCCCGTGATCAGCGGCAACGTTAGCTTGTACAACGAGTCCAGGGGCCAAGCGATATTCCCGACCCCGGTGGTTGGCGGCTTGGGCCTGCTGGAAGACGTGCGTCTCCATGTCAAATCCGCCTTCCCGACAGAAGGGTTGGCGGTGGCAATGCTGGGCGATAATGGCGGCAGGTCCCGGGCGTCGGACTTGGCGGGCAGCGAGTATATGGCCGTTGTTCACGGGGAGACACGGGGCCGCCCCACTATCGACCTTGACTTGGAAAAACGAGTGCAGCAGCTTTGCCGGAAGGCGATTGCCGAAGGCTTGATAGTTTCTGCCCATGACTGCTCCGACGGCGGACTGGCGGTCGCGCTGGCAGAGAGTTGTATCCAGGGCGGCGTAGGATTCCGTGGGCTGCACGAGTTGCCGCGTCGGTGGGATGCGACGCTCTTCGGCGAGCGTCAGTCGCGCATCGTCGTATCCGTGGACGAGGCGGCGCGATCCGGCCTGGAGCGACTAGCCGCAGATTGCCGGGTGCCGGTCAGCGTACTGGGGACCACCGAAGGGGCCCAATTCCGGCTAGGAAATGCCATCGACCTGCCCCTTTCGGAAATCGCCCAAGCGTGGCGGCACGGGCTGGAGCGGGCATTGGGATGAGCCAACCGCTTCGGGTGCTGTTTCTTACGCCCTACTTCCGCCCTTACTTGGGCGGGGTCGAGCGGGCCATCGAGCAACTGACGTTCCAGATACAGAAGTCCGAGCAGGTGGAGGCGGTGGCCGTTCTGACCACCAAATACTCCTTCCCCCGAATTCCACAGCCCGATTGGGCGGACCGGGAGACAACCCCGGAAGGCATCGGAATATACCGCTTGGACGGGTTCCCCCGGAAGTCCATCCCCCTGTATTCCTGCCCCCTGGTATGGTTTTCCCCTTGGCGGATACGCCGATACCTGCGGGAGTTCAACCCCAACGTGGTCCATTTCGTCAGCGACGGGTGGTTCTGGGGTCACTTCTGGACGTGGTTCTGGTTCCGCCGCCGGGCCAAGTTCGTATTCACCCCTTCCTATCACGAACTGCCCTTGAGCCGGTGGTGGCTCCGCCTCATCAACATCTTCATCTCCAACGTCGTCGACCATGTGGTCGCGTTGACCCGGCAGGAAGCCCGTTTGGTGCAGCGGGACTACAAAGCCCCGCCAAGCAAGCAGGAAATCATCGGCTGGGGCGCGCCGGTGCCGGAACTGGAGAGCACGGGACCGGCGCCTTCCGGTGACGACACCATGGGCCGGAATAGCGCAGGGCAGCCGCTTACCCTGCTGTGCGTGGGCCGGCTGGGTCGTCATAAGGGACAGGAATGGCTCGTGGAGGTCTACCGGCGGGCGAGGCCCCAATTCCGCCAACCCGTGCGCTTGGTGCTGGTCGGACGCGACGAGGGAGACCAGCAACGCATCACCGACGCAGTGAGAAGCGCAGGACTGGAGGATGAAGTCTCAATGGTGGGCGAGGTCTCAGACGATGAGTTGGCCCAGTGGTACGCCCGCTCCGACCTGTTCGTCCTGTTCTCCCAGTACGAGGCCTTCGGCTTGGTGTTCTTCGAAGCGATGGCCTACGGCGCGCCGGTCCTGACCCATGACGTAGGCGCCAACCGTGAGTTACTGGCCAGAGGAGCGACAGTAGTCCCCAGGTTCGACCAGGACCAAGCAATTTCCGAGTTGGTGCGGTTGGTCAACGACGACGAGTACCGCCGCCAGTTGGGCCGCGACGCCCAGGAATACACCTTGGCAGAGTTCACCTGGCCCGCGGTGGCGGAGAAGTACCTGGGGGTTTATACGAGAGGCGGGGAGGCTTGACCTGAGTGAGTATACGAGATTGCGTGTAACTCAAGAGCCAAGCCTATCTCTAGCTGATTTGAAATTGGCCTCTGTAACCGCGATTGGCTGGCCTGCCCAACCTTTCAAAAGTCAAACTACAGATTCTCATGCCATAAGAAAGCTTCAGGGCGAATGGTCCAAGGTTAAACATCTCCAAGGTAATGTTGCCATTAAACCCCGGGTCAATCTTTGGAGCGGTGACATGGACCGTCAAACCAAATCGAGCCAAGGAACTCCTCCCTTCCAATCGGGCAGCTAAGTCCAGTGGAAGTTCCACGCGTTCCAGTGTCTGTGCGATTACAAAGGAATTGCGCCGAATCTCAAATGGCGGGCCATTGGAAATGTCAACACTGCGGCAATAGCTCCGCAGATGGTCCATCACGTCGACCGTTGTCGGGTCTATAGTCACTCCTTCGACAGGCGAATCTCTGTGAACCAGTAAGTCCCCTGCCAGACGAAGGTCCGCCGAAGAAGCTTGAACCAATCCTGAGATATTCGGGTACGGGTCTATTACAATGTGCCTCGCTTCGAGGGCCTCCCAAATCTCTCCGTCGGACAGCAACAAGACAGGTCTTCCTCTTGGTCCTAGCCTATTCGGTGATTAGTTCAAGAGAGGACTTTGGGATCTCTAGGGTGTAAGTGCCTAACGACGTCGGCGGGAAGCTCACAAGAACCATGTCTCCCCATTCGCCAACTTGCACGGCCGGAATTGTCGATGCTGTTCGGTCCCACATATGGGTGGGGATTATGACATAATACTCGTCCCCGCAGAACTGAAAAGTGACCGACATCTCATTTCCTAATGGGCTATGCTTGATTCGCTCTTCTTCCACCGGAAAATCGATGTGTATCGGGGTGTCATACCATGTGGGTTGGGCAATCATAATGGACCTGCTGACCAGTGGATTTGGTTGGAAATATAGGATGTGAGAAATGCCACCGTCAAGCGTCGTTTGTCATAATGGCTTATGGGAACTGGGCCGCGACGCCCAGGAATACACCCTGGCCGAGTTCACCTGGCCGGCAGTGGCGGAGAAGTACTTGGGGGGTTATACGAGGTAAGGTATCCGCAGGAACCTAATTTGAGGGAATTGATTATGCATTCTTGCCAAGGGTTGTTGGCTTGTTGTCACATTTGTGGCTCATCTCTCGATGATTTGCATGACTATCGCTGCGCCTTATGCAGACGTGAAGCTTGTGACAAGGACATTCAGATATGTCAAGAGGAAGATTGTGATCAAATAATGTGCTTCGCCTGCGTTGAGCCGCACATCCGAACTTGCCATCCGGGGGTATGGGATTGATGGTGACTCAGGGAGAATGTCGGAATGAATGACGACTCTACCACGCTAAGGATAGCACAAGAGGGGTTGAGGCAGATTGAGGACGCCATACTGGAGTTGTTACACCGCAATCCTCAAGGTCTGCGAAATGTGCAGGTCGCGGACATGCTGGGATTAAGCTCCATTGTTCGGGGAGGTCAACGGAATTACTTGACCTACTCGGTGCTTGGCGGATTATTGGACCAAGGCAAGATATCGTGGGACGCTGACTCCAAGCTGTATTATCGGTCAAGTGCTGATAGCACGGTTCAATCTCTAGCACAAAAAGGATTGGCCCAAATTGAAGAGGCTATCTTGGAGTTGCTGGCCCAAAATCCGCAAGGTCTCCGAAATGTACAGATTGCGGATATGCTGCATCTCCACTCAGCCGTTCGTGGTGGAAGAAGAAACTACTTGACCTATTCTATCCTCGGAGGGTTATTGGCGGACGGAAGGATTGTCCGTGATGAAAAATCCAGGACCTACACCAAGGCATAGATGCGGAATCACTGTGTTATCATTTGTCGCTAGGGTCCTAACTACCCCTTGGCACTCCACGAGGCTCATTTTGACTTCCGAACCCGCTCAGCCCGACCGGACAATGATCCCCTACCGGTATGTTCTGCCCAAGGAGTACACATTTCCGGACCCCGAACCCGCTCCGGACTCTATGAGGGCAAGCCCTGTCGTTGCAAGATGCGGCTACACCCTTCAGGACCACTTCAACACTTGGGGCCGGGACGACGTGTATATCGGTTCCGGGGGCTTTCAGTTCTGGTTCCCCCAGTGCCCCAACGCCATAGCGACGCCCGACCTTTTCGTCGCCTTCGGCGTGAAATTTGCCGTATTCCCGAGCGTCTGCTACAACATTTGGGATGACAAACCCCCGGACTTGGTGCTGGAAGTAGCATCGATTCATAAAGACCGCTTTGGAATCGACGATGACATCAACCGTAAGCCCGGTCTCTACGCGCTGCTGGGCATTGGCGAATACTGGCGCTTCGACTCCACCGGCGGCGACTATTACGGATACCATCTGGCCGGTGATATTCTGGTCGATGGGGCATACCAGCCAATTCCGCTAACCACCGAGCCGGATGGGACGGTGTGGGGCTACAGCCCTGTGCTTGACCTGAGTATCTGCGCGAACTTCGCCGAGTGGGGAGACCGGCTGCGTTTCTACGATGCCAAGGCCGGCGCCTACCTGCGGAACATGCAGGAAGCGAACGCCGCCATCGCAGAGCGTGACAGGGAGATCGAGCGATTGAATGAGGAAATCCACCGCTTGCGGGCTTAGAGCTTATCCGATGATCAAGTTGGACACTTTCCGTCATTCCCGCGCAGGCGGGAATCCATTACTTGGCACACTGGACTCCCGCTTTCGCGGGAGTGACGATGGATAGTTTCCGGATAGGCTGTTAGCGTCATTGCGCCTTTGCGTTAAATCTCCCCGCGATAGGCTTTACAGGAGTGAAAACATGGACCGGCAACAACTGGAAGAGGGCGCACGCAACATATTGCTTACCAACCTGCGGCGGGGGGTGGCCGACTGGAACGGCAAGGAGTACAGCTTCGTTTGTCCTTCGTTGACCGGGTATCCCTTCCAGTGGTTCTGGGACTCGTGTTTCCACGCCATCGCCCTGCTCCACCTTGACGTGGACCAAGCCAAGGCGGAGATGCGGACCCTGATGAGCGGGGCGCTCCCCGACGGGTTCATCCCCCACATTATTTTCTGGGAAATGGAGAAGCAACCGGACTTCCTGGCGCGGAACATCGTCGGGATGGTGTCGCCCAACTACAGTTCGACCATGCAGCCGCCCATAATCGGCTACGCGGTGGAGCGAATCTACGATGCCACCGGCGACGAAGAGTTCCGCGACATGGCCCTTCCGGTGCTGGTGGGGTTCTATCGCTGGCTGGACCGGGTGCGCGACCCGGACAACGACGGGTTGATCGCCGCTATCCAGCCGGAGGAGGCTGGGACCGACTGCTCACCCAAGTACGACGAGGTGCTGGGGCTGGAAGACCTGAGCAACCGGGGATTCATCGCCGCCCTTAGCAAGGTCTATGAAGCCTACACTCCCATGCGGGGCGACGACCAGCGAATCCTGGCCGCCGACATATTCCACGTCGAGGACGTGCTGGTCAACTCCATCTACGTGCTGGGGCTGCGGTCGCTGGCCCGCCTGCTGGGGGATACCCCGGAAGCGGCGGAGTTCACCCGCCAAGCCGACAAGACCCGCGACGCTTTGCTGGCCAAATGCTGGGATGAGGAAGCCGGCGCATTCTTCGACCTGTCAGGCGTGGCGGAAAAGCCGCTGAAAGTTGTCACCATCAGCTCGCTGATGCCGCTGGTCATGGACGACCTGCCAAGGCCCATCGTAGAGCGGTTGGTGACGGACTGGGTCATCAATCCCAACCACTTCTGGACTCCCTATCCCCTGCCCTCGGTCCCGGCGTCGGACCCCAAGTTCATGCCCGGTAACCCGCGCGGGTTCATCTGGCGGGGGCCGTCCTGGATCAACACCAACTGGTTCTTGTCCCACGGGCTGCGGCGGCACGGTTACGTGGAGATTGCGGACGCCATAGTCGCCAAGAGCCACGAGTGCATCGAAAAGTCGGGGTACAGAGAGTATTACCACCCCTACACCGCAGAGGGATTGGGCGCACCGAATTTCGGCTGGTCCACGCTGATACTGGATATGTGACCGCTACCAGCGGCCCCGCAGCACCTTGGCAACCAGGGCGTGTTCCCTGTTCAAATTGAAGGTGCTCAGTCTCCGTCTCCGGCCTGATTCTTCGTCCCTGACGTTATGCCAGCCCTTGACGAAGAGGTTGGCGTTGCCAAGTTCCCTGACTATCTTGCTGACGTAGGACCGGGAATGGGCCTGGCCCCAGCGGTGCATGATTTCCGGGTGCTCTTCCTGGACGCCCTGGTTCAAGGCTTGACAGACCTCGGCGACCAGGAAGTTGAAAGCCATGTGCCTGTTGCCTTCCTGCTGCCGCTCAAGCGTGTCGGCCATCACGATGAGGTCCGACACCCTCGCGCCGTTCAGGTCGTCTTCCGGCTGCGCGGGCAGATTCAACTGGGTTACGGTCTCTTCCAGTAAAGCCACCAGTTCGGAGTCGATCTCCCCAGTATCCTCGGTCGGCTCTTCGGCCTCGGGGGTTGGGGTTGGTTCCGCTGGTTGGTCTTCCAAGTGTTCTACTGTCGCACCGGGAGCATCCGGCTCAGCCACTTGTTCGAGTGCGTTCTCTTCCAAGACGGCTGTTGCGGCCGACTCCGCGGGCTGACCGGGGACATTTTCCTCTGCTCCGTCGCCAGTGGAGTCGGCAATTGCTTCGTTAGAGGTTTCAATGACAGGCGTGCCCTGGAACCTCCGCCGCCTGGCCTGGTGTGGAGTTTCAACCACGTCCGCCGCAGCGTCTTGCCCTCCGTCGGCGGAAACACCGTCTGATTCCTCGGGATGCTCTTCGTCCGCCATGATGGCCCAGTCCACCAACCCTGCCGTAACTACCTTGATATTGCCCTCTTGGGCAACCCTGGACATCAGCTTCTTGAAGCCGGAAAACCCAAACTTCTTCTCGTCGAAGTTGGGATGCCGGCGCATCAGCCGTTGCTTTATGGAGGTCAGCAACGGTGTACCCCCGGCTTGGCGTTCCGTGCGGACAATGTCCTCTATGGCGGCGATAATCGCTGACAACTCTTGCCGTGCGGCGGCGGCCCTGCCCGAGTTATGCCCATTGGACGCAGGTTGCGGCTCGGGCGCGGAGACGACATCCACGTCCACATCGTAGAGAATCAGCTCGTCGACCTGGTCGGCGAACCTGCGGGAGGTGGCCCATGACACGCCGATGATGACTACGCGCTTGCCCATAGTGCGCAGGGCGTTGATGACGTGGATGAAGTCCGAGTCCCCCGATACTAGGACGTAGGTGCCGATGTTGGGGTAGGAATGGGCGCACTCGATGCAGTCCGCCGTCATTTTGACGTCAACGCTGTTCTTGACGCGGGTAGTGCGTCCGGGAGAAGCCCCCGAATGCGCCAGCCTGGTGGGCACGTATACCGGGTCAATGCCTGCCGCATATAGGGCGGGAGGATCATTGATAAACTGGCTTGCTCCACGCAGTTCCGGGGCACGGGTTACCCAGTCGGCATAGGCTTTGGCCACTACCACGCGACCGTAGTTGGAGACTTCTTCTTTCAGTGCGGAGACATTTGGATGACGATGGCCGACGGCCAAGCTGATTTTGAAGTTCTCCCAATCGAGAAACAGGGCCACGTCGGCCCCTGAGTTTATAGGTGTGTTCATACTATTCCGATAATTAACGCTCTCTCAGCCTCTGAAATACAAACCAATAACTGCGGACAAAGTGGTGGCCCAGTAGGCAATCAATAGGATTTCAAGATTTTTGAAGCCTCTACGGATGTCAACTCGTAGCAAATCCATGGTGTGGCGCAAGTCACGAAAAGCGCACTTAACCCGGGCATTGCCTATGTCCGATTTACTGACCCGTTGTTCCACAACTGCTCACGCGTTCTCTGGACTCAAGCACCAGTATAATACCAGACTAATTGGCTTGCTACACACACTGCTACCTCAAACCATAGGTTTTCGGGGGACTGTGCAAAGTCGAGGACGCAAATTGCCAGTTCACCCCCCGTCTCCACGAGGGCAGGCGTCATTCCCGCGCAGGCGAGAATCCATCGTAGATGGTTTGGTTCCCCGCCTTCGCGGGGAAGACGGATCGGAGCGGGATTTAGATTTAGGGGGAGACTTTGCACATGCCCTGATCAGTTTTCCGGCAGGTATGTCCCACGCCACTGCCGTCATGTATGATGAGCAGCGACTGAAAGCCTGAATTTGAGACCAAGTGAGAAGAAGGATTATGCCGGAACGCCGTCCACGATTGGAAGGAAAGGTCGCCATTGTTACGGGCGCGGGGTCCAGCGGCCCTGGAATTGGCAACGGCAAGGCCACGTCGTTGCTCTTTGCCAGGGAGGGCGCCAAGGTCGTGTTGGCCGACGCGGCGTTGCCAAGAGCCGAGGAGACCTTGGCAATGATACGGGAAGAAGGCGGAGACGCCATAGCAGTGCAAGCGGACGTTACCAATGCCGCCGAATGCCAGAGCATGGTTGACGCCGCCATTGACCGTTACGGAAGGCTGGACATCCTGGACAACAACGTCGGCATATCCATGCGCGGCACCGTGGTGGAAGCCACCGAGGAGGACTGGGACCGGATCATTGCGGTCAACGTGAAGAGCATGGTCCTGTCCAGCAAGGCCGCCATTCCCAGGATGAGGGAGAGCGGCGGCGGGTCGATCATCAACATCTCCTCCATCGCCGGACTTCGCGCCCATTCCCAGACGCCCTACACCACCAGCAAGGCCGCCGTGGTGGGGTTGACCTTCTCCATGGCGGGTGACCACGGCAAGGACAACATCCGGGTCAACTGCATAGCTCCCGGCCTGCTGCACACACCTATGACCGAACCCAGGATGACGCCGGAACTGCGGGAAATACGCAAAAACGCCGCGCCACTGGCCACGGAAGGCAACGCTTGGGACGTGGCGTGGGCCGCGTTGTTCCTGGCCAGCGATGAAGCGCGGTGGATTACCGGCGTGGTGCTGCCGGTGGACGCCGGGCTGACTATAACCAGCCCGGTAACCTACCAGACAATGTCCCAGCAGGCGCGTTATTAGTACTGGATCAAACCAGCATTTGAACACGGGGGCATGGACTGTGCAGTAGTGGTGGTTGAGTCCCTGTTCGTCCGCGACGGGGACGGGTACTATGCCATCTGGCGCCAGCTCAAGTGCGAGCTCCCGAACACATGGGAGACTAATCGGAAATAGAGGGTATCTAAATGGCGAAAGCCAAATACATTCAGGATATTGAAAATACGATTGCGGATGCCCGGAGACGACTGAAGAAACACCGCAATTTGGAGTGGAACGAATATAAGACCAGATACTACTTGCTTGATCCAATCCTACGGTCACTCGGGTGGGACTTAAGCGATCCTGCTCAAGTACTGGTCGAGGATTCAACCGTTAACAGAGACCGTCCTGACTACAGATTCCTTGGTTCCAACGCCAACGCTTCATTGATGGTGGTGGAGGCCAAAAAAATCTTTCGTAGCGACATTGAGTACATCTTCAGCAATCAAGCCCCGGATGAGGACGCCTATGACTACTGGGTTGAGTACAGCGAAGATGACATTTCCCAACTCCGAAAGTACGTGAGTGACCTCCGGACTGGCTATGCCGTTCTCAGTGATGGAAATGCGTGGTGCATTTGGGACTTGAGCAAAGGAAACGACTTGGCTCAAGGCTCATGGTCAGCCTATGTATGGGCGTTTTGTGAAGATTTGCCCTACGTGTCAGATACGTTGAAGATCCTCTGCCGCCGTAACCTGCCCTAGTCCAAATGAGAGAATTCCCTCAATTCCTGATTTGATCCAATACTAGGGCTTGGAACAGGCTATCCGGCTGTAGCCCCACGACGCCCCAAAGAGTCTACTGTTGCGCCAAATCCCCCACTGCCTTCACCCTGACCCGGGTGGCGTTGCTGGGCACGTAGGTCAAGGGCACCTCTTCGATGTCCACTACCTCGACGGTAGAAGCGTCGGCCCCGGCCGCTACGGCCCGGTTCATCGCTTCGGCGCGGGCGTCGGCGATGGCCTCCTCTCGCCCCGTCGTTTCCAACGAGTAGACCCTCTCGATTTGACCGCCAACCTGGGCGATGGCCGCCCCAATGGCGTTGGCTACGCCTGCGTGTTCCGGGCGCAGCACTTCCGACGCGCCGCTCAACGAATCGCCCACCAGGATGCTGCCCCCTCCCACCAGGATCACCGGCATGTCTCCGTAGCTGACCTTTACGCGGTCTATGGCCGTTTCCACCCGCATTTGTATCTCGGCCAGGACTTGGCTGACCAACGACGGCTCCAGCCCTTTGACCATTGCAGCGTCTCCTAGCGTGACCCGTCCTCCGGCAACGGCGAGGTCGGTGGTGGTCAACGTCTCGCCGCCGAAAATTAACGCCTCCTCCGTAAGCCGGTATCCCACGCTTTCCGGCCCGATACGTAGCGGGTCCCGATCCACCACGCTGCCGCCGCCCAACGGGATGGACAAAACGTCCGGCATTCTGAAGTTGGTCCGAACCCCGGCCAGTTCGATGGCCACGGCCGCTTCCCTTGGGAAGCCCTTTACCAACGCACCCACGTCCGTTGACGTTCCTCCCACGTCCACCACGATGCCGTCCCGGACGCCCGACAGGAAGGCCGCGCCGCGCATACTGTTGGTAGGGCCGGACGCGATGGTGAGAACGGGGTAACGCGAGGCGAACTCGGCGTCCATCAAAGTCCCGTCGTTCTGGCTCATGTACAATCGTGCGTTAAGCCCCAGGGAACGCAGGGCCTGTTGGATACCCTGAATCGTCCGTCGGGCCATGTCACCCAGGCAGGCATTCAGGGCGGCGGCGTTTTCCCGCTCCAAAAGTCCCATGCGGCCGTTCTCGTGGGACACGGTTACGCGCATTTCCGGGGCCTCTTCCTGGATAATGGCTGCTGCCTGTTCTTCGTGCGCGGTGTTGACCGGGGAGAACACACCTGACACGGCCACGGCGGCAACGCCTTGGCGGCGCATGTCTTGAATTACTGACGTGATTTCCTTCCGGTCCAGCGAGGATATTTCCCTCCCGTCGAACTCGTGTCCGCCCGGAACCATGTAGGTAAGGCCGCCTATGGCGTCTTTCAACGGCGCGGGCCAGTCCACCAACGGCGGCAGCAGCTTGGTCGCCGGCAGGGACAACCGCACGACACCGGTGGGTGAAAGGTCACGACGTTCCAGAAGGGCATTGGTGAAGTGGGTCGTCCCGACCATCACCGCGTCAACCCGTCCGTCCCCAGGAAGGTGCTTCAACACCTCGGTCAGGGCGTCGATGATGCCGGACGTTACGTCCCCGGTGGTGGGCAGCTTGGCCGCGCCCACCAGGTTGTTGCCGTCCATCAGGACAGCGTCGGTGTTGGTGCCTCCTACATCTACTCCAACAAACACGATCAGTTACACCACAAGGGGAGAATAATCGGTGTCGTAACCGAAGGCCCGGGGACCAGCCACCGCCAGCCCCTCCGGGGTGGTCCACAGGCCGGGGGACGGGAAACCGAGGATGGTTATGCGCAACCCGTACCGCATCAACTCGGTGGTAACCGGCTCCCCCAAGTCGGTAGCCACGGCGCAGATCAGGTCCGGCACGGTACAAACGATTTCGCCGTCACGCCGGGCGATGAGGTTTTCGTTCTGGAACTCGATGACCATGCGTTCGCCGCTGTAGTCATCCAGCCCATCGATGGTCACGCTCCCCCTGGCGAACCCGGCGGTGGTGCGGCGGTCCAGGTCTACCACCTTGCCGCTGAACAGCACCTTGCCGGGACAAGTCTCCAGAATGGCGCCCAACGGGTCCTCGCCGCGCAGTCTGGACTCACGGACCGCATCCCCCAGGTTGCGCGCCAGTGTCAGGGTATTGAGGACCGCGGTGCGGCGCACTTGGTCTGCTGACATGGGAGTTACGGCGTAACAGGCCACACAGCCCATTTGAACGGTCAGCGAACGGGCCAACCGTTCCGCCCACGCGGGGTTGATGGTCTCCCGGATTACCACGGTGTTGCCCTTTTCGTCGGCGATGGCCATGGGGCAGCAGGGCACGCCGTAAACGAAGAAGGTTTTCATCTGGAACTCGGGAAAGGCCCTTCCCATGCCGTCAGCGTCCACCACCGGCAAACCGGACATGGACGCGGGTATCATCGGCTCGACCGAGTTGCTCCCGCCTATTTCGTTGGATATAAGGGCTGTCGCCTTCTTGCCGGTAAATTCTTCTATGGCTCGAAGGGCGTGATAGGCTTGCAGGTCACGCACCTTTTCGATACCCACGGTAGGCGCGCCAATCCCTCCGACGCACACGACTTGCGAGTCCTCCGGGAGTTCCGCAGGGTCCAGCACGGTAACCGGTCCCCACTCTTTGAGGGCCTGCTTGGCCCGCAGTTGTCCCACGTAGGGGTTGCCGCCCCCGCCGGTGCCGAGTATCCCTGCGCCAATGGCGATGGACTCCAATGAGTCTTCAGTGGCTTGCCACAAAACGGTCCACATCTCCAGAGAAACATTGATGCCGGGGCATAGCCGCCAGCCCCTGCTAGTGTACCGGCCATTGCGTCGTGACACAAATCGACGACTGAGGTCGAGTTTCGCCAGCTATTTCATGTTTTCCCGTATGGTAGGATAGCCGGACGGCAAGCAATCGGCCCAAAGGGGGAATCACGAAAATGGACAGCCATGCGACCGTGTTGGCGCCGGTCGGCCACGACCCCAAAGCAGTCCACGTCGCCAAAACTCTCCGCGAAGCCATCGACGCCGAGTGTGTCATCCTCTTCGGCTCCCGCGCCCGCGCCGACTGGACCAGCCGCTCAGACATCGACCTGATGATTATAGACCCAGTGGAACCGAGCTTGGACGACATCCGTTCCATTGAGGCCACGGCCCGGAACATCATCTCCGAGGCATACTCCGGCAGTTGCCCCGGCGTGGACTTCGTGTACTTCTCCAGCGAAGAGTTCCACCGCAAGAGCACAAAGACTATCAACAACGTAGCCCGGTTTGCTAGGAAAGAAGGAGTAGCCATGTCCCGTACCCCCGGGCATTTCAACGACTCCCAAGGCCGGGCCGAGGAAAACGACTACAGCGAGGAATATCTGGAGCGGGAAAAACGCATCGCCGACGCCAACATGCACTATGACGATATGCACAACATGCTGGACATAGGCAGGGAAACCAGGCTCACCATATACTGCGCCCACCAGACTCTCGAACACGGCATGAAAGCCTTGATCTCAGCTTTCGGCCAAGACTATGAGCACACCCACGACCTAAATATCCTCGGAAATCACATAAGCCGGATAGATCCGGTACAAACCTGGCGATTTTCCAGTAACCTCGAACAACTGAGCCTTTACGCTGGGCGGCCCCGCTACGACACGCCGCGCGATCCGGTAACCGATTTCAGGGAGATGGCTAACGCAGCCACCGACGACCTCACCGACCTGTACAACCGGATAAGAGAATTAACCGGAGAAGACCCTTGGGCCGTCATACCGGACGGAGCAACCGGCCCGACCGTACCCAGGCAGAGATAGATTCAGGAATACGCCGGCCTGCTCATCTACATTGGTGCAACACCGTCCCCCGTTATACAATGGCCGTGGCCGACTCTGCTATGGGAGCAAGGGGCCAACAGCCTGAATGAGCACGGAGGCGCAGGTTGACGACTTACACCGGGCAACCCCTCAAACGCTTTGAAGACCCCAGGCTTGTATCAGGCCAAGGGTCATACGTCGACGACATCAAAATCCCAGGGATGCTCCACGCCGCCATTCTACGCAGTCCCCACGCCCACGCGAGAATCAATGGGATTGACGTGTCCCAAGCGCGGCAGGCACCGGGAGTTGTGGCTGCCATAACCGGGCATGACCTTGAGGGAGCGGTTGCGGACCTGGCTCCCCGCGCCATGAGCGGCGAGTGGCAGATCGACGAGTTCACGCCTCCCATGCAACCCGCCCTCGCCATGGGCAAAGTTCGTTATGTCGGCCAACCGTTGGCTGCGGTCGTGGCGGAGACCCAGTCCCAAGCCCGGGATGCCCTCGACCTTATCCGCGTGGACTACGAGCCGCTGGAACCCGTAATGCACCCGCGAGACGCGGCGCTGGAGACCTCGGTCCTGATTCACGAGGAACTGGGCACGAACGTAGCGTTACGCATACACCATGACCGCCAGGGCGAGGACCTGGATGCGGCCTTCGAGAAAGCGGACTGGATTGTACGCCAGAGTTACGACGTGCAAAGGCTGGCCCCCGTGCCGATGGAAACGCGCGGCCTTGTCGCCCACTACCAACCAAACGAAGACTTTCTGACCATCTGGGCTTCGACCCAAGGGCCCCACACCGTTCGGCGCCAGATGTCCCGACTCCTTGACCGCCCGGAGGACTCCATCCGGGTGGTTGCCCCCGACGTTGGAGGAGGCTTTGGCGAGAAGGGCGGCGTGTTCCCGGAGGACCTGGTGGTGGCCCACCTGTCGGTGCTCCTGGGACGTCCAGTGAAGTGGGTGGCGGACCGGCAGGAAAACATGCTGGGATTCCACGGCAGGGGACACTCGGTCAACCTGGAGGCGGCAGTTCTGAACGACGGGACCATCCTGGGCATCAAGCTGGACATCGCCGCAGATGCCGGCGCATTTTTCGGCAACACCACCGGCGGGCCGCCCTACCGGGCCAGCCACCGGATTATCGGTCCATACCGCACTCCGGCGGCACGGGTCGAGGTCATGGGAGTGATGACCAACAAGCCTCCAACCGGGGCCTATCGTGGGGCCGGCGGCCCGGAGGCGGCCTTCTGCATGGAGCGGTCGGTGGACCTGATCGCCGATGAGTTGGGCTTGGACCCGGCGGAAGTGCGGCGGAAGAACCTCATCCAGCCAAACGACTTTCCTTACATCACCCCCACCGGGCTTACCTACGACTCAGGCGACTACGAGGCGGTCTTGGACAAGACACTGGCACTGTCCGACTATCTTGGTTGGAAGGACAGAGCCCGGCAAAGCCGGGATGGAGACGGCCCTCTCATCGGAGTTGGACTGACAACGGTGATAAAGATGTCCGGAGGGTCCGGCGACTCCAGGAACGAGGAAGCCTGGCTCAACATCGACGCCGACGGGCGGATCACCGCGCTGACCGGCACGTCGCCCCATGGACAAGGTTCCGAAACGGCTTTCGCTCAAGTCGTAGCCGATGCCTTGGGCGTTACCCCCGCCGACGTTCAGGTGCTTCACGGCGACACTGCGGTCGTCCCTTCCGGCGGCGGCACCGGGGCCACCCGCGCCACGGTGGTGGGCGGCTCGGCCATGTACCTGGTGTCGCAGGAAGCGGGGCAAAAGCTTTCCGGTATTGCGGCCCATTTGCTGGGATGCTCCGTTGATGATGTGGTCTTGCAGGACGGCAAGGCATTTGACAGGCTAGATCCCCGGAACGCCGTCAGCTTCCGGGAAGTTGCGGCCGCGGCCTACAACGAGGAATCCCTGCCGCCCGGCACGACGGCGGGACTGGACTTCAGCGCCAGCTATACCTTGGGGAGGCCCTACGAAAGCCCCCATTCGTTCAGCACGCACGTTGTCGTCGTGGAAGTGGACAAGGACAACGGAGTTACAAAAATCCTCAACTACGTGGCAGTCCACGACTGCGGCCGGATCATCAACCCGGTCTTGGTCGAAGGTCAGGTGCACGGCGGCATAGTCCAGGGCGTCGGACAGGCCTTGTGGGAAGGCATGGCCTACAGCCCGGAAGGGCAGCCGCTGACCGGCAGCTTGATGGACTATGCCATGCCCCTGGCTAATGGAATGCCGGACATGGTTACCGACACCATCGAGACCCCGTCCCCGATGAACCCCTTGGGAATAAAGGGAGTCGGCGAGTTGCCGACGGTGGCCGCCCCTGCCGCCGTAGCCAACGCGGTCATGGATGCCCTTTCAGGGTACGGCGTCCGCCACATCGACACCCCCCTTACGCCGCAGAAGGTGTGGGAAGCGATTCATGGGACACTTGACCAGTAAGGACGGCAATCAAATGACTACTGCAAATCAATCTGAGAGTATGGACTACCGAATAGGTCGACTTGAGGGTCAACTGGGCCAAGTAGTAGATCGTCTTGATCGTATAGAAGACCGACTCGACAAGCTGATATTCATGCTGTTCGGCACTGGCTTGACGTTCGGCGCAGGCTTGGCAGTATTGATTGTGAAAGCGTTTGTTGGGTGAAATCCGCGAGGATATATCCCGCCATCAGGAGGTTTACCCATGCAGTCGGCTGACCTCAACCTTACGACCACCATAACCGGATATCAACGGTTCCTTTTCCTGAAGCTGCCGACAGGCAACGATGCCGGTCTTGCCGACGCTATGGGACGTTTGGCCGAAGGCATGGAGAACATGCACTACGCGGACGGCCCGGCATCGGCGGAGGCATTCGCAAAGGGACGGTTCCAGATTCTTAGAGCGGAGCCGGGCATGAGCCAAGAACGGGACCTGCCTCATCCCGGCATTTCGGAAGCCAGCGGCCTGATACGGCTGGAGGCTGAAACCGAAGCGCCGTTGTTGAAGTACGAGAAAGGCCTGCGGACCTTGCTGGAGCCCGCCGGAGGCAGCGTCGAGGCGCTGTCCGGCGTCCAGAAACCGCGCAGCTATACCAGCCACGCCATGACTCAATACGCTTATGCCCGCGCCCAGCAGCCGGGACCCGGCGATGTTCACCCATTGGGGGTGGTGACGCCGATGAACAAGAACGCCCAGTGGTGGGGCATGGACTGGATGCACCGGGAGAGTTTCTTTCTCCCCCGGTACGACGCCAAGGAAAACATGGTCGTCAAAGGCCATGCGCTGGCCGCCGACGCTGGCATCGCCTGCATTACCCGCCGCTTGGTACACGCCCCCGAAGGGTACGGCAAAGAAGGAAGCTACGACTTTGTAGGGTACTTCGAGTTTGCCGAAGCCGACGCATCCACGTTCAGCGCGGTGATGGCGGCGTTGAGGGACACGGAGCAGAACCCCGAATGGTCCTACATCAGCGAAGGCCCGGAGTGGTGGGGACAGCGTGTCGGGGAAGCCTCGGAGCTTTGGCGCACGGGATAACCAGCCGGGTCCACCGGGCGGGACGTCCGACGCAAGCTACAGTCCTATAAGCCGTCGGGCGTTTTCGCCCAGTATCCCCTCTATCTCAGTCGTGGTGAAAGGCAGACTGCCGATGTATGCAGACTCGGCCTCCTGGCTGGCCAGCGGGTAGTCGGTGCCCAAACAGACCTTGTGCACGCCCTGCTTGTTGATAATGGCGTTGAGAGTTTCGGGCGCGACCTCCCGCAAAGACGGCGGCCAGGTAGTGTCGATAATGACGTTTTCCCGGCCGATCAACTCTCTTTCCGCCTCGTCCAGCATGTAAAAGCCTCCCAAGTGGAGGGCGATTACTTTCAGCTTGGGAAACCGCCGCACCACGTTCATGACGCGGTCAGGCGACGCGTAAATGGTCTCGTCGGGTCCGGTGCCTGGAAAACTCCCCGAATGTATCGCCAGCACCATGTCCTCGCCCATCTCTTCGTACACCGGGAACATATTGGGGTCGTCGGGGTAAAAGCTGTTCATCATGGGATGCAGCTTGATGCCCTTGATCCCATTCTTGCGTAGCCGCCGCACTTCGTCGGCCTTGTTCTCCAAGCCGGGATGCAACGCTCCGAATGGGACCAGCATGTCGTCCTGAATGGAAATCAGCCAGTTGTTGGCCCTGGTCACTTGGTCGGGCCGGTCGACCACTCCGAGCACCACCGACTTGTCGACTCCTGAGGCGCGCATGTGGGCCTTTATCCCATCCACCGTATTGGCAGCTATGGCCTCGAAGCCGACTACGGAGCTCATGGACTTGAGCACCGCTTCAGCGATGCGGTCCGGCCAAACGTGGGTATGAACGTCTACTCGCATGTTCCTCCTTCCAGATCGGGGATGACAAGCATTTTGGACGCAGTACCCAGGCAGTCCCGTCTCATTGACACCGACCTGGGGGAGCATTAAATTCGTAGTATACCTGTGGCGCCGGCCGAGAATTGCCAGTAATCCTCCAAGCCGAGGCTGTGGGCCGTGCCGGGATGGCGGAACGGTAGACGCGGCGGACTTAAAATCCGCTGCCCGAGAGGGCGTGTGGGTTCGAGTCCCTCTCCCGGCACCACTCTTTCAGATAAGAACCGGAACATCTGGCGGTTGGCAACCGCCGGCGGCTAAAACTCTTCCACCGGGCGGGTGGCGATACCGTAGGTGCCGTAGAAGAAGTTGGCGTAGTGGGTGGTGCCGCCAGTCACGAACAGCAGGTACTGCTCCGGGCTTTCCAGCATCGGAATGGTGGCGTCCGGGTCCTTCTCCAAGGACTGCAATTCCGGGTGATGCAACCATTTCCCGTTCTCGTCCTTGGGCACGCTGCGGCTGCCTATGGCCTTCTGCAGCGACACCCGGCAATGGTCGTGCAGCCATTCCTGAGCGTCCCGCTTGCTGTACCCCGCTTCGGCCAGGATGACCGCCCGGGAAGGACTGAGCATAATGGGATGGTACGGCCCAGGGTAAGATACCCGCTGGTTGGTATGCCCTACCTGCGCCGACTGCCAGCCCTGGATCCAGTCGCCGCTGCCGGCGCCGGGGTACGACATCAGCGAAGCGATGTTGTTCAGCGTGTCCGTGTGGTTTCTGGAACCTGAGTCCAGGATGTCTCCAGGGCCGGTAACGGTCACCACCGTCACGGCACTTTCGTGTGCCTGGAAACCCTGGTCTACGTGGTAGGGCTGCCAAGGGCTAAGCTCTTCGTTCTCGGCGATGCACATGCCGAATTTGGTGGGCAGACCGATGAAATTGGGGTCGCCGGTGCCGGCCTTGCAGTAGCCGATGTTGATGAGGCACAGTCGCAGCGCCCGTCCGATGGCGGTGTTGGCGCTATTGACCACGCCGGGACCCATGGCCGACGTGCCGCAGTTGATGCCAGCGCGCTGGGCGATGGGACCGTTGACCAGAATCAGCGGGGCCTCGCTGTGACCCGACACCTGCATGTCCCGGTGGTTCATCTCCGGCTGGGCCAGGCAGTCAATGGCGGCCAGCAGGACCGGGAACTGTTCGGGGCGGCAGCCGGCCATCACGGCGTTAATCGCGATTTTCTCCACGGTGGCGACTCCGAAGCCCGGCTCCATCACCATCAGCACGTCCTGGGGATTCCTGCTGGCGCCGGCCAACATTCGCTCTACCGCTTGGGGTGTGGGCGGAACGACCGGAATGCCGTCGCTCCAGTCCCGTTCGGCCAGGAATCGGTTCACCGCGTCCAACCCATCCGGGGATGCGTCCATCTCCACCGTGAATACCTCTGTGGCGCTGCCGGTCTTTTGGGCGGTGACCGGGCCGCGGGACGCCGAGAAAGTGGTGAGGCCCTGGATTATGGCGTCGATCTGCCCGTCCACCATGTTGCGAATGAAGTCGGGTTGTTGCCCGGTGGTGGCGTGGGGAATGATGACGTAAGCGGTGGTGGGCTGTCCCCAACCATCCACGCAGGACTGCCACGCCCGGGCAAAGCTCTGGGCGGCGATGCCCACGGCGGGAATGCCAGCCTTTTCCATGGCGACCATGTCATGGCTAAGCCACGACGTGCAGCCCCCTCAATGCGCCGTCGCGCCCACCATAGCGTCAACCTCGGTGGCAATCCGAGTGGCTTCCTCGTCGTCAATGTGAACGCCCCGGCTAAGTGCAGGACGCCCTTCGCGCAGGTCTCCGCCGTAACGCTGGAACTTGACGCCGGGATACCTGCGCTGCAACTGCTCCGCGAAGCGGTCGACGGCAACATCGGCCCCGCCGGTCATGTTGTTGTACAAACCGATGGTCTTGCCCTCGAAGGTCGTAAGTCTGGGGGCGGGCGGCACCTTGAAGTCCACCCGGTCGGCCGCGGGAGACATTATCTGCACTTTCATGCCGTAATTCCTTCCTGAATCAGAATGAAGACGCCCAATCTCAATTGGTATCACCTTGGGATTGGGCGCGTTTTCCAGTGGCGGCGTAACCCGCAGCGGGGCCGCCTTCGTTACTTGACGGGCTGTTTGGTTAGCAGGAGTTCCCTGGCGTCGGCCAGCAATTCTTCGTCGGAACGTTCCAGGTCTATAAGATCGCCGTGGGGCTGTGGTACCGGGTAACCGGTGCGGTAGTAAAGCTCCACCCGGTTGCCCTCCGGGTCCAGGAAGTACATGCCGAAGGCGTTGCCGTGGCTGACGATCCGCTCGATGCTTACGTCAGGTTCCCCCTCCAGCTTGTGCTTGTACTCCCGCAGGTCGGCGATGGTGGGCACCTTGAAGGAAATCTGCTGGATAACGTTGGTGTCGTCGTTGATGACCCTGCCCTTCATCAGGACAAACTCGTGATGCTCGGATACCGGGTCGGAACTCATGAATACCATTCCCCGGCCTTCCAGGTCCTCATCGGCAATCTTCAGCCCGATTACCCGGCTGTAGAAGTCCCGCTGCCTCATTAGGTCTTCGGCGTAGATTCCAACATGTCCCAGTCCTGTAGTTTCAGCCATAACTCTTGACCTCACACCATATATTCTCGTCTGAATGGTAGCAAGTGGATTATATCACCCAACCCGGCGGTAACGATGTGATGGCAACAGACTCCCGGAGGGCGTTGTCGGGAGAGAATATCCAGGCTGTCAGGGACGGGAATCACGGGACCATCGCATAGGCAAGCGTTTGGGCTATGAGAAGGTCCGGCAGACAGCTATTGGAATCTGCGAAGTGGTTAACTACAATGTAGGCTCAACAGTCCAAGCCAAGCGCCTGAGGCGGTGCATCGAATGATGAATGGCCGGTTGATTGGATTCCGGGTAGCTGCTTTGTCGATGGTGCTGATGCTGGTGTGTGGAAGCGCCGTTGCTTCTATGAACAGCAGTGCCTTCGACGCATCGGAAAACGTCGCTCTGGTCCCGCGTGCTGTGTTCTTAGGGGAGGGAGACGGGGAAGAAGGCGCCGGGGATGACGACTTCGATGGCCAGGTAGGCACCGACAGCGATGCGGCCGATAGCGTTAGCGTCGACACGCCGCCCCCTACAGATAACGACGGCACCGATTCCGACGGCGTCGACACCACCGGGCAACTCACCAGCAACGACGGCACCGATTCCGACGGCGTCGACACCACCGGGCAACTCACCAGCAACGACGGCACCGATTCCGACGGCGTCGACACCACCGGGCAACTCACCAGCAACGACGGTACGGACTCGGACGGGATAGACACCACCGGTCAACTCACCAGCAACGACGGTACGGACTCGGACGGGATAGACACCACCGGTCAACTGACCAGCAACGACGGTACAGACTCGGACGGGATAGACACCACCGGTCAACTGACCAGCAACGACGGTACGGACTCGGACGGGATAGACACCACCGGTCAACTGACCAGCAACGACGGTACAGACTCGGACGGGATAGACACCACCGGTCAACTGACCAGCAACGACGGTACGGACTCGGACGGGATAGACACCACCGGTCAACTGACCAGCAACGACGGTACAGACTCGGACGGGATAGACACCACCGGGCAACTGACCTCCAATGACGGCATCGATACCACGGATGGTGACGGAATCGACACGCCGGATACGGGGAGCGCCATTGGGAACAGATATGACGCCGACAAGAACGAGGTCATAGACAGGAATGAGGCAATAAATGCCGTTATCGATTACATCAACGGCATCATCACCAAAGATGAAGCTATAGAGGTGATATTGCTTTATTTCTCATCATCGAGGTGACCAGTCCCTTGCTGACGACCGCAGTTTCGCTCCCGCAGGTGTCTTTCCCTGAAGACCCATGCTTGGAAGAATTGCCCAAGCTCTTCGATCCTGAGTGGGTATGGCGGTCGTATTGTCAGCGGTTTGGAGTGCCGGAGTCCGATCCCTACCGAATTCGCATCCGGCAGTTCAGCCACAACCCGCGCAGGACGGCCGCCATATCCTATGAAATAGGATGGGGACCTGAAGAATATATCGCTCCACAAATCTTTGTGGTCAAGATGGAGCGTGACAAGCCAACGGAGCTATTTCGGTATCCCGAGGACCCTCATCTGCCCGGACTGAAGGAAGCGGCCGACCCGGAAGGCGCCTTCAGGCTGATGAACAGGCACGTCCTGGCGATTCCGGCGCGCCGTGCCGTGTTCGCTGGGTTGGTACGCTACAGGCCCGGTTCCCGGGCTGTATTGCATCACAGGGTGGGTAGAGTCGGATTCTATGCCCGGGTCATGCGGCCGGCCGCGGTCGCTCCATTGCTCACGGCCCGCGAACTGATGGGCCTGGCCGGTTTTGTCGTGCCGCGTCTGGCCGGATGTTGGGCCGATGGCGGAGTCGTGTGGATGTCGGAGATACCCGGAGAGAACCTGCGCCGGCGGATTCGCCAAGGTTATATGCCTGATCCCGAAGTTCTTCTCAGCGGACTGGAGACTCTCTGGAATTCGCCGGACAAGACACAGGGAAGCCGCCCATTCAACCTGCCGGGGGCGTATAACCGGGCCAAGCGCAACTTCAGACAAAACCTGCCGGGTGAAGGACCTGCTCTGCGCCTGCTTAACGACACTACCGGAACACTGGACGAATTCATCCGGTCCTGGAAACCCACCTGTATGGCCCATAACGATCTCTATGATGACCAGATGTTTGTCTTGAACGACGGTAGAATAGCACTGGTGGACTTTGAAGAAGCGGGGCCAGGCGACCCGATGCTGGACGTGGGCAACTTTCTTGCCCACCTGCGCTGGGCGTCGTGTTTTGGCAGCAAGAGAGAAAACGATGCAAGCGGCGCCTACTATCCGGTGTTCCGGCAAGCGGCGCTTGACCGTTTTCGCTGGAGCGAAAGAGACTTTGCCTTCCGGGAAGCCGTTTGCCTGTTCAGAATATGTACAAATACTATCCGCCGTCCGCAAGAAGACTGGCTCGACGTGTTGGAGAGGGGTCTGTTCCTGGTAAGCGAGACCTTACGGCCCAATTTCCCTTAGCCTCCGTTGGCCTTCACCAGCAAGTCGGCGAGAAGCATGTCAGACAGAGCGTTGAGACGCACGTCGGCGCGGCCCAGGGGCAGGTCCTTGGTCATTGGGTTGGGGACAACGACACAGAACGCCCCGGCATCCTTGGCCGCGGCGACGCCGTTGGCCGAGTCCTCGATGACCAAGGTGTTGCCGGGTACGGTCCCCAGGGTTGATGCAGTCAGCAGGTAAAGCTCCGGGTCGGGCTTCACCATTACCACGTCGTCGGAGCATATTACCGAGTCGAAGTGCTGCCTGAGTCCACGGCTTTCCAAGTGACCGTCCACCCATGCGTGGCTGGAACTCGAGGCCACTGCGAGCTTCAACCCCAGCCGCTGGGCCTCGTCGATATATTCCACCACTCCGGGCAACAGAGGGTTGGACTCGATGGCCGCCAAGTAGCGGCGTCTCCTCTCTCTCATCAGGGAGTCACGGTCGAATTCCCGGCCCGTCAGTTCCTCCAACAGGCCGCACACGTCCATGCGCCGGCTGCTGCCGCCAATGAACCCGGTCCACCAAGTGCGTTGCAACTCGACACCGTAGTCTTGGAAGACTTCCTGCCATGTGTCGAAGTCCGGGGTCTCGGTATCGATGATGACCCCGTCAAAGTCGAATATCAGCGTATCAATCACTGGTCATTTTACCGGGCGGACTTAATGTGGACGCTGGCTAGGCTGTGTTGACATTTCCCGTCATTCCCGCGAAAGCGGGAATCCAGTCGGTTTGAGTGTATCTAACTTCGGGTCGGTTACTCTTATTTGGACCACTGGATTCCGGCTCAAGGCCGGAATGACGGTATGGTTTTTCAAAATGTCAACACAGTCTAATATAGTACTACGGGCGTTCATTGATATAGGCGGATGGCGCCGTAAGTCGTTCACTCAATTCCCAAAGGTCTGAGGCCAGCCCCGCATCGTAGCTCAGAGCAGAAGAAGATACGGCGCGGCAGTCCACAAAAAATTTGCCCGTGGTTTCCTCGACTTCGGGCGAGGAGGCCAAGTAATTCAACGTCTCCGCCCCCTTTACCGCATCGACGCCGCGGACGCCGATAAAGAAGTTGACCACGCGGCCCAGAAGGCCGTTGTTCCGCGCAATGCCGGTGCGGACCAGCCCTGGATGCAGCGCGTTAACCGTTACGCCCGAACCTTCCAGCCGTCGCGCCAGTTCGTAGGTGAACAGGATGTTGCAGAGCTTTGAGCGTCCGTATGCCCGGTAACCGCGATTGCTTCCAGGTTTCGGCAGGTCCTCCAGCCGGAACTTGCCAGCCGACCAGTGAGAACTGGACGAGACGTTGACGATCCGGGCCGGCGTAGATTCTTTCAGCAGGTCCAGCAGGAGTGTGGTCAACAGGAAATAGCCCAAGTGATTCAGGGCGAAAGTGATTTCGATGCCATCCACGCTGCGGCGGTTGGAAAGAAATATGGCCCCGGCATTGTTCACCAGAACGTCCAGCCGCGATATTTGTTGCTTCACTTGGTGTGCCAGCCTGCGCACATCACTCTGAGACGACAGGTCGGCCAGCATGTAATGGACTTCGTGGTTGCCCGTCTCCTTGATGATGCGCTCCACTGCGGCGGCGGTTTTGCTGTCGTTCCGGCCAACGATCACCACAGCGGCGCCCATGCGGGCCATTTCCCGCGCGGCCGCATAGCCGATGCCGTCGCTGCCGCCGGTTATGAGACAAGTCTTCCCTTCCATGATAAGGGCGGATCAGCGGACGTGGCGAGGCTGCGCTGTGAGCGCGTCGCGCTTGATTATTTCCTGCTCCAGCCGGATGCCGATCTCGTCCCACTGCTCCGCGAGGTCCGTGATGGGTTCGTCCTGCTCCCCGGACTCATCCAGACCCCGGCGGAGCACACGGCGTTCGCCGGAGCTCTTCAGCATGATCTCGCCCACATCCCGGTGGATTTCCCTGAAGCTGTCATACTTCAGCACCCGCCCGTCCTTGAAAGCCAAGGTCCAGTCCCGCACATTCAACGTAGCCCAGACGTGGAAGTTGACCGGGACTTGCTGCCCGTCCTCCACGTAGCCGAAGTTGTCGGACGCGTCGTGCTTGATGATATGGACCCGCATTGACTTTCTCTTAATTTACGTCGCCACCCTCGTGAGGCGGCACATACCGGGCCAGTTGACGGATGGTCTCGGTGAAAGTGCGGTCACGGTCCCGCGACTCAGGAAATTCTTCACCCAAGGGAGTGCTGCCGATGAACCGGTACATTTCCGCGACACCCTCGAACAGGTTGGGAGTCATACCCAAGTGGGCGAAGGTGTCGCGGATCTCCTCCATTTCACTGACCCAGCGACGCGAGCGGGCCGGGACGGTAGGCAAGGTACGTTCCATCCGCTGCAGGACCGCCTGCTGGCCAGACTGGAACTCCGCAAGCAGAGGCTCGGTCAGGCCCATCAACTCGGCTGCCATCAGCAACTCGCTGTACAATGCCCAAGAGCCCTTGGTCATGGCGGCGTAGCACATCTTTATCCCCGATGCCTGTCCCACTGCGCCATCCAGCTTCAGCACCGTCAGTCCGAAGTCGTTCAGTTGTTCGAATCCGGAAGCCTGCTCGCCGGACACGTAGAAATGGGGACTGTAACCCGGCCGCGGCGGCCCGCCGATGATCGACACGTCTACGAACCTACCGCCCGCGCCGGTGATGATCGGCTCCAACTCCCGCACCAGTTGGGGAGAAATGGCATTGCACTCCGCAAACAGGGTATCGGCACCCGTCGCCGTCAACGCATTGGCAACCTGCCGGCACAGGCCGGACACCGCCGCCGACACGGTCATGGACATTATGAGGTCTGCCTGTTCGACCAGTTGCTCCATGGTGGGAACGTCACGTATGCCGGCCTTGTCGGCCAAGGCCCGCGTTCGGTCGCTCCGGCCGGCCAAACAGGTGATCACGTCCAGCTCGTTTTCCCGCAACCGCTGCCCGACGGCGTGGCCCATGTCGCCGGGGCTCAAAATAGCTACAGTGCTGATTTCCATGCCTTCTGGCCTACCCGATATGTTGATATATGAATGACGTCATCAGTTCCAGCGCGTCTTTGGCAACCGGCGTGGCCATATCCCGGAACAGTCCTTCGCCCTCCCCTTCGAATATCTTCACGTCTATCTGCCCGCCTGCCTTGCGGTACTGCGAAATGAACTCGTTAAGGTCAGGACGTGGATGCGCGTCCTCGTACTCCCGCGCCATGCAGAGCGTCGGCGGCAGGGCGGTGCGCTCCCCGCGGGCCAGCATACGGGCCGGCGCCGCCTCGGCCATGGCCTCCTCCGTCACCCAGTACTCGTCGTGGTTGGCCACCACACGCTCCCTCACTCCGGCGGGTGGTTTTATGTCTTCCCGAAGGCCCTTGGCGTAGAGATAGCGTCCCAATGGGTCGGCCACCGGCGAGCACAGGACCACGCAGCCCACAGTGCCATCGACTTCCGCTGCTCCGTTCGGGAGCGCCAGCGCCGCATAGCGTGAATCGTGGGGCCGCATACCCACCAGCATGGCTTGGTGCGCGCCGCTGGAAGTGCCCGTCACGCCAATTTTATCCGGACGGCCGTTCCAAGCTTCAGCCTGGGTCTTGCACCACCGTATGCCATAGTGAATGTCGGCCAAGGAAGCCGGGTAAGACGCTACCGGCGGCACTCGAAAGTCCAGCGCGGCCACGATCACGCCGTTCCGGGCCAACGCTTCGTTGGCCGCGTCACCGTTCGTACGGTGTCCCCTCACCCATGCGCCGCCGTGAATCTCAACCATCATCGGAAAAGGTCCACTGCCGCGAGGCCTGAAGAGCCGCGCCAGGAAGGGAGTATCCCCGTGCCGGAGATATTCTACGTCTTCGATATCGACTTCGTAGGTTGTCTGCTTGCTGATAGTCATGCAAACTCCTTTTATTGATTGGCCCTCGGGCCGATGTGGGACTAGATTAAATCCCTGGTGTATTTCAGTCAATGAGCGCACCGACGCAGCGAGTTCCATGAAAGTTCTCCACCGGAGAATCTATTACGGGTGGTGGGTGGCGGCGGTGGCTTCCGGCATGGAGTTCGCCAACGCCGCCACCGCCATTGGCGTCCTCACCGTATTTGTCGTGCCCATGAGCCAGGAATTCGGCTGGAACCGCACCGAGATCGCCGGCGCCACCAGTCTGGGCGCGGTACTGGGCGCGGCCCTGGCTCCTGCAAGCGGGCGGTTGGTAGACATCTTCGGCGCCCGGCTGATCCTGGTTGCCGGCGGTTCGGTGGTGGTGCTGGGCTGCCTGTACTTGTCGACCGCACATACCCTTATGGGTTTCTACGTTGCTTTCACCATGATCAGAATCGCCGATCAAGGGCTGATCAAGATCGGGGCGTCGGTTACCGCCGGCAAATGGTTTCTCAAGTATCGGGGCAGGGCGGTGGGACTGGTGTTCTTCGGCGGCTCGGCCGGAATCATCGTAATGGCCCCGGTGGTCCAAGCGATCATCGGCTATTGGGACTGGCGGGTCGCTTGGGTCGTCTTGGCCGGAGTGATGGGTTGCGTCGGGGTAATCCCTTGCGCATTCATCGTTCGCAGACAGCCGGAGGATATCGGCCTCGTCGTTGACGGCATCTCCGGCCAAGAACAAGCTCAGCACACCGATGACGAACAGGAACTCCAGAGAGATGAACAACAGTTTCCACTGTCCCTGGTGCTCAGAACTCCGGCCTTCTGGTTGATCCTGGCGGCTTTGTTCCTGAGCAGCACCACAACCGCAGGAATCGGGCTGCACCTGGTCCCCCACCTGACCCATCAAGGCCTGACACCCGCGGCGGCAGTCAGTGCGGTGAGCGTCATGTCCATCTCCGGGGCGGTCTCGGCGCTGGTGTCCGGTGTCGTGGCAGAGAGAGCATCCGCCAAGCTGATGCTGGTCTCCCTGAATCTCCTCGGCGCGGTGAGCATGTGGGTGCTGACCTTGGCCGACACCTTGCCGGAGGCGTACCTGTTCGCCGTGATCCAGGGACTGGTGGGCAGTGGCGTAAACACCCTGGCCCCGATAATGTGGGCCAACTACTACGGGAGGAAGACGCTGGGGAGCATATTCGGGATCAGCCGGTCAGCGCAGGTGGTGGGCTTCGCCGTAGGGCCGTTGGCTTCCGCGGCGGTTTTCGACCGCACCGGGACTTACCGGGCAGCCTTCCTGTCCCTGATAATCGTTGCGTTAGCGGCGTCGCTCCTCATGGCGACCGCCAAGCGCCCCTCAAAACTATTCACAATGCCTGAGCGAGGTCCTCGATGAGGTCGTCAACGCTTTCCAGCCCAACAGACACTCGAAGCAGGTTGTTCGGGGTCTCGCTGTTCGGGCCTTCGATGGAGGCGCGATGCTCGATCAGGCTCTGAGTGCCGCCAAGACTCGTTGCCCGGACGAAAAGTTTGACCCGGCCGGCAACCTGAAACGCGGCCTCTTTACCTCCCTTCACTTGAAACGACAGCATACCTCCGAATCCCGACATCTGGCTTGTCGCAATTGCATGTCCGGGATGGTCGGGCAAGCCCGGGTAGTGTACCGCCTCCACTTGCGGATGTTCCTTCAGGAAACTGGCGACCCTGAAAGCGTTCTCGCTGTGCGCCCGCATCCTGACGTGCAAAGTCCTTATCCCCCTGAGCACCAGCCAGCAGTCAAAAGGAGAAGGGACTGCGCCGCACAGGCTTTGAATCAACCTGATCCTCTGGAAGAAATCGGAGTCTTCCTTGCTGACGATTACTCCTCCCAGCACATCCTCATGCCCTCCAAGGTATTTGGTGGTCGAGTGCATCACAAGATCGGCGCCCAAAGCAAGCGGTTGCTGCAACACGGGACTTGCCCAAGTGTTGTCACATACACAGAGCGCCCCGGCATCGTGCGCAATACGGGCAACCTGGGCCAGGTCGGTGATCTTCAGGACGGGATTGGAAGGTGTCTCGGTCCAGATAACCCGGGTATTGGGCAAAACCGCCTCACTGACTTGTTCCGGGTCGGTCATATCCACCGAGGTAACCTTCAACCCCCAACCGGAGAACACCTCGTACAACAGGCGGGAAGTACCGTGATAGCAATCGCTGGGGAGTATGACATGGTCACCCGTTGACAACGCTTGGAACAAGGAGGACGTGGCCGCCATACCGGACGAAAATGCCGCCGCGGTTGCTCCCCCTTCCAGGAGGCTCATGCATTCTTCCAGGTTCTGGCGGTTGGGGTTGTTGTCGCGCGAATAAACGTAGCCGCGGGAATACTGGCCGTCGGCATCCCTTTCAAACGTTGTTGACAAGTATATAGGGGGAGCCACTGCCCCGGTCGCAGGATCGATCTTGTGACCGGCCTGGGCTGCTATGGTATCGATTTTCAAATTCCTGCCTCTTTCAGTCCCCAACAAGGTTCTCTATTCGGAAACCGGCAGAAACGGCAAATCAAGCCGTCCATGTTGCTGTCCTCCGTTACAGGTCCGCCGCATTCAGGCGTAGGGCTTTTTCATTTTCCGTTCGACCAACTGAGTCCGTTCGTGGTGAGCTTGTCGAACTATGAACGGGAATCCGAAGAATAAAAAGGCCCTGATTCAGCCGGTGTGTTTCTTGACGAACTGACCGCACTGTTCCAGCGCTTCCCTGGCCTCGGGAAGGAAAGACGCGAAGGCCTGCCAGACGTGGGGCATGTCGTCCCACACTTCCAGGGTAACGTCCACGCCGGCTTCCTTGGCCCGGTCGGCCAATCGAATCGAGTCGTCCAGCAGGACTTCAGCGGTGCCTACCTGCACCAGCAACGGCGGCAGCCCCCGCAGGTCGGCGTAGTAAGGGGATGCCAAGGGAGTGGTGCGGGGACGGTCCCCAAGGTAGGTCGAGGCCATGCCTTCCAACATCTCCTTGTCTATGAGCGGGTCAACTTCCGCCTTGGTGGCAAACGAGTCCCCGGTATGGGCCAGGTCGGTCCAGCCGGAATGGGATATTCCACCAGCCGGGAGAGGGTCGCCGAAATACTTCAAGGCGACCAGCGTGGCGATTGTCAGCCCGCCGCCGCACGAGTCTCCGCCTATGACGATGCGTCCGGGCGAAACGCCTTCGCTCAACAGCCACCGGTAGGCCGCCACTGAGTCTTCGACTGCGGCCGGGAATGGGTGCTCCGGGGCCAGCCGGTAGTTGACTCCCAGCACCCGGGCGTCAGACACCCGCGACAGGTAAGACAGCGGTGACCGGTGAGTCCGCATGGAGCCGATCATGTATCCGCCGCCATGCAGGTACATGACCACCCGGTCGTCAGCCACGCAGGGAGTGGTAATCCATTCGGCGGATACGCCACCCGCTCCCACCTGCTCGAACACGGCGTCCTCGGGCAGTTCGAACGGGGCCGTGAACCGCTCGTACCAGACCCGGAACTCCTCGACGGTGGTATAGGCTTGGGTCTCCGCCTTGGCTGCCCTGAACATGCTGATTGCCCGGTCCAATTCCGGTGAAGCCATAATCAACCCCCCGTTGAACTATTTCACTGCTGGCGATGATACGCGGCCCTGTACGGTCTATCCCGCTAACTCCACGATGGATATCCAGCACGGCCCGTTGCCCAATGGGACCGTCTCCGACAGGGTCAGCACACCGGAATCGGGATTGACGCTGAAGACGGCCATTTGGCCAGAGTCCTGACCAGCCGAGTATATATACCGGTCGTGAGGCCCCAAGCAAAGCGCGTTGGGCCTGGCTTCTGAGGCAACAATGCCGTTGGAGGCCAACTCCCCGGTTGCAGTGTCCACCGTATAACAGGCGATGCTGTCATGGCCCCGGTTTGGCGCATACAGGAAATTGCCTGCCCCGGTAATCTGGATCTGGGAACAGGTGTTCCGCTCGGCGAAGCCTTCCGGCGGAAGAGTGGTGATAGTCTGGAAGAGCGACAGAGTGCCATTAGTCGTATCCAGACGGTAGCCGCTCACGCTGCACCCCTGCTCGTTGGAGAAATAGAGAACGTCCAGTGAGGGATGAAAGCAGAAGTGCCGAGGCCCCAGGAACTCTTCCGGCTCAACTATGGCCGGAGAGTTGGGAGTAATCTGGCCAGTGTCTTCGTCGAAATGGAATTGCCATACCTGGTTGGGGCCGTTACCCGCGATGTGCGGAACGAATGCGTACCTGTTGGTCGGGTCGGTCTGCATGGCGTGTGCCCCGGTCGCCGTTTCCAACGATACGACGGGAGGCTCCCCCACCGATCCGTCATCCCCTATGGGATGCACCGCTACGCGCGCGCCTTGGTAATAGGACGACAACAAGAACCTCCCTCGGCGGTCGGTGTCGACGTAGACCGGCCACGAGTCCAGCGGCACGGAGCCTGTCTGTGTCAGGCCCCCGCCGGACTGGTCAATCCGGAAGCTGGTCAGCCCAGGGGTTTCCCGGGTCCCGCAATACAGGTGATTGCGGTCGGGACTGATTGCCAGGGTGAATGGGCCGCCGGCCACGGTTACATCGTGCTGGTGGGTGAGGCTTCCGGTATTCGGGTCCACGGTAAAGACCGAAATCTTGTCATCCTCGCTCACGGCAACATACATATAGTAGGGCATAACTCACTCCTTAAAGTCGGTTAGGAGACAACAAATCCCTCTCCCACGGGGTCGTCGGGGTCAATCAACCACTTGGCGTAGCCTGTAATGTTCGCTTTACCCTTGATGGTGGGTATGACCGCCCGGTGGCCGCCCAGTTCCGTCTCGCCCACCAAGCAGCCCTCGAAAGTCCCTGTTCCAAGCAGCCCTTCCGATTGGATGGTCTGGCCCACTTCGATGCGGCCCTGTGCTTCCAGCATCGCCATCATCGCGCTGGTGCCTGTGCCTCCGGGCGACCGGTCCGCCTTGCCGTCGCTGAATACGTGAACGCATTTGTAAAGTGCGTCAGGCAAAGTTGGTTCGTGATAGAAGGTGACGAACTCCAGGTTGTTGATGTGGGGTTGGGTGGGATGCCGCAGTTCGACTTGCCCGTTGACGAGGTCTTTTACTACCGGGCCAAGCCTGGAGAAGAACCCGGCGTTCCGGGGACAAATCTTCCACTCGGGATGTTCCCACTTCAGTATGGCGAAAAAGTTGCCGCCGAAGGACACATCTACATTCACTTCTCCGAAATCGGGAAGCGCGATCTTGACATCCCTGTGGGCCAAGTAAGCGGGAACGTTCTGAAACCGACACCACTCCACGCTGCTTGCCGTCGAGCCGACTTCGGCGGTGACAAGACCCGCAGTGGTCTCAAACCTGATGGTGGTCAGGTCACCATGCGATGGCGTCAACCCCTGTGACACCATAGCCATGCCCAAGGCTATCGTGCCGTGGCCGCACATGTCATGGAAGTTTTCGCCGTCCATCCAAATCATGCCCACGTCCGCGTCGGGGCTGGACGGCGGAGTCAGGAAAACGCCGAACATATCCTTGTGGCCGCGGGGCTCGCGGGTCAAAGCGCGGCGGAGCCAGTCGTAGTTGGCCTCTAGGTGCCGTCTCTTGCCCACGATATCCGTGCCGTATGGATAGGGCACGCCGCCGTAGACGATGCAGGTAGGCTCGCCCTCGGTATGGGTATAGATTACGTCAATAAAGTGGTTCTTGCGCATTGGACGATCCCCTCTTTGTACCGCGCAGCTACAGACTGGGGAAGTGTAGCATCAGCCTCACCGAGCTTCAAATTGCATAGCCTTATCCGGGCTTGCGCCAACGTGAGATAATAGGCCGACAGGAGGGACGAAATATGGACACCTCTCGATACAACCCCTTGACCCCTGAAGAGCGCGCCGTAATCGAACGGAAGGGGACGGAGTGGCCCTTTACCGGAGAATACGACGACTTCTACGAGCCGGGCACCTACATCTGCCGCCGGTGCAACGCCGAACTGTACCACTCGGTGGACAAGTTCGACGCTCATTGCGGCTGGCCGGCCTTCGACAAGGAGATTAAGGGCGCGGTCAAATACCTGCTTGACGACGACGGCTACAGGATCGAAGTCCAGTGCGCCGCCTGTGACGGCCACTTGGGACATGTCTTCATCGGAGAGCGCTTGACCGAGACCAACACCCGGCACTGCATAAACTCCATCTCCATGAGGTTTGTGCCCGCCCCGCAGGAAGAGGTCAATGACGCAGGACTCTGACATCGAATCAAACGTAGTCGCGGCCCTGGACGGGCTGGGCATTCCCCACGAAATCATCCGCATAGACCCTGACTTCGCCGATACGGCCCAATTCTGTGAAGAGTACGGCTACTCCCTTGCCCACTGCGCCAACACCATCATAGTGGGGTCCCGGCGGGGGCCAAAGCAGTTCTCCGCCTGCGTGGTGCTTGGGACCGACCGCTTGGACGTCAACAAGACGGTCAAGGGCTTGATGAACGTCTCCCGCGCCTCTTTCGCTTCGCCGGAGGACACCCGCGAGTTGACCGGCATGATGATAGGCGGCGTTACGCCATTCGCCCTGCCGGACGACCTGCCGATATACGCCGACCAACGGTTGCTGGATGTGGAATACCTTATCTTCGGCTCCGGCTCCAGGAGTTCCAAGCTGAAACTTGCTCCTGGCGACCTTTCGAAGATACCCAACCTCCGGTTCGTGCCCGGCTTGTCCCTGCCCCGGGAGTAAGACTGGAGCGGCCTAAGCGGCAGCCCCTGCCGGCCTGAGTTCCGGGGGCCGCCGCTCACCCCGGAAGGCGACTAAGGCCATTGCAGCCAGCAAGAGAGCGATATTGGTCCAGATAGCGACGTCGTAGGTCCCACGGTAATCGTGGAAAAGGCCGCCGAGGAAAGCCCCTATCCCGCTGCCGATGGGCATCACCGAGAACATCGTCCCGTAAATTGTCCCCAGGTTTCTGACGCCGTAACGGTCAGAGGTATAGGCAGCGGTGACGCTGACTATGGAGTTCCAGGAAAACCCTACCATGAGCACCCCCGCCAAGAGGGTCCCCAGTCCCAGCGCAGGAATTCCAAGGGCCGGTACTCCCATAGACAGCAAGACGACAACAAACCCCAATGCCCGGATGTTGTAAGAAGCGGTCAACAACCACCGGCGCCCGAACTGGTCGGAAAGGTGCCCCATGACCAAGCTTCCCACCACCGCCGTGGCCCCGATCAGGCTGAACACTCCCGCCGCGGCCATCGGATGGTATCCAAGGTCTTGCGCGTAAGTCACGAAGTGAGCATTCACGAAGCTCATCGAGTACCCTCAAACGAAGTACCCGAAAGTGAGCCGGTAGAAAAGGTTCGATCCCAGCGCCTCTTTGAAAGTCGCGTCGCGCCCGAATATCGGCGTTGAGTCTTCCCCGTCAGTCCCCCTCCTCCTGCGCAGGTCGGATGAATCGCCCAATGGCTCCAGTCCCATCTCCTGCGGCGTGTTCCGGATGAATATCAGGCCAATGGGCAGAATGACCAAGAGCGCGAGGCCGCCCAGGAAATAGTAGGCGTCCCGCCAGTCGAACAGTATCAGGAACACCGACGCCGTCGGCACCAGTATCAAGGCTCCAAAGGAACCGGCGCTGCTGTGCAGGCCCAGCGTCAAGCCCCGGCGGGCGTAAAACCAGGAGCTTATCACCTTGGTTAAGATAGGGCCGACGCCCATCGTCAGACCTATGCTCATCACCGCAAAGACCGCGTAGAGTTGCATCAAGGTCTGGACCGACGGGACGATCAACAGCATGACCCCCAGCAACGCCACGCCGGAAAGGGCCACCAATTTGGGGCTGTAACGGTCGGCCAGATAACCGGCGAAGGGGCGCAAAAGGCCGGACAGCATGAAGGTAATGCCGAATGCGAGGGACAGGGTGCCCCTGCTCCAGCCAAAATCCTCGGTCATGGGCTGCAGGAACACGCCGAAGGAGAACTGGGTGCCGGAGGTGCCCAGGGCCACCAACGAGCAGCCCATCACCACATACCAACCGTGGAACATCCGGTCCGGCTTATCCGCCATATCCGCCTCTCGCCGGGTTGTCTATCCGCGTTGGTCCGGTTGGGTCCCGATACTCCTTAATTTACCACAACAAATACTGGCAAACGGTGGGTTCGTATGGCGAATGCCGTCCCATTGTGACAGGGCCTTTCCATCCCCTCGTCATTCCCGCGCAGGCGGGAATCTATGCGGTCTTGTCACGGGAAAATTGCATAGACCGCAGTGATGTGGTTTCCCGCTTTCGCGGGAAAGACGAAACCTATGTAACCCAACCCGGAAAATGAAAAAGCCCAGCCTTTTATAGCCGGTCAGGTTGGACGAACCGGCGCCCGTTGGATATTATGGCCGCAACTCTCATTCAGGAAACCTTTACCTATTGGAGAGACTGCACAATGCTCGACATATTGATAACAGGCGGAGAAGTCCTCGACGGCGTCGGCAACACCGGGTTCTATGGCGCCGTAGGCATACAGGGAGACCAGGTCCAAGTGTTCCGGGGCGATGTTTCCCACTTGGAAGCCCAACGGACGATTGACGCCACCGGCAAGGTGGTGTGTCCGGGTTTCATCGACGTTCATGCCCACTCAGGGTTGGTGATCCTGTCCGAGCCGCGACACGAACCCAAGGTGTTCCAGGGCGTCACCACCGAGTTGATCGGCATCGACGGCAACTCTTACGCCCCATTCCGGTCGCCCGACGACCTGGACCGGTTCATCTGCCTCAACTCCGGCTTGGACGGCGACCCTCCCCTGCCGGGCCGGTGGTCCACGGTATCGGAGTACCTCTCCATGTTCGACCGCAAGGTAGCGGTGAACATCGCCTACATCGTGGGCAACGCTCCATTGCGCATCAACGCCGTGGGATGGAACGACCGGAAGGCCACCGCAGCGGAGATGGACGACATGAAGGCGCTGCTGCGGGAAAGCATGGAGGAAGGGGCGGTAGGCATGTCCACCGGGCTGGACTACCCGCCCGGGAGCTACGCCGACACCGACGAACTGGTGGCCCTTTCCGAGGAAGCAGCCCGGCTTGGCGGCATCTACCACACCCACACCCGCAACTGGCTGGGCGACCGATACCTGGACCCCAACCGTGAAGCCATAGAGATCGGGCGTCGCAGCGGCATCCCGGTCCACATCACCCACCTGTTCCGCCGTCGCATCCACACCTCCGGGGCACGGCCCATCCTGCAACTGGTGGACGACGCCCGCGACGAGGGTCTGGACGTCACCTTCGACACCTTCCCTTATCGTTACGGCGGCACCAGGATCCTGATAGTCTTCCCCCAGTGGGCCCAGGACGGCGGCCCGGACAGGGTGAAGGAGGTTTTGGCCGACCCTGGCCTGCGGGACCGCCTGAAGCAGGAAATACAGCCCAGGGGCAGGGGATGGGATGAGATGTGGGTCACCTACTTCAAGGAACCCCAAAACAAGCGGTTCGAAGGGCGATCGGTGGCGGAAATGGCTGAAATGCTGGGCAAGCATCCCGTTGACGCCATCTGCGACGTGCTGCTGGAAGAAAACTTGAGGGTGTCCTACTTCGCTGACATCGCCGACGAGAACACCCTGCCGGACTTCATCGAACACCCGGTCTATATGGTGGGCAGCGACGCCCTGCTGATAGGAGACTACCCGCCGCCAATGGCCTACGGCACCTTCCCCTTCATCCTCGCCCAACTGGTCCGCGAAGAACGCAAACTGTCCCTGCCCGACGCCGTCAGGAGGATGACCTCTTATCCGGCGCAGCGCCTGGGAATTTCGGACCGGGGAATCCTGGCCGACGGCATGAAGGCCGACGTGGTCATCTTCGATCTGTCGACCATCAACGCCAACAACACCAAGCAGGACCCGCGGCGGCTCGCCAGCGGCGTCGACTACGTTATCGTCAACGGCACGCCCGTCATCGACCAAGGCGTGCACACCGGCGCTTTGCCCGGTCGGGCCCTGCGCCGCGGCTAATAGGCCGACAATGTTGTAACGATGGACAAACTAAGAGCGATCAGGGCGCCCACAAGGGGCGCCCCTACGGGACCGTCCTTGACTGGTAGGGGCAACCCTTGTGGTTGCCCTCGTTACCCATCATTTCAAAGCGGTTGGCCAACTAGGCAAGTCCCACGGAATACCTTTGGAGGTAAACCATGAGCGAAGACATCTACTACGCCCCCGCTACCGAGTTGGCGGCCAAGATACGCCAGAAGGTCCTGTCCCCGGTGGATGTAGTCCAAGCCCACTTGGACCGCATCGAGCAATTGAACTCCACCCTCAACGCCATTGTCTTCTTCGCCGAAGACCCGCTGGAGCGGGCCAAGGAAGCGGAAGCCGCGGTAATGCGCGGTGACGATCTCGGCCCATTCCACGGAGTGCCCTATACCCTCAAGGACTGCATCGAAACGACCGGGATGCGCATGTCCCTCGGGTCTAAGATTTACAACGACTACGTCTCCGATCAGGACGCGGAAGTCTACACCCGCCTCAAGGACGCCGGCGGGATTCTGCTGGGCAAGACCAACATGCCGGAGTTCGCCCTGTGGTGGGAAACGGACAACGAGGTCTTCGGGAAAACCCGCAATCCTTGGAACTTGGACAGAACGGCCGGCGGCTCCAGCGGCGGAGAGGTGGCGGCAATAGCCGCCGGCCTCTCACCCTTTGGATTGGGGACCGACCTTGGCGGTTCCATCCGCGCCCCTGCCAGCCTGTGCGGCGTAGTTGGCATCAAGCCCACCTTGGGCCGCATTCCCTACACCGGCATCCAACCCCAGACGCTCCACCGCGCAATCCACGTTGGACCGATTGCCCGTACCGTGGGAGACGTTGCCCTGGGAATGTCCATCCTCGCCGGCGCCGACGACGTCGATCTCTACACTCCGCCGGTGCCGGTGCCCGACTACTCACCTTTGGACGTTGACCTTACCCAACTGAGGGTGGGTTGGAGTCCCACCACCGGCGTCCCGGTGGAGCCGGAGGTCCAACGGTCGGTGGCGGAGGCTGCCGCTGCAATGGGCGAACTTGGCATGAACGTTGAGCAGGTGGAAATTCCGGCGTTGACCGAGAAGAACGCCTCGGCCATATCCACCATCATTTATACAATGGAAGCCCGCCGCTACTCCGCACCCACGATAGCCGGAAGGGAGTCGGAGCTGACGCCCATGTTCCGCGCCCGTTTCGTGGACGGCAATACCTTCACCATCGACGAGTACCTGAATGCCGCCCAAGAATGGGAAGACCTGCGGCAGGCGGTCAAGGACTATTTCACCCAATACGACATATTCATCTGCCCCACAGTGCCCATGCCAGCCTTCCCCCACGGGCAGAACGAGTTCCACATCGAAGGCCGCACCCTGGCGGGCAGGCACACCCTCCGTATTACCCTGCCTTGGGACCTCACCGGCTCACCGGCCATCTCGGTCCCCTTCGGCTTCAGTTCCGACGGCCTTCCTATAGGAGTCCAAGTGGTTGGGCGACACTTCGACGAGCTGACCCTGCTCCAAGTAGCCCGGGGCCTGGAATCCAGCCGCCCCCAGATGCAGCGACCGCCTCTGGGCTGATCTCTACAGTGCAGGATTTCGGCATCTTGTGAATAGGATGAAATGAGCCATGAAGCAAATGTTTACAGCCAAAGTTTGGAAGGAAGGTTCTTGGTATGTAGCCCAAGCTTCAGAAGTAAATGTCGCCAGCCAAGGGGAGTCGCCAGACCAAGCGCTAGAGAACTTACGGGAAGCTCTGGAACTTTACTTTGAGCCGCCCACTCCACTCGGCCCATCTATTGCCTCGCACACGCGGGGATAGACCTAGGATCGAGATGGCTTGTCCGATGCCTACAAAGGTTCCCCCGCATACGCGGGGATACGTGGTCCCGTCGCACATCAGACGCATAAGTGGTTCAAAACAACGATAAGAGAGGTCAATCATGCCAGACCAAGGAAACAGGCTAGAAGGTAAAGTTGCCATAGTAACCGGCGCCGGGGCCACCGGCAGCGGCGATTTCGTGGGCATCGGGCAAGCTATTTCCATCCTTGCTGCCCGGCACGGCGCAAAGGTGCTGCTGGTGGACCGGGACCAGAAGAACGCCGACGTTACCCTGTCGACCATCAGAGAGGAAGGCGGCGCAGCGGCGGTCTTCGTAGGCGACGTTACCAGTACCGGCGACTGCGCCGCCATGGCCCAAGCCGCCGTGGACAACTTCGGCAAGCTCAACGTGCTGATAAACAACGTCGGCATTTCAGGGCCAGGATCGGTTACCGATGTGGACGAAGACTTTTGGGACACTGTTCTTGACGTGAACCTCAAGAGCGTCATGCTCACTAGCAAATACGCCATCCCCCGGATGATCGAGGACGGCGGCGGCTCCATCGTCAACCTGTCGTCCATAGTCGGCCTGCGGGCCGGCAGCGGTAGGCCCAGCCATCCCTATGCTGCCTCGAAGGCCGGGATCATCGGTCTCAGCAACTCCATGGCCGTCCACTACGGGCGCGACAACGTCCGCGTCAACTGCATCGCCCCCGGCCACGTCCACAGCCCCATGGTGGCCCGCCACGCCAACCAGGAAATGCTGGATCTGAGACGCAAGGCAGGCCCGCTGGGCATAGAGGGCACCCCCTGGGACGTAGCCTGGGCCGCCCTTTTCCTCGCCTCCGACGAGGCCCGCTGGGTCTCCGGCGCAACCCTCCCCGTGGACGCGGGCCTCCTCGCCGCCACGCCACTGGCTATGTACCCCTTGATTCGGGAGGAAGGGTAGGCAATATAATCGTCAAAAGATATCAAGTCGCAGAATACTGACGGGTATTATCCGGTACCCGTAAATTCCCTGGCGGTACAACCAGATCGCACCTGATGTAATTTCCGAGATTTTTGCCAAGCAAAGTAGAGCGGAACCGATGGACCCCAAAGCCCCCGACCAACACGCCTTGAATGTCGCCGGGGCCGTCCAAGCCGCGGTGGCGCCCGCGGTGGTTATCCTGTTCGGCTCCAGGGCCGAAAGCAGGCATTGGGAACACTCCGATATAGACCTGCTGATACTAACGGATAACGACAACCCGCAGGGCGCGGAGATAAACGCCCGGAAGGTCGCTTCCGCCTACATGAAATCCAATCCCCCGAGGCTGGCCGTCGATGTTGTCAGCATGACCAGGAGAGAGTTCGACCGCTGTCGAGTAGCCAACCAGCACATCGCGGGCCAAGCCGCCCGCTACGGAATAGTAATGAACGGAGAAAATCTGGGCCACTCTTCACATCGAGAAGGCGCCTATCCGGCCCATTGGGTGGAAACAAAGCAACGCTTGGAAAACGTGGACGAGTACCTTTATGAATTCAACCGGATGGTTGATGAAGACCACAGGGGACAGAAACTGCTGGGTTTTTGCGCCCAACAAGCCGTCGAAAACGCCCTGAAGGGCTGGTTGTCCGCCTACAACGACGACCGGACTTTCGGCCACGACCTTACCGACCTGTGGGAGGACATCCAGAGAATCGAAGACTTGTCCAATCCGGAGGCGGACGAACTCCGCAATTCCGTCGCCAAGCTGTTCGACTGCATATACTACGAAGACCTTGACCATCCCGGTGAAGCGTCCGACTGGCTGTCCAAATACGCCACCATATACCGCTACGGCAGGACTTCGCATCACATGACCCGGACCGACCTGACCGAACTGCATGAAGCGGTAAACAATGCGCTTGCGGCCATCACTGAAAGAATTCACGCCATTAGCGGCACCACAACGGCAGACCTGTGGACGGAAGGGTACACACACTGGGGGTAACATCCCGTTACGGACCCAACTTCAACCTTTTCTCTTTTAGTAACCAGCGTGATACAAAATCCCCAGCCTAAACCGGCTCCTTTGTCCAGAAGCGGTCGTTGTCCAAGTCTTCCTGCGTCGCAGGACGCATTTGAGACGGCAGCACGTCTGCAATGGCAACGGTGTACCCGTCCGGTTCTTGGAACTCAACCACAAACGCTTCTTCTCGGGGATAGATGTGTATGATTGTGCCAACGTCACCCGGCAGAAGTCCTTTCTGGGGATTGTCACCCTTGTGCAGGAGACTATCGCATGGAACGGAGAAAAGATTTTCCAGTGAAATGCTGCAAGTGAGGGCGACGACTTGATGTTCATTGAACATACTCACCTCATGCGTGCCGGAACTGCCGTAATGAACCGGGGATTAGCATTCTCCGAGTCGATCAACCAGACAGTTTTCACTGAAGGGTTACGCCCGTCAGGGGTCTCAATCATACCTATGATAATATACTTGGTACCGAAACTGGTTTCCTGTTGCTCGGCTACTTCGTTTCGCAGGCAATGCAAGCGCAATGCATTAGCGAAGATTTCCCATTGGTCAGCCCTGAAACCAAATCGGGAGAAGAACCCGGGTTTGCCTCCACTTTGAGGATTCTCAGTTGAAAGCAAATACCCGGTAATTTTCTCCCGGTCCACTCTCGCATGTTCCGAGTTCGGGACCATCAATGTACGGGGCTACCCCCGCTTGTCCGCCGCCACCCACTCGGCCACCCGCTCTCCGATCATGATGGCGGTGGCGTTGGTGTTGGAGCGGGGGACTTGCGGCATCACCGAGGAGTCGGCGATCCAGAGGCCGTCTATGCCCTTCACCTTGCAGTGCTGGTCCACCACCGCCACCGGGTCCGAGTCGGGGCCCATGCGGCAGGTCCCTGAGACGTGGCGGGCGGTGCCGACGACCTGCTTTATCCACAGGTCCAGCTTGTCGTCGCTGCCCAGTACATCGTCGGTGGGCGTGAGCCGCGTCTCGCAAACGTCCTTGTAGGCCTCGGACTCCAGCATCTTTGCGCCCAAGCGCACGCCGTCGCGCATACGGCGCATGTCCTCCGGGTGTTGGAGGTACTGGTAGTTGAAGGTCGGCTGGATCGTGGGATCGGACGAGGCCAGCTTCAGGTAACCGGCCCCGTGAGGCAACTCCAGGGCCAGCGACATCCGGGCTTCCCGGTTGTCCAGTATTTCACCCGTCAGCGAGTTGAACAGCGAGTTGGTCATCATAAGCATGTCGCCCGGATCATTGGACCCTTCCGCGGTGTAACGCAGGGCAATGCGGACCGCCGACGAGTCGGCCACCAGTTCAATGTCATCCTTGACCCGGAACGACACGGGCGCGATGGCGTGGTTCCACAGGTTCACCCCTACGCCAGATGCCTCGTAAACCACCGGAATTCCGAAGGACTCCAACTGGTCCTTGGGGCCGACTCCCGACAACATCAGGATATGAGGCGACTTGAGCGCCCCGGCGGACAGCACCAAGCGTTCCGCTTCCACCTGGAATATTTCGCCGCCGCTCTCGGCCTCCACTCCCACGGCACGGTTCCCTTCAAACAGCACCCGACGGACAAAAACGTCTCCGCGGACGGTCAGGTTGAGCCGGTGGCGCAAGGGGCTGAGATGGGTGATGGCGGTGCTCATGCGGACGCCGTTGAGGTTGTTCATCGGCACCGGCGCAACGCCGTCGGGCTGGGGGCCGTTCATGTCCTCGGAGACCGGGAAGCCCGCTTCGAGACAGGCGGCGTAAAAGGCCTTCTGAATCGAGGGCCACTCTCCCTCGTGCCTGCGGCTGATGGGGATGGGCCCGTCGCCTCCGTGGAAGTCGTCCTGGATGTCCCTGTCCGTCTCGGACATGCGGTAGTAGGGTAACACGCTCAGGTAGCTCCACTCGTCGTTGCCCATATTGGCCCAGTTCTCGAAATCCTCCGGTATTCCCCGCAGGAACACCTGCCCGTTGATGGAGCCTCCCCCGCCGATGACCTTGCCTTGGGCCACGTGGATTTCACCTTGTTCCTCGGTGATGGTGCCGCGGAGGGCCCAGTTCACCGGGGAGTCCTCGGCCTCTCCCGCCCTGGTGTGGCCTTGAAGCACGGCTTCCGGCAGGTCTTCCGGGTCCGGATAGTCGGTCCCCGCCTCCAGCAACAGCACCGATGTGTTGACATCCTCCGCCAAGCGGGCCGCAACCACCGAGCCGGCTGAACCGCCGCCGATAACGATAACGTCGTATTTCATGGCCTCTCCTTAATCTTGTCGAAGATTCACCGCAGAGGACGGAGAGAACGCCGAGTTTTCTTTATTTTTCCTCTGCGCTCTCGGCGTTCTTTGTGGTTGTCCGGTCCTGTGCCCTTCAGGACGACGCCATCCAGTCCGCGATGCGCTCGCCAATCATTATCGTGGTCAGGTTGGTGTTGGCGCGGATGCAGTCGGGCATTATCGAGGCGTCAGCCACCCTCAGGTTCTCGATGCCGCGCACCTGTCCGTACTGGTCCACCACCGCCATCGGGTCCGAGTCCGGCCCCATCTTGCAGGTGGCGGACAGGTGCTGGCCGATCCAGACGTTCTTGTACATCCACTCGTCCAGGGCATCGTCGGACACAACATCCTCTTCCGTGGGCGTGATCATACCGTTCAGGATGCCGCTGAAGGCTTCGTGCTCCATCAGCTTCATGGAGATACGAATTGCCTCCCTCAACCTGGACCGGTCTGACGGATGCTCCAAGTGACGGCATTCGATGTTGGGTTGTTCTCTCGGGTCGTTGGACGCCAAGGTAATCTGGCCGGACCCCTCGGCTAACTCCAGCATCGCCGTGAACCGTATGCCCTCCTCTTCGAAGGGGTCGCCGCCCAATGGCGTGGAGAAGGAGGAAGGGAAAATCTGGATGTCGTTGCGGTACTCCGAACCCGATGCGGTGTACCGGAGCAGACTCTGCATCCGGGGAGCGGTTGGATTCAACGGGAAGTCATCCTTTACCTTCGCCCGCAGCGGCACCAAGGGATGGTCTCTCAGGTTCTGGCCCACCCCAGGCAGGTCCTTGACTACCGGGATTCCGAATTCTCTCAGATGTGCTGCGGGGCCCACGCCCGAGAGCATGAGAATATGCGGCGACGCCACCGCCCCGGCGCACAGCACAATCTGCTCGCCCTCCACCGTAAAGGTTTCTCCACCGCTTTCCACTTCTACGCCAACGGCTTTGGTTCCATCGAACAGGATGCGCCGCACCAGCACGTTGCCCCGGATGGTCAGGTTCAGCCGGTGCCGGTTGGGATTGATGTAAGTCAGCGCGGTGCTCATCCGCACGCCGTTGGGGTTGTTCATGGGGAAGGGGCCAACACCCCAGGAATCGGGGTTGTTGTGGTCGTAGGTCTCAGGATAACCGGCGTCCATGCAGGCCTGCTGGAACGCGTTCTGCAAAGGCGACCAAGTCTCCCGCGGGTGGCGCCGCACCGGGATAGGCCCCTCGTTGCCGTGGAAGTCATCATGGATGTCCGTGTCCGTTTCCAGCTTTCTGAAGAAGGGGAGGACCTTGATGTAGCTCCACTCGTCGTTGCCCCACGAAGCCCAATTGTCGTAGTCTTCGGGCACCCCTCGCAGGAATACTTGGCCGTTGATGGCGCTGGTGCCGCCCACGACCCTGCCCCTTGGCACGGCGATGGGTTCCGGCTGTTGGGAACTGACGCTGCCGGTGAACGACCAGTTGTGGGGCGCGCCCATTTCGGATGCTGTGGGGGCGTATCCGAACTTCAGGTCATCCGGATACTGCTCGAACTCTGCATAATCGGGTCCCGCCTCCAGCACCAGCACCGAGCGGTTGGGGTCCTCCGACAAACGGGTCGCCAGCGTTCCGCCGCCGGACCCGGCTCCTATTACGATAACGTCGTACTTCATAGACCCTCTCCTGTTGGTTTCAGGGCGTTGAAAGGGCAAATTATACTCCCCACCCTGAAGGCGGACAAACGGGATTTTCAGGCCATTGACGGTATTGTCCAGACGGCTATACTTGGGACTGAAACGGCCCCATCGGGTCCTGTATCACTTATCCGTTACGGAGCAGGCACAATGAACATTATCTGGATAGTGGCCGACACCTTCCGGCAGGACCACTTGGGGGCCTACGGCAAGCGGCCTATCCGCACTCCTTCCTTAGACAACCTAGCGGCCAAGGGCGTGCGGTTCAACCGCCACTACGCCGCCGGGTTCCCCACTATGCCAACCCGCGCCGACCATGCCACGGGCCGCTGGACCATGTCCTTCATGGGCTGGGAACCGCTTCCCGACGGCATGGACACGGCGGCCGTTTTGCTGAGCAATTCGGGCGTCCACACCGCGGCTATGGTCGATACGCCCTTCTACCTGCGCGGCGGCATGAACTACGACCGGGGGTACCAGACCTTTGTCGCCTTCCCGGGGCAGGTAGGCCTGCTTGAGTCTTTCGACGTGCGGGATGCGTGGCGTTTCGAGGCTGACCGCAACGTCGCCCGCACCGTAACCGGCGCCATGCAGTGGCTGCAACAGCACTATAAGGAGGACTTCTTCCTGTACGTGGACACTTGGGACCCCCACGAACCGTGGGACGCGCCCGGATACTACACCGAGCTGTACATGCCCCACTATGATGGTGAAGTCGTTCCGCCGGTCTACGGCCACTGGCAGGACAGCAAGTGGTTCACCGAAGGCAAGGTGGCCAAGGCCCACGCTACCTATTGCGGCGAGGTGACGATGGTGGATGCTTGGGTTGGCCGCCTGCTGCGCCAGGTTGAGGACATGGGCCTGATGGAGAAAACGGCCATCATCTTCACCTCCGACCACGGCTTCTACTTCGGCGAACACGAAGGCCTTTTCGGCAAGATGACCGTCGCCAGGCTCTCCGATGGCTTGGTGCCGCCCCGCACCGACCCGAGGGCCGGCTGGGGCTTCTCTCCGTTGTACGAAGAAGTTGCGCTCATCCCGTTGATTATCTACGTCCCCGGTATCGAGCCGGGCGTATACGACGGGTTGACCAGCGCCATAGACATCATGCCCACAGTGTTGGACATCAAGGAGCATGAAATACCGGAATGGGTAGAGGGAAGGTCACTGCTGCCAAAGATGCACGACCGGACTGCGCCGGGCCGGGAGTTCACTGTCACCACCATGCCCTTCGCCGACCCGGGAGACCCGGTACACGCCGTGGACAATGTACGCCGGAACTTATACAACGCCCCTATAACCACCATTACAACCAAAGAGTGGTCCCTGCTCTACAGCGTCGATGCCGGAGCATCGGAACTTTACCAAGTGTCTAAAGACCCCAACCAAACAAAGAACGTCATTGGCGACAACGAGGCCGTCGCCAAGGGACTGCACGAGCATTTGATGTCGTTCATGCGCGACACCAAGCTTCCGGAACACCTGTTGAAGTCCCGCTTGGAGTTGCGCCTGTGACGCAAGCAAACCTGACACGACAGACCCACGTAAAAGCCGACCCCAAAGCGGTGGGTGTGGCGAAGGCTGTTTATGAGGCCATTAGCCCCAACCGCGTAATACTGTTCGGCTCCCGTGCCAGGGGAGACCACCATGACGAAACGTCCGATATTGACATCCTGATAGTGTCGGACCAAGCTGGGGATGCAGCAATAGTAGAAGATGCCGAGTCTGCCGCCCGTCAATGCGCCGACAGGCTGTACCATCACCGTGTGCCGGTCCAACTGCTATGGCGCACCATCGATGAATTCCAACAGGCGCGCCGGACGATAAACGGTGTAGTGGCCAGGGCCATTGACGAGGGCGTTATCATGCCGGAAGACCTTGAGGACGACCGAAACCAGGACAACGACTACGCCCACGAATGGACTATAACTGACCAGCGGGTGGAACACGCGGAGATACACTTGGAGGAGTTCCAGGACCGCGCCGAGAACAACAGGAACGACCGCATAATCGGCAAAAACGCCCAAGAGGCCACGGAGCACGCGCTGAAGGCCTTGATTTCAGCATACGGCGTCCGCTACGAGCGCACCCACGACCTGAACCGGCTCCTGCGGCAGGTAAACGATGCCGACCCGGACTTTCAATTTCAACCCCGCTCAAGTTACCACGTACTGGACCAGTACAGCGGGGATGATGACTACTACCGTCCCAAAGAGTTCTTGACGGACTCGCCAACATACTACGAGGACGTGGTATCGGACGTAAGGACACTGCTGGCCCGAGTGTCGGAGTTGACACAAAGGGGAAGACAGGACTCGGGAACAGTCGGGAACATGGTGTTGGTTGAATGAATAAATCCCAGGACACGTTATGCAAAGCATGAAAGGAATGGTGGCCATAGTCACCGGCAGCAGCCGCGGCTTGGGTCGCGCCATCGCCACTGAATACGCTCGGGAGGGCGCAACGGTGGTGGCCTGCGCCCGTTCCCAGTCGCCGGCGCCGCTGCCGGGCACCGCCGCAGAAACGGCGGAGCTTATCCGGAACGGGGGCGGAGAAGCCTTGGCGGTGGCCTGCGACGTGGGAAACGAAGAGCAGGTCAAGGCGATGGTCAGGCAAGTGGTCGACCGGTACGGACGCATAGACGTGCTGGTGAACAACGCCGGGATCATGATTCTCGGGGAAAAATTCCTGGACATCGACACGGCCCGCTGGGACAACATCATGGAAGTGAACGTCCGCGGGGCCTACCTGACCTGCCGTTACGTGCTGCCTGTAATGATGGAGCAGCAACGGGGCAGCATCATCAACGTAGGTTCCCTGGCAGGCACCGCGCCCCGGATCGAGGGCACCGCCTACTGTTGCAGCAAGGCCGCGCTGCACATGTTCAGCCAATGCTTGGCCGAAGACATGCGGGAATACAACATAGCCGTAAACATCCTTGACCCTGGCCCAATGAAGAGCGAGGGTTCGTCGATCATCCCGTGGGCGCAGCACGATTGGCACGTCCGCGTCGAGCCTGAGGTAGTGGGCCCCTGCGCCGTTTACTTGGCTCTGCAAGACGCCCAGTCCATGACCGGTCAGCTCGTGCTGCATCGAGAGTTTGGCAAGAGCTGGGGCCCGGCATAACGCCAGGGCACAGGTAACCCGCAATCGAGTGGAGGTAGGCACCCATAGATGAAAGCACAGCGACTGGACTGCAACCCCATCATCACCGTCGATTCCAGCCCCACGTTGGATGGCAACGTCAACGGGCCGTCGTTGGTGTTGGCCCCGCCTTGGCTGGAAAACCCCTTGGGCAAGTATTACCTCTACTTCGCCCACCACATCGGTGCGTCCATCCGCTTGGCCTTTGCCGACCATCTGGAGGGGCCCTGGACAATTTATGAGCCGGGAACGTTGCGCTTGGAAGACTCCTTCTGTTACGACCATATCGCATCACCGGATGTTCATGTGGACGCCGAGCAACGGCAAGTCCGCATGTACTACCACGGATGGGCAGCCAACGCGCAACGCACCAAGGTCTCAGTTTCAGACGACGGCATCAACTTCACCGCCCGCCCCGAGAACCTGGGGCATTCTTATTTCCGCGTATTCAAATGGGGCGGCTACCACTACGCCCTTGGTATGCCGGGAGTTTTTTACCGTTCCAGGGACGGCATCACCGGGTTCGAGCTGGGACCCACGGTGTTCCCCAGCAACATGCGGCACACCGCCCTCGACCTGACCGGCGATGTCCTGAACGTCTACTACACCAACGCCTTCTCCTGTCCCGAGAGCATTCTCCACTGCACGATCGAGTTGACACCGGACTGGATGGACTGGAAGGCTTCCGAACCCACGTTGGTCCTGGAGCCCACGACCGACTACGAAGGAATCGACGCGCCGTTGGCCCCATCCAAGCGAGGAGCTATATTAGAGCGGGTACGCCAATTACGGGACCCTGGGATTTTCCGGGAGAACGGACAGGCTTACTTGCTATACTCGGTAGCGGGCGAGCAGGGGATCGCCCTTGCAAAGCTTCAATCATAGCGCCCATGAATCGTCATTTTGGAGGAGATTTATGACCACCGTAAAGGCCCAGGAAAAGCATGTCACGGTAAACGACGTCAAGCTGCGTTACTTTGATTGGGGGACAGATGGGAAGACGCCGTTGGTCTGCCTGCACGGCCACACGGGGCAGGCACACATCTGGGACGAGTTCGCCGAAGCGATGTCGCCCTACTACCATGTCTACACCGTCGACCAGCGCGGCCACGGCGAAAGCCAGTGGGCCAACACCGGGTATGCCCGCGACCGCTTCGTGGAGGACCTGGCAGCCTTTGTAGACGCCCTTGGGTTGTCCCGCTTCGTGCTGGCCGGCCTGTCCATGGGCGGGTGGCACTCGCTGCTCTATACCCCGAACCATCAAGACCGGGTGGAGCGGATAATCATCGTGGACATCGCCCCCGAGGCCAGCGAGCAATGGCGGAACCAAGGGGCCAACCGGCCGCCCACGCCGATGGAATTTGACAGCTTGGACGCCGCATTTGCTTGGATGCGGGAGGGCAACCCGTGGGCCAGCGACGCGCGCCTGAGGCAAGACGCCGAGGACAAGTTGCGCCGGAACGAGGCCGGCCGCTGGACTTGGAAGGCCGACTCGGCCCTGTACAACATCCAACTCCCCGACATGACCGACCAATCGCTCATCTCCCGCTACTGGAACGCCGTCGACACCATCACTTGTCCCATCCTGGAAGTCCGCGGCTCGGAAAGCGGGCTGGTGTCCGACGAGACACTGGCGCGGATGAAGGAACGCGGCAAGCAGTTCACTGCCATCGACATTCCGGGCGCGGGCCACGTCGTTACCGTGGACAAGCCGATGGAATTCATCGAGGCGACGCGGGCCTTCCTGGGCGTCCCCGCCTAGAGTCATTGCGCGCGTACATTCTTTCCCGGAGGTGACGGAGCATGACGGACCCCGCCGGACGGCATATTGAAAACCCGGTGAACATTTTCGAGTACGAAGAGATAGCCAGGGAGCGGCTCAACAAGGGCGATTACGACTTCATAGCCGGAGGCGCCACCGACGAAATAACCCTGCGGCGGACCCGCGCCGTTTTCGACTCCATCATGCTCAAGCCCCGGATGATGGTGGACGTCAGCGAGCGGGACCTGAGCACCACCGTGTTGGGCCAACGCATCAGCCTGCCGGTCATGCTGGACCCCGCCGGCAACCACGGCTCGGCCCATGCCGAGGGGGAACTGGCAACCGCCAAGGCCGCCGGCGCCGTTGGAACGGTTATGGTGTTGAGTTCCCATGCGTCGCGGACGCTGGAGGACGTGGCCCAAGTGGCTACCGGCAACATCTGGTTCCAGCAGTACTTCTTCAAGGACAGGGAACTCACTCTTGAAATGGCGAACCGGGCGGAGGAAGCCGGCTACTCGGCCCTCTGCCTCACCTTGGACGCCAAGATAAAGCCCAAGCGGGAACGGAACATCCGCAACAACTACGTCGGGCCGGCGTCGCCCAACTACGCCCAACTGGACCTGGGGACTCACGCTTGGAAGTTCGGCGCCGACGCCCCTGCCGGCCCAAGCGATATACGCGACGTCGGCACAACCTGGCCGGACCTGGACTGGCTGGCCTCCAACACCCACCTGCCCTTGGTGGTGAAGGGCATCATGGTCGGTGAGGACGGACGGCATAGCGCCGAGCACGGGGCTAAGGGCATCATCGTCTCCAACCACGGCGCCCGGTACTTGGACACCACCTTCGCCACCATCGAGGTATTGCCGGAGGTGGTCGAGGCGGTGGACGGCAGGGCCGAGGTCTACATGGACGGCGGCATCCGCAGAGGCTCGGATATTTTCAAGGCCCTGGCCTTGGGCGCGCGGGCCGTGCTCATGGGACGGCCCCTGTTCTGGGGCTTGGCCGTTGACGGAGAGGACGGCGTCGTGTCGGTGTTCAACATTCTGCGCGACGAACTGGACGCCACCATGGGTATGTGCGGCAAGACCACCATCGACAGCATCGGGATGGACTCGCTGGGCACGGTTTCGCCGTTGCTCTCGCTCTTCCCACACGCGCAGGACTTCCGTTAAACGTGGAGCTTCTCCCTGGCCACGCTATTCCGGGCGCCAAGCCGGTCACCCGCATCGACGGTATGCCGGGGGGTAGGCACTACCGGGTCGAGGGGTTCGACGAGCTATTTCCGTCGGTCACCAACGTGTTGGGGGTCATAAACAAACCGGCCTTGGCTCCTTGGGCACGTAACGCCGCTCTGGAGTCGGTGCAAACGGCCCTGCTGGCCCGCACCGGAATGACGGAAAGCATTACTACCGAATGGGTAACGGACGTCATTGATCAAGCCCGCCAGACCCCGGACTTCAAGAGAGACCAAGCGGCCGGATTCGGCACCCGGGCCCATGAGCTGATCGACCGGATCATTCAGGGCTTGGAGCCGGAGGTCCCGCCGGAGTTGGAGGCTGTTGTCGACAACTTCATGGCTTGGCGGGCTTCATCAGGTATGGACATCCGACTGAGCGAGGCGATGGTCTACTCCGAAAAGCACCGCTACGCCGGGTCGGCGGACGCCATCGCCTACCGGGACGGAAAGCTTATTGTCCTGGATTGGAAGACGGGCAACGGCATCTACCCTGAATATGGCCTGCAGGTGGCCGCCTACGCCAAGGCGCTGCAGGAGATGACCGGGGAACAGGTGGGAGAAGCATGGACAGTCCGACTTGGCAAAGCGGAGCCGGACTTCGAATCCCAGCGGGTAGTGGACCTTGACCGCGCCTTCATCAGCTTCAGGGCTGCGCTATACCTGTGGCGGGCCTTCCAGGGAAATCTGATGCAACCAGCCAAGTAGGCCAAGCGGCCCACTGAATCGCTGCCGCTCCCTTAACCTTACACTCCACCCAAGGCAATCGCGTTTTGGCCGACCATAGCTACTACGGAACCAAGGCTGTTACTATCGTGACGAGGCAGGACTGTAGGGGCAACCCTTGTGGTTGCCCTGGCCGGCGGGCACAGGGCAGGGACAAGCCCTGCCCCTACAACCGTGACCCGTTCGTGACCCATTAAGCCGCGATTGCCCTTACGCTCAGACCAGATCGCGCAATTCCTGGTGCCTGAAGCATGACACGTGGTGGTCGTTGACCAGTCCCGCCGATTGCAGGAAGGCGTAGCAGATTGTCGACCCCACGAACTTGAACCCTCGCCGCTTGAGGTCCGCGCTCAGCCTGTCCGACAGTGCCGTTTTCGAGGGAGCATCATCATTCGGGCCGCGTGAGTGTTGGAGCGGCTTTCCCTGAACGTAGTCCCACAAGTAGGCGTCAAAAGACCCGAACAGTTCCTGCAACTCGATAAATTTGACAGCGTTGGTCTGGAAGGCCCGGACCTTCAGCCGGTTCCGCACGATGCCGGGGTCTTGCAGAATCTCCGCCAATCGCTCCTCGGTATACGCGGCTACCTTTTTCATGTCGAACAGGTCGAATGCTTCGCGGTACCCTTCTCGCTTCTTCAAGATGGTCTCCCAACTCAGCCCCGCTTGCGCGCCCTCCAGCATCAGCAACTCGAACAGCTTCTGGTCATCGTGCTGGGGGACACCCCACTCGTGGTCGTGGTAATCGACCATGATGTCGCTGGTGGCCCAGTGGCACCGTTGGACCATCAGCCGCCGCCATCGCCGGGCAACTCTATCACCATGACCCACATAGGTCGGTTGCCTACGTCGTAACTCTCCAACGGTTCCAGCTCCGCCGTGTCCTGATTGACCCGGTAGGCGGTGAGGCGGCCCGACTCCAGGCCTGCCGCGTACAGGAACTTGCCCTGGGGGTCCAGGCCGATGGCCCTGGGCACTGGTTCCGCTGGTACTTGGCCCATGGGAGTCAGCCGGTGAGTCTCCGGGTCTACCGCAAAACAAGCGACGCTGTTGTGGCCCCGGTTGGGGGCATACAATGCCCTACCATCCGGGGTAATCTGTATCTGGGCGCAACTATTCTGTCCCGAATACCCATAGGGTAATGTAGTAACCGTCTGGAAAGGACTGAGAGTTCCCGACGTCCCATCAAACTTGTAAGCCGTTACGCTGCACCCCTGCTCGTTGGAGAAATAGAGGGTGTCTCCGCTGGGGTGAAAGCAGAAGTGCCGTGGCCCCAACTGTTCCTCCGGCGAAACTCGCGCCGGGTCGTTGGGCGTCAACTGGCCTGTCTCCTCATCGAAGCGGAACTGGAAGATGGCGTTGGGGCCGTTGCCCGCGATGTGGGGCACGAAAGCAAAGGAGTTGGACGGATCAGTCTGGATTGAGTGGGCGCCCCGCGCCGTCGGCAACCGCAGGCTGGGAGATTCGGCAACCGCGCCATCGCCGCCGACGGGATGCACGGTGACCATGGACCCCTCATAGTAGGCGGCCATCACGAACCGCCCCTTGCGGTCCGTCGCAAGGAAGCAGGGATCCGTCTCCAAGCTCGCCGTTCCCATCATTTCCAGGCTGCCGTCGCCGGGGTCTATTCGGAAGCTGGACAGTTCCTTGCTGCCGCGCCGGGCCGCATAGAGGAAACGTCGTTCCGGGTCAACCGCCAAGGGAGCAGGCCCGCCGCTCAAAGCCAGTTCCCGCACTGGCGTCAATTTGCCGGTTTCGGCGTCCATATCGAAGGTCGATATCTTGTCATCGTCTTGTAGAGAAACGTACATCACATAGGACATCCAATATCACCTCCTCAATGGGCCTTCGCCGCGTGAATCACCACATCAATGGGTTCCATCCTGGGAACAGCGTCCTTTCCTGTCCGTTCAGGCTGACAGTCTGGTTGCTTTCAACAACTATGTAGTAGAACCCTCCCGGCGTCATTGCCTTGACGGTGTTGAACCGGGCGAACGCGGGACTGGGATCATAGAAACTCCACTCCTGGTTAGCGCGATCAAATTCCCAGACCATTACCAGGTTGTCCCCCAGCGGCTCAAGAGCCTGGGTGATTTCGGAGGACTCGTCGGCGGGACCTGAGGCCGCTTCTACCGTAGCCTCGGCGTTGGGCGCGGGAACGCCATCCACCAAGGCGGTTATTACAGTCCCTGGGGGAGCCGGGTTACCGTTGACGGTGACGGTCCCGGCGAATACGTGCGGAGGCACAGGCTGAAAAGCGGGGCGGGCCAGCAGACCGCCCGACGAAACACCATTGTTACGAGTCACCGCAGTCGCGCTTGAAGGTAGGACATCCCATCCCTTAGCAGTACTCGATGCTGACAGGTCCAGCTTGTCCAGACCTCCCTGCCGCCAAACGGCGGTTTCCGCGGCTTGGAGATTTCCAACCATGAAGGTCACCGTTTTGCCGGCATAGACCTGGTCCCCCGGCTGATGGACCGACAGCAGGTACGTGGTGGGTTCGGACGGCGTTGTTGGCACAGGCGCAGGAGTGGGCGTGGGAACCTCCGTGGGGGTTTCGGTAGGCATCGCTGTAGGCGCGACGGTAGACGGGGGAGCAGGATCCGTCGCCGGCTCGGCCTTGGGAGGCTCAGTCGGCGGTGGCACAGGCGTATTCGTAGGCGCCGGGGCCTCAGTCGGGGGCTCAGTAGCCGCCGGCGCAACGGTGGGAGAAGGTTCCGGAGCAGGGGTAGACGTCGGCGCGGGCGTGTTCGTGGGTTCGGTCGTAGCAGTAGGTTGGGCAGTGACGGTAGCGGTGGGTTGACGGGTCGGCTGTTCCGCCGGAGGAGCGTCTCCTCCTCCACAGGCCGCGAGGGCCAGCAACAATAATGCACACAAAACGAATGGCAGTGAACGGGTGAACGCCGATTTAGTCATGCTTACCTTATCAACAGGATTACGCCGGGTGAATCACATCGGATGGGAATGAGAGCCTCTCGCAAGCACTCCCGGGCTTGCCGGTTGCAACCTTCAAAACCGGAAACCAGTCTATTTGGGGTACATATCCTTGTCAATCAGGGGGGCGCCGACCAACAACAGGCTCGCCTTCTCTCAAGGAGTCAGACTTGTACACGGGGACTTGGCCCTGTGATAACATATCGCGTGTTCCCCTCGACTGCTATTACCCTCGGTCACCGAAGGGGAAGTAGATAGGGCGTTGCGTCGTAAATATGGCCCCGACGCCTCAGCTTCAACGGTAGGAACTAAGGAGAGACATCCATGAAGGCGCTTGAAGGTATTCGTGTGCTCGACCTGACCCGGGCCCTTGCCGGCCCTTTCTGCACCCTGATGCTGGGGGACAACGGCGCGGACGTGATCAAAGTAGAGATGCCGGGGTCCGGTGACGACACGCGAAAGTGGGGGCCTCCGTTCATCGGCGAAGAGAGCGCCTACTTCCTGTCCATTAACCGCAACAAGCGGAGCCTGACGTTGAACCTGCGTGACCCTCAAGCCAAGGAAATCTTCCTGAAGCTTGCCAAGGACTCCGACGTGATAGTGGAGAACTTCACGCCCGGGGTGATGGAACGTTTCGGGCTGGACTATGATGCCGTGAAAGCGACCAACCCCAACGTCATCTACTGCTCAATATCGGGGTTCGGCCAGGACGGCCCGTACCGCAGTCGGCCGGCCTACGACCAGATAATGCAGGGCATCGGCGGTTTGATGAGCGTTACCGGCGAGCCCGACGGCGAACCTCAGAAGATAGGTGTAGCCGTCACCGACATCGGGGCCGGCATGTGGGCCGCCTTCGCCATCATGGCGGCGCTGCATCACCGGACCCAAGCCGGAGCGGGCCAATACATTGATGTGTCCATGATGGACGCCCAAGTCGCTTGGCTGACCTACCAAGCCGGCTACTTCTTCGCCAACGGTACGCCGCCCAAGCGCATGGGCGCCGCCCATCCAACCCTCGTCCCGTACCAAGCCTTCATGTGCCAGGATGGCAAGTACATCAACGTTGCCGTTGGCTCCGACCGCATCTGGGAGCGGTTCTGCCAAGGCATAAACCGGGAAGACCTGAAGGACCACCCGGACTATGCCAACAACGGGGACCGGGTGCGAAACCGCGGCGCTATGGTCTCGCTGCTGCAGGAGTACTTCCTTACTCGGCCGGTGGCCGATTGGGTGAAGGACCTCCAAGCGGTCAACGTCCCTTGCGGCCCGATCAACGATCTTGCCGACGTTTTTGCCGACGCCCAGGTATTGGCCCGCAACATGTACCAGGAGATGCCGCACCCCACCCTCGGCTCCATCAAGCAGACCGGGTTGCCAATCAAGTTTTCGGCCACTCCCGGTGGGCTGGACCGGCACCCGCCCCTGCTGGGGGAGCACAATCAAGAGATTTTGACCTCTCTCGGATATACCGGCGATGAAATCAGCGGTTTCCAAAAGGCCGAAGTCATCTGATCTTCATGCTGTGGCGGGCATTTCTCGGTAATCATACACTGGGGGCGGGACACGATGGATTTGGGGTTGAGGGACCGGGTCGCAATTATCGGAGGGTCCAGCAGGGGTATCGGCAAGGCCGTCGCTTTGGCTTTTGCCCAGGAAGGCGCCAGTGTGACTATCTCGGCGCGTACTGAAACCGACCTTAGGCGCACTGAAATCGAGTTGGCCCGCATCAGTTCTCAACATCACGTGCTTGCAATTCCCGCAGACCTCTCCTCAGCCAGGGACACCCGACGCGTGGTCCGGGACACCATCAACCGGTACGGCCATGTCAGCGTCCTGGTGAACCACGTTTGGGATGGGCCCGAGGGTCGTCCTTCCGAGTTTCACGACGAAGTCATAATGGAGTCGCTGGAGCAGAATTTTGTAAGCGCGGTCCGGCTGACCCGAGAGGTAATCCCCTACATGAAGCAACAACGGTGGGGGCGGATCATCCACCTGTTTCCAAGCCAGGTCAAACGCCCGGTCGCCGACTCCCCTTTGTCATCTTCCAGCCAGGTGGCCCTGATGGGTTTCTCCAGGATGCTGGCTACGGAGTTGGCCTCCTTCAACATTACGGTCAACAATGTGATCGCGGGGCCGGTCGAAACGGAATTCTTGACTTCCTCAATGGAGACGGAGGCAGAGAAGCAACAGCGCACCACCGAAGAAATCACTCACGACACTATGGACTTGATACCCATGAAGCGCTTCGGCAAGCCGGAGGAGATAGGCAGCTTGATCGCATTCCTGGGGTCCGACCGCGCCGCATATATGACCGGCGCCAACATCGTCATCGACGGTGGGATGCTCCAAGCAGTAGCCTGATTTACCATACGGTCCCAGTCAGCTTATACGCCGTTTCCGACAATTCAATGAACTCATGATGATTTAGTCGCGTGTTAAGGACAGAACACTATGACTATGAGAGAAAGGCTGGAGGAAGACATCCGCCAAGCGATGCGGGACAGGTCTAAAGAACGGTTGGAGGCTTTGCGCTTCCTGAAAAGCGTAGTCCAAGCAACCGAAAAGACCCGTGGAACTACCCTGGACGATCCGGCTATGCTGGAGGTGGTCGCCAAGCAAGTGAACGACCGCCGCGAAAGCATCCGCATGTTCGAACAGGGCAACAGGTCAGACCTCGTGGCCAAGGAATCGGCGGAGTTGACCGTTCTCGAAACTTACCTTCCTCCCCAGTTGAGCCGGGAAGAACTGACCCAACTCGTAAAGGACACCATCGAGGAGGTTGGAGCCACTACCGCCAGGGACAAGGGCAAGGTAATGGGACGGCTGATGCCCCAGGTACGCGGTAAAGCCGACGGCAACGAAGTAAACGCGCTGGTCAGCGAATTGCTGGACTCCGGCGATTGATTGGTCCCACACTTCAAGATGCGATTCGGCATAGTGGTCTTCCCAGGCACTTGGAGCGATACCGACTGTTACCATGCGGTAAAGGATGTGCTCCATCAGGAAGCCGATTACGTCTGGCACCAACAGGATGACCTGTCCCACTACGACTGCGTAATACTTCCCGGCGGCTTCTCCTACGGCGATTATCTACGGCCGGGAGCGATGGCCCGGACATCTCCCGTTATGAGAGCTCTGGAAGAATTCGCAGCATCGGGCAGGTTGGTCATAGGCATCTGCAACGGCTTTCAAATCCTCTGCGAGGCGTGGCTGCTGCCCGGTGCATTGCTGCGTAACGCGCATCTACAATATCGTTGCCAGTGGACTCATTTGCGGATAGAGCAAACGGACTCACCTTTCACCAAGGCCTGCACCCAAGGCCAAGTGTTGCAAGTCCCGGTATCCCACGGCGAGGGCAACTACTACGCTGACACCAGCACACTGGACCAATTGGAATCTGAGGGACGTGTACTGTTCCGCTATTGCGAGCCATCGGGGAAGGTTACCCAGACCGCCAACCCGAACGGCGCAGCCCGCAACATAGCCGGCATAACCAACCGGGCTGGCAATGTGCTGGGCATGATGCCTCATCCTGAACGGTGTTGCGAGGCCATCCTCGGCAGCACCGACGGCAGCTTGATCTTCCAGTCGATCATCGAAAGTTGCCGGTAGGTTTTTAACTGGATTCGAGAGCAAATGTTATGGCTAACAATGGCCCGAAATATAGAGTGCTTGTAACCGACTTCGTCTGGCCGTCCACCCAGCCCGAGCGAGAGGTCCTGGCTGAGATAGGCGCGGAGATTATCGAGGCCCCAGACGGGTCGGAGGATACATTAGCCTCCCTGGCGGTCGATGCCGACGCCATCATGACCTGCTTCGCCCAAGTGACCAGCAAAGTTGTAGAGGCTGCCAAGAAATGCCAGGTCATCAGCCGTTACGGAGTCGGAGTCGATAACATCGCCGTCGATACGGCCACCGCCGAGGGTATCGTGGTTACGTATCTACCGGATTATTGTGTAGACGAGGTCTCGGACCACGTTATTGCCCTGATGATGGCTTGGAACCGGCAAATCCAGTTCTACGACGGTATAGCCAAGGAAGGGCGTTGGGAAGGCGTCAGGTCTCCCGTGCCTTTGGTTCGGCTGCGCGGCCAGACCATGGGAATCATCGGCTTCGGACGCATCGGCAGGGCTGTGGCTTCCAAGGCACACGCCCTCGGTTTGAACGTACTGGCCCACGACCCCTACTTGCCTCAAAATACGGCCCTGCCTGCGGGGGTGGAAGCCGTCGACATGCCTGAATTGTTGTCGCAGTCCGACTTCATCACTCTGCACACTCCGCTGAACGAAGACACTCGCGGTCTTGTTGGCGCTCAGGCATTTGCCCGGATGAAACCCAACGCGTTCGTAATCAACTGCGCCAGGGGGCCGATAATCGACGAAGCAGCCCTCTACGACGCCCTTCGGGACGGCCGTATCGCCGGCGCTGGGCTGGACGTGATGGAGCAGGGGCACCCCCCTGCCGATCATCCACTGTTCGCCTTGAGCAACGTCCTGGTAACGCCTCACGTTGCTTTTCTGTCTCAGCAGTCGGTGCTGGAATTGGAGGTGCGCACCGCCCAAGCGACTGTTGATGTCTTATCCGGAAAGATGCCGGAGTTCCTGGTCAATCCGGACGTGCTACCCCACGCCAGGGTCAAGTTGAGTTGACGTGACCCAGCCGCGCAACATCTTCCTGGTCGGCTTCATGGCCTCCGGCAAGACAAGCGTCGGCGCGGCCCTTTCCGGTATGACAGGCTGGGAGTTGGTGGATGCCGACGACGAGTTGGTGCGACGGGCTGGAAAGTCCATCGCCCAGATATTCGAGGAGTGCGGCGAGGCTCGTTTCCGGGAAATGGAACGTTCCGTTATCAGGGACTTGTGCTTGGGCCGCCAAAGGATAATCGCAGCCGGGGGCGGCGCGTTCGTTGACGATAGCAATCGTTCAACCATGCTCAACAACGGCCTCGTGGTGTGCCTCTCCGCCAAGCCGGAGACGATCCTCCAACGGGTTGTGGAGCAGGATGGAGATGCAACCGTCCGGCCCCTTCTTGCGGGCCCTGACCCGCTACAACGCATCAACGACCTTCTGGCCCAACGCGCTACCGCCTACGCCCAAGCTCACCACACCATCGAGACCGACAATCTGACGCCGGAGCAGGTGGCGGAGCGTATCATGGAGTTGCTAAAGCCGTGATTAAGGAGTACCTATATGACCGACGTAAACCTGGCCTCAACAGTCCATCATGCCGGCGGCAGTTACCCCGTCATCGCCGGTTGGGGGATTCTGGACGATCTGGGGCAACGGTTTTGTGACTTGGGTCTGACCGGGGCGGCCTATATCATTACCGACGATCACGTGATGAACCCCTACGGGCGAAGGGTGCAACGGTCGATGCAAAAGTACGGCATCCCCGCCCACTGCTTCATCATCCCATCGGGAGAACCCAGCAAGAGCCTGGAGTTGGTCCAGTCGATTTATGACTGGCTGGTGGAGCGGCGGGCCGAGAGGGGGCATACCATCGTCGCCGTCGGCGGCGGTGTCGTAGGAGACTTGGCCGGATTCGTGGCGGCAACCTACCTCCGCGGCATGCCATTCGTCCAAGTGCCGACAAGCATGGCGGCCATGGTCGACGCTTCCATAGGCGGGAAGGTGGCGGTCAACTTGCCCCAAGCCAAGAACCTTGTGGGCGCCTTTTACCAACCCAAGGGGGTTTTCGCCGACATACAAAGTCTATCCACCTTGGGCAAACGGGAGTTGGCCGAAGGCTGGGCCGAGGCAATAAAGCACGGCTTCATCCTGGATTCCAGCCTGGTTGACGTGTTCGAAGAGCACGCCGAGGCCCTGATGGACGTGGAGCCGGAGATCTCAACCGAGGTCATCCGGCGTAGCATGGCTATCAAGGCCGAAGTTGTCAGCCAGGACGAGAGAGAGACCCTGGGGATACGAATCCTCCTCAACTACGGCCACACCATAGGCCACGCCTTGGAAGCCTCCACCGAGTACGGCAGATTCCTGCACGGGGAAGGGGTTTCCGTGGGCATGATGGGCGCGGCAAGCATGGCCCACCAGATGGGGATAATGTCATCCGATATCATTGACCGTCAGCATGACCTGTTGCGGCGCTTTAGCCTGCCCACCAACGCTGCCGGTGTGGCTGTTGACGATGTGCTCACAGCCATGTCTATGGACAAGAAAGTCCAGTCAGGCACCAACCGCTGGGTAATGCTTGAAGACGTGGGCAAGGCAGTGGTGCGCCAGGACGTGCCGTGGGACTTGGTTGAGAAAACCGTCAGGGAGTTGACCGCATGACCCCAATGTCCCCGATGGAACCTTATGAGCAGGAAGACGACCTTGTGTCCGACTATTGTCAGCAGTCCCGGGAATTTCTAGTAAAGGCGCGGGAGTACTTGGCAGTTGACGATCTCCATCAAGCCTCGGAAAAGGGCTGGGGCGCAGCCGCGTGGATGGCCAAAGCTGTTGCTGAGACCCAAGGCTGGCAATACAGAAGGCATGACGAGTTTTTCACCGTGATGTACCAAGCCGAGGACCTGTGCGGCGATCACAGGTTATACAATCTGCGAAGTGCCGCTAATGAGTTGCACGGGTTCTTCTACACACGCAAAATTTTCTTGCGTCCAAGTGTTATTGCGAGAGGGCTTGACCAGATGGAGGTGTTACTCGACATCCTGCAACCGCTGACTGAACCCTGACCTGACGTGCTCCGCAACTGTTCTGTGCCCTTTGCGCTCAATCCCCGTTATTCTCATGCAATGCACCGCCGTTGTTCCCGAACAGCAGCGGTGCTACAATTGCCGTCACCGTTCTCGACGCATAAATTGATCGAGCAAGGAAACGGATGTTGAACGCCAAGTACCTATCGCCGGACGCAGTCAAAACGCTCTTCTGGGCCATTCTGACCGGCGCCCTTTACGGCGCATTCTTCTTCTTTATTGACCATATTTGGAGCGTCTTTACCAGTGGCACCTTCCTCGGAGGCATCGCGGTGGTCATTACGGCATTGGTGTTCTCTTTCGTGCACGGCTCTTTTGCCAGCAACTTGCTTGACTTCATCGGATTGAAAGTGTTGCAGAAGGCAGGAGACTAAGTATGGAACACGGGATAGAGGCGGCCGCGCTGGTTTCGCTGGCGTCGGTTTCCTACATCGACCTGAACCCGGTCATCATCGTCTCGCTGATTGTCCTGGGATTCTTTGGAGGGGTCTTGAGCGGGTTCATCGGCTCCGGTGGGGCTTTCGTTCTGACGCCGGGCATGATGAGCATGGGAGTCGAGGGTCTGACTGCGGTGGCCAGCAACATGGCCCACAAGTTCCCCAAGGCCATAGTGGGAGTTTTGAAGAGGCGCAAACTGGGGCATGTGGACCTGCGCCTCGGCGCTTTGATGGTGGTGCCGGCAATTATCGGCGTTCTTGTCGGGGCGCAAGTCCAACTTCTGATAAAAGATACCTGGGGCAGTTCCGGTTCGAATTTGTATATCAGTGTAGTCTTCGTCGCCGTTTTGTCGGCCATCGGCACTTACACCCTCCTGGACGGGCGAAGGGCTGCGCGGCAGGGAATCGACGACACTACATCTGCCTTGGCGGAGAAGGTCAAAAAGCTCAACATCTGGCCCATGGTTACTTTGAAAGAGGCCAACTCGCGGATATGTCTGTGGGTCATACTGCCCTTCGGCTTCGCCACGGGATTTCTTGCCGCCACGATAGCGGTAGGGGGATTCATCGGCGTCCCGTCGATGATTTACGTCATGGGAGCTCCCAGCTTCGTGGCCAGCGGGACGGAGTTGGTGCTTGCGTTCGGCATGGGCTTGGTAGGGACGTTAAAGTACGCCACCGACGGCTTGGTCGACTTCCGTCTCACGGCGCTTCTCCTGGCGGGGTCGCTGATAGGCGTTCAGGTAGGGGCCATAGGCACTTCCTATGTCCGTCAGTATATGATCAAAATCGTCGCGGGGTCGGTGATGATTCTGGCGGGAGTGAGCCGCGCCATAGCCATACCTACCTACCTGAGCGACCTAGACATGGTGGCCATTGGCGGAGCAGTTTACCTTGCCTTGGAAAAAGCAAGCTTGATATTCCTTTTCGCAACGTTGATCGGCAGTGGTCTTCTCATCATCGGCGCGATGTACAGGGGCAGAAAGGCCGCGCTGGCGGCCAGGGCCGGAACCGGCGTTCAAGCCCGTTAGTCCAAGAGGCGGCTTTCGTGGGGTTTTCGTTCCGGCTTGATCACACTGACGGCCTTGCCAGGGCCGGTGAACTGGCTACTCCGCACGGCAACGCCCGGACACCGGCGTTCATGCCCGTGGGCACCCAAGCCACCGTCAAGGGGCTGACGCCGGAGGAGGTAGCCGGGACAGGCGCCCAAGTAGTCCTGTGCAACGCGTATCATCTCTACCTGCGTCCCGGTGTGGATGCGGTTGCCCGCTTCGGCGGCCTTCATAGCTTTATGCACTGGAACGGTCCCATCCTTACCGACAGCGGCGGCTTCCAAGTGTTCAGCATGGGCGCCCTGCGCAAAGTCGATGAGGACGGCGTCAGGTTCAGGTCGCACATCGACGGCAGCGAACACCGTATCGGCCCAAGGGAAGCGGTCTCCAATCAACAGCGGTTGGGCGCCGACATCATCATGTGCCTGGACCAGTGCATCGCCCACGGAGTCTCCAAGGATGCCGTACGTTCGGCCATGGACCGCACCCACCGCTGGGCCGCCCAATGCTACCAAGCGCACTTGCGATCAGCCAATTTCGACAGCCAGGCCCTGTTCGGCATTGTGCAGGGCGGTGCGTTCACAGACTTGCGCGAAGAGTCAGCCAAGCGCATTTCCGATATTCCCTTCCACGGCTATGCCATCGGCGGGCTCGCGGTTGGCGAATCGAAGCAGCAGATGTACGACATCACGCGGCAGGTGGCGGCCCTGCTGCCCCAGGACAAGCCGCGGTATCTCATGGGAGTGGGATCGCCGGAGGACTTGGTGGAGTGCGTGGCCCGTGGTGTGGATATGTTCGATTGTGTACTGCCGACGCGAGTGGCCCGTAATGGCGCAATATTCACCCGTCACGGCAGGGTGGATATTACCAAACGCAGCTTCGCCGATGTGGATGGACCGGTGGACCCGGAGTGCGACTGCTACGGCTGCTGTAACTTTTCCGCCGGTTACCTGTGGCACTTGTTCCGAGCGAAGGAAATGTTAGGGCTGCGACTGGCGTCAACCCACAATCTGCGGTATCTCTTCAGGCTGATGGGGAAGATACGGGAGGCTATTGTGGAGAACCGGTTCGAGTCCTTCAGGCGTGAGTTCTGGGAATATTATCGTCCAACCGACGAAGCTACCCGACAGCAACAGAAAGAGAAATGGCTGAAGGCCCGCGGCGGCTGAAAACCAATGCGGGATTCCCTTCGTGAGAACCCTCTCCTGGCGGGATAGAGGGTTTTTCTAAGCTACACACCACCAGCGACGGCTGGAACTATGCTCACTTCGTCACCGGAATTGACCGAGGTTGCAAGACCTTCAAGGAACCGGACATCCTCCCCGTTGAGGTACAGGTTCACGAAATAGCGCAACTCTCCGTTCTCGTCTATCAACCGGTCCTTGAAACCGGGATAGTTGGCGTCCAACTTTTCCACCAGCTCGCCCATATTGGATGAGTCCATTTCCACTTGCGCCGCGCCGTTGGTCATCCGGCGCAATGGCGTGGGGATCCGAACCACGACACTCATTGGGGGATATCCTCCTGCAATTTACCCGGTTGGCCTGGCAATTGTGCCTAGCCGTCTATAACGTCGCCACTCACGGGGTCCACCCGTACCCCAATGGCACTGACCCAGTCCAGCCCTCGCTCGATCTCAGATTCTTCCCCGTCCAGCTCCAACACCACCCAGCCCATATTCTCACGAACGTCGGCGCGGCGTATGTTAGTCACTACCTGGAAATTCTGCCCCAACTGGTAGATGATCGGCTCTTTAACTAACTCGCTGATAAAGGTGAACTTCACCCTTTGCATTCCCATCAACGCTCATCCTCCCACCGCAATACGCTGGTTTAGCGCATCCTCAAAAGACCTCATCGTAGGCTTGATGGACAGGGGGTCCACCACTTCTTCGACAGCTTCCTGGGTCTTGAGACCGTTCCCGGTAATGTAGGCGACCGTCAATTCGTCGGGCTTGATGGCGCCGCTCTCTGCCAGGTTGCGCAATGCCGACACTGTGACGCCGCCAGCAGTCTCGGTAAAGATTCCCTCGGTTTCCGCCAGCAACTTTATGCCTTCCACTACTTCCTGTTCGGGCACGGCATAGGCGGAACCGTCCGATTGTTTGAGCACCCTTAGAGCGTAGATGCCGTCGGCAGGGTTGCCGATGGCGAGGGACTTGGCCACTGTGTTCGGCCGCACGGGCGCCACATGAGCAAGTCCATTGTTCCAAGCATTGGCGATCGGAGCGCAGCCAACCGCTTGGGCCATGTGCATCCTGGTTATGACCGCTGGGTGGTGGACAGTATTCTGGTCGGGGCCGAAGGAGCTTGCCTCAACCCCGTCCAATAGTCCCAGACACGCCAGTTCATTGAAACCCTTCCATATCTTGGTGAACATCGCGCCCGACGCACTGGGAACAACCACATGCTCGGGCACCCGCCACCCCAGTTGTTCCGCCACTTCGTAGCCCAGTGTCTTGCTACCCTCGGCATAGTAGGGGCGCATGTTGATATTGACGAAAGCCCAACCGTAATTGTCGGCGATTTCGCTGCAAAGCCGGTTGACCTCGTCGTAAGTGCCCTCTACCGATACCAGCGTAGGATTGTAGACGGCGGCACCTATTATCTTGCCTCTCTCCAGGTCCCAAGGGATAAATACCACCGCACGCACACCCGCCCGGGCCGCATGAGCGGCAACGCTACAGGCGAGATTGCCAGTGGAGGCGCAGGCGAGGGTATCGAAGCCGAATTCCACCGCTTTAGTCGAAGCAACGGAAACGACCCGGTCCTTGAATGAAAAAGAGGGATTGACGCTGTCGTTTTTGATGTAGAGGTTGTGTAATCCCAAACGCTTACCAAGGTTTCTCGCCTTCAGCAACGGCGTGTACCCGGCCATTATGTCCACCGGGTCCTCGCCGCTGGCCGGCAGCAGGTCTTGATATCTCCAGATACTCAGTGGGCCTGAGGTGATGCGCTCGTGGCTGATTACCTCTGAAATGGTGGCGTAATCGTAGACCACTTCCAGTGGCCCAAAGCAGAAGTCACAAACATTCAAAGGTTCGGGAGGATTGTCCCTGCCGCATTCCCGGCACTTTAGCCCGCTGACGAAAGGCACCCCTGAAGGTCCTCCAAGGAAGATTGCACACAAGTCCACCGTCGGTAGGCAAGACGGGGGTTGGCAGGCATACTATCAAAGGGCCTATTTGTTGTCAAGTTGGACCCGTCCTTCAAGTCTCTTTCGGTTCCCGTATCCAAGGCCCGTTTACCACGAAAACAGGTGATATAATTCATGGCGTTTGCCCGATAGGGGCAGCAATGAGGAGCGGTCTTGGCTCGAACCCGGTACCTGATTGACGTTCTGCACCAATACTCCATTCTGCTTATCCTTGGGGTCATCGCCGGGCTTAGCCTGGCTAACATCGACTACCACATCTATGAACGGCTGGTCGAGTATCACCCATTCGGATACGATTTTATGCTGTTTCATAGACACGTTACGGTCCACTTCCTGATCAACGAAGTCCTTATGGTCTTCTTCTTTGGCATAGCCGCCAAGGAAATTACCGACTCCGTTCTGCCGGGCGGCGCCCTGAACCCGGTGCAAAGGGCCGTCAACCCCATATTCAGCACAGTGGGCGGTGTGGTTGTCCCAGCCGGCATGTACTTGCTCCTGGCCATGCTATTTTACGGCGGCACTGAAAATTTTAGAGAAGTGGCCAACGGGTGGGCCATTCCGGCGGCCACCGACATCGCTCTGGCTTGGCTGCTTGCCCGTATGGTGTTCGGAACGTTGCATCCGGCGGTCAATTTCTTGCTGCTCCTGGCCGTCGCAGACGACGCCATCGGACTGCTTATCATCGCGGCGTTTTATCCCAACCCCGAAATTCCATTGCAACCTGCTTGGCTCCTGCTCACCGTTGGCGGCATGGGTGTGGCGTTCGCCATGCGTCGGATGGGAGTCAATTACTGGTGGCCATACATCGCCGTGGGGGGTGTTCTCAGTTGGGTGGGACTGATCAGCGCGTCCATAGAACCGGCTCTGGCCCTGGTGCCAATAGTGCCCTTTATTCCTAGCGCCAACGTCCGCCCAGAGGACCCAATCAGGGCTGCGGCCTTCCCAAGAGGCTCCCACTCCACCTTGGAGACCCACGAACCTTCCCATGACGACGAGGGTCCCTTGGAGAAGTTCGAGGACCAACTGGCCTTCCCGGTAGACGTGATTTTGCTTCTGTTTGCTTTCGCCAATACAGGGGTGGTATTCAGCGCTGTTAATGAAGTAACGATCATAGTTCTGGCGTCTCTGATAGTTGGTAAAACCGTGGGCATTACCTTGTTCGGACTGGCAGGCCAAAAACTCGGGTTTCCGCTGCCGGCGGGCATGGATGTAAAACACTTGGCAATCACCGCGTTAATCGCCGGCCTGGGTCTCACGGTGGCCCTTTTTATAGCAAGCAGAGCGTTCCAAAGTGATTCGCCCTTCCTGGACCCGGCGAAAATGGGTGCCATTCTCAGCGTAGGAGTTGCGGTATTGGCTATAGTCGCGGGACGCCTGTTACGGGTGAACGACCTGCCGGCAGAAGGGGAGGACGAACATAACTGAAGTGATATACTGAGGCTAGGCTGGCCACTATGCCTGCGCCATGCCTTCAGTTCTGACGATTGACGGAGGATGCCACAATGATCGGTGTTCTTACCCACCACTGGGCCAAATCGGACAAAATCGAAGAGGCGCGGAAGTTGCTGGACGGGAACGGGTTGGCCCAAAGCAAGGCCCCCGGCTTCGGCAGCCGACAGACTCTTTACTCCCTGACCGACCCTACCAAAATTACCACCCTGGTCACGTGGGACAGCAACGACATCTACGACGCTTGGCGGGCCAGCCCGGAGCGCACAGTCGCCATGGCCGGGGCAGAAGAGCTTTGGTCCCAACCACCCGAATCGGAACGGTTTGAAATGGTGGAATAAACCGCTTTAAACGCACGTCTCCATACCGTGATGTTGTCTGCTCGCCATTGCGACATGCAACACTTCACATGGTGGTTATGGCGGCCTTTGTCCTACGAAAAGCAAAAGAAAGCCCCCCTCAGAAACACCGTTTCTGAGGGGGGCTTCGCGTTTACCCTGAAATACTGGACCTGGCTACTGTGAACTGGCTTAGTCGTCGCCCACGGCGGCAAGAGCCGGTTCGCTCACGCCACTGAGATGCCTGTTGTAGAAGGCCAGGACCTTCTGCCAGCCGTCCACCGCCGCGTGTTGAGCGTAGCTGGGACGGTCCACCGCGAAGAAGCCGTGTCCGGCGTTATCGTAACGGTGGAACTCGTACTCCTTCCCGTGCTGCTTCAGCGCCTCCTCGGTGGCGTCGACCTCCGCCGGCGAGGGGCGCGGGTCGTCGTTGCCGAACAGTCCCAACATTGGACAACTAAGGTTGCCCACGTACTCGATGGGGGACACGGGCATAGCTTCCGTGGGAGGCTCGCTGTCCCTGGGGGTCACGCCGCCGCCCCAGCAGTTGACTGCGGCGTCAATACCGGACAGGGTGCAAGCGGCCAGGAATACTTGGCGTCCGCCGGAGCAGAAGCCGATGATGCCTACTTTGCCGTTGGTGTAGGGCAGAGAGCGCAGGTAGTCAATCGAGGCCTGAACGTCACCCATAGTCCGCGCATCGGGCATACCGCCCTTTTCGCGGATGCTGTCGCTGTTCTCCTGTGGAGTGGCTTTGCCCTCCCGGAAGTGCAGGTTGGGGGAAATGGTAGCAAAGCCATTGTAGGCCAGCTTGCGGGCCATCTCCTTTGAAGCCTCGTCCCATCCCGGCATGTGGTGAATCAAGACCACCGACCCCACCGGCCCGGCGCCCAAAGGCCGCGCCAAGTAAGCGTCGATCTGGTCTCCGTTGTGCCCGTTGATTAAGACCGTTTCCGCCAGCATCCCTTCATATTTAGGCATGAACACCCTCCTCAAATACTAAGCCCCTGTGTCTTCTTCAAACCCTCACGGACAGCCTGGGGCATGTATTTGAACACTACTACTTGCGGTTTTGAGTGTCAACCGGACTTGGCGGAGGGTATTCCCAACACGCGCTGGTTATGTAAAATTGGACCACCAACACAGTTGCAACGAGTGAGAGCATGGCCCCCGCTATCAGGTGTACGAATGGCTGCCCCAGGACCGGCACGTGGCGGAGAGACGTGTCACGAATAACGTCCAACTTCCACGGCTGAACGCAGAGTTGCTTTCAAACGCCCGTGTGTGTGCCATATAATGTTACCCGTCTCAAGTAAGGCGTGACCTTGACATCGAGTGTCTAATAAGGCCAGAGACCGGTCCCGCCGCAAGGTAGTAAGGAGGAATTCATGGCTGATTCGGACTTCGTGAAAGTGGCCGATGTTGGTGAACTGTCGCCGGGCGACATGAAAGTGGTAGAGGTTGGCGACGACCAGGTGTTGGTGGTCAACGTCGACGGCACAATTCGGGCCTGCGACGATATCTGCTCCCATGCCTATGCTTCATTGTCCGAGGGTGACCTGAACGGTGAAGAAATTGAATGCCCGTTGCACGGGTCGGCTTTCAACCTGACCACCGGCGAAGCGTTGACTCCGCCGGCGAGTGAAAGCATCAGGGTCTTCCAGGTACGCATCGATGGGTCGGACGTTCTGGTAGGCCCACCCGCGGAGTAACGGGCCGGAGATGATTCCCGGTCGAACCGCGTTAGAAAGGCCCTGATCGCGCATCAGGGCCTCTTCACGTCACAAGCCAATGGATGTCAGCTCAAACGCTGTCTACGGCGGTGCATCCTTCGTCTCCCATGGAGAGGCGTTGAATGCTTGCAAGCTGGATATGGGCCAATAGACGAACCAGACTTTCCCCAAGACCTCCCGTTGAGGGACCGGACCCCAACGCCGGGAATCATTGCTGTAGGGGCGGTTATCCCCCAGGACGTAATATTCTCCATCTCCCAACCGCAGCGGGCAATTATTGGCGAGCGACGGCGGCTGGCACTGGGTGGGGTATCCTTCGATGTAGGGCTCGGGCAACTCGTCCCCGTCGACGTAGACTTTCCCGTTGCGGATTTCGACCAACTCCCCGGGTAGTCCAATGACCCGCTTCACAAAGTCCTTGGTCGGGTCCTTGGGAAAGTGGAACACGATGATCTCGCCCCGTTCCGGCGGATGGCCGGCGAACTTGAAGGCTGGCTCGTCAACCCGCCAGAAGGGAATGGTGCGGGCTAAGCGGTCCAAGTCCACTTGGAAGTACACCAGCTTGTTGACCATCAGGTACTGGCCGCCTTCCAGCGTCGGGTCCATGCTCAACCCTTCCACCTTGAAGTTCCGAAGGCTGGTCTGGATAAGCAGGAACACGATGGCCGCCAGGAAGACGGCTTCCACGAGTTCTTTCAGGACGCGGTTCATGCGAAACCGATATGCGTGTAAACCGGCATGGTCTCAGGGCCTTAGCGCGAACGCTGGTAGCGGTAGTCCCTGGCGGTACCCGGTTCGGGTGTGGCGGTCGGGTTCTTGGGGCCGTAGCGATACCCCGCGTCGGCGTTGCGCTTGGAGGAGAGGCTGTTGCGCAACGTGCCGATGTTCTCGACCTCCAGTTCGACCACGTCCCGCTCCTCAAGCCACCGGGCGGCCTCGTAGCCCTTGCGTATTGCTTCCCTTACCGAGCCGCCGCCGACCGTCCCGCTGCCGATGACGTCGCCCGGAGCGATGCGGCTGTCCTTGGTGGCGCGCTCGATAATCTCGCCCCAAGTGTAGTAGGCATTGGCGGTCTCCGAGTCCTTCAGCCACACATCGCCGTTGACCCTTACCTGGCACTTCAGGTCCAGCCGGCCGTCCTTGATGTGGGGAGCTATCTCGTCGGTGGTGACCACCCAGGGGCCCAGGGACTGGGCCGAGTCCTTGCCCTTGGCGGGGCCCAAGCCAAAAGTCATTTCGTCGAACTGGAGGTCCCGGGCGCTCCAGTCGTTGAAGATACAGAACCCGGCGATGTACTGGAACGCCTCCGACTCCGGCACATCGGTCCCGCTTCTTCCGATGACGCAGCCAATCTCCAACTCGTAGTCCAGTTGGGTGGAGGCTGACGGGTAGGGTACCGCGTCGTCAGGGCCGTAGACCACCAAGGGATTGGAGAAGTAGAACACCGGCATCCGGTACCAGACTTCGTCTATCTCCCTAGTCCCCTGGGAGGTGGCGTGCTCTTCATAGACAATATAGTCCCTGATGGTCGGGGGCTGGAGCACCGGGGAGCGCAGGCGGACGGCCGCCAACGCCACTCTGGGGGCGGCTACGTTGCTTGCCAAGGCCTCACCGACGCGGTCGACGGGAGAGTCTGCCAATTCCAGCAACGCTCGGACGTCGCGCAGCGGTTGAGACGACCCCAACAGGGCAGTCACGTCCACCACCGCGTCGCCGTCGAGAACGCCGCAACGGGGACCGGTCCCCGGATCATAGGTCAGCAGTTTCATGATTTCCTTCCTATACGAGACGCTTCAGTGCATTGGGGAGAAGCTGGCCGGTACTACTATCTTGGTTTCCTGGCTGACCCGTCCCGGAGCGCCGGAAGGCCATTGGGGAATTTTGCTCGCCGCCGTCCGCACCTCGTTCCGGTGGTTCAGGTCCTTGTACGGCCAGATGTGCAACCAGCGGTTCAGCCCGCCCACCTCGGTGAACATGCCGGCAGCCAGCGGGGAAAATTCTTCCCGGTAAGGCAGGGCCTCGGTCCACCGGCGGATCAATTCCGGGATGGAGCCGGGTTCGTAGGTGTAGGTGCGCATCTCGTAGATGTTGCCGAGGGCTTGGTCGCCGCCCATGGGGCGCATGAAGGGCGCCGGAGTCCAGATTTCCGAGTTCATGTTGAGGATAGCGCCGGGAGTGATCTTGGGCGGCCAGTTGGGGTCTTTGGCAGCCTCTGTCCGAATCCGGTTGCGCTCGTCGAGGTCTTCGTAGCCCCAAACGTGGATGATCTGGTTGAGCGGCCCAATCTCGGTGTGCCAGAAGGCCGCTATGGGCGAATACTTTTCACGGTGGGGCAGGCCCTCGGCGAATGCCTCTTCTGCCTGCTCTACTGCGCCGGGTTTCAGATCGTAGGTGCGTACTTCGTAAATCATTTTCTCTCCCTGTACCCTTGGTGTGGTGTCGGTCAGTAATCGCCAGTGTAGCAACCAAGCCAAGGCTGGGCAACCGTGCGACGAAACAAGGATTGGCGTATTGCGCTTCAAGTTGACTTTGCTGTACCTATAAGCCACAATCGCCGCAGCTAAAGCCGAGGGCTTTCAGGAGGAGGAAATGCTCAAAATCGGACACGTCGTGGTGCGTCCCGGCCGCCTGTATCACGACGAAGACGTTGAGATACCGGTCCCGGAGGAATTGGAAACGGTTCCGGGCATTCCAATGGTCAACAAGGACGTTGACTTCTACAGCAGGGAGTATCCATTGCAGCGCCAGCAGGTGGAACACGCCGCCGACACCGAGTGGGCCCCGTCGGTCGGCACCTTGGCCATGCGAGCTTACGCGGTGCAGCACGAAGCGGTGATGGAGGAGTTCTATCCGGCGATGAATCGGTCGGGGGACTTGGAGCCGACGGGCACGCCGACCGGGGAGGACGTAACGGAACTCATCCGGGCCAAGGCCCGGGAGATGGGTTACTTGGAAGTCGGGTTCACGCTGCACGACTGGCGCTACGTGTACCAGGACCGGAAGAGCCATGTGAAATACCCCAACGCCGTTTGCTTGGCGTTGGAACAGGACTACGAAGAGACCCAATCGGCCCCCAGCATGGCCGCTGAACACGGCCACTACGGGACCTACGAGATACAGGCGCCCATGGGATTGCGCATGGCTGACTACATCCGGTCATTGGGGTACCACGCCCAGGTCCACGGCCCCAGCAACCACAGCGCGGCTACCATCCCCATGTTCGTGGCTGCCGGACTGGGCCAGTTGGGCGCCAACGGCCAATTATTGACTCCCCACGCCGGTGCCCGCTGCCGTCTGCAGATCATAACCACCGACGCCCCAGTCACCTTCGACAAGCCGGTGGACTACGGGTTCCACGCCTTTTGCCAAGTCTGCCAAGTGTGCGTCAACCGCTGCCCGGGCCGGGCGCTGATGCGGGAAAAGGTCTGGTGGCGCGGCGTCGAGAAGAACAAGCTTATCTACAAGCGCTGTCGGCCGGTGATGGCCCGGTACGAGGGATGCGCCATCTGCATGAAGGTCTGCCCCATCAACAAGTATGGGGCCAAGGCGGTGATGGAGCACTACATAGAGACCGGGCAGGTACTGGGCAAGGGCACCCACAACCTGGAAGGGTATACATTGCACGAGGAGAGCACCGGTCGGTACGCTACGGGTTACTTCGGACCGGGAGAGTTGCCCACCTTCAACGCCGAGTTCTTCAAGATTCCTGTGGGCACCCGCGAATCCGCCGCGCTGGACGAGTTCGTCGGGCACGTCAAGGAGAATGACAGCATATTGACCCGGCCGGAGGACGATGAAGCCCTGATGAAGTTCAGGGACAGGATCAAGGAAATAGTCCACGGTGAGGCGGTTGCCGACAGCACCATGTTCTGATCTTAGGGAACGGAACCGGAAACCGTAAAAGGGAGCAGGCTAACAGTCCTGCTCCCTTAATTATTGTCAGAAAGATACGGGAAGATACCGGCCTCTACAACTGAATAATCTGCATCTCCCGGCTCCGCACGACCGGCCCGTCATAGACCTTAGCGATGTCCCCCAGAGCACGCTCGGATGCGCCGGGGACTTGTAGTTGGGGGCTTTCGTGCACCAGAACCAGCTTCTTGGCCCCGGCGTCGCGGGCCATCTCCCCCGCTGCGGTGCTGCCGCACAGGTATTCCGCTTCCGGCGTGCCGTCGATGTCGGCTTGCACGTCCACGCACAAGCAGACCATCACGTCGGCATCCTTGGCCAAGTCAATCACGCTCTGACAGGGCCGGGTGTCTCCCGTGACCACGATGCTGCCCTCGGGGCCGTCGAGCCGGTAGGCCAACGAGTCCAGGTAGGGCTGGACATGCTCCGCCGGGGCGGCGGTAACCTCCCAATCGGGGCCGGAGCAGATTTTGCCTGGACCAACGTCCTTGGCCTGATAGTTGGGAAAGGTCCTGGGGAAACTGCCGCCGCGCCTGCGGTAGGCGTTGACGCTGAGGGGATGGTTGATCCTGGCGACAAAGTCGTGGGCAAACGCGCCGTCGTTTTCGTCGATGAGCCGGTGAGTGATAGTCTCGGTGAGGGTGGGCCCGTAGACCTGGAGGTTGTTTTCATGGCCCAGGCTCTGGTCCCACCGGGTCAGCAGGAAGCAGGGGTAGTCCAGGTCGTGGTCCGAGTGGTGATGGGTGAAGAACAGATGGTCAACCTGGGTTGGACGCAGGCCGGTCTTGATCATCTTGTAAGTAGCCGCAGGGCCACAGTCGAACATCAGGTACTGGTCACCCAACTCCACCACGTAAGAAGACCCCCACCGGTCGGGCGTAGGGGTCGGGAAGCCTGCTCCAAGAACGAAAAGACGCACGGTTGTTTCCTCTTAAAACACTGTGGGGGCGATAAATCGCCCCCACGTTTGATGACTTAAACCTGGATGCGCGGCTGCTAGTGGGCCGCTTGCAGGGCCATTTCTTCGTCCCACGGACCGGACAAACGGCCTTTCGCCGTCCCGCCGATCATATGCTTGCTTTCGTCATGGCCCCACTCGCTGCGGGGCATTTCGTAGGAAAGCTCAATCCCGTTCCCGTCGGGGTCGTGGATATAGATGCCGATGGCGTGGCCGTGGTCGGATACCCGCTCGATCTCGATGCCCCTTTCCTTGACCCGGTAGTAAAGTTCCTTCAAGTCCTCGAGGCTGTCCATGTACCATGCCATGTGGTTCAGGCCCACTTGTCCCCGCTGCGGGCCAAGAGCGTCGTCTCCCACTTCCAGCAAGGCGATCTCGTGGGAGTTGTCCAAGTCCGCAGTCATGAAGGCGGCCCGTCCCGGTTGAAACCCGTAGGTGTGCAGCCCCAGAAGGTCCTCGTACCAGTCTCTGGCCCGCTCTGCGTTGCGCACGAAAATGTTGACGTGTCCCAGCTTTCTCGGTTTGTAAGCCATGGCGTCCTCCTTTTAACTTGGTGAGGTTGCCCGCGATTTTACCATACCGGTCTATATGTCGAATAACTCTCCGACGGAGCAACTGAACCCTGGCAGGACGTCGCCGCCGTCCAGAACATCGTCCCCGGTCAGGGTTACGATCGGCTGGCCTCTCCTATGAACTCTAATGCTACGGCTTTCGGGTTGCAGTTCCAAGACCATCGGTACACCCGCATTTATCCACATGTGGCATTTGTCGTGGACTTCCTGTGGGCGGTCACTGGGCGACACTACCTCTGCCACCAAGTCGGGAATTACTTCATAGTACCCGTCCGCCACAACGTCCAGAGGCAGGGTTTGGGCAGAGAAGTAGGCCACGTTGGGTTCCCGCACGGTATCGGGATTTCGCGATAGCCTCACGCCACTGTCGGTACCGGCCACGCGACCCAGACGGCGCGGTCGCGCGAAAGAGCGAATTTCGGATCCCAATGCGAACGCTACCTCTCCGTGCCGCCCACTTGATGGCATGATCTTGCAAAGCACTCCCAATATCAATTCCCCCCGTACCCCTTCGCTATACAAGCGGAGCAGGTCGTCGGCGGTTAACAACTGCGGCTTCGTTGTGGCCATGGCAATCACCCCGTCGCGTTTCTCGAAAGAGGCTCCTAACCGCTAGAGCCAGTCTATTATATTGTACTGCGGTTGATGGAACGGTGTAGAATCAACCCGCACTTTTTCCGTTGTGACGCTTGAATGCTACAACCTGAGGAGAACCGGAAATGAAATTCGGGATATTGCACTGGACCCCTTACACAGCCGACTATCCGGCAGACAAACAATTCGCCGAGATAATGGAGTTGGCAAGAGGCGTGCGCGACGCCGGGTATGACATGTTCGCCGCCAATCACAGCTACCTGTCGTCACCCTTGCGGGTGTTCCAGCCCCTGCCCCTGCTTTCGGCCTTGGCCAGCGAGACCGGCGACATGGAGTTGCTGACGGGGATATTCCTGCTGGCCCTGCACAACCCGGTGGAGGTCGCCGAGCAGGTGGCGACCTTGGATGTTATATCAGGCGGGCGGTTCATTTTCGGTGTGGGCGTAGGTACACGCGGCATCCCATGCCAGTCCTTCGGCGTGGACCCGGCCCATCGCGGTGCACGGACCGGGGAGGCTATACAGATCATCAAGCGGTTGTGGACCGAGGACGAGGTGACCTACGAGGGACAGCATTTTTCAGTGAACGGCGTGAAGTCGGCCATGAAGCCCCTTCGCAAGCCGCATCCTCCGATATGGATCGGCGCCGGGGCCAGCCGTGCCATTCGCCGCGCCGCCCGTCTCGCCGACGCTTGGTACTCCGGGCCGACGGCCACCCTGGGCGAGCTGGAGCAGGGGCTGGAATACTACAAGCAGCGGTTGGAGGGGTATGGCAAGGAGGCTCCGGCCCAGTTCCCGATAAGGCGGGACCTGTACATCGCAGCCGACCAGGAAACGGCCCTGCGGGAAGGCGCCCAGTACCTGAACGGACCCATGAGCCTGTGGAGAGACCAAGAGAACGACCCGGACCGCTTCTTCATAGGCTCACCCGAGGTCATCGTTGACCAGATAGGCCGCTACCAGGAGGCGCTCGGCGACCTGGAGTGGGTGTTCCGCATCCAGTGGCCCGGCATCCCCCACACGAAGGTCATGGAGCAGGTGGAGTTGCTGGCCAGCAGGGTGATGCCGCATTTTCGGTAGGGTAGAAACTAAGCTAGCAACTGTCAGATGCCAAGGAAAGTATTTTGAATATTATCGCGGTTGGGTTGGGTTCGTAAGTGAGTGCTGAACTTACCACACCAGTTCCAGCTTGGAGCCCTGACGGCATTATACCTGCCGTCGAGGAAGAGAACCCGACCAGTCGTCTAAGGTCTCCGTACGCTGTTTCGGCGTTTGATTTAGCCCTGCGGTTCGGCACTACCAAAACACGGCGAGATTTGCTCAAGGGGTTACTTGATTTTCGCTCAGAACTGCACCGGGCAGGTTTGACACGTGGTTTTCAATGGATTGACGGCAGCTTTGTAGAGAACGTCGAAGTAGCCTCAGGGCGGAGCCCCAATGATATTGACTTGGTAACATTCTTTTACATTCCCGATGGACATACGGCGAGAACTTTGCTACGGGACTTTCCACACTTGTTCGACAACGATGCGAATAAAGTTACTTTTTCCGTAGACGCCTATTTCGAGCAATTGAACCAACTCACTACGGAAGAGGTCGTCAATAGTGCCTCATATTGGTATAGCGTTTGGTCGCATACGCGTTATGGAAGGTGGAAGGGTTATTTGCAGTTAGACTTATCGGGAGGCGAAGACGATGCGGCCAAGGCCAAACTCGAGCGAATGGATAGCGAAGAAGGAGACGGGCCATGAATATAGACGACTATCGCTTTCTCCTCGCTGAAAGAGGGACGTTGAACCGATTGATTGACCAGACCTCTCCTGGCAACGAAATTGGTAGACTCAGTCTTAAACAGCGGCTGCAGAAAGTGGAGGACGCATTGGAAGCATATTCTAATGTGTCGTTCCGGCCTATGCACGCCATCCTGACGTTTCGAGGGGACCCTGTAGTAGATAATCGAGGTATTCGAGGACACTTTGGTACTAAAGCTTTCCAGAGTTTCGCAACTGCGGTCTCACAGATAGGAGCTAGCCTGCGTGGCCCATTAGCACCAAAGGGACCAGTTCCGAATGGAGCGGACTATGAATTGTTGATTACTGGGACTGCAACCGGGTCATTTGGGTTTCAAATTGAGGGATTGTCACAAGAACTAGCGTTAGACGGTGATAAGACGTCATTAGAATTCGCCATTGATAAAGTTAAAGAAATTCTGAAGGCCTCTGTGGAGGAAGACGACCAATTGGCAGACGCTATCGCTGACACCGACCCACGTGCGCTGAGAAAAGTTCACTCATTCATTAAAACTTTGGTGGATAACGGCGCTACCTGTGCTTTGGAAATTCAAGGGGAAGAGTTTCATTTCGCCAGTCTCAGTCAAGTTCGAACCAGTGAGCAACGTCTGAGCCAAAGAAACATATTGGAAGCAGACATTGAAATGGTAGGACGATTCCGAGGATATTTGCCGGACAGTCGGCAAGCGGAATTTTTCGTCACATGGATAGGAACTGAGTTACATTGGGTACCCTCGCCTATTAGAAAGACGATCATCGGCATCGTTAGCAGGCCACTAGATAGATCAATCGACATTGGCGAAATTCGCAATCGTAACGCCAGAATCGAAGCACATATCCGACGCGTCGGATCCGGAACACCTCGCTATGATATTACCAATTGCGTGGTTCTCGATTAGGTTGGATTGTAAGGCTTCAGTACGGTAACCATCTAGGTCTAGGGATTTCTCTAGCAGTCCGGCAGGCCGCCCACCGCCTCGTCCAGGGTGATTAACGGGTAGACCGTCGCGGTGTTCCAGACGGCCAGCCCAAGGTCGACCAGCGAGTCGTCCACGGCATGGGCGTTGGGAGCGTCGATGACGAGGAAGGTCAGGTGGGCGGACTTGCTGACCCAACCGCCCTGAAAAGAACAGCCGTGGGACCGGAGCACTCCGGTCATGGTCGCTGCCATGGTGACCACCCGGTTGCGGATGTCCAGTGCAACTCCGGGGCACTTGTCGGGCGCGTGGCTCAGAGACGCCATGTACAGCATGATAGCTCCTGCATAATTGAATCTTTGGTTGACATATTATAAGAGCGGAACCTAATCTTCATTGTCTACATTCCGCGTCGGTATATTTGGCGAGAGAGCATACCGACCCTTCGATACGTACTTGGGGAGGACTATCATGGCGCTGCGTATGCCAACTCCGGACGACCTGGAGAGGCTGGCCAGAGAAAACCACTTCGAGCTTAGTGAAGAAGAACTGACATCGTTTCAGGAGGTCATCCCCGACCTTTTCGGCTCCTACGAACGGTTGGAGCGGATGCCGGTGCCCCGGGAACCCATCAAGTACCGTGACAGGGACCCGGGAGTCCGGCCTTCGAGGCAGGAAGACCCATTCAACGCTATAGTGCGGCGTTGTACGCTGAAAGGCGCATCATCCGGGAAGCTGGCGGGCAAGCGGTTCGGGCTGAAGAACAACATCTGCGTTGCCGGTATGCCCATGACCTGCGCCTCGTTGCTGTTGGAGAACTACATCCCGGAGACCGACGCGACCATCGTCACCCGGCTGCTGGACGCCGGGGCCGAAGTGGTGGCCACCCTCAACCTGGACAACTTCGCTTTCTCCGGGGCCGGGGACACCAGCGCTTTGGGTCCGGTACTCAATCCGCACAACACGGACTACTTGGCCGGCGGCTCTTCCGGCGGTTCTGCCGCCGGGTTGTACTACGACGACATCGACATTACCATCGGTGGCGACCAGGGCGGCTCCATACGGATTCCGGCGTCCTGGTGCGGGGTGGTCGGGTTGAAACCTACGCATGGCTTGGTGCCCTACACCGGCATCGTCGGCATTGACAACACCTTCGACCATGCCGGTCCCATGTCGCGCACCGTGGCCGACGCGGCCCTGACCCTGGAGGTGATCGCCGGCAAGGACCCGCTGGACCCCAGGCAGGGAGACGTTCCGGTCCAAGCATATACCGCATCCCTCGGGCAGAGCGTGGACGGACTGCGCATTGGCATCCTGTCGGAAGGTTTCGGGTTGAAGGAGTCGGACCCGGACGTGAACGAGTCGGTGCGCAGAGCATTGGCGGTGCTTAGCGAGCTGGGGGGCCAGACTGCCGAAGTGTCGGTGCCGGACCACGTCGACGCCGGAGGCATCGTTTGGGGGTTAGTGGCCGAGGGAGCCACCGCCCTGTTGCGCAGCAACGGGATGGGGCACCATTGGGAGGGTCTATACAATCCCGGACTGGTCGAAACCCTGGGCAGGGCCAAGAAAGCCCAAGCCAACGACCTGCCGCCGACGGTGAAGCTGGTGTTGCTGATGGGCAGCTACGTGGCGGAACGGTACCACGGGCGCCTATACGCCAAGGCCCAGAACCTGCGGCGCGTCCTCCGGGCCGGTTACGACCGAGCCTTTCAGGAGGTGGACGTGCTGGCGATGCCCACGACTCCCATGACGGCCCACCGTTACGAGCCGGACATAGACATCGCTGGCCTACTGACCCACGGGTGGGACATGTTCAACAACACCGCGCCCTTCGACATGACGGGGCATCCGGCGATAAGCATCCCTTGCGGCAAGGTCAACGGCCTGCCGGTGGGTTTGATGCTGGTGGGAAAGCGGTTCGACGACGCCACCCTCTTCCGAGTGGCCCATGCCTTCGAGCAGCACACGGACTGGGAAAGCATGTAAAGCACGTCGTATAGCGTGGCCCGACACTCCTGGCTATGGGCCGTCCGGCAGCAGGTCCCGCAACTCCGGGGCTATGTGCTTGGCGAAAAGCTCCATGGACTTCCAGCCCTTTTCCGGCGGGTCCCAGTCTTGGCTTAGCTGGAGCAAGGTGCCGAAGCCGCCCACGGCGTCGTATACCTCGCGGATTTTTTGGAGGCAGTAGTCCGGGTCTCCAACGACCCAGCGATTGTTCAGCAGGTATTCCACCGTCAAGTCGCTGTCGGGCATGGACTCGTCGGACTTCAGCAGGTCCATCATGCCCATCCTTCTGAACAGCGGGAAGAAATACTCGTTGAAGGTGCGGGCCATGCCGTGGTTCAGCACGTCGTTGCGGGCCTCTTCGGTGGTCTCGGCTACGTGAATGTCCAGGGAAACCCGCCATTCCCGCCGGTCGGCAACCTTTCCGCCCTTGGCCGCGCCTCGCTGGTAGGCTTCCCAATGAGTCGGCACGTGTTCCAACGGCAGGATGTCGGTGGTGAGAGGAATCCAGCCGTTCTCACCGGCCCATTCTATGGTGGAGGAGTTGCGGCTTACGCCGGCCACGGCGATGGGAGGGTGCGGGTTGGTGTAGGGCTTGAGCCATAGCCCCAAGCCAACCTCCGGGATGGGCGTGGGCGACGTGACGTGATGGAACTGCCCTTGATAGTCCAGCGGCCCGTCAGCCTCCCATATTTTGAGCACGGCATCGACCACCTCGGCAGCTCGGGCGTGGCGCTGTTCCTCTTCCACGCCGAAGAACTCGAACTCCGTCGGCACCCCTCCGGTGCCGACCCCGAAGTAAAACCGTCCCTGGGCCAAGTGGTCCAGCATGGCGATGCGGTGGGCCAGCATCTTGGGGTCGTGCAATTGCAGCAACACCACGCCGGTGCCGATTTTGATGTTCTTGGTCAAGCCCAAGGCCTTGGCGATGAACAGGTCGGGGGCGGGAAGGTTCTCCCAAGGAATGGTGAAGTGTTCGCCGATCCAGACTTCGTCGAACCCCAGTTCATCCGCCAGGATGACGGTGTGCATATCCTCATCGATGGTCCTGGGCAACCCTTTGCTGGGATGGTGCACCGGCATCATAAAAAATCCGAAGTTCATCGCTCGCCTCACAGGTGTTTTACGTCAAACGCCATTGTACCAGTTATAATGCACCCAACCTCAAAGAGGCGAGGGAAGAGCCATGCAGATTGAAGGCGGAGTATTCGTTGTGACCGGATCGGCCACCGGGCTGGGTTCGACTGTGGCCCAGCGTCTGGCGGCAAAGGGCGGACGGGTTGTAATCAATTACACGAAAAGCGAGGCCGAAGCGCAGGCGACGGCGGAGGAGTGCCGAAAGCTTGGCGCGGACGTAATTGTGTGCCAAGCCGACGTCTCGGTGGATGAGGACTGCCGCCGGATGGCCGCCGATGCGGTCGAACGATGGGGCAGAATCGACGGCTTGGTGAACAACGCCGCCCAGTCCAAGATAGTCCCCCATGCGGACCTGGAAGGGCTTTCGTCCGACGACTTCATGCGGATTTTCGCGGTCAACGTGGTGGGGCCCTACCAGATGGTGCGGGCGGTAACACCCCACATGCAGAAGCAGGGCAAGGGCGCCATAGTCAACGTTTCGTCCGTGTCGGGATTCAGCGGCTCGGGCAGTTCCATCGCATACGCAGTCTCCAAGGGCGCCCTTAACATAATGACCTTGTCCTTGGCGCGCGCGCTGGCGCCGGAGATACGGGTCAACGCCGTATGCCCCGGCGTGATGCAGACCCGGTGGTGGAGGGAAGGCCTTGGAGAGGAGAACTACAATGCCTTTATCGAGCGTTACGCCAATTCGACCCCTCTGAAGACGGCAGGCACCACCGAGGCCGTAGCCGATCCCATCATCTGGCTCCTCGAAGGGGCGGACCAAGTGACCGGTGAGACCATCATGGTGGACTCGGGGACTCATCTTGGCCCGGCGCCCTCGCGGTAGCCCAATCACCAACAGGGAGCATACAAATGCCCCAGCAATTCACAGCCAAGTTCGGGCTGAGCCTTTCGACCCGAGCCGTTCTGTTCGACTGGGCTACGATGGACGACATAGTAGACGCAGCCTGCGTGGCCGAGCAGTCGGGCTGTTTCGACAGTGTCTGGGTGGGCGACAACCTCCTGTCCAAGCCAAGGGTAGAGGCCATCGTTACCCTGTCGGCGATCGCCGCCCGGACCGAGCGGGTGAAGCTGGGGACGATTTGCTTGGCCAGTTTCCCTTTGCGCGACCCGGTGTTGCTGGCAGTGCAATGGGCCAGCCTGGACGTTCTTTCCCGAGGCCGCACTATCCTGTCGGTGTGCAACGGCGGTTCGGCCTACGATGGGCCACAATTCGCCAACGAGTTGAAGAACATGGGCATCGAGTCGAGGGAGAGGGTCGGGCGTGTAGTTGAGGGCATAAAGGTCCTGCGGCGATTGTGGTCCGAGGACAACGTTACCCACCACGGGAAATATTACCAACTCTCCGATGTGGAGTTGCTCCCCAAGCCGGTGCAGCAACCCATGCCCATCCTGATAGCTGCCAACCCCAAACCGGAGCAGGCCGACGAAGCCACGGTGGACCGTATATTGAAGCGCGTGGCAAGGCACGGAGACGGCTGGCAGACGGACGCGACCCCTGTAGACGTGTTTGCCGACCGGTTCAACCGGATAAAGGCTTACGCGGCTGAGCGGGGCCGCGATCCTTCAAAGCTGGACTCGTGCCTGCACCTGATGGTCAACATAAATGAGGACCGGGACAAAGCGTTCAAAGAGGCCGAGACGTTCCTGGCATCCTACTACGGCGTTGGATCAGTTTCCCGTGAGAGGGCCAATCTCTGGCTGGCTTACGGCCCGCCGGATGCGGTGATCGAGAAGATTCAAGCGTACATCGACGCGGGATGCACCACGCCGGTGTTGCGTTTCGTGGCGCCCGATTTATCCGGGCAACTCAGGCGGTGCGTAGAGGAAGTGTTGCCGGCCTTCAGGACTGGCTGACGTAGCCGTCGTCCCCTATCTCAGGTGTGCAACTCGATAACGTCGCCGTCGGCCAGAACGTAGTCGCGGCCTACCCGTTGCCCGTCGTGCTTGCCTGAACCCCAGAGAAGGGCGTACTTGAACTTGCGGGTCCAGTCCTTGTGCACCGAGACTGCGGCATCCTCAACCCGGCTTCCGGTAGTGAGAATCTGGGGCGCGTCGTAGTCCGGTTGAGTTCCCCGTGCCTTCAGGTAGACTCGAACCGTGCCCAGAGAATTGAATATGGCCTCTCCCAGTTCGGTAAGCCCTTCCTCTGCTAATGCGGAAACCATCTTCATGGGGAACCGTTCACCATACACCTCTTCCAATAGTTCGAAGGCCACGTCGGCATCCGCCTCGTCACCCTTGGCTCCCACCAGCAGGCAAGGTTTTTGAATCAGTGAAGAGTCGGGGTCGGCCTGCTCATCCAGTCTTAGTAGACGGTACCCGGAGCTTTCGAGTATCTCCAACACCTCTTCGGCGTCGGTCAAGGGGTCGACGGACAGGTCGACGACTATCACTAGAAGGCCGGTATTTCTCAGGAGGCTGAGGAGTTGATTTTGAACGTCGGGATCGTTGATGGCCGGGGTGTCGACCAATTGGATACCCACGTTCTGGAATGGCAGCATTCCCGGCATTGGGATGCGAGTAGTGTATGGATAGGCCGCTACCTTGGCCGGAGCGCCGGTGAGGGTTGCCAATAGCTGGGACTTGCCGGCGTTGCAGCGGCCAATCAGCACCGCTTGGCCCGCTCCCTCCCTCCGTATGGCGTAAGGAGACGGTTTGCCGCCGCTACGTTTGGGGCTTTCCAGCTCCTCCAATGCCTTGGCGACTTTGGCGCGCAGGTCGGCGCGGAGATGGTCCGTCCCTTTGTGCTTGGGAGTCGCCGCCAGCATCTGCTGAAGCGCGGCCGCTTTGTCGGCCAGAGTCTTGGCCCCGCGGTACTTCTCTTCGGCGATGTAATACTGAGGCGGTAGATTGGCAGGCACCTTTGCTTCTCCTACGTTACCGGAATTAAGCGCAGGTGGACAGGGGCAATATAGCAACCAAGCCGAGGAGAGTCAAACCCGGCGAAGATGACCGTCGCCGTTGGCCATACGGCGAACCAGCCATTCAACGTAGTCTTTGCGAGTGATGCCGAGACGTCGAGCCTCGGATGTGATAACGGCGAGGATGTCGGCATCCAAGACCATGTTGACCCGGACTTTACGGTTGCATGGCGACTCCCGGATCAAGAGTATCGAAGTCAAGGTGCTGCCTGGCGGCACGTCCACATCTTCCAACGCGCTTGGGGCAATCAGTTCCTCCCCGTCCTGCGCCGCTTCAATCGCGTAGTCGCGCAGGGAATCCTCTGCATGAACCAAGGCTTCGTCCACCGTAGCCCCCATGGCGCATATACCCGGCAGGTCCGGGAAGACAACGCCGTATGCCCCTGCTTCTCCGTCAATCAGAGCCGGATATCTCATTACTGATACTCCCATCCAGCTTTATTGGCAATGGAACGGGCGACGCCAATGGTAACCGTTCTATGGCGGGGCACTTCGATGCGGCCAGGTTTGCTATCGTGACGGTAGATATCGTGGTTACGGCCGTGCCGGGTAAGATACCAGCCTTCCCTCTCCAGCCTCTGTATGATTCGGCGTGTCCGCGTTTCCATCGCGTGCTACCTTGTAGCACTCATAACATGCTGTTGGCAAGCACCTATTCTGGTGATTGTTGAACGGTGCAGGGATATTGAACCTGACAACGCTGTTTGCGTTCGTCCTTGATTGACACTCCACACAGCTAACCATACACTGCCTCTGACACGCTCCCTTTGGGATATGCGCTTAGCTGAGGCTGACACAGGGACGGCACTGAGGCCTCAAAACATTGGGGGCAAAGCGTGGGAGACAAGCATAGTGAAAAACAAGATATATCAGACCTTCGATGAGGCGGTGGCGGACGTTCCCGACGGCGTCACCATCATGTTTCCCGGCTTCGGCGGTATCGGCGCCCCGCAGAACCTGATGGCCGCCCTGCACCGGCTCGGCTCCAAGGAGCTGACAGGCATATCCAACGGGCACGGCGGCACCGACGGACGGGTGGATGTGGGCACGCTGATAGAGGCGGGTCAGATGAGAAAAATGGTCTGCGCTTTCACCGCGCCCACTCATCCGTCCCAACCAACTCCCTTCGCCAAGCTCTATGCGGAAGACAAGATCGAGGCGGAATTGGTCCCCCAAGGCACCCTGGCCGAGCGGATTCGTTGCGCCGGAGCCGGCATCGGTGGCTTTTACACCCCCACCAGCGTGGGTACTGAACTGGCAGAAGGCAAAGAGCATCGGGTCATCAATGGCAGGACTTACGTGCTGGAATATCCCATGCCAGCGGACTTCGCTTTCATCCGGGCGTGGAAAGCGGACAAGCTGGGCAACCTCCAATTCCGCTTGTCGCAGCGAAACTTCAACCCTATCATGGCCATGGCCGCAACCATCACCATCGTGGAGGTTGAAACGGATATTCTTGAGCCGGGGGAGTTGGACCCGGACCAGATTCACACGCCCGGAATCTACGTGGACCGGATGGTGACGATACCGGCAGACGGTATCTGGGCATAACCTGTCGCTAACGCTACTCTGTTATTCTGACAGTGCGGACCCAGACCGAACCAATTCAGGGCGACTTCGACCTAATCGATACAGGAGGGCAGCGTCACATGACAACCGTAGGCTCTGGCGACTACACGTATACCTTGGTGGAAGACTGGGCCAAACTGCCTCCGGGCGAGACCTTTGCCATGGTCAGCGCAATCGCAACCGATTCGCAGGACCGTGTCTATGCTTTCCAGCGCAAAGACCCCCCAGTGCTCATTTTTGACCGCGACGGTAATTTACAGGACTCCTGGGGTAACGGCTCTTTCGTTTTCGCCCACGGCTTCTATATTGAGGATGACATAGTCTACGTTACCGACCGCGACTCGTCGGTGTGCTTGGTATACACCCTGGACGGCAAGCCGATACAGATGCTGGGCCGTCACGGCCGCCACTCTGACACTGGCTGCGAAAACCCGGGTGACCTGGTGCCAAGAGCAGCGGGGCCGTTCAACTATCCCGCCGAATTGGTGCCTTCTCCGTCAGGAGACCTCTACGTGGCGGACGGCTACAGAAACTCCAGGGTGCACCGCTTCACTGGCGAGGGCGACCTTATCCAGTCCTGGGGGGAGCCGGGCAAGTCCGCCGCCAACGAGTTCCATCTGCCCCACAGCCTGATCATCGATGGCGACAGGATCATCGTTTGCGACCGTGAAAACCACCGCATCCAGATTTTCACGCTGGACGGTGAATTCGTGGAATTCTGGAATGACATCCAGCGGCCCATGGACATCTCCCGTGACCCGGACGGCAATTTCCTGGTAAGCGAGGGTTCCGTGGGCGACGCTTCATCGAGGATAAGCCTGCTGGACAAGTCGGGCGGAGTGCTGGCGCGGTTCGACTGCCGAGGCTCCGGCCACGGAAGCTGGATCGACGCCCACGGCGACATCTACTTGGCCGGTGTTCCCGATGCCATTGATAAGTATGTAAGGCAGTGACACATGCCGGGGGCGTGGGGGCAGCGCAAATCGTGGCGGTAAGTGCGGGCGGGAGCCATGCTCTCACTCGTTGCAACTGTGTTGATGGTCCAATTTCACATAACCAGCGCGTGTTGGGAATACCCTAGCCTCAAGCAGGTGGACAGTGAAAATCTCGATTGACTATAATGATGCGTGGCAACGCTGAGGTCGGTCCGCTGCCTCTACGGGTCTTTTCCGAGTTTCTCTTGGAGGCCAATACTGACCTGACGCGATGCCTTGGAGGAGAGGTGCCGGAGTGGACGAACGGGCGCGACTGGAAATCGCGTAGAGGCCACCAGCTTCTCGCGGGTTCGAATCCCGCCCTCTCCGCCATTTCAAAGTTCTTATAGTCTTCAACCCCCGCATATCCCTCTTTCTTGGCCGAGCCATTGAGACAGCAATACGGCGTTGAGGCTCAGTGCCTCCTGCCAGCGCGAGGATGGGGAACAGCCGCCATTTCCTCGGGTGTTAGACTGGAGAACCGTTGCGGGCGATAGGGCCCCAACACTGCGTCTGCCAACGTCCCATCGCAGATTTCCTGCGCGGCCAACTGGCTCAACGCCGGAGCGAGGGTAACGCCGCTGTGGGTAAGGGCTACATACAGGTTGGGCGCCTCGGAGGCAAACCCCATCACCGGATAGCCGTCCAAGGGCATGGGACGCCAGCCCACCGGCACCGTAACGGCCCGTGCGCCAGTGAGACCCGGCAGATAGCGGCAGGCCCGGGCCAGCAGGTCATCGGCGTGGGCTTGGGTGTCGTCTTCGGCCAAGCTTTCCTGGTCGCCTTCCCCGATCATCAGGCGACCGTCGGCGCACTGCCGTATATGAATCTCCCGACGCCCGTCGCCCAAGGCTGGCGCGTACACCACCGGCACGTTGCGCAGCAGGGGCGGCATTGGGTCCGTCCGTATCACCACACCGGGACTTTCCGCTTGGGGCACGTTGACGCCGGCCAAAGCCGCCAAGCGGGTCGTTGCGGTGCCCGCAGCCATCACCACTGCGTCCACGTTCAAGAAGCCGGAGGCGGTTGCCAGCCTGTGGACCCGGCCTTGGTCATCCTGTTCGAATCCCTGGACTTCCGTATCGGCATGAATCTCGCAACCCATTTCCCGAAGGCGGCGCAGGCAGGCGTCGACCACCATTTGCGGCTCCACCTGGCCCTCGTTGGGGCTGTATTCGGCGGCGGCCACCGGACCAATATCCAGTGCGGGTTCCAAGCGCTTCAGTTCGTCGGCGTCGATCAAGCGGGTCGGGTAGCCCCAAGACTGGAGTTGCCGCACCCGCGCCGCCAGTCCCTCGGCGGCAACCGGGTCGGATTCCCACGAAACCTTGCCTCCCCAGCGGAGTCCGACGCTGTCCGGGTCTCCGCCATCGCCGATGCCGGCGGCGAAACGGGACCACATCTCCAAGGACCGACGGTTCAGATTGTGATAACCTATGGGTTCTTTGGCCCCGGCGTTGATCCAAGCAAAACTGTGGCTCGAGGCGCCGTGACCGGGTTGGTCCCGGTCGATAAGGGCAACGTAGACGCCCCGCCGGGCCAACCGCCAAGCAATGGCTGCGCCCATAATGCCGGCGCCAATGACGGCTACGTCTTGGGGCTTCTTGGCAACGACCATCGGTTGCGTCTCCTTCCATCACGGATTTCGTGTGGATGATAGTGACCGGCAGCAGCTTGGTCAATCCAGGGAAGCTGCCTCTTACCTGTACCCTCGACCTTATCTTAATTTCGAGGTATTGAACATGCACACCAAGCGAGTCCTGAGCCAGGAACAGTGCCAAGCAGCCATAGCCGCCGTGACCGCCGAATTCAAGAAGATGTACGGCTCCCAGCGGTGGACTATGGCTATAGTGGACGACGCCGGGAACCTGATGGCCTTCACCCGCTCGGATGGCGCCGGCCCCATGCTGGGCCGGAACTGCATCAAAAAAGCCTACACATCGGCCATGACCGGCTCCAGCACCAAGGTTTTCGGGGAACTGCGTCCCGGCGAAACCGACTTCGCCGCAAATTTGAAGGAACACGATTGGCAGCTATCTGAGTATGGCGACCCGATGCTGATGGTGATCTCCGGCGGAATATGCGTACGCGACCCCGTCGACAACGCCATCTTGGGAGGCATTGGAGTCTCCGGCCTGCCCTACGGCCCCGGCGACCACGACATGGCATTGGTGGCCCTGAAGGCTATGGGCATCGGCTGATCGCCCCTCTCAAGCCTATCGCCGCACCCAACCGGCCATTCCTGCCCGCCTCACGTCACGGCCGCGTTCACTTCGTCATTCCCGCCTTTTCCTTGTCATTCCCGCGCAGGCGGGAATCCACGGACCATGGCTGCATTGGAATGGGACATTATCGGGATCGGTATCCGGTCGGTCTGCGAGTGGCGGAAGCTCTTCTGTCCAACGGGAGAGAGGTTGGCTTTTTGGCCAGCAGAAACAGCACGCCGCTCATCATTCCCAACGTTCCGATTATGAGGAACGCAATGGTGTAGCTTCCGGTCGCGTCGAACAGGAACGCTGCGAAGAGCGGGGCCGCCAGCATGAACGCGTACATGGGGGCGCTGGAAATGCCCATAATGGTGGCAAAAGCGTATTTACCGAAGTAGTCGCCGCGTATCGCCGTGGTAAGCGGATTCCGCCCGCCAAATCCTGCGCCGAATACCACGGCAAATAGCATGGCCATCGGGAAGCTATGGACGAATACGGATATGAGAAAGCCTGCCGCCTGGATAAAACCGAAGATGGATATGGCTATGTTCTTTGGCATCTTGTCCCCCATGTACCCGCCGATCAACTGGAAAATCGCGGCCACTCCCATGACCACCGAAAACACGTATGCCGCCGCTTGCAGGGACAGGCCTTGGTCGGTCAACATTGGTACAAGATGCACCGTCAATGTGGCAAATAGTATCGTCGAAAGCGCTTGGCCAAAGGTAATCAGCCAGAACGCCCGGGTCCGTATCGCTTGGCGCGCGGTGAATTCCAGTTGGTCTGAAGCCGCTGCCCTTGAGGCGGGTCTGGACTGGTCTCGGGGTGGACGGGACGGTGGGTCTCCATCGGGAAGCAGGCCATAGTTTTCCGGCCATTCCCGGATCAACCGGGATATCGGCCACGCCAGCGCCAGGAACACCACCCCAATCCATTGGGCGGTGACGCTCCAGCCATAGTTGCCCGGTGTTACTGCCCACGCCAGAATCGGCACCAGCACCAGCCCGCCCAACGGCGAACCCTCAGACGCCAAGGCCATGGCCATACCGCGTTTCCTTACGAACCAGCGGTTCACTACCGCCATGCAGGGGGACCATGTACCCGCCGCCGTGCCTAGCATGATCATGCCGTAGGACAGGTAAAATATGAAAATGCTGTCTGTACGGCTGAACAGTATGAAGCCCAACCCGGTAATCACGAAACCGATGAGGATCATCCGGCGGGGGCCCAGACGGTCGATCAAATACCCCACCAACGGGCCTATGATGCTTCCCTCGAGCTGGGCCATGGAAAACGCGCCGGTCAATTGGGCGCGGCTCCACCCGAACTCCAACTCCAGGGCCTTGATCCACACCCCGACGCCGCTCCATACCGGGCCGCTCGACAGGGCGTTGATAAGCATAGCCAAGCTCACTATCTTCCACCCGTAGAACAACGTTCTCATCCGCCGGTGAGCTTCGGGGGCGGTGGCGATAGTGATGAGCAGGAAACCCGAGGACAGGATCAGCAGAGCGGCGGTCGTCAAGACGCAAACACCAATATTCCCAGTCTCGGCCCAAGCTGGCGGCCTTAATTCGTCCGCGAGGGCCGAGCGATAGACCGGAGCTAGGATACCAGATTCCGGGCGGAGATCTGATACTGCCGTTCTCCCAATGCAATCGCATTCGCGTGATAGATATACCAAGGGAACCCAAGTCCGCAACAAGAACTTCAGTCATTCCCGCGAAGGCGGGAATCCATATCGGCTCTCATCGGCCAGCTTCCCCTCCAGACCACTCAGGGATTAGCGCCTCTACGGCTGTTCCGGCAAGGGTAAGTCTTCATCACTTCGTTTGTAGCGATAGGTTTCCGTCAGACTATGTTGATCGCTTGACTCCGTTCTTATACGCCGCCATAATCGCCGCAACTCGTCAATCCCGAATTCATTGAGGTAAGCATCGTCGTTCATTAGGATGGGATCTGCGCCTCATGTTCACCGGCCATTCAGCCGCAGATCGGCAATCACCCAAGACTGCATTCGAGGAGATAAGTCATGGCTGATTACAGGATCATTTCATCCGATAACCACGTGATGGAACCTCCCGACTTGTGGGTGAGCCGGATAGATGAAAAGTTCCGTGACCGGGCGCCTCGCACCCACATGGAGGACGACGGTGAATGGTGGTACTGCGACGGCATGAAAATTACTACCGGGTTCGGCTTCGGCGGGGCCCAGACCGGAAGAAGGTTCGACTCGCCGGAGGAGTTGACCAGCGGCGATGTGTTTGAAAACGTCCGGCCCGGGGGCTACATCCCTGAAGAGCACATCAAGGACATGGACCAGGACGGTATCGACGTAAGCATTATCTATCCCACCCTTGGCCTCCAGTTGTTCAAGGTGCCGGATGGCGAGCTTCTGACCGCCGTCTTCAAGACCTACAACGATTGGCTGGGCGAGTTCTGCCGGGCTGCGCCAAAACGTCTTGGCGGCATCGCCATGATCAACGTAGACGACGTTGAGGTTGCGGTGGCCGAGTTGGAGCGGTGCCACAAGCTGGGATTCATCGGCGGCATGATCACGGTTTACCCGCAGGAGGACCGCCGGTACGACTCGCCGGTCTATGAACCCCTGTGGGCCACCGCTCAAGACTTGGGGATGCCCTTGGGGCTTCATGCCGCGACCAACCGGTTTGGATCGGGGGAGGGCGACCGCACCAGCACCAACCGGTTTTCGGTGACCATCAACTTCGATCACTACGTGCGGATGTCGCTTACCGACATGATCTTCTGCGGGGTGTTCGAACGTTACCCGAAGCTGCAAATCGGTGCGGTCGAGCACGAGGTGTCATGGGCTGCCCATTTTCTGGACCGCATGGACTACAACTACACCCAGCGGGCCAGGGGGGTGAGCGGCTACCGGTTCAAGGACGGTATGCTTCCCAGCGACTTCTTCCGCCGGAACATTTTCCTCGGGTTCCAGGAAGATGGGTTGGGAATTCAGCTTCGTGACATCATCGGCGTCGATACCCTGCAATGGGGCTCAGACTACCCCCACCAAGAGTCCACCTTCCCAAGAAGCCGGGAAATCCTCGAAGAGATTCTTGCTGAATGCACCCTGGAGGAAAGGGCCAAGATAGCCGGCGGGAACGCGGCCAGGGTTTACAATTTGAATTAGGCTTGGACGACCTTAAACTCCGTGGCGGCAGCCTCGGCGATCTCCTCCGGGGCCATGTCCTTGATGTGGGTCGCCAGGCCCCAGTGGTGGCCAAAGGGGTCGCGGACCTGGCCGTAGCGATCGCCCCAGAAGGCGTCCATCGGTTCCATTACCGTCTCGCATCCGGCTTTCAGGGCCCGCCGGTACAGGGCGTCCACGTCCTCGGTGTAGATGTGCAGTGTGACGGTAGTGCCCTTTGCTGTTGTGGGGGACAGCGCATCGGCGCAGAATTCGGGCGGAAATTCGTCGGTCACCATGACCAAGGAATCGCCAATTTGCAGCAGGCCGTGGGCCAGCAGGTCCATGCCCGGCATGGGGAAACGGCAAATCTCCACGGCGCCAAAGGCCCGGACATAGAAATCCATGACCTCGCCAGCGTTCTTGATGGTCATGTGGGGAGTAACCGAGCGAAAACCCTGGGGAATGGGAGAAACGGTAGTCATAGTGTCCTCACCTGCGATTCCGGTATCGGCCCCGTCCATCTATCGCGCCGCATCGGGCAGGAACACCGGCAGCATTAGGTCCGGTTCGTCGATTGCGGGGATGAAAGTCACCCGGACCGGCATGTCTATCCGGATGTCCTCTGGAGCAACGTGGAGGACGTTGCTGCAAATCCGCAATCCTTCCTGCTCATCAAGCTCTATCACACAGATGTTATAGGGCACCTGTTCCTTCTCGGAGATCGACGGGTGCACCGGGTGGCGGACTATGACGTAGGAATAGACTACTCCCCGTCCGCTGACCTTGGTCCAGTCGTAGTCCAGGGACGAGCACTGCGGACACATAGGCATGGGCAGGTGCCGGAACAAACCGCAACTTGAACACTGCTGGATGCGAAGCTCGCCGTTCCGCGGCCCCTCCCAGAACCCTCGCTCATAGTCCGGCAGCCGCTCCAGATCGGGCAAAGGCACGCCCTCCAAGGGCGCTGTCATGGGCCGCGACTTGGCGGGGTGTTCTTGTTGCTGCGTCATAGACGTTCCTTGCTACCCCCGCCGAATTATCACTGCGCCGCTCAGTTGGGCCACGCTGCTGCAGGACAGTACCCGGTTGATGGTCTTTTGCGGCGGCTGGGACGTGGAGACGCCCCGGATAAGGCGCACAGCCTCCTGGACGTGGGTCAGACCATGAATGTACGCTTCGGAGTGGTTGCCGCCGTGGGTGTTGGTGGGCAACTGCCCGTCGAACCGGATGTTCGCGCCGCCTTCCACGAAGTCCTTGGCCTCTCCTGGAGCCACGAAGCCGTAGGTTTCCAGGTTTATCAGGCAGAATGGTGTGAAGTGGTCGTAGAACATGAAGGCGTCCATGTCCTTTGCTTCCAAGCGGGCCCGCGCCCACAGGTCGCGGGCGGTGTTCTCCGACTCCGCCGCCGCCAGGTCGGGACGGTAAATGATGCCGTCGTTGCGGGGGCCGGACCCTTGGGCCGCCGCCTCTACCAGTGTCAAAGTGTCGGAGTGGCGCAGTTCCCTGGCGCGTTCCTGGGTGGTCATCACAATCGCCGCGGCCCCGTCGTTTTCCTGGCAGAAGTCCAGGACGTGCAGCGGGTCCACAACCATGCGGGAATTCTGGTGGTCGTCAATGGTGATGGGGTCCCTTCTGAGGGCGCGGGGATTGCGGGAGGCGTGCTCCCGCAAAGTAACTGCTACCCAACCGAAGTGGCGGCTGGTGGCGCCGTACCGGTGCATGTAACGCCGGACGAACATGCCGAAATTATGCGCCGGGGCCATGCAACCCCAAGGCACGGCAAAGCCCTGCGCGCCTCCCAAAATCCGCTCCGGGCCTCTGGCGCGGCCCAACCGCATCCCGGAACGCAGGTTAGCGGCGCGGAAGCATACCACGTAGTTGGCGAACCCGGCGGCGATAGCGGCTGCGGCATGGCCCACCACGGCGTTGCCCGCTCCCCCGCCGTAGGATACCGATTCCCAGTGACGCAGGTTCTTGATGCCCAGCGACTGGGTCAGCAGGGTCTCGTGGTTGGACTCCATGTCATAGCGGATGAGGCCATCGATGTCCTGTGGAGCTATCCCGGCGTCGTCGCAGGCCGCCTTGATTGCCTCCGAGGCAAGCTGCAACTCGCTGCGGCCCGAGTTCCAGGAAAACTCGGTTTCTCCTATGCCGACGATGGCGGCCCTGTCCCTTATGCCGTTGGTATCGGCGGGTATTATGTTCGGAGCCACGGCCAACTATTCTTCCTCCCAGTGCACTACTTTCCGCTGTTTCAAGTCGTGAATCTGTTCCTCGGTATACCCCAACTCCCTCAGGATGGGGCGGGTGTGTTGGCCATTCAGCGGCCCTGGACCCACCCGTCCTGGGGTTTCCGAGAAGCCGACCACGGGAGAGTACCGCCAGAACTCCCCGTAGCGGGGCGCTTCCACTTCCGTGAGAAAGCCGTTTTGACGGACGTGTTCGTCTTCGTTGAAGAAGAAGTACATTCCACGGTCCTCGGCCTTGACGCAGGCCACGTCGGCGGCGGTGAGCAACTTCTCCCAATACAGAGGGTCTTCCGCCGCGAACACTCTCGCCAGTTCGTCGGCCAGCGCGTCGTCGTTCTTCTCACGCGCCTCACGGGTGGCAAACCGGGGATCATCCCGAAGGTCCTGACGGTCAATGGTCTTGCACAAGGTTTCCCATTCATCCTCGAATGGGCAAGCGAGGAACACCCACCCGGTCTTAGCCCGGTAAAGACGGTACAGGGCGTGGAGGCCGTAGCCGTCCTGGTCCGGCAGCGGACGGGGCTGCTTGCCTTCGTGCCAGTAGAAGTCGTCTATATTGAGGTAGGCGTTGGCGGCGATCATGGTGGACTCGACATACTGCGCTTGTCCGGTGCGCTCACGGGCGTAAAGGCCCAGCACCAATCCCACGGCGTTGACCATCGCGGTACTGTGGTCGGCGGTGCCGTCGTTGGCCCGTTTGAGTTGCTTGGCTACGGCGGTGATCTCGTCGATGGACATGGCTTGGCCCGACGGCGGGAAGGCATCCCTTCCCATCTGGGCCACTCCACCGCCGGAGACTGCGCCGGCGATCGGGGCCATGGACGGACGGTGAGAGTAGGGGCCAGTGGAGCCGTATCCCCCGGCATACAGGTAGACCAGGTTGGGATTGATATTCGACAACTGATCGTAGCCTATTCCGGTCCGCTCGGGGGCGCCGGGCCGCATACTGTGAAGCAGCAAGTCGGCCTTGGCCGCCAGCTTGCCCATGATCTCCTGGCCCTCCGGGGTCTTGAGGTCCAAGCAAATACCCTCTGAGCCGGCCATAGTCCGATGTACTGAAAAAGGCAGTCCCATTCTGCCCCAATCGCCGCCGGGGGCTTCGATGCGGATTACCCTGGCGCCAAGCTCGGCCACCAACGCGCAACCCAACGGGCCGTTGATTACCGTCGCCAAGTCCAAGAGTGTTATTCCTTCCAAGGGATGCTTCGGCATTGGGCCTTTGGCTCCGTTGGAATGCCTCTTGACTCCGTCATTGAGACGGGCGAGTACCTCGTCGGTGTGCTGTCCCGGCGCCGGGGCCGGCCTCTGGGTGCTGGCCGGGGTAAATCTCATATTCACCATGGGGCCAAGCTGTCGCGTGCGGCCCACTCCGGGAACATCCATCCCCTGCACGTGGCCGTTGTGTACTATCTGGGGATGGTCGAGGGCCTGCTCCGACGTGTGGTAGGGTTCGGCGGCGGCGTTGCCTTCCCTGCTGAGGAATATGGCCATCCACTCGTCCAGGGTCTTCTCCTGGACTTTCTCCAGCATGATGCGCTCCAGCACCGCCACGGCTTCCCGGTCCAGGAAAGGCGCGGTCTTGAGGCGCGGGTCCTCGTAGATGAAGTCCATGTCCATCGAGTGCATCATGGACCGGAACAGCCTCTCAACCACGTTACCCAGTTGGATCCAGCGGCCATCCTTGGTGCGGGCGGGCAGGTAACCCGTTGGGTTTCCACGCCCGGTGCCGACCCTGGGGTCGGGCGGGTACTCGTCGGGGCGGTTCTTTACCATCTGGCCGTGGACCCAGGAGACATGGTCATAGGTGGTCACGGCTTTCAGCATACTGGTCTCTACCCGCTGGCCCCTTCCGGTACGCTCCCGCACATACAACGCGGAGGTGATGCCGCGGACCAGCGCCGTAGCGGAGGCGTGGCAGACGCCCTGGGTGACGACGTAGTTGGGACCTTCCCTGGGGTTCTGCTCGGCGAACATCATCATCCGGCCGCTCTTGGCGGCCACCACGGCGTCATAACCCTTGTAGTTGGCGTATGGCCCCTGCGGGCCGAAACTCGTCAGCGTGGCATACACCAGTCCGGGATGGTCGGCTTTGAGCGTGTCGTAGTCGATGCCCAGCCGTTGGGTAACTCCGGGCCGGAAATTCTCGACGACAACATCGGAAAGCTGCGCCAACCCCCGCGCTTTATCCTGTCCGTCTTGTGTCTTCAGGTCGAGGACGACGCTTTTCTTCCCGCGGTTCCATTGGATGGAACCCGGAGAATTGCGGAATTTTTCTCCACCCGGCGGCTCGACCTTAATGACTTCGGCCCCGAAGTCGGACATCACCATGGTGGCGACGCCGCCGGCCCGGCCGCTGGTGAAGTCGAGGACGGTGATTCCATCAAAGACCTGTGCCATAGCGCCCCCTTCGTAGCCGGCTAATCTATTACAACTTTCCCATGGTCAGACCATATAGATTCCCGCCTGCGCGGGAATGACGAAAGGGTGAAAAGGTCTTGGGCCAAGTAGTCCTCTTGCTGTATCAGATTCCCTTGACCTCGTACAGTTCGGGGTTGGCGCACTGCTCCAGCCGCCTGCCCTCGATTCCGGCAACAATGTTGCGCGCCGCCAGCAGGCAGGTTTCCCGCCTCGCGTTTATCGACGCGCTGCCGATGTGGGGAGTAATCACCAGGTTGGGCAAGGTAAGCAATGGATCATCAGGCGAAATAGGCTCTGGGTCGGTCACGTCCAATGCCGCCGCTCGAATCCTGCCCTCACTCAAGGCAGTGTAGAGCGCTTTGGCGTCTACGATCGGGCCGCGGGCCAAGTTCAGCAGTATTGCCGTGGGCTTCATCAAGCCCAGTTCACGCTCGCTGATGTAATACCGCGTCTCCGGCGTCAGCGGTATGTGAAGGGAAACAAAGTCCGCAGTGCTTAACAGCGTTTGCGGCTCAACGTACTCCAACCCGTACCGGTACTCCAGTTCCACTTTGCGGGTCCTCGAGTAGTAAATCACCCTCATGCTGAAGCCAAGGGCCCGTTTGGCCATCTCCAAGCCTATCTGGCCCAGGCCCACGATGCCCAGGGTAGCGCCGTGAATGTCCGCGCCCAGCCAGTACATGGGATGGTATTGAATCTTCCAGTTGCCTTCCCGCAGCCACCTCTCGCTCTCGCCGATCCGGCGCGCGGCGGACATCAGCAGGGCAAAACCGGTGTCGGCAGTGGCTTGGGCCAGCACGCCGGGGGTATTGCCCACCAACACCCCGCGCCGGGTGGCCTCGGCCACATCGATGTTGTCCACTCCTACGCCCAACTGGCCGATGACCTTCAAGCGCCGGGCCGCTTGCAGCGTAGGCGCATCCATGTGGTCCATGATGTTCGTCATGACGCCGTCGACGGACTCGATCTTACTCCAGAGTTGCATTGGCGTAGGAGGCTCTTCGTGGGGCCACACTTCCACCTCAGCCGCACTCCTCAGTACGTCAATGGCCTCGGGAAAACATTGCCGAGTGACAAACACTCGTGGTCTGAGAGTTGCCAACCCCGATTCTCCTTTCGCTGGGTTTCGCCATTGTAGCCAAACACTCCGCGATTTTCTAGGCAAAGGGGCGATGATATACTGTGCGTCAGTTTTGACACAGGAGGATAGGATGGCCCTGTTCCTGAACGAACAAGAAGTGGTGCAACTCTTGCCCATGAACGAGTGCATCGAGGCATTGGAAGAGGCATTCGTTCATGCGGGGAACGGCAACACCGAGATCAAGCCCCGTTCCAGGATCCGTATGCCTGGGGGCTTTTTCCATTTTATGGCCGCAGCCGACTCCCAGCACAAGGTGTTCGGGTACAAGGCCTATCCCTCCTTCGGCGGCCCGGCGGGGGCCAAGATGATCGTCATGCTGTACGACTACGAAACCGGGGGCTTGCTGGCCTGCATGGAGGGCAGCCGGATGGGCCAGATACGCACCGGCGCCGCTTCCGGCCTCGCTACCCGTTACATGGCCCGCGAGGGCGCAAACACGGTGGCGGTCATCGGGTCCGGCTTTCAGGCCCGCACCCAACTGGAAGCAGTCGCGGCGGTACGAAACATCCGGGAGGCCCGGGTCTACAGCCGAAGGCAGGAACGCCGGGAGGAGTTCGCCAAGAGAAGCAGTGAGCGTCTGAACCTGGGAGTACGGCCAGTGGACTCGGCTCAGGAGTGCGTTGCCGGAGCCGACATCGTGATAGTCATAACCAGCGCCCGCGACCCGGTGCTGGAGGGCAATTGGCTGGCTCCAGGCGCCCACGTCAACGCAGCGGGCGGCAACCATTGGATGCGGCGGGAGATTGACGAAGCCACCGTCACCCGCTCGGATGTCATCGTCGTTGACGACCTTGAGCAGGCCAAGACGGAATGCGGAGACCTGATATGGCCCGAGGCCAGGGGTTCCTTCCGGTGGGACATGGCCCACGAACTTCAGGACGTGGTGGCGGGCAGAGTGCTCGGCAGACCGTCGGACGAGTCGGTAACCCTGTTCGAGTCAATGGGAATCGCCCTGGAGGACATCGCCGCGGCCCAGTTGGTCTACAAAAAAGCGCGGGAGCAGGGAATCGGCCAGGAACTGCCATTCTGATTGTTCACTAATCACACAAAAAAATCAGACCCCTGGTGCAACCCAGGGGTCTTTTTCTGACCGTATGCGCCGGAAAGGACTACAAAGGTCTCACGGCGCCCGTCCGACGCTCGTGGTCGAACCTTTGCAGTTCCAAGCTGATGCGCTCCTGTTGGGTTGCTGGCGGGCCGGTGATCCAGTCATAGAAGGCAACGATAGCTCGCCAAGCCTTTACCGGCAGGCTTACTTCTCTGGCCAGCCTCTGAGACTGAAGAATCTCCTCTGCCTCGGCCAGGGCCGCCTCGAAGATTGCTGCGTCCTGTTGTTGAATCCCCACACCACCCTGAGTTTCCGCTGCGTCTACAGCGCTTTCCAAGGGATTTTTGGTCTGTATTTCCAGTTGGGTTGCCAATTCGGTTTGTCTCAACCTCCGTAAAATTTATGTCCCGGTACTCGGCTGTTCACAGTGTTGTAACACCTTGTTAACAAATATTAACAGTCGAATACCATCCGTATATATAATAACATGTGGCAGGTATCATGGCAATAGATATTACGTGATACGCCATATTGGTTTATACAATAGGATGTCCGGGACATGAAGGAAATGGCCGGAAGTCGTCAAAGGCCAGTCCATTCTTCGCCTTGTACCAGTTCTGCCGTTGAGCTTGGGCTTTCCGGCGGCGGGGTTGGTGTTGAGCAACAGGTGGGCCAAGCGCCGAGGTCACGACCGCTTCTATGACCTGAGGACCCGTCATCTTGCGTCCGCGCCTTCCTCAGCTTCAAGCCCAGGCTTAAAAAGCCTTGTGACCGGTCGACGCCTTCCGCCTCAATGGCGTCGGCGCAGCAGTCCTCCGCCGGTCCATCCGCTGTCTGCCAGAAAAGTTTGCCCCCGACGGTTTCGGGAGCGCGTTGACGCAAGGAACTTTCTCGCGCGGGAGATCTCATCGCCTGCTCGAAAGCAGGCGGGTGAATCATTGCGGCGGACCCATGACTACGCAGGGACAGCCACTTCGGGTAGCAACCGTTGCCCTGGGCGTTGCCGGAATTGACTCCGGCCCAGCGCCGGGCTTGGGCGGCGATCTACGCGCCGCGCTGCCGCAAGCGGGCATGGAAACCCGCCGGGCGATACCGCTTGGTTCCACCTGTTGCTCTTGAGCCGTTTTACAGCCCCATAGGGAGTCTACTCTCACCCCGGCGGGGTGAGGGGAAATTACGGATTGTCGCCTCCTTGGTCCAGTGAGGCAGGCCAGCCTGCAGTTCGGGCCCGCTGTTGGTTGTTCTACGCTACCCAGATGCAATACGAGGTGTCAACGAGGAGATGTCAGTAGGAAAGGGAAAATGAGGAATTAAAGTCCCAGCTTCCCCGGGTTCATTATGCCCGCCGGGTCCAGTGTCCGCTTCAAGTCCCGGATGACGTCGTGGCCCACGCCCAGTTCCCGGGCCAGCAGGTGGTTCAGCTTGACGCCGACGCCGTGGCAGTACTCCATGATGCCGCCCATGTCCTGGGCCAGGGTCAATACTTGGTGGACCACATCGGCCAGCCTGTCGCGGAAGCCGTCGCCTTCCTCACCGTCATAGGTCAACAGCATCGAAAACAGTTCCGGCCTGCTCCACAGGGAGTACTCCACCACCCGCAAACCGGTGCCTTCCATCAATTCGTCGCACTTATGCCGGTATTCCAGCACCTTGGAAACGGGAAGCGCAATGTGCAGATAGTCGAACGCCCTCCAGCCGGTCCGGTTCCACCTCTCCTGCCGGGGCTTTCCCAACGCTGTCCGCTTGTAGTTTTCCGCCGACTGGTGGCGGTATCGCCAATAGTCCATCGTCGGCAGGGGGCCAACGTCCCAGCCGCCGAACTCAGCGCAGACCCGCTTGGCCCGCTCCTGTTGGCTCGCCACGCCCTCGATGAATCCCTCGAACAACAGGTACAGCAGAATGCCCTCATCGTCTTCCGTCAAGTCCAGTAACGTAGGACGGATGCCCAAGGCTGTTATTTCGGCGACAGCCTCGAAACCCATGTCAAATGTGTCGAAAGCCATGGTGACGAAGACGTGGGCCTCGGGAAGGCGGAACACCTTGATGGTGGCCTTGGTGATGATTCCGAAGGCCCCTTCGCTGCCGATAAACAGTTGGTTGAGGTTGGGGCCCGACGAATACTTGGGCACGGGCTTGGTGGCTATTACCCGTCCGTCGGGCAGGACCACCTCCAATGCGACCACCTGGTCGCCCATGGGGCCGAAGGCCGCCGCCCGGTAACCCACCCCGTTGGTTGATATGGTCCCGGCGACGGTGGCGATGGGCACGCTATAGGGGTCGTGGCCCGGCATCAAGCCATAGTCCGCCAGTTCTTCCACCAAGTCGTGCAGCACGACGCCGCCCTCGACCACCGCGGTCAGGTCCTCCGCGTTGACCTCCAGTATCCGGTCCATTCTCTTCAGGTCCACGACTACGCCGCCGCGCGCCGGCACCGTGCCGCCCATGACTCCGGTGCCGCCGCCCATAGGAATCAGCGGCGACTTTTCCTTCATGGCCCAGGAAACTATTTCGGAGACTTCTTTGGTGTTCCCCGGCCTTGCCACCGCGTCGGCCAGCCTCTCGAAGGCGTCCTCCGCCACGTATGCCCGGTAGGGATTCAGGGCGTCGCCCGAATAGCAGTCCAAGCTGTAAGGGTCGGTCAGCACGTTCTCCGCGCCCACAATCTGCTTCAACGCGGAGATGGCGGTACTGCTTAACATATTCCTCCCGAAACCGTTTCCGTGTCATCAATGGGAGTGTAACACCCACAGATGCTGTCATTCGAGTGGGGTGACACAGGACAGTCCAGGATGCGCGGCCAGTGACGGACGGGCAATTTCCGGCGGCATATACCAGCTACAGAGGGCAATCGGAAAAGCATCAGGTTCCGGGGAAGTGGAGTCTGGAAACGCGGAGAGATTCCCGCCTACGCGGGAATGACGTTCTGATGCGGTTGCCCCTGCGCGGGAATGACGTTCTGACGCGGTTGCCGCCTGCACGGGAATGATGTTCCGGCGCGGTCATCCCCGGGGGCGGTACTCCCACTGAGTCCCGGCAGGCGTGTCCTCCAGCGTTACCCCCTGCTCGTTCAACCCGTCCCGTATACGGTCGGCCAGCTCAAACTGCCGGGCTGCCCTCAGTTTGGCTCGGGTATCCAGCAGTAACTCGATAAAGGGCTTGGCCGCCAGTTGGTCCCCGCCGGAGGGTTGTCTGCCTTGGAAGGTCAGCCCCAGGATGCCGCCCAAGTGCCGGAGAGTATCCTGTGCGGCGGACACGTCCTTCCCTTGGTCGGCGGAGCGGTTCACCTCACGGGCGAGGTCGAAGAGGGCTGCCAAGGCGCGGGGAGTGTTGAGGTCGTCATCCATGGCTTCAAGGAACCGAACCCTGAAGGGGGTGGCATCCAGTTCCTGTCCGGTCCGGGCGCTTTCCCGCCGCACCGCTTGGACGAGACGCTCCACGCTCCGCTCCATCGCGGCGCACCCTTCGTCGGTGTAGCTCAAGGGGCTGCGGTAGTGCGAACTGAGGAAGTACAGCCGCAACGAATCAGGGCTGTTGGCGTTGAGGGCTTCGTCCAAGCTGACCAGGTTCCCCAACGACTTGCTCATCTTGTCGTTTCCCAGTTGCAACAGCCCGTTATGCACCCAGTACCGGGAGAACGGCCCCACTCCGGTCGCGCCCTCGCTCTGGGCGATTTCGTTTTCATGGTGGGGGAAAATCAGGTCCTGGCCGCCGCCGTGAATGTCCAGCGTTTGGCCCAAGTAGGTCATGGCCATGCTGGTGCATTCTATGTGCCAGCCCGGCCGCCCAGGCCCCCAGGGACTCTCCCAGGAAGGCTCCCCCGGTTTGGCCCCCTTCCATAGCACAAAGTCCATGGGGTGCTCTTTGTTCTCGTCCACCTCTATCCTGGCGCCGGCCTGCATCCCTTCCAGGTTGCGGTGGCTCAACTTGCCGTAGCCTTCGCTACGGGTGACCCTGAAGAAAACGTCACCGCCTCCAGCGTAGGCATAGCCCTTGTCAACCAGCGTGCCGATGGTTTCGATGATTGGCCCTATCTCCAGGGTAGCGCGAGGGTAGACGTGGGCCCGTTGGACGTTGAGGGTGTCCATCCCATCGAAGAAATCGTCGATGAACGTCTCCACCAGTTCAGACGAATCGACTCCCTGCTCCTGGGCTTTCTGGATGATCTTGTCGTCTACGTCGGTGAAGTTCTGGATGTGGCGCACCTCGTACCCGAGGTACTCCAGGTATCTCCGCAGAACGTCGAACGCCACGTAGCTGAGCGCGTGCCCCACGTGAGTGGAGGAATAGGGGGTAACGCCACAGATGTACATCTTGACGGTGTTGCCGTCGGCGGGGACGAACTCCTGCACTTCCCCGGCTAGAGTGTTGTAAAGCCTCATGCGCTTGTTACCCCGAACCCCGCCGGATGGCATAGTGATGCCACGGCCAAGGCCGCGATGCCTTCCTCGCGGCCCACAAACCCAAGATAATCAGTCGTGGTGGCTTTGATTCCGATGCGGGCCACGGGTATCGACAATGCGCCGCTTACCCGTGTTCTCATTTCCTCAATGTAGCCGGCCAGCCTAGGCTTTTGCGCCAACATTGTAGCATCCACGTTGGACACCCGCCAACCGGCGTCCCTCACCAGGCCAGCCGTCTCCGACAGCAGTATCAGGCTCGAAATGTCTTTGTATCGGGGGTCTCCGGGCGGGAAGTGGACTCCCTTGTCCCCCAGGGCGGCCGCGCCCAGCAACCCATCCATGATTGCGTGGACCAGAACGTCGCCGTCACTGTGGCCCGACAGACCCAACTCGTAAGGAATCTCGACGCCCCCCAGCACCAATCTGCGCCCCGGCGTCAACGGATGGCTGTCTATCCCTATGCCAACGCGAAAGTCCATAAATTGCTTGCTATATGGCAGGGTCTTTCGGTTCTTGGTGTAATTGTCTGAACTGTGATTTCTTTGATTCCGGGATTACCATGATTTTCCGAATCCTGCCAATCCATCAATCCGCGGAAATGGAGGACGCGGAAATAGAGGGTTCACCTCTGCGCCGACACTCTTGCTCGCAGGAACACTTCAGCCAGCAACAGGTCCTCGGGGGTAGTCACCTTCAGGTTCTCATACGAACCCGGGAACATCTTCACCTGCCCGCCCAAGCTTTCCACCATCATGGCGTCGTCGGTCACCGGCCCGGTGCAACGGCGGTGGGCGTCCCACAGGACGTCACGGCGGAAGACTTGCGGTGTTTGCGCCGCCCAAAGCCTCGCCCGGTCCGGCGTAGCTTCGACCGCCCCCTGCGGCGACACCACCTTGATGGTGTCCTTCACCGGCACCCCGGCCACGGCTGCCCCGGACTCTTGCGCGGCTTCCAAGCCCCTTTGCAGCATGGCCGCGTCAAGGCACGGACGGGCCCCGTCGTGAATCACTACCCACTCGCAAGGGGACAGCGCTTGCAATCCACACAGCACGGAGTCCTGGCGACGCTGGCCTCCGGGACAGACGCTCGACACTTTACGGTACTCGTGTTGGCGCACAAGCTCCCGGCCTTGGTCCAGAGAGTCCGCGTCCAGCACCAGCACGATGTCAGAGATTGACGGGCAGGTTTCAAGCACGTCCAGTGTATAGCAAATGAGCGGCTTGCCCAGGAGGGAGGCGAATATCTTATCAACCCCGCCCATGCGGGCGCTCTTGCCCGCGGCCACCACCACCGCACCGGCGCTTTGGGCATGAACGCTGGCCATAGCTTAGGGGGCTAGTGGGCCTTTGGATGAGCGAAGATGATGCGCCCGGCAGCGGTCTGCAACACCCTGGTCACGGTTACGTCGTGGAAGGAACTGAGGTAACGCCTCCCGCCTTCGACGACAACCATCGTCCCATCGTCCAGGTACGCCACTCCCTGGCCCGCTTCCTTGCCTTCCTGAACGATGTGCACCCGCATTTCCTCTCCGGGCAGGACGATGGACTTGAGGGCGTTGGCGAGTTCGTTGACGTTCAACACCTGGACGCCCTGGAGTTCCGCTACCCGGTTCAGGTTGTAGTCGGTGGTGAGGATGGGGGCCTTCATCCCCTTCGCCAGCCTTACCAGTTGAGCGTCGACTTCCTCTCCGACTCCCACGCCTACGTCCAGCACCTCCATGGGCACGGTGTTGTCCTTGCGCAACCGTCCCAGGACTTCCAGCCCGCGACGGCCGCGGTTGCGGCGCAGGGCGTCGCTGGAGTCGGCGATGTGCCTCAGCTCGTCAAGCACGAACCTGGGCACCACCAGTTCCCCTTCCAGGAAACCGGTGATGCTCAAGTCGGCGATTCGGCCGTCGATGATGGCGCTGGTGTCAACCAGGATGCTGCCGTTGCGGGATACGTGGGCGGTACGGTTGTTGTTGCTCTCCAAGGCTGGGAAAATAGCTTGCATGTCGCCTTTTCGATGGGCGCCGACCCACATTCCGAAAAGGCCCAGGAACAAGCTGACCAGTATGGGGACCACCCAACCCAGCCATCCACCCAAGGAATACAAGGGTATGGATATCAATGATGCTACGACAAGGCCAACCAGCAGGCCGATGATGCCTGCCGCCAAAGTTGGACCGGGAATAGAACTGATAATGTCAGTGCATTTCCGCCAGGGTTTGAGAATAAGATAAGGCGTAATGAATGCTCCCAGAGGCAGCCCTGCAAGGGTCAACACCAGCCCCCAAGGCAGGAACCGCTCTTCTTCAGTAGTGATCTCCGATACAATCCCCCCAAGCCTCCAGCCAAGAGCGGCAAATCCTCCGGCGCCCACTATCCGGAGCGTCCAAAGGGCCAACATGGGGTTTCACCTCCTTCGCAGCGCGACGCTGCGGCTTATTTGATCTCCTGGTAATCGTGATGGTTTGCACTGGCGACACTTTGCTAGGCTGAGAATAACATATTCCACAAAATTCCGAAAGCGGAAGTACGAGAACCGGAAACTACAAGGTATACTTGACCCCGACGCAACCGCGCCTACCACGCGACAATTCACCTCTATAGGAGACGCACCATGGCATCCGCGACCAAGCCCCGGGTTTATCTTATCGGCACCGGCGGCACTATCTCTTATGTCGGGACCGAACGGACGGACTACACCAACTACAGCTACCACAACCAGCATCTGACCATACAGGAGATGCTGGACAAGGTCCCCGAGGCCACCGCATCGGTCGAGGTGGTGGCGGAACAATACCTCAATATCGGAAGCACCGACGTAGGCCCGGAGCACTGGCTGGACTTGGCCAAGCGGGTAAACCATATCTTCCGCGAAGACCCCGCAGCGGCGGGAGTGGCGATGACCCACGGCACCGCCACGCTGGAAGAGACGGGTTACTTCCTGAACCTCACCGTCAAAAGCGACAAGCCGGTGGTGGTCACCGGCGCGATGCGCCCAGCGTCGGGCTTGGGCGGCGACGCCGACGTAAACCTGATTGACTGCATCAGGGTGGCCGCGTCTCCAGCGGCCAAGGGCCACGGGACCCTCATCGTTCTCAACAACGAAATCCAAGCGGCGCGTGACGTTACCAAGACCAACAGCTTCCGCTTGGAGACCTTCCGGTCCAACGAACTGGGCTACTTGGGATACGCCGACTCTGATGAAGAGGTGGTCTTCTACCGCACCCCCACCAAGCGCCACACCACTAACGCCGAATTCGACGTCGAAGCCGTTGACAGCCTGCCGCGGGTGGACATTGCCTATGGCTACGCCGGGGCCGACGGCATGGTGGTGGACGCCCTTGCCCAAGCGGGCGTAGCCGGAATCGTAACCGCCGGCCTGGGCAGCGGCTCATCCCCGTCGAAATTCATGGCATCTGCCAAGGCCGCCGTGCGGCAGGGCATCCCGGTGGTGATCGCAACCCAAACGGGCAACGGACGAGTAGTGCGTACCAAGCGGTTCACAGAGGACGGCTACATAGTCGCCGACAACCTTGCGCCGAAGAAAGCCCGCATCCTGCTGATGCTGGCGTTGACGAAGACCAACGACCCGGCGGAGATACAGCGGATGTTTCTGACGTACTGACGTGGACATTCAAAGGCGAGGGCAGGGAGTTTCATCCCCGCCCTTTGCATAATGAGGCAATGTTATCAGGCCCGCGGCCGGTAATGGAACGGACTCAACTATTGTCCGGCGTTCAGTATCCGGGTCATCTTTTCCACGAACTCTTCCACGTCCCTTAGCCGTCCGCGCACACCCCTCGCGCGATAACGGTTCTCGTAAAAGTTGGTGTGAAGGGCACTGGCTGCATCATATAAACGCCGAAGTTGCACGTCTCCTGTTTCATCGGCTAGAACATCCACTAAGTCTGACAGATGGGCGTGTGCATAGTGTCTTTCCCCACGCATCTGCGCCACAGCCTTCACCATCAATGCGGCGGCGCCCCAAGCCTTTTCCGACGCCTGCTCAAAGTCCCCCGCTTCCAGTTCTTCTCGGGCTTTGATCAAGAATGCTTGGCTACGTTCTTGATAGGTTAGTGTCTCTTGCACGGCCCAGCACCTTTCAGTTGCGTTTCTGTAGCTCAATTACACAAGAGGCGGGATCCAGCCCCGCCCCTAGCGTCGAGTAGTCAAGCAGTTGAGACGAAGTTGCCGGTTGACCCCTACCCAGGTATCTCGTCGTAGCAATCCGACTCGGCGATTACGTTGTCTCTCTATGGACAGGTGAAGGAGCTCGTTCCTTTTCGTCTTCGGTAGAAGGCTTGGCAGCCTCGGCTTCAATCTCGGCCCGCATCTGAGCCTTAATGCTCTCAACCTCTTTTCGCTCCACAGCGGAGAAGTCTTGCGTTAATTTGCTGAACTTATGGCGCCCGCTCATTACAATAAGCCCTCCCGCCGGAGTTCGGCTAAATATTCATCGTAAAGGTCGTCGGCTAAAGGCACGTAGTAATTATAGAACCTATTGTCTCCAGTTTTATCGCCACCAATGAGTAGTATAGCAGTTCGACGAGGATCAAAGGCATAGAATATCCGAAGCGGACGACCTGCGCTTTGCACCCGTAACTCACGCATATTGGGATGCCTTGAGCTTTGAATACCAGAAGTAAAAGGGAACCTCAAAGTAGGGCCACCTTCTGCCAGCAACTCCACGCCTGCGGCTACGGACCTCTGGTCTGAACGAATCAGGTCGTCCCACCACTCCCCAAATTCGTCGGTGTATTCTACCTCCCAAGTCATATCGTAACTTTAGAAAAGGGCCTCCAAACTTGAGGCCCTCTCCTTCGTGTACCTTCGGGGATAAATGAACTGCCCTTAGCCCGGTATCTCGTCGTAGTAGTCGAACTCGGCGATGACGTTATCCTCGCGGAACTGGGTAATCTGCTCGTCCGAGTAGCCCAAAATCCCGGACAGGACCTCTTCATTGTGTTCTCCCACTTTGGGCGTGGACCCCACCACGACGGGAGTCCGGCTGAAGTGCCAGAAGTCGCCGGACACAGCGATAGACCCGGCCAGGAAGTCCGGCACCTCCATCATCGCGCCCCGTTCCCAAGGGTGGGGGTCTTCAGCCGCTTGGGGGATGGTGTTGACGGGGGCGGCTACGATGTCGTGACGCCGGAAGTGGTCGATGGTCTCCCCCACGCTCATGTTGGCCAGCAAAGCGTTTATGGCTTCGTTGACCACTGCGCCGTTGGCGGCCCGGTCGTGACGGGTGATGAAGCGCGGGTCTTCCAGCCATTCGGGCTTGGCCAACGCATTGCATACCCGGTGCCAGTGGTGCTGGTCCCCGGCGGAAAGCAGCACCCAGCCGTCCTTGCAGGGGTATATTCCGCTGGGGGGCGCGGAATGGTCTCCGCGCTTCGGCTCGTGTCCCGCGCCGTGATAGGCGGTGATGGGAATCTCCGTAAGGCTGTAGCCCGTATCGGCCAAGCACACGTCTATGGACTGCCCTTCGCCGGAAATCTCCCTTTCGTGCAGGGCCGTGAGCGTTCCGATGGAGGCGTGAAGCGCCGTTATCCGGTCGATGATTGGCACGCCGGTGCGTATGGGGGGCATCCCTTCGTCGCCGGTGACCATGGTGATACCGGACATTGTTTGACCGATGGGGTCGTACCCGATGTTCTCCCTGTACGGCCCGAACTGTCCGAAGGCCGACACGTTCACCATGATAATCCGGGGATTGAGTTCCTTCAGGACATCGTAGCCGAAGCCCATCTTTTCGATGGTGCCCGGGCGGAAGTTCTGAATCAAAACGTCGGAGACCTTGACTAAGTTGCTCAGGATTTCCTTGGCCGACTCCTTTCGCATGTCCATGCTCAGGCTCTTTTTGCCCGAGTTGTACTGTACCCAGTACGAGCTTTGCTTGCGCACCCACGGCCCGTGGTAGCGGGTCTCCTCACCCCCCAGGCGCTCAACCTTGATAACTTCGGCGCCCATGCGGGCCAGAACCTGGGCGCACCTGGGCCCGGCTTGATGCCTGCCCAAGTCGATCACTCGAATGTCTTGCAAGGGATGTGTGAGACCTGCCATCGCACCGGGACCCCCTTAGCTGAATTTGCGCCATTTTACGGCGGGAGCATTGAAAGGGCAAGAACCGTATCACCCGAAGCAGCATTGCAATTCGAGCAGTTCAACACCCAAACCCACCGTCACGTCCGCACCCAACTGTCATTCCCGCGAAGGCGGGAATCCACAATGGGACACTCTACCCGCCCTGCTGACCTTCCAGTACCCGGCCCATCGCCTGCTTGAAAACGTCGTATGGCTGGGCGCCGGTGAACAGCAGGTTGCCTACCAGGAAAGTCGGGATGCCGCGGATGCCGTGCTGCAAGGCTTCCTGGTACTGGTAGATTACCGTAGAGGCGTATTCCCGCTGTTCCAGCTTGGTCAGCATGTCCGCGGAGTCCAGCCCCACGCCTTCCGCGATCTCCCCTATGACTTCCAGGTTGCCCAGGTCCTTCCTGTCACTCCAGAAGGCCCGGTACGCGGCGTCATGGAACTCCATGAACTTGCCATGTTGCTGGGCATACTCCGTCGCTTCCAGGGCGTACATGGTATTCGGGGTAACCGACGGAGGCCGCATGATCAAGCCGGCTTCCTTGGCATAGCTGCGCAACGGTTCGGACAACTCGTCCTCAGTCTCGCCCGGCCTTGGGTCCCGCTTTTGCCCTTCCATTGGCGTATCAGGACGCAACAGGTAGGCCCTGCCCTGTATCGTAACTTTATAGTCCTTCATCAACCGTTCGACCCGCTCCAGGCCGACATAGCACCAGGGTCAAATATAGTCGTACCAAACGGCGACTCTGACAGGATCGTGGCCATTCTCGTGGGTATGAGAAGAATCGGACATGTCATATCTCCTATCGGGTGCTTGGGGGCCGCGGCTGGCTCTCCAGCCAGCGGCTTTACGCCTTGAGACGCGGCGAAAGCGACTGGGGCGCGCCGATCAATAGCTGCTCCAGCTCAACCAGGTTCGATACCTTGGCACAGTCGAACTCGTCCCTCTGCCAACCGCTTCGGTCTATCAACACCCCATGCATTCCCACCGCCCTAGCGCCCAGTACGTCGGACCGGTACTGGTCGCCCACGTGGATGAACTCGTCCGCGGCGACGGCAGTCAGTTTCAACGCAATATTGAACATGGTGGCGCTTGGTTTTTCCTGCCCCGGCTCCGACGGGCTGATATAGAAGTCCAGGTAAGGGCCAAACCCCAACCCTTCGCAAAGCTCCCGCATGTCCCGGCGCAGGTTCGACAGAACGCCAAGAACGTACCCCTGTTCGTGCAACCTGGTCAGGACGGGTATTGCATCATCGTAGGGTATGAAGTCCTTGGGTATGGCGATGGCCATGGTCCAGATCTGCTTGGCCAGCTTGAGGGATACGGGCACTCCGGCATTTTCCAGGATGATCTGTTCGTACTTGCCGAAGAAGTCCAGCCTTTCCTCTTCAGTCCGTGACCCCAGGGAATGGCGAGCATTTTCCTGGTTGAAGTAAACGTCGGCTACGGCGTATCCCCGTTGAATTCCAGCCTGCGACACGTTCAGGCCCAGTTCTCGACAGGCCGACTGCTGTACTTCCCCTAGCGGGGGCCAAAACTGGACTAACGTGTTGTAAAGGTCGAACGAGACCGCTTTGATCATCTACCGGGTCGTCTCCCGGATTCCCAACATTCGCGGCTGGCGTCCCGGAGCATCCGGGACGCAGTGGTGGAAACATTCACGCCGTGACAAGGTTTCAGGATTCTAACATACCGCAATCGTCATGGGAATCTAACATATTGAGCGATGCAAGTTATCGTGAAACCGCTAGTTGCTTACCAACAGCCTCAGTGCTTCCGCCACTTCTCCGGGGGATTCCAGACGGTGCAACGCTTGGGTTGGGGCCCTTCCTTCGCCGACGAACACCGCGATACCGCCTGCGGCTTGGACCACCGCGAACCCGTCCTCATCGGTAACGTCGTCTCCGAAGCAAATTGTCAACGAAATGTCTGGATATATCTCCCATAACCGGGCTATCGCCTCTCCCTTGCCCCAAGAGAGGTCCGGCCGTGCCTCCAGCACCATCTTGCCCTTGGTAGTCCGCACTCCTCCAAGACGCGCGAAGGGAGAAACGGTACGGTTGAACCGCGCTTCAACCTCGGCGGCCCTCTCCGGAGCCATGCGGTAATGTACGCTGAGGGTCAGGCCTTTGTTCTCCACCAACACGCCAGGCAGGTCTACCAGATTGGAACGCAATTGGTGGTATAGCTCAGTCTGGGTGTCCCGCAGTTTTTCGGCGCCGGGATGCACGAAGTCCAGTCCCGGCCCCGTCATTTCCAACCCGTGGTTTCCGGCGTAGAACAGTCCCGGCACATCCACGCGGGCCCGTATGTCGGCCAAGCTTCTCCCGCTTATGATGCCGGTCACGTACCGGCCCTGCTTGCTCAAAGAGTCAAGAGTTGCCCTTACTTCCGGCGCGAGCAAGGCGTGGTCGGGGAGGTCGACGATAGGCGCCAGCGTGCCGTCGAAGTCGAACGCCAGCAACGTTCTGAACGCTTCCCGTATTCGTCGGCTGACGGCGGGCCATACGTGGAGAAGGTGCGGCATGAGGTTCCCTGAGGTGCAGAGCTTGAGGTAATCGGGAGTGCGCGCCTGCTTGCGGCTAGGCGCTCTGCAGGGGTCTGCGGGCCCGCCTCGCGGCCTGCATCAAGTCAACCAGCATCAACGCAGCCCACTTGTAGATGTTGTTCTCCTGCACGATGGTACGCATGTGGACCATCCGCAAACGACGTTCCTCGTAGGGCATCTTCACCGATTGGTAGATGGAGTCGGCGAAGACCTCCGCATCGTATGGGTTGACTATCAAGGCTTCCGTAAGCTCTTGCGCCGCCCCGGTAAAAGGGCTCAGGATCAATACGCCGTCTTCGTCGAACCGGCTGGCCACGAACTCCTTAGCCACCAAGTTCATCCCGTCGTGAAGAGAACTGACAACGCAGAATCGCGCAAGCCGCCGCATGGCCATCAATGTCAGGTTGGGCAGGTCGTTCGGCATGTAGATTATGGGCTGCCAGCCGGGCCGGGCGAACCGGCTGTTGATGTCTTCCAGCAACTCGTCTATCTGCTCGGCTAGTTGCTGGTAGGCGTCCACTTGCGTGCGGCTCATCACCCCGGCTTGGATGAAAACAACCTTTCCGATGAACTCCGGATATTTTTCAAAGAATTTCCTCATCGCCCGGAAGCGGTGCGGAATGCCCTTGGTATAGTCGATCCTGTCGATGCCCAGACCCACCAGCATCCCTTCCAGGTTCAGTTCATCGGTTAATCGCTCCATCTCCTCGGTTACGTAACAACTCTGAGCGTCCCGGTTGATCTCCTCGAAGTCCACGCTGATCGGATAGGGCCTGACCAGTGTGGGTTCACCCGCATAGCTTATCCGGCTGTATTCATGGTCAACCTGACCGTCTACAAGCCTGGAAACGGTGTCGAGAAAGTTCTTGCAATGGTCGCCTATATGAAATCCCAGCATATCGTTGCCCAGCAGGCCGTCCAAAAGCTCCTGTTGCCAAGGGCAAATCCGGAAAATCTCCGGGTTGGGCCAAGGAATATGCCAGAACTGCCCGGTTATGATGTCCGGGTCGGCGTCGCGGATCAACCGAGGCAGCAGCGCCAGGTGGTAGTCCTGAGTGAACACTGCGGCCGGACCGCCGCCTATTTCGTCCAGCACCTGGTTGGCGAACCGCTGGTTTACTGCCCGGTAGGTCTCCCAGTCTCCCAATTCGAACACCGGCTCGGTGTAGGCATTGTGACAGAGCGGCCATAGGGCGGCATTGGAAAATCCGTAATAGTACCCGCTCTCCTCTTCCTCCGTAAGCCACACCAGCCGCAAGGTGTACGCCGGGTCGTCCGGCGGCACCTGTACCCTGTTCTTGTCATCTACCGCGTACCAGTCGCCCTTGCCTCCGCCATAGGCAACCCAGGTCCCGGCGCACTCCTGCATCACCGGGTCTATGGCCGTCGTCACCCCGCCCGCAGGCACCGCATAGCGCAACTGCCCTTCGACCATTTCGTGAATGTATGGTTGACGGTTGGACGCAACCACCAATCGATAATCGCCCAACTCCCGTTGTACCATTCGCCGCAAGCCGGCCCTGTTCCACACTGGCATCATGGTCCCACCACCGGACGAAAGGTTGGTATGAGAGTGTTCCATCCGCATCGGAGTCGCCGCTGTGACCGGGGGAAAGGGGTATTCGGGGAGAAATTTGCCGCCTTGTGCGGACGGTGACAGTATGTCCTTCTAAATTCTGTCATAGGGCCGACTTAAGGTCAACCGAGCGCGGGGGCAGTCGCCCCGCCGGTCGATCATGGCGTCATACTACGCCTAAATTGACACGCCTATACCCAATTAGTACGATAGCGGCGGCCTTTTGGATTTACGACTCATAACGGCGCGCCGTCTTACGAAAACCGGCGGAAAACAGGAGGGTATATGTTCGTCCGACGAGACCTCACCGACAAAGTGCCGACACCCGAAGGCAACATGCACTTCGTGAAACAAGGCAGCGGCTACCCTCTTGTGATGCTTCATCCCCTCGGTACGTCGACCTGGGCTTGGCATACCGTAATCGACTCCCTCAGCCAGCACTACACCTGTTACGCGTTCGACATGCTTGGGCACGGCGAATCGGACAAGCCCCAACGCCACTTCAACATTCCCGATTACGCCAACGCCCTGGACCATGCTTGCCAGGTCCTGAACATCCACCGGGGACACTACGTCGGCAATTCGGTGGGAGCGATCCTGGCAACCGAAATGGCGGCCAGCTTCCCGGAACGGTTGGACAAGCTCGTCCTTGTCGGCGCTCCGGTCTGGGACGCCCGTACCGCGCCCCAACGCTTGGAGGAGGCATCCTCCGGTTACGACGCCGACGGCCTGCCTATCCTGCGCACTGCTGAGGAGTTGAAGGCGGCTACCACCTTCGCCGACCCCCAGCCCGAGTGGGTGGAGGCGATGAACCAAACGCGGGCTCAGGCCGGCGTATGGGTGAAAAATCTGATGGAGTCCCTCGCCCACTACGACATTATGTCGCGGCTCCCCAGAATTAAGGCCACCGCCACGATGGTCATGTACGGTGAGCTGGATCGGCTCCGTGACGGAGAGGAACTGCTGCACAACAACATCGTCAACGCCAGCAAGGTGGTATTGCCCGGCTTGGGGCACATCCCTCAAATCGAAGACTCCGAAGCCTTCGTTGGCGCACTCCTGCCATTCCTGCAACCTTAACCCACCATTTTGAAAAACTTGGCACAAGACGCAACTCGTTAGCCCTTTCTGATGACCCGTCATTCCCGCGCAGGCGGGAATCTACAACCTTACAGTCACTAACGTTTAGCTCCCCAAATGCCTACCCTCGGGAAACCGTAGGCAGGCAAAATTTCTCGGATAGAGGAGGCCCCGTGGTCACCGGCCGTTATCCCCTCCGTTTAATGGAGGTCTTTCGCACCGTCTTTTACACGCCCATATACGTCTCGGTCGCCGGCGGCTTCCTGGAAAGCGAGGGGCTGGACGTCACCTTTTTCACTTGTCCGCCCCAATACGCCCACGTCCATAGTGCGTTGATTCAAGGGGCTGCCGACATATCCGGCAGCGGCATCATGCGTTCGATTATCGCTTCGGACTGGGGGGCGGAGGTAGTGCCGGCCCACATCGCGCAGATTAACTCCCGCGATGGCTTCTTTGTATTGGGCCGCGGAGATGTCTCCGAGTTCCAATGGGCCTCCCTTCAGGGGGCCACTGTTATTCCGGTCGGCTTTTCCCCCATGCCTTGGGCTTCCTTCCAGTTCGCCCTCCGCAACCATGGCGTGGATCCCGCCGCGCTCAAACTGATTCCCGGCCTGTCGTTGCAGGAGGCGGTGGAGACCTTCCGCAGCGGAGAAGGAGACTTCATCCACCTGCCATTGCCCGCCGCCGAGCAGCTCATCGCCGACGGCATCGCCCACATGGCGGCAGCCGTGGGCCCGGCCAACGGTCACATCGCCTTCAGCTCTTTCGCCGCCACCAATAGCTATCTGGATACTAATCAAGAGATAGTGCACCGCTTCCTCCGGGGATACGCCCGCGGGCTGACTTGGTTGGACCAAGCCGACCCAACGGCGGTCGGGGAGGCCATCACATCCTTCTTTCCTGACGTGCCCGGGGACCTCATCATCCGCTCCGTGGCCCGGTACAAGGAGCAGGACACTTGGCCCTCGATCCCGGACCTGAACGAGCCGGAAGTGCAGGCGTTGCAGGACATCCTGATCGCCGCTGGCTTGGTCAAAGAGCGCCAGCCCTACGCCAAAGTGGCCCGGCCCGAATTTCTGCGAGCGGCGCTGGCGTAACAAGACCACGCCGGGAATATTCATTGTAGTAATAGGGAAAGTTCGGTCTGTTCAAACTGACGCACTACCCGGTTTTCTGTTTGATTGTTCTTGGGCGACTGCGGTTATATACTCGATTCCCACATGCGACAGAGGGGGCGCCCGTCCATGCAGGATACACGGACCTATCAGGAGCGTAGTCGTGCGTTCTTCGCCAAAGCCCGTGAATACTTTGATGCGAATGACTTCGAGCAAGCGTCGGAGAAAGCTTGGGGGGCTGCGGCGTTGATGGTAAAGGCCGTGGCGCAGGTACGCGGGGATCGTCACCGTTCACACAACCATCTTAGAGACATTGTGGAACGGTTGTCTGATGAAACGCGAGACGAAGACCTGAGCCGATTGTTCGCCTTGGCCGAATACCTCCACATAAACTTCTACGAAAGCCAGCTTGGGGAGAGAGCTATGCGGAGGCGGCTAAGAGATGTAGAAGAGTTCGTGGAAAAGATGGACTATTTACTGAGGGCCGAGCAGTAGTTGAGCACAGTGCAGCAAGGCGGGGAACCACCCGCCTTTACTTTTGAATGTCAACACAGCCTGGATTCCATCCCGACCGCTTCCTTGGCAAGAATCAAATTAAGTTTCGATTGGTACTGTCCCTGTTGGCGTTGGCGTTGCTCCTCACCTTAGGCATCGACGCGGCAACGGCCAACGGCGGCACTCGTCCCTTGTTGAGGGACGCCCTGGTTGGACCCTATTCCTTTGACGTAGGCATATTCCCCGGCCGGCCCACTGTCGGCAACCTCCACCTGAGTATCCTGGTGAAAGACGCCGCGTCAGGGGGTGCGCTGACCAACGCCACGGTAATGGTGACTTTGACCGGCCCCGAAGGCTCCACTCCCGTGGGGCCAGTCCAAGCGGTGAACACGCCGCAAACTCCCAGGTTTTACGACGTCAACGTGCCACTGGACATGACAGGAAGCTGGGGCCTCAACCTGGCGGCCGAGACTCACTTGGGGCCGGCCAGCCTGAACGTTCCGTTCGAAGTAACCGAGGCTACCGGCATAGACATTGTATATCCCTTGATAGCCCTGCTGGGCGCCTTGGCTATACTATTCTGGGTCTTGGCCCGCATCAGAAGCAGGCGGCGGAGACGAGAATGAAAGTAGTCCTGGCCTTGTCGGCCTTGGGCATGGCATTGGTCCTTCATCCCCTCTACGCCCACGGGTTCGGCGAGCGCACCGAATTGCCCGCGCCCTTGGGGCTCTTCCTGATTGGCGCTGGCGCGACCGTTGCTTTGTCCTTCGCCGTCATTGGTCTGTTCGTCAGGGGCGGCGCCGGAACGGGCAGCTACTGGAGGTACAACCTGCTGCAACATGGGTGGTTCAGGGTCGCGGCAACCACCTCCTTGTTGTCGTTCGCGGTAAAGGTATTCTCGGTATTCCTGTTGGCGCTGGTCATCGTCAGCGGTTTTATTGGGGTGCAAACACCGTCATCGAATTTCGCCCCCACCTTCGTCTGGATTATCTGGTGGGTCGGCATGGCCTACGTCGTGACCTTGCTTGGCAACGTCTGGGCCGTCATCAATCCCTGGAAGATATTGTTCGGATGGGTGGAATACCTCTACAGAAAAGCCACAGGGACAGACCTGTCCCCCGTGAAGGCCTACCCGCCGGATTGGGGCGTCTGGCCGGCCTTTGCCCTCTTCCTGGCCTTTGCTTGGTTGCAGGACGCCTTCCCTGAGTCACCTGTGCCCAACCGCGTCGCCATAGTCGTGACCCTCTATTCCATCCTCACGTTGGGCGGCATGGCGGTATTCGGCAAACACCAGTGGCTGCGCCACGCCGAGGCCTTCACCGTAGCATTCGGCCTGCTGGCCAAGTTCTCCATCACCGAAGTCCGAACAAAAGACCCCGTCCTCTGCGGGACCTGTGACACGGACTGCCTTGACGGTGAGGGCGAGTGCGTCGACTGCTACGAGTGCTTCGAGAAAGCCCAAAGCAGGGAATGGAACCTTCGTCCCTGGGCCATCGGCTTGGCCCGGACCCACGGCATCACCAACGACGTACTGGCTGTGGTGGTGCTCCTGCTGGCCACGGTCACTTTCGACGGCTTCAGCGCCACCCCGGGATGGGTGGAGTTCCAGACATTTTCCGCTTTAGCCTTCCCTTGGCTGGCGGCCAACCAGACTTACAACAGCCTGATTATCGCCGATACCCTGGGCGTCCTGCTGTTCCCCCTTGCGTTCTTCTTGGTCTACCTGGCATTCACCTATTTTGTGTCCGGCGCAATCGACAAGAGCCGCGGCGCGCTGGCGTTGGCCCGCTCATTCGCCTTCTCCCTCATTCCCATCGCCCTGGCTTACAACATCGCCCATTTCGTGAACCTGTTGCTGATACAAGGGCAACTGATCATACCGCTGGCGTCGGACCCTTTCGGCTTCGGCTGGGACCTGTTCGGCACCGGCGGCTACGAACTGAATCTCGACATCATCAACGCCGCCATCCTCTGGTACCTGTCCATCGCCGTCATAGTGGCCGGCCACATTCTCGCCGTCTACCTGTCCCACCTGGCCGCGTCCCGAATCTTTGAAGACCACGGGGCGGCGACACAAAGCCAGTACCCCATGTTGACGTTGATGGTGATGTATACCGTAGTCAGCTTGTGGATAATTGCCCAACCCATAGTGGCGTAGGTATTGGAAAAACGAATTGTCGGGCATCCGCCGTCAGGTAGCTTGGCGGTAAGCCATGGTGTAAGATTAACCGCACGTTGGAATTAAACACGCTTCCGCTCCCGCCGGTCCCGCGGGCGGATGTTTGGTCCAGGAGGCCTGCTATGGCAAGGATAACCATCGTCGGCACCGGGTTAATCGGGACCTCTCTGGCTATGGCGTTGCGGAAGGCCAACCTGCCCAACTTGGAGTTAGTGGGCACCGACAACAACGGCAGCGTCCGCCGGGGGGCCGAAAGGTCCCACGCGTTCCACCGGGTCGAGGCCAGGCTGTTGCCTGCCATTGAGGAAGCAGACATCCTCGTCTTCGCCACTCCGGTCATGGCTATCAGGGATCTGATGGAAGCTATTGGGTCGGAGATACCCGATGGCTGCGTGGTTACCGACGTTGGCAGCACCAAGAAGGAGGTGCTGGATTGGGCCGACGAGTACCTGCCCAGGACGGTTGACTTCGTGGGCGGGCATCCCATGGCCGGCAAGGAGACCCCCGGCCCGGAAAACGCCGACCCTGAGCTGTTCCGGAACCGGCCCTACTGCATTGTCCCCAGCGTCAACGCCAACCAGAGGGCGGTATCCGAGATCAGCACAATGGCCGAAGCCATCGGCGCCAAGCCCTTCTTCATCGGGGTGGACGAACACGATAGTTTCGTCGCCGCGGCCAGCCACCTTCCCTTTCTGCTCTCCACCGCCTTGGTGAGTTGCACCTCCAAGAGCGCCAATTGGGAGGACATCGCCAAGCTGGCCTCAAGCGGGTTCAACGGCGTCTCCCGCTTGGCTTCGGGCGACCCCGTGATGCACAAGGACATCTGCGTCAGCAACCCTGAACCCATCGTGGCTTGGATAGACGCCTTCATCCGGGAGCTTTACGAAGTCCGCAAGGCTCTAACTCACGAGGAAGGCCCCGACGGTGATGCGATTCTTGAAATGTTCGAGCAGGCTTCGGTCGCGCGGGCGCACTGGCTGGCTGGTACGGTGCCTTCCAGGTCCGCTCAAGCCAGCCCTGAGCTGCCGACCTTCAGCGAGAGCATGGGAGAAATGTTCGCCGGCTCCAAGATAATGCAGGCCCAGCGACGAATGTTCGGCGGCGGCGACAGGAATCAAGACCAGGAACGGAACCGGGAGCGAAGGCGTCGGTAGCCCCTTTGGGTCTTGATCGCCCACACTGAGCCTTAACCACCTGAAACAACATCTACGAGAGCTTGACCGCTGAGAGACAATCTCAAGGCACGTGGCACAACCCGCCTCGTCATTCCCGCGAATGCGGGAATCCATAGGCTTCGGTAGCGACCAAGTGATGCCGACAGCAACAAGCAGTTTCGAGACAATTTCTGAGGACTACTAGATTGCAGCAGACCATACGCCAACCCGCGGCGTTGAACGGGACGCTAAGCGTACCTGGGGACAAGTCCATCTCCCACAGGTCGTTGATCCTCAATGCCATCGCGGAAGGCGAGGCCAGGGTTAGCGGTCTCTCCGGCGGCGACGACGTGCTGTCCACCATGCGCTGCTTGCAAGCGATGGGAGTAAATATCGAGCCGGGCGCGGAGGAAGGTTCGTTCACCGTCACCGGCTCCGGTCCAACCTTGCGGGAACCGGCCGATATTCTGGACGCCGGCAACAGCGGCACTACCATGAGGCTGCTGTCCGGCCTGCTCGCCTCTCAGTCCTTCGTATCCGTCTTGACCGGCGATGGGTCCCTTCGCACTCGGCCGATGGGGAGAGTCGTCCAGCCACTGAAGCAGATGGGCGCCCAGGTAATGGGCCGCAGCGACGATACCCTGGCGCCGCTGATATTTCGCGGGGGCAACCTGCGGGGTATTGAATACACCATGCCCGTCGCCAGCGCCCAAGTAAAGTCGTGCATCATGCTGGCGGGCATGTTTGCCGACCAGGACACCGTCCTGCACCAACCGGCCCTGTCCCGGGACCACACCGAGCGTATGTTGACCGCGATGGGGGCCTTTGTGCAGACCGACGGGTTGGACCTGACCGTCCGCTCCGGCCCGCTCCGTTCCGTGGATATAGCCGTCCCTGGCGACATCAGCTCCGCCGCCTTCTGGCTGGTCGCCGGATTATGTCATCCCGACGCGCGGGTGTTGGTGCGGGGAATCGGGCTTAACCCCAGCCGCACCGGGATAATGGAAGCCTTGCAGGCAATGGGAGCGGGGCCCAGCCTCAGCTTAGTGGACGAACGGATGGAGGGAGGCGAGCCGGTGGCCGACTTGCTGGTGACCTCCGGGGAACTCACCGGCATTGAGGTCGGCGGCGACCTCATCCCGAGAATCCTCGACGAGTTGCCTATCCTCGCCGTGGCCGCCTGCTTCGCCAACGGCACGACGGTCATCAGGGACGCCGCCGAGTTGCGCGTCAAGGAATCGGACCGCATCAATACCACCGTCACCGAACTTTCCCGCTTGGGCGCCAGAATCGAGGAACGGGAAGACGGGATGGTCATCCACGGCTCCGGCAGCCTCCGGGGTGCCGTCTGCCAAAGTTGGGGCGACCACCGGCTTGCCATGTCGCTGGGGGTCGCCGGGCTGCTGGCCGAGGGTGAGACGCTGGTACAGGAATCCGACGCCGCCACTGTGTCATATCCCCAATTCTGGGACCACTTGGCCTCCTTGTCCGGGACTGAAGCGTGACGCGCCGCATGGAGGATATGGCTGACCGGTTGCTTCCCGAGGCCCAGCCCGCGCCGCCGCTCTTGGTTGTATTGTCCGGTCCTTCCGGAGTAGGCAAGGACGCCGCCATCGAAAAGTTGAAGCAGTTGGACCGTCCTTGGCGTTTCGTGGTCACCGCCACCACCCGCCGGCCCCGCCCCGGTGAACAGGAGGGCAAGGACTACATCTTCTTGGAGATCGACACCTTCCTGAAAATGAAGGAACGGGACGAGTTCTTGGAGTGCGCCGAGGTATACGGCAACTGGTACGGCGTGCCCAGGAACCAAGTCCGCCAAGGCTTGCAGGAAGGGCTGGACGTCATATTGAAGATCGACGTGCAGGGGGCCGACACTGTGCGCCGCCTCGCCCCCGAAGCGGTGTCCATCTTCATGGTGCCCCCTTCCTACGAGCAACTGCGCCGCCGTCTGACCCTCCGCATGACAGATGGGGCTGACCAGATAGCGTTAAGGCTCGAAGAGGCATGGAACGAACTCTCCAAGGCCGCGGACTATGATTACCGTGTCGTCAACCATGACGGTCGGCTGGACCAAGCTATCGCCGACATCGACGCCATCATCGGCGCGGAGAAATGCCGGGTAAAGCCCCGCATGGTGCAAATGATATGATGGGCCGGTCAAAAGCTTTCGAAGGATTTAAGGTGGACCGATGAGTTCCAAGTCAGCGTCCAGCGCGCCAAGGCCTCGATTGCCCGAGTGGTTGAAAGTAAGGGCTCCGGGCAGCCCCCGGTACATCGAGTTGAAAGCCTTGATGCGCGGCCAGCAGTTGCACACGGTATGCGAGGAGGCCCATTGCCCCAACATCGGCGAGTGCTGGAATCGCGGCACCGCCACCTTCATGATACTGGGAGATATATGCACCCGCCGCTGTCACTACTGCGCGGTGACCACCGGCCGCCCCGTCGGGGTTGACCTTCAGGAGCCGAACCGGCTGGCCGAGACGGTCCAGACCATGGGTCTGCGCTACTGTGTAATCACCTCCGTCAACCGGGACGACCTTCCGGACGGCGGTGCTTTCATATTCGCAAGTTGCATCAAGCGCGTCAGGGACCTGAACCCGGACTGCCGCATCGAGGTGCTCATACCGGACTTCGCCGGGTCCTGGCCAGCGTTACAAAAGGTGCTCGACGCACGCCCGGACGTGTTAAACCACAACATCGAGTCCACCAACCGCATCTTCCCTCGCGTTCGTCCCAAGGGCGACTACCGGCGTTCTCTGGAACTGCTCGCCAAGTGCAAGGAACTGGCCCCTGGCATGGTCACCAAGTCCGGCATCATTGTTGGAATGGGCGAGACCGTGGACGAGGTGGTGGACACCATGCGTGACCTGCGGAGTGTTGACTGCGACTTGCTTACCATCGGCCAGTACCTACGGCCGTCTGACAAACACCTGGCCATCGACCGCTTCTATACGCCCGCCGAGTTCGAGGAGTTGCGCCTGATCGGGCAGGAACTGGGATTCGCCCACGTTGCCTCAGGCCCCTTGGTGCGCAGCTCCTACCACGCCGACGAGCAGCACGACGCAGCTTGGGCCGCAATCGCTTCAACCTGAAGAATCGGTGATGATTGACTGCGCCGCAGAACGTGCCGATAGAACTCATGGCCATCTGGTGAGTTAACATCGGAGTCTATAGTCGATTCGTTCATCCGCGGACCGTTGTTGATTAGAGATACAGGGCAATCGCGTTTTAACTATCGGTACACCAAGGCAAGCAAAGTCTGCCGTAAAATCCTCCGTCATTCCCGCGAAGGCGGGAATCCACACTGCCTCGCAACGGTAAATTTACCCTTCCCAACGGCCTATGGATTCCCGTCGCCACGGGAATGACGGGTAAATGGTCTACCAAACCTATAATGCGATTGCTCTGAATTAGAGATAGTGACCAACACGTACTTCGGAAATGATATACTGCGTGTGAAGTTGTGGAGTTGGGCCGGAAGGGGTGGCAGCACTCGGTTCAACTCCGGTGGCGGTACCTGGTTTCATCGCCCTACTGATGCTACGCAGCTTGGTTTCTAACCTATCCGGGCGTAACACGGAACCTTTGGGCGCAAGCCCAAATCCAATCAGGAGGCGAAAATGAAACTACGTATTAAGACGCTGGTGATTTGTACCCTAGATACAATCTGGGCGATAGGAGCCAGTGCCGTTGCGGGTTGCCTGCCGACCCAACTCCACAACTCCCCGACTGCTTACTTGTACCCAATCGGATGTGTTTCCGGAAAATGATGGTGTCGGTATTCCAGCAATCGAGGCCATCTCAAGGCAATGGCGTCTGAATTTAAGTTCTCGCGTCCCCCTAAAATCTCCGTGCCACCCTCCGGTAGTCATAGGCACCTAAACATCTCATCAATCCTACCGAATCTGCTTCTCGTAAACGCCCGCGTCTTGACAATGGAGATTGCCCAACCCATCGCGGAGGCGATTGCCGTCACCGGAGACAGGATTACGGCGGTTGGCCGTATCAAGGACGTTGCGCCCTTGGCCGGGCCGGACACCACCACTATCGACTGCCGGGATAAGACCGTCATACCCGGGTTTGTGGATGCCCATTGTCACCTGTTGGCCCAAGCGGCTGCCATCAGCGCCTTGGATTGCGGCCCCCAAGCCGCCACCTCCATTGAGGAACTGCGGGAACTGGTGCACCGCCGGGCTGTCATCCTTCCATCAGGCCAATGGATTCGCGGTGTCGGCTACGATCACCTGTCCTTGTCGGACTGCCGCCACCCCACTCGGGACGATTTGGACTCCGTATCTCCCAACCATCCGCTCCGTATAGACCACCGCAGCGGTCACGCCGCAGTGTTGAACAGCCGCGCCTTGCAAATCGCCGGCATCGACGACACCACCCCAGACCCGGTGGAGGGAGTGATCGACCGGGACCCCACAACGAGAAGACCCACGGGTCTCTTGCTGGAACTGTCAGGGTTCTTGCGAGAACGTCTGGGACCATCGAGAAACTCGGTCCAGATGGAGGCCGACGTCGCCGCCCTAGACCGGTCCTTGCTGAGCTACGGCATAACGTCGGTACAGGATGCCGGAGCCAACAACGGTTTGGAACGGTGGCGCACCATGCAATCACTTCAAGCGTCGGAAAAGCTGTCCTGCCGTATTACCATGATGGCGGGCGCCCACCGCCTGGAGGAACTGGCGTCGGAGGGGTTGCATTGGGGAAGCGGCGACCACATGTTGAGGGTGGGCCACGCGAAGATAGTGCTGACGCTTACAACCGGCGCGTTGCATCCAGGCGAACAGGAACTGAAACAAATCGTCAATCATGCTCATCGACGCGGATTCCCAGTGGCCATTCACGCAATCGAACAGGAGGCCGTAGAAGCCTGCGTACAAGTCGTGGAGGAGACCCGCCCTGAATCAGTCCTCTCCCAATACAGGAGAGACCGCGTCGAACATTGCGCCGAATGTCCTCCCCATTTGGTAACCCGCATAAGAGACTCAGGCGCGATGGTGGTCACCCAGCCCGGGTTCATCTATTGGAACGGGGACGGTTATCGGCGCCGCGTGGAACCCTCCATGCTGCCCCACCTGTACCCCTCCGCCGCGTTGCTTGAGGCCTCCGTGCCTTTGGCATTCAGCTCCGATGGGCCGGTGATAGACGCCAATCCCTGGCCGGCCATTTACAGCGCGGTAACCGGAAAGACGCGGGATGGCAACACCCTGCTTTCCGGGTCTTCTCCCCGTACCGCGCAGATGGCGGTGATGGACGCTTTGCGTTGCTATACCTTGGGCGCCGCTTACGCCGAAGGGACGGAAGACCTGAAGGGAAGCATTCGGCCGGGGAAGTTCGCCGACTTGGTGGTGCTGGATTCAGACCCCACGGCTGTGGGACCGGAGCAACTACTGGACATCAAGGCGGCCATGACGGTGGTCGGCGGCAGGATAGCTTGGAGAAAGGAAACGTGAGCTAACTGCTGCGCTCCTGGATATACTCCGGCAGAGCGGCCAATGAGCTTTTCGCTTCGCACTCCGGCAGAGTGTCCAGACACCTCACCGCGTTTTCACAATACTGGGCTATGACCTCGTAGCACTCCCCGACGACGCCGGAGTTGTTGATCATATCCAATACTTGCTCCAGCTTGCCGTCGGCGGTGGGGTCTCTAAACAACTCCAGCACCGGGTTGTCCTGGGGGTACTTCTCCATCAGCAGAATTGTAGGCAATGTCAGCACGCCCTGAAGAAGGTCGTTGCCGACGGGCTTACCCAACTCTACCGCGTCGCCCTGCACGTCCAGCATATCGTCGACCATCTGGAAGGCCATCCCGATGTTGTACCCGTAGTCGCTCATCGCTTGGACCTGGGGCTCCGGCGCCCCGCCAAGAATGGCTCCGGTCTCGCCGGCGGTGCGGAACAGGGAAGCTGTCTTGCGGTAAATCCGGTGGTGATAACGCTCCCGTGCCTGTTCCGGGTTGAACGCGTCGAAGAACTCCGCTATCTCTCCGCTGGCCAGTTCCATGATCGTCTCGGAAAACCGGCGGATCACCCGGATGTTATGCGTGTCGCAAACGAAGGTGGCGGATGTGGCGAAAATGTAGTCCCCGAAGAGCACCGCCATCTTTTTACCCCATTGGCTGCTCACCGTGGGACGCCCTCTGCGGAGGTCCGAGTTGTCCACCGTGTCGTCGTGGATCAGGGTGGCGAGGTGCAGCAACTCCACTGCCCCCGCCATGATGATGGGATTTTCGGGATCGTGCGGATAGAACCGGGAAGCGAGCAGGGTAATGGCGGCGCGTATGCGCTTGCCCCGCGAGTCCAGCACATGGTCGAGCAGTGACTCCAGGTAGCCGGGGCTTGTCTGGCGAAGTTCACGTAAACGCTCTTCGACCAAGACCAGGTCAGAACTGACCGGAGAATAGATAAACGCCGTGCGTTCATCCAGGCCCTGTGGCGAATAATTCACTATACGGCGCCGGCTCCCAAGCGTTGGACCTCTTGATCGACAACCTCCGGCTCCAGCTTGGTGTAGAGAGGAGTGGGCCGGCGCAAGGGCTTCTCGGGCTCTACCGACTCTAGCAAAACATCGAAGTCCCAACTCTGGTCGGCAACACTGCCATCGAACCCCAGGAACTCGTGGAGACGCTGGGCGCTGAAGGGAAGGAAGGGGTACAACGTCATTTTCAAGCAGTTGATCGCGCAAATGGCGGTCCACAGCGTGGTCGCCGTCTCACTCTTGTCTTCCTTGATAGCCCGCCAAGGAGCCTTGGCGTCCAAGTAACGGTTGACTTCCTGCGCCAAGCCGAAAGACCGTGCTATCGCCGCTTTGAAGTGGCAGGCGTGCAACTCTCGGTCCACGTCCTCCATCGCCGCCCGCGCCGTGGCCAGAAGCCGCTCGTCGATCTCCCCCAGCGGACCGGCGGTCGGGGTTTGACCGTCGAAGTTCCGGTAGGTGAAAGACAGGACACGGTGGACCAGGTTGCCGAAGGTGGCCACCAACTCTTCATTGTTGCGGCGCACAAACTCGGCCCAGGAAAAGTTGGCGTCGCTTGTCTCCGGCATATTGATGGAAAGCAGGTAACGCAGCGGGTCCGGGTCGTACCGGGACAAGTAGTCCGGCGCCCACACGGCCCAATTTTCACTGGTGGAGAACTTCCGGTCTTCCAATCCAAGGAACTCGTTGGCGGGAACGTCGTGAGGTAAATTGAGGCCGCCGTACCCCATCAACATCGCCGGCCAGATCAGTGTGTGGAACGGTATGTTGTCCTTTCCGATGAAGTAGTACGCTTTGGTGTCGGGGTCTTTCCAGAACTGCTCCCAGCGTTGGTCGTCGCCGCTGCGCTGCGCCCATTCTATAGCCGCCGACAAATAGCCGCTGACGGCCTCAAACCAGACGTAAATCCTTTTCCCCTCGTAGCCCTCCAACGGCACCGGGACCCCCCAGGTCAGGTCCCTGGTAATTGCCCGGTCCTTCAGCCCTCCCTCCAAGTAGCGCCGGGTGAAGTTCTGAACATTGGCGCGCCAATGGGGCTGCCGGTTGACCCACTCCAGCAACGGTTCCTCGAACGCCGAAAGCTTGAGGAAAAAATGGTCCGATTCCCTGAACTCCGGTTCGCCGCCGGAGATTACGCACCTCGGCGCTATCAAGTCTTGCGGGTCAAGAGTGCGCCCGCAACTGTCGCACTGGTCGCCTCTCGCCCTTTCGAACCCGCAATACGGACAGGCACCGTTCACGTACCTGTCGGGCAAAAACCGGTCGCACTCGGCACAGTAGGCCAGTTGCATCGGCTGCTCGTAGAGGTAGCCCCGCTCCAGAAGCACCCGGAAGAGGTCGTGGACAACCTTCTCGTGGTTTTCGGTATGAGTAGACGTAAACAGGTCGAACGATATCCCCAACTGCTCCCACGTCTTCAGGAACTGGGGATGGTACCGGTCCAGTACCTCTTGAGGGGTTATCCCCTCCTGTTCGGCCCGGACCGTGATGGGCGTTCCGTGGCTGTCGCTGCCCGACACCATGAGGACTTCATTGCCCTTGACCCGGTGATAGCGGGCGAAAATATCCGCCGCCAGATAGCAGCCTGCTATATGACCCAAGTGCAAAGGCCCGTTGGCGTAGGGCCAAGCGACCCCGATAAATATTCGCTCCGACACCGCCCCTAATCCCTCATCGCCCTTCCCATACAATCCTTGCCTCGCAGGGGCAAGTTATCAGGGCAGGGAAAGTCGGTCCCCTCAAGCAGGATTGTCCGAAGGGACATGGGTTATTTTAGCATACCGGAACGGCGGTAGACCGCTGTTATCCATTGGCGGCCAGCTATTCATTGCCATTCTTTTATCATCCCACTATATTTTAAGAACCCTGAACGGAACGTGGGCAGCCAAGCCTACCCCAACAATAGAGCGTGTACAATTCCCCCACCCTTTACACCCCTGATGATGCAGGCCTGGATTTTCAACCCCCTTTCATAACTTGCACATCGGGTCAGCCAGCCGTTCAGGGCCCTTTGAATTTATAAGAAGGTGACGATGTGGGCATTTTGACCGACGACATGAAGCGTGTCGTAAAAGAGCAGCGGCTTGGATACATCGCAACGGTGTCGCCTGACGGCACCCCCAATTTATCTCCCAAGGCAACGCTACGGGTATGGGACGACGACCACATTATCTTCGCCAATATCGCGTCGCCGGGGACGATAGCCAATCTGCGGCAGAATCCGGCCATCGAAATAAACATGGTGGACGTTTTCCTGCGGAAGGGTTACCGCTTTAAGGGTACTGCCAGCGTCCTTGAGTCGGGACCTCAATTCGATGAGGCCATGAGTCTCTATGACGGAAGGGCGAACGGCGTCCAGTCCAGCGTCGCCAGCCTTATTCGCGGGTTCGTGTTGGTGAAAGTGACGCGGGCGCTGCCGGTGGTGTCGCCCGGATACGTCGGCGACGTTACCGAGGACGACATGAGGGCCCAGTGGAAGCAATACTACGATTCGCTGGAACCGGCGCCAAGTAAAGAAGGGGCGTCGTCCCACTGAGGAGGAGTTTATGGAATATACGATCCTTGGCAGGACCGGATTACGAGTTTCCAGGGCCGGTTTCGGCGGCGGCGGAATCGGACAGGTGTGGGGACCTACCACCGATGAGGAGTCGATACGGGCGGTGCACCGCGCCTTGGAACTGGGCATCAACTTCTTCGACGTGGCGCCGCGCTACGGCAACGGCAAAGCCGAGGAGGTGCTGGGCCGCGCCCTGAAAGGCCGGAGCGAGGACGTGGCGGTGGCGACCAAGGTCAAGTTGGAAGCGCACGAGATGGATGACGTGGAGGGCGCCGTAGCCCGCTCGGTGGAAGCGAGCCTGCGCCGCCTGCAAAGGGACTCCGTCGATGTGCTCCACGTCCACAACCGGTTCACCGCCACCCGGGGCGAAGTGCCGGACTCATTGTCGGCCGAGGATGTCCTTGGCCCAGTGTTGGACGCTTATCGAAAGGTGCAGCAGGCGGGCAAGACCCGGTTCATCGGCTTGTCGGCGATGGACCACCACGTGCCCACCATGACCCGGATCATGGAGAGCGACGAGTACGACACCGTACTGGCCTACTACAACCTGCTGAACTGGACCGCCCAAGAGTCGCCACCGCCGGGGGTGGACCTGTTTGACAACGGACAGATCATTCCCTTAGCCAAGAGCCTGAACATGGGCGTCATCGGCATCCGGTCCCACGCCGCCGGCGCCCTGGCAGGCGAGGTGGACCGACCCGTCCCTCCAGGGACCTTGCTGGAGCGGGACGCCGCGAGCGCGGCCAAGTTGGGGTATCTGCTGGAAGGGCCAATACGCACCTTGTCCCAAGCGGCGATGGTGTTCTGCTTGATGAACCGGGACATCCACACCGTGGTGCCGGGGGTCAAGAATGTCACGGAAGCGGAGGAGACAGCCGCCTCCACTGATGTGCCCCCCATCCCTGAGCGCCACTTGGAACAGTTGCGGGAGTTGTACCGGAAGGGGTTCGCCGACTGAGCAGGTCTCCACGTTTTTCCAGATGATGGAACGCCCAAAATGCCTGAAGTCCGCAGACAGTACGCTAACAAGAAGTGCAGGGCATCCTGTACACTCCAATACGAAGTAATGATGAGATAGACCCAATGCGGGCTAAGGAGAAGGCACCATGACCATGTGGAACAACGGCGGACAACGTGCGGTCCGGGAACGGGACCATCTTGATCAGGCGCGGTCTGAGGAATCGAGCGCGCCCCCATCGGTCCCGGCCAAGCTTGACCAGATGCTGGACGTTCTGACCCAGATACGCGACCAGCAATGGGAGATGTACCAGAAAATGTCCGACGTGCTGGACAGGAACTTGCAATTGCTACAGTCCCATCACGCTGTTCAGGGACGGCAACTGGAGCAGATTCATGGCAAACTGAAAGTACTGGACTGATAGGCCACGGACAGGGATGTCCGAGTAGCGCTTGCACCTGTGACGAGGCGGGAGATTCCGTTCACACGGTCTATGTTCACGTGAACGGCTCCCGCCTTACCGTTTACTGAAGAAACCGCACTGGCGGGCCGACGGCCCAAGCGAATTGAAGCGGTTGGGGGCGAGGCTAGACCCTGGGCCACACTTGTTCGGCGAAACGCTCCATGCCGGCCAGCATCTCGTCCAGATCGTTGGTCAGACGCATGAAGTCGAGCACCATTGAGCCGACGCCCATCTCCTCGTAACGGCGTATGTCGCCGGCTATCTGTTCCTCGTTGCCGTGGAAGGGCGGCCTGTCCGCCTCGGCAGGGTTGCCGGGGTCGTTGAGACGGTATTCGTGGGTGCGGTAAATTACCTCGATCTCCGCCGGGTCCCTGCCGAAACTCCTAGCGTAACGGGCCAGCCGTTTCAATGCCGCCTCCAATTGCTCCGGCGTCCTCATCGGGAAGGTGGGGTTGGTCCCCAAGGGACACCAGCCGTTGGCCAATTCGGCAGTGCGCCTGATGGCGGGACGGCTTTCGCCGCCAACCCAAATAGGCGGGTGGGGTTTCTGGATGGGCTTGGGCAGGAAGCTGATGTCGTCGAAATTGACGTACTTGCCCTCGTAGTGGGGGGCGTCGCTGGTCCATAGTTCTTTGAACACCCGGATGTACTCGTCGGTGACCGCGCCCCTTTCCTGGAATTGGTCTCCGATGCCCAAGGCCTCGAACTCCTCTCGCATCCAGCCAACGCCCACCCCGACGACCAGCCTGCCCTTGGAAAGCACGTCCAGCGTGGCCAGGGCCTTGGCGGCGACCAAGGGGTTGCGGTGGGGCACGATGATTACGCTGGTCACCAGCCGTATCTTCTCAGTCCGGCCTGCGAGGAAGGCCAGCAGGGTCAACTGCTCCATGGCTTCTCCCGTGGGAGAGCCGGGAAACTCGCCGGTCACGGTGTAGGGATACATCGACGCGATGCTCCGAGGGACCAGGATGTGGTCCCCGGTAAAGAGGGCGTCGTAGCCCAGTTCCTCGCCTTTTTGAGCGATGATGGTCATTTTCTCAGGGTCGGCCAAAGGGCCTCGTGGAGGCAGCGTGAACCCGTACTTCATATCGTGCAATCCTCGTCAACCGGCGTTCCAAGGGATTCCGCTGATTTGAGCGTCGATTCCAACCTGCGCCGGCTCAAGTGGGTCCTGGGATGGTCGCGGCCCAGCGCCTCCTCGCGTTCCCGAAGCGTTTGCCGGTGCAACGCGGCCGCTTCCTGGTACAGGCCCAGGCAGGCGTAGGTGTTGGCCAGGCTGCCGCGGCTGCGAAGGGTATCCGGATGTTGTTGGCCCAGGACCAATGTTCTCTGCTCCAGGATGTCCTTGAACTGGTGGGCAGCCTTTTGGTACTGCCCGGCGGCGTAATAGATGTTGGCCAAGCGGCTGCGGCTGCGCAGGGTTTGCGGGTGAGTTGGCCCCAACTCGGCGAGACATATTTCCAGGGTGCCTTGGTAGAGTTCGATGGCCTCGGCAAGGCTCCCGGCGTTGCGCAGAACCCGGGCCAAGGCATTCCTCGCCGTTACGGTCCTATGATGAGCAGCCCCGTGGCGGAAACGCGAGTCCGCAAGGGCTTCCCGGAGTCGTTCTATTTCAGCTTCCTCTTCCATCGGATAGGCTAGTCCGCCAAGGGAACGATGATGAAGAAGCGCGGCTGGTCGCCGACCACGCGGGTGAAGTGGCCGCCGCCGGTCAGGTCCTCCGCCAGCAGCACCGAACCGGGGCCGCACCGCCTCACGTCGCCGTCGGGGGTGCCTATCTCTATTTCCCCGGTCAACGTAATACTGTACTGGCGCCTGGGGGCGGTGTGGTAGTCAAGGAAGTAGCCGGGTTGATATTCCCGGAAGGATATTCCTGGGGTGTTTATCACCGAAGTAGCCACTCCATGGGCGCCCTCGGTATCGACGAAGTCCTGCATCTCGAAGTCCAACTCTTCGATATGGGACTGGCCGTCGTCGCCGGTGTAGACTCGCAGAAAACTAGGCATGGTTCTCCTCTTTTTCGATGACGTGACTGGTCTCGTATCCTACAGGAATTCGAGACAGCGTCAAGCAAGGGGGAACGGCATGACGCAATGCTCGTTGACTGGGGAGCGGGTTGGTGATTACAGTATCGCCATTGAAACCCGACGGGGACGATGAGCTAATGACAACCCAGCAGCGTCGCATTTCCAGGACCCGGAAACGCAGCAGGAAGAAAATCGCCTTTGGCTGGTACGGCGGGAAATTCAGCCACTTGGATTTTCTACTACCGAACTTGCCTAATGACGCAGCCCATTTCTGCGACGTATTCGGGGGTTCCGCAGCGGTCCTCATTAACCGCGAGCCGGCCCCTGTTGAGACCTACAATGACCTTGATTCCGAATTAGTCAACTTTTTTGCGACTCTGAGACACCCTGAAAAAGGGGAGCGATTATTGCGAGAGATTGCTCTCACACCATTTTCCAGAGAGGAGTTGGAACTGGCGTGTACACCGGAACTCGACTTGGACCATGTAGAGCGTGCGAGGCGATTTTACGTCAGAGCGCGCCAGACTCGGACGGGCTTGGCACAAACATCCTCGAAAGGCCGCTGGGCCCAATGCGTATTGACTTCCAGGTCGGGCATGGCGGGAGCAGTATCGCGGTGGCTGGGGGCGGTCGAGGGTCTGCCTGAAATTGCCGATCGCCTTATGCGAGTGCAAATTGATAATGCTCCTGCCCTGGAGGTTATTCAACGTTACGACACCCCGGACACCCTGTTCTACCTCGACCCGCCATACGTACATGATGCGCGCGGCGACAAACACGCTTACTACGGCGAAATGACCGACTTTGATCACATGGATCTTGCCAACATGTTGTCGCAGATCAAAGGGCGGGCCGCCATATCCGGCTACAGATGCGATTTATATGACTCTCTCTACAGTGAATGGCATCGGGTGGACGCGCCGGTAAAAATCTGCCACTCGGTGCGCCAGCCTCGGCAAGAATGCCTCTGGACGAACTACGATCCTCATGGCTGACGACGATGTCGAAGGTTTGAATGGGCCTGTTGAACAACCCTCCGCATTAGAGCGTCTCCGGGCGATGTGGCAGGAAGCCCTGGCAGCCCCAGACCCGGAAATTGATGAAGGCATTGATGAATTAATCACGTGTCCCGTAGTGAGCATCAGGTACGCTCTGCTGACCCAACTGTTGGGGAAACTCGTTGATCCAACCCGTGATGCCCTGAGTATCCAACGTGGTGAGGCGGCTACAGCCGCGGCCGACGGACGTTGGGATGCTCGTAGCTTTTGCCAAGCCAGCGTGGTGCCGTGGGTAAGTGAAACGTCACAAGTCCTGGGCACCAGCCCTGACCCGTATGTAAACAACCCACTGCGGCGTCCTCGATTAGACGCTGGATATGAGCCAAGGCGCGACCGGGCACTTTGGGACAAGCTTACAGAAACGTTAGCCTCCGTGCAGGAACGGAACGCCCCTGAATATACCGAAACCCAACTTCGACTCTGTTTAGCGTCGCTTACCAGACAGTACAACGCGCTGGTAGTCCAGTTTGATGTGCCTCAGCGCATATCATTGGATGCCACGACAAGTATTGTCACCCGGTATCTCCAAGAACCGAGTGGCGGTGAGCGTCCCCAGATTATTGTTGCGGCCCTTATGCGAACCATCGGTCAGAGATTTCAAATCTTTGACAGGGTCGACAGGCAAGGTATCAATGAAGCAGACGCCGCCACTGATAGTCCAGGCGACGTAATTTGTTATCAAAATGACGACCAGGTGCTTTCAGTGGAGGTAAAAGACCGTGACGTTACTCTGGACGACGTTGACACTGCAATCCTCAAGGCCAGGCGCAACAGGATCACGGAATTGCTGTTTGCGACCGTAACCCCTCAAGCTGATGATACCGAAGTGGCCCAAAGAACAGCACAGGAGTTCAGCTTGGGAATCAATGTTTATCAACTTCATATCGAAGCATTGATTCGTGTAGTTCTCGCCATTGCAGGGGAAGCCAGCCGGGTCGAGTTCTTGACATTGGTCGGTGAAGAATTGAACGACCGGGTTACACAACCGGCGCATAAACTTGCGTGGCAGGAATTGCTACGGAATATTTGAACGGAAGGATGGGTTCTCTCGTTTCAGGTATCCTATACGGAAAGACACCTTAGTTTGGACGTTACAACCCCGCCTCCACCTGCCGCCGCAGGCTGCGTGCCCAAGCCTTTGTTAACGTGTCCGAGGTCACGGTGGGCCAGGACCGGGCCATCATCCAATAGACCCAACGCCTGTTGACCTTGGACGGCTTGGCAGGGTCCAGCCAGTCATGGTTCCCAGCCAGCAGCGCCAGGGTAGCTAGTCCCAGGAGGATGGGCCACAACGCCGCCAACCGCAGCCGTAGACAGCGGCGGGGCAACGCCAGCAGGTACCGCTCTGCCTCGTCGAAATGTTCCAGGGCGGTCTCTATCCACGAGACCAGTACCGGGCGGGCCCTGTCGCCCGTCGTCGGGTCAAGCAAATCTTCAGGTCTTACACCCGCTTTCGAAAGTTCGTCCGCCGGCAGGTAGCACCGCCCGTTGCGCAAGTCGCGGGGGATGTCTCTCAAGACATTGGTCAGTTGCAGGGCTTTTCCAAACCTGACGCCGACCCGTTGCATGTGCTCGCCGTTCCAGTCCTTGAGTTCCGGGCAGTGCTCCATTGCGATACGGGTCCAGAACTCGCCGACGCAACCCGCCACCATGTAGGTATAGTGGTCCAGGGCGGCCGAATCCGGCAGGGCGGTGATCTGCCCGGAGTCCTCGGCCGGAAAGGTGATCAAGTCCTCCTCCATGCCGCGGGTCAGGGTTGACACCACCGAGCGAATCAGTGCACGGTCCGACTCGTCCACCGAATCGAACACGGCGAAAATCTCCGGTAGCGCAACCAGCAGGTCGGTCTCCTGAGGAAGTTCCTGCCTGTCGATCAGCGCGTCGACGAGCAGGCACAAGGAGAACGAGTCGGCCTTGTTTTCCGCCTGCTCCCGAAACCGCAGCAGGTGGCACAGGCGTTCCTGCGGCGGCAACAAGCGGGTATCGGAGATGGTGTCGGCAGCCCTGGCCAGCAGGTAAGCCAGTCCCACGGGTGTCCGCAGTCCGGCGGGCAGAATCCGAAGGGTCAGATAGAAACTGCGGGATACGCCGCGAAGCAAGTCTGACAGAAGGCGTTCCCGGTCTTTTGTTGATACCTCTGGTAGTGTGCCTTCGATCGTTGGACTCAATGTCAAGCCTGATACAGGCAGGTGCGCCTCGCTATTAGTCCTGGTCCTCCGACGATGGAGAGAAGAATTCCTTGGTCTCGACGTTATCCAATGCTTGCCGGACAAGGTCGTCAACGGGGAGGGCCGACTCCAGCTTGGCCACGGTTTTCAGGCTTGCCTGGGTCTCCGGGTGACGCGGCACGAACAACGAGCAGCAGTCCTGGTCTGGCATGATCGAAGTCTCGTAGGTGCCCAACCGGCGGGCAAGGTTGACTATTTCCTCTTTGTTGGAGCCGATCAGGGGGCGGAACACCGGCATTTTGACAGCTTCGGCTATTACGGCCATGTTGTCCAACGTCTGTGAACTGACCTGACCGCAGCTTTCGCCGGTTATGATGGCCTTGGCCTTGCTGCGGCGGGCCAACTCTTCGGTAATCCGCATCATAAAGCGCCGGTACAGGATGACCCGGTAGGCGGGCGGAGTCGATAAAATAATCTGCTTCTGAATTTCGCCCAGAGGCGCCAGCTTCAAGACCGAGCGGTACTGGTGCCGGGTGAGAAATTGGGCCAGGTCCGTAGCCTTTTCGATGGATGACATGTCCACCAGTGGATAGCTGTGGAAGTGGACAAACTGCACCCGGCAGCCGCGCTTCATCAGTTGCCACGCCGCCACCGGAGAGTCGATGCCCCCTGAAAGCATGGCCGTGACCAAGCCGCTGACGCCCACCGGCAGGCCGCCGTAGCCCTTTATCTCGTCAAAATATATCAGTATTTCCTGGGGCAGCACGTCCAAGTGAATATGGAAGTCCGGGCGGGTCAAATCGACCCTGGCGCCCGTCATGTCTTTAACGTACTGGCCTATGTCGCGGCAGATCTGGTCCGAGGTAACCGGAAACCGCTTGTCGGCCCGATTGGCGGTGATACGGAAAGACTCGAACTTGCGCCCCTCCAACAGTCCCGGCAGCGCGTCCCTTACTAGGTCGAGGTCAGGTTGCACCGCATAGCTCTTGAAGTACTTGGCTATGCCCATGCAGTCCCGCACCCGCTCGCTCACCTCGGGCCAAGCATCCTCGTTGGCGAGGGTAAGGCCGATCATCATCTGTCCCTGCCACACCCGCTCGACGCCCGTGCCCTTGGTGGCGGTCCGAAGGTTGTCCGCCAACCGGCGCAGGAACCACGGGCGGTTCTTGCCCTTGAGGGCCAATTCATGGGTCTTGACTATGACCTGGATTTTCATGCGCTCTGGCTGCTTTGGTCGAATGGTCCCGGTACGCCGGCAGACGTAAGGGAGGGTTGCCCCTGAACGTTCCTTGCCCCCTGTCAACTGCGGGGGAGTCTTATTGTACGCTAATTGGACGTGTAAGGGGCGCCCGAAAAATAGAAGAGTAGGAAAAGATGTACGCCGCAAAAAGAAATGGGCCGGATTAGAACCCGGCCTTAGAAAAGTGGAAGTATATGAAGATAGTTCAGGGAAAAATTATTCCCGCTCTGCTCGTTGAATAAGAATGGACTTGATTTCCCTGATGTCGTCTTTTACATAGACCATATCTTTTTCCAATCCGATAACTTTTGCTTCTACATTGTCTATTTTGCTCTCTACCCTATCCACGTCATTTCCAACGTCGCGCCAAAGGGTGAACGTCATTAATAAAATAGACGCCATGATTGCTATCAGGATTGTGGGAGCGAGCCAAGATAAATTATTCATGATGTATCTATTATAACTCACTAAATCTAAGGCAGCAGGGACTGGTTCCAGCAGACCCTTTGGATGGGTTAACGAAGGGCAACTCAAGCAGTGGCAGTCCGTAATCTACCGGGCTTATCCACCCGCGTCAACACTTATCCACCATTTTGGGCAGTTTATCAACCATGTTATGTGATGCAGCAGTCTCAGACCGGAGTGAATATAGCTTCCTTAATGGCTAACACGTCGCGCCGCAGGTCGCTGTCCTCGTTGATTTCCCCGTTGATTTTTCCTGCACCGTGAATAACGGTGGCATGGTCCCTGCCTCCCAGCAAACGCCCTACCTGGGTGGGGGACATCTCCAGTTCATGGATGAGGAGGTACATTGCGACCTGGCGGGCCAAGGCGATTTTCCGGGTCCGGCCCCGCGCAATAAGGGACGAAGTCTCCACTCGGAAATGGCTGGACACCGCCTCCAGGATCCGTATCGGTTCGATTGAGTCCCGGCTTTTGTCCGTCGTCACCGCATCCAGGATGCGGGAAGCAGACTCCATGGTTATGGGAACGTTCATCAACTGGGAGTGGGCCACCATGCGGTTCAAGCTTCCTTCCAATTCCCGCACATTCTTCTGGATTCTCTTGGCGATTAACTCGATTACATTTTCTCCCAGTCGTATTCCCAGGTTTTTCGCTTTTGAGACCAGTATCGCCATACGGGTCTCAAAGTCCGGAGGCTGAATGTCCGCGGTCAGCCCCCACTCCAACCGGGAGCGCATCCTGTCCTGCAATAACGCCAGGGCCTTGGGAGCGCGGTCGGAGGTAATAACGACCTGGTTGCCGGAGTTGTGCAGGTCATTGAAGGTATGGAAAAAGCTTTCGTGGGTCTGCTCCTTGCCGCTCAAAAACTGGACGTCGTCCATCAAAAGAACGTTTACGCTCCGGTACCTGTCCCGGAACGCCTCTGTAGTCCGATTTGCGATGGACGTTATGAAGTCGTTGGTGAATTGCTCAGAGGTCACGTACATGACCGACATACCCGTAGGATGGACGGCGTGGCCTATCGCGTGGAGCAGGTGAGTCTTGCCGAGGCCTACGCCGGAATACAGGAACAAGGGGTTGTAGCCTGTGCCGGGAGCGTCGGCCACCGCCCTGGCCGCGCTGTAGGCCAATTGGTTCGACGGCCCGGCCACAAAAGAATCGAAGGTATACTTTGGATTGAACGACACTACGGGCCGGACCGGCGGGGTGTAACGCTCGGTTTCAGGCAGTTGGCCCGTCGGCGCCTCGACGCCGTTTTGCCGGCCTTGTTCCTGTTTGACCTGGAAATGCACTTCCAGCGGTTGTTGAGTTACTTTCTCCACCGTCTTCTGGATGGCGTTGTACATTCGCCGTTCCAGCCAAGCGACCGCGAAGGTGGTTGGAGCCTCCACCACGAACCGTTGTTCATCGTGGGCCACCCCTTCGGTATGCTTCAACCAAGTCTGGAACGCCGAACGCGGCAACTGAAGCTGAAGCTCACCCAACACCGCCCTCCAAATTTCTCTGGTCGATAAGTTTGTCATCGGGAAAAGCCCTCGTTTTTGCGTTCAACGAATAATTGCGGCGTGGGCCGGTTGTGTGAAATTCCGCCAACTCCCGGAAACCACCCGGCCAGTGAAAAACAGACAACCAGCGTCATGTAAGGCCAATCGAGTGGAAAACCGCAAACTAGCAATCTTTACGAAGTTGTGTCAACGCGAAACCAAATGAGTTAGCAACCAATTTTCCGATCCAGACCTTGTGAAAGAGCCTGTACCTATCTGGACAATCGGAGAGGGTCAAAAAAGATGGTTTGGGGCGGGCGGTTTGCGGAGCATGGTTGCCGGATATATAATTGTCAGACCGCTGAACACGAGGAAGCAAATGACCCAGGAGAGAGGGATTAGCTCCGAAAGCGCCGACGAGGCCGATATATCGGTCGCCGATGCGCCGGAAAACCTGCCGGAAGGCTTGACCCGGGAAGACTTGGTCGAGTGGTACACCAAGATGGTGCTGGTCCGGACCATCGACGAGCGCATCTGGGCCTTGAACCGGCAGGGCAAAGTGCCCATCGCCGCCTCTTGCCAAGGTCACGAAGCAACTCAACTAGGCAGCCTGCTGGCGGCCCAAAAAGACGGCAACTGCTTCATCTTCCCATACTACCGCGACCTGGGCCTCAAAATGGCCGCCGGCCTTACGCCAACCCAGGTAATGCTTTCCTTCATGGGGAAGGAGGGCGAGCCCTACAGCAACGGACGCCAGTTCCCTCTTCAAGGCGCCGACCTGCCGCGCAACATCATACAGATTTCCAACGTGGTCGGGGCCGGCCTTACCCAAGCGGTGGGCTACGCTTTGGGATCCAAGATGAAGGGCGACGGGATGGTGGTGCTTTGTTACTTCGGCGACGGAGCAACCAGCCAGGGCGAAGCTCACGAGGCGATGAACTTCGCTGGTGTGCACAAGCTGCCCGTGGTGTTCATCTGCGAAAACAACCGCTACGCCATATCCGTGCCGCAGCGCCGGCAAATGGCCACCGAAGACCTGTCGGCCCGCGCCGCCGGTTACGGCTTCCCAGGGTTTGCTTTGGACGGCATGGACTTTGCCAGGTGCTACGAGGCCACCCGCGAAGCCATCAACCGCGCAAGGCGGGAAGGCCCGGTGCTGTTGGAGATGCGGGTGGAACGGTTGATGCCCCACACCACCGACGATGACGACAGGCGGTACCGGCCCCAGGAGGAGTTGGAAGCCGTCCGCCAAATGGACCCGGTGGTCAGCTTTTGCGCAAACCTGATCGCCCAAGGAATCCTTTCCCACGACCAATCGGAAAGTATCAAGGCGCAGGCCCTTCAGGAGATAAACCACGCCACCGACGCGGCGGAAGCAGCCAGTCCGCCCGATGTCTCGACTTTGTTCCACGCAGTCTACAGCCGGTAGGGGGACGGAGTGACGGTAAAGAACGTGATAGAGGCCGTCCGCGAAGCGTTGCTGGAGGAGATGCAACGCGACCCCGACGTCTTCGTCATGGGTGAGGACGTAGGCAAACGGGGCGGCGTCTTCCTGGCCACCCAAGGACTCATCGACGAGTTCGGCGAGTCCCGCGTAATCGACACTCCTCTTGCCGAGGCTTCCATCGTCGGCATAGCGCTCGGCTCCGCCTTCAAGGGAATGCGCCCTATTCCCGAGGTGCAATTTTCCGATTTCATCTGGCCCACCATCAACCAACTGGTCGGCGAGGCCGCCCGCGCCTCCTACGGCACCAACGGCGCCCTCCAAGTGCCCATGACCATCCGAGTCCCCTACGGCGGCGGCATTCGCGGCGGCCTCTTCCACTCCCAGAACGTCGAGGCCCTGTTCTTCCATACCCCCGGCTTGAAGGTCATCGCCCCCGCCACTCCATACGACGCCAAGGGGCTGCTCAAGTCGTCCATCCGCGACAACAGCCCCGTCGTCTTCCTGGAGCACAAAAAGACCTACCGTCTGGTCCGCGGCGAAGTGCCGGAACAGAATTACACCCTGCCGTTGGGCGTGGCGGACGTCAAACGACCGGGAGAAAACATCACCGTCGTTACCTACGGTCTCATGCTCCACTACTGTCTCGAAGCAGCGGAACAGGTATCCGCCGAGGGCATCGACGTCGAGGTGATAGACCTCCGCAGCCTGCGCCCCCTAGACAAGGGAGCGGTCCTGGAGTCGGTGAAAAAGACCGGCAAATTAATGATCGTTCACGAGGACAACATAACCGGAGGCATCGGCGCGGAAATAGCCGCCCTTGCCGCCGACGAAGCCTTCGAATACCTGGACGGCCCGGTTACCCGCGTCTGCGGCCCGGACGTGCCCACCATGCCCTTCGCCCAAAGCCTTGAAGACGCCTACATGCCCAACACCGAAAAAATCGCCCAAGCCCTGCGCAAGCAGGCCGCATATTAGCAAACAGGTGGCGCAGCCTTGTCCGTAACCGTCCAGCTTCCCCACGTTGGCGAGTCCGTGGTCGAGGGGACCATCGGAAAGTGGCTCAAACAACCCGGCGACAAGCTGGAACGGTTCGAGCCGCTGGTGGAAGTAATTACCGACAAAGTCACCATGGAAGTCCCGTCCCCCGTCAGCGGCTCCCTCTTGCAAATACTGGCCCAGGAAGGCGAGACGATTCCCATGGGCGCGCCCATAGCCGAAGTGGAGTCGGTTGACGGCGCAGACTCAGTCCTCCCTTCGGCAGGCTCAGGACAGGCCGCCACGGGGGCTGCACCGGGTGAGCCTGTCGAACCAACGCCCACCACCGACCACCGGCCACCGACCACTGACCACACCCCGGTAGGCACTACCGGCTACTTGGTCAAGGACGTAAGGCCCGTCGGTCCCACGGGCGGCGACGGGGCCTCCGAGGAGGCCCCGCCAGCACCGGACTCCGTTTCAGACACCGCGCCGGCTCCCGCCCCCGCGGTCACCACCGTAGGGGCGCCCCTTGTGGGCGCCCCCGAAGGACCGGCGAGACTGTCACCGGCGGTCCGACGCTTGGCCAGGGAGCACAACATCGACCTGTCGCAGGTTACCGGCACAGGACTGGGCGGGCGGATTACGCGGGAAGACGTGCTTCGCTACATCGAGTCCAGGGACGCCGTCACCGTTGCCGCTCCCACAACTGTACAAGCCCTGGTCGCACCGGCGCTGGTGTCGTCAGAAGCCGACGAACAGCATGTGCCTTTGACGCCCGTCCGGCGGATGATCGCGGAGGCTATGGTCCGCAGCGTCACTCAAATCCCCCACGCTTGGAGCACAGTGGAAGTAGACGTAACCAACCTGGTCGCCCTCCGCAACCGGGTCAGGACCGACTTCGAGCAACGGGAGGGGATCGACCTGACTTACCTGCCCTTTGCGGTCAAGGCAGTTGTCGAGGCGCTCAAAGAGCATCCCACCCTCAACGCCGCTTGGGGCGGAGACAAGATAATATTGAAGCGGCGCATCAACCTGGGAATCGCCGTGGCCGCTCCCCAGGGGCTGGTCGTCCCGGTGGTCCACGACGCCGACCGGCTCAGCATAGCCGGCATCGCCGCCAAGGCCCGCGACCTCACCCAACGGGCCCGTCAGAACAAGCTGACCCTGGCGGACGTTGAGGGGGGCACGTTCACCCTGAACAATACCGGCGCCCTGGGTTCGACTACTTCTTATCCCATCATCAACCATCCCCAAGCCGCCATCCTCACCACCGAAGCGATTCAAAAGCGGCCCGTCGTGCGGGACGACGCCATTGCCATCCGTTCCATAATGAACCTCTGCATGTCCTTCGACCACCGGATTAACGACGGGGCCGAGTCGGGGGCCTTCCTGCAAGCAGTCAAGGCCCGCTTGGAGGCTTTTGGACCCGGCACTTCGATCTACTGAAGTCGTGCTCAGTGCAGAGTGGTCAGTGTCCAGTCACCAGTACCGACCATTGACCACCGGCAGGCCGTGCCAGGTAGTCCGGTTGGGGATGGTGGAGTACCAACGGGCTTGGGACCTCCAGAAGGACTTGGCGGCCCAGGTGCATGACGGCGCCCGACCCAACACGCTGCTGCTGCTGGAGCACTCTCCCGTGTATACACGGGGACGGCTGAGCCGGGACGAGCATTTGTTGTTGCCTGTCGAAGCCTTGGCAAAGAAGGGAGTCCCGGTAGTCGAAACCGACCGCGGCGGCCAGATTACCTTCCACGGCCCGGGCCAGATAGTTGCATACCCGATCGTGGACCTGCGCGGGTGGGGAGGGCCGGTAAAGTACGTCAGGACATTGGAAAGAGTGATTGTGGACGCGCTGGCCGACTTCGATGTATCCGCCGCTACGCTGCACGGCATTACCGGCGTCTGGGCGGGCGACGCCAAGATTGCCGCTATCGGGGTCAAGATAAGCCGGGGGGTCGCCTACCACGGCTTCTCCCTGAACGTGACCACGGACTTGTCCTACTACGGCGACATCGTTCCGTGCGGCATAGCCGACCGACCAGTCACGTCCATGACCCGCGTACTGGATAAGACGGTGGACCCCGCGAGCGTCCAATACAGCTTGGTACACTACTTCGGGAAACATATGGGCTTCCAAATGGTTGAGCCAGTGGAAGGCGAAACGCTTGACGCCGTCAACGCGGCGTCTCCCTATGCGTTAGACTGACGTTGGAAGTATGTAGGGGAAGCCAAGACAGTATTACGGGAAATAAGACTGTGAACACGGGCTCGTTCCAGGTTATGCTTGGCGTTGATATTGGCCGCGATAGGGTTCTAGGGCTGGTAATCCTACGTGCTCCAGAATCAACTGTGCGATCGTCATGCTGGGTTTGAGTTGTATAACGAACGGCCCTATGTTATTCATTTCCAAGAAAAGTCTTCCTTTGAAGCCCGCCATCACCGTTGGGGCCGTGACATGTACAGATAGACCAAGACGTGCCAGTGAACTTCGACCTTCTATTCTGGCTGATAAGTGTAGAGGGAGGGTAATTGTCTCCAAGGTTTTCGCTATTATGAGGCGGTTAGGCTCCATTACGTATGGAGCGTTGTTTGTGATGGTAAGGGTCTCTCCGTGAGTCTACAGGATCTGCATCACGTCGATGCCTTCATCGGAGGGATCTATACTAACGCCGGGGATCCTTTCGTGGGGTAGTATGAGGAGTTCATCATGGAGGAGCAGGTCAACGGAAGAGCTTCCTATTCTGGTTGAGTCTATTATAGGTGGATCAAATATCAACCGCTCGGCGCCGATTTCAGCGCGAATATCGAGGTCTGTTAGAGTCATGCATGTCTCCGGTTGGCAATGTCATACTTCAGCATATTGTCCAATCACGTCGGTGCTGGAAAAAAATCTTGTCTGGCCGAAGTTTGTAGGAGGGAAGGAGACGAAAACCATTTGGTCCTGTTCCCCCAACAGGGCTGCTCTTACCGTTTGTTTGGATTCATTGACGATGGTCAGGGGGACAAAAGCATGATGTACCTTACCGCCAAGGCGGAGTGATACCCTTGCTTCCTGTGGTGTGGGGAAGGGATCTTTAGTGATGTTTTCGTAGGGCAGGTCGGCCATCACTGGGGTGATGTACCAACGGATGGGCTCTGGGCCAAATTGTCCTATCGTCATGTAAGTCCTTATTATGATGTGTAAAGTCGTAAAAACCAGTATGAATATGAGCCGTATTTTGTTGAGAAGTTATTGACAAGCTTCTGAATTATTTGCTCTCAAAACGGCTTTGCGCGGGTAGATAGCATCCAATTATCATCATTGTCAAGGCTTTTTCGATGAAAATAAAGCACATTTTGTCATGAACTGGCCAGTATTATAGCCGCACATGACGATCAGAAGGGTTAACCGGGATTAATAATGACAAAACTAGCTGCGATCTGAGCTGTCGTTTCTTATCTGAACCAGATTCGAAGCGACTTTGATGCACAGTCGGAATTCCTTTCGGAATTCCTTATTGAAGGGCCTGTAGCTGTAATAATAAGGAGAAAGGCCATGCCTGTCTCGGACAAAGTAAGCCTCTTCGTGGAACAGGGCGGGTGGATTCGCCGCATGTTCGAGGCCGGCATCGCGCTCAAGGCCCAGTACGGCGACGCCAACGTGTTCGACCTTTCCCTTGGCAACCCCGTGGTGGAGCCGCCGCCGGAGTTTCACCAGGAGTTGCGCCGCTTGGCGGAGAATCCGGTAAAGGGTATGCACCGCTACATGCCCAATAACGGGTACGTGGAGACCCGCCAATCGGTGGCGGACGACCTGACGACGGAAACGGGTATTACCTTTTCAGCAAACGATATAGTGATGACCTGCGGCGCGGCGGCGGCCTTGAACGTGGTCTTGAAGACCATCCTCAACCCGGGGGAAGAAGTGATTCTTCTGTCGCCCTACTTTGTGGAGTACGGGTATTACGTCGACAACCATAACGGCGTTGCCGTCGTAGTTCCGACGGATGAGGACTTCCAGCCGGACCTTTCCGCCATCGAAGCGGCGATTACGCCGCGAACCCGCGCCCTGATTCTGAACTCACCCAACAACCCGTCTGGAGTCATTTATTCGGCGGAGTGCCTGCAAGCATTGGGTGACCTGCTGGACCGGAAACAGCGAGAGCACGGCACCGAGATTTTCATCATCAGCGACGAGCCGTACCGCCGTATCATCTATGACGGTCTTACCTATCCCCAGGTCTTTCCTCACTACGAGCAGACCATCGTGGTGAACTCTCACGCCAAAGACCTTGCCCTGCCGGGCGAGCGCATCGGGTACGTGGCGGTCAACCCGCACTATTCTGGCAGGGAAGAACTGGCCGGCGGCCTGACCTTCTGCAACCGCATATTGGGGTTTGTGAATGCACCGGCGCTAATGCAGCACGTGGTACGGGGGTTACAGGGCGTCAGCGTAGACGTGGCCGATTACCAACGGAAGCGCGACTTTCTCTACACTCAATTGACGGAGATGGGCTATTCGGTGACCAAGCCGCAGGGGGCCTTTTACCTGTTCCCCAAGTCTCCGGTGGAGGATGACACCGAGTTCGTGAACGCGCTACAGGAGCGGCTGGTGCTGGCGGTCCCGGGAAGGGGTTTCGGGACGCCCGGCTATTTCCGCATCTCCTATTGCCTCGACGATTGGGTCCTGGAAGGGGCGATGGACGGCATGGCCAAGGCCATCGACCAAGTGAAGTAACTTCAGGTAGCGGCCAACGATCTTACCGGCGGCGTGGGCACGGGTATTATGAGGAACAGGACGCCCGACAACCCGTACAGAGCCGACAAAGGAATCAAGGCCCAGACGTAGCTTCCGGTGTGGTCGTATATCAATCCCATCCACCAAGGGGTGGCGGCGGACATGAACTGGTTGGGCAGGTGCTGCCAGCCTCTCAGAGTGGCGAAGCTGCGGCGGCCAAAGAAATCGCCCAGTATGGCCCAAGCCAAGGCGTTGGAACTTTCCGAAAACGCCAGCAAAACCACGAAGAGAACGGCCTGCCAGATATGCCCGCTCTGGTCCATCAGCACCACCAGGGCTAGTACGCCCGACACCATTGTGACCGCGCTGAGCCTCAGCTTGGACCAGGAATCGCCCAGCCATCCAACCAACGGATTGAAGACGATGGTGCAGAAGGCCAGCATGGTGACCAATGGGATGGCAATGGCCATCCCCGCCTCCTCGGACCTGCCGCTGCCTTCAAGGAACCACACCAGCACCGGCACCAGCAAGAACGACACTCCGGAATGAACGGTATTGCGTAACCCGACCGTGAATACCAGCAGCCAGTAGGACCAGGTCCACATCGCTTCCTTGGCGGTAAAATCAGGGTCCGGTGGCATCCTACCGGCAGGCCCGGCTAGCCTGAGGCGGGCCGGTGACGCCGCTCGTCCTGCCAGGTTTTCCGGCCCTGCGGTCGAACCCAAGGAACGGCGGGAGTCGGGTCGGTCCCCGTCCGGCAACAGTCCCATGCTCTCGGGAGAGCGCCGCACCAGCATGGCCAAGGGGAGCACTATGGCGAGTACCCCGATGCCCGACACTTTGGCCGCCGTCCGCCATCCGAGCTTCAGGACCAGGAAGCCTACCAGGGGAGTGACTGCCGCGCCTCCTAAACCCTGACCGACGGACGCAAAAGACATGGCCAGGGCCCGCCTGCGGCGGAACCACTGGTTCAAAGCAGCGGAGGCGGCGTTGTCGTAGCCGGTCCTGAACCCCATAGAAATGAGGCCGACAAAGACCAGCATGAACACGCGGTAGCTATTGACGAAGGACAAGAGAATGAGGCCAACGCCCGACGCGACGCCCCCGGCCAACAACATGGACCGGGCCCCGAAACGGTCGGTCAGATACCCGGCTATCGGGCCTATGAAACCACCCGTAACCCGCCCCAGCACGTCGGCCAGGGAGATGGCGGCAACGCCCACGCCCATTTCCTTGGTCAGCGGAAGAACATAGAAGGATATGCCGCGGTTGAAGGTGCCGTGCTTGCAGGAGTTGATAACCATCACGGCTGCGGCTATCCACCAACCATAGAATGCCCTGACCGGGCGTGCGCGGTAGCCGCGCGCCCGTTTTTTTAGTCCCGGCAAGAAACGCAAGGCTATTACAGACCTCTAACGACCCTGACTGTCGGGCTGATGCAAGGCATCGTCTTGCGGAGTTGGGGTCAACGGTTGGGTTTAACGTTAGTGGAGGTGGCCAGGTTGATGACCACCTCCACAAATTGCCCTTCTTCACCCCGGCTTGGGGCGCGGGTACGGGCACGGACCTCGGCGAGCCTACTCACCCAGGTTAATGACGATGTTGTCCGGCCCTCTCGAGAGAATGGCTTCGGCAGGCTCGTCGGTGACGTTGCCCTCGATATGGGGCATGTGAGCGGGAACGAAAATGAAGTCTCCGGGACCGGCGTCAACGTACTCCTTGAAGTCTTCGCCGAAATAGACCCGGATCTGTCCGCTGACCACATAGGCTGCGGTCTCCGCTTCACCGTGGTGGTGAGGCGGGCCCAAGGTATTCGCTTCACAGGTTACATGGCCCAGCCAAATCTTTTCGGCGCCAACGGTGTTGCTGTCTATGCCGGGCTTGCGAATCATGCCGCGGGTTTGCGGAGTGGTGTTCGGGTCTTGGGTGCCGTGCACCACTTTGCAGGCTTTGCCTCCAATAGAAGTGCTCAATGCAGTCCTCCTTGCGAAAGAGATTTAGGGCCAAGCAGGTCCTGAACGGACCGTAGCTGGCCGGACGGTCGCCGGAGTCATAATACGCCGGGGAACAACGGGTAGCAAGGAGACAGGGTGGTCAACAGGTTAATCCCTACGTTCGCCCTGAGCCTGTCGAAGGGCTGTCCGTTCATGGTTCGACAAGCTCACCACGAACGGACTTTGAGTTGATGTGGACTTTGCACATGTCCTGGATGGTCAATGTCGAGATATGCTAATCCGTTGACACAGCTATGGGTTGTCACTAGAATTGGTCGCCATTAGGGACACCCCCTTGGAATTTCCGGCTCTGGAGGCGAATACATGCCCAACCACAGGTGGACGGCCAAGTTGATACTACTATGTTCAGCAATATTCCTTTTGGCCGCAATTGCGGCCTGCGGCGGGTCCGAAGCGCCCGCTGCGACAGAGGCGCCGGCTAAAGAAAGCATGTCTGCCGACGCCAAGCCCGAGACCGAAAAGATGACGGAAACCAAAGCGGAGGAACCCAAGAAGGAAGCGGCAGAGGTTTACAAGGAAGCCACACCCGTGGCTGCTATGGCTACTGCCGCTCCAGCCGCCAGTGGAACCGACGTCAGCGACGTGCCGGACTGGGTTTCCCGGGGACAATATGGCGGCATACTGACTATGAACGTCAACCGGGACCTGAGGCACTGGGACGCTCACCAGGGCTGTTGCAACCCGGAGGGGTCCTGGGCGTCGGTAATATATGATAGCTTGGTGGAGAAAGACCCGGTTGACACCAGCGTCACCATTTGCGACCTGTGCCTGAACTGGGAAACCAGCCAGGACGGTCTAAGCATTACCTTCAAGATGCACCCGAACGCCAAGTGGTGGGACGGAGAACCGGTCACCTCCGGGGACGCCAAGTACAGCATCAACCGGATGATGGAGACCGGCAAACCCAGGCCCAGGGTGGGCGTTTTCCGCAACTACATCGAAAGCATGGATACCCCGGACGCCGAAACGCTGGTGATAAACTTCCAGTTCCCCAACCCGGCGGCCTTCATGGAGTTCATGGCCATCGGTTACACGGCTATCATGCCGGAACACGTGCTGGCCAACAGCCCCGACCCGGATAACTTCTTCGACGAGCCGGAGAACCTGGTGGCCAGCGGCCCATTCAAGTTCCAGTCCTGGGACCGCGGCGACAACGCAACGGCAATCAGGAACGAGGACTATTGGAAGGAGGGTCGCCCCTTCGTAGACGAGGTACAAGCCTTCGTTATGAACGACGTTGGCAGGATCATCGGGGCTTTCGAGACCGAGCAGTTGATGAAGTGTTTCAAGACCGTGTCCTGTGGCATGTCCCTCAAGGACTTCCGCGCTCTTATCGAAGCCATGGGCGACAACGGCGTCTGGCATGCCCCGCCCCCGGTGCCAAGGAGCTTGAACATCAACCACACCAGGGAACCCTTCACCGACAAGAGGGTGAGGCAAGCGGTCTACATAGCCATCGACCGCAAGAAAGCCATTGATGTCGTAGCCTTAGGCGAGGGTGTCCCGGGCATCCCGTTCCCGCCCGACACCTTTATGTCCTCACCTCAAGAAGAGTGGGCCACTTGGCCCGGCTTCCGCTATGTGGACGGCAACGGCGAGTTGGTCATTGACTACCTAGGCCGCGACGATGTTGTGAAGGACCCGGCAGACATAGAAATGGCGAAACAATTGCTTGCAGACGCAGGGTTTCCCAACGGGTTGGACACCACGCTGGAAGGCCAGCCGCAATTGAACGAATGGATGTTGAGCCTGCAAGAAGACTTTGCCGTAGTCGGAATCAGGGCGGAGCTCAAACCCATTGACGGCGCAACCAACGCGGGCAACCTGGCATCCGGAAAGTACAACCTGGCCCTGTTCGGCCACGGTCTCAGCATCAACGACCCGGACGAGATGCTGACCTGTTGCTACATGCCTGGGGGACCAAGGAACCAGATGCTTTGGGAGAATGAACGGATCAACGCCATATTCGAGATACAAAAGAAGGAGACCGACCAAGCCAAGCGCGGGGAGATGATCCACGAGGTTGAAGGCATCCTGAGGGATGAGATCGGTAGCTGGTTCCCTATTTCCTGGTTCAAGGCTGCCGGCATGATGCTGAACAAGAAGGTGAAGAACTACTACCCGCCGGACGGTACCATCCACCAGGCCATGGGCCAGGACCACATCTGGATCGAACAGCAATAACGTTCAGCTACTGGCGTTCAGCGCCGCTGGACGCCAGTAAGCGGCTCTTAACGCCTGAGCGCTGGTTACGAGATGACGGTATACGCATTAAAACGGCTGTTCCTCTTCATCCCCACGTTGATAATCGTTTCTTTCGTTATCTTCGGGGTGATGCGGGTTATTCCGGGAGACCCGGCCCTACTGGTACTGGTCGGAGACCAAGGCGAAGGCAGCTACACTCAAGAAGAATACGACGAGGTCAAGAAGAAGCTGGGTCTCGACAAACCTCTCGTCCATCAATACGTTAACTGGATCGGACGGGTGCTCAAGCTGGAATTCGGCTCTTCATTCTTCTATCACAACCTTACCGTCGCCACCGAACTCAAGGCGCGTATGCCGGTTACCGCCCAGCTAGCGATAATGGCGGTTGTGATTTCATTCATCATAGCGGTCCCATTAGGCGTACTGTCGGCGGTACGCCAGGACACTTTGTTTGACTACGTCTCCAAGGCAATCACCATATCGGGGGTTGCCATGCCCACTTTCTGGGTGGGCATCCTGATCGTGTTCTTCTCAGCCCGGTTTTTCGATTATTTACCCCCGTTGCGTTATGCAGACCTATGGGAGCACCCTTGGCACAACCTCCAGCAGATGATTTTCCCGGCTTTGGCCTTGGCGTTTAACAACATGGCATTCACCGCCAGGGTAACCCGTTCCTCTATGTTGGAGGTATTGAGAGAGGACTACATCAGGACCGCGCGGTCCAAGGGGCTGGTGGAAATGGTAGTAGTCTTCCGCCATGCTCTGAAGAATGCCTTCCTGCCGGTGATTACAGTTTCCGCTTGGCAGTTCAGCCGGCTCATCGGCGGCGCGGTGATTATTGAGGTTATCTTCCAAGTCCCCGGCGTGGGGCGTCTCTTGATAGAAAGCGTGCTCCGCAGGGATCTGGACTTCGTTCAGAGCATCATTCTGGTTACCGCAGGCTTGGTGCTGGTAGTAAACCTGGTCACCGACCTTTGTTACGGATGGTTAAATCCCAGGGTCCGCTACGCTTAGGAATCCTTTCAACAGGGAGCGTCTGTCGACGTGGAGTTTAATGCAGGCATAGCAATTCAACGCACCGGGGTCCAACGCGCGTATCCCGTGCTGCGGGCCGTCGTCGACTTCAGCCGGCGCAAACCGTTGGGGGCCGTTGGCGGGGCAGCGATGGTGTTTTTCATCATAATCGCACTCGGCGCCAACGTAATCTCGCCTCACGACGCCCGGAAGCTGAACGCCGATTATGTATTTGCCCCGCCCAGTTCCGAGCGCCTTTTGGGAGGCGACTCGGTAGGGCGCGACGTGCTGAGCAGGCTGATATTCGGCAGCAGGGTGTCCTTGGGGGTTGGCTTGGCAAGCGTTGCCTTGGGGATTTCATTGGGGGCCCTGCTGGGTATCGTCAGCGCCTATCTCGGGGGAACATTCGACCTTCTCGTACAACGCGTCGTCGACGCGTTTCTGGCCTTCCCCGCCATTATCTTGGGTCTCACGATCGTTTCGGTGTTAGGGTCATCGGTGTTCAACGTGATCCTTGCCCTTGTATTCGTGTTGACCCCCGGCTCAGTGCGCACCGCGCGGTCGCAAGCGCTGGCCATTAAAGAGATGGACTACGTGCTGGCGGCGCGGGCGGTGGGGGCCGATAGCTGGCGTATCGTCATGAAGCACTTGGTGCCCAACTGCATGGCCATATTCATCATACTGTTTACTATCACTCTCGGCCTCGCCATCATCGTTGAGTCCTCCCTCAGCTTCCTGGGTGTAGGAGTGCCCCCCAATGTTCCGTCGTGGGGCGGTATGTTGAGCGAGGCCGGGGCGGGCAACTTCGACCGGGCCCCCTGGCTGGCCATCGTGCCCGGCGTGGCTATATCTGCGGTGGTGTTCGCGGTCAACTTCCTGGGGGATGCCCTGAGGGACGTTCTGGACCCCAGGCTGCGGATGGGGTAGGGGCCCCGGTTACGAAATTCGCCCCCTTCCCTGTTGACAAGCGTTGCCCGAGGGGATAGTATTTTCGTGGCGCCTACTTTGTAGGCAAGTATTATCTTATAATCAACCTGCTCTAAATTTAGAAGAAGGAGTTAGGAAGGAATGGCAGAACAGGACATTGCTTTAATGGCACACCTTATGCGCCGGGCGGGGTTCGGTGCAACCCGTGAGGAGCTGGAAGCCAGAGCAGCCAATGGCTACGAAGCGACCGTGGAAGAGCTCCTCAATCCCGAGGATCAGCCGGAACTGGACCGGATCGAAATGATGCGGTATCACCCTTGGGCTTGGCGGCCGGGCACATTGCCGGGCATGGGCGCCGGTGAGTGGGTACACGACATGCTCAACACCAAGCGGCCCCTGGAAGAAAAGATGGCGCTGTTCTGGCACCAGATTTTCGCTACCGGCGTTTCCAAGGTCGACCACTATGACGACGTGATGGACATGATCGTCAAGTTCCGCAAGTTCGGAATGGCCAACTACAAGGAACTGCTGATCGAAATGGCCAAGGACCCGGCCATGATCTACTGGCTGGACAACAACGAGAACCACGCCGACGCCGTGAACGAGAACTGGGGCCGCGAACTGCTGGAGCTCTTCAGCATGGGCGTCGGCAGCTACACCGAGGTCGACGTTCGCGAGTGTTCCCGCGCTTTCACCGGCTGGACCATCCAGCCCAAGCTTCCCCGTGGCCCCATTGGCCGCTTCGACTGGTTCTTCCAGTACAAGGCCGACGACCATGACGAAGGCGAGAAGACCTTCCTGGGCGAGACCGGCAACTTCAACGGTGAGGACATCATCGACATCATTTGCCAGCAGCCCGCCACCGCGAACTTCATCGCGCGCCACCTGTACAATTTCTTCGTCGCCGACGAAGCCCAGGTGCCCGCGTGGCCCGTAACCCCGCCGAGGGACCAGGACGCCATCGACGCCTTGGCCGACGCTTTCATCGACTCCAACTACGACATGAAGGCCGTCCTGCGCGTGCTCTTCAACTCCGACTTCTTCAAGGAAGCCCGCTTCGCCCGGTTGAAGAACCCCACCGAGGTCGTAATCGGCACTTTGAAGATGGTCGGCGGCGCCGAGTTCCCGGCTCCCGGCATCGGTGACCTGTCCCGGCAGCCCAGCTACATGGGCCAGGACCTGCTCAATCCCCCCAGCGTGGAAGGTTGGCACACCGGCGTGGAGTGGATCAACAGCGGTTCCCTGATGCGGCGCGTGAACTTCGTAGCCGACTTGGTCGGTGACGTGGGCCGCCCCGGAATCCAGGCCATCGTCGCCCGTCTGCGGGACCAGGGCGTGACCACCGGCGAGCAAATGGTGGACGGCTGCCTGGACCTGCTGGGGCCCCTGGAAGTCGCCCCTGAGAGCAAGACCGAGTTGACCGACTTCGCCAACGAGAAGGGCGAGTACAAGTGGGACACCGAGGAAGACCTGCGCATCTCCAGCCAACGGGTCTCCGAGTTGCTCCAGCTCATCGTTTCCCTGCGTGAGTACCAGTACGCCTAATCGACGCAGCGACGCCGGACGTAGGGGCAACCCTCGTGGTTGCCCCAGGCCAATGCAGGTGAGACGCCTGCGCTCCTAGCCAACGATTAAAGAAGGAGAAGTAGAAATGACCAGCACCCGCAAAGACCCGGTTCTGGTGGTGTTGCAGCTCACCGGCGGCAACGACTACCTCAACACGGTAATCCCCTACGCCAACCCCCTGTACCGGGACAACCGGCCGGCGGTAGGCATTCCCGAAGGGCGGGAGCTTCGCTTGGACGACAAGGTTGCGCTGCATCCCGAGATGGGACCCATCAAGAGCCTCTACGAGCAGAATGCGGTAGCCATCATCCACGGCGTCGGCTATCCCGACTCCCCCCGGTCGCACTTCCGCTCCATGGACATCTGGCACACCTGTGAGCCGGACAAGCTCGGCACCGAGGGCTGGCTGGGCCGCGCCACCCGCGACATTGACCCGAACAAGGAGAACGTTCTGACCACCGTCAGCTTCGGTCCTTCCCTGTTCAGGGCCTTGGCCATGCCTGGCGTCCCGGTCGCCTGCGTGGACGACCTTGAGTCCTATGGCCTGCTTCCCGGCATCTCCGAGCAGCAGCAGCGCGAGAAGATCCTGGGCCGTTTCTCCCGCCTGTACTCCCCGGTCATGGGCTCCAGCTCCGTCATGGACTACATGGGCCAGACCGGCTTGGACACCCTTGAGGGCGCCGACATCCTGAAGGAAGCCCCCAGGACCTACAGCTCCTCGGTCGAGTACCCGGACACCACCATCGCGGCCAAGCTGCGGGGTATCTCCCAGATCCACCAGGCCAACCTGGGCACCCGCATCATGTACTGCGACCACGGCAGCTTCGACAGCCACTCCAACCAGTTTGGAATGCACGACAAGCTATGGAAGGACGTATCCGAGGCCGTCTCCTGCTTCTTCGAGGACCTGCGGGAGAACAACGCAGCCGACAACGTCGTCATGCTCATGTTCACCGAGTTCGGTCGGCGTGTCCATGACAACGGCTCCGGCACCGACCACGGCGCCGGCGGCGTGGCCTTCGTCGTAGGCGACCCGGTGAAGGGCGGCCAGTACAGTGAATTCCCGTCCCTCGCCTCCCAGGACTTGGAACAGGGCGACGTGGTCCCCAACCACGACTTCCGCGGCCTGTACTCCACGTTGCTGGAAGACTGGATGGGCCTGGACGCCAAGCCCATCGTTGAGGGATCGTTCGAGAAACTGTCCTTCATCTAAGCGAAAGGGTAGACTCAAAAGGGGCAGGAACTTGAAGTTCCTGCCCCTAACGATGCTCAGTGTGCGGGTTGCCATGAACGAACCTGAACACGGAGCATACTAATCCGAAGGAGGAATACGGATGCTAACCCAAACTGTAGCGGGGCGGACCTACGACTATAGCCACTCCGTAGGCCGCGGCGCTCTCACCGGCATGGGATTCAGCAATCCCGTAGCCGTAGCCAAGGGCAACGACGAAGTCATGTTCGTGCTGAACCGGGGCGGCGAAGGCGTCAGCAACGTGCCTTGGAACAAGGTAGGCTACGGCGCCCGCGTTGGAATCGTCAAGCTGGGATCTGAGGCCAAGGAAGAGGAATTCCTGGGCGAGTTCAGCAAGTACGGCGACGCCAACGGGGAGTTTATCTGGGGCTCCAGCATGGTTATCGACAGCCAGCAGAAGATTTACGTTCTGGACGAATGGCTGAACCGGGTAACGGTGTTCGATACCGAAGGAAATTACCAGAGCAGTTGGTCAACGGTAGCCGCCAACGATCCCGGTCCCAACGGCTCCGCCAGCATGGTGCTGGACAAGGACGAGAACCTTTACGTCACCGACGGCCGCAGCCACCAGGTCAAGAAGTTCACCCGCGACGGCCAGTTGTTGGCCACTTGGGGCAGCCACGGCAGCGAGCCGGGTCAACTCGATTCCCCTTGGGGCATCACCGTTGACAGCGAAGGTTCCGTCTACGTCTGTGACTTCAAGAACCACCGGGTGCAGAAGTTCACCGCCGACGGCGACTATATCACCCACTTCGGCAGTCAAGGCACGGGCCCGGGACAAATCAACTACCCGGTCGACGTTACCGTGGACCCCGAAGGGGACGTTTACATCTGCGACTGGACCAACAACGGCTGGGAGTCGGGCAAGGTCCATATCTTCGACAAGGGCGGCAGGTACATCACCAGCTTGTCCGGTGACGCGCAGGTGCTGTCCCACTGGGGACAGATCACGGTGGACGCCAACGCCGACTATGCCAAGCGGCGCCGGGAAGTACGCACCACCGAGCCCGAATGGGTGTTTGCGCAACCCACCGCGGTGGAGTACGACGCCGACAACAACCGCCTGTTGGTGGTTGACACGCAGCGCAGCCGGATCCAGATATACAACAAGCAGGCCCAGTACATGGTCCCTCAGTTGAACCTGTAGACCTGCCGGGTTTCCCTTCCGTCAATAAGACGGCAACGAACCAGCCGGGCATCATGCATTGAGTGATGTCCGGCTGAGTTTCTTTTAGAATAGGTATATGTTTACCGTGCCCCATTTGAACCCAATAATCGGGGGTTAGAACGAAGACATGGACTCAGCGAGGGAGGCTTACTACCTCCAATTCGCCGCGGACAATCCGGAAATACTGTGTTCCGAGGTCCCTGATGAACTCTTGGAGCAGGCGGCCACGGAGGCCGAACCCACTCCCTTCTTCGAGGAGTTCTTCGGTATCGGCTACAACGGCTGGCTTGCCAAGAAGTACGGTAGAAGAATCAGGTTTCCCCAGGAACGCATCAACGCGGCGATTCTTGTGCTGTGGTATCGCGCGGTACTGTTGAACACCGACCGGATTCTGGGCACAAGCGCCGTGGACACCGCATCGCCATTCTTTTCCGACGAAGGTCTCCACTAAAAGCGTTCTCGCTGCTATCGCGGGTCTCCCAACCAAAGCCCAACGGTGTCTACAGCGACCGCACGGCCGTCAATCGGCTCGGAGGAAAAGCACATGACCACGTCATCATTCAACTATGAAGGCCTTTTTGCCCAGAACGTGCCCGTCACTGGAAGGGCAGCGAATCCAAAGGCGAGGTACGACTTCGCGGTGGCCTACCCCGCTCCGGAGACCATGCCCTTGGACGGCTTGTTGGAGGCGGTGCGGGAAGCGATGGACAGGGAAGGGCGCGACCTTTCGTATTACCCCCACCCCGCCGGGTTGCCCGCTTTGCGCGAGTTGCTGGCCGACAAGCTGGGCCGCGACCGGAACATGACGGTCAGCGCAGACGACATAGTGCTTACTGCCGGTTCGGGAGAAGCCATCGGGATGATGATCCAGGCCATGACCGACCCGGGCGACGTGCTGCTTACCGAGGAATTCGTCTATCTCGGCACCCTGCGCCAAATGCGCCGCTACAGGGCCGAGGTAGTGGGCGTCAAGTGCGACGAGCAGGGGATCATCCCCGATGTGCTGGCGGACACCATCAAGCGGTTGCAGGGACAAGGCAAGAAGGTAAAGTTTTTGTACACCATCCCCACCTTCCAGAACCCGTTGGGGTTCACGATGACGCTGGAGAGGCGCCAACGGGTACTGGAAATATGCCAAGGGGCGGGCGTGCCGATTTTCGAGGACGACTGCTACGTGGACCTGCGGTTCGAAGGCGAGGACGTTACGTCGTTCCATTCGCTGGACGACAGCGGCAGCGTGATATATACCGGATCATTCTCCAAGATAGTGGCGCCGGGAATGCGGATGGGATACTTAGTCGCGCCGAACCAGGTCATGGAACGGGCCATGAGCTTCAAGTCTCCCAGCGGCGCAAACGAGTTCGCGGCGCTGACCATCGAGCAGTACCTCAGGAAGGAAATGTACCAGCACATAGACGACCAGAACGACTCGCTGCGGGCCAAGCGGGATGCGATGCTGGCGTCGCTGGGCGAGAATTTCGGAGACGCGGCGACCTGGAGCCATCCTGAAGGCGGTCTGTACATCTGGCTGACGATGCCGGAGGAGGTCAACCTTGCCGCACTGCAAGAGCGGTCCTTCAGCGAGGGCGTGGGGTACTACAACGGCACCCTGTTCTCGCCGGATGGAAGCGGCGCCAACATGGCCCGGTTGTGCTTCGGGCACCCGTCGGCGGACACGGTGTCGGACGGCATTGCGGAGTTGGCCCGCATACTGGAGCGGCACGGGGCAATGGGGAGGTAGGCTGTGCCTGCTCCATATTGCGTTTACGAAGCACCAGTCACAGAGAATGGGTGATGACAGGCAGGGCATTACGCGGGAGCCAAATGTGGCTTCAGACGCTTATCAATGATTGCCCTGACTTGCTTAACGAGCAATTAGCTCCACGCTTAGGTGCGACCGCTACCGATATTGATTGGCTTTCTCCTCTCAGGGCTGACGATTATCGGGAATATCGCGACGACGCTTTCTTGGAACTGCTGGGAATTCAGTTGACCCGAAGGCCTCTGGAATCATTTTGGCCTAACAGAGGTCCTCAATGGGACGGACTTGGCAAGACGAGCCAAGGGCATCAGCTATTGGTTGAAGCTAAGTCGCACGTAAAGGAGTTGGTCAGTTCGTCGGCTGCCAAAGATCCCTGTTCAGTAGCAAAGATGCGCCAGAGCTTGACCGAAACGAAGAGGTATATTTCGAGGGTATCAGAGGCCAATGCAGACTGGACCGTTGGCACATATCAATATGCCAACCGCTTAGCGCATCTCTACTTATTGCACCGTCTAAACGGTTTGGACGCCTATTTGATCCAAGTGTATTTCCTCAACGACGAAGACATGAAGAAGCCTGATACCCATGTTCCGAGCACCCAATCGGAATGGGAATCAGTTATCGTGTACCAAGAGCGACTAATGGGAATTCGCCAGAGACACCCGTTGACGGACCGGATAGTACACGCGTTCATAGACGTAAACGATATCCGATTCCGTATTTGAAGGTAGACCGCCAAGTGCCCACAAGTTCCACTACATCGCCGGGTGGTTAGCCACCGATGCCGGAACCCAGAGGTCCAGCGCATCGACCCTGTATCCTATGGCCTCTTCGGATACGTTGAACGCTCGAGCCAGGTAGGACGTACTTGGATTCTTACTCCATTCTTCGCGAACAAATTCCGTTGGCATTAGCAACTCGGTAGCGAACCAGTTCGCGTGTATCTCCCTCATACGGTCTTCGGACATCAATCCGTCTGGTTCCTTCTCCCGGAACATATCACCACGTTTATCAATGATCTCTCCATCCTCGTCCAAGTGTAGGAAATGGTGCCCCAGTTCGTGGGCTATTGAAAATCTTTTTCTATACGGACGGTCGGACTGCTCCACGAAAATCCGTGTGGTTTGGCCACGCTTGACTATCAGGGCCGCCAATGACTCGTCGAAGAATTTGGCGTTATTGACCGTAATGCCGAGCATATTAGCGAGATGTACGGGATTGATTGGCAACGAATAAAGGCCGTGTTGAGCTAAAATTTCCTTAGCTCGGCACTCGATTTCAGACCGACTTGCCGGTCTCATGTGCATACCCAAACTACTGTGTAACCGAAGGTTAATAGCAACAACGATGATAACTGCCTACACTGCGGGGCCTTTTCATTCTTGGGATTCTCGTTCGTCCTGAGCTCGTCGAAGGACCGTCCGTTCATGGTTCGACAAGCTCACCACGAACGGACTCATCTGACCGAAAGGAAAATGAAAAGGCCTTGGCCTACAACGCCGCCCGGTTGGCCACCGTGGAGTCCACCTTCCTCCGCACGAACCGGCCGCCGCCCAGCCTTCCGGTGAACTCTCCGTTCTCCACCACCACCGTGCCGCGGAGGATGGTCATTACAGGCCAGCCTTCGATGTCGAAGTCGTTCCAGATGCTGTAGTCGGTGATGTGGAAGTCATCGGCCGTCAGCTTTCTCTTGATTGAAGGGTCAATCAGGACGATGTCGGCGTCGCTGCCCGGCGCGATGATGCCCTTGCGGGGGTAGAGGCCCATGATTTTCGCGGCGTTGGTGGACGTTACATCGGCGAACTGCTGCAAGGACATTCCCAGCTTCGAGACGCCTTCGCTGTAGGTTATGCCGACCCGGGTTTCGGCGCCGTTGTGACCGCCAGTAACGTCGGATATGGTGCGGCCCGAAATCTTGATGTCCCATGAGGTGCAGTACTCGTCGGTCGCCATCGTGTGCAGGCCTCCCCGGATCAGGCCGTTCCACAACGCTTGGCGGTCTTCCTCCGACTTCAACGACGGGTAGGTATGGTACTTCATGCCGTTTTCTTCGCGGTAGTTGTCTTGGTTGAAGCAACAGTAGTTGTGCAGGGTTTCCCCGTAGACGGGCATTCCCCTTGAACGGGCCTCATTGATGGCGTTGACCCCCTGCCGGGCGCTCACGTGAACGAAGTACACCGGCGAGCCGGTCCACTCGGCTACCCGCAATACCCGGCGGAACGAAACGTCTTCCGATTCGTTGCTGTGCACCAAGGGCATGTTCCACCACTCGGTGCGCTCCTCCTCGGTGAGCTTGCGGTACATGTGCTGCACCATGTCGTCGTCTTCCGAGTGGACCAGCAGCATGGCGTTCAATCGCTGGATTTGCTCCATCAGGTCGTGCAGGTGGCCCGTGCCAACCATCCTGGGCTCGCCAGCCATGGCGGGAGGGCGGATGTTGGTGGTGAAAATCTTGACGGTGGAAAAGCCGTCCTGGACGAACTCCGGCAGTTGCCCGAGAACGTTGGCGGGAATCTCGCCCAGCATCATCAGGTGGTGGGCGTAGTCGGCGTATGAATTGCCCTGCCAGACTTCGGTGCGCTCCTGGACCGCTTGGCTGAGGTCTATGCCGGGGTACTGGATGGCGAAGTCCAGTATGGTAGTGGTGCCGCCGAAGAGAGCGGCCCTGGTGACCTGTTCCGGCGGCGCAGTGGTGAGGTTGCCTTGGCCCATTATCGGCGCGGCGATATGGGCGTGGGGTTCTATGCCTCCCGGCGAGACGATCTTGCCGCTGGCATCAATGATGCGGCCGACATCATCGGTAATGGCTCCCTGTGCCGCGACAGCAACAATTTTCTCCCCCTGTATAGCGACATCCCAGTCCCCGACTCCCCAGGGAGTTATCACTTGTCCGCCCCTGATCATCAAGTCCAGCATGGCCGGTCCTCCTCGATAGACATCAACTGGTTACACGGTTGCTTGAGTTTAGCAGATAGTGGGATGGGCCGCACCGGATGGCAGTCGCTCGGCAGGACAATCGTGTTTTAGTGGGTCACGAACGGGTCACGATTGTAGGGGCAGGGCTTGTCCCTGCCCTGTGCTCGCCGGCCAGGGCAACCACAAGGGTTTCCCCTACAGTCCTGCCGCATCACGACAGTAACAGCCTTGGTTCCGCTGCTACAGCCGGCCAAAACGCGATTGCCCTGAATCTTTCAGTAGGATTCCGGTCCAGGTGGTCGAGCCACTGGGTAGGGATCTGGATTCCCGCCTTCGCGGGAATGACAGTTGGGGTGCGGGAATGACGGATAGTTGGGAAGAATACCGTAGATAGCGGGTCAGCTTGGGGACCGGGCTGCCCGCGGCAGTTCAGCGTCCCAGTGAGGCATCAGGTGGCGGGAGGTAGTCGGCAGAAACAGGATCGAGGCGACGCCCACCATGCTCAAGACCAAGGACAAGAGGATGGTGGCGTCGAAGTCGCCGGTCCAGTTTCGCAGCCACCCTCCAACCAGGGCGCCAACTGCCATGCCGGTTCCGGCGCCCATTATCTGCCAGCCATAGGCGGTGCCGATGGGGGCATTGCCGTAATACTGGCGGTTGATGATCGGGAAGGCGCTCATCTCCCCGCCGAATCCTATGCCGAAAAGAACGCTGAACAGGTAGAACATCCAAGGGTCGTGGGCAAAGAAAAGGATGACTATCGGGGCGCTTTGCAGGAAGAAACAGACCCCCATCGCTCCCTTGCTGCCCATGTGGTCGGCGATGATGGGAACGGCGAACCGACTGGTGGTGCTGAGGACTGACATGATGACGAAGGTGGCGGCGGCAGGGCCCCTGTCCAGACCCCGGTCCTCGGCGATGGCGACCAAGAACACCATGATAATGGCGTGTCCCGCGCATCCCCAGAAATGAATCCCGATGAGGTTCCAGAAGGCGCTGGTCTTTTTGGCTTGGCGGAGAAAGGCATCGGTCCTTAGCTTGGCCACCGGCCCTTCCTGAGTGCGGCGGATCGGCTCGTCGCCTGCCGCTCCCAAGGGCCTCATACCAATGGCGGCGGGTTCGCTGTGGAAGGGCTTGACCAGCAGCAGCAACAGCAGGCCGCCGCCTAACCCAGTAACCCAGAAGGCCGCCCTCAGGCCATCAACACCGTCGCCGAACTGGGCGATGATGAACAACACCATGGGAACGAATACGATGGGGCCCAGGCCCTGTGAGGCCTGCAACAGCCCCATCCCAACGCCCAGGTGCCGCTGAAACCACACGCTGACGGTCGCCATAAGGGGCACCTGGAAGATGGCCAGCGACGCGCTGAGGAGTACGCCGTACCACAGGTACAGTTCCCACAGGTGAGTCATGCGCCCGGTGAGGACCATGAACACGATAAACAAGACCGCGCCCAACACTAGGGTGCGGCGGACGCCATAGCGGTCCCCCAGCCAACCCGCCGGAGGACCGAACAACCCGGAGAAGACCCACTGAAGCGCCAGGGCGACCCCGATGGCGCCGTAACTCCAGCCAAAAGCCTCGGCCAAGCGCGGCACCAGGATGGTGAACGAAGTGCGCACCGCCGAACTGCTCAGCCGCATGGCGGCGGCTAGGACGACGATGGCCCAAGCGTAATGGACCCTCCGGCGGCCAATTTCGGGGGCCACGGCAAGACCGATAAGGATAATGCCGGAAGCCAGGATAGCCAGGCCGGCGGACGTCATGCCGCGGTTGCCCGGAGCCGCGGCGGGCCGGATTCAAAGAAAACTTGCAACGAGTTATCTGGTCACCAAGGTACCGCCAATCCTGATACCACGGGGTTGGTATGTCAAGAGGCGGGATAGCCGCCGGCATGGACGCCAAAGACGCAGTGGTCTGCCGCCGGCAGCGTTAAAATCGTATTGACAACCCTTCGGCACACTGATAGCATTTTGTGCCAGAATATTACGAAATCCGCGAAGAAGGGAAGTAGTAGAGGCGCCCTGTCACAGAGAGCCGGCGGTTGGTGCAAGTCCGGTGTCAGAAGGGCCTCGAACTCGTCCCGGAGCGTTCCACCTGAAAGACAGTAGGGTGCGACGGGTGGCGCCGTTACAAGCCGTTGAGTAGTTCCGAGGCCCAGGCTAGGTTAGTGCAGAAGTGTTGATACAGGTGCCATAATGAAGCCTGGCTATCGGAAAAGAAGGGTGGTACCGCGGGAGATTTGACCCGTCCCTTCATGGGATGGGTTTTTTTATGCCCGTAGAATGGGTCCCGTAAGAAGGAATGAGATGAAACTTACTGGTGCGGAAATAGTTTGTGAGAGCCTCCTGCAGGAGGGAGTGGACGTGATGTTCGGGCTACCGGGAGGTGCGGTCCTGCCGCTCTACGGGGCCTTGGCCAAGTATCCCCAGCTCCGTCACATTCTGGTAAGGCACGAACAGGCCGCGGCAATGGCCGCCGACGGGTACGCCCGCGCCACCGGCAAGGTCGGCGTATGCACCGCCACCTCGGGGCCGGGGGCCACCAACCTGATCACCGGCATCGCCTCGGCCCAGATGGACTCGATACCTATGGTGGCCATCACCGGCCAAGTGCCCAGGGCCGCCATCGGCCGCGACGCCTTCCAAGAAACCGACGTTACCGGCATCACGCTCCCGGTCACCAAGCACAATTACCTGGTTATGGACGTGACCGAGGTTGCCCCCGCCATCAAAGAGGCGTTCCACATCGCCCGCACCGGCCGTCCTGGCCCCGTGCTGGTGGACATACCCAAGGATGTCCTTCAAGGCGACAAAACGGAGTTCGTCTGGCCGGAGACCGTGGACTTGGCCGGTTACAACCCGCCTGGAGACGCTGACCCTGAAGAGGTTGCCCACGCCGCCAAGCTTATCAACGAGGCGAAGCGGCCAATCATCATAGCGGGCCACGGAGTGCTGATCTCCCACGCCTACGAAGAGTTGCGGGAACTGGCTGAAAAAGCCCACGTCCCCGTGATTACCACGCTGCTGGGTATAAGCTCTTTCCCAACCGACCACTACCTCAGCATGGGTATGCCCGGTATGCACGGCATGGCCTACGCCAGCCTGGCCATTGACGAGGCCGACCTGCTCATTTCCTTGGGAATGCGTTTCGACGACCGGGTCACCGGCAGATTGTCGGACTTCGCGCCCAACGCCAAAATTGTGCACGTGGACATAGACCCGTCAGAGGTGCACAAGAACGTCAAGGCCACGGCTCCCGTGGTGGGGGACCTGAAGTGCGTGCTGAAACAACTGCTCCCCCTCGTCGAACCTAACGTCCATATTGACTGGCTCCAGCATTGCGACACGCTGCGGGCGGAGCACCCGTCGATCAACATCCGCCACACCGAAAGGTTGTTGCCCCAGTTCGTCCTGAGGAGGTTGACCGAGGCCACGGGGGGCGACGCAATCATCGTAACGGGTGTGGGCCAGCACCAGATGTGGGCTGCCCAGTATTGCGCCTTCAGTGAACCCAACACTTTGATCACGTCCGGCGGGTTGGGGTCCATGGGGTTCGAGGTGCCGGCGGCATTGGGCGCCAAGGTAGGACGGCCCGACAAGACCGTCTGGTCCATCGCCGGGGACGGCGGATTCCAGATGACACTATGCGACTTGGCAACGGCAGTCGAGAACAAAATCAACGTCAAGTTCGCCATCCTCAACAATGGTGTCCTGGGCATGGTGCACCAGTGGCAAGACCTGTTCTACGAACGGGACTACTTCGCCACGGTCTACTCCGCCAATCCCGATTTTGTGAGGCTCGCCGAAGCCTACGGCATCCCGGGTATCCGCGTCACCGAGAAAAACGATGTCAACGCCGCAATTCAGCAGGCGATGGAGATTCCCGGTCCCGTGGTAGTGGACTTTGTTGTCAAAGAAGACGAGAACGTTTACCCCATGATCCCGGCGGGCGAGTCGGTCCACGAAATGATGGAAGAGCCGTTGAGCGAGGTTTCATCCTAGATGAATCAGAACGGGCATTATCGCGAGCAACTCCACACCATTGTCGCCTTGGTGCAGGACAAGCCGGGAGTGTTGACCCGGGTGGCCAGCATGTTCCGACGCCGCGGCTTCAACATCGCCAGCCTCGCCGTGGGCAAGAGCGAGCAGCCGGGGCTGTCTCGTATGACCTTCGTCGTGACCGGCGGGGAGGACACGGTCAGCCAAGTCACCAAGCAGTTGGACAAGCTGATCGACGTGATCCGCGTATCGAACCTTTCCGGCGAAGAGGTTGTGGCACGGGAGTTGGCCTTGATCAAGGTCCGAACTACCCCTGAAAATCGGGCGGAGATAATCCAGATCGTCCACCTGTTCAGGGGCAATGTCGTGGACGTTGGCGCCCAGTCTATGGTCGTGGAAATCACTGGGGAAGAGGACAAGATCAACGCCCTCAATGATCTTCTGGAACCCTTCGGGATCGTTGAGATGTTGCGTACCGGCTTGGTGGCCATGGTGCGCGGCCAGTCCAACGCCAGAGTCAGCGACGACGTGGGGCTGGAGCAGCCAAGGTTAAGCTACGACCCGGAAATTCGGGCCGCTCACATGGTTACGGCGAATTACGAAGGGGTCTAAGAACCCAGCGACGCTCGAAAGAACGACTATAGACACCGAAGCGCAAAGCAAACTGTACAGCCGCCAATAGGCTGGATTGAGGAGAACCATGGTAAACGTTTATTACGATCAGGATGCGGACCTCGATATCTTGTCAGGCAAGACCATCGGCATGGTTGGCTACGGCAGCCAGGGACACGCCCACGCCCTTAACCTGAAAGACAACGGGCAAAAGGTAATCGTTGGACTGTACCCCGGCAGCCGGAGCCGGGCCGCCGCCGAAGAGGCGGGGCTGGAAGTAGCTGACGTCCCGGAAGTTGCAAAAGTCGCCGACGTTCTTATGATGGCTATCCCCGACCATGTGCAGGGCGGTGTATACCGGGACCAGATCGCCCCCAACCTGAAACCGGGTAGCGCCTTCATGGTCGCCCACGGTTTCAGCATCCACTACCGTGAAGTGGTCCCCTCGCCGGAGATGGACGTGATGATGGTCGCGCCCAAGGCCCCAGGCCACCGGATGCGCGAACTCTTCACCGAGGGAGTCGGCGTCCCCTGCCTGCTGGCAGTCCACCAGGACGCCACCGGCAACGCCAAGCAGATTGGCTTGGCATACGCCAAGGGCGTAGGCTGCACCGGCGCCGGCGTGCTGGAGACCACCATCAGGGACGAGACCGAAAGTGACCTGTTCGGCGAGCAGTCCATCCTCTGCGGCGGGGTCACCGCGTTGGTCAACGCCGCCTTCGAGACCCTCGTGGAAGCAGGGTACCCGCAGGAAATCGCCTACTTCGAGTGCCTGCACGAACTGAAGATGATCGTAGACCTGATGTATCAGGGCGGCCACAACTACATGCACTTCTCGGTCAGCGACACCGCCGAGTACGGCTCCCTGAGCCGCCGCGACCGGATTATCGACGAGCATGTACGCGAGAACATGCGCGGCATCCTGAGGGAAATCCAGGACGGCACCTTCGCCCGCGAGTGGATTTCAGAGAACGACGAAGGGCGCCCCCGGTTCAACCCCATGCGGCAAGCCGCTCAGACGGCGCCCATAGAGAACATAGGCAAGGAACTGCGCGCCATGATGCCCTGGATGGACCCCAAGTAGGATAAGAGCAATGGTGACTACCACAGAAACGCCCGACGGAGAGGGGCTGGCCAGGGTGGAAACTCGGCTGGAGAGCCTCGAGACAATGATCAGCGATATCCGGAACGATCTTCGTGAATTTCGTGCAGAAATCCGTGAAGACCTTCGGGAGATTCGCAACAGGATGGACAAGCAATTCCTATGGGTCTTGGGCATCATGTTCACAATGTGGATATCGCTCTTCGTACTGATCGCCTCATTCATGATTGCCATTATCAATAAATTGAGCTGATGGGAGCAGCAAATCTTATGAGACAGGAGATGTTGAGAGTAGTTCACCATCGCGCGTTGGTCTTGGCCGGGCTGAGCGCGGTGGACTACGTGACCCTGCGCCCCTTTCTGAGCGCCGCAGTTAGCGGCCGCGTATACCGGTCTTCATAATCTACAGAAAGGGAATGAGGATAAACAGCAATGGCTAACGAACGAGTAATGCTACTGGACACTACTCTCCGGGATGGCGAGCAGTCCGCCGGCATCGGCATGACCGGCGCCGAGAAAATGGAAATCGCCCGACAGTTGCAACGGATGAACGTCGACATCATCGAGGCGGGGTTCGCTGCCAGTTCGCCCGGGGACTTCGAAGCGGTCTCCAACATCGCCAAGGAGATCAAGGGACCCATCATCGCGTCCTTGGCACGGGCCCATCCCAACGACGTTGACCAAGCTTGGAGGGCGGTGCAGCACGCCGAGCGGCCGCGGATCCACGTGTTCCTGTCGTCGTCGGAAATTCACCAGATGCACCAGCTCCGCAAGAACCGTGAAGAGGTCATGGAAATGGCCGTGAACATGGTGGAGCGGGCCAAGAGTTACTGCCCTGACGTCGAGTTCTCTCCTATGGACGCCACCAGGACCAACCCCGAATACCTGTACCAGATGCTGGCTGAGGTAATCAGGGCGGGCGCCACCACCATCAACATCGCCGACACCGTGGGCTACGCGATTCCATCCGCAAGCGGCTTCGCCAGGCTGTTGCAGGACATCAAAGCGAACGTGCCGGGCATCGACGACGTGGTGTTGAGCGTGCACTGTCACAACGACCTGGGGTTGGCCGTCGCCAACAGCTTGACGGCCATCGAGGTCGGAGCCCGGCAGGTTGAGGGCTGCATCAACGGCATCGGCGAACGCGCCGGCAACGCGTCCTTGGAAGAAATAATCATGGCCCTGGACACCCGAAGAGACCACTTCGGGATGGACATCGGCATCGATACCACCCAGATTTACCCGTCGTCGCGCATGGTCAGCCGCATCTCCGGGATGCCCGTGCAGCCCAACAAGGCGGTGGTGGGCGAAAACGCCTTCCGCCACGCCTCGGGAATCCACCAGGACGGCGTCCTCAAGGACCGCTCGACCTACGAGGTAATGCAGCCGGAGCGCGTGGGGGTACCGGGCAACAGCCTAGTTCTGGGCAAGCTCAGCGGCCGTGCCGGCTTGCAGGCCCGTTTAGAAGCCTTGGGTTACAGCCTGAGCCGGGAGGAAGTTTCCCGCGTGTTCGAGTCGTTCAAGGACTTAGCCGACCGGAAGCGCGAAGTAACGGACCGCGACTTGGAAATTCTCATGGACGAAGAGGCGCGGGAGGCCAATGAGCCCATCAGCTACACGCTGGACCAAGTACAGTTCAGCGGCGGAGACCACGGCATAGCCACCGCCACCGTCCGATTGATTGACACCGATGGAAACACGGTGACCGACGCCGCCACCGGCAACGGCCCTGTAAACGCCATCTGCAACGCCGTCGACCGCGCCATCGGCGTAGAAAACCGGGTGGTCGACTTCAACGTCCAAGCCGCTACGGAAGGCCGCGACTCCTTGGGCACTGTCACCATCCGTATCGCAAAGGATGGCAAGACCTACACCGGGCGCGGCGCCGACACCGACATCGTGGTGGCCAGCGCCAAGGCCTACCTGAGCGCGGTCAACCGCCAGTTGGCCTCCGACGAGTCGGCCAACGTGCCCGCTCTCGGCTCCACGCCGGACTAGGCGGACCGGCGGCCAGTACACGGGACTCAGGAAGGGGGCGTTTATTGCGCCCCCTTCGTGTCTATACGACCCTACACCAGCCTCATCTGGAATCCCGTATCCTGGGGTTGGCCCCCCTTCGACAGGTGCACCGCAGGTATGCCCACACCCCTCAAGTGGTCCGCCAGTTCCGGGAACCCGTTGACCGTGTAGACGCGCTGGGGTTGGGCCAACCGGACGTACTCCAATAGCTCGTTGAAGTCCGGGTGATCGCTCAACGGCAGGCTGGCGTCGCCCCGTCGGCCCCACCGGTTTCCGCCGTCCACCGCCCATCCCGTTAACTCCATGTATCGCAGACGCCCGTATCCTTTCACCAACGTTGAGCTACGTTTACCCGGCGGGCACAGCAGCACGTGCCCTTCCGGCCAGTCCCCATCGAACAGGCGCGGGTCTTCGGGAAATGTTACCCCGGCTTGCTGGTACGCCTCGGCAACCTGGTATATGCCCTCTTCCACCAAAACGTTGAAACCTTGTGCTAGGAGGTAATGGAGCACCTCTTGGGACTTCCCCAGCCTCCATCCTTGCACCACCGGTCTCTCCCCCTTCGACAACCAGTTGCGCAACGTTTGGCTAGCCGTCGACAGCACTTGGTCCTGGTCGGGGAAGACGTACCTTGGCCTGCCATAGGTAGACTCGATTATCAGCGTGTCGCACGGAACGATTTCCAAGGGTTCGTTGGTGGGGCTTGGGCGCATCTTTATGTCCCCGGTGTACAACACCCTTTCACCCGTGGCCTTGGACTGCACTAGGCATTGCGCCGACCCCAGGCAATGCCCCGCCGGATGCAGTGTTAGCGTGTAAAGCTCCGTTTCCAGTGGTTCGTGGTAGTCAAGTGTCACCGGGTCCGACCGCTTGAGGTAGTCGGACAGCAACAATCGAGTATTGGGAGTCAAAACCGGCCGGCTGTGACGGGCGGTGTGATCGGAATGAGCGTGGGATATGAGGCTGCTCTCCCGCTTTCGAAGGGAGTCCAGCCAAAGGTCCAACTCCGGGAGGTACACTCCCCGGTCAAAGACTACCTGCAAATCTCCAAATTCCTGGGCTGCAAATCTCCCATCCTGGCCGGCCCAGTATACCATGCGTCATACAGGCGGAACGGGCCGCAGGGAGCGTGTGGCCGTCGCGTTATGTAAATCATGCCTGATGATGCACCTTGCCCGGAATGAATATCCGGCGTTGGCTGAGTCCGTTCGTGGTGAGCTTGTCGGACCATGAACGGACGGTCCTTCGACAAGCTCAGGACGAACGGGAATCCGGAGAATGAAAAGGCTCTGCTTGTGCCAAATTGGTATCGTAGCAGGGATTGAAGTAATGTATAATCCGTGTTGCGTCCATAACGAAGGGCGCGAATCCTGAAACATTGATTGGAGAAGGTTGGGATATGCCTGCACAAGTTGGTGACCCGGCGCCCGATTTTACCCTTCCGTCGGTAAGTGAGGGCGATATTACTTTGAGCAGTTTCAAGGGCGAAAAACCCGTAGTCCTGTCGTTTCATGTCTTCGACTTCACATCTGGTTGAACGATGCAAGCTTCCTTGTTCCGGCAGCACTACGCCGGATTCGAGGAGCGAAATGCCCAGGTGTTGGGCATAAGCTGTGACACGGTAGCCGCTCACAGGGCTTGGTCGACAAGCATGGGAGGCCTCCCATATCCGGAATTGTCGGACTTCCACCCAAAGGGACGGGCGACCCAAGCGTTTGATCTGTGGAACGAAGAGCGCGGCACGGGCAATCGCGCGGTGATCATAGTAGACAAAGAGGGAATCATCCGGTTCAGGGAGACCTACGTGCCGGGGGTGTTGCCCGATCCGGCGGACATACTGGCCGAGTTGGACAAACTCAGTTAACGCCGCTCAAAACAGGAGGCCTGCATCTTGCAGGCCTCTTCAACGTCTTGGTTCGTATTGAAATCGGCGGCGGTTAGCTGCCGATTTTCTCTATCAGGTAACGCAGGGTGCCGCGCGGTACGTTGATTTCAACCTCTTCCCCTACTTGCCGGTTCATCAAGGCCTGTCCCACCGGCGAAACAGTGGATATTTTCTTCGAAGCTACGTCGGCTTCCCGGACGTCCACCAGCGTGTAAACCTCGGTCTTGCCCGAATCAACATTCTTCAACGTCAACTTCGACCCTACCGCCGCTTTTTGCTGCGCAACCCGGCGTCCACTGTCCACAACAACGGTGTTTGCCAAGCTGGCTTCCAATTCCCTGATCTTGGATTCCACAATACCTTGGCGTTCTTTCGCCGCTTCGAGGGGTGCGTTCTCCCGAAAGTCCTTGTCCTCCATCGCACGGCGGATATCCGCAATGACGTCGACCCGCTCTCCCTTGAGTTGCTCCAACTGCGCCAGCAGGCGGTTGTAGCCCTCCTGGCTCAACTGGGGAGCATTCTCCTCGGCAACAGGGGAGGCGCCGGTCCGGGAGGCGCTATTGCGGCGACTTCTGGGTACTCTCAAATGGGCCGCAAGCCCATTCTGTGTCCAGCCTTCATCCTTCAGGTAAGCAAGGAAAATCTTCAATGGGCTGAGCCTGCTGGCTGATTCCGCACCACCCCGGCCTATGTGCTGGGCGTACTCAGCCACTACCGACGGAGAGAGGTCGCTCACACTGCGCTCGCGTCCGAACCAAACCACGAAACGGCCAAGCTCTTGGTGCCCATCCTGGGCTTTCTTCCCGCCCTTCTTGGCAGCGACAAACTTGGTCAGGGCCTCGGAAAGAGACGGACTACTCTCGCTAACCAATGTTGTACCTCCATCCCCTGGCTTAATCACAAATAAGCCCACACCCGGCGGTCCGCTTGTGTGGGCATTCTTCTAATCGAAGGAGTTTGTATTTGGCTGACAGCCGTGATACCGCCAGCCTTGTAGCAGTTTCAACATCGTTTCTCGCACCATGTCCCGCTGCACCATCATATCAGCTTCCCCAAGGTATGGCAACGAAAATCCAGATATGCGCAGGGCCTTTTATTGATGTGTGAATTATTCGCTAAATAAAGCCCGCTTCTCTCTTATCCCACTGGATTCCCGCTTTCGCGGGAATGACGGCGGGGAGTGTTTAGGTGTTTACTCACGTATCAGTAAAAGACCATCAGGCCAGGCACTACGGTTGAGCGTTCCGGCGCATTGACGTTACAATTGAACCGCGCCGCCGCATAGCGGCTTGGCTTCAACCCGATGTTCCACCGCCGAATTCAGGAGGCGCGGGATGCCCAGTGGCAGCAAGGATCAGTGGGTCAAGGAAACCTTGGGACCGGCAATCGAAAGGTATCCGGAACGGCAGGAGTCCTTTGTCACTGACAGCGGGCTGCAAATCGACTCGCTGTACGTACCAGAAGACCTGGAGGGCAACGGGCACGCCTACAACGAGCGATTGGGCTATCCGGGCGAGTATCCCTTTACCCGCGGCGTGCAGCCAAACACGTACCGGGGCCGCGTCTGGACCATGCGCCAGTACTCCGGGTATTCCACTGCCGCCGAGACCAACGAACGGTACCAATACCTTCTGCAACAAGGCCAGACCGGGCTGTCGGTGGCTTTCGACCTGCCCACCCAGATCGGTTACGACTCGGACCATCCCCAAGCCCTGGGGGAAGTCGGCAAGGTGGGAGTGCCCATTTGCAGCTTGGAAGACATGGAGTTGCTGTTCAATGGCATACCGTTGGACCGGGTCAGCACCTCCATGACCATCAACGCCACGGCGTCCATCCTGCTGTGCCTCTACATCGCGGCGGCGAAGAAGCAGGGGGTCTCGCCGGACAAGCTGAGCGGCACCATCCAGAACGACATCCTCAAGGAGTACATTGCCCGGGGCACATACGCCTACCCGCCGCGCCCTTCCATGCGGTTGGTGGTCGATGTGTTCAAGTACTGCGCCGAACACGTCCCCCGGTGGAACACCATCAGCGTAAGCGGCTACCACATGCGCGAGGCGGGGGCCACAGCGACGCAGGAGTTGGCCTTCACATTCGCCAATGCCATCGCCTACGTACAAGCGGCCATCGAGGCAGGCCTGGCCGTGGACGACTTCGCTCCCCGGATTTCCTTTTTCTTCGTTGCCCAGAATAACCTGTTCGAGGAAGTCGCCAAGTACCGGGCGGCCCGGCGCATGTGGGCGAAGATCATGAAGGAGCGCTTTGGCGCGCAAAACCCCCGGTCGATGATGCTCCGTTTCCATACCCAGACCGCTGGGGTCAGCCTCACGGCGCAGCAACCCGACAACAACGTAATCCGTTGCACCGTGCAGGCCTTGGCGGCCATACTGGGCGGCTCCCAGTCGCTGCACGTCAACTCCAAGGACGAGGCGCTGGCCCTGCCCACGGAGGAATCGGCGCAACTGTCGTTGCGCACCCAGCAGATCCTGGCCTACGAAAGCGGCGTTGCCGACGTGGTGGACCCCTTGGGAGGTTCTTACTACGTGGAGAGCCTTACCGACCAACTGGAGCAGAGCGCTTTCGAATATTTGGATCGTATAAATGAACTGGGAGGGACCGTCGCCGCCATCGAGCAGGGCTTTCAGGTCCGGGAGATCGGAGAGTCGGCTTTCCGGCACAGTAGGGAAGTGGAGGATGGCTCCCGCACTATAGTGGGTGTGAACAGGTACGTCGGCGACAGCCCGCCGGTGGAAGGGTTGCTCAGAGTGGACGCTGAAGCGGCCCGCAGCCAGATCGAACGCTTGGAGCGGTTGCGGCGCCAACGGGACGACGCGCCGGTGCGGGCATCCCTGTCCAGGCTGGCCGACGTGGCGAAAGGCGACGACAACACGGTCCCAGCCATCCTGGAGTGTGTGGAGAGCTATTGCACCCTGGGCGAGATCTGTGAGGTGTTCAGGGACGTATTTGGAGAGCAGGAAGGCGTCGCCGCCTTCTAAGAGCCTATCCGATTATCAAGTTGGACACTTTCCGTCATTCCCGCACAGGCGGGAATCCACTACTTGGTACACTGGACTCCCGCTTTCGCGGGAGTGATGATGGTTATTTTCGGATAGGCTCTAAATGAAGCGACAAGGGCAGACTTGTTAAAGGGGAACGCAGCCAAGGAGGGCAGGTAGTGAGCCTGATATTGACCGAAGAAGAACAGATGCTGAAGAACCTGGTGCGGGACTACGCCGACCGGGAATTGATTCCAAAGGCCAGGGAGAGAGACCGGAATCAGGAATTTTCCTGGGATAACTGGCGCGGCATGGCGAATATCGGCTTGATGGGAATCGGCATTGACGCCAAGTACGGAGGCAGCGGCGGTGGGGGCTTCCGGCAAGTTGCCATCGCCGCCGAAGAGGTGGCCCGAGGCGACGCCGGGGCCAGTGTCAGCATGTTGGCGCACCTTTCCCTGGGCACCAACACCATCTACAGGTTCGGCAACGAGGAGCAGAAGCAGCGCCTCATCCCGTCGCTGGCGTCCGGCAAGGGAGTGGCCGCTTGGGCTTTGACCGAGCCGGGCAGCGGTTCCGACGCCGCCGCGCTCAGCACTACCGCCACCGAAAAGGACGGCACCTATTTCCTTAACGGCAGCAAGACCTTCATCACCAATGCTTCGGTGGCCGAGTCCATGGTGGTCTTCGCCACAGTGGACCGGTCGTTAGGATATAGGGGCATTACCGCCTTCGTGGTTAACCAGGGCGCGCCGGGACTGACCATCAATCCTCTGCACGGCAAGATGGGTATGCGAAGCTCCACCACCGATGAGGTTGTCTTCCAGAACACTCCGGTGCCGCCGGAGAACGTCCTGGGCGAGGAAGGGCGCGGGTTCAACTACGCCATGGAGATTCTGAACGCCAGCCGCATCATCATAGCGGCCCAGTGCGTGGGCATAGGCCAGTCGGCGTTGGAGGCGGCGATGCGCTACGCGCAGCAGCGGGAAACTTTCGGCAAGCCCATAGCCCAGCACCAAGGCATCCAGTTCACGCTGGCCGACATGGCCTCTCAGGTCTACGCAGCCCGGGCCGCCACCATGACCGCCGCCAGCCTGCACGACGAAGGCCTGCCCTTCGAGACCGAGGCTTCCATGGCAAAGCTCCTGGCTTCCGAAATGTGCGTCGAGGTCTCATCGAAGGCCATCCAGGTACACGGCGGCATCGGATACTTTGAAGAGGCCGGGGTGGAGCGTATCTTCCGGGATGCCCGGGTCACCACTATTTACGAGGGCACGTCGGAAGTCCAGAAACTGATTATCGCCAGGCACCTGCTGGCCCAATACGCCCTGTAGTCCAATTTATCCCCGCGGGGCGTTAATCACCGTTAATCACGGCGGTTGAAGACGAGGACAAGTTGATATGACACAAACTAGCCGCCCTATCCGGGTGCTGGTGGCCAAGCCGGGCTTGGACGGGCACGACCGGGGCGCCAAGGTGATCGCGCGGGCCCTGCGCGACTCAGGCATGGAGGTCATTTACACCGGCATCCGCCAGACGCCGGAGATGATTGTGCAAGCGGCCATCCAGGAAGACGTGGCTGTTATGGGCCTCAGCATCCTGTCCGGCGCCCACTTGGAAATTCTGCCCCGGATCATGGCGCTGGCGCACGAACAGGGGCTTGACGATGTGCTTGTAATCGTCGGAGGAATCATCCCGGAAGTGGACCGGCAGCAGTTGATGGATATGGGAGTCGGCGGCGTCTTCGGTCCGGGCACGTCAACTATGGAGATCGCCGACTTTATCAGGGAGAAAATCGAAGAAAGAAGCGGCTGTTAGGAGACGTTCCAAAAGGCGTTTACGGAGTGAAAGTAACAGGATTGAAGCCGGCTGCCCTTGACACCAGCGACAAGCGCACAGGTATAATGACGGCCAAATTGTTCCGTATACCCCTTTAATCCGTATGCAATATAACGTTGCCCAATTACTGAAGGGACCGACGGGCTCCTCACGCAGTTACCAAGTTGAGGAGAGTTACTCGGGACCACTACGCATCACAGACTGGGTAGTCGGCACCGTCAACATGGTGCGGACTCATCAAGGTGTGCTGGCCAAGGCCAATCTGAGTGTCCAGACCACTGTCGCTTGCAGCAGGTGCCTCAAGGAATTCCCTCGTCCTTCCACCCTCCACATTGAGGAAGAATTCTTTCCCACCGTAGACCTCCACTCCGGTCGTAAACTACCCCCATTGTCGGAGGATGAAAAGGAACTGGGCATTGATGTCGACCACGTTCTGGACCTGACCGAGATGACCCGCCAGTATGCCATCGCCGACATGCCGATAAAACCCTTGTGCCAAGACGCGTGCTTGGGTCTTTGCGCTGTCTGCGGCATCGACTTAAACCAACAAAAATGTGACTGTGTCACAGTTCCCAGGGACCCCAGATGGGGCGCTTTGGCCGGATTGTTGGACTCGGAAACTTGAAGCGATGTCTTGGAAGCAAATAAAAGCCGAGTTTTTGATTAAGAAATTCCTTGGTCATCGGCCGCTAATCGGCTAGACTGGAAGATAAGAACTATGGGTGCAGTACCGAACAAAAAAGTTACCAGAGCACGGCGAGGAAGACGGCTAAACTCGCACAAGTTAAGGCCGGTCCATGCCGCATATTGCTCACGCTGCCGCAGCGCCAAGATGCCCCACACCGTTTGCCCCCAGTGCGGGTACTATGGTGGGCGGCAGGTGGTTGACGTAAATGCTTAATCGGCGTTCGCTCGGATTTCGGTCCGGCCAGGATGCCGACGGAGTAATCCAGTGCCACTGGACTGCAATAAGGCGATAGTGTACAGGTTAGACGAATGGTAACGACTGTGGAAGGCCATACCTCAAGGCGCATGGCCTATGTATTTCCGGGCCAAGGCTCTCAGACCGTGGGTATGGGACAAGAGCTCTACGAGACCTCTCGCGCAGCGCGGGAGGTGTTCCAGGAAACGGACGATGCCTTGGGCGTCAAGCTGACCAAGTTGATGTTCGAGGGGCCGGCGAAAGAGCTTCAAAATACCATTAACTCCCAGCCTGCCATCATGACCGTGAGCATCGCAACTTGGAAGGCGTGGCAGGAGTTTCTTGGATCCGACCCTGAGCCACCATCCGTTGTGGCCGGGCATAGCCTCGGTGAATATACGTCCATGGTTGTTTCGGGCGTTCTCGGTTTCTCCGACACCGTCAAGCTTGTGCGGGAGCGAGGCCGGCTGATGCAGCAGGCCTCCATCGACCGCCCGGGCGGAATGGCGGCTATTATCGGGCTGGATGAACTGGCGCTGACGCAGATCTGCTCCGAGACCGGCGTAGAGTTGGCCAACATCAACTCCGATGATCAGATTGTAATCAGTGGCGACAAGATTGCCGTCGCCCGTGCCATGGACCTGGCTACGGCGCGGGGCGCCCGTAAAACGGTCCCTTTGCCGGTGAGCGGCGCGTTCCATTCTTCCTTGATGGAACAAGCCCGACAGGGTTTGACCGATGCTACTGGGGAGTTGGACTTCCAGGACCCCCGGATGCCCGTGATCGCCAATTCCGACTGTGCGGAACTCCATACAGGTGAACAGATGCGGAACGAGTTGATCCAGGGGTTGTGCCAATGTGTCCAGTGGAAGAACTCTGTCCGTTGCATGATTGATCTGGGCGTCTCCGAGTTCGTTGAATTGGGTCCCGCCAGCGTTCTGGCGGGGTTGATTCGTCGGATTGACCGGAGTGTCCACGCTGTGGCATTATCCAACCCGGCCTCCATTCGCAAGTTGATCGGCGCTTCGGCGTAGACTCTATGAGGCCAAGCCGGATAGTGGCCTATGCCAAAGGTAAAGTATACCGACCTGAGACGTAAGGCCAGGATAGCGGCCTTGCAGTCGTTATTCGCCGGAGACATCCGGGGCAGTTTAGAAACCTCGTCTCTGGAATCACTGGCGGAAGAGGACGATTTACCGAAGCAGGCTTCAACATTTGCCAGGAAGCTGATTGACGATGTGGCTGGCAATTCTGACGCCCTTGACTCGTTAATCCAAAAATACGCACCGGTGTGGCCGGTGACCCAGTTGGCTCCGGTGGACAGGAATATATTGCGGATTGCGCTCCAAGAAATGCTGTACACCCCTGAGACCCCGGATAAAACGGCCATCAACGAGGCCGTGGAGTTGGCGAAAGTATTCGGCAGCGAAAGTTCCAGCAGGTTCGTGAACGGAGTCTTGGGATCGGTAATGGCTGATATGTCCACAGTTGGACCCTTACCCCCTGCTACCGTCATTCCCGCGCAGGCGGGAATCCAGGGGCAGGCTTCGGGGAGATGACCCTTTGGCGACCATTTTAGAACGCGTAAAGACCATAGTAGTAGACAAGCTAGGCGCCGACGAGGCGGATGTAGACGAAACGTCGAATTTCGTGGAGAACCTCGGAGCCGACTCATTGGACCTCGTTGAGTTGATAATGGCCTTCGAGGAAGAGTTTTCGACCGACGAAAGGACGCTGGAAATATCCGACGACGACGCCGGTAATATCGCAACCATCAGTGACGCCGTCGAATACCTGAGGCAACAGGGCATCGAGGACGAATAGTCTCAGCACGTATGCGTCAGCTTCGGCTCCACGCAACACTGTTGCCGGCGCCCATAAGACGCCCTCGAATTTGTCGCCTCCTACGTATGTTGCGCCACGAAAACCGCTTGGCAAGGGTCCGCCTCCTCGAATTCTTGAATGCTCTCACCAAAGAGCTAACCATCCCGCGAGTACGCAACTACCCTCATATCGACACGCCTACTTTACTAACTCGCCCCAGGAGGTTGTGGGCTTATGGACAGCCTGGAGGAAGTAGACCGCTTAGTCAGGCAATGCCAGGACTGCCCTTTGGGCCGGGGACGCACCAACGCGGTCCCGGGTGAAGGAGCATCCGACGCGGAAATCATGTTCATCGGAGAAGGGCCCGGCTACCATGAGGACAGGTTGGGCAGGCCTTTTGTCGGAGCGGCCGGCCAGTTTCTGGATGAACTCTTGAGTTCGATTGGCTTGACACGAGAGCAGGTCTTCATCGCCAACATGGTCAAATGCCGGCCTCCCCAGAACAGGGACCCACTGCCTGCCGAGGTTTCGGCGTGCAACAAGTACTTGGAACGACAGATTGAACTGGTGGACCCCGCGTTGATAGTAACCTTGGGGCGTTTTTCCCTGACCAGGTTTTTCCCTGGTGAAAGCATAAGCCGGGCCAGGGGGAAAGTACGCCGGAAGGATGGGCGGGGCATATACCCGATAATGCACCCCGCGGCGGGATTGCACCGGCAACAGTTCCGGCCCGGAATCATCGAGGACTTCAAGGGTATTCCCGCAGCGTTGGAAGAGATTCGCAACTCGGACGCGCCGGAACCCCCCGTGCTCACACTGGAACCACCCCCGCAACAACTCAGCATGTTCGAGTAACGAAATTGACCGGACCTGAAACCCCTTTACGGGTCATACCTCTGGGCGGACTGGGCGAGATTGGCAAAAACATGCTGGCCTTGGAGTGCGGTGACGAGATTGTCATAGTCGACTGCGGGGTCCAGTTTCCCGAGGAAGACATGCTCGGGGTGGACCTGATCATTCCCGACATCTCCTACTTGGTGGAACGGTCAGACCGGGTCAAAGCCATTCTCATCACCCACGGGCACGAAGACCACATCGGAGCTTTACCCTTTGTTCTGCCCCGGTTGAACGTTCCCGTATATGCCCCAAGACTGGCTCATGGCCTGCTTTCCGTAAAAGTGCGGCAACGTCGGGTCATCAGGGACGCCATTCTGGAGGCTATAGAACCGGGCATTGGCTATCAAATAGGCAACCGCTTCAAAGCAACGTGGTTCCGGGTGTGTCACAGCATACCGGATGCCATGGGTATCGCCATCGAGACCCCTCAGGGCCTAGTCGTTCACACCGGCGACTTCAAGATCGACCATACCCCCGTGGACGGCCGGACCATCGACTTGGCATCGCTGGCCCGCTTTGGGTCAAGAGGGGTGCTGCTTCTACTCTCCGACTCCACTTACGCCGAGATGGCGGGTTATACACCGTCGGAGCGTGTGGTAGGTGAGGCGCTGGACCGGGCCATCCAGCAGGCTCAGGGACGGGTAATGGTGGCTACTTTCGCGTCCTTGGTGTCCCGGGTACAGCAGGTCATCGATGCCGCTGCAAAGTATGGCCGCAAGGTGGCCATCGTAGGCCGCAGTATGGTGGACAACGTGAATGTGGCTATGGACATGGGCTATCTGTCCGTACCGGCCGGAACGTTGCTGCCCCTTGGCGAGATACGTCACTTGCCCGCGCACCAGGTCGTCCTGCTCACCACCGGCAGCCAGGGTGAGCCGACGTCGGCATTGGTGAGGATAGCAAACCGAGACCACCGGGACGTCCATATTATCGAAGGTGACACCGTCATCATCTCCGCCACGCCCATACCGGGCAACGAACTTGGGGTCAGCCGCACCATCGACAACCTGCTGCGACAAGGAGCGAGCGTGTTGTACGACCGTATCGCAACGGTGCACGTTCACGGGCACGCCAGCCAGGAAGAACTGAAGATGGTGCTGAACTTGGTCCGCCCGCGTTATTTCGTCCCGGTGCATGGAGAGTACAGGCACTTGATGGCCCATGCTCAGTTGGCTTGGGACTTGGGAGTGGCTGAATCGGGCATTTTCGTTCTGGAAGACGGCGACATATTGCAGCTATCATCCGACGGGGCCGTGGTGTCGGAGAAAATACCCGCCGGGCCCATATATATCGACGGGTTGAGCACCCGCGACCAGCGCAGCCAGGTCCTCAGCCAGCGGCGCGCCCTGTCCAAGGACGGGGTGGTCGTGGTGGTATTGTCAACGGACAAGTACACGGGGCTGCCATTGGGGCCGCCGAAAGCGGTGGCCAGCGGGTTTATGGAGTCCACTGAAACTGAGCAACTGTTTGAAGATCTGGCGTCCACCTTGGCCAAGGTTGTGGCAGGAAGCGACGACCCGCCCGGTCAGACCGAGCTTTTGAAGTCCAAATTGCGCGAAACCGCCCGCGAATTCCTTTCCAGCCGAACGCGCCGACGGCCTATGATAATACCGGTGGTCTTGGAAGTGTGATCGTCTTCCCGGCCGCCAACAATAGTTTGCGGTCGCATGGGAGGACTCGATGGCAGGTTCCGCGGTTGGACGCAAGGGCGCTTCACCACCCTCAATCAAGGACTTCATCAAGGCCAGGCCCGGCGTTGTCTTAGACGCGCTCGCGGTGTTGATCATTCTATTGGGCGTCGGCTTGTCCTTTGCCCTCTACCCCCAAATTCCGGAGGCCGCCGTAGATGCCCTTGCCTACGGGATGATTCCGGTGGGCTTGTGGGCCGTCGCAGTCATCATAACGTTGCGGTACTATCCCCCGTCTTTCGCCAAGCATTGGCGTCAATGGACCGTTGCGGCCATATCGGTCGCCGTGGCCCTTGGCGCAATGTCTTTCATTGACACCGATGACAGTATCTGGTCCAGCACCGGGCTAAGCGGAAGCTGGGGATCTCTTATTGCAGGCGATTCCTTGGCTCTGGCAGCGTTGAAGCTGGCCGCCATAGTCGTCCTTACACCATTGCTGCTCTATCCCGGGCGTCTTGGCGTTATCTACTACAAGGGAGTGCGAACATTCTGGACAGCGGCCAAGCAAGCGGCCCTCTACTTGTACTTGGTCGGCTACTTCGCTGGCCGCTACCTGGGCCAGTTCATTAAGCACATCGGCATCGTCAACGGCATCCGGCACGTGTTTTCCTTCAGGCCCGGAAAGGGCAAAGGGCGGAGCGGCGGTATGGCGGAAGGGAACGGGTCAAACGGCAGCGTGGGATCCCAAACATGGCCGGAATCAGACCAGGTTGAGCTATACGACCCTCCGAGTTCGGTTAACACAGCCCCCGTCAAGGTTCGAGGCTCCAAGTGGTCCCTGCCTTCCATGGAATGCTTGGCCCCTGCCGAACACCACGAGCAACCAATGGGCCCGCTGGAAGAAATGGCTCGTAATGTCGAGACTACCTTGGCGGAACACGGCGTGGCAGTAGAGGTGAAGGACATCAAAGCCGGGCCGAGAATCATTCAATTCGGCTTGGCTCCCGGCTGGGTCTCCAAGAAGGGAGAAGGCGGCAAGGATGCCACGGGCCAAGGCAAGCCCGACAGCCGGGTAAAAGTCCAGAGCATTTTGACCAGGGAAAAAGACTTGTCATTAGCCCTTAAAACACCTTACTTGAGGATAGAGCCGTCCGTGCCCGGTGAAGGGTTGGTGGGTTTGGAAGTGCCTGCGCCTTCGCCGGGCAAGGTGCATCTCCGAGAGGTCATGGAATCCCAGGAGTTTCAAAAAATCGTCGCCAAGGGCGGGCTGCCCGTGGCGATGGGCAAGGACAGCGGCGGCAATGCCTCGGTGGTGGATCTGTCTACCCTGCCCCATCTCTTGATTGCCGGCGCTACCGGCAGCGGCAAAAGCGTCTGTACGAATTCGGTGGTGGCCTCTCTGCTCTTGACCAAGCCGCCGGACCAATTGCGTCTGCTGATGGTGGACCCCAAGCGGGTGGAACTGACTCCCTTTAACGGCATTCCGCACCTGATCATGCCGGTAATCGTTGACGTGGACAAGGTCAACTCCGCCCTCCAGGGTTTGATGAAGGAGATGCTCCGGCGTTACAAGCAGATGGAAGAGAGCGGGGTGCGGAATATCAGTGGCTATAATGCCCAAGCCGCAGAGCCGATGCCGTTCCTGCTTCTGATAGTGGACGAGTTGGCCGACTTGATGATGGCCGGCGGCTACGACATTGAGCAGAACCTGGTCAGGCTGGCCCAACTGGGGCGGGCTGCCGGAATACACTTGGTGCTGGCTACTCAACGCCCCTCCGTAAACGTGGTCACCGGCCTTCTCAAGGCAAACGTTCCGGCCCGTGTCGCCTTCGCCGTGGCATCACAGGTCGACTCCAGGGTCATCCTGGACACGGTCGGCGCCGAGAGATTACTGGGCAAGGGCGACATGCTTCTACTGAACTCGGACTCTCCCAAGCCTCGCAGGGTGCAAGGCACGCTGGTCTACGACGAGGAAATTGACAAGCTGGTCAAGTTCTGGAAGTCACAGGAAGGCGGGCCGTTACCCGAGATCCTGCTGGAAGACGACGACGATGAAGAGGACGAGGACGGGGAGATCAATGAACACATGTTGGACCAAGCGCGGGAAATTGCCCTAAGGAGTCCTCGGCTCACGGCTTCGATCCTGGAGCGGCGCCTGAAAGTCGGAAAGCAACGGGCGGAACAAGTATTGGAACACTTGGAAGACGAGGGGTTGGTGATGCCGCGTTAGCCCGCTTACAGTGGGCGGCCGCCTGACTCCCGCCCGATGTCTCCATGTTACAATGCGGCCACCAAGGGATACACCCACACGGCCGGGGTGCTGAAAGATGGTTGTCAAACACAGGCTGATTACCGCCGACGAACTGCTTATGATGCCCGATGACGGCAAACGGTACGAGTTAATCCGCGGCGTGTTGAGTGAGAAAGTGACTGCCGGAGACCCGCACGGGATCGTAGTGAGCCGAGTCGATACTGCATTATCCAACTATTCGGATGCCAACGATTACGGAGAAACCCGTACCGGAGAACCCGGCTACCGGTTGGACCGCAACCCCGACACAGTGCGCGCCCCTGACGTGGCTTGGATTGCGCCGGGCCGCGTACCGGCAGGCACAAGAGGATACCCCAACTTGGCTCCCGACCTTGCCGTGGAAGTCAAGTCACCCAGCAATTCCTATGCCGAGTTGGCGGACAAGGCGTTGATGTGGCTCAGTTACGGTTCGCGGGAGGTATGGATGATGGACCCGGAGCGTGTGACTGTAACCAGGCACCGACCGGGAGTTCCGCCAGAAATGATGTACGAGGACGATATCCTTGACGGCGGCGACCTGCTCCCCGGCTTTACTATCCCCGTATGGCGGCTTTTCCGACGCAAGCGCTGACGGCGAAACCCTTGTAACAGGCCTTGCGCAGCCATTCCGGGAAGTTTGAACAACAAGGCAACGGACGCCCCATCATTCCCTTTGAAGAGGCGCTTTGATATTATTGGAGCCACACATAATCAGAGCGTCTTCTTCTTGCTGATTGATCTCCACACCCACAGTTACCCCAAGTCAGACGATAGTTTCGTAGAGGTGGACGACCTGCTGGACAGGGCCAAGTCCGTGGGGCTGGACGGAGTTTGCTTAACCGAGCACGATGCTTTTTGGCCTGACGATGAAGTCCGCAGGCTGTCCCGCAGGCACGGCCTGCTCGTGCTGCCCGGTAGCGAAATCAACACCGATGACGGGCACGTTATAGTGTTCGGCTTGAAACGTTATGTGTTCGGTCTGCACAAACCGCACTTCTTGGCGGACTCGGTCCGGCAACACAACGGCGTGATGATAGCCGCCCATCCCTACCGCCGGCGCTTTTTGGAAGACCCAGGCCGTGACCCTGAAGTGCGTCAACACATGTTGCTGACGGCCAGCAGGGACGAGTTCTTTCGGCATTGCGACGCGATCGAGGGGATCAACGGCAGGGGAAGCGAAGTGCAGAATCTCTTCTCGCATGACTTGGGCGGGATGATCGGGGCCAAGATGACCGGCGGCAGCGACGCTCACCGCGCGGAGCAGTTGGGGACGGCGGCAACCCGCTTCGAACGCCGGATCACCGACATGGAAGACCTGGTCTGTGAGTTGAAAGCCGGCAGGTTCCACGCTGAGCGGATACACAACTTCCACAACGGAAGCTACGCCGTGCATGGCGCCCATTGACGTGAACGCTCTGACAACAATGCTTGTACGCGGCGCAAGGCGCATTGAAAACGCCCGCCGGTTGACCTTCGGGAGGGGCAAACATGGCTGAAACTCTGGTTGTCGAAAACCTGCACGTCGAGTTCGGCACTCCCGGCGGCATGGTAAACGCCCTTAACGGCGTCAGCTTCTCCCAGCAGGAGGGCGAGATTTACTGCATGGTCGGCGAAAGCGGCGCCGGAAAGAGCACCCTCGCCTTGGCTATCATGGGACTGTTGCCCATCAACGCAACGGTGTCCGAGGGCAGCGTCATGTTCGATGGCGTGAATCTTTTGAAGGCCCATCCCGACCACATGCGTAACATACGGGGCAAGGACATCTCGATGGTGTTCCAGGACGCGCAGGCCGCCCTGAACCCGGTCCAGCTTGTGGGGCCGCAGTTGGAGGAAGTGATCCTGGCGCACATGGACATTCGCCCGCGGGTAGCCAACCAGATGGCCCAGGACATGCTGCGTGAAATGGGGTTGCCGGACCCCAAGCGCATAATGGGGCAATACCCCTTCAGCCTGAGCGGCGGCATGTGCCAGCGGGTCATGCTGGCCATAGCCTTGGTACTGCGGCCCCGGTTACTGGTCGCCGACGAACCCACGTCGGGGCTGGACGTGACCCTCCAAGCGGAAATCCTGGAGCGTCTGAAGATGCTATGCCGGGACCAGGGGTCATCCATACTGATGATCACCCACGACATGGGCATCGTAGCCAACATGGCCCACAAAGTCGGGGTCATCTATGCGGGAAGCGTGGTGGAGACGTCCCCGGTGTTGCCCTTGTTCAAAGAACCCCAGCACCCGTACACATGGTCGCTGTTGAACACGTTGCCGCGCTTGGACGATGCCGGTAGAAGGCTTCAGACCCTCCGCGGAGCATCGCCGGACATGACCGACCTGCCGCAGGAATGCCCATTCCTGCCCCGCTGCCCCAAGGCGTTGTCCAGGTGCCGCGTGGAGGACGCGCCGCCCCTGGCCCAAATCCGCGAGGACCACTGGGTTGCTTGCTACAACCCGGTTTCCGGCGAGGTCTGACGGACCTCGCCCGCTAGGGGCCGTTGCCGTTGCCGTTGCCGCTTTCGGACCCGGCGAGAATCCTGGACTCCAAGCCGGGGCGCACCAAGAACTCGTAAATGCCGGCCCCTATTGGCCCTCCTACCAGCGGCCCCACGATGTAGGCCCAGAACCCCGATGACGGCCCCGGTATAGCGATAGTCCCCCAGCCGGCGAAGAAGGCCACCAGACGCGGGCCGAAATCGCGCGCCGGGTTCCAGCCCGCCTGGGTCAACGGGGCGAACAGGCTGATAAGCACCGCCACGGTAAAACCGATGAAGAACGGCGCCAGGTACTTGGTGGGCAGGCTGGAGTTCCGGTGGTCAACCAGTGCGAATATCACCAGCAGAAGTATCGCCGTCCCGAACCCTTCCACCAGCACCGCGCCCACGGGGCTAATCAGGCTCGCCGCCTCCGGCCCGGTGCCGAACATCGCCGGATTGGGGAAATACTCCCCGAACACCATCGCCGAGAGCTGGCTGCCCGGAGTGCCGCGCACCAACCCTTCGACAGCTTCGAAGCGCACTATGAAGGGGCCGAACAGCCAGAGAACCGTCAGCCCGGCAAGGACCGCACCGGCCAGTTGGGACATCCAATAGGGCGCGAGCCGGGTCCAGGGGAAGGAAGCCCGGCGAAATATGGCAAAGGCGAGGCTGACGGCTGGGTTGAGGTGGGCGCCGGAGACCGCCGCCGTAACGTAGATAGCGACGGTAACGCCAAATCCCCAGACGGCCGCCACCTGCCAGATTCCCGCTTGGGCGCCGGTAAGCACCGCCGCAGCCACGGAGCCGGTGCCGATGGTGACCATCAAATAGGTGCCGATTACTTCGGCCAAGCAGGCCCGAAGCAGGGACGAATCGAACAAGCCCTTCAGGGAAGGCAAGGGGCTTTCTTCCAGCTATCGGGTGACATGGGCCTCATTGGAGCGGCAGACGGGATCATGCTCGATTACGGGCGCTGGCGGCTTGGTCCACCGCCAGCAATTCCAAGGCCAGGTCGGGTTCCAGACGACCCTGCTTGATGGCCAAGTCGGCTTCCAGCAGACGGTCGTACCGCCAGACGATGTTCTGCCAAGAATTGCGGCGGGCCTGCTCCACGGTCTTCCGCACGACGAACTGAGAGTTGACCCCAAGGACCGCGCCCATGTCCCGCATCTGGACTCCGTTGTCCAGTGAATACCGCGCCAAGGCCATCAACCGGAGTTGCCTTTCAATCATGGCGATGATGTAGGACGCATCCCTGCCGTCGTCCCGCAGCCTCTGGAGCAACTGCAACGCCGCCACTTGGCGGCCTTCGATCATTGCGTCCACGGCATTGAACACGTTGGCTTCCCTGGCTTGGTGCACCAGTTCGTTGACGTCGCTCTCCTCGATGCGACGGCCGGAGGCATAAAGGGACAGCTTTTCCAGTTCCCGGTCCAAGGCCCAGAGGTCGGCTCCCACCATGTCGGTCAAGGCGCCGATGGCGGGCGGGCTGATGGCGGCGCCCTTGTCCTCTGCCGTCGTCTTGATCCAGCGGGCAAGGGCCTCTCCGACAGGGGTGGTCAAGGCGTGTACCTCTGCGACGGGACGCAATGCTCGCAGGAGAGGGTTGTTATCGGAGAGTTGGCCGTCGATGAAGAACAGCAGCGTCGTTTCGGGCATCTGCGGGACGGCCGTCGCCAGCGTGTCCCATGCTCCCAGCGAGTTCCTGGAGGAGGCATCGCCGCCTGACCGACGGCCCCGCCCGCCGCGCCGTTCGAAGTTGCCCAACAGGCCCTCCACCAGCACCAAGCGGTGAGAGTCCATAAAGGGCAAGGCGTTGCACATGGCCAGAAGCTCGGCAGGGTTAGTCTGGCCGGCGTTCAAGCGGTGGCGGTTGGCGTCCAGTACGTCCCCCGCTCCGGCATCCGCCTCCAGACCGGCCAATCGTTGATGCACCAAGTAGGTATCCCCGTGAAGCACGTGGGCAGGCACAGGTCACCGCTCCGAAAATCTTGCCCCGGTAGATTCCCGCCTGCGCGGGAAAGACAGCAAGGGACAACCAAGGGTAAGTGTAGAGGCTTGGGTGGGGAGAACGGGCCACAACGTAGTCCGGTAATCCATTATACCAATTTCGTGCGCCCCGCGACAGGAGTTTTCAGGGTTTGGCAGGGCTTTTTAGCAATTGTCAGAATCAGGATTTTCGGGATTAAAGGATTTCCAGGATTTGTCTTATCCTGAACAGGAGAATGCCTATGTGAAACCGCTATAATCCTGCAAATCCTGATTCTGACGGACAATTAAAAGGCCTTGCGGTTTCGGAAGCGTTCCGTTGCAGGCGGCTAAAAGCGCAGCAGGTTTGTGGGTATCAGCCGTCCTTCCACAGGGTCGACGGCGAGGGCGGCTTCCTCCAGGGAGACTACACCCAGCAGGCTTGGCTCGCCTTCTTCAGCGAATATGACCGGTGTGGGAAATTCCAGTCCCTCCAGCCTGATGGTGGTCGTACCGACGTCGACCGGGACGATCCTGCCGTCGGCGGTCTTTGAGGGCAGTGACCTGTGGACCGGGACTGCTAACCTCTGAAGCAGCGTTCTGGGCACTGCCGTGTAGGTTGAGCCGGTGTCGACTGTGACCTCCAGGTCCTCGAACCTTTGGCCCTGCGGGTCTCCGACTCCTATGGTTACTTTTACTGTTCCCATTGGGTTTCTCCTCGACTTGTCTCCGTTCAGGGAGGGTTGGCGCTGAGCAACGGGTGGAAACGCCGAGGTCACGACCGCCTCTATGGCCTCGAATACCGAGGTCATCTTGCACTCTCGCCTTCTCCGGCAGACCGCGGGGCTTCAAAACCCTGGGCCGGTCGACGCAACCGACATCAACTCGGCGGCGTAGCGGTCCTCTGCCGGCCCCTTTGCATACTGCCGGGAAGTTTGCCCCCGGACGGCGCCGGGAGCGCGGTGATGCAAGGACATTTTCTCTCGCGGGAGATCTCATCGCCTGCCGGAAAGCAGGCGGGTTGGTAAAGGGAGTCAAATCCGGGATACCAGTCATGGGCGGCGGTCAAAGCGCCGCTGCGCCGCAAGCAGGCCCGGAGGGGCCTGCCGGGCGATACCGTTCCCATCCGTTGCTCTTGCGCCTTTCCCCAAGGCTGGGCAACCAATAGGCTTCACATAGGCATTCGCCGGTTGCACCTACTCTGCAACCCGCTGGATTCCCGCCTTCGCGGGAATGACGAGGCTGCCCCTACGTGTACCCTCTGGCTGTCGCAGAGGGTGATATACAGTCAGCGGCCTCCTTTGGGTTGAGTCAGGGGGTCGGGGTGCGCAGTCCCGGCCCGCTTTCCAGTGGTTACAGGCTAACGGGGTGCAATCCGACGTGTCAACGGGGAGATGTCAGGGGACGGGCGTTCGCGTTATAAGGTTTGGTAGCCCATTTACCCGTCATTCCCGCCTTCGCGGGAATCCATACCGCCTGGCGACAGCAAATTTTCTCTGCCCGACGACCGATGGATTCCCGTTTCCACGGGAATTGCGCATGGCCCCTTGGGGCCACGTATGAACATGAAAATGGTCTATTTTCATGGCAATGACGCCTGCGCCCGTGAAGACGGACGGAGCATTTTTCGGCGGGCTTGGCTTGCGTTGGGGTACCGATAGCTAAAACGCGATTGCCCTGAGACAACAGCGTGTCTCCTTGTGGGGTATTATGTATATATTGCATAATAGCCGCCACTCAACAGTGTGATCGTACAAGCCTCGTCCAGTCCATGTTGATATTCGATAAAGGAGTGCCGTAGTGACCACCGCAGACGATGTTGAAACCCGATTGGCCAGACTGGAAGGGACGTCCGAACATTGGGCCACCAAGGCTGATGTGGCGCGGTTGGAGGGCAAGATAGACGCAGTGGAGGCCAGGCTGGAAGCCAAGATAGACGCGGTGGACGCCAAGATAGACGCGGTGGAGGCTAGGCTGGAAGCCAAGATAGACGGGTTGCAGAACCGGATACTGCTTCAGTTCATGGGGTTTGCCATCGCAATTGTGGCCGCTACGGTCGGTCTGACCAAGCTTCTGGATTTGGCGGGGTGAGCGGGTAAAACGCGATTGGCCTGCTTGATGACCAAGACATGAGCCAGTATCATGCGGTTGTCAATGTCAACATGGTTGTTGACATGGCGGAAGGGCGGGGAGAAGAAAGTTGTCGAGTCAAGCGATGAATACAGAACACGTTGCCTGCATCAAGACCGACGGTTACCCAGTATCTCTTGTGCTGAATGCTGTCTATGACACCTTGCCCGACGATGATGCTGCGAAGCATGAACTAATCCGAGTCATAGATGAATCGGGGGAGGGCTATCTGTACCCTGCGTCCTATTTTATTCCCGTGGGCGCGACTGCTGACTTAACAGGCCAAGAGTTCCGTCCACCCGCTTGATTGCAAGGGGGTAAAGCCGAAGCGCCAAACGGGCCGGAATTCCAGGAAACGGATGCTCCGGCCCAAACTTTTCACCCTCTTGTTGACACGTTAGTGCCAGATATGACCTACCCCGGCATCATCGGTGAAATAGAACGGGTCGAAACTATCGCAAGAGGCCGCTCGGTCCGGGAACGCTATCGTCTAGCCGCGCAATACGGGGAACACAGGCCGAGGCCAGTGGAGGAAGATGAAGGGACTAGCACACGTCAGACTGCCGGATGGCACTATCATGCGCGCTGAGGTCCACTGGTACGAGGCGACCGGTATTGGGAGGAGAGAGGTCAAGATCAAACGCTTGCTGTACCCAATTACCGATGACTGAGCAACCGGCCCATTATCTCCACGAACTCTTCTACTTTCCTCAGGCGCCGCCGCACACCTCGGGCACGAAAACGGTTCTCGTAGAAGTTCACGTGCAGGGCACTGGCTGCATCGTATAAATCACGCAGATTGTCGTCCCCGGTTTCATCGGCGATGGCTTCCACCATATCAGTAAGGTGATTGTGCGCGCGATGGTCTACTCCACGCGCATCCGCCACAGCCTTCACTATCAAGGCGGCGGCACCCCAAGCCTTTTCTGACGCCTGTTCAAAGTCCTCTACCACGAGTTGCTCACGGGCCTTGGCCAAGTACGCATGGCTACGTTGCTGATAGGTCAGGGTTTCCTGCACGAACCGGTACCTCACGGTTGGATAGTATGTTCAGAGTATACGGGCGACACTACGGGAGCGCAATCTCCAAGGTAGATGTCTGAATCAGGATTCGCCGGATTTTGTGATTTTCAAGATATTCACAATCCTGAGCATCCTTTAATCTTGATAATCCTGATTCAGACCATCCCTTCGCACAAGCCCTGATTGGCAACCGAAGGCTTTCACGCCGAATAAAGCCCCGTCTCAAATCCTACACATGCCTACCCCGCCCTCTCCAAATTCAACGCCAGCAGCCGTTCCAGGATTTCCGCGTCGGTGAGACCGTCGGGCCAGCCGTAGGCGGCGGAGACGGCCTTGTCCAACTGGGCGTGGTGGTGGTGCAGCCAAGTGGGGCGGGCGTTGTAGAGGTTGGTAAGGGTCTGTTTCTTCAGTTGGGACTCGGTTGCGCCTTCGGGGTTGAGCCAGCCCTCGCGGAGTTCGTTCAGGTTTCTTGCCGCTTCCGCTATGGCTTCCCGTTGTTCGTCGGTGGGCTCCGGAAATGGGAAGGTTTCAAAGCAGGTTGTGGGGGTGTAGGTCCCTCCGGATTCTACTTCGCGCAACTGGCTACCCACTCGTCTCGCCCATAGTTCATGGACAGATGAAGACAAGATGCCCAGCATATAATCACTATCGCTGGCGATTGCAATTACCAAATTGGACGGCAACATATCTTTAGTCAGCCATACGAAAAATCGGTGTTTGGCTACTTTAGGGGTGCCAATATACCGTTGCCTCGGTAACAATTCCTTGCGCATCGTCGCCGCAGGGTAACCATGCAGCCACCAATTTTCGGCCCGCCACTTCATTTTGTTCTTAACTCGGTCGGGCATTACCTTCTCTTTGACGTATTCGAAAGGGGCCTCGTACAGAGCCGCATCTTCAGCGGGCATATCCACGCCAAAGTCTATCACCCAAATGTTGCGCGGCCGTTGCGCGATGTCAGTCCCGTTAATCCAGCGTCTGAGGACATCCGAATTAGGTTTTCCGTGAGGGTTTGGTTTAGCCAACATCTCCATTGCCAAGGCTTCTGAAATATCAAATTCCCCTACCTTACCAATACCTTGAAATGCGATGTTTCGATTTTCGGCGAGTGGCTTGGCATGGGTCAGATCCAATCCAGCGGTCAGGTCGGCGTTTATCTGTGAAATCTCATTCCCATCCAATGTGCGGTGGGTCTCGTTGCCATCATCGAAACAGATAATGGAAATATGAACAGTAGCTCCATCGAGTATCCAGTCTTGGTCGGATATAGCGGCGAAAATATCGCCGGTCTCCTTTATTCGGGAAATGACACGACGATTAGACTGAAAACGAATCGCTTGCGTCGCTAAGAGACCGGCACGGCGTGTTTTGCCTTCCTCAATATGCGCCCGAGCTTTCTCAAGCCAATAACAGCACAGGTCGCTCGAATTGGGTATGCGGTCGCCATAAATCGAGTACACAGCATCAACGTAATCGTCGCCAAGTTGCGTTCGGAAAGGGACATGGCCCAGGAACGGCGGGTTGCCGATGATGAACTCGGCGGTCGGCCAGTCCGGTTCACGGGGGTTGGCTACGTCGCCGTCGGCCAGGATGGCGTCGGTGCGGCGGATGGAGACCAAGGGAGTGAGAATGGGGCTGTGGTCGTAGGGAAAGCCGTTGTTCTGGTGCCACTGGATGTAGCCAATCCACAGGGCGGTGCGGGCCAGTTCGGCGGCGTAGGCGTTGACCTCCAGGCCCAGCATTTGGTCGGGCTTGACGGTGGGCCTCATGTCCCGCCAGTCGTTGGCCGCGGCGAAGTCGATGACCTGCTTTTCCAGGTCCAGCAGGGAGCGCAGGGCCAGGTACAGGAAGTTGCCGCTGCCGCAGGCGGGGTCCAGCACCTCGACCTCGAACAGCCGTTGCTGGAAGGCCGCCAAGCAGACCCGGGCGGCGTCCCTGTCCTCTTCGACGAGGAGGTTGTTCACCTCCCGCTGCACCTCTTCCCACTCGGCCCGCAGCGGGGCCATGACCACCGGCTCCACCACCAGCATGATGTCGTCGGCGCCGGTGTAGTGGGCGCCAAGGTGGGCGCGCTTGGAGGCGTCCAGCGCCCGCTCGAACAGGGTGCCGAAGATGGACGGCTCGATGTTGCGCCAGTTCCGGCGGGTCGCTTCTTCCAACCGCTGCAATGCGGAGTCGCTCAGTTCGACGGTCTCGGCGTCGCTGAACAGGTCGCCGTTGAAGTGAGCTATTTGGGTCGCCCCGAACATACCGCCGCCGGCCATTTGCTCGAACAGGTTCCCTATTGCGTTATCGAAGACCGGGGGATTGCGGTAATGCTGGTTCACAACCTGGGAGAAGGGATTGCCGGGAAGCAGGCCGGCGTCCTCGGCGTAGAGGCAGAATACGATCTGGTTGAGGTAACGGGCCAACTTTTCCGGGTCGCCGCCGTGCTGCTCCATGTCCTCCACGATGGCTTGGAACAGGTCGGCGGTCTCCTTGGTGACAATGTCCACCGTGCGGTTGGGACGAAGCTCGGACGGGGAGAAGAAGGCCCACCGCAGCTTGCGGAGTTGGGCGGGCTGGTCCAATCCGGCGACAGGGATTTCGTGCCGGACGGTCTCCATGCCGGGGAAGTTGGTCTGAATCCGGATGGTGTTGAACGAGGATACGATGAGGAGCGGCGGCGTTTTGAGGTGGACCTGGTAGCGGAGGAGTTGGTTCAGTCCGGTGTCCAGGTCGTCGTCGCTGCCCTTGAACTCCCAGCCGAAACGCCCTTCGAGGTAGGCGTCGGCAAAGCCGCCGGGGACCCACTTTTCAAAGGTAAAGGCATCCTTGTCGCCGTATTCGCCAGGAGTAGGGTGGCCGACCAGGGCGCAGATGTCCAGAAACATTTCCTGGGAAGCCTGCTTCTCGCCAAAGTTTGAGTTGCTCCACTTGGCGGTGAAGTCGCCGGGGTCCATCTTGGAGAACCCCATTAACGGAAAGGTGGTGTTGGGGGGTGGTTTTGGGGTGGTCATTTCAAGGCCCCAGGGAAGCGTAACATTTCTACCTTGGCGGTTGTCCCTTGTCGTACCCGGTTTCCTGGTCAGAGGCGCAGCACGTTCGTCGGTATAAGACGTCCGGCCACAGGGTCCACTGCCAAGAGTGCCTCCTCCAGCGTGACTACTCCCAACAAGCTGGGTTCCCCTACTTCCGCGAATATCACCGGCGTGGGAAACTCCTGTCCCTCCAGTCTGATGACCGTTCTTCCTAGGTCTACTGGAGCGTTACTTCCGTCAGCCAGTTCGGACTGTGCTGAGCGCTCGACCGGGACGCCCAAGCGCTGAAGCAGTTCTCTGGGTACCGCTGTGAAGGTTGAGCCAGTGTCCACCGTGACCTCCATGGTCTCGAACGTCTGTCCCTGTGGGTCTCCGACTCCTATGGTCACCTTCACTGTTCCCATTGCGTGCCTCCCGACGTTGTTACTGTCAGTCTATTTTCCCCGGCGTGAGCTGTCATCCTATTGCGGCAAGTTAGGCCCTAATTTGCTCTGGTCGACCGCTGTACCTATAGTTACCTATGGTACGGCGGAGTCGGGAGGTTGGGAAGTGAGCGGGTGGCAGTGTGGCAGGGTTTTTTGATTCAACATCGCCTTTACAGCGTCGATTACGGCGTCGTAAATTAACTCCACCTCTTGCCTATGAGGTAGAACATGACCAGCAGACTCAACCAGCAGACCACGCCCGCCGGGACCGGGGAAATGTTCCCGGACTTTCCGCCCAGGGACGACCTGCAAAACGCCCTCCACTTGCACAAACCGGGCTACATAGGCGCGCTTACCGCCCATTTCGGCAATTTGGACTCTACCTTGATACTCTGCGAAATCCCGGTCAACTGGCGCGTCAGCCAGCAGTTGGACCAACGAATCCCCGACCTCCTCATCGCTTTCAACGTAAACGCGGACGTGGCCATCGCCCAAAACGGCTACGCTATCCTGGACCGGGGCAAACCGCCGGACTTCGTGCTGGAAGTAGCTTCCGTCGCCACCGCACGCAACGACTACACGACCAAGCGAACAGACTACCAAGAGTTCGGCATCCTGGAATACTGGCGCTTCGACCCAACGGGGGGCCGCCGCTACGATGCGCCGTTGACAGGAGACATGCTGGTTGACGGGGTCTACCGTCCGGTTGAAATCGTCCGGTCGGACGAGACCCATCTCTGGGGCCACAGCCAAGTCCTGAACCTGGACCTCTGCTGGGAGGACGGAGCACTCCGCTGGTGGGACCCGGTCGCTCGACGATACCTGCCGACCTACGAGGAAACCCTGGAAGCCCGCATAGTTGCCGAGGCCCGCGCTAACACCGCGGAGGCCCAGCAAAACGCGGAGCGCGAGGCTCGCATCGCCGCCGAAGCCCGCGTCCGGGAACTGGAGGCGGAACTGGAACGGCGGCGCAACTCCTGACCACAGGGCCTTTCGGTTCTTGGTGTAATTGTCTGAACTGTGATTTCTTTGATTCCGGGATTACCATGATTTTCTGAATCTTGGCAATCTATCAATCCCATGAATCACAGTTCAGACGAAGAATCGAAAGGCCCTGCTCCTGACCATGCCTCCGGTGGTGACTGCCCGGTTTCTATGGAATAATAGGGCGGGCCGCTGACCGGGGCCCAGTTGGGAGGACCAGGTATGAAGTTCGGCATTTTTACCCACGTCCCTTGGCCCGAGGGGTCTGACCCGAAGCAGGTCTTCGAAGACACCGCCGAAGAAGTCGTCCGCGCCGAGGAACTGGGATACCACAGCGCGTGGCTGGCGGAACACCACTTCTCCCGCTACGGCATCGGCTCGTCGCCAGCGGCCTTGGCCGGGAACCTGATCGCCCGCACCGAGTCAATCCGCATCGGCACGGCGGTGCTGGTGCCGCCGTTGCACAACCCGATTACGCTGGCAGAGGACACGGCGACGCTGGACGTCATCAGCGGAGGGCGGCTGGACGTGGGCTTCGGGCGGGGAACGGCGGGTTACGAGTACACCGGGTACAACGTCGACCGGGATGAGAGCCAGGAACGGTTCCAGGAAAGCATCGCGGTCATCAAGGGCCTGTGGACCACGCCGGAGTTCTCCCACGACGGCAAATTCTACCAAGTGACCAAAGCCAACCTGGCTCCTCCGCCCACGCAGCGTCCCCACCCTCCCATCTACTTGGCGGCCACCAGGACGGTGGAGACGCTGGAGTACGCCGCAACCACCGGTCACCCGTTAATGATCGGCGTGGTGCTGGACACCGATGACAGCGTGGCCCTGTGCAACCGGTACGTCCACCTGTCCAAAGAAGCCGGGTATAACGTGCCCATTGGGGAGATTCCCTTCTTCCGCTACGTTTACGTGGCGGAGACGGAAGAGCAGGCCAAGAGGGAATCCGAGCCGGGGTTGAGCTGGACGATGGACATGATCCAGTGGCGGCGGCATTTCACCGAGAGCAGCGAGGTGTACCAGCGCTTGGACGAGTGGCGCACCAACCGGGACGAGGCGCCCACCAGTTGCGAGTACCTGTACGAAAACCGCGCCATTGTCGGCAGCCCGGAGCAGTGCGTGGCCCAGATAAAGGCCCTCCAGGAACAGGGCATCGAGTACTTCGGGTGCAACCTGTCCTTCGGCGGCTTGGAGCACCGGTTGCGGATGAAGTCGTTGGAGTTGTTCGCCAAAGAGGTGATGCCTCACTTCAACTGATTGCATCCGCCATCCGCCGGTCGCTGACCGAAGGCTATGGATTCCCGCCTTCGCGGGAATGACGAGTAATGGGCCGGAATGACGTATTGGGTATCGGGAATGAAAAGTTAGTGGGTGGGAATGACGGGTTAGTGGGCCGGACTGACGATGATGCCCGGAGGAGTCGCCATGCCTAACATGGCCGAAATGCTGAGCGACTACGCAACGTCACTGCAATACGGTGACCTGCCGGACGACGTGATCCACTTGGCCAAGCGGATGATAATCGACACCCTGGGGTGCGCCTTGGGCGGCTACCATAGTGAGCCGGCGCGGATAGCCCGGGAAGTCGCGTCCACGGTAACCAGCAGCCCGGCGGGCAAAGTGCTGGGCAGCGGCCAGCTTACCAGCCCGGACCTGGCGACGTTCGCCAACGGCGTAATGGTGCGGTACCTGGACTTTAACGACGGCTACACCAGCAAGGAGTCGGGGCATCCCAGCGACAGCATCGCCGCCACTTTGACGTGCAGCGACGTGGGCGGGACGGGAGGCAAGGGCTTGATTACCGCCACGGTGCTGGCATACGAGGCGTTCTGCCGGATTTGCGATGCGGTGGACATCAAGCCGTCAGGGTTCGACCACGTTACCGTAGGCTGTATCGCCAGCATCCTGGGGGCCGCCAAGAGCATGGGACTGGACCGGGAGCAGACGTTGCAGGCTTTGAACCTTGGCATCGCACCCAACCTGGCCTTGTACCAGACCCGTATCGGCGACGTATCCATGTGGAAGGGATGCGCCTACGCCAACGCCAGCCGCAACGCGGTGTTTGCGGTGACGCTGGCCCGGATGGGACTGACCGGCCCGTCCCCCATATTCGAGGGCGACGGCGGCTACTTTAGGGCGGTTACCCGACAGCCTTTCCAACTGGAGCTGTTCGGCGGCTCCCAACAGCCCTTCAAGATTGGCGAGTGCAGCATCAAGCGCTTCCCCTTGGGACAATACTCGCAGACAGTGGTGCAAGCTACCCTGGAGGTGCGCGAGCAGTTGACCGACGTAGACGACATTGCCCAAGTGAAGGTCAGCACCCTTCAAACGGCGGTCAACATCATGGCCGGCGACCCGGAAAAGTGGCATCCCTTGAATAGGGAGACCGCCGACCACAGTATGCCCTATACCGTGGCAGTGGCGCTGATGTACGGGGGCGTGGACCAGTCCCACTTCGACAACGAGTACCTCCAGGACCGGCGGTTGCTGGACCTGGTATCCAAGGTCGAGGTCAGCGTGTCGGAGGAAGCCAACCGGATGGCGCCGGAGGCCATGCTGTGCGAGGTGGAAGTGGCGACGGGCAAGGGAGAACGCCACTCCCGCCGTGTTGCCTACCACAAGGGACACTACAGGAACCCACTCTCCGACAGCGAACTGGAGGACAAGTTCCGCAGCTTGGCCGGACCCGTGCTGGCCGGAGACCGGGTTGACGGCCTGCTGGACCGCCTCTGGCGCTTGGATGAGGTGGAGGACCTTGGGGAGATTTTCGAGTTGACGCGGATTTGACCGCAAGCGGGCGACTACCGCAAAATCAACCGTCTCCACCGACAAATCGTCGTCACTGACCGAGTTTATGGATTCCCGCCTTCGCGGGAATGACGGGTCGGGTAGGGCGCCAAGTTTTGCGATATTTGCCAAATCATTCCGGACCCGGAGGGTAGTCATGCAGCAACGCCCACTCAGCGGAAAAATTGCAATCGTCACCGGCGCGGCCAGCCCGATGGGACTGGGCCGGGCCATGACGGAAGCACTGGTCAGGGCCGGCGCCCGGGTCTCCATGATGGACATCAACCCCGAATGGCTGGAGCGCAGTTCCAACTACATGCGGGAAATAGGCGGCGACGACAGCGTAATGACGCAGATAGTGAACGTGGCCGACTCCGCGGCGGCGCAGGAGTCGGTGCAACGGACCATCGACGAGATGGGCGGCCTTCATATCCTGGTCAACAACGCTGGGGTAGCGCCCCCCAACATGGTGGGGAAACGCGGAGTGAGCAACAACTTCTGGGACATTTCCAACGAGGAATGGGACCGGGTGGTATCAATCAACAGCAGCGGCCCGTTCTACATGACAAGGGCGGTAACGCCTCATTTCATAGCCCAAGGGTGGGGCCGCATCATCGGCGTGACCACCAGCATGAACACCATGTACCGGGCAGGCATGACCCCCTACGGCCCTTCCAAGGCCGCCCACGAGGCGCTTATCGCCATGGCATCCCGGGAGTTGGAGGGGACCGGCGTGACCGCCAACGTACTGGTGCCCGGCGGCATGTCCAGCACCAACCTGATTCCCGACGACACCGATTACGACCGGACCAGCATGATCCAGCCTGAGATAATGCAGAGGCCGGTGGTCTGGCTGGCGTCGGACGAGTCGGACGGCGTAACCGGCCGGCGTATCATCGGCTACTACTGGGACGAGTCCCTGCCCATCGAAGAGCGGCTGGAAAAGGCCGGCGCCCCGGCGGCATGGCCGCAACTGGGGGCGCAGTCGGTAAGGCCGGACTGAAAACACTGACGTGCCTTTCCAAGAAGAACGTAGAATTCCTGTCGCTCAATCTCCATGGAACAACAGGCGAAATCTGCTGACACTTCCCCGTTGTACCTTCCAAGGGGCGTTGGTAAGATTCGGCCATGGAACAGGGTAGGTTGATGATTGAAATGTGCCGGGAGTTCGCGGAGCCGCTCGTATCGGTTAACAACGGGCCAAATGTTGCCCGGCAACGCATATACGATCGCTTTAAGGACCGTATTCGAGTAAACGACTCCCTTAATCGCAAGCTGGTCTCTTACCAAGGAAACAAGAACGTCCCCGGTCTCCGGTGGCTCAAGTACAAAGAAGGGTTTTCCTCAGGATTGGTAAGAGAATTCCTCGGCCATGTAGAGGCCGAAAGGTTGCTTGACCCGTTCTCCGGCGCTGGCACATCCGTCTTGACTGCTTGCGGCATGGGTCTACAGGGCACCGGCATAGAGATCATGCCTGTGGGCAACCTGGCTGCCCGTGCTATCGCGGTTGCAGCAAACGGATTGGCGCCGGAGACATTGGCCGAGGCGTCATACGATCTGCTCGAGGCAGTATCCCCAAATAACGTCGACGACGCTTTTCGCTTCCCGCACGTGCCGATAACGGAACACGCCTTCTCTGAGTCTACCGAAAAAGATTTGGCCCGGGCGCGCGAGTTTATCAGCCAAGTCGATGACCCCGACCTATCGTCCATCCTGACCCTCGCCTGCGTTAGTGTGCTGGAAGAAGTCAGCTACACCCGCAAGGATGGACAGTTTCTGCGGTGGGACCCTCAATCGGGGCGTAACGTAAGCAAGAAGCTCCACAAAGAATCGGTCCCGTCCTTGAAAGATGCCTTGCATCGTCGCCTCGGCGAGATAGCCGCGGACATACCGGCCTTGAAACGCAGGTACGGGGGATCCCAGCCTTTGTTTATAGAGGGTTCGAGCCTCACAGAGTTAAGAAAGCTGCCGTCGTGCAGTTTCGACGCCGTTGTTACGTCTCCGCCATACGCCAACCGGTATGACTATACCCGCACCTACGCCCTGGAACTTGCTTATCTCGGCTACGACGCCAACCAATTCAAAGAACTGCGGCAGGCCCTGCTGTCCGCCACCGTGGAAAACAGGTCGAAACGGAAGCTTCTGTCGGAGCAATACGAGGCGGAACCATTGCTCTTGCACGCACTGGATATGGCGGACAATCAAGCCGCCCTGCAAGAAGCGCTCGGGATCCTTAAAGCAAACGCGAAATCCCTCAGCAACGCCAACGTCATCAGCTTGGTGGAAAACTATTTCACCGAGATGGCCTTGGTCATTTGCGAGCTTGGCCGTTTGGTCGCGCCGGGCGGACATGTATTCATGGTCAACGACAACGTCCGGTATCATGGAGAGGAAGTCCCGGTTGATCTGATTTTGTCCGACTTCGCCGAACAACAGGGATTCCGTTGCGAGGCAATCTGGACTCTCAACAGGGGCAAAGGCAACTCCAGCCAGCAGATGGGCCGATTCGGCAGGCAGGAGCTCCGCAAGTGTGTCTATCACTGGGTAAGGTGTGATGGTTGAGCCGGAAACCCGCCTCGAGGAAGCGCGGCACCGCGCCCTCATCATCTCGGAGCGAATCAGCCGCCGCTTGGATATTAAGGCTCGCCATTTGATCGAGGCATTTGAAGGGGACCTTGACTTTGAAAATCAGTTGGAAGAGCTAGCCATAGCGCCAGAGGCTTGGGAGTACATAAACAACGCTGGAATTGACCCTAGACTGGTTTTCGCCCACCAAGATATGCTTCGGGCGCATCCCGAAACGTCCCTACACTATCGCGGAATAGCGACCCTTTCTCTCAAGCGGGTGCAAGCTATGGCCGCTCAAGTCAAGAGTTGGGAAGATGGGAAGTACCGGCAAGCTCCTAGACCGGAAAGATGTCAGCGCGTAGCACGTGTGTACAATGCCGTTACTTCAGTTATCATCACGGGAACCGACGGATGGACGCTCGAAAATGGTTATCGTAACGTCCTGGCCACTATCGGTATTACGGAAGACGGAGCGTTGCGCAACATAGTTGGACAGGAAGGCGAAGACGCGGTCAAAGAGCGTTTAACCGATTGGCTTGCCGCGAACGGGGAAATAGAGGCACAAGTTGATGGTGCGATAACAATATTGGGAACGGAAGGAACTCTGCGGATGGTTTACAGCTCGGAGCCGGACATCAGCTTCCAACGCCGTATTCCGTCCGGAGAATGGCAAATCGAGTCAACGATAGAAATAAAGAGCGGCACCGACCCTGCGGGCGCGCTGGAACGATTGGGAGCCATTCAAAAGAGCTTTTCCGAGACTCCGATCAGGTCAAGGAATTTTGCGGTCCTGGGGGTTGTAACTCCCGAAATGCGGAGACGCCTGGACGAAATGAACGTGGCCCGAGATTTTTCACTTTACCGTATACTGCACGACGCCGGCTCTTGGGAAGACTTCGTGCAAGAGATATTCCACCATACCCTTCGCATTATCTGACGGGAACTTGTGTCCTTAGCGTGGAACCCCCTTTAGCCTGGTGGGTATGATCAAAGTTAAATTGCCCGCTTGTAACCCGCCCATGCCTGTTATACCATTGGGGCGATCCGGCGCGGTCACCAGTCTGTCGCGCCGACAGGACCGGATATGGACCAATCTATCCAATTTCGAGTTAACGGAGTAGACCACCAACTGCAAGTGCCGGCCAGGCGGTTGCTGGTCGACTGTTTGCGGTACGACCTGGGACTTACGGGCACCAAGGAAGGGTGCAGTGTAGGGGTTTGCGGGGCCTGCACGGTATTGATAGACGGCCGGATGATCGCTTCCTGCATCACCCTGGCGGTGGCTGCGGACGGCGCGGACATCACCACCATCGAGGGACTGGCCGAGGAAGGGCAACTGCATCCCGTACAGCAGGCGTTTATTGACCACGGCGGCTTCCAGTGCGGCATCTGCACCCCCGGACAGGTGCTGGCAGCCAAGTCACTGCTGGACATCAACCCCGATCCGACCGAGAACGATATCCGCGAGTGGATGATGGGGAACCTGTGCCGTTGCACCGGCTACTACGGGATACTGGAGTCGGTGAAGAACGCCGCGCGGGCCGTGCAGGAGACCGCCCAATGATCGACTTCGAGTTTCACAGCCCCAATACCCTGGACGAGGCCCTGGAGTTGCTGGACAGACACGGCGACGACGCGCGGGTGATGGCGGGCGGCACGGCGTTGGTCATGATGATGAAGCAACGGCTGGCCCAACCCGGCCATGTCATCGGGTTGCGAAAAGTCTCCGGCCTGGACGCAATCAGCCAGGTATCCAACGGCGATGCAGGGGGCGTCAGGATTGGCGCACTGTGCACCCAGCGGCAGGTGGAGACCGACCCCACCGTTGCGGAAGTTGCGCCGCTGGTTTCCTACGCCTTCAGCCGCGTGGCGACGCCCCGCATACGCAACATGGGGACCATTGGCGGCGGGTTGGTGCACGGGGACCCCAACCAGGACCCGCCGCCCGCTCTGATCGCCTTGGGTGCCTCCGCCGTTCTTTCGTCCACGGGCGGCCAGCGGGTGGCGCCGGTGGAAGACCTGTTCCTGGACTACTTCGAGACGGACGTGCAGCCGGGGGAGATACTTACCAGCGTCCTGGTCCCGCCGGCTCCGGTTGGGTCGGGAGCAGTTTACCTGAAGTTTCTCCCGCGCACGGCGGATGACTATGCCACCGTCTCAGTCGCTGCGATAGTCACGCCCGGCGAGGGCAACACCTGCAACGACTTGAAGCTTGTATTGGGGGCGTCCGGTGTTACGCCTATCAGGGCCAAGGCGGCCGAGGACTTGTTGCGCGGGCAGCCCCTGAGCGACGAAAATATCCGGGCCTGCGCCGCCGCGGTCAAGGACGAGGTAGACCCCTTGGACGATTTCCGTGGTTCGGCCGATTACAAGCGCGACATGGCCGAGGTGTTCGCCCGGCGGGCTATCGAACAAGCCTTGTCTGCGGCCCGCGGAGGTTAACCCTGTGAAGCTGGAAAACCGGTGTCTTGTACCCGCGCCGCCTGACGTTGCTTGGGATAGGCTGATGGACATTCCCAGCGCCGCCTCGTGCATTCCGGGGGTCAAAGAGGTCGCATCCGACGGAGAAAACCGGTTCTGGGCCGCCATGCAGGTGCGGGTGGGGCCGATGCGCTTTGATTTCTCCGGCTCCATCGTGGTCGTCGACCAAGACCCGGCGAAGAAAGAAGCCCGTTTCAGGGTAGAGGCCGCCGACCCCAAGGTAGGCGGCTCCCTTCGGGCCGACCTGGAGATGCGGTTAGTGTCCCAGGAGGATGGACAGACCGAGGTCGTCATCGAGACCGACACCGTGTTCATGGGCAAGATAGGCGAGTTGGGACAACCGATTATCCGGCGCAAGGCAGGTTCCACCATTGAGGAGTTCGCCCGCAACTTCGCCAAGTCGGTCGGCCCATAGTACCTACGTGCCATACGCCCCTTATGTTAACAACCTTGCCCGGCCCAATCTTTCTCCACCGACCTTACCTTTAACCAAGGTCTGTGCAAAGTAGTTGTCTGAATCAGGATTATCAAGATTATAGGATTCTCAGGATTGGAAATATCCTGAAAATCACCGAATCCAGTAAATCCTGATTCAGACATTTGCAGCCGGTAAAGATTTCGCACATGACCTGACCTCTAACGCCCGTACTTGACGCTACTCTCACATGAACTACTTATCTTCTGCTCATCGTTTTTGAGCTTTGAGTCGGAACGACTACTTTCTCCCATAACGCCGCCGTTACCGTCCCGTGCTGGGCAGTCAAACCGCCCGAACTACGGGCTGAGAACCGCTTGAAGTAACCGCTCCATAGTGAAAAGATACCAACGTCAAATACACTGGCGGCAAGTCCAACCGAGCCATTGATTTTCCAACCATCTCCAAGAAATAAGGAATACGCCCTGATGTTTGTCACGGTCCCGCAGCAATCGGTTAACATCGACCAGTATCTTCCCTTGCTCTCTACTGAATTGGCCGACGCATTGTCCGCCGTCGCCGACCGGCTCGGGGGCCGCCGCATACTACACCTGAACAGTACGGCGGAAGGCGGCGGCGTGGCCGAAATCCTGCGTTCCATGACTCCATTGATGAGGTCATTGGGCCTGTCTACCGATTGGGTAGTCATCAACCCTCCGCCAAGTTTTTTTCAAGTCACCAAGAAGGTCCACAACCTGTTGCAGGGGGCTGAAGGGGAACTGTCCTCCGAGGAGAAGGAGACCTATCTGGGCGACGTCCAGCGAGTGGCGGAGCAAATGCGGCTGGACGGTCTGGATGCCGACATCTGGTTCCTGCACGATCCCCAGTTGCTGCCCTTGGCCCGGTTCCTGCGGAAGGGCCGGGATGGCGCGTGGTTCTGGGTAGTCCACATTGACCTTACTACTCCCAACCAGAGCGTCCTGGACTTTCTGCTGCCCCTGACGACGCAGTACGACGGGCTGGCGTTCTCGCTCGAGTCGTATATCCCACCGGAGATGAACGGGGCGCCGCCCATCTATGTCACGCCCCCGGCCATCGACCCGCTGAGCGTAAAGAACGTCCCCCTGGACGCGGCGGAAGCGTCACGGATCGTGGCCGCTATGGGAATAGACCCGACCCGTCCATTGATTACTCAAGTGTCGCGGTTCGACTACTGGAAGGACCCTTGGGGGGTGATCGACGCCTACAGGTTGGCGCGGCAGGGCATTCCCGGTCTCCAGTTGGCTTTGCTTGGGCTGAGCCAGGCCAGTGACGACCCCGAAGCCTTGGAGGTGTTGAACAGCGTCACCGAATACGCCGAGGGAGACCCCGACATTCACCTGTACTACTCCTGTGAGGGGCTGCCCGCGAGTATCGACAGCATTGTCAACGCCTTCCAGACGGCATCCCAAGTGGTACTGCAAAAGTCCACGCGCGAGGGGTTCGGGCTGACCGTCACCGAGGCCATGTGGAAAGGGAAGCCGGTTATCGGCGGCAACGTGGGCGGCATAAGGACACAAATCAAAGACGGAGTATCAGGGTATTTGGTGGACACGCCGGAACAATGCGCCTCCCGTATCAGCGAGCTCATGCGGGAACCCCAATTGATGTCGAGGATTGGCCGCGCGGCCCGGGATAGCGTGCGCCATCGGTTCCTGCTGCCCCGGTTGGCTTTGGACTACCTGCAAATCGCCGACGGAACCCTGGGCAGGGGACCTTCCGCCAACGGCCGCGGCGTGCATGGGTTGTTGTCTACGTAGTGGGCGTGCCCGGACGGGTGAAGCCAGGGCAACCACAAGGGTTGCCCCTACCAGTCTTGCGGTCTAAACACCTGAAACGGAATGTCACCGTCAAGACAAGGCATGTTGCCGCCGCAGCGTATGTGCGCTAGAGTTTTATAGACCAGAATTGTTATGTAAAAGGAAACGCCCATGCCTCTTACGACAGTAGTCATCATGATAGACGGGTTGGACCCGGAGTACTTCGACTGGTGTCCGATGCCCAACATCCGGCGTTTGGCCCGGGAGGGGTTCATGGTTGAGGGCAGGGGAATGATGCCCTCGGTGACCAACGTCAACAACGTATCGCTGGTTACGGCCGGGTATCCCGACAGCCACGGGATCACCACCAATTATTGGCTGGACAGGGAGAACGGCCGGGAACATTACATGGAGTCTGGAGACTTCATTACTGCGGAGACGATGTTTCAGCGGGCAACCCGCCAAGGCGCCCGCTCCCTTCTGGTCACCGCCAAGGACAAGCTGAGGCGGTTGCTGGGCGAGGGCGTAACCCTGAGCGTTTCATCGGAACAGCCGCCGGGGTGGGTCGTCGACGCGGTCGGAGAGGCGCCCCACATCTATTCCCTGGAAGTCAACGAGTGGGTAATCAACGCCGGCAATTACATTTTGAGCCGGGAGCATTACGACCTGGTGTACCTGACCACCACCGACTACGCCATGCACACCTACGCTCCACAGGAGCCCGAGTCCGCCAAGCACCTGGACCTGCTGGACGGGGCCATAGGGCGGTTGGTGGACAGCCTGCCGGACGTGCAGGTATTGCTCACCGCTGATCACGGCATGTCGTCCAAGAGCCGGATGATACACCTGCCCCAGGTCCTCGCCGGTCACGGGGTGCAGGCGCAGGCGGTCCCCATAATCAAGGACATGTACACCGTCCACCACTCCAACCTGGGGGGGTGCATTTACCTGTACTTGGCCGAAGCGGACTGCCAAGCGGCGTTGGCGGCCCTGCGGGAGACCGACGGGGTGGACGAAGCACTACCACGGGCGGAAGCCGCGGAAAAATTCCACCTGAAGTACGATCGGATAGGCGACATAGTGGTCCTGGGCGCTCCGGACGTGGTGTTCGGCGACCCGCAGGAAGTGAGCCTGCCCCCAACGTTGCGGTCCCACGGCTCCCTGTACGAAGACTTGGTGCCGATCATTGGCTACGGCGGCAACTTTGAGGGATTCGAGTTCACCGAGAACAAGGATGTAGGACGCTACGTCTTTGAAAGGGTCCTGGCCTGAGAGCGGCGATGGAAACGATTCGCGTAGCCGCGCCGGCGACAACGGCCAACATGGGGCCGGGCTTCGATTGCCTTGGCATGGCATTGGACGTCTGGAACCGGGTGGAAGTGGTCACTGGCGCCCCGGCCGCAGACCATCCCTTGGTGGACGTTGCAGGTGAGGGGGCCGGGGAACTGGAGACTGGCCCCGACAACCTGGTGTACCGGTCCATGACCTTCCTCTTCCACGAGGCTGACCGGGAGATGCCGGAGGTCAGCATACGCTGCCGGAACGACATCCCCTTGGCCCGGGGCCTCGGCAGCAGCGCCGCCGCCATTGCCGCCGGGTTGGCTGCGGCCAACAGGCTATGCTCGCAAGCCTTTTCGCCCAACGAGTTGCTGGAGATGGCGGCGACACTGGAGGGACACCCGGACAACGTGGCCGCCGCCGTTCTGGGCGGGCTTCAACTGGTGGTGAGCGATCAGCAGCAGCTATACACCGTTTCAGTGAACCTACCGCCGGAAGTACACGCTGTATTGTTCATCCCGGACACGCGGATTGCGACAGCCGACGCACGGGCCGTGCTGCCCACGAAACTGAGCATAGCCGACGCGGTGTTCAACATGGGTCGCACGGCCCTGCTGGTCGCGGGGATGGCTACCAACCATCCGGAGTACCTTGGCGTCGCCACCCAGGACCGGTTGCACCAGCCTTACCGGCAGGCCCTGTTCCCGGCCATGAAGCTGTTGTTCCAAGCCGCTACCGACGCCGGGGCCTTGGGGGTGTTCCTTTCGGGCAGCGGCTCTACCGTGCTGGCGCTGACCAAGGGCAGGGAAATGACGGTGGCCTACGAGATGGCCGAGGCCGCCAAGCAGGCAAACGTGAGCGGAAAGATACGCATTACCCAGCCGACTATCAGAGGGGCCCACGTGGAGGCGTAGTCGCAAGGATGAGTCCGGTTTCACCGCAGAGAACGCAAAGGGCGCAGAGTTTATCATGCAGGCCAACAGAAATCTGGAAAGCTCTGCGTTCTCCGCGCACTCCGCGGTGAAAAATTCAGTGGGAGAGAAAGCGATTTGGCGTTGATAGTCCACAAATACGGGGGTTCGTCGGTAGCGGACGCCGACAAAATTCTCAACGCCGCCCGCCGCATCGGCCAAGCCAAGGACTCGGGGATGGACGTGGTGGCGGTGGTATCGGCCATGGGCGACACCACCGACGAGCTTATCTCGCTGGCCCAGTCCATCACTGCCCGGCCGGACCCCAGGGAGCTTGACCTGCTGCTGTCGACCGGCGAGTTGGTTTCCTGCACGCTGGTGACGATGGCCCTGCGGACGCTGGGTTACCAAGCCATAAGCTTGTCCGGCGTTCAAGCAGGAATACGTACCGACACAACCTACGGGAGCGCACGGATTTACCGCGTGGAAACTGACCGCGTCAAGAAAGAACTGGCTGAGGGCAGGTTGGTCGTCGTTGCCGGCTTCCAAGGGGCGACGGAGGACCTGGACGTGACAACCCTGGGCAGGGGCGGCTCGGACACGACGGCAGTGGCGTTGGCCGCCGCGCTGGGGGCCGACCGGTGCGACATCTACACCGATGTCGAAGGCATTTACACCGCAGACCCACGTTTGGTCCCCAAGGCCCGTAAGCTGGACGATATAGACTACGAGGAGATGCTGGAACTGGCCAACTATGGGGCCAAAATGCACCCCAGGTCCATAGAGCTGGGGGCGGTCTATAACATCCCGATTTACGTGGCTTCGAGCTTCAGCGACGCCAGCGGTACGCTGATACATAACAAACATGCACACAGCAAACAGGACGACGACCCGATGGAATATAGAGTCAAGGTTACCGGGATCGCCAGCACCACCAACGTCGCCAAGATCACCGTCCGCTCGGTGCCAGACCGTCCCGGCATCGCCGCCGCCCTGTTCGAACCTTTGGCGCAGGCCGGCATCAGCGTCGACACCATCGTGCAGAACACCAGCGTCGAACGCGCCACCGACATAAGCTTCACCGTCAGCAGGACAGATCTGCCGAAGGCGCTGGAGCACATGGAAGCGGTGGCGCCGGAGGTTGGGGCCGGGGGTCTGGCAACCGACCCGACGTTGGCCTCGGTGAGCATAGTGGGGTCCGGGATGCAGAACGCACCGGGATACGCCTCACGCATGTTCCGCATCCTGGCGGATGGCAACATCAACATTGACATGATAACCACTTCGGAGATCCGGATTTCGTGCGTCATCCGGGAAGACCAGGTTGGCGAAGCAGTCCGTTTGCTCCACCGAGGCTTCCGGCTGGACGACGACTCTCCGTCCGGCTGACAGCGTTCCGCGACCACGAGACGAGTGAATGATTACCGCCGCACTCTTCATTAGGGGCGTACACCCTTGCCTGCAATTTTTTTGTCGGTGGTAATCCCGGTGTACAACGAGGAAGCCCGTATCCGCGGCACGTTGGACCGCGTAGTGTCCTTTCTCTCCGAATGGCATCACACTTGGGAGGTGGTAGTGGCGGACGACGGCAGCACCGATGCCTCTCCGGCAATAATCGCGGAGTTCGCTTCCCTTTACTCCAACCTCCACATCCTCAGCTTGCCCCATCGAGGCAAAGGATGGGCGGTAAAGAACGGTATGCTCTGTGCCCAGGGAGAGTACCGGCTTCTCTGCGACGCCGATCTTTCAGTACCCATAGAGCAAGTGGAAAGGCTTTTGCCTCCCCAGATAGAAGGCGCGGACATCGCCATCGGGTCCAGGGAAGCCCCCGGAGCGCGGCGCATCGGCGAGCCCGAGCGGCGCCACATCATGGGCAGGGCTTACAACATGCTGGTACGTTTCTTGGCCGTCCCGGGGGTACGCGACACCCAATGCGGGTTCAAGTGTTTTCGAGGCGCGGCAGTGCCGCAACTGTTCCAGGGGCAGACCGTGGACGGCTTCAGCTTCGACGTGGAAACCTTGCTGCGGGCACGCCGCGCCGGGATGTCATTGAAAGAGGTCGGAGTGGACTGGCACTACCGGGAACACAGCAAGGTGAGGCCCTTGCGGGACAGTCTGAGCATGACCTGCGACCTTCTGAGGATACGATGGAGGTATCGGGGTCGATAGACCACAGGGGTCTTTTAACGCAATCCTCGGTCGGGTTTACGGACAGGCTCCCCAAAATCCCTTGCAAAGTCGGGTTGAACGTACTTGATGATACTCAATGCCCATGATATAACGTCAAACTCAAGATAAATCTCCCATCCGAGTATGGGCCTTTGATTTGTTGAATGTGGGGTGGATATTGAGGTGACTAGTCCAATCAATACCTCCAGACTGAAACGCGACCTGAGCCGGGATGCAATCGCACTCGCCTTGGAGGGTGAATGGGAGCGTGCATCTGAGGTCAACCGCGCTCTGCTGGAGTTGTACGAGAACGACGTAGAGGCAATGAACCGCTTGGGCAAGGCGCTCATGGAGTTGGGCCGCTACAGCGAAGCCAAGGAAGTTTTGGGCCGGGCTACCGAACTGGCCCCTTACAACAACATTGCCAAGAAGAACCTTGGCCGGTTGGAACTGTTGGAATCCCGTCCGGCATCCACCATGCAGGGGCGCAAAGCGGGGGGCGTTCCGCGGTTGTTCATTGAAGAAAGCGGCAAGTCCGGCACGACACTGTTAAGGAAGTCGGCCACCGGGCAGACGGCAGCAAGGATAGCTCCCGGCGACCCGGTCACCCTTGCCATCGAGCACGAAGCAATCAATGTGTACACAAGGGAAGGCGACTACCTTGGCCAGGTCGAACCCAAGTTGGGGACCAGGCTGACCCGGCTGATGCGGGGCGGAAACCGGTATGAAGCTGCCATCATCGGCGTCAACCAACAAGGCATCTCTATTATCATCCGAGAAGTCTACCGGAACCGGGCTTTGCAGAAGGCGTACTCGTTCCCAACCAGGACCAAGGACGAACACCGGATATACCTCAATGAAAGCCTGGCCAACTACGCCAGGGACGAAGACCTTGATGACGAAGACGAGGATGGGGTAATCGTGGAGGACGAATTGGAGTCCGCCTGGACCGAAAACGAATAACACCCCGTTGCCCGGCCATCCATCCCCGCATCCCATCGCTGATGCCCCGTGTGCGGACTCGGAGGCCGTTCCTCTAGTTGCGGCCTCCGCCAACGCGCGCTATTGACATACACCCACGCCTAGGCTATCTTACCTCTGGCCTTTCACGTCATTCGCAGCGCAGGCAACTGCCGAGCCGACGATATGCGACGGCCTTGGTTGCGAAAGACACACCTCCACCTGAGTCCCTTTGATATTGCCCATGATCGACAAGCCGGTGGGCGCTCAAGAGCCGCTATCTTGCCGGTGTCCAGCACCCCCCTTCGAAGTTGACGCGCAAGGCCCCATAACCCCACCAAGACCGCCTGCGCCGGAGTATGTTGGCTGCCGGGGTGTCCGGTCCTGTCCAGGACGTGGGACGACCATACGAGGTGATTAGTTTGTGCGGTATCGCTGGATACTGCGGGTATGATCCGGCCCTTCCTCACGTAGTAGAAATGCTGAGACGGCTCGAGTACCGGGGCTATGACAGCGCCGGTGTGGCCGTGGTTGAGCCGGGGCGTCCCCTGTACATTCGGAAGGACGCCGGGAAGCTTGGCATTGTGGCCGAACAGTGCTGGCCGGCGTCCGAGGGGACTCTGGGCATCGGCCACACCCGGTGGGCCACCCACGGCAAACCCACCATGGAAAACTCTCACCCCCATACCGACTGCACTCAAAACGTCGCCGTGTGCCATAACGGCATCGTAGAGAACCACGGAGCCCTGCGGCAGCGCCTGATGGAATCGGGCCATGTATTCCGTTCCGAGACCGATACCGAAGTCATTCCCCACTTGGTGGAAGAGGGGCTTGCCGCCGGCGCCACTTTCGAGGAAGCCGTCAGGTCGGCGGTGGACCAGATAACCGGCGCCCATGCCATTGTCGCGGTGGATACCCGCAACCCGGATGAAATCATCGGCGTGCGCATCGGCCATGCCGGAGGCTTGGTCGTGGGTTACGGGGACGATGCCATGTACTTGGCAAGCGACCTTCCGGCCCTGATGGGTCACGCCAAGTCGGTGGTGCACCTGAACGACCGGGAGATGGCGGTGGTAAGCCGCAAGAAGACCCGGTTCACCACCGTTGACGGGCTGGAGGTAGAAAGGAAGCACCAGAAAGTAATCGGCAACGCTTGCAGCCCCACCAACGGGAAGTTTCCCCACTACATGCTCAAAGAGATCATGGAGCAGCCCCAGTCCCTGCACAACGCCCTTCGCGGACGGGTAGACGTCAAGCGGCAGACCGTGGAGCTGGAAGGGTTCCCTTTCTCCCAAGAAAGAGTTTCCCAGTTCAAGCGGGTGGTCCTGCTGGGCATGGGCACCAGTTACCACGCGGCTATGGCGGGCCGGTACATGATGGAATCGGTAGCCCGTATCCCCTGCCAAGTGGAAAACGCCTCCGAATTCCGTTACATGGACCCCGTGGTGGACTCGGACACTCTCATTGTGGCCGTCACCCAGTCTGGCGAGACCGTGGACAGCTTGGCGGCGTTGGAGAGCTTGGGCGCCAAAGGGGCGCCGTTGATAGTGATCTGCAACGTGCCTGGATCGGAGGCCACCCGGGTAGCCGACTACACCATGTCCATAAACGCCGGGCCGGAGATCGGCGTAGCCAGCACCAAGACCGCCACCGGGTCCATGCTCTGCCTGTACCTGCTGTCCATCTACTTGGGCCAGACCCGCGGTACATTGCCGGTTTCCAAGCGGAGGTTGCTGCTGAACGAGGTCATGCACCTTCCCAACCTAGTCGGCCAGGCCTTGCAGACCAGCGAGCATATACGAGAGGTGGCCCGGCGCTTCAGCCTGGCTTCAAACGTCCTGGTGATGGGCCGGGGAATCAGCACTCCAACGGCGTTGGAAGGAGCACTGAAAATCAAGGAGATCAGCTACATTCACGCCGAAGGCTATGCCGCCGGGGAGATGAAGCACGGGCCAATAGCCCTGATCGACCGCCACACCATCACCGTAGCGGTTGCTCTGAAAGACCAGATGTACCAGAAGATGCTGGGCAACGTATCGGAGGTCAGGGCGCGGGAAGGGAAGGTTGTGGCCCTGGCAACCAAGGGGGATGACGTTCTGGCGCACGACGCCACCGACGTCATCGAAATTCCGTCCGTGCCTTACCTTCTGTCTCCCATCGTCGCCGCCGTACCGCTGCAACTGCTGGCTTACGAAGTAGCCGTGGCCCGCGGGAATCCCGTGGATATGCCGCGAAACCTGGCCAAAACCGTTACCGTTGAGTAGCGGCCCAAGGGACCTGTCGACAGACAGTCCCGCGTCATACCCCGCCCCTCCCCCTGCCATTGACCGGCTGCAAGGCACCGACGGCATACGCCGCCGCACAGCCCGTTCCTCCAGTCCCGCCGTCAAAGGCCTTTCCCCCTTGGAAGCCTATACCCAAGCAGGGGTCATCACCGAGCAGTTCTTGGAGCAGTACACTTACGCCTACTGCTCCGGCCTGCCTGGAGGATCTGAGGTGGTGGTCGGATGGGACCCACGGGATACGGAAGGGATTTTCACGGCGGCAGTCGTCTCGGGCATTCGGAAGGCGGGATGCACCGCTGTTGTGGTAGGCGTCTTCCCCACGCCGGGCATAGCCTTGTACCACATCTGGCGCGGCGCGGCTGCGTCACTGGCGGTTACGGCAAGCCACAACCCGGCCGAATACAACGGGCTGAAAATTTTCCAGGGCCCGCAGGCAATGAAGATGTTTGCCGACGAAGAGCGGGAGTTGACGAAGCGGGTAATCGCCTTGGACTATGCCAGCCAGGTTGTGCCGCTGGCTCCGTTGGGCCATCGCATAGACGCCAGGGCCGAAGCACTGGACGTGGTCACCCGGTTCCATCTCGACCCCCGCAACTCGTGGCTTGCTGAAGGAGATACCCTGGGTGACTTCCCGTTGATTGTGGATGCTGCCAACGGGGCCTATTCGGGAATAGTAGCCAACCTTTTGCGGAGGATTCACGGCGGCGATGTGGTGGAGGTAAACGGCGATGCCGCCTCCGGGCAGGTGAACTTCAGGGGCGGAGTAACCGACCTGGAGGGAATAACTGAAATTCACCGGGCCGACCCTCGTTTCAAGGACCATGCCGGGGTACAGGCTGTCTTTGACAGGCACGGCAAAGGGATGGTGTTCGACGCCGACGGGGACAGGTTCTTTCGCTTGGACTACGATCCCCAAGAGGACAAGGTACTGGTGGGGGCAGGAGACAGGAATGCTCTGCTCCAAGCAGCCTACCTCGCCGGAGATGAACGGGCCGGCCACCTCTTCGTCACCACCGTGGAGAGCGACCTGAACGCGTACCGGGCCGCCGAAGACTTGGGGTTCCGGACCATTCTGACCGGAGTGGGCGATATACGGATTTTGCGCCATGCCGTGGACAACCCCCATCGGTTCGCCGTTGGCAGCGAGGAAAGCGGCCACACCATTACCCCCGGGTTGCTTACCACGCGCGCCGGCGAAGACGTGCGGGTATTCGTTACCAACGGACTGAAGAGCGCCATCAACACCTTCGTCGCGTCAAAGGGCAAGACGTCGAGTGAAATCCACCGGCCCTTCCCTCCAGGCTTCAAACGAAATTTCGTCGTGTACCACGTCCGAAAGGAACTCTTCTATGTCGGCAGCGATGTCTATGATGGCATTGAACGGTTGATTATCGCCGAAGCCCGCTTGGGGCAAGTCGAGCGGGTTGCCTTCGACGATGAGCCGGACTTATTGTACTTGGCCATGCGGGACGCCACGGGACATCAAAATGCGGCGGTCTTCGTTCGGAACTCCGGCACGGAGGACAGGACCGGCGTATCCGTTCGGGGGAGGCTGGAAGACTCGGAGGCCCTCACGTCTATTGGAATTCTGGCCGCGGGATATATCGCCGGTTCAATGAAGGACCGCACCCACCCAATGGCCTTGGCGGAGCAGGAAGTCCTTGCGGCCTTGAAAGACGGGCCAAGACTGTTCGAGGACTGCCCGGTGAACCAGGAAGTCGACAAGGAGCGTTTATTCAGGGAAATGGTCGCTCACGCCCTGATTGCGCAGCCACAGCCTCGGGAATATCAGATCACTCCCTTAGGCTTGAAAACGCTGGAGGTGTGGTGACGAGTTCCGGCAGCTACTTTCTTGACATGCCGTTATTTGGGGTAGTATTTTCCAACGTAGACCCACCCTTGCGTGACAGGTCTCCCAAGCGAACTTTTGCGAGACACACCTGAAAGAGGCACCGCCACTTGGGCGGTATATTGTGCGATCTTCTATGCTTGCTTCATCGGGGAAGTTTTGTTCGCTTGGCTTTACTTGGACGCTTGGACCAAAGACAGATGGATGTTCACGCTGGCAAATGTCGCCAGCGGGTCTGTGGGCATAGCCCTGTTTGCGGCAATTTCGTGGGAAGGAGTAAGGGCTATGGTGTTGTTCGCTCCCAGGATAAAAGACAAACTACGTGCAGAAGGGAGAGCCCAAGCCGAGGCCGAGGCGGCTAAAAAGTGGGAGTTAGCACGGCAAGTTGTAGAGCAAGCAACGGGCAAAGACTTGGACGAATTGATGAGGTCCAACGGCCAGCGTAGCAACAATGGTGAATCAACGGTAGCCTAATAAGACCATCACCTGAGTTCCGGTGTAGATGGGAATTACGGATGTCACTCGAGACGTGACGATAGGATACTCCTACGTCAACCGGATGCGGCGTGACGTATCAGCTCGGCAAGCCGCGCCTGCTCACTTGGTATGTCCGCCGGTTGGACCGGGACGGGCAGGGCGGTCAACGCCTCGACAACAACGCTCTCCAGCACTGACCGCTCCTGGTCCGATAGGCCCCAACGCTGGCTAACGTCGTCGGGGCCGTAAAGGACGGCTTGGCGAAACCCGTAATCAGCTACGGCGCGGTCGGATATCTCAATCACCTTTTCCATATCGGCCCCCCGCGTACTAATCGGCCGTCGCCCACGCGCCGCCGTCGATAATATAAGTGCTGCCGCTAACGTAGGACGCTTCGTCTGAAGCCAGCCAGCTTATCAGGTTGGCTATCTCTTCCGGGCGGCCTACCCTGGTCATGGGATGTTCGGCGTTCCGCTCCTGGAACACCTCGGCGCTGGCGGTGCTACCCCGCATTTGGGGCGTGTCCACTCCGCCCGGAGCGATGCAGTTCACCCGGACGCCCTGGTGGGTGTACTGGGCCGCGGCCACCTTGGAAAGGTGTATGACACCAGCCTTGCTGACCGCATAGGGCACCGAGTAGGCAATGCCCCTGACTCCCGACATCGAAGCGATGTTGACGATAGAGCCGCCACCATGCTCCAGCATCGCCGGGATGGCGTACTTGCAGCAATAGAACAGACCCTTGAGGTTGGTGTCCATAGTCAGGTCCCAAATAATGTCGTCCACCTCGATAAGAGGAGGCGTCCGTATCAGGATTCCCGCGCCGTTGACCAAGACATCCAGCCTGCCGAACTTGGCGACGGTCTCCGCCACCATGCGCTCCACTTGGTCGGACCGTGACACATCCACAACCGACACTGCCGAGTTGCTGTCAGTGCCTTCCATCAACTCGCGGGTCTCCTCCGCTCCGGCTTGGTTGCGGTCGGCGATGACCACCTTGGCTCCATCCTGAAGAAGGCGGTAGCAGGTCGCCCGGCCAATGCCGGAACTTCCGCCAGTCACTATGGCTACCTTGTTTTCCATTCTGACAACCAAGGGGACCTCCCTGGGGGTGAATCGCGCGCACTCCGGCCCGGTGCCGCCGATTATAGCACGGAACCCTGCCAGGTACAGATTTACTGAATGAACACCGGCATCTGAATCTTTGCAGAGGTGTGCAGCCTCAACACTTGCGTGTGCGGTGTTATCAGCGTTATTATGCTAACCGCACTTGACCCCCGGCTCCGGTCGTAACCACTGGAGGGTAACGGGACATCTTGACCACAGCAAACTTGAGGACTGCTCTTTATGACGCCCATGTCGGGCTGGGCGCCCGCATGGTCCCCTTTGGCGGCTGGGACATGCCGGTCCAATACGCCGGTATCCTCAGCGAAGTAGCCGCCGTGCGCACCGCCGCCGGCTTGTTCGACGTCTCCCACATGGGACGGTTGTACATCTCCGGGCCAGAGGCGACGGCATTCCTGGAATCGGTGTTGACCGCATCCGTCGCCGGCCTGCGGGTGGGCCGGGCGCGCTACTGCTTCATCTGCAACGACAGCGGCGGGGTCATCGACGACACTATCTTTTATCGCCTTGAGGAAGACCGCTACCTGTTGATCCCCAACGCCGGAAACCGGCCCGCCGTGGTTGCTTGGTTCCAAAAACAGGTGGACGCTAGGTTTTCCCAAGGCTGCACGATTGAAGACCGCACCGATGACACCGGCTTGATCGCTTTCCAAGGGCCGGGAGCGGCGGAGGTGATGGACCGGGTCTGCGAGAGTCCGGCGTCGTCGTTGCGCCCCTTTGCATGGCAGGAAAACCGATTACAGGGAATCACCGTATTAGTAGGCAGGACCGGATACACCGGCGAAGACGGTTTCGAGATGGTCGTCGACAGGGAACGTGTCCAAGAGCATTGGCAGACCTTGCTGGACCACGGAGCAGTCCCTTGCGGTTTGGGCGCCAGGGACGTGTTGCGGCTGGAAGCTGCCCTACCCCTGCACGGGCACGAGATCGACGAAGCCACAACACCCATCGAAGCCGGGTTGGAAAGGTTCGTTCGCTTCGACAAGGAGTACGTGGGAGTCGAGGCGCTGCGCCGGCAGAGAGACCACGGTGTAGAACGAAAGCTCGTCGGGTTGACCATCCCGGGACGCAGCGCACCCAGGGCCGGGTACGCCATAATGGAAGAGGGCCAAACGGTGGGCCACGTCACCAGCGGAAGTTACTCACCCACTCTTGACACCAGTATCGGCATGGGCTACGTTGAGGAGCGTTACGCTCGCGTGGGCGCCCGGCTGGACGTGGACATCCGTGGGCGGGCTGAACGCGCCGAGGTAGTCCCCTTGCCCTTTTATTCCAGGTCCAAGTAACTCTATCCCCTGTAGGAAGGGAGGTTTCAGGTAAGTTGAACCCTAGCGACCGGAAATACACCTCCGAACACGAATGGGTCAAGATTGAAGAGGGCAGCTTGGCCTTGGCCGGCATCACCGAGTATGCCCAGGACCAGTTGGGCGACATCGTCTACTTTGACCTGCCCCAACCCGGCTCGACCGTTACCCATCTTCAGAAAATGGGGGAAGTGGAATCGGTCAAGGCCGTGTCCGACCTGTTCTCCCCGGTGACGGGAGAGGTTGTCGAAGTAAACGAGCGTCTGCGGGACCACCCGGAACTGGCCAACGAGGACCCTTTGGGAGAAGGCTGGCTGTTGAGGGTTTCAGTCGCGGACCTGTCTGAACTGGACCAGCTTATGTCTGCTGAGGAATACGGGTCATACATCAGTGGTCTGTCATGAGCATGTCCAATCAAGCACCCAACGCCGCGGCTGAAACGGACTTCCAGTTCCCCTACATTCCCAATACCCGGGAAGAACAGGCGGGAATGCTGGCTACCTTGGGCCTTGGTTCCATCGCCGAGCTTTTCCATGACATTCCCGAGGCGTACCGCGACCCGCCCCTCGACCTGCCGGGACCAACGCCGGAGTTGGAAGTCCAACGGGACTTGGCCGCTCTGGCGGCTCAAAACCGTCCTCTGAACAGCGGCCCGTCTTTCTTGGGTGCGGGGTCATACAATCACTTCATTCCTTCGGTCGTAAAGGCGTTGATGACCAGGGGCGAGTTTCTGACTGCTTACACTCCCTACCAAGCCGAAGCCAGCCAAGGCACCCTGCAAGTGATCTACGAGTTCCAGACCTTGATCAGCAACCTGTACGGGATGGAAGTGGCCAACGCGGGAATGTATGACGGGGCCACGAGCTTGGCCGAAGGCGTGTTGATGGCGTGCCGCGTTACCCGGCGCAACCGGGTCGCCGTCTCCGACACCCTCTCCCCCATCTACCGGCAGGTTATCGAGACCTATTGCCAAGCCCAGGGCATCCAGATTTCCACCGTATCATCGAGCGGAACGCCGTCCCTGGACGATCAAACCGCGGCGCTGGTGGTCCAGTACCCCAACTTCTACGGGTACATCGAAGACATGGGGGCGCTGGCCGCCGCTGCCCACAGCGAGGGCGCGCTGTTCGTTGTGTCGGCCGACCCGACGGCGATGGGTATGTTCCATTCTCCCGGACACTATGGCGCGGACATAGTGACAGGGGAAGGTCAACCCTTGGGGATCCCGTCCAGCTACGGCGGACCTTACCTCGGACTGTTTGCCACCAAGCAGGAGTACATCAGGCAAATGCCCAGCCGACTGTCCGGGCGGACGGTGGACAGCCAAGGCAGGACCGGCTACGTGCTCACGCTGCAAACCCGTGAGCAGCATATCCGCCGGGAGAGGGCCACCAGCAACATCTGCACCAACGAGGCCCTTTACGCCTTGGCGTCCACAATATACTTGGCTGCCTTGGGCAAGCAGGGGCTGCGCAATGTTGCCGAGCTTTGCTACCAGAAAGCCCACTACGCCGCCGACTGTATCGGACGGTTGCCCGGGTACTCGCTGCCAACGCAGGAGACTTTCTTCCAGGAGTTCGTGGCCCAATGCCCGGTTTCTCCTGCTGTCATTAACCGGCGGCTTTTGGAGCAGGGCATTCTGGGAGGGCTGGACCTTACCCAAGCCCCCTATAACGGCCAAGCCTCCGGTACCAACGGGCGCGAGGCGGCTGGGGGAATGCAAAACGGCATGTTGCTGTGTGTCACGGAAATGAACTCGCGCCAGGACATTGACGCCCTGGTTGCGACGCTCTCGGAGTTCAACTGATGCAGACCGGCGGGAACAGGGACACTTCCAAGCTTTTGATGGAGCGGAGCGTACCCGGCCGGGTTGGGTCGATATTGCCCGATTCGGACGTCCCAGAGCAACCGTTGCCGGACCTGTCCCTGCTCCGGACCGATTTGGAGTTGCCGGAAGTGTCCGAGCCGGAAGTGGTGCAGTACTTCACCAACTTGAGCCAGCGCAACTTTTCCATCGACACCCACTTCTACCCTCTTGGCAGTTGTACCATGAAGTACAACCCCAAGATCAACGACGAAGCGGCGTTCTTGCCCGGATTCGCGGCGATACATCCGTTGCAACCGGCGGAGACGGCGCAGGGCGCCTTGGAACTGCTGTACCGGCTCCAAGGTTTCCTGGGCGAAGTTACCGGACTGCCGGGGGTGAGCCTGTCTACTCTTGCGGGCGCTCACGGAGAGTTGGCCGGGATGCTTATGATGCGGGCCTATCATCACGGGCGCGGCGATTTTCAACGCACCAAGGTAGTAATCCCCGACAGCGCCCACGGCACCAATCCTGCGTCGGCTGCCATGGCCGGCTTCGAAGTGGTCACGGTGGCTTCCGATGACAAGGGCAACATGGACTTGGAAGCCCTGCACGAGTTGGCGGGCGCCGACTTGGCGGGGGTGATGATAACCCAGCCAAGTACCTTGGGCCTGTTTGACACGGGCATCGTGGACATGTGCCGGGTGGTGCACGAAGCGGGTGGGTTGGTCTACGGCGACGGCGCGAACATGAACGCCTTGCTGGGACGGGTGAAGCTGGGCGACCTAGGCTTCGACGTTATCCACCTCAACCTGCACAAGACCTTCAGCACGCCCCACGGCGGCGGCGGACCCGGCGCGGGACCCGTTTGCGTTGGAGATACCCTGCTCCCTTACCTGCCGGCGCCGGTGGTGACCCAATCAACCGGGAACGGAGAGGCCGTTTACAACCTCCATACCCCGGAACGCACCATCGGTAAAATGAGCGGGTTCCACGGCAACTTCGGCGTTCTGGTCAGGGCCTACACCTATACCATCACGCTGGGAGCGGCGGGGCTGAAGGCCATCAGCGGCAACGCGGTGCTGAACGCCAACTACCTGATGCAGGCGCTCAAGGATATCTACTACCTGCCCTTCGACCGCGTGTGTATGCATGAGGCCGTTTTCTCCGCCGACTGGCAGCGGGCCCGCGGCGCCAGCGGGTTAGAGATTGCCAAGCGATTGCTGGACTACGGCTTCCACGCGCCCACAATGTATTTCCCACTCATCGTCCACGAAGCCCTCATGATCGAGCCAACGGAGTCGGAGACGCGGGAAACTCTGGATGCGTTCATAGAGGCCATGCGGGAAATAGACCGGGAAGTTAGAGAAAACCCGGAACTGGTAAAGTCCGCGCCCCACACCACGCCGGTATCCCGGCTAGACGAGGCCCGCGCCGCACGCCAACCGGACCTGCGGTGGACGGGAAGTTAGGGTAACGGTCAACGCGCCGTCAGTTCCCGAATACGAGTAATGGCCCTGTTTAGGCTTGGCGCATAAGAGCGAGCAGCGTCCGGGTCCCAATGCTGGGTGACGAACTCACCTACGGTCTCGTTATATCCCGGGCCTGTCCGGCTGGTGCCGAGTACATGCGGAGGCGCTATTGCTTCCCGCAGGCGTCGATTGCGGCTGCGGCGGGCCAACTGTACCAACGAGCGCTTAGGGTCATCCAGCCTTTCCGGTGTGCGGGAGACGACATTTTCGGCAACACCCAACCATTTTCCGATTCCCACTCGGTCTGCCAGTATCCAGGACTCAATCTCCAGTACTACGACTCTGATGAGCAATTGGGGAGAAACTACCAATCGTCTGCTCATCTCTCGGACCAGGTTTACTGGACAACTCAAAGGTCTATCCAAGTCTGCGAGAACCAATACCGGTCCCCGATGATGGGCGATTTGGTTCAATTTCGACATCTGGCGTTTAACCGAATCGATCCCGTTCAATCCTGTTACATTCGTAATTTCGGCCCCAGGAACGTAATTGTGAACGAGCCGCCTAGCCACTGCCTCGGACAATATATCTTCCACTGCCAGGCTGACCAGCATTACGCTACAAGGGAGGAATACCTAGGTTCATGGGAAGCGTAAAGGCTTGATTGCGGAAGGGCGCAATCTCCCCTGGCATAACCCCCGCCTTCAACACCTCTCGCAACCCGTCATCCTGGGCCATCGTTTTCACCGTTGAGCCGTCCCTGCCGGGTGTGATGCAAATTACTTCCCGACCGTCTATTCCTTGGTCACACAAAAGGTCAGGGCTGTGGGTGGTCAAAATCACTTGGCGGCGTTCGCTATACCGCTCATCTCCGCGACGGCGCCGTACAGGTACACTTAACCTGTAAATAAGACCAGACAAGCGCAGCACAATATCCCGATTCAGGGATATTTCCGGCTCCTCCAACAACAATGGCCCACCGCGCTCCAGCAGGGACCAGAAAAGGCCGATCAGCCGCAATGTGCCATCGGAAAGCTGGTCTTCCCGCTGCCAAACGTCATGGGCACGCCAATTGTCGAAACGAGCGTTCAGGTGAGGCTGACCTGTAGCACGGTCACGCTCAAAAGTAATTTCCTCAAGTTGCGGTACAATATGCGACAGTGATGTTGCAATCTTTTTCAGACGGCTTTGACGGGTCTTGCTGTTGGTAGCGGCGATTCTTTCCAAGAAGCCCTGACCGAAAGGATCGTTCTCCAGCCGATTGCCACCGATTTCAGCCCCGAAACGAACGAGTTGCGGCACAAGGTGTAGATAGGTAACCTCGTCGAAAAACTCAGCCACGGCTCGGAATTGCCGATTCGCGTTAATCTGCTCCAAAGCGGTTTCCGTAAGGAGCTCTCGATCTTCCATGTCGTCATGGTCTGGACGTTGCAGTAAGGTTTCGCCGTTGTGTTCGACTACTTCTTCCTGTACCAGAATGCGATGGTTCCCGGAGCGCTCCACGGTAAAGACCAGCCGGTACATCCACTCGACGGGTTCGTCAGAGTCAGAGCTCAGGTGTACTTCAATGCCTACACCACCGCCAGAGTGAGCCGAAAGGCTCCGTATCTGGCGCACGCCACCCCGTCGGCGCACTGCTGCCTGTAGGCCCCCTCCCTCGCGCATGGCGACATCACGCAGAAAGCGAACGGCGTCGAGCAAGTTGGACTTGCCAGACGCATTGGGACCTATAATGAACGCCCGGTCTCTCAGCGGGACGTCAACATCGGTGAAGTTGCGCCAGTTGGTCAGTTTCAACCGAGCTATAATCATGGTAGTACCTCGACGCAGGTGGCGAGCCGCAGTTAACAACTCACCGGACCATCGCCTCAGCCTTCGGCCCGCTCCTCCTCCAAGGCCGCCCTCAGCACATCCTCCGGCACCCGTACCTCTGCGCCGGCCCGTTCTTCCTGAAGCAGCATGGCGACCCTTGAGTCCCTGTCGCCCCAGCCGCGGTTTATAGCCTCGGTAAGCTCTTGGAGGGCAAGGTTGGCGAGCCGCATCGGCACTTCGTACTCCCGGCCCACGCTGACCGCCAAGTCCACGTCCTTTCTGGCCAGCCGGAGCGCAAAGTCGGGCGGGTCGAAATTGCCCGGCAACAAGTGCTCGGCAAGCCCTTCGAAGGTCCCCCGGCGTCCCTGTGCGCCCCGGCGCACTGCCTGCCAGAGGGCCAGCGGCTCGACCCCGGCCTTGACCCCCATGGTGAATACTTCCGCCAGGCCGCACTGGATGATGTAGCCGGCGCAGTTGTGCACCAGCTTGGCGACCGCGCCGCAACCGATGGGCCCAACGTAGTAGGCTTTGTCGCCTATTGCATCCAAAACGTCCTTGCAACGGTCGAACACTTCCCGGTCGCCGCCCACCCAGATCGCCAGGTTGCGTGTCCTCGCGCCGCGCGGCCCGCCGCTTACGGGAGCATCCAGAACATGAATACCTTGGCCCGAGGCGATGTCGTGCAACCGGCGGATCAAGTTGGGTGTGCTGGTGCTGAGGTCGAAGTAGACCTTCCCGGCGGACAGGCCCTGCAACAGCCCGTCGTCGCCCAGGAACACCGCTTCCACCTCGGTTGGGCCGGGCAGCGACGTGAACACGACGTCGCTGGACTCCGCCACCTGTCGCGGGGTGTCGGCCCAAGCTGCGCCAGCCTCCAAGTGAGGAGTTGCGGCGTCGCGGCGGAGGTCGTGTACGACCAGATCATGTCCGCCCTGGAGAGTGTTGTAAGCCATGCTGCCGCCCATTATACCCAGACCGATAAATCCTACTTTCATGTCAACCTCTCTAAATTCCTTTTCCTACACCCCTATCTCCGCCAACCTTGCCACCAAGTACTCCATTGGCCGGTCGCCCTTCAGGGAGTTGCAGATTTTCGCCCCGGTCTATTCCGCGCACCATTGCCGAGGCATCTCAAGGGGTACTGCATGGCAGAGTCTATTTGGAAAGGTGGATTGTCAGATTTAGGTTCCGCCAGACTCAACTCGGTTGGCCAATTTTTCTGCAATGGAAGATTGTCTGGCCTCTGCCAACATATCCTTTCCTTCTATAAAGAACTTGGGGACACTGGCTCGAATAGGGATTGATTCCATGCCAAGTCGATTCAGCAACAGCAACTCTACCATCGTCTGTGTGTTGTCCCACTGGTGCCTGGATTTATTCCAGTCCGGCGATATTTTATTCGGGTCGGCATGGAAAGTGTTATTTCGTATTTCAGAAACGATCTGTGACGCTTGGCTGAACGCTTTATGCTCTTGCAACTCCCGCTTGGCAACGAGTTTGATTACGTCCTCGATATGTTTGCGCTGCTTAAGCCGGAGATCGGGCCGAAGCCAATCTTTGGAATCCTTGTACCCCGAAGTAATTACACGGGCTAGGCTGTCTAACGCGGTGTAACTCAAGGACGCGGCGACAGCAGAAGATCCTACCAGGGCGAAAACTTGCTCGCTGTAAACATATGCCTCGATCACCCGTTGGTAGCTTCGCTTAGTCTTGGTATCCAATTCGCAGAAGGCTTGGAACTGCGGATTGATGGCGGTGGGGCGACGGCTCTTGCTTAGGAACCAATTGTGCGAATGCAAATCTTCGGGTATGTCTACCGCAGTATCGCGGATTTGCAACCCCCACGTTGGCCTGTTGTACGCGTCGTAACCCACGGCTATGTGGTTGTCGGCGCGTCCGGCGAAAGTGAACTGTAGAAATGGTCGTAAGTTTTCATTCAAGAATTCTTGTGCGATTTCACCCGTGAGCCTTGCGCCGTCCAACTTAATCGTGCATCGGAAGTTGTGGTCGCTGTCGCGTTGCTCCGTCGGGATTTTCCACAACTTGGCTGTCCAAGTTCCCCCTCGTGCATCGCTCCATTCTAATTTGATTGCCGGATTCACTTCCTGACCATACCTGATGAGAGAGATTTTCCCGTTCTCATCTGGCACCAAACCCTGATCATGGAAGCCTCTGACTCTCACTTCGTCGTCGACGGTACGCCAGCCGTCAGGCAGGTTCTTAAACTTGATTTCGACGAATGCCAAGTCTGCATTCGCATCACCGAAGCACTTTAGAGAGACCACGCCCTCTGTCGGGTTGCCCGAGTTTGGGTAAAGCATCGTATGTACTGGTTCATCAAACCCCATAGACCTAACAGCCAACCGTAAGTCAGATGCAGACAACAATTTATCCAAGTACGGATCGTGAAACGACGCATCGTCCATGGTGGGGGTAAATTTGTACTTCAGAAGTCCTCCGTCCAAGGAGAACGCCACAGATCCGTTGTTCGTATGGGATGTCCCGTCACCATCGGTGCCTCGTAGCTCCGCTAAGTACGGCGTTTCCGTGGCGATGTTCATTGTGCTGACTAAGTCTTCGTAAATGGTGCTCATGTTCTTTCTTCTACACCCCTATCTCCGCCAACCTTGCCACCAAGTACTCCATTGGCCGGTCGCCCTTCAGAGAGTTGCAGGCCCCGCAGAGTAGTTGCAGGTTTGCTACGTGGTCCGTTCCGCCCCGTGACTGGGGGATGATGTGGTCTACGGTGAAGTTGCGGAACGGGAAGTCTCCCTTGCACCCGTTGCACAGCCCTTCCTGCTGGCCGAAGAGGACGTGCTTGTTCTGGCGGTAGTTCTTGGGGGCGTCTATGTCGGTGCGGCGCGGGATGTCCGTCCGGGCGGTGACCATGCGGTTGTGGAACAGGCTGCCCATGGTCTGCTCGAGGCGCATGTTGACCAGTTCGACGGCCTTGGGGGATATGTCGATGCCAACCCACTGGCGGCCCAGGTTCTCAGCCGCTACGCAGGCGGTGGCGCATCCGCAGAAGGGGTCAAGGACCATGTCGCCCTCGTTGCTACTGGCCTTGATGATGCGATCCAAGAGGGCCAGAGGTTTTTGCGTGGGAAAGCCTACCCACTCGTTACCTTTGTTGTAGTTGGTAAAGCCGATAGGATTCAGTATCAGATTCTGCGGCGAATGGCCCCGGTCGGCTGCCGCATACCGCTTTAAGCCAGGCCATGTACCCTTGGTAGGATGTTGGATCAACCCTGCCGCGTCCAAGGCGTCCAGACGAGCATGGGTTCCCTCAATGCTCCGGTAGCCAGGGATGAAGTGTTGCTCTATATACTCGGCGTAGTAGCCGTTCTTGGGGGGCGCCCAATGCCGCCCCTTGGCGGAGACATCGTAGCCTCGCCAAGGTTCTCCCGATTCCCCGTATCGGACGTTCGGGCCAGTCAGGTTCTCCGACCTGACTGGCCCGAACGCGTCATTCATCGGGTATGCCTTCTCCAAGTCTTCGTCCGTCTTTGGAGTATGTGCAGCTTCCCAGTTCCAGTTTGGGTTCTCTGTCTTCCCGTAATACAGGATATGCTCCACGATTCGACCGTAGTTGTATCGGTCGTTATGAGCCGTCGCTCTTCGCCAAACCAAATGATTCCGATAGCGGGATGCGCCAAATATGGCGTCCATCAGCAACTTGAGGTAGTGACCGGCAGCGTCATCGCAATGCAGGTAGATACTACCCGTGGGCTTCAGAACGCGTTGCATCTCCATCAGCCGCACGGCCATCATCGTCAGGTAGGACTGCATCCCCTTGCCGTGGGTAAGGCCTGACGTCTTGACCACGTGGGCCATCGCCGGCTGTTCGTCGGCAATCAGCCCCATCCAAGCAACGTCGAGGTCAGACAACGTCCAAGTGTCCTTGAAGGCTGCCCCTGCCGCAGCGCTGCCCACCGGCGCGGCGTAGTCCTGGTTGGAGTTGAACGGCGGGTCCAGGTAGATGAGGTCTACGCACTCGCTGTTCATGCCCCGGAGGATGTCCAGGTTGTCGCCGGTCCAGATAGTCTTGTCGGTAAAGTTGGGGTCTGCCATTCTATTTCCGACCTTAATCCTGTTGACTTGCCAGTACAGCACTGAGACAAGCGGGTAGGAGACAAACACGCATTACAGATGTGTGAATTATTCGCTAAATAAAGCCCGCTTCTCTCTTGCCTTACTGGATTCCCGCCTTCGCGGGAATGACGGAGGGAGATGTTTGTTCACGTATCAGTAATAACAAGGAAGGGGATGTTTGCTCACGTATGAGTAATAATAATGAAGGGGACAGGCCATTAACCAGTCCCCATAGTTGAACCCAGGGCAATCGCGTTTTAATGGGTCACGCCCAGATCACGGTTGTAGGGGCAGGGCTTGTCCCTGCCCTGTGCCCGGCGGCCAGGGCAACCACAAGGGTTGCCCCTACAGTCCTGCCTAGTCACGATGGTAACAGCCTTAGTTCTTCAGCTACGGTCGGTTAAAACGCGATTGCCCTATAGTTGAACCCTATCTACGATTTGGGCGACACCTGAGCGAAGTCCAAGGACATTTTGGCTTTACAAGGACGCCCTCAGTAACGGCCATACGCACATAGCTGGCACGATAACCCTGTATCGAGCCGATGAGTACTTTGAGAATACGAGGCTTCTCCCACCAAGCGGGTTCACCCCTCGACGGCAGGCCTCGTGTACGGTCGCCCGGGTCTGTCTGACCGAAGAATGACGCTTAGCCGGGATTGTGCTTGTCGATAAGGGTCGTTACTCGGGGGTCCAAGTCCCCCAACTCGATACCGGCGTCAGCGCGAGCAATGCCCAAGTGGGCCGCCCGTTGAATCTCTTCCCAGTCCGGTTCCAGTTCGTATTCGTCTCTCAGCTCTTCCAGCAAAGCTTCCAACGAACTATTGTCAAACATAAATGATCATCCCTCGTTGCAATTATCTGAGTGCAGTCATGTACCTTTGAGGTACTGCAGGTCCAAGCCGAGGATGGCTTCCTCACCCTCTTCCTTGCCGGCTCGTACTGGCCTTAACAATAACGTAGTCTACTTGGTTCACAGCGCAAGGGCAATAGCTTAAAAGCGTCCATACCCTCATACCGGTTCAGGCGCGCCGCCCAGCGATTCAGCGTTCCTCGCCCATCGGCTGATTTGAGTCGGATGGGGTCGGCTTGCCTTGAGTAAAGTAACTGGCCACCAGCAGAACAGGAATTGCCACGATTACCAGTCCGACCAGCGCTACCACCAGCCACGGCCCAAGGTTGGCCAAGTCGTCAAGGCGGTCCTTGATCCAGGCCATCAGTACAGGATCAGCGGCGTCGCCGTGATGGGAGGTAACCGACGCAAGAATCGCCCACAGCATAATCGATCAATCGCCGGCCGCGGCAGCCACGACGGGCGCGGTCTGGTACCTGGAAGAATACTTGCGCTCCCTGATAGAGAAGGCGGACAGCGCCGCCGGGAACAAAAGGGACCCCATGAGAGCAAACGGTACAGTGTAAGAGCCGGTCACGTCGAACAGAATCCCCGCGACCCAAACGCTGACGAAACCGCCTACTTGGTGGAACACGAAAGATACGCCGGAAACGGTGCCCAACGTCCGGAGTCCGTAAACGTCGGCAGTGAGCGTAGTTGTCAAGGGAGCCGTGGCGATCCAGGAGAATCCGGCCACGATGGCGAAAGCCCACAACGAGGCGTCGCCCGGCACCAGGAGCAGCAACATATAGCCGCAGCCCCGGCAGAAGTACACGGATGCCAGGAGATTTTTCCGCGAGAACCGGTCGGCCAGCCAACCGGCGCCGATAGCCCCCGCCGCGTTCAGTCCCATCATCAGGCCGAACACCGTCGCCGCCAGGGTAGGTGTAACACCCCGCTGTATAGCGTACGGAATGAAATGGACGGTGAGTATAAAGGTGGTCGAACCGCAAACGTAGTAAGAGAGGGACATCTGCCAGAACGGCGTGGAACGGAAAGAATTCTTCCAGTTGTCCGATGCCAGAGGACCTTCTATGCGCTGCGCAGGAGTGGCGCTTCCCTGCTGTCTTGGAGGTTCGGCGTCACCATCCGGTTGCAATCCCAACTCGGACGGCCATTCTTTAACGAACAGGTAAGCAAGAGGCACCGCTAGGACCATCACTATCAAGCCCAACGCCGCCCAAGTAACCCGCCAGTTTGTGGCTTGAAGCAGGTACATGGCAAAGGGGACAAGCAACAGGGCGCCGGCGGAGGTGCCGGCGGCGTTAATGCCCATGACAACCGCCCGGCGGCGACGGAACCACCGGGCCAGCATGGCTCCGGTGGTGTTGATGGAGGAGGCGCTCATGGCCGTGGAGAGGACAAACCCGAACATGAAGATGAGGAAGAAGATGTGGAAAGTGGCGCTGTGCAGGATCGTGACGAGGCCGATGACCACCAGCCCGCCGATGATCAGCTTGCGCCCCCCGGTGCGGTCGAAAATCCTGCCCATGAAGGGCTGGGTGACGCCGTTGACGAGAGCGCCAAGGGCAGCCGCCAAGGAAATGGTGCCCCTGGACCAGTCGAACTCCTCGCTCATGGGAATGACGAAGATGCCGAAGGCGTTGCGGGCGCCCATCGTCAGCATAGCCATGAAGAAGAAGGTGCCCAGAAGGTACCAGCCGTAGAATATCGGGGATCTTCCGTCTCCCCTTACCCGGCGGCTGATTTCCGGGACAATGGCCCAAGCCAGAAGCAGCACGCCAACCGACAATATCAAAAAGCCGGTTGAAGTCATACTGCGGCGCCCTTCATAAACGGGACCACTCTAAGCCTCTACTTTGGTTAACAACATCCGCACCAGCGGCTGGGACTCCATGCGTCGGAATAAGCGCATCAAAACTGCCAGAACCAACGTATTGGTACAGACGAAAAATTATGTGCGTATGCTACCACTCAACGAATAGTTCCACCAGAGTGATCAGGGCGCCCACAAGGGGCGCCCCTACGGGACCGCCCTTGACTGGTAGGGGCAACCCTTGTGGTTGCCCTCGTTACCCATCATTACAAAGATTTCGCACAACCTAGTCCTTCAGGGCCATAGCGTCCCGCCCCGCGCTGGTCCCCGCCAACCGGCCAAAGACCATGCCCGCCGAGAGGCCGGACCCGCCGGGATAGTTGTAGTAAAAGAGGCCGCCGACCATTTCCCCGGCAGCATAAAGCCCGGGGATGGGCTCCTGGGCGTTGGTAACGACCTGGCCCCTCGTATCAATCTTCACGCCGCCGAAAGTGAAGGTTATGCCGCAGGTAACGGCGTATCCAAGGTAAGGCGGCGTGTCAATGGTCTGCGCCCAGTTGCTCTTGACGGGTTCGATACCGACCGTTGACCTGCCATCCTTCACTGTTGGGTTATATGGAACGTCCTGCTGGACGGCGGCGTTGAACTCCCGCACTGTCTGGGCAAGCCCCTCAGGGTCTATGTCCAGCCGGGCCGCCAGTTCCTCTATCGTGTCCGCTTGGGCCATGGTCACCTGCGGGATGTGGTACTCATCGCGGAGCAAGTGTTTGACCTTGTCGTCGAATATCTGGAAGGCCAGTCCCTGAGGCTGTGTAAGCAGAGCCCGCCCATAGGTGACGTAGGTGTAGTTACGGAAGTCAGCCCCTTCATCGAGGAAACGTTCACCGTTGAGGTTCACAATCAGACCGAAGGGGTAGGAGTGCTTCTGGAACAACTCGGTTATGGTGCGGTCTCCAAAGTCCGGTGCGTTCATGTCCCAAGCCACGGCGTGGCAACTGCTCCAATGCCCGTGAGCCTGAGCGCCGACATCGAGGGCCATCCGGATGCCGTCGCCGGTGTTGTACGGAATCCCCCGCACCTTCACCAACTCCCAGCCGGGGCCAAGGTAACGGCACCGCATTTCGGCGTTGGCTTCGAAACCGCCGGCGGCCAGGACCACCGAATGAGCGTAGATGTCCTCGAAGCCATCCGGGCCCTGCACTCTCAGCCCGTTGACCCGGCCTTTATTGTCCTGAAGCAGTTGGATGCCCTGGGTGGAGTAGCGGATGTCCACTCCGGCCCGTTGCGCCGCCTCGAACTGCTGGTCGGACAGCCCTTTGCCCGCGCCGACCGCTTCAACCACCAGTCCGCCCCAGAACCTGAATTTGTCGCCGTCCTTGAAGGCTTGGCGTCCGTAGGAAAGTACGAATCGCACGCCCTTTTCCTGCAACCATTTCATCGTGGGGTGCGACTGGCTCACGAGGATTTGTGCCAAGTCAGGGTCGGAACGGCCCTGGGTAACCCGCATCATGTCGTCGTAGAACTGGTCCTGGGTATAGCTGCCTACGTCGATAGACTCTTCTTCAGTGGGAGACATATCTGGAATGAGGGCCTTGATGTCTTCGATGCCGTCGAAAGCGAAGCGGATGATCCCGCCGGTGAAATAGGTGTTGCCCCCCCGGAAGAACTCCGGCGCTTTCTCCACCACCAGTACCGGGCCACAGACTTCCTTTGCTGCCAGCGCCGCGCTTAATGCAGCATTGCCCGCGCCGACTACGATAACGTCATACTGTTCTGCCAAGGCAAACCTCCTGGGCCACTTGCATTGTAAAGTTCTTTGGGAAAAGAATCCTAAGCTATAGGGACTGCTTCGATGCCGTCAAACCCTCTCAAGTCCCTGTCTTCCGATATAATCGTTTGAACGCCATGTTCCAAGCACAACGCTACTATTTGAGCGTCGAAAATCACATTTCCTGACACTCTCACACGATGCAAGACGCTGGAGAAAATTGACCAGTACCTGTCGCCGGGCAACAACAGGCGGACACTTGGACTTTGCAGAAGATGCTCAATAGCAATCACTGCATCTTCCAATGGAGTTGGTGGATGAAATATCCCCCTATGCGTAACCACTCGCAGAAATTCAGATATGCAGAAAACGGGAATAGCCCACGGAGTGTCTCCTTCGGAAAGCCGGTGAACCAGTGAGCGAGCGTCATTATGCCTGCTCATCTCCTCACGATACGCATACACCAACACATTCGTGTCAATCGCCTGTATCAATTGCCCTTACCCTGACCGTACATCAGATCATAAAGAGAGTCCATGTCATGGAGGTCCACGCCTGGCATGAGCTCGCCGCGCGTCGTCTTCCACTTGAGCTTGTAAGGTTCAGGCTTGCACAGAAACTCCCGCAGCGCATCCTCAACCAGATCAACCAAGAGCTTGCCTTCCGCATCCGCTTTTGACTTGGCGGCCTGGTAAAGATCATCGTCAATATGTATCGTAGTTTTCATGTGAAAGAGCATATAAGCTAAGCATACAAATGGCAACCAGAACCGGGTACACCACCCGGACACGTCAGCTTGCCCAAGGACGCTCCGCATATTAAGATACAGCCCTAATCCACCATGGGGAGTATTCAAGGCAGATGAAAGCAGCCAGACTGACCAGCCCCAAGACTTTTGAATTTCTGGACGTGGAGACGCCCACGGCCGACGACGGGCAGTGCCTGATAAAGATAGAGCGGGTCTCCATTTGCGGCAGCGACATCCGGGAGTCCTATAGCCCGGTGCTTCCCGAGGACCAGTACCCCCTGACTACGGGCAGGCCATGTCACGAGATCGCAGGCGTTATTGTAGACAGCCGTATCGACGGGTTCCCAGAAGGACGCCGGGCCATCGTCATTCCACGGCCCGGAGTAGGGGGCTTGGCTGAATACATCGTTTCCGGACCTGAGAGGCTGGCCTTGCTGCCGGATGAAGGAACCCTGGACGAGTGGGTGATGTGTCAACCTTCCGGGACGGTGCTCTTTTCCTGCCAGCAGATGCCCAACATTCTGGGCAAGACGGTGGTGGTCCTGGGACAGGGCAGCATTGGCCTCAGCTTCACCATGCTTACCTCCCGTATGGGGGCCAGGGCGGTGATTGCAGCAGACCTCCTCGACTACAGGCTGGAGAAGTCGAAGGAGTTCGGCTCGACCCACAGAATCAACCCGGACAAAGTGAACATCGGCGAAGCCGTGATGGAGATTACCGACGGAGTCGGGGCCGACGTGGTGGTCGAGGCCGCCGGTTACGCCGACACGTTTGACATGTCCTTCCGCTTGGTGCGGCAGTTCGGCACCATCATAGTGTTCGGCATCACCGAGGAGCACGCGGTGCCGATAGAACACCACGTGTTGATGGACAAGCAGCCCCGGATCATACCCACCAACGGCGCCCGCAGCGGCGACCCCATAGCCCACATCCGGGAGATCGTTGGTCTGCGGGAACGTGGTTGGTGCGACCCGGCGGGTTTGGTCACGCACCGCATGGGCTTTTCCGACGTCCAGTCCGCCTATGACATGTACGATCAACGGCTGGACAACGTCATCAAAGTGGTAATGAACATCAACGAGTAGAGGCCGTGAGGGTGTCCCGCTGTTTGGCTTAGCAGTCCGCACCGGACTAGCTGGATACCCTCCTTCAACAGCCCGGCTCACCCAGGTTACCGCAACAACTGCGAAGCGTCTTCAGCTTGATAAAGTTGTTGACCAACACCAGCTTCAGCTTTCGCCAAAAGGGCATAGGTTGACGGAGGTTGTGCAGTGGGGCATGGGGATGGTTATGTATCTCCGGCATAGGAACACCATTATGGCAGACGGAAGACTGGGTGTACATTAAGAGCCTATCCGAAAATAACCATCGTCACTCCCGTGAAAGCGGGAGTCCAGTGTGCTAGGTAGTGGATTCCCGCCTGCGCGGGAATGACGGAAAGTGTCCAACTTGATTATCGGATAGGCTTTAAGGGCAGCTTCAAGGAAGGGAGGCCCACATGTCGGCAGAGTATCTGGACAAGCTGGCTGGTTTTGTTACCGAGACCAAGTTGGAAGACTTGGAGAAGTCGACGGTAACCGCCGCCAAGAACGTGGTGCTGGACACCATCGGCGCTATCCTGGCGGGGAGCCGCCTTTCCGAGAACGCCAGTTTCGCCAAGCTGGTCCTTGGCATGGGCAACGGCGGCAACGCTACCCTGCTCGGACACGCCGGGGCCACGCAGCCGATGATGGCCGCGCTGGTCAACGCCACGGCGGGGGTATCGTTGGAAATGGACGAGGGCAGCCGCTTGGGCGGCGGCCATCCTTCGATCCACGTCACACCCGGGGCCATAGCGATGGCCGAGGAGCGGCAATGCACCGGCGCTGAACTGCTGGAGAGCGTCATTGTCGGGTACGAGGTCACCTCTCGCATCGGAAGCGGCACCACGGTCAAGGATGAAGTCCATTCCCACGGCACTTGGGGCACCGCCGGCACCGCCGCCGCTACCGCCCGCATCCTGGGATTAAACGCTCAAGAAACCAGGGCGGCCATCAGCATGGCCGCTTCGATGAGCCCCGCCAATACCTGGACGCCTTGCTTGGAGGGGGCCACCGTTCGCAACCTGTACCCGGGACGTTCCGGTTTCCAAGGCATCCTGGCAGCCCAGTTGGTGCAGTGCGGGTTCACCGCCCTGCGGGACGGGCCATCGGACCTGTACGAGTCCCTGTTGGGCAGCGGCTTCAACACCGAAGCAGTAGTGGCCGGACTGGGACAGCCGGGCGCCTACCGCATACAGAACAACTACTTCAAGTTCCACGCCTGCTGCCTGTACAACCATCCGGCGCTGGACGCGGTGGAGTCTCTTCTGCGGCAGGAGGAGTTCACGGCAACCGACGTCAGCCGGGTCCAGATAGAAGCTCCGCCTCTGGCCTTGATCATGGCGGACCCGGAGCCGGACAACATGCTGGCAGCCAAGTTTTCCATCCCCTACGCCGTGGCCGCCATGTTGGTGAGGGGCAATGCCAACGTAACGGCGTTCTACCCCGACCAAGTCGCCAATCCGCGGATCAGGGAGTTGGCGGGCGTGGTGGAGGTCGCGGCTGACTCAGAAATGAGCCTTCGCCGATACGATTACCCGTCCGCCAAGGTTGCGGTGTCCCTGAAGGACGGTCGCCGCTTGGAGCAGAGCGTCACGGCGCAGCGGGGCGACTACAGGAACCCGGTGACGCGGGATGAATTGCTGGCCAAGTTCAGGTTCCTGGCAACGGAGACGCTGGGGGAGAGCAAGGCTTCCCAAGTAATCGACGCCGTGGCTTCGTTGGAGACGCTAGGCGACGTGCGGGAGTTGACCGGCTTGCTGAGGACGGGTTAACGTCCCCGCTTGCCGACCCTTAACAACGACTAACTGGCCCTCCATCGCTTGAGGGCCGGGTCGGCCACTCCGGCCTCCCGGAATCCCTTGGCTCGCAGAACGCAGCTATCGCAGCGGCCACATGGTACGTCGCCGGCTTGGTAGCAACTCCAAGTCAAGTCCAGAGGGGCGCGGGCTTCCAGGCCCAACTGGACGATTTCCTTCTTGGACATCCGGATGATGGGCGTTTCGATTTCCATGTGGACTTCGTATTCAGCCCAAAGCTTGCTGCCGTAGGCCAGGGACTCCCGCATCTTCTCGAAATACTCGGGGCGGCAGTCGGGATAGCCGCTGTAGTCGATTGCGTTGGGGCCCATGAACAGGACGGCTTGCGCGTCGGACGGAGACACTCCCTCTACCTCCAAGGCGTAGAGGACCTTGCTTTCCAAGTAAGCGGCGGCAAGGGACAGAAAGATGGTGTTGCGGACCGGGACGTAGGTTATGGGTATGCTGGCAGCCATACCGTCCGCAGATCTGTCCTCCGGGACAGGGAACTGCTGCGGGTTGGTGAGGGCCGAGTACCAAGCCACCGAGCCGAGGAATGATATATCCACCAGCTTGTGTTCTATTCCCAAAGCCTCAGCGACCCGGGCGGCGCAGTCTATCTCCTTGCCGTGACTCTGTCCGTAGTAGAAGGTGAGGGCCGTCAGGTGGTCGGTGGACCGGCGAGCATGGGCGGCAACGGTAGTCGAGTCCAGCCCACCGGAGAGAAGTGTCACGCCGTAACTGGGCATCGGGTTAGTCCGTAGCTCCACTGGACTCCCGCCTTCGCGGGAGTGACGAGTTTAGTTAAGCGTTACCGTTTCCGGGATATTCGACTGTGACGCAGGTATGGATGCCGCCTCGGATACGGTAGTCCAGCGTGACCTTCATGCTCTTGGGACGGCACAATTCCACCAAGTCCAAGAGGATGCGGTTAGCCGCGTGTTCCTGGACTATGCCCACGTCGCGGTAGGACAAGAGGTAGTACTTGAGGGCCTTCAACTCGATGCAGCTATCCTGGGGAACATACGATATTTGTAGCGTCCCGTAGTCGGGCAAGCCGGTCCACGGGCAGACGGCGGTGAACTCGTCGGTGTCCACCTCCACCACGCAGTCCTGCTCCGGGTACTCGTAACGGAACGCCAGCAGGCAGGCGGCGTCGATAGCCGTCTCGTCTTTTATCAGGACCGTCCGGTCCAAGTCTTCATACTGCTGTCTCAACTCGGGAATGGTGGTCACTGGTCTCCCTCCTGAGGTCCGGTAACGCTCTGGTATAAACATGATAGGCGTCCCCACGCAGCCGTGTCAAAGAAGCCAGGGCAACCACAAGGATTGCCCCTACCAGTCCAGCGGTCTAAAAACCTGAACCGAACACCGCATGGTTTCAATCTGCGAGTGACACGGCACGGTGGAACGATTTTACGGGAAGCCGCGTATTATCCCATAGACCCGCATCTCGAAATGGCCCCGGAGAGAGCCGATGACCGAAGACGAAGCAGTCCTCAGTTGCCAGAGGGGCGACAAGGACGCTTTCCGTTACTTGGTGGACCTGTATAAAGACATGCTCTTTGGCACGGCTTACCTGATGACCGGCGACCGCAGCTTGGCCGAAGAACAGATGCAGGAGGCTTTCCTGGCCGCTTGGCGAGGCATCCAGGGATTCCAGACCGGACGCCCGTTCAAGCCGTGGCTGGTTCGCATCCTGGTGAACGGCGTCCTGACGCAACAAAGGAAAAAAGCGCTGTCCACGGTGCCTCTGGACGACCTGGAGCCGTCAAGCCAATGGACGGACCCGGCCGAGGAAGTCGAAACGTTGCAACGGCGCACCGCGGTACGGGAAGCACTGTCGGGTCTGAACGAAGAACACCGGCAGGTGGTCATTCTGCGGTATTTCGCGGGGCTGACGGTACCGGAATTGGCGCGGGCCATCGGGAAGCGCGAAGGCACGGTTAAGTCCAGAATCCACCGGGCGCTGGGACGTTTGCGGGAGCAACTGGCCGAGCACGCGGCGGCGGAGGTTGATGACTATGGCTGGCAATGATTCATCCGATCAGGATATGGAGAGGCTGCTGCGGCGGCACTTCGCCGACGAGACGCCGGCTTTCCGGGCGCCAACCGACACTTGGACGCGGCTGGAAAGCCGCTTGGAAAGGGAGCAGGGCAAGTCACCAGGCCGTTTCACGGCCTTTCACAGCCTCCTGTCCCAGACATGGACCGGCAGCAGGCGCTTGGCAGTCGCCGGGACGGCGGCGGCTCTTATCGCAGTGGTGGTCTTGGCCTCCGTCTTCACGTTTAGCGGTAGCCTGATTTATGAAGAGCCCGTGGGGAGTGTCTTCTATTCCGGTGAGGAAAGCCAGCCGCAGGGTCCTGAAAAGCCCCTGTTGGGCTTTCGTGACGGGCGGCAGCCACCCATAGTGCCTCCAGTCCAGAAGGGCGAGAACAGGATTACGGTGGAAAAGGAGACCGCTTCAACTTCCGCTCCCGAAAAGAGTCAAGAACCAACTGTTCCATTGACGCCTGCCGAAAGAATGCCGAGGGAAGTTGCCAAAGAGGCTCCATCACCCGTAGCGACAGCCCCGGAGGAACCAACCAGACTCAAGGAAATGGCGGTTGAAAACCGGGAGACCGGGACCGTAGATGCCACAGAGGAGACGACACCGGAAAACGCGGCCAGTTCCGAGAAACCGCCGTTAAAGGAGACCGCGACGGAAAATCGCAGACAAGCGAGGGCGGCGGCAACGCAACCCCCGGCGGCGACAACAGCCCCGATGGCCATGTCGGGCGTGCCTGGGCCGCGCGGCGGCGCAGGGCCAGAAGGAGCAGCCGAAAGCTCCACAGCCCGGTCTTCCCACTTGAAAAACCCTTCCACCCAAGGGCAATGGCAACGCTCCGATAGGAGCGGCAGCGGAGGCAGTTATGCTGCTCCGCCAGACACGACCTTCAAAGACTACCAACGGTCCCGCTTCACGGCTGCTTCGGAAGACAACGTATCGACCTTCAGCTTGGATACCGACCGGACCTCCTACCAGTTGGCCCTCAACTGGGCGCGTTCCGGATACCAAGTAGACCCGGCTTCGGTCAGAGCCGAAGAGTGGATAAACGCTTTCGATTATCAATATTTACCGCCAAAGGACAACGACGCCTTTTCAATCCGGACGGACCTTATCGAACATCCCTTGGACAGCGGCAAACACCTAGCACGTATAGCGTTTCAAGCGCCGGAAGTGCGTGACGACGCTCCGCTGAACGTTACGCTGGTCCTGGACTCGTCGGGCTCCATGCATGAAGGCAATCGGGTAGACATCGCCAGGGCGGCGGCGGAGTCCATCAGGCGGAGCCTTGGTCCAAGCGACCGCATTGCCGTGGTGCAATTCAGCGACGACATTGTCCGGGAGGCCGCGGTCGACCACAGCCATCCTGATAACGACTCTGTCCAACGGTCGATAGAGAGACTACGGCCCCGCGGCAGCACCAACGTGCAGGCGGGGATAGACTTGGGCGTTCAAATGGCGGACCAAGCCCGCCGACAACGCCCGGAAGCCCACAACTACATCATCCTCATGTCGGACGGGGTGGCGAACGTGGACGCCACCAACCCGTTCGCCATCCTGGAGTCCGCCTATGACCGGAGCAGCGGGAACCCGTTGCGGATTATCACCATAGGGGTCGGCATTCAAAACTATAACGACTATCTTCTGGAGCAGTTGGCCCAGCACGGCAACGGTTGGTACCGCTACTTGAACGACGTTGACGCGGCACGACAGACTTTCAGCCGGGAGAACTGGCTGGCCATCTCGACCCCCTTTGCCGACCAGACCCGCGCCCAAGTGACGTGGGACCCGAAAGTGGTTAACTCGTGGAGGATAATCGGCTACGAAAACCGGATTACACCCGATGAAACGTTCACTCAAGACCGCAAGGAGTTCGCTGAGATTCCATCAGGGTCGGCCACCACCGTGTTCTACGAACTGGAGTTGAACGAAGGCGCGATCTGGCAGGAAAGAGGTCCCTATAACTTAACGCTGGGCAAGGTGCAATTGAGGTGGGTCAAACCGGGCACGGAGGAGCGTCGGCTAGAAAGCTCAATCATATCCGGCAATCTTCACTCTGCCTTTGACACTTCACCGGACCAATTCTTGCGCTTGGGCGCCATCGTGGCATTAGCGTCCGACCGGTTCAGCGCGTTGTCCGGTCCTGAAGACGGCCTTGTGCCCGGTGTGGGTGCTGATCTTTTTATGCTACAGCAACGGCTCCAAATGCTGAAAGACCCCTTGGGTGACTTGGCGGCTTATAAAGACCTGGCCTTTTTGCTGGAGCGCATGGCAGACGGCACGGCAGAACTTGCTCCAGATGGACCTCGGTCAGGGTACAGCCGGTAGAGTTCGACGCGTTGCGGAACTCATGGGACAGCCCGGTCTTATTTGCCCCATGCCGAGGGCCGGACCGGGCTTTCTCATATCTACACCAGGGACTGGGTTGGGATTCAGGCGCCGGCCAACTCTTCGAATGAAGGCTCCGGCATCCCTTCGGTCCACGTCGGGTCCCTGAGTTCCAGCCGGTTGCCGCTGGGGTCGAAGAAATACAACTCGCGGCCGGTGAAGAATCCCCGGGCCCGGTAGGTCAAATTCTCGATTTCGATGCCCCTCTGATGGAATACTTTGCACGCCTCTTCAAAAGTCTGGGGAGCTACGGTAAACGAATGGTGCGCTCCTCCGTCCTCCGCCGATTGTCCATCCACCGGGCTGGACCGCTCGCACAACAGGATGTTATGGTCGCCGACGTTGAAACAAGACATGGTGTTGTTGCCCAGCCTGCCCTTGGCGTCAAGGCCCAGCAACTCGCCGTAGAACTCCTCCGATTCGTTCAAGTCGTTCACCGGGATCGACCAGTGGGTTACGCCTTCAATCTTCAAGATTGACATACTACCTCCCTGTAGTCCGCAAGTCGTTTGGGTTGACAGCCCTTGCAACAATTTCGCCGGTCAGATATGTCGCGTGACTGCATCCGCTCGGCGCCATTATAGACAGGAGTGGGACGTTTGGTTAATGGTCTGCGGCTAAACCAGTCTTAATCACACCAGATCTGCGGGCCAAAGTTGCGGCTGGATATTCGCAGCGTTAAGATTACGGAGAGTAAAACGATACTGAGGATGTCTTATGCCGTATACCCTTGCTGAACTGGATGCAATGTCCTTGGAGGAGGCGCAGGCGCTGCCCTTTCAGGACAGGGACCAACTGCTGGACCTGATTATTGCCGACGGACGGGGGCAGTCCACCGACATGACCTCCTACCGGACGGGGATGTACTCGGACTACTTCGACGAAGACCTTTCGCGGATGCTGAAGGTGCGGGCGGTGAAGGTGCTTTGCCGGGGCACGACCTCTTCAGGGTTCGACGGAGTGGTGGTCGGAGAAACGGCGGAGGAGCAGTACCGGGCCTGCTTCCGTCACGTCGAAACCACGCTGAAAGCTGCCAGGACCGACTTTCCCCGGGTAGTGTCGATGGTGGTGTTCCTTACCAACATGGACAACTGGTCCCTGTTCAACCAAGTATACCAGGAGTTCATTACCATCCCGCCGTGCCGGGCGGTCATAGGCACCACGGGCTTGGCCCAGAAGCCGTTGGCCATCGAAATCGTGGAGTGCATTGCCTACCGGGTGGCGGAGTGATAGGCTCACCTTTGCAAGGCCCCTCGTGATCAGGCTGTTGCAGGGTCCACAGGGTTATCCCATGATTCCACAAGGAGGAGAAGCACCATGCCCGAACTAGCGTTGGCGTACAAGGTACACAGCTACAGCACCGGTACCCTCGGCCGTTCGATATGCAACGCCCGCAACCACCATTGGGTAGCCGACGACCCCGGCGGGGACGAAGTGGGCGCGGGCGAACTTTTCCTGTCGGGCATTACGGCCTGCGCCGTCAACATGGTGGAACGCTTGGCCAAGGAAGACGGCATTACCCTGGACTGGATGGACGTGGGCTGCGAAGCGTGGAGGGACCCGGACAAGCCCCTTGGCGACCGGACGGTGTACGAGGCCATCCGGGTCAACTTCGAAATGTGGGGCGTGGACGACGACCAAGCCTACGAGCTGGTGGAAATGTGGAAACGGCGTTGACCCCTCTACGGATCGGTCGCCGTGGCGACCGCTGACACCACCGTGGACCTGGTTTCCCACACGGAGAAGTTCAGGTAAGTCCCGGAGCCGGAAACCGGCTACAAACCGTCAAATCTTCTATCGGAGAGCGTCGGCCCTAATCTGGTAAGCTTTAGGTGGACTCAACGGTTTGGGCTGCTGCGAGGTATGGGGAGGTCCGGTTACCCTGTCTCGTACTTGGTCTGTCGAACAACGAAGCGGGGCGCCTGACCCCCGGTTGTCCATCAGGCTTAATGACCTCGGGCGCAAGCGGTAGCTTGGCGGTCCGAGGTCTTGTTTTTGAAAGGTGCCGTCATCGACGTTGTAATTTCAAGCGGGTTGCTGGCTGTCAGCAACGGGGAGTCCCACCTCCTGCGTGACTTCGCCATCATTATGGCTGTGGCGGGGGCGGCGCTGGTATTGTGCCGGCAAATCAAGCTGCCGCCGGTGGTGGGATACTTGGTGGCCGGCGCCTTGATCGGGCCGTCGGCTCTGAAGGCGGTGGCGAACCCGGAAACCATAGGACTGCTGGCGGACCTGGGCTTGGTGCTGTTGCTGTTCGGGATAGGCCTGGAGTTCGGCTGGCAACGGATCCGGGAAGTGGGCGCCCGGGTAATCTTCATCGCCGCCGTGGAAATGGCCACCATGTTTGCCCTGGGGTTCGAGATCGCCGGCCTGATGGGCTGGAGCGACATCGACGCGGTCTTCCTCGGCGCGGCTATGTGCATCAGCAGTTCGGCGATACTGGTGACCATGCTGCGGGAGTCGGGCCAACTGCTGGAGATTCGCGGGCGGTTAATCGTCGGAATCCTGGTGGTAGAGGACTTTGCCGCGGTGATTCTGCTGACCGTGCTGGCAGGGGTAGCCACTACCGGCGCAACGGACTTCAGCGGCGTGGGCGCCATCCTGATGAAGCTGACCGCTTTCGGCGTCCTGGCACTGGTGCTGGGAGCATCGTTCGCCCACAAGCTGGTGCACTTCGTCGACCGGTTCAAGTCGGAAGAGACTTTGCTCATAACAGGTCTGACCCTGTGCTTCGGCTTGGCTTTGACTGCGGAACAATTGGGCTTGTCGGGGGCAGCCGGCGCCTTCCTCATCGGCGCGGTCCTGGGCGACTCCCATCACGCCAAAGAGATGGAGCGGATAGTAGGGCCGATACGGACCATGTTCGCGGCGATATTCTTCGTCTCCATCGGCATGTTGATCGACCTGACCCTAGTGGACGACTATATTGTTCCCACGCTGGTGGTCTCGGCGGTGTTCGTGATAGGGAAGATCGTCTCCGACACCATAGGCACATTCCTGTCGGGACAGGACGGGCGGGTGTCTTTGAACGTGGGGATGGGTATGCCGCAGGCCGGTGAGTTCTCTTTGGCCATCGTAAAGACAGGGGTGGACTATGGGGCGGTGGGAGCGTTCATGTACCCGGTATTCACCGGAGCAACGGCGATAACCGCCCTGCTATACCCGCTGCTGTTCCGTTCCGCGGACCCGATCGTCAACTTCCTTGAGCAGAGGTCGCCGCCCCTGTTGAAGCGTTATTGCCGCGGCCTGTCGCTGGCAGTAGGCACCTTTGGCAGCGCATTCCAGTTCAACAGTCCCAGGGCCAGGCAAATCCAGAGAAGCAGCCACGTAATCATCGTGGACCTGGCCATCATCGCCATCTTCCTCGCCATCGGCACGGCCAGCCTCAGATTCACTCCCCAGTTGGCGGGGATGATTCACTTGACGGAAGGAATGATCGGGTTAATGATCGGCGGCGCGGTGCTGGCCCTGTGCGTCCCTCCGGCGGTGGCGATCTGGAAGTCGTTGAGGACGCTGGCCGACAGCTTGGTGGAGTACTGGTTGCCGAGCTACCTTGGGTTAGCCGACAACCGGACCAAAAGCAACCTGCGGGCGGTGTTCAGAGACACGGCATTGGTCCCAATCATGGTGGTGCCCGGTGTTTGGAGCATCCCGCTGTTTACCCGTTTGCTGGCCTTGGGAAGCTTGAGCGCCCCATTGCCTATTATATTCACGATAGGCATTACGGCGGCGCTGGTGGTGGTCACGTTCCGAATCCACCGGGTATTGAAGCTGATGTTCAGCCAGACTTTCCTGGGCGAGAACGACCCTTCCTCCGTCCCTGAGCCGGAGACGGAGGGTTCAGGGGAAGAGCGGCGCGTACACCGGGACGACGACGAGCAGCCTGGTGGGGCGGAAGACCGAGGGCCGCTACAAAGTGGAGAGGATGGATTCCCGCCTTCGCGGGAATGACGGTTGGAGCGGGGAGCCAGAGCGGAGCGGCGGGTGTTAGAATGAGGGCACCTGAGACACCCAGGAGGCGTCTGATGCGTATTTGCTCCTTCCTGCCCAGCGCCACGGAGATAGTGTACCAACTGGGACTGCAAGACCAGTTGTTCGGGGTTACCCACGAATGCGACTTTCCCCGCGAGGCCAAGGACAAGCCGTGGGTGGTCAGAAGCGTGTTCGACGGCATGGACCCCCAACCCAGCAGCGCCGAAATCAGCCGGGTCATTTCCGAGCGGCTGGAGCAGGGCCTGGGTATCTACGACATCGACCAAGCGGTGTTGGAGGCGGCGGAGCCGGACCTGTTGCTGACCCAAGCCATCTGCGAGGTTTGAGCCATATCCTCTCGGCAGGTGGCCGAGGTGAGCGTCAGCCTTCCCAAGGAGCCGCAGGTTATATCACTGGACCCCCAATACTTGGGGGACGTGCTGAACGACATTACCAGGGTGGGGCAGGCAACGGGCACGGAAGAAATGGCCGAGTCCATCACGTCCAGGATGCAGGAGCGGATTGACGCGGTGGCCCAGCGGGCCCTGAACGCCGGCAACAAGCCCAAGGTGCTGCACTTAGAGTGGGTAGACCCATTGATGTGCGGCGGTCACTGGGTGCCGGAGATGGTGGAACTGGCGGGCGGGGAGAACTGCTTCGGGGACAAGGAGACAGGCTCGTTCCGCATGGAATGGCCGGCCATCGTGGAGAGCCAACCGGAAGTGATTGTCTTCATGCCTTGCGGGTTCGAGGTGAAGCGGGCCCTGCAGGACGTCCCGATAATGACGGCGATGGAGGGTTGGGCAGACCTGCCGGCGGTGCGGAACAACCGGGTATACGCCATCGACGCCAGCGCCTACACCAGCAGGTCGGGACCCAGGCTGGTGAAGGGTCTGGAGATACTGGCGGAGATGATACACCCGGAGTTGTTCGAAGGGTTGATACCGGAGGCGGGCGCGGCCCGGGTGTACGGGGAGTTGGTGTCGCCCTAACGAGGTGGATTCCCGCCTTCGCGGGAATGACAGACTAGAGGCTGGCGAACGGTTAGTTGAGGCGGGGGCCTCTGAAGGGGTTGCGCTTGGCTAACTCTTCGGCCAAGGCCTCGTTGCCCTGCTGAAGAAGAGGGACCAATCGGGTCAACCGCTCGGCCGCGTCAGAGGCCTCCAGGATGTCCTGTTTGACGGCTCCCGGCATGGCGACGGTGGTGGACAGGCTGGAAGCCACCGCGAATGAGAGGGGCACTGCATCGTCGGGCACCTCAGCGGTGGAGGTCCAACCCCCGGCCAGGGAGGTCAGGTTCCGGAGGAAGGTTGCGTACCCTTCCTTGACTTGGGCCAATGCGGGGGTTGCTTCATCGCCGGTCTCTTCCCGCAGATACCTGACCCGGCCCATCAAGTAAGGCAACTGCTGAGTGACCTCGACCAACTCGAAGCGCCTTTCGCCGGTGGTCATTATGTTCATACGGCCTTCCTGAAGCCGTTCCACCTGCCCTATACGGGCAGTGGTGCCGATTCTGACCGGCTCCGCGGGGCCGCCAACCTCGGGGCCTTCCTTAATCAACATGATGCCGAAGGGCACTTCCCTGTCCAGGCACTCGCCGATCATCTGCTTGTACCGTTCCTCGAAGATATGCAGCGGCATCGGCATCCCCGGAAAGAGGACTACGTTCAGCGGGAACAGGGGCAGTTCGACCAGGTCGTCGTTGAAGTCCGGCATTGGCTGGCTCATGATGGTTGAGTATATTCCCCCGCTTGCGGTAAGACAAGAGCGGGGCATGATTGCCAAGCCAAAAGGCATACGGTAGCATACCGGCAGTAACGTACCGACGAAATCCGACAAGGGCCGACGAGTGAGTCCAGACAGCGGAATGGGTGAGACGGCAGGGCTGAGAAACCTTTGGGAACTGGCCGACAGCCGGGGAATGGGCCGACGCCAGTTTCTGCGGTTGATGGCTATCGGAGGGGCGGCGGCGGTGCTGGCGGCGTGTACCGGCACGGGAACGCCCAGCAGCGGGGAAGCGGCGCCGCAGACGGGCGGCACGACAGGGACAGCCGGGCAGTCGTCTACATGGTTCAAGGATACGGCGCCCTTCATTCAACACGGCAGCACCAGCTTGGAGACCCGGCTGGAACGGATGGAGGGCATAATGACCCCCAACGAGCTGTTCTTTGCCCGGAACAACTCGGTCAGCTTGGACATAGACGCGGCCAACTGGCGGCTGTTGGTTGACGGCGACGCGGCGGCCAAGCAGATCGAATTGTCCTACGACGACCTGCTGGGGATGCCGAGCAAGTCGGTGGTCTCTTACTTGGAGTGCGGCGGCAACCAGCGGGCCATGTTCCAACTGGTACAGGGTCAGACGGCCAGCGGCACACAATGGAAGACGGGGGGAATCAGCAACGGCGAATGGACGGGGGTCCCGTTGCGGGACGTGCTGACAATGGCCGGGATTACCGACAACGCCGTTGCCGTGATGCTGATCGGTCTGGACACCGAGTCGCCGGAGGCAGGCTTCCGCCGGGCCATGCCGGTGGAGAAGGCGATGCACCCCGATACCCTGATGGCGTACCGTTTGAACGGCGCGGACTTGCCGAAGGACCACGGGTATCCGGTGCGGGTGTTGGCGCCGGGTTGGGTAGGCAGTTCCAGCGTCAAGTGGTTGGGCCACATCCAAGTCCTGTCCGAACCGGTCTGGACGCGCAACAACACCACCTCCTACGTGCTCATCGGCGACGCCTATCCGCCGGAGGGGGAGGCGTTGGGCAAGGTGACCACTACCCAGGTCATCAAGAGCGCCTTGGGGCTGCCTTGGCCCGCCACGCTGGCAACCGGCCAGCACCGTATTCATGGCTACGCCAGTTCGCCGACGGGCAGAATCGCCAGGGTGGAGTGGAGCACGGACTCGGGGCAAACATGGACGGACGCCGAGGTGCTGGAGCCGCAGGTGCAGTATTCCTGGGCCCGGTTCGAGTTTACTTGGGACGCTCAGCCCGGAGAACACGCGGTAATGACCCGGGCCACCGACGCAGAGGGCAACACCCAGCCGGAGGAAGTCCCCTTCAACGACAAGGGCTACCTGTTCAACCAGCCGCTCCCTCACCCCGTCAACGTGAGTTGACGGCGGAACACTAACCCGACATGTTGCGTGCGCTGGCTGTCTGCCTGATAACCGTCTCCATTAGCTTGGTGATGCTGGCGGGATGCGGCTCCCCCGATACCGGGACCAAGCCCGGCGCGGAATACCAGACCGAAGCGGGAGAGGGCCTCTACACGTCCCACTGCGCTCATTGCCACGACGTGAAGGGCGGCACCGGGGCTACGCTGACCAAGCGGGTGGTGTCAAGCTACGTGAACGCTTCCAAGCTGTACGAGTACACGCGGCGGACCATGCCCTACAACCTGAACTACCGATTGAGCGACGAAGAGTACTGGGCAGTGACAGCATACCTGCTGCACCGGCTGGACTTCATAGAGAAGCAGGACGAGTTAGGCCCTGAAAACGCCGCCGGCATATCGCTCAAGTGACTGTTGCCATCAACTTCGCATCCTTGGTGCGGGCCTAACCGTCGGCGCGGGTCAACTGGCGGAACACAGCGGGCGTCCCGTCGGCATGGGTATGTCCTTCCAGCAGAGTCAGAAGCTCTCGGTGGTTCCTGTTCATCTGTTCGGTCAGCCGCTGTTCCATGCGTTCCATCCGCTCGATCATCCGCTCTTCCATGCGGACCATCCGTTCTTCCACGCGGTCCATCCGGTCTTCTATGCGGTCTATCCGGTCGTTCATGCGGCGTTCCATACCACTGATATGCCAGTATACCCAGCCGCAGATAGCGGCCAGACCCGCTAACAGCATCGCGCAAACAGCAGCAAAGGCTTGCAAGGTTGCAGCGTCAATCATCGTCAGTTCTCCAATCCAGCCCCTATCTTAACACTCGCTGAAGCCAGAGTACATTTCATCACCACCCCTACACCACCAACCCCGCACCCTTGGGGCGGGCCTTGCCGCCGTGGACCGACGTGAGGATGGCACTGACACAGCGGCGTTGCTAAAGCACGGTCACGAGTGATAAGTTGGGAAGTGCAGGACAGTTAGACTATTCGGGTCTTGCCAACGGGGCAGCAGGAGGCTGGCAATGGAAATGTATGCTCCCGTTATGGGGATGATACTGATATGCACCGGGGTTATCCTGGTTTTGGCGGGCATAGGCGGGTTAATGTACTCCTTCTGGCCCCGACTCAGAAGCTAGGCTGGGCTAACCCTACCCATTAGTAGTACGAAATCTTTGTAATGAGGGGTAGTTGAGCGTGTCACATTTACCTACAAAATTTGAATAAGGCACGGCTCTGCTCAATTAACCCATCATTTCAAAGCGGTTGGTCTACTAGGTTATGAGGGACCTGTTTCATACACTTTGCGGCCTTGTAATTCTGGCCGGCCTCCTTGCTCTGGGCATGAGAGTGCTGATCTGGCTCTCGCCGGTTACAGAAGAACAACTTACTCCGGCACAGAAACAATTGGTCAACCTGTCGGACTTGATGGTCAAAGCCGCCCTAGGCGGGGCCGCGGGTTTTATTACCGGAAGGGCTTTGCCCAGCAGATAGCCCGCATCCCATCCCCACAGTTCAACCCTGGAAACCTTTCCTCACACCACCAACTGCGCATTCTTGGCCCGGGCCTAACCGTCGGCGCGGGTCAACTGGCGGAACACGGCGGGCGTCCCGTCGGCGTGAGTGTACCCTTCCAGCAGGACCAGAATCTCTCGATGGTTCCTGTTCATCTGTTCGATCAGCCGCTCTTCCATGCGGTCCATCCGGTCGTTCATGCGGCGTTCCATGTCTCTAAGGTGCCAATATACCCAACCGCAGATGGCGACTAAGGCAGCCACCGGCATCGCGCACACCACAGCAAAGGCTTGCAGGGTTACAGCGTCAATCATCACCAGTCCTCCAATCTCGCTCTATCTTAGCATTCGCTAAAGCGAGAGTACATTTCATCACCGCCCCTACACCACCAGCTTCGCGTTCTTTGGCCGGGCTTTGCCCCCATGCACCGAAGGCTCCGCGCACCACTTGGCGGCGAGGCGGCGGACGCCTTCATATATGCTTTGGTCGAAGTCCAGCAGGTTGCAGACTACGCGGCGGTCGACTTAGATGACTGGACATGGCCTTTTCATTCTTGGGATTCCCGTTCGTCCTGAGCTTGTCATGGGACCGTCCGTGCATGGTTCGACAAGCTCACCACGAACGGACTCAACTGACCGAAGGGAAAATGAAATGGCCCTGATGGCTAGACTTGGCTGAGTGACAACGTATTATTTAGAGAACTACTCTTACAGGTTAGCCCTCTGAAACACCCGGAATCTATGACTATGGTGACGGATTATGCGCAGACGCCAATGAATTAGCGTGATTTGTGAGAACTTCTACCAAAGATTGTGCTAACGCTTTCGCGAATTCCGCAAATGAACGCACTATATCTCGCCCAGGATTAGCGAATCCTACTCTATGAGCTATATGGTTTCTGGTTTCGATTAACTCTTCTAGTTGACTTCTGGCACGCGTTCGAACGTTTTGAGTATTTTCCAGCTCTGACCACACCTTAAGGACCTCGATTGAACTCATTAAGTCCCAAATCCCCTCAACTCCCAAACGGCCTGTCAATTCGCTCAGCATTTGAGGGTTCAGATTGCTACTATGGAGTGCTAACGCTTCTCCATTAAGCGAGTAGGGAATTTGTCCAGCCTGGCAGTTTCTTAAATTCTCTACAAACCGAGTGAGTTGATAGACTTCAAACCTATTCCTAAACCGATTGTCGCCAATCGCTTGACCAGTCATGCGTTCATTGTATGAGCGAATCCGTTCCGGCAAATCTTCATATTTTGGAACCACATTAGGTAAATTGTCTGAAAACGCAACGATTATATCGGTAACAAACTGTTCGAGGGCAGCAGTAAGCAACAACACTGAGCCGTTTAAGACTGGCTGCAGAACCGCCTGGCCACCATCTCTGATAAGACGATGGAGTTGCAAACCCATCTTTGGAACACTCTCTGGGGCTACTTGGCCAAAGGCTATCAATTGATCGTGTAAGACGATACTTTGGTCGATGGATTCCGCCCTAGCAAGAAACTGCCTATGCGCCTGCTCCATTGGAAATAGTGCCGCCAGCACTTAGATACCGATGTTGGCTTTGATGAGCGACTCGATATATTGAGAACGTTCAATCGTAGCGGCTCGTGTATTGGCCCTTCCAACGATCAGTTCATAGAAATACGAATTTTCAAATTCTGTCTGAATCGCGTCATTGATGTCAGCAGCGCTGGCTTTAATTTTCTCTGCCTGGTTTAGATGCCTCATCAAAGCTACCATTATTCCATCAAAAAGCGGCGCCGACGGCCTCCTACGTTTGGCATTTTCCATAGGGAGCCGAAAAACGTCTGTACCGCCGATAACACCGGCCAACTCGAGCGCGGTTAAGAATTTCTCCTTGAGTTCCGTTAATTCTGTCTCGCTAGACGCAGAATATTTTTCCATTGCGGAGTCAAGGGTGCTTCTCATTCCGCCACGAATGTCGTCCGGGTTCAACAACGCGAAGACCCGGAGAACTAATTCAACATCTCCCATTCGCTTAAACAACGGATTCCTGCGAAGTCTAGCACTGGGAGCCGTCCGTTCATCGGGTTCAAATGGAGGGATGTCCCACATTTTTGTAAATCTTGCATGCCTAGATAGTTCTAGCAGCATGTCATTAAACGGTCCGGAATTCACGGAATTCCTGATCTCCTGTGCGTTAAGACGAATACCGCCCGTGTTAAGCCGCTCAAACACACGCCGCCGGAGCAAACTTGCAGATTCAGGAGATGAAGTGCTTTCTTTCAATAAAATATAAGCTGAAAGAGATCTGCGCTGGAGTCCTGCTTTGATTTCGTTGGGCAGTTCGTGGAATCTCTTCCCATCCAAGCTCTTCAATATCTCAAGACCACGCAGCGCAAATTGATTGTCAAAATACCCCAAAATCGCGGAAACTCGTTGTTGGCCATCCATTATTTCGTAATTAGCTAATTCAACCTCGTAAAGGAAGATAGGCGGTATTGGAATATTGACCAAAAAGGACTCGATTAGCTTGGATTGTCGGGTGGTGTCCCACCGAGCGCGGCGTTGGTAGTATGGCGACACCTCCAACGTCTTGTGAGTTCGGAACATGTCTATCAGGTTCGGCAATAGGAAGTCATTTCTCTGTAACACAACCCGTAGAGCAGCTTCGCGATATTCTATCTCTGTCGCATCAATTGCTGGTTCCTGAACTGTATCCTCGAACCGCTCGGCCTTCCGTTCCTCTTCGAGTTCTTCCCTGGAAGGGAGGTGATACGTAAGTAATTCAACCATTTCGCCGCCTTAATGCCCTATATCGATTCAATGAATGTTAGCACACGCCTTGGGAGGCCACCATCACTTGGTTGGTGATTTCCGCGAAGGTGTGGTGTTCTCGGAGCGGACGAGGCTGCCGGGCATCATGGCGCGGAGGAGGTTGCCGAGGGCGTTGTCAAGGAGACCTGTTGCAGGCTTCGGAGAAGGGCTGGGGCGCGGCGGCGCAAATCATCAAGGCTTTGGCCGATGAACGGGGAATCAACCATAGGCATCATTCGTCGTTGCAAGTGATGGTGGACACGATAATGCAGGAGACCGGGGACACAGATTTCAACGTGCTGTTTGAGAGCGCCAATGGCCTGCATCGCAACTTCTACGAAGGCAGAATGGCCCGGGCCACGGTGGAACTACACCTGCAACGGGTTGGACAGTTCGTGGATAAGGTTGAGAATCTGCTGAAACGAAACAACCCTTGACGCAAGGCCGGATGTTCCAAGAGGGTCCCGGACAAGCTGGGGTATTGGCGGGAATAGAGAGGCAGAACCGACAATGACACAAATACGCAACGTTCAAAATTATATTGACGACGCCAACGAATATTTGCGGGTCTCAGCCCTTGAGTTTGACGCGGGCGACGATCGGCAAGGCGCCGAGAAATTATACGGCGCCGCCTGCGCGGCAGTGGAAGCGGTATCCTTACTGAATGACTGGCCATGCGGCAGGCACAGGCTAATGAAACGGAACGTTCGAAGGTTGCGGGACCTTCATGGAGAGGCAATTTTCACCGAGGGTTTCTTGGCAGCAGAGAAATTCCATGCCCATTTTTTCCACAACATCATGGAAGACTACGAGATCGCGGAGGACCGTCTGGTTGTGGACGAGTTTGTCGAAAGAATGTTGGAGTTGGCAGGCCAAGCAGGGTAGTTTCAGCGGTCGTTGAGGGAGTTAACGGGTACACTTGCCCGCATGAGTCCAGTCCCTAATCGGGAATCAGCGGCGGTTTTTGGCGCGGCGGACGCGGAAGTTAGCTCCCTCTTTCTGTTTCCTGGCCCAACGGAGGTAGGCGGCCATTTCGGGGTTGGAGCGGATGGCCTTGATGGAGCTCATTTCCTTGGCGAGGACATTGACGGAGAAGAGGGCGTGAAGCTGGCGGTGGCAGGTGGGGCACAGCATGGCGGTGGGGCCGAATTTGCCCCCGGCGGCGCGGGGGACAAGGTGGTGGACGGTGTAGTGGCCGACTTCCCGTTCGCACAGTTCGCAGCGCACCTCTTCTCCGGGGGCGGCGCGGCGGCGTTCTCCGTCTTTGCCAGGGGAGCGGGGTTTCAAGTTATGTTGTTCCTAATTGGCGGTGTATGGATTCCCGCCTTCGCGGGAATTGCGCATGGCCCTTAGGGCCACGTATGAACATGAAAATGGCCTATTTTCATGGCAATGACGAGGGGATGCCGACAGACCCCTAGTCCTCTATGATGAAGCGCCAACTGGGGAGGTCGACTTTCCACTCGCCGTCTTCCAAGAGCATGGGGATTATGAGGCCGGACATCAGACGGCGTTGGGAGACTTGGCTTTCGTCCTCGGTGACGCCGAAGGGGAGAAAGGCGAAGGCGTGGTTGTCGTCCATGTAGGTGGTGGGGGCGACGCCCAAGTCGGTCAGGTCCTCCAGGGGCCAGAGCCTGAGGACGGTGGTGCGGAAGTCCTCCATCATGGAGGCGCGGCGGGGGTGGTCCTTGTCGTGGGCGGCGCGGTAGGCTTCCTGCATGTCGATGTTGTTGCGGGTGGCCCACACGCCGGTGCGCATACCGCGGGTCTCCTTGGACAGCAGGGACCAAGCCAGGTCCATGTGGTGGTCGCGGACGGACTCGGCGAATACCCCCGCCAGGTTGCCGCACTGGTCCGGATGCCGGCTTCTTTTTTCACCCGGTATTTTCATCAGATACTCCCTACCAACCTACCGAATAGCCGTCGCGCCTGGGGTCGGATGCGCCGTGGAGGCCGCCGTTGTCCGGGTCCACCCAAATCATCACCTCGCTGCCGGACGCCTCCCAAGGGCCCATGACATTGAGGGTGTGGCCGCGCTTTTCCAGTTCGGCCCGCGTTTCAGGGGAGAACCGACTCTCCATGTGAAGTTCGTTGGGAGACGTGTGGGGGAAGGTGGACTCGGTGGGGCTGTGAGTGTTCCGCCAGCGGGGGGCCTCCACCGCCTCGGCGACGGTCATGCCGAAGTCCAGCACGTGGGTAATGACCTGCATGTTGGTCTGGACCTGGGTGTCCGCGCCGGGGGTGCCGCAGACCATCGCCAACCGGCCGGGAGCCGAGCCGTCGGATGCTCCGTTGGCCGAGCCGGTGGTTGACGGGCGGAACACCATGACGGGGTTCATGGTGTGGCGGACGCGCCTGCCGGGCTGGAGGCAGTCCACGTGGTCTTCTTCGAGGTGCCAGTAGGTCATGCGGTTGTTGAGCAAGATTCCGGTGTCGCCAGCGATGAGGCTGGACCCCCAAGCACTCTGGATGCTCTGCAACTGGCAAACGGCGTTGCCCCAGCGGTCCACGACGGCGAAGCAAGTGGTGTCCTCTTCCGCGCCGCCTACCCCGGTGGTGGCCAGGGTTCCCCGGCGTTTGCCCGGCGCTCCCTGATGCCGCCAGGGGTCACCGGCGGCCACGTCGGTAGCGGCACGCTCCGGGTCGATCAACTTGGCGCGTTCCTTGGCGTAGGCCTTGGAGAGGAGGCCGGCGACGGGAATGTCTAGGTACTCGGGGTCGGCGACATAGGCCTCGCGGTCGGCGAAGGCCAGCTTCTTGGCCTCGACCATCAGATGAATGGCCTCGGGGGAGTTGCAACCCAGGGACCCGAGGTCGAACTGCTCCACCATGTTCAGTTCCTGGAGCAGGATGTGACCGCTGGAATTGGGCGGGGCTTCATAGACAGTGTAGCCGTGGTAGGTGGTGGAGATGGGTTGCTGCCAGCGGCAATGGGAGTCGGCAAAGTCCTTCATGGTGAGGAGGCCGCCCTGCTCCTCGCTGAACTTGACGATGGCGCGGGCGATGTCGCCTTGGTAGAAGGCGTCGCGGCCGCCGTCGACAATGGCTTGGAAGGTACGGGCCAGGTCCTGCTGGCGGAGAATCTCTCCGGGCTTCAGCGGGCGGCCATTCTTGGCGAACACGGCGCTGGACGTGGGGAAGCTGCAAAGCAACGGATCGGCGGCTATAGATTTTGACAGCACGTGGCTGGTGGGGAAACCGTTGGCGGCCAGGTCGATGGCTGGAGCCAACACCTCAGCCAAGGACAATGAGCCGTACTTGGCGTGGCTGCACAACCAGCTATCGAGCAGGCCGGGGACGGACACGCTCATTATGCCCTTCATGGGGATGCCGCCGGGCAGGTAACGCTCCCTGGTCGCGGCGTAGGGGGCGGCGCCGGTGCCGTTGCAGATGTCGATGCGGTCGGCGTCCTTCCAGTAGACCATTACGAACCCGTCGCCGCCGATGCCCGACATGAGCGGCTCGACGACGTTGAGCGCGGCGGCGGTGGCAAGGGCGGCATCTATGGCGTTGCCGCCCTTCTGCAACATGCTTATGCCGGCTTGGGAGGCTAAGGGATGGCCGGAGGACACCATGCCGTTAAGGCCCATGACGACGGGCCGGTGAGACTGGAAGTTGACGCCGTGGGGTGTGGACGGCATGGAGGGCCTCCTGCGGATGTGATTGGGCGACGGGTTGCGGTTGATTATGTCGGTGGATGCAAGAGGCGTCAAGCTGGGCGCGGAACGAAAAGAGGGCCGCGATGGTGCGGCCCTCCAGAGTGGTCCGAGGTAAAAACGGGTGTATCAGTGACCGCCGCAACCACCACCGCAGCCGCCGCCTCCACAGCCACAACCACCGCCGCCGCAACCGCAGCCGCCGCCGCCGCCCGCGGCGAACATGGGGTTGTTGATGACAAAGCCGACTCTGCCGCCGAAGTTTTCGACGAAGTCAATGGTGGCTTCCTCCAGGAACGGGGCGCTGTCCGAGTCCATCAGGAAGTTGACGCCGTCAAGGCTCAGCACGGTGTCGTCGGGTTGGGTCTCCTTTTCCATGGTCAGCATGTACTGGACGCCACCGGTCTCCGCCGGCATGGCGATGACCCGCAGGGAGCTGTCGCTTTCCCCCTGCTCTTCCATGACTTCTCGAAGCCGTTCGATTGCCAGTTCGGTGACTTGCATTAGCTTAACGCTCCTTAGGGACATCCGAGTGAGAATCCGATCTTTGAGTCAGTCTGGTAAGGCTATCACACGGCTAATTCACAGTCAACGGCGGGCAGCGCTCCGTTTAATGGGTCTGTTCAGTGGTGACGGTAGGGTGGATTCCCGCCTTCGCGGGAATGACGGGGTGAGGTACGGGAATGACGTTGGGGTGCAGGAATAGTAGCTGAGGGAGGCATTAGATTACGGTGGGTGTATGAATATTTGCACGGAAAGCGCCACCAAGTTAACATGCCATTGATGAGAGTGGTGTACCCTGAAAGGCTCTTGCGGGAGGCGTGACTTGACTACTTATACAGCACTGGGAAGACCGGTAACCAGAGAGGACGGGCCGGACAAAGTATCCGGCCATCACCTGTACTCGGCGGATGTGATATTACCGAGCATGGCCATAGGAAAGGTGCTGAGAAGCCCCTACCCTCACGCCAGAATCGTCAACATAGACGCTTCACGGGCGGAGACGGTGCCGGGAGTCCATGCGGTAATCACCGGCAAGGACATGACGGGGATGCTGCTGGGCCGGGTATTGCAGGACGTGCCACCCTTGGCGGTGGACAAGGTGCGGTTCGTGGGGGAGAAGGTCGCCGCGGTGGCCGCCGACGACTCTGACGTGGCGGAAGAGGCGCTCAACCTTATCGAGGTGGAATACGAGCCGCTGCCGGCGGTCTTCGACGCCCTGGAGGCGATGCAACCGGGCGCGCCGCTGGTGCACGAGGGACCGCCAACCTACGAAGCGTGGGCGGGCAGGAGTTCGGGGCCGATAACGCCCAACGGCAACATAGTGTCCCACAACTCGTGGTCCGGCGGCGACCTGGGGCGAGGGTTCCAAGAGTCGGACCTGATATTCGAGCACACCTTCACCACGCCCTGGGTGCACCAAGGCTACATGGAACCTTACACCTGCATGGTTGCGGTCGACGATTCGGGGCACGTGCAGGTCTGGGCGAACAACAAGCAACCGTACCGGTTGAGGTGGCAACTGGCCCGTTACCTGGAGCTGCCGGAGGAACACGTCACGGTGAACCCGTGCGGCATCGGCGGCGACTTCGGCGGCAAGGCCGGCATTATGAACGTGCCGCTGGCCTACGAGTTGAGCAGACGTTCCGGGCGTCCCATCCAGATGGTGATGACCTACATAGAAGAATTGATGGCCGGGAACCCCCGGCACGCTTCGACTGTGACCGTCAAGACGGGCATGAAGCGGGACGGGCGTTTCTGGGCCCGCCAATCGAGCGTGGTGTTCAACGGGGGAGCCTACGGCGGCTACCGAGGCCAGACCAACCTGAGCGGCGGGCGGCAGGTTGGCGGCGGGCCTTACAGGGTACCCAACTTCCAGATCGACAACTACATGGTCTACACCAACAACATGCCGTGCGGGTCTTACCGGTCTCCGGGAGAGCCGCAGGCGGTGTTCGGAATTGAGTCCCACATCGACATGATCGCCAAGGAAATGGGGCTGGACCCATACGAGATAAGGTTGAAGAACGTGGTGCAGGAGGGCGACACGGCGGGAACCGGGGAGAAGTACCTCCACGTGAGGGGGGAAGAAACGCTGCGGACAGCAGCGGAGTCGGCCAACTGGGGCGGGCCGAAAGCAGGCCCCAACTTCGGACGGGGCATCTCCTTCGGGCAACGCCCCCAAGGACGAGCCGTGTTCACCGGGCGGGTAAGCATGGACGAAGAGGGACGGGCGATGGTGTCATCGACGGTGCCGGACACGGGAGTGGGGTTTTACACGGTGGCGCGGCAGGTCGTTTCCGAGGACTTGGGCATCCCGGTGAGCGACGTGCTGGTTGCCCACGTGGACACCGATAAAGTGACGTTCGACACCGGCGCCGGTGCGGGCACCAGCGTGGGCGCAGCGGAAGCAACCCTGGGAGCGGCCCAGCAGGTGCGGCAGAAGCTGACGGGGCTGGCGGCCGAGTTCTACGGCTGGGCCGAGGAGCGGATCGTGTTCCGCAACGGCCGGGTGTTCGTAGAGGGGGACCCCGAGCAAGGCGTCCCCATCGGCGAGTTGGCTGCCCGGTCGGTCGCCGCGCTGGGCAGCGCCATTGACGGGGAGACGGTCACTGCGGCGGAAGAGCCGCCGGTAACGTCCTACACCGCCCAGGTAGCCGACGTTGAAGTGGACCCGGAAACCGGCCAAGTGACGGTGCACCGCATAACGACGGCCCACGACGTGGGCACCATCTACAACCCGCTGGGCCACCAGGGACAGATAGACGGTGCCGTTATCCAAGGGCTGGGCTACGCCGTGATGGAGGAGTTGCAGTCGGAAGAGGGGCGGGTGTCCACGCTGAGCTTGGGAGAAGTGAAGATACCGACGGTGCAGGACATCCCCGAACTGGTTACGGTGCTGGTGAAGAATCCCGAAGGCAACGGCCCCTATGAAGGGAAGGCCATCGGCGAGAACCCGATAGCCCCGGTTGCGCCGGCCATCGCCAACGCGGTCTACGATGCGGTGGGGGTGCGGATAACCGACCTGCCGATTACGTCGGAGAAGGTGCTGGCGGCGTTGAGGAGGATGCGTGGCGACAAGTGAGCGTATACAAGCGGCACGGGACTTCCTGGAAGCGTCCGATAGAGAGTTCAATGACGGGGACAATCGGCAAGCGTCAGAGAAGCTTTGGGGAGCCGCCACGCAGGTGGTGATGGCCATGGCGGAGGAACGAGGTTGGGACCATGGCGGTCATTATGAAATGAAAGGCGTTGTTTCCAGACTTGCTACAGAGTACCAGGACGAATTGATCGTCAACTGGTTTTCAATCGCTGAGAAGTTTCACGCCAATTTTTATCACAACTTCATGCGAGACTACCAATTGGCGACCGACCGTCCCGTAGTCCACCAGTTTGTAGAGCGATTATTGGAGTACCACGACCGGTGCTGATTGGCTGACGGGTTAGTCTCTGCATGAACAGGACTAATGAAGTCTCCGCTGGATAGCTTACTGCCGACGGTTGGAAATATCTTAGACGTTATCAATTGGATGAAGGTCTCGAATCAAGCCTGCATTGTCCAAAAAGTCCTGTTCTTCACAACCCAAGTAAAGGGCAGCAGTCTGAGACGATAGCATCCGACGATGGTGACATTCAGCAACTAGCCCAGCAAATCTTCCTCTGCGTTGCAGTGGTACCGAACCAACTGGGAAATAGTCCAAAGTGAAATCCTCGACGATTAGCCATTCATATGACGGGTCCAGTTGCTCCATCCATTCCGGCAGGCTATTCTCCCTGTAGTGGGCATTGAACACATGGTGCCGGGCTGCTGTGCGGCTGATGCCAAAGGCCTGCATTACCTCCCCGATGGCTTCCGCCTTAATGGGCGCCGGAGTCATGTAGCGAACCGAGTCCAGAGGGGCCAGGAAAGCGATGGCAAAGGCATTGGCCCGTTGTTCCACGAAATCCGTATGAACACCACCTTCCGGGTCGCCTTGTGTCCCCATGTAGGAGTCGACTCGCAATCGTTCCAGCTTTTCCTCTGGGTCGTACAAGATATGCCCAAGTTCGTGAGCCAGAGTAGCGCGTCTTACCCACACATTGGCATTTTCCCCAAGTGTATTTAGAACTACGCCTCTAACGTCAGTCCCATCATGACCTCTTGTCGTGATGGTAGCGCCGGCAATCGTCGGAAGTAACTCCGCTTGCACCACCGGGATGCTTAAGGTTTTCTCTACCAAGTCACGCATTGAAGGGATTGGAGCATCCCCTACATCAAGATGTCCCCGTGCTTGCCCAGCTAGTTGGTATCCTAATCGCCATGCAGGGTTAACCGGAGACCCGTAATAGTGGTCAGGTTGAAAATCCTTGACGGCACTCGGCTGGCCCAACCAGTCCATTAACATTGATTGGACACGGATTACAGATGCTGCTTCAGCAAATTGGAGGACTGTACCCGCGGAGAGGCTGAAAGTCCCGGACTGGGGTTGTTGAAGGGTTTTGAGGCGGAACGCTAACTGCCGGTCTCCACCGGCATTTTCTTTGAAAGCCAAGAGACGCTCGTCGAGTCCCAAGGAGAACGCCAACTTTTCGAGCGCCTGTATCGGGACATCACGGGCAAGTTCCTCCGCCTGCTTAACGATACCGGCCTCGACGCTCGCGGCGCGCGCAACGGACTCTATGGACAAGCCAAGGTCGTTGCGGCGAGTCTTAAAAGTTCTTTCGATGGCCCCGACGGTTTCCAGCAATATGGCGCCACTGTACTCAATCGCCTCATCAAGTATGTCAAAGCCAAAGCTCGTATAGGCTTCCCAAGCCGTCATTATATGACCGGTAGGATTCCGCCCTTCATACACCGGGCCCATTTCGGATTTGCTTCTTACGAATTTTCGGGTGGACTCACGGGCCGCGGTTTCTCTGTCCGTGGCCGTCACCTGGCCAAACACCTTGATAATCTCGTTCATGGATTGCTCCAAAATCGCCTCGCTGTGTTTCTTTCAGGATCCCACCCAAGCGATGCTACGTTATACCCGTAGGCTTTGAACACGCGGACGGCTTCTTCCAGTTGCTGTTCGTGAATCGGTGGATACCGCCCCGAGCCGCCGGATACAAAAAGAGCGTCCGCGGCGGCAAACCACAGTTGACCACCAATGTAAGCCGGTTGTCCACCGGTCAGGTTGGTGTGTTTGGGTAACCGCGAGTCCAACGCGGACACGGGCGTTTCTTCGATGTACCGTATGCCGTCGTCGCTAATCAACCAAATGTATGTATGGTTCCCCTGTTCTTCCTCTGAACGCGGCGGTGAGCCAATATCTACACCTGTAGTCGGAGCATATCCAAGTATGCGTGCCCCATCAGATTCATCCAACAACTGACTCTCATGCATCTCGACAACGAAGCGCGGCCCCCTGGCCTCAAATCGCCTCCAAAACTCCAGGAGTTCATTTGGAATACCGGGGGCCTGTCCACTAGACCCTGTTGTCATCGCGGGCATTTAATCAAGGGACGCCAACGGGTTACAAAGCGCGAGACGGCCCCGTTGCCCATAATCCCGCGCCCTCTACGCCAGGTCCTCCACCAAGGGGGCCACTTCTTCAGCCAGGCGGCGCATGGAGTTCTGCATGAGGGAGTGGTCGTCGGGGTCGTGGGTGATGGTGAGGAGGTGGCCGAACCCGCCGGCCTCCTCGTAGTGCTGGCGGATTTTGTCGGCACACTCCTGGGGGTCGCCGACGATCCAGACGTTTTCCATCATGTAGTCCACGTCCACATCTTCGTCCGACATGTTGGGGTCAAGCTTCAACGCACCCAACATGTTGCCCGCTTTCCGGTTAATCCACTGGTGCTCGTTGAAGGGCCTGCCCAATACCTCGCGGGCTTCCTCGCGGGCCGACTGGGGAGTCTTCCCAACATAGATGTCGCGCCCCAGACGCAACTCGCCCCTGTCGGCGGTCCGTCCGGTACTGGCGGCTCCCGCTTCCATGTTCTCCCATAGCTGGGGAACATACTGGGACGGTAGGTTGGTCATGGGTATCCAGCCACGCTCACCGGCCATACGAATGGTGTCGCCGCCGGGGGTGCTGGCCGCCACGCCGATGGGCGGATGGGGTTTCTGATAGGGCTTGAAGTAGAGCCTGCGCTCCAGTTCGGGGTCGGTTTCCGGGGCGTGTACCTGGTAGTACTTGCCTTCGTAGCCGAAGTGGCCGTCCTCAGCCTCCCACAGCCGGAGGATGACGTCCAATGCTTCCTGGCCCTGCTCCCGCACCTCGTCCATGGAGTTGTACTCGATCCCGTAGAGGTGCAGGTCGGTGGGGAGGGACCGGACGCCTATGCCCCAATAGAACCGCCCCCTGGCCATGTGGTCCAGCATTGCTATGCGATGGGCGGTATCGACCGGGTGGTGCAGGGGGAGCATGGTAACGCCGGTGGCCAGGATGATATTTTCGGTGAGAGCCAACGCTTGGGCGATAAGCAGTTCTGGCACCGGGGCGTTCTCCCACACCTCGGTAATGTGCTCTCCCACCCATGCCTCGTGGTAGCCCAGTTTGTCGGCCAGCACCAGCAATTCCACGTCGCGGTCATAGGAGTCGGCGTAAGACCTTCGCGGGGGATGCAACGGCATCATAAAGAGTCCGAACTTCATAACCATTCCTCACAACGGCGCCGGTCCGCCGGCGCCGGAAATAAGAAAAGCAGCCCGCCGATGATGGACGGGCTGCTCCAACCTTGTATCCGAGGCGATAGCCCGGAGGACCGGGGCTAGACCATCACCGGCTCGCGGTTCTTCTGGTAGAACTGGAAGCGGTGGCGGGTGGTGTCCACGATGATGATACGGCCCTTGGGGTCCACCTTGACGGCGGTGGGGGCCCAGAGCACCTGCTCGGGGGTGAAATCGCGGACGCCGTTGCGCTGGCGAATCATGTCCGGGTTGGACCGGATTTTTTCGACGCCCAGCTTGGACAGGGCCGCGTTACCGGTGAACTCGGTGATGAACCGGCCATCGGGGGCCAGCACCTGCACCCGGTTGTTGAGCCAGTCGGCGACGTAGACGTCGCCGTCGTCGTCGACGCACACGCCGGTGGGCCGGTTGAAGAATCCAACCGGCGCCTCATGGCGGCGCATACCGCCCAGGTCGCGGGCGGGCATGGCATCACCGCCAGAGCCGGGTTGACCGAAGGAAGCCAGCCATTCGCCCTCTGGGCTGAACTGTTGGATCCGGTCATTGCGCCAGTCGGCTACGAAGACATTGCCGTGCTTGTCGAGCCCGATGCCCCAAGGGGTGTTCAACTGCCCGGGGCCGGTGCCGAAGCTGCCGAACTGGCTGATGTACTGGCCGTCCAGGGTGAACTTCTGCACCCGGTGGTTTCGGCTATCAACTACATAGATCAGGTCGTCGGGGGTTATGGCCAAGCCCGACGGGCGATCCAACTCTCCGTCGCCGGAGCCGTGGGTCCCCCAATCACTGAGGAACTGGCCGTCCTTGTCATAGATGTTGATGCGGTGGGTCCACTCGTCGGCGACGTAGACGTTGACTTCGCTGTCCACGGCGATGGAGATGGGCCAAATGAACTGGCCCTTGCCCTCGCCATAGGAACCGAACTCGGTGATGTATTCTTCGGTCCCGTCATCGTGAATCCGCCACATGTTAATCCGAGTGCCGTCGGGGCGGGACTCGTAGGACCGGTTCACCACGTAAATAACGTCGTCGGGAGCGAAGGCGATGTCCATAGGGTTGCGGAACCCCGTGCCTTGAAACTCGGACCTCCCCGCTACGAAAGAGTAGGTATAGGTCCGGTCGTTAATGCCCAGAAATACACTAGCCACGATTTCCCTCCTTCAAGTCAGTCCATCATTAGCCCGGCGGCTTACATGAAGTCCAGTTTCTCCCAAGTCCCGCCGATGATAGGCTTGGAGTCCAGACCCATCCAGTTCTCCAACAGGGTGGCGTAGGCTTGGCGGAAGTCCACGTTGTGCAACAGGTTGCCGCCCTCTTCCAACTCATGCATTTCCAAGCCCGGGTACTCTCCGTAGATGCCGCCCTTGACGTGCTCGCCAACGGCGAAGGCCACGCCGCCGGTGCCGTGGTCGGTGCCGGAACCGTTGTCCATGGCGCGGCGCCCAAACTCGGAGTAGAAGAACAGCGTAACGTTGTCGCTGATGTTCTGCTCCCTGAGGTCCGCCATGAAACAGTCCACGTTGGAGGAGATGTCGAGCAGCAGATTGGAGTGGCCGACGGCCTGGTTGGCGTGGGTATCAAAGATGTTGTAGGGAGCGGAGGTGAACAGCGCCCTGGTGCCGAACTCGGCGTTGTGCACCTGGACCATGTCGCGCAGGTAGCGGCCGACGTCGCTGTTGCCGTACTCGACGGTGGAGGTGTACTTGCCGGGGGCCGTGCCCAAGATGTCGGCGCCGGCCATTGCCTCGACGCCGGTGCGGCGGATGTAGTCGGTCACTGCGCCGCGACCGATGGCGGGAGCGTACATCCGTCCGAACAGGTCGAGGGCTTGGTTCCTCTGGTCGTTTTCCTCGATGTCGGTCAGCAGGCCGTAGGTGCTGAGGTCGCCGACCGAGGCGACGGGCACGCCTTCCTTAGCCATGGCGCGGGGAAGGCCGCGACCGAAGTTGACGCCAGTCAACACGTTCTCGGCCTTGGGGTCCACCTCTTGAATTACACTGCCCAACCAGCCGATCAGCCCCAGTTCGTCGGGCTCGCAAGTGGCCCAGATGTCCATTGCCCGGAAGTGGGACAGGCTGGGGTTGGGGTAGCCGATGCCCAGGATAATGGCCAGCTTGCCCTCTTCCCAGTACTTCATCAACGGCTGCATGGCCGGGTGAAGGGCCAGTTCGTTGTTGATGGGCAACAACTGGTCTTCAGAGATGGCCAGCGACGGGCGATAGTCCCGGTACAAGGGGTTGTTATAGGGGATAACCGTGTTCATAAAGTCGTTTCCCCCGGAGAGGCAAAGGACAGCCAGGACCGGGTCTTTCTTGGTGGAAACCATAATCGTCCTCCCTTTCTTTACTGTAAGCGGAGCCGGGTTCTAGCCGAATTGGAATTCTGAAGTGGTTGCGATCATCTGGAGCATCTCGCCGGCGCGGCGGGTGAAGTCCTGCCGTTCTGACTCGGTGCCATGACCCAGTTGGCCTCCCTGGGCTACGTGGGAAACCAGTTCCCAACGGGTCTCCTCGGCGACGGTCAAGGGACCGACGTATTCGAGACAACCATCGACGAAACCGTCGGGAGACAGGGTATCGGAGCGGTCCATGAGCCTCGACACTATGGACTGGACCCCTGGCAGATCGGTGTCGCCCAGCAACCCGGCGGCGAAGTTGATGCGGTCAATGAGGGTGCCGCTGTTGATCCACTCGGCGCCCATGTGCCAGCCTTCCACCGTTGGGGGGTTCAGCAGGTCCATGCCCATGTACTTGGGCTCCATTGCCACGAAGAACAGACCCGGTTGGGGAGTGGTATGCTCTCCCACCATCCGTAGCGTGCCAATGACCACATCGGCCGGGCTCTTCACCTTGGCGTAGTAGGAGGCTTCGGACTTGAAGAAGTCGGAGGTGAACAGCACCCGGAGCATTTCCTTGATGTCGTAGCCGGAATCGAAATATGCCTTTTCCAGGGCGGCTACCGCCTCCGGGTCCTTGGGAGCGCTCTGACGCCAAGCGGGGACCGGCGGCTCGTCGGCTACGAAGAAGTCGTAGAGCTTCCGGGAGATGAACCGGGCGGTGGCGGACTGCTTGCAGATAATGTCGACTATGTCACCGCCATCCCAGTTGCCGGTCTCGCCGAGGAAGGTCTTTTCACCGTAGTCGTGGTCGGCGGGGTCGAAGCGGAACTCGAAGGGAGTCCTGCCGTAGGGGAACACCGGGATGGTGGGCTTCAAGTTCCAGCCGGTGAAGGCCCTAGCGCAGGCCTTGACGTCGTCCTCGGTGTAGTTGAAGTCGCCGTCCTTGCCGACGCCCATGGAGAAGAGCTCCAGCAGCTCGCGGCCGTAGTTCTCGTTGACGGCGGTCTTGTGGCTTTCGATGTTGTCCAGGTAGTACAGCATGGCCGGGTCGGTGGACAGCATCATCAGCAGATCGCGGAAGTTGCCCATGCCCATTGCCCGGAACTTGTCAATCTGGATGGATGTGGTCCGAGCGTTGTCCACCTTGTTGTCGCCGGAGCAGAAGATGGTGTGCCAGAAGAGGGACATCTTCTCCTGCAACTGGTATTTGTTATTGATCATCCGGTAGACCCACTCGGTCTGCCCGGTCTCGATGGCTCCCTTGTCGAAGTACGACGGATAGGCCCGATACATCAGGTCTTCGTCGATGCCGGGTTCACTGCCGTGGTCCAACAACTCTTCGACTACGTTGTCGTAACCTTGGGCCGCCCTCCGTTCGATTTCGTCGCGGCTCGCTCCGAAACCAGCCCGTCGGAGCAGATGGGCCATTAAGGCGATATCCTGGTCAGCCATAGTCCACTCCTTTCCCAAGTTATCGTAGTAGCATTACCGGCATGTGTCGTACCGGCGCTACGATTATCCCCAATTCAGGGCGTTCAAACAACCCTTAAATTGTTAAGCTTATATTAAATAATGCGGCCAGTTTAATGTCAATTATTTTGTTGGAATGATTGGTGTGAACTGGGGCCGCGCTTACCGGCGAAAGAAGTAGCCGACGGGGGCAGTGAAACCGGGAAGCAAATCGCCGCCTTCAAGCGTATCGTCCTCACCCAGCGTTATCGGTCCGGCGTCAGGCCGGTGAACGATGATGGTTGCGGTTTCCGGGTCTGCTACCCAGACTTCCCGCGAGCCGAAGTTGAGCCACATGGACGCTTTCTCGACCAGTTCCCGGCGAGAATTGGAAGGTGATTTTACTTCGACCACCAAGTCAGGGGCCAGACTGCCAAAGCCCTGGGCGTCATCGGGCAGTCGGCCCGGCGCAATCCAAGCCACGTCGGGCGCGCGCACTGTATCCGGGTCGCGTTCCAACCAGAAGCCAACGTCACCGCTCAATACGACACCGTAGTTCCCATGCGCTTCGACCCAAGCGAACAGAAGGTAAACGATTCTACTCAATACTATGCCATGAGGTATTCCAGCAGGCATAAGCTCGACCAGCACTCCTTTTATGAGTTCATACCGCCTGCCTTCATCGGACATAAGCAATAATTCGTCGGCAGTAATCAGCTTTCGTTCGATAGTCATCTCAGTTCACCCAGGCTTTAGGTGTGTCATCGTTAAACAAACGCAGTACGTCCCGTTCCCGGTCATAAGCCACCTTGGGTTGCCACTTGGTAGGGGACCAGACATCCCCAAATTCCTCCGGGAGTAGGTAGGGCAGGAGAGTCTCGGCGCCTTCCAATAACTCGACCTCGACCGCCCTGTCCTCTCCATGAGCAAAAAACACCGCCAGGTTATCAGCAATCATCCAAGACCCGCCGGTTACTTCACCAGTAGACAAGTCCACCACATTGGAAAGATAGGACACTTTCAATCGGGTCTTATTCAAGGGTTAACTCGTTGCTGGAATAAGAAACAGGCGAGTTTCACTCGATCACGAGGGATATCCGTGTCAGGTTTCCCAAGGCTTGATGCCTTCCGGGTAAACGTCGGACTCCGTGGTCCCGCTGATGGTGTGGACTCGCTCGATGATCGCGCTGACAGCGTCGTTTATCCTTTCCCTCAATTCCAGTCGTTCATCCTGGGTCATTTGGTAGGAAGTGCCGGCGTAGCGGTATATGACCCCATAGTCGGTCAACCAGTCGCATTGCTCGTCCGGGCGGTCAGGGTCTTCGTATTCTATGTAGTCGAATAGTCTTGTCATGGCTAGATGAAGGCGGTCCAGTTCCGGGTTGCTCCAGTCCTCCATATTCGCGGCGTCTCTCCAGAGATCGGTTAGTTTATGCCCAAAGGTCCTGTCGTCGTTGTAGGCTGACAGCCAGCCTTTCAGGGCGTTTTCGACGGCCTGCTGGCCAAGAAAACCCATGATCTTCTGGTCCCAATGGTTTTCGTCAACCATTTCGTTGAAGTGATGATGGTATTCTTCCACGTTCTGGATGCGTTGCCTCGTTTCGGGCCAATGGGCAGGATACTCGCTTTCGTAGTGTGGCGGAGGTCCCAATGTTTCGCCGTTCATTATGACTCCGTACCGGGCGGCCTGACCCGCAATATGCTGCTTGGCCCTACGGCAGTGGTCAAAGTCTTTTCGGGTCATGCCGATGACGTTGACTTCCAATTTCGGAGGGTTTTCTTTCAGATAACACCGGGCAGCGTACTCTGCACTTAACCTGGTCTTCAGCGGGTTGTTATCTCCGGTAATTACCAAGAGGTCAACGTCCGAGTGTTCCCGGTACCGCCCGGTGGCCCGCGAGCCGAACAGTATCACCATAGCCGGAGCCACCTCTTTCTGGACGGCCCGGGCAACGTTCAGAGCGTGCTGGTCCGGGATTCCGGCAGTCACGGATCCTCCTACTGACCGCTTGTCTGGAGGGCCTGCCATACCTTCTCCGGCGTAAGGGGGGTGTCGATGTGGCGGACACCGACGCTGGAAAGGGCGTCCATGACGGCGTTGGCTACGGCTACGGGGGCGGCCAATGTGGGCAACTCGCCGATGCCCTTCAACCCATAGGGGGTGACATCCGAGAGGGTTTCCGTGGTGTCCAGGTCCATAGCAGGCATGTTGATTGACTTGGGCATGGCGTAGTCCATGAAGGTGGCGGTTAACGGCTGGCCTTCGGCGTTGTATTCCATCCCTTCCCACAGGGCTTGACCGACTCCCTGGGCGATGGCCCCTTGGGCTTGGCCTTCGAAGAGCAACGGATTGAGGACCTTGCCGGAGTCGTGGACGCCGATGTATTTCAGGATGTTCACCGTTCCAGTCTCGCGGGACACCTCCACCACGGCAACGTGGGCGGCAAAAGCGTAGGGACTTCTGCGCAACGTGTGAGTGTCCACGAAGTCGACGCCCGGCTCCTGGTCGGGGGGCAACAACTCCTCATCGTAAGCTGCGGCAGCCACTTGGGCGAAGGACACCTCGCGTTGAGGGTCCCGGTTGTCGAACGCCTTGTCTTCGGCCAGCGTCACATGCTCCGAGGAGCATTCAAGGAGGTGGCCGGCGATGGCCAGCAGCTTCTGCCGGGTGTCCTGCAATACCATGTGCATTATGGTGCCTCCGGCGATCATGCCGCGGCTGCCGGAGGTGCCACCGCCGTGGGGCAGGACGTCGGTGTCGCTGTGCAATACTCGAACGTTTGCCGGTGTAGTGCCCAGTTCGTCCGCAATCATCTGGGTTAAAGTCGTTTCCGTTCCTTGGCCGTGGGGAGAAAGGCCGGTATGAGCCGTAACCCGGCCGTCGGCGTCAACTATCACGCGGGCGTGGTCGGTCAACCTAGTGACCCTGGCGCCCGACCCCTTGACCACGGTCGCAATCCCCACACCGATGATGGGACCGCCGGCCTCGGCCTGTTGCCTGGCGCGTTCACGCCAACCGGCATAGTCGGCCATTTCCACGGCGCGGTCGAAAGCCAGGGCGTACTGGCCGGAGTCGTAGGTGATGCCGGTGGGGGTGTCATAGGGGAAGGCTTCCGGCGGGATGAAATTCTTTCGCCGCACGTCGGCAGGGTCCATTCCCAAGTCGGCGGCAATCAGGTCCATGGTGCGCTCCATGCAGAAGGCCGCCTCGGGACCGCCCGCCCCTCGGTAAGGGCCGGTGGGCGGCTTGTTGGTCAGGACCCCCTGCACGGCGACGCTCATCGCCGGGGTGTGGTACGGGCCGGTGATGCGGTGGCTGGTCAACACCGGGACGGTGGGGGTGGACATGAGGAAGTAGGCGCCCAGGTCGGCAAAGATGCTCACCTTCATGCCCAGTAGCGTGCCGTCGTTCTTGACGGCGGCGGCAACGTCGACGGTGTGGCCGCGCCCGTGGAAACAGAGCATGTTCCCTTGCCGGTCTTCAAGCCACTTGATGGGACGGGCCAGCAGAATGGAAATATAGGGGACGGCGATTTCCTCGGGGAAGAAGCTGGCCTTCTCGCCAAAACCGCCGCCAACGTCGGGGGCGACCACGCGGATGCTGCTCTCCGGCCGCTTCAACAACTCCACCAAGTGTTCCCTGGCCTCGTGGGGGTGCTGGGTGGAGTCCCAGACCGTAAGAAGGTCTTCATCGGCGTTGTAGTCGGCAATCAGACCGCGGGGCTCCATAGGGGCCGGGGCAACCCGCTGGACGTGGTAGCGTTGGTCCACTACCCGGTCGGCTTGTTGGAAGGCGGCGTCCAAGTCGCCGCCGGCGTTGACGGTGCGCAACGCCACGTTGCTGCCCAACTCCTCGTGCAGCAGCGGGGCGGAGTCCTCTGCCGCCTCTACTGCGTCAACCAGCGTCGGGAGCAACTCGTAGTCCACTACCACCAGTTCCATGCCTTCCAGCGCGGTTTGCGGGTCTTCGGCCACCACGATTGCCACAGCTTGCCCAACGTAGCCAACCTTCCCATCGGCAAGAACAGGATGGGGAGGCGGGTGCAACTGGTCGGCGTCGGCGCCGCCGCTGTACCTGGCAGGGAGAGTCTCGACAACCCCCGCAAAGTCATCAGCCGTGAACACCGCCACCACGCCGGGCAACCGACTGGCGGGTGAGGTGTCGATGGACCTGATGCGGGCGTGGGCGTGGGGACTGCGCAGCACGGCGGCGTGGAGCAGTCCGGGAAGATTCATATCGTCGACATAGGAGCTTCCGCCACCCAACAACCGGTGGTCCTCGAAACGTTTCAAAGACTGGCCTACGTAGGTCACAATCGGCCTCCTTGGAGCAAGGAATTTTTGTCCGGGGAATTTCAGGGCTGTCAATTCGGGTTACAAAAATGGAAGCCCTGAGACCAGCACCATTCTATACCCTAGAGTATGGCCGGAAAAAGAACCGATTTGCACTTTCGTGCGTAGTGAATATATCGGCAGGTTGGGAGATGGAGTAAGGAGAGGGAAAAAAATGAGAAAGTGCTTGAAGTGCCAGGGAGCCTTGAGGTATGACCGGGAGTTTCCGGCGCTAGTCTGCCAGAGGTGCGGGAAGGCTTATTACTGCAACCCCTATCCGGAGCCCCTGCCGGCCACAGCCGGCACAACCACCTTGAAGAGAAAACGGGAAACCAAAGCCGCGACTTAGCGCCCCAATCCTGCCGTCAGTAGAGGTCCGTGGGCCTTCTTTCTAAAGAAGGAGGTCGGGATGAAGCAGGGGCGGTCCTCATCTCGCGCCCCTCCCCCAAAAGGGGGAGGGGCTTTTTTATTCTCTGTCAGGCGTGGGGAGGGCGCATGGTGTGCCAGGATGTAGCCTGCTCGTAGGCGTGAGCGACCTTGAGGACCATGGCGTCGTCGCCGGGCCTTCCCGCTACCTGGAGTCCGATGGGCAGGGAGCCAGAGTTGAATCCGCAGTGCACCGAAGCCACTGCATCGTTAGATTTAAGGCATCTTATTATTCTGTAAGAGCCGCTTCGCTCGTTTCCACCTGAAATTCGTCAAATACCTCAGGAACAAAGAGGCGAACAGAAACCACTTCGGATATTGGGATTACAATACGAAAATCTTCTTCGGTCAGAATTGCGGTTTCTTGGCCGGTATATTTTTCGATGACGGGTACATAGTTGATCATTATATGAAGGTCTAGAGTATCTTCATCTCGATAGCCACTTGCCAATGGTATCAAGGAGATATCAGTATCACCGCCCATTTTTACGCCGCTTTCCAGTGCAAGCCCAATATAGGACTTTCTATTACGTAGAGAAACTTCGATCGCTTGACCTTTCAATATGGAGTCAGCAATAAGCAACTCCATGTAATCTCCGCTTTCCAAGGCTATTTTCCGCGCACCTTGTTCCTCACTGTACAACAGGTTCATGATGACAGGAAGTAAATACCCCAAGATTAGACTCAGCACCACCTCGATGGAATAAGGGTCTGGAAAGTGATTTGTCCACAGTCCAATTATCCTTGGGTTAAAGGACTCCAGACCAAGGGTTATGATGCGGGCAAGCAAAAATAAAAGTCCGCCGAAGAGAGCGGACCGAAACAGCAAGTGATACCCAGAAGCTCGAGCAACGTAAAACCGGGTATAATTCAGGTGAGTCAGGAACCAATACCCGCCAACTGCGGGAATCAGTAGCAACCCAACCGCCAAAAAGATATATCCTCAGTTTTTATTAGTTTGTGATTTTGACGTGATCCTCCTCCCCGCACTGAGCTTCCCTATTCTTTGCATCGCTTTCCGGCCGTTTTCACTTTTGAGTAATTCGTCGGCCTTAACATATAAAGCCCCGTTCCGCTTCACGTAGATCTTTGGCCGCCCCGACACAGCGCCTTGCGACGCCTTTCTGATTCGAAAACTCTTTAACACCATACTCCTTAATCTATATCAACATTTTCCTCAGTGTACCACATGACGGGAAAGGGCTTTCTACCTTCCGTCAGGCGTGGGGAGGGCGCATGGTGTGCCAGGATGTGGCCTGCTCGTAGGCGTGGGCTACCTTGAGGACCATGGCGTCGCCGCCGGGCCTTCCCGCTACCTGTAGCCCGATGGGCAGGGAGCCGGAGTTGAAGCCGCAGTGCACCGAAACGGCGGGGGAACTTGACAGGTTGAAGGTGTTGGTGCGCATGTAGGGAAGCCGCCCGGCCATCTCCTTGCTGGTGATGACGGGATCGTCCTGCCGCGGCACGGCCGGCCTTCCGGCGGTGGGGCACACCAGAACATCGTATTGTTCCAGGGTCTCGTGCACCTGCTGGCGCAACATGCTGCGCAGCTTCTGGGCCTTCAGGTAGGCCGCGCCGGGTATCAGGCTGCCAGCCAGCAGTCCTATCCTGTTGTCATGGCCGTAGTCCTCCAGTCGATTCAGCACCCACTCCCGCTGGTTCTGGGCCGGTTCGGCGGCCAGCAGAATCGACGAAATAGTGTTGGCGTGGGCGGTAAGGGGTATGGACACTTCCCCTACCGATGCGCCCAACTCTCCAAGCACCGCTATGGCCCTTTGCACCACATCCTGCGTCTCAGGCTCTACAACCTCGTCATGAAGCAACTCGGTGACTATGCCTATGCGGATGCCGCTAATGTCCCCGTCCAACGCAGCCAGATAGTCCGGGACGGGCCGGTTCCAGCTATAGGGGTCCTTGGGGTCGTGGCCGGCTATGGCGCCGAGGGTGATGGCGGCATCGGCCACGCTCCGGGAAATGGGGCCGACGGTATCCATGGACCAGATGCCCTTCATCACTCCATAACGGCTGACCAGGCCCCAAGTGGGCCGCATCCCTACCAAGCCGCACCACGCCGCCGGGCGGCGGATGGAACCGCCGGTGTCTTCACCCAAGGAGGTGGCGCAAAGGAAAGCGGCGGTGGCCGCGCCGGAGCCGCTGCTGGAACCGCCGGCGGACAGGTCCAGGTCCCAAGGATTCCTTGGGAGGCTGAAGCGGTGGCTGAAGGGCGTAATGGCGAACTCGCTCAGGTTGGTCTTGCCCAACAGCACAGCGCCGGCGTCTTTAAGCTTGGCGATGACGGTTGCGTCTTCATCGGGAACGAAGTCGGCAAGTATCCGGGAGCCGCCGGTGGAGCGTATGCCCTTGGTCCATACCTGGTCCTTGACGGCGATGGGGACCCCGTGCATGGGACCGCGGACGTTGCCCTGCATGATTTCCTGCTCGGCTTGCCGGGCGGCACGCAGGGCTTCTTCGCGGGTGACCGTGAGGTAGGAGTTGAACCGGAAGTCCAGGTCGTCAATGCGGTCCAGGTATGCTTCGGCGGCCTCGACGGGGGACACTTCCCTGGAAGCGATCAACCCGGAAAGTTCCGTGGCGGTGAGAAAGGGAATGTCTTTCTTGTCCATGACCGGACCTCCTCAAAGGGCCTATCGTTCGAATATCTGGCTTACCTGGCAGGTGAACCCCGGAAGAACGGAGCCGCCGTCCAATTGGTCCTGTTCACCCAGCAACACGGGCGGAGCGGATGACGAATGAACCTCCAGGGTGCGCGATTCGGGAAAGATGACCCAGACGAGTTGGACGCCGAAACGGAGCCACATCAACGCCTTGTCGTTGATTGCCGCCAGGCTGTCGGAGGGTGAGAAGATTTCCACCACCAAGTCGGGGACCACTTCCGAGAATCCCGGAACATCCAAATACAGTGGCAGCTTTTCGGCGGATATGAAAGCGATGTCCGGCTCTCGCACCGTGTCGGGATTACGCTCCAGACGGATGCCGGCGTCGGAGGCCGCCAGCCTGCCCAATCGCAGCGGTTTGATAAAAATTCCCAGTAGTACTCCCAGGGTCATTACAATTTCGCCGTGTCTCAGTCCAGCGGACACTGTTTCGTGCAGCACCCCCCTTATCAACTCCCCGCGAACTCCCTCGCTGGAGAGGCGGAGCAGGTCGTCGGCCGTCAGCAACTTTGATATTTTTTTCGATGTAGTCATGGCATTTCCGCGCCTGTCGTTTGGGACTGGAGTATATCATGGTATTCTTGTTTTCGAATTTGCGTAGTCCGAAGGAGGCAACCAATGCGCTTGGCCGTACCCGACTTGGTGTCCAACTCATACTTTCCCGCCGTGGCGGCGGTGGAGCTGGGCTTCTTCAAGGATGAAGGGTTGGACGCAACGCTGGAGCACCTGTTCCCAATCCCCAGGACAATGGCTGCCCTCCGGGACGGCGAGTTGGATTTTGTGGCGGGGCCGGCCCACGCCGTGCTGACGGCATTTCCCAATTGGCAGGGCGCCAAGCTGGTCGTGGCCCTGGCGCAGCACACCTACTGGCTGCTGATTCTGCGTTCTGACCTTGGCGCCCAACAGGGCGACGTGCAGGCGGTGAAGGGGCTTCGCATAGGGGCCGCTCCAGGACCAGACCTGGCATTGAAACGGCTTTTGCAGGATGAGGGGATCGATCCGGAGTCGGACGTCGAAGTCGGTCCCGTTGCCGCTGCCGACCCAGGAGTCTCTTTCGGAGTTCACGCGGCGCAAGCGTTGAAAGACGGGACTATAGACGGCTTCTGGGCCAACGCGATGGGCAGCGAGGTGGCCGTGCGCAGCGGTGTAGGAACCATTGTCCTGGACGTAAGGCGCGGGATAGGCCCCATCGCCGCCCAACACTACACCTTTCCGGCATTGGTCACCACGGAAGACAGGATCCTACGGGACTCGGACAGCGTTTCGGCGGCGGTGCGAGCGATAGTCAAGACCCAACAGGCATTGCGGAACGATACGTCCCTGGCAACCGTCGTGGGGGAACGCCTGTTCCCCGACGCGGAAGCAGCCATGATTGCGGACCTGGTCGGCAGGGACCTGCCTTATTACGGTCCCGTCATCACAGAGGAAGCGGTTGAGGGAGTGAACCGTTTCGCCAGACACGTGGGCCTTCTGTCCGCTGACGTATCCTACGATAACGTGGTGGCTACCCGGTTCGCAGAATTGTGGACGGGGTAGCCACCGCCCAATGGATTCCCGCCTTCGCGGGAATTGCGCATGGCCCCTTGGGGCCACGTATGAACATGAAAATGGTCTATTTTCATGGCAATGACGGGGTGGGCCAAAGGCGTCGTAAATCCGGTGCAGGTAGTCGTGGATGTTAAGGTCGAAGAACAGCAGGAACGAAAGAAGGAATGCAGAGCCTACCTGAAACAAATTCCGCATCCCATGACGCAGGACCGCCGGAGGCGCGAAGCTATGCCGCAGCCAAGACTGCGGGCGCGTTGTTGCTGCTGACGGCTATCGCAACGGTTGTATCTGTCTCTACCCGGGTGGCGTCGGGGGCAGACCAGCCAACACTGCTGGAATCGCTGGCCGCCATCGCCGCGAACAAGGAGCTTTACAGCATCGGCGGCATATCCCGCATCCTATCGGGGATTACGTTAATTTCCGCGGCGGGTTGCGTGTTGAAGATATGGGCCGATGGCGGGCGATGGTCCGCACCCACGGTCCCGGCCATTATGATCGCGTCGGGCGGATTTACCGCCGTGTCCGGGGTGTGCGCTATTGGACTGGTCTTTTCAGCGGGGGCAGTGAATGATGCTTTTCTGACCGGCGTGGTCGGCCAAAGCCCGGTTGACAGTTCGACCGAGATATTCGCATTTCTGCGGTGGTTCACCGGGAAGCTCGGCTTCGCAGCGGCCGGTCTGGCGTTGATGGGCGCGGCCGGCTATCACTGGAGAGTTGGCGGCAAGCTGAAGTACTTCGCGATCGCGTCGGTGGTCGTGGGGATCGCCATGCAGTTCATCTGGATCGACGCCGCTACCCCGGTGCACCGGATTTCCGGCGTTGCGTTCCTGGCGTGGCTGCTGGCAATGGGCGGGATGCTGGCGCTGGGGCGTGTGGAAGGGCGGTTGCTCCCGGCGGCCCGGTTGGTCAATCCACAACGACGGTGACTTGTGCTGGGCATTAACCGCCTGAATTGCATCGCCATTTATTGTTTCTATCGTTCCAGTCGTTGCGGGAATGTCGGCTAATTTGCTATATTTACCCATGAATCATCGGGCGCGGGACGGCGCGGAGCGATGATACGGCTGGTCCGGTTACACGGTACTGGAGAGGTATAGATGACGATTGAAACAGAACGGGATGGAACCACCTTGATAGCAAGGACTGACGCCAGGGTTGACGGAGGAAATGCACGGGCGTTTCAGGATGAGCTGGAAACCATTATTGACGATGACGACCGGATAGTCATCCTTGACCTGCAAAGGCTCCTATACATCAGCAGCGCCGGTCTCAGGGTCATCCTGCTTACAGCCAAGAACCTGGGCAGGCGAGAGGTCAATTTCGCAGTCTGCTCATTAACAGACCCGGTGCAGGAGGTCTTCAAGGTCAGCGGGTTCGACAAGATCATCCCAGTGCACCCGTCCTTGTCGGACGCCAAAGCCGCCCTTCAAAGCTGAATGCGTCCCAAGGACGCCGGGTGGTCCCGGGCGCAGCGTCGTCAATCCTGCGTCCGTCCTTGGTTGGAATCGGTCTCGAACCGTCCGATAAGTTCACCTTCTTCGCGCACACGTGGCATCCTGGCCATGGACAACACTTCAGGAAGCACGATGCCCCCGGAGAACACCAGCCTCATCGCATCCTCCACGGTCAAGTCCGTCTCCACCACATCGTCTTCAATCACGAAGGCCATGTTGCCCGACGTAGGGTTGGGCACGGTGGGGATGTAAACGGCCACCATCGATTGGCCCGTATCCTCCGAGTAAGCCCGCGCCGTGACGAAGCCCATAGCGACCATCCCTTCCCGGGGCCATTCGATGAACACCACTCGAGTGAAACCGTACTGAGACGTTAACATGGAGGTGGCCTGCTGGGTAACGCTGTGGACCGTCTTTACCACCGGGACCCGGTTGAGGACCGCGCTTTGCCAGTCCATGGCCTTTTTGCCAATGCGAGTGGAAACCATCACCCCGACCAGATAGAAAATAACGATTGCGGCGGCAATCCCGATGCCCGGCACGTCCCAAGGCTTGCCGGCTACGAAATCCATGGGCCTGACGAACTGGTCGGCGTAGCTGATGATGAACCAAAGGACAATGACCGTCACCAGCAGGGGCACCAACTCCATGAGGCCGGATAGAGTTTTGCTCTGGATGTGGCCTCCAACCCGTTGAAACACGTTGGGTTGCCGGGAGGTCGATGCTTTTGCTTCAGGTCTATCCTCGTTTTCTCTCACCGCTGCCCTTGACTCCCCTGAAATTAGCGTTCCCGCGCCGAGTAAACAACCCGTTCATCTTACGACAAGCTCAACCGCCGGTCTATATTGGGCAGGAACGGGGAGAGCACAGGGCGGAGTCAATCTCAGGGTGCAAAAACAGTCTCCAACTTGGCGGAACTGTCGAAGAAGTGCTGCAAGCTCTGGTTTACCCTGAAGAAGAGGTCGGCCCGCAACTGGTCTCCGGTGGCGTTCTTCGATATGCCGTCGTCGGACATCAGGTCCAGGGTGTTGAGAGTGTGGGTCCGGTCCGCGGCGCCGTTTTCCTTGGTGTTGGTTATAAGCTCCTGCCAGTCTTCCACACTCATTTCCAGGAAGAAGTCGGCGTCTATCAGGTCGTAGTCGGTGCCCTCTTTAACCTCGGAGCACTCGAAGGCCTCGAAGGTCAGAATGAACACCCTCTCGCCGACCTTCACGCCCATGACGGCGTCTATCGAACCGATGCGGCGGAATTCAGGGTCGTTATTGACCAGTTGCTGCAAACCTTGAAACCACTCTACCGATGGAAAAACCAGAGCATCCGCCCCGTGGGCGCTCATTTGTTGCCTCCTGGTGATTGGTAAAGGCCGGTGATCGGCCGGCCCACTACTCCTTGAAGTAAGGCTCGCCGTGTTCCTTTGCCTGACTGAAGGGGACCATCCTGTTCATGTGGTAGTCCGGGTCGGTATTGGCGGGGGCCTTGGCCAAGGCTTGGTCCACCATCTTGAAGTACTTGGGATCAAGCTGCGCCAGCTTGTCGGCCTCCGACCGGACGTAGGCCACCCGCGACATGATGCGTTGCAGGCGGCCGTCCTCGCATAACCGGCAACCCGATGGGGCCGGCGAGTTCATGGAACGCAGGAACACACTGTTGACGCCGCCGCAGTCCAGGCAGCGGTACTCGTAAATGGGCACGACAGTTTCCTCAGGCCGGCGCGGCCTCTTCCCGGCGAAGGTAGCCGGCCAGGTCCGGATTGAGATTTGCTTCGGTCTTGGGGATGCCGACCCACTTCATGCGGGCCAGGTACTGCTCTATGAACCGCCGCTGGAGGTCCTTGACCACCTCCATGCCGGCGGACATGTTGGAGACGCCGCCGCCGAATATGATCGCCAGCGCCTCCCAGAGCACGGGGTCCTTCATTTCCTTGCTCAGGTCGCCCTCGACCGCCCGCATCAGGTTGTTCAGCCCCAAGCCGAAGCTGGGGTCGCTGTTCTCCACGGCGTACTTCACGTGGGCCAAACCGTAGGCTATATGGCGGGACTTGTCCTCCAAGCACTTGCGGAACAGGTACTTCTCCGCGTGGCTGGGGGCATAGGCCTCGGCGTAGCGCAGCAGCCATTGGGTGAGGGTGCCGCGGATTATGTAAAGGTACACCGCCACTTCGGTCCACCCGGCCCTGGCTTCCATCAAGCGGCGGTTGAAGTGGCCCGGGCTTTCCAAGCCCAACTTGCCTCCGTTGGCCAAGGCGCGCTGCCGGAAGGCCACGAAATGACGCCCGGTGTCGAATATCTCGGTGGCCAGGAAGGCCTTGACTTCATAGTAGGCGTAGTTCATGCGGTGGAGCCACTGGCCCACCACGTCGGTCTCCAAAGAGGCCTGCTGGGCCAACTCGGTGCAGAGTTGCCGCATGGCAAGCTCCACGTCATCGGGCAAGGGAGTCAAATCGTCCCAAGGAACGTCGGCGTGGGCCATCCAACGCCTTTGAATGGCCTCTTCGTACAGGTCGGCGCCGTTGTCAGCCCATATATCCACCTTGGCGCTCAGCGAATACAGGTCGGTCCGGGGTATACCCGGAATAGGGAAAGCGCCCCTGGGCCGGCGGGTCATGTCGGAGCTGACCTCTGGAATCTCTCCGTAGACCCCAACCTGAAGGTCTTTTATGGTAATGCCGTGCTTGCCCGGCGGCACCTTTGTTCCCCATTGAAGGGTGTCGTTCATCCAGTCAAGGCTGGGACCGCTTGGGGCAGGCGTTTCAGGAGTCTCGCTGGAGGCCTCCGCAGACGGCTGCTCTTGAGGCTGTTCGGGCTTCTCTTCCTCGTCTGTCGCCATTACATTCCTCGACCGGGTTGCCCCCATCCGGCCCCCTCCTTCGCGGGAAAGACGGGAAGGGCATTGCATGTGGGGGTCCCTACGGTGTGACTTGAACAGGGCCGGATAAAGTAAGACCTCCCTCGAGTGTTCGCGGGAGGTCTTGAAAGTGCATAACGTTTCGATTACGGGGCGGCGTTGTACGCCTCCATTAAAGAGGGGTTCACGCGGCCGTTGGCGATCCGGTCGTCGAAACCGGCGGACTTGAGCCGCTGGAAGTACTCTTTAGCCTGCCGCTGCCTGATAGCCAGCAACAGCTTCTGGCCTTCGTCGATCTTGTCCTTGCCGCCGCCCAGCAGCACCGCCAGGGCCTGGCTGGTGAGCTGCTGCTGTCCCGCAGGGTTCTCACCGCCCGCGCCGGTGGCTTGGCGGCTTTCGCCCTCGTCCAGATAGCAGTGAATCTCTTCCCGGCGGTCCGGGCTGAACTCGTTCATGTAGCGCAGGTGAAGCACGCCGATGGCGACGTGCCTGGCCTCGTCCTGGGCGCAGCGGCGGTAGATGGCTTTCTCGGCTTCGTTGTAAGCCATCAGCTCGCCCAGCCGGAACAGGGTCAGCACGTTGCCCTCTCCGGTGATGTGCAACCGGGACGACAACTCGGTGAACTCGCGGGCGTTGTCGGTGCTGCCGCCCACCACGTCGCTGACACTGTCGATCATGCGCATCAGGCCGCCGCCGTTGGCCAAGGCCCGCTTGCGGAACACGTCAAGGTGGCGGGACTCGTCCATTACTTGGGCCAGAAGCGCCAGACGTATCTCATGGTAGTCGGGCGAAATGGAGGATATGAACCGGCCCGGAACGTCGGAGGCGATGAACTCCACTTGGGCGAAGAAGGTGGCCAACTGGCACTCGGCAGCCTCGATATCATCGGGCAGAGGCTGGAGAGTGTCCCAAGGGATGTCGGTGGCGGAACTCCACTGGCGGGAAACGAATTCCTGGTAGAGCTTGGTCAGGTTGTACCCCCAGACGTCGCTCTTGGTCCGGAAAGTATAGGCTCCGAATTGGGGAACGTCGCCCCTGGCGATGGAACCCTCGACCCGCCCGGTGTTGTTCATGGAGAACTCGTCCACGCTGTCGCGGGTAACGCTCTCCTCGAGTTTGCTGAGCCAGGAAAGGTCGAATCCCTGTTCTTTGGCCTGTTCCCAGTAGGAAGTCCGGTCCTGCACCGTGGCCATAACATCCACCTCTACGTCGTATAGGAAACCGGGGCCCACAGTGGGGCCAAGGTTAATTATTAGGGATAGTACGCGACCACAGGCGGCTTGTCAACGTTTGGGGTGGCCTTCCAAGGTCTGTGCAAAGTAATTGTCTGAATCAGGATTTACCGGATTCCGGGATTTTCAGGATATTCCCAATCCTGAGTATCCTTATAATCTTGATAATCCTGATTCAGACATTTGACGCGGGTAAAGACTTTGCGTACATTCAGTCGCCGGGCACGCTCGTACCGGGAGAACCTGGCAAGTGATGAAACACAGCCGGGGAACCATCGGCGTGCGTATGTCCATTGAGAAGAACCAGTAATTCCTGGTGATTGCGTCGCATTTCACTACGAAGGTCACGCATTTCACTACGCATGTCACTACAAAGGTCGCGCATGTCAGTGCGAAGGTCACGCACCAGCCAATAGACCCAACCCCCAATGAGAGTAATCTGGGCCAGCATCAACGCTCCTACAGCAGCGATAGCTTGTACGGTTGTCGCATCCATTGTGAGATTCAGCCTGCCAATCTGAAGTGTGTCACTACAGCATATTAAAGTCATACAACCTAGTCGATGTCAATGGTGATGATGTACACCGGCTCTACCGGCCGGTCTGCGGCGCCGGTGGGAACTTCAGAGATGGCCTCGACCACTTCCTGGCCCTCGACCACCCTGCCGAAAATGGTGTGGGCGTTGTTCAGGTGGGGAGTCGGGACGGTGGTGATGAAGAACTGGCTCCCGTTGGTGTCCGGCCCGGCATTGGCCATAGCCAGGATTCCCGGCCGGTCGAAAACGAACATGGGATTGAACTCGTCCTCGAAGGTATAGCCCGGGCCTCCGGTCCCCGTACCCATCGGGTCCCCACCCTGAATCATGAAGTTAGGGATGACACGGTGGAAAATGGTTCCGTCGTAAAACCCTTCCTCCGCCAAGAATACGAAATTGTTCACCGTTTTAGGCGCGGGACCGGGCAGAAGCTCCACCACTATGTCGCCCATGCCGGTCTTGATGGTGGCGTTGTAGCTGCGGGCGGGGTCGATGGTCATGGCGGGCGGACTGTCGTACCGCTTACGGATGGCGTCTTGCGGTGTGGGCGGCGGAGCCAGCGTATCCGCCGGAATGGGAGTATCGGCAGGTGCGAGGGTCTCAGCCGGAGCCAGCGTTTCACCGGGAGCGAAAGTGGCTGCCGGGGCCAAGGTCTCGGCCGGGGCTAAGGTGGACGCCGGGGCTAATGTTTCGGCGGGGGCCAGCGTTTCAGCCGGTAAGAAAGTGGCTGCCGGAGACAGCGTTTCGGCGGGGGCGAGGGTGGATGCGGGTGCGAGGGTAAACGCCGGGGATAATGTTTCGGCAGGGGCGAAGGTAGCCGGTGGGGCCAGCGTATCCGCAGGGGCAAAGGTGGCCGGGGGAGCCAGGGTGTCGGCGGGAGCGAAGGTTTCCGCGGGGGCGAAGGTCTCAGCGGGAGCAAAGGTAGCTATCACGCCTATGGCCTCTTCAGTGGAGTCGAGGTCGCAGGCCGCGACAGGGAATAGGAAGAGGACGGACAGTAGAAAGAGAACGGTTGTTTTTACTTGCATTGATGCCTCGTGAGGAGGGGTTTCGATTGATTTTAGTGACACCCAGGCCAATTGACCAGATAGACGGTTGGCCTTGCTGGTGATAGCATCGGGCATCAAAGTTACATGACACAGGATAGCTTGGGGCAAGCGCCAGCGTTGGACGAACTACGCGAATATCAACAGGAACTTTTGGAACGGGCCGAATCCGCCTTGGAATCCCCCAAGGCGCGGGTGATGCTGCAATTGCCCACCGGGGGCGGCAAGACCCGCATCGCCGGGGCGCTGCTGGCACGTCGGCTGCGGAATGGCCGCAAAGCCGCTTGGCTGACCCACCGGGCGGAGTTGGCCGATCAGACGCGCCGGATGCTGGCGGACGCCGGGGTATCGGCAGTCAACAATCTCCACTGGTTCGTGGGCGACCAAGCCCCGGACCTCGCCAACGGCGCGGTCATACTGATGGCGCAGACCGTCGGCAGGCGCACCAGCAAGAAGCCAATTTGGGGCAGCTATACCCCCGACGACCTTCTGATAATAGACGAGGCGCATCACGCTACCGCTGCGGGCTGGGAGCGGGCGATTGACCAGTGGCCCGGAAGAGTCCTCGGGTTGACCGCTACTCCCTGGCGGCTGTCCCAAAAGGAAGGTTTTGATCACCTGTTCAGAGAGCTGCACTGCGGACCCCAAGTCCACGAACTACAATCCGACGGGTGGCTGTGCACGGCGCAAGTGCTGATGCCGCAACCGGAAGACATCATACGCGGCGGCAACGTCACCGGCACCGGCGACTTCAACGAAACGGGAATCCTGGGGGCCAACCGCGACCATCCCGACGTGATGACGGCCGGGGCGCTCCGCTTCTGGCAAACCCACGCCGCCGGGCGCCAGACGGTCATCTACGCTATCTCCAAAGACCATGCCCAGAATCTGACAGCAGTATTCAACGATGCGGGAATTGCCGCCGCGGTTATGCTCAGCGATACGCCTCCGGAAGAAAGGGCCAGGGCCATCGCGTCCTTCGGCGATGGGACCCTTCGGACACTGGTAAACGTAGCCGTGGCCACCGAGGGTTTCGACCTTCCCGACGCTTCCTGCGTGGTGCTTACTCGCCCTACCATGAGCCTTGCCCTGTACTTGCAGATGGTGGGCCGCGGCCTGCGCCCCAAGTCCGAAGGCGGCGATTGCCTGGTCCTGGACTTGGCAGGCAACGCAGAAATTCACGGCCTGCCGGACGAGCACCGGCAATGGTCGCTATACTCAAGAGGGAACGACGCTAATGGGAACGCGCCGGTGGTCAGGTGCGAGAAATGCGAGGGTGTTTCGCCCGCCGCCAGCCACTTCTGCAATTACTGCCAAACCCCTTTCGGCAAGGACTGCTTGCGATGCGGCAAGTGGCGCGCATTCGCCCGTTGGAGCTACGAGACCCACTGCGGAGACCTTCACGAATTTGTATGCGACTATTGCCACTACGATGCGCATATTCAGGGAAAGTTGCCGGTCGATGATGATTTGCGGACATTGGCCGGATTGGTAGACCCCGAGGACTATCGGATGGACATCGAATTGAGACCTGATGAATCATCGTTCCTGCTTAATCTGCTGGAAGAGGAACGTCGGCGCGTCGACGGGGATGCGGAAGAGCGCAAGAACGAACTCCGCTCCTTTATCTCCGCCAAGGAATCGGAGATGGCCGATGACGATAAAATCAACGAGGCATTCGAGAGGTATGTTGTCAGCCTGCCGCTGTGGGACCGCCCCCGGCCAGGCCCACAGACTTACCGCCTTTACTCCGAATGGGAAGGGGGCATGAAGCAAGAGCTTGCGGCCAAGAGAGATGAATTGGCTAAATTGGAAGCGCAGCCGGTAGATAAACAGCTAATCGTCAACAACGCCAGAACACACTTGTTGCAATTGTTCGAGGCCGCGATTGTAGAGGCAGGGTTGCTTCCACCAAACCCTACCAGGGAAATGCCTAAGCCAAGGCGGGATGTAGAAACCTTCAACCCCGTGTTGACCACCGCGGGTGAGTGGATGAACTTTGTTCAACTTGGTAAATTGAAAAACGTGAACCGCGTACCAGTACAGGGATCATTGGTTCGAGTTCCCGACGGAAAGCAGGTATCGGTTGACAGTTGGGCAGACCTTCTTGTTGAAGCCGCAGAATTGTTAGTAGCGAAAGGGTTGCTGACTGAAAATAAGTGCCCGTTCAGACTTGGAAATATGAAAAGCAGGTACTTTATTCACGTGGAACCAGTTCACTCGAACGGGCGAAAATTTGATTCCGGTCGTCGCCTGTCAAACGGGCTGCACATAGAGTGCAACTATTCTTCGGACGCCATCGCGGGCCTTTGTGGACGGCTGGTTGCCGCCTTCGGCCAAGACCCAACCCAATTTCACGTAAGGTTATCCTGAACTATGTCAGCCTCCAAAAAGATAATCATCATTGCCGGGCCCAACGGCGCGGGTAAGACCACCTTCGCCATGGAGTTCCTGCCGAACGAGGCGGAGACTCTGACGTTCATCAACGCAGACCTGATAGCCGCCGGGTTGAACCCGCTCCAGCCGGAGTCGGAGGCGATGCAGGCGGGCAGGCTGATGTTGAGAATGATAGACGAGCGGGTTAGAAGGGGAGATAGCTTCGCCCTCGAGACCACCTTGAGCGGAAAGGGCTACGCCCGCATGATTCCCAAATGGCAGGAACAGGGTTATCGAGTAGCCCTGTTCTTCCTGCGATTGCCGATGCCGGAAATGTCTATAACCCGTGTAAGGTTGAGGGTGCTGGCGGGTGGACACAATATCCCCGAGGCGGTCATTCGTCGGCGGTTCCCAAGCGGATGGAGCAATTTCAACTCTATATACCGCGACATTGTAGATGACTGGGCTGTATACGATAGCTCTGGCGACACCCCGAAACTGATGGAGGAAGCCATCGGGACAATGACTTCACCGAACGAGCAGGGGCAGGCAAAAGCCAAAAGGCCGCGCGACCCGGACATGATCGGCGCCGAGGCAGCCATGCACAGGGCTGCAAAGAAAGCACGGCAGCGAGCATTCGAGACCATCGGCGCTGTGGCGGTGTGGAAAGATGGAAAAATGGTGTGGGAAAAGCCCGATGGCACCTATACCGACGTGCTTGAGCACGACCCTGAGACCAAGAAGAAGGTCTGACACACCGCCAACACGCATTTACGAAAGGACCCGAAGCCCGACCCCCAGCAATGCCCCGACGTGGTCGGTAATGCCGGTTCTCCCCTCAACTTCCCTACACCAGCGGTTTGCGGTACGGCTCCAGAAGCAGGCGCACGTCGGTGTCAACGTCCGAATCCACGTAGAAGGGTTCGAAGTCGGCGGCGCGGGTCCAGATGCGGGCGGCTTGGATGAGGGCGGCGCGTTCTACCGAGGCGGGCCAGCGCAGAATGTAAACGGCGGTGGCGTCGGCATGAGCCGCAGGCGTGGTGCCGTTGAGGCCGCGGCTGACCGACAGGTTGTCTTCGGCGATGCCGGTCACCAGCAGTTGCTCCGCGCCTATGATGACCGTTTGGCCCACGCCGAACTGCGTTCCGTCGCTGACAGCGATTACCGCGCTGGCCGGGGTTACCGCGGCGCCGTTGACCACGGCGCCGCTGCCCTCCTTGAACTGCCGGTAGCCCCAGGCGCCGTTGAGCCGGAAGCGGCGCTCCCCCTTGGCGAAGCCGGTCTTGGGACCGGACTTTCCGACGCGGAGGGACGTATAGGGACGGCCCCAATGTTGTGACGGGTCGGCGTCGTATGGCTCCAGCCAGTATTCCCCGTCATTCCAAGGGTGACTGAAGGTGTCGTCGCCATCCACGTCCTCGGTCAATGAGGCCAATGACACCAGGTCCGGCACCGGCAGTCTTGGGCCGCCGCTGCCGTCGATTTCCAGGGTTTGAACGCGGGGGTAGAAGCGGCGGTTGCAGTAGTGGTCAACCCAGTCGGACACCGCCAGCAGGAGTTGAAACATTTCGTCGTCATCCCCAGTGCCGGAGGCGGGGTCCTTCAAAAGGCTATCGTCCTTTAACTTGGTGAGGTCGCCGTACAGCGAGCGGTAAGCTTCGCGTGCCATGGAAGTCTCCTAATAGAGTTGAGGATTTACTGCGTCCGTATAGAGGGGATTTTCTTACGCCCGTCATTCCCGCGAAGGCGGGAATCTGGAGTTATGGGCAGGCAAAAGTGTTGCCATCGCCCGCGTTTCTGGATTCCCGTCTGCACGGGAATGACGCATGTCCCCGTGAGGCCCACGCATGGGAATGAAAATGGTCTATTTTCATGGCAATGACCCATGATCTTATGAGGGCCGTAATGAGAGGCCTTGGCTAACTTTCCTCGGTGTATTGGATGAGGATTTTGTGTGGATGCTTGGGCGTGCGTCCGCGCCACCGGGCGCTGAGGACCTCGTCCCGCAGGCCGCGCGGGCCTTGGTCCTTCAGGAATACGCGGGTGGACGCGGAGCCTTCGTCGGGCACCGTCAGAATGTCGATGCCCTTGCTCGGATCAGTGATGATATTGGGGGCCATGCCGAAGTAGACCTCCAGGAGGTGGCGGCCGTCGGCGGCGTCCTGCAATACCTTGACCTGCACCAGCCTGGCCCTGTAGCCCTTGGAAGGCGTCAACAGGGTTTGCCGGTCATTGGTGGTGTTGGACTCGATTTCGCGGACTTTAATCACGTAAGGGCGGCGGCGGACTCTCACGCTCATCAACTCTCCTCGGTATACTCGACCATTATCTTGTGGACGCCCCTGGGAGGATCGCCGGCCCACCTTCCGCTGAGCGGTTCGTCCCGCAGGCCCCGGGGGCCTTCCTCCCTGAGGTAGGTCCTGGTGGAAGCCTCCCCCAGGTTGGGAACATCCAGAACGTCCACCGCCTTGTCCGGGTCGCTGCTGATGGTCTCGCCCGCGCCGAAGTAGACCTCGTACAGGTGCCGCCCGTCGGCCCGTTCCTGGATCACCCTTACCCGCAACACCCGGACCCGCTTTCCCTTGCTGGGGACGGCGATGTCCTCCCTGACGTTCGACGTGTTGGAGTCGTGGGCGTTGAGCAGCACGACGTAGGCGCGGTTGCGGGGCGTTACCCGGCGGGTGGACCGCCGGTCGGCGCGGGGCGCGGTCATCGCAGCAGCCTGCCAACGCTGGCCCCGCCAAGTCCGGCGATGGCGGCAAGGGAGGCGGTGAGGGCGTTGCCGTTGATGCCTTGGCTGAGGGCGTAGCCCTCCAGCGCACCGATGGTGACGATTGCAAGGCCGGCGACGACAGGGTAGGCCTTACCGGCGGTTGACTGGGGCCGAGGCTTGAGCAAATTCATCCTGAACTCCAAGTGCATGTCCTGTTGTGCGCCGCCGCTTCAGACCAGCGGGACGTAAAATAAACTGGCGGTCAATTACCCGGGGCTAGACCCCGGTGATGTTGTATTGCAAGGCGGTGTGGGTGGCGGATGCCCTGTTACCGCTGCGTTCCTGGAGCGCGATGCGGAAGCTGACGACCATGATGTTCTGGCGCTTCTGAGGGTCGCGCACCGTTTCGATGGCCAGTTCCCGTTTGAAGCCCACGAGCCACTGCGTGCGGTTCAGGACGAGAAGGCGGCCGGTGGTGGCGCCGTTTCCGCTGTCGGTGACTTTGCCGTCGGCATCGGCCGGCCTCATCTGCTCCGACACTATGACCGGAACGCCTTCCACCGCGCCCAACTGGCCGGTCAGGACGGTGGCTTGGGGGCCGAACTTGTCCAGCGTCCGGAAGCTGTCTATGGACAGGGAACGGATATAGGTGTTGATGTCGCAGATGTACACCACTTCCGAAGGGCGCACGCCGTACTTGCCCAGCTTTGCCCGCACCTCGTTGAACATGTCGTCGGACACGGCCGCTCCGTGGTTGTTGGCTTGGCCGGTGTTGTCGACCAAGGGAAGGTGGAGGATGCCGTCGAACCCCACCAGCCACTGGGCCTTGCCGGCATCGGTGGGGGATATGGTGGCGCCGTCGGCGTTGATGTTGTTGGTCGTGGTGGTGTCGGAGTTCAGCAGCACGTCGTCTATGACCTCGCGGGCGTTCCGCAACAGGCTGCGCCGCAACTCCTCCATCATGGCTATGACGCCATCTTCATCCAAGTCATAGGACCAAGGCACCTCGGCAACCAACTCGTAGGCGGTCAGGGTCTGGCGGGCGGTCCTCAACGCCGTGCCGGTAGTGGCCACGTTTTCGGTCCCTGGGTACCAGTTCACGTCGCCCAACTGGAGGGGTATCTGGAACGGGTTGCTGGGCATCTGCACCGTGTTGAACAGGGGCGCTATGGATGTTTCGAGGTTCACGTCGTCCCACAGGGCCCGGGCCTCCTGGGTATCCACCAGTTCATCCCCCGCGCCGGCAGTGGTTGAGTCCATAGCGGCCTTGATGTTGGTCTGCCAGTCCTCCAGCATCCGGGGATGCAGCCCGGACGGGTCCCTGAGCTGGGCGTTGAGCAGGCTGCGGATGCAGGCCAGGTCCAGCACGTCCAACCCTTCATACTTGCCAAAGGCTACCCGCGGGCGGTCGCCGCCGGAGAACCTGGAGAGAATGGCCCGCTTCTCGCTTTCCCGCCAAGTGTCCTGGGCATGGGTCAACTGGGCGGCGATGCGGTCCAACTCCTCCTTCAACGGGGGTATGTCGGCGTCCATGCGTGATTGGTAGTACTCCCGAACGGATGCCACCTCCCGCTTGATAAGGTCCAAATCGTGTGCTCCGATGGTCATGTTGTCCTCCAAATCGAATGTATTGCCCGAAACGCCGGGCTTTCTGAGGTTTTGGGTTAAAACGGGCGTATTGAATCCCGCAGCGCCCTTATCACCTCATCCACGGCCGTATCCAAGGGGGCGGTCTGCCTGAGGTACTCGCCCAACCGGGGAGCCTCGTCCAAGGCCTTTCGCAAAGCGTGGCCGTTGGCCGGCACGGGCACCGCGCTGGTCTCCAGGAGTTCCTGCTCCAGAAAGCGGATCCCCAAGAAGGCGCCGGTCTTGTCGTTGCGGCGCTCTTCGTAGCGCAGGGGCTTGAATCCCACGGAGACGCCCCGCTGGTAGCCGGACCGGTACAACAGGGCCACTTCCTGGGCGAAGCCGGTGGGGGCGAACGTCATCCGCGCCAGCAGGCGGTGGGGTTCCCTCCACACCTCCACGGCGCGGCCTATGACCGGCCGGGCGTAGTCGTGGGCCCACAGGAACACCGGATTGGCCAAGTACGAGTCCAAGCGCCATCCTTCGGCGACGATGACATCGCCGTGACGGTCCACGTCGTCGGTGGAAATGATGAACGACATGGGTTGGTCACGGTCATCGCCGGCTGCGGCTACATCACTCTTGGTCCACTTGTGCAACAGGGGCGCATCGCTCAACCCCCTGCTGTAAGCGTCCAAGGCCTCCAAAAGCCGTTCCCGGCCCCACAGTCCCAAATCACTGTTGGTCAACCTTTCACCTCCTTTCTGATGCTGGCTGAAACGAAAAAAGGGACAGGCCCGCATTGGGGTCTGTCCCTCAAGCAAGTGCGGCCGGCGACTTGGCCGCCCGCGTCTCCTTTTTCGTTGGTAAAAGGTTAGGGTGTTGTTTTACTACGTGTCAACCGTTCGCTGACAGTTTGTTTGGTCATGGTAAGATGGACTCACCACGTAAACCCCAATCATCCTTATAACGGAGATACAGGAAGTGGAACTTGCCATCGGCGCCGACCATGCCGGATTTGAACTGAAGGGGCAACTTATACCGTGGCTGCGGTCCTTGGGCCATGAGGTGGTGGACCTTGGCGCCCACGAACTGGACCCGGAGGACGACTACCCGGACTTTGCCGCGGCGGTGGCCGAAGCGGTGCAGTCGGGCAGGTTCGAGCGGGGCATCATTGTCTGCGGAAGCGGCGTCGGCGCGTCCATAACCGCCAACAAGGTGCCCGGGGTGCGGGCCTGCCTGTGCCACGACACCTACACCGCCCAACAAGGCGTCGAGCACGATCAGATGAACGTGGTCTGCTTGGGCGGACGGGTAATCGGCATCGAGCTGTCCAAGGAGATATTGACCGCCTTCCTGTCGGCCAACTTCATCCCGGAGCCGCGGTTCCAGAGAAGGCTGGACAAGCTCATTGCGGTGGAGAAAGGGTTGAGGGGGGACGGATCGGGCTAACCGCCTTGAGTAAGCCTGGCGGCCAAGACACCCACCAAGGAAATCAAGGCGACGATAATCCCACCGCCTATTCCCAGGGCGGCCAGCGTGAGGCGGTCTATCCGGGTATTCACTTGGTCTATCCGAGTATTCACTTGGTCTATGCGGGCATTGAGGCCGCGGATTTCTTCCCGGATGTCCTGGAGCGTGAGGAGCACCTGCTCCATTTGCCCCTCTAACCGCCCTAGCCGGAAATCATCGGTTGAGATTGCCACTGTCAAACCTTCTTTGTCGCATGATTAACCGCTGACCCGCTCGCGCCGCCTCACTTGACGAACTGGGGTAGTATTTTCGTCCCCATTATCTCCAGTTGCCCGATGGTCTCTTCGGCGGGGCACAAGGGCCGCACCACGAACTTCTGCGCCCCGGCGTCGATGTAGCTCTGGATGGTCTGGGCCACCTGCTCGGGGGCGCCGACGGCGCTGTACTCGGTGAAGTGGGCATCGGGCCGGTGGCGGGTAACGTAGTCGTGGGCCATCGCAGTGGCTTCCTCGGTATCGTCGGAAATATAGTACCCCAGCAGCACGCCTATGTGGTCTTCTTCGATCTCCCTTTCGAACTCGGCAGCGGTGCTGAAGACTATGTCCCGCCCCTCCTTGATCTCGGCGGGAGTGGCGCTGGAAACCAGCCAGCCGTCGCCCACGCGCCCGACCCTCCTGGCAGCGGCGGGGCTGCGCCCCCCGATCCAGACCGGTGTGGAAGGCTCCAGGAATGGCTTGGGGGTGATGGTCACATTGTGGCAGGTGTAGAAGGCGCCCTCGTGGGTGACGTTTTCCTCCTCCCACAGGCGGCGCATCAACCGGATGGCCTCGTCGGTGCGGGGGCCGCGGGCTTCCTTGGACACTCCGCAGGCCTCGTACTCCTCCGGTTCTTCCTGTCCCAGGCCCACGGCGGGGAAGAACCGCCCTTGGGAGAGGTAGTCCAGGGTGGCTATCTGCTTGGCCAGCACCACCGGGTTGCGCAAGGGCATGGCCAACACGCTGGTGCCGAACTTCATCCTGTCGGAGTAGGCCGCGACCATCGACAGGGCCACCATAGGCTCCAAGCTGAACCGGTCGCTTACGATGCGATCGCTGAGCCAGATGGAGTCGTAGCCGTAGCTGTCACCCAGGTCCACCAGTTCCTTCAAAAACCCGGGGTCCTCGCCCCCTTGGCCGAATGCTCCGGGCACGTAACCGATGGCGATGCTCATGGCTGCTCCTTCTGAACCTGAGTGAATTTCCGTACAGTGGGGCTATTATATAGCGAATCCATGGGAGGGACTACCGGGAGTGTTGAGGTGACCCAAGGGCGGATGCGAGTGTCAACCATAGAACATGAGAGACGCCGACGGTGCAGAACTGTCAAGGAATTATTGACATCAATATACACAAGTGCTAGATTACTCGTGCGCCCACTATAGGGCGGGAAGTTAATAGCTTTTTGAGAGCGGGCCCCTGACGTGGGTCCGTTTTCGTTTTTAGAGAGATGTTCATGACCTTAAGGACAGTCATTTTCATCGACGGCCAGAACTTCAAGAAGAACCTTCAGGAATTCTCTTTCAGATCGCAAAAGCCCAACGTTCAGATACCCCAACTACGTCCTTGATGAAAAGCATTTCCATTGGAACAAGTTTTTCAGGGCCGTCGTTGAAAAGTTCAATCACGAAACCCATCTAAACCATACTTTAGTCAGGGCATATTGGTATAACGCTGAAACTATCACTCCATTTCAGAAAAACGAGAGGTGGGTTGAAAGCATCCTGACCAGATATGGAGCCGATTTCCCTGAACTTGACGCCGGAACGGTGGAATCCCTCGCTCAAAGATGGTGGGAGCGGGAACGGAAATTGACAGCCGTATTCTTGCTCTCAAGGCAAGCACCAACCTCGGTTATGCCGGGCAAGCAACATAACTGCCATCGCCGGGACCTGTGCCTGAAATAATAAGAGACCATCTTACCCAATCGCCTCCATCCCCGCCTCGGCCCTGGCGTCGTTGATGTGCTCCAGGACCCTTACCTCCAACGGCGCGAGTTCGTAACCGATGTCGGCCAGCATCCGGCTGTTGTCCACCAAGTAGATGTGGGGCACGGCTTGGTCGCCGGTGGTGATGTCGGCGTCGGGGATGAACTTCTTGACCAAGTCGGCCATGTCGCCGATGGTCGCCAGGTGCCCGCCGCTTATGTAAACCCGATGGTTCAGACTGTCGCTCAGTGACGCCCGGACGAAGATCTCCGCCGCATCCTCGGCGTGAATCATCGGCGAGGGCTCGTCCCGGTGGAAGGGCATGGAGATGGGCTGGCCCACCGCTGGCAGCGACATCAACAGGCCGCCGATAATCCCGGTCATGCCAGTGACCCGGCCGTGGCCGAACACGGTGCAGATGCGTATTCCCACTATGTCCAGTCCGTAACGGTCCACGTACTTCCCGGCGGCGAAGTCGTTGGCCGCCTTGGTCATGCCGTACACGTTCACCGGCGCGGAGAGGTCGTCCTCGTTTACCGGCCGCTCACCGAAGGTCTCCTGCACACCGAAAGTGGCTATGGAACTGGCGTAGACCACCCGGCGCACCCCGGTCCAGCGGGCTACCTCGAAGATATTGTTGGTCCCCTGGATGTTGACCAGCATCCCGAAGTGAGGCCGCTCCTCGGTGTCCGGGGGGAGCAGCGCGGCCATGTGAATAATCCGGTCCACTTGATGGGTGTTGACCGCGTCCAATAGGTGGGGCATCTGCATTATGTCGCCTCGGTAGAATTGCAACCGGTCCATGTAGGGTTGCAGGTTAGCGCGGGGAGGCGCCAAGTCGAAGCAGACCACATCTTCGCCGCGTTCGACCAGTTTGCGCACAATGCGGTTGCCAATAAACCCGGTGGCGCCGGTTATCATGACGGACATGAGCACCTCTCCCAAAGACCGGCCGCCGGTTTCCAACAAGGGCTACCGGAGCAGGCGGTTTGATGTGACCAAATCATACAAACGGGGGATAGCCGACGCAACGCGGCGGCGGGGCCTGTGCAAAGTGATTGTCTTAATCAGGATTTGCCGGATTTCGGGATTTTCAGGATATTCTCAATCCTGAGCATCCTTTAATCTTGATAATCCTGATTCAGACATTTGCCGCCGCTAAAGACTTTGCACAGGCCCTAAATGCGACCGCGGGGCTTCTTACGAAAAAAAACCGAGGGTCTACAACGGCCGCTTGGCGGGAATACCGGGCCGACGGGGAAACCCCTCCGGCGTCGGCGCGACTTTGTCCACGGCGACGACGACCCGATCGTCGGTCAGGCCGGTAACTTCCACTGGGTGGACTTGCGGCGCAGCCCCGCCTAATGTCCGCAGGGCGTTCGATGCTTGGTCAATCTCCGCTGCCACGCTTCCGTGCTTCAGCGCCGCCACCGTCCCGCCGACCCGGCAGAAGGGCAACGTGTACTCGGCAAGGACAGGGAGTCGGGCCAGCCCCCGCGCCAGTACAAGGTCGAAGTTCTCGCGTAGGCTGGCATCGTGCGCCAGAGTTTCCGCCCTTCCGATATGTATCTCCACGCCCTCAAGCTCCAGAACACTGATTACTTCCTCCAGGAAACCGGCCTTCTTGCCCACCGACTCGACTAGGGCCAATTCGGTCTCCGGGAATACCAGTTTCAGCGGCAAGCCCGGGAAGCCCGCTCCCGCGCCAACGTCGACCACCTTCAGTAAGTCGCCCGGTTGCAGAGGAGCGGCCAATACGACGGTGAGCGAATCGAGGAAGTGTTTGACCTGTACCTCTTCCAGACCGGTGATTCTGGTGAGGTTGATGCTGCGGTTCCAGTCGGCCAGGGTCTCATAGTAGGTCTGGAACCGGTCAAGTTGGGCTTCGGTCAACCGGATGCCGAGCTCCTCGGAACCCCGGGCCAGTATCTGCATTTGGTGCGCCATCGTTCGGAATTATACCCGTTACGGAGGGTGTCCTGAACGGAAATCGAATTGACAGCCCTATGGGCTGCCCCTAGAATTAGCACCAGTCTCAGGAAATCGTGCGTTCCAGCCGCCCTACCTCTCTATTGGGGCATTGACTTTCAATTGACCGGCAGGGCTGGACCGCGACCGGAAGGAAAAGATGGCTACCAGAGCGTACCTGCTAGTGGAAACCGCCGTGGGCAAGACCCGGGATGTGGCAATAACGTTGCGGAACCTGGAGAACGTCGAATCGGTGGACGTAGTGACCGGTCCCTACGACATAATCGCGGTGGTCAGCGCCGAAGATATGTCGGTGGTCGGCAATGTGGTGACCGACAACATTCATACCGTGACCGGAGTTGTCAGGACAGTTACCTGCGTCGCCGTGGGCAATTGAACACTTTCTGTAAGGAGCGCCGCCGTGGACTTCAGGTTTACCTCCGAGGACGAAGCCTTCCGCCAGGAAGTGGCTGAATTTATCCGCCAGGAACTGCCGGACAACTGGGAAGGCGAAGGCCGCTATCCCGAGGAGAGCGACTGGGACTTCTCGCTGCAACTTCGCAAGAAGATGGCCGACCGGGGCTGGCTGACCATGCACTGGCCCGAGGAGTACGGCGGGCAAGCGGCGTCGCAAATCCGGTCCGCTATCTTCAGTGAAGAGTTGACCTACAACCGCACTCCCGGCAGGGACATCTTCGGCGTGCGGATGCTGGGGCCGACGTTGATGATCCACGGCTCGGAGGAGCAGCGGCGCGCGCACCTGCCGCCGGTAGCCCGGGGTGAGATACAGTGGTGCCAAGGCTATAGCGAGCCCCAGTCGGGCTCCGACCTGGCATCCCTCTCCACCCGCGCGGTGGTGGACGGCGACGACTTTGTGATAAACGGCAGCAAGATATGGACCAGCATGGCCCACCGGGCCGACTGGATCATGCTGCTCACCCGCACCGACCCGGACGCGCCCAAACATCGGGGCATCAGCTTTGTGCTGGTGGACATGAAAACCCCCGGAGTGCAGGTGCGACCCATTGTCAACATGGCCAACCGTCATGAGTTCAACGAGGTCATCTTCGACAATGTCCGCGTTCCAAGGAACAACGTGGTGGGCGAGGAAAACCGCGGCTGGTACGTGGCCGTAACACTGCTGGACTTCGAGCGATCGGGCATCGACTACTCTGCCAGCGCCCGGCGCCTTCTTGGGGAGACGCTGGAGTATGCCACCGAGACCAAGCGCAACGGGCAGTCTCTGAGCGAGATAGGCTGGGTACGGAACGCCTTGGCCGACCGGTTCATCGAGTGCGAAGTCGCCAGGCTCATGGCCTACAACGTCGCCTACATGCAGGGACAGGGATTGGTGCCCAACAAAGAGGCGTCGATGAGCAAGGTGTTCGGCAGCGAGACGGTGCAACGGGTCACCAAGACCAGCATGGACGTTCTGGGGATGTACGGGGCTCTGACCCGTTCCGAAAAGTGGGCCCCCTTGATGGGCCGGGTCCAGGAACACTGGATGAGTTCCTTCTCCGGCACCATCGCCGCCGGCACCTCGGAGGTGCAGCGGAACATCATCGCTTCCCGCGGGCTGGGCTTGCCCAGGGGCTGACTTACAACGTTGGCCCTAGTCCGCGACCAGGGCCAGCACCTCCTCTTTGTCCAAGTCCAGCAGTGCTTCCTTGCAACGGCTGATCATGCGGAAAATGGTCCGCTCCGTCACCGAAAACTTCACCGCCGCTTCCTCTGCCGTCAAGCCCTCCGACTCCACGGCCCTCCACACCCTCATGTCCTTAGCCGCTCGCCGGAGCCGTTGGTACCAAGCCGGATCGTCATACCTGCACCGGGACAAGGGGCAGACAAGGCAGGATGACGTTACTTCGCAGCCGGTGTCTTCGTAGTGGTAGTATTCCGAATCGACGACTTCCTGGATGACGTCTACTTGGGGATTGACCGTCGCTGACTTCGCCATAACTGCCCCTCCAAACATGCGTTCTAATTGATGTGGCAAATTATAGAACGCACGTTCTCAAGCAGTCAATAGCTTTTCAGCCAATTTTGCAGAAATGCAGAACAGGTGTTTCGGCATCCCTTTCCCGCAGTGGTCTGCGGGTTGGGAATAGCAGGGAGGGCAGCCGGGGGCAGGGAAGACTAACGCCCGAACGCCGGCAAAACCTCTTTTCCGAACAGTTCCACCGCCCTAAGGGAGTCCTCGTTGGGCATACCGGGCCACTGGCAGCGCAGGACCAGTTCATCCACGCCCAGTGCTTGGTACTTTCTGATTTCTTCAACGCATTCCGCCGGGCTGCCGATGATGAAGCGGCCGTCCAGGACCTGCTCGAAGCCCACGTCGATGCGGTCGGCCTCGGGAAGTTCCTGGCTGTGCCCCAAGGCGGCCCGGTCGCGGTACAGCCATTCCACGTGGGGGCGTGCAATGGCCACGGCTTCCTCGCGGGTTTCCGCCACGAACATTTCACGCCACGCCGATATGAAACCCTGCTTGCCGTTCTTTTCAGAGGCTTCACGGTAGACATCGACCTGCCGTTCTATGGTGGGCAGGGTGGCGCGGGAACTTACCAGCCAGCCGTCAGACTCCCGCGCAGCGCGTACAATTCCTTGGTCCAAGTTAGCGGCGATGTAGACCTTGGGACGCTGTCCGGGCGCGAGGGCCCCGGCTCCGGGAACATCATCCATATCATAGTAACGGCCGTGATGAGTTACCCGCTCCTCCGTCCACAGCTTGTCCATCACCGTCATAACCTCGCGGAACCTGGACAAGCGTTCGCTCTTGGGAACGCCAAAGGCGTTGAACTGGAAGTCTCGCCACCCGAGAGCGGGAGCTAAGACAAAGTTGCCGCCGCAAATCACGTTGAGGGTCGAAATCTGCTCCGCCGCCTCCACCGGGTGGTACAGCGGCAGCAGCGCCACCATGCCAAGCTCCAAACCGGGGGCCTCTGCCGCGGCCCTGGCCAGCAGCATCATGCCGTGAAAGTCGTGGTTCAGGTAACCCGCGCCAGTCCATAGCGAGTGGTATCCCAACTGGTGGGCCAAGCGAGCCTTGGACAGCCGCCCTTCCAACGCCTTCTGCCGCGACTCGCCCGGCAGGTCGCCGCCGCCGAAATTTATGCCGAAGCGCATTGCATCACCCCTTGGGCTTCGCCAGAATTGAGACCGGCCACAGGTCAGTGGGCGTCCAGAATGCCGCGGGCGCCCACCACCCATCCGTTGGAAAACTTTACCGCACCCTTGAGGCGTTTCAAGAACAGGAAACGGCCCAATTCCACGGCAATACTGGAAGCGTTGTCGGCCAAGTCCGGGGATACCAGCAATTCCACTCCGTCCACTTGGACGCTCTGATAGGTGGACACGTCCCGCCTCCCGATGTGGGTGTCGACCGACACCTCCAAGACGGTGCCGGATCAAGACGAACACGCAACAAGGTCGATGGCGGCCCGGCCTCCCTTGCTCAGAATGTGTGCCGCCGCGTTGTCGTCAACCGTTATGTTCATCGGGCTGCCTCCTGTGATTGACTGCCGGTGCCTGGCGATTGGTCACTATCAGATGGTTGCGGGCCTCTATGGTCACCGGATGCACCAACTCGCCCCGGTCCATCCGGACGGCGGTCTCGCGAGTCAAAAACTCCAGCACCGCCCGGTCCATGTCTTCAAAGGCGAGGGACCGTATAACATCCAAGTAAGGATAGGAGACTATCTTTTGAGGGTCCAGCTTGTCGGCCAGGAAGACCACTTTCCCCAAGTCATCCATCAAAGGGTGGGAAGTGGTATGCCAGCGAACGGCGTTGTAGATGGAGCAATCGTCCAGACCGTCCTCCAGGCGCAGCAACTCCGCCCCCACGGGGCCATGCAACAACACCGGCGCCTGTTGGTCTACTTCACAGATGGACAACCCCAGCCGGGCTGCCTGCCGCAACAGTTCCCTGCCCGGCATTGCGCGGGCCACGTCGTGGGCCAATGCCCCGAGGGCGGCCCGGTCCTCGTCCAAGCCATGCCGACGGGCCAGCGAGCGGGCAATATCCACCACGCACAATACGTGGTCTCGCAGGCCGCGCGGCAGACGATCAACGCGGCACTGGACAAGGGGTGTCAACCTGTCGATGACTGTGTCAGTCAATCCGTAACTACCGGTCGTTTACAAGGCTCGGACGTCAGCCCATAGCGCGCAAGGGCTGCCCCGCCAACAGGTGAAGATGGAGGTGCTCGATTTCCTGGCCCGAGTCCCGGCCTTGGTTCACCACCAGCCGGTACCCGCTGGAGGACACGCCCTCCCGTCCGGCCATATCCGCGGCCACCGTCAGCATGTGACCCAAGGCGGCAGACTGTTCCGCGGCAACGGAGACCAGGGCAGCAACGTGGCTGTTGGGAATGACAAGAAGATGCACCGCTGCTTGGGGGTTGATGTCGCGCAGGACGAATACCAAGTCATCCCGGTATATAGGGGCCGGGTGGTCGGCATCCTGGGCCATGGTGCAAAAGATGCAATCGCTGGCGTTCATTCTCGGCTGTTGGTTTCCGCCTATCAGCTTGGCCGGGGTCAGGCCAGACCCCGTTCCTGGTGTTGGAGCGCCAAGTCCTTATGGAAGTTAGCGTCGCCGTAGTTGAGTTCCATGACCTTCGCCCGCCTGGTGTAGAGTTGCAGGTCGTATTCCTTGGTGAAACCTATTGCGCCGTGGCATTGGTGCGCCGTGGCGCACACCCTCTGATAAGCCGCGCTGACCCACGCCTTCGCCACCGAGATTTCGCGTTCCGCGGACATTCCTTCGGCGACCCGCCACGCCGCTTGATAGACGACGTTCCGGCTTCCTTCAACGTCGGTGGCCATCTCGGAGCAATGGTGCTGCACCGCTTGGAAGCTGCCTACCGGGCGTCCGAACTGGGCCCGGCCCTTTACATACTCAACGGTCATGTCCAGCACAGCTTCGGCGCCGCCCAGCATCTCCAGGCACTTGCCGGCGGTAGCCCTTTCGACAGCCCTCTTCAAAACGGGCCAACCTTGGTCCACCTCTCCCAGCACAGAAGTTGCTGGGACACTCACTTGGTCCAGTACCACTTCGCACTGCCGGTCCTGCGCAATGGTGTTCATCTGGGTGACACTCAACCCGCTGGCTCCTGACGGCACCATGAAAATGGTCAGGCCGCTGGCGGGGTCACTGCCGCCGGAGGTGCGAGCGGCCACCAGCAGCACATCCGCAACGTGGGCGTCGGGCACAAACAGCTTGACGCCATTCAGGACGTAGTTGTCGCCCTGACGTGTAGCGGCGGCTTCTATGCCCCACGGTTCGTAGGTGGCGGAGGCTTCGGTCAAGGCCAGTGTCATCAGCAGTTGGCCGTCGCAAATTCTCGTCAGCAGGTCCCGTTTCTGTTCGTCGCTTCCGGCGTCCAGAACGGTCAGCCCGCCCAGCACCACGGTGGAAAAGAAGGGGCCGGGGCAAAGGGAGCGGCCCATTTCCTCCAGCAATACCGCAAGGTCAAGGAAGTCGCCCCCGGTGCCGCCGTAGGATTCCGGAAACGCCAGCCCGGTCCACCCCAGCCCGGCAACTTGTCTCCACAGGTCATCGGTGTAACCGCGGGAGTCATCCTCCATGGCCCGCACCAAGCTCAGCGGGCACTCTTGGGACAGGAACTCCTGGGAAGTGGTGCGGAGCATTTGTTGAATTTCACTAAGGCCCAAGTCCATTTTAGTATCTCCACGTATCCATGGTTGTAGTGAAAGTCGATATGGAGCCGCTAACGAGCGGGGATGAGGTCGCTTGGTATGCTGGTCTTAGACTACCTGGTACTGGTATCAGCCGTTCGTTGTAAGGATCGACGCCAAGCAGGGCATTCTCCAGCGCCGTGACTCCTAGCAGAGGCATACTTCCTTCTGGGGCTGATATGACGATGGCAATTACTTCTTTTCCCTCAAACCTCAACCTAAGATAGCCCACCGGGTACTCCACTACACTCTCATCGGCCAGTGTGAATTGCCTGGTTTCCTGGGAAATCAACGTAAAACCAGCGAGCAGATTTTCCGGGAGCATCGTGTACACCGCCCCGGTGTCAACCATTGCCTCCGTTTGCACGAAGCGGGTACCTGAGATGTCCCCTACTTCGATGGGTATTGAAAAAGCGCCCATCACTGTACTCCTTTGTGGCCAGTCCCGCGCTCCATTATAAACTGCGCACGAACCGGTCCAAGTTCTCTACGGCCTTCTGTATATTCTCTTGCGAGTTGGCGTAGGAAAGACGGATATACCCCTGCCCGAACTCCCCGAATGCCGTACCGGACAACAGCGCCACGCCGGCTTCGTTCATCGCCCGGTCTTCGAACTCCTCACTGGTCAAGCCGGTGCCCTTGATGCTGGGGAAGGCGTAGAACGCCCCCTCCGGCTCTGGGCAATTGATTCCTGGAATGCTGCGCAGGCCGTCGGTCACCAGGGCGCGCCGGCGGGTAAACTCTTCCACCATTTCCTGCACCGGGTCCTGGGGGCCGTCCAGGGCAGCGATTGCCGCTCGTTGCGAGAAGGAGGCGGCGCAGGAAACACTGTTGACCGCCAGCTTCACCACGTGGGGAACGAGTTCGTGGGGCACTATGCCGTAGCCCAGCCGCCACCCGGTCATGGCGTAGCTCTTGGAGAAACCGTCAAGGATGATGGTGCGCTGAGACATATCCGGGAACACGGCGATGCTGTGGTGCTCCCCGGTATACAAAATGTCCTTGTAAATTTCGTCGGCGAGTACGTACAGGCCGTCCCTGGCCTTCACCAAGTTGGCGATGGTCTCCAATTCCTGCCGGGTCAACGCCGAGCCGCAGGGGTTCTCCGGCGAATTGAGTATGATCAACCGCGTCCGGTCGTTAATCTTGGCCGCCAGGTCGTCGAGGTCGGGGTGGTAGCCGCTCTCCTCCAGCAACTGCATCGGAACAGGTTTGGCGCCGGTGAACCGGATCATCGACTCGTAAATGGGGAAGCCTGGGTTGGGATAAATGACTTCCACGCCCGGCTCCGCCAACGCCAGCAGCACGTAGAACATGATGGGCTTGGCCCCCGGCGTCACGACCACCTGGTCGGCGTCGGTGTCGATGCCCCTCACCTCGCGGCTGTTCCTTGCTATGGCTTCCCGCAATTCCGGCAGTCCCGACGTTGGGCCGTAATGGGTGTACCCTTCACGCAATGCCTCCACACCGGCCTCCACAATGTGCTTCGGCGTGTCGAAGTCCGGCTCACCGATTTCCAAGTGGATAATGTCCCTGCCCTGGGCCTCCAAGGCCCGCGCCTTCGCCAATACTTCGAAGGCCGTCTCGGTGCCCAGGTTATTCATTCGTGCGGCTAGAGTCACTGTGCCTCCTGGTAAGTGCGGGAGTAACTGGGATATCGAGTCACGACAAGAACCGTCGATCGGGCAGTCTTTGGCAGGTGGTTTTCCGTCGTTGGACCATGACTTGCGGTCCCGGTCCCATGCGGACCAAGTTAACCTTCCGCCTGCGCCTGGTTCTGGGTCCGGACCGGCAACCCGTAAATCTTTATGAACCCTTCGGCGGCGGCATGGTCGAACTGGTCCTGCCGGTCATAGGTGGCGAGGCCGTGCTGGTAAAGGGCTTGGGGAGCCTGCCGCCCTACGACGGTGCAAGTCCCCTTGTGCAACCGCAGCCGGACATCGCCGGTTACGAACCGCTGGGTGCTTTGCACGTAAGCGTCCAAGTCGGCCCGGTGGGCCGTGTACCAGAGGCCGTTGTAGATGACGTCGGAGTATTCCTGGGCGATGCGTGCCTTGGTCCGGGCCTGCTCCTTGGAGAGGGTCATGGTCTCCAGTGCCTTGTGTGCCGCGTGCATGACTACTGCCGCCGGGGCCTCGTAAATCTCCCTGGACTTGATGCCCACCAAGCGGTTTTCCACGTGGTCTATCCGCCCCACGCCGTGGCTGCCGGCCAGGGCGTTCAAGTGCCGTATCATGTCAACGCCGGACATGGACTCGCCGTCGATTGCCGTTGGGACTCCTGATTCAAAATGCAACTCCACGTAGACCGGCTCGTCGGGCGTGGCTGATACCGGGTTGGTCCATGCGTAGGCGTCTTCCGGCGGCTCCAGCCACGGGTCTTCCAGTTCTCCGGCCTCGACGCTGCGCCCCCAGAGGTTGTCGTCCGTCGAGAAACGGTTGTTGCGCGCGCTGATGGGCAGGTTGCGGGCTTGGGCGTATTCGATCTCGTCGTCCCGGCTCATGCCCCAGTCCCGGATGGGGGCGATCACCTGCAAGTCCGGGGCCAACGCCCCAACCCCTACTTCCAGCCGCACTTGGTCGTTGCCCTTTCCGGTGCAACCGTGGGCCACCGCATAAGCGTCGTATTGACGGGCCACCTCCACCAAGTACCGGGCGATCAACGGACGTCCCAGCGCGGTGGCCAAGGGGTACTGCTCTTCGTAGACCGTCCCGGCCTGAAGGCTGGGAATCAGGAACTCGTTGACCAAGGTCTCCTTTCCGTCAACCGTCACTGCATCCACCGCTCCGATGGACAGGGCGCGCTGGCGGATTGACTCCAGGTCCACCATCCCCAGGTCTATGGTCAGGGTGACTATTTCCGCCCCATATTTCTCTTTGAGCCACGGCACCGCCACCATGGTGTCCAACCCCCCGCTGTAGGCGAGGACTATTCTGTTTTCTGGCATTGGGAAACTCCGGTTTGTCATCTAAAGGGCTGACAAAAACTCAGCGATAGATACTTTTGCATCCTTGAGTATTTTGTAGACGAGCCTCCTTTGCAGGTCTCGCGGGCCATGGTCCGGGACCGTTGCCCCTCTGCCGTCTGGATGCTTCAGGATGATATGACTACCGCGTTGTCGGTCAAACTGGAAACCCAGATTATACAAGCCACGCAGGACTTCCCTGGAACGAAGTGTCGGCGCCCGCCCCACGGATTCCTACACCACAATGCGGTGTACGCCCACAAACCGGTCGCTGACATCGGGACTGTTCTCTGTCATCTCCAGAGCCAAGCAAATGACCTCTCGCATATTATCCATGAGTTCATCGAGGGTCAGTCCCTGGCTGTAGCAGCCTTTTAGTTGAGGGACTTCTCCCACGTAGTACCCATCTTCGCCTTGCTCGACAACGACATAGAAGTCTCGCTTTTTCACCGCTCCTCAACTTCAACTTCCAGCTTGTACACGCCAATGAATCCGGAGTCCATGTCCAAGTCGTCATCTACCCGAGCAATTTCGATTGCCTTTTTCAGGTTGGCCATCAATTCATCCAAATTCCGACCGCGGGCAGAACAAGCCCTCAACTGGGGCACTGTTCCGATAAACCCGCAGTCATCGTCCTTCTCTATTAGGACGTGATACTCACGCTCGCCCATATCACAATTCTCGCCGCCGCGCTGTGAACCTGGTGCTCCCGCCCTAAATCTTCCCCAGCGCGTCGCCCAACCGGCTGACGCCTTCGTCGATTTCCTCTCTGGTCACCGTCAGGGGCGGCATGAAGCGGACCGTGTGGGGCCGCGGGGCGTTGAGCAGAATGCCGGCCTCGTTGGCGTTGGTCAACACCTGTCCGGAAATGTCCTGGTCGAAGTCCATGGCCGCCAGCAGGCCCTTGCCCCTGACCTCGGACACGAAGGAGTACCGGCCTTTGAGTTCGTTCAACCGGCCCAGCAGGTATCCTTCCATCTCCTTAACGTGGCCCGGAATGTCATTGTCGATCAGGTAGCGGGTGCCGGCGTAGGCCGCAGCGGTGGTCAGCACGTTGCCGCCGAAGGTGGAGCCGTGGTCTCCGGGGACCAGGGCCTGGCAGTGTTCCTTCGACAGGAAGGCGCCGATGGGTACGCCGTAGCCCAAACCCTTGGCCAGCGTCATCACGTCCGGCTCCACGCCGTACTCCTGGTAGCCGAACAGGCTGCCCAAGCGGCCCATGCCGGTCTGGACCTCGTCCAGGATCAGTAGTATGCCCTGGCTGTCGCACCACTCGCGGACTCTTTGCAGGTAGTCGTCGTCGGGAATTATGACCCCGGCCTCGCCTTGCACCGGCTCCACCATCACCGCCGCCGTGCGCTCGGAGGTGGCGTTCATAATACCTTCGACATCGTTGAAGTCAACGTGAACGAAACCGGGCAGAAGGGGAGCAAAATTTTCCTGGTAGTGGGGCTGCCCGGTGGCAGCCACCGTGGCCTGAGTGCGCCCGTGGAAGGAGTTAAAGGCCGTGATGACCTCGTAAGCGCCGTCGCGGTGCAGCTTGCCATAGCGGCGGGCCAGCTTCAACGCCCCTTCGTTGGCCTCGGCCCCGCTGTTGCAAAAGAACACCAGGTCCAAGCAACTATTCTCTATAAGAGTTTCCGCCAGCCGTAGTTGAGGCACGGTGTAAAACTGGTTGGAGGTCTGGATGAGCGTCCCGGCCTGCTCGGAGATGGCCTCGGTGATTACCGGGTGGCTGTGGCCCAACTGGTTCACCGCCCATCCGGCGACGAAGTCCAAGTATTCCTTCCCGTCGGCATCCCAGACCCTGGTGCCCTCGCCCCGGACAATCACGACGGGCTGACGCCGCACCGTCTGGGCGTAGTACTTGTTCTCAACTGCAATCCATTCCCTGCTGCTTGTCATGGGTCTTTTCCTCCCAAATTTTCGCGTAGCCCTTTCAAGGCGTCCCTGAGTTCGTCTACGGCTTCATCAAGCCTGTCAATCGCATCTTCAACCGATTCCAAGTCCCGCGACATTGACACCGGCAAAGAGGCCGGTTGCCCTGCCGTCTCGTTCGGCGGCGCCTGACCGTCCACCAGCATGGCCAACCCTTCCTCTATGCTGTCGGCCATCACCACGTCGCTGCCATCAGCCAGGATAATCTTTTTCAACTCGGGAAAGGCCAGGCCCGCCGATTGCAGATACATGGGCTCCACGTAAAGTATGGTGTCGGCCATTGGTATCACCAGCAATTGGCCCCGGATAACTTGGGACCCGGCCCCTTGCCAAAGGGCGAACTGCTGCGAAATATGCTGGTCGTTTTCGATCCGGGCCTCAACCTGGCTGGGGCCGTCCACCTGCGGGTCACCAGGCAGCCGGAAGGCCATCAACTGGCCGTAGTTGGGGCTGTCGTTACGGGCGATGAGCCATCCCACCAAGTTCCTTTTCGTCCCTGCCGGGGTGAAGGGCACCATCAGGACGAACTCGGCCTCTTTTTCGCCGGGCGTTTGCAGCATCAAGTATGAGGGGGTCACCACAACACCCCGTTTCCCGAACCGGGTCTCCAATGGAATCGCCCGTTGTTCCGCTTGGTTGAAGAACACCTGCGGGTCGGTGACGTGATACCTCAGATACACTTGGGCTTGGGCCGAAAACAGATCGCGGGGATAGCGTATGTGTTCTTTAAGGCCTGCGGGCATCTCGTCAAAGTCTCTGAACAGGTCCGGCAGGGCTTGCCGGTACATCATCAACAAAGGATCATCCGGCTGAATCGCGTATATGTACATAGTGCCGTTGTAGGCGTCCACCGAGACCTTGACGCTGTTGCGGATGTAGTTGAAACCTCCTTTTACCGGCCTGTCACTCCCATCCGCCGCTGGACCGTTGTAAGGTGTCGAGTACGGATACCGGTCTGTGGTTGTATATGCGTCCTGAAGCCACCACAGTTTACCAGCTTGGTCCAGTACGGGGTAGGGGTCGCCATCCAGTTTCAGGAACGGGGCCACGGCGTCGACCCTCGACTGTATGTCCCTTCGGTACTGTATCCGGCTGTCCTGACCTATCTGGTCGCTGAGCAGAATGTTCACGTCGACGAACTGCCAAGCGTAAGCTATCCGCCTGAGCATGGAACTGAGCAAAACTCCGCCGGTCCCGTTGTAATGCAAAGGCCCTGCGCCGGGACCCACTTCCGGCAGTTGACTGTTCACGATGGCGAACTTTACCGGAGACTCCCCATAGTAGAGTTCCGGCTGTCTAACGGGGAACACGCCCCGTATAGGTATGTCCTGCAACAGGAACTCGGGACGGCCCTCGCCGTGGGTGAATCCTGTGGCCGGACTCATGGCTACGCCGTGGCCATGAGTGTATTGCAGCCGCTGGTTCACCCAGTTCCGGGCGTCTGAAGGAAGATTCTCATGGTTCAACTCTCTCGCCGCCACCAGCACTTGGCGCAACTCGCCGTCTACCGGGTACCTGTCCCAGTCCATGTTGAGGAAGTTGTAGTACAACTCCATAAACTGAAGCTGGTTGTAGGCGTCTTCCAACGGTTGCAGGTCCCATAGCCGGATGTTGTCCAGGGTTGCCCTGCTGTCCAGCACCGCTTGCGTTGTGATCTTGGGCGCCGATTCAAAGGTGAATTCCTGGAGACGGTCCAACTGGTAGGCCGCCCTGGTCGCTTCGATGTTGCGTTCGATGTAAATTCGCTCCCTTTCGAACTCGCTGGGGGCCACCTTGAACCGCTGAAACAGGGACGGGTAAGCTATGCCCGCCAGCAATACTGCGATAACCCAAAGGCTGAACGCCCCGGCCATAAGCCTCACCCCGCCAGCGTAGTGGCTGACGGCGAACCCGACGGCCGCCAGTAACGCAATCCCGGTCAAAAGCCACAGGGCCGGCATCCTGGCGTTGACGTCGGTGTAGGTGGCGCCGAAAACCACGCCCGAGTCGGAGAGCACCAGTTCATAGATGTCCAGGACGTGTCCGGCGGCTATTACCAGCATGAGGACGGTCCCCATACCAGCCACGTGTCTCAACATTCGCGGGGTCATTACGAAACCCACGCCCCGCAGTGCGTAGATAGCTATGTAAAGGCTCGACGTGAACACCACTACGGTGATAGCCAACCCCAGGAACCAGCCTTGGATGAAGCGGAACATCCCCAGCGTCACGACGTAGAAGGATACGTCCATCCCGTACTGTGGGTCCGCGATACCGAACGGAATCCTGTTGACGAACAACAGCACGGTGTCCCAGTTGTTCATCGCGATCACGCCGAAGATGAAGCTGGCAATCACCGCCGTAAGACCCGCCGCCGTGAACAGCAGCACCCACAGCAGCCTTTGCGTATCCACCGGTAAGGTGAGGGTCAACGGCCCTTGGGAGAAGCGCAGGGTCAGTGCGGTGCTGCCGGTGAAGGCCAACAGAGCGAGTTGGGCTCCCGCGAGGAACATCAAGGTCTTCAGCAGGATTACCCTGGTGAACACGGAAGCGAATCCCAAGTGCCGGAACCACAGCCAGTCGGTGTAGGCGCTCCGGGCCCACTCCAGGGCCAGGACGACGAGGATGACAAAGAAGGCCACCGTGCTTGCCCGCCACAGGCGCTGCGCGTTGGCAGACGATATGCCGGGGGGTTTAGCAGCCGGAGGCGGGTCGGCGTCGTTGGAGAGGTTGTAGCTCATGCCTGAAGCCGTCTACCGGTGCGCCGGGAAGGAGAAAAGACCCTTTGCCATGACCCGAACCCGCTATCGGGCTGAGGGAGGAGAGAATTGGCTGACGATGGTAGTGCCGGTGGACTGACCCTTCAAGCAGTCCAGCAGGGCCCCCGGTCTGCGCCCGTCTATAATGTCCGCCACCGGGGCCCGCTCTAAGGCCCGCAAGCAAGCCGACAGCTTGGGGATCATACCACCCTTGACCACGCCCGAATGGAACAGAAGGTTGGCCCGCCGCTGGTCCAGCCGCCGGATAACCCGGCCATTGCCGTCCATGACCCCTTCCACGTCGGTCAGGAACACCAGCCGGCTGGCCCCCATAGCGTGGGCTAATTCCCCGGCAACCGTGTCGCCGTTGATGTTCAACGGGCCTCCCGCGTGCTCGGACCCGTCCCGGCATTGCCTGGCCAGGGGCGCTACCATGGGGATGTAACCGCCGTGAAGCAGTGCCTCCAGGGGGCCGCTGTTCACCCGCTGTATCTCCCCCACGTAGCCCAGTTCCGGGTTGGCCACATAAGCCTCCAGAAGGTCGCCGTCGATGCCGCTGATTCCGATGGACCGGCCGCCCAGGTCCTGCATCTGCGCCACCAATTCCTTGTTGATGAGGCCGGTCAGCACCGCGACGACGATTTCCAAGCTGGCGGCGTCGGTGACCCTTAGCCCGTTGACGAATCGGGGCGGGATTCCCTGCTTCTGCATCCACTGGGAGATAATGCTGCCCCCGCCGTGGACCACGACAACGTTGACCCCCTCCCGTTGCAGCGTCACCAAGTCTTTCAGAGTAGTGTCGTGACTACCCAGGGTGCTGCCGCCGATTTTTATTACTACCGGTGGGGTAGACACCTTGTCCTCCGAAATCTAAGACCCCTTGGATTACCGTGTACACGGGAATGACGACTGCTGGTGTGCCAATCGCTCGAAATGCTATAGCACTGAAAGGCTTCCTTGATCATCAGGGTTACTGAAGGGCTTGTGGTCATAATGGAAGCGCACAGGAAACCCGCAATACCAACCTGGAAATGTACGGACCGTTGAGCGCCTGTTTTACTGCCGCCTGCCGATGTTTACGTGGTGTAAGCGCTGTTGATGATGACGTATTCCTCGGTCAGGTCGCATCCCCAAGCGGTGGCCTCACCGTCTCCTATGTTCATCTGCACCCGGAACGTCACCTCCGGCCCCCTCATCAATGCCACCACCGAGTCGCGGTGGAAGGGCACCGGCACGCCGGCCTGCATGATGCAGACCCCGTTGACAAACAGGTCTATCTTGCTCTCGTCGGCGGCCGCTCCGCTGCGCCCCACGGCCATCAGTATACGGCCCCAGTTGGGGTCGGACCCGTACACCGCCGACTTCACCAGGTTAGAAGAGGCGATAGTGCGGGCCGCTTTCCTGGCATCCTCGGTAGTGCGCGCTCCATCCACTTCCACAATGATGAGCTTCGTCGCGCCCTCTCCGTCCCGGGCCGTCTCCCGCGCCAGGTGCACGCAGGCCTCCAGCAGGGCCTGCTCGAAGACCTTCGCATCCTCGCTGCCCTCTGTAATGGGACTGTTCCCGGCCATGCCGTTGGCCAGCACCACCAAGGTGTCGTTGGTGCTGGAGTCGCCGTCGACGGTCATCATGTTGAACGACCGGTCCGCCACCTCCCGCAGCGTTCGCTCCAGGAAACCCTGCTCTACGGCGGCGTCGGTGGTCACGAAAGACAGCATGGTGGCCATGTTGGGGTGAATCATGCCGGACCCCTTGGCCGCGCCGCCGATGTGCGCCCGCTTGCCGTCCACCTCGAATGTCACGGCGACCTCTTTGGGCCTGGTATCGGTGGTCATCATGGCCCGCGCCATCAGGTTGCCGCCGTCGTCAGACAACTCTATCTGCTCGATGCCGTCCCGAATCAGGGACATGGGAAGTTCTACGCCGATTACGCCGGTGCTGCACACCACCATGTCGCTCGGTTCAACGCCAAGCCGCTTGGCGGCCGCGACCGCCATCTCCTTGGCATCCTTGTAGCCCTGGTCGCCGACGCAAGTGTTGGCGATGCCCGCGTTGACCACTATGCCCCGCATCGGTCCCTGTTCCAAGTGTTCCTTGGTCACCGACACGCAGAAGGACCTGATGGTGCTGGTGGTGTAAACGCCGGCGGCAGCGCAGGGCGCTTCCGACAGGAGCATCGCCAAATCAAGTTTGTCCTCGGAGAAGGTCTTCAACCCGGCGTAGGTCGCCCCCGCGCTGAATCCGCGGGGAGTGGTGACCGTTCCGCCCTCTATGTATTCGATCTCACCAGCCATCATTGCTCCAGTGGTCAGTGGTTAGTATTCAGTGGTTAGTGTATAGTGGGAACTGGTCACTGGCAACTGTCGATTGGTGGGTTATGGTAGTTTTTCGTCCTTTCAGAGGCTGGAAATACAATCCGGATGTGGTCGGCGACCTGGCTGAGGTTGTCTGTCCTCCCTATGACCTGATAACGCCTGAACTGCAAGAGTCGTTGCGGCGGCGGAACCCCTATAACGTGGTGCACCTGGAGGCTGGAGAGGGGTTGGACTGGACACGCTTGTATGGGGCTGGCGGCGGAAACCTGTACCGGGACACCACCGCGCTGTTTGAGGACTGGCTGGGTAAACAGGTATTGAAACGGGACGGGGAACCGTGCTTCTACCTGCTCCGTCACGACTTTACCCTTGCCCTCGGTCCCCGCCTTCGCGGGGGAGACGGCGGGTTCGAGGACCAGCGCAGGTCTCGGATAGGCATCACCGGCTGCGTGGGCCTGGAGACTTACGACAGCCGCCAAGTGTTCGCCCACGAATACACCGAAGAACCCGCGGTGATGGACCGGGTGTCGCTGATGTCGGCCTGCAACACAAACTTCAGTCCCATCATGAGCTTGTACCGCGACTCCGACAGCATCCTTGCGCCCACGCTGCAAAGCATCATGGCCGGCCCGCCGGTAATTGACATCGAGTCGGACGAGGACCAGCGCCTGTCCCTTTGGATCGTCTCGGAACGGGACGCCATCGAACGCATCCAGGGCTTCTTCGACAACACACCCGTCTTCCTCGCCGACGGCCACCACCGGTACGAAGCGTCGTTGCGTTTTCAGGAACTACAGAGACAGGCCAGCCAAGGCAGTCTCCCCGCCGATGACGCCCGCAACTTCGTCATGATGACGTTGATCGAGTTCGATGATCCGGGATTGATGGTGCTGCCCTACCACCGGGTGGTAAAAGGCATGGACGGTCCAGCCCTGGAGCGGTTCCACGAGCAACTCGGACAACTTTTCGACTCTCAGACCATCGAGTTATCCGGCAATAACGCCGCCGGAGAACTGGTGGAAGAGGTTGTACGCCGCAGCGAAACGGGCAGGGTGTTAGGGTTCATAGGCCCGGGCCCAGACGCCAGCCGCCTGCTTACATTGAAAGATGGCATCGACTGGAGAAGCTGGGGGCATCTGGCCACGTCCGAAGCGTGGATACTGGAGGAAAAGGTCCTGAAGCCGGCTTTGGGCAATGACCTGTCGCAACAAGTGAATTACGTCCACGACCATGAGGAGGCGTGGGAACAGGTGACGTCGGGGGAGTGCCAAGCGGCGTTCCTGGTACGCCCTTTCCCAATGGCCGAATTTGAAGAGGTGGTAAGCCAAGGGCAGCGGCTGCCCCGCAAGTCCACCTTCTTCTACCCCAAGTTGCCCACCGGGCTGGTCATAAACCAGTTGGACGGCGTGCTGTAGAGCAGGCGGCTAGGACGAATCGGCAAATGCTAACCCCAGCGGACCGGCACCCCGGGGTTGCGTCCCTGTCGGTCAACTGCCTGGCCGGACAGTCCGCGGGTCCAGCAGGTCCCGCAGCCCGTCGCCCAGCAGGTTGAACCCCAGCACCGCGACGAATATGGCTGCCCCGGGAAGCAGTAACAGTCGGGGGGCGGTTTGCAGGTGCGGCCGGGCGTCGTTGAGCATCGCTCCCCATTCCGGCGTGGGAGGCTGAGCGCCCAAGCCCAGGAAGTTCAGACCCGCGATGCCGAGGATGATCCAGCCCATGTCCAGGGAAGCGATGACTATGATCGGCCCGAGGATGTTGGGAGAGATGTGCCGCAGGATAATGCGGATGTTGCCGGCTCCGGCGGCCCGTGCCGCCGTCACGTACTCCATCTGTCGCACACCCAGGGTAACTCCGCGAATTATGCGCGCGTGGCCCACCCACCACACCGCGCCGGCCGCCAGCAGCACGTTGAACAGGCCCGGCCCCAGCGCGCCCGCCACGGCCACCGCGAGAATCAATGAAGGGAACGCCAGTAGCAGGTCCACGATCCCCATCAGCGCCGTGTCCGGCCAGCCGCCGTGGTATCCGGACAGTATTCCCACCGCCAGCGCGATGGTCATACTGAGAGCCAAGGTAATGGCGGCGGCCAGTAGGGTCATGCGCGCGCCGTGGACGATCCGGCTGAATGTGTCCCGACCCAGATGGTCGGTGCCCATGAGGTTCCCTGCGGACGGCGGGAGCAACCTATCGGGCAGGCTGATCTCGGTTGGGTCATCCAAGGGAAGCCAGGGCGCCAACAACCCCGCAAGCAGCAGGGACACCACCAGGAACAGCCCCAAGGCGGTTCCCGGCTCCTGCACCAGAGCGGCCCACCTCCGGCGCCGGCGTGAACCGCTGGCTATAGGCGAAATGGGAACACTGTCCTCAAAGTGTTCGGGGTCGACCGTCATTGGCCGCTACGTCTCGTCGCGTCCGAAGCGCAGGCGCGGGTCGGCGATACGCAGGGCAACATCGGCGGCCAGGTTGACCAGCAGCACCACCACAGCGATATAGGTCACGAACCCCTGCACAACGGGGTAGTCCCTGGTCAGCGCCGCGCTCACCATCAGTTGACCCAAACCGGGCCAGGTGAAGATGGTCTCCACTATCACGGCGCCGCCGAGCAGGTAGCCAAGGTTAACTCCCGTGGCCCCGATGGCCGGCAGCAGCGCGTTGCGGAGAGCGTGCCTGAAGGCGACCGTCCGTTCAGACAGTCCCTTGGCTCGCGCCGTTCGGATGTAGTCCTGGCCCAGGGTCTCCAACATACTGGCGCGTATCAACCGCATCAGTTGGGCCATCGGCGCAAGAGACAGCGCGATGGCCGGCAGCACCACCTGCGCAGCCGAACCGTACCCCAGGGCCGGCAGCCACGACAATTTCACCGCCAACAGAATGATCAACCCGTAGGCCAGGGCGTAGGATGGAGCCGCCGCGCCCACCAGCGCCGCCAGTCGCGCGACGGTATCCACGATGCTGCCGCGTCGACGGGCCGACATTATGCCCACAGGCACGGCAACCAGCAGCGCCAGGGTCAGGGTCGCAGTGGTGAGCAGAACTGTCGGGACAGTGCGGCGCGCCAGTTGGGCGGCCACGGGCCGTTCGGTCACGTAGGACCGGCCCATATCGCCCACCACCGCCCGAGACACCCAGCGAGCGTATTGCACCGGCAGGGAAGCGTCCAGGCCAAGCTCAGCGCGCATGACCGCAACCTCCGCCGGACTAGGCAGTTGACCAGGGTTGCGCTGGCGCAATACGATCTCAGCCGGGTCTCCCGGCGCCAAATTCAGCAACGCGAAGCTGACCGCCGAGATGCCCAGGAGCAGCAACGGCAACGTGGCCAGACGTCGGGCTAAATATGCTCCCATGCCGGTTGTGGTCCAAATCCACGGCGAAAACCGCGATCTCTCACTCGGTCAAACCGATGCGGTGGTCGAAGATATAGACCCGGTGCGGGTGCGGCTCGAACCCCGTGACCCGTTCACTGACTCCGTACACCATGTAGGCATGAGCCACCGGCAGGAACACGACCTCTTCGGTGACCACCGCCAAGGCTTCGCAGGCTATCCGCTTCCGCTCCTCCATGTCGGACACGGTCCCCGCTTGGGCGACTATGTCCACCAGTCCGGAATTGTCGTAGTGCCCGTAATTGTTGGCGGCGCTGCTCTCGGCATCGGCTTTGAGGCCGACGAACTTGCTGACGTTCAGCACGGGGTCACCGGCGTCGACGACGTTGTTGTACCAACCGAAGAGGTCCCAAGTCGGTTCCTTCACCATGGACCATTCGGCAATCTGCACGTCGGCTCGAATGCCCACATCGCCCAACATCGCTTGGGCGGCTTCGGCCATGATGGGCAGTTGGAACCGCTCGGGGTAGCCTCCGATAACTATCTCCAGCGGCTGTCCGTCCTTTTCGACGTACCCGTCGCCGTCGGTGTCCACGTAGCCGGCCTGGGACAACAATTCACGGGCGTGCAGCGGGTCGAAGCCGGGTCCGGTTACGCCCGGGCAGGTCACGAGGGCTTCCGGGAGCAAATTGTCCGCGTATGATCCTGTTCCCGCCGGAGCGACCAAGTCGGCGATGCTCCGTCGGTCAATCGCGTGAGCCACCGCTTGACGAACCACCGGGTCGGCCAGCGTCCCGCGCTCGAAATTGACCCACCACATCACCACCGAAGTGCCAATGCCGGCGGTCTGTGTACTGAGGCCGGGTTGGGAGTCAATGACGCCTATGCCCTCAGGAGAGATGTTGATGGCGAAGTCTATATCTCCCGCTTGCAGGGCCAGTTCCCGGCTGTTGGTGTCGGGGATGGCTATGTGATTAATGCCCGCCAGCGGCGGATTTCCGCCCCAGTAATCGTCGTGGGCCACGCTGTCCAAGCGCTCCTTGATAATGTAGTTGGTGGGAATGTACGGACCCGTCAGGGCGCCGGCATCTAGGAAATTGCCCTCTCCGGCGGCATCGGCTGCCGCCGCGTCAGTGATTGCGGTGGCGGGGGCCGTCAACAGGCCGGGCAATGTAGGTCGCGGCTCGACTGTGGTCACGATGATCGTCTGCTCGTCTTTGACCTCGATGCCGTCAATGGCCAGCGATTCAGCAGACGCTGGCGACAGTCGGATGACCCTCTCCAAGGAAGCCTTGACCGCCTCCGCATCCATCACCGTGCCGTTGTGAAAGGCGACTCCAGACCGAAGCCCGATCTCCCACGTCATCGGGTCGGTCTGCACGGCGCCGGTGGCCAACCATGGCTCAGGGCTGAGGTCGGACGCCGACAAACGGAACAGGTTCTCCGACATTCCCGACTGGCTCGTAACCCAGCCGCTCTCAACCGGGTCCAATGGAGTGCTCAGCCAGATGACTCCAGCGTTCAGGGTGGGACGCTCTTCTTCGGCATCAGCGACCGTCGAAGCTTGTTCGATCTCGGTGGTCGGCATCGTCGGCTGTTCCGACGCTCCGGTCGCTTGAGAACGTTGTTGCGGGACCGCGGTTGCAGCCGGGAGCGCCGGCGATTCGGTGGCGGCGGGCGGCGGGGAGTTGTCCGTGGCGGTGCTTGGCCCTCCGCAAGCCACCACCAGGGCCAGGAACACTGCCAGCGCAGCCGGAACGATAATACTGATATGTCGTATCAATAGTTTGCGCATAATAATACCTGGTATCAATAGTTTGCGCATAAATGGTCCTCCAATTGGATTTCGGCGGAGAAAAAGACCGCTCTACCGGCTCTTGTTATTTGCGGCGAGCGAGTGAAGCAGGGTCCAGTTTGCTCGTAGCCTAAGCGTCAAGTTACCGTAGAGTGGGGATACGAGCAGCTTCAGTAATCGCCTGCGACACTTCCTATCAGCCCCGCACCTAGTTGCCACTATAGTATAGGGAACCTGTTTATCGATTCATCCTAGGCTTCTTGCACACCCAGGATGCGCTCGACAAACGACCGCACGACTGGGCGCCCGTACTCTACTTCGTAGTATTCGAGGAAACCATGATAAAAATTCGCGTGAAAGCTGCGCGCTGTTAACACTCTGCCCTTATCAATGCCCAGATCTTCAGCCAATTGGATAGCGGCATCGATAATCTCCCGGTGACTTCCATACTTCCGTCCTCTTTCCTGGCACACAACTATAACCGCATGGGAAAAGGCGCCCCACAGCTTTTCCGACCCTTGCAGGGCGTCCCCAGCGGCGAACTCCCGGTCGGACCCATCCAGAAACTCCCGGGCCGTAGTTATATGTTCTTGTATCATCATATTGGGTGTTCCGAGAACTAAGCGTCGGCCAAGGCTTCAGCGTCCCCAATATAGCGTACCGTTTCCCGTATTCGCCGCGCCGTTTCCTCTACGGGGTCACATATACCGTGGTAGAAGCACTCCCCGTGAAGTTGACCTTGTCGCGAGTAGTACCGGCCCACCATAAAACGCACCGTTTCGTCCTGCCTGACCAACTCACCCAACCCTCTGGATGTCCCCGGTGAATTCTCCGGTTCCTCGCAGGTGCGGGCCAGTATCAGTGCATCCGTAGCCCGCTTGGTAGCGCACCAAGCCTTTTCCGCAGCATCTCTGATGTCCCCTTGAGCCAGCCGCTCCATGGCGTCACTGTACATTAAACGAGCGTCTGCGAAGATCGCCCTCACTCGGTCCGCCGCTACCATCAAGCCTCTTAGCCTTGCGTTGTGCTCAAAAGCCGCTTTAACCTAGTTCTTCCCGCTCTTCGTAGCTGGCGGTGATGATCAACTCGGCCCGTTTGCTGTACTCGGCGATGAACTTCTCCAGCCGCTTGATCTCCGCATCCGTCGCCTCGTCCGGGCCGGAAACCCGCGACTGCTGCCGTAACGCGGACAAGGACCGGCGGGCTTCATCGACCTGCTTCACCACCTCGAGCGATTCCAGTTCCTGGGTAGCCGTCTTCTTGATTGCCAGCAACCTTCTACGGGTAACCAAAGCGTCGGCCAAGCGCTCCTCTATCTCGCCCATTGCAGCCAGGGACGCATCCAGCGACGTCCTCCCGTAAACGACCTGTCGGGGCAGCCTTCGCAACTGGGTGCGGAACTGGGCGATCAGGTGGTCCAACTGGCTTTCCTTGTTCCGAATTTCGGCCAAGCTGATCCTCAGCGCGGCCATCGTCATTTGCAACTGAGAGGTCGCCAACGTCAGACCCCCATTTTCACCGCAGTAGCCTCTTCATCCCGGAGCCTGCGGCAGCTAACTGTAGACGTAAAGGTGTTGACCTTAGCTGGCCCCGAAGCCGACTTTGGGCAATACGCTCTTCAACGAGTCCAACACCTCTTGTATGTCCTCTGGCGTTACATACCCCAGGTGCCCTATACGGAAGATCTTGCCCGTAAGCTTGCCCTGCCCGCCCGCCAAGACTACGTTGTCGTCGGCCTGGGTCAATGACATCAGCTTGCTGCCGTCAACGCCCTCGGGCATCTTCACTGCGGTCACGGTATTGGAGGCAATGCTGTCGTCCTTCACCAGCAACTCCAGGCCAAGGTCCCGTATTCCGTCCCGGGTAAGCCTGGCAATGTCGGCGTGCCGGTCGAACACGCTCTCCATTCCTTCCTCGTGGAGCTTGTCCAGCGCTAAGGACAACCCGTAAAACAACGCCACGTTGGGCGTGAACGGCGTTTGCCCTCTCTCCAAGTACTTCTGGGCCTCCGCCAAGTCAAAGTAGAACTTCGGCATGGTGGCTGTTTCAGCCGCTTCCCATGCGGCCTTGCTCATGCTGACGAACGCCAGCCCCGGCGGGATCATGAACCCCTTCTGCGACGCCGTTCCCACTACGTCGCAGTCCCAGCCGTCGACCGGCAACGGTATGCAGCCAAGGCTGCTGACCGCGTCCACCAGCAGCAGCTTGTTGAACTCGCCCTTTACCACCCGTGCGATGTCTTCCAAGGGGTGAGTGACGCCGGTGGAAGTCTCGTTGTGCGTAACCAGCACCGCCTTGGCGTCCGGCTCCTCGTGCAACGCCTCCCGGATGGCGTCGGGGTCTATCGCCTCGCCCCACTCGAACTCCATCCTCCGCACGTCGGCCCCGAAGATCTCCACCATGTCAACAAACCTGTCGCCAAAGGACCCCGCCGACACCGCCAGGACCCTGTCTCCGGGCGACAGCGTGTTGACTATCGCAGCCTCCAGTGCTCCCGTTCCCGACGACGTCAGGATGAAAACGTCATTCCGGGTCATGAAGACCTGCTTCAATTGCTCGGTGCATTGAAAGATGATTTCCAGGAACTCGGGGCCCCGGTGGTTGATCATCGGGTTCGACATCGCCTCAACAATGTCGTCCGGCACCGGGGTCGGCCCCGGCGTTCTCAGGTTTTGTTTGGGGATGTTGACCATGTTGTCCTACCCATTCGATGTAGCTGTGATTATTCGCTCAAAAAATGCCGCCAAGTTCCCTTGCCAGCAGAGCACGATTATAGCATGTACCCTGTCACATATCACCATGACAGAGGCCCCGCAGCATACAGGCGGTTGAACCTGGCATATCGGGCGGGGTCCAGGTCCCGGCCTTGGAAGGCCGGGTAGTCAGGGCCGTAGCGATGGGCGCGGAACAGGGAGTTGTTGGACTCGGTGCGCCCGCCTGGGGTCAGTGGGGTCATCCGTGTGAAGATGGGGAAGATGTACTCCCAGACTATGTCCTTGTTGGCCGTAACCTCGAATATGCGGCCCGGCGTGCCCTCGCAGATAAGCGTGTTGCCGTTGGGCAGACGGTCGGCGCTGCTGGTGGCTTGGCTGTAGAAGGATATGGGCGGCTCCCCGGCATACTCCCATACGATCTCGTTGGTGACCGGGTTTACTTCGATGACGCGGGAGAAAGTGGACAAGGGACGGTGAAACCCGTTGTCGAATATCAGGATGTTTCCATTGTTCAGGTAGGTTGGATGGTGGGGATGGGAAATCTGGCCAGGCCCCCACTTCCAGCGGAAGTCGCCGGTGGCCTTGTCGACGATGCCGACCACGCTAGTGCGGCGGTAGCTTACCAGCAGGTCGCCTTCCGGGGTCACCTTGAGGGAATTGCCGTGAGTCCATTCAACCCGGTCTTCCAGCGGGCAGATGATGTCCTCGTCCAGGGACAAGTGCTCCGCCGCGTGCCACTCGAACACCACCAAGCCGTCGGGGGTAATCTCCTTGACGACATCACAGAACATCCGGTCAGGGTTTTCGGGGTTGTCCATGCCGCCCCTGATCTTTGCGGTCAAGTCTTCCGAGACCCTTTCGAACAGCAGCACCAGGGTGTTGCCGTTGGGCAGCCGCTCGAAATCGTGGTGAACCATGGGGTCTCGGTACTCCCACACCACGTTGCCGTCCCAGTCCAGCTCCAGTATGGCCGACGAGGACCCTCCTATGTTCTGCGCTCCGTCGGCGTCCTGGGCTGGGCCGGTGCGAAGGAGCAGGTTGCCGTAGGGCAGGAGTTGGGCGTAGCCGATGCCGTCGGGCGAATACCACTGGTGGCACAAGCGGCCTTCCATGTCGAATAGGTTGGCGTGATAGCCGCCCCGGCTATTGGAGGTAAGGGTATATCCCCGGTAGCAGTGCTGCGGCGCATAGTAGATAAGTCCCGTTGGATGATGGCTGGACCAGCCCATTCCTTTTCTCCTCTGTTTTTCATGGCCCGTGGTTTCCCGCCTTCGCGGGAAAGACGGTTTAGTGTGTCGGTGGTAGTTTTGCATTCAGCAGGTTGGGTAGAATACCCTCGAACGAGTCCCAGAGGTATGACTCCACCTCTCAATTTCAATCGCAAGTTCGTTCGATTCCCTTACCTCACCCGTCAGTTTTCTCCGATTAAGGTTGATGGCGGGATTATGGCCTGCCCAACGACCCCACGCAACCCGAGGGAACGCTACAGGGCCGGAGTCTCTTCCTTTCCGCCAACCGTGTCGGGTAGAATGGCCTTGGAGGTGTCGTCATGGAATTATCGGCTTGGTTGCCGGTGGGCAGCGTCGGAGCATTGATTGTCCTGATCATCGGTCTGAATCAGGTGATGATCCAACGAATGGAAACAAGGCTACAACAACAGATGGACCGGATGGAAACCCGGTTGCAACAGCAGATGGACCGGATGGAGGCACGCCTTACCAAGCAGTTTGAGGACCTGGAGGCACGCCTTAACGCCAGAATCGACAGCAATCAACAGGAGTTACGTGACCTGTTGGCGGGGCATACCCATCCGCCAAGCGAAGGCGAGGCGCGATTCAGGGTGCCATCATGAAGCCTGCGGGCCTTGGACCCTTTCGCGTAACAGGGCGGGAATCATCCCGCCCTCTTTTTTTACCAATCGTTTCGGGTGTACAGGGCCTCTTTGCCGTGATAATCCTATCTTATGGAACCCGAACCGATTCGCGCCATTGACCTGGATCGGGGCCTCTTTGAGGGCTTAGCCATCTCCTTTGACGGTCCCATGGAAGGCGCCCGGCGCCGGGACCCGGTGGAGGCTGAGGAAGTGGCTGACGCCGACCAGTATGGGTATGCCCAGCGCGAAGGCCGCGACCTCGTAGGAGTATTGGACCGGCCACCAGTTGGCGACGGGATAGGGGTATTTGACCAGCCACCAAGCGAACACCGGGACGGTGACAAGAAAGAACGCCAAGGCCACAATCGCCTTCCTGGTCAGCCACAGGATACCCAACCCCGTGATGGCCAATGGCACGGCTAACGCGGGCAGCACGGCAATCAAGACACCTACCGCCGTGGCGGCGCCCCGTCCACCCTTCAACCTGAAGTGGATGGGCCAGTTATGGCCGGCGACGGCGGCGACCCCGGCGATCATTTCGGTTGCGGTGGAGTTGAACAACGCTTGGGCCAGCAATACGGCGATAGACCCCTTGCCGATGTCAATTACTCCGACGACTATGCCGGCGCGGGAGCCGATGCTGCGGTAGACGTTGGCCGCACCGAGATTGTGGTCTCCGAGGCGGCGCAGGTCCTGTCCTTTGACCCACCGTGCGGCCAAGTAAGCGGTTGGAATGCTCCCAAGGGAGTAAGAAATCAGGCCAATGATCAACCAGTCTAAGCTGTTTGGCGGCAACTGAGACCCTCTCCCCGGAGAGAATCACTAACGCTGGGTGGTGACTTAAACGGTGACCAAGCGGGGTTGGGCAGTGGTGCACCAATGGAGGTACTTGGGGTTCCGGCCAACTACGATGTCGAAGTACATCTTTTGCAGTTTAGTGGAGACGGGTCCCGGCTTTCCGTCGGCGATGGGCCGGTTGTCCAACTGAATTACGGGCGTCAGATGGGCTGCGGTGCCGGTGAGCAGGACTTCGTCGGCCAGATACAACTCGCTCCGGTCAATAGTGCGCTCCACCACCTCCATGCCCAGTTCCCGTTGGGCCAATTGGATGACGGTCTCGCGGGTAATGCCGGGCAGCACGTTGTCTTCCAACGATGACGTAACAAGCTTCCCGTTGGTAACGACGAAGATGTTTTCGCCGGAGCCCTCGCACACATGGCCGTCCTGGTTAAGGATTATAGCCTCGTCGAACCCGGCCAAGGTAGCCTCGGTCTTGGCCAGGATGCTGTTGACGTAAATGCCGCATATCTTCAGCCGGGCCGGGATCATGGGATCGTCCACGCGGCGCCAGGATGAAGTGCAGCAGCGAAGTTGGTCCGAACCGAGGTAGTTGCCGAAGGGGACGGTGATCAGGGTGAAGTCACTGGCGAGGTCCTGGAGCTTCAGGTTGGCCACCATTTCCGCGCTCTTGTACGCCAGCGGCCGGATGTAGATGTCCTGCCGGTGCTCGTTGCGTTCTACCAACTCAACGGTGATCTCGCTCAGTTCATCGGCGCTGTAAGGGATGTCCAGCATAAGCAGCCGGCAACCGGCCAGCAGGCGCTCGTAGTGCTCCCGGAGCCGGAAGATGTGCATAAGGCCCTTTTCCTCATTCCAGTTGCCCCGGATACCTTCAAACACCCCGGTGCCATAGTGGAGAGCATGGGTCATTACGTTGACCTTGGCCTCGCTGAGAGGCACGAACTGGCCCTTGAAGAACGCTTGTAGCTCGGTTGCGCTGGAGGCTTGACCTGTGCTCACCTGACACCCCTTTCCCCGAAAAGTTCGGTAAATTATAATCGGACGCCTGCTATAAAGACAAGGCAACTTCCGGAACGGCGGTCCTTGCGTATGCCGGAGTCACGAAGCGGTAAGTTGGCGATCGGGTTGGTCTCTCTGCTGGCCGGAGGTCTCATCCTGGCGGCGGTTATCCTGCTGTTTCGGGGCGATGACAATGCTCCTGTCCGGATAGTGCTGCCAACGCCCGAAGCAACCGGGACTGGGCAGGCTGAGAGTAATTCCGTCGAGACACCCGGTGTTGAGCCGGAACTCAAAGTCTACATTGCCGGGGCAGTCCGTTACCCCGGCGTGTACCGTTTGCAACCGGGCGACCGGCTGGAGGACGCGCTGGCGGCGGCAGGCGGGGGCACGGAGGAGGCGGACCTTGAGGCGATCAACCTGGCCCGGCGGGTAGAGGATGAAGCGTATTACAATGTGCCGCGGCTTGGGGAGACTCCCCGGCCTCCTGTGGCGGAGGCATCCAACCCGGCGCTGGGCAAGGGCGCTTCACCAGAAGGGTCCGGGGAAAGTTCAACATACGGCGAGGGCTTGATAAACCTCAACACGGCCCCCCAGGAGTTGCTGGAAACCCTGCCCGGCATCGGACCGGCCAGGGCGCAGGCAATAATAGACGACCGGGAGCAAAACGGCCTCTTTCAATCGGTTGAAGAGGTGACGCGAGTCCCGGGCATCGGCAGCGGCGTTTATAACAGTATCCGACCCTTGGTAACCGCAGGTCCGGAGCATTAACGCGCTTCTGGACTTCGGTTTTTCTGACCCCCTTCCCGTCTTTCCCGCGAAGGCGGGAAACACTCAGGAGACGGGGACACCGGCATGAAGCTGGCGTTTTTGGCCGCCGCATGGCTCGCCGGGACCATGCTGGGCTTGGAGGTTAACCCGCCTCTGCTGCCGGTAGCGCTGCTGTTGTTGGCTGTCCTTCCTTTGGCGCTGGTTTTCCGAGCGTTGCGCCGGTCCGTCTGGCCGGCTCTGCTGGCGGGCGTTCTGCTGCTTGGGCTGTTGCGGGTCGAGGCGCTGCCCGGCGCCGCGGCGCCGTCGTTGTTGGAAGACGATGGACCGGTGGTATTGGTCGGGCGTATATCCGACGACCCTGAGTCCACTGCCCGTCGCATCAGGTTCGCTTTTGACGTAAACGCTGTTGACGATGCCGGGGCGATGAAGCCGGTCAATGGCAGGATTCTGGTGTACGCCGATCCTCCGGAGCTTCTCGTTACCGTGAGGGACAGCGGGTATTTCAGGTACGGCGACGCGTTGCGACTGGAGGGAGAGCTTCGGCGGCCAAGGCCCTTTGGCGGCTTTGACTACCCGGCCTACCTTGCCAACCAAGGAATCTCGGGCATCTTATACGCCCGGTCCGTTCACTTGCTTCCGGCAGAGGCGCCTTCATTAGGGTCGGCGCTGCTGATCAGGGTATTCGACCTGCGCCGGGGGTTGGCGAACAGGCTGGAACAAGCCATGACGGAGCCCCATGTGTCGCTGGCGCAAGCGTTGCTGCTTGGGCTTCGAAGTGCGTTGCCCGAGGACGTGGAAGAGTCCTTCCGCCGTACCGGAACATCGCACCTGTTGGCCATATCCGGTCTTCACGTTGGCGTGATACTGGCGTTGACGATGATTGGTACGTCACGACTGTTGGGGCGGCGCTGGCATTTGTACTTAGCGATTTCCGTCGCTGTGGTCTGGGCCTACGCCGCGATAAGCGGGTTCCCCATATCGGTAGTCCGGGCCGCCATCATGGGCACCGTGTTGTTGCTGGCGTGGGGTGTGGGCCGTCCGCGGAGCGTTCTGCCGTCCCTGGCCCTCGCCGCCGCCGTCATGGTTGGAATCGATCCCAGAGTGCTGGGCCAAGTCTCGTTCCAGCTCAGCTTTACCGCGCTGGCCGGGATTGTACTGGCGTTGCCTTATCAGGCCAGGATATCCGAGTGGGCGTCGATGCGGGCGCAGTCGGCGGCTACTTGGCGGCGGGTGTGGTTTTGGCAAGGTGCCAATGCGGTCTCGACTGCGTTGGTCGTTTCCGCCGCGGCGACGCTGGCAACGTGGCCATTGGTGGCCGCCAATTTCGAGCGCGTCCCGATCCTGGGAATCTTCACTACCCTGCTGGCCCTGCCCGCGCTTCCCGGAATACTAGTCGGGTCGATGGCGACGGCGTTGGCGGGGTTGGTCCACCCATTGGGGGGCCAGTTTTTCGGGTGGCTGACCTGGGTGCCGTTGAGCTACCTGCTGGGGCTGGTTTCGGTCTTTCCAACGGTGTCCTTCTCCGGTTCCTGGGTGGGTATACCGTTCCTGTGGGCTTGGTACTTGACGCTTGGAGGGTTGCTGCTTCTGCCGGGAGGAATGCCCCGCTTTAAGGAGATATTTGCCAAGCTGGACGAAATGTGGGCCCGCGCGGTGGGCAAGGGCCCGGGTAGCAGGGCAACGCCTGGACTGTCGTTGGGAAGCGCCATGCTGGCCGTCGCTCTGCTGGCGGGCGGCGTCGTGTTGTGGCTACAGGTATTCAGCCCGACGGACGAGAACCTGCGGGTGCATTTCTTCGACGTAGGCCAGGGAGACAGCACGCTTATCGACACTCCCAACGGCAGGCAGGTACTGGTTGACGGCGGGCCGGACCTGGACGGGGCGGTAAACGCATTGGCCGGGGTTTTGCCTCCGGGAGACCGCAACCTGGACTTGGTGGTGGTTACCCACATGGACGAAGACCATGCCAGGGGACTTATCGAGGTGGTGGACAGGTATGACGTAGAGGCGGTGCTAATGGGGACAGCCGACGATGACGCTGTCATAGGTCCCCAATGGGAAGCCGTGCTGCGACGAAAAGGGATAGAGCCGGTGCAGGTAGCCGCCGGGCATCTGGTGGAGTTGGAGCCGGGCATCACGCTGGAAGTGCTGAATCCGCCGGCGACGCCGTTCGTAGGCACTCCCGCCGACCGGAACAACAACTCGGTTGTGATGCGATTGTCCTACGGGCGAATAACCTACCTGTTGACCGCCGACATAGAAGCCCCGGCGGAGAGCCGCTTGGCCCGCAGCCCTGAGGACCTGAAGAGCACGGTGCTCAAGGTGGGGCATCACGGCAGCCGTTCGTCCACCACTGCGTCTTTCCTGGAGAAAGTGGACCCGTCCCTGGCGGTGGTCTCCGCCGGGGCGGACAACCGCTACGGCCACCCCCACCGCGAGGTCATGGACCGGCTGACACGGCGGTTGGGGCCGGAGATGGTTTTCAGGACGGACCGCGACGGCAGTGTTGAGCTAATCAGCGACGGGGTAGATTTGTGGGTGAGAACGGAGGTGCAGGGTCATGTATACTGAAACGCAGCCCGGTGCATAACTGCCATAGTGAATAGGGGACAAGAACGAAATGGCGACTGTATCTCCACTACCTGAAGAACCGCCCGCGTTGCCCGATCCCGTAAGTCCCAATCAGGAACAAAGTCCCGAAAATCGCAAGATTATGAGCCGCAGGCTCATCATACAAGCGAAAAAAGAACTCAAGGACGGTGAACGTCTTCAGGCGGGCGAAAAAGCGTGGGGCGCTGTTGCACAGCATCTGAAAATAATTGGAGAGCAACGGGGTTGGAATCGAACGGCGCACCGGCACCTTGACGCCATCGGACGTCATATAGTGATCGAATACAATGAACCGGGACTAGCCAACGCTCTCTCCGACGCCTACCACAAGGGGCACGAAAATTTCTACGAGAACCAGCGGAGCATCGAGGAACTTGAAGAGACCATCGATGGCGTCGAAGAGGCTTTGCCAGTGCTTGAGGCTATCGAATCCGAGGGGCCGCGGCATTTCAAAATCAATTCCAATAACCAGTTGCGAAGATTAAGAGAACTCACCGGGAACCGTGACTTGCAAATCGGCGACGAGTCCAACGTGGGGTTTTCCCTGCGTCACTTGCCGAACTTTAATGACTGAGGAAGTAGGTACTTTGGCCAGAACCGACGGACGCCGCTGGGATGAAGCCCGCCCAGTCAACATTACGACAGGGTTCCAGAAGTTCGCCGAGGGGTCGGCGGTAATTGAGATGGGAGACACGCGGGTGCTATGCGCGGCCTCGCTGGATGAACGCGTCCCACAGTTCCTGAGAGGCCAGGGCAAGGGGTGGGTAACCGCGGAGTATGCCATGCTGCCTCGCTCCACCAACACCAGGACGGCGCGTGAGAGGGACGGCGGCCGGATAAGCGGCCGCTCACAGGAGATTCAACGGCTTATCGGCAGGTCGTTGAGGGCGGTTACGGACCTGGAGGCCTTGGGCGAGCGCACGGTGCAAGTGGACTGCGACGTGCTTCAAGCCGACGGGGGGACACGTACCGCGGCGATTACCGGCGCCTACGTGGCCCTGCACCAAGCGTTGAAGGTGCTGGTTGACCATCGCGTGCTCCGTCGGGTCCCACTTCTGGACTCGGTGGCGGCGATAAGCGTCGGTTTGATCGACGATGGACTGCTTCTGGACCTGTGTTACGAGGAGGACTTCCGGGCCGATGTGGACTTCAACCTGGTGATGACCGGGAGCGGCGACTTGGTGGAGTTGCAGGGCGCGACCGAAGCGTCGCCCTTCCCGCGGCAAAGGGTGACCGACATCCTGGAGTTGGCCGCCGAGGGCATGGCGCCGCTGTTCGCCGCGCAACGTGAGGCGCTGGCGCGGGCCTGATGTTGGGGTTGGTTTCGAGCTTGGTCCGGTCTGTCAGCCGCATAAGGCACGGGCCGGTCTGGCTTGTTGCGCCGGTCCTGCTGGTGGTGTTGGCGGCCTGTTCCGGAGCGCCTCCCACGTCCGCTGAGATGGCCGTTGGCTCCACCGCCAACGGGGCGGATGCAGCGACATCCTCGCCTCCGTCATTCCGGGACGTGTCCACCGCTACACCAGCGCCGTCAACGCGGGACATCGCCACCACCACACCGACGCCCTCGATACGAGACGACGCCACCGCGACACCTGCTCCCTCGATACGAGACGTCGCCACTGCAACACCTGAACCGACGCAGGAAATCGCCGCTCCAACACCGGCAGCCGAAACCGGAGACACGCAGAGCAATGTGACCGATAGCCCCGCCGCTCCGCCGCCTCCGGCCGTTATGGTGCTGCAACTGCCCAACGTGGCCGATACGGTGGAGCGGGTGCGCCCGGCGGTGGTGTCTTTAGTGACCGAGGTGATGCTGAGAGACCGGTTCGGGATGGTGAGGCGGGACTTCGGCAGCGGGACCGGGGTGATAATCAGCGAGGACGGGCTGGTTGTGACCAACAACCACGTGATCGAGGGCGCGGCCAAGGTAATCATCACCAAGGACGACGGCTCGCAAGTGGAAGCGGAAATCGTTGGAGCGGACAGGTTATCGGACTTGGCCGTTTTGCGGCTGCCGGGGACATACGACACCTTCCTGCCGTTGAACGACGATGCCCACCTGCGGGTCGGCGAATGGGTCATAGCCATAGGCAACGCGCTGGCGCTGCCGGGCGGACCTACGGTTACCGTGGGAGTGGTGTCGGCGATGGGCCGCACGATTGGAGGGAGCGACGGCACGCCGCTGTACGACCTGATCCAGACGGACACGTCGATCAATCCGGGGAACAGCGGCGGCCCGTTAATCAACATGAACGGCGACCTGGTGGGCATCAACACCGCGATACTGCGGGGCGGCGAGTTCGGGAGGCCCCACTTTGAGGGCATCGGCTTCGCCATCAACATGGAGACCGCCATCGAAGTGTCCGAGCAGTTAATCAAGGACGGCAGGGTCAAGTGGGCTTGGATGGGGGTGTTCCTGGCCGACCTGACGCCCGACATAGCGGCGCAATTCGGGCTGCCCATCCGAGAGGGCGTGATCATCCAGTCGGTTCTTCAGGATGGCCCGTCGGACAGAGCGGGCATCAGTCCGGGCGACATAGTCATGTCGATAGACGGGACGGAAGTCGCCACGGTGCTCGACCTTATGCGTATGCTGCGGCAGGACCTGAAGGCCCACCAAGAGGTCGAGGTGCAACTGTTCCGCAACGGAGCGCGGGACACCATCACCATGACGCTGGGGGAGAGGCCGGGGAGGTAGGGATGGGTCTTGTTGAGGTTGGGTATGAAAGAGGTGATATAATCGCGCAAGACAATGACATCATGGCTACGATTACACTTGGCGCGGGTATCCGCTCTCATGGCGGGTTCAGCGTTCCTGATGGGCCTGATTGGCATTCTGATATATTATGGCAGGGTTGACCTGGGTACTTGGATAACGGCGGTAAATGCTTCAGTTGGCTTTGGGCTGATCGCAGGATTTACAGGGGAGGTATTTGCTATGGTGCTGGCGTCGCAATGGATGAAAGAAGAACGTCAAAGGTTAGACGAAGAACGTCTGCGGGCCAAAGAAGAACGTCTGCAGGCGAAAGAAGAGCGCCTACGGTTACAAGAAGAGCGCCTACGGTTAGATGAAGAATTTAAGCAAAGACTGGAATCGATGGGAATTCCACATACCAGAGATTCATCGGGGCGCGTTGTTGTAGACGAAGAAGCTCTGCAACGTTTGAAGGACGAGGCGGAGCAATACAGGACCTACCGGGCAACGATTGAAGGTCCGGGAAAGTAATATCCTGGAGGTTGGTTCGTGGGGGCTGGAGAATATTCCAGCCCTTTCTTTTTTGTGCTGGCATATAAGAAGATTCCATCCAAATAAAATTGACCCGTTCCGTTGCGTGAGGGGATAGTTCCCTTGTATCTGAGTGCGGTGGCCTCGCGTTTATTGTCATAATATTGCAACCCGGTTGCCTTGGCTATAGAATCCGGCATGACAATCCCTGTGGGTGTATGGATTCATTATCAAGGCATTTTCGAGGTGGAGAACATGGCTGTTGAGACCGTCGAACAGGCTATTAAAGGTATCCGAAACAAATACCCTAATATGGATAGTCTCAAGAACGAAGGAGAAACCAAGCAATTTGTTGTTGAGAGAATTTTGCGAGCCTTGGATTGGGAGCAAATTCTGGAAGAAGAAGTGAAAAAAGAGTACCCGGTTGATCCCGTCGGTAAGGACAAGGTCGACTACGCCTTGAACCCGGATTCTCCAACCATGGTCTTCGTCGAAGCCAAGGCATCCGGCGTCAATTTTGACAATAAACCCGTGCAGCAACTCTTGAAATACTGTTTCCAGCGGACGGTTAACCTAGCCGTACTTACCGATGGACGCAGATGGTGGTTGTATCTTCCTCAATACCAGGGGCCACAGGGGAAAGGTCTTCACTGGAGTGAAAGACGTTTCTCTGAAATTGACATCACCAGCGGAGGACCTGCGAAGATACAAAGGGAGTTCGAAAAATTCCTGTCCAAGGAAAAAGTGTCGTCAGGTAAAGCCATCGAGGCTGCCCAGATTGAGATCGACAAGAAAATTAACGAGAAGATAGCAAAGAACGGTATTGTAGATGCTTGGAATAAGATTGTAAGCACGCCGTCTGAGGATTTGGTAAAGGTGTTGACCGATGCAACCTATAGCTTGTGCGGTGTCAAACCAAACAAACCCTTGGTGAAAGAGTTTTTCCACAATCATCGGTTGAAAGTATCAGATTTCGACCGCTCACAACCAAAGGCGGCTACGAATGGTGGGAATGGGCAGCAAAATGGAAAGCGGCTGTTCACATTTAATGGCACCGAGTACTCAGTCAAGACTTGGAAACAAGTGCTGGTGAAACTTTGCGAATTGATATATGACGAGCAGCAAGATCAGTTCGACCGCATTATGAATGTGCAGGGAACAACGGCTTCGTACTTTTCCAAGAATTCTGCTGACCTTAAAGACCCTAAACAGATTGGAAATAGCGGCATATTTGCGGAAACAGCCCCTTTGAGTCAGTTGGGAGTAAAACAACGTTGCCGAATGGTGTTAGAAGAGTTTGGTTATCCCGAAGACTTCCTCAAAACATAGTAATGTCATTCTCGCCAACGTAGTTTTTATCCCTTGGCAGGGACGTTCGTAGTGCTGATAGAGTAGTGCTTCCCTACATGGGGGTTCCGCGAACAATGCTTTTGAGGGGTATCTTAGTCGCCAGTGTCATTACCATGTTATTGAGGTGGACCCAAGAAACTGGACAGGTAGCTAAGTGGGAGTCCTGCTTCTAAACTGAGGGCAGCGACAGCTGTCGAGGAGGAGCGGGAAATGTCCAGAGAGAGAAGAAAGCACAGCCCGGCCTTCAAGGCCAAAGTTGCACTGGAGGCAATGAAGGGCGAGCAGACGGTGGCCGAACTGGCTGCCCGGTTCGAGGTTCACCCCAACCAGATTCAGACATGGAAGAAGGCTCTGGTCGATGGGGCGTCCGCCATCTTTGACCAGGGCAACGGGACCAGTAAAGACAAGGGTCAGAAGAGCAAGAACAACGACGCTCTGGTGGCCCGGTTGTACCAGCAGATCGGCCAGCTCAAGGTGGAGCGGGATTTCTTGGAGGAAAGGTCCGGTCCATGAGCCTTGCACAGCGACGTGAGTTGGTGGACCGGCGACATCGACACCTGTCCATAGTGCGGCAGTGTCAGTTGCTGGGCGTCAGCCGCTCCAGCCTCTACTACCGTCCCAAGGGGACCTCACAGCAGGACCTGTCCCTGATGATGGAACTGGACCGCCAGTACCTGGAGACGCCCTTTTACGGGTCCAGGCGGATGAAAGCCTGTCTGGAGAGGCGGGGCAAGCCGGTAAGTAGAAAGCGGGTGCAGCGGCTGATGCGGGTCATGGGGCTGCGGGCCATCTACCGACAACCTCGCACCAGTCGGCCGGCGCCGGAGCAACGAGTCTATCCCTACCTCCTGCGGGGTGCCAGTATCACCCGGCCCAACCAGGTGTGGGCGGCAGATATCACCTACTTGCCCATGGCCCGGGGATTCCTGTACCTCGTGGCGGTCATGGACTGGCACAGCCGGTACGTGCTGGCTTGGCGGTTGTCCAATACTTTGGAGGTCGGTTTCTGTGCCGAGGCGCTGACTGAAGCGTTGGGCCGGGGGAGGCCGGAGGTGTTCAACACGGACCAGGGCAGCCAGTTCACCAGCCGCGAGTTCACCCAGGTGCTGGAGGACAGCGGGGTGAAGATCAGCATGGACGGGAAGGGGCGCTACGCTGACAACATCTTCGTGGAGCGGCTATGGCGGACGGTGAAGTACGAAGAGGTATACCTGAAAGCCTACGGCAACGCCAGTGAGGCCCGCCGGGAATTGGGAGAATACTTCCGGTTCTACAACAACCGCAGGCCGCACCAAGCCTTGTGCTACCGGACGCCGGCGGAGGTTTTCTGCGGAGAGTCTAAGGAGACCAAAGAGAGGAGGTGTTCGGACCAACCGGTCTTGGTATCATACGACGGGATGCAGGAACCCCACTTGATTACGGCCTAATCCTGTCCAACCAATGGGGTCCATCTCAGTCACGTCCTGGCTTTCACCCCCTTGGCGGGGACGTTCGTAGAACTGACGGAGCAGTGTTTCCCTATATGCGGGTTCCGTACACAATGCTTTTGAGGGGTATCTTAGTCGCCAGTGTCATTACCATATTATTGACAATGGTTGGCTGTCAGGAAAGATCCTTACCACCAACCTCGGTAGTAGGCGAAACTCCCACTATGGCTCCGACACCAACCTCAACCGCAATTCCAACGCATACACCATACCCAACCTACACGCTATATCCAACATATACACCGTACCCAACTTATACATCGCTTCCTCCGCCAACGACTATCCCAACTCCTATACCTGAACCAACGCCAACGGCTACGCCAATGCCCGAGCCCACAGCTACCCCTATGCCAACCTTGGCGCCAACATCCATACCCACCCCAACACCGGAACCGACTCCTACACTCATTCCTCTCCCAACACCAACTGCCACACCTGGACCCACATCAACACCAATTCCAACTTCTATTCCTTCCCCGTCCGGTAACGTTCCTTGGCCCACACCTCACGCCCTACCCACTCCAACGCCTCCAATAACGCCAACTCCAGAACCAACGGTTCCACCGCTCACAATCCCGACCATGTTTGATGATATGAATACCGAATACAAGACAAGTGACGGCTTGATAATTTCCTTCAATGACGTGAAAACTAGCAAGGACCGTTACCACACCTACCTAGAGATTGAATATTACGCCATGAATCCAACACCGAATTTCATTGATGGTAATGATTTTGTCCTCTACTACGATGGAGAATATATAGGAAATGATGAACGAGTGTCGGAAATGGGATTCGGGGTATGGTGGATTGTTGTAGACGGCTACCAGTTTGACGACCCTAGAGACTGGATGGGTTATCACTCTTGCGGTGTGGGTGAATTATGGCCCTATGAAAACCGCACTGGTAAATGTGAGTACACCATGCGATTTTTTGACCCAAACGCGAAACTATATCTTGTATACCCTTCAATGACCCGTGTATACCCTCCCGCCCAAAATATAATTCCTGAAGAATTAGCTTGGCGCATAAAATAGTCCTTTTGGTGGCGCAAAAGGGGGGGAATGTGGAAGAGCATCAACCAAGCTGAATAAAAGTAAGGGAAGATCGGGGATTTTTCGAGCAACGCAAAAAGGAGGGTCCCATCAAGTGCTTCTCGGAGGCACCAACGTCAGAGGGAGAATGAATGACAAATGCAAATACGGGGATGTCAATTGACATCGAGCAGATAAAGCCGGAACTCAAAGAAAATAATCTTGATATTAAGCTTAATTTGACTGTCTATCGAGTGACCATCACCTTTGGACATTCGTCGCAACCTGTCGTGTTCGACGTCAAACCTGAACAGGCAGACCAGCTTCTTAGAGAGTTGGATGATGTCCTGTCATCTTACTATGCTCGCAAGTACAAAGTGAAGGCTGACCAGTAGGGTAGTAATAGGCATCCAAGGTGACAAAAAACCGGCGATGCCACAAGGATATGAGGGCTGTACCTAAAGCCAGTGTAAGGTACATTGAAGGGCGCGGCAGTTATGCTTCGTAGACCAGTTCGGACAACTTCCGCCAAGTCTCAACCAAGTCCGCACCCAAACGGTCTTGGTCTTCCTTCAATTTCCAGTAGATATCGGCGATGGTCCAGCGGATGTCCTGAACGGCTTGTGATGGGTCATCACCGTAACCGGCCTCGTTCAACGCGGAACATTTGGCGACGTAGGAATCTCCTTGCCTTTCGATTTCCAAGGTCAAGGAGCGGCGCATCCGTAACCTGGTGTCCAGGAGGCTACCAATTTCAACGCGGTCCCGGTAGGCTGATATGGGGTCTCCGCTAGGATTGGGGGGATGAGTTGCCCTAACAGGTCCAATGCGGGGGAAATCAGCAGACGGTCTTCGGCTGCTTTCACGGATACCAGAGCGTGTATCCGGACCATAATTTGCTGATGCTTCAGCTACCTGAGAAGAAAGCCGTACATTGCCCGATGATTTCTTAGGCATGATTAGTTCTCCGAATCGTCTTCATCGACATCCAGGTGGGATTTGAGCCGGATGCTGGTAACGAACCTCTCGTTCATCCAAACCCTCAACTCATACTCCCCTGGTTCCGGCACTGATAACCGGGGCAGACGCAGATTGAACTCAGCGTAGGATTGCCGGTCGTGGTAAGAACACACGGCCTCAAATGTATCCAATAGTTCTTGTGTAGATACCTGAACGTAGTCAATTCTCAGATCGTATTGCCCTTCGCAGTCGATGACTTTGAGGAACAACATGCTGGACCCCAGCGAACCCGGAAACTGTTCGTACCAAATTTCATCATATTCACCAATGATCGTTCTGTCACCCACGTCTTCGTCAATAATGACGCGGTCGCACAATAAGCACGCAACCGCTAAGGGAGTGGGAGGGTACGAACTATCTCCTTGCACCATCAGAGGAACAGTTCCATCTTCCCGATAAACTGCTCCACGTCGTCAATCCCATCGCCAACCGTTTGAGCGTCGAGACGGTTCTCGTAGAAATTACCATGCAACCCGTTGGCAACGTGGAACAACCAGCGCAATTGGGGGTCGTCGGCTTGTCTTGCTAGGCCATGCACGAAGTCAAACAATTGGAAGTGTTTCTCGTGTATCACTCCTCGTTGCTCTGCCGCAGCCTTGACCATCATGGCTGCGGCACCCCAGCCCTTCTCGGAGGCTTGCTCCAGGTCACCAGCAGCCAACTCCTCGCGTGCCTTGGCCAGAAAGTCCCAGCTTCGCTCCTGGTAGGTCCTGGTCTGTTGCATCTGTCTACTCCTGGCCCGGCTTGTAGAGCTTGTTGTGTATATATTGCATAACGACGGGTATCTTACCATCTGACACTTGAAGGAAAAAGCACAAACGCATTTGTTGGGCGGTGAGTGGCCTGGTTGAGTCAACTCTTTTGACAGGCATCGGATAGACCCCTATCATTGAGTTGTCCAGAGATAACCAATTCCAACAAGCCTGTAACAGCCTTGTAGTGGACCGATGGGGGTGAAAATCTATCAAGTGGTTTCGAACTATTGGGGGTTCTATAGGAACCTCCATCCGCGAAAATGTCAACTCGATAGGGGGTGCATTCTGCGGTCTGTTCGTTTCTACTTTGATAATTTGCTCTGTAGTTGCCTTCTGGTACGGAGATGATTGGGAACCACAGAAGCCTGTTGGAATGGCTGCGGACATTTCAGGCGCATCGTTTGCAGTCTCTATCGTTCTGCTCAGTGTTGGGAGAGTAACTATGGTAATGACTCGTATTTTCAGAGATAGGCGGCTGGAGGAGGCACGACGAGAGGCGCGGGAAGAGGCGCGACGAGAAGAACGAGACCTAGCCATACAAGCCGACAAGCAAAGGCTACCTGGCGAAACTCTTGAACAGGCTATGGAACGCCTGCGTGAATCGCAACGTTCCTGACCTTCGACACCCGCCCAACCACGAAGCTCCTACCAACCAGCGGGGCTTTCCTTTTTGGTTGCCTTTCAATGGCATCATTCATACACTTGGTTTCCACAACGCAACAGAGGGAGCACCGCCCGTGCAAGAGACGCTGACCTATCGGGAACGTAGCCAAGCGTTCTTGGTCAAAGCCCGGGAACAGCTTGAGGCCGAGGACTTGGAACAGGCGTCGGAGAAGGCTTGGGGCGCCGCCGCCGTGATGGTCAAGGCTGTGGCAGAAGCACGGGGGTTGGAGCATGAGAAACACGGACACCTTTTTGGTGTTGTCCGCGTTTTGGCGAGAGAAACCGGCGACCGGGAGCTACGCGGCCTGTTCCACGTTGCCAATGGTCTGCACAGCAACTTCTACGAAAATTGGCTGGATACTGACGATGTTGCCGAGGGCCTTGAAGACGTGGAAAGGTTCGTGGAGAAGATAGAACGATTCCTTTGAGTTCTTGACCTTTCGATACGGCGCATCAAAAATGGCGGCAGTTACAGGACTGCCGCCTTTGTTCAGTACATTCCCAGTGAATTTGAACGTTAATGCGCCTTACCCAATCCGCGCCCCGTCGGGGTCCAGCAGGACTATGGGAAGGTCCAACTCCCGGAGGCCCGGCTCGATGGACTGGCGGTCACCGACGACCAGGACTTGGAGGTTGTCGGGGAGCAGTCGATGGGCGGCGACGCGGCGGACGTCTTCCAGGGTGACGGCCTTGATTGACGGCGCGACGGTGTGGAAGTAGTCGTCGGGCAGGTCGAAGACGAGCATCTGGATCAGATGGTTCACCACCATGGCCGAACGTTCGAAGCTAGCGGGGTAGCCTTGGAGGATGCCGCCCCGAGCGGCCTCCAACTCCTCATTGGTAATCGGCCTCGTGGCGCCGATTTCGTTGAACTCGCGCAGGGTTTCCTGCAACGCTTCCTTGGTCACCGCGGTCTGGACTGAGCCGCCCGCGGCGAGCAACGACGGTCCCCGGTACCAGTTGATGGACGAGTGGTACCCGTAGGTGTAACCCTTGTCTTCTCTCAAGTTCTGGTTCAGTCGGGCGGAGAACTGTCCGCCGAAAACGTAGTTGAACAGGGTCATACCGAAGTAGTCTGGGTGTTGGCGCGGTATGGTGGGTTGAAGGGCGCGTATGACCGATTGGGCAGCTCCGGGGTGGTCCACCAAGTAGATTGCGGCATCCCTCGTGAGGGTGTCTAGGTCGGGCGCGACCGGAGCCGTTGCGCCGTTGCGGAGGGAAGAACTCCAGTCGCCGAAATGGGCCTCTGCCTGCTTGACTACCTCGTCCAAGGCAACGTCGCCGACAACGATGAGGGTGGCTTGGGACGGGACGTAGGTGCGCTGGAACAGTTCTTGCAAGTCCTGGCGGCCCAGCTTGGCAGTTGATACTTCGGTCCCCAGAACGTAGTGGCCGTAGCCGCTGTTTGGGGGGAACACCAAGCGGGCCATCAAGCGTTCCGCCACCACGGTGGGGTCGTCCTTGCCGCGACGTAGGTCAGTCAGGTGTTCGCGCCGCACCCGCTCCAACTCGTGCTCCGGGAAGGTGGGCCGTTTCACCAGGTCGGACACCAACTCCAACGCCGTTGACCAGTGCTTGCTGAGGGTCTCGGTAGACAGAAGCGTATATTCCCGGCGGGCGTCGGAGTTGATCCTGGCGCCGATGAACTCGAAAGCCTCGGCGATGTCCTGGCTGCTGCGGTTCTTGGTGCCTTCGGTGATCATCTGGGCGGTAAAGCTGGTCAGCCCGGGAAGGGATTGTGGGTCGCCGGTCGCGCCGGCGCCAAACACCAGGGCGAAAGTGACTATCGGCTGACTATGCCGTTCGACCACGGTGACGCCCATGCCGTTGCTCAGCCGGTGGCGCACCGGCGTCGGCGGCGTGAACACCGGCTCCGGCGCTGCTTGGGGCATTACCCAACGGTCAACTCCGCTGGCCGCGGGCTTCAGGGGCGCTTCGGGCAGGACCTGTAGCCGAACCTGGCGGTCGCCAAGCAGGGTCTCGCCGACCCGGATAACGTCCTCCCGTTGCACCGCCAAGTACCGGTCCAGGCTGGTATTGACCATGTCGGGGTCTCCGCCCATGACGTTGAAGTGGTTCAACTGGTCGGCGCGGCCTCCGAAACCGCCTATCCGGCTCAACTGGCGGTAGTGGGACGCTTCTATGCGGTTCTTGACCCGGAGAATTTCCTCTTCGGTAGGAGGCTCCGTCCGCAGCTTCGCCAACTCGGCTTCCAGGGCCTCCTGGATTTCGTCCAGGTTGCGGCCCTCGGCGGCGGTGACCTGCACCACGAACTGGCCGGCGATCTCGGCGGGGTGGTACCGAACGGAGGCGCTCTGGGCTATCTGCTGGTCGTAGACCAAGCTCCGGTGGAGGCGAGAGCTGAGTCCATCGGACAAAACGCCCTGCAGAATGTCCACCGGGGCGTCGTCTTCGTCCATGTCCGCCGGGGCGGGCCATGCCACGTACAAGCGGGGCAACGAAACCTTGTCCCGCATTTCCAGTTCCACCCGGCCGCCCAACGCCGAGTCGCGCCGACCCTTGCGGGGCAGGGGCGGCCCCGGCGGCAGGTCGCCGAAGTAGCGGTTGATCAAATCAAGCGCGTGTTCCCGTTGGAAGTCCCCGGCCACGGCCAGACTGCCGTTGGATGGGGAATAGTAGCGCCGGAAAAAGTCCTTCACGTCGTCCAGGGTTGCGGCATCCAAGTCTTCCTGGGAACCGATGGTCATCCAGTTGTAAGGGTGGGGCAGGGGGAAGAGGGCTTCCTGTATCTGCCCGAAGGCCATGCCGTAGGGACGGTTTTCGTAGCTCTGCCGCCGCTCGTTCTTCACCACGTCTCGCTGGATGTCGAACCGTTGCTGGTCAACGGCATCCAGCAGGAAACCCATCCGGTCGGCTTCCAGCCACAACGCCAACTCCAAGTAATTGGACGGGACGTCCTCCCAGTAGTTGGTGCGGTCGGTGGTGGTGGAGCCGTTCAGGTTGGCGCCAATCTTCTGCAACGGCTCGAAATGGCTGCTGTTGTGGTGCTTGGACCCCTCGAACATGATGTGTTCGAAAAGGTGGGCAAAGCCTGTGCGGCCAACCTCTTCGTCCTTGGAGCCCACGTGGTACCACACGTTGACCGCCACCAGCGGGATGGAGTGGTCTTCATGGAGGATGACGTCCAGCCCGTTGGACAGGGTGATTTTTTCAGACTGAATAGCTGACATGGGATACATTCCTTGGGTACCCACAAGGGGTGCCCCTACGTTATTCTGACGGGCGGCTTGCGGCCTGTTTTACCGCAGAGCGCACAGAGAACGCAGAGTTTTTAGGTTATGAAATGCCTTGAAAACTCTGCGTTCTCCCCGTTCTCTGCGGTGAATGGAACGAGCTAGCTGCTGAATGGGCGGTCGGAAATCGGCCGGTCGGTCTGGTTCTTCTCGATTTCTTCGACGTCCCAGAGCTTGGAGAACTTCAATGCCCGGGGGCAGTGGCCGTAGGACTCCTCCACCTCGATGACGATGCCCTGAAGGTGGTGGGACCGTTCGTCCAACTCGTACAACGCCACTTCGACGTTGCGCCGCTCCAGGTCCTCATGGTCGACGATGGTGACCCGCCCGTTGACCCGGACGGTGTCGTTGACGCCGGGGATCAAGAACAGGAGACCGACCCTGGGGTTGGCGTCCATGTTCTGATAGGACTGGAACAGCCGGTTGCCGGCAACGTCGGGGAACAGCAGGTGCTTGTCATCCAACACGCGGACGAACCCCGGCTTGCCGCCCTTGGGAGAGGCGTCGCAGTTGCCGTCGGCGTCGCTGGTGGCTTGAATAACGAAGGGGGAGTGCTTGATGAACTCCTGCACGTAGGGGGTCATGGTCTCTTTTACTTTGGTGGCCGCCCTGCCAGTGGGGTAGCCGAAAACGTCGGAGAAACGGTTTGTTTGCACAGTCTCGTTGGTCGTTGTCATAACGTCTCCCAGTCAACCGGATTGCGCCCATTCTAACGGGGAAGGCACTTGACGGCAACCGATGCGCCAACTTCGTGGAATTCTCTGACCGTCCTGCGTTACGTCATGGGTTATTTGATTTCAGCAGCTTTTCCACGTTGTCTATGAAGCGTTCTACACGGCGAAGCCGCCGTTCCACGGCATTGTGTCCCATCCTGCCTTCATAGAAGTTCCGATGTAGACCCTGTGCACTGTCGAACAGCGTATCGAACTCAGTGTCCCCGGTTTCCTGCACCAGTAATTCCACTATTTGTTGCAGTACAGCGTGGTGCCTGTGATTGATACCCCACCCGTCAGCCAAAGCCTTGATGATTTGTGCCGCCGCTCCCCAACCTTTCTCCGAAGCCTGCAACAGGTCCCCATCGCGGAGTTCTTCCCAAGCTTGGCCCAAGTAGTGCCTACTCCGTTCACGGTATGTCTGCGTCTGTTGCATGGCTATCTCCTTGGGGTGTTAGCAGACTTGTCCTACATCTTAACGGCGCAGGAAAAATCAGGTCGCCTTGACTAGCTGAAGAAGTAACTCACAGGACAGGCAAAGCCGGGCAACAAATCGCCTCCGTCCAAGGTATCCTCAATGCCCAGCGTTACGGGTTCAGCGTTGGGCCGGTAGACGGTGATGGTAGCGGTATCCGGGTCGGCTACCCAGACCTGACGCGAGCCGAAACGGAGACACATGGCCGCTTTCTCCGCCAGTTCATGCCAGGAATTGTTAGGAGACTTGACCTCTACGACCAAGTCGGGGGCCAGTTCCGGGTAGCCTTGCGTACTCTCAGGGACACGGCCCGGGGCTATCCAAGCTACATCGGGCGCGCGCACGGTATCAGGGTCTCTTTCCAGCCTGTAGCCGGGATCGCCGACCAAGACCTCTCCATAATTGCCGGCGGCTTCGGTATGGTTTCCCAAGGCGCGGTCGAATTTGCTTGCTACTCTGGCGTGCGGGTGTCCGACAGGCATCTTCTCGACTAGTACTCCCCGGACAAGCTCGTACCGCTTGCCGTCCTCGGGCATCATCAGCAGTTCTTCGGCGGTAATCAGGCTGCGCGCGGTAGCCATGGAACGTCACCGGTCCGGTCAGGGATTCCAACAAGGGTATTTTAGCACGGCGTCGTCCCGTCAACTGCGGGAATATTGCGCCCGGAGTTGGCGGAAGCCGATGTTGGGAAACTGAGAGACCCGTCGGCTTCAGGCTACGGGGGAGAGGAGGGACTGTTCCAGTGATTGCTGGAACTCGGAAAGGGCCTGTTTCTCTTGGGGACCCAACCGCTCGGAAAGCCAGTTCAGGACCCAGCCTTTTTCCTCAGCTTCATCGTCCACCAGCAGATGGCGGATGATGTCGAGTTGCTGATCGTTGTCGAAACGTTCGCGGATTTCCGGCAAGATGAAGGCCTCTTCGCTCTCCAGGTGGTCGTCCTGGGCGATGCGCAACTGGACCACGGCGCCGTAGAGGTGGCGCTGGGTGCGGGCGATCAACTTCATCTTGCCGATCTCGTCTTCCAACACCATCATGACGTCTTCCAGCCGGTCGTTGATGGCGGCGTGCTCTTTCTCGGCGTCCTTGGCGGGGGTGAAGCCACCCAAGGCGGGCGTCATGTACATGTCTTCCTGCTCGGTGTGGAACATCAAAGCGGCGGCCCAACGGATGAAGTCATTACGGATAAGCTGGAGGGTGGCGTCGTCGGCATCGAATTCCCGGATGGACTGTTCCAAGGCGGCTGCCTCGCTGCGGAGGGCGGTGTGGAGGAGGAACATTACGTCTATGGGGCTCTCCAGCCGTATCACATCGGTTGTCATTTCTCATCTCCTGAACGGATGCCAAGTGACTTCCTGAGCGCCGCCTCCCAGCGTCCGACCACCACACCACGAAGGAAACAACATACCACTTACCTGTAAAGGGCTAAGATAGCCACGCAAGCGATTATTTGTCAAGATAATATTGTGTGATATACAGCATTAAAAACTAACGCGATGAAAGTTGCATGACATAAGGAATTTGCGGACCGCGGGAAGAGGGGCTTGGGGGCTAGACTTGGAATGAGACGGTCTCCATCGCAGCGACCAAGCGCTGGCAGTCCGGGAGGTCCCTTATGCCTATGCGAATATAGGAAGGGAGGCCGAAAGAGGCGCAGTCACGGACGAAAATGCCCAAGCGCATAAGCCGGTCCCGCCAGAGCTGGGCATCCGCCACGTCGACCAGCACGAAGTTGGCGGTTGACGGCAGCACGGTCAGTCCCAGCCGGTCGAGGCGGTCCGCCAAGTAGTCCTTGGCTTCATCGACCGCGTCCTTTGCCCGGGACAGGTAACCGGTGTCGGCGAGGGCCGCCAGGCCGGCGGCCTGGGCGAATCCGTTGACGCTCCAGTCGGGCTGGAGCGCGGCCAGTTGGTCGATGACGCCGGTGGAAGCGACCGCGTAGCCGAGCCTCAAGCTGGTCAGCGCGTAGTCCTTGGTCATGGAACGCAGGAGGACTACGTTGCCTTCCAAGGCCAAGCCCAAGCTGTCCCAAGGGTCGTCTACGAAGGATATGTAGGCCTCGTCTATGACCAGCAGGCCCTCGCCAGAGGCGGTTGCTGCGGCCAAGGTCTTCACTTCCTCTTTGTCCAGGAAGACGCCGGTGGGGTTGTTGGGGTTGCATACGAACACCAGCCGGGGCAGGTCCTCCCTTATGCGAGACGACGCTTCTTCCATGTCCCACCGGAAGGGTGGGCATAGTTGCGCTTGAAAGTCGGATATGGCTACGCCCATCAAGCCGCACGCTCCGGCGTACTCTCCATAGGTGGGGGACAGTTGCAGGGCGGAGTAGTTTCCGGCAGGGGACTCGCCGGACAGGAAGGCGCGCGCCAGCAGGTGGATAATTTCGGTGGAGCCGTTGCCGACCAGGATGTTATCTATGGGAATTTCTGGGGGAACTTCCCGGTCCCGCGACAGGTGGGCCGACAGTTCTTCCCGAAGGACCAGGCAGTGGGGGTCAGGATAGGCCCCCAGATCAACCTTGCGCAGGGCCTCCCAGACCCCTTCCGGCGGCCCTATGGGGCTGACGCTGGCGCTGAAGTCCAGGACGTCTTCGGGGTCCAGCCCCAGGGCGCGGAGTTCCTCGGGCTTGACCCCACCGTGCACCGGGCGGCCCGGCGCGGGGTCGTGAGCTGTCATACGATCGACTGCCGCATCAAATAAACTGCGTCCTGACGTATGTCAAGGCCAGAGCCGCGGCCAAGCTCATGCCTGCCACAAGGTACATTGAACGGATAGTGCGGGTAATGTCCATCGGCTCCAACTGCCTTATCGCGTCGCCCAAGCGATAGTGGCCGACCTTTTCCAATTGTACGCCGAGGGCGCCGGCCATGCCGCTCATGGCCCATCCGGCGTTGGGGCTTTCGGTACGCCCGTGATCGCGCCACATTATCCTCCAGGCGCTGCCTGCCCTTTGACCTGGCAGCGCCGTGCTCGCCAGCACCAGCAATACGCCGGAGATGCGGGCGGGTATAAGGTTCACCAAGTCATCCAGGCGGGCGGCAGCCTTGCCGAGGTATTCGTAGCGACCATGATAACCTATCATGCTGTCCAGCGTGTTTATGGCCCGGTAGGCCACCGCGCCGGGCACGCCGAACAGGGCGAAGGCCAGCCAAGGGCCGATGAAGCTGTCGCACATGTTCTCGGACACCGATTCTATGGCGGCGGCGGTGGCCAGTTCCGGAGTTAGTTGGGACGGGTCACGGCTGACCAAGGATGACATCCGGGCCCTGACTTGGTCGATATTGCCGTCAAGCAACAGGTCCCGCACATCGGCGGCAACACCGTGGAGCATCCGCACCGAGAAGGTGGTCTTGAGCATCACCGCTCCCACGAGGAAGAAGGCGATGGTGTGGAGTCCCTTCAACCATTCCAGTAGAAAAAACGCCCCGGCAGTCCACGCCCCCGTTATCAGCACCACAACCACAACTCCGGCTATCAGGCCGGCTCGGGGAGACTTGGGGGCCAACCGGTCGGCGATGGACACAGTACGGCCAATCCAGACCGTGGGATGTAGCCATGTCGGCGGCTCCCCCAACGCTAGGTCGAGGGCGACAGCCAAGGGGAGCATCGCCAGCAGTTCGTAACCGTGCAGCATGGCTAAGGGATTGCTCCGGCTCCGTTGGCACTATAGATTGAGTGCGGGCAATTGACCTTCCCAGTATGGCTCGGTAACTCGAACTCCTTCTATGGGAGCATCCTCAAAATGCTGAGAGAAACGCTTGTCCCACACCAGAAGCACATCACACTGCAACCGGATGGCGGTGGCAAGGTGAATCGAGTCGATGGTCGTGATGCCATACTCAGCCCCCAACGCTTGGGCTTTCTCGGCAATTTCACGCGTAACGTCAATGGTGTGAATAAATTGGTGCTCAAAGAACTCCCGGATTTGCCGGAGTTCCGCCTCGTCCAACCGGTCGGTTCGTGATTGGATGCGCCTCACTTCGGCGATAGTGACGGTGGATGTGTAGATGTGGTAATGGCAGGCTTCAGCGTCATTCAGGATGTGCTGGGTGATCTCCCACCTCACCAATCCTCCAGGACATACAATCTCCTCTCGTTTTATATGAGCAAGGAAGACCGAGGAATCCAGATAAGGTCTGAGGAACGGTTCAGCCATCACGCAGTTGCCGGATGTGTTCCTCTATACTCAAGTCACCCGTGATATCCGGTGCCATACCGAGCATGTCGGCGATAGAAGGAAGTTCATTCTCCTTCTTTAACGTCCGCAGACGGTCTACTTCGACTTTGACAGGTTCTCCGGCGGCGTTGTAGGACACGACACCGGAAACAATCACCCTGCGACCGAGACTGCTGATAACTTGCTCCTCAATTGCCACAGGGAAATTACACCTGATGGCTTTATTGGTTATGGCATGATAGACATTGAACCGTCGTGTTCGGGAATGGATCGAGACGAGTTCGAGCCTTCCTTCAACGGAACCGATACTCTCGTTATGCACTTCCATCAGCACTTGCACCTTCCGGACACCATCCACTTCAGGGTTCCATCCCGGCCCGGAAAAGCTCCAAAAGAGGAATTGGACAACCAATACGGATTATTGATTGGATACGCCGGGCAATTATACATGCGAACTACAACAGAAAAACAATCGGCGTCAGCCAACCTTGGTGGGCCAGGGCTACGGCCCCGGCAAGGACTGCCACCTCGGAGATTTCGTTGACTGCGCCGTAGGAGTCGCCGGTGAGGCCGCCGAAGGCGCGGGTCATAATCCATCCGGCGGCCAGGGCCAGGAAGGTGACCCCGGCGAAAAGGACAAGCCCGCCGAAGCCGCCCAGGACCAGTGACGCGGCCAATGCCGTCAGGGCCGCAGTTAGGTTGGCGATCTTGGCGTTGCCTTGGTGGAAGGGTGAGCCGAGGCCCTGCTGCCTGACGTAGGGGAAAGCGCCAAGGCAGACCACCATGGCCCAGCGGGACAGGGTGGGGAACAGCAGCAGCGCCAGGACTTTGCCGGGCTGCGCCTCGAAGGCCGCTGCCCTGAGTATGGTGATACTGGCCACTCCACCGCCGATGGAGTGTGGGTCCAGCAACGACAGCAGGGCGGCGAACTTGAGGAGAATGAGCATCGAGCCGGCGACGACGCCGAAAGCTCCCACATGGGGGTCTTTCATAATTTCCAATCGGCGTTCCTTGGTGTAGCCGCCGAAGAGACTGTCGCAGACGTCCATGAGGCCGTCGAGGTGCAGTCCCCTGGTTGCGATGACCATGACAACCAGCAGGACGGCCGCCGTCAGGTACACGGGGAATACTCGGGAGGAGCCAAACTCCACGACGACCAGCACCAAGCCCAGCAACAGGCCCACAAATGGGAAGAAGGCCCTGGAATTGCTTACGGCGCGCTGGCCGGAGGGCTGGCCCGGCGATATGGAACGTCCGATGGGAAGGACGGTGAGGAAACCGACCGCCGCCCGCAGGGGTTCCAGCCAGAAGGAGATGAGCGGGATGGACCTCAACCGGCGGTCCCTTTCGCCGTCCGGCGGGATCAGTGGCCGTCCTCGCTGTCTATGCGCTCCGAAACACCGGCGTCGGCGAAGGTTGCCATCTCGGACAGGCACTTGGCGGCGGCCTCTATGATGTGCATGGCCAGAGCCGCGCCGGTGCCCTCGCCCAAGCGCATCCCCATGTCGAGGAACGGGACCAATTGCATCTTGTCCAAGGCTATGCGGTGTCCCGGCTCGACGGACTGGTGCGAGGCTATCAGGTGCGGGCCAATGGCGGGGGCCAAAGCCCAAGCAATCAGCGCCGCCGCGCCGGAAATGAACCCGTCCACCACCGCCGGGCGGTTGGCGGCCGCGGTGCCAAGCATGACGCCGGCCAGCACGCCGATTTCAAACCCGCCTACCTTAGTCAGCACGTCCAGGCCGTCGGCGGCGTCGGGCCGGTTGACCTTAATGGACCGGCGTACCACCTCGATCTTGCGGGCAAGGCCGGGGTCGTCGACGCCGGTGCCGCGCCCGGTGGTCACCTCCGGGTCCGCGCCAGTGATGACTGCGGTGATGGCGCTGGAGGGAGTGGTGTTGCCGATGCCCATGTCGCCGCAGGCTATCAGGTTCGCGCCCTCGGCAATCTGCTCGCGGGCCGCTTCAATACCGGTCTCGATGCACTGGACGGCCTGCTCCCGGCTCATGGCGGGGCCAACGGCCATGTTGGCGGTGCCGCGGGCGACTTTGACCGACCGCAGGGCCGGGTTGGGCGCAAGGTCGGCGGCGACGCCCGCGTCCAGCACTACTATGTCCGCCCCGGCATGGCGGGCCAGCACGTTTATCGCCGCGCCGCCGTTGATGAAGTTCATCACCATGGCGGGAGTAACATCCTGTGGGTAGGCGCTGACTCCCTCGGCCACCACGCCGTGGTCGCCGGCGGCCAGTATTACCGTCTTGCGCGATATCCGGGGCATGGGGTCGCGGAATATGCCCGCTAGGGTGATGGACAGTTCCTCCAAGAGGCCCAAGCTGCCTTGAGGCTTGGTCAGCGTATCCTGGCGCGCGCGGGCCGCATCCATCGCCGCCGTGTCCAGCGGCAGTATGTCAGCCAGCGTCTCGTCGATCAGCGGGGAGATAGTCATTGCGGCTCCTCTAGGCTTGTTCTTCCGGTAGCAGGCCGGGTCGAATCCTGAATCGCCCGTTCTTGAATATCATCACGCGGTCCTGCAGCGCTTTTGGGTCGACCCTGTCGAAAATCTGTTCAAGGGACTTCATCGTCTCTTCTTCGGTGGTGTACTTCAACCTTAATCGAATCACCCCGCAATGCGTGCCTACCGGAAAATCCAGGCCGTTGGCAAAGTCCGTGTCAAAGGTGATTATCAGGCAATCGTTGGCTTGCGCCCAAGCGAAAACTTCGGAGTCCGGCCTGCTCCGCAACCCAACGTCGCATACGTGAAACACTTCCCATGACGGTTGACGGGTCCGAAGCGATTCCCGGACTGCTGTCGGGATACCTTCATCAAGCAGAATCTTAATGGCTGGTCTAGCTCCAGTCCGGGATAATCAGTGTCTCCTCTTCGACCACTTCCCGAGCGTATTCCAGTGCAGCCACTACGTCCTCTTTACACAGGCTCGGATAGCTCTTCAGGATGCCGTCTATCGTGGCGCCGCCGGCGAACTGGCCGAGGATGGTCCCAACCATTATGCGAGTGCCACGAATCGTGGGTTTACCGCTGCAAATGTCCCGCTTTGCAACGATGCGAGGTAGTTCTTCCATAGCGTCTTCTCCGCTTCCTAAAACTCAATCCCCGGCTGGGCTTTTATGCCCTGCTGGTAAGGGTGCTTGACCACGTTCATCTCGGTGACCAAGTCGGCGAACTCGACCAACTCCGGGGGGGCGTGGCGGCCGGTGATGATGATGTGCTGCATGTCGGGGCGGTTCCGCAGTATTTCCAGGACCTCTTCCACGGGTATCCACCCGTAGTGCATGGGGTAGGTAAACTCGTCCAGGACTATGACGTCGTGCTGGCCGGAGGCGATGACCTCCTTGCAGTCCTCCCAATGGGCCCGCGCCAGGTCGGCGGTCTGGTCCAGGTCCCTGGAGCGCCACGTAAAACCGTCGCCCATAGCGCGCATCTCTACGCCGATCTTCTTGGCGGCGCGCTGCTCGCCGAAGTTGGCGGTGGAGTGCTTGATGAACTGGAGCATGACGACCTTCAGGTCCCTGCCCCAAGCGCGGAACAGGACGCCCATGGCGGCGGTGGTCTTGCCCTTGCCGTTGCCGGTGTTGACGATCACCAGTCCCTTGTTGATCCGTGGGCCCTTCACCGACTGGGGGCCTTCCTGCGTGCTTTCCTGGGTGCTCATAGTGTGTCAACCTCCGGTTAAGATGGGACGCGGATTGAAGAGTATAGATTCCCGCCTTCGCGGGAATGACGATTTCAAGCCCTCACGTTGGAATGAGGAGTGCAAATATCAACGAACCTGGGCGCCAGGGACGGGTGGCTGCCCAAGTGGATGTGGACGTAGGAGGCCCACACGCTGCCCACGTGGAACCCGTCGGCCCTGCCGTTCTGGTCGAGTATCCTGTAGACCGACTTGTCCAGGTCCGGGGGCTGCTCCAGGACGGACCAGTGAAATTCATGCCCTCGGACGCGCTGGCCCTTTGTTAGCAACGGATTGTCCGTTACCGACTCTACCTCCCGGTAGCCCAAGGTCAGGCGCCTTTGGGACATGGACGAGACCGCCGGAATTGCGCCGATCATTGGGTGGAACTGGCCGTCAAGGTCGGAAAGGCTTTCGCCAAGGTACATCAGCCCGCCGCACTCGGCGTACACTGGCACTCCCCGGGCCACGGCGCCCCGGATGGCGGCGTGCATCGGCTTGTTCTCCGAGAGTTCGCGGGCGAACATCTCCGGGAAGCCGCCGCCGAGGTAAAGACCGCCCACTCCGTCGGGGAGCGCATCGTCCTGAAGGGGGCTGAAGGGGACCAACTCCGCGCCCCAAGCCTCCAGCAGGTCGAGGGAGTCCTGGTAGTAAAAGCTGAAGGCCATGTCCTGGGCGATGCCGATGCGGGCGCGTTTCGGCTGAGGCTCGGACGGGAAGGCTACCCGCGGCGCCTCGACCGGGTCCGCACCGCCGGACAGGGCGACCAAGCGGTCAACGTCGATGGTCTCTTCCATCTGGGCGATGAGCGTGTCGTACCACTGGCGGGCCACCGAGCCTTCTACAGTGGGAATCAGGCCGAGGTGCCGTTCCGGCTGCACCAGGTCCTCCCTCCGGGGCAGGTAGCCGAGAACGGGAAGGCCGGTGGTGGCCTCGATCTGGGGCTGGCAGAACTCCAAGTGGCGCGGGCCGCCGACTCCGTTGAGGATTACGCCGGCGACGTTAAGGTCCGGGTCGAACCGCTGGTATCCCATGACCTCCGCCGCCACGCTGCGGGCGACCTTGGAGGCATCGGCCACCAGGACTACCGGAGCGCCCAGCAACTTGGCCAACTCAGCAGTGGAACCCTCCTCGGAGAGGCTGGAATGGCCGTCGAATACTCCCATGACGCCCTCGACCACCGATATTTGGCTGCGGCTGCCGGCGCGTTGAAAGAGTTCCCGCACGGTGTCGTGGGACAGGAGCCAGGTGTCCAGGTTACGAGAGGGGACGCCGCAGGCCAGCTTGTGGTAGGAAGGGTCGATGTAGTCGGGGCCGGCCTTGAAGGGTTGCACCTTGTAGCCGCGGCGGGTCAGCGCCCCCATAATGCCGGTGGCGATGGTGGTCTTACCCACGCCGCTGCGCACGCCCGCTATGACTATGGTTGAAGCCAATACTGTCTCTCCGGAGTTTCACCGCGGAGTGCGCAGAGAACGCCGAGTTATTCTTGGATTGGTCCCAGGTCTCCAAAGTCTCTGCGATCCTGGCGTTCTCGGCGGCGAAAAATTTGAGGCCGCCGGTCAGCCGGTTATGGGCAGGACTTCGCCGTATTTTTCAATCAGGCCCATAAAGAGGTCGTGCCGCGGCTGGTTGGTCTCTTCCTTCTCGGACTTCCGCAGATAGACCCGCAGCATGGGCTGTTCCTCCGGGTCCATGAACCATACCGAGTAGCTGGGCAGGCCCTGCTGGTTGGTGGTGTGGATGAACTTGACCTCTTTCACTTCATCCATGTGCATGTGGACGTGGGTGCCTCCTTCGGCCATGAAGGTGACGATTTTGCCGTCGTCGGTGAAGCGCAGGTCTTCGAACATGGTGTAGATTTCGGCGGTGGAGCCATTGTTGGCCAGCATCAAGACCACTTCGGCAAAACCGGGTTGGCAGTCATCGAGAATTTGCCTGATCATTGCGTTCACCCCTGTTCAGTATAGAGCACGGGAATGAAAAAGCGGCGGATGAAGGGCCGGCTACGCTCCTGGTGGGCGGTAGCTTACTGTCCTGCCGCAAGCTTCGTCGATTTCTTCCGGGGTAATCAGCTGGACGGTTCGGATGTTAAGGGCGCCGCCAGCGCCTATGGCGAGCGAAACCGCTGCCGCAGTCGCAGTATCCGGCAGGTCGAAAGTCATGTAGAGATCAGCCCCGCCGAAGGCGTAGTAGAAAGACTCCAGGGTCCCGCCCTGCTCTTGCGCCAGTTCTTCGAAAACCCCTCGGCGTGAAGTGCCTCCCTCCTTCAACAGACCCTGTAGACCCTGGGCGGTGTAATTTGCTTGGAAGAGATACTTGGGCATCGTCCATGCCTCCTGTTTGGCTTCTGGCCTTCTATTGGGCGGGAAAAGGAGATCCTCTTGAAATCAGACGGCCTACCAAGCATAGTCGTTGATTTTGACATACTATCAACCTGCCTATGATTCGGCAATGTTCCATTTGCCCGAGCTATCGCGTTTTAACCGGATAGCACATCGGGCGGGTAATCCTCTCTTCTGGCACCGTCAATTTCTCTGCTTGACCCTCAAGCCTTACGAGATATAGGATAAAGGTAAGGAGAATGCTCATGATCATCAAAATTACATCAAAACGCCAAGTCACCTTCCCGGCTCGAGTGCTGGACGCCATGGGTGTGGGTCCAGGCGATCATCTCGAACTGAGTGAAGGTCCCGACGGTTTCGTACTGCGGCCAAGACGAATCGACCGGACCCGTCTAGCCCCGCTCAGGGACCTCATACCGGCAGGACATCCGCCGTTCGACATCGGAAGGTTCCGCGAGGAGTCGTATGACCCAGCTCTACGGGACTGATACCTCCATACTGATGAGGCTGTTAACAGGCCTACCGGCATCTGAGTTTGAGCGTTGCCGCGAGGAATTGACCAAATTGATCGAGCATGATGGAGCGGAAGTTTTCGCCTCAAACCAGGTTATCGGTGAAGCATACGTTGCCGTCCAGCATCACTACGGAGTAACAAAAGCAGCAGCCCGTACAGGCCTGCTCAGTATTCTTACGTCCGGGCTCGTAGCCCCGTTGAACGGGCAGTCAGTCATCAAGGTGCTGACGGAGGACGGCGCCGCCGGACTACTTGACAGACTAATCGCCGACGACTACTCGCGAACAGTATCCGAAACCCTGACCCTCGACCGGAGAATGGCCTCCCTGCCGGGGGTGCGGCGCTTGTAGGAACTGAACGACTTCCATGTACCAACCTGACCCGGAGGAGTGCAATGACGACCTATACATACGACCACATTCACCTGCGGAGCCGGGACCCGATGGCGACGGCCCAGTATTTCAACAAGATGTTCGACGCCGAGATACTGGAGTCGGTGCAGACCGACGGCGCGTCGCGCATCGACATTGACGTGAACGGGCTGATGATTTTCATCGCACCCGCCGACGAAACGACTCCCGCCGGGCCGGTGGACCCTCACTTGGGGCTGGACCACTTCGGTTTCCGGGTGGAGAACCTTGCCCAAGCGGCGGCCGAGCTGAAGGCAAAGGGCGCGGAGTTCGCGGTTGAACCCAAGGACCTGCGGCCCGGGTTGAAGATCGCCTTTGTTCGCGCTCCGGGAGACGTGCGGATCGAGTTGCTGGAGAGAAGCTAACCGCCCCCCGCCTTCGCCGGGGTGACAGTAAGGTGGTAAGAAGCGGCGTCTTCAAGGACCAACCCGTCTTCCAGCAGCTTTTCCAAGTGGGTGCGGACGTTGCGGGCTGCCGCTTCCCGCAGGTTGCGGCGCAGATTGCCGGGGTACACGGCCGTGACTATCTCGTCGGCGGTCTTGTAGCCTTGTTCCAAGGCATTGATAACCTGTTTTTCCCGTTCCAGCCGGTGGTGAATATACCATTGGATTCGAGCGGCCCCATTCTGCACCAACTGGCCGTGGCCGGGGCATATCAGCGCGGGCTTCTGCTTGGCCAGCAACTCCAGCGACGACATGTACTGCTTGAGGTTTCGCACGCTGGATGAGGAGTTGCCCAGAATGGTGTCGCCGCTGAACAGCGTCCGGTGTTCCCTCAGAAAGTAGCAAACGTGGTTGTCTTCGTGGCCGGGAGTGAACAGCGCCCGCAGGCTGACGCCGCCGGTCTTGATGACCTCCCTGGAGCGCAACGGCGACACACATTCCGGGCCTAACCGCTGGACAAGATAGGGCGCCAGCTTGGGGTGGCAGCGGACGGTGCATCCCATAGCTTCTTGAATGCGGTCAAGCCCGCCGATATGGTCACCGTGGCCGTGGGTGACCAGGATGGCGGAGATTCTGGGTCGGCCCAACTCGGAGTAGTAGTCCAGTATCTGCTTGGTCCAGGAACGGTAAGGCTCGCCCGAATCGACGACCACCATGTGTTCGTTGGGGTCGCCGACGAAGTATATCTGGGTCCCTCCCGGGTGCATTGCCCCGAAGGTGTTGGGGTCTTCTTCAATATGGGTGCTGTAGACGTGCTCGGCGATTTGCATGATGTTCCTCTTGGTTGGGGCCTGTCGGATTCGAGAGCTTAAACGATGCTTGAGTTGACCGGATGTTAGCCGGGTGGTGTGTCACCGTCAACCAACTGGGCTGTCGTTGCAAGGTTTGTGCAAAGTAATTGTCTGAATCAGGATTTACCGGATTTGGCGATTTTCAGGACATTCCTAATCCTGAGCATCCTGTAATCTTGATAATCCTGATTCAGACATTCGCCTCCGGTAAAGGCTTGGCGTAAGGCTTGCCGTTGTTGCCGCCCATATCCCGGCTCTACGGTGGTATCATGGGCGCAGAGACGAGAAATAAAACACCAACGGTATTGAGGAGACCATGATGGACGTTGACCAGCTTAAAGCGGCGATTCCCCCTTTGTCCGGGACTTTGGATGTTCCCGGACTTGAGTCCTCGGTAGAGGTGTACCGGGACGGGTACGGCATTCCGCACATAAAAGCTTCCAGCGAGCGCGACGCCTTCTTCGCCCAAGGGTTCGTAACGGCCCAGGACCGGCTGTGGCACATGGAGTACGACCGGCGGCGGGGAATGGGCCGGTGGGCGGAGGTTGTCGGGGCGTCTGCTCTGGAGCAGGACAAGCTGATGCGGCGGTTCCGGCTGGAAGCCAGCGCCCGGGCGGACTATGGGGCGGTTGCCGAGCGCACCCGCAGCATGTTCGACGCCTACGCTTGCGGAGTCAACGCCTTCATCGAGCACGGCAAGGCATTGCCGGCGGAGTACGAAATAGCCGGCATAAGCCCCGAACCGTGGCAGCCTTGGGACGGGTTGGTGGCCTACAAGGTCCGGCACATCCTGATGGGCGTGTTCGAGTCGAAGATATGGCGGGCGCAGGTATTGAAGGAGGTCGGCCCGGAGAAAACGGCGGAACTGTTCCCCGGCTACCAACCGGGCCAACTGCTGATACTGCCTCCGGGCAAGGACTACGAAGGGCCGTTGGCCGACAGCGTGGAGGAATTGAGCAACGGCATCGCCGCCTTGGGATACCTCAACGGTAGCAGCGGCGGCAGCAATAGCTGGGCCCTGGCGGGGGCGAAGACCGCCACCGGGATGCCGCTGGTGGCGGGAGACTCTCACCGGGCATTGGACACTCCCAACGTCTATTACCAGAACCACCTGTCGTGTCCCAGCTTCGACGTAGTGGGGCTTTCCTTCCCCGGAGTGCCGGGATTTCCTCACTTCGGCCACAACGAATGGGTGTCGTGGTGCGTTACCCACCTTGGGGCGGACTACCAGGACCTGTACATAGAGCGGTTCAAGGAGGATGACTCCCGGTATTACCTTTTCGAAGGGCAGTGGCGGCGGGCGGAGTCTTTCCCCGAAGTAATCAAGGTCCGGGGCAGCGATGACGTGAGCCTGGATGTCACGGTGACACACCACGGCCCGGTCATTTCCGGCGGCCCCGGGGCGGGCAGCGGCCTGGCCTTCAAGTACACCGCCACCGAGGGGGCGTCAAGCTGGCCCGACACGCTGTGGCAGATGCTGCTGGCCAAGGACGCCAACGAACTGGTCGAGTCGATGCGGGAATGGATGGACCCGTGCAACAATTTCGTGTTCGGTGACGTTCACGGCAACGCCGGGTACCTGTGCCGGGGGAAGGTGCCGGTCCGGTCTTCGGCTAACGGTTGGCTGCCGGTGCCCGGCTGGACGGGAGAGCACGAGTGGCAGGGGTACATCCCGTTCGACGAGATGCCCCGCTCAGTAAACCCGGAGCAGCAGTACATTGCCACGGCCAACAACAAACCCGTCGGCGACGATTATCCCCACTACATTTCGGTGGAGTTCACCCCCGGCTTCCGGGCGAGGCGGGTCACCGAGGGGCTGCTGGCGTTGGACCGACCCGGCGCGCCGGACATGGCCAAGGTTCACGCGGAGCGAATATCCATTCCGGCATTGGCCTATTTGAGCATAATGGACCGCGTCGAGCCGCAGGATGCGCTCTCCGCATCGGCCAAAGAGCGGCTATTGAACTGGTCCGGGCACATGGACGCCGACAGGGTGGAGCCGACGATTTACAGCGCCTTCCGGGACGCGCTGCTCAAGGAGGTGCTGAAGCACAACCTGGGGCACAAGCTGGGGGAACTGGCTTGGAGTCCCGACGGGAGAGGCTTGGGCGGATTTATCGCCAGGCTGAAGTCCCGGCTGTCGGCGATGGTCGAGGAGGGCGATCATACCCTGTTGCCAACGGGCAAAAGCTGGCCTGAGGCAATGTCCGACGCCTTGGCCAAGGGAGTCGCCGATCTGAAGGAGAGGTTTGGGGACAATATGGACGAGTGGCGTTGGGACCGGCTGCACCAAGCCCGTCCGCGCCACACGCTGTCGGAGGGCTTCCCGGAACTGGCCCAGCTACTGGACCCGCCGCCTATTCCGATGAGCGGCGACGGGGATACTCCGTTGGCGGGCAGCTACGCCGCGGCCAACCCGGCGACGGTCACCGGGCTTTCCGTGGCGCGGTACGTCTACGACATGTCCGACTGGAACAACTCCCTCTGGGCGGTGCCGCTGGGCAGTTCGGGACACCCCGGCAGCCATCACTACCACGACCAGTCTGAGACGTGGCGAAAGGTCGAGTTAGTGCCGATGGAGTACGATTGGGACCACATCGTTGCCCACAGCGAAACGCAGCAGCGGTTGGAGCCGGCGTAGGGGGGGTAGTCCCCTTCGTCACCCGCCCTTGAGGTGGCGGCCCAGCAGGTCTATGGCGGCTTGGGCGGCGCCGTGCTTGGTGGCGTCTCGGTCTCCGGCGACGTGGATCTCAATTGCCGAGTCCTCGCCGTCCTTTACCGACAGGCCCACCCAGAAGGTGCCGATGGGCTGGCCGCCGCTGCCGGGTCCGGGGCCGGTGACGCCGGTGGTGGAGACGGCGTAGTCGGTGCCGGTCAACTCGCGGACGCCCTTGGCCATAGCCTTGGCCATCTCCTCACTCACGCTGCCGTAGGTTGCGTAAAGGTCGTCGGGCACTCCCAGTACTTTCTCCTTCAATCCTCCGGTGTAGGCAACCACGCCGCCGGGAAAGTACTTGGAGCTTCCCGGTATAGTGCCCAGCAAGTAGCCGATCAGTCCACAGGTGCAGGCCTCGGCCACCGAGACCGTCTCTCCTCGAGCAGTCAGCAATTCCGCCAATTCTTGTACTTCCATTAAAAACTTCTCCTTAAACTTCGTGCTGTTGGCTTTGGGTTGATTGCGGTTGGTCCCGGCGGCCGCGTGTCAGCCATGCAACGAAACCGCCGGCCAACAGCCCGCAGAGGTGTCCTTCCCATGATATGAAGCCGCCCACCGGGAGTATGCCGAACAGCATTCCCCAGCCGAACACCACTATAACGAGAACCGCCACCAGGATGGAGAGGATTCTCCTGTCGTACCAGCCCTTGGCCACCAGGTATCCAAAGTAGCCGAAGACCAGTCCGCTGGCCCCCACGTGGACCGCGGAACGGCCTATCACCCAAACTCCAGCGCCGCCGAGAATGATAATTGCCAAGGATACCCAAGGGAAAGCGCGCCTCGCCCGCAACGCTGTGAAGCCGCCCAGCACCAGCAAGGGTATAGTGTTGGAGAGGACGTGCCCGATGCCCGCGTGGAGAAAGGGGCTCAGGGGGATTCCTTTCAACCCTTCCTGGGTGCGTGGGAGAATACCGTAGGCGCTTAGTCCGTGGCCCATCAAAATGTTCACAAGTTCCACTACCCAGATTACCCCGACGAATACGACAAGTAGAATCAGGCTTACTAACATTGGACCTTATCCCTTGCCCACAGACAGTGCAGTATGGAACAGGTTTTGACCATGCTACCGTCGCGCCTCGGCAAGCACATCCACCAAGTGCTTTGATACATGTTTGAGGCCTACGCCTATAGGGTCACGAACACCGTCGGGGTTGTCCTCGTCCACCTGCCAGTACCCTACGAAATCTCCGGTCTCGGTAATAAGGGCTGGGTCACCGGTTTTCGTACCAATGATCAAAGTATCAGTTTCAGAGTCGTATCCTAGTCCCAAGGGTAGGTACGCAGATGCACCCATGATGATCAGTCCCACTATCTCGTGACTGTCCCATGTGAGGAGTTCGACGGCAATGCCGGGATAGTCCAGCAGGGAGGCGGCAGCGGCTTTTGGCGCTTCTGTGGTGACATGAAGGACGTTGGCCTCTTTGTCATAGCTGACCCGCATTGCGTTCCTCCAGGCCTTCATAGTTCCTGACGAAGTAATCGCGATTTCCCTTGTTCCAGTGGCTGGTAGCCGTCCGGTCCTGGAACGCCGTAATGATCAGCTCATCGTCCATAGAGATTACCACCCTGACCAACCCGTCCAGTCCGGGAACGAACCCCATATATGTCCAACTCTGGCTTCCGTCACGCTCGGTGCGGACGCCACGCACTACCCAATGGTCCAAGACATGGGCAACACTCGTGTCTGTGATTCCCGAATGCCGGTGCTCCCTCATGTGCCGGCTGACTCTCCGTGTCCGACCACCTGCTATGATAGTTTCTTGCAACCGCCGCTACCACGGTTTCTGCAACAAGAGGAAGAACTCCCGGTTTCCGGCGTCGCCCAGGATGGGAGAGGCGCAAAGGTTTCTCACCCGCAGGCCCTGGTCCACGGCCCAGGCGACACAACGCCCGATGACCCTGGCGTGAACGGCCGGGTCTTTGACTACGCCGCCCCGGCCTACTTCATTCCGGCGCGCCTCGAATTGGGGCTTGACCAAGGCGGCGATGTAGCAGCCTTCGCGCAGGTGCCTGACTACTGAGGGTATCACCAGCGTCAAAGATATGAAAGAGACGTCGATGGTCGCCAAGTCCACGGCCTCGGGCAGGTCGAAAGGATAGCGGGCGTTGCACTTTTCAATCACCGTTACCCGCGGGTCGCGGCGCAGGCGGTAGTTTAACTGCCCGCGGCCCACGTCGAGGGCGTAGACTAGGGCCGCGCCCCGTTGCAGCAGGCAGTCGGTAAACCCCCCGGTGGACGCGCCGACGTCCAGTGCGGTCAGGCCATCGGGCGAGAGATTGAACACGTCGAGGGCGTGGGCCAGCTTGACGCCGCCGCGGCTGACGTAAGGGAGGCCGCCGCGCACGTCCAAAGGCTCGTTTTGCGACAGGGCGGAGCTGGGCTTGAGGACTCGGCCTTGGCGGTTGAACACCAAGCCCTCGGCTATAAGTGTCTGGGCCTGCTCCCGAGTCTCGGCCAAGCCCTTTTCGACCAGCAGAAGGTCGGCACGTTTTCTGGCCGCGGACTTAGGCATCAGTATTCCCGGGTTTCCGGGCCGGGGTTCCCGACCCCCTTCTCCCGTCTTTCCCGCGAAGGCGGGAAACCGGGCCAGGGGCAGGCTTCGCGGGAATGACGGGTTATGGGATCCAGATGCGTCATTTGCCGATGAAACGCGGGGCGCGCTTTTCCAGGAAGGCGCGGTACCCTTCCACGTAGTCCTGGGTCTCGAACTGGCCTAGCGGCAGGGCGGACTCCTCGGGGGTCAGGTCGGCAAGATTGGGCTTGGCTTGGACCTGCCTGAGGGTAAGCTTGTTGACTGCGTGGGACAGGGGCGCCAGTGCGGCTACCTCGTCAGCCAGCTTGTAGGTGCACTCGTGCAGTTCTTCCGTTGGCACGACTTGGTTGACCAACCCTACTCGTAAGCATTCTTGAGCATCGAGCAGTCGGGCAGACAAGAGTATGTAGAGGGCGGTACCCTTGCCAACCAGGTTGACCAGCCCCTGCATTTCCTGGTGGCCGATAGTTATGCCCAGTCGGGCGGCCGGGATGCCCATCCGAGTGTCCTCGGAGGCGATGCGGAGGTCGGTGGCTACCGCCAGTTCGCAGCCGCCGCCAACGGCGAAGCCCCGTATCATAGAGATGGTGGGAGTGCCCATGTCGGCCAGCTTGGCCAGCACCTTGTCGACCGCCTCGTTGTAGGCCTTGGCTTTTGCGCCGTCGGCCCGGTGCTCGTCGAAGTCCGAGATGTCGGCCCCCGCGGAAAAGGCGCGGTCGCCGGCGCCGGTTATTACAATGGCCCGAATGTCCGGGGCAGAGTCCAGCGACTCCAGTATGCCGTGCAACTCGAGCCACATGACATAGCTGATGGCGTTGCGCTGCGCCGGGCGGTTAAAGGTGATGGTGGCGACGGGAGCGTCGCGTTGCACCAGGATGTCGTCGGTCATGGCCACATTATCCAGCCGGTGCGGTCGGTGCGGGCGCGGAACAGGTGGCCGCCGCCGGTGGTGACGTAAAGTGTCCTCATATCGGCGTCGCCGAAGCAGCAGTTGGTGGGTCGGTCCACCCGGAGCGGGTGGGTCTCCAGGACCCTGCCGGTGGGCGAGAAAACGTAGATCAACGGGCCGGGGCCGCTCTGCTCCCAGCCGGCGCAGACGATGATGTTCCCGTCAACGTCCAAGGTCATGCCGTCCACGCCCCTCTGGACTCCTTGGTGGTCGATGCCGAAGGTGTGGAGAGTGGTGTAGGAACCCAACGAGCCGTCGTCGTTGATGGGATAGGCCCGGAGTTGCCGCGGCTGGTCCGGCGAGTAGTCGCTCTGGGCGACGTACAGGGTCTTCTGGTCACGGGAAATCAGGACGCCGTTGGGTCGGCTCACGTCGTGGGTGACCCGTTTCAATTCCCAACCGCCGGATGGCTTTGGGTCCAGCCGCAGCACCGACATGTGGTCCAGTTCCTGGTCTCCTGCGGACCCGTTGAAAGGGTCGGTGAACCAGATGCGGCCCTGCTTGTCCACCGCCAGGTCGTTGGGGTTGTTGTGCTGCTTGCCGTCCAAGCGGCGGGGCAAGGAAGTGATGGTGCCGCCGTCTTTCTCGAAACGGACGATGCGGCGGCCGCCGCTCTGACAGCCGTAGAGGTTGCCCTGAGCATCGAAACAGAGGCCGTTGGTGTGATTGGTGCCGGTAAAATACTCGGTGGTCTCGCCGGTCTTGGGGGAGTACCTCAAGATGCGGCTTGCTGGAATGTGGGTGAAAAGCAAGGCTTCACCGTCCCAGACGGGACCTTCGGTAGTGCCGCCGTAGGGACCGGCGACCAACTCAAAGTTCCAGCTCATGGCATGGCCTCCTCATGCGCGTGTGGTGCCGCGCAGCCTTGGGTCGAGCACGTCCCGCAGGGCGTCGCCCAGCAGGTTCCAAGCGAACACGACGATGCTGATGGCCAAGCCGGGGAAGACTCCCAGCCACGGCGCGACGTCAACATAGTTCTGGGCCGCGCCGCGCAGCATATTCCCCCACGACGGGGTATCGGGCGGCGCCCCGATGCCCAAGAAGCTGAGGGTGGCCTCGGCCACTATCGCGCCGCCCAAGTGAATCGTCACCAGCACTATGTACAACGCAGTGCAGTTGGGGACCATGTGGCGGAATATAATCCGGCCATTTCCCGCGCCGACGGCCTGGGCCGCCAGGATGTAGTCCATCTCCTTTATGCCCAGGGCTTGGGCGCGCACAATCCTCGCCGTGCTGGGTATATAGATGATGGTCAACGCCAGCACGACGTTGTTCAGGGAGCCGCCAAGGGCCGCCATGATGGCAATGGCCAGGATAAGGGCCGGGAAGGCCATCATGGAGTCTATGAACCTCTGGGCTATGAGGTCGGTCTTGCCCCCGAAGTGGACGCTGGTCACGCCTATCAGCAGACCAATGGCGCATCCCAGGACCGAGCTTACGATGCCGACGTACAAGGATATCCTGGCGCCGTACACCAGCCTGCTGTAGACGTCGCGGCCGATCTGGTCGCCGCCAAGCCACCGGCCCGGATCAAGCGGAGACGCGAACTTGTGCTCCGCGGCGGTGTCGTAAGGGCCGGTTGTGGCGATTAAGGGAGCGAAAATCGCGATTACCACCAGAATTATGACCACCGTCAGCCCGAAGCCTCCCAGAGGCTTGGTGCGGTAAAAATGCGCCAAATGACGCCAGCCCAGGTTCAAGGCCTGTAACGACCGCTCTGGCAGGGCCGTGGTCACTGCGCCTTGTTGTTGGTTCATGTGCTCTCTCGAAGTCTGATTTAGTCAGTCTTACCCATGCTGTCTTTACCGCCAAGCCTGCCTTGGATTCCCGCGCAGGCGGGAATGACGATAGTATAAGTGGAAAAGACAGCTAGGGGCAGGCTCGTCAAGTGTACCTGATCCTGGGATTCAGCCACGCGTACATCAGATCCAGCAGCAGGTTGACCGCCAGGACCACGGTGGTAATGACCACGATGATGGCTTGTATCATCGCGTAATCCCGGTGGAAGATCGCGTCCAGTAGCAATTGCCCCATTCCCGGCACCAGGAAAATAAGCTCAATTACCACGGTGCCGGAAATAAGCCGGCCGAATTCATACCCGGAGACGGTGATGACCGGCAACACCGCGTTTTTCAGGGCGTGGCGCGCAATGATCACCTTCTCGGCCAATCCCTTGGACCGGGCGGTGCGGATGTAGTCCTCGCGCAGGATTTCCAGCATGGCCGACCGGGTCACGCGGGCGATGAAGGCCATGTTGAAGACGCCCAGCGCTATCGCGGGGAAAACCAGTTGCTCCAGGTTCCTTCCCGGGTTTTCCCACAATGTGACGAACCCTATGGAGGGGAACCAGTCGAACAACTTGACCAGGAAATAGATGATCAGAATTCCAAGCCAGAAGTTGGGGATGGCTATACCGCAGAAAGTTATTATGCGGGACACGTAGTCCGACCACGTGTCCTGCTTGATGGCTGAAATGACCCCCAACGGGACCGCCACAACGGTGGCCATCAGCACCGCCAGGATGGTCAACTCCAGGGTGATGGGGAATTTTTTCTTCAGGTCGTCGCTGATGGGCGTGTCGTAATGGAAAGACTTGCCGAAGTCCAGGCGAAGCATCTTCCAGACCCAGTCACCGTACTGGACGTATATGGGCCGGTCGGTACCGAACTTCGCCCTGACCGCAGCCAGTTGCTCTTCGGTAAAGCTGGTCTCACCCTCTTCCGCTCCCATGAGGTAAATGACCGCGGGGTCGCCGGGGATGAGCCGAAGGATTATGAAGACGAGAATGGTGACAACAAACACGGTCGGCACGAACATGACGACCCGTTTGATCATATAAGCAGTCATCGTTCACCTGGAACCAGTTGCCGGTTGCCAGTGCATAGTGGTCAGTGACCAGTGCCGATGGCTGGTCACCAGCCACCGGCCACTGGCCACTACCCGGGGACTATCTGATCGACTCAGCCTCGGACTCGCTCTGGTCCCACCAGATATGCTCGTACTTCAACTGAGCCTGAACGGTAGGTGCGCCGTGCAGGTTCTTGATGCTCTTGTGGGCTACCAGCGGGTCGCCCCAGAACCAGTACAGACCTATGGACGGGGTTCCCACGTCCGGCGAAAGGATCAGGTCCTGGATTTCCAAGAGCAGTTCCTTGCGCTTTTCGACGTCAAGCTCGGCGGCCTGCTTCTGGTAAAGGGCCTCTACCTGAGGGTTGTCGAACCCGGTGTAGTTCCGGGTGCCGCCGGGCCGGTAGTGCGCCGTTATCAACGAGTCCGGCACGTTGGCGGTATAGCAGTGGCCCTGGTTGGCGATTGAGAAGGCTTGGTCTCGCCACTTCATCAAGCCGGTAGCCGGCTCGAAGGTCTCCAGCGTGAAGCGGACGTTGAGGAACTCGGCCAGTTGGTCTTTGACGATGGCCGCTATGTCGCCGTACTGCCCATAGGTGCGGTAGGAGTAGGTGCCCTCGAACCCGTCCGGGTAGCCGGCCTCGGCCAGTAGCCGCTTGGCCTCAGCGATGTCGTCGGGGTGCTTCTCGCCGTCAAGCTCGCGGAAACCGGGGACCTGCTCCGCTTCCTCGGGCGTCAAGGAGTACCAGGAGCCGGGCTGCAACGGGATTCCCACGTCGCCCCTGCCGCTCTGGATGGTCTCCAGTATGGGGCGGCGGTGCACCGCCAGGTTCAAGGCGGTCCTGACCTTCGGATCGTCGAAAGGCGAGACGTTGACGTTGAACATGGCGACCTGGAGGCAGCCGTAGGGCTGTCCGTGGGAGACCAGTTCGCCTTTCATGTCCTCTATCATCTTTTCCCGTTCGTCCACGCTCAAGTGGATGGCGGAGCTGGTGGCGAACACGACCTGCTCGGTCTTGAAGGCAGCGATGATGGTGCCTTTGTCTTTAATGATGAAGGTCTTGAACCCGTCAAGATAGGGCCGTCCCTCCTTGAAATAGTCCGGGTTCTTGACGTAAATGGTGGAAACGTCCTTCTCGTACTCTTCCACCGTGAAGGGGCCAGAGCCGACCATGTTCTCCCACTGCTGAAGGTCCTTCACCTCTCCAACGTGCTTGGGAACGATCTTGAAGACGTCGGCGCCCAAATAAGTGAAGAAGTCGGCTGCGGGGAATTGCAGCGGAATCTTCACCGTGAGGGGGTCGATGATCTCGACGGTGCCATGCTTGTAGTAGGCACTGACTTCACCGGTGCGGGGCCTGGGTTGATCAGCCTCCACCCAGCGGTCCACGCTGTAGGCGACGTCTTCGGAGGTGACGGGCTCGCCATCATGCCACTTTACGCCGTCGTGTATCTTGAAGACGTAGGCCAGGCCGCCGTCGGTGACTTCCCAGCTTTCCGCCAAGTCATTGACCATGTCGTCCCGGTCGTCCGTCTCGGGATCGAACTCGACGAGTTGGTTGTACACCGGGCTGGAGTGCATGATCTGGTTGAGAGTTCCCGATGCGTGGGTGCCCCAGTGATCGGGAGCGGAGTATGAATGGGCCGGGGGAAACCCGCCCATGATGGCGCCGTCCACGGCCGTTGCCGGGGCCTCGGTGGCCTCGGGCGCCGCCGTGGGCTTAGTGTCGACCAACGGAGGAGACGTGGGCATGATGTCCCGGGTAGCCGTGGGCTGTGCCATGGCGGGAGCCTCAGTGGCCTCAACTTGGGCAGGAGCGGGAGATTCCGGTTCAGAAGCGCCGCCACATGCGACAACGACCACGGGCACAATCATAAGGACAGCAAGCGCCAGGAGTTTTGGTACACGTAACCACTTGAAGGATGTCATCCGACCTCCGAGTCAGAAAATTCAGGCCCCCTGTTGAGGCCCTTGTATTCTGGAGACATTGAGTTGAAACGTTGGGGCTGCGAAAAGTCCAATCCGTAAGGCCAAGCAACGCTTGACCATATAATTCAAATCAGTCCACCTTAGATAGGCTCTGTCGGCAATACCTCCCTACTCTTAAATATTCCGTGATTCCCGATAAGTCGGTGTAATGTAGACTACGGGTTTTCAAAATGTCAACCTGTTTCCCTTCTCCGGGACGGCCTTAAAATACCGTTGTTCACCGACCTGGCAACGAAATCCGTATAGTATTATGGGAGTGGTATGTTGTCGCTGTTATAAGTAGGATGATTCCGTAATAAGACGCAGGCGAAAATGAAGGGGACCCCCTTGAAGAGAGTCCTTGGTTGGTCATGGGCGGCGATGCCGGAAAGGAGCCGTTGGCGACCCGACTATCTGCCCCTTAACTTGGGGTCCAGCACGTCACGCATTGCGTCGCCCAGCAGGTTGGCGCCGAACACCGCCAGGGCGATGGCTACGCCGGGGAACACCGCCAGGGAGGGCGATACGCTGATGAAAGCGTCGGCGGCGGCGCGCAGCATGGTGCCCCAAGTGGGAACGTCGGGCGGAACACCGACACCGAGGAAGCTGAGGGAGGCCTCGGTGGTGATGGCCAACCCGAGGGTGATGGTGCTGAGAATAATGCAGGTGGCGAAGATGTTAGGCATTATGTGGCGGAAGACAATGCGGACCGGCGCCGCCCCCACCGCCTGGGCCGCCAGAACATAGTCGAACTCCTTGATGCTTAGAGCTTGGGAGCGGACCGTTCGAGCGGTGCGCGGCACCATGATGATAATCAACGCCATGATGACGTTGTTCACCGACGCGCCAAGGACGGACATGATCCCCAGTCCCAGTATGATGACCGGAAAGGCTAGAAGGGCGTCCACCAACCGCTGGGTAATCAGATCAAACTTGCCGCCGACGTAGGCGCTGACAATGCCCAGCACCGCTCCTATGGATATACCGACAAGTACACTGACTATACCCACCCACATGGAAACCCGGGCGCCGTAGATGAGACGGCTCAACACGTCCCGGCCGGTCTCGTCGGCTCCCAGCAGGTACTGACCTCCCGGCGGGGCGTAAATGGCCCCGGCGTCCGGTTTGTACGGGTCGTGGGGCGCAATGAGAGGGGCAACGAGCGCGATGAGGACAAGGACCGCCACTATGCCCCCGCCCGCGGCGCCCATGGGCTTGCGGCGCGAGAAGTCTATGACGGCCCGTACGGGAGCAGGAGCCCGACGCCATCCCCTGGCGATGGTTGGGAGCGCTTCTTCTATCCTTTGCTCCGGGAGCATGGATTCCTCCGATAGTTGTTACAGGCGATAGCTGCGGGACGGTTAACCGTAGCGGACCCTGGGGTCCAACCATCCGTACAGCAGGTCTACTATCATGTTTATGGTGAGGACGAACACCGCCGCCAGGAGGATGATGGCTTGGATCATGGCGTAGTCACGGCGATGGAGGCTGTCCAACAACAGGGTGCCGGTGCCTGGGACCAGGAAGATGGCCTCTATGAGCACCACACCGCCCATGAGGGCGCCGAACTGCAAGCCGGCCACGGTGATCACCGGCAACAGGGCATTCTTCAGGGCGTGCCGGAATACCACGATCCATTCCCGCAACCCCTTGGAACGGGCGGTCCGGACATAGTCCTCACGCAACACTTCCAGCATGGCAGAGCGGGTAAGGCGGGCAATGAAGGCTATGTCGTGGTAGCCCAAGGCAAGGGCGGGGAATATCATCTGTTTCGCGTTGGTGACCGGATCTGTCCAGAGATTGGCGAAGTCCAAGGGTGGCAGCCACTTGAACCAAAGGGCGAGCCCGACGATGACGAGAATACCAATCCAGAAGGTAGGCGCCGCCACGCCGGTGATGGTGAAAATCTTGGTGACGTGATCGATCCAAGTGTCCTGACGGATGGCGGAAACTACCCCCAGGGGAACGGCGATCACCACTGAAATGACGATGGCCATGACCGCCAATTGCAGGGTTACCGGCAGGCGGTCCCGGAGTTCATTCTTGACCGGTGTGCCGTCCCAGATCGACTCGCCGAAGTCACCCCGGAGCAGGTCCCAGACCCACTTGCCGTACTGGACGATAATGGGCCGGTCGGTGCCCAACTGATGCCGTAGGTTGTCCAGTTCCTCCTGGGTATAAGAACCTTCTCCTTCTTCACCCAACAGGATCAGCAAGGCAGGGTCGCCGGGCAGTATCCGCATCATGGCGAACACCATGATGGTGACCAGCACTATCGTGGGTATGAAAAGGGCCAATCGTTTGAGTATGTATTCCCGCATCGTTTCGCTCGCTGGGTACGTTCCCGGTACCTCAATACCCCTGGATTCCCGCCTGCGCCGGAATGACGGGCGTTGGATGGGAATCGCGGGACCGGGTTAACATCGACGGGATTGAGTGACCTTTAAGATTGCACGCCGCCGGCCCGTCTAAGCGGGCCGGCGGCTATGTTACGTCTGGGAGGCTAGTTGGTGTCTCCCGGCTTGGCGTCGGGGTCGTACCACCAGCTTTCCATGGTATGGAGTATATGCAGCGTGGGCGGCGTATAGTAGTTCTTTATCTTGACGTTCTTCAGGTCGTAAATCGGCGACCAATACATGGTGGGCCAGTGAAGGGTGCCCTCCCTGGCTATTTCCTCAGCTTCACGCAGCAGTTCGCGGCGTTTGGCTACGTCCAGTTCCCGGGTCTGCTTCTCGAAGATTTCCTGCAGCCTGGGGTCGTTGTACCCCAACTGGTTCCTGGAGCCGCCGGGGAGCAGAACGGACGTGAAAATCTCGTCCGGGTCGCTGATGGTCACTCCGTGGCAGATGCGCCCCAGCGTGTAGTCCCCTTCGGCGAACATGGCCAAGCCGGCTGTCGGATCGACCGCGTTCAACTCCAGGTCTATCCCGATGGCCGCCATTTGTTCCTTAACGAACGGCGCCTCGGTGGGGTAGACGTAGTTGGTGCGGTAGGTGTAGACAACGTCGACACCGTCGCCATAGCCGGCCTCTGCCATCAATCGCTTGGCCTCTTCGATGTCCGCCGGGTCCTTCACCAAGTCTTCCCGGCCGATGGGGTCGGTAACCAGGTTGCCGTCCTTGTCCAGGTAACGATGGCCGGGCCAGGCCCATGCCTCTTCCTGCGGGATAACCTCGTCAGGGGCGAAGGTTGTGGCGGCCGAGGCAGCCCAACTCCAAACGGCTTGGTGATACTTCAAGCGGTCCAGAGCCAGGTAGAAAGCCCTTCTGACCTTGGGATCGCTGAAGGGTTCGCGGTTGAAGTTCATGAAGAAACCGCAGGGGCCGCCGGTGGTCTGGCGGAACACCAGCCTGCCATCGGTCTTTTCGATCAGGGCGTTGATCTCCCTGATGTTGAGGGGCGGAGCGCCCAGTGACACGTGCCCCAAGACCTGCTCGGTATCAAGAGCGGTCACCATCCTGGCTTTGTCCTTGATGATGAATACCTTGATGCTGTCCAGGAACGGCAGACCGTCTTTGAAGTACTCGGGGTTCTTTTCGAAGCTGTAGGAACCCAAGCGCTTGAACCCGGTGTGGATGAACGGGCCGGAGCCCACTATGTTCTCAGGCACGTTGATGTCTACGCCGGCTCCAACTACGTGCTCGGGGACGATCTTGGGGTAGGAGCTTCCCATGAACTTGATGAAAGCCGGGGCCGGATAATTGGTGGTTATCCTGACGGTGTGCGGGTCTATGGCCTCCGAACTCTTATAGTAAGGCCGCAGGGCACCGGTACGGGGCCTGGGTTCTCCGGCAGCGGTCATACGGTCCATGCTGAAGACCACGTCGCTGGCGGTTACCGGCTCGCCGTCCCACCACTTGGCTTGGTCGTTCAGGTAGAAAGTGTGGGTCACACCATCTTCGTCCAGTTCCCAAGTAGTGCAAAGGTCGCAGATTATCTCGTCGGTCTTGACGTGGTTGTACATCACCAAGCCGTTGTAGAGGGAGCCTGTGGGCCTGGCGGTATGGGTGGTGGCGCCGCGGTGGATGTCCCACAATTCGGGGTTCTGGCCGTGGAACAGGTCAATGTGCCCGCCATATATTCCGCCCTTGGTCCAAGCGAGAATGTCGGCGGCGCCTTCAGGGACCGGAGTGGGGGTGGCGACGACGATGACCTCTTTCTCCACCTCCTTCACCACTTCCTTTTCCACCACTACCTCTTTCACCACTTCTTTTTCGACAACTACCTGTTTCTCTACCTCTACCGGTACTTCCTTCTCGACTTCCTTGATGACTTCCTTTTCCACCACCACCTGTTTTTCAACAGGCACCTCTTTGATGACCTCTTTCTCGACAATAACCTCTTTCTCGACGATCTGAGGCTGGGCGGCGCTGCCTCCGCAAGCGAAGACGAACATCAAAAGGAAAGCTGCCAATGCCGGCAAGAGTGCGCCAGGTTTAAGCCAACGGTACCTAAGCATCAAAATCCCTCCGTTATTTTAGGAACTGGACACAAAAAACGGATAACGCTTTTCGTAAACTGGGTACATGAAACACGTTATTTTGCACGATGAACTTGCTACATCCGATACTCAATTAACGATTTACACCGCACCTGACAAACTGCATGAAGCCTTCTGTTTGAAATGCGCTGGGATTCTAACTTAGGGCTGGCGTCAAGTCAATGTTAGACACGCTATCATGACACTGGGACTGCTCAAGTGAAGGCAGCCCTGTGTTAAAATGCGCCACAAACCACCCTCACTATGTAACGATTGACAGATAGGCCATGACAACCACAACCAAATTGCTTACGTCCGATGAACTCCTCCGGTTGCCTCGCGGAAACGGCAAGCGGTACGAGCTTATCCGGGGAGTTTTGATCGAAAAAATGGGCACTGGCGACTCCCACGGTATCGTGGTCATTAGAATAGCTGGGATCATATTTGTTTACACGGAAACTACCGGATACGGAGAGGGTCGCACCGGAGAACCCGGCTACCTTCTCGACTTGGACCCGGATACAGTGCGATGCCCCGACGTCGCATGGATAGCGCCGGGCCGCATTCCCGAAGGCACGCGAGGATTCCCCAACCTGGCCCCGGATTTGGCCATAGAAGTAAAATCGCCCAGCAACTCCAACCCTGAAATGGCCTCCAAGGCGTGGATGTGGCTCAGCTACGGCTCCCAACAGGCATGGGTAGCCGACCCGGAGCGCAACACCCTGACCGTCTACCGCCCCGGCACAGACCCGCAAGTCTTGGGCGAGGACGAAGAACTTACAGGCGGCGACTTGCTCCCCGGCTTCGCCACCCCCGTCTGGAGGCTGTTCCGCCGTGAACGCTGACCATCTTGGGGCGGGTACAGCAAAGGCTGGCGGATAGACGATGACAACCACTAGTAAATTGCTTACGTCCGATGAACTCCTCCGGTTGCCTCGCGGAAACGGCAAGCGGTACGAGCTTATCCGGGGAGTTTTGATCCAAAAAATGGGCACTGGACATCCTCACAGCATCGTAGTCGCCATGATCGCCCATATCTTGTTGACTTATGTCATACCCAACGACTACGGCACTGTTCACAGTGGCGAACCCGGCTACCTTCTCGACCTGGACCCGGACACGGTGCGATGTCCCGACGTGGCATGGATAGCACCGGGCCGCGTTCCCGAAGGCACGCGAGGATTCCCCAACCTGGCTCCGGATTTAGCTATAGAAGTAAAATCCCCCAGCAACTCCAACCCTGAAATGGCCGCGAAGGCGTGGATGTGGCTCAGCTACGGCTCCCAACAGGCATGGGTAGCCGACCCGGAGCGCAACACCCTGACCATCTACCGCCCCGGCTCAGACCCGCAAGTCTTGAGCGAGGACGAAGAACTTACAGGCGGCGACTTGCTCCCCGGCTTCGCCACCCCCGTCTGGCGGCTGTTCCGCCGCCAACGCTGACCGTCGCACCGCAACACTACCCCCGCATAACCTGCATCCTTGGTACGCTCCCGCCTTGTGGTATACTTTGGCATCCTTTTCAAGATCGTGATCCGGGACTGAGGCCAAGGCCGCCATGTCCATGCCCGCACGTCACCCCCGCGCAGGCGGGGACGGCATCTCCGCAGTCATTCTGGCCGGCGGCCAAAGTCGGCGTTTGGGCCGCGACAAAGCGGTGGAACCCATCGGCGGCCTTCCCTTGATTCGCCGGGTGATCGAGCGGGTCGAACAGACGGCGAGTGAGGTATTGGTGGTGGTAGCGGACTCGTCGCGCGGAGAGGAGTTGCCCCTAGACCCCCGGCATCGGGTGGTCCCCGACCGTTATCCGGGGACAGGCTCCCTTGGCGGCATCTTCTCCGGCTTGGAAGCTGCAAGCAATCCCTGGGTCATCGCCGTCGCTTGCGACATGCCCTTCCTGAACCTTTCCCTGATTGGCCGGATGCTGGCGTTGCGGAAGGACATGGACGTGGTTGTCCCCCTCATAGAGGGTCGGCCCGAACCTACCCATGCCCTGTATTCCAAGGCCTGTCTGCCCTTCATAGAACCCAAGTTGCTGGACCGGCAATTGAAAATATCCGGCTTTTACGATCAGGTGCGGGTCCACTACGTGCCGGAGGAGGAAGTCGCCTCTATGGACCCTCAGTTTTTGAGCTTCTTCAACGTGAACACTCCCGAAGACTTGGACAAAGCATTGGACTTGGCCGCCCAAGGACGCTAGAACATCCTCCCCTCCAAATAGGGAATGTTGGTTGTGTAGTGGCTACGTTAGAGGGCACAAACTCATGCAGAGGCGCCGATGGCACCTCCACAACGACGGGTGTAGCCTCTCCAAACGCCCCCGTCACCACCGTGAAGCCTGCCCTCGGCGTGATGCCCGCCTGCGCGGGCATGACGGGAAGGGGGGCGGGGATCTCCGTCAAGGTGGAATTGTTCGGTACCGCCCGGTTGGCCACCGGAAAACGGTCTGTTGAGGTGTCGCTACCTACCAACACCAGCCGCCGCGACTTTGTTTGCGCATTGGCCGTCGCCTGTCCACAGTTGGTTGCCCACGTCATACGCCCGGACCTGACCGACCTCCTTGAGGGCTACTTGCTCAACCGAGGCGGGAGGACTTTCTTGACAGGCGACGCAATTTCCGTCGCTCCGGGAGATTCGCTGCTCATCATCTCCAACCAAGCGGGAGGTTGATCCAAGTGTATGGCTACCACGGCAAGGCGCTGGTCGTGGACTTGACCAACCGGACCCATCGCTGGGATGCCATACCGGAGGAAGTGCTGCGGGCGTTTATCGGCGGCATCGGCTTGGGGACCTACCTGCTGTACAAATACTGCCCGGCCGGGGCTGATCCCTTGGGGCCTGACAACCCATTGATATTCGCCGCCAGCCCCTTGGTGGGAAGCCGCCTTACCACTTCCAGCAAGTTCGCGGTCATGGCCAAATCGCCCCTTACCGGCTTCATCGGAGACTCCCTGTCCTCCAGCTTCCTGGCCACCGAGCTGAAAAAGACCTGTGGCGACGCCCTGATCATCACGGGCCAAGCCGCCACGCCCACGCTGCTCTACATCCATCCGGACCCCGCCGGATGGCATGAGCCACAACCCCAATTCCTAGATGCTTCCGGCCTGTTGGGCTTGGGGACCTTCGATACCGAGCGGGCGGTCAAGGAGCGGTTTGGCGACCCCTCAGTACGGGTTGCGTGTATCGGCCCCGCCGGGGAAAACCTGGTGCGCTACGCCAGCATCGCCAACGACGGCGGGCGCCAAGCCGGCCGTTCCGGGCCGGGTGCGGTCATGGGTTCCAAGCGCCTCAAGGCCTTGGCCCTGCGCGGGAGCGGCACGGTGGATGTAGCCCAGCCGGAGGCTGCGCGCCGCTACAGCATAGACCTGAGCCGGCGCAGCTTGGGGGCCGCCACCGACAAGTACCGCAACCTTGGCACTATGGCCAACGTGTCGGTGTTCAACAGGCTTGGCGCTCTCCCGACCAGGAACTTCCGCGAGTCCTCCTTCGAGGGCGCCGAGGAAGTCAGCGGAGAACTGCTGCACCAAGAACACTTGGTGAAGAACGCCCACTGCGCCAACTGCACCATCGGCTGCGAAAAAGTCCTCGTTACCAAAGACCGGGGCAGGAAGTCTCAAGGCAGAATGGAGTATGAGAGCCTGTTCGCCTTGGGGCCGTTGTGCGGAGTATCAGATCCCAATACCGTCATACGTGCCGCCGCACTATGCGATGACCTCGGCATGGACACCATCAGCGCTGGCGTCACCATCGCGTGGGCCATGGAGTGCTTCGACCGAGGACTACTCACCCCGAATGATAACGGCGCAACGGACTTGCGGTTCGGCGGCGACGCGGCGTTGCTGGACATTCTGGAACGTATCGGACGCCGCGACGGGTTGGGAGACCTGCTGTCCCAAGGCTGCAAGCGGGCATCCGAAGTACTGGGCAACGGCTCCGGTGATTGGGCCATGCACGTCAAGGGACTGGAGATGCCGGGCTACGAACCCCGCAGCCTCAAGACCATGGCGCTGGGTCTCGCGGTTACGCCAAGGGGCGCTTGCCACAACCGCTCGTCGGCCTACGAAGCCGACTTTTCGGACCGGGTGGACCGGCTCACGGTGGACGACCAGCGGGGGTCCATCGCGGCCCAGAGCGAGGACTTCTCGGCGGTTCTCGACTCCCTTATCTGGTGCAAGTTCCTGCGAAAAGCGTTTGCCGACTTTTACGAAGAGTCGGCCCAAGTCTACTCCATGATCACCGGCTGGGATATGTCCGCCAATGGTCTTCGGATTGCCGGTGAACGCATCAACAATCTGAAAAAGCTGTTCAACATCCGCGAGGGCTGGCGGCGGGAAGACGACACCTTGCCGCCCAGGGTGCTACAGGAGCAACTAACGTCCGAAGTCGTCGCCGGCGTAGGACTTACTCGGGAGGAACTGGACTACATGATTGGGGGCTACTACTATGCCCGCGGTTGGACGAAAGACGGCCTCATCCCCGAAGCCAAAATGGAGGAACTAGGCTTGGCGGAGTTGCTGCGGGACACGCCCGCAACCGCCCTGTCCCGTTAACGGGTGCCTGTTATGGACGCATTTGATCTGAACGACGTAATTGCCGCCCACGGCCAAGCCGGCCAACTCTATCACGAGTTCTTCGTAGCCCCAAGGCTCAGCATGGGTCTGTACGTCCTTCCCGCGGGCCAACCGGACCCTCAGAATCCTCACACCGAGGACGAGGTCTACTACGTGACAAGCGGACGCGGGGTCATTTCCGTCAACGGTGAGGACCGGCCCGTCTCCGCCGGGTCCATTGTCTACGTGGGGGAAGCCGTAGACCACCGTTTCCACTCCATCACCGAAGACTTGACCATTCTCGTGGTCTTTGCTCCACCCAGAAGGTCCCGGGCCACAGCCGGTTAAGGGTTCGAACCGCATAATGGAAAGAAGCGAACTCCGGCCTGTACTCCGCAACATGTTCCCCAGGGAACGCACCTACCTGCTGCCCGCGCTTCACTATGTGCACCACGAACTCGGTAGCCTTCCCGAGTGGGCGCTCCAGACGGTTGCATGGCACTTGCGGGTGCCGCCCAGTGAGGTCTACGGCTGCGCCACCAGCTACAGCGAGCTTCGTATCGAGTCCGCCGGGACACACCTCCTTAGAGTTTGCACCGGCCTCAGTTGCTGGCACAACGGCGGCCGATCGTTGATAGACCAATTGTCGCGTGAACTAGGTATATCCCCGGGAGAAACGTCGCCCGACGGACGCTTTACGCTGGAGGAAGTCCCCTGCGGCTTTATCTGCCCATTGGCGCCCGCCTTGGAGATTGACGGGAAGTGGCGAGGCAGGATGACCACCGACGCTATACCATCCTTGGTCAAAAGTCTGAGTTGACGTGACACTCCCTTCCCGCTCGAAACAGCCAATCCCCAACTTCGGGAACGGGCGTACTCGCGTAGTAGTCCAAGTGGGCCATTGCAGCGCGGCTGTCGGCGCCCGTGAAGTGGCCCACTCCTTGAAAACCGCCTTGTCACAGCGGTCCGACGCTTGCTTAGTCGTGACGGGATGCGACGGGGCCTGTTTCGCCGCGCCCCAGGTCATCGTGACTCACCCCTCCGGCCTGCAACAACGGCATACGCAGGTGACGGCGGCGGATGTTCCCGCATTGGTCCGGTCTCTCGACGAATCCCATCCCCGGTGCGCGACGGAAAGCGACGTCGAGGCCTTCTTTAATGCCCAGCACCGGCGCCTCCTCTCCTGTTGCGGTTCCATCGATCCAGGCAACATCTCCGAATACGTCTCCATTGGCGGCTACGATTCTCTATCTCTCGCTCTGTCAATGTCCCCGGAAGAGGTAATCCAGACCGTTCAGGACGCGGGGCTGCTGGGCCGGGGCGGGGCCTATTTCCCCGCTGCCCGCAAGTGGCAGGGCGCCCGCTCCTTCAACGCGCCGGTACGGTACTTGGTCGTAAATGCCGAAGAGGGGGAACCGGGCATCTTCAAAGACCGGCACATCATGGAAGGAGATCCCCACCTGCTGCTGGAGGGCATGTTGATCGCCGCCTACGCCTCCGGCGCCAGCCAAGCCTACGTCTACGTCAATGCAGAGGCCAACCTGTCGGCGGCACGCATGGAAACGGCCATCGAGCAGGCCCGGGACGCCGGATACATCGGTGACGACATCCTTGGCTCGGGTTTCGGGCTTCAGGTGCACCTGCGGCGCGGCGCGGGCGGCTACGTCTGCGGCGAAGAGACCACTCTCCTTGACACCATCCAAGGCAATCGCCGCGAGCCGCGATTGCGGCCTCCTTTTCCGGTGGAGTCCGGCTTGTTTCGAATGCCCACCGTCATCAACAACGTCGAAACACTGGCCAACGTGCCCTTGATTCTGTCCGACGGAATGGCCCCTCCAACCACGCCGGATGATGGCGGCAACGGCAACAAGTCTTTCCGCCGGCAACTGACTCCCTTCACCGAGTTAGGCTTGGAGTCGGCCAAGGGCACAAAGATGGTCTGCCTCAGCGGCGCGGTCCGCAGGCCCGGACTGGGCGAGGCGCCTATGGGAACGACCATCCGGGACATCGTCTACAACTTGGGCGGCGGCCTGCCGCCCGGACACAACCTGGGGGTGATCGGCGTTGGCGGCCCCTCCAGCGGGATATTGCCCCCTTCCGAGTTGGACACTCAACTCCGGCCCGGTATGCTCCACCCCTCCGGGGTCGTCATGGGCGCCGGCGGCATCATGGTGATGGACGACCAAGCACCAGTCATCGACGTGGTGCGCCGGTTGGCCGCCTACAACGCCGCCGAGTCCTGCGGCAAGTGCACCCCCTGCCGCGAAGGAACGCCCCGCATAGTCCAAGCCCTCGACCGGCTCGCCGCGGGCGGCGCCGGGGCCGATACCATTGACGAACTCCGCTACTTGGCCGATATTGTTGGCGCCGGGTCGTTGTGCGGGCTGGGACAGATGGCCGGCGGCCCGGTCAACAGCGCCCTTCACTTCTTCGGAGACGCCCTGGAGGTATGACCTGGTGAACGTCACCCTCTCAGTCAACGGCCATGATATAAGCGTTCCCGATGGCGCGACGGTGCTGGACGCCATCAATGCGTCGGAGACCTACATCTCCCAGTTATGTAAAGACCCGGACATGAAACCTATAGGCGCCTGCCGCACCTGCTTGGTTCAAATCGACGGGGTCCGCGGTTTCCCCGCATCATGCTCCGTTCCCGCCGCTAACGGCATGGTGGTCAATACCGAGTCCCACGAAGTGCGGCGCATCCGCTCCGGGATTCTCGAACTGACCTTGGCCATGCTCCCGCCTCGTAACCGGCATAGCGATGGCCAACCCGGAAGCCCCGACCATTCAACACGCCAAACCGTCACAGCACACCAAGCTGCCACAACACGCCAACCCGTCATTCCCGCGCAGGCGGGAATCCACAACGACGGCATCGACTACGGCCAACTCTCGGTGGCGGCCCAGCATCACGGCATAGACTCTCCCAGATGGCAGCCCCGCCTCCGCGAGAAGACCGACGAAAGCAACCCGGTCTTCAACATCGCTATGGAGTCCTGCATCCTCTGCGGGCGCTGCGCCCAAGCCTGCCAGGACGGGCACCAGTTCATCGGCGCAATCGACTTTCTGGGGGCCGGCGGCGCCAGCCGCATCGGGACCTTCATGGACAAGCCCCTGGCCGAGTCAATCTGCACCACCTGCGGCCAGTGCCTGTCCGTTTGCCCCACTGGCGCCATTCGCGCGAAAGACATTTCCACTGGAGAGAGCGCCGGAGTTTCAGGGCTTTCCGACACCTCAAAAGAGACCTCCGCGGTCTCGGTGCGCTCCGCGGTGAGAAACAGTGTTCCTACCACCTGCCCTTACTGCGGCGTCGGTTGCGGCATCAAGCTCCAAGTCAACGACCAAGACGAAATCTTCGAAGTGCAGGACTCCCCCGAGAACCTCTCCAGCGTCGGGATGCTCTGCGTAAAGGGGCGGTTCGGCTACGGCTTCGCCCAAAGCCCCGACCGCTTGACCACGCCTCTGATTAAGGAAGACGGCGAATTCCGCCCGGCAAGTTGGGACGAAGCCCTTGACCTCATCGCTGACCGCCTTTCTCAATACCGCGGTCCCTCCTTTGCCACCCTGTGCTCGGCCAAAGCTACCAACGAGGACGGCTACGTCCAGCAGAAGTTCTCCCGTTTGGTCATGCAAAGCAACAACATCGACCACTGCACCCGGCTCTGCCACGCGCCCTCGGTCGAGGCTATGCTGACCTCTTTGGGCAGCGGCGCGACCAGCAACTCCTATACCGACTACGAAAACGCCGCCTGCCTGTTCGTCATCGGCTGCGACCCCACGTCCAATCATCCGGTGGCCGCCTCCAGGATGCGGCGGGCGGTTGTCGAGCGGGGGGCCAAGCTGATCGTGGTCAATCCCCGCCGCATCGACATGTGCGACTACGCCGACCTGTGGCTGCGGACGCTGCCCGGCACTGACGTGGCCCTGTTGAACGGGATTGCCAAGGTCATCCTGGACGAGGGCCTGATGGACCGGGAGTTCATCACTAATCGCACCGAGGGCTTTGACGAGTGGGCCAAGGTGGTGGACGGTTACTCCCTTGAACGGGTCGCCGAAATAACCGGCGTCCCGGCGGATGACATCCGCCAAGCCGCGCGCCTGTACGCCAAGCCTCCTAAACCCGTCGGATTTACCGGAGAACATGGCCCGCCCGGCTCTTGTCTCATCTGGGGAATGGGCATAACCCAGCACACCAACGGCACGCCCAACTGCCACGGCCTGCTCAATCTGGCGTTGGCCGCGGGCCAACTCGGCCGACCGGGATCGGGGGTCTCCCCGCTCCGCGGCCAGAACAACGTCCAAGGCTGCGGCGACGCCGGTTGCCTGCCCGATTCCCTCCCCGGTTACCAAGGCTTGACCAAAGAGTCCGTCGCCAAGTTCCAAGTCGCTTGGGGCGGAAACCCATTCCCCGAATCTCCCGGCATGGTCGTCACCGACATGGTGGATTCCATGAAGGAACCCGCGGGAATCAAGGCCATGTACGTCACCGGCGAAAATCCACTCCTCAGCGAACCCGACCTGGCCCATGCCGAAGAGATGTTCCGCAGCCTGGACTTCCTCGTAGTCCAAGACATCTTCATGCACGAGACGGCGCTGATAGCCGACGTGGTGCTCCCCGCCGCCAGCTTCGCCGAAAAGGACGGCACCTTCACCAACAGCGAACGCCGGGTCCAGCGGGTGCGAAAAGGCATCTCGCCCCGTACCGGAAGCCGTCCCGACTGGGAAATAATCAGCGACTTGGCCCGCCGCATGTGCCGCAAGCTGGACTTGCCGTTTGAAGACCAGTTCGACTACAGCCACCCGTCGGAAATCTTCACCGAGATGGCCCGGCTTACGCCCCAAATCAGCGGCATAAGCTATGACCGCTTGGAGCGGGAGGGAGGCATCCAGTGGCCCTGCCCCACACCGGACCACCCGGGGACCACCTACCTCTACGGCGACGCCTTCCCCAGGGGGCCGCGGGCGCTGTTCGTTCCCTTCGACCAGGGGCCGGTGGCCGCTGAAACCCCCAACCGCCGGTTTCCGTTCATCCTCAATACCGGCAGGATTCTGTACCACTGGCACGGCGGCACCATAACGCGGCGGGTTGCCGGGCTGATGGCCCGCTCCCCCGACCTGCAAATAGCCATCAACCCCCAGGACGGTGAGCAACTGGGCCTGAAGGACGGTCAAATGGTCCGCGTCTCCTCCCGCCGCGGCAGGCTCACCGGGAGGGCCCTGTTCACCGACCGGGAGCGCACCGGGGAAATTTTCATCCCCTTCGTCAAGCTGTCCGAGTCCGCGGCCAACTTCCTCACCAACGCCGCCTACGACCCAACCTCCAAAATCCCCGAGTACAAGGTCTGCGCCGTCCGCATCGAACCAATGGAGGATGCGTAGCAGCCCTTTCCCCCATCCCCCCTGTGGTATTATGTCTTTCGGACTGAATTATGTATCGACTCGCTATTCTTACCGTCAGCACCTCCGGGTATCATGGCCAGCGCGAGGACACCAGCGGCCAAGCCATCCGGGAGATTCTGGCTCCGCCCGACTACGAAGTTACGCGGTACGAGGTGGTCGCCGACGACCACGACATGATCGCCGAACGGTTGGTCCAGTGGGCGGAGGACTCCGACGTTGACTTGGTGGTCACCACCGGAGGGACCGGCTTGGGCCCCCACGACATCACGCCCGAGGCCTGCCTGTCGGTGTTCGACCGGCAAGTGCCCGGATTGGCCGAGACGATGAGGGCCCAGACCCTGCAATTCACCCCGATGGCTATGCTGAGCCGCTCGGTGGCCGGCATACGGGGCCGGACGCTGATCATCAGCCTGCCGGGCAGTCCTCGGGGAGTACGGGAATGTCTCGACGTGGTGACGCCGGTCTTGGGCCATGCCTTGGAGCTTTTGAACAGGGAGTCGGTCAGCGATCACCCGGTCTGAGAGACCAATCGAAAATACCCGCCGCCGGACAACGGGAGAGCCTGTCTTGAGCACCACCTCCAACGGAGACAACGGCAACAACGAAGTCTACTGGCCCAGGGTCAAGGAGATCCTGGACGGCATCATGGACCGCTGGAAGGAGCGGTGGGGCCGTGACCCGTTGCCGGGCATCCACCGCTACTACTTCGATTCCCGCGACCAATTGGCCGAATGCGTCCTGTCCGGCGTCCGCGCCATTGAACCGGGCGTGCCGGGAAAGGAGACCGCGCTGGTCCGCTCCTTGGCGCGAAGCATCCTCACCTTCGGGCGTATGCCGTTAAGGGGGCCGTTCCTCTCCACGGAGGAACTCGACGAGATCGCCGCTTGGATCGACGCCGGAATGCCCGAAGGGCCTCCCGAGGACGGAGGTTCGTAGTTTTACGGTTGCCCACAGGCCAAAAGAGCTTTACTTGCAATAGGAGAACTTTTCAAATGACGACTATAGAAGAGAGAGTTAGCCGGTTGGAGGGCGGGTACGAGCACTTGGCCACCAAGGCGGACGTAGCCGAAACCAAGGCAGCCATAGCGGGAGTTAAGGTAGATATAGCTGAAGTACGCGGAGAGATGCGAAACCTGCGCCTCATAATTGGTGTTATAGGCGTTGGGCTGGCCGCGTTGAATGTGATACTGAAGTTCGTGGGGTAGACCTGTCCTCGTCTGGTTTCCCGCCTTCGCGGGAAAGACGGGAAGGTGGACGGTATATAACTCCCACAAAAAGACCCCGCCGCTTTGGTACGGCGGGGCTTTTCATTGGATTGACCGTCCTGTCGTTCCCGTCGCAGCCTGCCCCCGGCCCAGTTTCCCGCTTTCGCGGGAAGGACGGGGAAGGGTGGCGGGAATCCACAATTACACCAAGGCCGGGTCCTTGCTCTTGGCGTAGACTTGGATGCGGCCTCCAACGTGGTCCAGGACCGCCAGCCTTCCCTGGCTGTCGATCCGCACTCCGCAGGGGTGGTTGAACCTCTGCTCGTAGCCCGGATCGTTGGAGTACGCCAACGCCCGTTGCCGGATCATGTCCGGGTTGGAGAGCAGCTTGTCCTTGCCCCACTGGGACAGTTGGTGGTCGCCGTGAAGGGCGGTCACAAACCGGCCGTCCGGGGCCAGCACCTGTACCCGGTTGTTGAGCCAGTCTGCCACGTATATGTCGCCATCGTCGTCCACGCAAACGGCGTTGGGCCTGTTGAACTGGCCGACGCCACTGCCGGACTGCCCGAAGGTAGCCAACCATTCACCGTCGCCGCTGAACACCTGGATGCGGTCGTTGCGCCAGTCGGCCACGAACACGTTGCCTTCTTTGTCCACGTCAATGCCCCAAGGCATGTTCAGTTGCCCATGACCGTTGCCGAAGCTGCCGAACTGGCCTATGTACTCGCCGGCAAGGGTGAACTTCTGGATCCGGTGGTTGCGGCTGTCGCTGATGAAAATGATGTCGTCCTTGCTGATGGCGATGCCGCCGGGCCGGTCAAGCTCTCCGGGTCCGGAGCCTGATTTGCCGGCGGCAATGGCAGGGGAGGCGCCGAAGTCAATCATGCGGACTCCCTCACCTTGGTCCGCGGCCCCCTCGAAGCCGTTGGGCCAACTGCGGATGAACTCCCCGTCCGGGTTGAACACGTTGATGCGGTTCAACCATTCGTCGGTAACGTACAGGTTGCCCTTGGAATCGAGATCAAGGGCGGTGGGCCAGACCATCTGGCCGGGGCCTTCGCCATAGGACCCGAACTCGTTGATGTACTCTTCGTCCAGGGTTACATGGCTGATGCGCACACCATCGGCCCGGTACTCGTAGCCCCGGTTCAGCACATAGACCACGTTGCTGTCGGTGATCGCCATGTCCACCGGGTTGCGGAACCCGGTGCCCGCGAACTCATTGCGCCCTACCGAATGGCTGTAAGTGTAGGCGCGCTCGGTTAGACCGAAAAAGTGAGTAGCCATCGCTGTCCTCCAGTGGTGGTGTAGGGGCGACCCTTGTGGTCGGCCCATTGTTGGTGGCGAGAAGGGCAGCCACGAGGGCTGCCCCTACGGGAAATATTAGGGGGCGCCCTGAGGGCAGGGACAAGCCCTGCCCCTACGCCTGGCACTGGTCACTATAGGAACTTTACCTTTTCGAAGCTGCCGCCGACGATGGGCTTGGCGTCCAGTCCGAGCCAGTCCTCCAGGATGCAGGTGTAGACCTGGCGGAAGTCCATGTTGAACCGGAGGTTCCCGCCTTCCTCCTGGTGCTGAGGCTCAAGGGACGGGTACTCGCCGTAGATGCCGCCCTTGACGTGTTCGCCAACCGCCATGGCAATGCTGCCGGCGCCGTGGTCGGTGCCGGAGCCGTTGTCGGCGATGCGGCGTCCGAACTCGGAGAACAGGAACAGCGTCACGTTGTCGCTGGCGTCCTTGGCCCTCAGGTCGGACATAAAGTTGTCGACCGTGTTGGACACGTCCTGCCACAGGCCTGCCTGCAGGGCTGCTTGGTTGGCGTGGGTGTCGAAGCCATTGTACGGCGAGGTGGTGTAAAGCACCCGGGTGCCGAAGCCGGCCAAGTGGGTCTGGGCGATGTTCTTCATGTACTGGCCGACGGCGGTGTTGGAGTACTCGATGTCGGAGCTGTACATCTGGGGAGCGGTGGCCAGGATGTCGGCGCCCTTCAGGGCGTCGGTGCCGGTGTTGCGGATGTAGTCCAGCACGGCGCTCCGGCCCACGGCGGGGGAGTACATGCGCCCGAACACGTCCAAGGCCTCGGTCCGCTGGTCTTCACCCTCGATGCCGGTCAGCAGGCCGTAGGTCTCCAGGTCGCCCACCGAGGCTACCGGCACGCCGTCCTTGGCCAAGGCCCGGGGCAGTCCGCGCCCGAAGTTGACGCCGGTCAGCACGTTCTCGGCGTTGGGGTCCATGTCCTTGATGGCGCGGCCCAGCCAGCCCTCCGAACCCTGGGTGTCCGGCTCGCAGGTGTGCCAGATGTCCATTGACCGGAAGTGGGAATAGCTGGCGTTGGGGTAGCCGATGCCCAGGAAGATGGCCAGCTTGCCTTCGTCCCAGTACTTCTTCAGAGGGGCCATGGTGGGGTGGAAACCCAGATCGTCGTTGATGGGAATGATCTGGTCTTCGGGAATGGCCAGGACCGGGCGGTAGTCCCGGTAGAGGCCGTTGGTGCGGGGGATCACGGTGTTCAGCCCGTCGTTGCCGCCGGACAGAGAAAGGACGGCCAGGACAGAGTCTTTCTTGGTGGAAACCATTTTATATCCTCCTATATTAGTCTGAATCAGGATTTACCGGATTTCAGGATTTTCAAGATATTGCCAATCCTGGGAATCCTTTAATCCTGACAATCCTGATTCGGACTGCTGGTTACTCAAACTGGAATTCCGCCGTGGAGGCGATCATCTGGAACATTTCTCCGGTGCGGCGGGTGAAGTCCGCTGCCTCGTCGCTGGATTCGTGGCGCAGGTCGCCGCTCTTGCTGGCGTGGGCAACCAGTTCTTCGCGGGTGCCGGCGTCGAGGGCTATTGGGCCGATGAGGTCGAGGCAGCCGTCAACGAAGGCCTCGGGGGACAGGGTGGTCGCCCCGGCCCATCAAGCGGGTTACCAAGGACTGCACGCCGGGGAGTTCGGTGTTGCCGAGCAGTTCGGAGGCGTAGTTGATGCGCTCGACCAGGGTGCCGCTGTCGATCCACTCCCGGCCGGTGTGCCAACCCTCAACCGTCGGCGGGTTCATCAGGTCCATGCCCATGTACTTGGGTTCCTGGGAGTGCTGGAAGAGGCCGGGCTTCATTTCCTTGTGCTCTTCCACCAGGCGCAGGGTGCCGGCGACTACTTCGGCGGGGGACTTGACCTTGGCGTACCGGACCGACTCCGACTTGAAGGAATGGGAGGTGAACAGGACGCGCAGCATCTCGGTGATGTCGTAACCGGAGTCGAAGTAGGTCTTCTCCAGGTCTTCGATGAGGGAGAGGTCGCGCGGGGGGGTGAGGCGCCATGCGGGGACCTGGGCTTCGTCGGCGACGAAGAAGTTGTACATGTGGCGGGCGATGAAGCGGGCGGTTGCGGGGTTTTTGCAGATGATGTCCAGGATGTCGTCCCCGTTCCAGTTGCCGGTTTCGCCCAGGAAGGTCTTTTCGTCCTCGTCGTGGTCCGCCGGGTCGAAGCGGAACTTCCAGGGGCTGCGCCCGTAAGGGAAAGGCGGGTAGGGGGGTTGGACGTTCCAGCCGGTGAAAGCGCGGGCGCAGGCCTTGACGTCGTCCTCGGTGTAGTTGAAGCCCTCGTCCTTTCCGGCGCCCATGGAGAACAGCTCCAGCAGTTCGCGGCCGTAGTTTTCGTTGACGTTGACCTTGTGGCTTTCGGTGTTGTCGAGGTAGTACATCATGCCGGGGCTGGTGGACAGTTGGTAAAGGAGCGTGCGGAAGTTGCCCATGCCGTGTTCCCGGAACATGTTGACCATCTTCCCCATTTCCCAGCCGCTGTCGATCTTGCTGTGGCCGGCGCAGAAGATCATGTGCCAGAACAGGGCGACCTTTTCCTGGAGTTGGCGGGGGTTGTTGATCATCCGCCAGACCCAGGCTTGGACGTTGTTCTCGATAGCCGCGGCTTCCCAATAGGAGGGGTTGTACCGGTAGTAAAGGTCCTCTTCGATACCTTCCTGCCCCATGGGGTTCAAAAGCTCTTCCACTGTGTGATCGTAGCCTTGGGCAGCCCTGGCTTCGATCTCATCGCGACTCGCTCCGAATCCAGCGCGCCGCAGCAGGTGTGCCATTAACGCCACGTTTTCGTCAGCCATATCCTCCTCCTAATTTTTGTTTCCCTTCATATTTGGTACAACCTTAAGTGCGCTCGCCGTGAAACAACCTGTGGCGCTGTCCCGGTGGAATTTCCTGCCGACTGGGGTATCTCTTCTTGATAACAACCATTCCAAGGTAATTATCAATACCCAAAATGATATATACGCGGCCTACAGGTGTCAACACTCCGCGCCTGCGCAATGATACCATACGTTCTACCCGCAAGGCTATAACCGTTTGGTTTACGAAAGCTATGCCTTCATCGTTTGAATATGCCGTATTACGTTAATTCCCGCCGGGTCACGTTGCCGAAGGATATACGGCTAATCTCTCGGCCGTTTCGCCTTGCGGGATGGCGGCAGGCGGTGGCCCAGAGAGCCAAATTCGTACTTGACACTAGCGATATGCCCTTGCTAGGATGCTGCCATCGGCTTCCGATGTAGTTGAATGGCGATGATCGAAGAGGTATTACCCTCGGACGCTCGCTTTGAAGGCACGGGCAAATGAGCGCCGAAACCGCTCATCAACAAGGGACCCAAGCACCCTTGGAGGAGACCGGTCCGGCTCTGCCGGCTATGTTCGCCAGGTATAAGGACCGGGTGGAAGATGAGCTTTCCCGGTCTATGCCTGGGTCTCAAGGCGCCGACCCTTATTCATTGCTGCGTTACCACTTGGGATGGGCCAACGCCGACGGGACCCCCGCCGTCACCCCCGTTTCCCAAGGCAAAGCCCTCCGCCCAACTCTTTGCATGTTTGCCTGCGAAGCCTTGGACCAGGACCCGGTCCGCGCCCTTCCCGCAGCAGCGGCCCTGGAGCTTATCCACAACTTCTCTCTTGTACACGACGACATACAGGACCAGGACTACGAACGCCGGCACCAGTCCACCGTGTGGAGCCTTTGGGGTGTGCCCAAAGCCTTGGTAGCCGGCAATGCGATGCACTCGATAGGGGACGTGACCCTGTTGGGTACCGCCAGGTACGGGGCGCCGCCCGATACCGTGCTCAGGGTTTCTGAAATACTCACCGAAAGTTACCTTGAGATGATCCAGGGCCAGTGTTTAGACTTGGCCTTCGAGGCCAGTACTGCCGTTACTTCCGAGAACTACCTTCAGATGATCGCTTACAAAACGGGAGCGTTGATCAGAAGCGGCCTTGAAATCGGCGCTCTCCTGGCTACCGGAGACGCGGGGGGAGAAACCTTCTCTGCATTCTCCCGCTTCGGCAGTTCCTTGGGAAGGGCATTTCAAGTGCGGGACGACTTTCTCGGGATTTGGGGAGAGAGCGGCCTTACCGGCAAACCGGCGGGGAATGATATAAGACGCAGAAAAAAGTCCTTCCCGGTCGTCGTAGCTTTCGAACACGCCAAGGGAAAGGACTTTGAAGACCTTTGCAGGATCTACGGCCAGGAAGAGCTGGCCGACGCGGACGTGGACAGAGTGCTGGAGGTGCTGGACGCTGTAGGAGCTCAAGACCTTTCCCAGACACTGACGGAGTCCAGCGCAGGGGAAGCTTTGCAAGCCCTGGACGCCGTGGAACTCCCCGCTTGGGCCAGGGCCGAGGCTGAAGAGCTTGTGGACTTTCTGGCCCGGCGCCAGTATTGACCCGCCATAGCAAGGCGACAAACGACTCGTACACGTATTTCCAGCGAAAGCGGGGACTCAAACCGCACATCAGGCTGGTGAAGGCTATATGAAAACTGCGCAACGGCCCATAGAAATGTCAATTCGACTGGCCCTATACCTTTTGAAGAACAGGCTGAGGGGGCGCCGGCGGTTCCCCTTGGTGACTATGCTGGAACCGCTGGAGATGTGCAACCTGGCTTGTATCGGCTGTGGCCGCATCCGGGAATACAAGCCTGTGCTCGACAAAATGATGCCCGTCGACGTAGCCCTGAACGCCGTCAGGGAATCGGGGGCGCCCATCGTCTCCATCGCCGGCGGCGAACCGACCATTCATCCAAAGATCGACGAGATCATCAACACCCTGGTAAGGGAAAAATATTTCGTTTATTGCTGCACCAACGGCCTGCTTCTGGAACGGATGCTCAACAAGGTGCCCCCTTCCAAGTATTTCTGCTGGGTCGTCCACATGGACGGCATGGAGGAGAAGCACGACGAGTCCGTCGCCCGTAAAGGGGTGTTCAACAAGGCAGTCCAAGGCATCGAGTTGGCCTTGAACAAGGGGTACCGCGTCTGCACCAACACCACGGTGTTCAAAAACAGCGACGTAGAAGACCTTTGGGAAATGTTCCGCTTGGTGAAAGACATCGGCGTGGAAGGCTCCATGATCTCTCCGGGCTACGACTTCGAGGATGCCCCGGACCGGGACCTTTTCTTGAGCCGCAAAGAGTCCCACGACGTATTCCAGAAACTGCTGGCCCCGGAAAACATCGAGGGAATGAGGTTTTACAACAATCCCCTCTACCTCAATTTCCTGCAGGGAGAACGAGACTATCAATGCACCGCGTGGTCCAACCCAACCTACACGGTGCTGGGTTGGCGGAAGCCTTGCTACCCTCTGGCCGACGAGCATGTGGAAGACCTGGGAGAACTTTACGACGCCTCTCTATGGGAACAGTACGGCGTTGGCAAGGACCCCCGGTGCTCAAATTGCATGATGCACTGCGGGTTTGAATCGGCCACCATTTTCCAAGCCATCTCCACCCCCAAGGACTGGGCTACCCTCATCAAGTCGGGGGCCGCCCACAAGGGCGGCATCACCGCCGCCTAGTACGGCGTGGCCCATAGCATCGCCCCCATCGGATGAGATAGTGTTGACCATCATCTCCGCAATGCAAGAGGAATCGCTGCCCGTGCGTACCGCGTTGGCGGCGTCCGGCCACCTCCAGCCTGGCGCACAAAACCCCTCCTTGGCCTTCAGCACGGTGGGGATAGGCAGAGATAGTGTGGAGTCCGGCCTCAAAGGGATACTGCGCCACCTGCGGCAGCCGCCTGGGGAATGCGACCAGCCCGCCCAGTTGCTGCTGCTGGGGTTCGCGGGAGGGTTGGACCCGTCCCTGTCTACCGGAGACCTGGTCCTGGCAGGTCGCTACTGCCGGCTGGTGCCTCAGCCCGAGCCGCTGGTGTACTCTCCCCATGTGACGAGCCTGGCGGACCTGGAACAACTCCGTCGACGGTTGGGCGCCGCTCGGTGGGACTGGGCGCCCCTTAAGGAGGACGGGAACCTGGTCCTTCCCCGCCGGGCCGTCCTCAAGTACCTGAAACCCGACCCCGGTCTGTGGCAGGATGCCAAGGACGCCTTGGTCAAGGCGGGGTTGGCGGCAGCCGAAACCGACTCCATCACCGTACCCCGGCCGGTGATGAATGCCGGAGACAAGGGGGAATTGCACCGCCGATACGGCGTCGGCGCAGTCAACATGGAGGACTACTGGGTGGCTCGGCTGGCCGATGCCGCCAAGGTCTCCTTCCTCTCGGTGCGGGCGGTGCTCGACACCGCTGCCCAAGGGCTGCCATCCTACCTGCTTGGGTTTTCCACCCTCGGGCGAGGCCAGGCAGTCCTGAAAACCATGCTCCGGCCTTGGCGCGTGCCCACACTGCTGTCGCTGGCCCGGCAGATGCGGCAGGCCCAGGCCAGTCTCGCCAGGTTCGCCTTGGTCTTTGTCAACTACCGGCAGGGTGCTGCTCCTTCGCCGCCCGGAGCGGCGACGTGAAAGTCCTTGTCACCGGCGCAACAGGCTTTATCGGGGGCAACCTTGCCAGGCAGCTCTGGCAGCGCGGCTTTGATGTAAAGGCGCTGGTCCGGCCCGGCAGCAATACTTTAACAATCGACGATACGGACGTCAGGCAGGTCCACGGAGACATCCTCGACGCGGACTCGGTCGCCAAGGCGATGCAGGACTGCCAAGCGGTGTTTCACTGCGCCGCCGTCTACAGTTTCTGGTCCAAGCGGCCCGACCTGGTCCACAAGACCAACGTGGAGGGCACGGCAAATGTTCTCCAAGCGGCGCGGCAAGCCGGGGTCGCCAAGGTTGTGCATACCAGCACCGTCTCCACCATCGGACTGCCCCAAGAAGGGCTGGGTGACGAGGACACTCCGCTCAACCCCCATCAATTAGTGGGGCATTACAAAAAGTCGAAATACCAAGCCGAACGGTTGGCCCTGGAAATGGCCCGGGAGGGCCTTCCCGTCGTGGTCGTCAACCCCACCGCGCCAGTGGGACCGTGGGACGTAAAACCTACTCCCACCGGAGGCATCGTTCTGGACTTTATGCGCGGACGGATTCCGGGCTATGTGGACACCGGCATGAATCTGGTCGACGTCGAGGATGTGGCAGCAGGACACATATCCGCCATGGAGGTTGGGGAGCCGGGGCAGCGGTACATTTTGGGAAACCGCAACGTCCACTTGAAAGACATGCTGCGGATGCTCCAGGACGTAACCGGCAGACCTGCTCCCAGGTTGCGCCTGCCTTATTGGATGGCTATGGGGGCCGGATACCTGGACCAAATCGTGGAGGGGTCGTTGCTGGGACGGCAACCCAGGATTCCGGTGGAGGGTTTGAGGGTTGCGAAACATCCGATGTACGTAAGCACCGAAAAGGCGATCCGCAAGCTGGGCGTTCCCCAGCAACCCATAGAGATTGCCTTGGAAAAGGCGGTGCGCTGGTTTATTGACCACAACTACGTGGATACCGTCTCTGGCGCAAAAGCATGCCCCCCGTGGAGACGGGGGGTGACATCGAAAGGAGCCAAGCAGGGTGTACGCCCCCTCCATTGACAACCTGCATCGGGCTATCGACCGGTGCCACGAATTCTTTCGCCGGAACCAGTACTCCGACGGCTATTGGTGGGGGGAGTTGGAGTCCAACCCCACTATGGAAGCCGAATACCTGCTGATGTGTCATTTCTTGGGCAAGACCGACCCCGAGCGCTGGAGAAAGGTCTGTAACCATATATTGAAGAGGCAGCAGCAGGACGGGTCATGGGGCTTGTACTACTCGGCGCCCGGAGACCTCAGCACTTCCGTGGAGTGTTATTTCGCGCTGAAGCTGGCCGGCCACTCTCCCGATTCGCCGGAGCTTGCGAAAGCCCGCAGCTTTATCCTGTCCCGCGGCGGGGTCCCCAAGACCCGCGTGTTTACCAAGATATGGCTTGCCCTGTTCGGCCAATGGGACTGGAAGGGCGTCCCCAATCTTCCGCCGGAAATGGTCCTGATACCGCCGACCCTTCCCTTCAACGTGTACGACTTCTCCGCTTGGTCGAGGCCCACCATTGTGCCGATGATGATTATCCTGAGCCATCGGCCCCATTGTCCTGTGCCGGATTGGGCCAACATTGACGAACTGTACCCCATGCCTCGCAGCGAGACGGATTACTCTCTCCCAAAGCCCCGGTCCCTCTTGGGTTGGTCCCGTTTCCTGTACCACATGGACCAACTGGTCGGCCTTTACCGGCGGCTGCCGGTGCATCCATTCCGCAAACTGGCTGAACGCAGGGTACTGGAGTGGGTCCTAGACCATCAGGAAGCCGATGGAAGTTGGGGAGGTATTCAGCCGCCTTGGGTCTACTCGTTGATTGCCTTGCACTACATGGGATTCCCTGCCGACCATCCGGCCATGGACAAGGGGTTCAATGGAATCGACGGTTTCGTCATAGAAGACGAGGAGACCGTCACTGTCCAAGCCTGCATCTCGCCGGTATGGGACACCTGCTTGGCCCAGTTGGCCTTGATTGAGTCCGGCGCCGGACCGTCGGATGAAATGGTCCAAAGGTCCACGCGCTGGCTGCTCGACCAGCAGATTATGGAGCCCGGAGATTGGCAGGTCCGCGCCAAGCACACCGAGCCTGGCGGATGGGCTTTCGAGTTCCACAACAACCGCTATCCCGACATCGACGATACCGCTGAAGTGATAATAGCCTTGCACGAGGCGCAGTTGGACTCTCCGGAAAATGACGCCCCGCGCAAGGAAGCCATCCAACGCGGTGTTCGATGGATTCTCGCCATGCAGAGCGATGACGGTGGGTGGGGCGCGTTCGACAAAAACAACAACAAGAAATATCTGAGCGATATTCCGTTTTTTGACTTCGGTGAGGTTTTAGACCCAACCAGCGTGGATGTGACCGCTCACATCCTGGAAATGTTGGGCAAACTTGGTTACCGTCGGGACTTCATCCCGGTGGAACGGGGTTATCAATACATACGCCGCCACCAAGAGACTGACGGGTCCTGGTTTGGCCGGTGGGGAGTCAATCACATCTATGGAGTGGGAGCGGTGCTGCCGGCCTTGGAGGCCATCGGCGAGGACATGGAGCAGCCCTACATCCGCCGCGCGGTGGACTGGCTGGTCAGCCATCAGAACGATGACGGCGGCTGGGGAGAAAGTTGCGGCTCTTACGTGGACGAATCGCTCCGCGGTGTCGGGCACAGCACCGCATCCCAAACGGCTTGGGCATTGCTGGCGCTTATTGCCGCCCACCGCGAATCTGACCCGGCGGCGCGGCGCGGCGTCACATACCTTCTGGAAACCCAAGAGGGTGCCGGTGGCTGGGACGAGCCCTATTACACCGGCACCGGCTTCCCGGGTTATGGCACGGGAGAGCCTCCCACATCCATGCCAAGACCCGGCGAAACAGGCTACCAAGGCTTGGATATGCCCGCGGGATTCATGATCAACTATCACATGTACCGCAACTACTGGCCGTTGATGGCCCTTGGCAGGTATCGCAAAAAGATAACCGGTCAGTGCGCCGCCCATCGTTCTGGCGTCGTCCCTGCCTGTGGCGGATTTCCCGCCTTCGCGGGAACGACAGGAAAGGGGGCGGAGCACTGATACCATCCTCCGATTTGCCTGCCCCCGGCGCCGCATGGCAGGGCGGGCATGACGGAGCCTGCGCCCGTGAAGATGGGTGAAAATGCTGGAGACGAGGATAATCCGAATCAAGGGGAAGCAGTAGAAGATGAAAACCAAGGCCTTTTGCAAGCGGCTTCGCACTGAGCGCGCGCCCCAGTTCATAGACATCACCGACTGGGTATCCGAATGCGTCGCCAATTCGAAAGTCTCCAACGGCTTTGCGGTGGTCTTTTCCAAGCACACTACCGCCGCGATTAAAATCAACGAAAACGAGCCGTTGCTCATTCAGGACATGGCGGAGTTCCTGGAGCGGTTCTCACCCCGCGACGGTGAATACCATCACAACGATTTCAGCATCCGCACCGTTAACATGCACGAAAACGAACCCGCCAACGGCCACGCCCACGTTCAACATTTGCTGATGGGCACCAGTGAAACGGTGCCTATCATCGACGGGGCGATGCAGTTCGGCCAGTACCAAAGCGTGTTCTTCATTGAATTGGATGAAGCCCGCGACCGCGAGATTATGGTCCAGGTGGTAGGGGAATAGAGGCGAGTGGCTGGGACCACTTTACAACTTGGTTACCGTGAGGGCCGGGCTATCACCCGCAGTGAAGCCAAGAACTTCTACTATGCAGTTCTGACTCTTCCCCAAGCCCGCCGCAGCGCAATCTATGTTGTCTATGCCTTTTGCCGCCAATGCGACGATGCCGTGGACAACGACGAGTCCCCTCTTGACAAGATGAATACTCTGGCGCGTCTCCGCCACAACCTGCGGCAGAGCTACTTGGGACATGCCCCCGACCCGTTGTTCGAAGCTCTGGCCGATGTGGCTTCCAGGTATGACATACCCGAAGAGTATTTCGAGGATGTCATCCGCGGCGTCGAGGCCGATCTGACCAAGACCAGTTACAAGGACTTCGAAGAACTGCGCGGGTACTGCTACCAGGTAGCCTCGGCCGTCGGTCTTATTTGCTTGCAGATCTTCGGCTACCGCGACGTGAAAGCCAGGGACCACGCCATCAACCTGGGCTTGGCCATGCAACTTACCAATATCATACGGGACGTGCGCGAAGACTTGGAGATGGGCCGTATTTATCTGCCCGAAGACGAAATGGCCCGTTTCGGGTACTCTGAGACGGACTTGCGCCATTACGTTATGAACGACGCCTTCGTTGCATTGATGCGTTTCCAAGCGGAACGGGCAAGGCGTTACTTCGACAACGGGTTCCAACTGCTTCCCTACCTGTCCCCCAGGTCTCGTTCCTGTCCCGCAGTCCTGGGGCAAATCTACAGCAAGCTGTTGCAGCGCATCGAAGCCTCGGGTTACGACGTTTTCCAAGGGCGTATGAGCTTGAGCATGGCCGAGAAACTCAGGATCACCACACAGACCTGGCTGTCCACGCTGCTGCCCTTGCCTGCCCCCGGCCCGGTTTCCCGCCTGCGCGGGAAGGACGGGAAGGACGCGGGAAGGGGGCCAGCCCCCGGCCGAAGGGGAAGGGGGGTACGCCGCTGAACCCGCTGCAAGTAGCCCATTAGTGGAGAGTGATTAGTGACTAGCCACTGTCCACCAGCCGCTAACCACTGGGGACTGAACACTGATGCCTGACGACCCCAAGGCAGTAGCCATTACAGGAGCGTCCGGCTACATCGGGTCCCGGCTGTTGCGAAGGCTGGAGGACGAGGAGGGCATCCGCAAGCTGGTTGCGATAGACCTCCATTCCCCCATCGAGCCGATCCACAACATGGCGGCTTATCGGATGGATGCGGCCGAGCCCATCGATTCGGCGCTGCTGGCTCACCGGGTAACTACGCTGGTGCACTTGGCGTTCAAAAGTTCTTTTTCAGGCCGACCGGGACGGAACCGCGGCGAAGTGGACGCCTTCCGGCAGACCAATCTGGACACGCTGCAATCGGTCCTGGAGTCCTGCGTCCGGGCCGGCGTGAACCACATCATCTACCTGAGTTCCTATACGGTCTACGGGGCCCACCCCGACAATCCCATACCGATTACCGAATCGTCCCCCGTGCGTCCTTTGCAGGATTTTGCTTATGGGTACGATAAGTACCTGTCGGAGCAGATGCTCCGGGACTTCCAGGAACAACACCCCGATATAGCGGTGACCATCCTGCGCTCGTGCATCGTGCTTGGTCCCTCTGCCAACAACTACGTGGCCAACGCATTCTTCAAACCCTGGTTGTTGGGCGTTTGGAACCATAACCCGCCAATGCAGTTCGTTTATGAGGAGGACTTGGCCAGGATATTGACCATTGTCGTTCAACAGCGCCTCGCCGGCGTGTTCAACGTGGCCGGCGACGGGGTGGTGTTTTACCGGGAAATGGCCGAGATGATCCAGAGCAGGCTTGTGATGCTGCCCTCTTTTCTGGCGCTGTTGTTGACTCGGCTTGCTTGGAAGCTTCGCCTACAGGCGGATACACCGGGTACCGGGCTGGCCCTGATGACATACCCCATAATACTCAGCACCGGAAAATTGCACGAAGCTACAGGCTACCGCTTCTGGCACACTTCACTGGAAACTCTGACAGCTTTCACCAACGCTAACCTCGTGGACAGGGGTAACCGCAGATTCATGGGATACCGCAGATTCATATGATTAATCAGGATAATCAGAGGTGCATGATAATCAGTGGTCAACCGCCAGTTAAAGTGATCATCGACACCGACCCGGGCGTGGATGACGCCATTGCCATATTGATGGCCTTGGCGTCTCCATCCTTGGACATAATCGGTATGACGACCGTGGGCGGCAACGTGCCCTTGGCTCGCACCACCCGCAACGCGCTGGCCTTGCTGGAGTACGTTGGGCGCTCGGACATTCCGGTGGTGCGGGGCGGTTCCCGGCCGGTCAAGGGGCGTTTCAGGTACGCCAAGGGAGTGCATTCAGCCAGCGGAATGACGCGCAAGCTCCCCAACCCCAAGACCACGACAATTGATGAGACCGCGGTGGACTTTCTGGCAAGGCAACTCCAACAGTCACCCGGACAGGTCACCGTCATTGCACTGGGGCCCCTGACCAACCTGGCAAGGCTGCTCCAGCGGCATCCGCCCGCATTGGGACTGGCAGAGAAGTTGGTGGTGATGGGAGGAGCGGTCAACTCGGGCGGCAACGTAACCGAGCACGCCGAGTTTAACTTTTACAGCGACCCGGCGGCCGCCCAATTGGTCCTGTCGTCGGGAGTCCCCCTGACCTTGGTGGACCTGCCGGCCTGTCGGCAGGTGGTGGGCGGGCGGGAGGAGATGACGAGCCTGCGCAGCCGCAGCCCGCTGGGGACCTTGGCCCTTGAGATGCTTGCGGACTGGTTCCGCCGCGACGCGGCCCGGGAGCGGTTCGTGTACTACGATCCCCTGACCGTAGCGGCGGCCCTGGACCCTTGCGTGATAACGACTCGTGACGTGACGCTGAGAGTAGAATCGTCCGACCCGGACCCGCGAATGCGTATAACCGACCTATGGGGCAAGACCACCATCGAAAGCGAAAAAGGTCCGGTCGCGTTGGCCGACCAAGTAGATACCGGCCGGTTTCATACCCTGTTCCGGGAGTTGCTGGAACTGGATTGAGCCTGCCCTCAACTTGTCATTCCCGCGCAGGCGGGAATCCACCGGTATCGGAAATAGCAGCGTCGCCTCGGAGATTAAATCTCCCGGAACTCCGGCTCTGGGTCAACCAAGTAGAACGCGTTGTCCCAAAGCTCGTCCAAGTACTCCTGCTCCGCGTCGGTAAGGTCAGGGGTCTCCACCGCGGCCGTGTACTCTTTCAACTCGTCCATGTTGGTGAAGTTGGGCAGCACAGACACTATCTGGGGCTTCTTCAAGCAGAACTGGATGGCCGACTGCCCCAGCGTCCTGGTGTCTTCCAATTCCAGGAAGCGCACCCGGTCAACCTTCTGCATCGCCTCCTTCAGCCACTCGGCCCGTCTATGGGCCCGGTGGTCGCTTTCGTCGAAGGTTGGTATCTCGATAAACTCGCCCGTGAGCGTATTCGATGCGTGGGGCACCCGCGACAGCAGCCCAACTTCCTGGTCCTTCGCGATGGGAAAGAAGTCCTTGGCCGGCTGCTGCTCCAGTATGCTGTAGATGATTTGCAGGCTGTCCACGTGGCGGTCCTTCATCGAGGTCTCACCCTCTTCGAACCAGCCTATGTCCGGCCCCAGCGCGACGCCGAAGTAACGGATTTTGCCCTCGACCTGCAACTGCTCCAGCGTCTCGAACAACTCGTCCCGCTCCAGCGCGTCCACCCGCGGGTTGTGTATCTGGTACAGGTCGATGTAGTCGGTGTTCAGGCGCCGCAGGCTCTGTTCGCAGGCGTACCGCACGAACTCGCGCTCGAAGTTCTGCTTACGCTCCTGGTGGCCGATGCGCGGCGTGGGGTCGTAAAAGTCGTAGCCGAACTTCGTGGCTATGATTATGTCGTTTCGGCGGTGCCCCAGAATCTTGGCCAGGATCTCTTCTCCATATCCCTCGCCGTAGGTATCGGCTGTGTCGAAGAAGTTCACTCCCAGTTCCACGGCGTTTTCCAGCAGTGCTGCCTTGTCCGCCTCCTCTATCCGGCCCCACCAGTTGGTCGCCACGGTCCAGACCCCGAACCCTACTTCCGAAAGCTCCAGCTCCGTCCGGGGCATTTTACGGAATTTCATGGTGCTTTATCCCCAAGTCATTCCGGCCCCAAGAATATAGGGGCGGGAAGCGTTAAATATTCTCACTCAACCGGCGGCTACCGCCAGCCCAAGACTCCCCTTCACCTCGTCCACTCTGCGGCGGAACTCCTCATCGCTCATTACCGGCTCCATGTTGCCCAGCGGCACTTCGACCAGGTCTTCGACCCAGGATGTGCAGCCACTGTATTCCGGGAGCCAGGGAACGGTCACCGGCGTTTCCAGGCGGTACACCCGCAGCAGCATTACCGACAGGGGGAGCGTGGGCTTCCAGCGAAGCCTGGACTGGGCGTAGGCGGTGGTCCAGATGTAGTGTGGCTCCAGGTCGTCCACCTTGCCCTGGTCCAGTAGCTCCAGCGCCTCTTCCATCCTGGCAAAGTGGGTAAAGGTTATCTCGCCCGGGTCCCTCGGCTGTTCCAGAAGAGCCTCCAATGCAGGCTGGTAAGCGGGCTGCAACAGTTCGACCTTCTGGTGCTCATAGGTGGGGTACAGCAAAAACTCCGGGTGCAGCACCCGGAAGTCCTTGCTCGATTCGTGGATTCCGCCCTTGCGCAGCAATAGAATCTGCTCACCCTGGGCCAGGGCCTGCACGGTGACCGCCCATTCCTTCAGGGCGATGTGGCACTGCTTCGGTTGCATAACTGCTGCCCTCCCTTTCGACAAACGGCCGCCAAACTTTCGTTTCAGGACAGTGTTTCAAGTCCAATCCGGTACATCAATGGTAACACCGGCAATGCCCGGTCTCAACGCGGCGGCGCGGTCGGGCCTGCCGCCAGTAGCAAGTCTCCGCCGCCGGTCTTAGCCCTGCTCGATCAAGCGCTCCAGCCCCAGTAAACGGGTCAGGTTGCCGCTGGTGACCTGGGCCACTTCGTCCAGGCTGACCCCCTTTATCTCGGCCAGCTTCTGGGCCACCGTCTGCACGTGGCGGGGCTCGGTCCAGTTGTGCCGGTACTTCTTGAAGGGCTGGGGGGCGGCATCGGTCTCCAGGACGATGTTCTCCAACGGAATGTTCTTCGCAGTCTCCTGCAACTCTGGAAGCCGTAGCAGCGGCCGGGCCAACGAAATGAAGAACCCGCAGTCGATGGCCTCACTGGCGGTTGCCTCGTCGGCTTGGAAGTAGTGCATCACCCCGCCCACGTCCCCGGCCCCCTCCTCGCGCAGGGTCTGGAACACCTCCGGGTGTGACTCCCTGGAGTGGAAGATGATGGGCAATTTCAACTCCCGGGCCAAACGTATCTGCTCGCGGAACACTTGGTACTGGACCTCATGGTCGGGAGAATCGGGCAGAAAGTCCAACCCGATCTCGCTGATGCACACCACCTTGTCGCAACCCTCCGCCATCGCCTTCAAGTCGGTGTAGGTCCCTTCGTCGATCATCTCGCGGGCGTTCATCGGGTGAATGCCCACGCCCGCGTACAGCATCTCGTACTGCTGCGTCATCTGGATGCACTTCTTGGTCGATTCCATCGTAGTGCCCGCCACCACGATGAACCTTACCCCGGCATCCTGTGCACGCTGCAATATATCCGGCATCTCAATGGCCGGGTAATCGTCAATGTGGGTATGGCAATCGGCCAGCAGGGCGTTATCGGACATTGCATCAGCTCCCTTGATTCAAGTTGGACTTCAAGTGGCCCGAAGCCCCCAACCGAAGTGGGCTTGCAGGCCGGTAAATCAAAGCCAGGACAAATACGATGAATAGAATAGCACTTATGTCACGCACCATACTACGCCGCTGGTCAGCCGCAGTTACGATAATCGTTGACACCCACCATCCCCGATGCTAGCATAATTGTCGACTTGTTCAGTCAACAATGTTATCATCTTGCGGGCCTCCAGTATGACGGGTGTTACGGTGGCCCGGTCGGGGTGGAAAACCTTGGACGGAGGAAGACCGAATGACGGCGCCCAGGATCATATCCCGCACCGCCACCAGTTCCAGTGACCTGGACACTGACTACAAGTGGGGCTTCACCATCGACATCGACTCGGACGTGGCCCCCAAGGGGTTGAGCGAAGACATCGTCCGGTTGATCTCCGCCAAGAAGGAAGAGCCGGAATGGATGCTGGAATGGCGTCTCAAGGCCTATCGTCATTGGGAACGGCTGAGCCGGAACTACGAGGAACCCAAATGGGCCAACGTCAGCTACCCCCCGATAGACTACCAGGACATCTACTACTACGCCGCCCCCTCGTCCAAGGAAGACGCGCCCAAGAGCCTCGAAGAAGTCGATCCTGAAATATTGGAAGCCTTCAACAAGCTGGGCATACCGTTGGCCGAGCAGGAAAAGCTGGCCGGGGTGGCCGTCGACGCCGTGCTGGACAGCGTATCCGTCGCCACTACCTACCAAGAAACCCTGGAAAAAGCCGGCGTAATCTTCTGCTCCATGAGCGAGGCCATCCGGAACCACCCCGACCTGGTGCAAAAATACCTCGGCTCGGTGGTGCCCTACGGGGACAACTTCTACGCCAGCCTCAACTCGGCGGTCTTCAGCGACGGGTCCTTTGCCTACATCCCCAAGGGCGTCCGTTGCCCCATGGAGTTGATGACCTATTTCCGCATTAACCAAGCCGACTCGGGCCAGTTCGAGCGCACCCTCATCGTCGCCGAGGAGGGTTCCTACGTCAGCTACCTGGAAGGGTGCACCGCTCCGGCCCGGAAGACCCATCAGTTGCACGCCGCCGTTGTGGAACTGGTCGCCCTTGACGACGCCGAGATAAAGTACTCCACCCTGCAGAACTGGTTCCCCGGAGACAAGGAAGGCAAGGGCGGGGTCTACAACTTCGTCACCAAGCGGGGCAAGGCTGCGGGGCGGAACTCCAAAATATCCTGGACCCAGGTCGAGACCGGCTCAGCCATCACTTGGAAGTACCCCAGCGTCATCCTGCAGGGAGACAACTCGGTGGGGGAGTTCTACTCCGTTGCCTTGGTGAACAACTACCAGCAGGCCGACACCGGCACCAAGATGATTCACGCCGGGAAGAACACCAAGAGCACCATCGTCGCCAAGGGTATCTCCGCCGGGCAGGGCAACGCCACCTATCGCGGCTTGGTCAAGATGATGCCCACCGCCGACAACGCCAGGAACTTTACCCAATGCGACTCGTTGCTCATCGGCGACAAGTGCGGCGCCCACACCGTGCCCTACATCGAGGTTCGCAACCCCACCGCCCAGATGGAGCACGAGGCCTCCACGTCCAAGGTCAGCGACGAGCAGCTTTTCTACTGCCAGCAGCGCGGCATCGGCGTCGAGGACGCCCACTACATGATCATCAACGGCTTCTGCCGCGGCATCTTCCAAGAACTGCCCTTCGAGTTCGCAATGGAAGCATCCCAGCTGTTAAAGGTCAGCCTTGAAGGGGCAGTAGGGTAAACACGAATGACTCTGGAAGAAAGGGTGAGCCGATTGGAAGGGGCGTTCGAGCAACTGCCCGGACGGATAGATGCCTTGGAAAACAGTCTGAGGGCTGAAATTAGGGCGGCTATTGCGGCGTCTGAGAATGGGTTGCGAGCCGAAATGAAGGCTATGGAGCTTCGAATCACGCTATGGCTCGGTGGCTATGTGTTCGCCGCAGTTGGCCTTGGCATAGCAGCAATGAAGTTGCTCCCGTAGCGGCGAGAAGACGGGTTGTGATGATTTGAGCTTCCTCCTGACCAACGCACCCGAATCATTACCAACGACAATCCGGAAGAGACTGGACATTAAGACAATAATGACGGAATCGACCAACTATAACCACCCAATGCTCCAAGTCCGCGACCTCCGCGTAAAGGTAGCCGACGCCGACATCCTGAACGGCATCGACTTCACGGTGTCTCCGGGCGAAGTCCACGCCATCATGGGGCCCAACGGATCGGGGAAGAGCACCCTGGCCAACGTCCTCGCCGGCAAGCCTGATTACGAAGTCACCGCCGGTGAAGTGGTCTATCAGGGCCATGACCTGCTGGCGATGGAGCCGGAGGAGCGCGCCCGCGAAGGCGTGTTCCTTGCCTTCCAGTACCCTATGGAACTCCCCGGAGTCCGCGCTTGGCAGTTCCTCAAGGCGGCGATGGACGCCAAACGCCAGCACAACGGTGAGGAAGAACTGAGCGCCCGCGACTTCGACCGTATGCTCCGGGACAAGATCAGGATGGTCGAAATCGACCCCGAACTCGCCCGCCGCACGGTCAACGAAGGCTTCTCCGGCGGCGAGAAGAAGCGCAACGAAATCCTCCAAATGGCCATGCTGGAGCCAACGCTCGCCATATTGGATGAGACCGACTCCGGCCTCGATATCGACGCCCTGCGCATCGTAGCCGACGGCGTCAACAAGCTGCGCAGCGACTCCAACGCCATGGTCCTGGTGACCCACTACCAACGGATGCTCAACTACATCACTCCGGACTACGTCCACGTCCTGATGGACGGGCGTATCGTGCGTTCCGGCGGCCCCGAACTGGCCCACGAACTTGAAGAGAAGGGCTACGACTGGATCAAAGAAGCCATCGACAGCAACTTATGACTCAAACAGCTACTAGACTGGACGACTACCGGGCCGGGTTCGAGGCCTTGGAGCAACGGGCGGGCACAGGTCAGCCCGAATGGCTCCGGCTTCTCCGGGCCCGCGCGTGGAACAGGTTCAACCAACTGGGGTTTCCCATCGCCCGCCGCGGCAACGAACGGTGGAAGTACACCAACGTGCGCCCGTTGGCGGTAGCCAGCTTCCAAACACCCGATTACGGGCCTTCATTGGTTGATCGCGATGGATTGAAAGCCGTCGCCCCCTGGGACGACGGTTGGCATAACCTGGTATTCCTGGACGGGCGGTACAACGAGACCCTCTCCGGGGGGCCAAGTCAAGGCGGCGGCATCACCGTTACGGGCTTGGCCGAAGCCATAGGTTCCAATATCGCGGGAATCCAACAGCACTTGGGGCAACACGCCGATTTCCAGGACGAGGCCTTTACGGCCTTGAACACCTCTTTCCTTGAAGATGGGGCTTTGGTCCAAGTGGCGGCCAACTGCCAGTCCGCGGCGCCGGTGCACTTCATTTTCATAACCACAGACCAGCAACGCCAGACCGTCTCGCACCCCAGGGTCCTGGTCATCGCCGGTCCAAACTCCCGCGTGACGGTCACGGAGACCTATGCGACTCTGTCCGGTTCACGCTATTTCACCAACGCCGTGACTGAATTTGTCCTTGAGGATGGCGCCCAAGTAGACCACTACCGCCTCCTCCTCGAAAGTTCCGAAGCCTTCCACGTTGGCGTAAGCCGCGCGGTGCAGGGCAGGGACAGCAATTTCAGGTCCACGTCTTTCGCCAAGGGCGCGGCCATGGCAAGACAGGACTTCCAAGTATTGCAGGACGCTCCCGGTGCATTCTGCTCCCTGAACGGGCTGTACTTGACCACCGGTGAACAACACATAGACAACCTGATTAACATCGACCATGCCCGGCCGAACACCACCAGCCGGTTGTTTTACAAGGGTATCCTCGACGGCAAGTCCAAGGCCGTGTTCGGCGGTGAAGTGCTGGTACGGAAGGACGCCCAGAAGGCCGATGCCCGCCAGACCGACAAGAACCTGCTGTTGTCCCGCGATGCGGAAGTCGACAGCAAGCCCAGCCTCCTTATCTACGCCGACGACGTCCAGTGTACCCATGGCGCGACTGCCGGGCACATCGACGAAGACACTCTCTTCTATATGCAGAGCCGGGGGCTAGACAAGGAGACCGCCGGCCAGATTTTGATTCACGCCTTTGCCAACGAAATCATTGAAGCGGTGCAGGTTGAGCCGCTCCGCGATTACCTGGACCAACTGTTCCTGGACGCAATACCGACCAAGGGTCTTCAATTCGGGAGCGCAGCATGACCACCGGTGACCCCCAGGCCATCCCAAACAACGCGCCTTTGGACGCGGCGCAGGTGCGCAAGGACTTCCCTGTCCTCCACCAGTTGGTAAACGGGAAGCCGCTGGTCTACTTGGACAACGGCGCAACCTCCCAGAAACCCCAATGCGTGATAGACGCGCTGGTCCGTTACTACACGACCGACAACGCCAACGTGCATCGAGGCGTCCACACGTTGAGCCAGCGGGCCACCGACGACTACGAGAACGCCCGCAGCAAAATCCGCAGCTTCCTCAACGCCGCCAGCGACCAAGAGATTATCTACACCAGGGGCACCACTGAAAGCATCAACTTGGTGGCCCAGACCTTCGGCAAGCAGAACATAGGCGACGGTGACGAGATTATTGTCTCTAACATGGAACACCACTCCAACATCGTCCCGTGGCAGATCCTGTGCGAGGAGAAGGGGGCCATACTGCGGGTGGTGCCCATCGACGATTCGGGCGAGTTGCTGATGGACGAGTTCGAGTCAATGCTGGGCCCCCGCACCAAGCTGGTGTCCATGACCCACGTATCCAACGCCCTTGGCACCATCGTGCCCGCCGAACGCATCGTGGAATTGTCCCACGCCCAGGGCGTGCCCGTGCTGCTGGACGGCGCCCAGGCCGTGCCCCACATGCGGGTGGACGTGAGAAGCTTGGACTGCGACTTCTACGTGTTCTCCGGCCATAAGCTGTTTGGCCCCACTGGCATTGGGGTCCTCTATGGCAAGGCCGAACTTTTGGACTCCATGCCTCCCTACCAAGGGGGCGGTGAAATGATCAAGTCGGTCACCTTCGAGAAGACCCTCTACGCCGACCTTCCTTATAAGTTCGAGGCGGGCACCCCCAACATCGCCGGCGCCATCGGCTTGGGAGAGGCAATAGACTACGTCGAGGCTCTTGGGTACGACCGCATCATGGCCCACGAGCAGGAGTTGTTGGACTATGGTTCCCGCGCCCTTTCATCCATCGAGGGCGTTAAAATTATCGGCACCGCGGCCCACAAGTCCGGCATTCTCTCGTTCATCATGGACGGCGTCCACCCGCACGACATCGGCACCATCCTGGATATAGAAGGGATCGCGGTGCGCACCGGGCACCATTGCGCCCAGCCAGTGATGGACCGGTTCCAGATCCCGGCCACCGCCCGAGCGTCCCTGGCGATGTACAATACCAAGGAGGATATCGACGCTTTGGTCGTGGGTATTGACCGCGTCATCGAGGTATTCAGCTAATGGCCAGTCTAGGTGACCTTTACCAGGAAATCCTCCTCGAACACAACAGCCGTCCTCGCAATTTCCGCAAGCTGGAGGACGCCGACCGCACCGCCGACGGCTACAACCCGCTGTGCGGCGACAAAGTGGAACTGTTCATCAAGCTGGAAGACGACGTCATCTCCGACGTGGGGTTCCAAGGCCACGGCTGCGCCATATCCCGCGCTTCGGCGTCGATGTTGACCCAGAGCGTCAAGGGCCGCAGCGTCGAGAAAGCCCACGAGATTTTCGATGCCTTCCACAACATGCTTGTCGACCCGTCCGCTGAGGTCGACTACGATCTGTTGGACGACCTGGAAAGTCTTGCCGGAGTGTCCGACTATCCCACCCGCATCAAGTGCGCCGTCCTGGCATGGCACACGTTGCGGGCGGCGCTCGACGGGCAATCGGAAGCGGTCACCACCGAGTAGACGAGGCACGCAGGACTCATGGCCAGCCCTCCCGACGTACCCTTGCAGGGCCTCTACGGCGACCTGATCCTGGACCACTACCGCAACCCACGCCTCCGCACTCCCTTGGACGACGCCGACGTGGAAGCCGAGGAGTTCAACCCCTTCTGTGGCGACCGGGTAATTCTCCAGTTGAGCGTAGACCAGCAGGGACTCGTGGCGGGAGCCAGCGCCCGGTCCGAAGGCTGCTCCATCATCCAAGCCTCCGCCTCAATGCTGGCCCAGATGACCCTCGGCAAGTCGCTTGAGCAGGTGGAAAGCGTCGCCGACCGCTTCAGGTCCATGATGCAGCGAAAGGCCTCCCGCGGCGAGGACATGAACGGCTTGGACGATCTTCAGGCTCTACAGGTTGTCCGCCGGTTCCCGGTCCGCATCAAGTGCGCCCTGCTGCCGTGGACGGCGCTGGAAATCGGCATTGAAGACTTCCGCGCCCGCAACACCCGCTGACATCCCTCTTCCCGTCATTGCCATGAAAATAGGCCATTTTCATATTCATACGTGGCCCCAAGGGGCCATCTGCAATTCCCGCGCAGGCGGGAATCCACAGGCCTCAGCCAACCTGAAACCCGCTCCACACCCCGGCGCCTAACCGTCCCGCAACAACCCCCTCAAATACGAAATATGCCCCTGGTGCTGGTACACCTCGCCCACCACCTGGCGGAAAATCGCCCCAACCGACATTTCCGGACGCTGCTCCCTCGGCACCACCTCGAAATCTTCCGGGGTTAGCCCCCTCAGGTACTCGAACGTCCCGGCGCGCACCGCCTCCCCGTACCTCAGCAACTCGGCCAGGTCCAGATCAGGGAATTGGGCAACCTGCTCACTCGAATGCCCGAAGCCGTTGTCTCGGGTGGGCAAGCCGAACTTCTCGTTCCAGCCGTCCCGCTCCCAGATCTCCAGTTTCCGCTGGATGAAAAACTGGAACCACATATCCTCAACCCGGATCATGTGCCACAGCATCCATCCAATGGGGTTGGCCTCCGGTCCCGGTCGCCAGCGCAACTCTTCCGGCGTCAGGTCCTGCACCGCTTCCATCAAGAACTCGTGCTCCACATTGAAGGCGTCTTCAATGAACTCGTTAAGCGTCATGTCCCGCTCCTCGTCATGGGCTGTCACCAGCAAATTCCGACCGATGACATCGAGCACCCATTATTCGCAACTGCTTATCCCGGCTCCGTAAGCGGCTCCAAAATATCCAGCATGAGTTCCACATCGTCAAGTCCTTGACTGATGACGTCGGGCCGCAGAAACCTTCTACGAGTGTAGAAGAAACCGTGGAGGGCGTTGGCCACAGGCCACAGACTCCGCAACCGGGAGTTTCCTGACAGGTCCTGGGCTTGATACATGACAGTGAAAAATTCGTCGTGCTTTGCATATTTCCAGCCGCGGGCTTCAGCGACCGCCTTGGCCATCCATGCGGCGGCGCCCCAACCCTTTTCGGCGGCTCGATGCCAGTCTCCCGCGGCCAAGTATTCCCGGCTTTTGTCCAAAAACTCTCGGGATTGCCGACGGTAATCATCCGATGCGTTGCCGTCTTGTTCGTATGGTTCGATGGGGTACATTTGGGTCATTGACTAAATCCCTCGGCGCTGCGAATAAGTCTCACCATTGGTCAATTCTAGCCAAGATTATCCAACAGCATGTACTTGTAACGCAAAGCCTTGTTGTCATCTGGGGTTGTATACTGTCCGGCGTTCACCGTCTGAAAACGGGCCGGCCCCGCCCATACCAACCGGCAGGAGGAATGTATGCCGGAAGCGCCGGACTTGGAAGTCATCAAAGATTACCTGAACGAACACGTCCAAGGTCAAACGGTGGAGTCCGCCCGAGTGTTGCGGCCCACGGTCTTGAGGGCCTTGGCGGGCGACTTCTCCGCCGACATTTCGGGGCGAACGTTCGGGGCTTTCGAACGGCGGGGCAAGTTCCTGTTGGCCCCGTTGTCGGGGGAACGGTGGCTGGTCATCAACCCCATGCTCACCGGCGCTGTCCAGTACTGCAACCGGCGGGAGCGGGTACTGAAGAAGACCTCCTTCATCCTCGAACTGGACCGGGGATCGGACCTGCGTTACTTGGACGACCGGCAAATGGGGATGGTCTACTACGTTTCCGACGACCGGATGGCCGAGGTATCACGCTTGCAGGACCAGGGCGTCGACGTTCTGGAAGACATCTCTTTCGACGAGTTTCAAGCTCGGCTGAAGGTGTTCCGGGGTGAGATAAAGGGAGTGCTCACCAGGGGAGCGTTCATCGCCGGTATCGGCAACGCCTATTCCGACGAAATACTGTTCGCCGCCGGCATATCGCCCTTCAGGAAAGCCCGGTCACTGAGCCAAGAGGAGTTGGCCCGGCTCCATGAGCAGTCCCGCGCCGTGGTCGAAGACGCCATAGAGGTATTGCGCGGCCGCATGGGCGACCGGATACACGTGAAGATTCGGGGCTTCCTGAAGGTGCACGCCAAGGGAGGCCAGCCCTGCCCCAGATGCGGCGGCAACATCACCCAGCTTAACGCCAACCAGCGCATGACCAGCTACTGCCGCAAGTGCCAGCCGGGGATGCTCATCAAAACCTGACCCAGCTCAGAAACTATCTCAAAACTTGGCGTTCTACCCTCTCCGTCATTCCAACCTCAATCCGTCATTCCCGCGAAGGCGGGAATCCATAACCTTCGGGCGGCGACGATGGGATGACAGTGGAGATGGTTGATTTTGAGGTAGTTTCTTAGAGGCCTTCCGGAAAAAAGAAAAGCCCGCATCAAGCGGGCCTCTTTCTGATTACATTGGAGCGGGAGAAGGGATTTGAACCCTCGGCCTTCTCCTTGGCAAGGAGACGCTCTACCCCTGAGCCACTCCCGCATAACCCACTAAGGTCAGGGATTCTTGACGCTGCCCTTTCCTCAGTAACTGACGTCTTATTATACACGAAAATACGGGGATATGTAAATAGCCTGAAAATTGGCAGAAAGTCCTGCTGCCATAAACATTGTACAATTGACCGGTTCATCAGACAGATATAAATTGCCGAGACCTGTCGCACCCATAAGTATCTTGAGACCATTGCCGTCACTGAACGTATCGTTGACCCAGCCATAGCCGGGGATCGTTTGCATTAAGGGGGATATGAGCTTCCACATGAGCAAGAAAAGTGAACGCGAAGCTACCAATAGGGAGACAACTACCTCTGCTTCCGAATGGAATCCTGCGATTAGCTCGCTGATTCCAAAAGGTCGTAAGCTTGTAAAGGTTTCGCCAGACGCAAAATTGGAAGAAGCCACTACCCTTATGCGAGCATACAACTACTCGCAGCTTCCTGTGATGGCGGGGGAGAGAAATGTCAAGGGGGTAATTAGCTGGAAATCTATTGGCTCTAGTGAGATTGCTCAAATTGGAACCAGTGAAGTCAGACATTACATGGACGATAATATCTCAAATATCTTACGTCAAACTGTCTATGCGACCGATTCTCTCATCCAAGTCTCGCACATTATTGAAGAGCACGACTATGTTCTTGTGAAAAGTCAACAAAATGCCATTGTCGGAATAGTAACCGTCAGCGATTTATCTGGGGAGTTTCGGACCCTATATGAGCCCATTTACCTTTCAGGAAGCGTGGAATTAAATTTGAGGCAGATCGTCCAAAATGCGAATTTTGCAGATTGTGACTTTGAGAAGGCAGGGGTCACCAATGTCATCGAGAAATTGACACTTAGCCAATATAATCAGTTGATAAGCGATGAGGGAAATTGGAGCAAGCTAAAACTTAAAAATGTAGACTGCAAAACATTCCGAAAATGCCTATCAGAAGTAACAGACATCCGTAACTCGGTCGTGCATTTCAGAGTCAGGGAGGTGCCCCATGAGAAGAAAGAGCTATTACGTAGCTTTTCAGAGTTCGTAGAAGCTCTGGCAATAACCCAATCAAAACAGAATTCTCCTTAGTACTACAGTTGCACTTCTGGAGCCAGTCGTGATAGCCGACGTTGGTAGTGACATCGTCGAGCTTGAGCTTGATGATGAAGTCGCCACAGAGACTAGGACAGGACTAGCTCAGCTGGGTGGTCCACCGTCCACACAAGGCAGGTAAGCATAGGAACCGTGGTCTTTTGGAAAGTCGCAAACCCATGCCATAAGTCCGTCCATCGCAACCGCCACCGTAAGAATTGCCATTTCTCGCTTGACCAAGTCTAGTTCATCTCCACTCCGCAAGCCTCAAGAACCGGCTTCACCGCCCAGTAAAGGCCAGCCGGACTGAATACGGCGGTTACCGGGTCTCTATTTTCCGGCTTCACTCGAATGACAAATTCGTTGGCATTGAATAAATCATGGATCATGACAATGGCCCTTTCGCCAGATATATAAGGACCTCCCCCATTTTTATGGATATTCCACACCTCTGTCTTGACAGGTTGATCACCGATTCTGAATGAAACTGTAGGATCGTTAAATGAAACTTCTTGACCGAAAGGCTTACTGGTCCACCCAACCCCTAACCCTACTGTATATTCTAAATCTTCGAAGCACCCAATCGACATTAACAATTGAATCCCCATGAAAAGCAATTCTCCATCTTGCTCGTTTAGGGCGATAGATACTTGACGTTTTCGTGTCAGTGGGTCTGTCTCATCCCTCAAGGTTCCCCACTCGCCATAGAAAGGCATTGGCGTAGGTGTTCCGACAATCCGTGTCGTGGGCGTCGGGTAAGGTGTAGCCGTTGGGTAGGGTGTGGCCGTCGGAAGCGGAACAGGCGTATAAGTCGGGGCTGGTGTGTACGTGGGTAAAGGCGTAGCCGTTGGGTAAGGTGTAGCCGTAGGAAGAGGAACAGTCGTGTACGCTGGGGCTGGTGTGTATGTGGGAAGTGGGATAGCCGTTGGGTAAGGTGTAGCCGTGGGTTCAAGCGTAGCCATTGCCGCCGTGGGCGCGGGGGAATCAGTTGGTGTCGGCATGTCTGTTGTTGGGAGTGTAGCTGTCGGCGCACTGGTAGCCGAAACCGTTTTCGGCGCAGGTTCACTACCGCAGGCAACGGACACAACGACCAGAGCCAGCGCAAGAATTACAAATGCAATGCGTACGGGATGGGCAAGCATAGACAGGTGTTGCACTGGGAAACCCTCTTGCGGCCAGAATCACGGCTACCTGCCACAGTCACCTCAATCCCTTTGCTGACCAAACAAAGGGGCGCGGAAGAACCACACTCTGGATCAGGTTCTCAAAGGGATGTGTAGGGGAATAGTTGAAGCCGACTGTAGCACTGGCAATAATATAATACCCGAAAACCCAACCGTGGCGGCGACGCGCCTCGTGACAATCGCGGGGGTTCGTTCATACCGAAGCCGTGGCGATAACTTAGGACCGTGTTGGAATACCCCGCCTTGTAACTGTTCAGACTTGATGAGGTGAATTGACCGAAAGTTGTTTTCTTTCTGAAAAACGCTGGCGTGCGGGGCGCGATTGTGGCATAAGAGAGCCATGGAAACCGAAGTGGACCTGAACCAAGCGAGCCGGGAAACTCTGCTGGAGATCATCGCGGAACTGAGACAGCGAGTCGAGAGCCTGGAAGCCCGGCTATCTGGCGGTGGACCGGGGGCCAGGATGCCGGGGCATAAACTGTCCGCCAGACGCAAGAAGCCGGCGGCGGAAAAGAAGCCGCGCAAGAAGCGTCAGCACGGCTTCGCCCGACCGCGGATGGAACCCACCGGGCGGGTGGTCCACGCCCCGGACTCTTGCCCCGAATGCCATACCCCTCTCACCGGGGGATGGGTGCATCGGACCCGGGAAGTCATAGACATTCCGGTAATCCCGGCAGAAGTCACGGAGCACGTATTCATAGCCCGGACCTGTCCGTTGTGCCGGAAACGGCGGCGGCCCCAGGAGCCCCTGAAAGGTCTGGCCGTGGGCCGCCAACGCCTTGGAACCAATCTGGTGAGCTTGATGGTGACTCTACGGGAAGAGGGACGGCTGCCCGTAAGGACCATCCAATGGTATCTGCGAGTATTCCATCAGTTGAAACTGAGCGTTGGGGCTATCGTCCAGGCGGTCCATCAGGTTGCCCGGCAGGGAAGAGCGGAGGTGGGTAAGATCCTGGAGCGCATCCGTTCCAGCCCGGTAGTAAACGCCGATGAGACGGGTTGGCGGGAGAACGGGAAAAACGGCTACGTCTGGACTTTCAGCACGCCCACGGAGCGGTTCTTCCTGCGCCGGGGCCGGAGCGGGGAGGTGGTGGACGAGGTCCTGGGCGAGTCCTTCGAAGGGATTCTGGTGAGCGACTTCTACGCGGCCTACCACCACTACCCTGGACTCAAGCAGAGATGTTGGGTCCACCTGCTGCGGGATATTCACGCGCTGAAGGTCTGCTACCCGGAAGACGACGGACTGGTCCGGTGGGCATTGGGAGTGCAACGGCTTTATGCCAAAGGCCGGGAATGGGCGGCTGGGAGACGCCCTCCGTCCCGGGTACAGTTGGTGCTGGAGGAGCGGTTGCTGGCGCTGTGCAGGCCTTTCCTGGAAGACCCGTTGGCAGTGCAAGCCAAGCTATGCCGGAGGATTGAGCGGCATATCAAGGAGTTGTTCGTCTTCGTGTCGCACCCGGAGGCTCCATCTGACAATAATGGTGCTGAACGGAGCCTGCGTCACTTGGTGATCAGCCGTAAAATCAGCGGCGGGACCCGCTCCCAACAGGGCAGCAACAGCAAATTGGTCCTGGCCTCCCTCTTTGGAACCTGGCGCGCCAGGGGCCTGAACCCCTTCCTGGAATGCCGCCAGTTGCTCATTTCCCCTCAACCCTGAACAGTTACCCCGCCTTAAGTATCGTTGACAGACTCAGCAGAGATTGATAAAATCAAAGGGTGATGTTCCCTGTTGTCCGCTTCGGCGCACATCAGGTTGGTATACCTTGTTAAATCGGCACGGCTTGGTTCGTGCCGATTTCCCTTTTAGGAGACCGAATGGCCAATCGGGCAGCCATATTCATAGACGGTGCTTATCTGGACTACGTTCTAAGGAAGGGTTGCCCTTAAATCTACCGCATCACGATAGTAACAGCCTTGGTTCCGTGGCTCCGGTCGGCCAAAACACGATTGTCCTGTGACAATAGAAGGCCCGGCGTCGTTGATGACCGGCTGAGTGGAAGCGCTACCTTCGGCACCGTGGCCCCCTTATCGGCCCAGCCTCCACGAATAAAGCATCACCGCCACCGCCGTGGCCAGGTTAAGGCTGGATACCCCATCCATCATTGGAATGGAAACATGACAGTCGGCCAGTGCCATCAACTCTTCACTTAGCCCGTCCCGCTCCGTGCCAAAAGCCAGTACGGTACGGGACGGAATTGTACAACCGGACAGCGGCTGCCCGCTGGGGTCAACCGCCACCAACGGACGGTCACATCGCGGAACAACAGCCGTGCGGGTTACCGGCAGCGCGTATTGCAGGCCGGTTGCCGTGACTATCGCCGCCGGATGCCAAGGGTCCTGGGGGCCGGTGGTGACCACGCCCACCGCTCCCGCGGCCGCCGCCACCCTGATGGCTGCGCCGATGTTGAACAGGTTCCTCGGGCGTTCCAGCATGACAACCGGCGCAGGGCCGGGACTCGCCAGTATATCTGCCAAGGAGACCAGTGGCCGCTCTGCTATCGAGATGACACCCGTGGACGGCGTTACCGGGGACAGCCGGCTGAACTCGTCTTCGGGGATGACAGAATGGTTGGTGCTTATCCAGGAGGCCACATCGGGCGCGTACTCAATGGCCAGCCTGTTCAACTTTGCGGCGTCTACGGTAACGACCTCCGTCACCTTCGCACCGAACCGTAGGGCGTGCTTCAAGGGATGGAACCCTTCCAGCACCGCCAGGGCCTGATCGGTGCGCGCAGCGCGGAACCGGTCGATCAGTGACTTGCGTCCCATGGCCAATGGTGGCTCAACAGACCGGGCAATCAGGTCCCGGACTCGCGGAAGTCTGCATCGTAGGCCGCAATGCCGCCCAATTCGACCTGCCTGGGCAGGGACACTACTGACGGCGGTTGGCCGCCCTGCAGGGTGGTACCGATCACGCCGTCTTCCCGCAGGCGCTGGATTTCCTTGTCGTTCAGTCCCAGGACTTGCCTGAGTACATAGTCGTTGGCCTCGCCCAGCATCGGGGCCGGTCCCTTGGTCCCGGCTTCCATGCCCGAGAATCTCCACCCCCGGCCCAGGTACTCCTGCCGCCCCAGCCAGGTTTCCGACGGATGCTCGACGGCCTCGAAGAACCCCCTGGCGCGCAGATGGGGATCGCGCAGCAACTCCCCGGCGTTCAGGACGGGACCCGCAGGCACTCCCTTCGCTTGCAGAATGTCCATCACTTGGTAAGGGGTGCGTTGGGATGTCCACTCGCCGATTATGGCGTCCAGCGCCTCCTGGTTGTCATACCTCACCAACGGGTCAACGAACCGCTGATCGTCTGCCAGAGAAGGCTGCTCGATGGCTTGGCAAAAGGACTGCCAGTCCTCCTGGTCCCTGGCTGCGATAACCACCCACTGGTCCTCTCTCAAGCAGGGATAGCAGCCGTGGGGAGACAGGTACTCGTGCCGGTTTCCCAAACGCCGGGTACGGCGTCCGTTGAATGCGTAGTCCAGCAGCCCCTCGCCAAGGAACGAAACGCCGACCTGGTACATTGCCAAGTCCACCCACACGCCGCGTCCCGTCGTATTCCGGTGTAGCAACGCCGCCAGTACGGCGAACTGGGCGGTGATGCTGGCCAGGAAATCGGTATAGGAGTTGGCTACCTTGTTGGGGACGCCGCTGTCGCTGAGACGCCCGTCGGGGCCGGGGTCCAAGTATCCCATGAACGCGCCGGTGCCGTGGGTCGGTTCCAATGCCGCCGCCATGGCCCCGTAGTTGCTCCAAGGCCCCGAGTGGCCGTAGCCGGTGTTCGAGACCATTATCAGGTCGGGCTTGAGGGCCTTCAGGCTGGGGTAGTCCAATCCGAAACGGCGCATGACCCGGGGAGTGAAGTTCTCCAGCACCACGTCGCTCATGGATACCAGCCTCTTCAGCAACGCCACCGCATCCCCAGATCGGAGGTCGAGGGTCAGGCTCCGTTTACCCCGGTTGAGGGTCTGGAAGGTCCCTCCCCGCTCCCAGAACATCTCCCCCGGTTCGTTGTCCGGGTAGGGGCCGTTCAACGTGCGCGTAGTGTCGATGAACTGGGCTTGGCAGGAATCGACCTTGATAACCTCCGCCCCAAGGTCGGAGAGAAAGGCCCCAGCGTAGGGCATGGCAAAGACCCGGCTCAGGTCCACCACCCGGATTCCGTCAAGGGGAAGCTGGGGCATGTCTACTCGCCCGCCCGCTGGCCCCAGCGTTCGTGGAACGTCACTTCCGAGGCCGGCCTTCTTCTGCTGCGGCTGAAGCGTTGGCCCTGCGCCGGGTAGCCCAAGGGAATCAGCGCCGCGGTAGCAACATTATCGGGAATCCCCAAGTATTCCTTCACCTCTTCCTCGTGCTGGGTGTGCAGGGTAGTCAAGACGGTGCCCAGCCCCAAAGCCCGCGCCGCCAGCAGGATATTCTGCACCGCCGGGTAGATGGACGACCCGGAAGTGATGGGAGCGGCGCGAAAAGCCGACGGGACCTGCTCCAAGCAGGCCAAAATCAACACGGGGATGTCCTCCATGTTCTCCGTCAACATGCTGCGCCAGTAGGGTTGGGTTGCCCGGTCGTTGAAGTCCATCTCGGCGGTGACCTTGCTCCACGCGGACACGTACCACTCGCCGAACCGCCGTTTGGTCTCCCGGTCGCGGATGACCAGGAAACTCCACCGCTGGGTGTTGCCGCCGCTGGGAGCCCGGATGGCCGCGTCCAGTATCCTGGCCACAACCTCGTCGGGCACCGGGTCGGGAGCAAAGTTGCGGATGGCCCGTTGAGTGTTAATAGCCTCGAACAGTGAAATATCGCTCACTTGTCGCCTCTTTCAGGTTAGGTTAATGTCCAGAAAGCGTTCCCCACTCTTACCCTCCCCCATAACGTCATTCCCGCGAAGGCGGGAATCCAGAAACGCTATCAGCCAAGCACGTTCTATCCCATCGGAAGTCCTTGGATTCCCGCCTATGCGGGAATGACGGAGAAATGTCAGCAAAACTCAGATGACCCCCGCAGCCCGCAGCAGGACCATTTGCGCGGGAGTATATCCCAGTTCTTCGCCGTATATTTCCCGGTTGTGCTGGCCCAGCATAGGGGCCGGGCGGTGTACTTGGAAATCCCCAGCCGACAGCCGGGCGCCCATACCCGCGTACTCGGCGGCCCCCGCAACCGGGTGATCGATCTCCACGAAGAAGTCCCGTTCCCTCAGGTGCGGGCAGTCGAACAGGTCCCCGGCGTCCTGGGCCATGCCGAACACCAGCCGGTTTTCGCCCGACGCCTCGAACAGCGGCTTGCGGTCCCAACCGGAAAGAGCTTCCAAGAGAAGCTCCTTCAACTCCTCGCCGTACTCTATACGGCCCGCGCCGCTGGCGAACCGCTCGTCCTGCAGGGCCTCCGAGCCGATTACGCCGGCGATGGTGGACCACGGCTGGGAACCCTGCACCGACGGCACCACGTAGCCGTCGCGGGCGGGCATCAATTCGTCGAACCCGGAACCGCGGACGGGACGCCGTCCCTTGATGGCCCCCATAAAGGAGTAGTAAGGCACCGGCTGCACCAAGTGGGTAGCCAAGCATTCCATCGCTGAAACGTCGACGTGCTGCCCCTGTCCGGTGAAGGTCCTTTGCAACAGCGCCGCCAAGGTAGCCACCGCCGCGTTGGCCCCCGCCACGTAGAGGGACTGGCTCAAAGCGTTCCGCAGCGGCTCCCGGTCCGAATCACCCACGTGGTACATCAGGCCACTCATGGCCCAGACCACGATGTCGGTGGCCGAATAGTCGCGGTAGGGGCCGGTCTGGCCGAAAGCCGTGATGGAAGTAACCACCAGTCCGGGATTATTCCGTGCCAAAGCATCGTAGGTCAACCCGATCGTCTCGGCCTCGGATGGAGAATAATTCACAACCACCACGTCCACGGTCTGCGTCAAGACGTCCAGCAACTCGCGTCCGGAGTCGCTGCGTGGGTCCAGCGTGACGCCCCGCTTGTTGGTGTTTATATAAAGGAAGGGAATGCTTTTGTCGGGGTGCGGGTCATCCCCCGCGAAAGGCCCCATGCGGCGTGCCGGGTCTCCTTGGCCGGGCATCTCGACCTTGATGACGTCGGCCCCGTAGTCGGCCAGCAACTTGGCGCAGAAGGGGCCGGAGACTTCAGTGCCCAAGTCCAGGACGCGGATACCCTGCAACAGGGAAATTCCGGTCATTCTTCCGCTTCCCACACCAAGGGCAACGTCTGCCCGTGCTTGGGCAATACCACGGTAGCCTGTCCCATTGCCGTCTGTTCCCCGCGGCTGTTGCTCAAAGCAATGGTGCAGTCCACGCAACCGAAGCCGTCCTGTTCCCGTTTGCCCGTGATCGACCCGGCGGCGGTCAGCACGTCTCCCGGGTAGTCCATCCCCCGGTGCTGCACGTAGAACCGCTTGAACCAGCCCTCGTCGCCGGCGAAGTCGGTCAGCAGTTGCCCCAAGTACTGGTTCTTGAGGGAGCCGTTGACCACCACGTTGGCCAACCCTTGCCGCAGTTGGGCGAAGGGCAGGTCCCAGTGGATGCGGGCGTAGTTGCCGTTGGCGGCGGCCCAGCGCACCAAGTGGGTGGTGGTCAGCGGGCCTTTGACCACGGGTTCCAGCGAGTCTCCCACCGACACGTCCTCGTAGTGGAGTTGCGCCCGGTCCGAGGGAGTGGGCCGGGGGATGTCGCCTCCCGGTCCGGGCGGTGATATCTGCACTGTGTCCAACTGGTCGCGGACGTTGGCCGCCTCTTGCGGTTCGCCGCCCGCGGGCAGGGCGCGGTGGATGCTCACCCGGTTCGCCAAGCTGATTACTTCGTCATCCTGGTTCGTCTGGGTCTCCAACCGCACCACAAACACCAGGGTGCCGGAACGGCCCTGCTTCTGAAAAATATCCAGGATTTTGAACCGCCGGGTGATCCAGTCGCCCGTATAGGCCGGACGGAGGAACTGCCAGTCGCTGCCGCCGTTGAGGCCGTAGCTGCTGAAGGGCAGGGGCACCTCAAAATGAGACTCCTGCCCCGCGCCGAAGTAGCCGATGGTCGGGGCGATGTCCTTCCAGGTCGCCAAGGGAGGGCAAAGCAACCCGCCGAACCTGCTTCGACCGGCATATTCGGCATCGGTGTACAAGCGGTTGGGGTCCTGGATGGCATCGGCCACGTCCCACGCCATCTCGTCGCTTATGGGGAACCGGTTCCGTTCCGGCTCCGTTTCCTGGCCGATCAGGGCCAGCACTTCATCCGTAATCAGGTTTTCGGGCATGGTCCATCTCCGGGATTGGACGGTAGGTTAAGGTTGGCTGCGTGTACGAAGTTTAGCACAGACCAACCCGTCATTCCCGCGAAGGCGGGAATCTATTGCCCACCTGCAATCAGTACGACGCTTCCTTCCAATCGGGGCCATTCACATGGTCAAAAAGCTCCACCACTTCCCGGTCAGGGGAGCGGGTCAGCAGCGCCACCCCCACAGCGAAAATTGTCGCCGCCACAAACCCCGGAACGGCGGGATTCACCTGCCACACGCCAACCTCTGCAAATAGCCTCACCGTTTCCTGAAATCCCAACAGGTCGGTCACGGTTTCCGCTTCCTTATAGCCCAACCCCATCAGCCACCACCAAGTGGAAACTACGGTCCCGGATACCACGCCCGCCAAGGCACCCCACAGGTTGAAGCGGCGCCAGTAGAGGGCCAGGATCAGCGCCGGCCCGAAGGCCGCTCCCATACCGCCCCAAGCCAGGGACACCAGCGCAAAAACCGAGTCCGGGGATATGATGGAAATGAGGGCGGCTACCAGCCCCACGGCCACCAGCATCACCCGGCCCATCCAGACACGGTACTGGGTCTGCATCGAGTAAGTCACTTTCCGGATGAAGGGAACATCGTCGGTCGCAATAGCCGAGGCCAGCAGCAACTGCGAATCGGCAGTGCTCATCACCGCCGCGATCACCGCCGTCAGCAACAGACCGGCAACCACCGGATGGAAGAACACCTTGGCGACCACCAAGTACAACCTCTCGGCGTCCGGCAACACTTCGCCCCGGTCCAGCAGCGCCGGCGCCGCCACCAGGCCCATCAACAGGGCGAACCCGAAGATGAAAATAACCCACAGGGTGCTGATGTCGCGGCTTGACCTGATGTTCTCCTCCCGGTCCACCGCCATGAACCGGGACAGCACCCGCTGCGCCCCGAAAGAACCCAACGCCCAACCGATGGAAGAAAGAAAGAACAGCACGCCCAAGCCCTGGTTGTCGACCCCGGTCAAGGGGTTCCAGAAACCGGGGGAGGTGGCTCCCATACCCTGAAAGGGATTGCTGACAGTGAAAAGAAGCGTGACGGGTATAACAATGAAACCGGCCAGCATGATCAACGCTTGGAACACATCGGTCCGGGACACGGCCAGAAAGCCGCCGATAAAGGTGTAGGACACCACCGCCACCAAGCTGATCAGCACCCCCAAATCATGGCCCGAACCGGCGTGGTCAAAACCGAACACCTCCTCCAGCAGCTTCGCTCCCGCAATCAGCCCGGAACAAACATAAAGGGTTATGAAATAAAGACTGATGAAGGAGGACAATGACCGCAGGATGCCGGTCGTGTCTCCAAAGCGTTTCTCGAAAAACTCCGGTAGAGTCAACGAGTTGTCAGTGGCAATGGTATAGCGGCGCAATCTGCGCGCCAGTACTGTCCAGGAAACCCACATGCCGATGATGAGGGCCACCACCGTCCACAGATGCATCATCCCCGCCGCGAAGGCCAGAGCCGGAAAGACCAGCATGGTCCAACCGCTGGTGGTGGATGACCCGGAACTGAGAGCGGAAGTAATGACGCCCATCTTCCGTCCGCCGAGCACATAATCGGACATATCGTCCATCTGCCGTCCCCGGAAAACAGCAATGCCGATCAGGACCACGAAATAGGCGATAAAGACGCACAGAATCCATACCCAAGCATTTCCATCAACGAATATATTCAAGTCCACTGGCAACCTCTCCAAGCGTAGTACTACAGGGCCGTGAGTGAATATCCAAACTTCCGGCACCACATTTCTGGATTCCCGCCGCCCAAACCGTCATTCCCGCCGCTCAAACTATCATTCCCGCTCCCAAACCGTCATTCCCGCGTAGGCGGGAATCCATCGTCTTCGGTCAACGACCGGCGTATGCCAGACACAATCGGTACAACTCCTCCACCTGGGCCAGAACCACCGGCATGTCGTGCCGTTGCATACTGGCCAACCCATGCTCGCCCATCGACTCCCACCGGTCCCGGTGTTCCAGCATAACCAGCATCTTCCGGGCCAGGTCCTCCACCGTGGGCTCGAACAGAAACCCGTTGACGCCCTCTTCCAATAGCTCCGGCAAAGCGAATAAGTTGGCCACCAGGATGGGCAGTCCGCTGGCAATTGCCTCCATCACCGCCAAGCCCTGCAACTCCGCCGCCCCGGCGCCTATGTACACATCGCCGACATTGTACAAAAGCGGCAGGTCTTCATCGGGTACGTATCCGGTAAACACCAGTGTCCCGTCGAGGTCAAGACGCTTGGCAAGCTCCCGGAACTCCCTCTCGTCTTTCCCCCTGCCCACCAGTACGGTCTGCGCCTCGGCCGACTCCGACGCCCTGGCCGTTGCCTTGATGATCAGGTCTACCTTCTTGTCCTTCTCCAGCCGTCCCACCGACAGGAAGGTCGGCACGTCCCGGCGTATGCCGTATTTCCGGTAAATAAACTCCGGCGCCGAAGCCTTGGAATGCCGCCGCAGGTCGATCCCGTTGGAAACCACCTCCGCCGGGGCGGTCAAACCCACGCGCCGCAGCATCTTCAAACACGAGTGAGACGGCGCGAAAACACAGTCCAGCCGGTTGTAAACCCTCATCCAGTGCTTCCACGTCACCGCCGATATGACCGCCGATCCAGCGAGCCTCAGGGGTCTGGGAATATAGTCGAACAGGTTCTCCGGCATGAAGTGGTTGGTGCCCACGACAGGTATGCCTCGTTTCCGCGCCTGTCTCAAGCACCCCTTGCCAACGACGAAGTGGTTTTGCAGGTGGACAATGTCGGGCCGGGCCCGGTCGAAAATGCGGTCCAGTTTGGCGTTAATATTGGCCCACGACGTTATCCGGAACTCCGGATGGAGCGGCTTGGCGGGAAAGGACTTGATGCGATGCACCGTTACCCCGGTACTGGACGGATCGTTTTGCTCCTCGTCCCGGTAGGTCATGCTGGGAGCAACCACCGTGACGGAATGTCCCCTTCCCGCCATACCTTGTACGAACCTGCTGGCCGCCACCGCTGCCCCGTTCAACTGCGGCGGATAAGTATCGGCTCCCACCAGCACCTTCACTGTTCCCGCCTCCTTCCGTCGGACAGGTCCAACCCGTCATTCCCGCTGTTCAGCCCGTCATTCCCGCACTCTAACCGTCATTCCCGCGAAGGCGGGAATCCATAAACTCGGAGAGTCTAGCAACCATAGGCTTTGAAATAGTTCCTCATCGTGGCGCCTGGCTCTCCTCGTCAGCGTATTGCCGTATCCTTCGGGTGAACCGTTGCGCGATCCGGTTGTAAATATAAGTCGCCGCCAGGAAAAGCACGAAGAACCCGGCCAGCCATAAAGCCCCGTACCCGAACGAGCGTTGCAGGAACCCATAACCTTGACCGGAATAGTATCCCAAGGCCGTGAAGAACGCCGAGGTCAGCGCGACGATCGCCATGTCCCACCAGATGAAGCGCTTGACCGAGACGCCCAACGCCCCCATCACCGCCAACCCCGGAGGGCTTATGAAAGGAATGGTCTTGATGAACAGCAGCCACTTTCCCATGTGAGTGGTAATGAGTTCCGCGGCCCGCTCACGGCGTTCGACGGCAATTCCGACGCGGGTCCCGAATTTGTCCAACACCCATTGCCCGCACCAGTGGCCAATGTAGTAGTACAGCACGTCCGGAAGGAAGTTGGCGAAAAAGGAAAGTATGAATACGATGAATACGTTGAAGTGGCCCAACGCCGCGCCAAGGGCGCCAATGGCGGTAACCGCCGGTCCCTCTATCAGCATAACCAGGAACATCACCAAGTAGCCGTTCCTGATTAGCCATTCAAGAATTTCCGATTCCGCAAAAAAGGTCAAGCAGGTCGCCCTCGTAGGAAGGAAGGGTTGGCGCAGGTATTGTACCCTACCCGTAACACATTCTGGCTACCTCAGCGAGGAGGGACCCCATGAGCCTCAACACCTACCTGACCTTCAACGACAACTGCCGCCAAGTCTTCGAATTCTACCGCTCCGTCTTCGGCGGCGAATTTGACACCATCGTCACCTTTCGGGAAGGCCCGCCCGACATGAACGTGGCCGAAGCCGAGCAGGACCGCATCATGCACGTCTCCCTGCCCATAGGCTCCAGCGTTCTGATGGGCAGCGACAGTTGCTCCGCCTTCGGCCCACCGCCCGTCGCCGGCAACAACTTCTCCATTTCCTTCTCTGCCGACAGCAGGGACGACGCCGACGACAAGTTCGCCAAGCTCTCCCAAGACGGCCAAGTCACCATGCCCCTGCAGGACATGTTCTGGGGCTCCTACTTCGGCTCCCTCACCGACCGCTTCGGCATAAACTGGCAGGTAAGCCACACCCCGCCGCAAGGGTTATGATATTCTCCCATCGAACATAGTCCTGAAGGGAGCCGCATAAAGAATGACAATTTCCAAAGCCGACAGGTATACCGAAATAAGCCGGCACCTGATCGAGGAATCCCGGCAACAACTGGACCGGGGAGACCTCATCCAAGCGTCCGAGAAGGCGTGGGGCGCAGCGGCCCACGCCATTAAATCATTGGCCCAGACAAGAGGGTGGAATTACACCAGGCACGACCTGCTGGCCGATGTTGTGGACCAGATTTCCGATGAATGGGGCAGGGCCCACCTCCAGAATTTGTTCCGGTCGGCCAACTACCTGCACAACAACTTCTATGAGCACGCCATGACCCCCACGCAGGTACGAGGCGCCATAAACGACGCAGCGGCCCTCATCGAGGAACTGCACACCCTGCGCCAGCAGCCGTCACAGCCCTTCGACCCCGAAACACGGGACCAGCAGACCCGCCTCCGAAAGCTGACTCGCCGCCCGCCCCCCACCGAAGACGACGTAAGCGACCTGCCCCCCGTAAGGCCGGTCCCGCCGCAAGAGGGTGGATTGACCCGCTCTCTCACCATAGGCTCCAGCGCATTGATAGGCGGCGACCGTTGTTCCCCTTCGGCCCGCCGCCCGTGGCCGGCAACAACTTCTCCGTCTCTTTCTCCGCCGACAGTAGGAACGATGCCGACGACAAGTTCGCATGTATAATTCCACTAATTCTTGAACTTGGGAGCCTGTGATGGCAGTCTGGAAAGTACGTGGAGGGGACGACAGCGAAGCCGAAGACATAGCACTTGATGAAGGTGTAATCGCCGTCAGGTTCCATGAAATACCGGAGGACTTGCTTGATTCCCAAACTCCCCAGGATATGAAACGGCGGGCCCAAGCAACCAATCTAACCATCCCCCCAAGCGATATAGACCAACTATGTCACTTTAGGACCAGTATTGAAATAGGCGATTTGGTCATAATGCCCTGTCGGAAAGGTAGTAACAGTTGGCAAACACTCGCTGTAGGGGAAGTAGTGGGAGAGTACGAATACCACGCAGAATTGCCTACCTACCGACACAGGCGTGAGATCATATGGATCAATACAGCAGTTCCCAAAACGTCGATTGACGAGGACCTCCGAGATTTCATAAGTGCGCCGGGCACAATCCGCAAGCCTAGTGACCCTTATGCCGAACAACGGTTTCGGCATATTGCCGACTCAGCCCAAAACGAAACGCGATGGGATGATTACGTTAGACGTGCCCGCGAGTATTTTAACGCTGGGCTTTTGGATAGCGTAGAAGTCAACTACAAGATTGAGACAGGTCACAAGCTCGCAACGGCGCGGGACGTGGTACTGTTCGGGACCGATGAATGGGGCGGACGAGTAAAGTGGGCAATCAGTGGCAATCTCATCTTCCCCGTAGAACAAGCAAAGTTTCGTGACTGGATAGATGAATCTCCGGAAGACTCTTTGACCACGCTGCGAGCATTGTGGACTAACGAATCCTCGTCCGTTGTGAATCGAATCCGAGACTTTTGCAATCTGCTTCCTCGGTCTGCGAGCAGTGGCCGGGGAGTCCGTACGACCGTTGCCTCCGTTCTGATGATGGGGTTGGACGCCCAACAATATCCGCCGTTCCAAGTAACAGTGTTTGACCAAGCATACCAACGTTTGGGATACGCCCGACCAGAGCATACGGCCGATGAGGCGACGTTATACCAGCACGCCCTTAATTTCCTTGACCGCTTCATTGATGAGGCGTCGAAACGTGATTTGTTGCTGCGGCATAGGCTTGACGCACAATCACTTGTCTGGCGAATATATTCCGATTCACGATTAGAACAAGACCAGCTACCTCCATGTGACGATCAGGAGCCTGAACCACCTGACCTATCCACCGACCCTTGGTCCCAATCCAACATAGCCACCCTCGCTCAGGAACTCCTGTGGCAATCCAACCACCTACAGGAAATCATCGACGACCTGCAAGAAAAACACCAGGTCATCTTCTACGGCCCGCCCGGCACCGGCAAGACCTACGTCGCCCGCGAAATCGCCAAGCAGTGCCAACTCAACGGCGGCGACTTCGAAATCGTCCAGTTTCACCCATCCTACTCCTACGAGGACTTCGTCGAAGGTTACCGGCCCACTCTGACAGACGTAGGCCAACCGGCATTTAAGTTGGTCCAAGGCCCGCTCCGCCGTATCGCCGACAAGGCTAGGAAAAACAAGGAGGCTACCTTTATCCTGATAATCGACGAACTCAACCGCGGCAACGTCGCCAAGGTGTTCGGAGAGCTGTATTTCCTGCTGGAATACCGCGACGAGGAAGTACGGCTACAGTACGGTGGAGAAGGTGAGGGGTTCAGCTTGCCCTCCAACCTGTGGTTCATCTGCACCATGAACACCGCCGACCGCTCCATCGCCCTGATGGACGCCGCCCTGCGTCGCCGCTTCTACTTCGTGCCCTTCTTCCCCAACGAACCCCCTATAGAAGGACTGCTACGCCGCTGGTTGGACCGGGAAGATCAGAATACCTTGGCTGCTGACTTGGTTGACGAGGCCAACAAAAAGTTAGACCGAGATATGGGCATCGGTCCCAGCTACTTCATGCGGCCTGATCAGACGTTGGACGAAAGCCGTGTGAGCCGCATTTGGGATCGGGCAATAATTCCCTATATCGAAGAACAGTTTTTCGGGGATGCGGATAAACTCGCCGAGTTCCGGTTTGACCGGCTGAAGCGTCAACTGGACGGCTCGGTATTCAGTGGCGACATGTCAAACAGCGAGACCGATACGGCGCAGGCCGACGATGCAGACCCTAACGCTACATGAATATCAAGACTGTCCTGTCACCACGTCACTGGATCTGCAACAGCGGAACGTCCTGGCCCGCAATCACATCGACGTAGCTTCCCCGACCGATGAAGGAACCACATGGGTCCTCCGTCCGTCGTCGTACATCGGCGCGGTCCGCGTTGGCGACTTGTCCGTCGTCGTGCGCCCCAAGATTCCCATCGACCGGGTTATGTTCCTGGTGGCCTACGCCATCGACCCCAAGAACTGGCGTAAGTATTTCGACCTGTCCCCGAACGCCGATGTACTGGAGAGTATCATTCCGGCCTTCGTCTATCACACCCGTCAAGCCGTCCGCCGCGGGCTGTTGCAGGGGTATAGGCATGAAGAGGACGCCTTGCATACCGTCCGGGGCCGTATCCGGTTCGACGACCAGATAAACCGCCGCTTCGGCGTACCGCTGCCCCTTGAGGTAGCCTTCGACGAGTTCACCGAGGATATCGAGGAGAACCGGCTGCTCAAGACCGCGTTGTACCGGCTGGCCCATCTACCCATCAGGTCTGAACAGTCCCGCCGCGACGTCCACGCCCTGCGTCCCGTGTTCAACACCGTGAACCTGGGTGTATACCGCCGCGGATCCCCGGCAATCCAATACACCCGCCTCAACGACCACTACCGCCCCGCCGTGGAACTGGCCCGCCTGATTATCGACAACTCTAGCCTGGAGCTTTCCCACGGCGAAACTACGGGCTCGTCCTTTATGCTTGACATGAACCGGGTATTCGAGCGATTCCTGACCGTCGCCCTGCGGGAAGAGTTGGGTCTCTCTGAACGCGAATGGGACCGTGGGAACTTCTACCTGGACGAGGCCAACAACATCAAGCTGGAACCTGACCTATCCTGGCGGAGCGGCGGACGCTACCGGTTCGTTGGCGACGCCAAGTACAAGCGCATCAGGTCCGACAATTTCCCCAACGCCGACATCTACCAGATGCTTGCCTACTGCATGGCCGCCGATTTACCGTCCGGTCTGCTCATCTACGCCGCAAGCGAGTTGGAGCCGACAGAGCCGCGCCGCTACCAGATCAGAAACGTCGGCAAGACCATCGAGGTGGCCTCCATCGACTTGAAGGGCCAACCTGACGACATCCTCGAAGAAGTTGCCCGCCTTGCCAACCGGATCAAAACCCACTACTGCGAACCGTCGCTGGCCTGAGCAACTGCCCAACCTTCAACCGCCACAATCACCAAAATCCCCCGAATCAAACGAATCACAGTTCAGACAATTACTGACACCAGCCGCTTGCCACATCGTAGAATACTTCCCTACCATATTACCTGTGCAGCACAACGTTTCGCCTGACTTGGCGCCAGGCCCTTTCAGTCTTCCATCCGAGGCGTCCAGAATGTCCACCGCCACACGCAGAGCCGCGTTATCCCGGTAGGGGCAGCCCCGCGAATGCGTATATCCCTCCTTATTGGCTGCCCCGGGACGAGGAATACACCACATCCTGAAAATCCCGGCATCCGGTAAATCCTGATTCAGACAAGCCAAATGTCCTGAAATGATGCTCCTATATATGTCAAGGAGCGATATTGGGCACCTTGGAGGGGCGACACAAGGCCGAGAAGACTTCACGGGCGACGTAGCGTTTGAGGCAACGGATGACCTCGGTTTTGCTCATCCCCTCCTTGGTGCGGCGATCCATGTATTGCCTGGTTCTCAAGTCATGACTGAGCCTGACCAGAACCACGCGATAAAGAGCTGCGTTGGCCTGACGGTCGCCACCCCGGTTCAGCCGATGCCGATTGGTCTTCCCGGAGGAGGCCGGTATTGGACTCACTCCGCACAGAGAGGCGAAGGCAGCCTCGGAGTGGATGCGTTGGGGGTTACTGCCAGCAGAGACAAGCAGAGCTGCTGCCGTGTCGGGTCCTACTCCGAAGACGCTGACGAGGGCCGGGGCTGCCGTCCGGGTGAGCCGTTCCAGCTCGGCCCGCAGGTCACCGACCTCCTTGTCGAGCTGGATGTAGCGGCAGGCAAGAGACCGAAGGGTGTACTTGGCCGCCGCCGTGGGGTTCTCAAGACGACCTGGACGAAATCTCCTGCACCGTGCCGCGAGGGCAGTGGCCGTCAGACTCTCCAGTGTCTCTCGTAGTTCGGCCGGAGCCGTGACGACCAGGGCCTTCATCTGGTTGATGGCCTGGGTGCGTGCCTTGACAGCCGAGTCCTTGGCGCTCTTGAGCATACGGATCATCTCGGTTTCGCCCTCACCTGATTTAGGAGTGGCGTTGGCTACTCCGGCCAGAACCGCCCGTGCTGCCATCTCCGCATCGGTGGGGTCGCTCTTACCTTTCCGGAATCGGGTTGACCGGTCAGGCCGGTTGACCTCTACGACGGTAAAGCCTACGACGGTAAAGCCGCGACCGGTCAGGAATCGGGCCAGTCCGGCGCCGTAGGAACCGGTGCCCTCGACCCCGAAGGTGCGAACCTCACCCAGCTTCCGGGACCACCGTTCGAGCTCCCCATACCCATGGCTGGTCGCTGGGGCGTAGTGCTCGGCGAGGCGCACGCCCCACTGGTCGATGGCAACGGCCACATGCTCGTCTTGGTGAGTATCGACTCCGATGACCACCTGAGAAGCGTGGATGACTTCGCGACCGACGACTGTTGTCATTTCAGCCTCCTGCTAGGAGTAGCGCGTCGGCCAGACGAGCGGACAAGACTGCGAAGGGACTTTAAGTCATGCTCCTATGAGGTCACTGCTCCAATGGCCGTTGGCGCCGTATCGGCCATCTCCGGATCGAGCCGACAGATCATTTGGAAGGCATTAGAGCCAGTCAGCGTTGGGGTCAGACCCGAGCCGGAATGGCACAGAAACATAATCGCAGTCCGCGTTTCTGAAATTTCCGGCAAATAACCTTCTGGAGAGTTGACCACCATGATGAGTGAAATAAACGCCCTCTGGCGCCGCGTCCGCGCCCTTCAACGCAAACTGGCCCGCGAACTGGCAGAATACCGACTGGGCCTCATTTGCGACGACCTTTGCGAACGCTGGTTCGCCGCTTGGTCCGACCACAAACCCTTGCCCGAAATCCGGCCCTTCATCAAGCGGGTGATGGACGCCGGCTACCGACTCCTCCCGTTGGGCGCCGCCAACAACTACCTGCTGGACTGTCTTCGCAAAGATGACGCCCCCAACCCCCAATTGCTGCTTGAGGCCATCCTCCCCTCACACGGGTAATATGCCGCTTGTCATTCCCGCGCAGGCGGGAATCCATAACCTCAGGAAATCCAACATCAGGGAGACGGTGCGCTATGACAGAGAAAAACCCTAGACTCATCTACCCTACTCCCGAGGAAGACGCCGAGATCAACCGCCAGATAGCGGAGGACCCAGACACCTACGAGTGGACCGACGAGGTCTGGGCTAGGGCCATGACCACAGAAGAACTCTCCCCCGAGTTCGCCAAGTGGGCCGAAGAAAGACAGGCCGCCTTCGAGGCTGGGTTGCTTGAGCACGTCACCATCACCCTGGACCGGGACACCATCAACTGGTTCAAGGCCCAGACCGGCGAGGACGGGGAAACCGGCGGCACAAAGTGGATGGCCTTGGTGGAACGGACGCTGCGGGAACACGCCGGACGGGCAGCAAAAGCCTGATGGGGAATATGATACTCTCTCCCCAACGACCATCATCAAGGGAGCTACATCAGGAATGACCATTTCCAAAGCCGACAGGTACACCGAAATCAGCCGGCGCCTGCTTGAGGAAGCCCAACAACAACTGGACCGGGGCGACCTGATCCAAGCCTCCGAGAAGGCATGGGGCGCAGCGGCCCACGCCATTAAATCATTGGCCCAGACAAGGGGATGGAATCACACGCGGCACGATTTGCTGGCAGACGTTGTGGAACAAATTTCCGACGAGTGGGGCAGGACCGGCTTGCTCACGTTGTTTAACTCGGCAGAGGCCATGCACCACAACTTTTATGGACACCACAGGAGCAGCTACTACGTGCAGGGGAGCATAAACGACGTCACGACCCTTATCGAGGAACTCCACGCGCTGCGCCTGCAACCCCCGCGTACCTTCACTCCCGAAACGCGGGAGCAACAAGCCCGCCTCCGCAAGCTGACTCGCCGCCCGCCTCCAGACGAAGACGACGTAAGCGACCTGCCTCCGGTAAGGCCTGTTCCACCAGCTTAGCAGTCCAACATATTTGGAATGACGGATAAGCAACAACCAGTCCGTCATTCCCGCGAAGGCGGGAATCCAGTGGATTTGAGCGTATCTAACTTCGGGTCGGTTACTCTTAATTTGGACCACTGGATTCCGGCTCAAGGCCGGAATGACGGTATGGTGTTTCAAAATGTCAGCACAGCCTAGCCCGCGGGCGGTTGAGGTTTCGTCGGCTTCCGCCTCCACCGCATCAGCCATATCAGGTTCAACCCGGCGATGGCCGCCGCGGTGAACCAGAGCACGCTGCCAATGGTGGCATTGTGTTGCAACCCTATGCCCAACCCGACGTAAAAGACTATGATCGCCAACACGAACAACAGTACATGCACCGTGACCCTCAATGCCCCGCTCATAAGCATCCCCCTCCGAAGTTGCTTCTTGAGGATAGCATCGCCTCCAACCCGATGCTATGCCGGCCAGCGGACGAGTTAGGCCGAAAAATCTTCAGCCACTGCGGGCAGTCTGAAATACACTGTTGTTCCTGTTCCCAGGACGCTCTCCGCGGCGATGACGCCGCCGTGGGCTTCCACCAACCGCTTGGCGATGGTCAACCCCAGCCCGGTCCCTCCGGTGGTACGCGCCCGGGACGGGTCCACCCGGTAGAACCGCTCGAACACCAAGGGCAGCGCTTCGGGAGGTATGCCCTCACCCTGGTCCTCCACCCGGATAACTACACTGTCCAGTCGTTCCATCATAGTGCGGACGGTTATCGTCCCGCCTTCATCGGTGTGCTGGATGGCATTATCCAGCAGGTTCCCGACCACCTGCGCAATACGGGAACGGTCGATTGCCACTGGGGGCAGTCCTTCCTGACCCGCATAGACCAACGTCAGGCCCTTGGCCTCGGCCCTGGCCCGGAACCCCTCGACGACCTCGACAGCGACTGTGTCCAAGGAATCGGGCTGAAGGTCCAGTTGAAGACCCCCACCTTCGGCTTGTGCCAGCAGCCTCAAGTCCTCCACCAGCGCTCCCAAGTGAATTACCTGGCCGTGGATGGTGTCTATCGTGGCCTCGTCAGGCTCCAGCAGGCCGTCCTTTATCGCCTCCAGGTACCCCTGGATATTGAACAGGGGTGTCCTGAGTTCGTGGGCAACGTCGGCGACAAGGTTCCGCCGGTGTCGTTCGGCATCTTGCAGGCTCTCCGCCATCAGGTTGAAGGCATCCGCCAGTTCCCGGATCTCCCTGGGGCCCGACGCCGGCGCCCGCTGCGCCAGATCGCCGCGGCCCAACCGCGTCGCGGCGGCTGCCAGCGCTTGTACCGGGGCCAGGATCTGACGGGAGACCAGCGACACCAGCAGGACGCCGCCAATGGCGGCCGCGACGCCCGTCCAGAGCAGGTAGGCGTTCAGAGACCCGGTAAAACGCGAAATCGGGGGGTCCGGTATGTCGGAGGCGGAAGCGGCCGGGGTGATCTCCACGGCCCCGACCTGCCGGTCTCCCAACACCAACGGGGTGCCCTCCCGGTCTTTATGGCCCCGTTTGCCGAAGGGTCCCCGTCGACGGTGGGAGTCCCCCACCACGTTGCCCTCCCGGTCCCGCACCACTATGCGCTTCCCGAAGGCCGGCCCCGTCCTCTCCAGGATAGGCTGGAGTTCCTTCCATTTCCCGTCATCGCCGTATCCCCGGGCAACCAAGCGGGCGATGCGGCGTTGCTGGGCCTGCTCCCGCCGGTCGTCGAACCGCTCGGCCTGCTGCCCGGCCGCATTCGCAACGTAGAAGCCGACGCCACCCAAGGCCAGCACCAGTATCAGGGAGAAGCCAAGAATCAAGCGAAAGCGGAGGCTGAACACCCAGCTAAACATTGTTGAGCCTGTAGCCCACCCCGTACACGGTCTGGATGTAGCGGCGGTCCTTGGCTGCGGCGTCCAGCTTGCGGCGCAAGCCCGACACATGGGAGTCTACAGTCCGGTCGAAACCGTCGAAATCGTAGCCGAACACCCGGTTGATGATTTCGTCCCTGGTGAAAGTCCTGCCCGGCTCCTTGAGGAACATCGCCAGCAGCCGGTACTCGGTCGGGGTAAGCTTCATCGGCGCTTCCCCAACCGAGGCAATACGCTGCCGCATGTCGAGGGTGATTTCGCAGTAAGCCAGCTTGGCCGGAGAGTCATCCTCCCTGTCGATGGCCGTCCGCCGCAGCACCGCCCGGATGCGGGCGGCTAACTCCCGTGGGCTGAAGGGCTTGGTCACGTAGTCGTCGGCTCCAAACTCGAACCCGGCAATCCGGTCTTCCTCTTCCACTCGTGCGGTGAGCATGACGATGGGGACGTCTGATTCCTTCCGCAGTTCCCGGCACACTTCCAGCCCGCTCTTCCCTGGAAGCATCAAGTCGAGCACTACCAAGTCGGGAGCCGACTCGCGAGCCAGCCGAAGGCCCTCGTTGCCGTTGGAAGCGGCCAACACTGTGTATCCATCACGGCGCAGGTACAGCCTGACCACCTCAACCGTGTGCGGGTCGTCTTCCACTATCAGAACGGTACTGGCCACGCTTCAACTCCTGCGACAAGGGCATCCGGTGTCCAGCCTATACCGGACACCGGACAAATCGGTCTCTCGGTCAATCAGGACGAAGGCTGCTCCGTGGTCGGAGAGGGCGTTACGGGCGACATGTCAGGCCCGCCTCGTCCATGCCTTCCGCCCCTGTGTTTCCAGCGGCCCTCGCCCTTTTTGAAGCCCCTCTGCTTGAAGCCCCGCTTCTCCCCGCGTTCCTTCATGGACCGCTCAACCACGTGGTCGGGCCTGTCCTGGAACCAACCGAACTGGTCGTTGGCTTCCTCTTCGGTCAGCCGCCCCTGCTCGACCATCCTGTCCAACCGTCCCCGGTAAGCTTCGTCAATCTGTTCCCGCTTGGCTTGGGTCAAGGCGTCCTGTACGGTGGACTCGTCAAGGTCAAGAATCTCCGCCACGCGGGCCGCAAAGGTTTTGCCCGTGGTCGCAGTTGTTGGAGTCGCCTCCGGTGTGGGTGCAGGGGTGCTGCCGCCGGTCTGGGCCCACACTACTCCACCAGTCAGACCGACGACCATAATCGCCGCCAATGCCAACAAAGTAATCTTGCGTTTGCTCAAAATCAACGCCTCCCTCATTCAGTCTCAATTGCTTGAACCACCCCGCGGGACTGCAACTTATACTATCGGGGGACTTTGGAGAAATTATGAAGGAGAAACGCCCCGACGGGTTTCCTTTACCGTCGGGGCGTGTGACTTTCCGGGTGGGTCCGGTAAGTGTCAGGAACGGGAACCCGCCTGCCATAGGCGTATGCCGGTGATGACGAAGGTGATGGGCAGCATTACGTCAACAACGGCCCAGATGACCCAGGCCGTATCGGTCTCGTTCAGGTTCTGCACGCCCAATGCCAGCAGCGAAAACCAGTTGTGCAGGAACAGGATGGCAATGCCTACGGTGAGATAGAAAGCGGCGTTGGCCTCCATATACCGGCGGGTAACAGGGCCCTCCGGGTCGCGCCCGCATTCTTCACGCTTGCGGACGTAATTGAAAATGAGGGCCAGCGCCAGTCCTATCAGCATCAGGACGTTCAGGATATGCCATACGATCATAACGTCGAATGACTTGACCAAGAACGGGCTTATGATGAAATACGCCGCCACTGCCGCGCCGAGGGCGGCCAGATAGAGTCCTACCGGCTTCCGAAGCGCGTCCATAGTTCCTCCGTTGCTATTCGTTCCCGGTCAGAAATCTCACCCGGCAGGGCCTCCCCGCGCTGTGGGGGCGCGTTCGTCTTCATCTTCGTCGTCGAACTCTTCCGGCATAAGCACGAACTCAGGGTAGGCTTCGAGGCCAAGTTCTCCGGCATCCTGCCCCAATTGTTCGACCTGGCGCGATACCCTCAACGTTATCACCAGATCTATCCCCTTCCAGAGCAGCCATGAGACGGCGAAGGTGAACACTCCTATCGCCACGATGCCAAGCAACTGGATGTGGAACAGGCCTCCGGCGGCGATACAGACCGCCAGGGTCCCCCAAATACCGGCGAACAAGTGGGCAGGGATGGCGCCGACGACGTCATCAAGCTTGACTATCTCCAGTAGCTTGAGTCCTCCCGTACATACGATACCGCCGATGGCGCCTATGATGACCGCCCACCAGTGTTGAACAAGGTCGGGGCCGGCAGTGATGGAGACAAGACCGGCGATGGCGCCGTTCAGACCGGCGAACAGGTCCATACGCCCCAGGATGGGGCGGGAGACAGCGAGGGCCGCCATCACTCCGGCGGCGGCGGCGAGGTTGGTGTTGACCAGCACGTTGCTCATCCCCACGGCATCGCCGGCGCTTCCAAGCGCCAACTGCGACCCGCCGTTAAAACCGAACCAGCCCAGCCACAGTATGAAGACGCCCAGAGTGACCACCAGAACGTTGGACGGCGGCGTCGGCCTGACACTGCCGTCGCGACGGTACTTGCCCAGCCTGGGACCGACCACCATTACGCCGGCGAGAGCGGCCCAACCGCCAGTGCTGTGCACTATGGTGGAACCGGCGAAGTCCTTGAAGCCAAGCTCGGTCAGCCAACCGCCGCCCCAGGTCCATGCGCCGACGATGGGATAGATTAACCCGGTCAGCAACAGGGTAAACAGGAAGAAAGGCCATATCTTGATCCGCTCGGCAATGGCGCCGGACACAATCGAGGCGGTGGTCGCCACGAACACCATCTGGAAGAACCAGTCGGACATGACGGCCTTGCCGCTCTCCACAACCTTGGACACCGCTTCGGTGTCTCCGCCCAGCATGGCGATTTCGTCGGCTGATGGACCGTAGAAAATCTTGAAGGTGCCTATGATTCCGGCGTAGTCACCCACGCCGACGTACATGAGGTTGTAACCGATGAAGAAGTAGGCCAGCCCAGCGATGGAGTAGAGGCCGATGTTCTTCAAGCAGATCATGGAAGCGTTCTTGGTGCGAACCGAGCCGGACTCAAGCATGGTGAAGCCCGCGCACATCCACATCACAAGTGCGCCCCAGATCAGGAAGGCAAAGGTGTTCAAAACGAACTGGGACTCGGGGTCGATTCCGGCCGCATGGGCAATTGTCGGCCGGGCGAAGAAAATTCCAAGGGTCAGGACCGCTATTAGTGCTATTACGGCTATACGACCGTACCGCCAAAACATACTCATAGACCTCGTCCAGCTATCAATTGATTCGGACCCAAGAAACTCCCCCGTGCCATGCGCCAGTCCCCCGCCAAAGGACGCCGGCCCTGTACCGGTCATTTATCGACCCTTCCGGTACATCGTTATCCTTGGTAATCCTGGCTGAGTTTACCACAATACGGATCGGGGCGGGACGGTCACCAACGAACGAGGTTGACTACCGGCGGGATGCCTGTCAGCGTGGTCCAAGGGCGGAAATTTTGGAAAGTCGGACATTCGCGGACATTTACGGACATTTTTTGCTTGTCTGAATCAGGATTCACCGGATGACGGGATTTTCAGGATTCGGTTTCTGTGCCGGGGGTTCATCCCCAGCACCGGGGGGTTCAGGGAGGGTTGGCGCTGAGCAACGGGTGAAAAACGCCGAGGTCACGACCGCCTCTATGGCCTCGAATACCGAGGTCATCTTGCACCCTCGCCTTCTCCGGCAGACCGCGGGGCTTCAAAGCCCTGGACCGGTCGACGCAGCCGATATCAACACCGGGGGGCGCAGCGGTCCTCCGCCGGTCCCTTTGCATACTGCCGGGGAATTTGCCCACGGACAGCGCCGCGGGCGCGATGATGCAAGGAAATTTTCTCTCACGGGAGATCTCATCGCCTGCCGGAAAGCAGGCGGGTTGGTAAAGGGAGCCAAATTCGGGATACCAGTCATGGGCGGCGATCAAAGCGCCGCTGCGCCGCAAGCAGGCACGGAGGGCCTGCCGGGCGATACCGTTTCCACCCGTTGCTCTTGCGCCTTTTCCCCAAGGTTGGGCAACCGATAGGCTTCACACAGGCATTCGCCGATTGCGGCCTACTCTGCAACCCGCTGGATTCCCGCCCCCGCCTTCGCGGGGGTGACGTTCCTTCGCGGGAATGACGAGTGGGGAGCGGGGGGTGACGAATAGGGAGCGGAAATGACGAGGTTGCACCTGCGTGTACCCTCTGCGACAGTCAGAGGAGGATATATATCTGCGGCCTCCTTTGGATTGAATCAGGGGAGCGGGCTGCGCAGTCCCGGCCCCTTTCCAGTGGTTACAGGCTAACGGGGTGTAATCCGACGTGTCAACGGGAAGATGTCAGGGGTGGGGAAGTTGCTGGTAATTGGGTTGGGTTGAAAAGCGGACGGCCCTGCCTTTTGAGCCGAGCCGTTAATCCTAAGTGACGATTATATGGTGGTCAGGGTTGTTTACTGTCAGTGCCCACCAGAATGAACTCCAAGACCTCCAGCGTCAAATCCATACGAACGACACCATCGTCACCCCGAACTCCAAACCTTGTTACCGCCTCCTGAAACCGCCTTGCAGATTCCTGACGCACCTGCTCCATGGCTTGCCTGACCGCTTCGTCACGATCTTTCTGGTTCAATCGCTTGATGATTCTATCTGCAATCACCCTGAGTACCTCTATGAGAGCGAGAATAATAACGCTGACGGGAACAACGGCGCTTTGCCATTTGACGAGTTCGACAGGGCCGGGCAACCACTTCCCATTATAATGACCCTGATAGAAGACTGTCACCAAATTGCAAACCAGGACCACGAAAAGAGAAAGCACCAGATAGCGAAAATCAGTGTCCCGAAACATAGCGTTATGTAAAGACTATTTCCGCCTGTCGTTTCGATGCAATATTACTGAGGTAGGCTAACGCGGAACGTTGTACCGCACAGGTACTATGGTAAAGGGTCATTGTTGGAGATGGGAAGAGGGAGGTTGTCAGTAATTGGGGTTGGGTTGGCCCGTTTCTACAGTTGCAAAAACAGCGGCGCGTCTCCTTGTGGGGTATTATGTATATATTGCATAATAGCCGCCACTCAACGGTGCGATCGATCGTACAAGCCTCGTCCAGTCCATGTTGATATTCGATAAAGGAGTACCGCAGTGACCACCGCAGATGATGTTGAAACCCGATTGGCCAGACTGGAAGGGGTGTCCGAACATTGGGCCACCAAGGCTGACGTGGCGCGGTTGGAGGGCAAGATAGACGCGGTGGAGGCGAGGCTGGAAGCCAAGATTGACGCGGTAGACGCCAAGATAGACGCGGTGGAGGTTAAGCTGGAAGCCAAGATAGACGGGTTGCAGAACCGGATACTGCTTCAGTTCATGGGGTTTGCCATCGCAATTGTGGCGGCTACTGTCGGTCTGACTAAGCTTCTGGATTTGGTGGGGTAGAAGTGTTGGATTGGGATTCTGGATGACCCGTGAAAAGTGAGCATAAGAGATGGCGAGCGACAACGAACTCTGGATTCATCAAGAAAGTGCGGTTATCACCGCCGAGTCCCACGATGTATGGCGGCTCACTCCGGAGTTTCTCATAGCATCTGAAATTGTACCCGACGCCTGGCTATGTAGACAGGCAAATCAGTCACCAGACGAGGTAACAATTCAATTTGGTCCTTCACGCTGGGTGATGACCCCAAATGAACTGTGGATAACGTCATATCCAGACCGACCGATGGGGGACGATGGTAGTAGCGCCGACGGGGCTCTGATCCCAGCCCTCGCCAGCAATTTCTTAAAAGCTGTACCGTATTTGCCGTCCAGGAGACTATGGCTGTTCTGGCGCATTTCAGCAATGAACCCAGACAGAGACCGGTGGATGCTGGAAAACTTTCTTAGCAAGAGTTGGCCAATTGAATTGGGTACCGTCGCCCTCCAGCCACGGCTGATAGTATATCTGGACGACCTCACAATCCAGATCACGATTAGAAATGAGACTCTTTTGCGGCGGGGCGAGGCTCAAGAAGAATCCACGACATTCGACTGTCTCGTTTCGCGTGGATTAGACCAAACACCCGGAGAGATGGTACAGGACGTAAACCAAAGGACGGAGCGACTACTACTAGTGGAACGAACTATCGAACAACTCCTAGGAAATGGGAGTTAAAGATGACGAGAGTCAGAGATCGAGAGCAAGCAGCCGTTAGAGCACAAAAGGCACTGCGAGTTTCGGACCAATTGCGCAGCGCACTTGGGCACCCGTTTGCCATGTATGTCTCTAACCGCCGCCGACCAAACCCTCCAATCACATTGGCTCGCACTATGCAAGGCCAGGAAGGGATACTTGGCGTAATCACAGTAGTTGGAGATACGATCAGCTATCCTTCGCCGCCACGAATCTACCAATCAGATATACTGGCCGAGGATGAGACGGCAGTAGATAGAACTTTCGAAAGGGTCAACCTGTGGAGCGGGTTGGATATTCAGCCGGAAGACGTCACATGGCGCGCGTTAACGACACCTTCTGACGACATTGCTAATCCAACCCGGGAGCAGGATATAGGATGGCGTAACTCTACCAGATTGCCAGAATCTATCTTATTGGATTCATACACGTCTATGCATGGAGGTTCAGCGGTCGTCCCTGAAAGAGAGGGGTTAGCTGAGAGTTTTGCCAAAGAGGTCTTTTTGATTACTACCTCGGGGGGTGAGCCTGTGCTCCCTCACGAAATGATCAACTATGGCTTAGACCGATTGCTGGAAACAGGTGCCGAATTGTCGCCTGACATCCACAGCTTCCGTCTTCCAATATTTGCGACTCATGGATGGCCAACTCCAAGAGATCTAAGTATCGAGAACCAACAACCGGTTACAGTTGACGAAAGAAAAATTCTCCTAGATCGCTTGGCTGGTACGGGGCGAAAGGACGTTGCGGACCGCATACAGCAGTATCTTGACATCGTTGACGATGAGCCTGACGAACCTCCTGTTGTCACGGAGTCGCTTCGGTCAGTTATCAACTTCGTCTCCCAACAACCTAAACTGGCGCCTCCCATTGTTGGCTCTGACCCGCAAGGATTGATGGAGTTAGAGTGGCACCTTCTGGACAACGGAGACCCGAACAGCGTTTGGGGTAGAGGGAATGGAGTGGTTTCCATGAAATTCCTGGGGTCAGGCAAAATTCAGTATGTCGCTCTGTCTGGCCCCTACAGGCCAGGTGCCGAACGAGAGGAAGCACAAGGCGAAACAACGAAAGGGGAAATAATGGCTTCGCTCGGCATGTTCGCGCACCGGATTACGGCTGAGTGACCAAGCCAAGCGATAGACTCCATAGGAATGATCACGTAGCCAGGTGGTGCCGGACTACGTGCGTGGACCAAGATACCAAGTGGCCCAAGGTAAGCGCCTTCTACCTACGTGAAGGTGAAAACGATCTGTCAACAAATTGGCTTGAGTACTATTCCGATGACCACGCCGATGCGGTTAACAGCATCAGGGACAATTTCCCGTTAACCCTAACGGTAGGCGGCCGGTTTGTTGTTCTCAATGTTGGCCAAGCCTTAGATTCAGTTGCCAACAGGGGTGCGTCTCCTTGTGGGGCACTATGTATATATTGCATAATGACCACCACTCAACAGCGTGATCGTACAAGCCTCGCCCAGTCCATGTTGATAGTCGATAAAGGAGCACTGTAGTGACTACCGCAGACAACGTTGAAACCCGATTGGCCAGACTGGAAGGGGCGTCCGAGCATTGGGCCACCAAGGCTGACGTGGCGAGGTTGGAGGGGAAGATAGACGCGGTGGAGGCCAGGCTGGAAGCCAAGATAGACGCGCTGGAAACCAAGATAGACGGGTTGCAGAACCGGGTGCTACTTCAATTCATGGGGTTCGCCATCGCAATTGTGGCGGCTACGGTCGGTCTGACCAAGCTTCTGGCAGTGGTGGGGTGAGAAGGTAAATCGGGTGAAAATTCGCCTTTGCTCCGTTTGCCTGGATCGAGAGACTTACCGATTCAGTAGGTGTCTTGATGCTATCTCCGCTTTTTCCTAACGCGCCTATTCAGGTTCTTGCCGTCCATTCTGCGTATGTAGTCTCCTTTGACGTCTGAAATCAACCACAACATGGTGACAGCACCCACGCCGATAAGATAAAGCGGCCAGTGAATGATTAACCCATGCGGTGTGTACTGAATATAAATGGGTAATATGAAAGCCACTATGGTGCCAAGCAAGAGTTTGAGAAAGAACCAGAGGTAGGTGCTCTTAAGAGCATCCCACAACGTGCTCAAGTCAACGGGCATTACTTACCTCCACATTCATACGTTATAGGTACTATGGTAGGGCGTTGCAATCCAATACGGGAAGGGAGAGGTTGTCAGTAACTGGGATGGCCTAAATCCCTTGCCACCCCGCCCTCTCCAAATTCAATGGCAGCAGCCGTTCCAGGATTTCCGCATCGCTGAGGGCGTCGGGCCAGTTGTAGGCGGCGGAGACGGCGTTGTCCAGTTGCTGATGGGCCAGGTGGAGCCAGGTAGGGCGGGCGTTGTAGAGGTTGGTGAGGGTCCGTTTCTTCAGTTGGGACTCGGTTGCGCCTTCGGGGTTGAGCCAGTCCTCGCGGAGTTTGTTGAGGTTTCTTGCCGCTTCCGCGATGGCTTCCCGCTGTTCATCGGTTGGTTGGGGGAACGGGAATGTTTCGAAGCAGGTTGTGGGGGTGTAGCGGAAACCGGATTCCGCTTCCCTTAACTGTGTCCCCAACACCCTGGCCCATATTTCGTGGAGCCGGGAATGCAGGACACCAAAAGTGTAGTCGTCGTCACGAGCAAAGATATCAGTGCTATCGTTACACAAAGTGTCTTTCTCCACCCATACGAACACCCTATGCTTGGATACCCTCGGCGTTGCGATATACCTTTGTAGTCCTTCCAACGCCTGTCGTGCACCCGGCCTTGGCCGAGCGTATCGCCACCATGTGCTTAGGAAAGTCGCTTGTGATTTTTCAAGTCTCTTTGGGTAGACAACCTTTTTTATGTGTTCAAATGGGGTTTCATATAGATGAGCTTCGTCCAATTCCATCATTCCAAAGTCGACGGTATACATCCCACGAGGTCGTTGGGTAATATCTCGAGCATTCAACACAGGACGCACTACGTCAGAATTAGGGCGACCATTTACATTGAGCGGTGCGGCCAGCATTTGGGCGGCCAATTTTGGAGTAATGTCGAACGGAGCTTTGGGAGAAGGCCCCTCAAACGAAATTCCGCTGTTCTCATTCAGCCGCCGAGCGGTGGTCGTATTAACCCCAACCGTCAAGTCGGGATGGATGCTTCCTTCTATCGCGGTGCCATCAAGCAACCGTTCCGTTTCGCTTCCGTCATCGAAACCCACGATTGAAATATGTACCGTAGCGCCGTCAAGCATCCATTCTTTATCTGGGTAGGCTAGGAATATGTCACCGGTATGCTTAATACGTTGCAATACCGTGCGGCTATCCTTACCGCGAATGCCTTGTGTTGCCAAAAGTCCCGCTCGGCTTGCAATACCGTCGGCAATCATTCCTCGCGCCTTTTCAAACCAATAGCAACAAATGTCAGACGAGTTAGGCAATCGATCACCATATACCATATACAGATTATCGGTATATCTATCCCCGAGTGCCCTTCTCAGACCACTACGTCCCAGGAACGGCGGGTTGCCGATGATGAACTCGGCGGGCGGCCAGTCCGGCTCGCGGGGGTTGGCTACGTCGCCGTCGGCCAGGATGGCGTCGGTGCGGCGGATGGAGACCAAGGGAGTGAGAATGGGGCTGTGGTCGTAGGGAAAGCCGTTGTTCTGGTGCCACTGGATGTAGCCAATCCACAGGGCGGTGCGGGCCAGCTCGGCGGCGTAGGCGTTGACCTCCAGGCCCAGCATCTGGTCGGGCTTGACGGTGGGCCTCATGTCCCGCCAGTCGTTGGCCGCGGCGAAGTCGATGACCTCCTTCTCCAAGTCCAGCAGGGAGCGCAGGGCCAGGTACAGGAAGTTGCCGCTGCCGCAGGCGGGGTCCAGGACCTCCACCTCGAACAGCCGTTGCTGGAAGGCCGCCAAGCAGACCCGGGCGGCGTCCCTGTCCTCTTCGACAAGGAGGTTGTTCACCTCCCGCTGCACCTCTTCCCACTCGGCCCGCAGCGGGGCCATCACGACGGGCTCCACCACCAGCATGATGTCGTCGGCGCTGGTGTAGTGGGCGCCGAGGTGGGCGCGCTTGGAGGCGTCCAGCGCCCGCTCGAACAGGGTGCCGAAGATGGATGGCTCGATGTTGCGCCAGTTCCGGCGGGTCGCTTCTTCCAGCCGTTGCAAGGCGGTCTCGCTTAACACCACCGTATCGGCGTCGCTGAACAGGTCGCCGTTGAAGTGGGCGATCTGGGTGGCGCCGAACATGCCGCCCTCGGCCATCTGCTCGAAGAGGTTTCCTATGGCGGCATCGAACACCGGGGGATTGCGGTAGTGCTGGTGGACAACCTGGGAGAAGGGATTGCCGGGAAGCAGGCCGGCGTCCTCGGCGTAGAGGCAAAATACGATCTGGTTGAGGTAACGGGCCAGCTTTTCCGGGTCGGCGGCGTGCTGCTCCATATCCTCCACGATGGCTTGGAACAGGTCGGCGGTATCCTTGGTGACGGCGTCCACCGTGCGGTTGGGACGAAGCTCGGATGGGGAGAAGAAAGCCCATTGCAACTTGCGGAGTTGGGCTGGCTGGTCCAGTTCGGCGACGGGGATTTCGTGCCGGACGGTCTCCATGCCGGGGAAGTTGGTCTGAACCCGGATGGTGTTGAAGGAGGATACTATGAGCAGCGGCGGCGTTTTCAGGTGGACCTGGTAGCGTAGGAGTTGGTTCAGCCCGGTGTCCAGGTCGTCGTCGCTGCCCTTGAATTCCCAGCCGAAACGGCCCTCGAGGTAGGCGTCGGTAAAGCCGCCGGGGACCCACTTTTCAAAGGTGAAGGCGTTCTTGTCGCCGTATTCGCCGGGGTCCGGGTGGCCGACCAGCTTGCAGATGTCCATAAACATTAGCTGGGCCCCCTGCCGCTCGCCGAAGAGTGAGTCAACCCACTTGGCGATGAAGTCGCCGGGGTCCATCTTGGAGAACCCCATTAACGGAAGGGTGGTGTTGGGGAGAGGTTTTGGTGTGGTCATTTCAAGGCCCTATCAATTGCATCTATGGTACGGCGGAGTTGGGTGGGTTGGGAAGGGGCGGGTGGCATAGACACAAGGTCTTTCAATTGTCCGTCAGAATCAGGATTTTCGGGATTAAAGGATTTCCAGGATTTGCCTTATCCTGAACAGGCGAATGCCTATGTGAAACCGCTGTAATCCGGCAAATCGTGATTCTGACGGACAATTGAAAGGCCCTGAACTGCCAATGCTATCCTTGCCCCAATCGAGACGGTACGGTTATTCTAATCGAATGAAGCGAATACTTGTTACCGGGGCCGCCGGGCAGCTTGGTTCCGAGTTGGCGCCGGCCTTGCGGGACAGATACGGCGGGGACAACGTGGTGGCCGCCCGGCACCGCAGCCCGCTGACCGAAGAAGTCGCCAGCACCGGGCCGTCGACCGTGGTCGACGTCACCGACCAAAGCTCGGTGGAACGAGCTATCAAAGATTACGGGATAGATTCGGTGTACCACTTGGGGTCGCTGCTGTCGGTGGCGGCCGAGGCCAACCGACCGCTCTCCCACCGGGTGAACATATACGGCTTGTTGAACGTGCTGGAGGCGGCCAGCGGCGCCGAACTGGAGCGGGTGATCATTCCAAGCTCCATCGCGGCGTTCGGAACGGACACGCCCCACGACAATACTCCCAACGAGACCCTGCAACGCCCCACATCCCTGTACGGCATCTCCAAGGTGTTCGGCGAGTTGATGGGCAACTATTTCTTCGAGCGGGTGGGGTTGGACGTGCGGGGGGTGAGGCTCCCCGGCGTGGTCAGTTGGAAGGTGGAACCTGGAGGCGGGACAACTGACTACGCGGTGGACGCCTTCTACGGGGCCATACGAGAGGGACGGTACAGTTGTTACCTGCGGCCCGGAACCTACCTGCCGATGATGTACGTGCCCGATGCCATCAAAGCCATGATAGAGGTCGCCGAGGCCGACATAGAAGGCCTTCGACACCACGCCGATTACAATGTCAATTCCATGAGCTTCGAGCCGGAGGAGTTGGCCGAGGCCATCAGGCGGCGCGTGCCGGACTTCACGATTGACTACGACGTGGACCCGCTGCGCCAGTATATCGCCGACTCGTGGCCCAACTCGCTTGACGACACCGCCGCCCGGCAGGAATGGGGATGGCGGCCGGACTACGGCCTGGAGGCGATGGTGGACGACATGTTCGAAAACCTGTCACGGAAGTTGTTGGGTTAGTCCAACGCCTCCCCGTCGCTACAAATTCCGAAGATGCAAGAAGTTCACTGCGGCGTTTTCCGTTTGCTTCATGGCCTCGACGTATAACGCGGCGTCCACAGTAACCAATGGCCTTTCCGTCGTGACAACCTCCAGCAGCACCGCATCGGTCAACCCCAGTCGTGCGAATGCCCTGTTGCCCGCCGCCTGTATGCTGGTGACCATAACTTCCTCGGTCTCTTCGATGAAATGCCGGAGACCGTCGAAGAGGAGAGAACGCTCCGGGTCCGCATGTTGAGCGAGCAGGTTTGACGTTTCAGTAAGTGTGTTTGCCGTCACGTACACTGGCCCAACGGAGTCAACCAGGCCGACCAGTACCTCGTAGTCTTCCACCGTGTATCCACTCAAACGGCGATGCTTGGCAATCAGGTCTCGCCCTACGGTGCCCACCACGAGCAATAAGAGAAGATTTGTGTCTACGAAATATCCTGTCGGGGCAACCATATCAATCGGACACCCACAGTATGCGGTCCTCGATGGATTCTACGCGACCACTGTCATCGTCAACGCGGACGGCCTTATAGGAACGCGCCCGAAGTCTCTCTATTGGCTTGGCATCCGCATAACCATCCAGGTCCTTGGGCCTCAAGAAACCGATGGTGATCTTCCAGACATTCGGGCATTCTTCGAGCTTCACCTCCTCGAGCTTTACGTCAACTATGTGTTCGTCCCTCAAGGCGTCGGCAAAACACTCTCTTGCCATTCGCACTGCTTCCTTCACTTCCATTACGGCCTCCTTTCTTTCCCGAGACGATTTTAACACCGAAAAACCCCAGCCCGTTGTCCCAGTAATGGGACTGAGACGCTTACCCGCTGCCGTCCAAATATTCCTCGGCAGCGCGTTCGGCCCCGGCGGCCATCCCGGATACATCGGGCAGCGCGGCGGAGCGGTTGGCGTATAGAAAAAGAAACACCACCTCGGTCACGGGCTTGCCCGTAGCCTTCTGGACTGCCAAGGCATAAGCCCCTCCCTGTGGGCCGTACCTGGCAGCCGCTTCGTCGACATAGTCCGTGTCCACCGCATCGGTCTTGTAATCCACCACGACAAGGTTGCCGTCCTCTTCGAACAGCAGGTCAATAAACCCCTGCAACACCCCGTTTCTCATGGGGGCGGCCACAGGCACCTCCCGCCAGGACCGGGACGCCGCAACGGCCCGGCGGACGACATCGCTGTTCACGGCTACGCGGGCCAAACGGGCCACTTCCGACCATCGTTGGGGGATTCCTTCAGCGGCGGCTTGGGCTTGGGATGTTTCCTCTATGCCGTCGCCGGTTGCCAGGTCTATGGTCTGAAGCACCGAGTGTACGGCCCTTCCCACCGAAGTCCCGGCTCGGCCCCGTCTCCAGGGTTCGTCGGTATCCGGTTCCTCTTTCGACACTTGGGCCAGCCTGGTGGCCGAAACGGACACGGGCCTGCCCTGTTGTCGGAGGGTTTCGCCCCGGTGAACTTGCCATGCTTCCCTGTCTCCCAATGAGTGTCCATCCAAGGACACGCCGTTGGATGAGGCATCCGGCGGCGGCTGGAGTATCCCCGCGAACGGCGGGGTTGGCTCCCAGAGGTTGTCGGCGCCGTCCAGAATTTCGGCGATTTTACCGGCATCCGTGTTGCGACCCCGCGAAGTACGGTACAGGCTCAGAACCAAGTGGTCCCGTGCCCGGGTAGCGGCGACGTAGAGGAGCCGCACCCGTTCATCGTCATCAAGCTCCTTCTCCCTGGCGGCGAGGGCCTCATAGCCGGGCGTTTCAAATTTACTGTCTCCAGACCCAACGGATACTTCCACAGCGCGAGTGTCCCGGTCGAAGAGGACGGGCTTCGTGCGACTGGAGTTCTGGGCGTTAAGGGCCGTCAGGACCACGACAGGAAACTCCAGCCCCTTGGCGGCATGGACGGTCATAATCCTGACGGCCTCTTCGTCGCCCTCCGGCACCGGCGTTTCGGTCACTCTCGCTCCCTCTTCGGCTTGGCGTTCTATCCACTCCAGAAACGCCCGCAGGGAGTTGCCGCCGGTCTCGACGAAGGAACGCGCCTGCTCCACGATGAAGCGGTATCTCCGCCACTGCTCCCTGGTCCTTGGATGGTCGACGGCCGATTCCATGAGCATCCGCGCCCGTATGAACCGGTCGATCAATTCCGGCAGCGACACCCATAGCCGTTGTTGGTGGAAATCCCGCAGCAGATCGAAGGCTTCAGTCACCGGGCCGCCGGCGGGGCAGTCCTCCGACAGGTAATCGAACTTGCCCCCGGCCTCGGAGAATTGCAACAACTCCACGTCGGTGCAGGCGAAGGCGGGAGACCGGAGCGCGGCCACCGTGGCAACCTGGTCCGCCGGGTCGTCGATGGCCTTCAGGCAATTGAGCAGGTCCATCACTTCCTGGGTGGCGAATACCAAGGACGCCCCCTCCAGACGGTATGGCACGCCAGCCTCTTCCAAGGCCATTTCAAGAGTCCTCAAACCGGTGCGCGTGCGTATGAGGATGCAGATATCCGAGTACCCGGCGTCCCGGTACTGTTCCTCGCCGCCCGCTTGAGTGGTGCGGTCCGCGTCAAGGACCTGCCACCGTTGACCGACTATGGTGTGCAGCAGCCCGGCTATACTCCGGGCCTCTTCCCCACGCACAGCGTTCATGTTGCCGTCCATTTCCTCACCAAGGCGGTAGACCTTGGGAAGCCTCGGATGGTCAACGTTTGCTTCCCAGCGGTGGGCGATGGGGACGTAGGTTGCTTGGTGGTCGGAGCCTTCATCCATCCATTGTCCGTAAACGTGGTTGACCCACTCCAGCACCGGGCGCTGGGAGCGGAAGTTCTGGGCTAAGTGCACGGTGTTCCCGTCCATCACCCGCTGGAGTTTGCTCATCTGGCGGACGTCGGCCCGGCGGAAGCGGTAAATCGACTGCTTGGGGTCGCCCACGACGAAAAGCTTGCCTGGCTGGGGCGTTACCTGTTCCCATGAAGCGGGCCGGGGCATGGCCGTGGCGTCTCCGTTTCCGGGGCCCTCGGCGATGAACATGGCTATCTCCGCCTGAATGGGGTCGGTGTCCTGGGCTTCATCTATAAGCAGGTGGGAAAAACGCCGCCGGAAATGGTCGCGCACCTCTACATTGTCCCGCAGCAGGTCCCGCGCCCAGACCAGCAGGTCGTGGAACCCCGCTTGACCATTGCTTTTGCGCCTCCGGGCAAAGTCTTCCACGAAGCTCTTCAAGGCCCGCAAGACCGGCATCAGGGCGGCTTGGTGGGCTTGGGTCAGTTCTTCCGTGGCCGTCTGATGCAAGTCACCGAGCAGGTCTTTCAGCATTTTGCAGGCGTTCTCGGAAGTAACCGGGTCACGTTCCCAGTCCCTTTGGTTTCCTCGGCCCTGCTTAATCGGAAGGGTTCTCTCCAACTGCCTGTAGACAACTCGGGAGTCCATTCCTAACTCAATCAGCCGGTTTATGCCCCTGAGCAACTGCTGGACGTGACTGTACAACCGGTCGGTCTCGCCCAGCTTCGAGTACTGGCAGAGCCTTTCCAACTCCGGCGACTCGTCCACCAACCGCCGCACCGCCGACGAGGAAGGTCTGGGAATATCGGCAAACGATGCGCCTTCAAGCAGGTCATAGTTCCGGTGAAATTCCAGAGCAACCGACCTCAACTGGTCTATAGACAACCCCAATGCCAAGGCCGGGTAGAGGACCGAATCATCCTCGGTTCCATCCAGCCTCTCGTCAATCCATTCGTTCCAATCCTCGTCGAATGCCAGGTCGCTCTGGATGGCGTCCAGGGTGTCGAACACGGGCGGCAGTCCTGCCTCCAGTGGGCGTTCACGGAGAATTGACCCGGCGAAACTGTGCAGCGTCTGAATGGAAGACCGGTCCAAGTCGGTCAGGGCGCGTTGGCAGCGAAGCCGCTCGTCGTCGTCCAACGTTTCGTCGGATGCGGCCTTCTCCAACGACCCGCGGATACGGTCGCGCAGTTCCGCCGCGGCGGCATCGGTGAAGGTGATGACGGCGACCCTGTCCAGGGTGGTCCTGCCGGATGCGGCAAGCTCCGTCACCCGGTCCACCAAGCTGGTGGTCTTGCCGGTGCCTGCACCCGCCTCCACAAAAAGGGTCTCGTCAAGGGACTCCCGGATGCTCTCCCGCACGTCGTTGTCCTGAGGTACAAAGGCGACGCTCAAGTTCTAGTCCACCTCCGACAGTTGAAGGTAGCCGGCCAAAAGGGGATGCCTCTTCTTCCGCCTCCATAGAGCGTCTTTGCGGGAGGGGCACAGCGACTTGAAGTCGCAGAAGCGGCAATTGGTGAAGTCTCCCCGGTCCGGCTCTCCGGGGTTCGCGGGGAAAAGTCCGTTCCTGATGCCGGAAACTATGACGGAAACCCCTTCCTCGAACCGTCTCAAGGTGTCTTCCTTGGCAATGTCGAGGGGATCCGGCGGGGCTAAGGAGAACCCGCCGCGGCTGGAAGTAAACCAGTAGGCGGCGGTTACGTTAGCGTCGTCGCCGAGGGCGTTGCGGGCGGCCAACGAGTAGATCGCCAGTTGCAGGTGTTTGCCCTTGTCAACCGGGTCGTCTTTCAATCCAGTGTAGGGGCCGGCGCTGCCGGTCTTGTAGTCCATGACCAGCACGTTCCTGCCGGATGGGTCGGCATCGACCCGGTCTATCACGCCACGGAACTTCAAGGGCGGAGCGCCGTCCATAGGCAACTCGGCAGCGTCCCAAGGGTCTCCCTCTCTTCCGAAACGGGCTTCCAAGTAAAGGGGGGATACGCCGAATCGCCCTCTCAGGTCGGCGTCGGCCTCAAGGAAGGAGTACAAGTCGCTGAGGATGTCATCCTGCTCCAACCGCCACAGCAACCGTTTGCCGGCAACGCCCTTGTTTTCGGCTGCTTGGAAGTGCGACCGGGCAATGCTCTCCAAAGCAGCCCGGTGCTGTCCGCTCCACGGTTCGCCGGGCCGGGGCAGCGTGCCGTCCTTCAGAGACCCGCCGATGAACTCCTCCAGGATTCCATGCACCAGCGAACCCCTTTCCAAGGGGGTAATGGAGTGGACTTCTTCCGGGTCATCCAGGACGCTGATGCGCAGCACATAGCCCAGGAAGTACCGGAAGGGGCAACCGGCCCACTGCTCCAGGCTGGTGGGAGACAAGGGGGTGTTTTCCAGCCTTTCCGACAGCCTCGACCCGGCCAAGGCGCCGGAAAGGTTGCCGTCCCACTCGGTGAAGTTGGGGCTTGCGTAACGTTGGCGGCCCAATTCAAAAGACCTGGCAAGGATGCCCGACGCCGCCAACGGGTGTGCCTTTGCCTCCAGCCCGACCCGCTTCCACGACCATAACCGCTCCAGGTCGTAGTCGTGCAGGTCAGCCGCCGCGGCGCCGGAAACCGACGCCAGGGACTGGTCCGTCGAGCGGAGAATAGTCAGCCAGGGCCGGCTGTCCATGGACCAGAGGTCCGACGTATGCACCGGCGAGCCTTCGATAACCGACGCCTGCTCCAGAAACCAACGAGAGGGATAGTGGGCGCGTTGGCCCGCTGGACTGGAACGCGGGAAGGACAACATTACCTCCGGCGCCGCGCCCAAGGCCGAGAGGAAAGCGTACCTGTCCTCAGCAAGCCTCTCGTCCCGCAAAGGCAACCCTGCCCCGGCGCCGCCCGCCTCCTGCCTGCTGACGTCGGGGATGAGAGGGTCGTCGCCGGTTGGCGCAGGTATGGACCCTTCGATCATTCCGGCGATGTGCACCACGTCGAAATTCATTGCGGCGGCCGAAGCGATGGGGCCGACGAACACGCCCTGCCCGGTCGGCCCCGAGTGCCCTGCGGGCGCCTGGAGGGCTTCCTCCAAGCTCGCTTTGAATACATCGAGGCGCGGCGAAGGGTCTATTCCCTCTGCCGCCGACAAGCCCTCCAGAATATCCCTTATCTTGTCGAAAATGCCCCTTTCCGGCTCAGGTATCCGGGGCACCGGCGCCAAGTAGCGGTCGAGGAGGTCGAGGGCCCAGCCGGAAAACACTCCCCACTCGCTTCCGTCGGCGGGAGGCATCACGTCTTCAGACAGGCGTCGGACAAACCGCAACAGTTGGCGGGCCGCTTGGGTTTCCGCCGCCATCAGGTCGGCTTGGGCCTCCGAAATTTCCCCCTTCCGTTCCCTGGACAGGGCCGAGCGTTCCGTGTCCTGTGCGTAGCGGCCCAAGCGTTCCGTCCACTGGTCCAGCCCGCCCACGACACCTGCTTTCTTTGAAATAGCGTCCCATCTGCTGGGACTGAAGCCCATGCTGTCATTGTTTCCGGGAGGCTGCACCGGGCAGCCCATGAGCCAATGCATCACTGCGTCACGGGAAAGTTGACCGTCGGAAAGTTGCATAAGGCCGGTGAGGGTCCTGCCTACCGCCGTCTGGGCCAAGGGAAAAGGGTTGGGGCCGGAAACCGGGATTCCGGCAAGCTGCAACTCCTCCCTCACCAAGGTGTTGTAGGGGGTATGCGCCCCATAAAGCACGGCCATGCGGTGAAACGGGGTCCCCTGCTCCGCCCGATGGACGATCCAGCGTATGGTCCACCGCACCTCTTCATGGGGGTCGGGCGCGATGAGCAGCCGCTTGCCGGAAGGAGCCAGGGCCGGTACTTGTTCGCCGTTCGGGACCGTATGCCGTTCGGGTGCGCCCAGGAAGGGAGCCAAGTCATCCGCCAGCGTTTCTATGGGCCCGTCGGCATCCGCGTCCCCGGTATGCCCCAGAAGAACGGCGCACCTGCCGGCGGCGGCCAACTCAGCAACCAACTCCTTCTCTCCGGGGGACATGCCGGACAGCATGAAGAACAGGATGAATCCCAAGTCCGAGAGTCCCGCCGTCCTGCCGGACCGGACCGCTTTGGCGGCGGCCCTGGCAAGGTCCTCGGCATCGTAGAATTCCTTGGTCTGCTCCCGGAAGCTGCGGTACAGACCCACCACCTCTTCACGAAGCCCGCCCTGCGCAGCCAACCTGTCCAAGCCATTTTCGGAGGCGTGGCGAATCTGGCGAAAGGCCCTCCTGATGCTGAGGACGGTTGATGAATGGGAACTGACTTGCGAGAGGACTCCAGAAACCTTTGAAGTGACCGCACGAACGGCCGCGTTTTCCAAGACCGGCGTCAAGGGCCTGCGGCCTTGGGAGGCCAGCAACGGGGCGCCCAGGAACTCGGCCAGCCGGGGGAACACCAGGAACCTGACGTTGGCGAACCCTGAGCGGCCCAACTCGTATCGGAGGGTCAGGTTTGCGTAAACGGAAGGCCCGACCACGGTGACGGGCGCAAGGGGGTCGCCCTGCTGCACCGAGTCCACGACCTGCTTCAAACGGGCGGTCAAGCCCGTGGGTGCAGGGTGAATGGCGAGCTTGGGGCAGCCGTCCGGCCATAAGGGTTGTCCGGTGTTCCGGGCCATGTGTCTCCCGTGCTTGCTAGAATGGAGGTGCATTGGTTGAAGCCGAGTGTAGCGCGAAGAGTACGGGCCTGCAAAGGGAAATTGTCACGCAAGTGTGAACAAAACCCGTTGGGGCAAGACTGTCTGAATCAGGATTTACCGGATTTAGGGATTTTCAGGATAGCGCCGATTCATCCTGCTAATCCTTCAATCCTGAAAATCCTGATTCTGACAATTCCACCCCTGGCCGCAACCCGGCAAAAGGTGACTAACCCATAATGGACAACCCGATGGCGGGCATCCGCCTCTACAACGAGTTGGCCTACTTGTGGCCGGTGATCAGTCCCCCGGAGGACTACGCAGTAGAGGCGTCATATTGGCTGCGGGCCATTGAACACAAGCTCGGCCCGGGAAGACACAATCTGCTGGAGCTGGGCGTGGGGGGCGGGCACCTGCTGTCCCACCTGACGCATCGCCACAGGGCGGCGGCGGTGGACGTTTCGCCGCGTATGCTGGAGTTGTCGCACCGGCGGAACCCCGGGGTGGAACACTACTTGGGCGACATGAGGACGGTGCGGTTGGGCAGGCTGTTCGACGCCGTCCTGATTCACGACGCCGTTTCCTACATGCTGACCGAAAACGACCTGCGAGCCGCGTTCGAAACGGCACGGGCACATCTACGCCAAGGCGGGCTGTTGCTGGCGGCGCCCGATATGGTGAAAGAGTCTTTCAGAGAGGGCAAGGTGATCCGCTGGACCACTTCGGCGGGCGGCGTAACCATAACGACCGAAGAGCAACTCCACGACCCGGACCCATCGGATACCCAGGTCGAGTCCCTGTTCACCTACGACATCAGAGAAAACGGCGTCCGCCGGGTGGTGCACGACCTGCACGTTACCGGCCTGTTTTCCATAGACGCTTGGACGTCGCTGATGGAGGGGGCCGGATTTGAGGTAGAACGAACGCCCCTGCCGGGGGACGAGGGATACGGGGAGTGGTTGTTCAGCGGGACGGTTGTTGTCTGAATCAGGATTTACCGGATTTCAGGATTTTCAGGATGGTGCCGATTCATCCTGTTAATCCTTTAATCCTGAGAATCCTGATTCTGACAATTTATCGTTAAATATCCGTCTGTATTCCAAGCTTTTTGCTCCGAAATTGATCAATAGACCAACGCGAAAGCCGTAAGCTGCTACGTAGTTCTTGATCTGCGCTATGTGAACGTCATCCAGTTCAGTCAGTGCTTTTAGCTCGACTACGACTCGATTGTCTACGATAAAGTCGGCTCTTCTCGTTCCAACCGCGATTCCGTCGTAAAAAATTGTCTGGTCCACTTCCCGACCAAAATCAATCCTGGCCCGTTCCATCTCAATAGCGAGGCATCTCTGGTAAATGACTTCCTGAAACCCATTCCCAAGAGTATTGTGCACCTTCATTGCACAACCAATTATCGAGTAAGTCAGCCTATCTCGCATCACTCGGCGTGATCTCCGTGTTGTCTGAATCAGGATTTACCGGATTTTTGGATTTTCAGGATAACGCCAATTCATCCTGAGAATCCTGGTTCTGACAGCGGTTGTCAACGGGCATTTGTCATGTCTTCAGCGCAACTGTCAGAATCAGGATTTGCCGGATTTCAGGATTTTCAGGATAGCGCGGTTTATCCTGTTAATCCTTTAATCCTGATTCTGACTCACACCGCCACCACCGTTTCGGTATCCCCCGCGGCCAGGGCGTTCATGTAGGCCAGCACCAAGTCGCGGGTGCGGTAGCTGCCGAAGGCGGCCTCGTCTTCACGGCGCACAATCGGGAAGGTCTCCAACACGTAGGCGGCGTCTTCCTTGGAGAGGCCGTAGAGGATGAAGTAAAGCGCGTCGAGCCTGGCCCGCAGGTGGCGGCGCTCCTCCTCATCCCAAGGGAAGGGTGGGCCATCGTAACCCATATCCTTGGCAAAGGGCGCCATGTCGTGAGCGGTGTAGGTGAGGCGGAGAACGTGGTCGCGTATCAACTCGCGGGCAGTGGTGGTTCCGAATTGCCGGTCGTAGTCCGCGGCGGAGATGACGGGGAGTTGCTCGACGATGAATAAATTCAGTGTTTGACCGTGGATCTTTTGCCTTGCAACGAAATCAAACGCAACGCAGTTCAGATTCGCCGTCAAGAGCATGGCACAGTCTTTGAAAGTCTCCGTGGTGTCTTTAACGTCGCCGTCGGCTGGAAAGAATACAGGTATCTTGTTTCCGAAAGCTGCCTTTGGAAACACGGACGCTATCATCGTGCGATGGTTGGTCGCCGCCGTTATCTCCTTGAATCCGATTACCCATTCCAGTGGCCATTTCCAGTTGAATGAGTCTTCACTAACCCAAAACTGAGGCGCAGGTAGCCAATGAGGATTGGCATGTTCTTCAGTAGTAGCATCTCGTGGCTGGGCCGGGCGGTTTAGATTCGCGGGGTTGACTACAACGCTGGCCGCACGATGGTCATAGGCCTGTACCATCTTGCCTTCGTACAGCGGCAAGTACGTTTCATTCCCCCGCTTCCAACGGTTGCCTTGGACCGGATAGTATCCCTCGTCTTGCAACTGCTCACCGGTTCGGAAGAGGCCGGAGTCGTTGGTCATGTGGAACATAGTATGGTATTTGACCGGCCAGGCGCGGCGCTCTTCGCCGCTCGACCGGTCCACCAGCGGCGGGTGATGCTCGTAGATACGGCGGGTTATTTCGGCGTCGCGGCGAGTGCGGAAGATAGGTGCCGTGCCGGTGTTGGGGTTTACACGGGCGAAGTCGGCCGGCTCCAACGAAAAGCACCGCTCCGGGTCGTTGACCGTCGCAAGGTCGTGGAGGAAGAAGGCGCACTCCGTCTTGTCAAACCGCCGTTCCTCGCCGCCGAAGATAAAAGCGCAGAACTTGAATGAGGCGTGGACGTCCTTGAAGAAAATCTTCCGATTCTCAAAATCGAACAGCCCGGCCAGCCGCCCGTTGGTGGAGACCGTTTTGAAAAAGTTGGCGGCGGTCAGGTCGGCGTAGATGCCCGACGGGGTCAGCAGGCCAACGATGCCGTCGGGCTTGATGAGCCGAGTAGCCCGCTCGACAAACAATGAATACAGGTTGATGTCGCCGCCGCCCAGCAGGGGGTAGTGGCCCGAGGCCCGGACCAGTTGGCCGAGGCTGTCGGCCCGCTCCTTGGCAGCGTCGTAATCGGCCGCCAAGGTTGGTTCCTTGTCGCGCAGGGCGCCAATGGCGGCCCTTCGCGCCGCCGCCGTGGATGCAAGGGCTATTTCCGGGGCGCGGGTGGCGAACCACTCCACTTCCTGTAGCTTTATCCGGTCCCAGGGCGGGTTGCCGACTATGGCGTCGAAGCCTCCCTGCGGATGGACGTCCTGCCATCCCTGCCACACCCCGGGAAATGCGGCCTCCCAGTGCAGGAAGTCTTCCCGGTCTGCGACGGTCCTGGCTTCCGCCCACAACTCCTTGAACGTTGCGGATAGCGGCGCTCCGGTTTCCGACTCCGGGCCGGGGCCGCGGGACAACAGGGCGTAGGCGTTCTCCGGTTGCTGGCCCAGGGTTTCCGCCAATGGGGCTTCGAAAGTCGCCCGCTCCTTCTTCTTCATCCCCGCGCCCAGCCACCGCAGGCCGCAGAGGGTATCGAACAGGCCGCGCAGGTCCGCCGTCGTCTTTTCGACGACCTCAAACAGCGTAGCCGACTCCTGCACCTCGGCTATGTCGGCGTCCGACATCTCCTCGATGCGCTGCATACTGCCGGCGGCGGCCTCGGCCCCGGCAATGGCGCTCCCGGCAAACAGGCTTCCCAACCGTTGCAGGTCGTTCACGGAGTCCCGCACCCGCAGGCCGACCAGTGAGTCGCCGCAGCGCAGGTGGTGGTCCAGGAAGGACAGCGGCGCGCCGACGGTGAAGCTGTGCAGCCACAGGGAGACCTTGGCCAGTTCCACGGTGAGCGGGTTCTTGTCCACGCCGTAGATGCACCGCTTGAGCACCATGCGGCGGATGATGGCTTGGTCGGTAAGTTGGGACTCGTTGATGAGCCAGCCCGATTCCTCTGCGCGAGCCAGGATGTCATTGCGTATGGAGGCAATGCGGCCTACCAGCGGCGAAACATACTCGCCATCCAGCCATCCCGGCACCGCGGGGAGGTACTCGATCAGCTCGGCGACGTAGTCGGCCAGAAAGTCCACGGCGGTGACGAGAAAGTGCCCGCTGCCCATAGCCGGGTCGAGCACCTTCAAGTCCAGGGCCGCCTCCGCCGGGTCCAGCTTCCGGAGTTCCTGGCGGCGTTGGGCCTTGGGCCGCTTGTCGCTTTTGAGTTCCTCCGCTTTGGCCTCGAAGGTTTTGAGACGCTCCTCAACCAAGGGACTCAAGGTGTGCTCGACAATCAGGTCCACCAGTTCCTGAGGAGTGAAGAAGCTGCCGCTGTCCTTGCGGGCGTAGGGGTTGGGCCGTATGACAATCTCTCCCGCGCCGTTCCGGGACGGCTCCCTTTCCAGCAGGCGCTCGTAGATTGACCCCAACTGCTGCACGGACATGTCGCGGTAGTTGACGAACCGGCGCCCCTCGGGCGTCCCGGTGTGGCTCAAGTCGTAAATGACCGGGGCCACCACAGAGTCGGGCAAGCTCACCTTTTCCAGGACAGGCGCCGACTCGGGTGCGAAGAGGCCGCCGTTGTACGGCGGCAGGCCGATGGAGGGGTCGCCCTTGTCGATTTGATGGAACAGCGTGGCCAAGTGGCCGTAGTAGTTGGAGGCCACGCCCGAAAAGGCGTCTCCCTGCTCCATTCTTCGCGCCACGTCGTCCCGTACCCGCTTTCGCAGCCCGTAGTCGTCGTATCTCGGGTCGTTGACCGGCAGCAGGCCGCGGTCTTCCGCGTAGAGGAGGAAAAGCAGCCGATACAGGAAGACCAGGGCGGCGTCCCGGATCTCTTCGAGGCCCGCCTTGGATTCCCCGGCCAAGGCGTTGACCAAGCTGGGAAAGACGCTCTCGAAAACAACGCCGGAGAGGTCCTGGGCGACCTTTTCCTCGTACCTGCGTCCCTCCAAAATAGCCGTTTCAAGGAAGGTGGCGGTTGCGCCCTCTCTGGGGATGAAAGCGTCGCGGCGGAAGAGCAGGTAGAAGGTCATCAGGCTGGCGTCTTCACCCTGTGCCAGCATCGTTTGCAGGTCGGCCTCGTAGTAGCCGCTGGCGCGGGGCCTGGCCCGGTGGTCGTACAGGCGCCAGACGCCGCCGTTGGTGAGGATTCCCCACCTGATGCGCCCGTCGGAGACCGTCTCCGCCGTGGACAGGTACCGCAGCACCTGGCCGTGGGGCGTGCCGGTCTGCACCTTGTCGGACGGGTCACGATTGTCGAGGGGGAGGCCGAACCGCTTGCTCTCCTCAATCAGCAGGGCGTCCAGGTAACGGTCTTGTGAGGTGGCGCGAGCGGCGGCACGGACCTTGGAGTCGTCATCGGCGAAAAGCAGGTGGTCGGGGATGTCTTCGTTCCTCGCCGACCCCTGTTGCGGCAGGTAGTCGGTCCAGCCCAGAATCTCCAGCACCGGCCGCACCAGGTCCTGTTCGGTGACGGACTCATTGGGGTCGGCGAACTGAGTGAACCAAGCAATCCTGGACGAAATGGCTTCCCTGAAACCGGCGAACGCTTTGGGTTGGTCCAGGCATTCCTGCCACTCGGCGGTGGCCCGTATGCCTTCGGTGAGGAAATATTCGGTAAAGAGTTGACCGGGCATAGCAACTCCAGCACGGGGCGACGGACTGGCGCAGGGGTTTTGTCAGAATCAGGATTTACCGGATTTTTGGATTTTCAGGATAGCATGATTCATCCTGTTAATCCTGTTAATCCTTATAATCCTGATTCTGACGGACAATCAAAAGGGCTTGCAGGCCGCCAAACATTGGGGGCGCCGCAGTCTGAAGCGTCCGGCTCTAGCGCTACAGGGGAAGCGCCTTGCCCGCTTCTCGCAGCCGGCGGCGGCGTTGTTGCGCGTCGGGCAGGACCTGGGCCACCAAGTTCCAGAAGTTGGCCGAGTGGTCCATGAACGTAAGATGGGCTAGTTCGTGAACCACGATGTACTCGATTAACGACGGGTCAAGCATCATCATCCGCCAGTTGAAGCGCAGGGTACCGTCGTGGGCGCAACTTCCCCACCGGCTACGCTGGTTGCGAATGAGAATCCGGGACTTGTTTCCGGTCCCCAGCCGGTCCCACCAGCGGTCCACTTCCGCCGGCAGGTGTTCTGCGGCGCGGGATTTATACCACTCCACGAGAGCATCCAGGATTTCGTCCGTGCCCCCTTTCCCGTCTTTCCCGCGCAGCCTGCCCCCGGCCCGGATTCCCGCCTTCGCGGGAATGACGGGTGAAGGGGGGCGGGAATCCTGCCCCCCTTCACCTTCGGCCGGGGGCTGGCAGGGGCAGGCGTTAACTCCGGTATGGCTGTGGGGCGCCGTTACCCGGAAGCTTCCATCATTGAACCTGACTGTGACCGATGGAACGTCAGCAGCCTCGACGATCAGTCGCACGTTGCGGCCCAAGTACGGCAGCGTTTCCCCGCTGACGAAGCGCTTGGGCGGCGCTTCCTGCTCTGTCTCTGACAGGCGTTTGATAATCCACGACGCCTTCTTGAGGACAATCTGCTGTATCTCGCGCTTGGGCAGCCTGGAAGGAGCCGCCACTTGGACGCCGCCGGCCACCAAGGTGATCTCGACGGTCTTCTTGCGGCGGGCGCTGCGCCGGATTTCATAGTCGATAGTGGTGTCGCCGACACGGACACTGTCCCTGCTAGCCGCATGGCAAGGGCTGGGCACTGTTCTAAGCCCCAAGTATCCGCTTCGCCGTTTCCCGCGCATCGTCCAGGGTTTCGACGATTTGGTCGGGAGGAACGTGCTTCAAAACGTTGAGTCCGCGGAGGTTCCTGGCCACCCCGCCCGTAAGTCCCATGACGATGCACTGGGTGTTTTCGGCTATGGCGACGTCGATCAACTGCTCCACCAGCAAGGCCGCGCTGTCGTCCATATAGACGGTGTCGGAGAAGTCAAGGACCACGACTTCATGATCCCCGATGTCCGCGCTGATGGTGTCGATAAGCTTGTTGGAGGATGCAACGGAGAAGCTTCCCCTCAAGGCCACCAGTCCGACTCGGGCGGAAAAGTCGTCGGCGTTGTCCTGGGTTCCCAAGAAACTCCGGTCCAGCAGCGGCGTCGAAACGACGCTGTCCAGTTCCAGCCGCTCGAACTGCCGCGCGCTGGCCATTCCGGCGGCTATAAGGCCTATCGCCACGGCGGTTACAAGGTCGAGAAATACCGTGAGCCCCATTGTGATCAGCATCACAAGCAGGTGTTCCCGCTGAACGCGATGAAGCCGGGTGATGAAACGCCAGTCAATAATGTCCCAGCCTACCTTCATCAGGATGCCGGCCAGGACAGCGTGGGGTATGGCCTCGACGTACTTGCCAAGACCCAGCACCAGCCCCAACAGGATCGCAGCCCTCAACACTCCCGACACGGGTGTCCGTCCGCCGGCGCGGATGTTCACTACCGTACCCATCGTCGCTCCCGCTCCCGGCAGACCCCAGACGAAACCTGCGATCATGTTGCCGATTCCCTGGCCCACCAACTCCCGGTTAGGGCTATGGCGCGTCCGAGTCAGCGAGTCGGCTATCAGGGAGGTAAGCAGGCTGTCGATGGAGCCGAGCAGCGCAATCGTTATCGCCGGTTGCACCGCGTTGGTCAACGTGTGCACCGAAAAGTCCGGCATACGGGGCATGGGTATCCCGGTCGGTACCTCGCCAATGACCGGCGTGTTGGTCAGCCACAGAACGCCCAACAGCGTCCCGGCAACGAGCGCCGCCAATGTAGAAGGCATGTACTTCCGTACTTGCTTGGGCCACAACACCCCAACGGCAAGGGTGACGGCCGCGATGGCAAGAGCCTCAAAGTTGATACCCTGTATCGCGGCGGGCCACGACCGCACGGCGCCTAGCGGCCCGCCCGTGGAGACCGCCGAACCCATGAAAGGCAGCGTTTGCAAAAGGATGATGATTACGCCAATGCCCGACATGAACCCGGAGATCACGGAATAAGGGGTAAAAGCCACGAAACGGCCGATTCTCAGCACGCCCAGAAGGACCTGTATCAAGCCCGCCATGACGGCTATGGTGAAGGCCTCGGCCAAATTGCTTGCGTGGGTGGTGACGACCACTGCCATAGCCACGGCCATCGGCCCGGTGGGACCGGATATTTGTGACCGCGTCCCGCCGAACACGGCCGCAAAGAACCCTACCGCGATGGCTCCGTATATGCCGGCAAGAGCGCCCAACCCCGAGGCTACGCCGAAGGCCAACGCCACGGGCAGCCCCACGACAGCCGCCGTGATTCCGCCGAAAACGTCCCCGCGGAACGTTTGCAGGTCGTAGCTCAACAGGGCTTTTGATGTTTTTTGGAGGTACGAGGCCGCCGCGTTCATCCCGTCGTCCTTCTCGTTCCCTGTCAGCGAGGAAAATCTCACACAGCAAACGCCATAAGCCTATCTATTTTCCTGCCGATGTCAATAATCCGCTTGCGGCCAATCCGGCGTCACAACCGCCGCAGCCTTGGCCGCCGGGATGTTAAGCCCTTCCCAAGGCCACGATTGAAGTTACTATCAAGGACCCCGACGTTGGATTTATGCCGGCCTTCGGCAACGCCTTCGCCGGGATAGTGCCCAAGCACATCTTCCAGCCAGCCGACGACGAAGGGCGTCTGTTGACGATAGAAGACTGGAAGGGCGCCGGGCCTTTCATGGCCAAGGAGTTCCGCAAGGACGAGTTCTTCGAGACCGAAAGGAACGAGGACTATTTCGTGGAAAACCGCCCCTTACTGGATGGCGTGAGGGTCTTCCGCTTGGCCATTGACCGTCAGAAGATGATCGACCTGGTAGTCCAGGGCTCCGGGGAGATCATCCCCTGGTGCCACTGGGGGCTTGGGACTGCATTGTCCCTTTGGAGGAGATAAAGATTTGGGAAGGGTTCAATCCTGACACCAGGGAACAGGACATCTCCGAGGCGGCTAGTATAGTTTCCGAGCGCCGGTGGAAAGCGTTCGTCCGTTTCCTGCGCGCCAAGCGACTCGGGGGCTGGGACTCCTTCTTTTGAGGCGCAATTCTGGTCATGTGGTCAGTCATTCACGGGAACTGCAACCTGCACGGGTGGCTCCAACGGCAACTCCACTATCATCTCCGTATATTCGCCGGGTTGGGTATCCACAGTTATGGTGCCGCCATGTTCTCGTACGATGTCGCTCGAAAGCGCCAAGCCCAGTCCTGTCCCTTGCCCGGTAGGCTTGGTGGTGAAGAAGGGGTTGAATATTTTTTCCACCACTTCCGGCGGCATCCCGTTGCCGTTGTCCCGGATACGTACTATTATGCTGTCCTCCGTCCGCTGAGTGGACAGCCATACCGTTGGCCAATAACGGTCTCCGTTGACTTGGGCGTCTCCTAAAGTACGCCTTTTTTCGTCGGTAGCGTAGCAAGCGTTCCCTACCATGTTCAGGAAAACCCGGCCCAAGTCCTGTGGAATGGCGTCCAACTCGCCGGTGTTCGGGTCCAGGTCCTGCTTTATATCCAACTGGAACTCGGTGTCGACCGCCCGTGCGCTGTGATAAGCCAGCCTGGCGTATTCGTCCACCAAGGAATTGACGTTTACCGGCGCCCGCTCGGACGATCCGCGGCCCATCATTAGCATGTCGTGTACTATCCGGTTGGCCCGTGCGGTATGCGACCCGATGCGCTCAAGATTACTGGAGAGGTCTCCAGAGATGTCCTCCACCAGTCCCCTTTGGTCGTCGCTCAGGGTGACCCCTTCCTCTTCAAGGACCTCTTTCAACTCAACCAGCAGTTCGTTTGAAACCTCCGAGAAGTTCTTAACGAAGTTCAGCGGGTTCCTGATTTCATGGGCAACGCCGGCAGTGAGTTCACCCAAGGCCGCCAGCTTTTCCCGCATGACAATCTGGTCCTGGGCACGGTTCAAGTCGGCCAGCGTATTCTCCAGTTCGTCGTTCTTCCCTGACAACTCGCCGGCCAGACTCTCCAACTCGACGTTCTTGCCCTGCAACTCCTCAGCCAAATTCTCAAGTTCTCCGTTCTTGCCCTGCAACTCGCCGGCCAGGCTCTCCAATTCGCCGTTCTTCTCTTCTAACTGCTCCGCCAGCAACTCCACCAAATTAAGGCGTTGGACCTCCAAGGCATGTTGCCGGAACACCTCCAACGCCGCCGCCATATCCGCAACCTCGTCGCGCCCGCCAATCTCCACCTGCACTTCCAGGTCTCCCTTGGCCATCCGGCGCATCCAGTCCGACAGCATCTCCAGCCGGCGCAGCAGCACCCGGCCCACGAACAGCCACGCAATCAGCAGGGCGCCGCCGATGCTCAAGGCGGTAATGGCCAACAACAGTATGCGCCCTGTCAATGCGGCTTCCGTCGAGGCGAGGGTAGCCGCTTGGGCATTGGCATGAGCCTGACTTACCAGGCCGTCCACCGCCGCCACCAAGGTCACCGAAATATCCCGGTTGTTGGCCAGCAATTCCCGCTGGCTTTCCACCAGCCTCAGTTCCCGCTCCAGCAGCTCAAATCCCCCTTCCTCTCCAATACCCAGTTCAATGAGCCTGCCTAACGGCGGCGCCAGGCCTCTTACTTCAGCGAGCCTTCCTAACTGCAGGTGCTCCTCCTCACGGGTCGCAGAACTTCTCAGCGACGCCAGGCTCCTCTCGATTCGGCCTGCCGACGACTCAAATCGTTCCTTCATTGGCTCCAAGTGAGGGGTCTCAGAAACGCTGAAAGCGCTTTCCATCAGGTGCAACGCTTCGCTCGCTTCCACGTGCAAGTCCGCCAGACGGCGGTATCGCCATAGTTCCTGTTCCGAGAAATACTCTTCCCGGCCCTCCTGGGATTGCCCAAGGTAACGATACCCGGTCATGGTGTAAAACAACTGGTCGTCTACCGCCGGCACCAATATGTCATCCAAGCGCGTGCGCAAGTCCCCGAGTTCCGTCCTCAATTCGCCGGACCGCGCGTTCAGGTCAAATATCTGTGACTTTTCCGACTCTATTGCTCTTATGTTGAGGATCAACGTATCGGCATCGGCCTGAATACGGTTGAAGACCTCTCCTCGACCGCCTTGTTGCCCCAGCACCTGCATCGCTGCCTGGAGCGCATCATGCGCTTCGGTAATATCTTCCGAAACGGCCTGCAATTCATCGGGTGTGGCCGCCGTAGTCAATCGGGGCGCCGCGACCACCAAGGTCCCGCTGTGCTGCGCCACTCCGAATGCAGCCACCAATTCCGGCACGCTGCTGTCATTCACCCGCGACTGCGCCTCACCCACCCGGTTGAAGGAAAACCATCCCACCAGACTGGCCGCCAGAGTGAAAGCCACAGCCCCGCCGATGGCCAGATAGAGTTGGGTCGAAATCCGGTTGCGCCTTTCCAGCAAACTACTCAAACGTGCTTTCATCGTCTCACGTCCAGCAAACTGGTCACGGGATAATAAGTGCCATCGGGTCCGATCCTGGTCAGGAAAACCTGGTCAGAGCCTTGGTTGTCGTCTTCCCCGTATCGAAGTTGGAACCCATCAAGGTCGACAACATCCGCCTGCCGCAAGGTGTCCAGAAAACAGGCGCGGCTAACCTCCTGGCCACAACCCTCTACACCGGCAATAGCCAAACGGCCCGCCAAGTAACCTTCGAAGGAAACGAAACCCGGCGTACTCTCCGGGGAGTACGCCTCCAGAGCATCCAGATAAGCCGCGGTGACGGCGCGGGAGTCGTCCGTGGGGAAGGGCACCACCTGGGTTACGTAAACACCCTCTCCGTCGGGGCCAAGCTCTCCCGCCAACGCATTGCTGCCCACGAAGGAGACCGTCATGAACACCACGTCCAACCCCGTATGCCGCGCCCACAAAATCAGCGACGCCACCGGCTCGTAGGCGCCGATCATGATTACCGCCTGGGGTTCTCCCTGCATCAGGTCCAGCAAGGCCGTCTTTACCGCTGTGGTGTTTCGCGGATACAACCCGATGGACACCGGCTCCATCTGCCGGCGCTCCAAGGCAAACTTTACGCCCCGGTACCCGGCTCGACCGTAAGAGTCATCCTGGTACATGACCGCTATTCGATTAACCCACAGGTCATTGGTAAGCCGGTCTACCATCTCTTCGGTTTCCTGGTAATAGGAGGAACGCATGTTGAGGATGTTGTTCCACTTCTTGTCCCGCAGGAATTCCGCCCCGGTAAACGGAGCGATGAACGGAACGTTGGCCTCCGCTGCAATGGGAGTAGCCGAACGCGAAGTGGGTGTGCCTACTTCACCGATGAGCGCGAAAACCTTTTCCTCTTCAATCAGCCGCTGGGTGTTGACGATGGCGGCTTCCGGTTCGTAGGCGTCATCAAAATAACGAAGCGCAAAGAGCCTTCCGTTGACGCCTCCTTCCTCGTTCACTTCATGGAACGCCGCCTCGATGCCCAGCCGCATATTCCTTCCCAATTCTTGGGCTGGGCCGCTGAAAGCGGCGGACTGTCCGAAAAGGACCCGCTTTCCCGAGACACCGGGGGTTGAAATAACGGTGCCGCTCTCTGTTCCATTAGACGGAAGGGATGTCGGCTGTATGAATTGGCCGGTGGAGTTTGACACCCTATCGCAGGCTGCGGCGGCTAACAGGCTAACAACAGCTACGACAACCACCGTGACAACATTACGCCACCAGTGGCGCTCCCCCTTCCCTCGTCTTTCCCGCGTAGGCGGGAATCCGGCCCGGGGGCAAGGCTTCGGCGACGGATGGCGCCTCCGCTTCATTCGGCCTTGCGAGCAACCATGGTCAGGTGGTTCCTGCCCTGCTCGCGCCGGTAGTTGACTTGGTCCATCATAGTCCGTACCAAGTGGATTCCCAAGCCACCCACCTTCCGGTCCTCGACCGATGCTTCCAAGTCGGGTATGGCGGCATCAGTCAGCGGGTCGAACGGACGGCCCCCATCCACTACTTCAATGGTAAGCGTGTCGGCCTCCGATGTAATGATCACTTCAAACTCGTGGAGGCCTTCGTCATACCCGTAGTCCATGACGTTGAGCACCACTTCCTCGATCGCCAGTTGCGCACGAAAGACAAGCCCGGGGGGCCAGTCCTCTCGCTCCGCCATGTCTTCCACGGCAGCGATGATGTGACCCAACTCGTCGCGTTGGGTTTCAACCTTCAGGGACAGCTTCTCATTCAAGATCCGAACTCGCCTCGGCAAAGTGTCAGGCAGGTGATGTCGTCGGACTGCGGCGCGTCGCCGACGAATGTATCCACGGCTTGGAAGACCGCTTGGTTGGCTTCCTTAGAGTTCGTAGGGGGGCCGGACGCAAATATTTTAAGCAGACGTTCGTTTCCGAACTCTTCCTCTTCTCCGTTCATCGCTTCCGATACCCCGTCTGTGTACAACACCACGGTATCCCCTGGAGCGAGAGTAACGCTGCCTTCTTGGTATTCCATGTCCGGGACCAGACCAAGGGCTACACCGTCGGTCAGGGGCAGCAGTTCTGCCTGTCCGTCGGCATGGACGATGAGAGGCGAGTTGTGCCCTCCATTAGCGTAGCTCAACTTTCCGCTGGCAGGGTCATATATCGCGTACAGCACGGTGACGAACATAGCGGCCTCGTTGTCCTGGTTAAGCAGGTCGTTGACCTCGCGCAGCACTTCGCCGGGGCTGAGGGTGCCTATGGCCGCGCCCTTCAACAGGGTCCGGGTGGACATCATGAAGAGAGCGGCGGGCACCCCCTTGTCAGAAACATCTGCGATTGCCAAACCTATGCGACCATTGTCCAAGCGCATGACATCGAAGAAGTCTCCCCCCACGCTGCGGGCCGGCTTCATGCTCCCGAAAACCTGGTAGTTGGCCCCTCTGGGAAACTGGGTGGGGAGAATGGACTGCTGCATGTTGCTGGCTACGTCGAGTTCGTTCTGCAGCGCCACCAGCTTGTCCCTGGACGACAGGGCCTCCCGCCATTCTGCGATGTGCCCCAAGGTACGTTCGATGGTTATTTCAAGGTCCTCGAAGTCAATGGGCTTGGTTACGAAGTCGAATGCCCCGCGGTTCATTGCGGTACGAATATTCTTCATGTCTCCGTAGGCCGAAATGATAACCGCGCGCAATTCAGGGTCTACTTTGGGTATCTGTTCCAGTAGCGTAAGACCGTCCATCTGCGGCATGTTGATGTCAGAGAGCACCATATCGATGTCGCTGTCTTCCTGCAGGCGCTCCAGCGCCTCCAGCCCGTTGTGTGCAAAAACGAAGCTGTACACACCGGAGCGTATCTTGCGCCGCATTCGCTGCAACACAAGGGGCTCAACATCCGGCTCATCGTCCACCACGAGTATCTTGTTCGTCCGTTGCGTCGTCATGCGTTGTTAACCCATTATCTTCAATTGCCCTTTCCCGTCATGCCCGCTTGGGCGGGCATCTTCGCCTGGGCCAGGCTTTAAGGGTTTATGGCCTCTGCACAACACCCACTCCCCCACTAGCGTCCATCCCCCTTCCCGTCATTCCCGCCTGCGCGGGAATCCCGCCGGGGGCAGGCCTATGCAGAACGTTACCCTCTTCGAATCGGAAGAGGAAAACATGAGTTCCAGTTACTCGCCGAAAGCGGAGAGCGCGTCAGCCTGAGCGGCGTAAGTCGGTATAATTTTGTCGAAGCCGCTAATCTGGAAAATTTCACTGACGGAGTCCGTGAGCGAGCACACCCCAAATTTCGCGGACTTGCCCTGTAGCTGCTTGGCCACCAGCAATATGACTCTGAGACCTGCGCTGCTGATGTAGGACAGGTCCCCCAAGTCCAGGATCATACCACCGTCACTCTCGCCCAAGATGTTCTCCAAGGCGCCTTGGAATTGACTGGCATTGCTGCCGTCGACCCGGCCCTCGGTCTTAATGACTACCGCTCCCCTTCTCTGTTCACCGTTTATGGTCAAATCCTTGATATCGGCCACTGTCCAAGTCTCGCCTTCACTGTTGTTAGCTACCATTGGGACCTGCTCCTTTACGATGGCTATCCCGGATACTGCCTGCGATTGATGCGCCCTGCAACCTAATACCGTCAGCAAGGCATATCGATTCTCACGTTCTCTTCAACGCTTAATACAGCAATTGTTGAAATTACCGCATGGAAAATCTTGACGCTACCCTCAAGCAACGCCCAGTCATTGCTATCACTGGGTTTGATTATAGCACCCAAGGTGTGCCTGCTCTATATGACTCCACCCACGAGGTTCACCGGATTTCTGATAACGCTCTCATCTCCTCTCATTCTTCCCTGCTTGGCGAAGCGTTGCAGTTGTTGCCTGGGCACGGGGTTTTATGTCAATCAAATCTATAATAAAGAACCGCGCCGGGATTGGGAAGAGGCGGCTTGGTCATTTGGTATCATATCAGGACTTGCGCAATCGGCCCCCTTCCCGTCTTTCCCGCGCAGGCGGGAATCACGCCGGGGGCAGGCAATAAAATTTTCAGCGGGAGCGACTTGGTGAAACTGCGGCTGGAAAGCTACGAGGTTAACGCCATAACCTTCGGCGTCGCAACGAGACTTGAGAGCGGCGTTCTGACCATTAGCGCGGAGGAAATCCGGAGGGCGGCGCTATTCGACAACTCTGTAAGCGACGTGCGGGTGGAGTTGGCCTCACCGGGAGACAGGACACGGATCATCCACGTTCTGGACGCTTTGGAACCCCGGGATAAGGTGGAAAGCGACCGCGCAGCCTTCCCGGGCTTTCTGGCCCCGGCCCGCACGGTCGGCGAGGGCACTACGCGGCGGCTCAAGGGAACGGCCCTGCTGGCCTCGGCCCAACTGCCCGAACCCACCGGAGGGATACTGGAGTTCAACGAAGGCATCATAGACATGAGCGGGCCGGGGGTTGACTATTGCGCTTGCTCGAACACTCACAACATCGTGCTCCTGTTTACAGCCCGGCCCGGCGTTAACAATCAGGACTTCGAGTCCGCAGTCAGGCTGGGGTCAATTCAAGCTTCCCGGTACTTGGTCCGCGCCGCTCTGGAAGGTGCAGAACCGAGCGACGTTGAAGTACTCGAGCTAGGAGCCGTGGATTCTTCCCTGCCCAGGGTGGCCTACGTAGACCAAGTGCAGCAACAGGGTATATTGGTGCAGACTTTCCTTTACGGGCAGTCGATGGAATCCCTTGTGCCGACGCTGCTGCACCCGAACGAGTACTTCGACGGAGCGGTGGTCAGCGGCAACTACCGCAGCATGATCAAGGCCCCTACGTGGCTGCGTCTCAACAACCCGGTCATACGCGAGCTGTACGCCCGCCACGGCAAAGACCTGAACTTCACCGGCGTTATACTGTGTCGGGGCCACCACGACGACCATCAACTGAAGGAGCGCAACGGCTACATGGTGGCCAACCTGGCCCGAATGCTGGGCGTCCAGGGCGTCGTGATGACACTGGAGGGGACCGGCAACACTTGGGTCGATTTCATGCAGGCCGTAAAAGCCTTGGAGCAGTCGGGCATCAAGACGGTGCCCATCGTCCACGAATTGGGAGGCGCCGAGGGCAAAGACTGGCCCATTGTTGACTACGTTCCGGAAGCCGACGCCATCATAACCGGCGGGGGCGCAGACCGGCGGTTTACCCTCCCGGCAATGGAGCGTGTAATCGGTGGGCCGGACCTGGTATTCAGTTCCAACGAGGCTTGGGGGCAGCGGCAACCCGCCGGACGGAGCATGACCCTCACCGCCCACGAGATGTACGCCGGGTTCTGGATGATGCAGGTCAACGGGATTACGGCCAGGGACTATTGACGGGACTCGCCAGCCATAGACCCCTTCTGTCTTGCCCGCGTAGGCAGGCATCCACTGGGGCAGGCCATATAGACGTTACGCCGGGAGCTACATGATGGAAAAGCCGATAAAGATCATTCACTACCTGAACCAGTTTTTCGGCGGCATAGGGGGAGAGGAGAAAGCCGACGCTCCTCCTGCATACCGCTCCGGGCCGGTGGGTCCCGGCGTCGCCTTGGCCAGGCACCTCGGAGACAACGGCAGCATCGTCGGGACCGTGATTTGCGGCGACAACTATTTCATCGAGCATGAGAAAGATGCTTTGGCCCGACTGATGGAGATGGCGGCGGACTCGGGGGCCGATGTACTGGTGGCTGGACCCGCGTTCAACTCCGGCCGCTACGGTACGGCTTGCGGCGCATTGGTCCAAGCGTGGCGCTCCGCCGGGAAGCCGGGGTTGACCGCGATGAACGTAAACAATCCGGGAGTGGAGCTTTACCGCAACGACGTTTACATACTCCCCACCGGCGATACCGTCGCCTCCATGAACAAAGCCTTGGCCGACCTTGCCAATTTCGCTATCAAGCTTGCCGAGGGCCGCGAGATAGGCCCGGCCTACGACGAGGGATACTTCTCAACCGGGCTGCGCAGGAACCTGCGCCTGCCGCAGGGAGCGGCGGAAAGGGCCGTAGACATGCTGCTGGCCAAGCTGGCGGGAAAACCCTTCCAGAGCGAACTTCCGGTCCCGGACTTCAGCAACGTCGACCCGGCGCCGCCGGCGACCGACCTTGCCAACGCCAAGGTTGCGCTGGTGACCGAGTCCGGGCTGGTGCCCTTCGGCAATCCCGACAAACTGGAAACGTGGAACGCATCCAAGTGGCTGAAATACCCCATCGCCGGGCTGGACGCTCTCCGCCAAGGGCAATACGAGGCTTGGCACGGCGGATGCGATACCGCCGGGACCAACGCCGACCCCCACCGGGCGGTGCCCCTAGACGCAGCCCGCGCCTTGGTAAAGGCGGGAGTCATCGGCAGCCTGTGCGACCACTACTACGTTACCACGGGCAACATGGCCAACATCAAGGTGATGGAGCGAATTGGCCGCGAGATGGCCGAGGACATGAAGTCGCAGGGAGTCGAGGCGGTTATCCTCACCGCAACTTGAGGGACCGGGACGCGTAGCGGAGCTACGCTGGCCAAGGAACTGGACCGGGCCGGGCTACCCGTTGTTCTGATTACCGCCCTCATCAGCATCGCCGAGAGGGTCGGGGCCAACCGCATATTCAAAGCCGAGGGGAGGTTCCACCATCCGCTGGGCAACCTGGACTTTACGCCTGAAGCGGAGGCGGCGTGGCGGACCGACTTCCTGCGGTCGGCGGTGCAAATGTTGACCCGGCCCGTAAGCGGCCCAACCGTAGCAACGGTGGGCCAGGCTGGGGCTTGACCATACCGCCATGGAACGCGCGCAGACCGCCCGGCTGAAGCTCAGCGTCCTGGACCAGAGTCCGGTCTATCCCGGTGAGACCGCCGCCGACGCCTTTCGACATACCATAGAACTCGCCCAATGCGCCGAACGGTGGGGATATAACCGGTTCTGGGTTACCGAGCACCACGGCTCCACTGGCGTGATGGGTTCCTCTCCGGAGGTGCTCATATCCCACCTGCTGGCAAAAACGGACCGCATTCGCGTGGGTTCCGGCGGGGTGATGCTTCAGCACTACAGCCCCTACAAGGTTGCAGAGAATTTCAACGTGCTTTCCTGCCTTGCCGGCGGGCGGGTGGACTTGGGCATTGGCGGCGGGCCCGGCGGGATGCCCAACTCTACCCGCGCGCTGCAACCGGGTACCGGGCACGGCGCCAAGCCATTCCACCAGAAGGTGCTGGAACTGCAAAGCTTCCTGCACGACCGGCTGGAACAGGACCATCCCTTTTATGGCCTGCAAGCAAGCCCCGTGCCAACCCAACCGGCCGACCTGTTTGTCTTGGGTACGACTCCGTCCAGCGCGGAAATGGCGGCAGACCTTGGACTGCCCTACGTCTTCGCGCTGTTTCTCAACAATGACGAGGACGTGATGGCCGAAGCGGTGCGGACCTATCGGGATAAGTTCGACCCGGTAAGCGGCGCCGCTCCCCGGGCCATGCTGGCGTTGCCCGTCATGGTGGCCGAAACCGACGAAGAGGCGCAGTCGTTCGCCTCGGGCCTCAAGCTGGTCAGAGTCCACATGGAAAGCGGGAGGACGGTGACCGTTTTTACCGTGGAAGCGGCGGAAGAGTTTCGCCGCCAGTCCGGTGAAAACTGCGATTTTGAGGTCCGGGACCTGGAAGTCATCCACGGCTCCAAAGAATCGGTGCGCTGTGAGTTGACCGGCGTTCAGGCAAACTACCAAGTAGATGAAGTGTTTGTCGTAACCGCCATCAGGGACTTCGAAAAACGCCTCCATTCGTACAAGCTGCTCAGCGAAGCGTTGCCCCAAGCCTTCACTTCCTGAATTTCGAGGTTGTGCCTACAATGAAGAAACGCCGCATGATGCACCTTGGAGCGTTCTTTTCCGGGACGGGCAGCAACATGGCCTCCTGGCGGCATCCCAACGCCGTACCGGACGGGCCGATAAACCTGGAATACTACGTGGCCCTGACAAAGAAGGCGGAGGAAGCCAAGCTGGACTTCGTCTTTTTCGGCGACGGCCTGTACATCAGCGAAAAGTCCCATCCCATCTTCCTGAACCGGTTCGAGCCGCTGACCCTGCTGGCGGTGTTGGCAGCCCATACGTCCCACATCGGCTTGGCGGCCACCCTGTCCACCACTTATAGCGACCCATTCACCGTTGCCAGGCAGTTCGCCTCGATCGACCACATCAGTGGCGGGCGGGCCGGTTGGAACATCGTGACTTCTCCATTGGAAGGTTCGGCCCTCAACTACAGCAAGCCGGAACACCCGGAGCACGACCTGCGGTACCGTATGGCCCACGAGTTTGTGGAGGTCACCAAGGGCCTGTGGGACTCGTGGGAGGACGACGCTTTCGTGTTCGACAAGGAGAACGGCGTCTTTTTCGACCCGGCCAAGATGCACCGCCTGGACCACCAGGGCGAGTTTTTCTCGGTCCAGGGCCCCCTGAACATAGCCAGGTCCAGGCAGGGCAGGCCTGTGCTCATCCAAGCCGGGGCGTCGGAAGCAGGAAAGGAGTTCGCCTCCCGCCACGCCGATGCCATCTTCGCCACCAACAGGTCCCTGGAGGACGCCAAAGGGCTATACAAAGAAATCAAGGAACGGGCGGCCAAGCACGGCAGGAACCCCGACGAGGTACTCATACTGCCGGGGTGCTCGCCCATAGTCGGCGAGACAGCCGAGGAAGCCGACCGGAAATACGAACAAATAGCCAATCTTGTCAGTATGACCGACGCGCTCAATTACCTGGGTAGATACTTCAACGACATTGACTTCACCCAGTTCGAGCTGGACGAGCCGTTTCCCGAGTTGGGCGATTTCGCCCGCAACGGCTGGGAGAGCGCAACCGACAGGATCAAGGAGGTCGCACGCGAGCGAAACCTAACGCTGCGAGAGGTGGCGCTACGGGAAACTACGCCAAGGCACGCCTACATCGGCACCCCGGCCCAAGTGGCGGACACCATGCAACTGTGGTTCGAGGAACGGGCCGCCGACGGGTTCATGGTGAACAATTCCGTGCTGCCCGACGGATTCACGGAGTTCGTCGACGAGGTTGTACCCCTGTTAAAGGAGCGGCGGTTGTTCCGCACCGAGTACGAAAACGACACCTTCCACGGTAACTTGGGCTTGCCAATTCCCCCAAATCGTTATGCTGGCAAGAAAGCAACTCGATAAGTTTACTGCCCAACGTGGGCTGCCACCGTCCTCAATCTGTCGGCAAGGCGGTCCTCGGCCACTTCCAGATCGTACTGGCTTTGCAACCCCATCCAGAACGCCGCGGAATTCCCAAAGAAGCGAGACAGCAGCAGGGCCGTTTCAGCCGTGATCGACCGCTCCCCATGGACAATGGAATGGATCCGGCGTGCATCCACGCCAATCGCCTTGGCCAGCCGGTACTGCGTAATGTTCATCGGCAAAAGAAAATCTTCATTAAGAATTTCCCCCGGGTGTATTGCAGGCAGCTTTTCCTGATCTTGTTTCATTCTATGTTCGATCATGGTCATGTCTCTACGACGGTCTCGAATCAATGATAGTCCACTATCTCCACCTGATAGGCGCCTCCTTCGCTCCAGACAAAACAGATACGCCACTGGTCGTTAATGCGGATACTGTACTGCCCGTCCCGACCTCCTGATAGTGCTTCCAAGCGATTTCCCGGAGGTACCCTTAAATCATTCAAGTCGTTGGCATTGTTAAGGATCATCAGTTTCCCTTGTGCCCTACGCTGGATATCCTCGGGGAACTTTCTGACACGCCGCCGTCCTGCGACTGATTCCGTGTCCCTGTCACGGTAACTTCTGATCACCTGACAATAGTAGTGCCATGCACTAATAGTGTCAATCACTATTAGCGAAGGTTGACTGCATCTCTATTCCTAACGAGCCGCACCGCGTACACGCTTGTCAACAGAACGAAGGCAACACCCACCCCTGTAGCAACCGATACACCCCCGGCAAACCACCCCGAAAACCGTTTCGGGTTAACCTCGGTTACCAAGCCGACAAACTCCTCGCTGACCAGGACCCGGCCATCTACAACCGCAATGGACGTGGGAGACACCAGTCCCTCCGCAACCACCGAGATTACGCCGTCTTCCCAGCGTACTACCCGCCCCGGAATCTCCGCCGCCCGCCGGTGACCCAATTCCTGTACCAGCCTCAACATGTCAGTGCTGAACTCCGTTACCAGTAGTCTGCCGTTTTCGTCGAAGACCAGATCGGTGGCTACCGAGAATCCCTTGGCGAACACTTCCGCCTCCCCCGGGTCCATCGCGTCGCCGTCGCCGTTGACATCAGCCAGACGGTACACGCGAGCTTCGCCCTTGGGATAAGGGTGGCCGGTAAAGGTGGCCACGTAAAGGGCGTTGTCGGGACCGATGGCTATCCCGGTTGGCACAGCCTCGATGTCTATAGGGCCTGACGGTCCTTGGACTTCCCTTTTCGGAAAGACCTTATAGTCGGAGATGTCCCCTGTCTCGGAGACACACAGAACAGAATTCACTCCAGCGTCGCTCAGGAAGAACCCGCCCTTCGGCGTGACCACAAAGTCATGCGGGTTGGTGATCCGGGTGGCTGGAAATCCGAAAGGGCCGACTCCTCCGGCTATCCTCTCCGGCTCTCTGCCCGGCTGAAAACGGTACAGGGCTGAAGAGTCCTTTACCCGGGAAACACCGCCTCCATGAAACGCCTCCCCGACCACGTAGTAGTAGGTATGGTCATGCAGTATTGCGACGGAGACCCCGATGGGATAGTCGCCGCTGGGGCCTCCGAAAGTGGCCGGTAATCCGACGGCCACCTCGGTCATCGCGCCCTTCAAGTCGGTTTTCAGCAGCCGGCCGCCTAACACTTCAGATACCAGCAATTGCCCATCGTCCAATGCAGTAAGGCCGCGGGGAGACTTCAACCCGGTCAGGATGGGCGTATTCGGCCCTTCTAAACCGATTAACCAAAAAAAGACAACCAGACCGGCTGCAACAATCGCCAATACGCTTATCAATGATTTCCAAAGCCCCTTCGACAGCAAATCGGTGTTCACCTTGGGGGGTGTTGACGCCGCGCCGGTTGTTTAATGCCGCCGGCAAGCATGGCAGCCCGCCATTTCGCGCCAAGCTTTATGGTGTATACTCTTGCCAAAATTAATCCGATATGGCCGCACGGCCTGATCAACAGGTATTGTAAACTGGCCGTAGGCAAAAAGAGCAACAAACATTCCCCGGTGGCGAGCCGTCGCAATTGGTATTTCCCGGCGGCGGCAGAGGGCGGTGTCGTAACTCCAATTAGCGTAGGAATGGAGAAGACTTGTGCCAGCAAAAGTTCAAATAGATAACGTCTACAAAATATTCGGCTCCTCTCCCGATAAGGGGCTAAAACTCGCAGAACAAGGAGCTTCCAGAGAAGACATCCTCAACGAGACCGGCAACGTGGTAGCAGTGGCCGATGCCTCCTTTAAGGTGAAACAGGGCGAGATCTTCATGGTCATGGGTCTATCCGGGTCGGGAAAGTCCACGCTCATCCGGTGCATTAACCGCTTGATTTCCCCTACCGCCGGGCAGGTCTTCGTGGACGGAGATGATGTCACTCTTGCCGACGGGCAGCAGTTAAGGGAAATCCGGCGCAACAAGATGGGCATGGTGTTCCAGCATTTCGCGCTGTTCCCTCACAAGACCGTCGCTGAAAACGTTCAGTACGGCTTGAAAGTGCAGGGCATCGGCGTTCAGGAACGGCAGGAAAAGGCCTTGGAGGCGTTGGAAGTAGTGGGGCTTGCAGGCTGGGGTGATTACTACCCGCACAATCTCAGCGGCGGTATGCAGCAACGCGTGGGGTTGGCCAGGGCGTTGGCTAAAGACCCGGAAATACTGTTGATGGACGAGGCTTTCAGCGCCCTGGACCCCCTCATACGGCGGGAGATGCAGGACGAGCTGATAGAGCTGCAACGCACGGTCCACAAGACCATAATTTTTATAACCCACGACTTGAGTGAAGCCTTGAAACTCGGCGACCACGTAGCCGTAATGAAGGATGGGCGCATTGTTCAAATAGGGTCGCCGCAGGACATCGTATCCGAGCCTGCGGACGATTACGTGGCCGCCTTCACTCAGGATGTAGACCGGGGCCGGGTGTTTACCATAGGCTCCATCATGCAAGAAGTGGAGCCTCTGTTGGGACGGAAAGACACGGTGGAGACCGCATTGTCCCGAATGCGGTCCGACAACCTGGACGCTCTGCACGTAGTGGACGGGGACTCCAAGCCGGTGGGCATCGTCACTCGGCAGGACGCGGGCGCAGCGACCCGGGAAGGTGTTCGGGAACTGTCCAAGGTAATCACCACCGACTACCCTACTACGTCAGCATCGGAAACCCTGGCCGAGGTATACGACCTTGCGGCCGCCGGGCTTCCCATCGCGGTCGTGGATGATGAAGGCTCCCTTGTAGGCGTAGTGAGCGCGGTGGACATGATTGCAAACCTTACACCCGATGAAAACATAGAACCGATTAACGTGATGTAGCAGGGGACGCTGCACAGGGCCTTGCGATGCAGCGAAAACGAACTTTCCACAAACTCCGCCGGACGGCGTTAAGGAGTGTGCGTTATCCCAAATCCATTTGATTACTACACCATTCCGCTTGAGCAGTGGATAGACGATTTCGTTACGTGGGTGCGCCAGTACCGCAACGTGTTCGAAATGGTCATCAAAGACCCTGTTGACGTCGTATTGGACAGCATTCAATGGTTTCTGGTCTGGCTGCACCCGATAGCGTTTTTGATACTGCTGGGCTTCATATCTTGGCGCATTGCCGGGTGGCGTATAGCGGTGTTCAGTGTAGTCGCCATGACCTTCCTCGGATTCTTGAACTTGTGGACCCTTACGATGGAGACGCTGGCGACGGTGTTATGCGCGTTGGCCTTCTGCGCCGCAGTAGGACTGCCGTTGGGCATTATTGCCGCCCGCAACGACACCTTCGAAGCGGCAATCCGTCCGGTGCTGGACATAATGCAGACCATCCCGACCTTCGTTTACTTGGTCCCGGTGGCGATGCTGATCGGCATCGGCGCCGTCCCCGGCGTTATCGCCACTATTGTGTTCGCCTTGCCGCCCGTCATCCGGCTGACCAACTTGGGAATCCGGCAGGTGCCTATGGACGTAGTAGAGGCGTCTTATGCCTTTGGCTCTACATCCTGGGAAACCCTCCGGGACGTGCAAGTCCCCTTGGCGATGCGCACTATCATGGCCGGTATGAACCAAACGTTATTGTTGTCTTTGTCTATGGTGGTGATCGCTTCGATAATCGGCGCAGACGGGCTGGGCAGGCCGGTAAGGCAGGGTCTTAACAACCTGCAACCGGGTTTGGCGGCCGTGGGCGGCGTCGGCATCGTCGTCTTGGCCATAGTCTTGGACCGTATTACCCAAGCTTTGGGACATGGAAACCCGGGAAGGAGACAAGGCGCGCTGCTAAGGATTTTTTCGACCTTCTTCGGGTCCCGGCGGATACCGGACTCTTTGCCGGGCTCGCCATCCGGCAGCAATGCGCCATCCGAAGAAACAACCTCCCCTCGGGAAGAGGCCTCACGCTAGGCCTCTGAGGAGAAACCCTGTTGGAAGTCAGGAGGTGAATCTGTAAAATTACTCACCCCTGGGTATGACGTAGTGGGGCGGATGTCCTCAACCCGGATCCAAACAAATCCTGCAAGAATAATTGAGAGGCTCAACATGCAACTGAAAACGTTTTTTAGGCCGGCGCTTCTGGCCAGCGCCGTCATGGTTCTTCTCGCGGTATTCGCCGCTTGCGCCACCGCCGCCGAGCCGCAGATCGTGGAAAAAGAGGTCATCGTAGAGAAGGAAGTCATTAAGGAAGTCCCGGTAGAGAAGCAGGTAGTGGTGGAAAGAGAGGTCCAGGTACCGGTAGAAAAGGAAGTCCCTGTTGAAATCGAGAGGATAAAAGAAGTGCCCGTCGAGGTTGAGAGGGTAGTAGAAGTAGAAAAAGAGGTCATCGTAGAAAAAGAGGTGGTCAAAGAGGTGCTCGTGGCTCCGCCGCCCTTGGCAATGCCCGGCGAGGGGGTAGAAGTCCAGCCGGCCCGCGCCAACTGGAACACTGGCTACTTCCAGGAAGCCCTGTACAGCTTGGCCTTGGAGGAATTGGGCTACGAAGTTCAGGGCCACCAGGAATTGGACAACGCCATCTTCTACTTGGCCGTAGCCGAGGGGGACGTGCACTTCTGGGCCAATGCTTGGTTCCCGCTGCACGACCAGTTCGAGGAGACTTGGTCCCAGGGAGCCGAGATCGCCGGGACCGTGATCCAGAGCGGGGGGATGCAGGGCTACTTGGTGGACAAGGCTTCGGTCGAAAAATTCGGCATCACGACGTTGGCGGACTTCGCCAAACCGGAAGTTAAAGAGGCCTTCGACCACGACGGCGACGGCAAGGCGGACCTCTATGGCTGCGCCGACGGCTGGGGTTGCAACAAGGTCATTGAGCACCAGATCCCGGCGTTCGAGCTGTCCGACGACATCAACCATAACACCGCCGCTTACAACGCCATGTTTGCCGACGTGAAGTCCCGATACGAAAACGGTGAGTCCGTCCTTTATTACACTTGGGCCCCCAACTCCACCCTTACGAAGGGGTTCGGCTTGGTTCCCGGCTCCGACGTAATCTGGATCGAGGTGCCCAGCTTCGCTCATCCGGCCATAACCGACGAGTCCAACGTGATGATTCCCGGCGTCGACGGGTGTGTGGGCGACAACGACCCATGCTTCATGGGTTTCGCAGCCAATGATATCCAGGTTGTAGCCAACAGCGAATTCCTGGAAGAGAACCCCGCTGCGGCGAAGCTCTTCGAGGTAATGCACCTCTCGCTGGCAGACGTGCTGGCCCAGAACAATCGCATGGCAGCCGGCGAGGACTCCCAGGAGGACATCGACAAGCACGCCAGGGAGTGGGCCGCAATTAACGCGGATGTGTGGAACAGTTGGCTGGACCAGGCAAGAAGGGCCGCCAAGTAAGCTCAACCAACGCCCGGTTTAGAATAGGGTATTAGAATGGCAACAGAACCCGACACAACAGACCGAACGCTGGGCTATCTGGAAGGCCGCATCACCGAACAGGCGGCGGCCATACAAGATGTGCGGCAGGACTTGGCCGGTATCAGACAGGAAGTCAACACCGGCTTTCAGGAGGGCCGCCAGGAACTCAAAGACGGCCTTCAGGAGGGCCGGCAGGAACTCAAGGACGGCCTTCAGGAACTCCGCCAGGAAATGAAGGACGGCTTTCAGGAACTCCGCCAGGAAATGAAAGACGAAGTCCAGGCAGTCCGCCAGGAAATGAAGGACGGCTTTCAGGAACTCCGCCAGGAAATGAAGGACGGCTTTCAGGAACTCCGCCAGGAAACGAGGGATGTGCTTCAGGAAGTAAACCGCCGGATTGACCGCATGTATCTGGCAACCTGGGCTATCGGCGGAGGCATAATAGCATCCTTGGTGGTGCTGATAGTCCGGAGCGGGTGAGAACAGCATGACAGGGGACGGATCACCGTCCCTTGCCGGAGCAATATCCATACGCAACAGGAGGGGCGGGGAATTCCCGGCCCCTCCTTATAATTTGCGCTTCACCCTTCAGCATAACGGGCGGCCACAAGAGCCGCCCCTACACACCGTAGGGGCAACCCTCGTGGTTGCCCTTTAAGGAGATCAATCCTTTATGACCAGTAGAGACGTAGAATCCATAGTTTCCAGTACGCAGGCTTACTACGACGGCCCGGCCGATGAGATATACCGCACCATCTGGGGAGACAACGTCCACTTGGGCGTCCCTTGCAGCGAAGAGTGTCCTCATCCGGAGGCCATGGAACACACCAACGAAATCATGGCCCAAGCCGTGTCTTTGGGACCCGAAGTACGGGTACTGGACCTGGGGTGCGGCTATGGCTCCACCGCTCGATACCTGGCGGCGAATTACGGTTGCGCAGTGACCGGCACCAACATCAGCGAAAGGGAACTGGAGTTGGCGCGGGAGCGGAGCAGCGAGGCTGGCCTGGACCACTTGCTGTCCTTTGAGTACGAGGACTTCCATAGCCTCCAGTACCCCGGTGATTCCTATGATGTTGTCTGGAGCCAGGAGGCGTTTCTCCACGCGGTGGACAAGACCGCCGTGCTGTCCGAATGCAAACGGGTATTGAAACCGGACGGTTCCCTTATCTTCACCGACATCCTGGTGCGGCGCGGAACACCGGAGGAAGACCGGGAAAGAATTTACGACAGGGTCAAGTCCCCGGATATGTGGGACTTGGAAGACTACACCAATGCGCTGGCCAGCTTGGACCTCCCGGTCAGCAGAATTGAGGACTGGTCCCAGCACGTCGCCCGCTCTTACGGATGGGTGCGGGACCGGCTACGGGAGAACCGTGAGGCCCTTTTATCCCGGATCGACGCCGAGACCATCGACCGCACGGTCGAGGCCTTGACTTTTTGGGTAGACTCGGCCAATGCCGGCAAGATTGGCTGGGCGTTGTTCGTAGCGCAAAAACCGGCATAACTGCGTCGCGCCCATACGTACTTACAATGTAGCGGCATATTAACATGTAAAGGAACTTCATCTCTCTAACACAAACGGGTGAGATGGCGGCATACCATTGACCTGCGAGAATACTGTTACAGGAGGCTAAAGATGCCATCGAAAAGGTTCTTGCGGCCAGTGTTTGCCGTCTGTGTTCTACTGTCGTTGCTGCTGGTTTTCACTGCCTGCGCCTCTGCCGCTCCCGAACCGCGGATTGTGGAAAAAGAGGTGATCAAAGAGGTGCCGGTTATCGAGCAAGTGATTGTAGAGAAACAGGTGCCGGTGGAAGTCGAGGTAGAAAAAGAGGTGATCAAAGAGGTGCCGGTCGAGGTAGAGAAGATAGTAGAAGTGCCCGTTGAGGTGCCTGTAGAAGTCATAGTAGAAAAAGAGGTGGTCAAGGAAGTCATAGTTGAAGTTCCCAAAGAGGTCATCGTAGAAAAAGAGGTCATCAAGGAAGTTATTGTTGAGGTGCCAGTAGAAGTCCCGGTAGACAAAGAAGACGTGGTAGACCACGGCAACATAGCCTTGCCCGGGCTGGGTGTCGCGGTAAGGCCCGGGCGGGCCACTTGGAATACAGGCTATTTCCAGGAAGCACTTTACAGCCTGGCCCTGGAGCAGTTGGGCTACGACGTCCAGGACCATCAGGAACTGGACAACGCGTTGTTCTACGAATCGGTCGCCCACGGAGACTTGCATTTCTGGGCCAACGGATGGTTCCCGTCGCATAACCAGTTTGAAGACCTGTGGTCCCAAGGAGCCGAGGTAGCCGGCACCGTGATCAAACGCGGCGGTATGCAGGGCTACTTGGTAGACAGGGGATCTATTGAAAAATTCGCCATCATGACCCTGGCCGACTTCGCCAAGACCGAGGTCAAAGCCGCCTTCGACCACAATAGCGACGGCAAGGCCGACCTTTACGGCTGCACCGACGGCTGGGGTTGCAACAAGGTCATCGAGCACCAGATCGAGGCTTTCGGCCTTTCAGACCACATCAATCACAACACCGGCCAGTATGACACCATGTTCGCCGAAGTAAAGCGGCGTCACGCCAACGGAGAATCTGTGCTGTACTACGCCTCGACCCCCGGCGTCACTCTCACCGAGCGTTTCGGCTTGGTCCCCGGGAGCGACGTTACATGGATCGAGGTGCCCAGCTTTGCCCATCCGGTGATTACTCAAGAGTGGATGGTCAAGATTTATGGTGTTGAAGGGTGCGTACGCTTCCACGATCCTTGCTTCCTGGGGTTCCCGGCCAACGACATTCAGGTTGTGGCAAACAGCAAGTTCCTGTCCAACAACCCCGCGGCCAAACGCCTGTTCGAAGTAATGAACCTGCCGCTTGAAGACGTGCTGGCCCAGAATATCCGAATGGAAACCGGCGAGAACTCGCAGGAGGACATCGACAACCACGCCAAGGAGTGGGCGGCAACCAATGAACAGGTGTGGAATAGCTGGCTTAACCAAGCCAGAAGCGCCGTCCACTAGGCTACAGGACGACGCTATCCGCACACACCGGGGATTCTCGGTCCCGGTGTGTGCGGACGAGATGAGATGCTACCGATGACCCTCTTCATGCCTGTGACCGTGGGCATGTTCGTGGCCGCCGCCGTGGTGACCGTCGTGTCCTTCGGCAACGAGAGCTTGACGGGGCAGCCGAACGAACAGCAGGATAACCACGCCCAAGACGTATAACGCAGCCGTGTAGTAGAACAGGTTATCGGTATTCATGGAGTACAGCCATCCCGCAATGATCGGCGATGCGGCGCTGAAAACGAACCGCGATGTGGAAACCAAGCCCAGAGTGGTTGCCGCCGTTCCTTCCCGAACTATGTCCATCGCCGCGGCGGTCAGGATTGGCTGGTCGCTGAACAGGAAAAGGCCCAGGGCGGCCAGCAACACGGTCATTATCACCAAGCTGTCTCCGAAGGGCGCCATCAGCAAGGTAACGATCGCCAGGAAGACCATGCCGGGCACCAGAACCAGCTTTCGCCCAAGCCGGTCCGAGATGTAGCCCATCACCGGACTGGTGAAAATTCCTACCAGGACAAGCAGGCCGATCAACGAACCGCGGATGAACAGGTTGGCGAAATTTCCGTGCTCCGTGTTGGCCGTCAGCCCCAGTTCGTCCACTAAGTACAAGGGCAGGACGGTAATAAACCCGATGTAAGCCATGCCGCGCAACCCGGCCACCGCCGTAATGCCCCACATCCGGCCGTTGCGTATCAACAGCTTGGTCTCCTCGATCTGACTGCGCATCGTAGACACGGGTTGATTTGCTGCGGCGGCTTGAGCGCGGTGGCCTATGTCTCGAAACGCCCAGAAGACGAGGAAGGTCAGGAATATCGGCACGGCAGCGTAAATGGTGATCACCGCTTGCCAAGTCAGGCTGATAAGCAGAAGCCCGGTCAGGACCGGCCCTATAACGTCGCCAATATTGCCGCCGACGCCGTGAAACGACAGCACAGACGCACGGCGGTGGGCAAAGTGCGACGACAAAGCCGCCATTGCCGGCAAATGCCAGAACGCCGCCGCCATGGCAACCACGGCCATGCCAATCAGCAGCAGCGCATAACCCACTGGGTTCAGGCCGCTCTGCTCTCCACCAGCTTGGGATACTTGGTTAGCAGCCAGCCAAGCGCTGCCCGGCACCTGCCACCCGGCGGCTGCCATCAGCAGCCAACCAACCCCGAACAGGCCCATGCACACGGCCATGACCCAGCCCCAGTAACGGCGCAGGGCATCGGTTATCACGCCTCCGGGCAACGACACGACGCCGGAAGCGATTTCCCTGGTGCTCTGGATGCTTGTGGCGGCGATGACGCTGCCGCCCAGCAGCAGGTCACGCACTTCCGGAAGCACAACGATGAAACTCTGGGCAATCCAGTGGAACACTCCGTGGCCGCTGGTCAGGCCTCCGATGATGAACGCAGCGCCCCGTCGCACTCCGGTGCGCCCCTCCACCACTGAGGGTATCTGGTGGTGATGGTGTGCGTGTGCCATTCCTACCTCCGATGGCCGTGTTATGGGACGTTAGTCAAACACGCTGCCGGACTTTTGCGGCAACCGGGCCAGACCGCCGCCGCGGAGAAAACGGCCGCGTACCTTGGACCAAGCCAAAACTACTACAAACACCGCCGCAGACAGCAACACTACACTGGCTCCCGACGATACATCGACCAAGTAGCTCAAATATATGCCCGCCGTTCCACAGATGACGCCGATGACTGTGGACAGGATAGTCATCCTGCGAAAACTGTTGGTAAGCAACCGGGCAATGACGGGAGGAATAACGACGGCGGCGGCGATCATCATTACGCCCAACACCTGCATGGAAACCACGATGGTGCTTGCCAGCATCAATGAGAACAAGGTATCCACCCAGCCGGTGGGCACGCCGTAGAACTGCGCCACCTCGGTGTCAAACGTCGCAAACAGGAACAGTTTGTAAGCCACAAAAAACACTGCGGCTACTATGCACGTCACTGCGATGATGGCGGTCAAGTCGGCAACGTCGACTCCCAACACGTTGCCCCAAAGGAGACCTTCCAGGTTAGCCTTGAAGCTGTTGTCGCGGCTGATGATGGCGATGCCCAGCGCAAGACTCGCGGTGGTTATGATTCCGATGGCGGCGTCCGATCCAATGGGGTTTTTGCGGGTCGTCAACATGATAAGCAACGCCGACAGGAAACCCCAAGCGGTGGCCCCAATGAAGAAGTTTATCGACATCACCCAGCTTACGACGGCGCCGCCGAAGATTGCGTGCGAAAGCCCGTGGCCGATGTAAGACATCCCTCGCAGCACTATATAGATTCCCATCAGCCCACAGAGGCCGCCGAGCAATGCCGCCGCTACTATGGCCCGGACAAAAAATCCGTATTCGAAAGGCTCCAGCAAGGCTAAGAATCCCCCGCGGCAGCCGGAGCGGCATGGTGATGGTGCGCCGGCGAGCGTTCCGGCGCGGGATGGCTGTGCGTGACCACCGGACCTAGGTGGCTGTCGTCCTGCACCGTGGTCACCGGCTCTTTGCCCCCGAACCAGAAGTGGGCGCTCTCCGCCACAAGGGTCATCCCCTGGTACTGGATCACCGGCATTTCAGCCCCATACACCTCATAAAGAATATGGGGCACGATCACTCGGTGAGGCGGGCCGTCCGCCACTATGGAGCCGTTCAAGCAGACGATGCGCGGCAGATGCACCGCTACCGCGTTTATTTCATGGGTGGTGAGTATGATGGTAACGCCGGAATGGTTGAGATCGTGAAGCAGGTGCATCACGTCGTCCCGCGTCTTTACGTCAACCCCTGAGGTAGGCTCGTCCAGCAGGAGCAACTCGGGGTTGCTGACCAGGGCCCGTGCCAAAAAGACCCGCTGCTGTTGTCCTCCCGACAATTCGCGGATGTGCCGCTTGGCCAAGCCACCGATTCCCAACCGCTCCATCATGTCGAAGGCCAATTCCCGTTCCTGCTTACGGAACCACGGGAACAGGGCGTTCGACATGGTGCGCCCCATCATTACCGTTTCCTCCACGGTGACCGGGAAGTTCCAGTCGATGGTCTCCAGTTGGGGCACGTAACCGGCCCGGTTGCGGCGCCCTTTAACTGGCTTGTCGTTCAAGCGCACTTCGCCAGCCATTATGTCAACGGCCCCCAGCATGGTGCGGAGCAGCGTGGTCTTGCCTGACCCGCTGGGACCCAGCAGGGCGACGAAATCTCCGGGCATCACCTTAAGGTCGATGTCGCTGACAACGGGCGAGCCGGCGTACCCGGCGGTCACCCGTCGCAATTCAACCACCGGACCGGCATCGGGGTCGGGACGGTGAAGGTGGGCTAATTCTGGTGGATGCAGCATATCTACTATATGGATGGCGGCTAACCGCGCATGCCCCTCAGAGCATCAGCAAGTTTGGGGTTTCCTATGGATAGACGGCTCTCGATTCACCGTCGAAAACCGGGCCGGTGTCGAACCCGTCCAGCGCGGAAGCATCGCCTCCAAGGGCCGGAATAATGATTCTCAGATTCGCCACTTCCAGCCCCAGGTAACTGTGCAACGGGTCTCCGGCAACGCCGGGAAGATCGTCGTCGCTGAGTTCGTCGATGTACTCTACGCCGGCCTCGCTGGCGATAGTCTCCATTACGTCGCTGGGAAACACCTCCGATCCGAAAACGACCTGGACCTCTTCCGCTTTTATCTGCTCGATCAGGGCAATCACTTCGCGCGCCGACGGCTCGGAGAAATCCGCCGGTTGGGCAGCGCCGATGACGGTGAAGCCGTACCGGTCGGCGAAGTAGGCCCACGAATCGTGGTAGGTCAGCAGTTTGCGGTTTTCAACCGGGATTCCGTCAACCATGTGCTTTATGGCCTCGTCCAACTGCTGGATGCGTTGCTCGAAGGCCGCGTAATTGTCTGCGTAATAGTCTGCGTTGGCCGGGTCCCGCGCCGACAAATTATCGCGGACAATTTCAGCGTAGCGCAGGGCCAGAATAGGATCGGGCCACAAATGCGGATTCGGGTGGCCTCCCTCTTCGGGAAATGAAAAATCGAACCGCCATTCGTCGCGGGTAATGGCCTGGTCGCCCAAGCTCACGATTTCTGCGCCCGGTTTCAAGTTGGCCCGGGCCAGTTCCAGCGTCGGTTCTTCCAAAAAAAGACCGTTCAAGAAAACCAAGTCTGCATCGGAAAGAAGCGCCGCCACCGAAGGGGCCGGCTCGAAGGTATGCGAGTTGACTCCTTCAGGCACTACGCCTTGCAAATTGATTCGGGTTCCCCCAATGTTTTCAACAATGCTGGTGATGGGTGAAACAGTGGACACTACGTTGAGGGCGTTTGCCGATTCTTTTGACCCTGTGGCGGGACTAGGAGACCCCTCGCTTGGACTCGCGCAAGCCAGCGCGCCCATGATGACCACAAACGCGGCCAAGACTAATGTCGCCAAACGCAACCCGGGAACATTACTCTCTTTGCAGGGCCAGACCGACGCCCGACTTCGAGTTATTCTGATGCGCTTACCGCGCAATGTGAGCATTTTCCTCCGATGGTGAGGTTCTCCAAGTCCACGGAGAACCCGAATTCTTGCGCCAGCCGCTGGCCGAACTCAACCAGGTAGTCCGGGCTTAAGGTGTACACGGCCTCACAATTGGAGCAGACCAAGTGATGGTGCGGGTTATGCTGGTCCGTCATCTCAAAGTGGAGCTTGTTGCCGATGACAACCTCGGTGACAACGCCGACCCGCTTCAAGAACTGTAGAGTGCGGTACACAGTAGCCAGGTCGACATACGGATGCTGGACTCTGGCCAAGCTCCACACCTCATCAGCGCCGATGTGTCCTGGCTGGCCGGCAACGATATCCAGCACCGACAGACGTTGCGGCGTCATTCGATAGCCTTGCTCACGCAGTCGTTCGACAGTTGTTTGATGGCCGGACATCGCCCACCTGAAGTCATACGTTATTGCAATTATTGGCCGTTGCAAATCATAGCATATAAGGCAGGTATGTCAACAGCGCTCGCGAACGCCTGTCCGGTCGGACCAGTATCCGCACGATGCATCTGTATTTACTACGAAATACGAATATATACGGGTGTATATCATCTATTAGAATGAGTTACAAGCTTTTATACGTCGCTTTCAACCTGCGTAGTATTCAATAAAGCTTCTCCCAAACTTGACAATGTCAACCCTTCCCGTTAACTTACCCTATGCTCAAAGAAGCCCAAATCGGACTCGCTTGATCCGGAAGGTTGGGAAAACTTATGGTGGAACACAGTACTAATCACTTTCAATGTGGGCCTCCTTCGCGTGGAGCGCCCTTGGCGAATGACAAGGACAACCCCTCCAATACCCTGCCACTGCGCCCATTCCTGGGTCGGCTGAGCCATTACCTCCCCTGCAATCCCTAGCTGGCTTAAATACAACTGCATAATCCTTGGTGGGCCAACACCAAGTTTAACGCCCCAGTTCCATCCCCTTCCCTGAATCTCCAAACGCCGGCCAATCCTTATAACGCCGGCCGGACAGCCTCTACTACCGTTGCCTGTGCTTGAAGCTGTCCATCGGAAGGGACCTGCAATCCCCAACCGAACCCCTTCCCGGATACATGCGTGCCTGTGGAAAGACACGCGCCCGTTACAAAACTTACGCAGCGGGCAAAACGCCCGCTTCAATTTTCGTCGCTGCAAGCGCGATCGATCCGTGTGAGGTGTGGGTGACCGAGTTTAGGCCCGAGATGCAACCGCCTGCGCAACAGTTCTTTGGCAAAATGATGAACGGTCAAAGGTAAGGCGGACCAACCGGCGTCCAAGTCTCGAGTTCGATCAAACACCGGGAGTTGTCATATGTACCAACGCAGCAGTACCACGGTGCGAAAGGACCTCTACAAGGACCAGTACTCGCCGGAGTTCGCCGGCCGGTGGGACGAACTGATCAACTGGCAACGGCGAAGTGAGACGGAGAACAATTTCTTCCAAGATATTCTGAGGGAACACGGCGCACAGACGGTACTGGACATTGCCTGCGGCACAGGGTTCCACACGGTTACCCTGAGCGCTGACGGATTTGACGTAACCGGCGCGGACGGCGCCCCCAACATGCTGGCCAAGGCCAAGGAAAACGCCTCCCGATTTGGCATGAAGAACATTCGCTTCGTGGAGGCGGAGTGGACCACTCTTACCAAGTCATTCCCGGGTGAACGGTTCGACGCCATAATCTGCTTGGGCAACGCTTTCACCCACCTCTTCGAAGAGTCTGACCGCATTAAGGCTCTGAACGAGATATACGAACTTCTGAACGACGACGGCATCGCCATCATCGACCAGCGGAATTATGATGCTATTCTGGACAACGGTTTCAACAGCAAGCACCAGTCGTACTACTTGGGGGAGACGGTCAACGTAAGCCCGGCGGAATTGAGCGACGAAGCCGTCAAGATGCGCTATGAGTACGCCGACGGCGCCGTCCATTACCTTACGCTCTGCCCCATCAGGCAGGGTTATGTCACCAACCTGCTGAAGAGCGTCGGCTTCAACCACGTGGACCGCTATGGCGACTTCCAAGCAGACTACGACTTTTACGACCCGGACTTCGTCATCCAAGTAGCACTGAAGCAGTTTGACCCCCGTACCCAGTGTTGACGCCGCGGCTGCGGCGGCAACAGCCTGGCCCATCCGGGCCGCTCACAATTAACCCAAAGGGCCTGCACGCCGGTCCATATAGTCTTGTGGACCGGCCTTGTTTATAGTTCCCTGCCCGCAGCGATGCAAATCACCACAAATCGCTTGTTGATCCGGGACTTTTCGGCTGCCGACTGGGCCGAGACCCTGGTTTACCAGCGCGATCCCCGTTACCTCCGTTTTTACCCGTGGACCGACCGCTCCGAAGCCGAGGTCAAGGGCTTCATACAAGGTTTCATAGACCAACAGACCGAGCGGCCCCGGCGTAAATTCCAGCTTGCCATCGTCCTCTCCGAAAACGGCAGGCTTATAGGCAACTGCGGGATCCGGCGCAAAGAACACAACGAGTGGGAGGCCGACATAGGGTTCGAGTTGTCGCCGGAGTTCTGGGGCCAAGGCTTCGCCACCGAAGCCGGAAATGCCATGATGGAGTTCGGATTCAGTGAGCTGAATCTACAACGCATTTCATCATGGTGCATCGCCGATAACACCGCTTCGGCCCGAGTCCTGGAAAAGCTGGGCATGAGACTCGAGGGACGGTTGCGCCACAACGAATATTTCAAGGGCCGCTGGTGGGACACTCTCCTGTACGGGCTGCTCGCTGAAGAGTGGAGGAGGTCCGGCAGCCTGCAATATCCCTCTCAGTTATGTTAGGCTTGGGGCATCCGATGCTGAGGACGTCGTAAGGAGACTGTCATGGACCTGGTCATTCGGAACGTCAGGCTAATCGATGGGACAGGCGCCGCTCCGGTACCGGCGGTGAGCCTGGAGGTATCGGGCGGGGTAATAACCTGGATTGGCGAGGAATCGGCCCGGCCAAAACGTCCGGTGCACCAGGAAGACATCAACGGGCAGGGCTTGACCCTTATCCCCGGCTTGATTGACTGCCACGAGCACTTCACGGGCGACGGCGGCATGGACGCCATGGAACGCCTGCTGAACGACACCCACGAGGAATTTACGCTGAAAGCGGTGGGCAACTGCCGCAGGGCGTTGATGTCGGGAGTTACTTCGGCCAGGGACGTTGGGGCGCGCCACGCTATCAATATCGGCATCGCCCGCCAAGCCGCCGCCGGAGCGGTCCTGGGGCCGCGGATCATAGCATCCGGAGAGTGGTTCCAGTTCCCAGGCACTTGGCCCGCCGGTCTGACTCGCAGAACGGAAACACCCGAGGAACTGCTGGAAGGCATCCAGGACATGATCGACAAGGGCGCCGGCCTTATCAAGATAGGCGCCACCGGCTTCCGGGACGACGGCGAGCAATTCGCCAGCATGAGCCGTGAAGCTTTGGATGTCGCGGTGCGGGCGTCCCACGGAGCCGGGCTGAAGATCGCCGCCCACTGCCACGGGTTCGAAGGCACCCGCTTGGCGGTCGAAGCCGGAATCGACTCCATCGAGCACGGCACCTACGTGGACGAGCCCACGGTGCAACTGATGGCCCAAATGGGCACCTACATGGTGCCCACCATGTCTACTTGGGATGCCAGGGCGCGTTTGGCGACACAGATGGGGTGGTCCCGCGACCAGATGGCGGACATCTATGACAGGAAGGAAAATTCCATCGCCAGTTTCCAGCGCGCCCTGCGGGCCGGCGTTCGCATAGCCACCGGCACCGACGCCGGCGGATCACCCGCCCGCCACGGCTTTGTAGCCCGGGAGATCGAGTTGATGGTGGAAAACGGTATGACGCCGCAGACCGCGCTGGAAGCCTCCACCCGGGTCGCGGCCGACCTCCTCGGCATCCAGGACATAGCGGGCACCATCGAAGTCGGCAAGCAGGCCGACATGGTGCTTATAGACGGCGACCCGCTGTCCGACCCGGGAGCGCTCCGAAATATCTGGGCTGTGTTCCAGAGTGGCAGAAGGATTCGTTAAGGACCTGTCAATGAACAAGCAAGACATACCCTTCCTTACAGCGGCTGCCCTTTCCAAGCTGATAGAGAGCGGCGATGTGTCGCCGGTGGAGGCGACGGAAGCCTACCTTGACCGCATCGAGCAGGTTGACGGCAAGCTGAATTCCTACATAACCGTGTTGCGGGATGCGGCGTTGCAGGAGGCCCGTCAAGCCGAAGAGGACATACGCGGGGGACACTATCTCGGCCCGCTCCACGGCGTGCCCGTCGCCGTCAAGGACCAGTGTTATACGAAAGGAGTCCGCACCACCGGCGGGTCCACCATTCTTTGGGATTTCGTACCCGACGAGGACGCCACTGTGGTATCGGGCCTGAAAAACGCCGGAGCGGTGCTGCTGGGCAAGCTGAACCTGAGCGAGTTCGCCTTGGGCGACAGCTTCTACCATCCAGGGGGGACTCCCCGCAATCCTTGGGACCTCACCAGGAACCCAGGCATCTCCTCCAGTGGGTCGGCCGCGGCCACCGCGGCGTTCCTGTGCGCGGCTTCCTTGGGAGAGGACACCGGCGGCTCCATACGCATCCCGGCGGCTTGGAGCGGCCTTGTTGGACTGCGGCCGACGTGGGGATTGGTCAGCAGGTACGGCGTCCTTCCCGCCTGCTGGTCGATGGACGCGGTCGGGCCCATTACCCGGACGGTTGAGGACTGCGCCATCACCTTGCAAGCAATCGCCGGGTACGACCCCAAGGACCACTATTCCCGCAACGCCCCCGTGCCCGATTACCGCGCCGCCCTCGACGGGAATATCACCAGTCTCAGGGTTGGCGTGATCAGGGAGAAAGTGTACGGCGACGACGTTGACCCGGAAGTGCGGGATGCGGTAATCGCGGCGATTGGAGCGTTGGGCGAACTGGGGACGTCGGTGGAGGAGGTATCCCTCCCCTTGATTGAAGCGGGCGGCGTGGCCTCCAAGGGACTGACCGACATGGAAGCGGCGGAGGTCCATTATGAAAACCTGAAGACCCGGCCCGGCGACTACGACCACAACTCCAGGGTCAGGCTTCTCGCCGCCATCCTTACCCCGGCCCAGATGTACTACAAGGCGCAAAAGATTCGCGAATTGCTTCGAAGGCAGGTCCTGGAACTGCTGGAAAGCGTGGACGTGCTGGTCTTGCCTTCATCGCCCGGTCCCGCCCCCAAGATAGCCGACGCACCCGGCATCAGGAGCCAAGCAGACGCCCAGAGGGCCATATCCGGCGTCAGGAGTTTCACCGGCCCCTTCAATCTGGCAGGGGTACCGGCCATATCGGTCCCTTGCGGATTCACCTCCGATGACCTGCCGGTATCTCTCCAAATAGCCGGAAGACCCTTCGAAGACGCCACCGTAATGAAAGCGGCCCACGCCTACGAGCAGAGCGCCACCTGGCATCTGCGCAAACCGCCCATTTAACGGTTGCCGTTCAAGCCCCCGCGGTTTTGTCCTCGGGGGCACTGGACCCTCCAACCCCGTTCGCGGAACGGTACGTTCCGCCCCGTGAGTTCAGGCCCGCATCAGCCTGCGGGTCCGGCCGCCAACTGACCATTCCATCCCCTTTTCCAGCGTCCCGCCAGTTCTTCATATTTTTTCTCGTTATTGCGGCAATTCCGCGCACGGAAGTTCGCGGAGACCTGCGTCTCTCCGTCGTCCATAACCGATTATGTCAAAGTAGCCGGCAGTATTACATCAAGAGTTATCATATAGACGTATAGCTACGATATATCGCCGTCAATATTGAATTTACACAAGTCAATTTTTGAATACTTTAATGTAAAAAGTACTATTTATTACTAAAAGCGCCGATATATGTTCTCATTCCGGTAATAGAGTCCATCTTTCAATTGGTTATATAACGAATTACATATATAATATGATTTTATATCGTTATTTACATATATAAAAACACGTATATTGACAACTTTCTACACACTATATAAGATGCGAATCCACTATCAGTAGTCCCTGAGTGTCCATTCATGGCCTTTGGGCGCCAGATTGATTGGAGGCTTGCCATGTTAGTACGCAGGTGGGTGAACCGGGCATCCTTTGTGCCGCTGATGGCTTTGTCCCTGTTGTTGATTGCGATTGCCGCCTGCGGCGGCTCAGCCCCCGCCGAGCCGGTGGTGGTCGAAAAAGAAGTGATTAAAGAAGTCGAAAAGCCGGTCGTAGTCGAAAAGGAGGTCATCAAGGAAGTCGAAAAACCGGTGGTGGTTGAAAAAGAGGTCGTCAAAGAGGTGGAGAAGGAAGTGGTTAGAGAGGTGTTGGTCACCACGTTCCCAACCCCCACCGCTATGGCCAAGGCCACGGAAGCGCCTGCGGTCGTCACAATTACCAAGGCCGGCGGTAAAATCAATATGCAGGCCTACTCTTTCCCGCCGCCAAACTGGCATCCCCACGTTACCAACACCGTCAATATCATGAACTCATCGGGTATCTACAACGGTCTCATCGAGTACAACCCTGAGACCGAGGATGCCTACGACTTGAGGGGTGACTTGGCCACGAGGTGGGAGGTAAACGACGACGGCAGCGCTTACACCTTCTACCTTGACGAAAGAGCAATGTGGCAGGACGGCGAGCCGGTAACCGCCGACGACGTGGTATACAGCCTTGACAGCATGGTCGACCCCGACGCCACACCGCCCCGGGTGGTGCCGTTGCCGGCCTTGAAGCCTTACTACAAACGGCTGACTGCAAAGGCAATCGACAGGCATACCGTTGAAGTGCCAATACAAATCCGCTTCGCACCCGACTTCATACCCACCCTGGCCCTGGACTTCAACAAGATTGTCGCCAAGCACTGGGCGGAGGCTGACGTCGACAACTCTATCCAGAAGTGGGAAAACCAGATGGGGTCCGGTCCCTTCACCCCCGGGGCGTTCAAGAAGGATGTCTCCATCGAGTTGAAGAAGAACGAGAACTACTGGAAGGAAGGCCTTCCATACATAGACGGCATGACCCACTTCAAGATGGTGGACAAGGGCACCTTGATCGCGGCCTACAAGACCGAACAGGTGCTTATGACCAACTGGGGCATCACCCAGCTCAGCAACAAGGAGGCCGCTCAACTCGCCAGCGAAGAAGCTGACCGGCTGAGGGTCGAATACATCCAGAACTGCTGTTTCTTTTTCTTCTTTATGAACACCAGCAAGGAACCCTTCACCGACCCGAGGGTAAGGCAGGCGGTGAACCTGGCCTTGGACCGCCGCGCTCTTTACGACACTTTCGGCGCGCCCGGCATTGATACCCTCGGCCCCGCCTTGGGGTCCGGGACCTGGTTTGGCAGGACCCAGGAAGAGATAGCCGAGTTGCCCGGCTGGCGCGAGCTTAACGGCGAGAAGCACCCCGACGACATCGCCAGGGCCAAGGAACTGTTGGCCGAAGCTGGCTACCCCGATGGGTTCGACGTAGACATGATGGTGCGCCAAGTGGTGGAGTTCCCTGACCAAGCCGTAATGGAAAAGGAGGACCTGCTGAAGATCGGCATCAACGCCACCATCGGGTTGCAGGACAGCGGCACCGGCTTCAAGCGCTATCTGGACGGCGACTGGATAATGGCGACCCAGGGCAGCGCTCACTTCCTCCCGGAGCCGGACGCCATCTTCGGCCGGACATTCATGCCGGCCGGTTCATGGGCCAGGTACGCGCGCTACAGCCCGCCGCAATGGTTCCAGGACGCCTATGTCGAGCAGGCGGGCGAGCCAGACAAAGAGAAGCGGAAGGCCATTCTCCAGAAGATGGAGGACTTCCTCATCCACGAAGACCCGGGTTGCTGCCCAATAACCTACTGGACCGCCAGGAACTGGGTGTTCAACAACAAGATCAAGGGCATCCACCGCTCCGGCTCTCTCTGGGCTGGGTACAAGCACGAGACTACCTACTGCGACCCCAAGTGCTAAACGGCATGTAATGGCCCTCGTCTCTTAACCCCTCTCCCGTCGATGGGAGAGGGGTAACGTTGACCCTGTAAAGAACGTAGCGCCAGGGTTCTCGTTTCTCTGGCAATGGGCTAAGAAGGGGAGAGTTCAGGAGGACGCAGGTGCAAGCCTATATCATCAAACGGTTCTTGCTGTTCATACCCACCCTGTTGATGGCAACCCTGCTGGTCTTTATTATCCTGCGCTTGATGCCCGGCGACCCGGCGCTGATGAAGCTGACTGGACAGACCGGGGAGGCTGACTTCACCCAGGAACAGCTTGACGCAATGCGGGCGAAGCTGGGAACGGACAGGCCGCTGTACGTCCAATACGGCACCTGGGTCTGGGGAATGCTGCAGCTGGACTTCGGCATGTCCCTGTTCTACGAAGACGACGTGTCTAAGGACCTGGCTCAAAAGGTGCCTATCACGCTGGAGCTGACCGTCCTGGCCCTCCTTCTGGCCAATGTGGTGGCCATACCCTTGGGGGTGATCTCCGCAATAAAACAGGACTCTTTAATCGACTATATTTCCAGGATCATAACCATCTCAGGGGTAGCCTTGCCCAACTTCTGGGTGGGCATCATGATCATATTCTTCCTGGTGTTGATTTTCGACTGGATACCTCCCATAGGTTACGTGAACTTGTGGGAGGACCCGTGGACCAACCTCAAGCAACTCTTCTTCCCGGCCGTGGCGTTGGGGTTTTACAACATGGCTTTCGTCGCCCGGGTGACCCGTTCATCCATGCTGGAGGTCTACCGGGAAGACTACATCCGGACGGCGCGTTCCAAGGGCCTCCGGGAGCAGATAGTTATTCTCAGGCACGCCCTCAAGAACGCGCTTCTGCCGGTTGTAACCATCTCCGGTTACGAGTTCGGACGCCTGTTGGCAGGCACCATAGTTATCGAGAACATCTTCCTGGTTCCGGGAATGGGACTTCTGCTGATAGACAGCATTTTCCACCGCGACTACACCACGGTCCAAGCGGTCATCGTGATCACCACGGCGTCGGTGCTGGTGTTGAACCTCTTCCTGGACATTGTCTACGGTTGGTTGAACCCAAGGGTCCGCTTTACGTAGAGACTGCGGCAATACCACAACCGGCGACCAAAAGGCACCAAGAGCCCCGGTTAGCAGGCGCATTTAACCGGCCGGAACATACTACATTTGAGGCTGCAAAAAAGTGGCGCAAGAAAGTACAGGCAATGCGGTATTAACCAGTTGGCCCACCCGTGGATTGATGACCGGAAGCGCCATCTGCCGGACTATAATCACGTTCTCCAGGCGCAAGCCCCTGGGCGGGTTCGGGGCGGCCGTCGCCTTTCTGCTTATAGTGGTTGCCATCTTTGCCCCGTTGATTGCCACCAAGAGCCCCAATGAGACCAACTCGGACTACGTTTACGCCGCTCCCGGCCCGGAGTATCTGCTGGGCGGCGACCAAGTTGGCCGCGACGTGTTCACCAGGCTCGTCTACGGCGCCAGGGTTTCCCTGTATGCGGGACTGCTCAGCGCGTTCATCGGCGCATCAATAGGCATGGTGGTAGGGGTCGCCAGCGTCCATTTCGGTGGACTGACCGACCTCATCATTCAAAGGATCATAGATGCGCTGATGGCGTTTCCTGGCCTTATCATGGCGATCGCCATCATGGCTGCATTGGGGGCCTCCCTCAACAACGTGGTGATCGCTTTAAGCATCGCATTCTTACCTAATACGGCCCGGGTCCTCCGTGCTCAAGCCCTGGCCATAAGAGAGATGGACTACATATTGGCTGCCCGGGCGGTAGGAGCCGGCCACGGCCGCATCATATTCCGCCACATGATCCCCAACTGCCTTGCCCTGTACATAGTGATGGTGACGGTCTTTCTGGGGATTGCTATCGTCGCCGAGGCAACGCTTAGCTTCCTGGGCGTAGGCGTTCCCCCGGACGTAGCTTCCTGGGGCGGCATGTTGCGCGGCGCGGCGCAGACCTACGTCCGGCTGGCTCCGTGGCTGGGAGTCTTCCCAGGACTGGCAATCGGCATAGTGGTGTTCGCTTGGAACCTGCTGGGCGACGCGCTGCGGGACGTTCTGGACCCCAGGCTGCGCGGGACAGGGTAAGATAGGAGCCTCAATTCACCACCAGCCCGGTCCCCATCTTGGTCAGTGTCTCGCACTCCCCGTCGGTGACCAGCACCGTGTCCCCCACCGCCATGGCCAGCTTGCGCTCCCAGTCGAGCAGAATCATGTGCATGAAGATAACCATGTTAGGCTGCAACACCACCGGGTTGTCCTTGTAAATCATGGGCCAGTCCATCCAGGTCGGCGGGTACAACGCTCCCAGGCTGTAGCCGCAGGCGTTGAGCCGGTGTTCGCCGAAGCCCGAGCGGTCCAGGGACTCGGCGTGGGCGGCGAAAATATCTCCGAAGGTTGATCCTGGCCGGGCGGCGTCCTTGCAGGCTTGGAGCGCATCGCAACAGGCAGCGTGCATGGCAAGCTGGTGCTCGGTAGGCTCTCCGGTCAGGATGGTCCGCATCAAGCAAGAGTGGTAATGGCGGTACGTGCCGCCGAACTCCAGTTGCAGTTGGTCGTTGTCCCCCAGCGTGCGGTAGCCGGAAAAGTTCCTCACCATCAGGGCGTTTTCACCCGATCCTATGATGAACCTCGAGGCCGGGTAGTCGCCGCCGCCCTGGAAAACCGCCGATTGCATTCCCGAAAGAATGTCCTGCTCCGGCGTACCCGCCTTGGCGAGCCGGTTTGCCGCAGCCAGGGCATCGTCGCCCAACGCCGCCGCCTTGCGAATGTATTCCAGTTCCGCGTCGCTTTTGACCAGCCTCAAGCGGCTCACCAATTCGGAGGCGTCCTCGTATTCGCACCGTCCCTCAATGGCTGCCCTGACGTACTCCCACCGCTTGCCGGTCAGGCACCACGCCTCCAGCTCTACTCCCAAGCGACGGCCGCGGCATCCCTGTTCCTCCAGGATTTGCCAAAGGTCTTGCCCCGGATTGCTGTCCGCGCTGTCAATCCAGATGCGGATGTCGTCAATCACCGAGGTCAAGCGTGCTTGGCGCAGGTCGGCGGACCTGGTCAACAGGATGAGCTTGCCGTCGGCCCCAAGGTAGAGGCATTGGAACTGGGAGTAGCCGGTGGTGTCGTACCCGGTCAGGTAATACATGCTTTCCTGCCGGAACATCAACAGGGCCGCCAACCCCGCCGATTGCAGTTCGGCCACTACTTTCTCCCTGCGGGAAGCCAGTTCTTGCTCGCTGAAATGTACTGCCATTTCGCTCCCTCTTCTTACGGTTCCAATTACTGATCGGGTTTTGGTCCCAGTGATGCGATTCGTTAATTCTAACACCGCAGGATGACAACCCTGCCATGCGGCTTGCGGGCCTTGTATAATCCGGTGAGACATATCCCCGCAATCAAGACCGCAAGCAAAAACCGGAGGTGTCGTATGGCTACAATAAACTCGGTGCTGGGCCCGTTGGATACGGCGGACATGGGGTTTACTTTGCCCCATGAACACCTGATCGACTCATCCGCCGGCATCCGATACACCTATCATGAACTGGAATTCCGCGACCAGGCCCTGGACATGGCCCTGGAGTCCTTTACCGAGGCCAAGAACGGCGGCGTCGACACCGTCGTCGAAGTTTCTCCCCTGGACCTGGGGCGTGACGTCGTCCTGATGAAAGAGGTGTCGGAAAAGACCGGGGTACAGTTCATTTGTTGCACCGGTTGCTGGCTGGACGTTCCGCGCAGCTTCTGGGGAAGGGACAAGGACTTCATCGCCGACCTGTGGGTGCGGGAGATCGAAGAGGGCATCGAGGGGACGGGAATAAAGGCCGGCATTATAAAGGTGGCCACCAGCGACCCGATTACCGAGAACGAGGAGTTGATGCTGCGAGCCTCGGCCAGGACCCACCTGCGCACCGGCGTTCCCATTACCACGCACACCCCGCCGGAGTCACGGATAGGCGAAGTACAGGTGCAAATCCTCAAAGAGGAGGGCGTTGAACCCCACAACGTATACGTGGGCCACATCAACCACACCCTCGACCCGGACTATCACCGTGAGTTGGCGCGCCTCGGCGTCTGGCTGGGATGGGACGTAAACAATCCCTTTGGCCGTCCCCACCTGCCTCCTTGGCAAGAACGGACCGACTACCTCAAAGCACGGTTGGACGAGGGTATAGCTCCCAACATGATGCTGTCCCACGACTGGAACATAGTGCTGTCACGCTTGGGTTCGCCGGGAATGCCCAGCAGGGACCAGAACCCTGACGGCTACCTTTGGCTCAGCCGGGCCGTTATCCCCCGGCTGGTGGAGTCCGGGGTCCCGGGCACCGTTATCGACCGGATGATGATCGAGAACCCGAGGCGGTACTTTGAGGGTGTGCGCCCATCCGACTGACGGGCGCTTTCGCAGCAAGTGGCCCCGGCTTCCCGGTACATATATGTAGGGGCAACCCTTGTGGTTGCCCTGGTGGACACCTATACGATTCCGTCCCGATAAATTCAACCATCCCGATGTCACACGCCTGCCCCCGGCGTGATTCCCGCCTGCACGGGAATGACGGGAAGGGGGTGTCCGAATTGCGGCCCTTGGAAGCCTGTGATACATTTTCCACCGTAGGCGAGCGCGATATGAGAATACCGATTACAATGTGCCACGGAATCCGTCCGGTTGCCGCCGGAGCCCTCAGCAATCCCTTGACCGAAGAACGGTTCGACCTGCTGATGAGGACGGCGGCGGAGATGGGGTTCAACTCCATCAACTACGACCAACTCGCCGCTTGGCGGCAGGGGACGGCCGGCCTCCCGGAACGGCCCATAATGATAGACTTCGACCATCCGGTCGTCTCCATGCGCCGGGAGGTCTATGAGACCCTGGAACGTTACGGGTTCAAGGGGAACCTGTTCATCTACACCTCGCCCTACGACCCGGACTATCCCCGTCCTCTGGCGTTGGCCCAAGCGCCAGAGCACATGCCTTGGTCCGAAATCCGTGAACTCCGCGACCTCGGCTGGCATATAGGCGCCCACACCATCAGCCATCCCAACCTGTCCAACCTGGCAGCGGAGGACCCCGACGGCGAGGTGCTGCGGGAAGAGTTGGACCGGTGCAACCGGGTGATCGAAGAAAACCTCGGCTTTGTCCCGCAGGACTTCGCATTCACCGGCACCAGTTGGAGCAGCATCGCCGAGGATGAGGTCAAGAAACGGTACCGGTTCGGGCGGCTGTGGATCGTCGGCTCCGAGTACGAGGCCGACGGCAAGCCCATACGCTACGCCGAACTGGCAGGCTCCTCGGAACTCGACGAGGCCGACGGAGGCCCGCCCAACAGCAGCCGGTACATCACCGAACACACCGATCCCCACCGCCTGCCGTCCATGGAACTTCAGGCCCTCATCAACGACCCCGGCGCCTTCCGCCGGTACTTGGAAGGCGCGCTAGAAAACTAAAGCCGCCGGCCCCCTTCCCGTCATTCCCGCAAAGGCGGGAATCTCGCCGCCAGCAAGGAGTTGCCGTTATGACGCTCGGCCGTTTCAACTTTGTCAGCCAAGTAGGTCGCGTACCCTCCATGACTGTTCCCTTAGACAGGGAGCAGCAAACAAGGTTTGAACGCCTGATGGAAGAGTCGGTGATGATCGACCTCCATCAGCACCCTATGGTCCTGCCGGAAGATTTCAGCCAGTACTGGGAGTATCTACGCAGCGACAGCTACGTCTGGGGATATGACGCGGTCCGGGAAGGCGGCTTCACCGCCGTCGGGACGGCCAACGTCTTTCGCGGCATGTTGCACACCAGCGAGATGTCCTTCATCCGCTTTTCCGACCTGTTGGACGAGATAAGCATGATGATTTCGGACATTTCCCGGCACGACGACGTCCTCCAAGTCAGCAACGCCGCGGAGATAGAGGCCGCCAAGCGGCAGGGCAAGGTCGGGTTCCTGCCTACTGTGGAGCACTTGGCCATCGGCAACGAGCTGAACCGGGTGGACGTGCTCTACAACGCGGGCATACGGCTGGCGGGCCTCACCTACAGCCGCAAGGCCTACATCGGCGACGGCATTTTCGAGCGCAACGACGGGGGACTCAGCGAGTTCGGAGTGGAAGTCGTTCAACGCATGAACGAACTGGGCATGGTCGTCGACGTGTCCCACGCCTCGTTCCGCACTGCGATGGACGCCATCGAGGCGTCCGACACCCCGGTGACATTCAGCCACGACGGGTCATATACCCTAGCCAGCCACAGTTTGCAGGCCCGCAGGCTTCGTAAGGACGAGGAGTTGCTGGCCTGCGCCAGGAAGGGCGGCGTTATAGGCATCACGGCAGTGCCCAACCGGCTGAGCAACGACCCGGAGCAGAGCATCGAATCCGTACTGGACCACTATGACTACATGGTCAACCTGGTGGGCATCGACCATGTAGCCATCGGCACCGACACCAGCATCGGCGACATGGTGGGCGTGGGCCAAGTGGTCATGGGCCGCACCGGCCCCACTCCCGCCCCCTACCTCAATGGCCTGGAGTCCCCCGCCGACGGCAAGAACATCATCCGGGGCCTCATATCCCGCGGCTACTCCGATGAGGACGTGAAGAAGATAGCCGGGGGAAACGCCCTGGCGTTTTTCAGGCGGATTATGGGGTAAGCCAAACCATCTGCCCATTCCTGTCAGGCATCGTCCCATCGTGCTGGGGTTCTGTTCCAACACTTGGGCCACGGCCGTGAAACACTGTCGAACCTATGAAGAGGCCAGTTGGTCAGCGGCCAACGATCTTACGTCCATTCAACGCCATTTGTCTCAGGTAACCGAATGTTGCCAACTCGATTCGTCGGCACGCACCCTCAAGCAAATTAATATATTCACGTGTCCACTGGGCCGAGTATTCTTTGTCGCTAAGAGCCTCAAGCAAAATGTTTGGGCTAGGTGGCCTGTCCATCAACTTCTGGGCCGGCACTAAAATCCAGTATGGTGTGGGGACGCTGATAGCGAGCGCGTAATACCCTACCACATTAGGCACTTCCGTCAACGACCTGAAGTCAGCTTCGGTCAATTGTCGAAGTCGCGCACGACCAACCTCCGCCTCTATCTCAAAGCGGAATTCTGTCCCATCTTTAACGGCAACTATATCGGGGTGTCCTGACTGGTTGACAGCGCAGATTTGATAATCCATTCCGATTAGTACATGTGCCGCCAGTCCCTGCACTCTGTATCCGAATTCGTTTGGCGGAACCGTTAACCTCAGTTGTTCCAAGCACTCGGCAGCACTTGCGATTGTATGGCTATCCATACTCAATGTTTAGCTTCGGCCCGTTATGATACGACCACTCGGTAGGCTCGATAATGACATACTCCCCAGCATCGAAGTGACACGGCAATAGTTCACGGAATCGTGCTGTCTCCTGGGATGCAACCACTAATTGAACATACCGGCCCAACTCAGCCAGACGTTCAATCAATATCCCGATGTGTTCTTCATCGAAAGCTCTGGTGGGGTCATCCAATAAGACCAGATACACCTCAGTAGGGGCGTCGTCCGTCTGGCTGAAAGCAAAATATGGTACCAGTTCCAGTGCACTCTCGGCTTGTCCGTTTAGCACGTCAGTGGGATGTCCCACTCCAGATGGGTCCTGACTACTGGCCACCCGCAACTCCAGTTTAGGTAACTTGTCCTTGTCAAGTTCCAGCCTGTCGTACCAAGGGTGTCTTGTCAGCGCGAGGAAAACTTGAGAAAGGTTCTCTGATACTCCAGGGATGCCTTCTTCGAGTCTTCCATTGAGGCAAGTTTCTACCGCTCGCCGTATCGTTCGCACGGATTCACCGAATGAAACCAAGTCTTGATATGCCCTGTTAACCTGTTCGAAACGATTCCGGGATTCCATAGCCCGGTCCAACCTCGCTTGGAGAGTATGGAAATTCGATTCTTGCCTCAGATTAGACAACCGTGCCTGTATCGAACTAAACCAGTCTTCTTGGCCCTCGACCTGAGCTTTGACGGATTCTTCTCGCTCTACACAGCGCTTGATCACCTCCTCAAGATGCTCATTACTATACTGACCCTTGGGTAAGAGTTCTCCATCGTTGATAGCGTCAATGCGCGTTCTGAGAGCATTCGCCCTCTGCTCAAGCTTAGCTAATTCTCCCCGGCGCGTTGCAGCAACGCCTTCCAATTGCTCCACACTGGAGACTTTGGCCTCAAGCTCCGTTAGTTCCAAAGCATGGTCACCTGTTAACTGACTAGCTACATACCCAAGGGTTGATTCCAAATAGTCTCTCTGGTGTTCAGACTCGCAAACAGGACAAAGGACAGATTCCCCATCGCTGCGACCAACGAGTTTTGCCGCATCTTCAACCACTCGATGCCTTAGAGCCATAGCTTCCGCTTTATCTTGCAACTCAGTGATCTTGCTCCGGAGTTCGTCCAGTGACGTGCCGTCCAACTTATTATCAATTTGAGACTGCACCTCTTGAACTGCGCCTTTGTTCGTTGCAATCTCGTACCGCACACCGCGAAGGTCTTCCAACAGCCCCCTGATTTCGGTAATCTGTTTCACTTCGTTTTCTAGTTCGCTCTGGGCCTGACTGTTCTTCAAAGCACCATTCGCGTGGTCGATCAGGCCGTCTAGCGACACTCCTGACAAAGACTCGGTTGATAGATTTCCGCTAACTTCGGCAATCAAGTCCTTGACCTTTTTTTCCGACTGGACGACCGATGGGGGTTGATTCCCTTCCCAAGGTGGCGAACTGGAAATTATTCCCCGTTGGTTCTCGATGAAACTGATTCGGCTATTTATCTCCTCACGAACGTCATTAAGTCTTTCTCCCAAGCTCTGCTCAGTTAGCGTTTGATCCACTAGAAACTCATCAATTTCACTGAGCAACGACCGAGGATGCGTAAGGCCTAGATGATTGAAGACGGTCCTCTCAAATGGGGAAAGGTCTTGGGGTTGGCGACGGAGTGGAGCAGCCTGAGATGAAAATATGATGTACGTACCTTCTCCGGCATCCACGGAATCCAACTGCGGCATAATGTCCCGAATAAGACGTTCCTGTCCTGACTCATCTGTGAGTGATGCGTCACTTCCCCCACTGATGCCCCGAATCAGTGTACGTCGCAGGTTCCAATGCTTTTCGTCGCGCGTTAGGGAAAGTATGACACGGCACGCAGATGCATAGCCGCGATTATCCACCACTTCGTTCGGTCTGCCAGTGGAACCAAACAATCCCCATCGGATGGCTTCGATGATACTAGACTTCCCATTACCGTTTTGACCAAGTAGGAAGACGTGACGCCCTTTCAGATCAACTTCCTGGCGTGTTGTAAAACCCTTGAACCCTTCGACTGATACGCCTTGAATCCGGAATCCACTTGTCATCTATCTCCACCCTTAGTCAACCAGATCGAGCAATCTCTCTACACGTTCCTTCAAGCCTTGCTGTTGACCATCAAGATGTCTCTTCGCGGCATCAGGGCCCCTGCGGTCAAATTCTTGTGAAATTGGTGTCCACAGGGAGCGAACTTCTTCTCTCTCCGACGCCAATTGCTTTCCAACTATTTCACTGAACTTAATCTCCTGTGACTCATCCATGTGCCCTCCCAAGTCAGAATTTTTAAATCCCGACCCTATTATTTCGAGTAGCATAACAAGCTGCCTTGAAACCGGTCAATTTTGTGCTCAATTACACTGATATAACTTTGTCATCGACTCATGAATAAATCAAAAGGTCCACTGGGCTTGACTGCCGCTAACTACAATTGCGACAGCAGCATTAGATAGCAAGCGTCTTCTGCTGTTACAATTGCCCGATAGCCGGCCTGGGTGCGGCCACACTCCACATTACCCTGTGAGCACCGATTGGAGGACGAACATGGCAATTTACCGAGTCTTCTCAGATCCCGACGGGGAGAGTCACATAGAGGACATTTCCCTTGAAGACCACCCCGAGTTGGGGTCTCTGCTGAACATATCCGAGGTGAAAGTCCAGGAGTTCGACGGGTCCCGCAACATGGACTTCCATCCCCTTGCGGAGCGTCGACTGATTGTTCACCTGTCGGGAGAGGTGGAGATAGGCGCCAGCGACGGCTCCAAGCGGGTGTTGCGCGCCGGGGACATCCGATTTATGGAGGACACGTCGGGGAAAGGCCATACCCATCTGGACCTGTCCCCGAACGCGGCTGCCTACATTCTGCTTACGGATTGACCGTCTTACCACCCATCCTGGCTTAGAGCCTATCTGAATAATCAAGTTGACACTTTCCGTCATTCCCGCAAAGGCGGGAATCCACTACCTGGCATACTGGACTCCCGCTTTCGCGGGAGTGACGATGGGTAGCTTCGGGAGTGACGATGGGTGGTTTTCGGATAGGCCCTTAACCTCCAAGGTCGCAAAGTTTCCTGAACGGCAACGAAACAAAACTTTGCGTTCCCGTCGCGCCCTGCGATGAAAAACTCTGCTCATGAGGACATGAAGATGGCGCATCCCAAAGAGGACATATTCCGCCCAAGCGAGTCCCGCTTGGTGCAAGCCAAGGGAAGGTTCCTGGACGACATCAAGCTGCCCGGGATGTGTCACGCGGCCTTCGTTCGCAGCCTGCACGCCCACGCCAACATTGTAAGCATCGACACATCCGCCGCGCTTCAGGTGCCCGGCGCTATTGCGGTACTGGTCCCGGAGGAGGTGCTGCCTTACGTCAACCCGGTGCGTCCGGCCACCCCTGGCGCCAGCGATTTCGCCCGGCCTTACGACAGGTACCCCATGCCACCCGGAAAGGTGGTGTTCACCGGGGAACCGATAGTTGCCGTGGCGGCGGAATCGCCGTACATCGCAGAAGACATGGCCGAAGCTGTGGTCATAGAGTACGAGCCTATCCAAACGCTGGCCAACGTGGACGCCAGCTTGGCGCCGGGAGCTCCCAAGATTCACAGCGACATGGAAGACAACATCCTTTTCTACCGCGAGTTCGGGGGAGGCGACCCGGATGCGGCTTTCCGGCGGGCGGACTTGGTGCTGGAAAAGACTTTCCATTTCCCCCGGCAAACGGCCATCCCCTTGGAGGGACGCGGCGTCATCGCCGACTATGACGGCGGGCAGGACCGCCTGACCCTCTACTCGGCCTGCCAAGCCCCCCACCGGGCGCGCTCTGTATTTTCCTCGGTGCTGCGCCTGCCGGACCACGCCGTAAGGGTAATATCTCCCGATCTCGGAGGCGATTTCGGTATCAAGGGCACCGGCTACCCGGAGGCCATCGCCCTGACCTTCCTTTCCAAGAAGATCGGCCGCCCGGTCAAGTGGGTGGAGGACCGGATGGAAAACCTGCTGGCCTGCGCCCACGCCCACGAGCAGAGGGTCGAGGTGTCGGTGGCCGCGGCCAACGACGGAACGGTGCTGGGCGTCCGCGCCAAGGTGTACGTCGACCAAGGCGCCCACAGCCTCGGACCCGTGGGCGCGGGGCTGGAACCCATGACCACGGGGCAGTCCATCGTCGGGCCTTATCACGTCGATAACTACAACTGCCAGTCCTACGGCGTCCTCACCAACAAGTGCCCCGGCGGGGCCTACCGGGGCGTGGGCACCGTCCAAGGCATTTTCGTTATCGAGCGGATCATGGACATGATCGCCCAGCAACTTAACATGGACCCGGCGGAGGTGCGCCGCCGCAACCTGATCCAGTCCCACGAAATGCCCTACAACACGTCCGCCGGAAGGTTGTACGACAGCGGCGACTATGTCGGGACGTTGGACAAGGTGCTTGAACTGTCGGAGTACCAGGAACTTCGCCGGAAGCAGGCCGAAGCCAGGGCCAACGGCGAGTGGGTCGGAATCGGCATCGCCTGTTTCGTGGAACATACCAGCACAGGCTCAATGGACTACCGGCGGCGGGGAGTAGTAGGAAACCCTGGGTTCGACGCCGCCACAATACGGGTGGATGCCCGCGGCAACGTTCTGGTAGGCGTCAGCGCGCGATCAAGCGGGCAGGGCCATGAAGCCGTGTTCGGCAGCCTGGCGGCCAAGGAAATCGGGGTGTCTTATGACACCGTGAAGATTCTCCAAGGCGACACCGACTCCACGCCCTTTGGAACGGGCACCGGCGTCAGCAGAAGCGCGGTAAGCACGGGAGGAGCCATCCGCTTGGCCGCCCAGGACATCCGGCGCAAGGTGTTTGAGATTGCCCGGTTCTTCCTTGACTCCGAGGACGAGGAGTTGGACATCGTCAACGGACAGGTGTTCGTAAAATCCGATCCCAATCGCACGGTGCCCTTCACTACGGTTGCCGGGGCCGCCTACAACGGCTCCCGCGAGGTGGTGCTGCCCGAGGCCATCGAGCGGGGGCTGCACGCGACCCGGTCATTCGACCCTCCCCACCAGGTCTTCGGCAACGGTGCTCACATCGCCCAAGTCAGGGTGGACCGGGAAACGGGGCTGGTCAAGCTGGAACAGTACTTCATCGTCGAGGACTGCGGCACCATACTTGACCATGTGGTAGTGGACGGCCAGGTTGTTGGCGGGGCAGCGCAGGGAGTGGGCAACGCCCTGTTCGAGGAACTGCGGTACGATGATGCCGGACAGCTTATCACCGGCTCGTTGATGGACTACTTGGTGCCCACCGCCACGGACATCCCGGACTTCCAAGCCATCCACACCGAAACCCCATCGCCTTTCACAGAGGGCGGAGTCAAGGGCGTGGGCGAGGCCGGCACCGTCGGCGCATATTCGGCGGTAGCCAACGCCGTAGCGGACGCCATACTTCCGGCGGGCGCCGAGCTTACCGAGCCGCCGGTGGGGCCCCAGCGCGTGTGGGGGTTGGTGCGGGCAGGTCGCGGCGGTGCTTAGCAACCATCCCATAACCGACTATCCCTGCTGACGCCCGCTAGTGGTCTAACACCTTTGATTTGATGGATAAAACAGTAGCCAACCCGTCATTCCCGCGAAGGCGGGAATCTATGGCGTGGCTTTCTGGATTCCCGCCTTCGCGGGAATGACGATTCAGGTAGTGTGACTACGGCCCTACGAGCTACAGCGACCCATCTATAACTATGTCCAGAAGCGCCGGCTTGCCAGAGGCCACGGCCCGCTGGACGGCCGGCGCGATTTCTCCGGGTTCCACGATGCGCTCGCCATGCACTCCCATGCTCCTGGCTATGGCGGCTACGTCGAAGGGAGTGGGGAAGTCGGAGTAAAGCAGGTTGTGGCCCGCCGGCTCGACTCCCAGGATGTCCTTCTGGTAAACGTTGAAGTTGACCTTCAGCACCCGGTAGCTGCCGTTGTTGCAGATTACGAAAACGCAGGGGATGTTGTCGTTGGCGGCGGTCCAAAGGCCCTGGATGGTCATCATGGCGCTGCCGTCCCCGATGATGCCGAATACCGGCCTGTCGGGGTAGGCGCACTGGGTGCCCATGGTGGCGCCGATGCCGCCTCCGATGGACTGTCCCCTGACGCCCACGATGTCGCCCCGCTTGGCCCCCTGGAAGTAGTGGCGCACCGCGGCGCGGTTGCTGATGGAATCGTCAACGACAATAGCGTTGGATGGCAAGGCCTGGGCCAGTTCGGACATCATCCTGGCGGGAATCATGGGCAGGCTGTCCCACCGCCCGGCTACCGTCTGTTCGTAAGCCTGTCGCCGGTCCTTGGCTTCCTGGGTCACCGTGGCTTGCCGGTTGCGAATTTCCCCTTCCAGCGCGGGCGACAGGCGCGGCTTGAGGGCCTCGATAAGCTCCTCCAGGGCACGCCCGCAGTGGGCTACGATGCCCACGTCGGTGGGCTCGTTCTTGCCGACACGGCCCGGTATGGGATCGATGTGTATCAGCTTCACGTCGGGGTCCAGTACAACGTCGCCCCAGTAGAACAGTTCCTCGAACACGTCCATCCCGACCGCCAGCACCAGGTCCACGGTATGCAGGACTTCCCTGCTGGCCTCAGCTCTCAATGAATGGGTGCCGTAATACTGGGGATGGGTGGTCGGGAATGAGACCTCGGCGGCCCGCGACTGATAGACCGGCAGCCCAAGCAACTCCGCCAACTCCACGGCTTGGTCCACCGCGCCATCGTCGGAAACACGGTCTCCGACGATCATCATGGGTGTCTTGGCAGCCAGCAGCAACTCGGCGGCTTCCCGTATCCCATTGGCGCCCGGCCGGGTGGAATCGTGGATTTTGCTGGACGGCACGATGTTCATTTCGGCCATGCCCTCAAGGGCATTGGAGGTGAATCCCACGTACACCGGCCCCTTGGGGTGGCTGTTGGCCTCGTTGAATGCCCTCCGCATTGCCCCCGGAATCTGGTCGGCCAGCGTCAACTCAGCCGCCCACTTGGTTACCGGCCTGACGAGCTCCGCCAAGTCGGTCTTGGCTCCGGTGATACTGCGGGCGTCGTAGTTGGCCGACGTCACCACCATTGGAGTGCCGGTATTAAGGGCGTCCAGCATCAGGGCGATCCCGTTGGCCAAGCCGCTGTCGACGTGAAGGCTCACGAACGACGCCGTGCCGGTGGCGCGGGCGTAGGACTCCCCCATGCCCATGGCAACGCTTTCCTGCAAAGTGAGGATGTACTTGAACTCCGGGTAATCGCCCAGCATGTCTATGATGGGACCTTCGCTGGTGCCGGGGTTACCGAATATGTACTCCACCCCCTCGGCCTTCAACATCTCCAGCAGGGCGCGCTTTCCGGGCATCATTTCGGGCATGGTCTACCTCAACTTCTTGGCCTTATATTTGATCATTGACGTAGTTGATGGCTACGGTGCGGCAACTATCCGCTTCGGATAAGCTGAACGGCAAGCACACCTACCAGCGAGATAAGAGCCACGATTACACCACCGCCCATCCCCAAGACTGCCAGGGTAAGCCGGTTCATTCGCCCGTTTACTGCTCGGACTTCTTGATGGAGTTCCTGTCGGATTTCCTGGATAGACCCGCGAAGTTCCTGGATGGACTCACGGACTTCCTGCATGGCTTGGATCATAAGGTCCATCCGCCCTTCCAGCCTCCCCAAGCGGGTGTCGTCGGTCTCGGATATCATGTCGTTCTCCCATTGTTCAAAGCCTCGCTGAAGGCTTTGAAAATCGTTTCGTTGGGCTTTCGCAATACGCTCGTGTTCACAGTGAGCCTGGAAATCAGGCCTGTGCTCTCGTCAGGGTAAATAAAGACATCATTCCGGCGCAGGCTCTGAGCCATTTTGTCACCGTCCACGCCGGGAGGAAGGGACAATGGGAAAATGTTGGAGCCATGCTCGAACTTACCAACCTCCAGACCCGGCAAGTCGTTCAACCTCTCGAACAGGTCAGCAGCCTTACGCATGGCTCCTTGGAACCGCTCTTCAAAACCGGCTAGACCCTTCAAAGCCAGGCTTGCGGCGAAACAGGATGAAGAGAGACCGGCCCCGAACATCCTCCTGGTGTGGTACATACCGTCCAGAAGGCTGGAGTCCCCGGCAAGAATGGCGCCGAACGGGGCGCCGAAGTACTTGTACAACGACACGTAAACGGTATCGAACAGGGCGGCGTACTCCATCACCGGCACGCCGGTGGCCACGGACATCATGTAGAGACGCGCGCCGTCGAGGTGGGTCCCAATCCCCATATCCCTGCAATACTCGGTGATGGCCGTCATTTCCGGGAATGGGACTACCTGTCCCGCTTGGCGGCGCACCGGGCTTTCTATCATCACTGCACCAACAGGCGTGAGCACCCGCCCGGCAGTGGACTCCTCGACAGTCGCTTTCAACTCTTCCAAGGTAAAGCCGGGCCGCCCCTTCGCTAACGGCACCAGGTTGATGCCGCTCAACTGGGTTACGCAGTCGCCGCTGTCGTGGTACAGGTGGCTCTGCTCCTGGACGATTGCCCTGGACCTGCCGCCGCAAAGGGCGCGGATAGCCAGATGGTTGGCCAGGGTGCCGGTGGGCATGAAGACGGCCGCTTCCTTCCCCAATAGCTCTGCAAAGCGGTCCTCCAGCTTTGCGACATCCCCTCCCAATGAGTAGGAATCGCCCTCCAAGCCGGACTCAGCTTCGGCCTCAACCAGTTGGCGCAACATTGACTGGGGACTCTTGGGTTCACCGTCGCCCCTGAAAACCACGGAGGTCTCGGTTTCAACATAGACGTTTGGGCCGGTCGCAACCGCGTGATTCTGATAATCGAGGCTATTGGCTAAAGCAGACATGGCAGACCATCGTTAATGGATTCCGGGACAGAATACAGGGATGGTATCGGGCAACGTGCGGGTTGTCTACACCCCGGGATACTCCTTGGTGGGCAGACGGGGAGTGGCCCCGCCCAAGCTCAGCGAGCGGGGGTACTTGTCATACTCCATGAACGTGCCTCCCCAGTCCCCCGGCCGGTGCCGGCACCGGGGACACTCCAGAGGAGGTTCGTCGGGCGTCCAAGCGTAGTCGCACCGGGGGCACAGTAGCTTAGTGATGTCGATCACCCCTTTCTTGACTATGGGGCTTGCTTTTTCGTCAGAGTAGTTGTAACAGATTCCTGGCTCACAATGCTACTCTCACGGTTATCCTAACCTATATCTCAATAGTTCTTGATATTCATTATGGATTGCCATGCCCTGTTGGACGCACGGACTCAGGGATGCTAAGATATGGAGCAATGCCGCCGTTCTGTGCGGCAAGAAGCATCGTGCTCAAAGCAAAGGAGAACGTATGGGAAATAACGACACCGCTTTGATGGCTCACCTGATGCGCCGGGCCGGATTCGGGGCCCAGTACCACGAGATCGAAGAGCGCGCGGCCAAGGGCTACGAAGAGACCGTCGAGGAACTACTCAATCCCGAGGAAAATTCCAACGGGATGGACCTGGACCTGGTGTCCCGCTACTTCATCGAGTGGAACCACTTCGCCAGGGCCACGCCGGAATACTTCGCTTGGAGAATGATCAACTCCAGGGCCCAGTTGGAAGAAAAGATGGTCCTCTTCTGGCACAGCATCCTCTGCACTTCCGACAGCAAGATGCAAAGCTACCCCACCCACTACCAGCAACTGGAAATGTTCCGTAAGTACGGCATGGGCAGCTTCCGGGACATGCTGATAGAAATCTCCAAGGACCCGGGCATGATCTACTACCTGGACAACTGCCTGAGTCACAAGGACGCCATAAACGAGAACTACGGGCGAGAGCTTCTCGAGTTGTTCTCACTGGGCGTGGGCATGGACGGAAAGTTCAACTACACCGAGGACGACGTTAAGGAGTGCGCCAGGGCCTTCACCGGCTGGACCATCACCAACAACATCCCCGGACAGCCCTACGGCCGCTACGAGGCGCAGTTCATCTACAACGCGGACGACCACGACGACGGGGAAAAGACCTTCCTGGGCGAGACCGGCAACTTCAACGGCGAGGACGTCATCGACATTATCGTCAAGCAGCCGGCGGCGGCCAGGTTCCTCTCCCGCCACCTCTACAGCTACTTCGTGGCCGACGAAGTGGGCGTTCCATCCTGGATGAACACTCCTCCAGTGGACATGGAAACGATCAAGATGCTGGAAGACGAGTACTTCCGCTCCGGGTACAACATACGCTCCATGCTGCGGGTGTTGTTCAACTCCGATGCCTTCAAGAACGCCCGGTTCCGCCGGATCAAGAGCCCCGTCGAGACGGTCATCGGCACCCTGAGAATGGTCGGCGACTGGACCACCCCCAAGCCCGGCTTCGAGTTCATCTTCGACGAAATGAAGTACATGGGCCAGGAACCCCTGAACCCGCCTTCCGTCGAGGGTTGGCACACCGGCAGGGAATGGATCGACGGCGGCACCCTGGTGCACCGCATCAACTTCACCGCCGACTTCCTGGGGGACACCAGCCACACTGGCATCCAGGAAATTATCAGCAGGCTGTCGGCGGACGCGCCCACCATTTCACCGGAAGAACTGGTGGACGGTTCCCTGCGGCTGCTGGGGCATTACGAACTGGCCGACCAGAACCGCAGAATGTTGATATCCAAGGTCGAGAAGAACGGGCAAATGACGACCGGCACTCCCGAATTTTCGGAACAGGTCGCCGAGATGCTACAGTTGATAGCATCCACCAAAGAGTATTTGTACGCTTAGGGCTACGCTCCGGGAATCTACCGCCCTGAACGGCACGGAATTCAAAGGAATGGCTGACACAGCCGCAATTTGGTAAGGAGAAGGAAATGACATCCAACAGAAAAGACCCGGTGCTGGTAGTCCTCCAAATGTCGGGCGCTTTCGACGCGCTCAACACGGTTATTCCTTATAACGACCCCTTGTACCCGGACTACAGGCCGGTTTTGAAGGTTGACCCGGAACAGGTCCTGGACATCGACGGCAAGGTCGGGTTCCATCCGTCCATGTCCTCGCTGAAAGCGCTCTATGACGAGGGCAAAGTCGCGGTCATCCAGGGCATCGGCTATCCCGAGCCCAACCGCTCCCACTTCCGCTCCATGGACATCTGGCACACCGCCGAGCCGGCGAAGCAGGCGACGGAAGGCTGGCTGGGCAAGGCCATCCGGGACATCGACCCCCACAACGAGAACGTTCTCACCGCGGTGAACTTCGGCCGCGGCCTTCCCAGGGCTTTGGCTGCCCCCGGCGTGTCCGTCGCCTCCGTCGGCGACCTGAACAACTACGGCGTGTTGACCGGGTTGGACGCTGAAGACCAGAGGGTAGAGGCGTTGGACATCTTCTCCCGCATGTACTCGCCGGCTATAGGCACCGGCCCCACCAACGACTACCTGTCCCAGACAGGGTTGGACGTACTGAAAGGCGCAGACATCCTCAGCACCGCCCCGTTGAAGTACTCTTCCACCGTGGAGTACGGCGGCGGCTACTTCACTGAATGGGTGAAGAGCATCGCCCAGGTCCACTTGGCCGACTTCGGCACCCGCGTGCTGTACACCAGCCTCAACCCCGGTGCGTTCGACACCCATGCCAACCAGAACATCGCCTTCCCGAAGCTGTGGGCCGAGGTAACCAACGCGGTGGGCGACCTTTACCAGGACCTCAAAGAACACCACGCCAACGAGGAAGTGGTGATGCTGATGTTCACCGAGTTCGGACGCCGGGTGAAGGAGAACGGCTCCGGCACCGACCACGGTTCCGGCAGCGTAGCCTTCGTCATCGGTGACGCCGTGAAGGGCGGCGCCTATGGCGAGTACCCGTCCCTCGAACCCAGCAAGCTGGACGAAGGCGACCTGCGGTGGAACAACGACTTCCGCTCCACTTACGCCACCCTGCTGGAGCAGTGGATGGGACTGGACTCCAAGCCCATCCTCGGCGGCTCCTTCGAGCAGTTCGACTTCATAAAGTAGGCAAACCAGGCGACCCTGCATGTTGACCGGCCTTGCCCTGCGAAACGAGCAAGGCCGGTGTAAAGCTTAGTCGTCACCCCCAAATTGACGCCTTTGCGAGGTATTCATGGTTACAGAAGTTGCTCCATCAATAATGTTCGAATACAGCCACACCATCGGACGCCAGGAAGTCCGCAATGGCAACGGGTTCTTCAACCCAGTGGCAATAACCAGCGACGCCGACGGCTTGTTGTACGTTTTGAGCCGCGGCACCGAGACCCCGGCCTTCTACCCCTGCAAAAGAATCACCGTTTGCACCGTGGATGAGGAACTCGTCCGGGACTTCGGGTTCAAGGTCCCCCCTGAAGAAGCCTCCCCCGATGCCGTTGACGGCGCTTTCTTCTGGCCCACCTCGGTAGCGGTGGACAGCCAAGGCAACGTCTACGGCTCGGACGAATGCCTCCAGCGCATCTCCATCTGGGACAAAAACGGAGAGTGGGTCGGCAAGTGGGGCGTCGTGGGCGACGGTGACGGAGAGTTCAACCGCCCGTCGGGCATCGCCTTCGACAAGGACGACAACCTTTACATGGTCGACAGCCTGAACCACCGGGTGCAGGTGTTCACCAAGGACGGCAAGTTCATCCGCAAGTGGGGATCCCAGGGCGACGGCGACGGCCAGTTCAGCTATCCTTGGGGCATCGAGGTCGACCAGGACTCCAACGTATACGTGGCCGACTGGCACAACGACCGCATCCAGAAGTTCTCGTCCGACGGAACGTTCCTGATGAAGTTCGGGACATCCGGAAAGGGCAACGGCCAACTCAATCGGCCCACCGGCGTCGCCGTTGACCGGGACGGCAACATCTACGTCGCCGACTACAACAACGACCTGTTGCAGGTGTTCGACGCCGACGGCAACTATCTGACCCAACTGGAAGGGTCGGCAACTCTCTCCAAGTGGGGCAGGGAACGGGTTATGCTGGACCCCGTGGCGGTCAAGGGCAGGGCCGCTGCCCAGGGCCTGTACGAACGGGAGAAGCTGTTCCGCGGGCCCATTGGCGTTGAAGTGGACGACGAGGACCGGGTATTCGTGGTCGAAGTCGCCACCCACCGGGTCCAGGTCTTCCAGAAGCAGACCCCCATGTACCAGGGAGGCCTTCTGTAGGCACCCTGGAAAAAACAATCGTTTTTCAAGGCCAGGAACAGGCCGGGCGGCGCGCCATTGCTACCCGGCCTTTTTTCTAACCTTCACTAATTCCGTCGGCCTGCACACCGGGACTGTCCCGATAGCATTTCCGCAAGAAGTTGAGGACCGGCAGGTGACAGCGTGAGCCACGCAGACCGCATCCTTGAAGGCGCTCTGGACATCCACGTTCACTTCGCACCCGACCCTCGGGTAGAACTGCGTGGGAGCGCCGTAGAGATCGCCACGCAAGCCCGCGACATGGGGATGCGGGGGCTGGTGCTGAAGAGCCATGAGTACCCCACGCACCCGGTCGCTTACACTGTCAGCGAAGTGGTGCCGGGGATTACCCTTATCGGCGGTATCGCGCTGGACGTCCAAGTGGGCGGCCTGAACCCCACCGCGGTGGAAAGCACCGCCAGGATGGGAGGTCGGGTTGTGTGGATGCCGACCTATTCGGCCAAGGCCGACCGGCAATACCGGGGCCTCAGCGGCGGCATCAGCATACTCGGCGACGACAAGCGGTTGGTGCCCGAGGTATACGCCATCCTGGAACTGGTCAAGTCTCACGACATGGTGCTGGCCACCGGGCATCTTTCCACGGAGGAAAGCATGACGCTGGTGTCAGAGGCGCGGGACTTGGGCATCCAGCGGATCGTGGTGACCCATGCCACCACCATGTCCTTCTGGACCGGCATGACCCTTGAAGACATGAAGACCCTGGCGTCGATGGGGGCCTACATAGAGCATTGCCTCCACGTTATGATGCCGCTGACCTACCGCCTTGCCCCAAGGGAACTGGTTGAGACCATCACCGCCATAGGCACCGAACACTGCATCGTCAGCTCCGAATTTGGACAGGACTACCACCCCATGCCCGCCGAAGGTATGCGCATGGGCATAGCCACTCTCCTCCAAGCCGGGCTGGAAGAAGTCGAGGTAGGTATGCTGGTGAAAGACAACCCGTCGCGGCTGATGGGCCTCTAACCCGTCGCCCTTTCCTCTCGACATCCTTCTTGGTTTCCTCAACGACACTCACGTGTTGGACCGGGTGTTCTTGGCAGACCAAGTTGCACAACAGTGGAATCCGCCTCGATTTGTCGGGCCCAAGGTCATTCCCGAAAACCAACACTATTGCGCTGCTGACAATGGCAATACATGAAACCTGTTACGAAATTGTAAAGGTTTTGTAACCAATCTATTACGCATGTTATCTCAAGCCAGTGTTGCCGGCTTCTTCTCAACTCATAATGTTGACAATCATCGAAACAACCTGCTAGACTGCTGCGCCAATTGAGCCACTAATCACGGGTCGCAATACTAGCCACAAAAGATATGGAGGCAAAAGATATGGCAATCCACCGGTTGGGCGTCAAGATCCCGTTGGTCTTGGCGCTGTTGTTCGTACTCTCGGTTACTATCGCCTGCGGCGGCACGGCTCCGGCGGAGCCTGTGGTCGTGGAAAAAGAGGTCATCAAGGAAGTTCCCAAGGAAATCGTAGTCGAGAAAGAGGTCATTAAAGAGGTCCCCAAAGAAGTAGTCGTCGAGAAGGAAGTTGTCAAAGAGGTAGTGGTTGAAAAGGAGATAATAAAAGAGGTCCTCGTCAACCCCCAGGCCCAGGCTGAAGCAACTACGGCGGAGTTGGGCGGCCTTGAAGGGTACCCCGTCGCCGGCCAGGACGGCGTGCCGTCCGACGCCAGCAAGTTGACCATCGCCGTGGATAGCTGGGGCGTCAGCGACATCAACCCCTGGACCATAAGCAGCGTCCAGTTCCTGCAAGACCTGTTCAACGGCACGTTGATGCGCCAGAGCCCCAATGGAGACTTGGCTCCCTATTGGGTAACGTCTTACGACCTGACGGAAGACAGCATTACCTATCATCTGCATCCCGACGCCAAATTCCAGGACGGTTCGCCGGCCGACGCCCAGGCTCTCAAGGACAACTTCGACGCTATGGCCGGCTATTCGGACATAGCCCAGTACGGCTATGACAAGCCCCCATACAACCGTGGCCGGATCAAGTCCTGCTGCGAGAGCTTCGAGGTCATCAGCCCCACCGAGGTCTACGTTAAGACCAAGGGGCCTCAGCCCACGGTAAACGCCATCATCGGCGGCCACGGCTACCACTCCTTCTGGTACGGGAACCCGAACGTGATCCGTCAAGGATTGGATACTTACCTGAAGGACCCAACCGGCTTTGGCCCGTTCCGGCTGACCCAGTGGGACGCTGGCAACCGGGCCGTGTTGGAACGGTGGGACGACTACTGGGCTGACTACCCTTGGTACCACAAGCCCCAGTACAAGGACCTGGAAGTCTTGACCACCGCCGACCACGCTGCCCGGTACGCTCTCCTCGCCAGCGGCCAGGTTGACATGGTCTATAACATCCCTTGGCCCATCGCCAAGGACTTGGCTCGCTCCGAGGAGTCCATGAGGGGTGTCAACCCCGGTAAAGGAGACCGCATCTGGACCCAGACCTACCAAGCCAATGGTATGCTGGGCATGACCTTCGCCTTGCCCCACCGGATGAAGAACACCGTTGAGAGGTGGCCCGAGGGAAGCGTTGACGATGGCGGCGTCCCCATCAAGCCATACACTTTCCCTGATGGTTTCGATAACGACCCCACGCTGGACGTTCGGGTACGCCGGGCCTTGAACCTGGCCATTGACAAGAGGGCTATCTCCGAGGGGCCGCACTTTGGCTTCTCCCACCCGTCCGGCTCCATCTACAGCGCGGGCACCTTCGGCTCTCGGGACGAAGTCGTCCATAACCCCACGCCTTACGACCCCGAGGAAGCCAAGCGGCTTCTGGCCGAGGCAGGATATGCCGATGGCTTTGATATTCAGGGCCACTTTGGTCAGTTCGCCGGCAGGCCGGGAATCCCTGAGGCCGCCGACGCCATAGCCAGCTATTGGAAGGACATCGGTGTCACCGTCGCTTGGCAGGAACACGACCCCTCGGACTTTGTGAAAGGGTTCAGGGCCGGCAACCTGTCTTGGGTACAGGTTTCACTGCCCACCTTCGGGCGCCAGGAACACGCTTCTCTGCGGGTCATCAGCAGCTATCACTCCACCGGAAGCTACCAGCACCCGCACACCGACGAGACAACCGCCCTGAAGCACGAAGTACTCCGCACCATCCCGGAAGATGAGCAGAAGCGGATGTTGGCGGAGATCGAAGACAAGGTGCTGGCCTTGGAGGAGATATTCCCTCTCTACGGCATGTCGCTGGTGATGGGTTACACCGACAGGGTGATTGCTCACCCGACGGTGGAGAATTCTCCTCACTTCAAGCACTTGGAGTTGATTCTCCTGAAGGATTAGTTGCTGTCAGATCCCTGTGCGGGATAATGTCTGTGGCACGGTTATAGACCGGAATATACTCGGCCCCGAGGACTTCGGGGCCGAGACTGCAAATAAGGGCCAATAGGCATCTTGCACCCGCTCCCATAAGATACGCCGACCAAGATCAAGGAGCCAACGTTGGGACGCTACATCATCAGGCGGACAGCGCAAGCGGTTATAACTCTCTGGTTAATTACCTTGGCAGTGTTCTTCGTCCTTCGGATAGCCGGGGGCAACCCCATAGAGTACATGCTGCCGGAGGACGCCACCGTTGAAGACGAGATAGAGCTTACAAAGGCTTACGGATTCGACAAGCCGCTAATCTACCAGTACTGGCTGTATAACCAGAAACTGCTCCGTGGCGACCTGGGTGAAGCAATGGGATGGGACAAGCGGCCGGCGGTGGACGTGGTGCTGGAGCGTGTGCCGGCCTCCCTGCAATTGGGCGGCGCCGCGCTTCTGTTCGCCATAATAGTGGGCGTCACCATGGGGGCAGTTTCGGCCTCCAAGCCCGATTCACTTTTCGACCGGTTCGGCAGGGTGATAGCCATCACCGCCCAGTCGATGCCCATCTTCTGGGTCGGCATCCTCATGATACTGCTGTTCAGCGTCTACCTTGGCTGGCTTCCCAGCGCGGGGGGGTTGGACCGGTTAGGGCCCAAGGGCATCATCCTGCCGGGGCTGTCGTTGGGGTTCTTCCTGATAGCATCCCACATGCGTATAACCCGCTCCACCATGCTGGAGGTCCTGGAGTCGGACTACATCAAGATGGTGCGGGCCAAGGGGCTGCCCCACCGCATGGTCATCTGGAAGCACGCTTTCAAGAACGCGGCCATCCCGGTATTCACCCTGTTCTTCGTAAACTTCGCAGGGCTGATTTCCGGCGCCGTCATCACCGAGACCATCTTCTCATGGCCGGGTGTGGGCCGCCTGTTGGTGGACTCTCTCATTTTGAGGGACTTCCCGACCACGCAAGCGGTGATTTTCTTCTCCGCCGCTTTCATACTGATTGTCAACGTCTTCGTCGACGTAATGTATGCGTGGCTCGACCCGCGCATTCGGGTGACATAGCAGAGGAGGGGTACATTGATATTACGAGGCGCAGCCGACGACGAACTGATCCTGCGTCGGCACCGAAGTATATCCAGTTTCCTGCCTTCGCCGGTCCAAAAGGCCCAAGCCGCGATGCGCGGCGCGCCCAAGCTGTCGTTGCTTTTCATAGTAATCGCTCTGGTATTCTCCATTTTCGCCGGTTACATAGCCCCCTACGATCCCATAAAAACGGATTTCGGGGCCATATTGGCCGCTCCCAGTGGGGAATACTGGCTTGGGGCCGACAACCAGGGCCGGGACATCCTCAGCCGCATTATTCACGGGGCCAGGATCTCGGTGACGGTGGCCCTCGTGGCCGTTGGGATCGCGGCGTTCGTGGGAACGGTTATCGCCCTTGCCGCCGGAGTGATGCGCGGCTGGGTCGACGTTGTCCTGATGCGGATTACCGACGGGTTCATGGCGTTGCCCTTCCTGATGGTCGCGCTGATGGTGGTGGCGCTGTTGGGAGCCAGCATCATCAACGTGATACTGGTCATAGGGCTGTTGCGCTGGATGGGGTTCGCCCGCGTCCTCCGCGGCGAAGTGCTGAAACTGATGGAGATGGACTTCGTAAGGTTGGCCCACGTCGCCGGAGCCGGCAGGTTACGAATAATGGTCCGGCACATCTTCCCCAACATCATCAACACCCTGCTGGTGCTCACCACCTTGGAAGTGGGGCTGGCGGTCATTGCCGAGTCTTCCCTCAGCTTCCTGGGCTTGGGCGTGCCTCGGCCGGAGCCGTCATGGGGCAGCATGTTGCGCGACGCGCAACAGTACATCTACATAGCGTGGTGGTCGCCGGTATTTGCCGGTCTCGCCATTACCATGCTGGTCATGTCATGCAACCTGACCGGCGACTGGCTGCGGGACCGCACCGACCCAACCCGTCGCCAGTTGTAAGGAGGTAAACCCTGAGAGGGTGTGTGTGACATCGGGGGACATTTTCGTCATTCCCGCGCAGGCGGGAATCCACTAACCAGCACATCAGGCTTTCGCGGGAGCGACGATCTGAGAAACTAAAAGGGGCCCGGATGTCCGGGCCCCTTTCGATTTCTCACGCCGTAATTCAGCCGCTCAGGCCGCTGTTTCGTGGTGTTCTATCCACTGCGGGGTGGGCTCCGGCGGAGGCACCGTCTTGTCAATGGTGCGGATGTGGTCGGGGTACAGGTGACAAGACGTCCATCTTCCGTTGGGCAACTGCTCGAACGCCGGAGGTGTCGTGGTGCAAATAGGCATGGCGTAGGAGCAGCGCGGATGGAAAGGGCATCCGGGCGGGACCGCCATGGCGCTGGGCACCTCACCGACGATCGGGATATTCCAAGGGGGGGTGCGCCCTTGGGGCGTTGCCGCCGAGACCAGTGAAGCCGTGTATGGATGGGCCGGGTCGGTGCAGATTTCCTCGGCCCTGCCAAGCTCCACCATCTTGCCCAAGTACATAACGCCGATGGTATGACTCATGTGCTCCACCGACGCCAGGTCATGGCTGATCAGGATGTAGGAAATTCCCCTCTCTTCCTGGATGTCCTTCAGCAGGTTCAGCACCTGGGAGCGGATGGACACGTCCAGGTTGGACACCGGCTCATCCAGAATCATCAGAGACGGCTCCAGCGTCAGGGCGCGGGCTACCCCTATGCGCTGGCGCTGCCCGCCGCTGAACTCATGCGGGAACTGGGTTTCGGCAGTCTCCGGCAGGCCCACAGACCGGAGGGCATCCTTGATCCGCTCGTCCCTCTGGCTCCTGCTGAACCCGTGGACTTCCAGTGGTTCACCGATAATGTGGCCCACCCGCATCCTGGGATTCAAGGCCCCGTAGGGGTCCTGCAACACCGCTTGGACCGACTTCCGGTACTCTCGTGTCTCGGAGGTCGATGCTTGCGCAAGGGAAGTTCCCTTGAACATGATGTCGCCCGAAGTTGGCTCAAGAAGCTTGAGTATCAGGTTGGCCACGGTGGTCTTGCCGCAACCTGACTCCCCCACCAAGGCGAAAGTTTCACCCGGTGACACCGTAAAGGAAACGTTGTCCACGGCTTTGACTTCCCCGATGGTCCTGCTCAGAAGGACACCTTGTTTTACCGGGAAATACTTGACGAGGTTCTGGACCTCAACTACCGGCTCTGGCATATTCCTTCTCCAACAACCAGCACCTGGCTTGATGAAAACCTTCGATCATAAACGCGGGGGGCGGGTCCCCGGTGCTGCACTGTTCCATGGCGTGTTCGCATCGCGGGTGGAATGGACAGGCGGGCGGCAAATTGCCGGCGTGGGGCGGGTCGCCCTGGATTGTACGCAGCCGGTCGGTCTTTTCGCCCAGGATTGGCAAGGCTTGCAACAAGGCTTCCGTGTATGGGTGTTGCGGGTTGTTCAGCACTTGGTCCTTGGGGCCGTACTCCACCACCAGTCCGCCGTAAAACACCGCGAGCTTGTCGCAGAGGTTGCCGGTGATGCTGATGTCGTGGGTGATGAAGATAATGGCCATCCCGGTCTGCCTCTGGAGTTCCTGGAGCAGGTCCAGGTACTGCCGCTGCGTGGTAACGTCCAGCGCCGTGGTGGGCTCATCCGCTATCAGCAGGTCCGGCCGGGGGCCAATGGAAGCCGCGCTGGAGGAGCGCTGCCGCATTCCTCCGCTCAGCTCATGGGGATAGTTCTTCACCCGTACCTGCGGGTCGTTGATCTTGACCATTCGCAGCAGGTCGATGCTGCGGGTGACCGCCTGTTTCCAAGGCAGTCCCTCGTGCACCACCAGCGGCTCAGAAACTTGGGTACCGATGCTGAACACCGGGTCCAGCGCCGCCATTGAGTTCTGGAGCACCATGCCTATCCGTTTGCCCCGGAGTTGCTCCATTTCGGCTTCGGAATTTTCGACGATGTTGGTGCCGTCGAAAATAATCTCTCCGTCAACAATCTGTCCTCCCCGAGGCAACAGCCTGAGAATGGACAAACAAGTGATGGTCTTGCCCGAGCCGGACTCTCCCACCAGACCCAACGTTTCACCCGGCAGCAACTCAAAGTTAACGCCGTTCACCGCACGTACAAGGCCGCGCCTGGTAAAAAAGTGGGTCGTCAGGTTGCGAACTTCCAGCAGCGGGGTATCGCCATTGCGCCGATTTTGGGCCATTGGCTTCGCCTCCTGGGAAGACTTGGGATAGGGATTATAGCATGGGAGCAAGTCGCACGGAATTATAACATCAACCGACGGGGAATCTACCCGCTTGAGACAGGACTCATCATAATGCCAAGTCTTTCCGTTATGTCAACTGCACTTCAAAAACAGCCGAGACCGCGGTCTGTCCCAATGTTGGACTTTCCGTTGCGGCAGCCCAGTGAGCGACCCGGTAGCCCACAACCCAAGCGATGCCGCGCCCCGAGACCAGCAACGGCACCCGGTCCCTCCAGCTTCTGGGCACTTTGGAGTCGGTGAAGAAGTCCTGAAGTTTTTTCTCTCCCCGCATACCCAGTGGCTGAAAGCGGTCTCCCGGGCGGCGCGTCCGGACCGACAGTGGTCCGGCCAAAGCTTCGCGGCCCAACCGGGCAGTCCAAACATGGGCAGCCGAAGGGTCTGGCGCATCGCCGGCCGGTAATTCAGGAGCGGCAACGGAGTCGCCAGTCGTTAAAGTTATCCGCCATCCGGTTCCTTCAACCACGGCATCGCCCTCTCTCTTGGAGGGCAACGCCAAGGGATATTCACCTTCCAGCGGAGGCAGGGGACACGTCAGGACCGCATACCTGGAAAGCACCAAGCCGGTGTAACCGCGGTGGAGGAAGACTCCCGCCGGCAACTCCAGCACCGTTCCCGGCGTCTTGTCCGACACCATCTCCGACATGGAGGTCAAGTGGCTTTCGCGCAGGCGCATGGCGGCGCCCGTAAGGACCGCATAACCCCGGCGCAGCAGCATCCGTTGCAAAGCCGGATGGACGCCGGAAAGCCCCGTGAGGTCGAACCGCACCTCTCCGTCGGTGGCCAAGGCCACTTGCGGCCATAGCTTGTCCGCTTCCCTCTCAATAAAGTCCAAGTCCACCGCGGCAGTCCTGGCAAGCCTTGCCAGCGACTCTCTGACTCGCGGGTTGAACCCGGAGGCCAAGGCGGGCAAAAGCTCGTGCCTGACCCGGTTCCGGGTGAAGCGGGGCAGGTAGTTGCCGCTGTCGTCACGGTAGGCCCGGCCCAGTTCCCGGCAATACGCCACAGTGTCTGCCTTGGTCACGCCCAGCAAGGGGCGGAACAGTTGCAGGTCCGAGCTTTCTGTCGGCCACGGCCAGGAGGACACCTCGGACATTCCTCTCAGCCCGTGCAGGCCGGCCCCCCGGAGAACGTGCTGCAATACGGTCTCGGCTTGGTCGTCCACGGTATGCCCAACGACGATCGCTCTGGCTCCGGTGTTCTGCGCTACTTGGGCCAGAAACAGGTAGCGCATCTCCCTGGCCAATTGCTCAAAGGATGAGATACGCCGCTGCCGCCGGTACTCCGTCGGGTCTTGTTGCTCCACTGTGGCGGGCAGCCCCAATTCCTCAGCAAGGGAGGAGACAAACTCAGCGTCCTCGTCGGCCTCTTCCCCTCGAAAGTCGTGGTTCAAGTGGGCGACGTGAAGCCGGAGCCCGTGGGTCTCTTTCAGGTGGTGCAGGCTGTAGAGAAGGGCCGACGAGTCGGGACCGCCGGAGGCCGCCACCACCAGCAAGGTGTTATTCCCGGAATATCCCGCCCGGCGCAGGGCCGCCTCTATATGCAGCTCGACACGGGCAACGGTCGACTGCATCCCTCTACCGGTTTTCAGGGGACAGGTGGCCGGTCATGTTGTAATTGACCAAGCGGTGATTCCCGTTGTTTGACTCGATAGTGGAGATGGAACTGAGATCAAGGGTCATGTTGTGGAAATTGGAAAGAGTCATACCCAGCACCCTGCCGACGATGGCGCGGATGGTAAAATTGTGGGACACGACCACCAGGACGTCGTCGGCTTGGTGCTCTTGTTCAATCCGCATGAGCGACCGCCAAGCCCGCTCCTGAAGCTGCTCCAGAGATTCTCCCTTGGGCAGCACCACGTTGGTGGGGTCCTCGCGCCAAGCAGCATATATTTCGGGCCAGCCTTCGCGCATCTCCCGGCCGGTTACCCCTTCCAGTTCCCCCAGGTCCAATTCTTCCAATCCTGGCATCGGCACCACCGGAAGGCCGGTGGCGCGGGAAACCTCGCCGGCGAATTGCATCGTCCGCCTCAACGGGCTGGCGTATATGGATGCAATCCCTTCGCCTGCCAACGCCGAGCCCGTCTCGGAAGCCTGCGCGATGCCGCGGGCGGTCATGGAAATATCCTTCTGGCCTTGGAACTTGCCCAGCTTATTCCACTCGGTCTCGCCGTGGCGCACCAACAGGAGTTTCATTAGCCGTCACCGTCCGGTCCGCTTCGGTCCCGGCGCACCTCAACGGTGTCGATTTTTACCCCGCTCATGGCCTTGACAGTAAGGCTCAAGTCATTGAAGTCGAACTGTTCGCCTTCCTCGGGGATGCGACCCAAGTGGTCCAGGATGAACCCGGCAACGGTCTGGTAGTCTCCTTCGGGCAGACCCAGTTCCAGGTCTTCGTTGATCTCCGACACCGCTATCCCGGCATCGAGACGGTAAGTATCTTCGCCCACTGGCGTGTAGGGCTGGTCCGGAGTATCGCCCTCCTCGCCGACCTGGCCCACGATTACCTCCAGGAGTTGCTTCATCGTAGCCAAGCCGGCGATGCCACCGAACTCGTCAACCATCAACACCAACCCGTAGCCACCGCGTTGCATCTCGTCGAAGGTGCTGCTGACGGTCTTGGTTTCCGGCACGAAGAACGCCGGCCGCAACAGGCCGGTCACGCTGTCTTCCGGTTGCAGCCTGCCTTGGCTCATGGCGAGCAGTACGTCTTTGCTGGAAAGGACGCCCACGACATTTTCCATATCGCCCTCGTACACCGGAAACCTGGTATGACTGTGCTCCGTATACAGGGGCAAAAACTCGTCAAGCCGCATGTCCTTGCCGATCATGACGAATTCCGGCCTGGGAGTCATTATTTCGTACATTTGCCGGTCGCCGAAGCGGAACACCTTCTCCAAGAGCGCCGCTTCGTTCTCCTCCATGACACCCGAACGGGCGCCCACGGCTATGAGCGACCGTATCTCTTCCTCGCCTATTTCGGTGGGAGGGGCGGTGATGCCCAACAGGCGGTTGACCAACCAACTGATTCCCTGTAACAGGCGCACACCCGGAGACAACACCAACCCTACGACGGACAACGGCCTTGATACGGCGAAGGACACCTTTTCCGACTGGTTCCAAGCAATGGTCTTGGGAAGGATCTCGCCAAAAATCAGCAACACCAGTGTGACGCCCAAGGTGGACACGATCACCGCCGTAGAGTTGTTGCCCATCATGTTCACCACCAGCGAGGTGCCGATGGCGGCGACGGCAGTGTTGACAAGGTTGTTGCTGAGCAGCACCGTGGCCAGAAACTTTTCCGGGTGTTGGACCAGTTGGGCTACCCGGCTGGCGCCCGGCTGGCCGATGTTTACAAGGTGGGTCAACCGTGCCCTTGAGAGCGCCACCAACGCTGTTTCCGATCCTGAGAAAAAGGCGGACAACACCAAAAAAAGACCGAGTAGACCCAGTCTCCATAAATCGGCGGTATCCATTTCCGGCACACACCTCCGTAAACCAACCCGGTATGGACTGACAAACCAGCCTGTTGTCGCCAGCCTGTTGTCGGATGATAGCATCGGCCTTATGGGGTGTAAAGTTGACGGTGACACCCGCGGGACATATCATTTTCCCTGTCCTGGCTGCGTCCGGTCCGGGCGACTCAATGGAGAAACGAATATATGGGCCTGAAAATTCTGGGCATAGAAACGTCTTGCGACGAGACGGCTGCGGGAGTGGTCGAAGACGGGAGAGTGCTTCACTCCAACGTTATCGCTTCGCAGGCGGGGATTCATTCCAGCTACGGCGGCGTGGTCCCGGAACTGGCGTCCCGGCAGCACGTCCGCGACATGGTGCCGGTGCTTGAGAAGGCGTTGGCCGACTCCGGCCTTGGGTTCGAGGACATAGACGCGGTGGCTGTGACTTACGGCCCCGGGTTGGGAGGGTCACTTATCACCGGCCTGAATACCGCCAAGGCCATCGCTTTTTCCTTGGGAAAGCCGTTGATCGGGGTAAACCACCTTGAGGGCCATATATACGCCGCGTGGCTTACCCAGCACGTACCGGACGAAGACCCGGGCTTCCCCCTCATGTGCATGGTAGCGTCGGGAGGCCATACCGACCTGATCCTTATGGAGGGCCACGGCAACTACAAGTTGCTGGGGCGCACCAGGGACGACGCCGCCGGCGAAGCGTTCGACAAAGCCGCCCGTATCCTGGGATTGGGCTTCCCCGGCGGGCCGGAGATACAGCGGGTATCCGATGGCGCCGAGGGGGACGAGCGCCTTCCGAGGGCCTGGATGCGGGGCACTCTGGACTTCAGTTTCAGCGGCGTAAAGACCGCGCTGCTGCATCTGGCCCAGGACAAGGGCTTATACCCGGAAATCGAAGATGGCCTTGGAGAAGAAGAGCTGCGCCGGTTGGTCAGGGAGATGGCCCACGCCTTCCAAGAGTCGGTGGTCGACGTATTGACCGTCAAGCTTCTGGACGCGGCGGAGCGTTACCATGCCAAGGGCCTGGTCCTGGGCGGCGGCGTCATAGCCAACGCGCGGCTCCGGCAGGAGATACTCAAACGCTCCCCCCTGCCAGCCATCATACCCTCTCCTATCCTGTGCACCGACAACGGCCCCATGATCGCGGCCTGCGCCTATTACCAGTACAAACGGGGAATGGATTTCGGGATGGACTTGGACATCGACCCAAGCCTGTCGCTGGGCTAAAGCCAACTCGTCATTCCCGCGAAGGCGGGAATCCATAAGCTTCGGATCGGTCGGCAGATTCTGCGCTGGCGCCGCGGGCGGCTGGCACCCAACCGGAAACCGCCGCTCGTCCCAAGTCCACTTGGTGACCATTCAGCGACCGGCGGGCGACAAAAGCCGTATTGACCAGTTGATAGACCTGCAACTTAGACTTGTCGCTGTGGTACGGAAACGCAAACAGCCAGTTGCGGCCTTGAAAGACAACCGACCCCGTATCCTTCACGAAATAGTACCGCCCCACCAGCACTGCGCCAGCGATGACCGCCAACAACAGGATAAGCGGTCCCATATCCATTCCGATGAAGGGAACCGAGGGGCCGTCGATATGTCCCGTAAGCCAATAGGCAACGACCAGATAAATAACCAGCCCACCCACCACAACTACCAGCCCCTGGAGCAGGGAGCCGAACCCGCGGGCGCCTGAGCGCACCAGCACTCCCGCCAACTCCTCAACCGGCACGATGTGGGTCTGGGCCTTGCCGTCCTCTTGAGAGAAGGCCAGGATCCGCTGGTCGGTGGTGATCAACAGTTGTCCTTCCACCGGCGGCTCGTCGCTGAGACCCGCGGACGGTGAAAAGACATGGGTCACCCTCTCCCCCGGCAGAAGGGCCACGTCCCGAATGTGAGTAAGATAGCTTACGTCCTGCAAGTCCCCGTCCAACGCGCGTCCTCCGGATACCATACTACCATAAGGGGTAGGTAGTTGCTGTTACGGCAGTTAGCCGCTAATTCACAATCGGGGATGTCGTTATATGCAACTGTCATTTGTTGCTTGACTTTGGCATCGTAACTAAGGTACAGAAGGGTCAGTTTCAGATAGGATACGGCGTGCAATGACAACACCGAAGGTAACTGCTGAAAAGTCGGGCAATGGGGAGTCTACGTTCATTCACAATATGGGGCTTCCGGTGCATGGATGGTACAGATTTCCGGCTGGCTTCTCGGCTGAATGGGCCCAGCAGGTTATAGAAGACCACCGTGGCGTAATCGGAGAGTTAGCCGTTTTAGACCCCTTTGCCGGCGTTGGCACGACCGTCCTGGCCGGTGAGAGTGCTGGTGTTCCTGCTTGCGGAGTCGAAGCTCAGCCGTTCATCCAAAGAATCGCCGCAGCCAAACTGCTTTGGCACAGTAACATCGCAGAATTCCACGAAATGGCTCAAGCCGTGGCCGATCTAGCTAAGAGTAAATGCAGACAGTTGCCACCTTATCCAAAGCTTATTCATGGATGCTTTACCGAGGAGTCGTTGAATGATCTAAACGCCCTTCGTTGCGCTTGGGAAGAACTTAATGACGGTAGTCCCGGAGCAACTCTTAGCTGGTTAGCCTTGGTTGGCATCCTGCGTGCATGTTCCTCCGCTGGGACCGCTCCTTGGCAGTATGTCCTGCCTTCCAAGACGAAAAACAAAGTTTTGCCTCCATACGATGCGTTCGACTTACAGGTAAGACGGATGCTGGCTGATATGAACTACTGGCAAATGCTGGAAGCTAGACGGGACGCGAATATCTCTCGCGACGATGCGCGTCTACTTGAAACTGTACAGGCAGACTCTGTTGGGCTGGTAGTTACTTCTCCACCATACGCCAACAACTACGACTATGGCGATGCGACAAGGTTGGAAATGACATTCTTTGGGGAAGTATCCGGCTGGGGGGATGTACACTGAGATGGACCCCATTGGTTGGACAGGATTAGGCCGTAATCAAGTGGGGTTCCTGCATCCCGTCGTATGATACCAAGACCGGTTGGTCCGAACACCTCCTCTCTTTGGTCTCCTTAGACTCTCCGCAGAAAACCTCCGCCGGCGTCCGGTAGCACAAGGCTTGGTGCGGCCTGCGGTTGTTGTAGAACCGGAAGTATTCTCCCAGTTCCCGGCGGGCCTCACTGGCGTTGCCGTAGGCTTTCAGGTATACCTCTTCGTACTTCACCGTCCGCCATAGCCGCTCCACGAAGATGTTGTCAGCGTAGCGCCCCTTCCCGTCCATGCTGATCTTCACCCCGCTGTCCTCCAGCACCTGGGTGAACTCGCGGCTGGTGAACTGGCTGCCCTGGTCCGTGTTGAACACCTCCGGCCTCCCCCGGCCCAACGCTTCAGTCAGCGCCTCGGCACAGAAACCGACCTCCAAAGTATTGGACAACCGCCAAGCCAGCACGTACCGGCTGTGCCAGTCCATGACCGCCACGAGGTACAGGAATCCCCGGGCCATGGGCAAGTAGGTGATATCTGCCGCCCACACCTGGTTGGGCCGGGTGATACTGGCACCCCGCAGGAGGTAGGGATAGACTCGTTGCTCCGGCGCCGGCCGACTGGTGCGAGGTTGTCGGTAGATGGCCCGCAGCCCCATGACCCGCATCAGCCGCTGCACCCGCTTTCTACTTACCGGCTTGCCCCGCCTCTCCAGACAGGCTTTCATCCGCCTGGACCCGTAAAAGGGCGTCTCCAGGTACTGGCGGTCCAGTTCCATCATCAGGGACAGGTCCTGCTGTGAGGTCCCCTTGGGACGGTAGTAGAGGCTGGAGCGGCTGACGCCCAGCAACTGACACTGCCGCACTATGGACAGGTGTCGATGTCGCCGGTCCACCAACTCACGTCGCTGTGCAAGGCTCATGGACCGGACCTTTCCTCCAAGAAATCCCGCTCCACCTTGAGCTGGCCGATCTGCTGGTACAACCGGGCCACCAGAGCGTCGTTGTTCTTGCTCTTCTGACCCTTGTCTTTACTGGTCCCGTTGCCCTGGTCAAAGATGGCGGACGCCCCATCGACCAGAGCCTTCTTCCATGTCTGAATCTGGTTGGGGTGAACCTCGAACCGGGCAGCCAGTTCGGCCACCGTCTGCTCGCCCTTCATTGCCTCCAGTGCAACTTTGGCCTTGAAGGCCGGGCTGTGCTTTCTTCTCTCTCTGGACATTTCCCGCTCCTCCTCGACAGCTGTCGCTGCCCTCAGTTTAGAAGCAGGACTCCCACTTAGCTACCTGTCCAGTTTCTTGGGTCCACCTCACACGAAAAAGCGAGAAAGCATCTTATTAGGTCTTGCTCACAACACGCTTCCAGAGAAAAGCTCGACCTTAATCAACTCCTGAACGAACTTCGGGGAACCAACTTCGAGGGCGAAATATCATTGGTCTGTGAGGCACTAGGGGAAGAACGACTTAATCACGGTGGGAAAAAAGACTACCACCTTATGGTTGCGGCTTACTTTGCGGACATGCGAAAGACATGGACAGCTCTTCGCCGGGTTTGTGCCGACGGGAGTAAGGCCTGCTTTGTAGTGGGAGATTCGGCTCCCTACGGGGTACATGTACCAACTGATAGGTGGCTAGGCGAATTGGCTTTAGACGCCGGGTTTGAGTCGTACAGCTTCCAAAAGGTTAGAGACCGCAACACCAAATGGAAGAACCGCAAGCACCGTGTTCCCTTGAAAGAAGGGTTTCTGTGGGTACAAGGATAGCTGGTGGCACAATCACCAACACATAGATTCGGACAGATCATCGGAGACTTGCTGGAAGCGGCCTTATATCCGATTTTGAAGAAATTCGCCGATGAGAGTGGGCTATACTTGGATCACAAGGGTAAGAGACCTTGCCGCAGTGGTATCAAGTGTACGTGGTTGGACAGTAACGGGAACAAGCACGACTTGGACTATGTGTTGGAGATGGGAGGGACGCCGGAATCGTTTGGCACTCCGGTCGCATTCATTGAAATTGCATGGCGAAGGTACACAAAACATTCGCGGAACAAAGTCCAAGAAATCCAAGGCGCGATAGAACCCTTGGCGGAAAAGTATCATCAATCATTACCGTTCAAAGGAGCAGTCTTAGCCGGTGAATTCACCAGTGGAGCCCTGGATCAATTGCGATCCCTCGGTTTTAATATCGTCCATTTTCCATACCCAGCGGTAGTAGGGGCATTCAGGGAAGTCGGTATAGACGCAGCTACGGACGAATCGACGCCAGATGAAGTTGTCCTGCGTAGACTCCGGCAATGGGAGCGACTTTCTAAGCGCAGAAAAGGTCGGGTCGCCGATACACTCTTGGCAACAAGAGAAACCGAACTGAAAGAATTCCTCGACGCGCTAACTCAATCGGTATCCCGTAAAATCGAAGAGGTCATTGTGCTTCCCTTACACGGAAGCAGATTACGTGCGACATCCATTGCCGTCGCAAAGGCGTTACTTGAGGACTACGAGGAATCTGTTCCTCAGGCTCGGTTTGAACGATATGAAGTGCATATCAGGTTCAGGAACACAAACGAGATCGTTGGGAGATTCAATGACAAGGCAAGCGCCATTGAATTCCTTGAGACCTATGAGAATGAAACTCGTCCCTCTCGACATCAGGTGAGCAATGTTGGAGGCTCATATTGACAGACCTGCTTCCGTAATGATACGTTTCCCCCGTTAAAGACTGTGATGGAGACGAGTAGGCAAGGGTAGGCGGTTAGCGAGCCTGGTACAGTGCAAGCAGGTGCGCCGATCTTGACCGAAAATCCCTCCGGAGTCGCCAGCTGAACCCCTCCCTCCTGTGGAGGGAATGTAAGCCGGGCCGGGGTCGCCGCCCGTTACAAGCGGCGGGGCATGTTAGTGTCCTTATTGAGTGGTCCCGGCTGTGCCGGGGCAATTAGGGTGGTACCGCGGGTATACAAAGCCCCGTCCCTAGAGGCCGGGGCTTTTTTATTTGCAAAATTTCGGCCCCGGGAAAGAGGTTGACGTGAAACTCAAGGGTTCGGAGATCATCTGCGAAAGCCTGCGCCGTGAAGGCGTGGACGTCATTTTCGGACACCCCGGCGGGGCAATCCTTCCCTTTTACGACGCGCTGTGGGGCTTCCCTCACCTGCGCCATATCCTGATGCGCCACGAGCAGGCCGCCGCCCATGCCGCCGACGGCTACGCCCGTATTACCGGGAAGGTGGGCGTCTGCGTAGCTACTTCGGGACCGGGCGCCACCAACCTAGTAACCGGGATCATGGGCGCCAAGGCCGATTCGGTGCCCATGGTGGCCATCACCGGCCAGGTCGCTCGCGCCGCCCTTGGGTCGGAGGCCTTCCAGGAATGCGACACCTGCGCCATCGTGGCCCCCTGCACCAAGCAAGCCCAGATGGTGATGAACGCCCGTGAACTGCCTCGGGCAATCCATGAAGCCTTCCGCACTGCCCAGGAAGGCCGTCCCGGCCCTGTGTTGATCGACGTGCCGAGGGACGTTCAACTCGAAGAGGCGGACGTGGAGTTTCCGGAGCCGTGGACCGCCAGTCCCGCCGTCTTGTCCGAGGAAACCTTGGAACGTGTGCGGCAAGCCGCCAGGATGATAAACGAAGCGGAGAGACCGGTAATCATCGGCGGGCACGGCATCCTCGCCTCCGGCGCGTCGGAGGAACTGAAGGACTTGGCCGAGGCCACCGGAATACCCGTCATTACCACCCTTCTGGGCGTCAGCAGTTTCCCCGGCAACCACCCGCTCAGCATGGGAATGTTGGGGATGCACGGTATGTACTGGGCCAACATCGCCGTTGACCAAGCTGACCTTATCATAGGCTTGGGGATGCGATTCGACGACCGGGTCACCGGGCGGGTCTCCACGTTCGCGCCCCACGCCCGGATAATCCACTTGGACATTGAGCGGAGCCAGGTCGGCCGCAACGTGCCGGTGGAAGTGCCCTTGGTGGGGGACGCCAAGGCCATCCTGCGGGCCTTGGTGCCCCAAGTAAACCGGGTAGACCGCCCCGATTGGATGGGCTATATCGCCGACTTGAGGCGCGACCATCCTTCATTGAGCATCCCCCACGGCGACAAGCTTCAAACGCAGCACGTCCTGAGGGACTTGAACGAACTCATCCAGGAAAACCGCGATACCGTCGTGGTTACCGGGGTTGGACAGCACCAGATGTGGGCCGCTCAATTCCTGCACTTCGACCGGAGCAACTCCTTCGTGTCGTCCGGCGGGCTCGGAGCGATGGGGTTCGAGTTGCCGGCGGCCTTGGGCGTACAAGCGGCGAAACCCGACATTCCCGTGTGGACCGTTGCCGGGGACGGCGGGTTCCAGATGACCTCGCAGGAACTGGCCACGGTATCAGAGGAAAAGCTGCCGGTGAAGATTGCCCTGTTCAACAACGGGTACCTCGGCATGGTGCGGCAGTGGCAGGAGTTGTTCTTCGACAACCACCTCAGCGCCGTGCCCGTCCCGGGACCGGACTACGTCAAGCTGGCCCAAGCCTACGGCGTGGGAGCGTTGCGGGTTACCGAACGGGAAGACGTGCTATCCGCACTGCGGCAGGCCCAGGACTACGACGGGCCTTTCCTGATCGAGTTTGTGGTTGACCCGTCCGCCAACGTCTACCCGATGGTCCCGCCGGGCGGCGGGCTGGCCGACACGTTGGAAGACCCCGATGTGTGAATCACATCGGGGTGTCCAATGGTTATGCGCCAGGCACGGGAGTTTATGAAATCGAAACCGAGCAAGTCAGTCCACCTGCCACCACTATGGCCAACACCAGTATCAAGATGACCACGATCACCAGACAGGCTTTCATCACTCCCTCCTGCAAAATGCGCCGCGCCGGCCGGTCCCCACGGTGTGCCCCATAGCCCACCGGCAGTATAGAGGAAATGCACGCCCCGCACATTTAAGCTGTCTTGCACAGTAGCCACAAATCGCCTAGACTCTTGAAAGTCTGGACCCTACCGCACTCGCCCGCATCTTGCGAGCTTCAGTCATCCGAATCCGGTAAACCCGGGCTCGGCGCCGGAGGACGAAGTGGAAAAAGTAACCATACAGGAAGCCTCGTACCGCCTTAACCTGTCCCAAGCCGGTATCAGGGAGTGCATCAGGAACGGCGAGCTGAAGGCCTCCAGGGAATCCGGCCCCAACGGCTCACGCTGGATGGTGGAACTCCCGGAAGAGGGATGGGTGGACAGTTTCCGAGCGTCCCTGATGGATCTGTCCAACCGGATGACTTCCTGGTGGTGGCCCACTGCGTCCAAGACCGGCAACGTGCACTACGTGAGAGACCTTGGGATCGAAGAGATAGAACCCCTGTATCTTTGTGGTCTCAAGACCGACAACGTGTGGGACGCCACAGGGCACACCATGGAGGACAAGTGCCCCGAATGTTTGGCCATCGCCACTGAAGAGGGGCTGCCGATAGTCCAAGATTGACAGGACGCATGGCAAACGCCCCGCCTATCTTTATGCCTGTACTCCCTCTGGCCCTAGCCGCCGCCCCCTCCGCCAACTCCAAGGCCCGGCTCGGTCATTGCCTGCGGGTCCAGCAGATCGTCCAATTCATCGTCCGACAGAGAAGTGTTCAGCTTGGCTACCTCACGGATCGTCTTTCCGCTGGCCGCAGCTTCCTTGGCGATGGACGCAGCGGCGTCATAGCCGATGGCTGGGGCCAAGCCGGTCCCGAGCATCAACCCCTTTTCCACCATCTCCGGTCCTGTTGACGTCGCCTCTATTCCCTTGACGCACTGCTCGGCAAAGTTATTCACCGAGGCCGCCAACAGGGAGATAGACTGGAGAATGTTGTGGGCCGCTACCGGCATCATGGTGTTCAACTCGAAGTAGCTGCCTTGGGCGGCCACGGCCACCGCGTTGTGGTTTCCCATTACCTGGGCCACCACCTGTATCACCGACTCGGCAATCACCGGGTTGACTTTTCCGGGCATGATGGAACTGCCCGGCTGGACTTCCGGCACCGTGATCTCGCCCAGCCCGGCCCTCGGCCCGCAGGCCATAAACCGGATGTCGTTGGCGATTTTGTGAAGGCTGATGGCGATGGTCTTCAATACGCCGCTGGCCTCCACGATCGCGTCGATGGTGGCTTGGGCTTGGAAGTGGTTGCTCGTCTCGCGGATGGTCACTCCGGTCGTCTCGGAAATCAACTGGCAGGTGCGGGTGGAAAATTCCGGATGGGTGTTGACCCCGGTGCCCACGGCAGTGCCGCCCAAGGCCACCTCGGCCAGCGCCTCCTGGGCCCGCTCCAGCCGGCGGATGCCGTTCTCGGCTTGGCCGGCGAACCCCAGGAACTGCTGCCCCAGCCGTATGGGGGTTGCGTCCTGCAAATGCGTCCGTCCGGTCTTGATTATCGGCCAGAACTCGTCGGACTTGGCGCCCAACTCCGCCTTCAGCCTCTCCAGTCCCGGAATCAGGTCCTCCTTGATGGTCAGCAGGGCCGCCAAGTGGATGCAGGTAGGTATCACGTCGTTGGACGACTGGCCCATGTTAACGTGGTCGTTGGGGTGCACCAAGCGCGATCCCAGGTCGCCCCCCAGGATTTGCGATGCCCGGTTGGCGATGACCTCGTTGGCGTTGGTGTTGGTGGAGGTGCCCGACCCGGTCTGGAAAATGTCCAGCACGAAATGCTCGTCCAGCTTTCCGTCAGCCACCTCCTGGGCGGCGGCGATTACGGCCTCGCCAACTTTCTGGTCAAGCAACCCAAGCCCCATGTTAGTGGTTGCCGCGGCCTGTTTGACCAACCCCAGCGCCCGTATGAACGAGCGTGGAAACCGCAGGTCGCTGATGGGAAAGTTCAGCACCGCCCGCATCGTCGATGCCCCGTAAAGGGCATCCGCCGGGACCTCCATCGGCCCCATGGAGTCACGTTCTATTCTTACACCAGCGTTGGTTGTCATATTTACACTACCTCTTTTCTCAGGGTTGTCAGTTTTCCATTCCGTAGACTTCCCGACGTATCCGGCGGGCATTGCGGCGGCGATCTAAATTGAACCGTGCCAGTGCGTCAGCAAAAGAAACCCCTCGAACATACGAAGGCATTAAGCGGTTATCCGGCCTATTGTGACATTCACCAACTTGGCAGGAAACCCCGCCTCCAATTCTTCGTCCAGTGCCGCTTGCGTCCGTCGCCTCGCGTCCAGGATTTCACACTGCAACCACCCGGTAATAGCCTCTTTGATGTTCACCAAGGCTTCTTCTTCACTGTCTCCCTGGGAAAAGCAGCCCCGTAGAGCCGGACATGCTACCGAGTAACCCTCTTCGGAATAAGTCAGGACCACGGAGTAAGTCATTTCGGCATCCGGAAATTCAACCCCCACCAGTTTGTCGGACACCCAACGCTTATCCTCGCTCCCTGAGATGTCAATGGGGACCACTTGGAAGCTATGGGCTTGGTGAGTCTTTTCCGACCAATGAACGTCGAAATAAGCAGGCCCACCGGTCTGAAGCCGGAAAGCTCGGCCATTCAGCGATTCCAGCAATTTGCTCACCAGAGAATCCAGGTCCAGGCGAGCGGTGCTGGTGATTCCCATTTCCTCGATCAATAAGGCCATAGCTTCATCGGAAATCTGGGTGGAGCGGAACTCTTCGTCGCCAAACTCAGCGTAAAGAAGTCGCGCTACCTTGGTCTTGTCCATAAGTCCTCCTGGTAACGGCCAGCAACGATCCCCTACCGCCCCTCCTTAATCCAGTCCGCCACCCGCTCCGCAATCATCAGCGTGGTGGCGTTGGTGTTGGCCCGGATTACGTCGGGCATCACCGAGGCGTCCACGACCCGCAGACCCTCAAGCCCGTGGACGTGGCAGTACTGGTCGACCACCGCCATGGGGTCCTCCGCAACACCCATCTTGCAGGTGCCGGATATGTGATGCTGGGTGTAAGCGTTCCTCAGCATCCAATTGTCCAGGTTGTCGTCCGAGGCGAAGTCCTCGTCGGTGGGACTCAATCGCTCTACGATCATGTCGCTGAAGGGCGGATTCTCGGATATTCGGACGGCCAGCCGCAAGGCCTCCCTCATCCGCTGCCGGTCGTAGGGATCGGACAGGTAGTCGTAGTTGAAGTAAGGCTGGACGTGGGGATCGGTGGACTGGAGCCGCAGTTCTCCGGCGGAAACGGCGTTCTGCAAAGCGCAGGTCAGGCCGAAGTGAAAATCGTCCCCTTCGATTGCTACAGTGGACGGCCGGTGCTCACTGCTCATCAGGATTGGGCTCATCTGGAAGTCGCCCCGCGTCGGTGAGCCCTCGTTGCTGAACCTCAGGCACGCCTGGATGTTGGGCGCCTCCGGGTCAAGAGCCTTGCCGACACCCTTGAACAGGACGAACACTGCCGGGTGGTCCCGCAGGTTCTGGCCGACGCCCGGCATTTCGTGGACCAGTCCGATGCCCATCGACTCAAGGTGTTCCCGGGGGCCGACCCCGGAAAGCATCAACAACTGGGGAGAGGCCACGGCGCCGCAACTGACGATTATCTGGTCGCCTTGCACCGCGAAGGTCTCTCCCCCGCTGTCGGCCTCTATCCCCACCGCCCGGTTCCCTTCGAACAGGATGCGCCGCGCCGTCACGTTGCCCCTGACGGTCACGTTCAACCGGTGCCGCGCCATGTTGAGGTAAGTCAGGGCGGCGCTCATCCGCACCCCGTTGATGTTGTTCAACGGGCGCGCGGCTACGCCGGTAGAGTCCGGATGGTTCTGGTCCGGGTCTTCGGGGAATCCCATCCGGGCGCAAGCGTCATAAAATGCCCCGAAAGCGGGTATCATCTCCTCCCGCTTGTACCGCCGGATCGGGATGGGACCGTCGTTGCCATGAAAGTCCCCTCCGGGAAAGTCCAGGTCGTTCTCCAGCTTCCTGAAATAAGGGAGAACACTGGTGAAGCCCCACTCGGTGTTGCCCCATTCTGCCCAGTTGTCGTAGTCATCGGGAACGCCGCGGAACATGACCTGCCCGTTGATGGCGCTGGACCCGCCTGTGGCCCGGCCCCGGGGGATGATGACCGGGTTTGGTTGAAGGGGCGTTGCGGTGGCCTCGTAGTTCCAGCTATGCGGCCCGTAGGCCGACCGCCACATGTTGTTGCCGTTCTTCAGGTCTATGGGCAACTGCTCGAAGTCCGGATAGTCCGGCCCCGCCTCCAGCAACAGTATGGACTTGCTGTGGTCTTCGGAAAGCCGCGTCGCCAGCACGCAGCCCGCCGAACCTGACCCGACGATGATGTAGTCGTATTTCATAAGAAACCTCTGTAAGCCGTTTCCAATAGCAACCGGAACGCGTACCTGAATCAGGTGTACTTGGCACGAGTTCAACACCTGCCGCCCGCAGCGCCTCAGGCGGTTATATGTTGCCATTCGGCATCGATTTTCGCAACAAACCGAACTCAGGCACATCGGCTCCACATTACGTCGATCCGTCATTATGATCGCCATGTGACATGTCATACCTGAATGGACACCGCACGGCAACGACAAATATAATCGTTCCAGAGGTGCAACGATGACTGATGCAGTGGCAAACCTTGAAGAGGTGACTTTCGAGGAGTTCTGTGAAGAGTGGCTACGAGAATTCACGGAAGGCGATCTTTCACCGTTTGAGAAAGGTCAGCAGTTCGCCATCAAGCTGGTTACCCAATGGCTTGGCGTAACCGAAGACGACGAAGACTTGGTGTTGTGCGACGGAAGCGGTGATGGCGGCATCGACATCGCGTACCTGCGCCGGGCGGACATTGATGGTGTTGAACAGGAAGGTCAGGCAGCAGAAGGAGATACATGGTATCTGATTCAAAGCAAATACGGGACGGCCTTCCAAGGTCAAGAGATCATCGTCAATGAAGGGCGTAAAGTTATAACCACGCTGGCGGGTGAAAACACCCGTCTCTCTGAACACGTGAGTCAGCTATTGGGGCGCTTGAATACCTTCAGGCAACAGGCATCAGAACGAGACCGCATCATTCTGGTGTTCGCTACCGACCGGCCCATGACAGAGTCGGACCGGCAGGCGTTGAATGATGTCCGCTCCATTGGAAGGGAGCGGTTTCCTAATATATTTGATGTTGAGGACATATCTCTGCAAACGATTTGGGAGGCTAGGGATACCGTAGACCAAACGAGTATCTCTTTGCCCATCGTTGGCAATTTTGTCGATCCAAACGCTGGGCTGCGCGTGGGCACGATTCCATTGACTGATCTATACCAGTTCTTAAAAGCTTACCGGGACAAAACCGGGAACCTTGATCAACTATACGAAAAGAATGTGCGCCAGTTCCTGGGGAGCCGCAGGAAAATCAACAGGGGGATTGCGGAAACACTGAACGAAAGGCCGGAAATGTTTGGCTTGTACAACAATGGAATAACTATCGTTGTGTCCGATTACTCCACTAAACCGGATGGTTCATGCTTGTTGCATGACCCGTATGTTGTCAATGGTTGCCAGACTACCAAAACGATTTGGCAAGTGCTAGCCCAGAAGCTTGAAGCAGGTGGCACCGGCAAAAGCGAAGTATTGGAGAAATGGCGGGCACGTGCCGACCGTGGGGTAGTCGTAACCAAGATAGTCAAAAGCAACAACGCTGAGATTACGGAGATCACTAAGTTCACGAATTCACAAAATGCAGTGCGGGACCAAGACTTCATAGCATTGCGCGACGATTTCAGAACTTGGGCAACCTCCATGGCTGATCGTTATGGAATATTCCTTGAAATTCAGAGAGGTAGTTGGGAGGCGCAAAAGGTATATCAGAAAGCCCATCCGAACTCTCCGGCCTTTGCAGAATCTGTCAATGCCTTTGATCTCATCAAGGTTCTGGGAGCCGGATGGCAAGGAGAACCAGGACTAGCTTTTAACAAGAACGCGCCTTTCTTACCGGGAGGAACCGTTTTCAGAACCATCACGAACCGTGACGAAAATGATGAGCCGTTTGGTGCTGCGGACCTTTACTCTGCCTATAAAATGAAGGTTGCTGCTGATGGTTTAGGGTTTGGCAGGTCTGCGCCTCAGATTCCCAGACGACAAACCAGATTCCTCTTCTATTATGTAACGTTAAGATTGCTGTGGGGCATATTGGTGGCACGTCAGCTATCCACATCCCCAGGCGCATTGACTAAAGCTCTCTTGGTGCTCGCCGAACCGAACCACCAAGAGGTATTCTCACGGCTATTGGAAGATGGGGCTAATTTAGTCGATGACTACTTAACTGCCGGGTCTGAACTGTGTGCACACAAAGAACCTGCTTACAACAACGACTTCAACCAAGATATGAACGGATTTTTGAAATGGGAAAGACTGGGTAAGGGTGACCATACGCCTATTCTCACTCAGTTGATTGGAGACTACCAAAGAGACTCCAGACGGACTCGGGGCGGTAATCCATCTCTAGCCGATTCAGTATATTTGGTTCTCGGCAGCTAATACTCAATTAGATGACTTGGCCCTATCTAGTGCCTTCTTCCGCCATACCAGCGGAAACCATCCAACTCAGCCAACTCGAGGTGCATTATGCCGGAAATGACCGGCGCCCAAGCATTAGTCCGGTCGTTGGCCCGCAACGGCGTGGAGGTGGTGTTCGCCCTCCCCGGCGTACAGATTATGGACGCCTTCGACGCCATCTACCAAGAACCGGGCATACGCTTGATTACCGCCCGCCACGAGCAGGCCGTGGCCTACATGGCCGACGGCTACGCCCGCACCACCGGCAAGCCGGGAGTGGGGCTGGTTGTGCCCGGCCCGGGAGCCCTCAACACCACTGCCGCCCTGGGCACCGCCTACGCCACCTCGTCGCCGGTGCTGCTGGTGTGCGGGCAGATAGAGACCTATAACCTGGGCAAGAACCGGGGCGCCCTGCACGAGATCGGCGAGCAACTGGACGTTTTCGAACATCTCACCAAGTGGCGTCACCGCGCCGAAGCGGTGGAGGCAATACCGGAGATGGTCCAGACGGCCTTCCAGCACCTCGGCACCGGCAGGCCCAGGCCTGTGGAAATCGAAGTGCCTTGGGACGTGCTCCCCTCCAAGGCGACCGCGGAACTGCTGGAGAGCGAAGTTTACGCCAAGACGCCGCCGGAACCCGAACAGGTCCGCGAAGCGGCCCAACTGCTGTCCCAAGCCCGCCGCCCGGTCATCTGGGCCGGCGGCGGAGCCCGCGAGGCCGACTTGTCCGACGAGCTTCTGGAACTGGCCCGGACGCTCAACGCCCCGGTGATCACCACTCCTCAGGGAAAGGGAGCTATACCGGAGGATGACCCGCTGTCCGTCGGCTGCTTTTACTACGCCCACGGCCCCGGCTACCTGACGCTCCCCCAAGCCGACGTAATCCTGGCCGTGGGCAGCCGCTTGCTTATCACTCCCAACGTTCCTTGGACGATCCAACCCCATCAAAAACTGGTCCAGATAGACGCAGACCCCGAAGAGGTGGGGCGGAACTTCGAGCCGGCGGTGGGTATGACCGCCGACGGCCGCTTGGGTGTCCAAGCATTGCTGGATGAGTTGAAGGACCACTCACGGAACAGCGAATGGACGCCAAGCGAGGTCGCGTCCATCCGGCAGCAGTCCGACCAGACAATCCGGGAAATGGCCCCTACCCAAGTGGGGATAATAGAAGACATCCGCAAGGAATTGGATGACGATGCCATCGTCGTCAGCGGCGTAACCAACATTGGCTATTGGAGCAACCTGGCCCTGCCGGTACTGAAACCCAGATCTTACTTGACCTCGAGCTACTTCGCTACGTTGGGATTCGCCTTTCCTACTGCGCTTGGCGCAAAGGTGGGCAACCCTCATCGGCAGGTAGTCGCCATTACCGGGGATGGCGGATTCGGCTATGCCGCCGGCGAGTTGGCCACGGCGGTGCAGGAAGGCATCAACGTGGTGACCCTGGTGTTCAATAACGAGATGCTGGGGGCGTCCCTCATGGAACAGCGCAACCGGCTGGAAGGCAGGATCATCGGCACCCAGCTTCACAACCCGGACTTCGCCCAATTGGCCGAGGTCTACGGGGCTATGGGCATCAAGCTGACCAGCCACGACGAAGTGGGAGACGCGCTCAAGACCGCTCTCAAAGCGGACCGGCCGGTGGTCATAGAGGTGCCGGTCCCTAACCTGTTGCCCCCATTCCAGATTCCCCCGCCCACCGGTCAGGAGACGCCCGCGTAATGGCTGTCGACGCATCCCGCATACGGCGTTACCGCATCCAGAGCTTTCGTTTGCTCGACGACGCCTTGGGACAGATGCGCGGCGGCAAATGGGCCCGCTCCGAGGACCTGCTCTGGGGCAGCCTCACCTTGGCCGTCAAGGCCGTCGCCCTCAGCAGGGGGCACGACCTGGACAACGACGAAGCCGTCCGCAGCTATGCCGCCCAACTGGGCCGGGAACACCGCGACCGCCGAATCCGGGACGCCTTCGAGAAGTTGGCCTCTTTCGGCGAATCGGTGCAACTAATCAGGGAGTCCCGTTCCCGCATCGACCGGCTGTTCCCTATACTGGACGATGTAACTTCCGCCGTCGAACGACTCTGGGACATGGTGCCGACGAATGACCGAGATTAACCCAACCCTTCAAACGGACGGGTTGGACTTCCCAGCCACAGACGCATCCATCCCTAGGATGGACAAGCAACCCACCGTAGCCATAAGGACCCACGGCTGCAAACTGAACCAAGCCGACAGCGACCTGCTGGCCCGGCAGTTCATGGAATCCGGCTACCGCATCGTATCTTCCACCGCCGAAGCCGACGTTTTCATCCTGAACACCTGTACCGTCACCGCCAACGCTGACGCCAAGGCCCGCCAAGCCCTGCGCGCAGCCAAGAAAGCCAACCCTCAAGCGGTGGTGGTAGCCACTGGCTGCTACGCCCAGTGGTCAGCCCAGCAGTTGGAGAAAATCGAGGGCGTGTCGCTCGTGGTGGGCAACACCGGCAAGGAACAACTGCCGTCGATGGTCACTGGCTTGCTTGAGCAAGGGCAACCGACTGACGCAACTATCTTGCCAGACACCGCGCCGGTGCGTCATTCCCGCGAAAGCGGGAATCCACAACCCGCACCCAGTCCGGTCAATCTCCCCTTCGCCGCCGGGCGACACCGGGCCATGGTCAAGATACAAGAGGGCTGCAACCAAGTCTGCGCCTACTGCATCGTGCCCAAAGTCCGGGGCCGTGAGCGCAGCATCCCTCCCGAGACGCTGGTGTCCCAGATTAACCAGCGCGTGGAAGAGGGCTTCCGGGAAGTGGTGCTGACCGGAACCCAACTGGGGACTTACGGCTTCGACCTTCCTGATATAACCCTCACCCGGCTACTGGAACGCATTCTCGCCGGGACTGGCGTCGACAGGCTGCGGGTATCATCCCTTCAAGCCCATGAGATAGACCCGCCCTTGCTGGAGTTGTGGCAGGACCCGCGCATGTGCCCCCACTTTCACATTCCATTGCAGAGCGGTAGCGACACCGTGCTGGAACGTATGCGGCGCCGTTACACCACCGGCCGGTTCGCCGACAACGTTGCATTGGTCAGGGAATTCGTCCCGGGCTGCGCGGTGACCACCGACGTCATCGTAGGGTTTCCCGGAGAAGGCCCCAACGAATACGCTGAAAGCCTCTCCTTTGCCCAAGCAATGGAATTTGCGGACATGCACATCTTTCCCTACTCCTCACGGCCGGGCACCACCGCGGCCCACTTCGTTGACGACCTGCCGCCGTGGGAGAAGAAGGACAGGGTTGGCCGAATGATGGAAGTTGCCGAGCGTGGCTTCCGGGCCTTTCGCACCCGCCAGTTGGGGCGTACCCGCCCGGTACTCTGGGAATCGAAGCGCGTGGATGACGGCGGGATAACCTGGCAGGGCCTGACTGACAACTACATCCGCGTTTACGGAAAGACGGACCGGGACTTGAGCAACTCCATTTCGATGGCTCAGCTTACGGAACTGGACCGGCGGGAGGTCGCCGTTCAACCTCTTTTGTAGTCCATCCAACCGGAGCCATCACCCCAATGGGAGCTACACCATGACCACCACTTCACCCGCCATGCTGCCCTACCGGATGGGAGGCCCCATCGACTATGCCAGCTTGGACTTCGACCCTGACGTGTCGGAGCACCCGGAAGATGCTATGGACCAGAACGACGAAATGGACGAAATCATGGGCCTGCTCAGGGCCCGCTTTACCGACTTTGGCAACCGGCCCGATGTTTTTCTCAACCGCGAGACCAACATCTGCTACGACCCCAGTAACCTCAACGTCCGGATTTCCCCGGATGTCTACTTGGCCTTCGGCATCGACGCCCGGGCCATCAAGCCGCGCAAGCTGTACCTGCCTTGGGAGGTCGGCAAACCGCCGGACTGGGTCCTGGAAATCGCGTCCGCAAGCACCGGACAACGGGACGTGGAATACAAGCCCGGTATATATGCCCGGATTGGCGTGCCTGAATACTGGCGGTTCGACCCCAGCGGCGGAGCCAATCACGGGGCGGCCATATCGGGCCTGTTGCTGACCGGCGGGGGCTACCGGGATGTGGAGTTGACCACCCAACCCGACGGCATCCTCAAGGGGTACAGCCCGGTGCTGGGGTTGAGCCTGTGCTGGGACGAGGGTTGGCCCCGGTTCTACGACCCGGCGACCGGGACCTACTTGGAAGGGTGGCGTGAGGCGGCCGTCGCCCACGCCGCCGCCGAGGCCCAACTGGATGCCGAAACCGCCGCCCGCGCCGCCGCCGAGGCCCAGTTGGATGCCGAAGCCGCCGCCCGCGCTACCGCCGAGGCCGAGGTGCGCCGGCTACAGGAACAGCTTCGCCGTCTCCAGTCCCAATAGCCGACCACAAAAAAACGGCGGCCCCTCCCTTTCTTTGAGAGACGGGCCGCCATGCTGTTTTCGTCATTCCGGCCCGAGGCCGGAAATACGGTGGGCGGTTGCTACAACTCCACCGGCCGCAGGTAACCCATGTCTCCCTTGCGCTCCAAGTAGCCGGCGCGCACGTCGTGCCCGTGGGAGAAAACCAGAAGCCATCCCTGCTGTTCCGCCTGCGCCAGTATGTCCCGCTTGCGTTCCAAGGTAACCTCCGGCGACCTGTCGAAAGCGGATATGACGGCCAAGTTCAGGTGATGCGGCGTTGGAACAAGGTCCCCCAGGAACACTATCCGTTCGCCGCCGTGGTTCACCATGACCATCTGGTGCCCCTTGGCGTGGCCGTCGGTGACAATCACGTTCAACCCCGGCATGATCTCACTGTCGCCGTGAAGCATTTCGAGTTGGCCCCGTTCGTCTATGGGCAGAAAGTTGTCCGCCCTGTGACTCACGTGGCACCGTTCGTTGGGATTGCAGGCCTCGTCCCAGCATGACTCTTGGACGTAGTACTTGGCCTTTGGGAACGTGGGAACGATGTTCCCCACCCGGTCCAACCGGGTGCAACCGCCGCTGTGGTCGAAATGAAGGTGAGTAAGTATTACTGCGTGGATGTCCTTGGGCCCCAGGCCCAGTCCTTTGAGTCCCTTCAGCAAGCGGCTGGGCACCAACCCCAAGCTCTCCTTGTCGTTGTCGATGTCTTTGGAACCTACTCCGGTGTCCACCAATACGTTCTGTCCGCCCAATTGAAGCAACAGGCAGTTGAGGCCCAGGGTCATGCGGTTCTTGCGATCGGTAACCACACTGTTCTCCCAAGCCATCTTGGGCACCTGCCCGAACATGGAGCCGCCATCCAACTTGATGACTCCGTCGCTTAATACCTTGACAGCCGTCGACATCATCTTAACCCCCAAACCCTTAAACCTAACATTGTGTTCACCCTCCCCGCCGATGAAGTCCCGTCATCAGAAAAATAAAATTTATGACAATCTCTCTATAGTGAAAAGGCGCGCGAAAGTTCGCCTGAATTCAGGGACGCCGGTTGACGGGGTTCCGTCGTCTAAGACGAGCGGTCGATATAATAGGACCCTGTATGTATAGTTGTTCTATCTATTTGAAAGTGGTTCACCTCCCTCTCTACTTGCGCAACCCGGCCTCAATACCCAACCCGTTATTCCCGCGCTGGGCCTGCCCTCGCCACCGCGAGGGCGGGAATCCATAAGCGTCGGGACCCGCCGCCCTCGCTTCACCCAGTCTGCAAAATCACTGCCCAAAGGCTCGCGTTGTCAAGAGAATTTATCATAAGTTTAAAACTAATTTTATATTTATTACATAATTCACAAGTTGTCAACCCTGCCCCATTGGCTGAAAAAATCCCCGTAGCGGCCTTTCAAAGGCGTAAGCATCAGGACCCCAACGCAGGGACCACACGGCGGGCAGCGGTCCGCTGAAGCGGTTGGCGCTCAGGTCCAGTTCTGTCATCACCGCCAAGCCGCATCGTAAAGGGCGGCCAGTGCAGTCCCGTCGGATGTAGAAAGGTACTCTTTCATCTCATTCTATCTTATATGTATCTCGCTGATAGATACATAAGTACTTCTATATGCCGCTGTATCATAGGCGTTATGCATCTCTGTTGTCGCCTTTTGGATACCATAGTACTCAAGCAAGTGATACAGCCCTGTTGCAAGACCCGTGGATGAGAGACCATTGCCCCCTGGGATGCGGTCTCAGCTATCGTCAATGTCAGGGAACGGCATTTCCTGGTCCGTTAGTCCCTGGTTACTTTTTCATCAACATCCTCCAAGTATATTTCCATCGTATATAGAAGTACATAAATCGCTTGTTGCAATCATTCAAGGCAGAAGATAATTTGTTTGCCAAGTCGAACAAGACTTTATGCAAGGTTGGACATAAAGGGGAAACTGGGTTCTTATGTCACTTACGACACAGGTCGAAGAGGCGGGTACATTGCCCGCAACCAGCCGGACCAAGGTGATGATCGTGGACGATCACACCATCATGCGGGAGGGCCTCAAGGAACTGCTGGGCCGGGCAGGCAACTTCGAGGTGGTGGGCGAGGCCGGGGACGGCGCGGCAGCGGTGGCGACGGCGGCCAGCGTCCGACCCGATGTAGTCATCATGGAGATCACGGTACCGGTCAAAGGCGGCATAGAAGCCTGCCGGGAGATCCGGGAATTGCTGCCGGACACCCGGGTGCTGATACTGACGGCCTCCACCGATGAGGACGCGGTCATCCAAGCAGTGGCCGCCGGGGCCACGGGCTACCTGCAGAAGTATTGCAGCAAGGAGAAGCTGCTATCGACGCTGCGGGACGTGGCCGAAGGCGAGTTCCGTGTGCCGGCCCAAGCGATGCGGCGCGTTTTCGCCAACGTCCACGCCAGGTCGCCGCAGACCGATGCGGCTGCCCTTGCCAGCCTGACGGCCCGGGAGCGGGAGATACTCGCCCTTTTCGCCCAAGGAATGTCCTACGCGGAGATAGCCCATGCGAAGGGCAATCGGCCCCTGACTATTCGCAACTCCATCTACGCCATCCAGAACAAGCTCAAGGTCAAGTCGAAGCAGGAGTTGGTGGTCCGCGCCGTGCGCAGCGGCCTTCTGGACGAATGATATGCCCAGTCAGGGACGGTAGCAGGGCAATCGTGTTTTGACGGTCACGGGTCACGGTTGTAGGGGCATGGCTTGTCCCTGCCCTGTGCCCGTCGGCCAGGACAACCACATAGGTCTCGCATAGGCATTCGCCGGTTGCCCTTACACCCTGTCTGGTCACGGTAGTAACAGCCTTGGTTCCACAGCTACGGTCGGCCAAAACGCGATTGCCCTGTTCACCATCTCAGCCTCACCTCACCGCTGGTCAGGTGTTATACTATGCCCCATACTACCCTTGGAAACTTCAAGGCCGGTAAAGACGTTCCCGGCCAGAACATGATAAGGAGTCACCACCATGCCCGATAGCGAAAGAGCGCTCATTGCCCACCTGTTGCGAAGGGCCGGATTCGGCGCCACGCCGGAGGAGTTGGAAGGCTACGTCGCAAAAGGCTACGAGGCCACCGTTGAGGAACTGCTCAACCCGGTGCATGAAATTCCGTTTGACGAGGATGTGGTGCGCCGCTACCACATGGACCAGAACAGCTTGATGCTCATCGAAAGCGCCCAAGCCTACTGGATTTACCGCATGATCAACAGCAAGCGCCCCTTGGACGAAAAGATCGCCCTGTTCTGGCATCACCTCTTTGCCACCGCTTACGGCAAGCTGAACCACGCCAAGGGCGTGGTCAACCAGACCAACATGTTCCGCCGCTGCGGGCTGGGCCACTTCCGCACCCTGCTGTTGGAGCTTGCCCGCGACCCGGCCATGATCTTCTGGCTGGACAACAAGGACAACCACAAGGACGCCCCCAACGAGAACTTCGGCCGGGAGCTCCTGGAACTCTTCTCGATGGGTATCGGCAACTACACCGAGGCCGATGTGAAGGCCTGCGCCAGGGCGTTCACCGGCTGGACCATCGCCAACCAGGACTACATGAGCATCCGCGCTTCCCGCGACTCCATCTGGCCCCACGGCCGCTTGGATTGGCAGTTCGTCTACCGCCCCGAGGACCACGACGACACCGAAAAGACCTTCCTGGGACACACCGGTCGGTTCAACGGCGAGGACGTCATTGACATTATCTGCGAACACCCGGCTACCGCTTGGTTCGTGGCCAGTCGGTTGTACACCTTCTTCGTGTCCGACTCCATAGACGAAAGTGCGGTGCAAACGCTGGCCGACGAGTTTACCCGCACCAACGGGCACATCGGGTCGGTGATGCGGGTCCTGTTCACGTCCGACTTCTTCCGCTCCGAGGCGGTACGCTTCACCCGCGTGAAGAGCCCGGCGGAACTGGTCGCCGGAACGGCCCGGCTGGCCGGCAGCCACCGCTTCCCCGACTGGAGCATCATCAACCTGGCGATGGACTCCAACTTCATGGGCCAGGAAATCCTGAACCCCCCCTCTGTGGAGGGCTGGCACACCGGCGCCGAGTGGATCGACACCGGCAGCTTGGTGGAGCGCATCAACTCCGCCGCCTTGGAAGTGGGCGACGTAAAGCAACCGGGCGTGAGGGACATCATCCGGCGGTTGCAGGAGCGCGGCGGCGTGCTGTCGCCGCAGGAATTTGTCGACGGCTGCCTGGACCTGGCCGGTAGTCTCTGGGTCTCTGAAGCTACCCGCAGCCACCTCATCGGCTATGCCGAGTCCCAAGGCGACCTCCGCTTCGATACCCCCGATGTTGCGTCCTGTTCCGAGCAGCGGGTAGCCGACATGCTTCAACTGATAGTGGCGACCCGCGAGTTCCAACTGGCCTGATTACCCGAACCCTCATAACCCGCACGAGGTAGCGTCGAATGACCACCAAGACCGCGTTTCAATACAGCCACACCGTCGGTTTCCTGTCCAACCAGGGCCGGGGCTTCAACAACCCGGTGGATGTCGCCATTGACTCCCAAGGCGTTTTATACGTGGTGAGCCGGGGAGGTCCGGAACTGGACCTCCGCCTCCACTACAAGCGGGTGACCATGTGCACTGTGGACGAGGAATACTTGGGGGAGTTCACCACCGGAGGCACCGACGACGGCGGGCTGTGGTGGCCCAGCGCCATCGCTGTCGACAGCCAGGACAACATCTACATCGCTGACGAAGCCCTCCAACGGGTATCCGTCTTCAACAAGCAGGGAACACTGTTGGACCAGTGGGGCGAACAGGGTTCCAGGGACGGTCAACTGGACCGTCCCTCCGCCTTGGCATTCGATGCCGAAGACAATCTGTACCTGACCGACAGCCTGAACCACCGGGTGCAGAAGTTCACCAAGGAAGGCAAATTCCTCGCCAAGTGGGGCGAAGAGGGAGACGGGCCGGGCCAGTTCAACATGCCTTGGGGCATCACCCTGGACCGACAGGGCAACGTGTACGTCGCCGACTGGCGCAACGACCGGGTGCAAAAGTTCGACTCCGCCGGCGGTTTCATCGCCCAGTGGGACGGCCAAGGAAGCCCGGACGACCGGTTCAACCGACCCTCCGGCTTGGCGGTGGACGACGAGGGCGACATCTACGTGTGCGACTGGGGCAACGAGCGCGTCCAGGTCCTCAGCCCCGCCGGAGAAACGCTGACCAGCTTCCGCGGCGACTCGATAACCTCGACCTGGTCCCGCGACTACTTCCTGGCCAACCCCGAGGAGGGCGCCGCACGGTTGGAGTCCGATCTGGAGCCGGAAGTGGAGCCGTTGCAGGAACGCTCCCGGGAAATATCAGCCAACGTCGAAAAGCTTCTGTGGGGACCTACCGCCGTCAAGGTGGACAGCCAAGGCCGCATCTACATCGTAGACAGCCTCCGCCACCGCCTGCAGGTGTACCGGAAGGGGTGAGCCTGACAACAAACCGGCCCTACCCCCAACCTGTCATTCCCACCTTACTACACGACTCGTCATTCCCGCGAAGGCGGGAATCCATACGCTCCAGCCGGCAACGAGGGGCTACCGGCGGATTCAATCGCCTTTGAGATAGTCGCCGGGTCTTAATCCTCACCCCTGCCGCCCGGCCCGTTCTATCCGCGCCCAACTATCGCGGAGGGACACTGTGCGGTTGAACACCAATCGGCCCGGCGCCGAGTCCACGGCGTCCACGCAGAAGTAGCCCTGCCTCTCGAACTGGTACCGGGCGCCGGGTTCCGCGTCAGCCAAGCCGGGCTCTACCTTACAGGATGTCAGTGTGACCAGCGACTCCGGGTTGAGACCGTTGAGGAAGTCCCCGCCGTCTTCCTCACCACCCGGCTCGGCGGACTCGAACAGGTGATTGTACAGTCGCACCTCCGCGTCCACCGCGTGGGCCGCCGACACCCAGTGCAGGGTGGCTTGCACCCGGCGGCCGTCGGGAGATGAGCCTCCCTTTGACTCCGGGTCATAGGTGCAGTGCAGCTCCACCACCTCGCCGTTCTCGTCCTTCACCACTTCCGTGCAGGTGATGTAGCAGGCGTAACGCAGTCTCACCTCCCGTCCCGGCGCAAGCCGGAAAAAGCGGCGGGGCGGGTCCTCCCTGAAATCGTCCTTTTCGATGTATAGCTCCCGCGAGAAGGGCACCTTGCGGGCGCCCATGCTGGCGTCCTCCGGGTTGTTTACCGCGTCGAACTCCTCGGTCATGCCTTCCGGGTAATTGTCGATCACCACCTTGAGAGGGTTCAAAACGGCCATCACCCGCGGCGACCGCAGGTTCAGGTCTTCCCGAACACAGTGCTCTAAAAGCGCCAAGTCCACGGTAATATCCCGCTTGGCCACGCCGACCCGTTCGCAAAAATTTCGGATTGCCCCGGGAGTGTACCCCCGCCGTCGCAACGCTGCCAGAGTGGGCATTCGAGGGTCGTCCCAGCCACTGACGTGACCGTCTGCCACCAGTGCCAGCAGCCTTCGCTTGCTGAGGACGGTATGGCTCAGGTTAAGCCGGGCAAACTCGATCTGCTGCGGGTGGTAAATACCCAGTTCGTCCAAGTACCAGTCGTAAAGCGGCCGGTGGTCCTCGAACTCCAGCGTGCAGATTGAATGGGTCACACCCTCGATGGAATCCGTCTGCCCATGAGTGAAATCATAAGTGGGGTAGATACACCACTTGTCGCCGGTGCGGTGATGCTCCTCGTGCAGGATCCGGTACATCACCGGGTCCCGCATGTTCAGGTTGGGCGAGGCCATGTCTATCTTGGCCCGCAGCACCCGGGAGCCGTCCGGAAACTCTCCGGCCTTCATCCTCTGGAACAGGTCCAGGTTCTCTTCTACCGGCCGGCTCCGGTAAGGGCTTTCCCGCCCCGGCTCCGTCAGGGTGCCCCGGTACTCCCGTATCTCGTCGGCGGACAGGTCGCAAACGTAGGCCTTCCCCGCTTCGATCAACTGCACGGCAAAGCGGTAGAGATCGTCGAAGTAGTCGGAGGCGTAGGTCAGCCGGTCGCCCCAGTCGCACCCCAGCCAGCGCACGTCCTCCTGGATCGACTCCACGTACTCCACGTCCTCTTTGACCGGGTTGGTGTCGTCGAACCGCAGGTAGCACATGCCGCCCCGATTTTCACCGGCCACGCCGAAGTTCAGGAAGATGGACTTGGCGTGTCCAATGTGAAGGTAACCGTTGGGTTCGGGAGGGAAACGGGTAACGACGCGGCCGCCGAACTTACCCGTTTCCTGGTCGTCGGCGACGATGCTGCGAACGAAATCATTTGACTCGTTTGAGGTCGCTGTGGTCATTGACTGTTACAACTCCTCGCTTTGGGAAACTTGGTCCAGCCGCTCCGCGGCCGATTCCAACCGCAGAGCTACCAGGTCCCGGCCCAGCACCTCCATCGTCTCGAACAACGGGGGCGCGGCGGTCCGCCCGGTGACGGCGGTGCGCAATACACCAAAAAACTGACGGGCCGACAGCCCCAATTCGGCTCCAACGGCCCTCAGCAGCGCTTCAAGGGACTCGTGGTCGAATGACTCCGTTGAGGCAACCTCATCCATCGCCCTGCGGAGGGCGCCCAAGGTACCCTGAACATCCATCCCCCTCTGTACCAGTGTCTTGGGGTCGTACTCCGGCACGTCGTTGAAGAAGTAAGACGTCCACTCGTCGGCTTCAGACAGCAGCTTTACCCGCTCCTGCACCAGCGGCACTATGCGCTCCAAGTAGGGCTGCTCCACCGGCAGCGAATCCCCGGGCAGGTCTCTTTCCAGGAAGGGAAGCATACGCCCGGCCAGGTCGCCGGTGGACAACTGCCGCATGTAGACCCCGCTCATCCACTCCAGCTTCTCCCGGTCGAAGACCGCCGCCGACTTGGTTATCCGGTCCAGGGTGAAGTTGCTGGCGATCTCCTCCACCGGCAGCACCTCGGTCTTGTCGTCGAGAGACCAGCCCAGCAGCGCCATGAAGTTGACCAGCGCCTCGGGCAGGAAGCCTTCCTCCCGGTACTCCAGCACCCCGGTGGCGCCGTGCCGCTTGGACAGCTTGGAACGGTCCGGCCCCAGGATGATGGGCAGGTGCCCGAACTCCGGTGGGTCGAACCCCAGGGCGTCATAGAGTTGCAGGTGACGTGGCGTGCTGGGCAGCCACTCCTCGGCCCGCAACACGTGGCTGATGTTCATCAGGTGGTCGTCGGTCACCACCGCCAAGTGGTAGGTGGGAAAACCGTCGGACTTTAGGATGATGAAGTCCTCCTGCAGGTCGTTCTGCCACTCCACGTCTCCGCGGATCAGGTCATGCACCTTGGTGACGCCGGAGGTGGGCATCCCGAACCGTATCACCGGCGCGCCGTTTTCGGCCTCCTTATCCCGGCGTTCCTGGGTCGTCATAGTCCGGCACTCGCAGGCATGGGCCGTGGTGAAGCCCTGCACCCGGCGCTCGTCCCGCATCCTGGCCAGCCGGTCGCGGCTGCAATAGCAGGGATAAGCCCGGCCTTCCCGCAGCAGCGACTCGGCCAGTTCCTGGTAGATGCTTAACCGTTCCGACTGGATGTAGGGCGCGTAGGGGCCGCCCACCCGCGGGCCCTCGTCCCACGGGATGTTCAGCCACTCCAAGCAGTCCAGTACGGCGTCCATGGCCCCCGGCACCAAGCGTTCCTGGTCGGTGTCTTCCACCCTTACGACGAACTTGCCGCCGCAACTCTTGGCGAACAACCAGTTGAACAGCGCCGTGCGGACGTTGCCGATGTGCGGCTCTCCGGTGGGGCTGGGCGCGAATCTGACGCGGACTTCTTCCGCCACAATGGCCTCCCTGGACCGTTGGGTTGTGTTGACTTTTTACGTTCCGGGCAGGCCCACAATCCCATCTCGTCATTCCCGCGCAGGCGAGAATCCAGAATTGACGGCCTATCCGTCATTCCCGCGTAGGCGGGAATTCAAATTTATTTTAACACGCTCAAATCACCCTTCCTTCAACCGCTCCAAAACTGCCAACAGCTCCGGCGGCAACTCCGACCGGAACTCCACAGGCTCGCCTGTCGCCGGATGCCGGAAGCCCAGGCGGTTGGCATGAAGGAACTGCCGGGACAGCAAGGGACTTGACCGCCCGTACACGCCGTCCCCCACCAACGGATGCCCAATGTAAGACAGGTGTACCCTGATCTGGTGAGTCCGCCCCGTCTCCAGGACAACCTCCAAAAGGCTGTAGCCGGACCGGGCGCCCGCGGATGGCATCTGAGACCCGCCGGATAGCATGACGTACTCCAATACCCGATACCTGGTACGCGCCTCCCTACCGTCGGCCACAACCGCCATGCGCTTGCGGTGATGAGGGTCCCGCCCGATGGGCTCGTCGATTACCCCAACCTCCGGCTCCACCCTTCCCACGGCCAAGGCAAGGTAGCCCTTGTCGACCTGCCGAGCCTTGATCTGGTCCGAAATGTCCTGGTGGGCTTGGTGGGTCTTCGCCACCACCATCAAGCCCGAGGTGTCCTTGTCCAGCCGGTGTACGATCCCCGGCCTGATCTCGCCTCCCACGCCTTGGATGTCAGGGCAGATGGCCAGAAGCGCGTTGACCAGCGTATGGTCCGAATGTCCCGGCCCGGGATGCACCGCCAAGCCAGCCGGCTTGTCGATAACCGCGATGTGCTCGTCCTGGTAGACCACCGGGAGCGGCATCCACTGGGGGACGACCTCCGTGGGCTTGGGCGGCGGGACCGTCAACGTTATCCGGTCGCCGCGCCGCACCTTGCTCGAAGCCTTGGAGCCGCTCCCGTTCAGCAGCGCCAGCCCGTCCCCTATCAGCCTTTGCAGTTGGGAGCGGGTCAACCCCGTCGGCTGCCCGGCCAGGAACTGGTCAAGGCGAAGGCCGCTCCGGTCGGCGGTGAAAGTCCTGGTTACCGGTCGAGACGCATCCATCGCCGGTATTCTTCGTAGCGTTCGAGTCGAGAATCATTTGGTTGGCCCGTCCCTGCTCCGGTCATACTGGGTCCGTCCACGGCCTTCCCCGCACTTTCGACCCGTCGCCGGCCGGGTCCCATGAAGACCCAAGCCAGCAACACCAGCCCAACCACGATCGAGGAGTCGGCCAGGTTGAATATCGGCCAAGCCCCCACGTCCAGGAAGTCGGTGACGTGGCCGAACAGCAACCGGTCGGTCAGGTTGCCCACCGCGCCGCCTATTTGCAGGCCCAGGCTCAACCGCAGCAGGTTGGAGGGAGGGCGCTGGCTGCGGTAAATCAACCCCAGGATGAAGATGCCCACAAACGCCACCACGATCAGCGGGGTGTTCTGCCCTTGGAACAGGCCGAAAGCGCTGCCGGTGTTGTAGGTGTGGGTTATCCTGAAAAACCCTTCCGCGGGGACGGACTGGCTGAGTTGCAGGTATTCCCGCACCAGGAACTTGGTGGCTTGGTCGCACAATACGACCAAGGCAGCCAGTTGGATAAGGGCCAGGTCCTTAAAGATAAACGAAGGCCCCTCCCCTTTCCCGTCTTTCCCGCGAAGGCGGGAAACCCGCCAGGGCCAGGCGCGGGGCGGGGCGGGACCTTCAGCTTCAGATTCCATCAACCCCTACCTCAACTGCCCGGCGAAAAACTTCACCACTTCCGGCACTAGTTGGTCTTCGTACCGTGCCCAGAAGTGGTCCGCTCCCGGCACGATGTGGCATTCGGGAGGCTGGGAGAAGGAGTCCAGGATCGAGGGCAGGTTTTCCGACTGCACCAGCTTGTCCCGGTCGCCGGAAATGACGAACATCGGTTGTTTCCCCTTACGCAGCGCGGTGCTTTCCAAGGCCCGCGCCGGGGGAGAAATGAAGCCAAAAGCCTTCACCTTCTTATGTAAACTGGCATTGCCCAGGATGACCGACGTTCCGAAAGAGTACCCGGCCAACCCGATTCTCTTGCCGTCCACGCCGGGCCATGCTTTCAGCAGGTCCAAAGCCCCCAGAACTTCCTGGCTCTCGAACTCCCCCTTGGAGTGCTCCCCTTCGCTGTTTCCGACTCCCCGGAAGTTGAAGCGGACGGTCACGAACCCGGCCTCCACCAAGCCAAAGGCCACCGACAGCACCACGTTGTTGTCCATGCTTCCGCCGAACAGGGGATGCGGATGGCAGATAACAACCCCCGGGAACGGCCCCTCAACGCCCGTCGGCTGGGCCACTACCCCCTCGAAGGTCAGTCCCTTGGTCTCGAACGATACTGCGCTCTGTCGCATAGCTCCAGCCTCCTGTTTCCTGGTTCCATCTTAGGAGAGCGCCCAACGTTTGGCAAGGCGGCCCAACCACCGGCAGGCCTATGACACTTTGATGGGTCACGACTGTAGGGGCAGGGCTTGTCCCTGCCCTGTGCCCGGCCAGCCAGCCAGAGCAACCACAAGGGTTGCCCCTACAACCCGGCATCGAATATTGCTAGAATACCCCCTAACCTACCCGTAACAGGAGCTTCCATGTCGGTAATAGACCTGCGCAGCGACACCATCACTCAACCCACCGAAGAGATGCGCCAAGCCATGGCCAGGGCCGAGGTTGGCGACGACGTTTACCACGAAGACCCCTCCATCAACCGGTTGGAGCAACGGGCCGCGGAAATCCTCGGCAAAGAGGCGGGCCTGCTCACCGCCAGCGGCACCATGAGCAACCTGATCGCCACCCTGGCCTATTGCCACCGGGGCGACGAGATTGTCATGGGCGATCAGGCTCACATGTTCTGGAACGAGTCCGCCGGCGCGTCGGCCCTCGCCGGCGCCCAGATCCGCTTGGTGCCCAACGACGACCAAGGCCGCATCGACCCCGCCGACCTGGAGGCCGCCATCCGCCCGCCGGGCAACATTCACTTCCCCACCACCACTATGGTCTGCCTCGAAAACACCCACAACCGTTGCAGCGGTGGCGTCCTGACCCCCGACGACACCGCCAGGGTGGCTGAGGTTGCCCACGCCGCCGGCGCCAGCGTCCATCTCGACGGCGCACGTATCTTCAACGCCGCCGTCTCCCTGGAAGTCCCGGCCAGCGAACTGGTCAAGGACGTGGACGACGTCAGCTTCTGCCTTTCCAAGGCCCTCAGTTGCCCCGTAGGCTCCGTGCTGTGCGGCACCCAGGAGTTTGTCGACGAGGCCCGCCGGTGGCGCAAGATGGTCGGCGGAGGCATGAGGCAGGCCGGCGTCCTGGCCGCCGCGGGACTGGTGGCCCTCGACACCATGATCGACCGCTTGGCCGACGACCACGCCAACGCCCGCAGGCTGTCCCAGGGCCTCGCCAACATCGACGGCCTGAGCCTGGACCCCGACACCATGCACTCCAACATCGTCATCTTCGACGTAGACCCCTCCGTCGGCTCCGCCGCCGACCTCATCGCAGCCCTGGACCGCAACGACGTAAAAGTCTCCTCCCCCGGCCCCCAGTCCATCCGCATGGTAACCCACCGCCACATAACCGGCGAAGACGTGGAGGAGGCCCTGTCCCGCACGTCCAGGGCGGTGGGGGAGTTGAGGGGGCGGTAGGACAATTTGTCTGGAGGGGCGGCGTGCCCTTCCAGACCATTCCCAATGGTCTCGTCGGTGACCGCAATGATAGAGATAGAGGCTTCATGGCTAATGATTGGCGCAGACTTACAATGTCCATACATCCCCATCTTTATTGTGACAGGAGAGGCTGATGCCACGTAAACAACTTCGTCGGTCTCCCCATGACGAAGCAATATCAATAGTCGAAAAATTCTCAACGGAAAATCTAGGTGGACGCCTCGAAGCCTCAGCGGATTGCAATCAATGTAGGGAAAAGCTCACGATCAATTTGGTCGAGGGAGCTTCCAGCATGAGCAGGGAAAAGTTCGTCGGAACAGTGCGCCCGGACATCAGCATGTTCGACGAGAACGGGAATCCTGTCAGGTTCATAGAAATCGTAGACAGTCATTCGCCTGAAGAGAATGTCCATGACTACGCCGTGGAAAATGACATCGAAGTCGTTGAGTTTCATCTAAGAGCAAAAAGAGAATTCACAGGTAGAAGAAGGAACAGGGCTTTGGATGCGTCCTTGACAGTCAAGGCAAGGCTACAGGAACTCGCCCATGGCAGACTCCTGATAGATGCTCACAATATCCTTTGTCGAAGACCCAAATGTGGGGAGTGCAGAACTCCACTACCGCTCAGAACAGTCACGGTGAGAACTACTGACTGCTGGAAATGTGGCCAACACGTCAATGTTGCTACTGGGGATATAGACGAAGAAGGCCTTACGCAAGATTATTTCACGACGGATGAAATCGCATTCGCTCAGGAGAATGGGGTGACCTTAGAACGACGGTACAGCGCCACCGCTGGGGGGAAATATCTAGCCAACATTTGTACAAAGTGCGACCAAATTCAGGGAAATTGGTTCCTGTACATGGATCCGTTTCACGATAGGTTCATGCTCGAAAAGGCCACTAGACAAGCGTACGGACCTTGTGAACAGTGTGCCACCCGTTATTGCCTGACTCATGGAGAATACGTCGATTACAGAAATACCAACCAATGCCCTGCCTGCTTGGAGGAAGCGGAAAGGGTCATGTGCCCGAACAACCCAGACAGAGAATGTTTCTATCCTCAAAGGTGCGAAGAGGGTGGCTGTTACTTTCTGAACCGGGAACAACGGCAAAAAGAGGAACTAGAGCGGTTGGAACGCCAGCGGGAACAATGGGAACAACAGCAACAACAGCAACGCGAGGAACGACATCAGAGGGAGCAAAAGCAAAGAGAACAGCGCAAGAACGAATGGGCGGCGTTTCAGGAATGGTTCAACCAACAGCGGACAAAGCCCTGAAGCAGCCTTTGAGAGGGCGATACCAGAGCCAAGGTCTCCAATCCGGGCTTGGCACCATACTAACTGTACCTCCTCGTCAAGCCTCTAACGCTAACCCTTACCAATGTATCCATACAAGAGAAGCAAGTTTGACCTCGCACACTATCAACATGCAACCACCCATGACCCCCGGCGAAATCCTCCTCGAAGATTACCTCAAGCCCATGGGAATCTCGCAGAACGCCATGGCCCGCGCCATAGGGGTTGCCCCACGGGCAATTAACGAAATTGTGCATGGAAGGCGTTCCATCACACCAGCTATGTCAATCCGCTTTGGCGCTTTCTTCGGGCAGTCGGACCAGTTCTGGCACGGCATCCAAGTCGAATGCGACTTTCGACGCCTGACTCCCAACAAACAAAACCTCATCTCCGGCATCACCCCCGCTGCATCCCTGACCCGCACTCCCTGATCCCGATTTGGTCGTAACATTCCCCAGTTCTCAATCCATCCGCATGGTAACCCACCGCCACATAACCGGCGAAGACGTAGAAGAGGCCCTGTCCTGCACCTCCAGGGCGGTTGAGGAGTTGAAGGGGCGATAGGAAGAACAACAAGCGGGCTCAGTTGACGTCGAATGTCACATCCGCCACTGCTGGAAGTGATCGCTGAGGTTATCCAGAAAATGTCGAAGTGACCGGTCCAATTGTTTGGCTCGCTCGATGTCCATTTCCCGCACTATGTCTTCCGCAAATTCGATTCCGCCAAGACTGGGTGTAATGCCCGCGTCACGGATGGCTTCTATAAGGCGTTGCTTGTAAAGATGGCGGTCGCATTTCTGCTCCGGTGCATCGCATCCCCTGCCAAATACTTTTCTGAATGCGGCGCCATCGAGCAGCAACCAGCGTTCGATATGAGGGTCTGGAACGGCGGACACCATCGGAGGCAAAATGGCCGGCTTGTTCAAGTCGATGATTTCCTTGGTCCGGTCGTTCAAGCCCCTGCAATTGGCGTCTGTAGCAGCAATAATCAAGTCGGGCAACGGGCCGCCTTGTCTTGCCAAGTCACGCAGATAAGTTTGGAGTTCTTGGACCACTCTCCCATGTCCGCGTACCGCGCTCCTCCAGCTTAACCGCACTTCGGTTTCAAATTCTTCGGCAGTGCGTTGTACAAGCCCTCCGATCACTTGCTGATGCGCATAATCTTCCACGAACAGGGCAATCTCACGCATCAAAGTCCCCTCTCAGGATACGCTCTGATACGGGAAGCTGTTCCTGAGTGTCATTGAGCGCGTGGGGGATGTCGCCCCCACGCCACAACGCTCCCCAAGTCGTGAACGGGCTGATTTGAGTGCAACGGCCGCTTCGGACAACTGGGAATAGAGAATCGTTCGGCAGCATATCAGGCAGAATTGGGGAGTGAGTAGTGACAATGTACTGAGTCGGGCCGATGCCAGAACGTGTTTTCAGCAGTTCGGCGATCAACTGGATTCGGCGGGGGTGAACTCCGTTTTCCGGCTCCTCAAATCCCACCAGCGATGGGGGGTTTGCAGCGCCAGTGAGGGCCAGAAGTCCCAGCATACGCAGCGTACCTTCGGACAACACCCTGGAAGGAATGGCGACCCCGTTCTCCTTGAGCCGAAGCTCTACTTCACCTATATCGCTCACGTCCACTTCTATGCCGTCGACGTTCGGCATCACGGTGTGGAGAGCCTTTTCTACGGCTTTGAACTGATTCGGTTCCAGTGCTTTGAGAGTATTGAGATAAGCCGCAAGCTCTTCACCCATTAGTCCTATGTGGCGAACTTCCTTGATGGGGTTGGCTGCTCGCATACGCTCTCTCGGCTCGAAGTAAAAGAACAACCAACTCTCCAATTCACGCCGCGCCGCTGTCAAATGGGGATAATGCGGCGGATAGTGCGGCATTGAAAGAATTGTGCGGTCAAGGTAACGGTCATATTGGGTAGGGTGTGCTTGCCCTTCCAACCGCAGGTGAATCTTTTCTCCCTGCCGCTCCAGGAATGGTTTCCGCTTGCCGGTGGGTTCTCCTATGGAGTTAAGGGCCGCCAAGTATTCATCGGTCATGCGCAGAAACCCTGATCTGGGCAGCATCTCGATCTCTACACGATAGCGCAGACTCCTTTCCCGGACCCGTGCGGAACTGGCGCCGGTAGATTCCGCGCCCCCACCGCCGCTGGGCCGGCGCATTTCCTGTATTTGCCGGTTTACGGCATTAACGACCGTGTCCGAAAGATGCAGGTCGGCCTCGATGGAAAAGACCAACCTCTCCTGTTCCAGCGAACCTTTCAGTCCCATTTCGCCAAGGGTGAAAGATTCCAAGGGTTTACCTCGATACGGTGGATCGAAAGCCTCGTTTAATGTTTGGCTGGTCGCTAGTTTCGACAACAACTGGAGACAATCAAGGAAATTGCTTTTGCCAGCGGAGTTAGGCCCGAAAAGCAGGGTAAGCGGTGAAAGCTTCACCTCAACATCGCAAAGGGACTTGTAGCCTTTGATGTGAACTCGGTCTAACATGTCGAGTCTCCCACCCGCTAGGCGTCAGGGAAAGAACGGTGCTTTCTCCTGGATAGTTAAGCAGGTTCTGATAACCAACCAAATGGTACGATGCACCACAAAATTTGTGAAGTGCAAGCACCTTGCCGACAAACAAAACCTCATCCCCGGTCCCCGGATGTAACAAGCCGGTATCCTGTCCCTGTACCCCTCTATGACACTTGCCCCTTTCCAACTCCGATAATGCTGCCGTACCATACTACCTGCCCAACGTAACCCCCAACCGGTTGGCATTAGTCCCGCCTCCCAATGGGAGGCAATGGGAGGAAACCGGATGTACAATGGTCAACGGAGAAACCACTATGACCACGCCCATCAACACCTTCCAGGACATTCTGGACGCCTTGGAGCGCGACCCCGCGCTCAGGGACGCTCTGCGCCGTCACATCCTCAGCGAAGAGCTGCTCCAGTTGCCGGCGGCATTCGCAGCATTCGTTGAGGCCCAGAGAAACTTCAATGAGCGGGTAGATGCGTTCATAGAAACGCAGACACGATGGAATGAACGGGTGGATACGTTCATAGAAACGCAGACCAGGTGGAACCAAGAGCAGACCAGGTGGAACGTAAACACTGAAGCCCGGATGGGCCGGATGGAAAGCGATATGAGCAGCCTGAAGGGATACTACGCCAGGTCCCACACAATCCAGGACGCACCAGGCATAGCCGCTGACATGGGGCTGGAGTACGTCCGCACACTCACCAACGACGATCTGCGGCGGATGGCAGGCAACAGCCTGCCCAGGGACACGGCCCGCAGCTTCCGCAACGCGGACTTGGTCATCGAGGCGACCGACGGGGACGAGACCCGCTACATCGCTATGGAAATCTCCTTCACCGCCGATCGAAGAGAGGTGGACCGGGCGCTGCGGAACGCCAACCTTATCAGCCTGTTCACCGGCAAGACGGCGCTGCCCGCAGTGGCCAGCGTCAGAAACGACCACGACATCCAAGCAGACCTGGACGCGGGAATAGTGTACTGGCACCCGCTGGAAGACCGGACTCCGGCGGTCAGCTAGGTCCCAAAGAACACTTCACCCCGGAGATTTTTAGACAGCCTGGCGCCGCCAGTGTCCCCACTGTCAAAGCTGAATGTCAGGAAATGTCCGCAAATGTCCGGCGTTTCAAAATTTAACGGGTTGGAAAAGGAATGCTTATGACAATCAGGAAGGAAGACGTCTCGGCCGCAGGCCGTGCTATATACGATCAACTACGTGAACGGCTGGAAGAGTCGGAAAATGGAAATTTCATAGCCATAGACCCAGTCAGCGGCGATTACGAGATAGACGCCAACCCTACTGCCGCATGGAGACGCTTGGAGGCGCGCCATCCAGGAGTGGAATCGTACACGAGGCGCATCGGCCAGCGCGACCAATATCGAATGGTGAGCATCAGGCTACCCCACCGAACAAATGATTAGAGGGAGAGTCACTGCGGAACTGAATCCGCTGGTCACTATCGAGATTGCCGATGGCAATGGGGCTTTTCGTCCACTGGATGTCCTTCTTGATACGGGGTTTGATGGCGAACTGGCATTGCCTTCAGACGTGATTGGGTCTCTGGGCATACCCCATAGAGCAGAAGTCGGGCTTGTCTTGGCCAACAGTCAACGCATCCAAGCTTATACATACGGAGGTATGGTGTCGTGGCACGCCCAGCAACGAGAAGTAGAGATCGTCGAAACTGCTGGGGAACCATTGCTGGGAATGGCTTTGCTCTTGGGTAGCAGGGTCTCAATGGACGTGCGCATAGGCGGCGAAGTGTTGATAGAACCAGCGTAATAATGAGAAATACCGGCTTCATGGCACAGTTTACATGGGCCCGCGGTCGCCCGCGAGGCCCATCATTTATGTGTAGACGGCCCGCCTTCAGATGCCGTTGTCCCACCCGTCCACGGCGCAGACTTCAGCCAGCGGCTTGCGCGTCACCGGGCCGAAGGCGCCCCGGGGGTAGCCCAAAGGCATACAGTAGACTACTTGGGCGGTGTCGGGGATGCCGAACAACTCGTGGACCCTCTCTTCCACCACCGGGTGCAGGGTGGCAATGGTGCCGCCCACGCCGAAGGCTCGGGCCGCCAGCAGCATGTTCTGGGCCGACGGGATGACCGACCCCGCCGCTTGCGCGCCCTTGCTGGTGGCGCACAGCAGCACCATCACCGGCGCGTTGCCGATCTCGTTGGCCAGCCGCATCGCCGAGCGCATGGTGTTCTTCCCCGGCGGAATGTCCTCCGGGCCGTTGATCCCCGCGTCCTTCCGCTTGGCCCACCACGCCTCGTGGTATAACTCCCCCAGCTTCTGCCTCATCTCGGCATCCTTGACGATGATGAAGCGCCAAGGCTGGGCGTTGCCGCCGTTGGGAGCGCGGATGGTGGCCTCCATGATGTCCCGCATCACCTCTTCGGGAATGGGGTCGGGCTTGAAGCGGCGTATGGCACGCTGCGTAAATAAGGCTTCACCCAAGGGAATAGTGTTGAGACGTTCCGCGGTTGTCACTTCCTCTTCCTCCTGTGGCCGCCGGTCTGGCACTCCGGTCCCGGCTAGGCCATTGATGTCATGGACCCGGTTTCGCGGGCATCCCGAATATTACCACAGTAGCTGATATAATACGGCACGACTCACCAGTCTCCCCAGCCACGGAGGGAACCTTGACGCAAAGCACAGAAAACCCAAGGATCACAGCCGCCGAGCAAGCGTATGCCAACCTTGGCGTAAGGTCCATCATCAACGCTTCCGGCTCGGTAACCAGGTACGGCGGCACCCGCACCCGTCCCGAGGTGCTGGAGTTGATGACCGGCGCCGCTCGGGTGATGGTCAATATCGACGAGTTGAACCGGAAGGCGGGCGAGGAAATAGCGCGCTTGACCGGCGCCGAGGCCGGGCTTGTTTGCAGCGGGGCCGCCGGCGGCCTTCTCCTCCAAGCCATCGCCTGCATCGCCGGGACAGACCCGGTGAAGATGCGCCAACTCCCCGACACCACGGGCATGAAAAACGAAATAGTTATCCACACCATGCACCGGTTCCCCTACGACCAAGCCTACCGTGCCGCCGGCGCTCAGATGGTCGAGTTTGGCGATTACCTCTACGCCCACCCGTGGCAGTTGGAAGGCGCCATCAACGAGCGCACCGCCGCCGTGGCCTACCTGTGCTCCCCCTTCAGCAGCCGCCGGGTCATGTCCCTAGAACAGGTGTGCGAGATCGCCCATGCCCACGACGTGCCGGTGATCGTAGACGCCGCGTCAATGCTGCCCCCTCGGGCCAACCTACAGCGATATTTGCGCGACGGCGCCGACATGGTGGTGTTCAGCGGCGGCAAGGGTGTGCGCGGCCCCCAGGGCACCGGCATCCTGTGCGGGCGCGGGGACTTGATTGAAGCGGCGGCGGCCAACGGCAGCCCGGCCCAGTTCCTTGGGCGTCCGGGCAAGGTTGCCAAGGAGGAAATCCTGGGGTTGGTCACCGCCCTCGGCATGTTCGTGGAAGAGGACGAAGAGGCCGAGATGGCCGGGTACCGCGCATTGGCCCAACGGGTTGTGGATGCCCTTGTGGAAGTCCCCGGGTTGGAAGTGAGCCTGAAACACGACGGGGTTGAGTACCTGATCCCTGCCGCCATAATTCGTTTCACCCCGGACTGGCAGGGCTTGCCTCCCGACCAAGTGGGCGCAGCAATGGAGGAAGGAGACCGGCCCATCTATCTGCACCGCCTGGGCCCTCCCGACCAGCTAGGCGTAGACCCCCTCAATCTAACCGAAGAGGAAACCGAGACGGTTATACGCAGGTTGCGGGAGGTATTGATTTAATAGAGTGTGAGGTTTCTCAGGCGCCGGAGCGTTAAAGACCAAGGAGCTTATAGAATTCGCTAATCAGGCGCCATTTCCGGTTCTGCCGTGGCTGGTGACTACCGGACAGGACAAAGGGAAACCGGATACGTCCAACCGGGAAAGGTCTGACAGCCTTGCGCCGTCCTCCAACTCTATCCCGACCACCACGTCATTCTCATCGTAGTCGAATACAATCCCTGGCGCGACCTCGTGAGAATTCGCCGCGGCACGGTCGAAAAGATTGATGTACAGCATATCGCTGTCCACGAAGTAACGAATCTTCATCATTCACCTGCTTTGGCGGCGCGGTCTAAAATCTCGATCGGGGAACGCGTTATGCACCGTTTCTCTGTCTGACAGCGTTACTACCCGGAAGTACATCCCAAACTCAGACACAAACCCCCAGAAGCGAACCCGACCGTTTCGCTGCACTTCAGTTTGGGCTGGTCTAGCCAAAATGCGTTCAATCCATTCAAGCTTTAGATAAGCGCGGGTAGGAAGGACCACATTATCGAAATACCAAGTGGTCTTCATTGGGTCGGATTGTACCACTTTGTGCCAAGAGTTGGACTTCCAAGCCCCGTCAAGACCCCTTGGCCCCTCCAATGTCCTTTTTCAGGAACAGCCAGACCATGGCCGCGCCCAGGACGGCCATATAGACCAGCGCCACAAAGAACCCGTGGATGTTGCTGGGGAGGTCAGGCGCGACGCCGAACCCGGAGAGCATTACTTCCGCTTCGCTGGGACCGCCCTCGGCCAGCCAAGCGTCAACTGCCCTGCCCAGCACGAAGTCCGCTACCGTCTCGAACCCGTCCACTGTGGCAGTGAGAATCGGGAGCAGAACGCCCTCTCCAATGAATATGTAAGCCAGTGCCAAGGCTGTGGCCACCCCGGTGGACGAGGTCAATATCACAAGGAACATCGCCAAGACGATGTAGGGGGCCATGGCGTAAGTCCATTTGCCAAGCATCTTTCCCAATAGGGCCCATTCCCCGGCAAAGCTGACCAGTCCTCCGGATCCCACTATGAGCCCCGCGATCACGCTGCTGACGGCGAAGGCGACCCCCACCACCGCCATCCAAGCGAACGCTGTCGCCAGCATCAGGCAGAACTGCGCGCAGAGGAACTGCCACCGCCCGGACCCCTTGGCCAGTATGGCGCGGAAAGTGCCCCACCCGTACTCGGAACCGAGCGCCGACGCCGCCCAGATGATGATCAATATGCCGACGATCTGGTAGCCGAAGCCCAAGCCCTCCGTGATAACGTCCGGAAGTCGCAGCGTCCCTCCGGTCTGGCCAATTGCGCTTTGAAAAGCGAAGCCCGCCCAGAAGACAACCTGAGAAAAGGCGATTGCTATACCCAGCATGATCCACGGCATCCAGCGGCGCCGCAGCTTATACCACTCCCAAGTCATCAGGGATAAAATCTGGGCGATCAATTGGTCACTCCAGCATCTTCAGCCGTAACGTCCAGGAAGTACTCCTCCAAGGAGATTTGCAGCGGCCACATCTCCGTCACGTAGACTTGTGACCTGCTCAACGCGGCAGTCAATTCCCATGACCTCTCGATCGGAGCCGTGACGACAAGGTGGCCGTCCTCGACCACTGCCCCTTGGACCCAGTCCAGCGACGTCAGAATCTGGTGCGCTTGCTCGTTGCTGGTAGTGCATAATTGGACCTGCTCCTGAGGATGAACGAGTTCCTCCACCTTTCCCTGAGCGATGAGCCTCCCCCTAGCGAGAATCGCTACACTGTCGCACACCAACTCGACCTCGCGCAACAGGTGGCTGGACAGGAGGATCGTTCTCCCCTCCGAACCCAGTTGCTTGATAAGGTCTCGAATCTCGGCCATCCCCGCCGGGTCCATGCCATTAGTAGGTTCATCCAGGAACAGCAACTCGGGGTCTCCCAGAAGGGCGTAAGCGATGCCCAGCCGCTGTTTCATCCCCAGGGAGTAGGTCTGGTAACGGTCGTTAGCCCGCTGGAGAAGGCCCACCTTGTCGAGCAACTCGTCCAACTCTTGCCGGTCACCTTTCCCGGAAACGCCCTGAAAGTACTCCAGGTTCCGTCTACCGGAGAGGTACGGGTAGAACGACGGAGTCTCGATAATGGCGCCGATGCGACGCAAAGCCTCCCTATCGGCTTGACCATTCCCGAACAGGCGGAAGCTACCCGCCGTGGGCCTGACCAGTCCCAGCAACATGCTCATGGCCGTCGTCTTGCCCGACCCGTTGGGGCCCAGCAGACCGAACACGTGGCCCCGGGGTACGCGCAGCGATAACCGGTCCACGGCAGTCACCCGCCCGTAACGCTTGCTTAACTCATTGGTCTCGATAACCAAGTCTTCCACGCTGACCGCTCCTCACAACCATCGTAGAGCAACCGGAGACGGCCTGTCCTGAAAATGGACGACGGTTGTAACAGAAAGTACGATGCCCGGGAAGTTTGCGGACGTATATCACTCAGCCACACTTTCCGGGCAACCGTCATTCCCGCCTGCGCGGGAATCCCCCGATCTACTCCAGGCTCGCCGAGTACTCCTTCGAGTCATTCCCGCGCAGGCGGGAATCCACCGTCCGCTCCTGAGGAGGTGGCGGCGGACGGCGCAATAATATTATGATGTCCTCACCAATTTAGCTTGGCAATGGCTTGCAAGGGATAGATCATGACTGACCTCAAACTGGACGCCAAGTCGACCGCTTTGTTGATCGCGGATTTCTACACCGAGATGATGAACATCCTGCCCCACGCCACCGAACGCGCGGTCGTGGAAAAGACCGCCGCTCTGCAACGGGCGTCGCGCGAGGCCGGGGTGTTGCTGTGCTATTGCGCCACCGTCTTTCGACCGGGCTACGTGGAAATAGGCGAACGCAACAAGACCTTCAACCAGCGCAAGGCGTCGGGCCAGCCGGCGGTGTTCGACCCGGTGGCCCTTATCCACCCGTCGGTGAGTCCCACCGAAGGCGAGGTGGTGGTTGGGAAACATCGGGTCAACGCCCTGTACGGGACAGGGTTGGACGTGGTGCTCCGGGCTAACGACATCGAGGACCTGGTAATTCTTGGGTACGCCACCAGCGGCGTGGTGCTGTCAACGGTGCGGTATGCGTCGGACTTGGACTACAACCTGTACGTGGTCGAAGACTGCTGCTCCGACTCCGACCCTGAGGTCCACGAATTCCTGACGGAGCGCATCTTCCCCCGCCAAGCGGAAGTGGTGCAATCGGAAGACGTCATCTGGTCTTTGAGCTAACGATGGCCGACGGACCTTCAATCCAGGGGCCGGGCAGCGACACACCACCTCCATGCCAAGCCGAGGGAAATCGCAAGAGACCGTTCCCGCGGGTCCGGACGCGGACCATCGCCCTGTGGGCATTGGCTATCGCCATTGGACACGTCATATATCACGCCCTGAGGGACCACGTGTTCCCTGACGCTTATTAACGGAGGCTGGATGGACCTGCCGGCGCATCGTTTCCTGGACGAAAGTGACATTCCATATCAGCGGCTGTCCTTCCCATCCGACACCGAGAAGGGGGCCGCCAACGTGGCCTATGCCCTGGGCTATAGCGAAGCCCAGATGGTGAAAACGCTCATCTTCGTGACTGGAGCGGGGGAACACGCCCTGGTAATGCTGGGCGGCGACAAGTCGGCCATTTCCGGACGGTTGAAAAAAGCACTGGGGTCCCGGAACATCAAGCTGGCTGCCCCGGCCATCGTCAAGGAGGTCACCGGCTACGAGATCGGTTCCATCCCGCCCTTCCACTGGCAGCCGCCCGGATTCCGCTCCATACTTGACGCTTGTTTGATGGACGAAGAGGTCCTGGGGGTGGGCGCCGGCGTTTGGGGAGAAGAAATAATGATCACTCCGGAAGACCTGGTGGCGGCCGTCGGCGCGGAGGTGGTCGACCTTTCGGGCAAGGGCTTCCCGTCGTAACCCAATTGGACAGTCAATTCTTCAATATCCGGGAGTAGTCACCGAGGTTGCAAGATGAGAACAGTCATATCAATTCCGGATTCAGTAGTTGAAGCGGCCGATTCCCTAGCAAAGAATCAGGGAATTTCAAGAAGCGAATTCTTCAGACGAGCGATCGAAACTTACATAGCTTCTTGCCAGCCGTCAAACGTCCAAGCGACCCTTGACGCCATTTATAGTCAAGAAGAGTCCAAGGTAGATGATTTACTCGCTGGGCTGCAATGGGCATCGTTGCCCAAGGAAGATTGGTAATGCATCGTGGTGAGGTATGGTGGGCGGCACTTCCGGAACCACTAGGTTCCGGTCCGGGTTTTAGAAGGCCGGTCGTCATAGGCCAGATTGATCAATTCAACGCCAGCCGCATCAACACAGTTATTGTTATTGCCGTTACGTCAAATTTGAGGCTCGCTAATGCTCCAGGCAACGTGTTTCTGGATGGCGCAAGTTGTGGGTTGCCAAAGGATTCTGTGCTTAATGTTTCTCAGGTTTTAACCATCGACAAGTCATCCTTGACTGAACGGATCGGAAGATTACCCAACCATACAATCGACGCAATGGATACAGGACTGCGGTTAGTCTTGGGCCTGTAATGGTCCCCAAGTGAATGTCTGTGATGATAATGATGGACAGGTAACTTAGTCGATGTCTTTCTAGTCCTTCTTCCCCCACCACTTCTTCAACCGTTCCCCAATCTCTTTCTCTGCGCCCTCCTGACCGGGGTGGTAGTAGCGGCGGTCCTTGAGCTGTGGAGGCAGGAACTCCTGGTCGACGAAGTGGCCTTCGTAGTCGTGGGAGTATTTGTAGTCCCTCCCGTAGCCCATCTGCCGCATCAGCCCGGTGACGGCGTTGCGCAGATGCAGCGGTACCGGCTCGTTGGGCATCCGTCTCACATCCTCCAAAGCCTGTTCCAAGGCCATGTAGGCCGTGTTGCTCTTAGGGGCCGAGGCCAAGTACACCGTCGCCTCTGCCAGCGGAATACGGCCCTCGGGCATCCCCAGGAAGTGGACCGCCTGCTGGGCGGCCATAGCCACCGGCAAAGCTTGCGGCTCGGCAAGGCCGATGTCCTCGGCGGCCAGCACCACCAAACGTCTGGCGATGAAAAGCGGGTCTTCCCCGGACTCGATCATCCGCGCCAGCCAGTACAGGGCGCCGTCGGGAGAAGAACCCCTCACCGACTTGATGAAGGCGGAGATGGTGTCGTAGTGGCCCTCCCCAGCCTTGTCGTACATGGGAGACCGGCGTTGCAGAGCTTCGGCGATGGTCTCCAAGTCTACCCGACGCATTCCGTCCTCACCGGGAGCGGTGGCGAAGGCGGCGGTCTCCAGGGCGTTGAGCGCGATCCGGGCGTCACCGTTGGAGATGTTCACCAGGTGGGCTATGGCATCCTCCTGGAGCATGGCGCCCATTTCACCCAGTCCGCGGTCGGTGTCCGCGATGGCCCGTTTCACGATGGTTTCCACTTGGTCGGGCGTCAGGCTTTGCAGGGCAAACACCCGGCTCCGCGACAACAAGGGCGCGATTACTTCAAAAGAGGGGTTCTCGGTAGTCGCGCCGATGAAGGTGATGGAGCCGTTCTCGACGTGGGGGAGAATAACGTCCTGCTGGGCCTTGTTGAACCGGTGAATCTCGTCGACGAACAGGATGGTAGCCTGACCTTGCATTCCCTTCAGGTCCCGGGCCTCGACGACGATACGGCGCAGGTCAGCCACGCCGGACGTAACGGCACTCAATGACTGAAAAGCGGCTTTGGTGACCGTTGCCACCAGCCTAGCCAGCGTGGTCTTGCCCGTGCCCGGCGGCCCCCAGAGGATGAAGGAGGGAACACGGCCAGCGGCGATTGCCCTAGTCAGGACTCGACCGGGCCCTACAATCTGGTCCTGGCCCACAAACTCTTCGAAACTGCGGGGCCGCATACGCTCAGCCAGCGGCGCATCCCGTTCCATTTGGACCCGTTCCTGGCGTTCAAACAGCGATTCTGACGAAGCCATAGAAGCGTCCCCCTCCCGTTATTCCCGCCTTTGCGGGAATCCCGCCGGGGGCAAGCCCGACCGGCGCATGTTCAAAATCATTCCTGGAATGGGGGCATGACCTCCGCGGCGAACAACCGCATGGAGTTGCTCACCTCTTCGTTGGTCAACATGCCGCCGGTGTTGAACCAACAGATGAAAGTGTCGGGATCGTACATCTCCTTGAACCGGTGCAGCTTGTCCGCTACTTGTTCCGGTGTGCCCACGGCAGCGAACTCGTCCAGCACTGTTTCATAGTCCAGGGACGTCGCCCGAGAAGAACCTCGGGAACCTCCCATGTCCCGCAGGGTGCCGAGGTAGTTGTTGATGGTTTTCTCGAACCCGCGGCGGGCTTCCTGCTCCGAATCGGCAACGTTGACGTGAACGGTCACGTTGACGTTGAGCTTGTCTTCATCGTGACCGTGGTCTGCAAGGTTCCGCCGGTACGACGCCAAGCCGTCCACCGCGCCTTGGGCGGTAACGATGGTCGGCGCAACCAGGATGTTGTGGCCCAGTTGGCCTACTATGTCAAAGGTGTCGGCGCTGTTGGCCGCGATGTAAACCGGAGGATGGGGTTGCTGGACAGGCCGGGGGGCGATGTCTATATCGTTCACTTGATAGTAACGCCCCCGGTGGGAATACTTCTTCTCGGTCCACATGCCCAGGACCATTTCCAAGCTTTCCAGGAACCGGTCCCTGGCCTCTTCGTGGTCTACACCGTAGCCTTGGAAATGGGCGGGGATCGCGCCGCGTCCGATGCCGAAAATCGACCGGCCATTCGACATTACGTCCAGCGTGGCGGCTTCTTCCGCCAACCGGATGGGCTGGTGCAACGCCACCAGATGCACGGCAGTGCCGATCTTGATTTGCTCCGTGGTCTGGGCGACGGCAGCCGCCACCATCAAGGGCGCGGGCATCACCGAAAAACGCGCGTTGAAGTGCAACTCGGCCAGCCACATTGAGTCAAACCCCAATTGGTCAGCCAACTGGCATTGGGATATGGTATCCCGGTAGCGGGCGGCAGGCTCTTGGTCAACCGCACACGGCATCTGGTAGAACACGCCGAATTTCATGTGTGGCCTCTTAACAAAACGGTTTCTGCCCTGATTCTACACCACTTTGCCAGCCGGCACCGAGTATAAGTGATAATATGAACCAAACCAATTGGCGGGAAAGCAAGAGGATGGAGTCTTCCATTTCGGGATCGGAAAAATACGCAGAACTGAGCTGCCAGTACATCGAAAGGGCCGATGAGTATTTGCAGGCGGGGGACCGGGTACAGGCATCGGAGAAGGGCTGGGGCGCAGTGGCAGAGGCCGTCAAATCCATAGCCGAGAATAGGGGATGGAACCACAATAGCCAACGGCTGCTGAACGACATAGCGTTTCAGCTATCGGAAGAGTGGGGCCGTCCTGACGTGCGAACACTGTTCAATGCAGCAAAAGACTTGCACATCAACTTTTATGAAGACAATCGGGGACTGGACGACATTGCGGCCAGCGTCGGCGATGCCAAGACACTGCTAAGGGAACTGGAAATCCTGCGCCAACAACCACCCCAACCGGTAGCTCTCGACAGCAGGGAGCGGCGACTACGCTGGCGGCGGCTAACGGGCGAGTTGCTGCCGTTGGGGTCCGAGCCGGACACAGCGGAATGAAGGCAAGAATGCGGGGGCAGTAACGAATATCCGCCCCCGTTTCGTTCTACGGAGAGAGGGCTTTCCCTTACAGGGGGATGTTGCCGTGCTTTTTGGCGGGAAGGTTGTCCCGCTTGTTCTGCAGCATCTCCAAGGCCCGCACCACGCGAGAGCGGGTGTCGGCGGGATCGATAACGTCGTCGACGAACCCCCGGCTGGCGGCGATGTAGGGGTTGGTGAACTTTTCCTGGTATTCGACTACCAGTTCCCGCCTGGTCTTGTCCGGGTCGTCGGCAGCCGCAATCTCACCACGATAGATGATGTTGACTGCGCCCTCGGCCCCCATAACCGCTATCTCAGCCGATGGCCATACAAAGTTGACGTCGGCCCGCAGGTGCTTGCTGCTCATGACAATGTAGGCGCCGCCGTAAGCCTTGCGGGTGATGATGCTTATCTTGGGAACAGTGGCCTCGGCGTAGGCATATATCAGCTTGGCCCCGTGGCGGATGATGCCACCGTACTCCTGGTCCACGCCGGGCATGAACCCCGGAACGTCCACCAAGGTGACCAAGGGAATGTTGAAGCAGTCGCAGAACCGGACAAAGCGGGCCGCCTTGGTGGAGGCGTCTATATCCAGCACACCCGCCAGGTAGTCGGGTTGGTTGCCAACGATTCCCGCCGTCCTGCCGTTAAAGCGGCCAACCCTACTACTATATTGGGAGCGAAGCTTTCGTGGACTTCCATGAACTCTTCGTCATCAACAATACGGTAGATGATGTCCCGCATATCGTAGGGACGGTTGGCATCATCGGGCACCAAGTAACGCAACTCGGCGTCAGTGCGGCTCGGCGGGTCGTTGGTGGGCATCGGTGGGGGGTCGTCCAAGTTGTTGCCCGGCAGGAACCGCAACAGACGGCGAACCTCGGATATGCACTCCTGCTCGGTGCAATATACGAACTGGGCCACTCCGCTGCGGGAGGCGTGGGACTCAGCGCCGCCCAGTTCCTCGTGGGTAACGTCTTCTCCGGTAACGGCCTTGATCACGTCCGGGCCGGTGATGTACATCTGGCCGGTGCCGCTGACCATGAATATGAAGTCGGTGATGGCCGGAGAGTAGACCGCGCCGCCGGCGGCCGGCCCGACGATAACCGAGATCTGCGGGATAACCCCGGAGAACAGGGTGTTCCGCAGGAATATGTCCCCGTAGGCAGCCAAGCTGGAGGAACCTTCCTGGATCCTTGCGCCGCCGGAATCGTTCAGCCCCACCACGGGGCATCCGGTCTTGGCGGCCAAGTCCATCATTTTGCAGATTTTGGCGCTCACCGCTTCGGACAGGGAGCCGCCCAATACGGTGAAGTCCTGGGCATAGGCAAACACCTGCCGGCCATTGACGCGGCCGTAGCCGGTGACCACCGCGTCCCCCAGGAACTTGCGGTCGGCAAGGCCGAAATCGGTTGCCCGGTGGGTCACAAAAGTGTCCAGCTCTTCGTAAGCGCCGTCGTCCATCAACAAGGCAAGCCGCTCCCGAGCAGTCAGCTTGCCCCGATTGTGCTGCTGATCGATGCGGGCCTCGCCGCCACCCTTACGCGCTTCGGCGCGCATCTGTTGCAGGGTGTCCAGCTTTACGTCGATGGAACGTCTTTCTACCGCCAAAGCACCTCTCGCGGTCTATAACCGGCGCGGAATCACGCATCATCCTAGCAGACCACTATAGGCGGCGCAAGGAGAACGGCGGAGGGGCTCACTGTTCCGTTTGTTGGTCTGTACAGCGGCGCCGGTGCGGTGGATTCCCGCCTTCGCGGGAATGACGGATCGGCGCGCCCGTTCCTTGGTCGAGCCGGACTTGCTTCCCCGCCTTCGCGGGGAAGACGTTCCTGCGCCAGTTCTCCCGTTCGGCCCGGTTTTCTGTGGAGGCTGCGTTTCCGGCGGTGGGGAAAGGACTTAAGAGCAACAGGCGGCCAAACGCCAAGGTCACGACCGCTTCTATGACCTGATGACCCTCATCTTGCGCCTACGCCTTCGCCAGCTATCCGTCCGCCCAAGCTTTCAAAGCCTTGTGACCGGTCGACGCCGTCCGCATCCATGGCGGCGGCGCAGCGGTCCTCCGCTGGTCCCTTAGCCAACTGCCGGGAAGTTTGCCCCCGCACCAGAAAGTCTCAGGGGCGCGTTGACGCAAGGAAATTTCTCTCGCGGGAGATCTCATCGCTTGCCTGAAAGCAGGCGGAATGGTAAACGCTATAACGGGCCAGCGGTTACTCAAGAACCGTATGGCCGCCGAGGGCAGCCAATAGGTTTCACATAGGCATTCGCCGGTTGCACCTACAAGGCCCGTTGTTAAGACTACTCAGCCCAAGGCGCCGCCGGAGTCAAGTCCGGGACGTCGGGCATGAGCGGCGATCTCAGCGCCGCAACACCGCAAGCAGGCACGGAAAGCCTGCCGGGCGATACCGCTTGGTTACACCTGTTGCTCTTAAGCCCTTTCCCCGATGATGGGCAACCACAAGGGTTGCCCCTACGTGGTGTCCCTCTTCAATGGAGAGGGGAAATATACAGTTTGTTGCCTCCTTTGGTGGGTTCGAGGCGGGCTGGCTGCAGTCCGGGCCCGCTTGTTGCTCGTCCTACCCTACCTGGGTGTAATACGAGGTGTCAACGAGGAAATGTCAGTGGCAGGGAAAGGCTGCGTTTGTGCAGGATAAACCGGAAAACTGGTATACTCAGAACAAATCCTCAGGAGCCAGCCAAGCAACGTGAGCACCAACGCCGGACCTCACCCCAACACTGTAATTGCCCGCATCATAGAAGAGTTGAACGCCAACCCGGAGCTGAAGCCCCTCCTGCTCCGAGTAATGCTGACTGAGGAATTTCTGTTGCTACCCGCCAAGGTCGACCGGCTGGCCGAGTTGTACAGCGAACTAGCCGGCACGGTCAACGGGCTAGTATCCACGGTCAACAAACTGGCCGACACAGTAAGCGAACTAGCCGCCAAAGTTAACATCTTGGAAGTCAGGGTCAACCGGGTGGAGGGACAACTTGGAAACCTGCTGGGCGAGAAGTACGAGCGCCGCATTGCCCGCTCCATTCGCAGCAAGGCCCACTCGGAGCTAGGCATCCGGCGGGCCCAAGTGCTGCAGGGCGAGACCACCACCGATTACGAGTCCTTGCTCGACGCCATTCTGGAAGCGAAATCCGCCGGGGTCGTTACACCTGAAGAGACAGATTCCCTGGAACGGGCGGACTATGTACTCTACGGCACAGACCTGACCAACGGACTGCCGCGAGCGGCAGTGGTGGAGGTGTCCATCACCATAGACCGACACGACGTAGACCGGGCCGCAGAGCGGGCCGGCACCCTGGGGCGGGTGATGGACTGCCCCTCGGCTGCGGCCGTAGTCGGAAACGACATCAGCGAATTCGACCGCCGGCGGGCGGAGGCCGTCGGCGTCAAGGTATTGATTATCGCCGAGTAATCCGCTCGGTCCGTTAGTCTGAATCAGAACGGGACCGATTCATCCTGAAAGTGGGCTAAGTATGCAGTGGACACACAGACATAGTCCTCAGACCAGGCTGTGCTGATTGATCTTCACGAACATCTACTCGTTGGGCGATGACCCCTGCCTTAGAAGGATGCCGGCGGTGGTGAGGGACAAGGGGGTGGCGCTGACGATCAACAGGGCCAGCCTCAAGTCTCCGAAGTGTTCCTGGAGGAGTCCGGTAGCCAAGGGGCCAAGGGTGGAGCCCAGCGAAACCATCATGGCGATGAATCCCACGGCCACGGCGACCTCGCGGGGCCTGATTCCCTGCAGGTGGAAGGGCACCGTGTAGAGAATGGGCCAGAAGCCCCATGCGACCCCGTTGAGAAAGTTCAGCAAGAGCAACAGGGGCACCGAACCGGTGAGAGGCATGGCGGCAAAGGTGTAGGCCATCAACGCTCCCAGTAACCCCAAAATCACCTTGTCCTGCCGGGTCAGGGTGGCCAGATACCCGACTCCCAAGCCGCTTACTCCCCCCATCACGATTCCCAACGCAAGCAGGCTGCCGGACCAGCGCAACGGGATGCGGTAGCTTTCCAGCGCCATGGTTGGGAAAAATGAGATAAAGGCGAAGAACGCCAGGGTCGCGCCCAGGAAGCCGAAGCCGGTTATCCACAGGTCGCGGTAGCCGAAGGCCCTGCGGATGATGTCTATGTCTAGGCCTTCGGAGCGCGGGCTCGCCGCGCGGTCCGAATTCTCCCGGCCTAATACGATCCACAGGACGGTCTCCACCGCCAAGAGGCCGCCGAAGACCCCCAGCGTCATGCGCCAATCGTTCCCAAGGCTGCTGAGGATGAACGGCGACGTCGCCACCCCTCCGCCAACCACCAATCCAAACATGGTGTTGCCCACCGCATTGACCCTGACAAATTCACGGGGAGGAAACCACTGCTGCATCAGGATGGCTTGGGCCGGCTGGCGGGCGATCACCGAGAAACCGAAGGCCAATCTGCCAAAAAGCAACAGGGCAAACACCGGGGCAGAGGCTTGAACAAAGATGAAGACGGTGGAGAAGACCATCGTCACCGAGGTCAACGCCTTGGGGCTGAACCGGGAGAACAACCAACTGAGGGGCACCGCCAACGTCAGGTTGCCCCAGAACGCCGCAGACCCAAGCACACCCTGTTGGGTAGGGGAGATGCCCAGTTCCGCGGTTATCTCAGGAAGCAGTATCCCGAAGGTGGACACAACCATGAAGCCTGAGACGCTGGAGACCATCCATATCACCATGACCACCCAGCGGTAGGACGAAAACTGTCCCCTGCTCTCCGCAACTTCCACTAAACAGGTCCCCCACCCATAAGCTCGCCGGTCTGGGCGCCGGCGTTATAGCTGCCCCGCTCCCAAGAGGTCTTTTCAAACGACTCGATGGATTCCGGCCAACTGGCAGTGTAGAAGTCCGACAATATACCGTCAATCGACTCGTGCTGTGGAGAGCCTTCCCGATAATGTAATATACAGAGCGACTATCGCGGCGCGACAGCGCGAGGATGGCGCTGAATAGAACGGCGTTGCTCCAATGAACGCCGGGGACGCTGGTACATTTTTGACGAAGGATGCGAATAGCTATGGAATATCGGCCAATGGGGCGGACCGGGATGAATGTCTCTGAAATCGGTTTCGGATGCGGCAACGTGGGCGGCCTGCTGATACGGGGGAGCCACGAGGAACAGGTGCAGGCGGTCGCCAGGGCCATGGAACTGGGAATCAACTACTTCGACACGGCCATGTCCTACGGCAACGGCCAGTCGGAGACCAACCTGGGCAGGGTGCTGAGGGAGCTTGACGCGCCGGTGTACGTGGGCACCAAGTACCGGCTGTTCGCCGATGACGGGTCGGACATCAAGGGCGGCGTGATACGGTCGGTGGAGGCCAGCCTGAGCAGGATGGGTCGGGAGAACGTGGACCTCATCCAGCTTCACAACCGGGTGGGCGCCGAGCGAGACCTGAGCCGAGACGCACTATCGGTGGAAGACATACTGGGAGAAGTGAACGAGGCAGTGGAGAGCCTGCGGTCCCAAGGCAAGATCACTCACTGGGGATTGACCGGGGTGGGGGAGACTCCCGCATTGCATCGCATAGCGGACTCGGGCTCGATGCAGACGGTCCAGACGGTCTACAACCTGCTGAATCCCAGCGCCGCCGCCGAAGTGGGCCCCGACTTCGACATGCCCAACTACGACAAGCTTATCGACAGGGCCGCCGCATCAAATATGGGAGTAATCGGCATCAGGGTGTTGGCGGCGGGGGCGCTTGCCGGCTTCCAGGAGAGGCATCCGATGGCGGCGCCGTCGGTGGGTCCCATCGGCTCGGGCAGAGACTACGACCAAGACTTGGGCCGGTCGGCTGACTTCAGGTTCCTGGTGGACGAGGGTTACGCGGACGATTTGGTGGAGGCGTCGTTGAGGTTCGTGCTGAGTAACCCGTCGGTTTCAACGGCGCTGGTTGGATATTCGAGCCTGGACCACTTGGAGCAGGCGGTGAAATGCGCCGCCAAGGGCCCGTTGCCTGCCGAGGCTCTGGCCAAGCTGCCGGCAGTCTGGGGGCGGTACACCGGGAGTTAAACGTCCCCTTGAGCTGAAACCATTGCCAACATGCGGCTCTCAGGAGAGCGCTTGATAATATATAATTGCCCAATTGCTCAGGGGGTATAGGATGGCAACGGAACCCGAAACGATAGCCCGGGTGCTGGGACAACTGGAAGGGCGGATAACCGAACTCTCGGCATCCATACAGGAAGTGAACCGACGTATGGACGCGGGGTTTCAGGCATTCCGGCAGGAGCTTCAGGAAATCAACCACCGAATGGATGAAAGGTTTCAGGAAGTCAACCACCGAATGGACGAAAGGTTTCAGGAAGTCGACCACCGGATGGACGCGGGGTTTCAGGCATTCCGGCAGGAGCTTCAGGAAGTCAATCACCGGATGGACGAAAGGTTTCAGGAAATCAACCACCGAATGGACGAAAGGTTTCAGGAAGTCAACCGCCGGATGGAAGCGGGGTTTCAGGAAATCAACCATCGAATGGACGAAAGGTTTCAGGAAGTCAACCGCCGGATGGAAGCGGGGTTTCAGGCATTCCGGAAGGAGCTTCAGGAAGTCAACCACCGGATAGACGCGGGGTTTCTGGCATTCTGGCAGGAGCTTCAGGAAATTAACCGCCGGATGGACGCAAAGTTTCAGGAAGTCAACCGCCACATTGACCGGATGCTTCTGGCACTGCTGGTTATCGGCGGCGGCTTGATAATCGCCCAAACCGGACTACTGGCCACACTGATAATCCGAGGTGGGTAGCGGAGGCATTAAATCATGGCTGCAAGTGAACAAGTGACCATACCCGCGAGAAAAGGGACGGCCTGCTTTGTCGCCAAGGGCCGGCAGTTCAAAGTCATCAACACCCACGGCCAGCAGGTGGTGGATACTTGGGCGTTCAACCGCGACGACTTGAGAGAGTTCATGTCGATGGAGCATTGCCGGACGGCGATAGACGGCATTCTGCCGCGGGCGGGCCACACGATGGTGACCAACAAGAGGCGTCCGATACTGCACTTCGTGGAAGACACATCAGGCGGGCTGCACGACACGTTGATGTCGGCCTGCGACCGGTACCGCTACGAGTTGCTGGGGTGCGAGGGCTACCACGACAACTGCACCGACAATCTGGCGGCGGCGCTGGCCGAGTTGGGCCTTACGCCGCCGGAGACTCCCAGCCCTTGGAACCTGTTTATGAACATACCGGTGCAGCCCAACGGCAGCCTGACCTTCGAGCCGCCGGTGTGTCAGCCTGGCAACTACGTGCTTTTGAGGGCGGAGATAGACTGCATTGTGGCCTTTTCGTCCTGCCCGCAGGACGTGGTGCCGGTCAACGGCGCAGACCTCCAGCCAACCGACGCCCACTACCAGTTGTTGTAGGGGACGCAATGGACAGGACCTGACATGGCATTGGAAGCGCAACCTTCACAAATGCTGCTGACGCCAAGTGGCGCGAACGGGCATTTTGGCGAGGCTGCATCAGCAAACAATAAGTCACTGTCAATTCATCGCTGGGCCAACTGGATAGCCGGTTTTTCCGGAGAGTTCGCCCGCAGCGCCATTACGCAGTATCTCCCTTTTCCACGTCGAGACTGCGTCGTCATGGACCCGTTCGCCGGGGTGGGGACTACGCTGGTCGAAGCCAACCGGTTGGGGTTGGACTCCATCGGGTTCGAGATAAACCCCTTCGCTCACTTGGTTTCGGACGTCAAGCTGCGGTCGAAAGACATCCCCCTGGAGAAACTCACGGAAGCCGTAGGCCAATATGAGACTTTCATGGAAGAAGCCGGGCAATCGTCCGAGCGGAGCGGTTGCATGGAGGATGTACGCCCGGCCCCCCGCCGTTCACCGCCGCCGGGATTCAAGAGCAGGATCCCCTTCTATTCGCCGGCGGTGGAAGAGCGGGTGTTGTTTACCCTGGACTTCCTGGACAATCTGACCCCGCCGGTGCAGAACATTTTCCGGGTCGCCTTTGCGTCGGTGATGGTGGAGTTCTCCAACTACACTTACGAGCCGTCCTTGGGGTCGCGGCCCGGCGCAGGCAAGGACCTGGTGATCGATGCCCCGGTGGGCGGCATCGTGGCGGCGAAGCTGCGCCAGATGTTGGAGGACATTGCGGAATTTCAAGCGGACGCAGCCCGGCAGCCCAAGAGTCCCCGATGGCAGGTCCACAACTGCTCTTTCTTTGAAGCCGAAAGCCGCGTAGACCCCGGCACTGTTGACTTGGTAGTGACATCGCCGCCCTACATGAACAACTACCATTACGTCCGCAACAGCCGTCCGCAACTTTTCTGGACAGGGCTGGTTACATCGCCCGCCGAGTTGAAGAGGCTGGAGCAAGAGAATTTCGGAAAGTTCTGGCAAACGGTAAGGGCTGAAGAGCCTATATCCTTGGTGCCTCATTTGCCTGACCTTGAGGAACAGTTGGCTGAGATACGGGAAATCAACCTTGCGAAGGGAGTATACGGCGGTAGCGGCTGGGCCAATTACATCTGCACCTATATGAATGACCTCGACCGTTTCTGTGGGTTGTTGGTCCGGTTGTTACGGCCCGGCGGGACGGCGGTCGTAGTGCTTGGCAACTCCATAGTCCAAGGCAGGGAGATAAAGGTCGAAGAATATCTATGCGCCATTGCCAAGCTCAACGGCCTTGCGGTGGTAAGAGTCCAGAAGCTGCGGGAACGCACCGGCTCCAGCATAATAAACAGCGGGGCCAGGCTCCACACGAGAAGCAAGGCCCCGTTGTACGATGCTGCGGTAGTTTTGCGGCGGACAAGTTAGCTTGTCGGCGGGAACCGTCGGTCCCACTCATTAACGTAATTCGGCATTCCCGGGCGTCCCCTGCCCGGTGCGTGCATACTGAATCCTGGAATTCCGTTCCATTCTGGGTTGAATCTTGCGATCAAGACTTCCTCCGCTCTGGCTATTTCCCATAGCCTCGGAATCGTCAAAAATCGGCAAGAAACTTCCTCTGGGTCGATGCCTATCCTGTTCTCGATTTTCCGCAAATGATCACGTAACCGATTACGCAGATTCCGGGCTTGTCCAACGTAAACGGGTATCCCGTTCCGGTAAATGACATAGACACCGTTGCTGGTAGGAGCCTCAGTTGCCCTGATGGGATGCTCCGGGCTGTCCGATAGCACGGTGGCTAATTGGTCCTCGTAAGCCCTGTCCACGTCGAAGACAAAATCGTGTTGGTCACACACGGCTGGGCCTTTACTTATTCAGTGTCTAAATCATAGCCGCCGGCGATGTTACCGGCGGCCTTTTCGCGTTCGGAATAAAGAGGCTTGCCAGATTACGTTACTTTTCGTCCCCCTCCCATAACGTCTCCAACACGTTGCCCGGCGTCATGGGGAGGCTGGTCATGCGGACGCCGAGGGCGTTGCTGATGGCGTTGGCTATGGCGGCCATCGGGGGTACCAACGGCACCTCGCCGGTGCCGCGGACGCCGTAGGGATGGCCGGGGTTGGGCACCTCGATGATGACGGTGTCAATCATGGGCAGGTCCAGGCTGGTGGGCATCCGGTAGTCCAGGAAACTGGAGTTCATCATCTGGCCGGCGTCGTTGAGGTAATACTCTTCGTTAAGCGCCCAGCCGATGCCCTGGACTGCGCCGCCTTGAATCTGGCCTTCCACGTAGCTGGGGTGGATGGCCTTGCCGCAGTCCTGAAGGGCGGTGTAGCGGAGAATGTCCACTTTTCCGGTGTCAGGGTCCACCTCCACGTCCACTATATGCAGGCCGAAAGCGTTGCCTACGCCCCCGGGGTTGGCGGTGCCCCGGCCGACGATGGGGCCGCCGGTAGCGTTCAGGCGGCGGGCCAGTTGCTTGAAGGTCGTCCTCAGCTCCGGGTCCTCTTTGTGCTGCACCACGCCGGACTCATAGACCACGGACTCCGGGTCCACGTCCCACAGCTTGGCGGCCCGTTCCCTCATCTGGCGCGAGACGTCTTCAGCAGCCAAGTAGCAGGCGGTGCCCATTTTGAAGGTGACGCCGCTGCCGCCGGCGCCGGAGCTGTAGCCGATGGAGTCGGTGTCCACCACCGCAGGCTTTACTTCCTCCACCGGGATTCCCAGCACCTCGGCAACGTGCATGGCCATAGCGGCGCGGGAGCCGCCGATGTCGGGGGAACCCTCCACCAAGCTCACGGTGCCGTCGGGGTTGACGCTGACGACGGCGCTGGCAGGACCGGTGCCGTTGAACCACGCGCCCGCGGCGACACCTCGTCCGCGGTTGGCGCCGGTCAAGGCAGTTGCCACATGGGGATGCTGCTGGGCAGCCTGCAAAGTCTCCACGAAGCCGATGCGGCGGAACGCCGGGCCGGCGGCCTGCCGGGTGCCTTCCTCGGAAGCGTTGCGGAGCCTGAATTCAATGGGGTCCATACCCAGCTTCTGGCATATCTCGTCTACAACCGACTCCGCCGCGAAAGCGGCGGGCGGCGAGCCGGGGGCGCGGTAGGCCGCGGCCTTCTGGGTGTTGACCAGTACGTCCAACCCTTCGACGAACACATTGGGGATGTTGTAAGGGGCGAGCATGGTCCGGCAACCGGACGGCACCGGGGAGCCGGGGAAGGCCCCGGCCTCGTAGACCAGCTTGGCCTCGGCGGCGGTGATGCGGCCGTCGTTAGTTGCGCCCATCTTGACCCGGATGTGAGTGGCGGACGTGGGGCCGGTGCCTTCGAACACCTCGACCCGGTTCATGGTTATCTTCACCGGTTGGCCGGTCTTGCGGGACAACGCGGCGGCTACGGGCTCCAAGTACACGCCGCCCTGCCCCTTGCCGCCGAAGCCGCCGCCGATCTCCATGGGCACGATCTTCAACCGGGATACCGGCACTCCGAGGATTTGGGAGGTGTGGTCGCGGACGGCGAAGTGTCCCTGGCTGCTGCACCAGATGGTGACAGTGTCGTCACTGCTCCACAACGCCGTGGCCGAGTGGGGTTCGATGTACCCTTGATGCACCGGCTTGGTGTGGAATTCCCGGTCGACAATAACGTCGGCTTCTTCAAACCCCTTTTCTATGTCGCCCATGGTGAACTGGAAGCGGTTTGCCACGTTGCTGGCGTCTTCCGTGTCGGTTGCTCCCCAGCCGCCGGCCCGCAACGCCGGGTCGGCCAGGGTCAACAGCCTCTCATGGAGGATGGGAGCGCCCTCTTTCATGGCATCGTCGGCGTTGAGGGCCGGTTCCAGCACCTCGTAGTCTACGTCGATCAACGACAGGGCCTTTTCCGCGATGTGGGAGCTAGTGGCCGCGACCGCCGCCAGAGCGTGGCCTCGGTAGAGCGCCTTCTCTCGCGCCATCACATTGCGGCTGTAGAAGCCGTAGTTGACGGCCGCGCCCTCTTCCAGGTCCGCCACCTGTGCCGAGACTTCCGGCAGGTCGGCGGCGGTAACCACGGCCTTTACGCCGGGGAGGGCCAGCGCGCGGCTGGCGTCGATGTTCCTGATGCGCGCGTGGGGATGAGGGCTGCGCAACAGCTTACCGAACAACAGGTTGGGCAATTGGATGTCGGCCCCGTAACGGGCGCGGCCCGTCACTTTGTCCGGCCCGTCGTGGCGGATGGGCCGGCTGCCCACCACGTCGAACTCCTGGTTGGAAAGCACTATGTTCGGCTTGTAGTCCAACATGTCGTTACTCCTTCAATAATGGTTTGTAAGCTGTGTTGATATTTCCCCTTCGTCTCCGTGAAAGCGGGGCCAGAGTTCTGCCGGGGTGAGCACTACCATTTCCCAAAGCTAGTAGATTCCCGCCTTCGCGGGAATGACGAAATTAAGTCGCTCTACGTGAGAAAACTGTTCAATGGGTCAGGTGAACGGGGTTGGCATCATGCCGACGGGCGCCTCTATCAAAACAGGGGCGTCCAGCTCCAGCGCCTCTCGCAGCTTTGACTCCAACTCCTCGGCGTCGTTGGCTTTCATGCCCTTGACGCCGTAGGCCTCGGCCAGCTTGACAAAGTCCGGGTTGTGAAGCTCCGCCCCGATGGAGCGGCCGTCGAAGCGGTTCACTTGGTCACGGAGGACGTTGCCGTAGGCGTTGTCGTTGAATACCACGACGACCACGTTGATGCCGTGCTGGACCGCCGTGGCCATCTCTTGTGAGTTGAACAAAAAGCCGCCGTCGCCCGACAGAGCCACCACCGCCTTGTCCGGCTGGGCCACCTTGGCGCCCAAGGCCACAGGATAGGCATAGCCGAGGTTGCCGGAGTAGGACGAGGTGATGAAGGTGCGGGGTTCGTACACCGGATAGTAGGCGCGGCTGTAGTAGCCCATCTGGGTCATGCCGGCTATCAGGATGCCGTCTTCAGGCATGGCGTTGCGGACGGCATCGAGGTATGAGTCTTGGGGTTCTACCCTGGGGGCCGTCCGGGTACGCAAGTCCTTCAGCCTGTCTACCTCCGCTTGACGGCTGGGCTTGGCCGTCATGGTGGTCGACAGAGCGTCGTACAACCCGGCCAGCGTCAGCCGGGCGTCGCCCTGGATGCCCAGAGTGTCGTCGTAGTTGCGGCCCAGTTCTTCAGGATCGATGTCGATCTGCACCACTCGTTGCCCGTCGATGAACTGAGGGTTCTGTATCCTCGTACCCACGGCCAGGACCACGTCGTGGCCATAGTCGTCCTGCCCGAAGGGGTCGTTGCGCAATCTCATGGCGCCCAGGGACAAGGGATGATGGTCTGAAATGGCGCCTCTCCCTTCTGCGGTGGCCAACACCGGGGCTTGCAGGAATTCGGCGACCCTGATGAGTTCGCGGGACGCCCCGGAGGAGATTACGCCGCCTCCAACGAGAATCATCGGAGACTCGGCTTCCTTCAGGACCTTGGCGGCCTCGGCGATTTGCTGGCCGTTTCCGGCTTGCCGGGGGTACTCCTCCGGTTCCCGCAATTCTACGTCGGCCACGTCGGCCAAGGTTTCCGGCGGTATTTCTATCTCGACCGGCCTGGGCCGCCCGGTCTTCAGGTGGTAAAAGGCCTCATGCACGACTTCGGGCACCTTGGCCGGGTCCAGTATTCGCTCGGCCCACTTGGTAATGGGACGGATGCAGTCCTGCTGGTCGTTAACCTCGTGCAGCACTCCCCGGTCCACGCCAATCAGGTCGCGCTCCACTTGCCCCGAAACGACCAGTATGGGCGAGGACGCGGAGTAGGCGGTGCTGATCCCCGACGCCGCGTTCAGCAACCCCGGCCCGGGCACCATCAGCGCCGTGCCGATGCCGCCCCCGGCCCGGGCATAACCGTCGGCCATGTAGGTGGTCGCCTGCTCGTGCCTGGTTGTGATGAAACGGATGCCGGGTTCGTCGTACAACGCATCCATGGCGTGGTACAACTGTACTCCGGGCAGGCCGAAGATTACCCGTACCCCCTCCAAGTAGAGGGACCTCATCAAAGCTTGGCCGCCGGTCATTTGAGCCATTATTTACATCTCCAATCGGGGTAGAATTTCTTGGTTGCGGTGGAGTCGTTCAACGCAGAGGGCGCGAAGGCCGCGCAAAGAGCGCAAAGTATTCCTCTTGTTTCAGGCTGGCGATATTTTAACACCCTGCCTGAAATTCCACACATGGGGCTGGACGGATTCCCGCGAAGGCGGGAATGACCGGTTGGGGCAGGATGCCGTTGTAATGACTCAGATTAGGTTCTGGAGTTGAACAAGAGGATTGTTCCTCTCGTCAACAACTCGTTGGAAAAGAGGATGAGAAAGAGCTTGTTTGGGCTGTTTGTGAGTTGTCATGCCTTTTGGTGGTGTTGGGCGTGGTTCCCACACCAGCAGGGCGACGTATTTGATGGATACATTGGGGATGTAGCCGTGGTAACAGCAAAGTGATATCAACCAATCGCAGAACAATTTGCCGTTGGCGATTTGCCTCTTATAGTCCCCCTTGTTGGAGGTTTTCTGTTCTATCACGAACATATACACCTGATTCTTGTGAATGAAGGCAATCATGGCATCACACATCTTAGCGATGTGTTCCGGGGGGCTGTTGCCCATGAAAGCGAATGGCGGATTGTTTTGATTGTCCAAAGAAAACGCTATCGTATTACTGTTCGGAGCGCGGAGCCGGACGTTATTCGGGAGGCACCAATCACGCTGTTGTCTGGGGAGGTAGTACTGGCTGTCGATAACCCTTTTGAGTGTGTCGATCACCTTATTGGCCATCTTGGCGCTCCTGGATGCCGTAGTAGATGTCGTCGTTAATGGCGTTTATCTGCTCGATCACGTTATCGAACGTATTAGCGCGTATGCCGTCATCGGCGGTGATTTCAGAGGGTTCTATGGTGTGGTCTTTGAACACGTATGCCCCAACCAGTTCTGGGTCGAGGATTTCATCGTCGTGATAGCGGTACTTCCTTCGGAAACGGGCAGCGTCAGGATGATTAAGCATAATGAGGGAGTTGAACTCGCGCACGATATAATCGCTATGGGTGCTAATAACGACACGAACGCCCGCGTTCACCAACCGAGCCAACAATTTGGCTATTGTGCGCTGGCTTGAGGGATGGAGATTCAGTTCAGGTTCGTCAATCATGAGGATGTTGCCAGGGATAGCCTGATTTTCGAGATAGAACCAAAGTGCGAACAGGCTTTTGACGGCGCTGGAAGTAGCGTGCAGAGGAATGCGTCGTGTGCTGCGAGTACGCTCCCTAGTGCGATATGGCCTGAACTGGATGCTGTCGGTCTGGGGGTCTATGCCGTATACGCCGCCGGCCAGATAGCGTTTTACGCGTTCTGCAAGTGAATGGAATGCCGGTCGGCCTGCGGCCTCAATCTCGGGTAAGCGGTTTAACCAGTCGATGTAATCCGCGATTGGTTCCGCGTAGCGTGAGTACACGACGTCGCGCAAAAGGTCTTCAAGGTCAACACCCTCCCGGGAAGCTCGGTGTAGCAAGCCTGTTCGCCGCCTGCTCAGTTCACGGTAAAAAAGATGCAATCCGTTTCGCTCGGCAGGCATGAGAAAGACGTCAGCGAACTCTCCTGCATTTATTAGCCGCTCAAAGTCGTGCTCGTGGGAAAGGGTAAACTGGGCTTCGCCCAGACCCAGTGATGAGACATTGAAGGTAAGGGGGAGGTAAGAGGTGGTGAAATCGCGCCGGGAATCCGGGTGGTCTTCGGGGTCATCTTGCAGTGCTAGTGCAATTTCGGGCAACAGCTTGTAGAAAGTGTAAAGGGAATAGATCGTCCACGTTTTTCCCGTGTTGTTTTCACCGTAGAAGACGGTGAGGGGTTTGTGCATGAATTGACCATATTGCACGCTGCCGAGATTTTTGACTTCGAATGTCAGTGACTCTGATTGCTTACCCATCTTGCTGTCCCCTTGAAAGTTGCGGGGTGTAATAGATGATCATCCCCATGCGCCACTGATTCAAATGGACCGAACGGACTGCCAGCTCAATGGTATGGGTGCGCAGCGCATTATACCGCTCCGAACCGACACTGGGCTTCTATCGGCAGAGGTGAACATAGGTCAATTGCTGACGTCAACGGTGGTCCCACGCCCAGCGGTACAGGGAACATCAGGGCAATGAAAAAGCCGCTCCCGCGTGCGGAGCGGCTACGTGCGAGGGGAAAGACGCGGGCGCTACTTCGCCGGTTTACCCCCGTCTGCACGAGGGCAGGCTCTGCACGGGCTGGTCAGGTTGCCCAACTGGGTCGGAATGGCCCCAGTCAACTGGTTGTCGTAGAGGCTCAGCCGTTCCAGGCTGGTAAGGCTGCCCAACTCCAGCGGTATAGTCCCGGTCAACTGGTTCCTGTCGAGGTTCAGCCATGTCAGGTTGGTAAGGCTGCCCAACTGGGCCGGTATGGCCCCGGTCAACTGGTTCTGGTGGAGGCTCAGTGCGACAACACGCCCGTCGGAGTTCGTGGAGACTCCGTACCACTCTCCTATTGACGCATTACTGTTCCAATTAGTGTTGTTTTTCCAGTTTGGGCCGTCCGTGGCGTTGTAGAGCGCGACGAGGATATCGCGGTCGGTCGGCGTGCCGGTCTGCGCCAGGGCCGGATGGACCAGCCCCGGTCCCGTCACGCTCGCAAGCGTCATGGCGGCAACGGCCAGCACTGCAATGAGCATCCTTCCAAGTCTCTTGTTCATGCTTCTATCCTTTGACCTCCAGCTTCACCGGCATACCGCGGGAGTCCACCACCGGGTGCGGCTTGCTGTTCAGCCCCCTTTTGTGCGGGCGATGGATTCCCGTTTCCACGGGAATGACGCCTGCGCCCGTGAAGACGGATGGAGCATTTTTCGGCAGGCTTGGCTTGCGTCGTGGTACCGAGCTGAAACGCGATTGCCTTGGGCAGGCGTCATGTTGGTAGAATTATATCGTTGCTTATTAGGTAGGATTATACCATTTCTAATGACGATATGTTGATGACTTTATGAAAATACAGGTTACTTTATAACGATGCTAACAAAGACACTGGCGGCTGCCCCTTCCGCCATTGCCGTGAAAACTTGTCCCCGGCGCGGTTTCCCGCCTTCGCGGGAATGACGGGGGAGGGGGGGCCATTTTCATGTTCATACGTGGCGCCCTGGGGCCATCACGCGCGAACAGGGAGAAATCGACGTAGCCGGGATAAATCTCGCTTTGACTTGATAGCGGCTACCATGTAGCATACTCTGGCCGCCGTGAACCGGCGGGCTGCGCCCGATATACGCACGGGCAAGCTCACCCCGCATTAAGTTGGGGGGTTCCAGTGGGGACAACAGCATGAGTTCGGATAGCCAACAGCAACCTCCGTCGCCCCTCGCCGCGCCTGCCGTCAACCCGGGTTTCCTCAAGGCGTTGGACGAACTGGCAGAGCTGGCAAGACAAGGGCAGCCGGAGGAGAGCCAGTTTTTCAATCCTCCCGTCGAATGGCTCCAGCAGCAAATGCCGGTCCTTCAGGATATGCCAAAAGAGGCGCAGGAGCGGATATTCGCCGAAGCTGACGCCATCGACCAGGAAGCAGAGGAGGCCAATGCTGCGGGCAGGGCCGCCACAAGGGCATGGCCCGAGGTGGTTGTCAGGCTGGACAGCGGCGGGCTGGCGTTTTTCAGTCAACTGGGGGTCGTCCGCCGGCCGGACCTTACCCAGTACTTCGTAGATGACTTCGTTCAAAATCGTGACGCGCTGTCCTTCAGCGAGGCCAACCAAGCCCTCTTTGCCGAAGTGTTGGAATACATCAACGATTACATGCGGAGCCAGTTCGCCTCGGGGCAGACCATCATCCAGACCGACCGGCAGATTTGCGACGCGCCGGGCCGGTCATTCCATGCGCGCCAGTTGCTTTTCGGCGCCCGCTACATGCAAATTCCCATCATGTGGCGGCAGCTTACCTTCGACTTGCCTGAAGAGGAGCGGACTTCACCGCCGGATATTCTGGAAGTGACCATCCCCCACTGGCTGGATGACCTGGGCCTGCCCGACGGTCTCAAGGCCCGGATAGAAGAGTCGGGCCTGACCAAGCTGATCTTCAAAGCGCCTACCAAGGGGCTCTCGCTGCATCTTGGCTTCGATTACGTGGGCGAGCACAAGATGGGGCCGCTCTCCATCGCCATGTTCCTGGTCAAGCAGGCCAAGGGACTGGCCATACAGGCCGCCTTGAGCATGGCCAGGGTAAAGACCTTGGAGGGCGCGGCCAAGAACACCGCCATGATTACGGTGGGGCCGTCTCTCCACGGAAAGAGCACCCTTACCATAATGATCGAGTTGGCCAACAGCGATCTGGCGCGGCTCCTCTCCCTGGAAGAGGACCAGGAAGAGGGCGTGTACCCGATGAACGACGACATCGTGTTGCTGCAACCTCTTTCCGAACCCGTGGAGGTCGAGCACAACGGCCGCAGGGTGCGCATCACCCACGGAATCGACGGCACCGAGAACAACTTCTACGCCATGCCCTTCGGGTTGAACCAGGAAGAGGACCCCATCACCTATCAAGCCATCCGCGGCACCAAGGACGCTCCCAACGACCAGGAAACCGTGGAGAACGTTCCGGTCGACATGCCATCAATCGGGGCACGGGAAGACGGCGTTCCCAACTATATGCTGAACCCGGTCCGCAACATGCGGGTCACATTGTCCCGGCCCAGGTTGATCGACAGGAAAAACGCCCGCCACCTGATTGAGGACATTACCAACGGGCGACTGAAAGACTCGGTCCACGTTCCGATGGAGACCACCGACCGGATCTTCTGGCAGGCCGTCATGCGCCAGAACACCATCATACCTCCTTTAAGGAAGGTTAGCCTGGAGCAATACATCAGGGTGTTGATGTATGGGGAGGCGGTCCAGATGGGCGCGGCGGTCGGCGCAATCGGCAGGCCCTACGTGGAATACTTCTCCGATCCGTTCATCATCGGGCTGGAGGACGACAACGCCAACCTGATGTACCACATCCTGCGGGAGATAGGCGAAGGAGGAATGCCCCAAGAGTACTACGTGTTCAACACCGGCGGCGTGGGCGCGGACGCCAACGAGGAGGCCAGCGGTTCCCGGTACCGGAAGATACCGAGAGAGTTGACGTTGATGCTCCAAGAGGCCCTGCTGAGGGAAGCGGTGGTGTTCGAGCACGACGACGCGCTGGGGTCGGACATCGCCGTCGCCATCACGGGCGCCAACGGAGAGGTGGCGCTGGACCTGCGGGAAGAGTGGTCGCCGAAAGACATATACGGAGAAGAGGACTACGGCTCGCGGATGCGGGAGTTGAGCCGTCGCCGCTACTACAGCCGGGACGCCACCGACAAGGCCGGCATCCTGCGCTATACCAAGGTTGAGGAAGCGATCCTGGACATTTCGGACATCCCGGCGCCGCTTACGGAAAGAGAGCTGTCGTGGCTTTTGTCCTTCTACTGGCACGTGGACCAAGCCTACAACAACCTGCCCGACCTCAGCGCTCACCTCACCGAGGGCACACAGCCCTCAGTGTCCCGCTTGGCGACGCTGGGGAACATGTACCGCACCGGTTTGCAGCAGGGGCTGGAACTTCTCCCCGGAAGCGAATCTTACCTGGGCAGGCTGGGGATAGGTTGACGGCAGAGGAGGATTGAGCAGAATGACGCCAGACACGATTGCCATAATAGCCGTTGGGGTCGCAATATGTGGCTTGATGGCGATCATGTTCCAGATGATGAACAAGAGAATGGATTCCATGGAGCAGCGGTTGGCCCGCATAGAGCAGCGCCTAGACCAACGATTTGATGCTTTCGAAGCCAGATTTTCAGCGTTGGAGCAACGGCAGGCGCGGCTAGAGGGGATAATGGAAGGGATACGAGACATGCTGTCGCGCATCCCCTTGGCGAACTAACCGGGCACGGACATTTTCATACTGCCCGCCCCTATCCTTCAATACAGAATATCTCAGAACCAACCGGCCCTGCTGACACCCACTTGTAGATGGCCAAAACCTATGGATTCCCGCCTGCGCGGGAATGACGGTTTGGGTAATGTGCGGTGTTTTGCGGTAGTTTCTCAGTTGCGGTCGTTACCTCTGCCGCCCCCGTATCAAGCCAGTGATTCTGTCGGGGCTCAAGGGAAGATCGTTTACCTGGACACCCAGCGGCGCCAGCGCGTTTGCCACCGCATTGGACAGGGCGGCCCCGGTGGCTACGATGCCCCCCTCGCCAGCGCCCTTAACGCCCAGCGGGTTCAACGGCGACGGCGCCTCTTCAAGAACAATGCTCTCTATATCTGGCGCGTCGGCGCTGGTGGGCAGCAGGTAGTCCATGAAACTCCCTGCCAGCAGTTGACCGTTGTCGTCGTAGGCCAAGTGCTCCAGAAGCGTCGCCCCAATGCCCTGCACGGCGCTCCCCACGGCCTGACCGTGGACCATCAAGGGGTTGATGGCCCGGCCGATGTCCTCGACCACCACGTAGCGGAGAATGTCTATCTTCCCTGTCTCCGGGTCCACCGCCACTTGAGCGACGTGGCTGCCGTAGCTGTAGGTAAGCTCTTCAGTTTCAAAGTAAGCGGTGGTTTCGAGGCCGTCAGGGTCTTCGATGTCGTCGCCGGGGCGCTGGGCCAGTCCGGCCACCTCGCCCAGTGTCATCAACGGCGCAGACCCTTCTTCTCCTTTGCGGTAAATTGCGCCATTTATAAGCGCCAGGTTCTCCGGCTCGGTGTCCAGATAGGTACTGGCCAACTCCAACGCCTTGACCTGTAGCTCCCGGCAGGCCAGCACCACGGCGTTGCCGCCCATTACCGCGCCGCGGCTGCCGTAGGTGCCGCCGCCGTGAGGGATGTAGTCGGTGTTGCCGTGGTAGATGCTGATGACGTCCATGGGCACGCCCAATGAGTCGGCGCAGACTTGGGCCATGGCCGTCTCGTGGCCTTGGCCCATGGTGGTGATTCCCATGTAGACCGACACCTCGCCCTGCCGGTTGACGACGACCCGCGCTCCTTCATAGGGGCCCCGGCCGGTGTTCTTGACGTAGGATGCTACGCCTACGCCCACGTACCTGCCATCGGCATCAAGTCCTTGGGAAGCTTTGATGTCGGGATAGCCGATCTGCTCCAGGGCGGCGTTCAGTCCCTGGGGGTAATCTCCGCTGTCGAAGACGGTGTCGCCTTCGGCCCTGGTGCGCCCGGCATTGTAGGGCATCTGGGACGGCTGTACGAAGTTCCTGAGGCGCAATTCCGCCGGGTCGATTTCCAGGTCCGCCGCCATCATGTCCAACAAACGCTCCCGGATAAAGCACGACTCGTACCGCCCCGGCGCGCGGAAGGTGCCGACGCCGGTCTTGTTAGTCATTACGCAGTTGACCTCGCATTCGTAGGCCGGAACGTTGTACGGCCCCATAAGCAGGCCCGCGGTGGAAGATGGCACCAAGCTGCCGTGGGTGCGGATGTAGCCTCCCATGTCGCCGTAGACCTGCGCCCGTATGCCCAGGATGGCCCCGTCGTTTCTGGCGGCGATCTCAATATCGCAGAGCACGTCCCTGGAGTGGTTGGCTGCTACCAGGTGTTCCAGCCGGTCCTCGATCCACTTCACCGGCTTGCCAAGCTCGATGGCGGCCAAGGGCACCACGAAATCTTCAGGGTAGAACTCCCCCCGGATTCCAAAACCGCCGCCCACGTCCTGCTCGATGAAGTGGATTTGCTCTATGGGCATTTGCAGCAGCGATGACAGCACTTCGCGGTTGAAGTGGGGCACCTTGGTCTCGCCCCACACTGTCAGGTGGCCGGTGTCGGAGTCGTACCCCGCCACCATGCCGCGGGTCTCCAGCGGGTTGCCGGTGTGCCGGTGGGTCTTGAACCGCTCCTTCCGGGTATAGTCCGCAACGCGGAAGGCCTCTTCAACGTCTCCGGTGGACACGGTGAAGTGGGCCGAACGATTGGTTCCCGCGCCTTCGTGAAGAACAATTTCGTCCCGCAGTGATTCCTCGATGTCGACTACGGCGGGCAGAAGCTCGTAGGTTACGTCGATGGCTTCCGCCGCATCCTCCGCCAAGTAACGGCTTTCGGCCACCACCATTGCCACCGGCTCGCCCACGTAACGCACCTTGTCCGATGCCAAGGGATATTGCAGGAACGGGTCCAACGTGGGAAGGGGATACAGCCTGACTGGAATGGGCTTGGCATTCTCAGCAAAGTCATCATAGGTGAAAACGCCGGCTACACCCGGCATTGCCAACGCCTTTGATGTGTCGATGCCGGTGATCCTGGCGTGAGCGTGGGGACTCCTTAGAAAAGCCGCGTGCAGCATACCGGGCAGGGTCACGTCGTCTGCAAAAGCAGCCCTTCCGGTGAGGAACCGGGCGTCTTCCTTCCGGATGATCGACTGCCCGATGTATGTTTGCCTTGGGTGCGTTTCGACCATCGCTTCCTCTCTTTGCTTGGGAATTCTATGCCAAAGCAAACAGGCTCGGACTGCCCGCCTATTTGCTTGACGCCCTTGATCATACGGAATTAGTGTATATTTACACCAAGTTAAGGAGATAGCAACGGAGCGGTTCTTCGGGAAATACTGGGTCCTCTACTACGCATCTTTCGTTGGGTTGACTGCCTATTTGGGGCGGGCGCTTTGGTGGGACTTGACGCAAGGGGCCGTTCGCATCTCGGAGCTGGCCGACGTGTATACCGTAGCCGCCGGTACAGCCGTGCTCGTCACCATCTTTGTTGAGGTCTTGGGCCGTATGGTACTACTAATTCCGGCCGCGGTGAAGAAAATTATGAACGAGGGCCGTCGGGACGGGCGCCGGGAGCAACGCAACCGTGAGGAAGCGGCTTTAGCCAAGTTTGGCTACGAGATAGATGGCGTTCGCGTACTCCCAATGACGCCGGAAGTCCAGCGGTTCCTGTACGGCGAGTCTGATGAATCCGCCGGAAAAGGGGAATAAACGACCAACGGTTTACCCTCCGTGCTTGCTGAGGCCGGTTCATGGATCAGGGGTTTCCCGGCTGGTCTGCAGGATGGCTTGGACGATGGGGGCGTAGCCGGTGCAGCGGCAGATATTGCCGGAGATACCTTCCCTGACCTGCTGTTCGGTGGGATTGGGTGTATCCCGCAGGAAGGCGTAGGCGGTCATCAACATGCCCGGCGTACAGAACCCGCACTGAAGGGCGTGGTTCTGCTGGAAGGCCGTTTGCAGCGGATGCAGTTCGTCCCCGTTGGCCAGCCCCTCGACAGTCATCAGGTTTGCGCCGTCGGCTTGGACGGCCAGCATCAAGCACGACCGGACGGCTTGGCCGTTGAACAGGATAGTGCACGCTCCGCATACGCCGTGCTCGCAGCCCAAGTGGGTCCCGGTGAGGTCCAACTCCCCGCGGATGAAGTCGGCCAAGGTCATCCTGACCTCTACATGGCCGCTGTACTCCCTGCCGTTGATAGTCAGCTTTATGTCTCGTTCGGAACTCATGCTACGTCCTCGTGCCCATATCGTCATTCTCGCGCAGGCGAGAATCCATGAGTGGCGGCTACGGGTTGACCGTAGTTGCGGCCAGCGCCTGTTCCAGCGCGCGGCGGGCCATGACGCCTCCGACGTCCTTGCGGTATTCAGCGGAGGCGTGTATGTCGGATATAGGGTCCAACGCTTGCGAGACTGCTTCGGCTGCCTGTTGACGAACACCGGCGTCAACCGCACTCCCCTGCAAAATACCCTCGGCGGCCCTCATACGAAGAGGAGTGCCGCCGGCGCCGAAAATGGTGATCCGCCCCTGCTGACAAACGCCGCTGGCGTCCAGTTGCAGCATGGCGACCGCGCCGACCAGTGCGAAGTCCCCGTCCCTGCGGCATACTTCCTGAAAGCCCCATTGCCACGACTGGGGAGGGCTGGGAAACCGTACTTGGGTCAGCATTTCCTCGGGTTCCAAGACGGTGGTCAGGTGGGTGACGAAGAAGTCCTCAGCGTTGACCGCTCTTTCGCTGCCGCGCTTGGAGACGACAAACTCGGCGTCGAGGGTGAGGCTCAAGGCGGGGATTTCGGCGGCCGGGTCGGCGTGGGCCAAGCTACCGCCTACGGTGCCCCGGTTCCTTATCTGGAAGTGGCCAATGTTGGGGACGGCTTCGGACAGGAGGGGAAACCGCTCCCGCACCAAGCTGGACTGCTCGATTTGACGCTGCCGGGTGAGGGCCCCGACTGACAACCCGCCGTCCCGCTCCGGCGTTATATGGGTCAGGTCGGCAATGCCGTTGATGTCTATCACAACGCCGGGGCGCACCAAGCGCATGTTCATCAAGGGCATCAGGCTTTGGCCGCCGGCCAGTATCTTGGCGTCTTCACCATATTCGGCCAGCAGGTCCAGCGCCTCGGACCGGGACTGGGGGGAGTGATAGTCAAACTTTGCTGGTTTCATTTATTGTTCGTCACAGACCAGGAAGGATAGCAACACCGAGGTCATTGGGAGTATAACCATCCGGTTGTTAGCCCGCAAGAAATTTGGAACGTATAATCATTTCACATAGGCCACCAAAGGCCAGCCACCAAGCTCCAGGAGGAAAAGCGATGAAGTACGACACGATTATCGTGGGCGCCGGTTCGGCGGGGGCGATCCTTGCCGCCCGGCTATCTGAATCAGGGAACAGGCCGGTGCTGCTGCTGGAAGCGGGGCCGGACTATCCTGACTTTGAATACCTTCCCGACGATCTCAAGTACGGCTATGACACCAGCCCAGGGACGCTCACGGTGCGTTCGCCCGGCGGCCATCCCGTGGCACTGGCCAGCAGCCCCCACAGTTGGCGTTACCAAGCCAGGGCAACCAGCGTTGCCCCGATAATGTCCGTGCCCAGGGGCAAGGTTACCGGCGGCTCCAGCGCCATCAACATGTCCGCTTTCTTCCGGGGAATACCGGAAGACTTCGACGCTTGGGCATCGCTGGGCAACGACGAGTGGAGCTTCGAGAGGGTGCTGCCTTACTTCAGGAGGATCGAGACTGACGTAGACCGGCACGGCGACGACCACGGCTCGGAAGGGCCTATTTTCGTTCACCACGCCAAGAAAGAGAGCTGGCGTCCGGCGCAATGGGCTTTCTTCAATGCCTGCCTTTCCAATGGCTTTACGGAAACGGATGACCACAACAGCCCCTCGTCTCAGGGAGTAGGTCCGTCGATCACCAATAACCACAACCGCGTTCGTTTCAGCACTTCTCTCGGCTACCTCAGCCAGGGACGGCACCGGCTTAACCTGACCATTCGAGCCAATTGCCATGTCCACCGCGTACTGTTCGACGACAACCGGGCAACGGGCGTAGAGGTGGAGAGCGGCGGCGAAACGTTCGTTGTCGAGGGAAACAACATCATCCTCAGCGCCGGAGCCGTTGGTTCGCCCCAACTGCTCATGCTCTCCGGCGTGGGTCCCGCACGCCACCTGACCGAGCTTGGCATACCCGTCGTGCGGGACCTCCCGGGGGTTGGGCAGAACCTGAAGGACCATCCCAAGCTGTACGTTACTTGGCGGGTGAAGGAAGGCCATCCGGTAGAGGAAGTCCCGGCCCGCGGCGGCGCCAATCTCCGGTTTACCGCGCCCGGGTCGCACTTGCGGAACGACCTGTCGATAAACATGGGGGCGTTCGTAACTCGCCGCGTCAAGGCATCCGAGCTGCCCTTCCCCGCAGACATCAGCGACGACCTTTCCGACCGGCGGGTGGAGATGATGACCGGCCTGTTGCTGCCCGTCTCGTCGGGTGAACTGCGCCTGACCTCCACTGACGCGACGGTGCAGCCGTTCCTGGACTACAACTACTTGGACGATCCGTTCGACCGGGAGCGTCTGCGCGCCGCCGTCAGGATGTGTTTGCAGTTGGCGGAAAGCAACGAGCTGAAGGGCATCATCGGGGAGCGGTTAGAACCCACGGACGCCGACCTAGCGTCGGACGATGCGCTGGACCGGTGGATGCTGAGAGAGGCCCACACTTACTCTCACATTTCCGGCACCTGCAAGATGGGCCCGTCGTCGGACCCGATGGCGGTGGTGGACCAGTATGGGAAGGTCTACGGCATGGAGGGATTGCGGGTGGCCGATGCCTCCATCATGCCCGACTTAGTGCGGGCGGCCATCAACCCCACGGTGTTGATGATGGGGGAGCGGCTGGCGGACTTTGTGCTGGAGGGGAGGTAGGAAAAGAGGCGTCGCGGCTAACCACCCGATTCAAGGCGGCGCAACCGCTCACGGAGACGCTCGATTTCGGCCTCGGCAGCCTCGCTCCTAGCCTCGGCGGCTTGCCGGGCGGCCCGTTCCGCTTCCCGGTCCGCCGACACCTGACGCCAGTTCTCCAAGTAGGAGCCGGTTGACGGGTCGTAGAGACGGGGCCAACCCTCGTCCCAGCACAGGCTGAGTTCCAGCACTTCGCTGTATGCCTTGAGGATACAGTCGGGTTCGGTAGTCAGCTCGATTTCCCGGTACGCGCCCCCCACCAGCCTTCCGCCGTAGAGAGGCTGTCCGTAGTAGCGGCCTCCGCCGGGATCGAACCGCCAGTATTCGGGGACGCCGATGCGGGCATAGATCGCGGGCTTATCGTTGACGTCGCGGCGGGCCGTGCTTGCAGACGCTACTTCCAATGCCCAATCAGGGGGCTTCCCCGCTTCCCAAGGGAGGTAGAGCCTGCGCGGGCGGATGGCTTCCGCGTCGACGCCAAAGACCAGGTACAAGTCCGGCGCTATGCGGACGTTGAGGTTGCTTGGGTCATAGCAGATGTTGGTCTCGCGGTCCAGGAAGACGTTGGGACGACTGCCGAAGTCGGCTACATAGGTGCGGATAAGATTGTGGATTTCATTCAGTTCTTCGTTTTGCTCCATTGCGTCTTCCGGCGGCTCCGTTACGTCGGGGGCGAAGTCGAGGCTGGCGTAGTCGATTTCGCCCTGCCGCCGGTAGGGAAGCATCGTATTCCTGGAGGTCTTGGTTGTCATCGCGGACCTGCTGATTTGCAACCCCCCACTCTGTCTTACCCGCGCAGGCGGGTACCTGGGGGCAAGCATTGGGGCGGCGTATTACGAATAGCTGCCGATAGTGTACCAAATTCCCATTCTTCCAATCGAGACGCCTATCGCCATCCAGGAGTTGAACGCCGTTCTCGACCTCGATGCCGTCGCGCTGTTATCATGTGCGGGCAGACATCCAACCTTGGGAGAGAGCAAATGTCGGACGATTCAATCCGCTTGAAGGCGATTAACCACATTACCTACAACGTGAAGGACAAGGACAAAGCGCTGGTCTGGTACGAGGAAATCCTGGGACTGAAACAGATACCCAAGATGGTAGACAGCGAACACCTGTACTGGCTGCAACTGCCCAGCGGCGCCATGGTCCACATCATAGAAAACCCCGACGCGCCCTCGGCCCCGTCGCACCATACCGCGTTCGAGGTGGACGACATCGTCCGGGCCAGGGACGCGATCATGGCTAAGGGCGTCGAGGTGACCGATATCCAGACCCGGCACGACGGCCAGCAGGCCTGCTACCTGAACGACCTGGACGGCAACCGCATCGAGATTTGCACCAAGTCAGGCTTCGGGGTGCTGGTGTAGGTATTACCCCCGCAACTTCTCCACCACTTCGTCGTCCAACTCCACGCCCAGCCCGGGACCGTCGGGCACTTGCAGGTAGCCGTCTTTGACCACCAGCGGCTCCTTCATAATCGGCCACTGGTCCCGGATGGAACAGGGCTCGATATTATATTCCTGGGCGTAGGGGATGTTGGCGTAGGCGGCGCACACGTGCAGGTGGGCCACCGTGCTGATGGTGGGCTGGGTGTTGTGCACAGTGATGGGCTTGCCGAAAGCGGAGGCGACCGCGGCGATGCGCTGGAACTCGGTAAACCCTGGTACTTTGACTATGTCGGGTTGCAGGATGTCCACCCTCCCTTGGATTATCAGGTCGGCGTACTGGGAATGGGTGTAAATCATCTCCCCCGACGCAATGGGGATGTCCAACGCATCGGCGATGGTTGCCAGTCCCGGCAGGTCGTAGTGGGGCCGGGGTTCCTCGAAGTGGAACACCCCCATGTCCTCCAGGGCGCGCCCGATGTCCATCGCATGGTGGGTTGAAAACGCGCCGTTTACATCCACCAGTATCTCGATGTCGTCCCCAACGGCGTCCCGCACCGCTTTGACGGTGGCCAATGTTTGGTCGGCGGGGTCGTCTATCGCGCCGGGCACCGCACTGTGCAGCTTGTACGCCGAGTAGCCCATATCCACGAATGATGCAGCCCGCTTCGCTTCCTCCGCCGGGGTCATGTCCCGGCGCATGGAACTGGCGTACATCCGTATCGAGTCCCGCAGCTTGCCGCCCAGCAGCTTGTGGATGGGCATACCTAGGGCCTTGCCCTTGATGTCCCACAGAGCGATGTCCAGGCCGGACATGGCGCAATATACCGCTCCCCCCATGTCCGACGCCGATCCGGCGTTGTACATGTCCCGCCAGCGGAGTTCGGTGTCCAGCGGGTCCTTGCCCACCAATGCGGTCTTCAAAGGCCCCTCGGCAAGGGCTTTGACCACCTGCGGCAGCCGCCGGAAGCACTCGCCGATTCCAACTATGCCTTCGTCAGTATAGATTCGAACAAACGGGAACTGGCGGTCCAGCACCAAGCATTCCACGTCGGTAATTTTCATGGTGAATACCTCCAAAATGATGTACCTGATCATATAGTATACGTATAATTGACCCGTCAGGCGTCAACGAGCGTAGGACTGGACTAAAGTCGTCTTAGAATCCCTAACAAAAAGAGTTGACGAGCAGGTGGAAGAGGTCTAGATTCTCTCCAAGCCGTGGTTTGCAGCGTACAGGTGCAGCATCGGCAACAGGGCAAGGAGAGATTGATGGCGAAGCCACTGGTGAGCGATGAACTATGGGAGATGCTCCAACCGCTGCTGCCACCCGCGAAGCCCAGGCGGTTCCGGTACCCCGGACGCCAGCGGATAGACGACCGGAAGGCCCTGGCCGGCATCCTTTTCGTGCTCAAGAGCGGGATCCCTTGGGAGATGTTGCCCAAGGAGATGGAATGTGGGTCGGGGATGACCTGCTGGCGCCGTCTGAAAGAGTGGCATGAAGCCGGAGTGTGGCCGAGTCTCCATGAACTTCTGTTGTCCAAACTGCAAGGGGCTAACGGTCTGGACTGGTCCCGGGCTTGTGTGGACAGTGGGTCGGTCCGGGCAGTCGGAGGCGGGGGGAAAAACAGGCCCCAATCCTACGGACCGCCGTAAGCCTGGGAGCAAGCATCACGTGATCACCGACGCCAATGGGACTCCTCTGGCAGCAATACTGAGTGGAGCCAACCGTCATGACGTGACTCAATTGCTGCCATTGGTGGATGCGATACCGCCGGTGCGGGGCAAACGTGGCCGTCCGCGCCGCAGACCGGAGCGGCTGTATGCGGACCGGGCTTATGATTCCCGGGAGCATCGGAAATCGTTGCGTTCGCGCCACATCAGGCCGGTGATCGCCAAACGGGGCGTCGGGCATGGCAGTGGGCTGGGCGTGTACAGGTGGGTTGTCGAGCGAACCCTGGCATGGTTGCACCAGTTCCGCAGACTGAGGGTGCGCTACGAACGAATAGACGGGATACATGAGGCGTTCCTGTCCATAGGATGTTCACTCATTTGCTTCAGACGCTTATCCTCTTTTTGTTAGGGATTCTTAGCAAAACGAGGGAAACATGACAACAGAGATTGATACTCCCATAGAAGAGCGGATTGCCGGAGTCTTGCGCGAACTGGGTATTGAGCGGGCCCACTTTGCATCCCGCGGCCTCAACGACTGGCATGGCATGGCCGACAGGTTCCCGGGTATGGTCGCGTCGTTGACTCTCGTATGCCCCTTGGGGTTCGATTCCTTGGTGTTGACTCCTATCGCCGGGAGGCTATTGGTGTTCAACGGCGACCGGGGAGGAGCGACGGAGACCATCAACCGGAACATGGCGGGCCTGCCGTCGGCGTCGATGATGACCCTTGACGACTGCCGCTACGCCGACAATTACACCGACCTTGCCGTACAACGCGGCGGCGACATTGGCGCGGCGATGCTGGACTTCATGGCCAGGGTGGACGCCGAAAACGCCACGGCTGCCGTGTCTCCCAACGTCCAGGAAGGTGAAGTCGACGGCGTTTATTACAAGGTCCAGGGTTCCGGGCCGCCCTTGGTGTTGCTGCCCTTGGGCGCCGCCCCTTCCCAATGGGGACCTCTCGTTGAAACCTTCAGCGAACGCTATTGCGTAGTCACCATGACCGGCCCGGCTCTGGGGATGGTGGCCAGCTTGGAAGGACGGGGGCGCACTGCCGGCTATCTGTCCGCCGTGGGGAGTCTTATCGCCGCAGCAGAAGTCCAGCCCGGTGAGCGAGTACTGGAAGTCGGTTGCGGCACGGGGGTGCTGTGCCGTTGGCTGGCACGGGAGACGGGCCGCAACAATCCCGTAGTCGGTATGGACGTTAACCCCTTCTTCCTGCGGGAGGCTGCCGAGATCGCCAAGCGCGAAGGTCTGGAAAACGTGGTGAGTTTCCGGGAGGGGAGCGCCGAATCGCTGCCTTTCGAAGACAACAGCTTCGACGTTGTATTCTCCAGCACCGTTATCCAGCGGGTGAACGCCGACCTGATGCTGCCTGAAATGGTGAGAGTCGCCAAGCCCGGAGGCCGGATAGCGGTCCTGGGCCATGCCCACGACATGAACCGCTGGATAAACCTGCCTCTGAGTCCTGCTCTCAAGGCCAAAATCGAGTCCCCTCCGTGGGTAGACGATCGGGGTAACCCGCTGGGCTGTGACGACGCTACCCTGTACCAGCGTTTTTCACGGCTGGGGCTGTTCAACATGAAGATGTTCCCTTTTATAAGCACCTTCTCAGAGGGCATCCGGCTGCAATTCCTGCAGGGCGGCATCCTGCCCAGCCTGACCGCCGCGGAGGCTGCGGAGTGGCGGGCGGCAGCGGACCAAGCGGAGGCCGACGGCACCTTCTTTATCTCGACGCCCTTCCATTGCGCTGTGGGAACGAGGGGGTAGGTATGGAGTGGTTCTACGACAATGCGGCGAAGCCCATGTAGGAGACGGGGAATTTATTGGGAATGTAAAACATTAGTGGGCACGGACATGGCTGTAGCCGATGATTAAGGGAGGCAGGAATGACTACATTGGATGAAAACATCACGGTCTATGACAAGATGCGGGATTACCTTGAGGCAGAATTGTTTGGGAAGTGGGTAATCTTCTACGACGAGGAATTGGCAGGAAGCTATGATGATTTCGAGGATGCCGCAATTGACGCGATAAAGCGGTTTGGCCGCGGCCCGTATCTGATCAGGGAGGTAGGAAAAGGACCGTTACAGTTGCCCCCCAGGCTTCGTTATCAGATACCCCATGCCGACGACTGATTGCGGATTTAGTGATGGGGAAGAGTTAGGTCTCTACGGACCCACTTTAGCGGTAGAGATTGGCTTTGACTCCAACTACCAGACCGGAGCAGGCAATCGGCCTGTCCTTCAGTCCGGCTTTCTGCCGGCTTTGGTGGACACGGGCGCGGTAGATAGTTGCATAGATTCGGCGCTGGCTGCGGCCTTGCAACTGCCGATAGTGGACCGACAGCAAATCTCTGGAGTTGGCGGTGCAACGGAAGTCAATGTTCACTTGGCCCAAATATACATCCCCGAATTGCAACCTGTAATCCACGGGGCTTTCTCGGCTGTACACCTAACGGCAGGCGGTCAACCGCATTACGCACTGATTGGCAGAACTTTCCTGCGCAATTACACCATGACCTATTACGGGCGGAACGGTGCCGTAACCCTCAGTAACGACTAACGTTAATACGCTCTGTGTACTTCGGTCTCGTCAACCGTTAAGACTTCGCCGCGCCATATTACGCATTTGCCGTTTACCGTCAACCCTCGGCCCATCGCTCTGCTTCTTGAATATAGTCCGCAACCCGACGGATTTGCGATGTCACCGTGGGCAGCGAATCCAGCTTCCCGTCATAAAAATACGTGCCGTGCAATAAGCCTTGATAAACGAAATATGCGTCAGCCAAGGCTCTCAGCCGGAAATCGTCATCCGCCAAACCAGTCAACCCATGAGTCACTTGAGGAGACCGTTCGGGGCGGGCGTCCGTTCGAGCCAACACTAATGCCGCGGTAGCTCCATTTACCGCGCACCAAGCCTTTTCCGCGGCGTCTCGCAAGTCTCCTTCTTCCGCAACCTTCAAGGCGGATTGATGCAAATCTCTGGCGTCGTTAAAAAGGGCCTGTACATCGGGGGCCAGAACCATTTTGTCTCTTATCACTCCTGACGAGGTCATACCAATTATGCTTGCTACACCCTCAGTCTCAACCTCCAGCCGATACTGGCCACTAACCGGTTGGTGCCGATGCCGTCAGCCCTCGGCCCATCTCTCCGCTTCTTGAATATAGTCCGCAACCCGACGGATTTGCGATGTCACCGTGGATGGCGAATCCAGCTTCCCATCATAAAAGTACCTGCCGTGCAATAGGCCTTGATGAATGAAATATGCGTCAGCCAAGTTTCTCAGCCGGAAATCGTCATCCGCCAAAAAAGCCAAGCCGTCGGTCACCTCCGGCGATCGTTGGGGGCGCACATCGGTCCTGGCCAAGACGAGCGCTGCCGTCGCTCTATTTACCGCACACCACGCTTTTTCAGCGGCGTCCCGAAGGTCTCCTTCTTCCGCGACCTTCAAGGCGGATTGATGCAAATCCCTGGCGTCATTGAAGAGAGCCTGCACATCGAGAGCCAAGACCATTTCTCTATCACCACTCCTGCTGAAGTCATACCGAATTATACTTGCTCAGTCCTCAATCTCAACTCACCAAAATGCTTCTTAAATAGGCCCCGGCCGACTACTATCCGGTCTTCTCCGGCGGCAGGGTAATCGGGAAGGGGACGTTGGGGTACTGGGCGACCAGCCTGCGCCATACTGCTATGCCGACCTGCTCTGCCCGGCGCAGTACGTCCGCTTCGTCAACTGTCAGGATTTTGCCGTCCCGCATTACCCATTTGCCGTCCACCATCAGGCCGGTAATGTCTCCCGGCTGGCCGTTGTGGACGAAGCCGGAGACAACGCGCAGGTTTGGGACCAAGTGGGGCTTCAAAGTGTCGACGATGAACAGGTCCGCTTTCTTCCCGACTTCCAGCGACCCGGTCTGCTGGCCTAATCCCAGAATGTCCGCACCGCCCTTGGTGGCCCACTCCAGCACATCCTCCGGCTGGGGGTCCATCTGGGCGTTTCGGCGCACCCGCTCGGCGAACAGGCCTGTCCGCATCACCTCCACCATATCCTCGGCCATGTTGTCAGACCCCATGCCGATGCGGCAGCCCGCCGCTTGAAGCTCCTTGGCCGGGGCGGCCGCGCCCCTGCGTGCGGCTATCGCGGCGTTGTTGGAGACCCCGACGCCGGCGGCCCCCAACAGGGCGATCTCGGCGGAGTTCACGTAGCGGCAGTGGGCGACCACCAAGCGCGGCCCGAGGAAGTCCTGGGCGAACAGATAATGGGTTGGAGGCACGCCGCGGGTGCGCATCACCGCTTCCACTTCCAACGGGCTCTGGGACAAGTGGATGGTGTAGCCTACGTCATAGGACTCGGCCATTTCACGGCTGCGTCGAAGCAACTCGGGAGAGCAGGTCTCCGGGGCATGGGGCGCCATGAAACAGGTGACCCTGCCGTCCCTGGCGCCATTCCAAGCCTCGATCAAGTCGGCGCTCCTCTGCAACTCGGCGTTCAACTTGCTTTCCGAGGGCACGAACTGCCCGCCCCGTCGTTGGGACTCGTCAAAGTCGTTGATGTTGTCCGACACCACCAGCCGCAGTCCGGTTTGAGCCAGACTTTCGGCGTACTCCTGGACGCCGCCGGAAATCTCCAGCAGGCACGTAGTGCCGCTGCGGATGGCTTCCAAGGTTCCTAACGTCGCCATCAACTGGCGTTCTTCAAGGGTCAACATTCCACGGGCCGATTGGGGAAAGCGCAGAGTTGTGGGAAATCCGAAGTCCTCGAGGATACCCCGGTCGGTGGTGGCCAAGAGGTGAGTATGGCAATTGACCAGTCCTGGGAACACCGCCTTGTTGGACCCGTCGACTTGCTCGGCTCCGGGGTAGTTGCTCATTATCTCCGCCACTGGTCCGATGGCCGCGATGCGGTCTCCGTCCACGGCTATGGCGGCATTGTGCAACACCGTCCGGGCCGCGTTGCCGGTGACTATAGTTGCGTTACTGATAACGGTTGGCATGTGGGCCTCTCATTCTGAAATAGACTTGCGGGCTGGATGATACCACTTTGTGCAAGGGTAGACGGAGAAACAGGACGGAAAGAGTTTTGCCATCAAGTTATGTTGTTATCCAAGGGCGTAGGGGTACAATGGTGGACGCCTTTATAAGGCTATGACCATCAAGAAAATCGGAGGTAGGACCTATGCCAGAAGCAGAACGCAAACTGAACGAATTGGGGTACGAATTGCCGCCGCCCAGGACGACGCCGTTGCCCGGCAACTTCGTCTCCGCCGTCCGCACCGGCAACCTGCTGTACACGGCGGGGACGGGACCGGGGTTGCCTGAAGGAGGTTTTTTGCACGTGGGCAAGCTGGGGGCGGACCTGACCATCGAGCAAGGGTATGACTGCGCACGCCAGACCATGCTCAACCTGCTTTCCGTGGTGAAGACGGAACTTGGCGACCTGGACAAGGTCAAGCGCGTGGTCAAGCTGCTCTGCATGATCAACGCCGCGCCCGACTTCGGCGATACCCCCAGGGTAGCCAACGGCGCGTCTGACCTTCTGAACAGCATCTATGGAGAGAAAGGCCGCCACGCCAGGTCTGCGGTGGGCATGGCAACCCTCCCGTCCGGGATGCCGGTGGAGATCGAAATGATCCTCGAGGTCGAGGACTAATCGGGCAACGGCATCATCGCGGAGACATGGTCCGTGACGTAATGGGTAGTGTGGCCGCGTCCGGTGACGTCCTCTATCAAGCGGACGTCGCCGGGGCCGAACTTGTGCACCGTTCCGTCGCCCAAGCCTATCTCCAAGTCTCCCGACAGGGTTATCATCCACCGCCGGTTGGGAGCGGGATGCCAGTCCAGGAACCTACCGCCCGGGTTCTGCTGAATCTGCATACCCCCAACGTCCTGTAACTCGCCCAATTCAGGGTGTTCCGACAGAGGCAGTTCCTCAATGTGGGTCTCGTTGTCATCGCCGGTATACATTCTGTAGATACCCATGTTGATCAAATCCTCCCCTAAGAAATTTTGACGCGCGACTTAACCATATAACGTTATGCTCAAACTACTCCACGACGGGGCGCCGCCCTTGCCAGGGGCGGGCCTGCTCGAACGCGGCGGCGGCCCGAAGAACGGTTGCTTCCTCGCCGCGGCGGCCTATGATGTGCAAGCCAATGGGCAGACCGTCCTGGTTGAACCCACAGGGGATGCTGGCCGCGGGCTGGCCGCAGAGGTTGAAGGGCCGAGTAAGCGGGGAATAGCCGAACCGTGGGTCCACTTCTTGGCCGCCGATAACGCTCGGCGGTTGGCCTATGGGGAACGGCGGCACGGCCATGGTGGGCGTCAGCAGCAGGTCGTAAACGTCCAGCAAGTCATCCAGCTTCTCACGCATCAGGTCCACTTCCCGCATCGCCCGGGCAAAGTCGGCTCCCGTGACCTGCGACCCATACTCGAAGCAGGCCAGAGTGTTCTCGGTCAATTGGTCGGCAGCGTTTTCCAGCAGGTGTCCGTAGGTGGTGTAATTGCTGGTGTGGAAAATGGTGCGGAATGCCGCAACGGGGTTGTCCAGGACGAAGCCGGGTTCGTCTACGGCGCCTCCCAACTCTTCGAAGACACGGGCCGCTTCCGACGTGATGCTTGCCACTTCAGGGTCAACGACCGCGTAGCCCAGGTCGGTGCTCCAAGCCATGCGCAAGCCCCTTGCGCCGCCTTCCAGTGCTGCCACGAAGTCCGGCGGGGTTTCCCGCAGCGACCGGGGGTCTCTGCCGTCGTGCCCCGACAACGCTTGCAACAGGATGGCGGCGTCGCGGACGTTGTGGGCCATCGGCCCGGACTGGGAAGTCAGGTTGGGAGCAGGCCGGCCCAAGCCTCCCGCTCTTGGCACCCGGCCCAACGTTGGCTTGATGCCAAACAGACCGCAAAAGCTGCTGGGGTTGCGGATGGAGCCCCCACCGTCGGTGGCCGTGGCTATGGGGCACATTCCCGACGCCAATGCTGCGCCCGCGCCTCCGCTGGACCCACCCGGCGTGCGCTCCGTGTTCCACGGATTGCGGCACGGGTCGCCAAGCCGGTTTTCAGTGGTGCCCTGCAACCCGAATTCCGGTGTATTGGTCTTTCCCAGGATGACCGCGCCCGAGGCCTTGACCCGCTCGACTACCACCGAATCCATGTCCGGCACTGCGTCATGGTAGGCCAGTGAACCCATGGTGGACCTCACGCCCTTGGTGGCCTCCAGGTCCTTGATGGAAATGGGTATCCCCAGCAATATGCCATCCGGCGGGGTCCGGGGACTGCCGGACCGGCCGCCTTGGATTGCGCGGTCGGCTTCCCGGGCCGCTGCCATAGCCTCATCTGCGGTGACCGTCAAGAAAGCGTTGAACCTCGGGTTCAGCCGCTCGATCCGGTTCAGGAAGTGCTCGGTAAGCTCCACGGAGGAGATTTGCCTCGAGTCCAGCAACTCCCGAAGCTGCCAGACCGGGGTGTAGTGCAGGTCGCGTTCTTGCATGGCATTATCCTCACATCGTCGGTTGAAATCACTTATCGAAAAGGTCAATGGGCCTAACGCATCCTAACTTAACATCGCATTTCAGGCCAGTATCCAGGGCAACCACAAGGGTTGCCCCTACCAGTCCAGGGGTCTGAACCACCTGAAACGGACCGCCGCACAGCTTGGTCCTGCGCCTTGACAACCTATCCGCCATAGTTTATACCTTACCGCGTATTTTGGCGGCTGGCGGGACTGGACTGCTGGGCCTTTACTGTGCCTGAACGGCGGCCCTGGTGATTGTCTTGGAAAGTCCTGACGGCGGTCAATTGTGCGTCTTGAATCAGATCAGCTATCGTTGGAGCGGGTCTGGACGCAATCTCAAATTCGAGGAGTCTCTTTTCATGAGAAACCTTCGATCCAAGTACATATACCAACTGGCGCTGACTCCATTGGTGCTGGCGCTCCTATTCATCATGGCTTGCGGAGGCACCGCCCCCGCGGAGCCCGTGGTGGTGGAGAAGGAGGTCATCAAGGAAGTCGAAAAGCCGGTCGTCGTTGAAAAGGAAGTAGTCAAAGAGGTTGAAAAGCCGGTCGTCGTTGAAAAGGAAGTAGTTAAAGAAGTAGAGGTTGTTAAAGAGGTAGTCAAGGAGGTCCTGGTGGAGCCCACGGTGGCCCCGGTGGCCATCGGCGCCAAGCCGTGGACCGAATGGGTGAAGCAGGGGAAGTACGGCGGCGACCTGAACATGGGGATGCTGTACGAGACGGACCATTGGGACATCCATCAGAGTTGCTGCAACCGCTCGTTGTACCTGCCCAGGGATATTTACAACCTGCTGGTGATGTACAACCCGGAGGACCAGACCACCATCATCGGCGACTTGGCCGAGAGTTGGGAATGGGCGGCCGACGGCAACAGCGTGACCTTCCGGTTGCCGGCCAACGCCCGCTGGATTGACGGGGAACCAATCACAGCAGACGACGTAGTGTTCAGCCTCGACCGGATGAGCGACCTGACCAAGATACGCCCCAGGGTCAGGAACATCGCCCCTTACTACCAGGACTCGGTGGCGCTGGACCAGCACACCGTCCAGGTCAACACCAAGTTCTCTAACCCGGCGGCGTTGCTCCCGTTCCTTGCCACCGGATACATGGTAATGCTGCCCAAGCACGTTCTTGACGGCAGGCCCGACGCCGAGGAGTACTTTGACACGCCGGAGAACATCGTCGGTTCCGGCGCCTTCAAGTTCGTCAACCACGAACGCGGCACCAGCATGGAAGTGGAGCGGAACCCGGACTACTTCAAGGAAGGACTGCCGTTCCTGGACCGCGTAATCGCATACATTATCGCCGACAAAAATACTCACATGAGCTCGTTCCTCACGGGGCAGATTGACTTCACCCCCGGCATCGGCTTGAGCGAGACGGACGCCGACGGGTTCATTGAGAAAATCAAGGGCAAGGGCAAGCTGTTCTACAACGGCCCCAACCTGATGCGGTTCTACGAGATCAACTTCAACAATGAGCCGGTGAACGACCCCCGGGTGCGCCGGGCGTTGTACCTGGCTCTGGACCGGGAGGAAATCAACCGGGTGCGGCGGCTGGGTCGCGCCAAGCTGGGCGTTCCCTTCTTCGCCGGCACCCAGTGGTCGTCCAGCGACGAGGAAGTAGCAACCTGGCCGGGCTACCGCTATGTTGACGCCGACGGCAACCCCATCACCACTGCGCCCTACGGCATCGAGGGAATCCAGAAAGACCCGCGGGACATCGAAATGGCCAATGCCTTGATGGCCGAGGCTGGGCTTGCCGACGGGGTGGAGCTGGAGTACCACACCTATGCGCTGTTGAAGGAAATCCCGGTGCTCCTCAAGGCCCAGTTCGCCAAGATAGGCGTGGACCTGAAAATCAAGATTACCGACACCACCACCGGGTTCAACGCGGAGCAGGCCGGCGATTACAAGCACATGCTGGGCTTGGGCCACGGCCCCAACATCGTAGACCCGGACGACCTGTTCCTGGGCGTGTACATGCCTGGCGGGCCGCGCAACGCGCTGAAGTACGAGGACCCGAGGATCAGCGAAATCTTCGAGAAGCAGAAGTCCGAGCCGGACCTGGAAAAGCGGGTGGCGCTGGTCCGGGAGGCGGAAGCCATCATCCGCACTGGCGAAGGCCACTTCCACAACATCTTCTGGTGGCCTGCTCCCACTTTCGCCGTCAGCAACCGGGTGCACAACTACGACGTGACGGCCATCACGGTGCAGTACGGGTTCCAGAAAGAGCATATCTGGCTGGTGGACTAGAGGGGCAACCCCGTGGGTTGCCCAGGGCAGGGACAAGCCCTGCCCCTACACATATATAGGAGGATATCTACATGAGGCGCTTGTCATCCCGGTATTTCTATCAACTGGCGTTGACTCCATTGGTGCTCGCGCTCCTATTCATCATGGCTTGCGGAGGCACTGCTCCCGCCGAGCCCGTGGTGGTGGAGAAAGAAGTCATCAAGGAAGTTGAAAAGCCGGTCGTAGTAGAAAAGGAAGTAGTCAAAGAGGTTGAAAAACCGGTCGTAGTAGAGAAAGAGGTGGTCAAGGAGGTTGAGGTCGTCAAGGAGATCGTCAAGGAAGTCCTTGTCGAGCCGACCGTCGCTCCTGTGGCCATCGGCGCCAAGCCCTGGACGGAATGGGTGAAGCGCGGCAAGTACGGCGGCGACCTGAACATGGGCGTGGCCTACGAGACCGACCACTGGGACATCCACCAGAGTTGCTGCAACCGCTCGCTGTACATCCCGCGGGACTTGTACAACCTGCTGGTGATGTACAACCCTGAAGACCAGACCACCATCATCGGCGATGTGGCCGATAGCTGGGAATGGGCGGCCGACGGCAACAGCGTCACCTTCCGGCTGCCGACTGGGGCGCAGTGGACGGACGGCGAGCCTATCACCGCTGACGACATTGTGTTCAGCCTGGACCGGATGAGCGACCTGACCAAGATACGCCCCAGGGTGCGGAACATCGCGCCTTACTACAAGGACTCGGTGGCGTTGGACCCGCACACCGTCCAAGTCAACACCAAGTTCTCCAACCCGGCGGCGTTGCTGCCCTTCCTGGCTACCGGCTACATGGTGATGCTGCCGAAGCACGTGCTTGACGGCAGGGACGACGCGGAAGAGTACTTCGACACGCCGGAGAACATCGTCGGCTCCGGGGCTTTCACCTTCGTTAGCCACGAGCGCGGCAGCAGCATGGAAATCGAGAGGAACGACAACTACTTCAAAGAAGGTCTGCCATTCCTGGACAAGGTGACGGCCTACGTTATCGCCGACAAGAACACCCACATGAGCGCGTTCCTCACCGGGCAGATAGATTTCAGCCCCGGAATGGGCCTGAACGAGAACGACGCCAACGGGTTCATCGAGAAAATCAAGGGCAAAGGGAATTTCTTTTACAGCGGTCCCAACCTGATGCGGTTCTACGAAATCAACTTCAACAACAAGCCGGTGGACGACCCCCGTGTGCGCCGGGCGTTGTACCTGGCCTTGGACCGGGAGGAAGTCAACCGGGTGATGCGGTTGGGCAAGGCCAAGCTGGGTGTTCCTTTCTTCGCGGGAACTCAATGGTCGTCCAGCGATGAGGAAGTGGCAACCTGGCCGGGCTACCGCTACGTTGACGCCGACGGCACTCCCATCACCACCGCGCCCTACGGCATAGAGGGAATCCAGAAGGACCCGCGGGACATTGAAATGGCCCAGGCTTTGATGGCCGAGGCGGGCTATGGCGACGGGGTGGAGATCGAGTACCACACCTACGCGCTGTTGAAGGAAATCCCGGTGTTGCTGAAGGCCCAGTTCGCCAAGATAGGCGTGGACCTGAAAATCAAGATTACCGACACCACCACCGGGTTCAACGCCGAGCAGGCGGGCGACTACCAGCACCTGCTGGGCTTGGGCCACGGGCCGAACATCCTCGACCCGGATGACCTGTTCCTGGGCGTGTACATGCCCGGCGGGCCGCGCAACGCCTTGAAGTACGAAGACAAGCGCATCAGCGAAATCTTCGAGAAGCAGAAGTCGGAGCCGGACTTGGAGAAGCGGATAGAGCTCATCCGGGAGGCGGAAGCCATCCTGCGCACCGGCGAGGGGCACTTCCACAACTTCTACTGGTGGCCGCTGCCGGCCTTCAGCGTGAGCAACCGGGTGAAGAACTACGACGTGACGGCCATCACGGTGCAGTACGGGTTCCAGAAGGAGCACATCTGGCTGGAGTGATCGGCCCGACAGGCAAGGTTAAGGGGTGTCCTCGCGAGGGCGCCCCTTGGGAGCATGGGCGGGGGCCTTCCCCCGCCCCGCTGAGTGAAAGGCCGCACTAACCGAGGCTAAGCATGACAGGCTACGTTATCCAAAGGCTCTTGTTGTTTGTGCCAACCCTGTTGTTGGTGTCTTTCCTGGTGTTCGCTATCATGCGCTTCCTGCCAGGCGATCCCGCCATCGCCATCTTGAGCGCCGGGGGTGAGGGGAGCTACACCGAGGAAGACGTCCAGCGGATGAGAGAGAAGCTGGGCACAGACAAGCCTATGCACATCCAGTATTACGTCTGGATCAAGAACTTCGTGCAGGGCGACTTCGGGGAATCGTTCTTTTATCCCAACGTAAGCGTGGCCAGCATGGCCAAGACCAGGTTCCCGGTGAGCATCGAACTGGCAATATTGGCGCTCATCATCTCATACATAGTAGCCGTTCCCTTGGGGGTCATATCTGCGGTGAAGCAGGACACTTGGTTTGACTATGTGGCCAAGCTCTTCGCCGTTGCGGGGGTAGCCCTCCCGACCTTCTGGGTCGGGATATTGGTAATATTCTTCCTTGTGCTTTTCTTCGACTGGCTGCCGCCCTTGGGGTACAAGACCATCTGGGACGACCCGGCGAAGAACATCCAACAGTTCATATTCCCGGCGCTAGCCTTGGGCTACTTCAACACGGCCTTTGCCGCCCGGCTGACCCGCTCCTCCATGCTGGAGGTGCTGCGGGAGGACTATATCAGGACGGCGCGGTCCAAGGGCCTCCGCGAGTGGATAGTCATAGGGCGGCACGCGCTGAAGAACGCCTTCCTTCCCGTGGTCACGGTGGCAGGGTTCCAACTGAGCCGTCTGTTGGGCGGCGCGGTGCTGATGGAAGTAATCTTCGTCATTCCGGGTATGGGCAGCCTGCTGGTGGCCAGTGTGCTGGTGAGGGACTACCCCATTGTCCAAGCGTTCATCATGCTGGTGGCCATATCCGTGCTGGTCCTCAATCTGCTGGTAGACTTGATGTACGGCTGGATAAACCCAAGAATCCGGTACGGCTAAGACGATTAACACAGAGAGCACAGAGAGGCCCCGAGTACGCGAAGGAACAGATAAATGCTCTGTGTACTTAGCGGCTTCTCTGCGGCTCCAACGAATAGAGCCTGCCCCCGGTCTGGATTCCCGCCTACGCGGGAATGACGAGAGAAGGGGGGAACGGGGAGAAATTCATGTTAGCGGGTAGAAGCACCGTAGCCCAACCGACGGGGGTGGCCAGGGCCCTGCGCGACGGGGCAAAGAGTTCCCTGGACTTTTTCAAGAACAAGCCCCTGGGCGGCGTCGGGGCGACGATTCTATTGCTCCTGGTGTTGATGGCGATTTTGGCCCCGGTCATTTCGCCCTACGAACCTAACCAAGCCCACATCGAAGACCTGTACGCCAAGCCGGGGGCCAAGTTCCTGCTGGGAAGCGATTCGCTGGGAAGGGACGTTCTTACCCGCCTCTTCTACGGGGGCCAGATTTCGTTGTTCGTGGGCTTGGTGAGCATCACCATCGGTATAACCATCGGCTCGCTGCTGGGGGCCGTCAGCGCCTACTACGGCGGCAAGTTCGACCTGATAGTGCAACGGCTGGTGGACGCTTTCATCGCCTTCCCCGGCATAATTCTGGGGCTGGCCTTGATGGCCGCGCTGGGGTCCTCCGTAATCAATATCATCATCGCTCTGGTAGCGGTGCTGACGCCAAGCGCCATCCGCACAGTGCGCTCACAAGCCTTGGCAATCAAGGAATCGGACTACGTGCTCGCTGCCAGGGCCATCGGCGCGGGAGACGCGCGGATAATCCTTCGCCACATGGTGCCCAACTGCTTTGCGATTTTCATTATCCTTGCCACATTGAATCTGGGGTACGCCATCATCGTGGAGTCATCCCTCAGCTTCCTGGGGGTCGGCGTCCCGCCGGACGTTCCGACTTGGGGCAGTATGCTCAGCGAGGTGGGGGTAACCTACATCGAAATTGCGCCTTGGCTGGCCATATTCCCCGGCCTGTTCCTGTCCTTGGCGGTCTTCGGCGTCAACCTAGTTGGCGACGCGCTGCGGGACGTACTGGACCCACGGCTCAGGGGCACCGGATAAGCTCGGCATATCCCTCATTCCTCTACGGATTTCCGCAATCGGGACGGCGCAGCGCCGTCCCGATTCTTTTTGTGACCTGCCTCCCTTATGCTTGAACAACCTCGCTCCAACACACTGTGCACCCCGAGAACATCCGCACGGAAACGGCGGGCTATGGACCGAACATAAACCTTGACAGTGTAGGGGTGATAGATTATATTGCTACCGCTTATCGACGAACCCACAGTCATATACAGGTACATTGCGGTGTTTCACTGGCTGGTTTCGTCGTAACATAGCTGGAAACCGTAACTATATAAGGAGGATTAAGGCGCATATAGTATTCCAGTGCGCGGTTTTCGGCTTTCGTCGCCCAATGCTAGGGTATTTCCACCCATAGTTTGGAGGTAATGGCATGAGGCACCACTGGTTCAAACTCCCCACAGCCTTAATCACCAGCGCGGTGCTGTTGGCGCTCGTTTTCGTTATCGCCTGCGGCGGCTCCGAGGCCCCGCCTGCCGAGCCGCAAATGGCCGCCACCGAAGCGCCGGCCGCCATGGCGGAGGCTACCAAAGAACCCGCAGTCATGGAAGCCACTAAAGCTCCCGCGGCGATGGAAGAAAAGAAAGCCCCGGCTGCGGAAGCCGGCCCGGCGGACCATAAGTACTACGAGGAATGGTTGTCCCAAGGCAAGTATGGCGGCGTCATGATAGAGGGGCACCTTTACGAGACCGACCGCTGGAGCCCTTGGATCGGATGCTGCAACCGGTCGATCTACGCTACTCGCAACAATTTCAACCTTCTGGTGATGCGTGACCCGCGGGACGAGTCACAGGAAAAGATCATCGGTGACCTGGCCACCAGTTGGGAATGGGCCGACGACGGCAACAGCGTGACCTTCAACCTGTGGGAGGGCGCGACGTGGACCGACGGCGAGCCGGTTACCGCCGATGACGTTGTGTACAGCCTGGACGAGATGGCTGACTTGAATAAGGTAAGGCCCCGTACCAGGAACATCGAGCCTTATTACCTGAGTTCTGAAGCCATCGACCCACAGACGGTCAAGGTCAATACCAAGTTCCCCAACCCGGCGGCCCTGTTGCCGTTCCTGACCGTTGACTTTATGGTCATCCACCCCAAGCATGTACTCGATCCTCTTGGGCTGGATGACCCTGCCGACCACTTCGACGACCCTGATAACGTGGTCGGGTCCGGCGCATTCATGTACAAGACGAGGGAATTGGGGACCAGTTTCGAAATCGAAAAGAACCCCACTTACTTCAAGGAAGGGCTTCCTTTCCTCGACGGCATCAAGGTATTCATCATCGCGGACAAGAGCCGGTCCATCACCGCCCTCACAACGGCCCAGATACACTTCATGCCCGGCGGGGGCTGGACCCAGAAGCAACTCAACGACTTGGAAAAAGAGCTCGAAGGGAAGGGAACAATCCCCTACTCCGGTGAAAGCGTCTTCCGCATCTACGAGTTCAATTACAGGAACGCCCCGGTAGACGACCCGCGGGTCCGGCGGGCCCTCTACCTTGCCATGGACAGCAAGGAACTGGTTGACATCGCTCGTCTCGGCAGAGGCAACCTGGGCATCCCCTTCTTCCCGAACAGTTGGATGTCGGCGACTGCTGAAGAGATTGCCGAATGGCCCGGCTTCCGGTATGTCGACGCCAACGGTGAGCTTTATATCGGGAACCCCATCGGCGTAGACGGCCTGCAAAAGGACCCGGCGGACTTGGAGTTGGCCCGGTCGTTGCTGGCAGAGGCAGGCCATCCGGATGGTTTGAAACTGAAGTACACCTCCGCCTCCATTTTCAAGGAAGAAGCCCTGATCATGCAGGAGCAGTGGAAGAAGATCGGGGTCGAGATAGACCTGACCATCGTGGACACCACTTCCGCTGCCAACGCGGAGCAGCAGGGCACTTATGAGCACATGGTGGGCTTCGGCCACGGCACCAACATCATCGATCCCGACGACATGTTCTCCGGCGTCTGGCTGCCCGGCGGCCCGCGGAACGCACTGAAGTACGACGACCCCCGGATCAGAGAGATATTCGAGCGCCAGAAGGCCGTCACCGACCAGACTGAGCGCCGCGCCATCATCAAGGAGGCCGAGGATATCCTCCGCACCGGCGAGGGTCACGCGCGGCCAATGTTCTGGCACCCCATCGAAAGGTTCGTTCACCTGAACAACGTCAAAAACATGGTGGCGATACCCAAGACGGTGCAGTACGCCTACCAGAAAGAGCAAGTCTGGCTGGAGGAGTAGCGCTTTAACAAATCATCCGGGTTTCAACCATGCCCCCGGCAAAGCCGGGGGCAGAGGTCGCAGAGGACCTGCAGAGACCGCGGAGTTTGTGCTCTGGCGGTCAACGGCCGAAATGCTCGGCGGTCTTTGCGGGGTTTATGCGGCCTCTTCGTTTAGCTGAACCTATTAGCGTTTCTTAGGAGCGAGCATGACCGGGTACGTAGTCCAGAGGGTGGCCCTCTTTATACCGACCCTTATATTGGTCTCGTTCGTTGTGTTTGGCATCATGCGCTTCCTTCCCGGCGACCCGGCCCTCGCCATACTAAGCATGGGAGGAGAGGGTAGCTTCACCGAGGAAGACCTCGAGAGGATGCGGAAGAAGCTGGGGACTGACAAGCCGTACCACATTCAGTACGTGCTGTTCATAAAGAAAACGGCGACCGGTGATTTCGGCGAATCGTTCTTCTATCCGGGGATTAAAGTTGCCGAAATGCTGAAGACCAGGTTCCCCCTGAGCGTTGAATTAGCTATCTTGGCTCTTACCATCTCCTACGTTATCGCCGTCCCCATAGGCGTGCTCTCGGCGGTGAAACAAGATTCCTGGTTCGACTATGCGGCAAGGGTATTCAGCATCGGCGGTGTAGCCTTGCCCACCTTCTGGGTGGGCATTCTGGTGATATTCGTTCTGGCAAAGTTCTTCAACTGGCTGCCGCCCTTGGGGTATGCCCAAATCTACACCGATCCCCTGACCAATTTGCAGCAGTTGATATTCCCGGCCTGCGCGCTGGGCTACTTCAATACCGCCTTCGCCACCAGGGTGACCCGTTCCGCCATGCTGGAGGTCATGCGGGAGGACTACATTCGGACCGCCCGATCCAAGGGCTTGCGGGAGCTCCTCGTAATCGCCCGACACGCCCTGAAGAACGCCTTCCTGCCTGTGATCACCGTAGCCGGTTTCCAGTTCAGCCGCCTTATCGGCGGCGCGGTAATCATGGAGGTTATCTTCGTCATTCCAGGGATGGGGAGCTTGCTGGTGGCCAGTGTCTTGGTCAGGGACTACCCCATCGTCCAGACCTTCGTAATGCTGATAGCCGTAGTGGTCCTGGTCTTGAACCTCATCATTGACCTGCTCTATGGCTGGATTAACCCCAGGATTCGCTACGGTTAGCGACTGTTCAACGCGACAGGAGTAAGGATTAATGCTTTCGCAAACGACAGGTGTGGTTTCCCAGCCTACCCTGACCAGGTGGCTCCAAGGGACAATCGGGGCTGGTCGAGGACTGGTCGACTTTTCGGTACGAAAGCCAATGGGCGCCGTCGGCGGGGGTATCCTGCTGATCCTGGTATTGATCGCAATTTTTGCCCCCATAATTTCCCCGTATCCCCCAACGGAAGTCCACCCCAAGCTTCTGTTCGCTCCGCCGGGGAGTGAATTGCTCCTGGGAGGAGATTTCGCTGGACGGGATGTGATGAGCCGGCTGTTCTACGGGGGCCGTATTTCGTTGTTTGTCGGTATCGTCAGCGTGGGTATCGGCATCAGCATAGGTTCCTTGTTGGGTTGTATCAGCGCCTACTACGGAGGAAAATTCGACCTCATAATCCAACGGTTCGTGGACGCTTTTATTGCCTTTCCGGGAATCATCCTGGGGTTGGCCCTCATGGCTGCGCTGGGTTCGTCGGTCTTCAACATCATCATCGCCCTTTGCGTTGTGCTGGCTCCCAGCGCCATCCGGACCGTGCGTTCCCAAGCCTTGGCCATCAAGGAATCGGACTATGTGCTGGCCGCCAGGGCAGTTGGCGCCAGCGACATGCGGATAATCATCCGGCACGTTACGCCCAACTGCATGGCCCTATTCATCGTTCTGGCCACCCTGAACCTGGGCTATGCCATCATCGTGGAAGCGTCCCTCAGCTTCCTCGGCGTAGGCGTGCCGCCGGACGTACCCACTTGGGGCGGCATGTTGGCTGAGGGCGGCATAACCGACATCCAGAACGCCTACTGGCTGGCGGTGTTCCCCGGCGTGGCGCTGGCCCTGGCGGTGTTCGGCCTGAACATGCTGGGCGACGCCCTGCGGGACGTGCTGGACCCCAGGCTGCGCGGCACCGGCTAGAAACCACGGGTCACACGTTTCTTTGCAACCTTGGTTGTCTGAATCAGGACCAACAGGATTAAATGATGCACAGGATGAATTGACTCCATCCTGAAAATCCTAAAATCCGGCAAATCCTGATTCAGACAATATGCACCTCCTTACAGCCTCCCGCCGTTCTCGCGCTCTCGACCTTTTGATCTCGGCCACCGTAGGCCTTATGCTAACCATCGCGGCCTGCTCTGGGGCCAGTACGGCTAATCAAGCACCTCCCTCTGAAGAACAACCTGAAGAACAACGGGCGCCGACAGCCACCCTCGTTGCGACTCCGCCGCCGGGTATCCAAGCCACTCCCACGCCCAAGCCCGGCGCGTGGCGCACCAATCTCGACAAGTTCGTTGTGGACCCGAAAATTGTCGGCCCCGGCCTGCCGCGTGACTCGATTCCTCCCATCTACGAGCCGAAGTTCGAGTCAATGAGTGAAGCGGACTCATGGTTGGACGATGACGACCTTGCCGGAGTTTTGACCATCGACGGTCGTACCAAGATATACCCGTATCCGATACTGTTCTGGCACGAGGTAGTCAACGACAGGATTGGCGACACCCCGGTGCTGGTTACCTATTGTCCACTTTGCGCCACGGTGATTGCGTTTGACCGCCGGGTTGGGGGCGAAGAGTTGGTATTCGGCGTGTCAGGAAAGTTACGGCATAAAAACCTGATCATGTGGGACCACCAGACCGAGTCGTGGTGGCAGCAACTCACCGGCGAAGCTCTGGTGGGAGACCTGGCCGGGGAGAAGCTCCAGTTTATCGCCCTCCGTACATTGCCTTGGGGAGAAGTCCGCCGGAGCACCGACGATGCGCTGGTGCTGTCGCGGGAATCTACACAGGATGAGAGGCTGTCGGGCTTCTACGCCATCAAGCCATGCCCCACCGAATACCCGGACGAGGGGCTACTATGGACCGGAGGTCCCACCAGTGAGGCCCTCGGCAGTCACACACGGGTAGTGGGCCTCAGCCAACCCGAAGAGGTAGCTTACCCCATATCCGAGTTGGCCCGACTGGGAGTAGTGAACGACGTGGTCGGGACTCAGCCGGTGGTCCTCATATACTCCGCCGAACCGTGCGTCGACACATTAACTGGATTGGGCGCCGACACAGTGGATGCCGCCGCCGTGTACACTCCCGAGGTGGGCGGGCAGGCCTTATCGTTTTACTTGGAGGGCGGCCGCATCCTGGACCGGGAAACCGGCAGCGCCTGGAGCGCCGCGGGGCTGGCGGTAGAAGGGCCGCTCGAAGGGCGTCAACTGGATGCTCTGCCCCATACCATCTCTTTCTGGGCACCCTGGGTCGCGTTCCACCCGGAAACCGAGCTCCGGCTTCTGAACAGTGTGGACTAACCGCAGAGAACGCGGAGAGCGCAGAGTTATCTTGTCTGGCAACGTTCAAAGAAAACTCTGCGATCTCTGCGGTAAAAACTGGATTCGCTACTTTCTGGTGTACTTGAAGATGGCCTTGCCGCGAGGCTCGGCCACCGCTCCCGTTACAATGAGCATGTCTCCGCGGTGGTCAATCCACATCTGGTGAATCCGCGGCGTGTCCCATCTGGCTTGCACTTCGCCGCTCTCGTTGCGCACCGTAATCCAGTTTGACCCGGTCTCCTCTTGCGGGCGTTCGGCCACGAAGAACGCGCCCTCGCTGTCCACGAACAGGTCGGTGGGCAGGCTGACGTCGGGCCACTGGGAGATAAAGTCTCCCTCCGGCGAGAAAATCTGGATGCGGTTGTTCAACCGGTCGCACACGTATATCCGGCCGTCGGGCATCACCCAGAGACTGTGGGGCGATCTTATGTCACCTGGAGCGGTGTCGCCGGGGTTTCCCCAGGAGGAGATGAGATCGCCGCCGGCCGAAAACCGGTGCACCCGGCAGTTCTTGTAGCCGTCGGAGACGTACAGATTGCCGGAAGGGGAAGGCGAGACGCGGGTAGGCATGTTGAACGGCGGCCCGGCCCGGAGCACCACGCCCTCCGGCTCGGTGCACCCGGTGTCCGACGGTTGGCCCCGGTTCCCCATCTCCAGCAGCAGTTCACCGTCCATGGTGAACTTCATCGCCACATGGTCCACCCTGTCGGGCACGTACACGATGTCGTCGGCGTCTATGAACAGGGTGTGCGGCTCAGGGATAAGCCCGCTCCCCCAAGAGTTGAGGTAATTGCCTTCCCGGTCGAAGACGATGACTGGCGGGTCCATCTGCTGCTGGCAGATAATCACCCGCTGCTGAGAGTCCACCGCCACGCCGGTGACGTTGCCGAAAGTCCACCCTTCCGGCAACCGGCCCCAGCCCTCCTGCACATCGTACTGGTATCGGCCCGCGCCTGCTTCAGCCATAAGATTTCGCCTCCCTGATAATGTATTGGCGGGTCTGCGGGAAAACGATAAGTGTCAGAACGGGAGTAGTTCTTCTTGATACCTTCCAGAATAGGCCAGTTGGTCGTCTAGCAAGAATCGGACGGAGTAGTCTTCAGGATGCCGGAGGTTTAGAAGTGAGAGCGAGAGCATTGAACTGACTACGAAATCATCATTCGACCAAGCCAACCTCCTGCCGGTCAGCGTCTCAACAATTTCAGCCCTCGCATTGAACGGACCGGATGGGTTTCTTGAGTCTCCAGTATTAAAACGAAACAGGACTGATTCCCGATTCATCTCAACCTGTTCTATAAAGTACCACTCTTTGTAGAACAGGTTCAATTGTGGACGTACACCTATTTTGTCAACCCAATGGCTAAACGGCCCCGGTGGCAGCAAGCCCAATAAGGTATCGTACTCGGCCTGACTCCTGCAACAAATGAATCGTATGGCGGTCGCGCTAAGCCGCTCAGGTGCTAGAACTTCTGCGTTGCGGTGGTAAACAATTCTGTTTGGAATTGAGGTGTCATACCATCCGGAGTGGTACACAGTTTCGAATGGAATGGTAGTGAAAAATCCGACGTCGCCGGTAGGTTCGGCCCCGGCTGCTACGTTCCCATCAGTGAATAGGACTCCGGATTTGGCCAATACTTCCATTGCATCAATTATCAAGTACACCGGTACGGGACATTGAGTTTGGTGATACTGCTGGCCGACAGGACGGAAGCCTTCGTTCCGATACTGTGTCGGGGTTTTCGGACGAAAGTACAGCCGAACATAGTCCTGCCATATCTCGCTAGTCTGGGCGATAATGTCCCGGCTTGCAATATCCACGTGGAGTTGCTGGGAAGCAAGCGCCTGTGTCCGACTGAGCATCTCCCCGGTCCGGAGGATGTTTACAACATTCCGAACGTCCGTACAGTGAAACAGAAAGTCAGGCCACCATCGTTGGGACGGCAATAACCAAGGCTGCTGCTTCAATCGACTCAGATGTTGTCGGATCTCCCTGATTTCCGTTCGAGTTCTGGTGTCACTTCGGCTCAAATGTACCTACTGAAGCAAACAGGTCGGGTTGCAATTCCTGGCGACGTGGCTCAATTCTGAGGCCGAGCGAGTTGTTGGAAAGCCTATCGTATTTCGACGCCATTGTTACTGGATGGATGTAGGGCAACCGGGCCATTACCGGAACGATATACTTGGCATACCTGTCGAGGCCATACGGCATACTATCGGCAGGCAGAAATCCGGCATGGCGGACCTGTTGCCATAAATCCATGATGGCCTCCGCGGGGAGTGTATAGGCACCGTCGTCCGTCTCTAGGACTAATGCTTCATGGTTTGTGTCAGCCCTCACGGTGAAAGGAGTGCCGTCATACAATGGTGCGACCTCAGTTGACGTCTCAAATTCCCCTACTAGATCGCTCCAGACTTCAGAGAAAGCCAACGATTCCGGATCTCCTCTGAGCCACTTTTTGACTTCCCTGATGTTTCTGTGCTCTGGTGAAAACCGGTCTTTGACATGGTGGAGGTGGACGTATGCCGTAACCGGCAGTTTGGCCAGATATTTCTCCACCAACGGATGCACCTGTGTTTCCCAATCCAATTCCCCATTGCCACATCCGAGCATCGGGAACGAAATCGACGTAATTCTATAAACGTGGTAGGTATCGGCGAATTTCCGCAGACCCGCCTCGATATACTCGGGCTGCGAAGGTTGACGCCAGTGCTTCTTAGTAGGGAAATTCAGGACCCACTTATGCTCGGTCTTGTACAGCCATAGCTGGCCTACGTCAAACTGCTTCTTCTCGCACAATTCCTGGTACTGCTTGAACATCTCCGGGTAGATAGTCTTGAAGTCCTTGGCAATGCCCTTGCCCATTACGCCGACCGTGTTTACGGTGTTCACCAGGACCCGGGCCGGGCTGGTGAACAGGTCGCAAGCTACATAGTTGATCATGGTGTGGCCTCTCCCTGCGCCAGTGGTGCTCGCGGTTCAGATGCCAAATGCGCCGCGTCCCCAAAATACTACCAAGGCCGCGGACATTGCTGCCTTGCGTGGCCCGGACGGCGTTGAGGTAAAACTATGGATTGGTCCGGACCATAAGCGTATTAGAACATACGTTCAGCATCCTGTCATCCAACATCTGACACAGGGCAAGGATGGTATGCCGAAAGCCCCTCTGGGACTTACTTTCTAAAGCCGAATCATCCCCACATCCCCTTCAATAGTGATCTCAGTGCCAAAGGGCTTGGAAACGTCCTGGAGCCATTTGAGGGTCTGTTGGGCTATCGGGCCCTCGGCCAGTACCGGCCTGCCGCGTTGGGGAATGGGCCGCCCGTAGCCCATATCGATGGGGTAGAGGACGATCTCCCGCAACTCGCCGCCGCCGTAATTGCAGACCGCTACCACGCTTTGCCAGAATACCGGGTCTGCGGCGAAAGCGCGGGACCCGCCGCCGGAACGGGTGTCCAGGTAGTCTCCCGGCGTCTGGTCGTAGCCCAGGTTGTACATCCGGTACGCTTCGTCTGGGATACGGAGGACGCTTTCGTTCTGAAAAATGAAGTTGCCCAAGCTGTAGAAAATCGGGCGGTTCTTGTAAATTTCGATGCCCCGCAGAAAGTGGGGGCCGTGCCCGGCGAACAGGGCGCATCCTTGGTCAATGGTCCAGTGAGCGAAGTCCACCAGGAAGTCCGGAGGAGACAACCGGGAGCCGCCGTGGTACTCGCCGGTCGAGCCGCTCTCGTGGCAATGGGTGCCGTACATCACCCAATCAGACTGCTTCTGAGCGCCCCGTATCCACTTTCCTATCCCGGCTAAGTCCGACTGGTTGGGCGAAGTCTGGATGGAAAAATCCTCCGAAAGGACGAACTTTTTCTCCAGGAACTCCACCTCGGAAGAGTGATCGACCTCTTCCCGGAGTCCTCGGAAGCCGAAATTGCGCGTAACGTCCGCGGCTTCCTGGTAGCCCAGTTCCCGGTTGGCTTTCTGGAGAGCATCGAACACGTCCCGCTCCACGTGGTGGACCAAGTCGTGCCGCAGGGCGTTGACTCCCGGACGGCCCGGAAAATCAGGGCGGCCCGGACCGGCGCGGGAAACCTCGCTGAAGGTGCTGGTCGCCGACAGAACGGCCAACCGCCCCCTGGGCGAGTCGAAGTAGGCGGGCGCCCTTGCCTCGTCGGCGTCCTTGCCTCCGCCGGCTGCCGGCAGGTCGATCTCCCGGCAATGCTGCAACGTGGTCAGGAAGCCGCCCTCGGAAAAGTCGAATGAGTGGTTGTTAGCGGCGGTTACCGCGTCGATTCCCAGCCACTTCAACTCGTCCAGGTTGCGCGGGTCCGACCTGGTATAGGTGGCGCTGCTCCATTGCCAACTGCTTTCATAGTCGTGGAAGAGCATTTCCAGGTTCACGACGGATGCGTCCGCCTCTCGCAGGATGCGGGCGAGCTTGAGGAATGACTCTTCCTGGAAGGGCCGCATCCGACGCGTGATCATGGCGTCGCCGCCCACGGCGATGGAAATGTCTCTTTTTTCCGCGTCGTAGATCATGTTGCCTCCTTCGTCAGTTGCTTCCTTGATAATGACGGCCAAGGGTACACCCTCAGCGGGGCGATTATACCACCGGCATGGGCCGGGTTGCCGGTCTATCAGGACTGGGAAGCACGGTGCGGGGCTGTTACGATGTCCCTGCGAATCTAGTAGTCCACCAGCTTTGAATTGATAGATAATACGGGTGCAATCTTGCTGGTATACAGCAAAGGGCAAAGTGATATTGGGAGGATGGGGGTGCCAACCAAAAAATACCGGGTCAAACTGAGTGCAGAGGAGCAACAGGAACTGAAGGGACTGGTGTCCCGGGGACAGACGGCAGCATACAAGCAAACTCATGCCCGCATCCTGCTGCTCAGCGATGAATCCCAAGAGGGCGGGGCAATGAAGGACGAGGAAATAGCCCGGGTCCTGAAGGTGGGCAACGCCACGGTGGAACGGGTGCGCCGATGCTGTGTCGAGGAGGGTCTGGAGAGAGCCTTGGGACGTAAGGAGCAACTCAATCGCCGCCGGAAAAAACTGGACGGTCAGGGAGAAGCTCACCTGATAGCCCTGGCCTGCTCCCAACCACCGGAGGGCCGGTCCGGCTGGACGCTGCAACTGCTGGCTGAGGGGTTGGTGGAGCGCGAGATAGTGGACAGCATCAGCACCGAGACGGTGCGCCAGACACTGAAAAAAACGAACTCAAGCCTTGGCTGAAAGAGTGTTGGTGCATCCCGCCCAAGGCCAGCGCCGAGTTCGTCTGCGCCATGGAGGACGTGCTGGAGGTCTACCATCGCCGGTACGAGGACAACGAAGTGCTGGTGTGCTTGGACGAGACCAGCAAACAGCAGGTGAAGGAGACCCGCCTGCCGCGTCCGGCTCGCCCTGGGGAGCCGGCCTGCTACGACTACGAATACGAGCGCAACGGAGTGAGCAACCTGTTCATGCTGTTCGCGCCCTTGGGAGGGTGGCGCCGGGTGGAGGTGACGGACCAGCGCACCAAGGTCGATTGGGCCCGGGTGGTCAAGCAACTGGTGGATGTGGACTACCCGGACAAGGACCGCATCGTTCTGGTAATGGACAATCTGAACACCCACCATCCGGCTTCTCTGTATGAGGCTTTCGAGCCGGAGGAAGCGAGGCGCCTCGCTGAACGGCTGGAAATCCACTATACGCCGAAGCATGGGAGTTGGTTGAATATGGCCGAGATAGAGCTTGGAGTGCTGGCCAGGCAGTGCTTGGACCGCAGGATTCCTTGTCAGGAAATACTGAGACAGGAGACCCAGGTCTGGCAGAACCAACGGAACCGGGACGGGGTCCGGGTGGACTGGCGTTTCACTACCGAAGACGCCCGCATCAAATTGAAGTCCCTTTATCCATCAATACAACACTGACTGACTACTAGGCGCGTGTTGAACACTCAAGAGGGTTAGGTGGTCCGATGGCATCTACGGCTGAAGCGGTGATCATAGGCGGGGGCGTGATGGGATGCAGCATCCTGTACAACCTGGCTTCCCGGGGGATGCGCGACGCCCTGTTGCTGGAACGGGACATACTGGGATCGGGGTCTACCGGGCGGTCGTCGGGCGCGGTGCGGATGCACTACTCCAACGAGGTCCACGCCCGGATGGCTTGGAAAAGCTTGGACATCTTCCGCAACTTCGCCGACATGATAGGCGGCCAGTGCGGGTTCGTCGAAACGGGTTACATGGTGTTCGCCGGGGAGGACAACCTGGAAGCCTTTCAAGCCAACGTGGCGATGCAACAGTCGGTGGGTATTGACACCAAGCTAATAAATCAGGAAGAGGCCAACGAGATAGCACCGTTCTTCTACTTGGACGACTGCGCCGGCATCGCTTACGAACCCGGCTCCGGCCATGCCGACCCGTCGGGCACGGCGATTGCCTACGCCAACAGGGCCAGGGATCTGGGCGCGCGAATACGGTTGCAAGCACCCGCAACGGGAGTGGAAGTCTCGCCCGCAGGAAAGGTAGTCGCCGTTACCACCGCGCAGGAACGGATAGAAACTCCCATCGCCATCGTGGCCACCGGGCCGTGGAGCCGCCGTTTCCTGCTTCAACACGGCGTAGACCTGCCGCTGGAAGCCACCCGCCACGAGGTCATCCTGTTGAAACGGCCGTTGGACAAGATACCCTACCACCCCGGAGGCGCCGACATCGTCAATATGGTCTACTTCAGACCCGAAAGCACCGATTTAACCCTACTGGGCAATGGCAACACCGAAGAAATTATCGAAGACCCGGAAATATTCGCCCAGCGCCCGGCGCAGCACTTCATCCAGGATGCGTGGAGCCGGTTCGTTCGCCGGATTCCGCTCATGGAGCAAGCGGAATACAGTTCCGGTTACGCCGGCCTGTACACCAACACTCCCGATTCCCATCCGGTAATCGACCGGGTGGAAGGAATCGAGGGTCTATATATCTGCACCGGCTTCAGCGGCCACGGGTTCAAGCTCTCGCCCATCGTAGGCGTTATCATGGCCGAGTTGGTATTGGACGGCAATGCAACCACCATCGACATCTCCCCGTTGCGCCTGTCCAGGTTCCGGGAAGGTCAGTTGAACCAAGCCAGGTACGCCTACAAGGTGCTGGCGTGAGGGCATCTTGCAAGTCCTTATAATTGACATCATCACCGTAGCGGTATACGCTAACTACGGTTAAGGAGAGCTGGTGAAAAGAGCCCCTGGGCTCTTCCGGGCAAGCCGGATAGCTGGCTCATTTTCTTTTCAATAGTAATAGGTCGTTCCAGCCCTTAACAAATCGAACTCCGACCGTATCTTGCTCTGAATCCGGTCATAAGAACGAGTATCGCCAATCTCCCATTTTCTCTGTATTGCCCAACTGCAATAGTCGGCAACTTGCAGGCACGGGTCTACCGATGCCGGCCACATATCAATTCTTATGGCTTGAGTCGGGGAAGTTAGCTCCACTATATCCTCAATCGCATAGCGAAAATGTCTCAATTTCCGTTTAATGCCGATTGATGCTGCTATCACCAATAATTCATCGGAATGGGATGCCACTCGAGGAGCAACGTACCTCATGTGATAGAACCAAGCATACTGGTAGAAAATCTCTTCGGTTGACGTTATATGTGGCGCCACTTTACGCTTCTCTAAAATGGTGGCATCAATCCTTAAGTCGTATTTGTTCAAGACATCGAATACTCGGTCACGTACGAATTGAGTGTCTTCTGTAGCGTGAAACTCCCTGGGCAAGTTTATGCCGGTCCAAGCCAATTCGCGCCTTAGATCAAGTAATTCTCTCTCGATGCTATGGTCGTGAATCAACACGGTGGTCAGTATGAAATACCGGCTCGCGCTGTGGTTATTGGTAAAATCGAAGTTCCCGGATTCGTCGGCGTAGATGTATTTTCTCAACGCACGGCCTGATTCATCATTAGAATATGTCCCATCAGTTGTGCGAAAGCGGAAGGGACGACAAACTCCTCCGAATGGATGTTCGATTTATAGAGTTTCTCCGAGTGCGATGATTTTTGCCGTGGACTTCTGGATTCGTTACACGAATAATACACCACGGCTCATCGGAATTCTGTCTCTATTATGCTCTACACCTCGGTGGGCATCATTTGTCACTCAAGCCTGTGGTGGCTGCTCCCTTAGATACTTTAAGTGTTAGAATCATCATTGAATCGCCAGCAAGCAACCTGACCAAGGGGAATCAAGTGACCACACCACTGCCGCCACCGGGCGCTTCCAACACCGACGACTACGCAACCATCAGCCACATGTTTCTGACTCATGCCAAGGATGAGTTGAGCAGAGGCAACCGGCTTCAAGCGTCCGAGAAGGTCTGGGGCGCGGCCAACTACGCTCTCAAGGCACTGGCGGCCCAGCGCGGTTGGAGACACGGCGGCCAAAGGAATATATTCGCCATCGCGTACCAACTGGCGGAGGAAACCAACCGCCGTTCATTCAGGGAACAATTGCTTGTCGCGCGGGCCATACACTACAACTTTTACGACAATGACTTGAATGAAGAGGAGGTCAGGAGCGGAGTTGATGTCGTAGAGCAGTACGTCACAGACTTGGATGAGGCTCGGGTCTCCTCACCGCAGCCTTTCACAATCAGGACGTTGGAAGACCAGAACCGTTTGCAGCGTCTCACGGGGACCACCTTTGCCATCGGCACCCATTCCGAAATTGGGTTCGCTCAAACACCGGAATAAACTGGTACACGACAATGACCTTGTAGCCTGGCCATGACAGGCAACCGTTTTGATAGAAGTCCTATAGTGGAGGAAAGACCATGCCGGTTACTAAACTGGAAATCCTGGACCGCAGTAGCTTCGCCAACGGCGAGTCCTTTGGCGACGTGGGCGCTTACGAACGGATCGACGGGATCGTTCACTACGCCCTGGACCCGCTCAACGAGCGCAACACGGCCATCACCGACCTGGAGTTGGCCCCCAGGGATTCCAACGGGAAGGTGGTCTTTTCGTCCGAGTTCACCCTGCTCAAGCCTGTTGAACAGGGCAAGGGCAACCGGCGCCTGTTCTTCGACGTAATAAACAGAGGACGCAGGACCGCCTTCGGTTTCAACGATGTGCCTTCTATCACCGATCACACGGCGCCGCTTGAGCCGGGCAACGGCTTTCTGATGTGCCAAGGATACGCTGTGATGTTCTGTGGCTGGCAACCCGACCTGCCCGACACGCCTGGCTTGCTGGGTATGCAGGGACAGGAGGCCTTGATCGGGGGCAGACCCCTCGAGGGCAAGATGCTCTGCCAGTTTCAAGCCAACGCGCCCACCCAGACCTTCCTGTTGTCGGACCAGAACCACGCTCCCCACCCGGCATCGGACATAGACGAGCCTTCAGCCACCCTGACGGTGCGTGACCTGCCCAACGACCCTCCCACGCCGATTGACCGTGGCGAGTGGTCCTTCATCCGCTTGGAGGAGGGCGAAGCCGGTCCCGACCCGTGCCATGTCTACATGCCCTCCGGTTTCCAGCCGGGCAGGATATACCAACTGGTATATACCACCAAGGGAAGCAGCATTGTAGGACTGGGATTTGCGGCGGTGAGGGATGCGGTCTCGTTCATCAAGTATGCCGACGCGGATGCCGGCAATCCCTTGGCCAACGCGATTGATTACGCCTATGCCGTCGGCCGTTCCCAGAGCGGCCGATTCCTGCGCCAGATGATTCACGCGGGCTTGAACGAAGACGAGGAGGAGCGGATGGCCTTGGACGGCATAATTCCCCACGTCGCCGGGGCCATGCGCGGCGAGTTCAATCTCCGCTTCGGGCAGCCATCCAAGGACGTATGCTTCATCATCCCGGAGCTTTTCCCTTTCACCGACACGCATCAGGTTGACCCGGTGACCGGCGCGGAAGGGTCCATGCTTGAGCGTTTGGAAGAGCGGGGCAAGGTACCCAAGATTATGTTCATCAACACGTCCGCCGAATACTGGCGCGGCGACGCGGCCCTCATTCACACTAACTTGGAAACTATGCAGGACGCGCCGGAGTCGCCCAACGTGCGCCGGTACCACTTTGCCGGTTGCCAGCACGGCACCGGCGACTTTCCGCCTATAGAAGTGAGAGCCAACGACGGCATACGGGGGCAACTGGCCTTCAACAGTGTGAACTACAACCCCTTGTTTCGCGCGGCTTTGACCAACCTGGACCGATGGGTCTCCACTGGGGAGGAACCTCCACCCAGCAGGCACCCCAACCTGACAGACGGCACGGCCATGGATTCCCAAGCGGTGATGGACAAGTTCCTCGATTTGCCCGGCGTGCGTATTACGCCCCAGACCACCAAGGCCATGCGTTTGGACTACGGCCCGGAACTTTCCTTGGGGCGCACCGTCCAGTTGCCCGCCGCAGAGGGCGAGACCTACCCCGCGCTGGTGTCGGACATAGACGAAAACTTCAACGAGCGCGGCGGAATACGCCTCCCGGACCTTACGGTCCCGGTGGCCACCTACACCGGCTGGAACCTGAGAGACACCACCATAGGCAACCCTAACCTGTTCATCGGCATCACTGGCGGGCTGGCCGGTTGGACCTTGCGGTTCCCGGTCAACGCCGCCGAACGGGAAGCGACCGGGGACCCAAGGCTGTCTATCGAGGAACGGTACGCCAGCCGGGATGACTACCTGCAACAAGTGAAAGCCGCAGCGGAGCGATTGGTGGAAGAGGGATACATGCTGGCCGAGGACATTGAGCGGGTCGTCGACATCGCTGGGAGAAAGTTCGACTACTTTACGACGGGAACCAACGGGAGCTGACGATGACATCGGTAGTGATCGCCGTTTTCGACGGGCTTCAACCGGCCCAGGTCACGCCCGAGCTTATGCCCAACCTGTCGGCATTGGCGGCCGGGGGTGTGACCTTCGCCAACCACCATGCGGTGTTTCCCACGGTTACCAGGGCCAATGTGTCCAGCATCGTAACCGGGATGACCCCCGGCGGACACGGGCTGTCGGGGAATACCCTGCTGGTGCGGGACTTCGACGCCGCGCGGCCTATACCGGCCCTGGAAGCCCCTCTGGCGCAAGTCGCCGAGAAAACAGGGCGGGTCCTGTTTTCGCCCACGCTGGGCCAAATCCTGTCCGAACATGGATTGGAATTCGTCGCCATTGGCGCTGGCACCAGCGGCAACGCCTACCTGCAAAACCCCACCGCCGAGAACACCGGCGGAGCCACCATACACCCGGACTTCACCCTGCCGCGAAGCCTCTATGAAGACATCATTGCCAGGTTCGGCGCTTGGCCCGAGGAGACCCAGCCCAACATCCCGCGCTTAGCCCACGCCCAGAGGATAATGACCGAGTACATCCTCCCGGAACGGGCGCCGGCGGTCTCCCTTATATGGTTCTCGGAACCCGACAAGTCGCAGCACGCCGCCCCCGTAGGCTCCCAACAGTCCATCGATGCCGTGCAGGGGGCTGATAAGCAATTCGGCGCCTTGATTGACTGGCTTGAGGAGTCCGGGCGGACCGCAGATACCGACGTCATGGTGGTGTCCGACCACGGCTACTCCACCATATCCGGCGTGGTCAACGTGGAGGCGCTGGCTCGGGAGGCTGGCTTCCCGCCGGGCGGCGAGTCCGGCGGTGTTGCGGTGGCCCATAACGGCGGCACGGTCCTGTTTTACACCGAAGAGGGGGACAAGGACACAGGCCGCCGGCTTATTCTCTGGTTGATGGAGCAGGAGTGGTGCGGCGCTGTGACGGTCTCCAGCCATCTCTCTGACATTCAAGGGACATTGCCCGCAGCCTTGGTGGGACTGGAAGGGCCAAGATGCCCCGACGTTGCCATGTCCTTCCGCTGGAGCCGGGGAGTTAACGAGGCGGGATACCTCGGGTGGGTCTACTCCACGTCCGGCGGGTACGGTCGGGGAGAGCACGGCTCCATGGGCAGGTCCGAATTGAGGAACATTCTGTTTGCTCGGGGACCGCACTTCAAGGAAGAGGTTACGTTGAACACGCCCTCCGGAAACACCGACCTTGCCCCAACTATCCTGCGGGTGTTGGGCATTGACCACGGCCGCCGCATGGACGGACGGGTATTGGAAGAGGCCCTCATCAACGGGCCGGAAGAGGCTGCCGTTAACTGGTCCAAGGACCTGTACAGCACCGAGCGAAGACTTACCCAAAAGATGTTCCGCCAGCAAATCAAGCTGTCGCGGGTTGGGGACACCGTCTACGTGGACGAAGGCAACAGCACCCTGGGCTGGCGGTAGGGAATCGTCGGTAATCTCTTACCATACGGTTTTGAGGCTGGTACAATTGGGCTGGCAACCCCATTTCGATGATTGTTTTGGAGAGTAATCATGGCTGTTTCCGCCGGAATATCCAATGCGCTGGAACGTAACTGGGGCATGGTTGACCGCGCCATCGACGGGATGGACGACGCAACGCTGGCCCGCCAGATATCCGACAACGACAACTCCATCGCTTGGCTCCTCTTCCACAAGAGCCGCGTGGTGGACGTTTTCATCAATACCAGGTTCCAAGGCAAGCCTCAGATATGGACAGAGGACGGCTGGGTTGAGAAGTTCGGCTTGAGCGACGACCCGGAGACGACCGGCCAAGGCTGGGACGCGGCCCGCGTGGCAGCATGGACGCCTCCCCCCAGGGACGTGCTGGTAGGCTACTACGAGGCGATGAAGGCCTGCGCCCGGGAATACATGGCGTCCGTTACCGAAGAGGAATTGAGCGTCACCATGAGCCTCAGGCCGGGCTCAGACCCCGAGCCGAAAGGGACCTTGATAGGAGTACTGGTCTACGATAACATCGTCCACGGCGGCCAGATAGCTTTCCTGCGCGGCCACCTGGAGGGCATGGGCTGGTTCGTCTAGCCGGACGGATTTTCACATAACCCTCCCGGCCAAGTCCGACAGGTTTCCAGAGAGCACGGCAAACGTAAGCCGTGCTCTTCCTTGGCAACCCTCACCAATCCATCGTCATTCCCGCCAATAATGCACCGTCATTCCCGCTAACAATTCACCGTCATTCCCGCGAAGGCGGGAATCCAGACACCCAAGCGAAAAGGTTATTCCATCGCGGTGCCGCTGATGCCTCCTGACAACCCAGACTCCACTACCATTTTCCTCAACGGCAGGGTGGCCGGCCTTGGACCCGGTGACCGGATTCACCAGGGCTTGGCCGTCCGGGGGCGGCGTATCCTGGCCGTCGGCAGCGACAGCGAGATGCGGGCGTTGCAGCGTCCGGGCGACGAGGTCATAGACCTTCAGGGCCGCGTCGTCATCCCCGGCATCATCGACATCCACGCCCACATGGACCGGGAAGGGCTGAAAAGGGCGGGCATATCCTTGGAGGGCGCCCGGTCCATCCCCGACATACTGGCCATCGTCAAGCGCGAGGTGGACCAAGCCCGTCCCGGAGAATGGGTAGTCACCATGCCCATCGGCGACCCTCCCAACTACGCCGACATGCCGGAGTCTCTGGCGGAGGGACGTTTCCCAACCCGCCGGGACCTGGACCAAGTGTCTCCCGACAACCCGGTCTATATCCGCGGCATCTGGACCCCTTGGAACGTCCCCCCGTCGGTGGCGGTAGCCAACAGCCGCGCGCTGCAACTGGCCGGGATCGACCGCCACACCAAGGAACCCGACTCCAGCGTGACCATAGTCCGTGACGGCGCCGGAGAGCCTACCGGCGTGCTGATGGACTCGGGGCAATTCCCGTCCTTGGAATTCACTCTGATGAAGGTAGTCCCGCGATTTACCGAACAACAGCGGGTCGACGCCCTCCGGGAGTCTATGCGGCTGTACAACTCGGTAGGCACCACCGGCACCTACGAAGGCCACGGCGTCGCCCCGGAGGTATTGCGGGCCTACAAGCGGCTGTGGGACGACGGCGACATGACGGTGCGCTGCCGCTTGGTGTTGAGTCCAGCTTGGAAGTCGGTTGACGAGGCGGCCCTCGAAATGGAACGCTGGGGCCACTCTGCGTCGGGCGCGGGGTTCGGCGACGACATGCTGAACGTAAGCGGCTACTACATCCAGCACCGCGGCGGGCGGTACACCGCCGAGGCCCGCGCCGCCGAGCTGCCCTTCACCGGATGGGCCGGCTTTTCACCCGGATACAACCTTCCAGAGCAGTTCCGTACCCTGTCGATGATGGCCGCCCGCAACAACCTGCGGGTCAACACCATCGTCCGCAACAACCTGGACGAAGTGCTGGACATTTTCGAAGAGGTCCACCGGGAGACGCCCATCGACCAACGCCGCTGGATTATCGCCCACGTCAGGGAAACAACCGCCGAACAGATGCGGCGGATACGCGACTTGGGGCTGGTGATAGAGACCATTCCCCTCACCGAGCTCTGGTTGAGGGGTGGGCCGTTGGTTGATGACCCGGAAACGGCGGCCTTGGTCGTGCCCCACCGCAGCTACATTGAAAACGACGTGCGATTCGGGCTGGGGACGGACAACAAACCCTTCAATCCATTCGTTACCCTCTGGTCTACAATCGCCAGGAAGGAGCGCCTCACCGGGACGGTGCTGGGTCCCGATGAAAGCCTCAGCCGCATGGACGCGCTGAGGGCCTTCACCCTCGGCGGAGCCTACTACTCCTTCGAGGAAAGCCGGCGAGGCTCGCTCGAGCCGGGCAAGCTGGCAGACCTGGCGGTGCTTTCCGGCGACTTGTTTACCATTCCGGAGGAGGAAATACCAGAATTGCACTCGGTCCTGACGATGGCGGACGGGCGGGTGGTGCACCGTACTGGGGAATTTTGACCCCGTCACCAGTTGAGCTAGTAGTGCGAAATCATTGTATTGATGGGTAACCCTGGCTACCTTGGTTTCCGGTAATCAGGGCGCCCCTTGTGGGCGCCCCTACGGGACCACCCTTGACTGGTAGGGGCAACCCTTGTGGTTGCCCTCGTTACCCATCAATGCAAAGCTGTTGAGCTACTAGGAGTAGTGTACGTCTGTCATAATAAGCCATCTAACCTTGGCAGACACGATACCACCAGCGACGGCCTATGCCATCAATCATGACTGGAAAACCAGCGCAATGACATCTCTGACTCCCGAAACGGGACTGCCGTCAAGCCACCTGCTTCGCCAGCTAATCGATGCCATCGCCGCTCACCCGGAAGTGCGGGAACCACTGTTGCGTGTCCTGCTAACCGAGGACTTCTTGACCCTCCCAAATCGAGTGGATAAATTACAAGATGAATTCGCGGAATTCCGGGAGGAAACCAGTGCGGGATTCCGCACCGTCAACCAGCGCTTGGATGAAAACACTCACGCCATCAGAACTCTGGAAGGACACGTAGGAAGATTGATAGGTCATACTTACGAAGACAGGTGCCGCAACGAAATCGGCGTGATTCTGGACGGCTGGCTAGACGGACCGGTTCTTGCCGACCGCAGCCGAATCAACGCGCAGTTGCTACAGGCGCGCAAGGGAGGCGCCATCAGTCGCGATCAATACTTGGACGGACTCAGGCTGGACATTATTGCCCGCGAGGTTGAAGATACCGACCAAACTGGACGCCTCGCGGTCGTGGAAGTATCGGTCACCTTCAATCGGGGTGACCTGGAAAACGCCGCCCGTCGGGCCGCCGTCATCTCAAGCGTCACCGGGGCCAACACCGACGCTTTCGTTGCAACACACGGTGCTTGGCCGGATGAAGTGGACTCACTCGCCCAGTTGTTGGGCGTTACCATCATCCGCCACGAAGACCCTGAATACGTGAACGCCTGATCAACGAACTGGAGCCCCTAATGGTGGACGGGCGGGTGGTACACCAATCCGAAGAATTTTGATATACGGCCAAGGAGAAATTTCATGGCGACCAACTACCCGGAAATCACGCCGGAGCAGGCCGACCTCATCAAGAACTCCCCATTGTTTTTCGTGGCCAGCGCGTCTCCAGACCTTGCCGGCGGCGCGAACGGCGTGGGACCGATAAACCTGTCTCCCAAAGGCGGTGTGCCGCTGCACGTACTGGGGCCCAACTGCGTTGCCTACCTGGACTACGTGGGCAGTGGTAACGAGACGGGGCGTCACGCCGAGGCCAACGGCCCCATGACGGTGATGGTGTGCTCCTTCGAAGAGGCCAACGCCGGGGTAATCCGTCTCTATGGTCATGCCAAGGTAGCTCAACTCGACGACTATCCCCACCGGGACAAGGTGCTTTCCAACGAGGCGGAGGATATTCACCTGCCGATGCGGCAGGTCATCGAGATACATGTAGACTCCACCATAACAAGCTGCGGCTACGGCGTCCCGGTGATGCTGTTCGAGAAGGAACGGACCATTAAAGAACGGGGACGCCGTTACAAAGACGGTTGAGCCGCTCCTGTGCGGTCGGGTGGTCTAACGGCTAAAACACCACCACCGACCGCAGCACCTCGCCCCGCTCCATCTTGTGGAACGCTTCTTCCACGTCGGCCAGCGCGATGGTTTCGCTGACGAACCTGTCCAGGTCCAGCCGCCCTTGCAGGTACAGGTCGATGTATGTGGGGAAGTCACGGCTGGGCAGGCAGTCGCCGTACCAGGACGACTTCAGCGCCCCGCCCCGCCCGAACACTTCGATCAGCGGCAGGTCTATCCTCATGTCGGGGCTGGGCACGCCCACCTGCACTACCGTCCCTGCGTGGTCGCGGGCGTAGAATGCCTGCTCGTAGGTGACAGGGCTGCCCACCGCCTCGATGGCCACGTTGACCCCGTTCCCCTCGGTCAGGGCGCGAATCCCCTCCACCGGGTCCGACTCCCTGGCGTTGATGGTATGGGTCGCGCCGAAATCCTTGGCCCACTCCAGCTTCCGGTCGTCGATGTCCACGGCGATGATCGTGTGCGCCCCGGCCAGCTTGGAGCCGGCGATGGCCGCGTCGCCCACGCCGCCGCAGCCGAACACCGCCACCGAGTCTCCCCTTGAGACGTTGCCGGTGTTGATGGCCGCCCCTAAACCGGCCATTATCCCGCAGCCGATCAACCCCGCCGCGGCCGGGTCGGCTTCAGGATTCACCTTGACCGCTTGCCCGGCGTCCACCAAGGTAAGCTCGGTGAAGGCCCCGATGCCCAGGGCCGGGGACAATGGCGTGCCGTCGGCCAGTGTCATCGGCTGAAGGGCGTTGCGGCTGGCAAAGCAGTACCAAGGCCGTCCGCGCAGGCACGACCGGCAGTTGCTGCAGGGCGCCCGCCAAGCGATGATTACAAAGTCGCCGGGGGCCACATTGTCCACCTCCGGCCCAACGCTCTCCACCGTTCCCGCGGCCTCGTGCCCCAGCAGGAACGGGAAGTCGTTGTTGATTGCCCCTTCCCGGTAATGCAGGTCTGTATGGCAAACGCCGCACGCCTTCACCCGTACCAGGGCCTCCCCCGGGCCCGGGTCCGGCACCAGAATGTCCACCGGCTTTACCGGTTCGCCCTTGGCGGCGGCCACTATTCCAGCGACTTTATGACTCATTGAACGTCTCCTTGAATCCGACGTGAGAAATGCGGCGTTGAATTTTTGGTCAAACGAGCGGCGGCCGCGGTCAGGAAGACCGTGGGCCCAGCGACTCTTTCAGGTCGTCGACCACTTGGTCGCGGCTGCGGGTCTGCCAGCGCCGGCGTTGACCTATGGGCAGGTTCTCGATTTCCGGGACTATCTTCAGGGCTACGAATACCGGGCCAGGCTCATCCAGTATCTGCTGGATGTTGTTGGAAAAGTCCTCCAGGTTGTCGAAGGCGTAGGTCTTGGGATAGCCCGAACCTTGGGCTATCACTTCGTAGGCGATGTTCTTGGCGTTAGGCACCGGCTGCCCGCCGGTGGTCGCGTAGCACTCGTTGTCCAGCATGAAGTGGTAGAAGTTCTTGGGGTTTTTCTCGGCGATGGTGGGCAGCGCGCCCAAGTTCATTAGAACGTCGCCCTCCGAATCGAACAGCACCACCTTCTCGTCGGGCCGCGCCAGCGCCAAGCCCATCGCAAAGGAGGCATGGCCACCCATGGCCGGGTCGCCCAAGGGCACGTCCCTGTTCTCAATGGTACTGATCTCGTGCCAGTGGCGGCCTCCCCGACCGGGAATGACCACGGCGTTGCCCCGGTACTGCTGGAAAACCTCTAGCAGGTCTTTGGTGTCAATCATCTTTTTCTCCGGGTTGATAGTTCCGATCTTATAGTAGCAATCGGGGTGATTACTGAACTTAGTAACCGTCAACCAATCACTAGCAACTAATCACCGACCACTGACCACTAACTCAGCGGTTGAAGCCGTGGTACTCGTCCCCCACCAACACCGCCACCGGCTGGCTGGCCTTCTCCGCCTCCTCGAAGGCCCGCGTGATGCGGGGAGCGTCGTCGTTGTTTTCCACCAAGTAATACTTGATGTTGAAGGCATTGAGGAACCGTTCCGTGTAGGTGGCCGCCGTGTCGGTGTTGTCGCCGTGGCGGGTATAGCCCCGGTAGCCGACCATGAGCACCACTGGAATGTTCATGCCCATTGCCCAACCGCGCAGCGAGTCGCCCGACTCCATCAGGCCGGTGTTCTGTATCAGGATCACAGGCTTCGCGCCGCCCACCGACAGCCCGGCGGCGGTGGAAAAGGCCTGCCCCTCCCGGCTAACGGCAATGAGGTCCAGCGCCGGATCGGCCTCCATCAGCAGGTACAGCCAGTTGGTCTCGCTGTCCGGCAGCCATACCACGTGGGTCACGCCGTTCTTCTTCAACTCTTCGTACACCGTCTCGGGGCTGAGTTCCGCATGTTGTTGGGTCATTGCCCTCGCCTCTTAACCGTAGATTTACAGGAACGGGGTTGATTATATCCCGAAGGGGTTCGGGAGCAATAAATGAAATTTCTGTCCGCGGGCTATCCGCCGGCCGCACGGCTGATCGCACTAAGCAGGTGAAAGTATGACGCAATCCAGATACCAATGGACAGGCCGAAGAGGGTCAGCGCCACGCCTATGCCCCACTTCATCAGCCTTATCTCAGTGTCTTTCAATTCGGCTCCGGTCACCTTGTGCTCGACTTCGACCTCAAGTCGTGTCAGACGGTCTCTATCAGCGTCCGGCTCAGTTGGTTGCGTGGGTGTAGTCACCGCAAACCTGAGGCGTCGCGCTCTCGCTGGCGACTCTCCAAATATTCACGCATTGAGACTCCCGTGGGGAAGTTGACAGTCTCGGAACTAATTGAAAGCTCTATATCGTTGGTGCCGTAAAGGGAGCGCAACTTCCTCTCCAGTTTGCGCAGGGCCTCCTCCCTGTCGGAGCCCATGCCACTAATATTGCGGTTGATAATGGAGTAGGCAAACCACCTGGTAGCCTCCATATTATTACGGACATCAACTGGGATGACCATCGGCATGAGGGAGCCTCCCTTGCGCGGATTCTGTTCTAAGGTGCGTCAATAATACAGAGGGGCTGACGCAGGGACAATGTATTTGTAGATTGACATGTGGACTTATTTTCGTGCGAAGCATATATACTAGCCCCACTTCATAGTAAAACCAGCATAGGATAGACGCAAGTTATCCGAGGAGACTGGCCGGTTTCGATTGAAACCGGGAATCGCTCCGGCCACAATTACGACAGACTATAATTGACGTCCCGACTGCTTGCGAAAAGCCAACAGACGGGAGGAAAGAGTTTACTATGGCGATTAACAAGCACGAAATCATCAGATGTACTCCAGAAGAGGACGCCATCATCAATGCCCAAATCGCTGCTGACCCAGACGATTTTGAGTGGACCGAAGAGCATTCCTTCAATGCCGTGACCACCCCGGAACTGCTGGCCCTACATCCCCATTACTCGAAGCTGTCCCAATTCGCCCACATCAAGCCAGCTACGTCGATAAAAGTCGGTATAGACCCCGATATTGCCAAGTATTTCTACAAAGATGGCGGCCATTGGAAAAGACTCCTGAACCAGTTCCTCCGCGATGCCGTGTTCGGCAACGGCAATGCAGGCGAATAGCGGCGCCTCACCCGGTATGCCAACCTACCCCCACATAGAGCGTTACTACGCAGAGAAATATGAAAAGAGAGGCAAGCGCACAATGGACTGGGAGAAGTGTCCGGCAGTCGAAAGCGTGCCCGGAAAGCTCGGCGGGGCTTGGGTGTTTACCAGGACCCGTGTGCCGGTCTCAGCCCTGTTCGGGAACCTGGCAGCCGGAGCCACCATTGAAGAGTTCCTGGACTGGTTTCTAGGAGTGGAGAAGTGGCAAGTAAACGCCGTGCTGGAGCACGTGGTGGCCGACCTTGACGCCGACATTTTGGCTGAAGCCTGAACCAGAGTTTACGGTAATATGCTCTATGAATGGGACGATGCAAAGCGGATTGAGACCCTGGCAGCCCGTGGAGTGGATTTCACGGAAATATACAATTTCGATTGGGACACCGCGGATACCCGCCTCAGCTACAGAAACGATGAAGTGCGCCAGGTCAGCTTAGGCATGATAGGAAATCGCCTGTATCATGTAGTATGGGTCTGGCGCGGCGAAAACAGGCGAATTATCAGCTTGAGGAAAGCCAACAGACGGGAGAGCAGAGTGTATGACCGACAAGAAACGTAAAATCATCATCCCTTCCCTGGAAGAGGACGCCATCATCAACGCCCAAATCGCCGCTGGCGACCCGGACGAACGCGAGTGGACCGATGAGGATTTCTTCAACGCCGTGACCACCCCGGAATTGCTGGCCTTACACCCTGAACACGCAAAGGACCCCGGATTCTCCCACATCAAGCCAGCGAAGTCGATCAAAGTCGGTATAGATCCCGATATTGCTTGGCATTTCTACAAAGATGGCGGCCATTGGAAAACACGCCTGAACCAGTTCCTCCGCGATGCCGTGTTCGGCAACGGCGATGCGGGCGAATAGGGGCGTCTCGCGCTCATGCCAACCTATCCCCACATAGAACGCTACCACGCCTATCTTGCCGAACTGATTGAGGCCGGCGGCTCGGATAACGAGCTGAACATCCGCCCCGCCTTCCAGAACTGCCTTGCCGCCTACTGCAACGACCACCGGGAGCGACTGACCCTGGTGCCCGAGTTGCCCGGACCGGGCGGCGTCCCCGACGGCACCGTCAAGGACTCCCTCCGCATGGCCCGGGGCTACTGGGAGGCCAAGGACACCGACGACAACCTGGACAACGAAATCCAAGCCAAGTTCAACCGCGGCTACCCTCAAGACAACATCATCTTCGAGGACTCCCGCACCGCCGTCCTGGTCCAAAACCGGGAAGTGGCCATGCGGGTGGACATGTCCCGGCCCGCCGACCTGCACCGGCTCATCACCCGCTTCCTCAACTACGAACTGCCGGAGATCGAGGAGTTCCGACAAGCCCGCCAGCAGTTCGCCGCCGACCTGCCCTCTGTGCTGGAAAACCTGCGCCAAGCCATCGCCGAGGCCGAGGCGGGCAACGCCGACTACCGGGAAGGCGTCGCCCGGTTCCTCGAGCTTTGCCACCGCAGCATCGGCCCGGCGGTGTCAGAGGCCGACGTGCGGGAGATGTTGCTCCAGCACATCCTGACCCAGGACATCTTCCTGCGGGTCTTCGCCGAGGACCAGTTCCACCGCGAGAACAACATCGCCCGCCAACTGTCGGCCTTGGAGCAGACCTTCTTCACCGGCGATGTGCGCCGCCAAGCCATCGACCGCCTCCGCGCCTACTACGGGGCCATCGGCCGCGCCGCCGATGAGATAGCCGAATACGCTGAGAAGCAGAAGTTCCTCAAGGCCATCTACGAGGACTTCTACAAAGCCTACAACCCCGCCGCCGCCGACCGCTTGGGCGTGGTCTACACCCCCAACGAAGTAGTGGACTTCATCATCCGGGGCGCGGACCACCTGCTGCAGAAGCACTTCGGGCGCGGCTTGGCCGACGACAACGTGCAGATTCTCGACCCGGCCACCGGCACCGGCACCTTCGTCACTAGCCTCATCGACTACCTGCCCGCCAACCGGCTGGAGCACAAGTACCGCCACGAAATCCACGCCAACGAAGTCGCCATCCTGCCCTACTACATCGCCAACCTCAACATCGAGTACAGCTACCGGGAGCGGACGGGACGGTACTTGGAGTTCCCAAACCTCTGCTTCGTGGACACCCTGGACAACATGGACTGGCAGCAGTCCGGCGCAACCGGCGGCGCCGTCACCCGCCAAGGCGCATTCAACCTCGGCGGCCTGTCCGAGGAAAACTGGATTCGCGTCCAAGAGCAGAACGAAAAGCCCATCAGCGTCATCATCGGCAACCCGCCCTACAACGACAGCCAGAGCAACTGGAACGAATTCAACCCCAACCGCCAATATACCGAGATAGACCGGCGCATCCGCGACACTTATGTCAAGGAAGGCACCGCCCAGAAGACCCACCAGTACGATATGTACAAGCGGTTCATCCGCTGGGCGTCGGACCGTCTGGCCGACGACGGCATCATCGGGTTCGTCACCAACCGCGCCTACCTTGACGCCCGGCAGGATGACGGCTTTCGCAAGATCGCCTCCGAAGAATTTACCGACATTTATGTGCTCGACCTTGGTTCGGACGTGCGCCGCAACCCCAAGATTTCCGGCACAACCCACAACGTCTTTGGCATCCAGACCGGTGTCGCCGTCGGCTTTTTCGTGCGCGACAAGTCCCGCCGAGGCGAGTGCAACATCCACTACGCCCGCCGTGAGGACGCAGAGGTTGCTACGGACAAGCTGGCTTATTTGCGTAGTGCGATGCTGGATGAAATCGCCTTTGCCGACATAGCGCCCGACGCCAAGAACAACTGGCTCAACCAGTCCAACCCACACTTCGATAACCTGATGCCCCTCGTGGACAGGCAGACCAAACGTGCTAAGACTCCCGGTGACGGGCGAGCCGTATTCGATATGTTCTCCAACGGAGCAAAAACCAACCGTGACGAATGGGTGTACGACTTTAGTCTAGCCAACTTGCGCGACAAAATTTTGTTCTTTACAGACGTCTACAACGGCCTTTTGGACCGGGATGAAAAGGAGTATGACCCTACAATTAAATGGAGTAGTACACTGCGCGATAGGTTCCATCGCAGTGAACGGATAGTGTACAACGATGCAAATCGAATTGAATCTGTGTATCGTCCGTTTGTCTTGATGCACCATTTTACGGACATGGCACTGAATGACAGACTCACTCGAAACCATTACGAAATCTTTGGCCCGGACTTGAAACATCCCAACAAGGTTATCTGTTTCTCAGGCGTTGCCTCGTCTAAGCCCTTTCAGGCGCTGGCAATAGACAGGCTGTTCGGCTTTGACACGCTCGAAAAGACCCAATGCCTCCCCCTCTACCGCTACACGGCGGAGGGCGAGCGGGTCAGCAACATCACCGAGTGGGCCATCCGCCACATCAACGACCACTACCGGAAAGAATGGGGCGTCGACTACGCGCAACTTGCCGGGGAGGACGGCATCACCGCCGAGGACATCTTCGCCTACACCTACGCCGTGCTCCACGACCCGGTGTACCGCCAGAAGTACGAGGTTGACCTGTTGCGGGAGTTTCCCCGGCTGCACTTCCAGAAGGACTTCGCGGCGTGGGCGGAGTTGGGCCGGGAGTTGCTGGACCTGCACATCGGCTTCGAGTCGGCCGATCCGTATCCGCTGGAACGGGTGGACAAGTCCGGTCCCGCAGGCAAGGCGGTGCTGCGGGCCGACAAGGAGCGGAGCGTTATCATCCTCGACGGCAAGACCAGTCTCAGCGGAGTGCCCTACGAGGCATGGGAATACCGCCTCGGCAACCGGTCGGCACTGGAGTGGGTGCTGGACCAGTACAAGGAGCGCACCCCCCGCGACCCGACCATCCGGGAGCGGTTCAACACCTACCGCTTCGCCGACCACAAGGAACGGGTGATTGACCTGCTCCGGCGCGTCTGCACCGTCAGCGTCGAGACGGCGAGTATTGTTGACCGGCTGGACCTGCTGACCGACATTGATCCCGACGAGGGCCTGGACTTGCGCCCCGAATTCGCCGCCGGGTTGCAAGCATCCATCGACGCACGGGCGGCGGGTGAACCCACGATCCCCTGGGAGGAAGTGAAACGACGGCTTGGCCTGTAAGTGCAGTACGAGGTTGAGTTAAGCCCCCGGGCACAAGCCGGTTTGTCCCGTTTAGACTCGGGGCCAGCAAAGCGTTTGAGCGATAAGATTGACTGGCTGGCCGAAAACGCCGAATCGGTCCGCCATGAGGCGATGACCGGACAGTTTACGGGAATGTTCAGGATCAGGGCCGGTGACTACCGCGCCGTCTATGAACTCGACCGGGACAACCGCAAAATATTCATTGACTCAGTGGGACATCGCAGCGAAGTGTACCGTCGCCGGTAACCCCCGCCGGTAACCATAATACCCCCAACGGTTTCTGGTGGTATGTCCCTCAGATAACCCCTCAAGGAGCGTGACAAAGCTATGCCCCCAATGGTGTCGCCCGGAATGGTTAGGGGTTGGGTGGTAGCGGTTGTCACGGTTGTTGCTGTGTTCTGGCTGTCCGAGCCGATAGGGTCGGTAGAGGCTCAGGAAGGCATTCCGACATCGGTTACGACATCGGCCACTGGAACTGTTTACGTGTGGGCGCGGACTGCGGCAGCCGTTGCCACCGTTGTGGCAGTTGGGCTGGGCGGGATTTTCGCTTGGCGCAGGGGCATAATATTCCGCCATCAACAGCCACACGTCACCATTACTCACGACATCACTCATCGCCGCATTAGCCCAGAATACGTACACCTCGAGATAGCGGTAACTTTACACAACACTTCACGAGTGAAGACAGAGTTTCGAGACGGTCTCTTTAGCGTAGAGCAGCTTGCGCCGTTGACTGACGAACACGTTGAACAGTCCTTTGCCAAGGCTTTCGTTTACGCTGAAAAATATGAGTCCCCAGAGTGGTTTCTCTTGAAAGAGCTCAGACTCGAATGGGGTCGAGATGTACTTGTGGTTGAACCCGGAGAGAAAGCCGTTGAAACATACGAATATATTGTTCCTGACTACATTGAGTCTGTGATAGTCTCAACCCATTACTGCAATGTACGTGTTTTCGGCAAGATTCCCGTTGGGACTGACCTTAGATACGCGGAGAGAAAAAGTAAACTGGGGTTCTGGCAGGCTTCAGGCGTCACTGGTTGGACAAAGACTACGGCGCACGATATAGTGAGTTCAAGTTAATTTGTACTGAACAGAGTAGAGAGTGTCGGAAGGATGTCAACGAAGAACGACTCCAATGAAAAAAACCGCATCGTAGTTTGGAGCGGGAGTAGAGGTGAACCAAAAGCGGTAGGCCAGCAGGTTGCTATAGACCCGGATCATCCCAAGCCTCCCGGCATCAACCCGAAGGCGACTCCCACCTCTAGCGGCAAGAAGGCCGATAACAATCCTTAGATACGGTTGGCCACCTATAGCTACCTATGCGCCTGGGCAACACTTGCGGTTGCCCAGGCGTTTTGTCTTTTCGCGCTGCCGGCTACCCGCATAGACGACTAATCCCCCGTGAATTTCTGATGGCACATCCCCACAGTCACTCCATCAAGGAGCGTGACAAGCTACGCCCCCACCGGAACGTACAACACCGGTTACAACGTTGGCGTGGGCGGGGCCGTCCACTGACTTGATATTCAGGCCATCTCAACCAGATGCGGCGCCAAGCTTCGCTTGCGGCGGTGCCGGTCCACAAGGTCTTGCTGGTAGGCCTGCCACTCCGCTTCACGTCCACAGGCCAAGTATATGGAACGTGCTTTGCTCAACCATTTCACGGCGTGGGAGTAATATTTCGACCTACCCGCATCCATGATAGAGTCCGCCTCCCTCCGGCAGTGGTCGATGCACCAGTCCGGGTAAAGCTCGCCGGCCGCATCCACCACTTCACCCAGCACGTCATATCCCGGATGTCCACCCTTGTCTATTGCTTGGACCGCCTCGGACACCATGCTTTCATTCAGATAAATCCTGATTCTCTCCGAGCTACGCGCCGAGTCGGCCAGGATTTCCAGGAGCATGTCTTTTATTTGGGGCCATTGCGACCCGGCCCGGGCCTTGACCTCTCCGTAGTCGGCTAGTTGGTGGCTTTCTCGGAAAGCGATGATGGCCGCATCCAACGCCTGACCGGGTTTGCCCGCAGCGTCCGCCGCTTCCTGCAGCCATCGGGCCAGACCGGACTTCCACCCTTCCAATGTCAGACCGCGATGGGCAACCCGCAAAGCGGACTCGGTCTCATTGGCGCTCCATAATTGCATAGCCAGGCTCATGGCCTCTTGAGCATAATAGAAATTGTCCAGACCGTAACTCACGGCTTCAGCTACTCTCCCCAGCTTCATCAGCATGGCCGTATAGCTCTCCGCCTGCCCTTCGGCTTCTGCCAAATAAAGGTATTCTTGCGTTCTGCCCTGGCGTTCCAGAACCTTGAGCCGCACTCGGGTGATTTCGTTAAAGTAATAGGAACGCTCCTTTTCCCACGCCACCCGGGGGCCAATCTCTCCATTCAGGACTCGACGCAAGTCCGGGTCATCCCACCCTTGCAGGGCAGCCGTCTGGGGAATGTCAAACGCATCTTCAATGCCATATTCGTCCACCTCCCTGGCCCACCCTGTCAACTTGTCAGCCCACGCCAGCCGTTGGCTGTGACTCAATGGGACTGTCAGGAAGGCTTCCGCCCATGCCAAGCCCAAATCTTCAAAGAAATCGCCCAATTCACCGTCGGAATCATCCACTTCATACCAACCGGACACATACTCCTGGGTCAGCGCCTCCAGAATAACCAGCGAGTTTTGGCCGTCATTCTGATTCAGGGCCTCGCGGACCTCTTCCAGGACCTCGGCAAGTCCGGCAATTACATCATGTGCACTCCAATAATCCCTGGAGGAACGACCGTATCCGGCTCCGTTAAGGATGCGACCCACCCTGCCCCGGACGGCGTCAGGATTAACGGTTGGACGTTTGGAGGCCTCTTCCGGTGTACCGGCCAGGTCTTGAGCGATGGACTCGATCCAGTCTGCCAGGTCAGGGTCCCGCTGGGCCAACTTGACGATAAGGGTCTTCAACTGGTCCCGGTCCAGCCCGTCTATCACGTCCTCAACGGAAGGATGTTCCTGGATACGGTCCTGGTGGTGGATACATTCAAGGAGCGCAGCCACGATATGCTTGCAAATGCCGCCCCAATCGTAAGGGCAGCTACAATCAGCATCCTGGAAGGCTCCAGAGCGCAATGAGATATGCACTTGGTAGGGACGATATTCACTTCCCTGGACCTCTGCAAAGAGGTCCTCGCCCCGACGTGACACCGTCAGGACCGCGCCATCATCGTAATATTCGCGGCCCCGGTGAAATGACTCTCCGCTGGCATAAGACTGAATGGAGTCCTCGGTGAGGTTAAGCGGAACCGCCATCATAACCCTCCTGCTACTTCGCTCCCATGCAGCTATTGTCTACTCTTAACGTCAACCATATTGCCAAGGAATGTTCATAACGATAATGATCACCTCAACCGTTTGCAAGTGGCTCTGGATATGTGCAAGGGCAATCGCGTTTTGTCTTTTCGCGCTGCCGGCTACCCGCATAGACGACTAATCCCCCGTGTGTTTCTGGTAGTATGTCCCTCAGATAACCCACTCAAGGAGCGTGACGAAGCTATGCCCCCACCGGAACGGTACAACACCGGTTACAACGTTGGCGTGGGCGGCGCCGTGGTGAAAGACGGGCGGTTGCTGCTGGTGCGGCGGGCTTCCCGCCGCGGCCGCGGCAACTGGCAGGTGCCCGGCGGGTTCGTGGAGCAGGACGAGACCATGGAGCAGGCGGTGGTGCGGGAAGTGCAGGAGGAAGCCGGCGTGACCGCCAAAGTGGAAGGGGTACTAGGCATCAGGAACCGCTGCGACGAGGACAGCGGCAACAGCATGTACGTCGTCCTGCTGCTGAGTCCCGTGAGCGGCGCCCCTCAGCCCGACCTGAAAGAGGTGGACCAAGCCGGGTACTTCACCTTGCAGGAAATCCATGAACTGGAGCAGGTGCCGCCGGTCAACATCGAGATCGCCAAGCGGGCCCTCGACGCAAACCACCGACTGCTGTCGCCGCGCAAGGTGACCCAGGTTGGCCGGGGCGATTACACCCTGTTCGTGGGGTAAACGGCGTTACCCCTGATGACTATCTCAAAACTTTGTCCGCTACGCGGCCCGTCATTCCCAAACTCTACCCGTCATTCCCAGCCTCTAAACCGTCATTCCCGCGCAGGCGGGAATCCATCGACCTTATCAAGCGAGGCAAGGCAATGAGCAGGCCACTTGGTTTTGAGATAGTCTTTTTGTACCCTGTGCTATAGTTGCCGTACCGTGCGGATGTTCCAAATGGACAAAGACCAGCGAAAAGCCCGGAGAAAGCTTTTCAGTCGTTTATACGAAGGCATACGCACGCATTCCGTTGTCCGAGCCATGGAGAAGGTGCCCCGGGAACTGTTCGTGCCCCCGGACAAGCGCCGCGTCGCCTACGCCGACATTGCCCTGAGCATCGGCAAAGGCCAGACCATATCCCAACCCTACATAGTGGCCATGATGACCGAAGCCCTGGGGCTACGCGGCAACGAGACCGTGTTGGAGATAGGGACCGGCAGCGGCTACCAAGCGGCGGTGCTGTCGACGTTGCTGCCGGAAGGCCGGATTATCAGCATGGAGTTGGTGCCGTCGCTGGCGGACCGAGCGAGGGACCTGCTCCGGTCCCTTGGTTACGACAACGTTGACGTGCAGCTTGCCGGCCCCGCCTTGGGATGCCCCGAGCGCGGGCCCTTCGACGCAATCGTGGTCACCGCCGCTGCGCCCCAGATACCCCCGTCCCTGGTTTCCCAGTTGAAGGTGGGCGGGAGGCTAGTGGCGCCTGTGGGTAAGCTGGAGCAACAGGACCTGGTGGCGGCGGACCGCACCAGCGAGGGCCTCTCGGTGCGTATGTTGGGCGCGTGCCGGTTCGTGCCTTTGCTCGGCCCGGAAGGGTTCACCCGCGACGAGGCTGACCGCCGGTAGGGGAAAGAAATGCCCTCCTCATTATCCGACATGATCGAGCAGGCCGCCGCCTTGGTGCAGCGCTCCCGCCATGTCGTGGCCTTTTCCGGGGCCGGGCTGTCGGTGGAAAGCGGCATCCCCCCGTACCGCGGGCCGGGCGGGTTGTGGACCAAGCACGGCCAGCCGCCCCTGCTTTCCTATAAACAGTTCGCCGAAGACCCCAAGGGCTGGTGGCAATCGCGGCTGACAGCCGAGACCGAGCCCGGCAACCCTGTATACGAGATGAAGCTGGCGGTGGACCGCGCAATGCCCAATCCCGGTCACTTGGCGCTGGCCGAAATGGAGAGGCGCAGGCTGCTCAGTTGTGTCATCACCCAGAACGTGGACAACCTGCACCACGAGGCGGGCAGCACGGCGCTGCTGGAGATTCACGGCAACCGGACCCGCCTGCGCTGCTTGAAGTGCGGCGAACGCCGCCCGCGTGACGGGTTTCCCTTGGCGGAGTTGCCTCCCCGGTGTCCCGAATGCGAAGGTATGCTCAAGATGGACACGGTGATGTTCGGGGAACGCATACCGCCCGACGTGCTGCAAGCCTGTTGGGCTGAGACCCGCGCCTGCGATTGCATGTTGTTGATAGGCGCGTCCGGCATGGTCAACCCGGCGGCCCAGATGCCTGTAGTGGCCCATCAGAACGGCGCAACTCTCATCGAAATAAACCCCTCCGAGACCACCCTTACCCGCTTGTGCGATGTGACCTTGTCCGGACCTTCAGGCCGGATTTTGCCCTTATTGGCGGAACGGCTTCTTCACACCCTTTGAGCGTTTCCGGGTAATATGGACAGGATACCTCTGCCACGACTCGACCTCAGTGGAAAGGGGTAACGTGCGAAATGGAATACTTCCTGTCTCTCTTCGGAATAGACCGACTGGTTTGGGCCGGCCCGACCTTGGCGGCCGGGATCGTCATTGGGGCCATTCTATGCGCCTTCATATCCCATAAAGTCCTCTTTCCCATTGCCCTCCGGATGGCCCGCCGGATTCCCTCCGACCTGGATACCAGGATCATCAACGCCACCCGCTGGCCCATCAACCTGGGCATCCTTATAGCCGGCAGCTACGTGGCCTTTACCGTCCCGTTGGGCTTCAGCCACGAAATCCAGCACGCTGCAACGAGGTGGTTCGGCATCGCCGGGTTGGCCGTGGCGGTGTTGGCGATGGTGCTGGCGGCCACTCAAGCCCTCGACTGGTATCTGAGCGGACTGAATACCCGGGAGCGGCAGGTGCTCGATCCCCGGTTGATTCCCTTGCTCCGTCGCGTCGGCACTGTCGTCATCTACGGCTTGGGCGGCCTTCTGGTACTTGACCTGCTCTCCATCAACATCAGCCCGCTGATTGCCGGTCTGGGCCTTGGCGGACTGGCGGTGGCTCTGGCGATCCAACCCACGTTGTCGAACCTGTTCGCCGGGACCTACGTCATGACCGAGGGAGTGGTCTCGCCGGGGGACTACATCCAACTGGAGGGCAGCGTCGCCGGATACGTGGTGGACGTGGGTTGGCGCAGCACCCGCATCCGCACGTGGACCAACAACCTGGTGGTGATTCCCAACAGCAAGTTCGCCGACACCATTATCACCAACTACGACCGGCCGGAACCGCCAGTCAACGTGTTCCTTACGAGCAAGGTGAGCTACGAAAGCGACCTGGACAAGATCGAACGAGTGTGCCACGAGGTCATGGAGCAAGTCCTGGATGAGAGTCCCGACGGCGTGAAGGAATACGGCGCATGGTTCGCCTTCGACGGTTTCGGAGAGTCAAACGTGGACTTCTGGCTGTTCATACAGGCCAAGGACCGGCTGAGCAGCTTCCCTTTGCAGTCCACCCTGGTGCGCCGGGTACATCAACGGTTCCGGGAGGAGGGAATCGTAATCAACTACCCGGTGCGGGCCGTCCGCTTCCCTGGAGAGAACGGCGCCGGCCTTATCCCTCCGTTCCACGAGGCATCCGTAATACGACGTGAGAACGGGCGGGGCGGCCGTCGAAGAAACCGGCAGAGACGCCCACCGTCGGACACCCCAGGGCACGGCGACGGCGACCATGGCGGGTCCAGTTGATTCGATGAAAAGGTCCTTGGGCTGCCCATTGCGGCTGTTGTTACGGCTTCCTGCCAAGTCGTATACTTAGCCGGGTTTTTGTTGAATCGAAGATTTTCGTTGCGGATGGACTGAAAGAGCAGATGTACGATTTTCACACGCACACCTTCCTGAGCGACGGGGTGCTGTCGCCGATAGAGTTGATACGCCGCGCGTTGGCGCGGGGCTACAAGGCCATTGGGATCACGGACCACGTGGGCGTGGGCAACTTGGAATACGTGGTGAAGACCCTGGTCATTGACTGCGCCGTGGCCACCAAGCGTTGGGATATTCTTGCGTTGCCAGGCGTGGAAATTACCCATGTGCCCAAGGAAGACATCGACATGGTTGCCCGGACTGCCAAGGAACTGGGGGCCAAGCTGGTCAACGTCCACGGGGAAACGCCCGTGGAGCCGGTGGAACCAGGCACCAATGAGGCGGCGGTGAGGTCATCGTTCGTGGACGTGCTGGCGCATCCGGGGTTGATTACCTACGAGGTCGCACGGCTTGCGGCGGAGAACGGGGTGTACTTGGAGGTCTCAGCCCGAAGAGGGCACAGCCTCACCAACGGGCACGTGGTCAAGACCGCTATACAAGCGGGGGCAGTAATGCTGCTGGACTCGGATGCCCATGCGCCGGAGGACCTGCTGACTCCCGAATTGGCCGACAGGGTAGCCAGGGGCGCCGGCTTGGAGAACGAGGAAGTACAAGCCCTGCTGGAGTCCAATCCGCGAGGGTTGCTGGCCAAACTGGGCTTCGGTCCTGTTTACGTACCTCCATAGAGAATTGGAAACACACAGTAACAGGATGCGATTTCAAGACTTGCCTATCCGGAACACCCTGGTGCTGCATACGGGGCAAACACCCCGCGTTGCCGGGCGTCCGTTCTTGAGAGTGACCTGCTGAGGGTCCTTTATCTCCTGTTTGCTCCGGCACTTGAAACAGTATGCCTCCATCTTCAATACTCCCGGTCCATTCGAAAATACTGCATTAGTCAGCGGGCAGCCAATCGCAAAGCGATAGCAGCTTGGGGAGGGTGACGCAATCGAGCCTGCGGGGAACGTAACACCGTCAAATATACAGTGCGGGGAACGTTTGTCAATGCCAATGCAGAGGCATTCTCAGGCTCGAATTTTGAGGCTGGCACGGGCCTCGACCAAGAGTATTTCCTTGGAATATTACGCTGGTTACGCCGCGGCCGGCGCATAGGGGGATGGGGCATCAATCTCGAAGACCTTGACCGGTATCCATGAATTGTCGGCCCTGTTAAAACGGACAATGGCCAGAAACCGGCCGTCGGAACCGTAGGCCCGGAACTCTTCCAGGTAGCCGGCGTCCTGCCGGGCGCGCCCCACGCTGACCGTCTGTCCATGGCGCAGCAATTGTTCAGCCCGGGGAACGAAGGAGACGCTTTTAAGGTCTCTCAACACCCAGTCCACCGGCAACAGGTGTTCTTGCAGAGGACTGCCGTCGGTCGTTTCCGGGTCCAATTGTTCAAGGGTAACCGCAGTTTCGGCTTTGAAAGCCCCGCAGGAAAGCCGTTCCAAGTCCACCACATGGGCGCCGCAGCCCAGCAACTCCCCCAAGTCGTGGGCCAGGGACCGCATGTACGCCCCCTTGCCGCATTCCACTTCCAATACCAGGGTTGGAAGGTCGGCACGGACTATGCGAATGTCGTGAATCTCCACTTCCCGTGGATTTCGCTCTACTTCCACGCCAGCGCGGGCCAGCTTGTACAGGCGCTGGCCGCCCACTTTTATGGCGCTGTACATCGGCGGGAGTTGGTCGATTACCCCGTCGAAAGTTGCGAGCGCGTCTTCAACTTGAGGAAGGGTCAAGCCGCTGGCGTCCCGGGTGGAGGCCACTTCACCTTCTTTGTCGTAGGTAGTGGTGGTGACGCCGAACAGCACCTCCATCAAGTATTTCTTTCTTCCCCCGACTACATAGTCCATCAGCCGGGTGGCTTGGCCGAAACAGACCGGCAGCACTCCTTTAGCCAACGGGTCCATGGTGCCGCCGTGGCCCACTTTCCGCTTCTGCCCGGACAGGCGCTTGATTCTTCGCAGCGCATCCATAGAGGTGATACCTGAAGGCTTGTACAGGTTGATAAAGCCATTCAACGACGGCTTGAGAGCGGTCTTGGGCATAAGCGATACATCCCCGGTAAATGGCTACTGCCGGGTAGGTGGCTAACGTATGGGTCCTTCGGTCTGCTCCTGGGGTAGTCCCTCTATTGGACTCCTTTCCGGCGCCGGCGGGATTTGGTCCATTATCTGTAACACCCGGTCGGCCTCTTCCATTGAATCGTCGAGAGCGAATCTCAGGAAAGGCGTATAGCGCAAGACCAACCTGTCCCGCAACTCCCTCCTCAAAAACGCCGCCGCCGATCGAATGCCCTCCAGCGCGTTCCGCTTGGCCTCGTCGTCACCCATGACGCTGACAAGCACCAAAGCGTTCCGCAAGTCGCCGGAGGTCTGGACTTCGGTGATGGTTATCACGCCGTTCAGCCTCGGGTCCTTTATCTGCCGGGCCAAGACCTGGCTTATTTCCTGGCGCAACAGGCCGTTTATGCGGTCAACACGTCGGGGCATGGCGGGCTCCTCCACCGGAAGGCGGCACGATGGTCAGTCAAACGCGGGCGTCTACCGGAAGGGATTACACCCGGTCCCTTTCCTGACGGTGGGCTTCCAGAATATCGCCCGGCTCAAAGTCGTTGAAGCCCTGCAGGATGATACCGCATTCCGTGCCCAAGGCCGCTTCGTTAACTTCATCGCGGAAGTGACGCAGGCTGGCGATGGGGCCTTCATACAGCACATCTTCATCGCGGGTAACCCTGACGGCGGCGCCTCGGGTGATACGCCCTTCGATGATCCGGCATCCTGCGATTCTGACCCCGCGGCGGGATGGGAAAATTTCCCGTACCTCGCCCCGGCCCAATATAACGTCGGTATAGGTTGGCTCCAAAAGACCCTGCAACGCCAGGTTAACGTCGTCTATCAGGTGGTAGATAATCTGGTAATGCCTGATTTGCACTCCCAGCCGGTGGGCCAGCCTCTCGGCGCTGGGTTCCGTGCCTACATTGAATCCGATCACTATTGCTTCCGATGCGCTGGCCAGTAGAATATCGGACTCGGTAATCCCGCCTGAACTGGAGTGAAGCAACCGCACCTTGAAGTCCGAGGACAGGTTCTCCAGTGCTTGGCGGACGGCTTCCACACTGCCCTGCACGTCTGCTTTGAGCACCAGGTTCAACTCTTTCCGGTCCTCGGAACTCTGGTTGACAACCTCCTCCAGCGTCAAAGCGCGGGCCTGTGCAGCTTGGGAGGAGTAATAGCTGCCCTTGGAGGAGGCCATAGAGCGGGCTTCACGCTCGTTAGTCACAATCGCGAACGGGTCGCCAGCCTCGGGAAGGGAGCCGAAGCCAAGGATTTCGGCAGGCGTTCCTGGGGACACTCCGTCCATCGATTGTCCGCGCTCGTTATTGATGGCCTTTATACGCCCCCAAGCGCTTCCGGCGGCAATGTAGTCTCCCACGGTAAGGCTGCCGTCCTGCACCAGCAGGGTCGCGGTCGAGCCGCGTTTACGGTCCAGCTTGGCTTCGACGATAACGCCTGTGGCCGCCTTACCGGGGTTGGCTTTCAACTCGGAGATTTCCGCCACCACGAGGAGGTTCTCCAGCAAGTCGTCTACTCCGTCGCCTGTCCGGGCCGAGACCTCTACGGAGATTACGTCTCCTCCCCAGTCCTCTACCAGCAAGTCCCGCTCGCTCAACTGCCGTTTGACCCGTTCCGGGTCGGCGGTGGGCAGGTCCATCTTGTTGATAGCTACCACCATGGGCACTTGGGCCGCCCTGACATGATCGATGGCCTCAATTGTCTGCGGCATAATGCCGTCGTCGGCCGCCACCACCAGGACGGCAATGTCGGTCACCCTGGAACCGCGGGCCCTTATGGCCGTGAATGCTTCGTGGCCCGGGGTATCCAGAAAAGTAATTTTCTCATCATGGTACTCAACCTGATAAGCTCCGATGTGTTGCGTGATCCCTCCCACTTCCCTGTCCGCCACCCTGGTCCTCCGAATGGTGTCCAACAGGGCGGTCTTTCCATGGTCGACGTGCCCCAGAATCGTCACTACCGGAGGCCGGGTTGCCAAGTCTGCTTCGTCGGCGTCCTCGGCCTCCCGGACGGCGGTCCTGATGGGACCGCTTTCCGGCTCTGCCATGGTGGTCCTGATACCGAATGCGGAGGTCACCAACGTCGCCATCTGGTAGTCGATGACTTGGTTCATCGACGCCATGATGCCGTTTCTCATCAGTTGCTTGATGACGTCAATGGGGTTCTGGTCGGTAAGTTCGGAGAGACGTTGGACGGTAAGGGTTTCAGGTAGCACCAGAGCTCTCGATTGTCGACGCCTACTCTGTGTTGCGCGTCCGTCAGTAGTCATTCAACCCTCCACACCGCGTTATACTATCGTCTCCTGGTAAAAGGCCAGCAGTTGGGCTTGGTCAGCCGGTGAAATGGTAACAGACAGGCTTTTCTCTAAGCGTTTGCTTTGCAAGCCTTGCCGCCAGCACGCCGCTTTACGGCAAAGATACGCACCCCTGCCAGCGCTTTTACCGGTTTCGTCAACCAACACAGTCCCTTGGGGGGTGCGCACTACCCGGACAAGCTGCCGCTTGGCGGACTTTTGGCCGCAGGCCACACACTTACGATCGGGTATGTGCCGTCGTTGGGCCAATTCAACTGTCCTTGGTTGGCTGGGGAAAGACTCTGTTAACGGCCCCCCCGCCGATTGCCCCTGGCTCTCCCGGCGCCGCCCCGCCTGGCACGGTTATTCCGTCGTCCGCCGCCGCGGGTCTCTTCTATCAGGTCTTCGGCGAAGCGAATCTTTCCGGCGTCCGGCGTCAGCATCCCAATCGGGGCCAAGTCTGGAGCCAGCACCAGATCGGCCTCTTCTTCGTCCTCATCCTCGGTCTCCTCTGCTTCGTCCGACATAATCTCCACCTCGTCCAAGGTGAAGGTATCGAGGTCATCGACGCTGAACGTAGGCAGGGCTTCCTCTTCCCGGGCGCGCTGTTCATCCTCTTCCCGGATCAGGGCTTCCAGGATTTCATCTTCGTCGACCTGCGGAACGACCTCTGCCTCAGGCGCCGCCGCTTCAACGGCCTCTTCCTCGACCGCAGCCTCCGGGGCCGTGTCGGCCAGTGTATCGGCGGCAACCGAGACCAACTCTTCCTCCACGGCCTCTTCCGCCGCCGCCGCGGCATCGGCTTGCGCCATGCTGGCTGCCAGTTCCGCCTCTCTCGCCAGCGCCTGTTCGGCAGCGAGTTGCAGGCGACGGGCCTCTCTTATCTCTTCCCACTCGGTCATGCCCTTGATATCGAGGCGCCAACCCGTGAGCCTGGCGGCCAGCCGGGTATTCTGCCCCTCTTTACCGATGGCAAGAGACAATTGGCGGTCCGGGACCACCACCGTAGCGGTAGCGTCGCCGTGGGAAAGCTCGACGGCTATCACTTCGGACGGGCTTAGCGCCTTGCCAATAAACACTCTCGGGTCTTCATCCCAGGATACGATGTCGATTTTTTCCCCTTGCAATTCGTTGACGATGCTCTGGATACGATTGCCGCGCACCCCGATGCACGAGCCGACGGGATCGATACCCTGCTGGGTAGCGTTAACCGCCACCTTGCTGCGGAAGCCCGCTTCCCGCGCTATGGCCTTGATCTCCACGGCGCCGCTGTAGACCTCCGGCACCTCGATCTCGAAGAGCCGTTTCAACATATCCTTATGGCTGCGGGATACAAGTATCTCCGGCCCTTTCGAGGCGCTGCGCACGCTGAGCACGTAAACTTTGACCCGTTGACCTTTCCGGTATCTCTCGGTGGGCACCTGCTCGTCATAAGGCAGAATGGCTTGCGCCCGCCCCAAGTCCAAAGTTATGGTGCGCATCCCGTCGGTCTGTTCGATTACGCCGGATACAATGTCGCCTTCGTGTTGCAGGAACTCCTGATAGAGCAGTTCTCTCTCCGCTTCCCGCAACCGCTGAAGGACCACCTGCTTGGCGGTCTGTGCGGCGATCCGGCTGGCGTTGTGGGGTAGCGGCTCTTGGGCGGCCACTTCGTCTCCCACGTCTGCGGAGGTCTTGATGTACTGAGCATCCTTCAGGCTGATTTCACGGTCGGGGTCTTCTACCGATTCCACCACGGTCTTGAGGGCGTATATGTTGACTTCCCCAGTGTTGGGGTTCAACTTGACGGAGATGTTCTGACCCGACGCCGGGTTGTCTTTCTTGAACGCGGACGCCAAGGCTACTTCGATCGCTTGCAGCACCTGTTCTCTGGGCAAGTGGCGCTCCGCTGCCAACTGGGTCAGCGCTATCAAAAAATCGCTTTTCACGGCCAAGCCCCCTGGGTGAAAATACCCTGAAACCGAGCCAACCTAATCAAGAAGAAAGCGGGAAACCCCGCTTTCTGAGACCCGCTTATTTAAGGGCAGTATAGCATCGTAGAGACGCGGTTTCAAGTTACATAACAAGGCCGCCGGGAGTGGAAAGTCACTCTCGGCGGCCTCTTCTTACGCTGTGTCAGGGGCTGCGCGACGGCAATACAGGGCTGTCTAGTCTACTCTAAACCTCACCACCAGATCTTGCCTTGGGCCTCCTTGGCCAACTGTTCGTAGTCTTTTGTCCAAAGATTTGTGCTCAAATATTTCCAGCCGCCGTCGGCCAGCAAACACACTATGTTGCCTTCATCCATCCGTTCGGCCTGCCGCAGGGCGCCGTACACTACCGAGCCGGATGATATGCCGGCGAATATGCCTTCCTGTTGCAGCAGGCTCTTGGTGGTGCTGAAGGCGTCGAAGCTGCTCACCAGCCTGCGTGAGTCGAGCAGGTTAATGTCCAGGATGGGCGGTATGAACCCCTCCTCCAAGCTGCGCAGTCCCGATATGAAGTCCTCCGGCTCGGGCGCGACGGCAACGATTTTCACGTCGGGGTTGTGTTCTTTCAGTCGCCGGCCAACGCCCATCAGAGTACCCCCGGTGCCCAAGCCGGCTACGAACATGTCCACGTCCGGCAGGGTTTCAACGATCTCGACGCCGGTTGTTTCGTAATGGGCCCCCGGATTGCCCCCGTTTCCATACTGGTAGAGCATGAAGTAGTCGCCGGAGTTTTTCTCCACCAGGTCTTGGGCCACTTCAATCGAGCCGTTGGTGCCCCGGGACCCCTCGGAGTAGACGATCTCGGCCCCGTAGGCGTGCAGCAGTTGGGTGCGTTCGGGACTGACGTTTTCCGGCATCACCACCGCAACCCGGTAGCCCTTGAGCCTGCTGACCATAGCGATGGAAATGCCGGTGTTGCCGCTGGTGGGTTCCAGTATGGTGCGGCTGGGAGAAATCTCGCCGTCCCTTTCGGCGTTCTCAATCATCTTGAGGGCAATGCGGTCCTTCAGGCTGCCGGTAGGGTTTTGCCCTTCCAGCTTGGCGAAGATCCGGACCCCCTCTTTGGGACTCATGTTTGCGAGTTCCACCATGGGGGTGTTGCCGATGGTTGCGAGTATTCCCTTGTAGGTCAACCTTGTAACCATAACCTCTCGGTGTCCTGTCACCTGACGAGCGACCGCCTCTAGCTAACGCCTGACAACAAGCGGTTTGACTTGGTGACTATCCTGAACCTTGCCCAGCTTCTCAACCCGTCATTCCCGCCTTCGCGGGAATCCATAAGCCTTGGCCGACGGAAAGAGGCACTCTCAGAGGAGACAGTCGATTGTCGCCTGGCCCTTTAGTCGAACGCGGCGGCGGCGGTCTCAGGCTCGGTCAGCCCGCAGAAGATTTCGTAATCTATCAGCTCAGTCACCGTCGGAGTGTCTCCGCACAGCGGACATGCCGGGTTCCGCTTCAACTTGACCTCGCGGAAGCTCATGCTGAGCGCGTCGACCAGCAGAAGACGGGAACTCAGGGAATCTCCAATCCCCAGCATCAACTTCAGGGCCTCGGTAGACTGGATGCTTCCCACCAAGCCGGTAAGCGCTCCCAGCACACCGGCTTCGGCGCAGTTGGGCACCATGCCCGGAGGGGGCGGCGACGGGAAGAGGCAGCGGTAGCAGCCTTCGCCGGGGAGGAACACCGTGGCCTGCCCGTCGAAGATCAGGATGCTGCCATCCACCAACGGCTTTCCTTCCAGGTAGCAAGCATCGTTCACCAAGTAGCGCGTGGCGAAGTTGTCCGCACCGTTGATTACCAAGTCGTACTGCCCGATTATCTCCCGGGCGTTGTGGGACTCCAGTCTGTCCTCGTGGAGGACCACGTTGACGTCGGGGTTGTAGGCCTTCAGATTGTCCTTCGCCGACTCCAGCTTGGGACGGCCAATGTCCTTGGTGTGGTGCAATATCTGGCGTTGCAGGTTGGAAATGTCCACCACGTCGAAATCGACGATGCCCACGGTGCCCACGCCAGCCAGTGTCAAGTATATGGCCGACGGCGAGCCAAGGCCGCCCGCTCCTACTATCAAGGCCTTGGACTGGAGAAGGGCGCGCTGCCCCCTGCTTCCCACGTCGCCCATTATGATATGGCGGCTGTACCGGCTTACCTGCTCTGGTGTCAGGACCAATGGCTGTTGGGTCATGCTACCCTCTCCTCAGTAACGTTCTCGGCCCGCCCACTTGGATTCCCGCGAAGGCGGGAATGGCAGCAGGGGGGGCGCTTGGCTGGTTGTAGACTGGGCTGGGGTTACATCACGGCTTGGTCGGCCAAGCGCCGCTGGCGCTTGATCAAGTCGTCCAGGGTTATGTTGGTCAACAGGTTCTGGACAGCCTCCTCCACTGCTTTCCACACCTCTTGCTGCGCGCATGTGTCCGAGAATACGCAGTCCAGCGGGTTTATAAGGCAGTCCAGGGGAGAGGAACTGGCGTCCAGTGTTTTCATCACCATGCCCAGGTTTATGTCGCCCGGGTCCCTGGCCAGCTTGTGCCCGCCTTGAGGGCCCCTGCGGCTGATCACGAACCCGAACTTGTTCAGCACGGTCATGAGTTGATCCAGGTAGGACTCCGGGATGCCCTGCCTGTAGGCGATGTCGGCAGTCTGGACCGGGCCTTGGTCATAACGCAATGCCAGCTCCATCAAGGCCCGTACCCCATAGTCGACTTTCATGGGGATTCTCATTCTGGGCACCTCCGAACCAGCCCAGAGGAGATTATAGCACCACGCATGGCCTATTCCAAATTGCCTGTTCGCAAGGTCCCATTTGGATTTGGGATAAGACACGTATTCGAAGTTTAGCGAACCACTCACACCAAAGTAGGTCAGTGTATCCTAAAGTCACGCAAAGGTATTGTCGGATATAGGTACATACGATCATGTCTGTACATGTGTTGACAATGAAATTAGGAGTAGTATATACACATAACCCTGAATATCGATGCCTAGATTGGATAGACAATGGGTTCATTAACCGACTGGGCACAAGGCTGACAACAATAAAAGCTGCCTCATGCAGGAGGTCGCATGGCAACAGAGCAAGACCGAGCGGTATCTAGAGCCGATTTGGATGCATTGGATGAATCAATCCGTGGGTACATAGATACAAGGGTTGATTCTCTTACTACTGAAATGGACCAGCAGTTCAAAGAGGTGCGTGAGGATATACAAGGACTCCGTATTGCCGTTGATACTCGGTTTGACGTAGTTGAAAACCATTTGAACGAAATCAAGGCCGATGTAAAGGAAATAAAGGCTATCTTGCTAAACCAAAACGGGAGAGGTGCGTAACCCGTCGGAAATTATTACATCGAAATTCCTCACTACTCGCTCAATTCGTCGTCACCGACATCTCTCTGCAACATAAGCAGGTGGTAATCTGCTGGGTCGTGTCTTTCTGGATATCGTGGTAAGTCCAGCGACAGCGCCGCACGCAACAGTTCATAGGCAAATCTTGCAGACGCACGAACCGAAGCTAAGTTCGACGGCCTTCAAAGCCCTCCGGCCCTAAAGCTGGTCATCTGCGACTGTAGTACTAAGAGCCCCTAACAAAAAGAGTTGACGAGCAGGTGTAAGAGGCCTAGATTCTCTCCAAGCCGTGGTTTGCAGCGTACAGGTGCAGCATCGGCAACAGGGCAAGGAGAGATTGATGGCGAAGCCACTGGTGAGCGATGAACTATGGGAGATGCTCCAACCGCTGCTGCCACCCGCGAAGCCCAGGCGGTTCCGGTACCCCGGACGCCAGCGGATAGACGACCGGAAGGCCCTGGCCGGCATCCTTTTCGTGCTCAAGAGCGGGATCCCTTGGGAGATGTTGCCCAAGGAGATGGAATGTGGGTCGGGGATGACCTGCTGGCGCCGTCTGAAAGAGTGGCATGAAGCCGGAGTGTGGCCGAGTCTCCATGAACTCCTGTTGTCCAAACTGCAAGGGGCTAACGGTCTGGACTGGTCCCGGGCTTGTGTGGACAGTGGGTCGGTCCGGGCAGTCGGAGGCGGGGGAAAAAACAGGCCCCAATCCTACGGACCGCCGTAAGCCTGGGAGCAAGCATCACGTGATCACCGACGCCAATGGGACTCCTCTGGCAGCAATACTGAGTGGAGCCAACCGTCATGACGTGACTCAATTGCTGCCATTGGTGGATGCGATACCGCCGGTGCGGGGCAAACGTGGCCGTCCGCGCCGCAGACCGGAGCGGCTGTATGCGGACCGGGCTTATGATTCCCGGGAGCATCGGAAATCGTTGCGTTCGCGCCACATCAGGCCGGTGATCGCCAAACGGGGCGTCGGGCATGGCAGTGGGCTGGGCGTGTACCGGTGGGTTGTCGAGCGAACCCTGGCATGGTTGCACCAGTTCCGCAGACTGAGGGTGCGCTACGAACGAATAGACGGGATACATGAGGCGTTCCTGTCCATAGGATGTTCACTCATGTAACTGTTCAGACTTGATGAGGTGAATTGACCGAAAGTTGTTTTCTTTCTGAAAAACGCTGGCGTGCGGGGCGCGATTGTGGCATAAGAGAGCCATGGAAACCGAAGTGGACCTGAACCAAGCGAGCCGGGAAACTCTGCTGGAGATCATCGCGGAACTGAGACAGCGAGTCGAGAGCCTGGAAGCCCGGCTATCTGGCGGTGGACCGGGGGCCAGGATGCCGGGGCATAAACTGTCCGCCAGACGCAAGAAGCCGGCGGCGGAAAAGAAGCCGCGCAAGAAGCGTCAGCACGGCTTCGCCCGACCGCGGATGGAACCCACCGGGCGGGTGGTCCACGCCCCGGACTCTTGCCCCGAATGCCATACCCCTCTCACCGGGGGATGGGTGCATCGGACCCGGGAAGTCATAGACATTCCGGTAATCCCGGCAGAAGTCACGGAGCACGTATTCATAGCCCGGACCTGTCCGTTGTGCCGGAAACGGCGGCGGCCCCAGGAGCCCCTGAAAGGTCTGGCCGTGGGCCGCCAACGCCTTGGAACCAATCTGGTGAGCTTGATGGTGACTCTACGGGAAGAGGGACGGCTGCCCGTAAGGACCATCCAATGGTATCTGCGAGTATTCCATCAGTTGAAACTGAGCGTTGGGGCTATCGTCCAGGCGGTCCATCAGGTTGCCCGGCAGGGAAGAGCGGAGGTGGGTAAGATCCTGGAGCGCATCCGTTCCAGCCCGGTAGTAAACGCCGATGAGACGGGTTGGCGGGAGAACGGGAAAAACGGCTACGTCTGGACTTTCAGCACGCCCACGGAGCGGTTCTTCCTGCGCCGGGGCCGGAGCGGGGAGGTGGTGGACGAGGTCCTGGGCGAGTCCTTCGAAGGGATTCTGGTGAGCGACTTCTACGCGGCCTACCACCACTACCCTGGACTCAAGCAGAGATGTTGGGTCCACCTGCTGCGGGATATTCACGCGCTGAAGGTCTGCTACCCGGAAGACGACGGACTGGTCCGGTGGGCATTGGGAGTGCAACGGCTTTATGCCAAAGGCCGGGAATGGGCGGCTGGGAGACGCCCTCCGTCCCGGGTACAGTTGGTGCTGGAGGAGCGGTTGCTGGCGCTGTGCAGGCCTTTCCTGGAAGACCCGTTGGCAGTGCAAGCCAAGCTATGCCGGAGGATTGAGCGGCATATCAAGGAGTTGTTCGTCTTCGTGTCGCACCCGGAGGCTCCATCTGACAATAATGGTGCTGAACGGAGCCTGCGTCACTTGGTGATCAGCCGTAAAATCAGCGGCGGGACCCGCTCCCAACAGGGCAGCAACAGCAAATTGGTCCTGGCCTCCCTCTTTGGAACCTGGCGCGCCAGGGGCCTGAACCCCTTCCTGGAATGCCGCCAGTTGCTCATTTCCCCTCAACCCTGAACAGTTACTCACTCATCTGCTTCAGACGCTTATCCTCTTTTTGTTAGGGGTTCTAATACTACAGTCGCAGATTTGATTGTCGCCTTTTGTAGTGGCATTGCCGAGCTTTGGCCTGATGACGCCGTCTCCACCAGGACCAATACAGGATGAAATCCGGTGGTTGGTTCTCTGTCCATACCAGGCGGGTGAGCAGCCGTCGCACCTCCGGGACAGTCACGGGAATCAACTCTTCATCGGGGCCGTAGTGGCCCCCTTTTCTCCCTGTTCCATCGCCTGATACCTGGTTGCCATCAGGTAGGCGTGGGCCAGCATGGCCAAGGTGATGTGCCAGTACCAGCCATCCCACCGCCGCACCTCGTACTGGTCCAACCCCACCTCTCCCTTGGCCTCCTCAAAGCATTCCTCGATGGCCCAACGGGTCCCGGCCACCCTCGCCAGTTCCTCCAAGCCGGTGCCTGCCGGACCGAAGCAAACGTAGTAGGCCAACTCACCAGGTTTGGCGATGCTGCGCCGGGCCAGCAGCCAGTACCCCTTGCCTGGTTCCCTCAGGGGCCGTATGTCCACGGCGGCCCAATCGTAGACCCGTGGTCCCTTGGCGCCATTCCCGGCGCTGCACCGCACCCAAGCGGATTCCGCAACCCCGGACGCCAGACGGTCCGCCCTCACCTGTAGCGGTCCCCGCTCCGTCAAAGCCCACAGCTTCTCGTTGCTCTTTACGGCCATGACATGAGGAATCTCCTCACCTTCCAGCCACAACCGCAGGTTGCGGTCGCTGCCGTAGACCTCGTCTCCGGTAAACCAGCCGAAGGGAACACCCGATTCCAGTGCCCGCTGCAACATCAACTGTGCCAGTTGCGGCTTGGTCCGAAAGCGGACACTCTCCGGAACCCCCGCTTCCCGCCGCCGCTCCCAATCGTCCGCCCATACCTGGGGCAGGTACAACTCCCGGTCCAGCAATGCCCTGCCCCTGGCTCCGGCGTGGGCCAGGAACACGCCAACCTGGCAGTTCTCGATCCGACCCGCCGTCCCACTGTACTGACGCTGCACCCCAGCGGACTTGTCGCCTTTCTTGAGAAACCCGGTCTCGTCCACCACCAGAACTCCGTCGGCATCGCCCAGGTGCTCCACCACGTAGTCCCTGAGGTCGTCCCGGACTTGGTCCGCGTCCCACCGGTAGTTGTAAAGCAGGCGCTGCACACCGTCGGGTGTGGCGTCCCCGGCCTGTTCGGCCAGTTGCCAGCCGTTCTTGCGTTCTACCGGACTGAGTAGCCCTCGCAGATAGGCCAGAGCCCGTCGACGCGGCTCCGGTCGCCGGAACCGCTCGGCTATGCACTCATGCACCTGTTCTATGCCATCGGCCCACCGGGCCACTTCCGACACCCCGTCTCCCCAAGCAACCACCAACTCACCTCATCACCAAACAATTGGCCCAATTCTACTCCCTATTGATCTGCGACTGTAGTACTAAGAATGGCGACGCTTTATACCCCAGAACCAAATAGCATCATTTGCGAATCAGAGTGCCAATAATCGCCAGGGAAGGCTACGAAGGGCGCGACCTTATCAGGTACGTGCCCATGCCCTTGGCTATGAGGGAGCCGTCCGGGCAGGTCACGTCTACGTCACACACCACGACGCGGCGCCCGGCGCTGACGACCTTCGAAGTGGCCGTCAGCTCGCCATCCTTGGCCGGCGCGATGAAGTTGACCTTGAGTTCAATGGTTACCGACGACTGTCCCGGTTGCAACAGCGACTCCACGGCAAGATGGAAGGCGTAGTCCGCCAGGGTGACAATTATGCCGCCTTGGACAACGCCGGCGTTCTGGCGGTGCTTGTCCTGAACGGTCATCGTCGCCACGCCGATTCCATCGGCTGAAGACTGGCGGCGCATCTCCAACAATTCGGCGAAGGGAGATTCGTACTCGAACTCGTTCCGGTCCGTTTCAGTTGACAATCAACAAACTCCTGTTGCGGGATGGATACCAAGTATATATCGCGGGCCTCAACATCTATAATGGTTGCGACATACCGGCTTTCGAGGGGGCAAGCGTGGTCAAGGGAGTTCTGGTAGGATTCGGCATAATGGTGGTGCTGGCCCTGATTCCTATTGTCCACTTCATCGGCATCCCCTTCGGCCCGTTCATAGGCGGCTACTTCGGAATATCGTCGGTGGGCGGCTATACCGAATCTCGATTCAAAAAGGCCTTGGCCTTCGGCGGCGCGTTGGGGGCGGTGATATTCGTGGTCGCCGCAGTGGTCGGCGCCGCCGTGACGGCGGTCACCACCGCCAACGTCTTGCTGGTATGGGGGTTGGTGGCGGTGTTTACGTTATACACTATCAGCATGAGCGCCCTGGGGGCCATGTACGCCCAACTCCGTTCCTCCGCCGAGTAACCGAAAATGGGATGCCGCGGGGAGGTGAAGATGGAAATCGCAGGTGGATGCAACGAACAAGCCCTCTAACACAGCCGGACAACGGCCGCTGTCCGTTGCCTGCTTGGCGCTGTTTCAAGCGTTACGCCCTCAGCAATGGATCAAGAACGCCATCGTCTTCCTTCCTTTCTTGTTTGCCGTAAACACGCCGGTCGGCGACGGTTCCGTCGCTTGGTCATTGGACGATTTGGCCGCGGTGCCCGGCCTGTTGCGGCAACTTTTGCTGCTCACAGTAGCCTTCTGCGCCATGTCCAGCGCCACCTACTTGCTGAACGACCTGATGGACCGCGAGGATGACCGGAACCACCCGCTGAAGCGGTCCCGCCCCATCGCCGCGGGACTGGTAGGAGCGCCCGCCGCTGTAGCCGCGATGCTGGTACTGGCCCTCTGCGGTGTGGCGTTGACGGTCTTGGTCAAGCCGGCGTTGGTTGCGGCGGCCCTTATCTACCTGGGGGTCAATGTAGCCTACTCTTTCGGCTTGAAGCGGGTGGTCGTGATAGACCTGATGGCCGTGGCCAACGGGTACGTAGTCCGCATAGCTGCCGGGGCCCTGGCCATAGACGTGTTCCCGTCCCCTTGGCTCTTCGTGACGACCGGCGCCGGGGCATTGTTCATTGTGCTGGGGCGGCGCTACGCCGAGGTGCGTTTGGCCGGCGACTTGGCGCCGGAGCAGCGTTCGGTCTTGAGCAAGTACCACGGTCCTTTCGTGGGCCAGCTTCTCACCATGTCTGCGGTTGCCGCTTGGTTGAGCTATACTTTATACACAGTAGAGGCGCCTAACCTGCCGGACAACAACGCCATGCTGCTCACCGTGCCCATCGTCACCTTCGGGCTGTTCCGTTACCTGTACCTGTTGAACTCCAGCCCGCGGGCCGAGGCGCCAGAGCAACTGATTGTCCGTGACTTGCCCCTGCTGGCCTCGGTGGTCTGCTGGGTAGGAGTTTCCGCCCTGGTATTGTTGTTGATCGGTTGAAGCCGTCCCTGTCATTTCCGACTGCGTGGGAATGACGGGGAGGGGTGAACACAATTACTATAGGAGCAACGGATGCAAGCATTCAATACACCGTCCCCGCAAACCGAACAGGCGCCGAAAGCGTCACAGACCCAGCCGCCCTCAACTTCCGTGGTGGCGGTGGTGGCGACCTCCCCGGGGACGGTGCTGCACGACATAGAGCGGGCCATGGTGATGGCGGGCGTCGCCGATGTTCTGGATCCTCAAACAGCAACCCTGCTGAAGATAAATATATCCTGGCAGCACTGGTATCCCGGTTGCTCCACCTCTCCCTGGCAGTTGGAAGGCGTGACCCGCGCACTCCGAAACCTGGGACACCGGGAACTCATCGGCGCTCATAACGGCACCGTGGTGGTGGACTCCTTCGAAGGAGAGGCCAACAACAAGCACAAAGCCGTCCAGGACAGGATCGGCTTGCCGGTGGTCCACTTGGATACGCCCCCCAGTCCTTGGGTGGAGTACGAGCCCAAGGCGGAAATGCTGGTGCTGAACGACATATTTCCTGAAGGCATACAGATTCCCGAAATGTTCCAGGGCCGCAACATCGTGCATCTGCCCACCATGAAGACCCACGTTTTCACCACGATGACCGGAGCGATGAAGAACGCCTTCGGGGGCCTGCTTCACCGCAAGCGCCATTGGACCCACTCCGTAATCCACGAGACCCTTGTGGACCTGCTGGCAATCCAGAAAGAGATTCACCCCGGACTCTTCGCGGTTATGGACGGCACCTTCGCCGGAGACGGACCGGGGCCGAGAGCGATGCGGTGGCACGTGAAAGACCGCATCCTAGCCAGCGCCGATCAGGTTGCCATCGACGCCGTGGCCGCAAAGATGATGGGGTTCGACCCCATGAGCATCCGGTTTATCAGGTTGGCCCACGAGCGCGGCTTGGGGTGCGGCGACATGTCGAAAATAGAGGTCGTGGGAGAGGACATCAATCAGGTTGACTGGCGGTTCACCGGCGTGGAGAACACCTTTGCCAGCAAGGGGCAGAAGGCGATCTACTGGGGGCCGTTGAAACCCTTGGAACGGATGCTGCTCCGCAGCCCCCTGGTCGGGTTGGCATTCCTGGCTTCCAATCTTTATCACAACGGTTATTGGCTCAAGACCAAGGGCCGCCGCCGCATTGAAGCGGCTCTCAAGACCGAGTGGGGCAAGCTGTTCGAGTCCTACTGATCCACAACAATTAGGTCTCAACTCCTTGGCTGCTGACCCCAACTCTATAAGCCAAAATCCGCTGATATAGTCCTAATAATGGATTCGGGCAGCGGATTTTGGTTTTCCTGATTAGCTCGACGTTGCTGTTTCAGCCTTTTCGTCCCGCTCCCGCTTTTCCAGGATTTCCCGTAGGTCATCCGTTGATAAGCGTTGGGCGATTATTTTTACTGCTTTGGGAGACAGCCGCCTTGCCACGCCTTCCGACCAAGCCTCTGCCGACCTTGCAATCAAGCCCATAGTTCCTCCCTTGATGTGGGGCCACGTAATTAGCCAAACCTGCACTGTTAGCATCGCCATGCCAATACTGAATCCCTGGTCAAACGGATTCTTGCCTAACAGTTCAATTGCAATTGATCTTGGTTCAGTAAATCGGTAGTCTAGCGAATCCGTCAGCATGACACGACAAAGCCAAAATCCTAACCAAGTAAAGCAAATGCTAACCCGTGTTAGAACAGCGAAAGTGACGCCACCGATCTGCGCGATGACGGAATCATCGTCTTTTACCGCTTTTCCCATTGTAACATCCCAACAGTGGAACCTAAGCCCATCTACCTCAACGTCACTATTCACCGTATTCAAGCCGGGGTCACATTATGTGGGATAATGGAGACTGTCAACCAAAATAGATAGTTCCCACAACAAAGGTTCTCCGAAAACCTTTCAAGCATTGGGCCATAATCAACGACGTAGTTCTTTCAAGCACCGTAAAAGGTTACGCCACCATCGAATTGACGATATAATCTCAGTATGAATATTGCGATTATAGGTCTACCGCTCAGCGGGAAGACCACCGTTTTTAACGCCCTGACCCGGGGCCACAGCTCGTCCATCGGCGGAGGACCCTCCGGAGAATTGCACGTGGGCGTGGTCAAAGTACCTGACCCTCGGCTGGATGCCCTGTCGGAGATGTATACTCCCAGGAAGACCGTCTACGCCGAGGTCACCTATTGGGACCTGCCCGGCGATGAAAAACAGGGCCAGTTGCGCGGGCTGGGCGGCAGGCACCGCAACACGCTTCAAGGCGCCGACGCCTTCTTGCTGGTGGTGCGGGCCTTCACCAACTCCGCCGTTCATCATCCCTTCGGCGATGTAGACCCCGGCAGGGACTTGGCCGCCATGCTGGACGAGTTGATGCTGGCCGACCTGGAGGTGCTGGAAAGGGCCGTCGAACGGCAGGAGGACGCCGTCAAGAAGTCCAAGCCGGAAGAGCGTCCGACCGTGGTCCGCCACTTGGACGCCGTCAAGAAGGTCAAGCAGGAACTCGAGGCAGGTGTGCCGCTCCGCTCCCAGGAGTTGGGAGCCGCAGAGGCGGAGGTCGCGGCTCGTTACCAACTCCTGACCGACAAACGAGTCGTCGTAGCCTTCAACACCGATGAGTCTTCACCCGACATTGAGCTGGACCGGTTGAATCTGGACCCTGTGGTTGTCCGCAACATGGGCCAGGTCAGTCTCAGCGGCAGGTTGGAAGAAGACCTTGGGCGGATGTCAGAAGACGAAGAAGATGAGTTCCGGAAGGACTTGGGGCTGGGCGACCCCGCCACGGACCGGGTGATCCGCGCCAGCTACGAGACGCTGGGGCTGGTGTCGTTCCTGACTGTGGGCGACGACGAGGTCCGCGCTTGGAGCGTTCCCGGAGGGTTGGGAGCGCAGGATGCGGCTGGCGCGGTGCATTCCGACTTTGTCCGGGGCTTCATTCGGGCGGAAGTAATACCGTTCGATGATTTAGTCCGGTGCGGCGGCGTCCCCCAGTGCCGCAAGGAGGGCGTCCTCCGTTCGGAGGGTAAGACCTACAAGGTCAAGGACGGCGACGTTATAGAATTCTTGGTGAATGTTTGACGCCTCCTGCCTCGGATGGGCAAATCGGCTTGGCGTATAATGGCCCGCAAGGGCTCTGTCTCATCCCCGTATTGTCAGGCCTGTATCATCAGGTTGATTGAGGTCTTGTATGACCAGCAGACCGGTCCCGCGAAAGCCGTCCGCCACGTCAAAGGAGCGGTTTGTCCCGCCTCCGCGCATACCGTTTGACCCAGGCGACGGCAAGTTCCCGGTGTTTCCACCCAGGGGCGATATGCAGAACCCTCTCTATCTTCACGACCAAGGATACCAAGCTGCCTTGCGCCGCTACCTCAGCGCGCCGGACACCACCATCGTGCTGGGCGAGGTCCCCGTGGGACGGGACCTGAGCCAGCGCCGCGGTTTGCGGGTCCCCGATCTGTTGGTAGCCTTCGGCGTGGACCGCCGCAGGATCATTTCCGACCGGGGCTACTCCATAGACCACTGGGGCAAGCCCCCGGACTTTGTGCTGGAAATAGCCTCCGAGACCACCGCGGAGAACGACGTTACCGGTAAGCGGGTAGACTACGCCTCGTTCGGAGTGCCGGAGTACTGGCGTTTTGACCCGTCGGGCGGCGAGTATTATCCGGTCGGCCTGGCCGGAGATCGGCTGGTCGGAGGGGAGTATCAGCCCATCGACATCGTGCACGTGGACGAATCCCATCAATGGGGGCACAGCCGGGTGTTGGGCTTGGACCTGTGCTGGGAGGAGGGATGGCTCCGTTGGTACGACCCGGCGGCCCGGCGTTACTTGCGCACGCTCGATGAGGAAGCCGAGGAACGCATCTCCGCCGAGGAGCGCATACGGGAATTGGAGGCGGAGATCAGACGCTTGCGGGGTTAGTCACTCCGACGGGCTTTGGCTTATCGGCTTGGCAAAACTCAGCTCATGCCCGTCGGGGTCGGTTACGTGGAAGTAACGCTCCCTCCAAGGGGCATCCCGGGGTGGTGCTTGCGGGGTCACGCCAGCGTCCACCAACCGCTGATGGAAGCGGTCAACGTCGTCCACGTACAGAATCAGCCGTCCCCACCAACTCCAACCGCCCTCCGTCGCCAATATCAGGTTCAGGTAACCCTCTCCGATCTCGAAGCTGGTGAAGGAAGCATCACCGTCGCCGTAAAGCATCTTGAGCCCTACCTTGTCATGGTAAAACTCCACCGCCCGCGCCATGTCCCGCACCGCCAGGGTCACCGCGCTGATTTGTTGGACCGTCATCCTCTTCCCTCTGCAAACACCTGCTTCTCGCTGTAGTCTGGGCGTACAATACCAAGTGGCTGGGCGTCCCAGTGATTCTGCACATCTAGCGAGGTTGCTTTGCGGGTAGCATACATTCAACCGATTGGAGGCGCCAGCGGCGACATGCTGCTGGGCGCGCTGCTCGATCTGGGCCTTCCCTTGAGCGAGTTGCGCCAGGACCTGGAGAAGTTATCAGTCGCCGGGTACAACTTGGCGGTGACGGAGGAGACCCGGCGGGAGATGCGCGGCGCCAAGCTTACGGTGTTGACTCAGGACAATACCCGTTACTCGCCGCGGTCGATGCTGGACGTCGTGATGGCGAGCGGTCTGTCCGACGGCTTGAAGGCCCGCGCCTGTAAGGTGCTGTCGGCTTTATGGGCCGCCGAGTGCCGGGTGCACGGCGAGCCTGAGGAGAGCCTGGAACTGGAGGAGTTGGCCAGCGTAGACACCCTGGTTGACGTGGTGGGGGTGGTATGCGGCTTGGAACGGCTGGGGGTGGAGGCGGTGTATTCCGCGCCCTTGGTGCTTGGCGAGGCCGCCCCGCCTCGCTGGCCCGGCGGCTATCCCAACCCTGCTCCGGCTACGTTGGAACTGGTGTCGGCGTCCGGCGCACCGGTCGTGGCCGACCACCCGATGTACCAAGGGGCCGGCGAGCTTACCACGCCCACGGGCGCGGCTTTGATCACCGCGTTGGCCCATTTCCAGCGTCCCGCAATGTCCATAACGAAGACCGGCATCGGCCTTGGCACCAGGGACCCGGAGAACTTTCCCAACATCATCCGGGTGTGGCTGGGAGAGGCGGCGGATGCCCCCGTTGCAGCCCGGCAGGGGAATATCGTTCTCCTGGAGACCAACCTGGACGACGTTTCGGGTGAGGTGCTGGGATACGCGCAGGAACAACTGTTTGCTCTCGGGGCGCTGGACGTTTGGTACACCCCGGTGCAAATGAAGAAAAACAGGCCCGGCGTAGTCCTGTCGGTACTCGTGCCGCTATCTCTGGAAACGCCCGCACTGGAACTGGTTTTACGGGAGACCACCACCCTGGGAGTAAGGACGCGGGTGGTCGAACGCTACGCGGCGGAGCGCCGAAATTTGGAAATGGAAACGGGCCTGGGCACGGTGCGGGTCAAGGTGAAGTACTTGGAAGGCGCGCCTGTAAGCGCCGCCCCGGAGTACGAGGACTGCCGCCGCTTGGCCGTGGAAACGGGCGTTCCCCTGCAGGACGTGTACCAGCGTATGGCGGCTGAAGCCCGCCGTCGGTATGTGGACACGGCGGCGGGTCAGTAGCGACGGCGTCTGCGCGAACGGCTCCGTGTGCCCGGATAGACCCCTTCGTTCAACACCCAATCGATCCGCCGTTGTAGCGACACAGCCTCTTCGGAGCTGAGCAGTTGCAGCATCTCCAGCAACAGGCCGCTGGGAGACTGCAACTGCCTCGAAAGGTCCCGCAAGGTGTTCAGGTAGCGTCTGGGGATTCGCTCGCCGCAGAAGTCCCAGATCACCGTGCGGATCTTGGTGTCTTCGTGGAACGTCAGACCGTGGTCGATGCTCCACAGCTTCCCGTCAGCGCCCACCAGCAGGTGGTTGGCCTTGCGGTCGGTGCTGTTGGCTACCAGGTCGAAGCAGGCGATCCGGCGCAACTGGGAAGCATAGTCCTCGTTGAGGGTATAGTAGTTCTGCTTGGGATCGTGGTGTACGAAACGCTGGACGGAGCCGATTCCGTATGGGCCGTCCCGGATAATCGTGTACGGGATGATGTCCCATCCCAGCACCCGGCTCAGCAAGTACGAGGCGCATTCCCTCTTGTACAGTGTGCCCCTGGGAAAGTCCCACAAGGGCGCTTCCCCGTCCCGCGGCTTGTATATCGCCAACTGGGTACGGTCGCCCAGCTTCAGTTCAGAGAGAAACGTGTAGTTAGAGCCGGCGGGCGTCAACTGACATGACACGATTTCGCCGTGGTGGAGAAGGTCCAAGTCAGCTTGATCGGGGGTCAAGGGGGCCCCTGCTTCCGGCGCCGCAACAGTCAGCCGGACTCCAGAACAGTGTGGCCGTTGGCTCGTGGACACACATGTCCCTCGGGGTTGATGGGCAGACCGCACAGGAAGCAGGTCGGCCGGCCGGCGGCGCAGATCCTTAACGCCTCTTCGGCCACTGTTCCTGCTTGGTCCACGGTGATCCAGAAGCTCACCGAGGCCATGTCTCCCTGTCGTTCATCATCTTCCCGCTCGTAGGCCATCAGCCGGAACGAGTTGCTCTCCCGCTCGTGGCTTAGAAGCATCTGGCCTACCCTGAACTCCAGCGTTATTCCGTCTCCGGACCAAGTCGGCTCAGCTACGGAGCCTTGCCTCTGCCTGTCCTCGTCCGAAAGGGACTCAACGGCTTCGCGGAGGTAAACACCAAGTTGGAATAACTGCTCTTTTTCCAGCCACACCGTGCACTGGGCGGCTCCGGCCTCCAACACCAGGTTGAACGTCCTGCGTCCGGGTTGCCCGAATGTCCTCGGTTCGATGTGGGACAGGGTCCCCAAGGAGTATTTTACTTCGTGCTGTTCCATCGCCCCCTATAATAATGGCACGGCACGACAGCCGCAAGGGAGACCTTTAGCTTCAGCAGAGTCTATCAATATTCCTGAATCGTCATTCCCGCGCAGGCGGGAATCCATGTGCGACGGTATACAAGGAACGTTGCCGTCAGTGAACAACTTTGGATCATTGCCTTCACCAGGCCGCGTTCAATCGCGCCGACGATCTCTCAACTCTTCGCACTTCTCTTGGTCGGCCTCGGCCAGGTCCGGCCGGTCAGCGAACAGGTAGACCAAGGACCTCTGCCCATAGTAGTGGTCCGCTTCCGGGTTGAGTTCGATGGCCCTGGTCAGATCGGCTATGGCCTCGTCGTAACGCCCTATTTCGTAAAAGGAGAACCCGCGGTCGTAGTAGGCTTCCGCGAAGGAGCCGTCCAGCTCAATCGCCCGGTTGTAGTCCCGGATGGCCCGGTCGTAGGCCCCGTTGCGGCTGTAACGGTTGCCGCGTTGATGAAATCCCGCGGCGTCTACGGGTTCCTCGGGCATTCTCCGTTGCAATGCGGCTCCTCCGGCGAACATTGGCGCGAGCGGAGTCGGCCATAGGGTTGGGATATTCTATCAGACCTTGATACGAGCTTGGCACGTGTTCTAACTCACGAAACCCCTTGAACGGTACTGCAGGGCCTCGGCCAAGTGCGACACGCCGATGTCCTTGGCCCCGTCCAGGTCCGCGATTGTCCTGGAGACCTTCAGGATACGGTGGAACGCCCTGGCCGACAGGTTGAGACGCTGGGTAGCCGTCTGGAGCAGCGCCCTGGCGCTCTCGTCCAAAGGACAGGACTTCCAAACATCAGCCGGTCCCATTTCAGAGTTACACAGGAACCCCTGCTCGCGAAATCTCTCCTGCTGGACATCACGGGCCCGCTCCACGTTATTGCGGGTATGGTTAGAGTCCAGGGCGGGTTCCTCTTCCATCAATTTTTCATACTCCACCGGCGGCACTTCGACGAAAACGTCGATACGATCCAGCAACGGGCCGCTGACCCGCTTCTGGTACCGGGCAACCGCCGACGGCGAGCACGAGCATTCCTTCTTGGGGTCGGTATTGTATCCGCACGGGCAGGGGTTCATTGCCGCGACCAGCATGAAACTGGCGGGGTAGGTGACGGTGCCGGCCACCCTGCTGATGGTGACCACCTTGTCTTCCAAGGGTTGGCGCAGCGACTCCAGGGCGGTGTGACTGAACTCCGGCAACTCGTCCAGGAACAGCACTCCCCGGTGGCTCAGGGTTATCTCTCCCGGCCGGACGGTCCTGCCGCCGCCCACCAGCCCGGCGTTGGATATGGTGTAATGGGGCGCCCTGAAAGGGCGTTGCCGCATCAAGGGACTGTCCGAGGGCAGCGCGCCGGTGACACTGTAGATTTTGGTTACTTCCAAGGCCTCCTCAGCTTCCATCGGCGGCAATATCGACGGCAGGCACCTGGCCAGCATTGTCTTGCCGCTGCCCGGCGGCCCGTTCAACAGCACGTTGTGGAAGCCGGCGGCGGCCACTTCCAAGGCACGTTTGGCGTGTTCCTGCCCCTTGACGTTGTTGAGGTTCATGCCGTCCGGCATCTCCAGGGCGTTTTCCGCCGCGAACCCGTTTCCGGCCATCGGGGTGATCGGCGCTTCCCCGCGGAAGTGGCTGATCAGCGCGGCCAGCGTGGGCACCGGGTACACTTCAACGCCGGACACCAACGCCGCCTCCGCCGCGTCCACGGTGGGAACATAGACCTTGGAATAGCCTTGGTCGCGCACCACCGCCACCATTGCCAGGATGCCGGTGGTATGGCGCAGGCTTCCATCCAAGGAGAGTTCCCCTATGAAAATCGCCCCGGCCTCGTGCCATTCCAGTTGCCCCGTACCCACCATGATGCCCACGGCGATGGGAAGGTCGTAGGCTGGTCCGGCCTTCTTGAGGTCCGCGGGGGCCAGGTTGACCGTGATTCTCCGCAATGGGAACTCGCAGCCGCTGTTGCGGAGCGCGGCCCGCACCCGTTCCCGGGCCTCTTGCACCGCGGTGTCGGGCAGGCCGACGATGTTGAACGCCGGCAGGCCTGGGGAGATGTCCACCTCGACCTGGACGATGTGCCCATCCAAGCCAACAACTGCACAAGTCTGGGATGTTGCCAACACGATTCAACTCCTGATGCTGGAATCGAGGGCAACTATAAGAGAAGTTCCGGAGTTAATCCATCGACTTCTGACAGTAGGCTACTATGTGACGCCGGTCAGAAGTGTATGAAGAACGCCAGCATGACTCCGAAACTGATGCCGCCCAGGATGAACGCCGCCATGACGTATTCCCCTACGCCGGGTTTCGGCCTGGGCGACTCCTTCCGGTGCCGTCCATAACCCCACCAGACCATCGCGCTCACGAACCATATAACCGCTCCGACCAAGGCCCAGCTCAGGTGGAGCAATTGAATGCCCGTCCAGAAATCGGTGACGTTCCGAAAATAAAGGACCCCATCAGGGTTGGCGAACCACTCAAACAGCTTGAACGACAGGACTACGGGCAGCAATAGATGGGGTATCCCCAGCAATGCCGCAATTATTCCCGCTACCCGCACCTCCGCCTGCTTGGAAATGAGCCACAGGAACGGCGTGAAGTGGAGCAGCCCCACGCCGACGAAGACGATTATCGTGGGCACGACCGGGAAGTAGGCGTAGGTCGGCGGAGAGCCGGAGGCGCCTATGGCGGTTGGGGACGGCCCCGGCAAACCCACTAGGTCCGGGGCGTGAAAATCGGTTGCCAAGTATAGAACGATGAAGGTGAGGGGTTTAATCAGGAACGGTGCAATGAGCACCCAACTGAAAGGCACCCACCATCGGTCAAACCGCCGCCAGCGTGATGACTGTGTAGACTCAGCAGTGCGCAACGTTCACTGGGGCTGCCGTTCCTGCCACTCCCTCATGGTAAGTTCCAGCCTGTGCTGCCGCAGCGCCATCGTCAGGTCGCCCCTGGTGCGTTCCAGCACTCCCCGCATCATGTCGGTGCTGTGGCGCAACCCAGCGGTTACCCCTTCCGGGAAGTCCACCGTCACCAGCACGCTGTATATTTCGTCCATCACGTCCATCAGTTCCTGGCAGCGTCCGAAGTCGTCGCGCCGCAGCGAGTCCAGGATATAACGCCGCAGTTCACCGATAACTTCCGCCATCCCGTTCAGGTAAGGCGGAGCGTCGATGCCCAGTTCCTCGGGCTGGGGTATATCGTTGCCCGATATTACCGCCAAGGTTACGTTGGCCTCCGCGTACTCCTTGCGGGCGTCCGACAGGAAGGGGGCGAAGAAAATCTCCGGGGTTTCGCCGCGCATCGGCTCGGCGTCGGACAGCCGTTGCTTGGCCAAACCTATAAGGCGAGCGGCCTCATCCAGGTCGCGCCGGTGCACCGCGCGGATGGCGTTGGCCGACAGGCGCGTCACCTCCCTGGAGATGGAGAGTCCCTGCTCCCGGGCGCTGTTTCGCAGGGTCAACCGTTCTATGGCCTTGGCTCCTATCGTAGCCAGTGAGTCTCCATAGGGCGAGGGCATCAGATACGACCTCCCGCCACCCTCATTGCCTCCACGAGTTCCGCGGCGGCCGCTTCCGGCGCCGGGGCGGAAGCTACGGCTGCGGTGACGCATACGGCATCGGCTCCGGCCTCCACCACCGGCCCAACGTTCTGAGCAGTGATTCCTCCAATCGCCACCAGAGGCACCCGGGCGATTTCCCTGGCCTCTCTCAGGCGCTCCGGTCCTTGGGGCGGCCTTCCGGTGCCCTTGGTGGTGGTCTGGTAGATGGCCCCGAAGGCTACGTGGTCGGCGCCCATTCTCTGAGACTCGACTAACTGCTCCATTTCCCTATTCGACCGTCCGAGAATCTGGTGGGGCACCAGCACCTGGCGGGCCTGCGCCACCGGCATGTCGGTCTGCCCAACATGGATCCCCGCCGAACCGACGGTGGCTCCCAGATCGACGTGGTCGTTAATAATCAGGAGTACGTCGTTGTCCTGGCAGAGTTGCTGCAACGGCGTAGCCAAGGAGAGTATTTCCCCCTTGTCTCTAAGCTTGTCCCGCAATTGCAGCATCCTGGCCCCGCCGCGAATTGCTGACCGCGCGATCTCCATTGGATCGCGCCCCCCGGTGACTTCCGGGTCTATTATCACGTAGAGGCCCCTGACCTTGTCCGCCTGTTGCCGGCGAAGGGCTGCGCCTATATCGTCCCGCAGACCCGTCAAGGCTTCGGAAAGCCCCCGGGCCAGTTCCGCGCTACCCAGCCCGCCGTACTGCGGGCCTTCCAACGTTGTCAGCAGGGACTGGGAAGTTTCGACCAAGGACAGGGAGTCGTTCAAAGTCAATTCAACCGTAGCCGCCTCTCCGGCGATCGAAGAGAGCGATTGCAAAGCGGCCGACAGGTTCCGCAGCCGGCGCAGCGCGCTGCCTGTGGCATCCACGATTGGCGTGTTTTCCGTCAAGCTGCCCAAGCAATGGACCAAGCTCTCCATGCAACTGTTCCTAAGAGGGTCGGGAGTAGTCATATATCCAGACCTTTGGGGAGGCTTCCTTCGCGGGCCGCGTCTATTGTCTGCCGCACCGAATCGGGCATGTCCACGCCATGCCGGGTGAAGCTTTGTTCCACGTTGCGCCCGATGTTGCGTGGGTCGCGGTAATAGTCCAAGGACGCTGGGGTGGACGGAACCCCTTCATGGACGGACTCCAGCGTTCTGCCCATGGCGAAGGTGGACATGCGGCGCTGCAAATCGGTGCTCTGGCAATGCTGGCACACCGGCTCCAGTTGGGAGCCGATGGACCGGATGAAGAACGAGGACACTTCCCCGCAACTCTGGCACCTGTACTCGTAGATCGGCATGATCAGCAGCGGGAGTTTACGGCAGGTCCGTTATCTCTTTGCGCATCTGGTTGAAGTCGGGGGTTACCTGTCCGCCCATCTCCTGTTGGATACGGCCCATGAAATTGTCGATGGCCTGCGGGCTGTCTTCGTTCACGTCGGTAAGCGTCTCCCCGCTGGGTGCCCAGTTCAGGCTTTCTCCCCAAGGCCGGTGAAACGCGAACCCGGACATGAGCTTTGTCAGGCCGGTATTGCCGCACTTCCCGCAGACCGGGTCGGACTTTTTGGACCAAGAATAAGACAGGACGGAAGTGACTTCCCGACATTCCTGGCATCGGTAGTCGTGTACAGGCATAACAATGCTTCCCAAAGGCTCAACGTTCAGGTGTCATTGTAGCATGGCCGGCCCATGGCTAGAAGATGACCAAACCAACAGGCCGGTCGTTCGGTAGTCCCCTCCTCCCGGGAGAAAGTCGGCATGAAGGTGTATTCGGTTTCTTGACCATTGGTATACTGGCCCTGAACCATGCGATTCCGCAATCAGACAACCTGAAAGGAGCGTCAGTTATGCCGGACCGAAATGGCAACGCCTCCCGGCAACACATCTCAGGAAATCTGGTTATAGTAAGAGGATCGGCAAATCAGGACGCCAACGAACCCGGATGGATTTTCTAATAGCAAACTGGGGCAGCTTTATTGGTGTATTGGGACTTGCGGCCAGCATTGGGGGGTTGGTGTATGCTTTCCTAGCGCGACGTGCTGCAAAGTCCGCGGAGCAGGCAGCAAGCGAGGCCCGCCACGCTATCACCCGGAGGCTGAGCCTAGTGGATGTACAACGAGCGGTGGCCTTGATTGATCGCTTGAAAGACGTCCACTACCAAAGGAATTGGGACTATGCGCTGGGACTATATGCAGAACTCAGAATGACTCTGAGCGAGATTGGCACGAGCATACCGGAAAATTTTGACCAATACCGCAGCTTGATCCGCAGCGCCATTCCCCAAGTTATCGCCTTGGAGAACTTGGTCAGGCGGTCCCGGTATGAGAATGAAGACAGGGAGCCGGAGAATATATCCAGCCTCGATGAGACTTTGAGCGAGATTCAGGAGAACCTCGAGACGCTACAAAGTAGTATGATGTACACAGACGAAACCGTGAGTAGTTAGCATGGCAGAAATGAAAGATGTTGTTGCCAAGCTTGCCGAGCTCACCGAGCAGGGGCAAGTCCGTTGGAAAACTACGGTCGACAAATCAGCTTTTGCCGCCACTTTCGGCAAGCTGTCAGTACTTATTTCGGCCATGGACACACGTCCATTAAGCGATATTGCGTCGTACAGATTATCTGTGCTCGACGAACAAGGGAACGAGATCGATTTCGCTACAGCTAGGTGGGGACCGTCTGTAACAGGAGTCAAATTACCCAACCTTGTGCCACTCTACGATTCCGCCAAACGGACCGCTCTAGGCGTTGACCGGCGTCTGGAAGAATTGTTGAACGAAATGAACCAGGTTTCGAATTCCTGACTGAAACCTGGTTGTCTTTTGCCACAGGTTCCAGCAGCCTTCTACTCGCTCTTTGACAGAAGGACGCGCTCCTAAATCGCGCCAGGCTCAGCAGTCCGTCCAAATTTGAGCCAAAGCATCAATCCGAGTCATTTGACAGTCACGTCCCGCCGGCTTTCGGTCACACCCGCTGCCAAAGTGTGACTGAAGCGCGGATAGGCCTGGTGTATAATGCGGCTTGAGCCGGAGACCGGCTTTTTCACCCACCGCCAGACCGCCGAGGTGCCTCCATGACTATGACCATGTCCCTCTTCCCCCAAGAGCGGAACCATTTGCTGATGCTGATGGACGGTCACGCCATGGTCCACCGTTCCTTCCGGGCTATCTCCACCCAGCGCAACTTGACCAGCAGTGCCACCGGCGAGGACACCACCGGCGTCTACGGGTTCGCCAACGTGTTCCTGCGGGCGTTGCAGGAGTGGAACCCGGCCTATTGCGCCATCGCTTTCGACACCTCGGCCCCTACCTTCCGGCATCAGCAGTTCGAAGACTACAAGGCCCAGCGTCCGCCGTCGCCGCCGGAGTTGCGTCCGCAGTTCGACCGGGTGAAGCAGCTTATGGCCGCTTTCGGTGTTCCTGTGTTCGAGCTGGACGGCTGGGAGGCCGACGACGTCATCGGCGCCCTCACTCGCCAAGCGGAAGAGGCGGGCGTTGACTCGGTGATACTCACCGGCGACCGCGACACTTTCCAGCTTATTTCCTCCCGTGTCCGGGTGGACCTGGCCTCCAGCATCCAGGACCGCAAAGTCTACGGCGAGGCGGAGCTGGCCGAACGCTACTCCGGCCTTACCGCCACGCAGCAACCCGACTTCAAGGCGCTGGTGGGCGACAGTTCCGACAACATCCCCGGCGTCCCCAAGGTGGGCGAGAAGCGGGCGTCTGCCTTGCTGAACGACTACGGCAGACTGGAAGGCATCTATGAAAACTTGGACGCCGTAAAGCCCCCCAGCGTCAAGGCCGCGCTGGGCGAGAACCGGGAACGCGCCTTCGAGAATCGCAAGTTGATGACCATTGACCGCAACGCCCCGGTTACCCTGGACCTTGAGCAGTGCCGCTTCTGGCGCTACGACCGCCGCGACGTGGTGGCGCTGCTGACCGAGCTGGAGTTCTTCAGTGTCGTCTCGCGTGTTCCCCAACCCGATGGAACTGACCTTGCAGATGCCTATACCGCCGGGCAACCGGAGACAGCGACCAATTACGCCGTTGTCCAGACCCAGGAGCAACTGGACTCGATGATTGCTGCTATCGAGGAAAGGGGCAATTTCACATTCGACACCGAGACCACCTCGCTGGACGCCATGCGGGCCCAACTGGCCGGGCTGTCCTTCGCCGTCGCCCCGGGGCGGGCGTGGTACATCCCCGTCGGTCACCATGAGGGCCAGCAATTGCCCCTCGAGTCCGTGCTGGCCGCCGTGCGCCCGCTGTTCGAGTCGCCGGACATCGCCAAGTGCGCCCACAACGCTAACTATGATATGACGGTGCTAGCGAACCACGGCGTCAGGTTCGCCAACGTGGACTTCGACACCATGATTGCCGCGCACCTGCTGGGCCGCAGCTACAACCAGCTTGGCCTCAAGGACCTGTCGCTGAACGAACTCGGTCACGAAATGACCAACATCAAGGACCTCATAGGCTCCGGGCGCAAGCAGATAACCTTCGACCAAGTTGACATCCCGGCCGCCGCCGACTACGCCGCCGCCGACTCGGACATCACCTACCGCCTGCGCGACGTGTTCGAGCCGCAACTGGAACGAGACAACCTGCGCGGGCTGATGGACGACACCGAGATGGAACTGCTGCCGGTCCTGGTGACCATGCAGCGACACGGTATCAAGATGGACTCGGGCGTTCTGCACGAAATGTCCGCCGATTTGTACCGGCAGACGGAGCAGATCAAGCACGACATCTACCAGTCCGTAGGCCACGAGGTAAACCTGGATTCACCGAAGCAATTGAGCGACCTGCTGTTCGCTGAACTTGGCCTGCCAAGGACCAGAAGGACCAAGACCGGCTACTCCACCGACGCCAATGCGCTGGAAGGACTGAAAGGGATTCACCCGGTAGTGGACGGCATTCTCGAATACCGTCAGGTGTCCAAGCTCAAGTCCACCTACGTCGACGCCCTTCCCGATATGGTCAACCCGGCCACTGGCCGGGTACACACCAGCTACAACCAGACAGGCTCGGCCACCGGGCGCATATCCAGCAGCGACCCCAATTTACAAAATATCCCCATCCGCACCGAGCTGGGCCGCCAAGTGCGCCGCGCTTTCGTTGCCGATGGCGCGCCCGACTGGCAGCTCTTCTCCGCCGACTACTCGCAGATCGAGCTGCGGGTGCTGGCCCACCTTTCCCAGGACCCGGGGCTGCTGGAAGCCTTCCGGCGAGGCGAGGACATTCACGCCTCCACCGCCTCGCTGATGTTCGAGGTGCCGATAAACGAGGTAGACTCGGAGATGCGCCGCGTCGCCAAGGTGCTGAACTTCGGCGTCATCTACGGCCTCTCGCCCCACGGCATTTCCCAGCAGACGGGCTTCAGCCGCGAACAGGGCCGGGAGTTCATAGACACCTATTTCGCCAAGTACCCTGGCATCAGCGAGTACCTGGATACGGTCAAGGCCCAAGCCCGCGCCGACCAGTACGTGGAGACGGTGCTGGGCCGCCGCCGCTACCTGGCCGACATCAACAGCCCCAACTTCAACGTCCGGGGCGCCGCCGAGCGCATGGCCATCAACATGCCCATCCAGGGCACTGCCGCCGACATAATGAAGCTGGCAATGGTGCGAGTCCAGCGCCGCCTCGATGCCGAGGAAATGCAGACCAAAATGCTCCTGCAGGTCCACGACGAACTGGTCTTCGAGACCCCCTGCGAGGAATTGGACGCCCTCCGCGACCTCGTCTTCGACGAAATGCCCGCCGCCATGAGCCTCGACGTGACACTGAAAGTGGACGCTAAATGGGGCTACAACTGGGGGGACATGGAGTAAGGGCAAAATCCCATCACTTATGAAAGGACTTAACTCATGGTCAATGAGCGGCAAGGCTCATTATTCATGGATAATCATACGGGAAGCGTAGCAGAGACAGAGTCGCTGAGAAAGAGTTCTACTTCCGAGCGGATGAGTAGGATCGACGATGATCCTGAATTGAGAGAACATCTGCTGCGATTCTGTCGATTGAAAAAGGGAGAGATCTGGGAAGATTCGGTTCGTGGGCACAGGGTAGGTGTTTTGGATGCTGCCGACCCTGAGCATATCGCTCACTTGCTTGGGCGTGAAAAGGTTGCCCTTGTCGTTAATGACCCCCCTTATAACGTTGTGCCTGGAAATACGATTTCAACAAGTTTATCGAAAATTGACTTGGAGAAGTATCTGCGGTTCTCTCGCTCCTGGGTCGCAAATGCAATCAATGGTATGAAGAGTGATGCCCATCTATATTGCTGGATTGGCGCCGATTATCGGGATAATTTTCAACCATTCCCTGACTTTATGATCCTGATGAGAGACTTTTCAGAAGTCCAGCCCAAAAACTTGATTACCCTCAGAAATCAAAGAGGCTATGGGACTCAGAAAAATTGGATGTGGGTGCGTCAAGAGTTACTGCATTACGTCCGAGGTAACCCGGAGTTCAATGTTGTATACACTGATATTCCCAAGATTCTTAAAGGTTATTACAAAGAAGTGAATGGCAAGATAACGGAAAACCTGGAACGAAGTAAGTCAACTACAATTAGACCGGGAAACGTTTGGGTCGATATTCAGCAAGTTTTCTATCGAATGGAAGAGAATGTTCCGGGTTGTTATGCGCAAAAGCCTCTTAAAGCGATTGAGAGAATCATTGAATCCAGTAGCCAATGTGGAGAATCGGTCCTTGATATGTTCGCTCACTCTGGCACAAGTCTGCTCGCCGGAGAACGCCTTAACCGGAAAATATACACCTGCGACAATAACCCAATCTTCGCCGAATTGACTATCAGACGACTGGAACACTTCCGCTCCACCCAAAAGACAGGATGGCAATGGCACAACCCATTTCCAGAACTGGAAATCAATGGGCGTCATTAGATGAACCAACAGGAGTTGCGAGCATACCTCGATACTCTAATTCCGTCCTTATCCTATAGGGATCGTCGTATTTTATCAGCCAGACTGGAAAGCTTGATTTCGGTGTTCCCATTCAATGAATATGAATACATCTTATCTTTCCTGTTGGATCGCAGAATCATATCCTTCACTGAATACGAAGACCTTCGCAATACCTACGTATCGGACAACAGATATTTGAGCCTTTTCGGCCTAGCTCCCAGAATCTTCGGCCAGATTTGGGGTGAACAGCACTTAATGGATTTAGACTCACGATTTCGTAAACCCTCTCGTGAGATTGATTCAGATTACGATGGACAATATGACCTCCTGCTGGAGACTGTGAAAATTGAAGTCAAAGCCGCAAGGGCTATAAATACCAAAAGACGAGGTGATATAGTCTCAAAGGCTCTGCACTACGATGCAGATGAACCGTTCTGGATGAATTTCCAACAATTGAAACTGGATACCTGTGATGTATTTGTGTTTATCGGTGTATGGGTTGACCGATTGGTCTATTGGGTATTGTCAAATAAAGAAGTCGAAGAGTACCCCACTCGAAGTAGACAACATCGAGGTGGTATCGAATATCAAATTGGGATAACTCATAGAAATATCGACCAGTTTGTTATGTTTCGAGTTGATCCTAGATCGTTGGCCGACACCGTGCTGGTTAAGGGAACGGTTATATAATCAAGGACACTTCGATTGTCCATGCAATTCCTCCATTGTCTCTTTGAGCAATAATCTGTTACAGGATTAGGTAGTGTCTATGGAACTGCTGCGCAGCCTTATTTTCGTTCCGGGAAACCGGCCCAACATGCTGGAGCGGGCCCTCGGCTTTAACGCCGATGTGGTGATGGTCGACTTGGAAGACTCGGTGCCGCCGGCGGAAAAAGTGAACGCCAGGGAGGTGGCCCGCGAGTGGATTCCCCGCCTCCGGCAGGCCGGGCGCCGGGTGATGTTCCGCGCCAACGCCCTGGATACCGGGTTGACGCGGGACGAGTTGGAAGCCTTGATCGGCCCCGACCTCTACGGCGTCAGTGTGGGCAAGGCCGAGTCGCCTCAGGAAGTCCTGGACAGCGACCAACTGATAAGTGTCACCGAGGCCGCGGCGGGACTCGAGCCGGGGAGCATCCGGTTCATTCCCTGGATTGAAAACGCCAGGGCCGTCATGACCGCCGGCCAGATTGCCACATGTTCGGACCGCATAATCGCCGTTGCCTTCGGCTCCGAGGACTACGCCGACGATATGAGCCTCCAGCGCAGCGACACCGGCGAGGAGGTCTACTACGGCCGGGCCGTCGTCCCCGTCGCCGCCCGGGCGGCCAGGGTCGCCGCATTGGACGCTCCTTTCGTGCGGTTCCGCGAGCCTGACGCATTGGAGCAGGATGCCGGGATGGCCCGCCAACTGGGCTACACCGGCAAGTTCGCTATCCACCCGGCCCAGATAGACGTCATCAACAAGGTCTTCAGCCCATCGGAGGAGGAGCTAGCCTACGCTCGCAAGGTGGTGGAGGCTTGGAACCGGGCCGAGGCCGAGGGGCGCGGCTCGGCTGACCTGGACGGGCGCATGATCGATGTTCCTGTCATCAAGCGCGCCCAGAACCTGCTGGCCAGGGCTGAGGCCATCGCGGCCGCAGGCGGTTGATTCACGATGGCCGCCAACGGGAGTCCTCCCGACCGGATTATCCTAGAAGGGATGCAGTTCTACGGCTTCCACGGCGTCAACCCGGAAGAGAAGGCCTTGGGCCAACCCTACTTGGTTGACTTGGTTGTAGAAATGGACCTGCTGCCGCCGGGCATATCCGACCGTCTGGAAGATACCTTGAGCTACACCCGGTTGTACCGCTCGGTGCAAGCGGTGCTGGAGGGCGAGTCCAAGAACCTGCTGGAAGCGGCGGCCCATGCCATCGCCACCAGGATTCTGGATGAGTTCTCCGTCCAAGCGGTGCAGGTGCGGGTAAAGAAGCCCCGCCCCCCGATAAAAGGCTCCGTAATCGAAAACGCGGCGGTGGAGATTTATCGCTCCAGGGAGCGATAGCCCGCGGCAAACGGGCCGTCGTTCGCATAGCGACTTGGCCTACCCCGTGGTATACTCCAATTCTGTAGCCGCTGACGAAATCCGGCGAGTGGCCGGATAATCTTCAAATCCCGAAGTAAAAGCCATGAGATGTGAAATTTGCCTCAAGTCCGGCATGACCGGCAGCAACGTAAGCCACTCCAACCTCCACACCAAGACCCGCTTCAAGGCCAACGTCCACAAGCAGACCATAGTTCAGGACGGCAAGCAGATCAAGGTCAAGATTTGCAGCCGCTGCCTGAGGTCTCTCAGCAAGTCGGCCAAGGTGCGCAAGGCCGTAGCCAAGCTGGCCTAGCGGCCATCTCAAGACTTATAGCAGTACCTGATCGTCATTCCACGATCTACTCCGTCATTCCCGCGCAGGCGGGAATCTACGGCGTTGTCGCTGCCAGTCAGGCTACCTGAAGCGGAACGCTGCCTTGCGCCGCTCACACCGGCCCCAACCCGTGGATACAACTCCTCATCTGGGCCATACACTGGCTGACCGGCTCGTTGTCGTTGAAAATCGCTGTCCCCGCAACCAGGATGGTCGCCCCAGCCTTGATCGATTCCTCGGCCGTCCAGTCCGCCTTTATCCCGCCGTCTACTTCGATCTGCGTTGAATAACCCCGCTCCTGTACCATCTGGCGCAAACGCCTCACCTTGTCCAGCGTCTCCGGGATGAACGTTTGGCCGCCGAAACCCGGATTGACCGACATGGGCAACACCAGGTCCAGGTGTTGCAGCACCTCTTCCACCGCAGAAACCGGCGTGCCGGGGTTGATCGCCACGCCCGCTTTGTGCCCGGCCTCTTTGATCCGGGTGACCGTCCGGTGCAGGTGTGGACAGGCTTCCGCGTGAACGATAATCTGGTCGGTTGACCGCTTCATGTAGCTAGCCAGCAGCACGTCGGGGTCCGAAATCATCAGATGAATGTTCAGGGGCAGGTCGGTGCTTCGCCGTATGGCGTCCACCACCACCTCGCCGAACGAAATGTTGGGTACGAACCGCCCGTCCATCACGTCGACGTGGACCAGGTCCGCTCCGGCCTCGGTTACTTCCCTTACCTGCTGGCCAAGGTTGGCGAAGTCCGCCGCCAGCACCGACGGAGCGATGAGTATGAGCGTATCAGGGTCCATTGGCGTTGGCCTCCATAAGCTCCTTGGCCTGGCGCAACTCGTCCGCCACCCGGTTGGGCGCGGTGCCACCGATGTTGTCCCTTGCTGTTGCCGATGACTTTGCCGTGATGCCGTACACGTCCTCGCCGAAGTGGGGCGAGAAGCGATGGTACTCCTCCAGCGTAAGTTCCTGCAGGTCTTTGTCGTGAGACTCGCAGTAGTCGCACAACTCCCGCAAGGCGCCGTGGGCCTCCCGGAACGGCACTCCCTTGCCCACTAGGTAGTCGGCCAGGTCAGTCGCCAGTATGAAGTGCTCTCCCGCCAGCGAGTTCACCCGGTCGGCATTCAGCGTCAGCCCGCCAAGCATACCCTCGAACACCTCCAGCGTGGCCAGCAACGTATCCACCGCGTCGAAGAACCCTTCCTTGTCTTCCTGCAGGTCCCGGTTGTAGGTCAGGGGCAACCCCTTCATTACCGTCAGCAACCCCAGCAGGTCTCCGTATACCCTGCCCGTCTTGCCTCGGGCCAACTCGGCAAAGTCCGGGTTGCGCTTCTGGGGCATTATGCTGCTGCCGGTGGTGAACTCCTCCGTAAGGCGCACGAAGCGGAACTCCCGGCTCGCCCACAGGATAATCTCCTCCGATAGGCGGGAGAAGTGCATCATACAGATAGCGGCGGCGGACAGGTACTCCAGCAGGAAGTCCCTGTCCGAAACGGCGTCCATGCTGTTGCGGCTGACTTGGCTGAACCCCAGTTCCCGCGCCAGGAACTCCCGGTCCGTCGGGTATGCGACGCCTGCCAGCGCCCCGCTGCCCAAGGGCAGGACGTCGGTGCGCCGGTAGCAGTCCCGGAAACGGTCCATGTCCCGTTGGAGCATCTGGAAGTAGGACAGCATGTGGTGGGAGAACAACACGGGTTGGGCCCGCTGCAAGTGGGTGTATCCGGGCATCAATACGCCCTGGTAACGCTCCGCCAGCCCCAGGAGGGAAGCCTGCACCCCGGACAGTCCTTTGACCGTCTCGGCGATGACCTCCTTGGTGTAGAGGCGCATGTCCAGCGCCACCTGGTCGTTGCGGGAGCGACCGGTGTGCATCCGCCCCGCCGCCGGGCCGATGAGGGCCCGCAGGCGGGTCTCGATGTTCATGTGCAGGTCTTCCAGCGCCGGGTCCCAAGGGAAACTGCCCGACTCGATCTCTTGGCGCACCGACTCCAGTCCGCCGATAATCAGGTCGGCGTCTTCCGGTCCAATAATGCCCTGCTTGCTCAACATGCGGACATGGGCGACCGACCCCACGATGTCGTGCTTGTAGAGCCGGCGATCGTATTGAATGGAAACGGTGTAGTCGCTGAAGTTGGTCATCGAAACTATCTGGAGCAACGCGGCTAATCTTGGTTCAGGTAAGAAAAGCTGGCAGCCAGGTTGTCGAACACATCACGGTCAGGAGGAATTTCCATGATCGCCGCCCCCGCGTAACCCTTGGCCTCCAGTATCTCCTGCATCCTCAAGCAGTCCAGGTCACCGGTGTCTACGGTGGGATGGGCCGCTCCGTTCCGGGCCTGCTTGAAGTGGACGATCTTGATCATGTCCAGGTCTAACGCATCCAACTCGGCCAAGGGGTCGCTGTCCGGGTAACCGCGGAGTTGGTTGGTGGCGTCGGGGCAAAGCCCCAGGAACATGCCCTCCTCGTCCGTCAATGATGCCCGCGCCTGTTGCACCAGCAACGCCATGCTGCGGATTGGCTGCCCGGAATTCTCCATGGACAGTATCACGCCCTGCCGTGCCGCTTCCCGCGCTAAGTCGGCAACCGCCAGTGCCTCGGCGGGTATGTCATCGACGTTTTCCCACGCTTGGTCGAAGGTGCTCGGGTCTACTATCCTCAGATGAGGGGTGTCCCGCCCCACCAGCTTGGCCCCTTCCAAGGCCGCCTGAAACGGTTCCCCTTGCGGGTCCGACTTACGGGAGAGGCAGGGCCAAGCCATGGCAAGGTCGAACGACAACTCCTGGAAGGAGTCCACCAAGGCCTGCAACTTGGGCAGCACCGGCCTCCAATCTTCTCCTTCCCCTGACTCGCAGTCTCCCAGACAAGTCTGCCGCAACTCTATGTGTCCCGACCCGCGGGCCTTTGCCTCGGCTACCAGACCGTTTACGTCCTGGTCTTCCAACTGGAGCCGCCAGGAATTGGTTATCGCTCCAAATATCATTTTCCACGTCCTTTGCGACGCTGGCAATGATGCACCAAGCGCCGCGCCCTCCCCTATTGTCTTTCCCGCAAAGGCGGGAAACCACTGGGCAGGCGTTTCTTGCGCTTATCTTATGGTCTGCCAGTCGCTTTGTCACTATTGGCCGTATCACCATAGGACTTCATGGAAGCCGCGATGCCTGTGCTAGAATTGGTAGGACTTCATCGGCTGGAATTCTGTAGCTGAAGGGAGACGAAAATGGCCCAACTCAACCAGGAAAAATGCGTCGCTTGCCGGCGGGACTCGCCGTCCGTTACCCCGGACGAGCGGACCGAGTTGCACTCGGAGTTACCTCAATGGGAGCTGATCGACGAGGGAGGAATTCCCAAGCTGGACCGGGTGTTCAAGTTCCGAAACTTCCAGGGCGCCCTGGACTTCACTGCCGAAATCGGCAGGCTGGCCGAGTCCGAGGGGCACCATCCCAGGATCGTCACCGAGTGGGGCCGTGTGGGAGTTACTTGGTGGACCCACAAAATCCGCAACCTGCACCGCAACGACTTCATCATGGCCGCCAAGTCGGACGACGTCTATCAACGGTTGGCGGGTGACCAAGCCTGAAGCCCAACAAACAAGAGACCATCCCAACCCTTGGCGCAATGCCCAACGCACGTCATTCCCGCCTGCGCGGGAATCCACAGCCTTCCGTCAAGGAATGACCGCGTTCTACGGGAGAAAATACCTGATAACAGGGGGAAAGTATGCGGGTAACTTACCGCTTGAGTTCCAAAGAATTAGCGGCCATCCCGGCGGAAGCCGCATGGGCGGAGTCAATGGGCTACGACGGCATCTCATCCAACGAGACCGCCCACGACTCCTTCATGCCCTTGGTGCTGGCCGCCACCGCAACCTCGCGGGTGACCCTGGAGACCAGGGTTGCCATCGCTTTCCCCCGCTCACCCATGGTTGTCGCCTACACCAGCCGCGACCTTCAGGACTTGTCCAAAGGCCGGTTCAAGTTGGGACTGGGAACGCAGGTCAAGGGCCACATCGAACGCCGTTTCTCTTCAACGTGGGCGTCACCCGGCCCAAGACTGCGCGAGTACGTTGAGTCGCTGCGCAATATATGGGACTGCTGGGACGACGGCAGCCGCTTGGACTACCAAGGAAAGCATTACCGGTTCTCCCTTATGACGCCCTTCTTCAGCCCCGGCCCCAGCGAGTACCCGCATCCTTCCGTTTGCACCGCCGCGGTGAACGCCTACAATTGCCGTGTCGCCGGTGAGGTATGCGACGGGCTGATGCTCCACAGTCTCACGTCGGAAAAGTACGTCCACGACATAGTGCGCCCCGGCGTGGCCACGGGCGCGGAAAAAGCGTCCCGCCATCCCTCCGAAATATCGGTAAGCGGCGGCGGCTTCATCATCACCGGCCCGAATAAGGCCAGTCTCCGCGACGCGACTGCCAAGGTCCGGCAGCGCATCGCCTTTTATTCGTCCACCCGCACCTACTTCCCCGTGCTGGAAGCCCACGGGTTCGAGGAGGTGGGACAGCGACTCCACCAGATGTCCCTGCAGGGCCAGTGGGCCGAGATGGCCGAGTTGGTCAGCGACGAAATGGTCGAAGCCTTCGCGGTAATCGGCGAGTACGACGAAATCGCCGACAAAATTCTTGAGAAATACGGCGGCCTGCTCGACGAAGTGGGATTCAGCCCCCCCGACGACCATCCGATGGAAGAGGTACAACTAAAGCGCATCATTCGCCGGTTGCAGGAGGCGGCCTGACTTTCTGAATAGTCTGGCAAGGAGAAGCCCTTTAGGTGCATCACAAATGATTTATACGTTTGAAGTTTCCCTGCAAGAGGAAGATGACGGGCGATGGAGTGCTTGGATTGAGTCTTTACCTGGTTGTGCTACCTGGGGTTACACGAGGGACGACGCCCTGCAATCCTTACACGAAGCCGCCGTATTGGTCTTGGAAGACATGATAGAGTGCGGGGAACCTATTCCACCTAGCATTGAATCCGGTGACGGGATGCTCCGGGAAGAAGTTCTTAAAAGTTAGCCCAGCAAGTAGTATCCCTCCTTGGCCCACGCCGTCGACGACGTGCAAAAAACTGTGGAAGCGTTCCGGAAAGTGATGCACCCACGAGGGAAAAGTTGCGGTTCTTCCCATAATTGGGACGAGAGGAGTGCCACGGACATGAGTACGGTGAACAATAAACTCGCAGAAATCGCTCAGCAAATGCAGGAACAAAGCGCAAACGGTGCGGTTCCCACCCCACACGAGATTACCCCACGAGAATTGGTACGTTTGTACGGGTATGAGAGACGCGGGGCCTCGGTCAATAGTCGTATCCGAAATGACTTGGAACAGTTGAATCTTCGCGTCGTTCCAGATTTTGAGTTCCAGTACGCAGACTCAAAGATATTGATCGAATTAGACCAGGAAGCAGACGGATCTCCATATTCAGGACAACCGTCCGACCCAACCTACCGCGTTGGAACCCTTGAAGCGGCGAACAATAAGCCAATGAGCGTTAAACCTGACAATGTTCTAGCGGAAGCTGCAACAATAATGGAGCTATACGACTTTTCGCAACTTCCCGTCATGGAGAATGAGCGAACAGTAAAAGGGATTGTCAGCTGGAAATCAATCGGTGCTCATCTCTCATTTGGCCATGAATGCGAACATGTTCGTGACTGCATGGAGACCGCGAAAGAACTTGCCATTGATGCTCCCTTATTCGACGCCATACAAGTGGTCGCCGAACACGGATACGTGCTTGTGCGAGGTGCGGACAAAACCATAACTGGCATCGTTACAGCAACAGACTTATCGAACCAACTAATGCAGTTGGCTGGCCCATTCCTGTTCATTGGGGAAATAGAGGGGTATTTGCGCCAACTTATCTATAAGAAGTTCACCGTCGAACAACTCCGTGGTGAAACGCCCTCTTTCGACAGTGGGAGGATCATCAACGGCTCCGCAGACCTAACGCTCGGTGAATACTGTCGGCTTCTGGAAAAAGAAGATAACTGGGAGTTATTGAACTTGACAGTTCACCGCGGAACTTTCATCAAACATCTCGATTCCGTCAGGAAAATTCGGAACGACGTGATGCACTTTGAGCCCGATGGTCTGTCGGAGGAGGATAACAAGCAGCTGAAAGATTTTGCACGTTTCTTGTGTAAGCTGATCGGTCCGGGCGCACTGTAGACCGTCAGTCGTAAAGCCGGTGTCACTGTATTAAATCCAAAATGGAATCTACGTTTGTAGGGATCTGGGAATCAGCTTAGACGCCCCTGTGGAGTTCTTCCCCCGCCCTTGGAAGACGGTTCGGCATCGCCACTCGACTTCCTCAATATGAACATCCTACCTTGGCTTTAGTCTAGAAATCTGGCCGGAAAGCCAACATTCTCGAGATCGTCGATTTTTGGGCGTCTAATTTCGATTGTATAGCGATTTCCATGGCGTATACCGTTTGAAATTATGCTCTATAGAACTGGAACACGTCTGTCTCGGTTAGCGCGAAATTTGGCCAAGGGCTTTCCGGCCAGACTTCTAGGATTACTTTAGCGTCAACGACTGTTGGAGATGGAGCTTATAAGCACCCGTTGAAGAGGGTATCGCCAACCTCCGCTACGTGTGCAAAAACCGCCAACTCTTCGATTGCAGGTCGAACTGTACCCGCCGGAAGTTTTCCGAAAAGGGCACCCCTACCTCCTCCGCTGAGCGGCTTGCCCAACGCTCCATCCTCTCCAACCGTTCTGCCGGGCTCCGTCGGCCCACTTGGCTGACGTGCCGGCTCAGCGATTCGGCTTTTGCCTCCACGAAGCCGGTCACGTCAATCGCTATGTCCGGGCTTTCGCTGCCCCATAGGAAGGCCTCGGAGACCTTGTGCGGCTCCAAGCCCTCTTCGGTGATTTGCTCCGGGAATTGCAGGGGGTTCCATGCGTAGGTGAAGGCCGCGTCCAGCGCCACCTGTCCGCTCATGCGGTGGTCCCGGTGCGTGTGGCTGACGGTTCGGTAGGGGTCGATGCACATGATGACTTCCGGCTTGTAGGTGCGGATCGCCCGTACCACCTGGCTTCTGAACAACAGGGTATCCTCCAGGCCCCCATCGGGGTAGGACAGAAACACAACCGCGGACGCGCCCATCACCTCCGCCGCCTCCTGTTGCTCCCTCTCCCGGATGGTCGCCAAACGTTCTGGCGTCATGCCCCGGTCGGCGGCGCCTTTGTCGCCGTTGGTGCAGAGGACTATGACCACCTCGGTCCCTGCCTGTTCAATCCATTTCGCCAAGGTGGCGCCGCATCCCCCTTCGCAATCGTCCGGGTGGGGAGTGACCGCCATCGCGCTCCGCGGCGCCGCTTTTACAATTTCCATTCTCGTGTTTCTGTCCTTCAAGTTATGTCAGCCCGCTATCAGTGGAAAACAACCATCTTCAGCTCGGTCATCTCATGCACGGCGTAGGCCGGGCCTTCCTTGCCCATACCGCTGTCTTTCAGCCCGCCGTAGGGCATCAGGTCGGTGCGCCACTGGGGCGACGAATTGATGTGCAGGTTGCCCGACTCCACTTCCTTGGCGAACCGCATGGCCCAGTCCACGTTCTGGGTGAAAATGCCCGCCGCCAGACCGAACCGGGAGTCGTTGGCCATGGCGATGGCTTCGTCGATGTCGCTGAAGGCGCTGACCGCCACCGCCGGGCCAAACAGTTCCTCCCGCGACACCTTCATGTCCGGCTTGGCGTCGGCTACGATCGTCGGCGCGTGCATTGTGCCCTCGTGGTCGCCGCCCACCAAGACGCGGGCGCCCCCTTGCACCGCTTCACTGATCCACTCGCCCACCCGGTCGGCGTCGGACGCACGGATCATCGGCCCCATGCGCACCGCCTCGTCCAACGGGTTACCCATGGAGAAGGCCTCGGTGGGAGCCACCAGTGCGTCGAGGAAATCGGCGTAAATCCGCCGGTCGGCAAAGACCCGCTGGGTGGAAATGCACACCTGCCCCGCGTTGGCGAATCCGCCGGCTACCGTGGCCGCCGCCACCTTTTCTATGTCGGCGTCGGACATGATAATCAGCGGGCAGTTGGATCCCAGTTCCATGGTCACTTTCTTGATTCCGGCGTTGCGGCAAATGCGCTCCCCAATCTCCACGCTGCCGGTAAAGGTGATCTTGCGCACCCTGGGGTCTCCGGTGAGAACGTCGCCGATCTCACCGCCCGGCCCCGTCACGCACTGGATGCCCTCGGCAGGAAGGCCGGCCTCCAGCAATAATTCCGTTAGCTTCAGGGCTGACAAGGGAGTGTCACCGGCCGGTTTCAACACCACCGAGTTGCCGGCCGCCAGCGCCGGGCCGACCTTGTGGCAAACCAGGTTGAGGGGGAAGTTGAAGGGGCTGATGGCCGCCACCACGCCCACCGGCACCCGCATGGTGAACCCGAACTGGTTCACGTTGCCGGGCGCGGCATCCAGCGGCACCGTCTCCCCGTGCAGCCGCTTGGCTTCCTCGGCGGAGGTGGTGATGGTCTGTATAGCGCGTTGCACCTCGCCGCGCCCTTCGGCGATAACCTTGCCCTCTTCCTTGGTAATGGTCTGCCCCAGGTCCTCAAGTCGCTCCGCCATCAGTTCGGCGGTGCGGTGCAGAATGGCGTATCGCTCATACGCGGTCAACTTGGCCATCGCTTTCGCCCCGCGCACGGCGCTGGTGATTGCCAGGTCCACGTCCGCGGCGGTCCCCCGCGGAACGGTGTCCAGCACCGATTGGTCAAACGGGTTCAGCACCGGTATGGTTTCGGCCTTGTCTATCCACTGTCCGTTGATGTACATCCTCATGAGTCTAGCCTCTCTGTGTGGGGTATGGTGTCACGCAGTATTCTATTTTGAATGGTTTGTTCCCAACCATCCGTCATTCTCGCACCAACCCGTCATTCCCGCGAAGGCGGGAATCCAAGGAACCGTCCTGGGACGGATCGGCCACCTAATGCGGAACGCGGTCATGTTATTACCGGGCATTGCTTTATCGAAACTTGGCTGATACTGCGACCGGGGCTTCTCCGCTCGATGTGAAGACTATCCTTCAAGGATGGTTGTCCGCCCAAGATCGGTCACCGTGTAGTGGCCCGCACGGCCTGGCACCCTTTCCAGCCATCTGAAAGTGCTGCGGGCAGCGTTGCGAAGCGTCTGGGGAAAGCTGTTGGGCTGGCGCCAGCCTACCAAGTCGAACAACGTCTGCAACTCCTGTTCGTCCACGCTGGTCATCTGCAGAAACCGGGCAGCTCCCTCGATGGCAACTACAACCTTGCGCATGTCCCCCATGGGGTTCACCGACTGGCAGAATTGAACGAACGCCAACTCCGCAGCCGCTGAATGGGCTGCTTGTTGCGCTCTTACTCTATCGGGCGCGGAGGACTCCCTATAGCGTTCCAATCCCGCGGACGACCCGTTATGAGGGGTGCTGGGTTCAGTTTCCAAGGCCTCGCCCAACGGCGAAACCTCTTCCACATCGGCGCCCGAAAGGGCCGCAACATTTGACCCGCTGACTACTCCCACCGCGTGTCGTTCGTAGACCTGGCCCCCTGGGGACATGCCCGGGGACATGGACGACAGGACCAAGTCACCGGGAAGTTCCCGCAACACTTTGGCCAGCATCGCGGGCAGAACTTCCGGGTCTTCGGACTCCACCGTTATCTGGGTATTGTTCGGGAACGAAATAGACACCTTTACCATACACACACCACACAGCCTGGGGACGATTGGCCTTCAACAACAAATACTACCCGACGGCCCAAGGGTAAGCAACCAGAATCTGGATGCTCGATGACTAACTCCTGCGGCGCAGCAGCCGTGATAACTCTGGCATCGCTGGATGATTTGCGGATACGGCGGACGGCATATTCTCGTACCGCTCCAAGAGTTCCGACTCGGAAAACTGCTGTGGCCATTCCAAGTTGACCCGGACGTGTTCGCCATTAAGTTCTATTGCGCCCAAGTCAATCAGACCAACCAGATCCCGCACTTGCGCCCGATCCGGATACCTCAGATTTTGGTAATTGGGATTAGTATGCCTGATTAAGTCAATAACGTGTATCGAGTCATTGTCTAGCAAAGTCTCCAACGCTTGCAATTGCCGTTCTGCCAAGACTCTCCGCCGCGGACTACGGAGTTGCCCGAACAATGACCGCACAAATTCCCGAAACAGGGACCGTTTATGGTTGACCAAGATTTCCCCTACCACGGCGTTGCACCGCTCTGTCACCGCGGGCAACGCGAACCGCAGGAAGGGTGTCAGGTCGTGTCCTCGTTGGCGGGACTGGAACAGGGCGCCCAAGTACTCGTCTTTGTGGCTGTAGTAGTAATTGGACAAGCTGACCATGACACGGTCATTGACGCCCGCCTTCCTCAACATGAAGGCTTCCAACGCTCGGGCAGTGCGTCCGTTGCCGTCGCCAAAAGGGTGCATTACCCCGGTATGGTAGTGGGCAGCCATAGCCTGGATGATACCGTCGTGCCTCTGAAACTCTCCCTCGATAGCATTGCAAAGAGCATCAAAAACATCCCTGCAACCGTCTCCGCCCTCGGCGCCCCGGCAGCGCGGCAAGCCGAAAGTAACGTTGTAACCGTACCCACGTACCGCTCCCGGCTCACAACGGTGGTCATCGCAACCGGTAACGATGCGCCGGTGGACTTCCAGCATGAACTCACGATTGACAGGTCGCTCTCGCGGCTGGGAGGCTATCCACTGGTAGGTCGCTTCGGCAGCCCGTAGCTGCCGCTGGGAATACGTCAAGTCGGTGCGGTTCCCGGCATCGGGGGCCAAGGCTTCGTCCTCTTCCTGGGGAGTGAACTCCGCCCCTTCGATTCTGGAGGTGCCGGCCGCCTCCAGCCGCAACTGCTCTCGGTGTACCGCTTCGATCCACTAGGGCAGATATGGAAGCTGACGGAGCACCCCTGCCGCGGTCTTGGCCTCCACCAACTGCTCCAGGATAGCGGTCTGATCGTAGTAAATCCAACGGACGGGCGGCGCGTAACGGCTGACGTTTGCGGTGGTCATTTCCGCCCCATTTCAATTTCATTTCCGGCTCATTTCCGGATTTCGTGCCTAGATTGTACTATTTTAGGGGTTTCATTTCCGGCCCATTTCGCGTTCATTTCCGCGCCATGTACAAATGGGAGCGGTCAGTAGTCAGTGATTAGTGGTCAGTGACTGGTGACCAGCCACTGGTCACTGGCAACTATTACAGGGTCTGCTTCAAGCGTATCGCCAGCGAACGGGTCAGGCCGGGGACGGCGGCAATGTCATCTATCGAAGCCTGCTTGATGCCGCTGATGGAGCCGAACTTGCGCATCAACATCCGTTTACGCTTGGGGCCGATGCCCGTCACCATGTCGATGGGCGACTTCAAGCTGCTCTTGCTGCGCAGGTTACGGTGGTAGGTGATGGCGAACCGGTGCGCTTCGTCCCGGATGCGCTGCACCATGTACAGCGCCTTGGAGTCACGGGGCAGGATTATCGGCTCCGGCGTATGGGGCACGAACAGCCACTCGTTCTCCTTGGCCAGAGAAGCAAGCGGCACGTTGTCTAGCCCCATGTCAAGGAAGACTTCCAAAGACGCGGAAAGCTGCCCCTTACCGCCGTCGATCAAGACCAGATCAGGAAATATTCCCCAACTTTCGTCGGTCTTTGGTTCGACAAGCTCACCACGAACCGCCTGCCCTGAGCCTGTCGAAGGGTGCTTGGCCCTCACCTCTGCCATGCGCTTGAAACGGCGGCGAAGCACTTCCCTCATGCTTTCGTAGTCGTCGACACCCTCCACCGTCTTTATCTTGAAGCGCCGGTATTGGGACGGCTTGGGTACGCCGTCTTCGAAGACCACCATGCTGCCGACGGTGTTGGTGCCTTGTATGTGGGAGATGTCGTAACACTCCATACGCCGCAGGTCGGTGGGCAGGCTCAGTTCCTCTTTAAGTTCCTCCATCGCCTCCTGGATGGCGTCGGAGTTGTCCAGCCATCTCACGTAATAGTGGGCCAAACCCTGCTTGGCGTTCTCCGCCACCATGTTCATCAGCTTCTTGTGCTGCCCGCGCTGCGGCAGAACCAGCCTGACCGGACGGCCTCGCCGCTGCTGAAGCCACTCCCCTATGACCTCCTCTTCTTCCAAGGGATGCTGCACCAGTATGCGGGGCGGGATAGTCGAAGCCGACTGGTAGAACTGCTTGATGAACTGGCCCAGCACCAAGCCGGGAGAGTCGTCCTGGGCGCCGTCCATGAAGAAGTGGTCCCGCCCGATCAGCTTGTTGTGCCGAATGAAGAACACCTCCACCCAAGTGTCCTTGCCCTCCTGGGTCATGGCTATAACGTCCATGTCGCTGACCGGGTTGGCATCCACCTTGATCCGCTGCTCTTCGGCCACCTTCTCCACGCTGCGCATCCGGTCTCTCAGAACGGCGGCCCGTTCGAACTCCAGGTTGTCCGAGGCCATCTCCATGTTTTCCTGCAGGTCGTTGGTGACCGCCTCGGTGTCGCCCTCCATGAACAGGACCACTTGGTTGATGACCTTGGCGTAGTCCTCCTTGTCGGCGGCCCCGGTGCAGGGGGCGATGCACCGATTGATGTAGTATTCGAGGCACGGGCGGGGGTCCTTCCCGGTGATGGTCTTGGTGCATGACCGGTAAGGGAAAAGCCGCTTCACCAAGTCCATCGTTTGGCGGACCGTGCCCGCAGTGGCAAAGGGGCCGAAGTACCGCGCGCCGTCGTTGGCTACCCTTCGGGTTATGTAAATGCGCGGAAAGTCCTCGGAAAGGTCCACCTTCAGGTACGGGTAGGTCTTGTCGTCCTTCAGGCGGGCGTTGTAGCGGGGCCGGTGACGTTTGATGAGGGTGTTTTCGAGTATCAACGCCTCAGCTTCGGTGTCGGTGACGATGCACTCGAAGTCCTCGAGTTGCCCCAGCATCCGCTGTATCTTGGCGGGCAGGTTGGACGGCGACCCGAAGTAGGTGCGGAGCCGGTTGCTGAGGACGCTGGCCTTCCCGACGTACAAAACGTTGCCCCGGACATCCTTCATGATATAGACACCGGGACGGTCCGGCGCGTTGCGCAACCGGCGTTCGAACTTGGGCAGGACCATCAGGGCACTACGATGGCTAAAACAATTATGGTCGCGAATACCACGCTGCTCAGCAGGAGGATTCGGCGGACCTCCGGGATAGTATAGTTGGGCGACAGGGTCTGCTCTCTCCTGGCCCTTGCCTGGCTCACCGGCCTGGCCGCGGGAGCGGCGGCTGGCGCCGAGGGCGCGGCCTGTACGGGAGCTGTCTCCCTGGGGGCCGGCGCAGCTTGGCGGCCGTTTTCAGGATCGGCCGTGGCCGTTCCGCTTCCGGACGCCGGGACCGCTGCCGCTACAGGGGCCGGCCTGGAAGCCCGTTGTTGCTTTTTTCTTCGGTTGAGTTGCGCTTGACGCGACGCAACCCGGCGAGCTTTACCCGGCATCGGCAATTACCTCCTGGCCCCCCAAATACCACCCTTGGGACCGACGTGCCCACAGATTCTCAACAAGACATAAACCACTATACCAGTAATTTGCCGTAAAAGGCACTAGCCAATCTGCGGAGCCTCTGGATATTTGGGGCCAGTCTTGTAGCTGACCGGGTGGTGTAGAATATTCCCTATAGAATGACGCCTTCGAAGGGGAGTTCAAGAAACGGCGATGCCAACCCGCCGGACTGCCGGTAAGCGGGCCAGGGTTGCTGCCAAATGCCAGGTGCGATATGACCACACCCGACACCTCTGCCAAGATTTCCAAAGTCCAAGGCCGCTTCAGGCTGCCGGACCCGCCGGACGACCCGGAAAGCAAGATGACCAACTTCGACCACTTGACCATTAACGGCAACGCCCACTATCTGGCCCAGCACCTGGGCCATCCCGAAACCACCTTGGTGACCGGCGACCGCTACTTGGTGGTCCGCCCAACCAGGAACCTAGCCGGCAGCCGGTATCCCGACCTTCTGGTGGCCTTCGACGTGAACCCGGCGGCGTACAAAGCCAGCAACGGGTACATCATTTCCGACCAAGGCAAGCCGCCGGACTGGGTGATGGAGGTGGCGTCGAGGAGCACCGGGGAGATCGACGTGGGAGAGAAGCGCGGGGACTACGCCGCCCTGGGTATCGGGGAATACTGGAGGTTCGACGAGACCGGGGAGCATCACGGGGCCAAGTTGGCCGGGGACCGGTTGGTGGAAGAAGTGTACGTTCCTGTTGAGATTGAGGAACTCCCGGACGGCGGCTTGCAGTGCTACAGCCCCCTCCTGGACCTGCACCTCCGCTGGGAGGATGGCGAGTTGGTGTTCTACGACCCGGCCACGGGCCGGCCCATCGCCACCATGGCCGGTGAGCGCGCGCGTGCTGCCGCCGCCGAAGCCCGCGCCGCCGCCGCCGAGACTGAACACGCCGCCGAGCGGGAGGCCCGCGCCGCTGCCGAGGCTCGAGTCCGCGAACTGGAAGAAATACTCCGCCGCCGGAATCCCTGACAGACCAGCGCCGCAGTCTTCCTGATTGTCCCCGCCTGATGGCGCCTTGCGTTTCGGGCATCGGGCGGAGTCGTGAGCTGCAAATGAGAGGGCATTCCCGGTGTCGTAAGGGTCAAGCCCGGGGATGACTTTTCTCGTACTCCCGGTGGAGGTGATTGTCGGTGAGGTGGGTGTAGACTTGGGTGGTGGAGATGCTGGAGTGTCCCAGCAGTTCCTGGACGTGGCGCAGGGACGCCCCGTTCTGAAGCATGTGGGTGGCGAAGCTGTGACGCAGGGTGTGGGGGGTGATCTTCTGGTTGATGTTCGCCCGCTCCCCGTAAGACTTCAGGATGTTCCACACCCATTGCCGAGTCAGCCGCTGGCCGCGATGATTGACGAAGAGGGCCGGTTGGTCCTTGTCCTTTACCGTTCCCAGCAAAGCCTTTCGCGAGTGTTTCAGGTAGTGCTTCAACTCCGATAAGGCCCTGGGATACAGGTATACAATCCGCTCCTTGGAGCCTTTGCCCCAACACCTGATGTAAGACTCATTCAGGTCCAGGTTGCTCACGTCCAACGACACCAGCTCGCCTACCCGCAGGCCCGTGGCGTACAGCAACTCCAGGATCGTCGCGTCCCTCTGTCCTTCCTTCGTGCCCGGTTGACAGGCCAGGTCCAACAATTTCGCCACCTCTTCCTGGGACAGGTACTTGGGCAGCGACCGGCCCACCCGCGGAGAACCCAGCCCTTGGGTGGGGTCATCCGAGACAAAATTGTTGTCGGTCAAAAATCCGAAGAATGACTTGATCGCCGCCACCTTGCGAGCGGTCGTGGCGTCCCGGTAACCCTTGTTGACGCGCAGGTCATTTATGTAATCGTTCAACAGGTCCAAATCCACGGAATGCCAGGGCGTGGAACCGTTGGGGTCGAATTTCTTGCGTTCCTGGAAGAAGTCCCTGAACTGGGTGAGGTCGTTGTGGTAGGCGTTGGAGGTGTTGTGGGAGAAGCCTTTTTCGACAATGAGGTGCTGCAAAAACGACTTTATCGTTCCGTCCATACAATCGAATCCTTTCGCTATGTTAGCGCAACAAGATGGTATGACTAATCAATGCCATACCAATATTCAATGGGTGAATCCTAGCACAACCTCCCTGAGATGCTCATTGAAAAAATCCAACGGAATTTGACCGGTTAAGGGTACTCTCCAACCCCCACGCTCCTGCCGCGAAGGACCCTCTATTTCCCTCTTACCGTCATTCCCACCCTCGCCTCGTCATTCCCGCCTTCGCGGGAATCCACCGCAATTGACTGGTGACTAACGCTCCTTGACCACGGAAAACATGGATTTCCACCGCCAACCAATGACCTCCCGCGCCAAATAAAAAGGACCCCCTTACCCTCACGTAAGGGTAAGGGGGTCCATGACTTTCAACGTGGCGGCCATTAGACCGCCTTTGTCACCCGGCTACCGCACCAGCTAATCAGTCGCCAGCACCACGGTGCCGGTGGAAGACAGGGACCCGCCAGTGCCGTTCACCAAGGAAATCTTCGGGTTCTCGTCGGCGCTGCCCTTTCGGTGGACCTGGCGGTCGCCGCACTCGCCTCTCATTTGTCGCACCGCCTCCACCAGCAGGAAGCTGCCGTACATGCCGGGGTGGGTATAGGATAAGCCGCCCCCGCTGGTGTTCAGCGCGAAGTCGCCTCCGGGTGCGGTGCGCTGGTTCGCCACGAAGTCCGCCGCCTCGCCCGGAGCGCAGAAACCGAGACCTTCAAGGGTCAGCATGACCGTGTAGGTGAAAGAGTCATAGATCATGGTCAGGTCGATGTCGTCGTGCCGGATGCCCGCCCTTTCCAATGACTTGGGACCAGTCTCCCGTGAAACTGACGACGTCAGCGTGGGCATCATGCTGATGATGTTGTGGTCGTGCGCCTCCGCCGCGCCCAACACCCATACCGGTTCCTTGGCGCAACTGCGGGCCCGTTCGGCGGTGGTGACGATGATTGCTGCACCCGAGTCGGTCACCAAGCAGCAATCGAACAGGTGGAAAGGCCACGCTACCCAACGGGAGTTGTGGTAGTCGTCAAAGCTCATCGGCGTTTGGTGCATCACCGCCTTGGGATTCAGGTTGGCCCACTTGCGCGTCGATACCGCGACCTCCGCCATCCCCTGCCGTGTGCGGTCTTCGCCGTACTCGTGCATGTAGCGGGAGCAGGCCAGCGCGTAATTGATGGGCGGCCCGATCATGCCGTAGGGAGACTCGTATTGGGACGCGGGAAGATTCGGGTCCCCGGGGACCGGGCCCCTGGTGGACCTTCCCGCCTGCCCGTGGGTGATCAGCGCCACCTCGCAGTAACCGGCCTGAATGGCGGCGATGGCGTGAGCGACGTGGATGACGAACGAGGAACCACCCACCGAGGTGTTATCGGTGAATCCAGGCTGGATGCCCATGTACTCCGCCGTGGCCAGCGTCGAAAACCCCGCCGTCAACAGTCCGTCCACGTCAGACTTGGACAGGCCCGCGTCCTCCAAAGCGTTGTGGGCCGCCTCCGCGTGGTGTTGCAGCGACGATTTGTTCGGGACCGTCCCCATCACGTCCGACTCGGCAACACCCACTATTGCGATCTCTCGCTCCCTGGGAGCGCTGGATGTCATTCTCTTCCCCCGTGTTTATGCTTTTCCCTTAATGTTCAGGAACTATCTCAACCCTCACCGCAGCGCCCAACCCCATCATTCCCTCTCCGCACCGTCGTACCCACTTCTTCCCGTCACTCCCGCCTTCTTCCCGTCATTCCCGCGAAGGCGGGAATCCACACACTCACACCACCGATGAATGGTCACCAACGGAGTGATGTTACACCAACCCGCTACAGAGAACAACCAAACATGGAAATTCTCAACGGCGGTCCATCTCCAAAGGTCTGCATTTTCACCGGCATGGTAAAATAGTCAAATTAACCGCCCAAAGCCGGCACGTTGGCCGAGGGCGTCCCGAGGTGCCTATGCCTCACAATTTCTGGATGATTGTATGCAACCCGCAAAACTTCCGCATCACGCAGGAACGCGGCTTTACCATTCAGGGCCTGAAAGCCCAGCACCGCCGTAAAGTCCAGCGCATTGGGAACGGAGATCGGATTCTCTACTACGTCACCCATGACCGCCGCTTCACCGCAACGGCCACGGCCACCACGTCCTTCTTTGAAGACGATACCCCGATTTGGGAAAAGGAGGGAAAGGCCGGTTGGCCCTACCGCTTCCACATAAAACCCGAAATCGTGCTGGAAGATTCACAATACATGGACGCCAACCAGTTGGCCCCCCGCTTGGACTACGTGAGGCGGTGGCCGCCTGAAAACTGGTACATGGCCTTCCAAGGCAACCTTCACCTTCTTCCCAAGAGCGACTTCCTTCTTATCGAAGAGGAAATGAAGAAGCTGAAGTTCGGGCCAAGCTACACGCCCACTCCCGTAGCCGCCAACGCGTCTAACAACAGGAGAAGAAAATCGGGGTCCAGGGGCAACAACCGGCGCAATCGAGGCCAGAAACAGTCGTCCGCAGGCAGGGAGACTGGCGCGGCCGGTCCTTCAACTCAACCGCAGGCAACCCCGGCGACGTAGACGCCCAACTCAGCCCAGCGCCGTCCTGATCTCAATCAATACGTCTGCGTCAGCTTCCGCGGCCAAGGCGTTCTTCAGGGCGTCCTTGGCTTCCGGCGTCCCTATTTGCCCCAACGCCCACGCCGCGTGGCCTCGCACCAGTGGCTCGGCGCTGTCCAATACGCGGCGCAAGACCGGAACAGCCGCCGGGTCTCCAATATTGCCCAAGGCCACGCAGGCATTGCGCCGTATGCCTGCGTACTTGGCCCGCATGACCGGAGTGCCCCTGAACCGTCGGCGGAACTCCTCTTCAGTGATCTCCGCCAACTCCAGCAGGTCCAATGCCGCCTGCCCCCGGCCCGGATTCCCGCCGTTGCGGGAAAGACGGGGGAAGGGGGCCATCCCTTGCGACCGGCCCGCTTCGGCCTTTACCGTTCCATCTGCCGATAGTCCACCAGGCGGCTTCTCGCTCCACAGTGGAGAACCGGCGGGCACGGCCTTGCGGTTGACCGGACATACGTCCTGGCAAATGTCGCAGCCGAATACCCAGTCCAGCATCCGTGATCTGAGTTCCAGTGGTATCGGCCCCCGGTTCTCGATGGTCTGGTAAGAAATGCAACGGGCGTTGTCGATGACATAGGGGGCGACGATCGCCCCGGTGGGACAGGCGTCGATGCACCGGACGCAGGCCCCGCAGGTCTTCTTGCTGGGCGCGTCCGCCTCCAGGTCCAGGTCGGTTATTATCTGGCCCAGAAATATCCACGAGCCGTGGCTGCCGGTAAGGATATTGGTGTTCTTGCCGAACCAGCCCAACCCGGCCCGCGCCGCCGCGGCCCGGTCCAGCATCGGCCCGTCGTCTACGTACCAGCGGGCGTGTAGGGGCAGCCCTTGTGGCTGCCCAGGGCAGCCACAAGGGCTGCCCCTACGGAGACCTTCCACGTAAGCCCTCATCCGCTTCTTCATTACCCTGTGATAGTCCCGCAACCGGGCATACTTCGCCACCCGCCCCGTTGGCCTGCCCCCGGCCCGGATTCCCGCCTGTGCGGGAAAGACGGGGGAAAGGGGAACCCCCGACTCATCCTCGGTTTCATCATCCAAGTAATAATTGAGCCCCAAGCAGATGATCGACCGCGCTCCCGGCAACAGCTCGTGCGGATTGCTCCCCCGCCTGACCCGCCCCTCGTGGTACCAAGGCAGACCGTCCATCAACCCTTCGTTGATACGCTCCAGGGCCGCATCCCGGTCTCGCACAAACTCCTCGGCAGAGGTCACGCGCACGAGATCGAACCCCATGACAAGAGCATAGTCGGTGACGGTTTTCTTGAGGGCGTCCGTCATGGTTGCCCCTGCAAGTTCTCCCCCCAAAACCGGCCCTGGTATCCCTGGCCCACCGGCGCAGTGAGACGGAAAAACACCAACTGGACAACCCGTGCGTCCCGCTGGAGCCTGTACCCCGATGGGTTCTGCACCGTCAGCAACGCTTGGGAACGGCCCCGGTATCCCGCGTCCCACACCGCCGTATGGACGCTCACGCCACTGCGCAGCAAGCTGGAACGGGGGCGACCCAACGCCATCACGTCCAAGGGAAGGTTCACTACCTCGTTGAAGGTTATCAAGTAGGGGCCGGGGTCCAGTTCAAGCCATCCACAGGAATAGAAACCGATAACCTCGGTGGACGACAACTCACGCTGGCCCGGGCCTGCCCCCATGCCGCCGCCCGATGTCATCCTGCTCACTTCTCGCAGTGTTAGGTCGAACCCGTTGGGTTGCAGTTGCTCGTCCAGGGAGACATAGCCCTCGACAAGCGGAGGGTCGCCCAGGACAAGGTTGCCTATTGATTCTCTGTCCAGCGCGCCGGCAATCATGGCTTTGTCTGGTTGGTTCCGGTATCCCCGTGAAAAATAAGAGGCCCAAGACCCCATGCGCATTATACGCGGTAGTCTTGGGCCTGTGCTCTGGTGAAACCTATTCGGGTCTCGTCGGCCAGTTGCTCGTCATTCCCGCGCAGGCGGGAATCCAGAATCGGTAGCTGGACGATGCTAGTCGTGCATGAAGTCCTGCACGTCCGCTGGCAGCGGTTCCTCTTTGGGTATCTCGGTGATGATGGCCTGGGTCGTGAGCATCATGCCCGCGATGCTGGCCGCGTTCTCCAGCGCCGACCTGGTGACCTTTACCGGGTCCACTATGCCGCGCTCTATCAGGTGGCAGTACTCGCCCGCCTCAGCGTCAAACCCCCAGTCGCCCTCGCCTTCCCGGACATGCTCGAAGATGACCTCTCCCCGGTGTCCCGCGTTTTGCGAGATGAGGACCAGCGGGGCACTCAGAGCATGTCTCACCAACCGCGCGCCCAGAAGTTGCTCTCCTTCGAGAGAGGCCTCCACTTCGTCCAGTACGTGCGAGGCACGCACCAGCGCCACGCCGCCGCCCGGCACGATGCCCTCTTCCACCGCGGCCTTGGTCGCTGAAAGGGCGTCCTCGGTGCGGGACTTGCGCTCCGTCACTTCCGGCTCGGTGGCCCCGCCGACTTTGACCACGGCAACGCCTCCTACCAATGAAGCGAGCCGCTCCTCCAGCTTCTCCCTGTCGTAGTCCGACTTGGTCTCTTCGATTTGCACCTTGAGTTGGTCGGCCCGGTCCTTGATTGCTTGGTCTGAACCACGCCCTTCGACGATGGTGGCATCGTCCTTCAAGGCCAGCAGCCTGCGGGCCGACCCGAGGTGGGACATTTCGACGCCGTCCAGCCGCAGCCCCACGTCGTTGCTGATGACGGTGCTGCCGGTCACGATCGCCATGTCTTCCAACAGCGCCTTCCGCCGGTCGCCGAACCCTGGCGCCTTGATGGCGACGCAATTTATCGCCCCTCTCATCTTGTTCACTACCAGGGTGGCCAAAGCCTCCCCTTCCACGTCCTCTGCGATGACTACCAAGGGCCTTCTGCCGGCTTGGTTTATCATTTCAAGGACCGGAACGATGTCGTTGTGGGTGCTTACCTTCTGATCGGTAATCAGGAATAGAGGCTCGTCCAGCGCCACCTCCATGCGGTCGGCGTCGGTTACGAAATGAGGCGATATGTAGCCTCGGTCGATGCGAACGCCCTCTACAACATCCAGCTCGTCTTCCAGCGCCTTGGACTCCTCTATGGTGATGACTCCTTCCCGCCCCACCTTGTCCATCGCGTCGGCCAGAAGCTCGGCAATGGCTTCTTCGTGTGCGGAAAGCGCCGCAACCCGGGCTATCTGGTCGCGGTTTTCCACCGGAGTAGCCATCTCCTTCAACTCGGCGACCAACGCCTCTACGGCCTTGTCGATGCCGTCTTTCAACGCCCCGCCGCCGGCTCCCGCTGCAATGTTGAGGAAGCCTTCCCGAACTAAGGACTGGGCAAGCACCACCGACGTAGTGGTGCCGTCGCCGACCACGTCGTTGGTCTTGGAGGCAGCCTCCTTGACCAGTTGGGCCCCCATGTTCTCGTAAGCGTCGGGAAGCTCTATTTCCTTGGCAATGGTCACGCCGTCGCTGCAAACTATCGGCAGGCCGAACATGCGGCTCAGCAGCACGTTCCTGCCGCTGGGTCCCAGAGTCAGTCCCACGGCCCGGCACAGTTCGTCCACACCGCGCATCAGGCTGTTGCGGGCTTCCGCTTCGAAGGTGAGTTGTTTGTCCGCCATTCCTTATACTCCTGAGTCTACTTGCTGTCGCCTCACGCTGATTGGTAAGTCGAACAGCCTCAAATTAAGGCCTTGAGGTGAAGAATTTACCACTACAAATATCCGATAGCCGGATACGATTGTCAACCGTTTATCAATACGTCATGCGTCCCCGTTATGAGTATCGCCGCGGGCCGAAACCTGGGGAGCACCCCACAATGTCACCCCTTCTTTGCCGTCTACTTCCGCCGCCAGTTGACCGATGGTCACTCCCAAGACCGGATGAACAATGCCGTCGGCCAACTCCGCCAGCGGCGCCAGCACAAAAGCCCTCAACCCCATCCGCGGGTGAGGAATCTGGAGGTCCGGCTGCTCCACCACGGCGTCCCCATACAACAGCACATCAACGTCGATCAACCTTGGCCCGTAACGGGGACTCCACTCACGTCCCAGGGTTTGCTCCACCTGCTTGGCCAGCGCGAGCAGCCGCTCCGGCGGAACGGATGCCGCTATCTCAACAACGGAATTGAGAAACTTGGGCTGGTCTTCAAGTCCCCACGGCTCCGTCTCGTACACGTTGGATGCCCGCAGGACCCTGACGCCGTCGTCCAGCGTATCCAGTAGCTCCGAAGCATCATGAAGGTTTTTCCAGCGGTCTCCCAAGTTGGAACCCAAGCCCAGGTAGGCCGTTACCATTTCCAATTGTCCGGCCTCCAGCCCCGCACTATGGCGTCGCTCATCCTGCAAACCCGGACCATCTCGCGCACGTCGTGGACCCGTACCACGTCCGCGCCCCCGGCGACCGCCAGCGCCACCGTCGCCGCCGTCCCCTCCAACCGCTCATCCACCGGCAGGTCCAGCACGAACCCGATGGTGGACTTACGGGACGACCCCACCAGCAGCGGGTAGCCTGCTTGTTTGAACTCGCTGAGCTTCCTCAGCACCTCCAGGTTGTGTTCTGGGGTCTTGCCAAAGCCGAAGCCCGGGTCCAGTATGATGTTGCTTTCGGGCACGCCTGCCCGGGTTGCGGCATTGGCGCTTTCGGCCAATTCGGCGATGACCTCGGGCGCCAGTTGCTTGTACCGGCGGTTGTGCCGGTTGTGCATCAAAATCAAGCCCGCCCCGGTCTCGGCGGCCAGTGACGCGATTTCCGGGTCGGCTTGAAGGCCCCACTGGTCGTTTATGATAGTTGCCCCGGCGGCCAGCGCCTCTCTGGCCACCGCCGACTTAAATGTGTCCACGCTGACCGGGACGGTCACTTCCGGAGCCAGGGCCTCCAGCGCCGGAATCAGCCGCCGCAGCTCCTCGTCAACGGTGACAGGCGCATGGCCCGGCCGGGTGGACTCCGCGCCCACGTCCAGGAAGTCCGCCCCCTCCGCCTCCATGCGAAGGGCCTGTTCCACGATGGCCGGAATGTCGTCGCCCAGCCCGTCGCCGGAGAACGAGTCCGGCGACACATTCACAATGCCCATCACGTAAGTGCGGCGTCCCCACACCAAGCGCTCGCCGCCGCTTACCGTCATCTGATTGAGAGAAGGTATTATCCGAGCCGTCATACCGCCCGCCGGTGTCCCGGCGTGTTTCCGCCGGTCATTCCCAAGGCCGTTGCCCTTCGGTGAAAATGTCGCTGTCGCCGGTGCCGCTGGCCCGGTGGATTCTTTCCGTGAGGAGTTCAATGGCGTTGTTCACCAGTTGCAGGAGTTCCTGTTTCTCCTCTCGGGTCATTGGCCTTGGATTAACGTCGTACCGGTATACGTCGGCGTAATCCGCCAGCCAGTTGCCCCTGCCGCTCCGGTGCTCTGGGTCATCGTACCGTATGTGTTCGAACAGAATGGTGAGCGATTCGTGGAGTTCTTCCAAGCCCGGCTGGGACCAGTCCTGGAGCGTTTCCAAGTAGTCCCACATGCTGTTGAGGTCGTGTCTGAAACGGGACGGGTCGTTGAAAGTGGACAGCCAACCCTTCAACGCGTTCTCCACCGCTTGCTGGGCTGCGAAACCTAACACTTTCTGGTTCCAGTGGTCTTCCTCCACCATCTCGTTGAAATGATGGCCCCACTCGGCAGTGTTTTCCAGCATCTTTCTCGTCGCCGGCCAGTGGACCGGGTACTCGTCTTCGTAGTCCGATTGATTATCCAGCCTCTCTCCGCTCATCAATACTCCGTGGTAGTCCGCCTGCCCCGCCAGATGCTGCTTCGCTCTCCGGTTGCGGTCGAACTCGCTCCGGGTCATGCTCACTATGCTCACTGGCAGCAACGGAGGGTGACTATTCATATACTCCCACGCCGCATCGCCCGCGCCCGGCTGGTCCATCCGGCGTCCCTTGTCCTGTGTAACCACCAGTATGTCCACGTCCGAGTCTTCCCCATAGTCCCCCGCGGCCCTAGAGCCGAACAGTATCACCGAGTCCGGGGCCACCTGTTTTTGCACCGCCCGGGCAATTGCCAGCGCGTGCGGGTCCGGCTTGTTCTTATCAGGTTTCATAACCCGTCTTTATATCGGAACGTGGAGTGGTTTACCGCCTAGATTACCATTTACTCCGCAGTTCTGCTTCACCCTCCACTGACACCCCGCCCCTTCCAAACCCCGCAACTTCGCCGTACCATATTATGTAGAGCCACACGGGATAACCCGCGAATGCGTATAACCCTCCTTGTGGTTACCCAGACTGGCCCCGGAGGACGCGACACACGTCTTAAATTTTCTGCCGCACAGAAGAGACCAAACAGGACCCGCTCTGGAACATACGCTCAGTCCGACACAGGATACTCCAGCCAGCACAGCCACACTCGGGAGAAACTGCAATGGGAAAGCTATTAGTAACCATAAGCGTCGGAAACCAGCAGGGGACTCAGTTCCAGGACATCGAGGTGACCGTGGGCACTGGCGCAACCTTCACAGCCGTGCCCAGAATCCTGCTACAGAACCTGGCGGTGCCTGTGGCACGCTCAGCCCAGTCCCGACTGGCCGACGGCAGCACGGCCTCGGTGGACATAGGCTGGACCATGATCAGACTCCAAGGCCAGACCTTCCCGACACAGGTAACCTTTGCAGAGGAAAACCAACCCAGCCTGCTTGGAGTAGTTACTCTTGAGGAAGCGCTTCTGGCGGTGGACCCCGTTGGACAACAACTGGTGCCGGTAGAGGCGATGCGCCTTTAATCAAAGAAATAGAGCAAAGAATATTTTTGTGCAAAGTCCTGCTTCGGCCTCCTCTCCGGAAACCCCGGACGAAGACCCGTCGTTGACACCGCCAACCCTGCTGTTTACACTCCCAACGCTGGCCTCATAAGCCACTGTCTCTGAGCTTGGCCCACTCCTCAAACAACCCCAGGAGGGTACACATGCCTGACCTGAACGATTTGTTCTCCCAAGTGGACGCTGCCGTCGATGACATCGTAGCCCTCGAACAGGCCCTGGTCCGCATACCCTCCGTCAACACCGGGGCCATGCCCACTGGCGACGAAACGCCGGTGGCCGAGTACGCCAGGGACTGGCTCGCCGAGGACGGCATCGAGTCCGAAATCCTTGAATCGGCCCCCAACCGCGGCAACCTGCTAAGCCGGATGGAGGGCCGCTCCGGCAACGCCGGCCTGCTGTTCATGTCCCACAGCGACGTGGTGCCCGTGGAGGATATCGACAAGTGGCGCTTCCCTCCCTTCAGCGCCACCGTGGCAGATGGCCGAGTATTTGGTCGGGGTGCCTCCGACTGCAAGGGCCTGCTCACCGCCCAGTTGATGGCTATGCGCCTGCTGAAGCGCAACGACATCCAACTGGAGGACAGCTTGGTCCTGGCCTGTGGCGCCGACGAGGAGCACGGCGGGCGCTACGGCTTCGGCTGGCTGGCCGACAACTACCCGGAAAAACTGGCCGCTCCCTACGCTGTCAACGAGGGTGGCGGCACGCCGATAGAGGCAGCCGGCAACCTCACCTATGTCTTGGGCGTGGGCGAGAAGGGCCGCCTTCAGATCGAGATAGACATCAAGGGCACCAGCGGCCACGCTTCGGTCCCTTGGCAAAGCACCAACGCCATGTATCGCTTGAGCCGGGCCTTGGCCAGCATCGAGGCTTACGAGCCAGAGCGGGACACATCCACCAGCCTGTTCGATTACCTGTCGACCTTCGCCATCGAGGACAAGCCCTCCGCGGAAAACATAGACCAGATTATCGCTGAGGTGGAGCCCACCAACCCCCGTTTCGCCTCCATGCTCCGGGCCCTATCCCGCATGACGCTGACCCCGACCATGATCCAGGGCGGCATCAAGTCCAACAGCGTGCCGGAGGTCATCCGATTGACCTGCGACGTGCGTACCCTGCCCCACCAGGACGACCAGTACGTGAGAAGCCAGCTTGACCAGTTGCTGGAAGGCATCCCCGGCGTGAGCTTCGAGATAGACTACATGGCCGTGCCCAACTCCTCTCCCTTTGAGAGCGAGTTGGCTTCGCAAATCCAGACCGCCATGTCCCAGTCCCTCGACAGGGTGGACATCCAGTGGGTGCCCGCAATCAGCAACGGCTTCACCGACTCCCGATTCACCCGGCCCTTGGGCATCATCACCTACGGCTTCACCGGCTCCCATCCCGACGACGACCCCATGTTGACCTTCACCCACGGCACCAACGAGTCGGTGGGCGTCAAGAGCCTAGTCAGCAGCACCAAGGTCATGCTGGCCCTGGCCTGCAACATGCTGGCGGTCAAGTAGCAAGGACGATTTAACCGCAGAGCGCGCAGAGACCGCAGAGTTTTTTGAGCTATCAGACGCACCAAAAAGAAAACTCTGCGCTCTTGGCGTTCTCTGCGGTGAAAAATCCCAAGAAGAGGTGCCTCATTCATGTCCCAGCAAATCTCCGTCCCCTGCGGCATCGCCATCCCCCAGGTCTTCCAGGACGGGCCGGTGGATATGGGCTTGGTGACCGAGTACGTCCAGAAGGCCGAGGAACTGGGCTACCACAGCCTGTGGGTGCAGGACCGGATCATCGGGGCAAGCCCCACACTGGAGGGCCTCCACCTGCTTAGCTACGTCGCCGCCATCACCAAGCGGGCGCGGTTGGGAACGTCGGTAGTGGTGACCACCACTAACAACCCGGTGCACCTGGCCAAGCAGTTCAGCACCATCGACAACCTGAGCCAGGGACGGCTGATAGTGGGACTGGGCCTTGGCGGACGCCCCCAGCACGACCAACTGCTGGGCGGGGCCCCCGACCGCCGCGTCCGCTACATGGTGGAGAGCATCAAGGTGATGAAGGCCCTGTGGGAAGAGCCGGAGGCCCACTTCCAGGGCCACTTCTGGCAGTTGAACGGCGAAGCTATGGAACCCAAGCCGGTGCAGAAGCCCCACCTTCCCCTGTGGTTCGGCGCGCGCCATCCCGACGCCCTGCGTAGGGCCGTCCGGTTTGGCGACGGCTGGATGGGCGCCGGCTCCTCCTCTACCGAGCAGTTCAAGCAGGGCGTCGCCGTGGTCCAGGAAACGCTGGATACCGCGGGCCGCGACCCCGCGTCCTTCTTCATTTCCAAGCGGGTGTACGTGGCGGTTGACGACGACGAGGACCGGGCCGAGCGCAGGCTGCGAGACTGGTTCGCCCGCCACTACGGCAGCGCCGACATGGGATCCCAGGTTGCGGTCTGGGGCAGCATGGACCGCTGCGCCGAGGGACTCCAGGAAATCGTCGACGCCGGCGCCCAGATGTTGATGCTGAACCCCATGTTCGAGCAGATGAAACATCTGACGGCCTTCCACGAGGCCCTTGACTTTCCTAGTGCTTAGTCCCTCACCGCAGAGGGCGCGGAGACCGCAGAGTTTTCTGTGTTGGCGTCCGAATCCTCAAAAAACTTTGCGGTCTCCGCGTTCTCTGCGGTAAAACATCAAGGCAACTGACAGAAACGGAGAAGACACAAACATGACCCAATCGGCGGACGTAGTAATCATCGGCGGCGGCGTCATGGGATGCAGCATCCTCTACAACCTGGCCCGGCTGGGAGTCACCAACTCCCTCCTGGTCGAACGAGGCGTGCTGGGTTCCGGCTCCACCGGCCGATCCCAAGCCATTTGCCGGATGCACTACTCCAACCGCGTCACCGCCGAAATGGCTTGGGAGAGCCTGAAAATATACCGCGACTTTGACAACATGGTCGGCGGTACGTCAGGTTTCGTCAACACCGGCTACATCGTGGTCGTCGAGTCCGAGGAACAGGCCGGGATCCAAAAAAACGTCGCCCTTGGCCGGGAACTGGGCATAGATACGAGTCTGGTTGACTCCGAAGACCTGAAAGACCTGGCCCCCATGGTCAGCATTTACGAGAACGAACTGGCGGCTTGGGAACCCAACTCCGGCTCCGCCGACCCCTACCGGGTGACCACTTCCTACGCCTCCCGCGCCCGGGACATGGGCGCGCGGGTGGAGATACGCAATCCCGCCGTGGGCATCGAAGTATCCGGCGGCAAGGTGCAGGCCGTGCTTACCGCCGAAGGGAGGCGGGAGACCTCTACCGTGGTGGTGGCGTCGGGTCCCTGGTCCAAGCCGTTATTGGACCAGGTCGGCGTCGACGTTCCCTTGGTCCCGGTGCGGCACCAGATTGGCTCCTTCGCCCGCCCGGTGCGGGACATGCCCAGCCATCCCATCGTCGGCGACATCGCCCAATCCTTCTCCTTCCGGCCCGACACTCCGGTCATTACCCTGTGCGGCTTCGGCGACGACGAGGAGGTGGATGCCGACGACTACCACCAAGGCGTGGACATGGACCAAGTCCCCGAGGTCATCCGGAAGCTGACCCATCGTATGCCCTTCATGGCCGACTGCTACTACCGGGGCGGCTGGGCCGGCCTGTTCACCACCACCCCCGACTGGCACCCCATCCTGGACCGGGTACCTGGCATCGAGGGGCTGTACTGCGCCGTGGGGTTCAGCGGCCACGGGTTCAAGCTCTCACCCATGATCGGCGTCACCATGGCCGAGTTGATAGCCCAGGGCGAGGCATCCACCATCGACATAAGCCCTCTGCGGTTCAACCGCTTCGCCGAGGGAGACCTGTTGGACTCCAGCTACCGCTACCGGGTGCTGGCCTAGACCCAGGACCCAACCGGATAACACATCCCATGTTCCGGGCCTTCCGTTCCGGATTCCTGGCCCTCTTCATCGCGGTCCTGATTCTGGTCGCGGGACAGGGAGACTACCGCCCGTCGGCCATAGACCGCGCCGTTGCCCCTTACGAGTACAACCTGGTTGCGTGGGAGTTGTCCCACTTCCCCGACAAGTGGCTGCGCCAAGCCCGGCACTGGTTGAATGGCCTGCTGCCTTGGAACTCCAAGCCCGACCGTGCCCAGCGCATCCTGCTGGCCCAGGAATACTTCGACCTGTTCCGGGAACAATCGCAACTCGAACGCCATCTGTCTTTCCATGCCGACGTCGGCGATGAGTTGAGCTCCGAAGAAGAAATGTCTTTGACCTCGAGGCTGGCGGAGGTCAGGGAGCGCCGCCGGAAAATCCGTCCCGTCGTGGAAGAGACCATCGAGTCGGAGATCAGCGCCGTCCTCGTTGAACAAGGGTTAGAGTGGGGCATCGGCATCTTCCCGCCCGTAGACATGGTCTTGTCCAGCCCGCCCACTGTCCTGGTGCTCTCCGCCCGCGACCACATACACTTGCATCAGACCGTCCTCCTGGTTCCCGGCATCAGCCACGACGAAAGGAACAGGATTGAGGAGATGGTCTTCCAACAGGAGGACTTGTCCGCCTTGGTGGAGAACACCGGCGGCGTCGCCACCTACCCCAGCGTGGTGTACGATTCGGCCAGCCTCCATTATGCCTTGGTGGTCGGCGCCCACGAGTGGTTGCACCACTGGCTCTTCTTCCGCCCCTTGGGACAAGGCTACTGGCACAGCCAGGGGATGACCATTCTCAACGAGACCGTCGCCACCCTCGCCGGCCGGGAAATCGGCGACCAAGCCTTGCTGGCCATGACCGGGCAGGAGGTGGACCGCAGCCCGCGTCCGCCCGCCGACCGGGACCCTGAAGCCTTCGACTTCAGAAAAGAGATGCGCGAGACCCGCCTGCGTACCGAGGAGTTACTGGCCGACGGCAGGATCGAAGAGGCCGAGGCGTACATGGAACAGCGCCGCCTGCTGATGGTGGACAACGGGTATTACATCCGCAAGATAAACCAAGCCTACTTCGCCTTCCACGGCTCCTACGCCCACAACCCTGCCTCCATCAGCCCTGTCCGTGAGCAACTGGAAGAGTTGCGCCGCCGCAGCGGTTCATTGGGAGCATTCCTGCGACTGGTCGCCGCCTTCAGCAAACCCGGTGACCTGCCGGAGAGCTTGGCCAACGGCGGGAATCCATAGCCTCAACCATCGACAAGCGGGGGGCAGTGGACCCAGTCAGGAAGCAAGGATCACAACCAGGGAGTGCGCTTGGCCCGTTCCTTCTCCGAGGTGAAGGTTGTAACGCCCTGTCGGTCCAGTACTTGGGCAACCATTTCGCGGAACAACCGGCGGTCGGCGCCGCTGATGACCGCCTGCTCGTGGGCCTCCGAGATCGCCACGGGGTACCCCTGTCCGCGGCGACACTGGTCCAAAACCATGCTGTGCGTCAAAGACAGCAGCCGTTCATCCCGAGCCGCCCATTGGGGCATCTCCACCCGGGCCATTTCCTGCCCGCAGTGGAGATAGAAGAACGCCACCTGATGCTCTCCGTAGTTCTCCCGGGGCACCGAGGAATTGGTCATGTACGTCACCGAGCGCCAGCCCGGCTCCAGAAAGCCCTGGAACAGGTCCCGATCAAGGAAGCCGTTGGCCAGGTCACACGGATCTCTGGCGGACCGGCTGTTTCCGCAGGTGTAACGGCACCGGGCCAACTCGTAGGGGCAAAGGCAGCTCCTGACCGCATTGACCACCTCGGCGCTTCGAGGGAAGGACACGTAGGCCGCAAGGCAGACGGGGCGGAGTTTCGCCGCCTCCCGGAAGCGGTCCAGAACGGCTACCAACCGATCGTCGATGATAGCCCGCCTCACGAACGGTTGATGCCCCCTGCCGGACAGGCCCCACAGCACCAGTGAGCCATCCACCAAAGCGAGCACCGGGGCAGTCCCCGGCAGCTCCTCCACCACTTGGGCCAGCCGCTCCAACTCCTGCACCGTTCGCATCAAGCCCAGCACCGGCCCGGTCACCATCTCCTCGTTGGCGGGGTTGGCCGGGTCCACCAGGAACAGGTCGTCGTGCTGGTGTGCCACCCGCGGCCGGCTGAAGAAAACCGCGTCGGGACTTGACCCATAAGTCAGGACACACCCGCCCAAGTTCACCACGTAGCAGCTCAACGGAATGTGCCGGTCAACGTCAATGTGCGACCCGTCCACTGACGCCACCGACCAGTCCGATGGCAACTCCAGTGGAGGGTACGCTCCCAAGAGAGTGTCCGTAACCTGCGCCGCCAGGAAGTGCCGGTTGGGGTCGTACCGCGTCTTTTCCAGGGCGGTGGTCGGGTCAACAGCCCGCGCCAAGTCCAGCAGACTATCGAGCCGTCTTTGTCGTTGGTCGCGGTCTACGGCCATCTCCCGACTGGCCGTCTCAAGTTGGACGACGGTCTCTCCCAAGTCCAATGCCACGGTCGCCTACCTCAACACCCGGTCGTCGCCCACGCGGCGGGTGATGCGCTGCTGGTCCAGGTACTCCAGCAACGGGAGAATGTACTTGCGGCTGGTGTCGAACAGGTTCCTGGCCTCCGCCACCGTGATGGTGCCGTTGGCTTCCAGGTGGGCCGTGATCCGTTGGGTCATTTCCCGGTACGCCGATGATGAGAAGACCACCGACTCGTTTACCCGCACCACCTTGCCTTCGTCCACCAGCACCCCCAGCAGTTCCGGGTCCAGCGGGTCGTCGCTGGGCGGAGCAAACGGCGACTGTTCCAAGGCCGTGATGTAATCGGAGACGCGCCGCTCCATTTCCGTCGTCAGGGTGACTTGGTGGTCGGGCAACCGCAGATAAGGCCCATCCTCCCCCACGTACTCCTCGGCTACTAAGCGCGCCAACACCTGGGGGTACATCGCTTGGGGAACCCCCAACCGGCTACGGACTTCCTGCGCGGGCGCTCCTCTGCGCAAGGGGTATTGTTCGTGGTACGTATGCAGCGTTTGGGAAATCTTGTTGATCAGGACGCTCCAACCCAACGACGAGTAGACCACGGCGTCCGCGTCGCCCCCCAATCCCCCAAGCACGATAACATCGCCCTGCTCGGCAAGCGCCTTGACCCGCTCCACCACCTCGGAAGCCGGAAGGTTGGAACGCTGGGCCAACACCATTATGTCGCATGGCCCCCACTGTTCCGCAACGCTGAGAATAATGTCCTCGCCGGTCCCCTCGTCCAGCGTCATCAACCGGTCCACCACGTCGGGAGAGAATCGACGATGCCTCCGCCGCGGGTTCGGGTCCACCACCTGCCCGCCGCCAAGAGTGTCTTCCGCGGAGCGCAGGACGAAGTAGTCGCCCTTTACCATCGGAAGGGGTTCCGAGAGCAGCACCTGTACCCAGCCGTCGCCACCCGGGGCCAAGCGGTCGGCGTCCAGGAGTCTCACCCGGGCGGAGGTCTCGCTGGTGAACAAGTGGAAGGTTACTCCCTCGTTATGGCGCAGCGCGTGGGGCGCACCCTTGACCATCCTCACCCTGGCGTCCAGCCGCCGTGTGGTCCTCAACCAGCGACTGGACGTCAGCACCTCGCCTCGCGGCACTTCGTTGCGGGAGAGTCCCGACAGGTTGACGGCCAGCCGGATGCCGGGCTGCGCTTCGTCAATCTTGGATTGGTGACTCTGTAGACCGCGAATCCTGGCCCGCCGTCCCGAGTTGACCAACTCCACTTCCTGCCCCACGGCGAAACTGCCGTCGATCAAGGTGCCGGTTACGACCGTGCCGAAGCCGGATATGGAGAAGCTGCGGTCCACGGGCAGCCTGGGCCGCCCCAGGTCCCGGCGCGCCTCGGTCGTATCCAGCACTTCGTCCATCGCGGCCTTCAACTCGGCTATCCCGTCTCCTGTATATGCGGAGACGCCGACCATCGGACACCCCTCGAAAGATGTGCCGACCAGCGTGTCTTCCACCTCTGCCTTGACCAGTTCCACCAGCTCTTCGTCCACCAGGTCGGTCTTGGTCACGACCACAATGCCCCTGCGAATCTGGAGGATGTCCAGAATGGCCAAGTGCTCGCGGGTCTGGGGCATAACGCTTTCGTCGGCGGCGACTATCAGGAGGGCAAGGTCGATTCCGCCGACACCGGCCAGCATGTTCTTGATGAAACGTTCGTGCCCCGGCACATCGACGATTGACACCTCCCGGCCGCCGGGCAGGGTCAACCAAGCAAACCCCAGGTCTACGGTCATCTCACGGGCCTTTTCCTCGGGAAGACGGTCCGGGTCTATGTCTGTCAATGCCTTGACCAAGGTGGACTTGCCGTGGTCCACATGGCCGGCGGTGCCGATTACGTACATGAAGCCAACTACCGGAATAAGATTTGAAGGGAATTTTACACGATTAGGAATCAAGACATGGGTCAAAGAGTGGCTCACCACGCCAGTTTAGCGGCATTGACCCCCATCCTCAGCCAATTCCACTCCCCGCAGGGGGTTGCCAATGGCCACATAGTTGCCGTCAGGGTCGCCGCCGATACTGAAAACAAAAGACCCGAATCGTACCCTTACCCCCGCAAAACGCTCAAATCAGCCAAGTTCGATATTTCCCCGTGGGCCGGTGGGACCTCACCCGTCATTCCCGCTTTCGCGGGAATCCACCGTCGCATCTCTGGAGTGCCGTCGGCCACGCAGGTCACTTCATCCAATCCAATACGTCTTCGCCTATCTCATCCCCTTGTTTCCAATATATCGTTATTCTCGTTCCTTTTTCTGAATCAAATTCTATGAACACATGAGTCATCTTTACGCCACGCCCTAGTAGGGCCAAATTTTTCTCTTCCCATTGCTTTGTTGCGGATATGATCGCAGGCCCATGCTCTGCCTCAAACCGTGCCGCAAACTCAGCTAAGACTTCCGCATCCCTGGCTTTCCTCAGTCGTGTCTCTTTCCTGAGCAAGGGCATAAGCTGCTCTGTCATGTGATTGAACGTACGCATGTCATCTATCTTCTTCGCATAGACCAACGCCTCAGCTACTTCACACAACCGACCTTGAACATCTTCCAGTGTATGCAGACTGGAGAGTTTGATGTCCGCTTGGCCTTGGACCAATTCGCCCTTCAACATTTCTTTCAGTCCTTCCCCTAACGATAGATTGGCGAGTTCATGGGCATCAGGATGACACCGGTTACAGACCAAGTCGTGAGCGTCACCACAAGATGTTTCCGCAGTCCATTGTTTCCACGCCCGCCACACTCCGCATCTGGGACAGTCCTTGCCGAATGGTGCCTCACAACTCTGGCAAGCATGGCTGGATGCATGAGATACCCATTCGCATTCAGGACATCTCACCACTGGAGCCCGTCCGCCTTCTCCTTGTTGGCCACGAGGTTCCAGAGACCAATCTTGGTCATCCTCAGGCCACCCATGCCTATAGGCGTTGCCCGCCAGGTCTAGAATTAGACAGTTGCCGCCGTCGGCTTTGCCGCGAAGGCCGCGGCCCACCATTTGCAAGTACAGAGCTAGACTCATAGTTGGCCGCGTCAGAACCACACAAGAGGCGTCGGGGACGTCGAAGCCCTCGGTAGCGACGGCCACATTGACCAACACTTGAAGGGTCCCCTTTATGAAAGACTCCATGACCTTGGCACGTTCTTCCGACTGCGTATCACCGAGCATGACTGCTGCTGAGACCCCGTTAGCTTTGAACACCGCCGACAGGTTGCGGGCATGGTCTTTCGAGATAGCGTAGATGATGGTCTGGCGTTCAGAAGCGTGTTTTTCCCAGAAGTCGAACGCGCTGGCAGTCATAACGCGGTCGCTGTTGGCCTGCTCAATCTCCGATTCTTTGTAATCACGGTTAAGGGGAGTAATGCCAACCTTTATGATGTCCTCCTGCCGCGGCATCAACACTTGGGCTTTGCACAAGTATCTGTCCGCTTGCAATTTGCGTATTTGCGGACCTGGTATCAGGTCGTCGAACAGATGACTGAATCCCTCATTTGGTTTTAACCGCCAGGGTGTTGCGGTCAATCCAACCACCCGCCCAGGCCACTGTCTGATTGCGCGCTCCCAGCCAGGGGCCGTTGCGTGATGCGCCTCGTCAATAATCAGCAGGTCGTTTGGCCCATACTCTTCCCAAACGCCTTCGGTAAGGCAGAGGTCTTCATAGTCTTCGTGATTTCGGCGCGAAACCGTCTGTATCATCAATATGACCACTCCGCCCCTCACAGCGGGAGCGGGAGCGTCGGCATCCCATTGCAGCGTATTCCTGGCGTCAACGCCGGACTCGTTCAGCACACAGCAGGTCTGGTCCGATAATTCGCGGCGATGGGTCAGCCATACAGCGTTACCGCCTCTCTTTATCCATTCGGCCAGCAACGCCGCAGCTATTCGGGTCTTACCACCGCCGGTAGGCAACTGCACCATCACCCGAGCCTTCGGGGAAGCAAGACCCCTTTCCGCACGGGCCAATAGGTCTCTTTGGTAGTCACGCAAATCAACCATTTCTCAACCTGCTACGCATCCCAAGCATCCTGAATGGCTCTTATTCCGGGACGTACCCGAACTTCGACTGCGCCTGTAGGTGCAGTGCGATGATATCCCCACAACCGCCCGTCACACCACAAAGCGGGTGAAGACCTGGTTTGCGATCAGGTATGCGGGCTTGGTCAGGCGAATCATTCCGTTGTGCTGTTCCAGCAGGCCCAGGCCCACAAGGTCTTGAATCTCCCGTTGGTAACGCGCTTCAAGGTCGTACTCCATACCGGCGGAAACGGCTTCCAGGTCCATTCCTTCAAGCAGCCGCAGCCCCAGGAACATGGTCTCGGAACAACGGGTCTCGTCGTCTATGAACTCGCAGAGGTCTACCGGAGGAACCGAGTCCAGCGCCCCTTCGGTCAATACTTCAAGCGACGGGGTAGGGTTGCCGTCCCAGTCTTTGACCGCCTTTATGTAAGCTACCGGCGACGAAACGTCCCAGAACCGGAAAGACCCGAGGCTGGAATGGGCGCCCGGCCCAACTCCCAAGTAGGGCCGATTGAGCCAGTAGGCCATGTTGTGACGACTTTCCAGCCCTGGCAGGCACCAGTTGGAAATCTCGTAATGATGGTAGCCCTCGGCTTCCAGCAGGTCTTCGGCGTAATGGTACATGTCTGCGGCTAGGTCGGAGTCCGGGTCAGGATACCGGCCCATTTCCACCCATTTCTGCAACGGGGTGCCGTCTTCCAGCGTCAGGGCGTACAGGGAGATGTGCTCCGGGCCGTGCGAGACCAAGCGGTGCAGTGTTGTCTCCCACTGTCGCATTGTCTGTCGCGGCAGGCCGTACATAAGGTCAAGGTTGATGTTGAGGAACCCGCCCCGCCTGGCCGACTCGAAGGCCTCCATGGCTTGGTTGGCATCGTGCCGTCGGCCCAAAAGGCGCAACAACCCGTCATCCAGGCTCTGCACCCCCAAGCTGAGCCGGTTGATGCCGGAGGTCGACAGCCTGCGGCAGGACTCCACGTCCAAGTCCCCCGGGTTGGCTTCCATGGTGATTTCGGCGTCGGGGTCTACTTGAAACGCGCTGTTCGTCGCCGCCAGGATACTGTCAACGTAGCCGTCGGACAGGTAGGAGGGCGTCCCGCCGCCGAGGAAAACCGACGTCACTGCCGGGTGCTGCAACAGGTCGCCCCAAAGACGGGTCTCCGTGGTAACCGCATCCAAGTACGGCTCCATCAGCCGCTCGATGCCTTGGTAGGTGTTGAAGTCGCAGTAGGGGCACTTGGTGTTGCAGAAAGGAACGTGGACGTACAACGCCATGCCGGTCTTTGGGACGATCGAAGCGGCGGTGTGCGGTCCGGTCAACATACCCCGCCGAGCGGTGCGCGGCTAGTCCTCTTCAACAATCTGGGCGGAACCTTCAACCACTTTTGCAGGGTCCTCTTCCTGGGGGCGGGGGTTTGCCGGCTGGATTCCCAAGTGCTCGTCCACTACATGCTTCGGGGCCAGCTTGGTCAGCAACAACATGGCGAACCCTAAGACAATCAGGTCGTCGAACCTACCCAGGACCGGATGCAGTGTATCCTTCAAAATATTGGGGACTCCCGGCAAGCCGTATAGCAGGGCCAACGGCACCAGAAGACGCAGGACCATTGGGACCCGTTTATCAAAAATGAGCTTCCATACCAACCTCAAGAACCGGAAGACCGGCGGAACGAGGCGGGGCAACAGGAAAAACAATAACGGTACGGCCAAGCGATGCAACATGGCCCCCAACCCACATAAACCAATTTGTGATGCTAATTATAGACCAATGCAGGGACGCTTGGATACGTGTTGATATGAGTGAAGAAAGTGCCAAACTATGCCATCGGCATTGAACGCCACTGCCAAGCCAAACAAACTCAAGCGTTGCATACCGTATAATACGGGCGGAGGACAGAAGTAAAATGACCACAGCACTGCCGCCGCCCGGTTCCAATGATATTGAAGACCATGTGGCAATGAGCCATCGGTTCATCCAACATGCCAGGGACGAGTTGTCTCGGGACAACCGTCTCCAAGCGTCCGAGAAAGTTTGGGGCGCCGCCGCCCACGCTCTCAAGGCTATAGCAATTCAACGGGGTTGGCGTCACCGTGCCCACGTCAACGTCATCGACATCTGCGAACATCTCGCAAAGGAATTTGATCGGGACGATTTTAACAGCCACATAAATACGGCGGACTCGATGCACAAGAACTTTTACGAGAACGACAGAAGCGCAGCAGCTATTCTGTGGGCGATAAACGACGTGGAGAAATTCGTCGCCAAGTTGGATGAGGTCAGAGGTTTGCCGCCTCGACCATATACGGTTGCAACCAATGCTGACAGAGACCGGTTGGGGCGTCTCCTGGGTCTACGTGGGAATGACCGACCTGCGGTAGGCAGCCATTCCAGGATTGGATTCAGCCAAACACATAGGGAGGATGCCTGACCATCGGCCCTTACAGCATGACTGGCGCAGACGACGGACCTTCCCACGGAAAGTGACGAGTTAGAAACCATCTCAAAACTCGGCGCATTCCCCCAATCCGTCATTCCCGCGAATGCGGGAATCCACATCACCACAACCTATGGCAACTTTCTCGCGGCAATACTATATAGATTCCCGCCTGCGCGGGAATGACGAGACAATGAAAAGGCCCTGCGCACACCGGGTTGGATTGCTACCGAACCTAGTCTACATAAGCTATACTGTTACGACTTTGCCGGGGGTTGCTCCTTCAACCGCTTTATGCAGGCGCTTGGGAGTAGCCCGGCGGTCCGCCAACCTGAAGTGGAGCGCACACCATGACCTCGACCACCCAACCGGGCACCATCGGAGAGCTACGCGCCAGCGGCTACCAGGTCCTCCCTGTCCGCCACGAGATTCGCAAGAACCTGATCGCCAAAATACGGGCCGAGGAACTGGTGTTCCCCGGCATCATAGGCTTCGACCAGACGGTCATCCCTCAATTGGAAAACGCCATCCTTGCCGGGCAGGACGTCATCCTGCTGGGAGAGCGGGGGCAGGCAAAATCGCGGCTCATCAGAAGCATGGTAGACCTGCTGGACGAGTACATTCCCAAGATAGAGGGTAGCGAAATTAACGACAACCCCTACGACCCCATCAGCCAGGCCTGCCGCGACCGGGTGGCCGAAGAAGGCGACAATACGCCCATCGAGTGGATACCCCGCGAGGAGCGCTACTCGGAAAAGCTGGCCACCCCCGACATTTCCATCGCCGACCTAATCGGTGAGATTGACCCCATCAAGGTAGCGGAAGGGCATTACCTTTCCGACGAACTGGTCATCCACTACGGGTTGGTGCCCCGCACCAACCGGGGGATTTTCTGCATCAACGAGTTGCCGGACTTGGCTGAGCGCATACAGGTGGGCCTGTTCAACCTGATGGAAGAGCGGGATGTGCAGATAAAGGGCTACCGCATCCGACTGCCCCTGGATGTGTACGTGGTCGCCACTGCCAACCCGGAAGACTACACCAACCGCGGCCGCATCGTGACGCCGCTGAAGGACAGGTACGGCTCCCAGATTCACACCCACTACCCCAAGACCATTGAGCACGAAATCTCCATCATGGACCAGGAACGCGCCTCCTTCCCCGATGAAGAAAACTTGGTGATACCGGACTACATGAAGGAGATAGTGGCGGAGATTACCAGCCAAGCCCGGTTGAGCAGCGAAATCAACCAGCGATCGGGCGTGAGCGTCCGCGTCTCCATAGCAAACTTCGAAACGCTACTGAGCAACGCCTTCAGGCGGTCCATCATCCACGGCGACCGGTACGTCTGCCCCAGGACCAGCGACCTGCCCTACATCGCCGCTTCGTTCTCAGGCAAAATCGAACTGGAGACATTTGAGGAAGGGCGCGAGGAACGGGTCACCGACGACCTGACCCGTCGGGGGCTGCTGCGGGTGTTCGGCAACTACTTCGACATAGACGCTTTGGAACGGATCGTTATGTCATTCGACATGGGCGCCGTCGCCGAGACCGGTAGCGAAAAACCAGCCGGCGAATACACGGAGCTCTTGGAACAGGTTATGGGCCTTACGGACGCGGTAAGGCAATTGACCGACGACGAGCGTCCCGAGGTGGTTGCGTCCGCCGTGGAATTCATCCTGGAGGGGCTGCACCTTAATCGCCGCTTGAACTGCCAACGCACCACCGCCGGATACGTGTACCGTCGCTAGACCGGCGGCTCCCCTCGCTTGACAATGGCCCGGCACGATTGCGCCGGGCCGTTTTTATTGTCCTTTACTGACAGTTGCCTGTTGACCCGGTGTGCAGTCGCGCCTAATATACGAACAAATGATTTGATTTGGCTACTCACCGGAGCGATTATGGCAGCCGCCGAAGTACAAGAAATACGTTGCAAGTCCCTTCTCAACCGTTTGGATGTTCCCGGGTTTTCATTCCGCTGGACGTTGAACCCTTACCGGGGTTGCCGTCATGCTTGCCGGTACTGCTACGCGCGTCCCACCCACGAGTTCTGGGGAATGGACGCCGGGCGAGAGTTCGAACAACGGATTTTCGCCAAGGTGAACGCTCCCGAGGTGCTGAGGAAGGAACTGAAAAAGGCCAAGTGGCAGGGAGAGGCCATAGCCATAGGCACCGCGTCAGACCCCTACGAACCCGCCGAGTCGGAATACGAGCTGACCCGAAAGGTGCTTCAGGTGCTGGTGGAGTTCAGGAACCCGGCCTCCATCACTACCAAGGGAGTGCTGGTGAGGCGGGACGTGGACGTGCTGCGGGAGCTTAACCGGGTGGCCGAAGTGCGGGTCAACTTCAGCATCGGCAGCATCGACGACCGCGTCTGGAAAATGACCGAACCGGGGACGCCGCGTCCACAGGCGCGGTTGGAGGCGATGCAGTACTTGGTGGAAAACGGCGTGCCATCGGGGGTTATGATGGCCCCTCTACTGCCAGGAATCTCGGACGATTCGCAGGGCATCAACGCCGTGGCCCGCGCCGCCGCGGAACACAAGGCCTGTTTCATCGGTGCCAACGTCCTGTTCCTCAAGCCCGGTTCCAAGGAGTGGTTCATGCCCATGCTGCGGGAAGCCTACCCGCACCTTACCGAGGCCTACGCCAAATTGTACCGGAAGACCTACGCCCCCAAGGAATACACCGCGCAGGTGATGAAGCTCGTTGCCGATGCACGCAGGAATTGGGGATTATGCTCAATGGAACCGGCGCGCAACCTGCAAGGTCCTCAGCGGCAGATGCAATTGGCCTTCAGCGTGTAGCACCAGAGAAACGGCCTATACCTGTCTCCAGAAGGGCGCCCGCTGCTTCTGTTGCTCCAGCAGGCTTTCGTCCAGCAACTCCGGCTGTCTCTCTGCCTGTTCCTTGGTAGGCGGAGCATAGTCTAACTGCTCGAACACTTGGAGGTTGGTGTAGTAGCCGTTGTAGGTCTGCCGCACCAACTCGTCGAAGAACGCCGGGTTGGACGCTTCCACTTCCTTCAACACCGCGTCTTGCACTTCACCGTCAAGGGCCCCGAACCCGTCCGCGTTCTGCCGGCCCGCCAGAATTTCGACCTGCGTCAAGGCCTCGCTGAACAACCTGCGGAGTGAGGGCTGCATCCTCACGACACCCTCGACGAACCCGGCCAAGCCCAGATCGCCCGCTCCGGGCATAGTCCCTTCCTCCGGGATGATGCGGTTGAGCATCAGTCTCAGAAGGTCCAGTTGACCGTCGGACATGAACCGGTTCGTCGTGGTCATGGTTGCGGATACCTCCGTACTGTTGAAAGCATTCAATTTCCGCAACTTCTACAAAGGCGGCAGCGCACCCCGGCACTCTGGAAGTTGCGGCGGTTCATCTTGGGACTTGCACAGGATAGCGGGCCGGGTTTTAAGCGTCAAATTCCCCCTTTGTCATCGTAATCACCGGCAACCACTTTTTCCTCGACGCCATAGCCGGCGGCCTGTTGGCCGTAGCGGCCCTGTTCATCGTTGAATTGACCTTCCGTCGGCATAACGGGGTTGACCAGCGCCATTACCGTGAACACCCATACTAATACGCCAATAGCGGCGAGGGTCAACTCACCTGCCCCGGTCCTCGTGTTGAGCAACGTCACGCCCGGCTGTCTCGACCAGTAATGGTTGATGTTTCCCTGAACGTGCAGCAGCAGCGACAGCATGATAATCAACGTCATTACCAGGAACACCACTTGGGTGAAAACGGTGGACCTGCTGATTTCCGGTTCGCTGCCCAGACCGCCTGTAACGAAAACCGAGACCACGCCAAGCAACTGCGCGGACAAGATAGCCGCCACGGCCCAGCCGGGGCTGAGGGTGTTTTCCACCCCGTTGTCATCCATCAACTGCTTGAACGCCTGGATGTGGGCGTAGACACGGAAGAGGCCGTAAACGGGCACCAGCAGACACAGGGCGTGCCACACCGGAAACACTTCGGCCCGGGTGTGGTCCCGGTATTGGGCCCAAGTCAGATAGAACCAGTAGTATTGATAAAGGCCTCCCGACAGTATGACCATCAGGAGAACACGCCCAAGGGGGACTCGATAGGGCAGAGTTCGTTGCGAAAGTTGCTGGTCATCCCTGGGCAACCCGGCTTCCACCGGCCCGGCCAAGGCGTTGCCGCAAACGCCGCAGAAGTTCGAGGAGACGTCAGCCTCTGCTCCGCAGGTAGGACAGTAGCGTGTCTGCATGTGATGTTTCGTTGCCGGGATCACTGGGCCGGTCCAGCGCAACTCCTGGGTGTCAAACCGGCACGGCCATCAATGGCAACATCCCTCCGTCAGCCGCCCGGCCCTCTGCCCCATAACGGGTGTCTGAAGGTTGGGGCGGTGGCTGGACCGGCTTCCTTGGACTCCGCCTGGGCCGCCGCCGGTTCCGGTTGAGGTTCGGTTGGGGGCGAGTAACGGCTCCCCAGCGCCTGCCCCCGGCGGGTTTCCCGCCTTCGCGGGAAAGACGGGAAGGGGGTTCGCCTGTCGCTCAGGTTGTTCAAGTGACGGGCCAACTCCTCCAGGCTGTTGAGGTTGTGGACGGGCAGGAAATCGTCAATGTACGGCATGGCGGCCTGCATTCCCCGGGTAAGCGGCTCGTAACCGGGTGAGCCCAGCAACGGATTCAGCCAGATGAGCCGGTGACAACTGCGCTGCAAGCGGGATATTTCTTGGGCCAGAAGCTCCGGGTCGCCCCGGTCCCATCCGTCGGAAATGACCAGCGCCACCGCTCCGCTCTCCAGCACCCGCCGCAGCCACTGGTAGTTGAACGTCTTGATCGCTTCTCCGATTCGCGTGCCGCCGGCCCAGTCCGGCACCGCCCTGGCCACGTCGGTCACCGCTTGGTCGATGCTGCGATGGTTGAGATACCGGGTGATGCGCGTCAACCTGGTGGCAAACAGGAATGCCTCCACCCGGTCCTGGCCCCGGGCCACGGAATGGATGAAGTGCAGCAACATACGGGTGTAACGTTCCATGGAGCCGCTCACGTCGCAAAGCAACACCAGCGAACGCGGCTTGTCCTTTTGCTCGCGGCGGGCCGTTTCCAGGATTTCCCCGCCGTACTTCAGGTTCAAGCGCAGCGTCCGGCGCAGGTCCAGCCAATCGCCGTTCCCCGGGGCCATCCTCCTCGTCCGCCTGCGCCCCAAGTCCCAGGACAACTCCGTCATCATCTGCTTTGCTTCGGCTATCTCCACCGGGCTGAAGCTGGAGAAGTCCTTTTGCCGCAAGACCTCCCTGGCGCTGTAGGTTCGGGTAAGGTCGACCCTGTCTCCCGGGGGACCGTCGTCTTCCCCGGTCTCTGGACCCGTTTCATCGCCGTTGCCGCTCCGAGGAGGGGTGACCTGCGGGTTCCGGTACCGTCTTCGTTCTCCCATGGAACGTAGGTCATGGGTAGTCTGGTGGAGGGCAGGACGCCTCCAGAACGCTTGGAAGGCTTCGTCGAAGATGGGCAGGTCTTGCTTGCGGTGGACCAGGATGGTGCGGGCAACCATCCGAAAGTCCTGCTTCCGGCCTATCGGGGCGTACTCCAACGCACGCACCAAGTCCAGCACGTTGCTCGACCCCACATCCAACCCCACCTTGCGGAGCACCTCGGCGAACATCAGCAAGTTGCTGAGGATGTGCCCGTCGGCGTCGCCCGATGTTGCCTCAAACGGCGTGGTCATGGAGTATGTTCCTGATCTGACATCAAGGAGAGGATTTCGCCCTTCAGCACCGGGAGGTGGTCGGTGATGATGTCCCAGACCGTATCCAAGTTTATGTGTAGAAATCTGTGAACCAGCCTTATCCGAAACCCGTGGAGTTGTTGCCAGTCCGTATTTGGACATGCGGCTTTCGCTGAATCGGAGAGACGGAGAGCCGATTCGCATAATATATGTAGGCTTCGGAGAACGGCATCCTGGACAAGAATGGATCCGGTGAATGTCTCCCGTCCGCCGGCCACATACGACTCTATCCGGTTAATGCGCTCCAGAATGTACGCCAAGTAAAATCCATCTCTCATTACAGCGGTACAGCTTCCTCCAAGATATAGTCCCGGAGAAGTGGATGCAGTCCCCCGGTGGTTGTGACAAAGACTTCTTTACCTAACAAGTCTGCAAGGTCTGCCATAAGTCCACCCGGAAACCATGGAGTAAGCTTTTTGAGCGGGTCTATATCTACCAGGAAGTCTATATCGTCCTTGGGAACATTTGGGTCCCCGGTGAACGATTCAAACACACGAACGTTCTTCGTGCCGTGCTTGGCTGCGATACGGATGATTTCCTCCCGGTGTTTTTCCAGAAGCGGGTCCAGTTTCATGGCATTTTCTCCCTGTCTTTACCCCCCGCCCCGTCTGCCTCGGCGGGGCCCTCGGTTCTTCGAGCGCTCCAGCATGGCCCTTACCGGCTCCCCGCGCACCAACTCGATATCATCCTGGTACTTAAGGACTATGCCAATGGTGTCGTCTATTACCTGGGGGTCCAACTCCGATTGGTTCAAGGCCAGGAGCGCCGCCGTCCAGTCCAACGTCTCGGATACCCCGGGTATCTTGTACAGTTCGGTCTCGCGCAATTCTTGGATGAACCCCGTTACTTGCTGGGCCAAACGTCTCGGCGCTTCAGGTATCCGTGCGGTGACGATTTGCAGTTCCTTCTGAAAGTCCGGGTAATCTATCCAGTAATACAGGCAGCGCCGTTTCAGCGCATCGTGAATCTCCCTGGTGCGGTTGGAGGTTATGATCACCACCGGCGGATGGACCGCCCGGTAGGTGCCCAACTCGGGGATTGTTATCTGGAAGTTAGCGAGCAGCTCCAGCAAGAATCCTTCGAACTGCTCATCCGCCCGGTCCAGTTCGTCAATCAGGAGCACCGGCGCCCGGTCCAGGGTTTCCTCGATGGCTTGAAGCAAGGGCCGCTTGATCAGGAACCGCTCGCTGAACAAGTCGGCGGCCGCGGCCTCGCGGTCCACGTCGCCGCCAAGCTCCATCAACCGCATTTCCAGTATCTGCCGCGTGTGGTTCCACTCGTACACCGCATGGTTTACGTCCAAGCCTTCATAGCACTGGAGATGTATCAACCGGGTGTCCAGCGCAGAGGCCAGCACCCTGGCGATTTCCGTCTTGCCCACGCCGGCCTCGCCTTCCAGGAACAGGGGGCGTTGCAGAGTCAAAGCCAGAAAGACCGGTATGGCCAAGCCCCGGTCGCTTATGTAATTCTGCTTGCGGAGGAGGTCCTGCACCTCGTCTATGGAACCGGGCATTACGGCGGCAGTCGTCAATGAAACACTCCAGGATTGAGGGTGGCGCATGGCCCGCAGCTATTGTAGCCCATCGGCAAGGAGCTACACCACCGGAGCGGATTACGTGGACTGCGCCGGGCCGAGACCCATCAGTCGCGTCGAGGAACAAAGAAGGACTGGAAATACTTTCGCACCAAGCAACGCAGCCGCGTCCAATGATCGTCCAACGACTCCAGCTCGGATGCGTTCAAATCGCTGTAACGCTTCCCAAACTTGGGGATGGTCCAGAGCGAGAAGGCCCAGAACCCATGTGCATCTAAGTCCTCGACCGTTGACTCCGCTATGACTCCCGTTGCGCCTCGCAACTCCCAGGATGCCAATACCCGCCCTCTATCGGCTATAGCCAGGGCTTCAACCCAAGAAGCCTCCCGGTCGGCATCCCGGTAGGGTTGCATCAATTCCAAGAGCCGCTTGGCTCGCTCATTGTCGTCTGCGTCGGCGCCCGCGAACCTGTGGGTGTACAGGCTTTCCCATCCTTCACCCAGAACGGGGATGACCAAGCCGCCGTCGGAAGCTATAGCCAGCATCGAACCGCTGCGGGACCACTGCGCCGCCTTGTCGCGGGCCACGGCAAGGTGAGTGTCACCTTCCTCGTCCGGTACGTCGTGCAGTTCCAATTGTTGCGGGCTAACCGCAACTAGACCAGTCTCCTCCACAAGCCAAGCCAACATGCGCTGTTTCGCCGGGTTGCCAGTTGCCAGGAGGATGGGCGTCTGGTTGATGCGATGACCGGGCACTGGTAAGCCCTCAGGAGATCAGATAAGACGCACTACGGCACGCGCCGCGCCACCGTCGTCGCGGCCTTTGACCTTGATGGGCAGGGCCCAAAGCTCGAAGGAATGTCCCACCAGTTGGTCCAGGTTGATCAGGTTCTCGATGATGGGTATGCACTGGCCCAGCAGCAATCGGTGTACGGGGAAATCGCTCATCGTCGACTGGGGCGTGGGGGGATGCTTGTCGATAGGAAAGTCCACCGCCACGGCGTTCACTCCATGCCGGGCCAGGTAGTCGGCCCCATGCACCTCTCCAAGGGCATGTTTTCCAGGGTTGCACCGTCGGAGTCGAAGTGATACGGAGCGTCAACGTGGGTGCCCAAGGTCAGCTTGGTGTTGGATCGGGTGTGAGTTTCGTGGGTCTGAAGGGGCTCCGTCGTAACGCCTATAAGACCGGGCACCACCGTACTCCGGTCGCTTCCAAGCGTAATGGTCAGGTCTATGAGTTTGGGCATGGATACTCTCCTGAACGCGAACACTGGTCAGCGGCGCTTCTCTGCAATATCTTTTCCAAGAAAGGGGCAAGCAACTTGGCAACCCCCGCCAATTCGAAGCCCACTACGTCAAACCCATCCTCGTTCCCAAAGTCAACAACAAGACCCCTATGCTTTGTGGCGCTGGACGACGTTACAATGTCCTCACCGGTCCAAACCGTGAGAATATCGGACTCATCGTCATACTTAACTATCAGGGGCATCCCGCACCTCGTCGAACAGCTCTCGGAGTCCTTCTCTGTGCCTATGATAATCCCTCGTCGCGCCGCTGTCGTTGGCAACAACCAAATCAAGCCGACATGAAGAGCATTATTTCTGTGATGGCGGGGCCGCCAGTCAATCAGCCGCGCTCGCCGCCCGGACGGGTGCAGACCGGGCCTCCGGCGGCAATGACAACTCCCAGTCCGGGATCAGCACCCGCGACGTGGACTCCAGAAGCATGATCACCACCACGCCTCCAAAGCTGAACACTATCGACAAGGCAAGCATCATTTCATAGGAGCCGGTGAGGTAGATTAACAACCCCCCGATCACGGTGGTGACGGCGTGTCCCATCAATGCGCCGGTCATTTGCCAGCCGTAGCACGATCCCATAGGCCCGTTGCCGAAATATTGCCGGTTTATCACCAAGTAACCAGTCCATTCTCCGCCGAACCCCAAGCCGAAAAGGGCGGCGAACAGGTAAAACGCCCAAAGGTCCTGGGCCCAGAACAGGATGAACACCGTCGCTCCCTGCACAAACAGGCAGGTGGCCATTATCTTCCTGGTGCCGTAATACTCGGCCAGCATCGGGGTGGTCAAGCGGCTGACGATGCTCACGAGGGAGACAATGGTGAGGATCACCGCCGCCGATGTCAGGGTCATGCCCTGTTCCACCGCAAAGGGGATGGAGTAAACCAGCACCAGCCCGTGTCCGGCGCAGCCCAAGCCGTGGATTGTCGGCAGGTTCCAGAATGCCCTGGTGCGCCTTATGTGCTGGTTGAAGACCTTGGTCCGCACTCTCTCCAGGTCCAGGTTACGGGGAGCCGGCGGGGGATCGGCGCTCGTGGCGCCATAGGGTTTCAAGCCGATGTCCGACGGATGGTTCCTTAGCAGGGTGGTCAAAATCATGATGATGCACCCGCCGAATATGCCGATGCTCCAGAACGTCGCCTGCCAGCCTGCCTCCTCCAGCAGAAAGCCCATGAAGGGCGCGAGGATCGCCGTTCCAATGCCGCCCGCCGCCCAGAGGATGCCGGTCCCCATCCCCAAGCGCCGCCGGAACCACCCGCTTATGGACGCCATCAACGGCACCATCGAGATGCTCTGGGTGACGGCCAACATGCACCCGTACACGATGAAGAACTGCCACAGGTTGGAAACGAACCCCAGCAGCACCATGCTTGCGCCGTAAAGGATGCCGCCAGCAAGCATCATGCGCCGGGCGCCATAGCGGTCTCCCAAGGCGCCGCTAATCGGGGCGAACAAGGCACCCACCAGGTAGTAGGTTGCAATGCCCGCGCCGATGGTGCCGATACTCCAGCCGAAGTCTCCACCGGGGTCGGTCAACGGTGGCAACAGGATTCCGGCAGCCATGCTTATGGAAGTGGCGAGGACCTGGACAACGGCCAGGATTGCGACCACTATCCAGCAGTAATGAAGGCCCCAAGGCAGACGCATTGCGCCCAACCGCAACGTGTCTTCCCGCAGTCTCCGGTTGACTTCGGGAACGATTGCCAAGGCTATGAGGAGTATGCCGGAGGCGAATACCGCCACCCCGGTGAAGGTCATGGTCGCGCTTCTTTACCTGCCCCCCGGCGTGGTTCCCGCCTTCGCGGGAACGACGACAGTAGGAGGCGGGGTTTCGAGCCGGGGGCGGGCCAGGCGTCAGCTAGTGAAACGGGCATGCCTTGAGAAAGGACTTCCCCCACCAGGAGGAGTCCGATTCAAAGTTGCCATTGGAAGCCGCGAAGGCCTCCCTTATTCCCAAGGGTTCCTCTCCGTCTGAGGAACCCTTGGCTTCGAAAGACACCCCGCCGGGGACGCCGAAGCTGAGCGCCCGGTTCCTTTCTTCAAGGTCTGCGGACGCCGCCCACGCTCCGAAAAATACAATCAGAGCGAGGGTGACGATAACCACGACAAAGAAAGATATGGGAAGAGGTACACTCTTCACTTCGACACCTAGCCCACTACAACGTCGAATGGGAACACCATGTTGTTGCCGTAACCCCGTCCGTCCCACTTGTTGGGGAACTCCATTGGCTGGGTCTCACCCTTGTCGTTGGTCGCGCGGGACATCACCGTATAATTGCCGGGTCCCGGCGGGTTCCACTGGTGTTCCCAGCGGTACCAGGAGTAACCGCTGCGGGGACGCACATTGTCCACCAAGCTCCAGGTAGCCCCGCCGTCGGTGCTTATCTCCACCTTCACCACTTCATCCTCGCCGGACCACGCAGCGCCGGCCAACTTGTAGCCGCTGACAGGAATCACCTCTCCGGGCAGAGGGTTGGTGATGATGGACTTGACCTTCATCTTGGTCAGATAGGTGTAGTAAGAATCGGCGTCGGGACCGTTCACGGTCATATACCGTTCGGTCATGTAGAAGCCCTTGAACTCGTGGTCCAGAACGTGGATGCCCACCAGCCATTTGATGGACGTCATTCCGTACCACCCGGGGACCAGCAACCGCACCGGGTAGCCGTGGGCCGGCGGCAAAGGCTCGCCGTTCATTTCGTAGGCCAGCAGGGTATCCTTGTGGGTGGCCTTGGCAATGGGCAGGCTGCGCTCGTAGGTAACGTCCGGGGGGTCGCCAACGGTCTCATCCGGCCCATGATCGGCGCCCTCGAACATCACCTCGACCGCCGACGCCTTGACGCCGGCCAACTTGAGGATGTGGGCTACGGAAACGCCCGCCCATTCGGCGTTGCCCATGATTCCGTGACCCTTGATCTGCTCCATGACCGAGCTTGTGCGGGTGCTCTTCGCCCAGTAGTCAGGCACCGGGCTGTTGCCGCAACACTCGTAAGTCACTTGGAACCGGCTCTGGGGCATTCCCAGCAGGTCCTCATAGCTAAGGCTCAGCGGCTTCTCCACCTCGCCGTCAACCACCAACCTGTAGCTGTCCACGTCGATGTTGGGCACCTCGGTCCAGTGGTTGCGGACGTAGAAAAGCTCGTTGGGTACAATGTCGTTCTGCAACGCCGCCGGGGGAGCGGCGAAAGTCCGGAACCCCGCATTGGTGGGGATTATCTGGGGGTAGACCTTGGTTGGGGTCTGCTGCGTGGTCATTACAGCCTCCTGTAGTGGGTCTATCGGCCCGGTTAGGACTTTACTCCAAGTAATTGGTCTCCAGGTCGTCGGCGGGATAAGTGATCAACATCGTTGCGGGTATCCAAAGTTGGTTCACCAGCTTGTGAGGCGTTCCCGGCGGCGCAATCATGGTGGTCCCCGCCCTTACGGTGGTCACCTCGTCGCCCAGGACTATCTGTACGGCCCCGGAGGTGACCATAACTACCGTGTCCGTAGAGTGGGTATGCAACCGCCCTTCCCAACCCGGATGAAGCTCGACCTCCTTGATGGTCAAGGAATGGGTCCCATCCGCGCTGGACGCCAAGGTACGCTCACTCCGGTAGTTTACCACCTTTGACATGCGGATGTGGCTGTTCTCTCTGACAGGCATTTCACTACTCCGTGACGGTAATGTCGTAACCTACGACGGCGCTGAAGTTCTTGCGCATGTTATTGTACCGGGGTTCCAGGGACTGCACCCTGCCCGCGGCGTCGGTGGCCCGGGACATCACCTTGTACTGGCCGGGCTTGGCGTCCCAGACATAAGACCAGCGACACCACATCCACCTGTCCTGCGGCTCCTCCAGCCTGGTGGCCATCCAGGTCTCCCCGCCATCCACGCTGACCTCGACCTGGGTTATCCGGCCGCCGCCGCTCCATGCATAGCCCCGCACCACGTGCAGGCCGGCGGATATGTTCTCGGTATCGTCGTTGGGGTGGGTCACCATAGACTTTACGCCGATGGTGGTTATCAACTCCTTGTTCGGGTCTTCGGGGGAGTCTCCGTAGTAATAGAACTGGTAGTGGTACCAGCAGTCCGGCTCGTGGTCCAGGACCTCCAGCTTCCAGAGCCACTTGACGGACCAGTTGCCCGACCAGCCTGGGACCAGCAGCCTCACCGGCGCTCCGTGCAGGTGCTCCAGAAGCTGCCCGTTCTGGGCATACGCCAGGATGGTATCCGGGTGAATGGCCTTCTGTATCGGCAGTCCCTTGTCGTAGAAGAAGGGGTCGGTGCCCGGTTCGGCGGTGGCGGGCACGCCCTTGTCCCACCCTTCCGCTCTCACGTGGGTGGCCCTGCCGGTGAGGCCCGCCTCGTTCAACACGGCGGCCAGCGGCACACCGGTCCATTCGCTGGCGCTGAGGATCATGGCCTCTTGGTTGCGGGAGGGTTTCGGGCCTTCCCCTTTGAAATACTCAAAGTAGGTGGCGTCGCTTCCGGAACACTCCATAACGGTGCGGACGGTGCGGCCCGGGAACCGGCGGAGTTCCTCGTAATTGAGGTTCAACGAGTTCTTGACTTCCCCGCTCACGTCCAGGCTCCACTTGTCCACCGGAACGACTTCGGGTATGTCGAAGTGCTGCACCACGTAGTGAAGCTCGGTGGGCGTGATGAGCCCCTCCATGTCCATCACCGGCGTCCGCACGCGCTGCACCCTGCCGCTTTCCTCGTACAGGTTGACGGGGTTCACGGCCTTGCTGGGCCAGCCGTACCAAGTGTCGCTGCTGTGCGGATTGGTGGAGTGGGGGCCTCCGGGCCCGTCCATCCGCAAAAAGTCCGGGGTAGCTCCTTCCGATTGCTGGGTCGCCATGTTCAAACCCTCCATAGCTTGAAGTTTGAGGGGAAACTCTTATTTATCGCCATCCGTACCAATTGCCGGATTCCTCAGTACAAATCCCGTCGGGCTGGAGTCACCCACCTCGACAGGTTGGCCGGTCAGTAGCTGAATGCGCCGGGCATCCTCGCGGGAGTTGACCGTATAGGGGCGCGGCGGGACGGTGCGCAGGGCTTCCAAATCATCCAATACGCCTTCGATGGCGCTGATGAGCGTTGCAACTCTGCTCGGCGATACATTGTTCTCGTAGAAATTGACATGCAGCTCCAATCCTCGGTGGGTCAAATCGACTATGTTTGGGGCGTTGAATTCATACCCAATCTGTATGCCTATCTCACGGACGTGGGCGTGGCTTGCGTGAAACCACCCCCTGGCGGCGCCGATCGCCTTCAGTTGCTGCGCCAGCGCTCCCCATGCTTTTTCCGAGGCCTGGAGACGGTCACCCCGCTCCATCTCCTCCTTTGCGTTTTCGATATACCATTTGCTCAACACGCTACGGTCCGCCAGTTCGTCCTGAAGCGGCTGACGCCTGGGGACGCGCGTGCGCGGCAATTCTGAAGTCATATCAAGTTTTCCGTCGGCAGGTGCAGATCGCAAGCAAAGATTGGACCACAAGCCTAGACGGTCTCGTATTTCTCCCCCAATGCGGTCTCCCACCGCAAGTAGGTAATCATGTCGGCATAGTTCCGATCCGGGCCGGAGGCCACCAAGTCGTTGGGCGGACTCATTACTCCCGAAAGCCCGGTTTCAATGGGCAACCCCTGCTGTCTCCAGATCGACATGCCGCCTTCCAGGACACGGACGTTGCTGTATCCCATCTCCTGCAACGTCACGCCCGCCAGCACCGCGTTGGCGGCGTTGTTCCCGGTAACGACAACGACGCCGTCTTTGTCCGGCGCCAAGTCGCCTATCTGGAACTCCAGCCAGCCCCGCGGCGCCCAACGCGCCCCCGGCACGTGTCCTTGGGCAAACTCCTGGCTCGTGTCAACGAATATAATGACTTGGTTGGCGGATACTTGCAACTCTCCGGGAGAGACCTTCTTTACTTTACCTTCGGCATCGGTCAAGCCGGCGACTGTCTCCTCAGGCATCCCCGTCTCCAAGTCCAACCCCGCCGCTGACCAAGCGTCGAGGCCGCCTTCGACAACGTAGACTTCCTGGAACCCGAACTGCCGGTACCAGGACGCCACGATGGTGGACCTGGCCTTCCGGTCGCAAACAAAGACAACGGGGCAGTTCTTTACCACCAGCACGTCGTCGGAACGCTGCACCACCTGACCGCCGGGAAACCAACGGAACCCCGGAATGTGGCCCGCCGTGTACTCTTCGGTGGTACGCACGTCAACGAAGTAGGCGGTATTTGCAGCCCTGTCGTCCAACATCCGTTGAACGGTGGCAACATCAAGGTAGCGCACCCCGTCTTCAGCGGCCAGCCTGTCTGCGTATACCTCGGCTGAAGCCAAGCCCTCGGATGACGGGTCCGGCAAGGACAGGCGGTCCCCGCCGGTTTCCAGCTCATACCCGGCCAACACCCATCCCGAGGTGCCGTTCTTCAAGCCGTAGACGTTGGTCATTCCCATCCGCTGCAACACCCTGGTCCCGATCACGCTGCGGGTGCGCCCGGCGCAATTGATGATGACCGTCGTATCCTCGTCAAGGTCCTTGGTGATGTCCGTGATGCGGAGCGCCAACTCGCCTCCGGGGACGCTGCGTCCTCCCGGAATGCAGAACCGCTGGTACTCCTCGGGAGTGCGGGTGTCCAGGATGACCAGCTTGTCGCCTCTTTCGATGCGCTCGTGCAATTCAGTGGCTTCGATCTCCGGGACGTGGTGCACGACTTCCATCTTCTCGCCGAAGTCCTTGCTTATGACGTTGGTGCCCCACTCGGTGGGATAACCTTCCACGCTCCAGCGGTTTATTCCCCCGGTCAGTACCGAGACGGCAGTGTAGCCCAAGCGTTCCAGGGTGGCGGCTGCCAGGTTGGCCCTGCGGCCATCGTCGTCGTAGAGCACCACCTTTACGTTTGTGACCGGCACGGCCTGCCTCATTTGCGCCTCAAGTTGCCGCCGCGGAATGAGGCTGGAGTCAGGAATGTGGGAACTGTTGTGCTCGCCTGCTTCCCGAACGTCGATAAGGGCGAATACAGTATCGCCGTGCAGTAGCGAATTCAGTTCCTGCGTCGAGATTTGATTAGACATTGCATTTCACCTCCGTTTGGCAACAACATGTTATCAGGCGTTGTCCGCGAGTTGAGCGGCTTCATTGATGTATTCGATAGTCTGGCGTATGCGGTGTTCAGTGTCCTCTATAGGCTCACAGAGGCCGAAATAAAAACAGTCGCCGTGCAAAAAATCCCGCGCCGCAGCATAGCGGTCTACCAGCAGAGCAACGCCGGAGTCATTGTTGCCCAATCTTCGCAACTCACGGGTTGTCTCCGGCACTCTTTCCGGTTCTCTGCCGGTCATAACCAGAATCAAGGCATCTGAGGCTCGTCTGGTGGCGCACCATGCCTTCTCCGCCGCGTCACGGATATCATCCGCCTCCAACCGCTCCAGCGCGGCATCGTGCATCGCCCTGGCGTCGGCGAAAATCTCCTCCTTGGTCCGTATTTGCGCCATATCACTCCCTCGATTCGGTTGCCGGTGGCTTCCAATATTCACTTACGAGGTCAGGCATTCAGTCCCCTAGATTTAACCATACATGCCCTTTCGCCACTAGCGGGAGGGAGTAGGCGCCGGGGTGCGGGCCTCTATGGGCAACGAGTCTTCCCAGTTGGGGATCAACACCCGCCCCGTGGGTTCCAGCAGCAGGATGCAGGCTACGCCACCCAGGCTGGTGCCCAGCGATATAAGCCACGCCACGTTGAATGTGCCGAAATAGTCCACGGTTACGGCCACCAACAGGCCACCCAAGGCCATGCCCACGCCGGACCCCATGCTCTGGAACCCGTAAACCGTCCTGACCGGACCCATGCCGTAGTACTGGCGGTTGACCACCAGGAAGGCGGACATTTCCCCACCCAAGCCAAGCCCGAAGAGAACGGCGAACACATAAAACTGCCACGGGTCATGGGCCCAGAAAAGCAGGGCGACCGTCAACCCCTGGACGGAGTACGCCAGGGTCATGGCCCACTTGCCACCCCACATGTCGGCCAATATGGGCGTACCGAAGCGGCTGGCGACGCTGCTTAGGGAGTAGAGGCTGACAATCCACGAGGCGTCTTGCAACGTCACGCCCACCTCGGTGGCGTACACCACCACCCCCAGCATGACAATCGAATGCCCGATGCAACCCAGGTGGTGTATGGCAATCAGGTTCCAGAACGCCCGCGTGCGGCGAGCATGTCTCAGGAAGACCTGGCTACGCACCTTGGCCACCGCCGGGTCGCCCCTTGGCGCCGGCGGAGGGTCATTGTCGGTCGACCCGTATGGTTTTTTACCCCGGTCGGCGGGGTCTCCATGAAAGAGAAACACCAGCGAGAAGACAATCGTGCCCCCGACAGCCGGAATTATCCAGAACGCCGTCTGCCAGTCGGTAGCCGCCAAAAGCAACGCCAGGGCCGGGGCCAGGATGGACCCGCCCATTCCACCGGCCGATTGCTGGATGCCCACGGCCAGACCAAGCTTTCTGCGGAACCACGCTGCAACGGTGGTGGGGATGTTCACCCGGAACAGGGACTGGGCAATACCCAGGATAAAGCTGTAGTAAAGATATAGCTGCCATTCGGCGTTGATGGTGCTCAACAACAGCAGCCCGCCGACGTAGCAAACGGAGGCCACCAGAAGCGAGGTACGGAGTCCGCCGCGGTCGCCTATCCAGCCGGCCACGGGCGATAATATCGCGCTGACGATGCTACGGAAGAAGTAGGCCAGAGTGATCGCCGTAAGGCTCCAGCCAAAGTCCTCTCTGAGCGTGACTATCAGGATGGAGAACGCTTGGCTGATGAAATTGGTGGTTACCTGAAGTACCGTGGCCATCGCCACAATTGCCCAAGCGTAATGCCAATACTCGCTCAGCGCGCCCCGGTCTAACCGTCCTGAACGTTTTACCAACTGGGCCACCGGTCGGATCGGGTCGGAAAAACGGTGGGCGCAGCCGTGCCGCCAAATGTCATGGCGTGGAGCGCAAGCCGGCGGGCGTCGTCAAATATGTTCGGCAAGCCATCCTCAGTCGTCATTATTATCGCTGTGCAGGGTCGCCGGAAAACCCGTCAAGTATCCTCAACAGGGATAGTGGTGTCAATCCATACCCGCCGAGTTCAAGGAACATTACCGTATGTTAAAATCAGGTTAACTCGGCGTGGACGCCGCGATACGGGGGAGCTTGAAGGCATGGACGACGATCGGTTTATTGAGCGCTTGCACCAGAAGATAGAGCGGCTGACCGGCCGCTCGGTACACTTGGAAATCGACCACGAAGATGACACTCAACTCCAGGTCGAACTGGACCGCGAAGTGCCGCTGGTCGTTATGGGCTCCAACGTTCTCCACTACTCCGGTTTCGCCCGTATGTGCGCGGAGTACGCCGTGGCATCCATCCGCGAGCAACGACAGATACAGATGCTGGAGTTCCATCTGCTGCTGGCCCGGAACTAAAGCGGGTCCCTTATCCAACCCGGTCCGAGCCTACCTTGCAGGACCTGACACCTCTACCTCCTCCATCCGGGCCCCGTCCTTGGTACTACCGATGGTGGTTCCTGATACCGACTTTCATTTTTGGCTGGCCGGTATCGCTGGAGTTTGGCTTCGTGTCGCTATGGCCGGTGTGGCCGCTTCTTATCATTCGCTCACCATGGCATACCGGCTTCATCACGGGCACCCTGTCTTGGGCAATGCTGATATCTACCGTCGGATGGATTGGGTACTTGGCTGCCAGACCGGACACTCCTATTAACCCACTCTCGATGACATTTCAGATGGCCCCCGGCATTGCGCTGACCGTTTTGACTCAATACCTGTGGGCTAGGCACCGTGCCCTGTCGCAACCCGCCAACAGTTCCGGCGTTGACTCAGGCGGCGGCGAGGGGAGAACCCGGCGACGGCGCAGGCGGCGCGGTGGTCGCCCCGGCCGGTCATCCCGCCACCCAATGTGACATGTCTCTCCGGTCGTCTCTGAGCGAGGTCCGCCTTAGATCCAACCAGCGGGATCAGCCGATCAAAAGCAGACCCGAGCGACCGCGTTGGCTACCGCTTCGCCGTCCTGGTTCTCCATCACCACCCGGCAGCGCACCACCCGCGAATGCGTATATCCCTTCCTATGGCCGTCGTCAGCTCCCTTGTCCACCACCTCGCCGGTCAGTGTAATAGTGTCGCCAGCCCTTACCGGCGCTATCATCTCAACGTTGAGGCCGCCACCGCTCGCCATAAGACCCGTTATGGGGAATGCTTTCTCCAACAACTCGAACGCGTAAGCGCACAACGCCGCTGAGGGCACGGGCTTGTCCCCGTAAGCTTCCGTATCGGGGTACGCTTCCTCGGATGCGGAATCATCCGGGTCGGCAGACAACAGGGCGTAGAACCCGGCGATGGTGTCGGCGGTTTCCGACTTGACCAGAATGGGCAACTGGTCGCCGGGACGCACCGCGTCGAAAGTTACGGTCTTTGCCCAAAGCCTGGACATGGATTCTCCTTGCGTTGGTCGGTTGAGCCACTGACCGAGGTGGTCCTACGCTAACACCCAATGCTTGCCGGTCGCAATAACTGACCAAATTATTGTCTGAATCAGGATTATCAAGATTCAAGGATTTACAGGATGCACAGACCACTATCCTGAAAATCTCAAAATCCGGTGAATCCTGATTCAGACAATCTCATCCCGGAGGTATCAACGACGTAAAGCACCCTATGCTAAACTGGCTCAAACAAATGGAGGAACGGCCTATGACGGACCATGAGCAACCCGCGAATGCGTATATCCCTCCGCTGCGGCGCGCAATGGTGGTGGTCGCGCACCCGGACGACGCCGAGTGGATATGCGCGGGCACGGTGGCAAAGTGGTGCGCCGAGGGTTGGGAAGTGGTCTATGTTCTTTGCACCGACGGCAGCAAAGGAAGCGACGACCCGGATATGACCGGCGAGGAACTGGCCCGGATCCGCGAGGCCGAGCAGCGGGAGGCCTGCCGGGTATTGGGAGTGAAGGAAGTGGTGTTCCTGGGATACCCGGACTCCCACTTGGAACCGACCATGCAGTTACGCAAGGACTTGACCCGGGAGATACGGCGGCACCGCCCGGATGTGCTGGTGGCCGAAAGCCCCGCCCGAAACGTTGCTCAAGGCTACTACGTGGCCCACCCGGACCATCTGGCGGCAGGAGAGGCCACATTAGCCGCTGTGTATCCAACGGCTAGAGACCGGCTCACTTTCCCGGAGCTTCTGGAAGAAGGACTTGAACCCCACAAGGTGAAAGAGGTCTGGATAGGCGGCGGCGGGGAAGGCTCGGACATGTTCATTGACGTTTCCGACCACATGGAAACCGCTATGAAGGCGTTGAAGGCCCACCGCTCCCAGGTTGACGAGGAAGATGCCGCCAAATACTTCCCCAAAGGCCGCGCCGACACCGCCAAAAAAGTGGGCTGGGAGTACGCCGAGGCCTTCAAAGTTATCCGCTTGGGGTAGCAACCGACGGCCGATGGCCAGTGCTCAGAGGCTGGCGGCGGAAGTCAGTAGAGACCTTGCCATAATCGCCGGCTAAAACTATCCACTAGCCACTGACCACTATCCACTATACGGAGGTTAGACCAATGGCATCCAACGGAAGGGTTGCAATCGTTACCGGCGCCGGCACCGGAATAGGCAAGGCCTGCTCCCTGGCGCTTCTGCGGGACGGCTACTCGGTGGCCTTGGCCGGACGCCGCATAGAACCACTGGAGTCGACCGTCGCCGATGCGGGCGAAGACGGATCGCGGGCCATCGTTGTTTCCACCGACGTTGGCGACCCCGAGTCGGTACGGGCATTGTTTGAAAGGACCATGCAGGCATTTGGCAGGCTGGACGTCCTGTTCAACAACGCCGGCTCCGGCGCCCCGCCCATCAACATGGAAGACTTGACTTACGAGCAGTGGCAGAGGGTGGTGGACGCCAACCTCACCGGCGTTTTCCTCTGCACCCAGGAAGCCATCAAGATAATGAAAAACCAGGAGCCGATGGGCGGCCGCATCATCAACAACGGCTCTGTCTCGGCCTACGCTCCCCGCCCCAACAGCGCGCCCTATACCGCCACCAAGCACGGCGTCGCCGGACTCACCAAGTCCACCGCTCTGGACGGGCGCAAATACAACATAGCCTGCGGCCAGATAGACATCGGCAACGCCGCCACCGAGATGACTGCGCCCATGGAAGCCGGCGCCCTTCAAGCCCACGGCGCAGTTGTCCCTGAGCCGCGATTCGACGTCAACCACGTCGCTGATTCCGTCGTCTACATGGCCAACCTGCCCCTCGACACCAACGTGCAGTTCATGACCATTATGGCGACCAAGATGCCATTCCTGGGAAGGGGGTAAACGAGAGGATAAGAGTTACGTTGCTGCCTCACCCTCAACCGAGTCCTCAACGCAACTCCACCGCTAGCCGTAGTTGCATAGAAAATGACAGTGGCAGACTGTCAAGCGTTCATTCGAGGGAACTGTCCGATTCATCGGACTCGCCGGACAAAAACTGCTCAACTTCCGGTGTCATAGGAAGCATCAACACGCCGTTCACTTCGCGGCCAAATTTCGCCAAGGCCTGCTTCTCCCGGCGACGTTGCTCCCGTCGTCCCTCAGATTTAAGTTTTTTCACCGCTGCTGGAATTAGTAGTACCATGCGACCCAGTGCCTCAACAGAAATGGTGATTAATACGGCTGTACCGGCAGCTACGCCGTATACATCTGCCACTACGGATATACGAGCGTTTCCTTGCAGCGAGTCCCACCGGTGCGGCCACCCAAAATAGAGAGTCAACCCGACGAAGACAGCGTAGTAGATAACCCAATACTTGCCAAGGAACCGCTCCGTTGCTCTCTCCTTATGCCGGCGTAGGTATACGCTACTTGCGTATGCTGGTAGCGTCAATGGGAAGAGGATGCTGTAATTCGTGCAGTGTCACTGTGTCACATCGGGGAACAAGTGGCTATCATCAAAGTCATCCTGGCTTGTGCGCCACAACCTTGACGCTGGTGACGTTCATCGGCACGCCCTGTTCGTCAAACCGGACGCCCTCCTCCGTCAACGCTATGTCAACGAAACCCGCGCGTTGCAAGCGGTCCAGGTACACGTCGCGGGTCTCGGCCCCGGCGATACATGAGGCCCATGCCTCCGGGTCGGTCCTGGTCGGGCCTTCGTCAGTGACGGACATCATATCGGAGATGTGGACCCGCCCTCCGGGTGCCAAGACGCGGAAGGCTTCCTGGTACACGGCGTCCTTGTCCGGCGACAGGCAGACCACGCAATTGGAGATCACCACGTCCACGCTGGCGTCGGGCAGGGGCATGTTTTCCATTTCACCCTTGACGAATTCCACGTTGCCGATGCCCAGCTTGGTTTGGTTGGTGCGCGCCAGCGCCAGCATGTCGTCGGTCATGTCCAACCCGGTGACGTGACCCTCCGGCCCTACCTGTTGCGCCGCCAGGAAGCAATCGATACCCCCGCCGGAACCCAGGTCCAATACCCGCTCCCCGGTGCGCAGACCCGCCAGAGCGGTGGGATTGCCGCAACCAGCTGACGCGGCGATGGACTCGGCCGGCAGTCCGGCAAGCTGCCCCTCGTTGTACAAACGCATCGCCCGGTCCACATCTGACGGGCTGCAACAGGCCGCGCAGTCGTCGTCATCCGATACTTGCGCCAATTCGATCACGCCCTTGGCCCGCGCCCCGTAGCGTTCCCTTACCAACCGCTTGATTTCTTCTGATTCCGTTGTCATTGTCACTCCTCGAATTCTGCGAGCATTCTGTGCTCTGTGACTAACCCGACTCTTCCCTGATGACCCGCCGCAACACCTTACCCGCCGCGCTCACCGGCAGTTGGTCCCGCAATTCCACTATGCGGGGCACCTTGTAAGCCGCCAGTTCCCGGCGACAATGGGCGATGATCTCCTGTTGGGCCGCGTCGTCGGGGCCAAGCCCATGACCTTCCTTCAGGACCACCACCGCCTTGACCGTCTCGCCGCGGTAGTCGTCGGGCACTCCCGTAACCGCCGCGCCGCGTACCTGTGGATGGTTGTAGAGCGCCTCTTCCACTTCCCTGGGCCACACCTTGAAACCGGCCGCGTTGATTACGTCTTTCTTACGGTCGACGATGTGAAAGTAACCGTCCTCGTCCATGTGGGCCAGGTCCCCGGTGTACAGCCAGCCGTCCTGCAGCACTTCGGCGGTCTCCGCTGGCTTGTTCCAGTAGCCCGCCATCACCTGCGGGCCGCTCAGTATCAACTCGCCGATCTCACCCACCGGCAACACTTCCAACCCGTCATCGGCGTCGACAATCCGCGCCCCGGTGTCGGGAAGGGGAACGCCTATGGAGCCCGCCTTCGCCCTCTGGACAGGGTTGGCATGGGTAAGGGGCGACGTCTCGGTCAGTCCGTACCCTTCGATCAGGACTTCGTGGCCGACCAGTTTGTCGAATGCCTCCTTGACCGCCGCCGGCAGGGGTGCGGCGCTGGTGCGGCTGGGCCGCAGCGAGGACAGGTCGTAATCGGAGGCTTCCGCCAAGTTGAGTATAGCCAAGTACATCGTCGGCACACCGAGGAACCGTGTGGCCCGGTAGTCCTGGATGGCCCGTAGCACACCATTGGCGTTGAACCTCCGGAACAACACTATGGTCGCGCCCGACGCCAACGGAACGTTCATCGCCCCGGCAATGCCGCCGATGTGGAACAGGGGCAATGCGGTAATGAACGTCTCGTTGCCCTCTTCGTAGTCGAACCAGCGCCGGAACTGGAGGGTATTGGCGACCATGTTGTAGTGGCTCAGCATGGCCCCCTTGGGCGTGCCAGTGGTGCCGCCGGTGTAGCACAGCAGGGCCAGGTCCCGGTGGGGCGACATCTCTGGGCTGCGTAATCCACTTTCAGGCAGAGATTGGGATTCAATCAGTGCTTCCATGGACAGGACTTTCCCTGAGTCCTCCGGAACCCCGGGCGCAACGCCGGTTACTATCACATGTTCCAAGGTTGTCTCGGAAAGGGCACCCTGCACCACAGGGTACTGGTCCGCGTCGCAAACGATAGCCTTTGCACCTGAGTCCTGGAGTTGGTGGGCCAGTTCCTGCTCTCGGTACATGGGATTGCAAGGGACGATAACCGCGCCCGCCTTCAGGATGCCATAGAACCCGACCACCAGCGCAGGGCAATTCTGCATGAAGTAAGCGACCCGGCCGCCCTTGGCAATGCCCAACCCGGCCAGCGCCGCCGCGAAACGGTCCGACGCTTCATCGAGTTCCTGGTAGGTCATCCGGGAAAGTTCCTGTGTGCCCTCCCCGTCGTAATAAACCAGAGCGGCGCGGTTGGGGAACCGCGCCGCTGATTGCTTGAGGAGCCGGTGCAACGGGACTTGGGGGAAGGACAACCTCGCCGGCATTCCGGCGGGGTAGTGTTGCAGCCATGACTGGCTCATCGTTGGCCTCTATTCAATGAAATTATGCGGCTGATCCGCGCTCCAGCTTTCCAAGCATGTCGTCCAGGTCCTGAACGTACTCGTCCATGAGCCGGATATCGTCTTCCTGCAGGTGGGCGTACCGCCGTTGCGACGCCACGTACTCGCCTACCGTGTTCTTCCGGGGGATTCTCTGCCGCCGGAACACGCCGTCTTTCCACTCGTACAGCGGCCACATACCACAGTTGACCGCCAACCGGGATACCTCTATGCCCTTATCGTCGTCGTAACCCCAGGACGGGTTGCAGGGCGTGAGAATCTGGATGTAGGCCGGCAGTCGGCTCATCGCATTCCTGAGTTTCCGGTCCAGGTCCTGCGGATGGGAGGTGGAGGCCGTTGCCACGTAGGCGGCGCCGCTGTACATGAGCATCAGCGGGAAGTGCTTGGGGTGCCGCAGCTTGCCCGACGGGCGCACACCGGTGCGGGCCAGCGGGTGGGTGCTGCCGGTGGCGTGGCTGCCGCTGGCGGCGTGGGCTTGGTTGTCGCAGACGACGTGAAGGTACTTGTACCCCTGCTGGAACGCCGTGGCCATGTCCTCCAACCCAAGGTCCACCTGCCCGTCTCCGTCGATGACCACTATGGGCCTGTCGATACCCCGGATTTCCATGGCGGTAAGCATCCCAACGATGCCGCTGTCATGGGTGCCCAGTCCGCTGCGCTGGAGGAAGTCCCTGCCAATGCCGCAGCCTTGACCGAAAACGATGGGGTCTTCATCCTTGAGGTGGTCAAACACGGTCTGCATGACCAGCCGCGTCGCCAGGTTCTCCGGGCATCCGGGACACTGGTTGGCGGTGATGTTCATGTGGACCCGTTTCTCTTCGGTCTCCATCACCATTTTTATAGGCATGGCTTTCTCTCCCTCTCGGTCGTTAGTGGTCAGTGTTTCACCGCAGAGGCCGTCGAGAGCGCAGAGTTTATATGATGATCTGATAAGAAACTCGGCGGTCTCCGCGTTCTCTGCGGTGAAATTTCGGCTACAATTCCTTGACCAACCGCTCCAGCATATTTTCGTCTTCAACCACGTCGAAGTGCCAAGCCGCCTGTTGGTCCGGATGCCCTTGGCGGGCCGCCTTCAGGCCTTCTTCAGCCATGTACATTACGTCGTAGTGCGTAACGTCCCTGCCGCCCAGCCCGACCGTTCTGCCCAAAACCATCGGCGGGTCTATCTGGCCGAACAAGGCACTGCGCAGGTCGTGGTACACCGCGGCCACGGTATTGCGGTCCAGCACCACCACCGCCTTCACGTCCTTCAACGCGTTGATCAGGTCTTCGCTGGGGAAGGGGCGGAAGGTGTGTATTTTTACGACGCCCACCGCCTTGCCTTGCTCACGCAGACGGTCAACGGCGAACCGGGACGTGGCAGCTAAAGAACCCATTGCTACCACCGCCACCTCGGCGTCATCGAGGTTGTAGGTCTCGATCAGGCCTCCGTAACCCCGGCCCACAGCCTCCACATACTCTTTATGGGTCTGCCGAATGACGTTCTTGGCGGTGACGTTCAATGCCTCGTCCAACTGGTACCGCCGCTCCATGTACTCCCGGTCAACGTCGATGTAGCCGTAGCCGCTCATCCGCGTCCCTGAATAGTATTCGAAGAAGTCCAGGTTCTTGACGAAGTCCAGTTCCGGCGGCAGCACCAGCGGAGGCAGGATGCTGTCCACTGCTTCCTGAGACGGCAACTCGATGGGATAGCTGTTGTGGGACACTTCCCAGCCGTCATAGGTAACGAAAGTGGGGAGCAACACGTCGGGGTGTTCGGCGACCCGGTAGGCTTGAATAACGGTGTCCAGAACGTCCTGGGCGTTCTCGCAGTGATAGTGAATCCAGTGGATGTCCCGGTACATGATGGTGTCCTGGTCGTCCGTCCGCACCACCGCCGGGGGTTCCAACGCCCGGTGGGCCACCACCACGACGATGGGGACCCGGGCGTAGGAGGCGAATATCAGTTGCTGGGCCGCTATCAGCAGGCCCTCCGAGTTGGTGGCGAAAGAAGCCCGCGCGCCCGCTTGGGTGGCGGTGATCTGGGCGTTCATCACGCTGCGCTCGTGCTCCATCTCGATCAGCTTGGCGTCGAACCTTCCCCGTTGGATGTACCGGGAAACCTCTTCGCCCACCTCGTCCGACGGACCGATGGGGAAGTAGCACAACGCTTGTATCCGGGCCAGCATCAAGGCGCGGGCCGCCGCTTTGTTGCCGGTTAAGGCCAACCGCCTGACCGGGGCTTGAGACGACATAGACCTTACTCCTCCTGGCTTTCGACGTCCGGTGTCCCTCTGAAGCGTTGGCGGGAGGCCACTTCGCCGATGTGAGGTTCGATGGTAATGGACTGGAAGTGGGGGTTGACCTTCTTCACTTCGTCCTCGTCCACCATGTCCAGGGCCGATCCTACGCAGACTTGGGCGCAAAGGCCGCAGCCCCGGCAGAAGTCCAAGTCTATCCGGTAGCCTTGGTGCTCCAGTCCTTGACGGACAATGAAACCGGTCCCGTCGGGACACACGATTTCGCTGATGCAACTATTGGTGCAAATGCACTTGGCGTCTTCACAAACGGGGATTTTGTCCCGCCACACAAAGGGGCTTCCCCGCCGGTAGCCCGGCAACTCGTCGTACCGGTCGAACCGGTAATACTGAGGAAGGTCCGCCACGTTCGCCCGCTGCAGGTGGGCCGGTTGGCGGTCTACCTGGAAGCTTACGCCCGCGACCTGAACCTGCTCGAAGGCTTCCTGGGCGGCTTGCACGTTGCGTTCGCCGACGTTGCCCGGGAATGTTTCGCGGATAACCTCGAAAAGGTCGTCCAGCTTGATGGTCTCGGTGACCTTCGAGTAAGCCCCCAGCAGCGTCAGACCGACCGGGGGAGGATTGCGCCCCAGCAGCCGTCCGGCGATGCCGGTGGCGTCCACCGTCGCCACCACACCCTGCAGACCGTAGGGAAGGTCTATTTCCTCCGGCGGCTTGGGAGAATTGACCAGCAGGACGCCCTGGTCCATCCGACCGATGGCATCGGCCACCAGTTCGTGGGAGTTCTCCTTGGCCGTCAGGAGCAACTCTTCCTGGAACACGATGACCTCCGTTGGATGGTAGTTGGCGCAACTGGCCAACCCCGGTGCGTCGGATACCTTGAGGTAGTTGATAACCGGCGCGCTGCGGGCCCGGGTGCCCGGGTAGACGTTGACGGCAACGAAGGCCCCTTCCTGAGCGTACAACTTGGCCAACGCCTCCCCGGCCTGCACCGAACCCTGGCCGGACATGCAGACCAGGTTGAGCTCCTTGACCTCCGGCATAGCCATCTCTCCTAAACACATATCACGCCTTGGCGCCGCATCCGGCCCAAGGCTGGTCACAATCTTACATGACGCCCGTTTAAGAATCAAACTTGAACGGCTCTCCGGCGGGTTCGTGGTAAACTGGTTCCATCGGCGGATGGGGCGGGCCGTCACACCTTCAAATACCGGCCATTACCATCGCAGATCACGTCCATTGGAGGAAAGCACACAATGCAGGTAACGCAAGCAAAAACACGGGTGTTGCGCACCCCGGCTGACAGTCCCTTGGTGTTTGATTTACCCACCGGAGGCGCCACCAGGGAGTTCGTAACCCTGGAGTTAGACACTGACGAAGGCATCCAGGGCATCGGCCTGACCTTTGCCCCCGCTACTACCGGGACGCCCATGAGCGCAACGCTCAGGGCCGCGGTGGACGGGCTTTGCGAGATGGTGATAGGCAAGGACCCGATGGCCGTAGAGGCCATTTCGGAAAACGTCAAGCGCAGGGCGGGCGGCTCCGGACCCGGCGGCGTCTTCACCCTGGCCCTGTCCGCCATCGACACGGCGCTGTGGGACATCAAGGGCAAGGCGCTGAATCAATCGGTCTCTTCGCTGCTTGGCGGGTTCAGGGACCGTGTGCCCACCTACGCCAGCGGCGCGCTGGTGCGGGAGATGAACCTGGAATACTTGGCCGAGGCCGGCCCGCGCCTCGTCAATATGGGATTCAAGCAGATGAAGACCCAGATGGGCGCCGAGTCCACCCCGGCGAAGGAAGTGGACCGCATCCGGGTGCTGCGCGACGGCATCGGCCCCGACATCGACCTCATGTGCGACATCAACCAGTTGTGGAACGTCAACCAAGCCATCGACATCGGAAAGCGCGTGGAGGAGTACCACTTGTTCTGGCTGGAGGACGTGGTCGCCCACGACGATTATCAGGGCTTGGCCCGGGTGGCCGACGCCCTGACTACGCCAATCTGCGCCGGCGAGTACGTCTACGGCATCCGCCCCTTCCGTCACATGCTGGAAGCCCGCTCGATAGACATCGTAATGCTCGACCTGCTGCGGGTAGGCGGCATCACCCAGTGGAAAAAGGTGGCCGGCATGGCCGAGGCCTTCAACCTGCCGGTGGTAAGCCACTTGATCCCTGAAATCCACATCCAACTCATGGCCGCCATACCCAACGGCCTCACCGTGGAATACATGCCCTGGACCCTGCGCCTCTTCGAGGAAACGCCGGAAATCGTCGACGGCGACCTTGTCCTGCCCGACAAGCCCGGCCTGGGCCTGAAATTCAGCGAGGACGCTTTTAAGCAGTACCAGGTGGGGTAGCTTGGACAGCCACACCGGAATTTGTGATTACTTAACGCGAGAGGGAATCAGTGGTAATTCAACAACTGGCTCTCGAAGATGTTGAAAACCTAGCGACGAGGGTTCGACCAGTTGTGAATGTCGCTAAGGTGAGTCAACTGAGTCCATTACGGTACCCAGGTGGTAAAACTTGGCTGGTACCCGAGATCAGAGATTGGCTTAGGCGACTAGAGCAGAAACCAAGATTATTTGTGGAGCCATTTGCGGGAGGTGGGATAGCTTCGCTTACAGCGGTGGCTTATGACCACACCGATCACGCTGTCATGGCAGAGTTGGACAAAAGCGTAGCAGCATTGTGGCGTTGTGTCCTTGACGATGCGGACTGGCTCATACAGAGAATCCTCGAGTTTGACCCGGACCGCGATCAAATAATTTCGGCGCTTGAAAGCAGATGCACAAGTTCAAGGGAAATTGCTTTTCAGACTTTGGTACGCAACAGGACTCAGCGGGGAGGCATTTTGGCCAATGGGGCCGGATTGATGAAGAACGGGGAAAACGGCAAGGGTGTTGCATCCCGTTGGTACCCAAAAACGTTGGCAGACAGAATTGCCCGAATTCAACAATATCGCGATCGAATCAAATTCGTCGAAGGTGACGGATTCGATCTTATCCAAAGGTACAAGTATGACCATGATGTCGTATTCTTCATAGACCCTCCTTACACGGCTTCCACAAAACGTGCTGGCAGACGCCTTTATACACACAACGTCATTGACCACGATGCTCTCTTTGATGCCATGGCTGCCATACATGGGAAGTTCTTGACGACCTACGATGCCGACCCTCGGATAGAAGCAATGGCAACGGCAAGAGGATTCACTGTAGAACGGGTAGCAATGAAGAACACTCACCACAACCAAATGGTTGAGTTCTTAATTACACATTCGGCAAACCAAGCATAGCCTTTGTCATGACGCAACAGCGTTTCGGGATCGGAGAGTCTTTTGGTCGCTCTGCCGACGCAATACCAATAGCAGAGTTGCGCGTTTTGGTTTCACAACAACACCGGTCTCAGCCTTGCCCTTTCCGAAGAAACCAACGGGCATGTATAAAGAGAGGTGGCGTATGTTCCCTCCGTTTATACTCGAACACGGACTCTGGCGCACGCCGAGTGGAGGGTACGAGTGGCCAACTCCGAATAACCTGCCCCTACCGGTTTCACCAGGATGATGAGATATTTCGCTGGGTTTCAGAGACCCTGTTAGATACTTCTGACCACGTTCTGGTAGGAGAAGTGGGGTTCCTCCAGTCGGAAACCGGAGGAGATGTCGGACGGATCGACATGGTGTTGGCTTCTCAGTCAGGATCATCGACCCTCGACTGGTGCGCCTTGGAAATACAAGCAGTCTACTTCTCTGGGGACGAAATGGGGAGGGAATTTACGGCGATAGCACACCATGAGGGAGATGGCCTACCCTTCCCGGCTGGAAGGCGGAGACCGGACTATCGCAGCAGTGGACCAAAGCGGTTGATGCCGCAATTGCAGACCAAGGTACCAACTATCCGAAGATGGGGAAAGAAGATGGCCGTAGTGGTTGATCGCCCATTCTTCGATGCCATCGGCGACATGCCCGAAATTCCTCACATCTCCAATGGCGACATAGTTTGGTTCGTCGTTAGGTTTGAGGAGGATACCCAAACCAAGTCTCACAGGATTGTGCGCGACGGAGTGCACGTAACAACCTTGGAACGGGCTACCGAGGGATTGACTGGCGGAAACCCGGTCTCTAAAGAAGAGTTCGAAAGCAGAATCCGGGCCAAATTCCCGATGCAATAGGGACACTACCGATTTAACACATAGGGAGGTAAACACATGGTCTCACAACTGCGGATTTACACGATTAACCGGGGAATGATGGACTCTTGGCTCAAGCTGTTCGAGGAACAGATACGGCCCATCCACGACAGCATCGGCGTCCCCGTGGTTGCCAGTTGGGTCAACGCCGACCGCACCGAGTTCATCTGGGTGCGCCGGTTCAACAGCGCCGACGAAATCGCCGCCAAGGAAGCCGAATACTTCGCCTCCCCCGGACGCACAGCCCTGGGCGACATCCCCACCAGCCACATCGCCAAGATGGAAGTGCGCGTAATCGAGGAGGCCGCCGTCCCGGCGACCGCTTAGCAACTCAATGCTGGGGCGTGATTGTCCAGCCCCAGACGTCAGGTTTACGTCGATATGGAGTCGGCTTCGAATCATGCCGATAGTGAGAAACGTTGTCGACCCTGAGGGTTTCAACTATGGTCGAGAGTTCCCTTACCAGCTAAGGATCGACGATTTCAGGCTGGCGCTGGCCGACGTTTACGACTTCTTCTTCGACGTAAACGAGAATCTGGCCGCCAAGGGGCTGCGCCGCTTGGATGACATGTTGCGCCCGGCGATCATGTCGGGCGTGTTATCGGATATGCTTACATCCAGCCTGGCCACCCATTCAAGAACGCTGGTGGAGAACCGGTATTTCAACGGCCACCCGGACCTCATAGTCCAGGGTGTGTATCCGGACAACTCCGTCCAAGCAGGGGAGCAGGGAGTTGAAATCAAGACCACCCGCAACCGCGGAGGAGCCGTGGACACACATGGCGCGCGGGACCAGTGGATGTGCGTATTCGTCTACGAGGTCGACACGACCACCGAACCGGCAGCGGACCGACGCCCGATGACTTTTACCGAGGTGTACCTCGGGCAAGTGACTCTGGATGACTTTCGGCGGAATCCACGCGGCGAACTGGGCACCAGGACGGCTACGCTGCACCGGGACGGAATCAGGAAATTGCGGGAGAACTGGGTGTACCGGTCTAATCTACCTCGTTGACGCCGTAGGCAGTCAACTTCGGAATAGCGTCTTGGCCAATCAGGAAATAGTCTCGGTCCTTCTCAATGCCGATGCTGCTGTAGGAAAGGGCATTGCTGGCGGCAAGGGTGGAACCCGCTCCGGCGAACGGGTCAAGAATTATACCTTCACCCAGCGGAAGCACCGCTCGCACCAATTGCCGCAGAAATGCTTGGGGCTTGAGACTCGGATGCGGGGCCAATTCCCTCTCCGCCGACCTTGTAGGGGCGGAGCGTATCACGTCTCCGAAGGGCTTGTCCGGCTGAGGACGCCTGAACCCACCCGTGCCCCACTTCCTCAAATTGTCCTGCACGCGCCCTTCGAGTGGTTTCCGAAAGACCAACCACGGTTCCCACATCGACCTGGGTATCACGCTCACCTCACTGAATTCGTCGTGAGCGCCCTTTGGCCGGTCGCCCCCTCTCATGGTCATGGTCAGCCGGATGATTTCACCTCGCCGCTCAAGCCCCGCTTGTGAAAGGGCCATCGCCACGATGTGGGAAACCAAGGGATTAGAAGCCACTACTACGTTGGCGCCGGGCACGAGGACTGGCATCAGCACCCCGGCCCATACGGAGAAAAAATCACCGATCTCGGCGAGTTGCTGCTTGTCCAGCGTGGTAAACCTGGGCAACGGAGAACGGGTGTTGCCGTCGAAAGAAGGCGGGATTCGCCAGACACCCCCTTTGCCGGCCCTCAGCTTCGCCTGTTGCTCCTCGGTATACTCATGAAGGCCATACGGCGGGTCCGTAACTACGGCGTGGATTGAGCACGCTGGTTGCCGGTCGATCCAAGTGAAGCAGTCGTCGTGATAAAGGACCGACTTTTGAAACGAAAAGGCGATCCCCAAGTCACGCATCTCTTGGAAGTATTTTTGCCTTGGCCCCTGAAAGTCCTTTCTTACGCGATATACGCCCCGGCTTTCTCTTACAAAAACGCCCGGGGTATTCAGGCGCAGATAAGACCTTATCGATGAGGTTGGCGCATCGCCGATTTCTCTCTTGACGCGCTCAGCGATTTCGGAGGTTGAAAGAGGAGTAGATGCTTCGGACAGAACCTTGAAGATTGCGTCCCGCACCCGGCCTGGAGCATTGCGATTTGTCGCTTCCATAAGACCAGTATATGACGTCAAGACGTCTATATTCAAGCCTTTCGGGATGTAAACTCGCTCTACTACGGCCTGAATGTCAGATTTTGCCAAGCACTGGGTTCCGGTGAATCAACGGAGGTTACCATCGTCTCCAAAATCAACTGGCAAAGTTTCATGCGAGGATACAACCGGTATACGAAGGGACCATTGTTCACTATCTCTAGAGTCAACTGACCGGACCATCCCGGTTTCACCGATGGGGCCGTCTGATGTACGGCAAGGCCAAGCCTCGCATACGTACTTCTCCCTTCTATCCGAGCGGCGATGTTGTTGGGTAGATTGAAGGTCTCGAGAGTTTCTGCCAGCAATAGCGAACGCGGTTGAATTTCGATGCCTTGCCCATCTGTAAGGGTCTGGTTACTTTCACGTCGGAGATGGGTGATGAATTCGACTACCCTTCGTTCATCCCGTAGGTCAACCGTCTGTGAGAATATAGTCCTGATGTCTTCGGGCAGTCCGGAAGCGTCATACGGATATGCCGAGAAATTATAGCCAAGGCGCAGGTCAATAGCTGACCCCTTTAGCTGTTCCCTGTCTAAAGGTGGGTTGAAGGTCAACTCACCACTGTCGATAAGGCGCGTGATTTCTCGGTCGGAGAGGATCATCCAGATCAACTGCCGTTTGTTCTTTGTATGTCCTCAGCCCTGACTTGCACCCTGGAACCCAACGACAATGATTCTCCCGGCAACTCGACCAAGTAATTGTTGTCTTCCACGTCAGCAATGATGAAGGCTGGCATCCTATTTCCAGGTTGGTCTATCCGCTCTTCTTTCACCGTTGCCACGTACTTCTGGCCGCGGGCCTCGAATTCGGCGTGTAGTTCTCCTGAAAGTTCGTCTTTGCCTATGATGTTGACGTGGAAGAAGACAAGCTCGAAATTATCTCGCCATTCTATGAATGTTTCCATTGCTTCTCCCTTCTCGAATTAGACCCGCGATTTGCTTCGCGGAAGCAAGTGTTGAGGACAAGAAACATCAAGTCGTAACCGACGCCAATATCAACTTCCTTACGGTAACGTCTACTTAGGCGGCGGACAACCATGAGGCGTCAGGGGAGTGGCTGTTAATCCCCTACAACCCCTTCCGCATCTCAATATGCGGAATCCCCACCTCCAGGAACACCTCCCCATGCTCCGCGTAGCCGTGCGAAGCGTAGAAACTCTTGACGTATTCCTGGGCGTGTAGGAGGGCATGGCGCAGGCCGCGGGAGCGGGCTTCCTGTTCAAGAAAGGTCAGGATACGCCCGCCGACGCCGTGCCTGCGCCATTTCAGGTCCACCGCCATGCGGCCGATGATGGCGGTGGACTCGTCCTGCACAATCAGCCTGCCGGTGCCGATAACTTTGTCCTGGGATATGGCGATGGCGTGGGTGGCTGTGGCGTCGGCCTCGTCCAGTTCCTCTTCCGGCGGGACCGATTGCTCGGATACGAACACCCGGAACCGGACGCCGATGGCCCCTTCCAGTTCCTGCTCGGTCTCCACCAGTTTGACGACAACTTCGTCAGACATAGTAAGTCGGACGACTAGAAGACTATGGCGCCGCGGCCCACTTCGCCCTTGTCCATGTCGTCGTAGGCCTCGTTGATCTGCTCCAGGCTGTAGTGACGCACCACCAAGTCGTCCAGGTTCAATTTGCCCGACAGGTACAGGTCAACCATGGTGGGCATATCGGTGCGCGCCCCGGAGCCGTAGTAGCAGCCTCTTACCGTCTTTTCCATCCGCACCAGGTCCACCAGGTTCACCGCCGCCTCGGCGCCGGTGGGGGCAATACCCACCATGGTCGCCGTGCCGCTCTTGGCGCACATGTCGAAGGCGGCCTTGGCCGTTTCGGGAGACCCTAGGACTTCAAAGGTGTAGTCCGCGCCCAGTCCCCCGGTAATCTCCTTGACTTGAGCCACCGGGTCCTGGTCGCGGGCGTTGATGGTATGGGTCGCGCCGAACTGCATGGCGAACTCAAGCTGGCTCTCGCTGATGTCTATGGCGATTATCTTGCTGGCGTTCACCAGCCGGGCGCCCATGATGACATTGACCCCCACACCGCCGCAGCCGACCACCGCCACCGTGCTTCCCGCCGCCACCTTGGCATTGAATATAACCGCGCCCACCCCGGTCATGACACAACAACCGATCATCGCGGCCTTGTCCATTGGAATAGGCGATGCCACCGGCACCACTCCGGTCTCCGGCACTACGGCATGTTCGGCGAAGCAGGCCACCTTGCCCATGTGATGGATGCGCTGGTCGCCCTTGTGCAGCCTGGTGGTGCCATCGTACATGAAGGGGCCGCTCATCATGTGGTTGTCGCACAGGTGGGACCGCCCGTCCAAACACGTCTTGCAACGACCGCAGGCCGGTACAAAGGAGAATATGACCTGCTGTCCGGGGCTGACCGACGTCACTCCCGGCCCTACCCGCTCGACGGTGCCGGCGCCCTCGTGCCCCAGCACTGCGGGCAAGGCAATGTTCGCGTCCCCGTGCATGAAGTGACGGTCGCTTCGGCATATACCCGCTGCGCCGACCTTCACCAGCACCTCGCCGGCCTTGGGGTCATCCAACTCAACGTCGTCGATGACCATCGGCTTCTGGATCTCGTAACAAACGGCGGCTTTCACTCTTAAGACTCCTAATGCTTTATTAAAGTCGGCTCTTATAATCCATTGCACCCAAGTATCGTGTCAAATGTCGCCTGCCCATCGACTAACTTTGTCATTGCTCCAGAATCCCCTGGACTCGTCGAACGAAATTGAACACTGTTTCCCGGTCATCCTCGATTTCATAGTCCTGCATGAATGCGTGGTAGAAGTTGGCGTGGAACTTTTCAGCCACACCGAACTCACTTATCAGGAACTGGTTCCCCTGTTCTTCAGCCAGCCGGCGTACCGCATCCTTCAACACGCGATGGTCGCCGAAAGGCCAGCCACGCTCTTGGGCTGCCGCCATCATCACATGCGCTGCTGCGCCCCATAGCTTTTCCGAGGCTTGGAGAACATCACCGGCGTCGAATTCGATATCCGCCGCCGCAAGAAATTGTTGCGCGGTTTGAACATGTTCTTGAGTCTGCATCAGAGCGTCAATCTATCGGGTCAATCTATCGGATGGTGTAGGGTAGGCCCCTACCCTTCAACCTTTTCCAGCCGCGCAAAGCTGAGAAGCAGGCGCTTTATTCCCACGTCGCCCTCAAAGTGGACAGTCACTTCATGATCGCCCATAGCCTCGACGCACTCCATCACTACGCCTTCTCCAAAGACGGCATGTCGGACCAACTCTCCGATGTGCGGCACGGGCCTGGTCGGCGCCGCAGCCGGTTGAGCCGCTTTGGAAAGAGCACTGTTGGTCCACGAAGGAGTCCGCGCCGGCTGCCCCTGCGGACCCAACTTGGCGGCGGAGTCAACCAAGCGGTCGGGAATCTCTCGCAAGAAGCGGGATGCGGTGGTGGGGCCACTGTTGCCCCACACACTCCGGCGGAATGCCCTCAGCAGGTACAGCTTGCGTTGAGCCCTGGTGATGCCCACGTAACACAACCGCCGCTCCTCTTCCAACTCCTCTTCGCTCTCCATCGACCGGCTGTGGGGCAATAGCCCCTCTTCCAAGCCGACGATGAATACCACCGGAAATTCCAATCCCTTGGCTTGGTGCAGGGTGATCAGCGTCAGGGAATCGTCGGACTCTTCATAGCTGTCAACGTCGGCCACCAGCGACACCCGCTCCAGCATACTGGCCAAGCCTTCGCCCAGCGTCTCGGCGTTGAACTCTTGGGCTGTATCCCGGAACTCCAGGATGTTTTCCCATCGTTCCTCGGCGTCATTGTCGCCCCGCTCCAGGTAGGCCCGGTAGCCCGTTTCTTCCAAGGCCAGGTCGATGAGGTCGACGATGGGCAGCCACAGGCTGTTGTCGATCAAGGTCTGGAGCATGGTGACGAACTTGGCGATGGACTGGGCGGCCCGGTTGGTCAACGGCGCCGGGCAGGGCTGCCGCTGGGAAACGGCGTCCGCCACTCGCTGCATGGCGGCCATCAGGGATATGTCCTGTTGCTCGGCCCACCGGGACAACTCGGAAATCGACTTGGCTCCTATGCCCCTGGAAGGAACGTTTATCACCCTTGCCAAGCTCACTTCGTCCAACGGGTTGTGCACTAGCCGCAGGTAGGCAATCAGGTCTTTTACCTCGCGGCGTTGGTAAAAGCGGACGCCCCCCACCAGCCGGTACTGGACGCCCCGGCCCATGCAGGCCTCTTCCAAAGCCCGTGACTGGGCGTTGACCCGGTACATCACGGCGCAGTCGCCGGGCTTTATCCTTTCCTGGCGCACCAACCGGGTAATCTCGCCGATGGCGAAGTCGGCTTCCTCTTCCTCGTCGTAGGCCTCGTGGACCAGCACCGCCTCCCCTGTGCCGTTGTCGGTGAAGAGGTCCTTTTCCAACCGCATCCCGTTTACCGAGATCAACTCCTGCGCGGCCTCCAGGATATTGCTGGTGGACCGGTAGTTCTGGTTCAGAGCAATCGTCTTGGCTGTAGGGTAGTCGTTCTGGAAGCTCAGGATGTTGCGAATGTCCGCGCTACGCCACGAGTAGATAGACTGGTCCGGGTCCCCCACCACACAGATGTTTTCGCCTTCCCCTGTCAACAGCTTGGCCAGTCGGTACTGGGCGACGTTGGTATCCTGAAACTCGTCCACCATCAAATATCGGTAGCGTTCCTGGTACTTCTCCCGGATGTCCTGGTGCTCCTGCAGAAGCTGCACCGACCGCATCAACAGGTCGTCGAAGTCCACTCCGCCATTTCGGGCCAGCAGCTCTTCGTAATGGCGGTAGACCCTCGCCGAGACTTCTTCGAAGTAGTTCTGGCTATAGTGGGCCAAGCCCCGCGAGTCCCGCAGCACGCTCTTGGAGCGGGAAATGACGCTCCTAATCCCTTGGGCCGGGACTTGCCTGGGGTTGACTTCCGCCATCTCCATCGCCTGCTTGATCAAGCCCAGTTGATCGTCCGCATCGAAAATCGAGTAGGCCGCCGGCAACCCTATCCGTTCCCCCTCCCGACGCAGAAGGAAGGCGCAAAAGGCGTGGAAGGTGCCAACCCTGAGAGAATCGGCGCGTCCGGCGGCCAACCGCTCCATGCGGTCCTTCATCTCTCGCGCGGCCTTGTTGGTGAAGGTCATGGCGAGGATGCGGAACGAGCTTACCCCGCAAACACGGATGAGGTACGCAATCCGATGTGTAATAACCCGCGTCTTGCCGCTGCCCGGCCCGGCAATGATGAGCAGTGGGCCCTCGATGTGCTCCACGGCCTCTCGTTGCGCGGGGTTCAATCCTTCGAGAATATCGGCGGATGGGGTCATGGCGGAATTATAGCACGGGCGCGATTTGGTAACTTCGTATTGACACATGGGTATATATTCGATGCTAAAATTTGTCATCTACTTAATGAGTCGGACAAAGCATGACCACAAACGGCCCTGACGAGCAATTACAACCACTTTCCTACGACATAGGCTACTGGGTGGCCCGCGTAGCCTCGGCTTTAATCCGGGATTTTACATGGCGGTTCGCGTCCTACGGAATCACCCCGGTCCAATTCCGAATCCTGGAAATGTGTTTCCGACACGAGGCTAATACCGTTACCGATCTGGCGCGAGTCATCGTCCTTGACCCCAGCGGCGTCAGCCGGCAGGTGGAGCAGTTGGTTAACATGGGTCTACTCTCTCGCCGGCGCACGCCCCGCGACCGGCGCACGGTGCGGCTGGCATTGACCGAAAAAGGCCAGAACCTGATTCCTGAACTGGTCCAGATAATGCAGGACAGCTACTCAGTTACCCTGAATGGCTTCGAACAGGGTGACTTAGACAGCCTGTTTGAGATGCTGCGGAAAATGTTCAACAACTTGGAGGAACATGAAGCCGGCAGGTAAAGGACGGAGGTGAGTTGTGGGGAGACTGGACGGTCAGGTGGCGATCGTAACCGGCGGCGCGCAGGGCATCGGCGGCGCCTGTTCCCGGCGGCTGGCGGATGAAGGGGCCAGTGTGCTCGTTACCGACATTGACATGGACACCGCCGACGCCAACGTCGCGGCCATCCGGGAAGCCGGGGGCGTGGCCGAAAGCTTCAGGGCCGACCTGTTCAGCCACGAGGACATCAGGGCGATGGTCGAGAAGGCCTCGAGACTGTGGGGCAGGCTGGACATCCTGGTCAACAACGGCTACACCCCCACCCACGGCTCGCAACTGCGCGGGGCTTTGGAGGTCACCGAAGAGGAATGGGACGCCGGTATGAACATACTGGTCAAGTCCATATTCCTGGGGGTCAAGTACGCCGTGCCCGAGATGCGGAAGACGGGAGCGGGGAGCATCGTCAACATGGCTTCGGTGCAAAGCCTGTTGATGGCCCCTGGCAAGCTGGTCTACCAAGCGGGCAAGTCCGCCGTGATCGGCGTGACCCGGCAAATGGCCACCGACTTCGGGCCAATGGGCATCAGGGTCAACGCCATCTGCCCCGGCCACATAGCCACCGAACGCATCCAGGCCGCCACCGCCGACAATCCCTCCGGCGCGCGCTTCCTGGCAGACCAGTATTTGTTGAGAAGGGTCGGGACCCCGGTGGACGTGGCCAACGCCGTGGTATTCCTGTGTTCCGACGAGGCCTCCTTCATCACCGGCCATGCCCTCGTCGTAGACGGCGGACTGACAGTGCAGCTTCAGGAGGACTTCGGCGTCCGGCAGGCCCAATACATCCAGGACAACCCGGACACCGTCCTTCCATAGCCCGGCCTAACCGCTCCGTCCGTAAGCGTCGGCGGCCCTCAGCACCGTCGCGTCCTCCCCGGTGCGCCCTACCAGCATCATGCCTATGGGCAGCCCGTCCGACGTGCCGCACGGCACCGAGATGGCCGGGTGGCCGGTTACGTCGAAGGGACAGGTATTGGGGATCATTTCCAATGCCCGGTCGGTGTACTCCTGGCGGCTGCAATCGGCGGGCGGAATGACCGTCGCCTTCATCGGCAGCGTCGGCATCACCAGCAGGTCATACTCGCTCAGAGCTTGGTCGTAGGCCGCGGTCAGCGCACGGGCCAGGTTCTGGGCCTTGGCGTAGTAGTGGCCGTGATACCTGTCCTGCATGTACTGGCCCATCAACACCACCAGCTTGGTCGTCTCCGACAGGTCGTCGGCCCGGCTCTGCCAACCGTGGGCGTAGACGTCCTGTAGTCCGGTGGTGTAGTGGCCCTTCCAGTTGGTGCCCATGCTGTTGCCGGCGACCATCAGCATCGTGGCCCCTTCCACCGCAATGGGCCTCCAGACGTGAATCCCGTCCAGGTGCCAGGGTATGGAGACCGTCCCTACCTGCGCTCCCATCCTCTCGAACGAGCGGGCCGCGTTCTCCACCGCTTGGTCCACGTCCGCCTCCGACTCCTCCAAGCCGAACCCCTCCTGTACGATGCCCAACCGGAGACCCATCACGTCTCCGGTCAACGCTTGGGTATAAGCCTGCCCGGAAAGTCCGGCCTTCTGCCTGGGGTCCAGCCCGTCTGGGCCGGCGATTGCTTCCAGCATCAGCGCCACGTCGGCGGCTGTCCGCGCCATCGGCCCCGTGTGGTCCAGGGTCAGTTCGATGGGAAAGACACCCGTATAGGGCACCAGCCCGTAGGTTGGCTTGAGTCCGTAGATGCCGCACCAACTTGCTGGTATCCTGATTGACCCGCCCTGGTCGCCGCCGATGGCCATGTCCACCTCTCCCGCTGCGACCAGCGCCGCACTGCCGCTGGAGGAGCCTCCGGCGGTGCGGGCGTGGTCGTGTGGGTTGCGTACCGGCCCGGTGTCCGACGTATGGCTGCCGCCGGAGAAGCACAGGCTTTCGCACACCGCCTTGCCGGTTATGGAGCCCCCGGCGTCCAGGATCCGGGTGACGATGGTGGCGTCAACGTCGGGAACGTAGCCTTCCAGAACGCTGGTGCCGTTCATCATCGGAACGCCCGCCACGCAGACATTATCCTTGATTGCCACCGTCTTGCCCGAGAGAATGCCGCCCTGGGGTCCGGTTATGTCGCACCGCCAGTACCAAGCCCCCAAGGGATTGTCCTCCGGTTGGGGCCGCACCCCCGGCGTGCGCGGGTATTTGACCGGCAGGCTGGGCGCGGTAAGCTGGTCCAGCCGGGCATACGAGTCCAGGATAGGCTGGCTCAACTCAATGAAAGACTCTACGTCGTCCGGCGACGGGTTCAGGTTGTAAATTTCCGCTATTCGGAAAAACTCATCGACGGTGGGCCTTTTTACCACCATGACTTTAACCTCCGATTTATGCCTGGGACCCCTTGCCTGAAACCGCCTAGCCGGTGACTCCAGTAATAGTAATATGGGCCATGTAAGAGTCGGCGGTCGCGCCGTGCCAGTGGTTCTCTCCGGCGAGTATCTGCACCACGTCGCCGACGCTGACTTCGTGGGACTCGTGCTCGTTGGCGACAATGCCGTTGCCGCTGGTGATTACCAGGACCTGGTCGGTGTCGTGGTGGTGCCAGCCGGTGGTCGCTCCCTTGCCGAAATTGACCACGCTGCTGCTGAAGAACTCGCTGGCCCCATTGGGAAGCAGCGGCTGGCGCGTGCGGCTGACCTCGCCGCCCGTCCAACCCTCGATGGGCGTGGCGGTGGGAATGGGTTCGTGCTCGATGCGGGATATTCTGAGCAGTTTCATAACGACCTCCGCTTCTATGTTCGGTTAGGACGCAAATTCAATACACCGCCGTCCCTGCCATGCGGCTGGCAGCGACAACCGGCAGTTCGTGGACTGATATTACCACGCCACTGCGGAGATTACGCCCGTCCGGGCCGTGTGAGACAATTACGCCAAGAACCGAAAACCCTGCGTCACGGAGTACCTGCTATGACCGTCAATCTCCGTTGGACCGCACCATTCCTGGCTCTAATGGCGGCCGGCGTCCTCTTAGCGTGTGGGACCGCCGGTTCGCCCTCGTCGGAAGGGAACACCAGCGAACAAGCCCCTGCCGCAGAAGGCGTCATATACCCCGAGGGGACGTCCTGCCCCCAAGCAGTCACCATCGGTTGCCTTGGCGACGCCTTCGGGGATGAAGGCCCTTCCGATATATCCGCTTCGGCGCCCGAAAGTCCATCGGCGCCTGCCGAAACCACGGCAGCCGAAACTCAACCCGAAGCCCCGGTTGCAGTGATGGCCAATAAACCAATCGTAGAAGTGAAGCCGGACCCGGACTATGAGGAAAATCTGAAGTCGGCGGGAATAAACACCAGGGGATGGGAGACCGACTTTTCCCTTCATACCGTGCCCTACGACAGCATTATGTCCGGCGGGCCGCCCCGGGACGGCATACCTCCCATAGACGCTCCTGCCTTCGTCACCTTCGCCGAGGCTGACGAGTGGCTGGACCCGCTGGAGCCGGTGGTGTCCTTCGAGCATGAGGGCGACGCCCGGGCCTATCCCCTACAGATTATGACCTGGCACGAAATCGTCAACGACGAGGTTGGCGGCATACCGGTGTCCGTCACCTTCTGCCCCCTGTGCAATTCGGCCATCGTGTTCCACCGGGAGTTGGACGGCAACGTCTACACCTTCGGCACCACCGGGAAGCTGCGCAACAGCGACCTCATTATGTGGGACCGGCAGACCGAGACTTGGTGGCAGCAGCTTACCGGCGAGGGCATCGTGGGCGAACTGGCCGGCAGAACGCTTAAATTCCTGCCCGCGGCCATAATATCGTGGAACGACTTCAAGTCCATCTACCCCGACGGCAAGGTGCTCTCCAAGGCAACCGGCTACCTGAGGAGCTACGGCTCCAATCCCTACGTAGGCTACGACCGCGTCGACCAGCCTCCCTTCCTGTACGACGGCGAGTTGGACAACCGCCTGCAACCCAAAGAACGGGTCTTGACCGTCGAAATCGGGGAGACCTACGCCGCCTTCCCGTTCTCCGTTCTGGAAACCGAGTTGGTGGTCAACCACAACGTAGGAGGCGTGGACTTGGTGGCGCTGTTCAAGCCCGGCGCCCGGTCCGCCCTGGACAAGGGAATCATCAGTTCGGGAAGGCACATCGGCGCAACCGGCCTGTTCCTTGCCGAACTCGACGGCGAGAAGTTGACGTTCACATCCGACGACGGACGTTTCGTCGATACGGGCGCCGGCAGCGTGTGGAACATCCGCGGCGAAGCAGTTGAGGGGCCGTTGCAAGGCAAGACGCTGACCCCGGTGCCCCACACCAACTCCTTCTGGTTCGCCGTTGCCGCCTTCAGGCCGGACACTGAGATTTACCGGGGCGCGGAATAAGAAACTATCTCAAAGTACTCGGTAGATAGATCGGTCCTCTTCGGTTCGTTGCTGCGGTCAAATACTGTGCTGCTTGACGCCTTTGCCGCTGGCTCATGGGTTTCTCGTATACGGCATCGACATGGGCATAGCTATCTTCGTTGGGAGAATCGACTATGCGTGTTGCTCCTGATTCCTCCAGCTCTTGGGCCGTCAACTCCATGACTGCGGCCGACAGCCTCTTCCCTTGACCGGTGTACTCTTGGTAGCAGCGTTCGGCGGTGGTGCGGGTGGCGTCGTTGAGAGAGAGGGTAAAACGACAGGATGTGTCCTGCAATATGAAGGCCGGGGGTAATACCCGGCCGTCTTGGAAGTTTCTGGGATGGACCTGGCGGTAGTAGGGTCCATCGGTTTCTAGTTGGTCGTTGTGGTGAGGGCATCCTGGAGGAATAACCATGCTTTGTCCGTGTTCAGGTTGAGTTCTTCGAGTGGTTCGTCGGAAGCGTTGTCTGGCCAAGGACAGTATGTTCCGCTGCGGTTATCGGCGTCTATGTAGAGCGTGTTGCATTCGGTATCCGATTGCCACACGAGCACGAAGGCGTTCTGCTCTTCGTCGAATCCGACGAAGGGTTGAGGCAGTTCCTCTGTCCAACGTTCATGTAAGGTTTGCTTGAGCCACTCAGCTTGGTGCTCCTTGCCTGTGCAGTAGGCTGCGACTTGGTCGATGCGTTCGCTGACCGGGGTTACGGGCGGGGTGAACCGTTGGCTGGTTTGCGCTGTGTCTTTATGCTGACCGGCTTTCGGTGTCATCCTCTTCAGCCCCCTGTGGGTGTTGCTATCCAAGCCCATTCTATTCCCGGGTTGGTGAAACGTAAACTCCATGGGCACAGGCTCCGGTTATCGGGAGTCCATCGTTACCCCGCCAACCCCGGCAGTATTACGTCCCGAAACGCCTCTACCTCCCGCCGAGGCATGTCGTAGCCCCCTTCCACTGTGTGAGACGGGAAGATGAACACATGCTCCACGCCCGACTCTTCTCCGGCTCTTTGCAACCTCTCCAAGCACTCGTCCGGGGAGCCGAAAAGCCCGAAGGCGTCGCAAATGCGGCCCGCCAACCCGTCGGAAATCTCGTCGGGCCGGTGGTCCTCCGGCAGGTCTATGCCGGCCTCCCGCAGCCAGTGCAGGTTGGCCGCGCTGGGATAGTTGAGAAAGGGCAGGTCGGGCCTCAGCCACTGTTGCGGCCAACTGCGGCCGTCACGCCCCGGTTGGTCCAACCCCAGGGGCGTGATGAAAATCGTATGGAAATCGTCCAGGTTGCGGCCTGCCCGTGCCGCGCCCACCGCCAGCCGCTCCCGGGCCGCCTCGATTGCCTTGGCGTCCAGGCCCACCAGCAGCATTGCCCCGTCCGCCACCTCTCCGGCCAACTCCACCATCCGCGGTCCCGCTGCGGTAACGAACACCGGCGGCGTCTTGGGCGTGGCGTGCCGCATGTAGGTCTCCCGGCCGTTGAAGGTGACCGTCTCACCCTCAAGCAGGCTCTTGATGGTCTTTACTGTTTCCCGCATCACGCTCACCGTGGCCCTTGGACGGCCAATGTTGCCGACGGACAGAAACCCCGGCCCGATGGTCAAGCGGACCCGTCCCGGCGCAAGCTCCGACAGTGAATTGGTGAGACACGCCAACACCGAGGGGTGGCGCGTCACCGGGTTGGATGTGGCTGGGTACAACGCCAGCGATGATGTGCGCTCCGCCGCCAGCGCCAGCGTCAGGAATACGTCGCGCCCGCTGTGCTGGTGGTCGTGTATGCCCACCCCGGAAAATCCCGCCGCCTCGCATCCCGCGATGAAGTCCGCCGTCTCGTTGACCGGAAGCCCCACCGGCACGCGAATGTCTACCTTGATGCCCATTAGACCAGCCGCCTTTCGCTCATTTGCTCCGACGCAATCCTAGCACGGATTTCGACGCCTGTTGACTCGGATGCTCCCACGGCATTTAATAACTTGAGCACAAGCGATCAACGTCTCGTTTCGCGGACCGCCCATAACACAGGCGCGCGGTCCGGCAAAACGTCGTAAGGAGAAGAGACCGTGGCAACCAGCCAAAGCAATAACATCGGGCAAGTGGTAATCAACGAGGCGCTCCGGGTGAAAGAGTTCCTCAACAACATGGCCCCGGAGGACTGGGACGCCGACAGCGCGTGCCAAGGATGGATAGTCGAGGACGTGGTGGCCCACTTGGCCGGCAGCGGCGGCAATTGGGCCGAATCGGTGGAAAGGGCGCTGAACGGAGACTCCGGACCGCCCCCGGGCGGGTCGTTCCTGCCTCCGGGCGAACGGGCTTCCCATCCCTACGGCCCGGAAATAAGGGCCTCCCGGCAACAGACCAGGGACCAACTGCTGGAGATGTTCGCCGCGGGCCACGACCGGTTGCGCCAGGTGCTGTCACGGGTTAAGAATGAGGACTGGGAAAGGCCCTGCTTCCACCGGCGCGGGCCTTACCCGATGTGGCAATACGTCGGGGTACAGCTTCAGGAATTGACCCTGCACGGATGGGACATACGCTCCGGATTGGACAGTTCGGCGGAGTTGTGGGACGAGCCTCTGGCCCTGATGGTGGGCATGGTGCCCCGGTGGCTGCGCACCGCGTTCATCGCCAACCAGGACATGCCGACGCCGGTGCGGTACCGTTTCGACATATCCAGCCCTGTAGAGGTGCGCGAGGACGTGCTGGTGACCGGCGGGGAATACCAAGTAGGCCCGTCGGGAGACGAAGCCGCCGACGTGGTGTTCCGCGGCGGCGCCGGCAACTACATCCTGCTGATGTTCGGCCGTTTGCAGGTGGAGCAGGCCCTCGCGTCCGGGCGGCTGACCGCCGAAGGCTCCATCGACCAAGCTAAGAACTTCAACGCTTGGTTCCCCGGCTTTTAGTAACGAGGGCAACCACAAGGGTTGCCCCTACCAGTCAGGTGCGGTCCCGTAGGGGCGTCCCTTGTGGGCGCCCTGATCGCGGGAAACCACGGTAGCCAAGGTTACCCATCATTACAATGATTTCGCACTACTAGCGCATAGTCGGTAATCAGGGTAGCCATTTAAGCCACAGCAGGCCGGCGTAGGCCAAGGTTACCAGCAGTCCGATTACAACCGAGGTTGTTTGCTCGAAACGGCGGTTCACCGCGTCGCGAAAGACCACGCCGTAACCGTTGTACTCTTCCCGCTTTTGCAATATCTCGCCGGCCCGGTCGCGGTGCAAGTCCCATACGTTGACAATCAGGAAGATGATAACCGCGGAGAACAACACCACCAGCATCTCTACCAGGAAGCCAATCCAGCCGGTTACCCCAGGGCGGGTAGCGAGGCCGATAAACACGGTGATCCCGCCGAATATAATCAGGGCGAATAGTTCCCCGAACTCAATTCCCTGCTGCCGGGAATGGGCGATAACGTTGAGCTGGGTCTCCGCCTCGGCCAGTTGCAATTGATCGGCGGCGTCGGGGTTGGCCGCCTCGGCCCGGTCCAAGCAGTCCTTGGTGTCCCGGTACGCTTTTTGCAGGTCTTCCGGGGTGACGGCATAGTCGATGGCCAGCACGTGTTCGCGGGCGGCCTCGTCAATCACGTTGCGGCGGGCCAGCAGGTCGACGTTCTGGAACAGCATGTAAATGCGGTTGTCCTCGTCCTGGGTTTGCGTGGACAGCCGGGCCACGCGAAACGACCGGAGCAGGGTGAACACCGTGGCCGACAGCCCCAAGGCGCCAAAATAGGTCTCTCCGGGCCACATCCATTCGCCGAAGGGCAGATACTGCAACACTTCGTCCCGTAGATAGACGAAGGCCCCGCAAGCCCACAGCGCCAGCAGCAACGCCTTGAAGCCGAACCGGATCTCTGCCTCGAAGTTGATCAGCAAGTTGACCGTGATTATCCCCACGGCGCCGGCAACCAAGTAGTCGGGGCTCACCGGCTTGACGTGAGTGAACAGGAAAAGCCAGACCAAGCTGAATAGCGGGGTGGCGTAGGCCAGGGCGTTGATACCCGGGTTGCTGGTGATCAGGTTGGCCTTGCGCCAAGCTACGTTGGCGACGCCGTTGACCGCGCTCCCAACAACCATCGCGATGAGCAGCGTCCGCGAATCCAGCACTTCACCGTTCGACATACCGGCGAAGTAATTCAAGACGGCTGCCACGGTATTGGCAATGAGAAAGGCGACCAGCACGCCGAACATCTCCAACGAGTGTTCGCCAATGCCATGCCTGGATTCGGAAGGAATTTCGTGGACGACGTCGGTCCCCCACCGAAAACCGAACGCGTTGAACGAGGTGGCAATCGCGCCCGATAACGCCAGAATTACGCCGATAATCACCACCGACAGGCTGCCGGTCTGGATGCCCGAGACCCCGCCGGCTTGTCCGACAACCACGAAGGCGAAACCGGCCAAGCCCAAAGCGAGCAGGAACACCATTTCCATGTCAAGCGCACGGTACCGGGTTTCACCTCGATAAAGCCGCGCCATAAGCAGAATGAAAAACAACGGCCAGGTCTCAAACAGGATGGCGGCGACGGACACGTCCACAAACCGGGTCGACCAAGCGAAAAAGGCGAAGTTGAAATTGGCCGCTACCGACAGCGCCAGTTTCACGTCGAAAGCCCGACGGGCAATCACGATCAGGTTGGCCGGATTGAAGACCAGCCGGTGGTACAGGATGGTGATGAAGACGAGGCAGCCCACCGCCATGCCGGCATTCATGCTGGCATTGAACAGAAAGGGCGCCTGCCCTCCGCCGCCCCACGCAATCACCAAGGGCAGGGAGGAAAACAGGGTAACCGCCAGCAGCATATAGCCGGTGGCGGCTCGATTCCCTGCCAGGTTGGGAATGTAGGGTATTCGTACTACGGCCACGGGAGCATTATATCAGTCGCCCCGACCCGGGCTGCGGCGTCAGCAGGCTGGCCTCAACCCACCCACTTGGACCATAGGAGACCGGCATAGGTGACGGTTATCCCTATGCCAATGACAGTGGATACTCCTCGCTCGAAGCGCCGGTTCCTGGGGTCGCGGAAGATTACGCCGTATCCTTCGGAGCCCGGTCCGGTAGCCAGCACCAGGTCGGCCCGGTCCCGGTGCAAGTCCCACACGTTGACAATCAGGAAAACGACGACGGCGGGGAACAGGACGCTGAAAATCTCGTAGATGAACGCCGTCCACCCGGAGACTTCAGGGCGGGACAAAAGGGCCAGCAACACCGTGGAGCCGCCGAAAACTAACAAGGAGAATAGTTCTCCGAAATCCACGCCCTGCTGCCGCGAGTGCACCATCATGTTGAGCTGGGTTTCGGCATTGGCAAGCAACCTCTGGTCGGCGACCGAATGGTCGGCTGCGGCGGCTTGGACGAAACAGAGCTTGGCCTGGATGTAGGCGGTTTGCAGCTCCTCCGGGTTACGGGCGCTGTCGATGCTGCGGACGTGCTCGCTGGCTGCGGGGTCAACCAGGTTGCGCCGGGACAGCATCTCCAAGGTGCGGTGCAAGGCAAATATTCGGTTGTCCTCGTCTTGTGTGCGGGGGGCAAGCCGGGCCACCCGGAACGCAAGCAACAGGATGAAAATCGTGGCCGACAGCGCCACCGCGCCCAAGTAAGTTTCACGAGGCCACATCCAGCCGTCGAAGGGGAGCAGCGTCATCAGTTCATCACGCAGGTACACGAATGTGCCGCAGACCCAGAGCGCGAGGACCAGCGATTTGAAGCCGAAACGAATATCTGCCTCGAAGTTGATGAGCAGGTTGGCTGAGATAATAGCGGCGGTGCCGATGATCAAGTAGTCCACGCGAGCTATATCTACTGTCCAGAACAGGAAAAGCCATACCAGGCTGAAGATTGGCGTAGAATACGCTATGGCGTTTATACCCAGATTGTTGGACATCACGTTGGCCGCTCGCCAAGCAAGGTGTCCAAGTGCGTTCGCAAAAACACCGCAAATAAAGGCAATGAATAAAGATTCAAGGGTAATAGTTTCGCCGATTGAGTATCCTATGGTCCCGTTCAACCCGGCTGATATGAAACAGGCTATAGCCTGGGCCGTCATGACACAGCAAACATCAACCAGGTCGCTGTTCTTGTCCCTCACCAGTTCCTCAGGCAAGGCATGGTTTAAATCTACTCCCCACCTGAATCCATACGCACTCATGGAAGCGAAAAGGATAGCCACAATAACCAAGGCAACGCCAATTAATGTTTCTGAAAATTGGTTATAGCTCCAATTCCCAAACCCTCCGCTCTGGCTTGCCGCCACGAACCAAAATCCCACGAAACCCGTCACGAGAAGCAAAGTCATGTCTGGTGTAATTTTCCGGTAACGCCCTTCGCCTCTGAACAGTATCGCAGTGAGAAATATCAACCCGATTGGCCAGGTTTCATATAAGATTGCTGACACGGAAACATCAATGAAACGGGTTGATAAAGCAAATAATCCGTAGTCAAAATTATTTATAACTACGAACAACATGCTCCATGTAAATATACGCTGTATGATGACAGCTAATGCCGTCTTATTGAATAAGACCTCTCTGAAGATCACGATAAGGAAGGCACCAATCCCGCAACATTGCCCTAGCCTCAACACTGCTACGAACAGGAATGGGCTTTCCGCTCCGCCGCCTCGTGCAATCAGCAGCGGCACCAGCGAGTATGATACGACGGACAGAATCATGAAGAGAGTGCCGGCGCCGTTGCGGTTCGTTCGGTGAATCATCTCAATGACCATACCGAACCGGCGATTTGTCGTTGATGGTGACTTGGCTATAATTCAAGGTTTCTATATCTACTGCTAAGACGGCCGTTCAACGATAGAAAACGAGCGAATGTCCGAGGCGTTGCGTCATATAACGTTTCCCGTATAACGACCGCGCATCATAGCCCACTAAAGTCAACGCTCTGGGAACGCCGGTGCCGACGTCCTCATCGCACAGCAATATCACGCGGCAACCTGTTCCGCATACCTCAGGGCTTCTTCTACTACATCGGGACCAAGCTCAAAGTCTCTGGCGATGAAGTCAAGCTTTTGACCGGCCTTGAACCGTTTGTGAATTACCCCGACTGTCACGCCCCTGTTCACGATTGTAGGGACACCGGAAGTCACCTTTGGATCGACGACTATAGGGACTTCCTTGCCTACCGGGTGCCATCGGAACGCGATGTCCTTAATGTCGTACTCCACCTTAATGTCGTACTCCAATTGATGTACTGTTTCCACAACGGGGCCGGGAATCCACCATTGCCGTGGATTGTTCAAGGCCTGCAAGCTTCTTCCGACCTGTTCTTCACGCAACCGTTCGACGATATGTCCACCCAGGGCCTTCAAGCGGAGGTGTGCGAAGGGGTGGTCTATCCCCCATTGCGCCGCCGCGTCTTCATAGGCTTTACGGACGGTCTCAAATGAGACCCGTTCAGCCTCCCTGAATTTTCCGGCCACCACTACCTCGACAAGCTGAAGGAAGGAAACCATAGCAATGTCGTTCCTGGATTCGTGAATCCGTGGACGAACCGCTTTGCTAGTGCTGCCTTCATATCCCAACAGCCAATTCCTCACCGTGCTGGGGGACACATGCGCTAAACGCCCTGCTTCGACAAAGGTATACAATGGCCCTGTCCGCCAATTTTCTTGGCCATTAAGTGGGTCAGCCATGATAGGTCTCCAATCCCCCCTTCACTCCCTCGCCGCCAGGGCGTCCATAATCGACGCCTCCGGCAGGGTCTTCGGGGCTGGTTGCCTTACGCTCGACAACCGGCTTTCCGGCCCCCTGTCCACCCTTTCGCCTCCTAAGAACACGTCGGCAACCTTCCACAGAGTCGTGATGTCCTCAGCCGGGTTGCCGTCGATGATCACTATGTCGGCATCCTTGCCTGGTTCCAGCGATCCCGTCACGCCGTCGATGTCCAGCGACTTGGCGGCGTCGCTGGTGAGGGACACAATTCCCCTCATTGGCGACATTCCGGCGTGCACCAAGGCTTCGGTCTCGTAGACAGTGTTGCCCAGCTTGTAGTTGCCCCAAGAGGAGTCCGACCCGGTGATGATGTTCAACCCCATGTCTATCAGCTTGGCCAAGTGCGTCCAGCGCACCTCCAGCTCCCACAAGGCTCCGTCCAGCTCGGTCTCTTCCTGCGGCGTCAAGCCCTGGGCTTCTTTCTTGTTTTGCAGCGCCCATACGCGGGCCCTCGCCACGTGGACCGTGGGATTGACGTAGGCGCCCTGGGCCCCGATCCGTTCCGCCACGTCCTCGCGGAAGTTCGCCGTTCCGTTGCTGTTCTTGAACACGCAGTGGATCAGCATGTCCACGCCGGCGTCCAAGGAGTTGATCGTCCCCTGGGTGGAACTGCAATGGGTGGCGGTGAGCTTGCCGAACTTGTGGGCCTCGGCGGTCATGGCCCTCAACTCGTCCACGTTGAAAGACGGCAGCAACGGGAAGGATGTGCGGGTGGTCCCGCCGGTGGCGCAAATCTTGATGTAGTCCGCGCCCTCTTTTACCAACTGCCGTACCTCCCGCGCGGCTTCCAAGGCGCCGGTAACTTCCGAGCCGAAGTAGCCCATGTGGCCGCCGACGATGGCGATTGGCCGGCCGCACAGCACCATCCGCGGCGTTTGGATAATGCCCATGCGCGCCGCGTCCCTCAACCGGAACATGGTCTGGTTCTTGGCCCCGTTGTCCCTGATGGAAGTCACCCCGGAGAACAGGCTGTCCTTGGCGTTGCGGGCGGCTTGCAGCGTCAGCACCTCGTCGGGCAACGCCGCCACGTCCTCGCCTGGCCGGCCGTCGCCAAACCCGTTGTGGTGGGTATGACAGTCGATCATGCCCGGCATCACTGTCTTGCCGGGATAGTCGAACGTCTCGACGACGGCGCCCTCGGGCGGCAGTACCTGGTTGGCGGGACCTGCGGACACAATGCGGGAGTCTTGCACCAGCACCGCTCCCGACTCGATGGGCTGCCCGCCCTTCCCATCGATCAAGCGTCCGGCCCGGATAAGTTTGAAACTCTGCGTGACGTTTTGCATTCTATTACCCTCATGTTCCGGTGCCTTCGGTGGTAGCCGCCGTCACTAGGCTGTGTTGACATTTTGAAAAACCATACCGTCATTCCGGCCTTGAGCCGGAATCCAGCCCCGAAGTTAGATGCGGTCAAACCCACTGGATTCCCGCTTTCGCGGGAATGACGGGAAATGTCAACATGGCCTAATCAGTCACATGTGGTCACGATTAACGAATCCATTAAGCGATTCCTGATTTATCTCGACATTGCTTCCTCTTCCAAGAAGGTGTTGCAAACGGTTCTTGTCAGACTGGTTCCTGACTGTAAACGGACGGGGATCGGAGAGACGCACCTCTTCCAAGTCGGTAACGAACTCCTCCATTTCACTTATCGCCTTGAAGATACTATCTTCCTCTTCCACGTTCTCATAAAAGTTGACGTGGAATGCGTTTGCCAGACGCACCCTGGTCTCGAAGTCGGGACGCCCGAACTCGTTTCCTAACTGTATGGCGATGCGCTGAATATTCTGGTGTTGGCTGTGATTCCATCCGCGCTGAATTGCTATAGCCTTGAGAGCATGAGCCGCAGCGCCCCAAATCTTCTCGGAGGCTTGCAGGCGGTTTCCCCGGTCCAACTCATCCCGGGCATGGTCAATGAACCTGCGGCTTATCGCAACGTGGTCATCAATATCGTTAGAGCCGGGCAACGGCAATGGTGTCGTCATATCATTTATTCCTCAGACAGGTCTCAGCCAAGCACCGCTATGGCTTCCACCTCTACCACCAATCCGGGATCGGCCAAGCCGGCGACCACTACCGTGGTGCTGGTGGGACGCCCCTCCGGGGGCAGGATGTTGAGGCGGGCGGCGCGCACTTTCGCCAGGTTCTCGCTGCCCACCACGTAGGTGTTGGTCTTTACAATGTCGGCCAGGGTGCCGCCAACCGATTTAATCGCCGTTTCCAAGTTCTTCCACGCTTGGACCGTCTGCGCCTCGGCGTCCCCTATGTGGATGGCGTTGCCGTTCTCGTCGCGTGACAGTTGGCCCGCAATGTACACCGTGTTGCCAACCTTCACCACGTGGTTGTAAAGGTTGGACGGCGGCGTTGCCATGCCTTCCGGATTCAAAAACTCCCGCTGCATAATGTTTCCTCCTCAATCGTTATTCAATCGTGGGCTTTACTATCTCTCGTATTTCCGGAGCGGATTATGTGTTGTAGCAGGGCCTCGTTAATCTGTTCGTGGAAGTCTCCGTCTCGCGGCAGGTTTTCGTGAAACCAGTTGATTACGTACTCGTCCAGTTTGAGGCTGACTGTCTGCTTCACCGGTTGATATCCGGCTCCTCGGTATGTGACTTTCGGCAATCCCTTGGTGTCCGGTATGTCCGAGAAGTCTATATCGGCATCCGGGACCTTTGCGAGGGCATCCAACATGGCCTTCTGCTTCTCAGTGAGTGTCTGCCTCCGTATATTCACTTGACACCACTACCAAACGACTGTTGTACTGGACATCTACTACTCCCGTCCGGCGAGGCTGTCAAGGAGCGATTGTTTGGGAACGTTTTACATTGATATTACGGTAGGAAATCCGGACGGCGGTGATACAACCTCGGTGAACGCATTGGTGGACACTGGGGCAACCGATTCGATGTTCCCAAGCTCCCTGTTGGAATATTTGAAGATAGATCCCTTCCAGCGGCGCATCTGCACAATGGCCGACGGCCGCCGGGAAGAATATGGCCGCGCCATCGTAAGCATCGGCATTGGCGGCCTGCAACTGCCATGTCCCGCCTTGATGGGACCGGAGGATACATATCTGCTTGGAGCAACCACTCTCGAGATATTCGACCTCTCGGTTGATCCGATAGAGGAGTCGGTAATTGAGCGCACACGGATTGCCAGGCCCTTATAGTAATTAGTGGCTGACCACTGGCAACCGGCAACCGGCCACTCGTCAAGTCGACGCCCTCCCCCGCCGCAGGCCGCGGCCCGGCAGCGCCCCCGTGTTGGTCCCCTGCTCGATGACCACTTGCCCGTTGACTATGACGTACTCGATTCCCACCGGGTAGTGCTTGGGGTCGTCCTTGGTAGCATGGGTCTTTACCGTATCCGGGTTGAACACCACGATGTCCGCCTTGAATCCGTCGCGCAGCAGGCCGCGGTCAGGAAGGCCCAGGCGCTGGGCGGGGAAGGAGGTCATCTTACGGATGGCCTCCGGGAGCCGCAGGTGCTTTTCGGCCCGGACGAACTCGGCCAACACCAATGGGAAGCAGCCGTAGGTGCGGGGGTTGGGGTACTCCCCGAACAGTATGGCGTCGCTGGCTATCATCCCCATCGGATGGGAAACGAAAGCCGCCAAGGTGTGAGGATTGGTCCCCAGTCCCACGGTGGAGATGCCCAGGTTCTCCTCCACCAGCAGGTCGAACAGTGCGTCTGCCGGGTCCTGGTTCCGCATCTCGGCTATGTCGGTAATCAACCGTCCGTCATACTGGCGATTCTGGGGCTGGGTGAAGTTGGTCAGCCAGTTGTTTTCCAGCCGGTCCCGGCTCAATTCCCGCTTCATCCGCACCCGGTCGTCGGCGTCCTGCAGGGCCGCCATCAACCGCTCCGGCCCGCCGTCTTTCGCCCAATGGGGCAGCCCGATGGTGACCGTCGTGCCGGAGTAGGGGTAGGTGTAGCAGTCGAAGGTAACGTCCATCCCCTCGTCCCGGCCTCGCTCCACCAAGCCCAGGTAGTCCAAGTGACTGCCCACTCCCTGCGCGCTTTGCCGGTAGTGGGTCAGGTGGATTGGGCAGCCGCTGCGCCGGCCGATTTCCAGCGCCTCCTCCCAAGGGGCCAGTATGCCCTCGGACCGGAGGCTGGCCCTGGTATGAGTGTGGTACATCCCTCCCAAGCTCGCCGCGACTTCCGAAAGCGACGCGAGCTCGGCGGTGTCGGCATAGGATCCCGGAGGGTAGTCCAGCCCCGTGGAAAGGCCATACGCGCCCTCCTCCATCGCCTCCCGCACCACCGCCCGCATGTCCGCCATCTCCGCCTCCGTGGCGGGACGGTCGTTCCAGCCGACCGACCAGATGCGCACCGGCGAGTTGCCCAGGATGTACGCCATGTTGATGGCTACCGAGTTGTCGTACTTGCTCAGCAACTCCGCGACGGTGAGCCAGTCGGCGGGAAGCGGCGGGTAGCCGTTGAGCCCCGAGTCCAGCCAGATGTACCGCTCCAGCTCCTCCCGCGTCTTGAAAGGAGCGTGGGAGATGCCGTCGATGCCCACAAGCTCGGTGGTCACCCCCTGACGCACCTTGGGGTCGTGGTGCGGCTCGCCGAGGATGGTCAACCCGGCATGAGAATGAAGGTCGACGAACCCGGGACAGACAACGTGTCCGCTGGCGTCAATGACCCGCCCGGCCTCCAATTCCGAAACGTCGCCCCTGTGGATGGCGACGGTGTCCCCGTCTACTATCACCGCGGCATAGAATCCGGGGCTGCCGCTGCCGTCTATGACCATGCCGTTCTTGATGATTAAATCTGGCATTTCAAACTCACCCTTGCGAAGATGTGAAAGTGGTATGGTCCATGGGGCAACATTATATGTAAAACCGCTGACAAATCCCAATCAGCCGCCCATGCGGCAGGACGGTTACAAAGTCACGGGAGCCTATTCACCACGTCATCGTCATTCCCGCCTTCGCGGGAATCCATACACGCTGAGTTAAAGGCAACCCTTACTCTAGCAATTATCGGGCTTTCCTAGTACATTACTATCCAACGTCCACAGTGCCGGCAGGGGCCGGTGGGTCCTTGTCCACCTATAACATGACCGTGAGTAGCTGTAGTGGAATTTGACATTTACGATCTCGACCCGTCCATATACGACGAAATGTTCCTGCCGGACGGCGTTCCCAGGGAACATTCGCGGGAACTTCATCAGGCTTTGCTTGACCTGTCGGTGGAAGAAGCCAACGGAATACAGGAACGGGTCACCCGCTCCTTTTCCAACGAGGGCATCTCCTTCCAGGTCTACGGTGATACCGAGGGGGAAGAGCGGATCATTCCCGTCGACTGCGTCCCCCGCGTCGTCACCGCCGACGATTGGCGGTTCCTGGACAATGGCCTGAAACAGCGTTTGAAGGCCCTGAACCTGTTCTTGGAGGACATTTACAACGACGCCCGCATCATACAAGACGGCGTGATCCCGGCGGACATGGTGCTTGGGTGTCCCCAGTACCGCACCGAGATGAAGGGATTTTCCGCTCCCCACGGCACTTGGGTCGCCGTCTGCGGCACCGACCTGGTAAGGACCAACGACGGCTTCCGCGTGCTGGAGGACAACCTCCGGGTCCCGTCGGGCGTGTCCTACATGATAGCCAACCGCAAGGCCGTCAAGGCCAGTATGCGCCGCTTGTACCGCAACTCACACGTGCAGGAGGTAGAGCATTACGGCGAGACCCTGTTGACCACTCTGCGTGAATTGGCGCCCGGCGGCAAGTCGGACCCGTGCATAGTCCTCCTCACACCCGGAGTCTACAACTCCGCCTTTTACGAACACATGTTCTTAGCCCACGAGATCGGCGCCGAGTTGGTGGAGGGCCGGGACCTGCTGGTGGACGACGGCTTCGTGTACATGCGGACCACAACCGGCCTCCGGCGCGTCGACGTCGTCTACCGTCGCGTTGACGACGACTTCATCGACCCTCTGGTATTCCGCCCCGACTCCTTGCTTGGCGTGCCCGGCCTGCTGCACGCCTACAAGCGTGGGAACGTAGCCTTGGCCAACGCCCCCGGCACCGGGGTGGCGGATGACAAGAGCGTGTACGTATACGTGCCGGAAATGGTCCGTTACTACCTGCACGAAGAGCCCATCCTGTCTAACGTCGAGACATACATGTGCCGCCGGCCCGAAGACCTGGAATACACGCTGGACAACCTGCATGACCTGGTGGTCAAGCGGGTGGGAGAGTCCGGAGGCTACGGCATGTTGATCGGACCACACTCGACCCCTGACGAACGGGACGAGTACGCCAAGCAGGTCCGCGCCAATCCGCCCGATTTCATTGCCCAACCGGTCCTGGCCCTGTCCCGCGCTCCGTGCCTTATTGACGGTCAATTCGAGCCGCGCCACGTGGACTTGCGGCCCTTTGTGCTCACCGGGCGCGAGACCCGCATTGTCCCCGGGGCCTTCTGCCGCGTCGCCCTCCGCCGGGGCAGCCTGGTGGTAAACTCCAGCCAAGGCGGCGGCGGCAAAGACCTGTGGGTGTTAGGAGACTGAACACATGCTTTCCCGCAGCGCCCAAGGAGTCTACTGGATGGGCCGCTACTTGGAGCGGGCCGAACATCTCTGCCGGTTGTTGCGCTTGCAGGCGCAGGCCTTGGTGGACCGTCCCGCGCAGGAAATCCACCTCGGGTGGGCGCGCATCTACAACAGCCTGTACATGCAACCGCCGGGCGGGAGCATCGGACCCACCGACAACGATGACTTTACCCTGGCCGACTCCTATACCTTGGCCGACCACTTGACCTTCGACCGTTCCAACCCCTTCTCGGTATGGAGTTGCTTCGCGCTGGGACGGGAGAACGCCCGGCAAATGCGCCATTGCATCAGCGAAGAAATGTGGACCAGCCTCAACCTGGCTTACCTCCGGTTCCGCAACCTGGAGATTACGGACATCTGGACGACTTCACCCGAAGGCTTTTACGCCGACGTGGCCTCGGAGATCGACACCTTTGCGGGTGTGGCCGCGTCCACCATGTACCTTGACGAACGCTACCACTTCATGCAGCTTGGACGTTTCATCGAGCGGGCCCAATTGACCTCCTCCCTGTTTCTCACCCAGTTGGCCGCCGACAAAATCAACATGGAGTACGCCGAGGAGGACTGGACCACTCTGCTGAGGCTTTACCATGCCCTCCAAGCCTACAACAGCCGTTACACCATCGAGGTGCGGCCCGACCAAGCCTTGGACCTGCTGGCTACGGACCCCCAACTGCCGGACTCGCTATGCCGCTCGGTTGACATGGCGGCGGCGGAGCTTGCTTCCATCGCACCGGGGCCCAACTCCCGCTCCAACGGCCTGGCCCAACGGTTGGCAGGCCGCTTGGCGGCGTTGGTCCATTACGAGTGGCCGGACCGCGAAGACCGTGAAGAGCTGTTACGTCAAGTAGGCGACGACTGCCGCACTCTCCACGGTTTCGTGACCGATGCCTACTTCGAATACCCGATAGAGGATACCCCTGACCGTCCCATGTAGATTCCCGCCTGCGCGGGAAAGACCGTAGGGATTCACTAACGCTATGGCCAGTCTGCCCTGGTACGAGATAGAGCACGCCTCCAGGTACTTCTACGATATCCCGGTACGCCATTCCGTAATGTCCCTCTGCCTGATGCCCCGCAATGGCGGCGGTCAACGGCTCCTCCGGTTCAGTGTATCCATCGACCCGCCGGCCTCCATGAACTCCGAGACCGACACCTACGGCAACACCAAGCATGTCCTCAACATCCACCGCCAGCACCAGTTCCTGGAAATAGTCGCCCGCTCCACCGTGGAAACAACGCCGCCGCCAACCCCACCGTCTTCCTTGGGGCCAAGCGCTTGGGAGGAGATGCGTTCCAACCGCGGGTCGCTTGCCCATTGGGACTTCACCCACGACAGCGCCTTCGTCCGGCCGTCACCGGCCTTGACCCAATTCGTCCAACGGGCTGGCATCAAGCCGACGAAAGACCCTCTGGAGTCGGTGTCGCTGCTTGCCGACAGCCTGTACCACGCCCTCCGGTACGTTCCCGGCAGCACCTCGGCCGTATCCCCTATAGAACATGCCCTGGAATCGGGACAGGGAGTCTGCCAGGACTACGCCCACATCATGATCGCTATTGCGCGGTCATGGGGAGTGCCGGCCCGTTACGTGTCGGGCTACCTGTACGTTGCCGGCAAGGACGGTGAGCGGGCCCGCACATCGGCAAGCCACGCCTGGGTAGAGTGCCTGTTCCCCGGCCTTGGCTGGGTCGGCTTCGACCCCACCAACCACTGCCTCGCCGACCAGCGTCACGTCCGCGTAGCCGTGGGCCGCGACTACCAGGACGTCTCCCCCGTCCGCGGCGTCCTCCAGGGCGGCGGCGGAGTCCGCATGGAGGTGGAGGTCAGCATGGCGTTGGAGGACTATCACTAACGACCAGGAACAGCATTAAAGTGAACATGACGCCAAGCCATCCCGGTGATTTCGTCCGCACAGAAGCACTGGATGAGCTTGGCTTGAACGTAACCAAGGCGGCCGAGATTCTGGGTGTTCGCCGCGCCACCCTTTCAGACTTGCTGAACGGCAATGCCTCTCTATCTCCGGAAATGGCCCTGCGCATCGAAAAGTCCTTCGGCATCAGCATGGACATGCTGCTTCGGATGCAAGCATGGTACGACTCCGCGCAAATGCGCGCGCGGGCCGACGAAATCAAAGTCCATCGCTACGAGCCAGCCTGAAGTGGAGTCGGTGAGGGTTCAGGCGCCATCAAAGCCCGCGGGAACTCTTTGGGCCTCTTAGGGCGCCGCTGGTATACTCAAGGTCAAGATGTGGACAAGCTGGGAGCTACTGCCGTGCACATAACGCAAGTGAGCATCAACAATTTGCCGCCGTTGAGCAATGTTAAATTTGATTGCGATGAACATGTGAACTTGTTCATCGGCCCCAACGGGTCTGGTAAGAGCACCATTCTTAGAGCAATGAATCTGCTCGCAATGAATGAGATGGTCTCTGATGAGCAAGAGGTATATGACGATTGCGAGGAAGATGACGATCCTGTTGATCCCATTGAGATCCGCTTCTTCCGATCTGGCGGGGTTTCTATTATGCCCAGCGAAGATTGGCCATGGTATGACTATGGCGATGTGGTGGATGTACGGGAACATATGCCTTTTTTATATATCCCGGCCACCCGCATAAGCCTTCCTAGGGTTGAGTCTCCAGACATGAGAATAGACACGGTCCAGGACCCCAAGGTGAATACTCCACTGGACAACCTCTTCGACACTCAATCAGGGATCTTCAACGGTCACTATGTTGACTTGGCGATACACTACGTCTACGGGCCCAAGTTTGGGCTAGTGCGCGCGATCTTTGGAAAAGGACCGCTTGACTGGAACTATCATACCCAACTCGAAAGGGCACTTGGCATTGGCTACTCTTGCACCAAGCGCATTTGCGACGAGATATTGTACGATGCTAGACCCCATGCTCACCGCGAAGCCAGGAAAAATTATCTCGGGGAGGACACCGTTTACCCAGGTATGAGGGTCGGAACCAATGACGATATTCTGGGAGAACTCCTCCATGTCAGTGTCTTAAGTTCAGGAACTCAGGGAACTCTTTTGTGGATTTATGCCCTGGCACTCAAAATGGCGAGCCATTACAACTGGGAGGAGGGATGGGAGAAAAAACCCGCCATCCTGCTAATCGACGAAATTGAAAACCACCTGCACCCAACTTGGCAGCGGCGGGTCATCCCTGCGCTGCTGGAACATTTCCCCAAGCTGCAAATATTCGCCACCACCCACTCCCCCTTCGTGGTCGCCGGCCTGAAAGCCGGGCAGGTGCACCTGCTGAAGCGGGACGAAGACGGCCGCGTAACCGCCACGACCAACGACAAGGACATCATCGGCTGGACGATGGACGAAATTCTGCGGACGATGATGGGGGTGGATGACCCGACTGACGACGCCACCGCTGCGGCGGCGGCTGAACTGAGGCAACTGAGGAACGAATGGCCGCGTAGTTCGCCGGAAGATGAGGAAAAGCGCCAAGAACGGATCGCCGAACTGCGGCAGAAAGTTGACCGGGACCTGCTGGCCGGCGGGCCTCTGGCGGCTCAAAGAGAGGATTTTGCGAAGAGATTTGCGGAGGCTTTAGAAAAACATGGGATTCCCAAGAACCTGAACCTAGAAAACGGCTAACTGTGCGATCCGTACAACGCTCGCCTGATCCCGATTTCTTCCCTGGACTCCGTAACTTGCACACAGATTGGCGTGACTTGGTCGAACGGGAGCGGGTACGCATCCGAAGCGCCTTGAGAGCGGAATTTAACGGAATTTGTGCCTATTGCGAGATATTGTGTGTTCCGCCCACAGGGGGAGACAATATCCCCAACGAGGAGACTATCGACCATTTTCGGCCACGAAGCCGCTTCCCGGACCTATCGTTTGATTGGCTGAACCTGATGTACGCCTGCCGAAGGTGCAACCAGAGCAAAGGTGGAAGGTGGCCGGGTTACGACGACGAATTGACCGACCAGTTGCTGGCCTATGAGGACCCTCGTTATACGCCGGTATCAATGTACGTCAGCCCGAACGACATAGCCGGGCAAAAACCGGCGGGGCAATACTTTGACTTTAACGTTCGAACCGGGGAGATGATGCCTTCAGAGGAACTCGAGCCGGTAGAATGGTCAATGGCCCGCAGGACTATTCAAGACATTGATTTGAACGACAGCCAGTTGGGAGAAAACGACGATAACCATCTTTGGAGGCGTCGCCAACATTGGCTGGGTCAAGTGTTGGGACAACTCGACACTATCGAGAACTTCGATGACCGAGTAACCATGCTCTTTGAGTTCGCCTTGCCCAACCAACCCTTCTCAGGTTTCGTATACGCTTACATCATGGACCGTTTCCCAGTCCTAGTCCAACTGTTCCAACGACGTTAATCACCCGCAAAACAACAGGAGCAACCTTGACCACAAAAACCCCCATCCTTGAAGTCCAGGACGTCGTGAAGGACTTTGGCGGCGTGCGGGCGGTCAATCACTGCACCCTCCAAATCTTCCCCGGCGCGATTACCGGGATAATCGGCCCCAACGGGGCGGGCAAGACCACCCTGTTCAACCTGGTGTCCGGGGCCATGCCTCCCACCAGCGGCCGCATTTTCTTCAACGGCCGCCGTATCGACGGCATGGGTATGCACCGCACCTTCAGGCTAGGCCTCATGCGCACCTTCCAGATTCCCCGGGAAATGAAGCGCATGACCGTTCTGGAAAACCTGATGCTGGTGCCCGCGCCCCAGTCGGGCGAGCGCATCTGGGCGTCCTGGCTAATGCCCCGCAAGGTGGCCCGCGAGGAGCGGCGCATCGAGGCACGGGCCTTGGAGGTGCTGGAACTCCTCAGCTTCTCCCACTTGGCCAACGAATACGCCGGCAACCTGTCCGGCGGCCAGAAGAAGCTGCTGGAACTGGGCCGCACCCTGATGGCTGAACCCCGCATGGTGCTGCTCGACGAACCCGGCGCCGGTGTCAACCGCACCCTGCTCCAGGACCTGGCCCGGAACATCATGGTGGCCAGCGTGGAGCGCAACATCACCTTCGTCATCATCGAACACGACATGCGGTTCGTGATGACCATGTGCGACCCGATAATCGTCATGGCCGACGGCGCGGTCATTGCCGAGGGGACGCCGCCGGAGATACAGCAGAACCCGCAGGTCATGGAAGCCTACTTGGGAGGCCGGGCTAGTGCCGCTTCTTGAAGCAGAAGGCGTTGTGGCCGGCTACGGCGAAACGGAGATACTCCACGGCGTGTCCATCAACGTGGACGAGGGCGAGGTCGTCACCATTATCGGCCCCAACGGCTGCGGCAAGTCCACCCTTATGAAGACCATCGTCGGCTTGGTCCGCGTCCGGACCGGCAGCGTGACCTTCCGGGGCCGGGAAATTTCCGACTCGCCGCCGGAGACGATTGTGCGGACCGGGCTGTGCTACGTCCCCCAGACCAACAACGTGTTTCCCTCCCTGAGCATCCGCGAGAACCTTGAGATGGGCGCGTTCGTGCGGCGCGACGATTTCAGGGGGCGCATCGACGCAATGTTTCAAGTCTTCCCCGACTTGGCCGTGCAGCCGGGCCGCAAGGCGGGCAGCCTGTCCGGCGGCCAGCGGCAGATGCTGGCCATCGCCCGCGCCCTGATGCTGGACCCGACGCTGCTGATGCTGGACGAGCCGTCGGCGGGGCTTTCGCCGGCCATGATGGACAACGTATTCGAGCGGGTCCGGGAGATCAATCAGACCGGGGTCGCCCTCCTTATGGTCGAGCAGAACGCCCGCCAAGCCCTGGGGATGTCCCACCGGGGGTACGTCCTGGTCGCCGGGGAAAAGCGATTGGAAGACACGGGCCGGGACCTGCTGAACAACCCTGAAGTAACCAGCCTGTACTTGGGAGGATAATCCGTATTGCGCTCGAATCATCCCAGACCGTTATGACAACCTTCCAAGACGCCATCCGGCGAATAAGCATAGCCTGGACCCCGGCCTACACCACAGTCGCCATCGTCGCGCTGGCGGTGGTCATAGGCTTTCTTCCCTTCGTGAAGATGAGCCTGGTGGTGAACGGTGTCTTCTTAGGCGCCATCATCGCCTTGGGGGCCATCGGGCTGACCATGGTCTACGGCCTGCTGAACTTCGCCAACGTGGCCCACGGCGACTACATGACGGTGGGCGCCTACGTGGCCCTGTTCATCGTGGTGGACGTCCTGACCTGGATGGGCATCCAAGGCAGCGGCCTCGGCCCTTTCACCTTCGGCTACCCGGTCCTGATTGCCCTTCCCATTGCCGTCGCCATCGTCGCCGCCGGGGCCATCGTCCTCGACGTGACCATCTACCGGCGGCTGCGGGCCCGCGGAGTGAACGCCGTGGTGATGTCGATGGCGTCCCTGGGCATCGCCATTGGGTTGCGCGGGCTCGTGCAGGTCATCTGGACCGGCGAAGTCCAGCACTTCCCCCGGGAAAGCCGCCAAGTCTTTCTGCTGCCAATGGACGTGCGGGTGCCGCCCGACGCCATCTTCATCGCCATCCTGGCCGTCATACTGGTGGCGGCGGTCTACGTTGTCCTGACCCGCACCCGGATGGGCAAGGCCATGCGGGCCACGGCCGACAACCCGGACCTGGCCTTGGTCAGCGGCATCGACACCCGCAGCGTCATCTGGTGGGCGTGGGCCATGGCCGCCGCCCTGTCCGCCACCGCCGGAATCCTCTTGGCAGTGTACCAAGCCCAACTGCTGCCCATCATGGGATGGAAGTTCCTCATACCCCTGTTCGCCGCGGTCATCCTGGGCGGACTGGGCAACCCCTACGGCGCGCTGGTAGGCGCGTTTGTCATCGGGGTCACGTCGGAGGTATCAACCCAGTGGCTGAACCCCAGCTACAAGCCGGCCGTCGCCTTCGCTATCATGATCGTCATGCTGCTGGTAAGACCGCGAGGGATCTTCGGGGACGGAAGGAATTGAAGACTGCCGTGGGTCTGCATCTTAGAATCGGAGTGGACATTTTCGTCATTCCCGCGCAGGAACGTCATTCCCGCGAAGGCGGGAATCCACTACCTGGCACACTGGACTCCCGCTTTCGCGGGAGTGACGATGGTTATTTTCGGATAGGCTCTTAAGGGAACGGAGAAGACCTCGGGATGGAAGTAGCGGGAATCCTCAGCTACCTGGCCGGGTTCGTCATTTTCGCCGGCATCTACTCGGTGTTCGCGCTGGGCTTGAACGTCCATTGGGGCTTCACCGGCCTGTTCAACATCGGCGTCGCCGGCTTTTTCGCCCTGGGCGCTTACACCACCGCGTTGCTGACGACCCAGCCCCCCGACCCTGCGCTGTTCGAGGACTTCAAGTTCGGCGGCAACATGGCCGAAATCTGGTTCCTGGATCTGGGATTCGACCTGTGGTTCTTCCTGGGCCTTGGGGCCGCCGCCGCCGTCTGCGGGTTGGTGGCCCTAGTCATCGGCTACATCACCCTGCGGCTCCGCGACGACTACCTCGCCATCGCCACCTTAGGCATCGCCGAAACCGTAAGGCTCTTCTTCCTGAACGAGAAGTGGGTCGCCAACGGCTCCAAGGGGCTGTACCGGATACCGGCGTTCCTGGGCGACCTGGTGGCCCCGGAACATTACGGCTACCTCTACCTCGTGGTGGTGCTGGTTGTCCTGCTGGCGGTCTTCCTGCTGGTGCAGCGGGCGGTCAAGTCGCCTTGGGGACGGGTGCTGCGCGCCATCCGCGAGGACGAAACGGCGGCCCAAGCCGTCGGCAAGGACGTGTTCAAATTCAAGCTCCAAGCCTTCATCCTTGGGGCGGTGATAATGGGCATCGGCGGCGCCCTGTTCGCCCATCACTTCCGGTTCCTGGCGCCCCTCACCTTCGACCCCCTGCTCGCCACCTTCGTTATCTGGGCCATGCTCATGGTCGGCGGTTCGGGCAACAACCTGGGAGCCATCCTCGGCGCTTTCGTAGTATGGGGCATCTGGTCCGGCACCCAGTTTCTCCCCGGAGTATTCGCCGACCCCAGCCTGCGCCTCTTCATGATAGGCGTCCTCATAGTCGCCGTAATCCTGCTCCGCCCCGGAGGCATCCTCGGCGAGGAACGCCGCACAACCCGCGCCCCCGACCCATGAAAAAGCAGCGGCCAATTGTGACCGCCGCACCAACCAGACTTGCCCTTTCAAACTACCGCAAACCCTGTCGCGACCCCTAACCTCACTCATCACAACGCCCAACCTGATTCGTCACATTACCCAACCTGACTCATTACAGCACCTAATCCGTCATTCCCAGCCCCAACCCGTCATTCCCGCGCAGGCGGGAATCCATACCCCGGCTCCCAAGGCGCACCGACCCCAACGAGAAGCCGTTCTAAAATCACCGGGTCTTTTTCGGTAACTCGCTCTCAACGAAGCTGTCGAAAATCTGTTTGCGAATATTGAGAAAAGACATGAGACGTTCATCGCAAATCCCTATGCGCACAATGTAACCATAGGGTCTCTTGGGGAAATGGCGAGACCGGAAAATCATGTCTTCCATGTCCATGACACACGAGTCCTTGTCCTGTTGCCAACGCCAAGGGAATAAGACTCTGAATTGACCACCTCTCGGGCGATTTTCCGTCGCGGACAAGTCGAAAAATTCGTATGACGTGGAATACTTCTTTATCACCGAAGCTATATGCTCTTCGGCAAACCGGGATGGACTCAATTCTTCTGAATAGCCCTCCACGAAGACCTGCACCAAAACTCCGCCATCCGGCGATTGTACCTTCATTTCTCGATTTGACTGCTTGGCTGTCCACCCTTCCGGTGCGGTTATGGTGTAGCCCCAGTTTTCGTTACGATCACTATAAGCCTTCAACTGAACCGGCGTCGGTGTTGGCGTCGGCATGGGCCTCGGAGTATGCGTGGGCGTCGGCCTTAGCGTAGGGATAGACCACGGAGTTGGCGTTGGCGCCGCTGTAGGTGTTGGGGTTGGTGTAGGTGTATGAGCCGGCGTGGGCGCTGGGGTATCAGTTGGCGTTGGTAATGGCGTAGGGGTGGGCGCCGGCGTGGGAGTAGGCGTGGGTACCGGCGTAGGGGTGGGCGCCGGCGTGGGAGTAGGCGTGGGTACCGGCGTAGGGGTGGGCGCCGGCGTGGGAGTAGGTGTCGGCGTCGGTATAGGCGTAGGGGCAGCAGGATAGGTGAATGTTATATATTCCGACGGTTCCGAGGATGCCGAATCACACAACGCATAAACCCGGTTCTGGAAGGTTCGCCCGTCGACGTTGCTGGAAGAGGGACCAACGAACTGAGAGGTTTCTGCCGCGCTCAGGGCGTTCCGGCTGGACCAGGCAGTGTAGGTTCCGTCGGCGGCCATTTCCCGCGACTCTGTTTGGTATCCGGTGACGGTCAAGTCGCTGCTGGCCGGAGCGTCCCAATAATAGGTCAGCGACCTATCGTCGGAATTGAAGTCGCGGTAGCGTAAGTTAGTCGGCTGCCCACACACCGGATCGGGCGGCGGCGGAAGCGCCGCCACCCCAGATACTGGGGTAGCGCTTGGGAGGCTGGGGGTAGCACTGACCGGGGTTGACCCGACAGCGCCACTGATGGTCGGCGGCGGGTTGGCTGACCTTTGTGAAGGGCCTTCGCTTGCTTGTTCTTGTCCCGAGCGCCAGTCGTTCCATGCGGGGATCAACACATTCTGGGCTAACGCCATTGTCAAGTTAAGGGAGACCCACGCACCACATAGCGCCGCAACCCAAATTATCGCTCTGCGCGATATGCTGGCGTTTCTCGACAGGGCCCACAGCAATACCACTCCCGCTATGGGAGACAACAGCCACCAAGGCCCGGCAGTCCCGCCTATCATGTAAATGATGTGGTGAGTAACGAAACTCGCTGCCAGCAACCCCGCAACCCCGATGGCGCCTCCACGCGTTGTCAACCCTTGCCGCGAGTGCAGGAAGATTGCCACCAATGCCACCAAGGGAGACACCGCTCCGGTTAGTATTATGTGCCGCACCGTGAGCCGACCGATGAACGATCCGATAATGGGTGTTGGCTGGGGTCGTGGCGGCCGCGCCGGTTGTGGCGGCGGTGGTGCCGGTTGCTGGGGTCGTGGCGGCGGCGGCGCCGGTTGCTGGGGTCGTGGCGGCGGCGGCGCCGGTTGCTGGGGTCGTGGCGGCGGCGGCGCCGGTTGCTGGGGTCGTGGCGGCGGCGGCGCCGGTTGCTGGGGTCGTGGCGGCGGCGGCGCCGGTTGCTGGGGTCGTGGCGGCGGCGGTTGCTGCTGCTGCGGCGCTTGGGGCGGCGGTGTTACTACGGCCGGCATTTCCAGCAGGGCTTCCACCCACTCTTCGGGCGCGGGCCGGGGCTGGCCTTCGTGGGTCTTGTCGAAACAACGCAGGAACAGCTCCTTCTGCTTGTCGGTCAGCGTGTCCCAGACTTCATTGTATCGGTCGGGACCGGTGACCCTCCCTCCGCTGGCCGGCGGAAACAGCCAAGCGCTGATCCGGTCGCCGGGCTGCGTATAGTTGGGCTGGTTGGTAACGGTATAGGGATGATATCCGGTGAGCAGGTGGAAGATAACGACGGCCAGACCGAAGAGGTCCTGGTTTTGGGTCCGGTTGGCGTAGTCGCCTTGGACTTCCGGGGCTTGGAACTCGGGGCGGCCCATGTGGTTGGAGAAGATCCTGCCGGAGGCCGAGTCGGTGAACCCATAGGAGTCGCAGTCCACCATAGCGATGTCGTTTTGCCGGTTCACCTCAACGTTCTTCTCGTTGACGTCGCCGATGACGTAGCCGGCCTCGTGAACTGCCCGGAACCCCAGCGCCAGGTTGCGCGCCATGCGAACCCGGTCGTCGATGCGCAACTCGCGGCCCTGGGCCACCTGGGTGCTCTGGGCCGCCCGGCGGTTGTAGTACTCCACAATCGGCTCCCAGGATTCGCCAGGGTCGAGGGTCGGCATGGTGTACCCGACGATAACCCCGTTCTCCGTGACCATATGCTGGGGCCAGGTTATGTGCCAAGTCGCCCCTAACTCCGGGCGCACCGGGTTGTTGACCAGATGCCGGATCTTCACGTCGGCATCCTGGGGCGTTTTGCCCGGGTGCCAAATTTTCATTACCGAGCCGGGATCGCCGTCAACCAGGTGCACCACACCCTCGCCGCCCTCGCCGAGCTTGCGGCCTGGCGCAATGCGGTTGCCCGCCTCGTCCTGGAAGTTCCGTCCGGTAAGTGGATTCGTAGGTGAAGTCATGTTAGGTTGCGTTTGACGCGCTGGTCGCTGGTGTTATAGATAGTTAGCAGTCAGTTCAGGAGATCAGGTTGCCGTAAGCCCGGGCCGTCACCGTCCTGGGGCCTTTGCCCCTTACCCTCAACACTCCGGCTAGAACCACAGTTTCTGACCAACCACGTATTCCTGCTGAAATTGGGCATCGCTCTTGGTGAGGTAGCGGACGCCTTCAATCACCCCAATGATGACGGAGGCGACGATTGCAACGAAGCCAACGACGAAGAATATGAGAAAGTACAAGAATATGATGGCCGCCACAACGGCCAAGGCCAGAACTATGCTCAGTATCATCACTATACACCCCAGCGATCACCCGTCGTCATCGTCATCATACCGTCGCCGGCGCCACCGCTGCCGCCATCGCCGCTCTTCTTCCTCCTCCTCCATGAGATTAGACCCTATCCGGGTCAACCGGAATATGTACCGGATCAGCCGCCAATGCCATAGCAGCAACCGGCCAGGGGCGATTACCTCGGCCGTGGTTCTACTTTTCGGGCCTGGTGAGAACATTGCCAACATTGCTGATCCGGTTGCCTTAGAAATCCAGGTAATCGGGCTGGGGCAGGCGGATGCTGTCGCCGGGCTGGGACTGGGACACGGCGGTCACCGACCGGGAGAGCCACTGGATAGAGCCGTCCAACTGCTCCATGTTGGTCAACTCAACGGGCTGACGCGGGGCCAGCTTGGCCAGCGCCGACATATCGGCCGGCAGGTCCGGCGAGCCTATGCCGAAACAGAAGAAGGCGACGCTGCGGTTCTGCTCCATCTCGGCTAGGCGGGCGGCCGCTTGGCCTAAATCGGCATCATTATCGTGTTCCGGGTAGCCGTCGGTGAGGAAATAGACCAGGCTGCGGTAGTAAGCGATGCCGCCGTCCCGGTAGCTCTGCTTGCGGGCTTCGGTGAGGTCCAGCGCCAGGTTGACGGCTTTGGAGTAGTTCGTCCCGCCATTGACGGCCAGGGTAGGCGGTTCGAAGTCCGTGCCGTTGATGAAGTCCTGCACCACCCGGGCTTCGTGGTCGAACTCAATGACAGCCACGTCGGCCCGCAGTGCTGTTACGGAGTCTTCCCGGATGATGTCGCGGAACTTGGCCAAGGCTTGGTTAACGGTCTGAATTTTGAGGCCGCCCATGGAGCCGGAGACATCCAGAATCAGAATTATGGAACACCTCGCTTCCGGGTTGTCGGCGAATTCGGCCTGGTCATACACGCCTACCGTGTCCTGGATGCTCATTGCTGGTCCTCCTTGTGAACTTTGAATGCTTGAGGTGGCAACTGCGCTGATGACGTAGTTATGTGTATCATACTGGACGCGCTTGCCAGGCCATTACTCTAGAAATTCAGGTAATCGGGCTGGGGCAGGCGGATGCTGTCGCCGGGCTGGGACTGGGATACGGCGGCCACCGACCGGGAAAGCCACTGGATGGAGCCGTCCAACTGCTCCATGTTGTGCAGTTCCACCGGCGGGCGGGGCGCCAGCTTGGAGAGCTCATCCAAAGAGGTTCGCATGACTCCTGCTCTGACGCTCAGTTCGATGAGCTCCGGTACGCTAATGCCGGCCACTTCGGCGACCCTGCTTAAATAGATACCGGCTAGACCTTCGCTGCCGTCGCCGAAGGCGCCTGCCGCGACGAGTTCTGATTGGCTGGAGCCGACGACGCTGATGAACTTTCCAGTATCATCAATCAAGAAATCAGGGATGCCATCGCCGTCTCCGATAATGAAAGAGAAGAAAGCAACACCACGATTCTCCTCCACTTGGGCTAGGCGTCGAGCTGCTTGGCTTAAATCTGCGGGATTATCGTGCGATGGGATGCCGTCGGTGAGGAAATAGGCCAGGCTGCGGTAGTAAGCGATGCCGCCGTCCCGGTAGCTCTGCTTGCGGGCTTCGGTGAGGTCCAGCGCCAGGTTGACGGCTTTGGAGTAGTTCGTCCCGCCATTGACGGCCAGGGTAGGCGGTTCGAAGTCTGTGCCGTTGATGAAGTCCTGCACCACCCGGGCTTCGTGGTCGAACTCAATGACGGCCACGTCGGCCCGTAGCGCGGTTACGGAGTCTTCCCGGATGATGTCGCGGAACTTGACCAAGGCCCGGTTCACAGTGTCAATCTTGACGCCCTGCATAGATTCGGAGACGTCCAGAATCAGGACGATGGAACATCGCGCCTCCGGGTTGTCGGCGAATTCCGATTGGTCATACACGCGTACCGTGTCTTGGATGCTCATTGCTGGTCCTCTTTTGCATTTTGGCTGTTGCGGACGGCAATGGCGATGGTGACGTCGTCGCTGGTACGGGATTGTACGCGCTCGCTGCTAATGAAGGAGTGAAGCCGCTCCGAAACGGCGTCTGGTTCGTCGGTATGGGCCAAGTCGTTCAACATTGGGTTCCAGAAGCCCCTAAACGCCTCACGTTCCGGCATCTTGAGGGCCAGGTTCTGCAGCCCATCGGTTATCAGCGCCAAGGTGTCGTAATCGGAGCCCGAAGCGTGGCCCACGTCGGCTATCTTGTGAGGGCGGGTGCGTGACGTAATGAAGGTCGTCTCATTGGCGTACTCGCCAGTGTGGGCCGCGCAAAGGGTTTTGGCCGCGCCACCGTCCAGGTCAAAGGCGACGGCTGCCCCGTCACCAACCTGCGCCGCCGTCAACAGTTGGCCGCTGGCAACCGCCACGATGAGAGTGGATGCCAGCTCTTGAGGAGGAATGCCCTGCTGCTGGGCGTAGCGCACCACCTCGTTCTTGGCCTGCTTGATTGCGTTGCGAACCAGCAGCGCAGCCGCATACTCGCCAAAAACCGCCGCCGGCCGTTTGTTGATGCCGTCAACAATCGCCGCCACGGCGGCAATGACGGCGATATTGGACCCCTCATGGGAGCGTGGAGCTGAGCCGGCCCCGTCGGCGACGGCGACGACCGCAACCTGGCCGAGGCCAACTTCAACCAACTGGTAGGCTACAGCGTCCTGGTTGGGGATGTTGTTTCTGGAATGGGAGGACCCGGCAGCAGTGGCTGCTGCGACGCGCCAACGATGCTTGTCGGACATCTCGCCTCCTTTGCTGCATCCCGAATACTATTATACTGCTTCCTGGATACTATTGTACTGTTTCCTGGATACTATGGGTCAACTGCGATTATAACCAATCATATCAAGCCCGGAATGGGAACGGAACGACGGGGACACCCGTAAGTTTACACCAGGCCCGCCTATCCGGTAAAAACTCGCCCGCTCTCCAAGGCTTCATTCACCGCGACCCAAAATCATTCCAATCATCAAAATCCCATAAATCACAGTTCAGACACCCCACCACTGACACCTTCCCGACGACACACCGTATTGCAGCTCAGAGAGGGCGGAAATCATAAGCGGCGGCCCACCCCGGACCGCCGCCGCATCTGACTAACCCTGTCAGCGAGAACTAAGGCAACTCGAACCTGCCGGTGGAGCTTATTTCCCCGTCCTTGATCTGCCAGATTTCGATGGTGCCGAACACGTCGCCGTTGTCATCGAACTCTATGTCTCCGCCGGCGCCGTTGTAGTTGATGTCCTTGCCGTCGGCGATGAGGTCCAGGGCCTTTTCAATTTCATCCCTGCCGGGGCCTACGACCTCGCCGGGAGCGTTGGCCACAAACCGGAGAGAGTCGCGAATAGCGGCTGAGTCGGTGGTGCTGCCCGCCTTGGCCGCCGCCAAGGCAATCAACACCGTCGCGTCATAGTGCTCGGCCATAAAGGGATGGGACGGCGGGAAGCCGTAACTTTCGGTGTAGGAAGTCTCGAAAGCATCCTTCGCCGGCGACCCCGGGCTTCCTTGGGCGGTGCCCAGCGAACCGTCCAGCGCCTCCCAAGCATTAATGCCTTCGATCCACTCGGCCCCCTTGGTCCCGTCGGCGAACAGGAACTTGTCGGCGTAGCCGCCCTCCAACGCCTCCCTAACGTAGACCGAGGCTTGACCGGTGTAACTCAAGGCCGCCAGCACATCCGGGTCTCCATCGGTGGCCTTGTCCAGCTCGGAACGGTAAGTCGGTTGCACGTCCTCGTGGGGCACCTTCGCCGTCACCGTTCCGCCCAACTCGGTGAAACTCTCCTCGAACTGGTTGGCCAGGCCCTCCCCGTAGGCATTGTTGATGTACATGATGCCCACGTTCTTGTATCCCTGCTCATCGGCCAACCGCGCCAGGACTACTCCCTGCGAAGCGTCCGACGGCGTGGTGCGGAACAGAAAGTCGTTGTCCTCCAGCACCGAGATGCTGGGCGCGGTGGAAGCCCCGGAAATCATCAGCGTCTCTTGGGGCACGGTCACCGACTGGGCGACGGCAATGGTGACGCCGCTGGACAACGCGCCCACGATGCCCACAACGTTTTCCACGTCCACCAGAGCCTTTGCCCCGTCCACACCCTGCACCGGGTTCACTGCGGTATCGCGGCTGATGATGACCATCGACGCCCCGCCGACGCCGCCGGCCCGGTTCACGTGATCGGCGGCAAGCTCAACGGAGTTGCGGAGCGGCGGCCCGAACTCGGACAGCGATCCGGTGAAAACGTTCAGGTTGCCTACTATCAGCGGGTCGAGCGCTTCCATCGGCACTTCCACCGGGACTTCAACAGTCACCGGAACGTTCCGGGTAACCTCTTTCTCCACTTCAACCTGGACCGTTACGGGGACTTCCCTGGTAATCTCTTTTTCCACCTGCACAGTCACCGGAACGTCCCGCATGACCTCTTTCTCGACTTCCACGGTCACCGGTACTTCCTGGACCACCGGTTTTTCAACCACCACCTCTTTCGGCACTTCAACCGTTACCGGCACTTCCCGGATCTGCGGCTCCCCCGCGCAGGCTGCTGCCATCAACACCATAACCCCAACCAAAGCCGCCACAACCCAATAATACTTTCGACCAGCGAACATCTTCCCCTCCTGGCGCCGCTATTTCCAAACCAACAGGACGCCGATAAATACTTCACTGAAAATTATATCACCATGACCAAGGCGTCTTCTCCTCTCCATGTGAATTCAGTGATAGCAATGTAATCATGGTATTAGATGCCCTGCTTCACTTGGCCACTCTGGCCGGGATAGACGAGACGTTGACCCGGTTTGGAGTGTGGGTATTGTTTGTTAATATACAGTTGACTCCAGAGCAAATCATGAGGAATTTCCCCAATGGCAAGAATTGAGGGCATCAGAATCAAGAATTACCGAGTACTGAAGGATATAACCCTAGGCAGACTGTGGAATACTCCGGGCGTTGCGGCCTTGACTCCAATGACGGCGGTGATTGGGAAAAATGGCGTGGGCAAAAGCTCGTTGTTTGACGCCTTCGGCTTTCTTGCCGATTGCCTGAAGCTAGGTGTCGAGGAGGCTTGCGACGAGAGGGGACGGGGCGGCTTTCAGAGAATCCACTCTCAGGGAAGTACCGTCCCTATTGAATTTGAGGTTTATTACCGGAAGGAACCCCGGGATAGACCGATTACCTATGAACTGGCCATCGACATAGACAACGCGGGCCGGCCTTATGTCGCCCGCGAGCGCCTCCGACAGCGACGCAAAGGCCAATCTCACGGTTGGCCCTTCTCTTTCTTGATAATGAACGAAGGCGCAGGAGTAGCCTGGAGGGGAGAGGCACTAGGACATCAGATAAACGAGAGTGGTCAAGCAACACTCAAACTTGCTGAGTTGCTTGAAGGTCTCTTAAGAAGAGCGAAGGATGAGGAGAGTGGAGAGACGGAACCTGTTGAACTCCAAGACACGCGCCGGCTGGGCATAGCCACCTTGGGGTCCCTGAAACAGCACCCCCGAATATCAGATTTTCGCGAGTTTATCGAGGGTTGGTACTTGAGCTACTTTACTCCCGATGCCGCCCGCAGCCTGCCGCTAGCCGGTCCCCAAAGACGCCTGAATATTCATGGGGATAACTTGGGCAATGTTGTCCAGTACATGGAGCGAGAACACCCGGCCCGCTTCGAACGCATCCTGAACAGGATAGCAGAGAGGGTTCCAGGCATTGATCAGATTGATACGGAACGGAGCCCCGATGGCCGACTGCTGCTCCGATTCAATGACCGGGGGTTCGAGGATCCATTCTACGCACAGCAAATGTCCGATGGTACGTTGAAGGTCTTTGCCTATCTGCTCATGCTTGAAGACCCAGAGCCTCCCCCATTTATCTGCATAGAAGAGCCGGAGAACGGTCTTTACCACAAGTTGCTGGAAGTTTTGGCCGCCGAGTTTCGCTCCCACGCTACCAGAGGAGGAAACACCCCTCAAATTTTCGTCACGACTCACCAGCCCTATTTCGTGGATGCGCTCAACCCTGATGAAACGTGGGTCCTGGAAAAGCAGGAGCATGGCTTTTCCACTATCCGCCGCGCCAGCGACGACAAAGTAGTCAAGGCAATGGTGGAGGAAGGACTGCCCCTCGGCAGTCTCTGGTACAGCGATTACCTGGATATGAGGTAGGCAAGCACATGCACTTTGAGGTGCTGGTCGAAGACCAATCCGGGAGCATTACCCTTGAATCAATTCTGGAAAAGATTCTTGGCGCAAACGGCGCGGTTCATACTTGGAGAATGCATCCTTACAAGGGCATCGGTCGCCTGCCCAAAGACTTGCGGGGCGTATCTAACCCGGCCAATCGGCTTCTTCTGGACAATTTGCCGAGGGTATTACGGGGATACGGACGGAGTCTTAACGATTCCGACGCCGTGGTCGTGGTGGTGGATTTGGATGACAAGGATTGCACCGTATTCAAGCAGGAATTGATCAGTGTCCTGAACGCCTGCAATCCCCGCCCTGAAACGCTGTTCAGAATTGCTATTGAGGAAACCGAAGCGTGGCTTCTGGGCGACCACGCCGCAGTAAAGTCGGCTTACCCTAACGCTAAAGACGCGGTGCTGAACCATTATGTTCAGGACAGCATTTGCGGCACTTGGGAAATCTTGGCTGATGCCGTGCATTCCGGCGGGTCGAAACGGCTTAAGCGATTGGGCTACCCAGAGGCTGGGAGAGCAAAGTGTGAGTGGGCTGCAAAGATCGCTCCTGAATTGAACGTGGCTCAGAACCACTCAAAGAGCTTTAGGGTCTTTCGCGATGGAGTCCTGAAACTCGCCGCGGCAAATTAGGGTTCCAGTAATGGTGTGCCGTCAAGGCCTGCACACGTATGCAGGAACAGTGGTGGGCCCGGCAGGTGTCGAACCTGCAACCTACCGGTTATGAGCCGGCCGCTCTACCGCTGAGCTACGGGCCCTCGGTTTAAGCTTATCTACGGGTTATCCGTCTGTCAAGAAAGCCCCAGCCGCTCCCGGTAGTCCGGGTCCCAAGCGGCCAGAAGCCCCAGCCTGACCATCTCCTCCGGGTGGATGACCGGGCTGGCGTCGCCCCTGGTGGGAGTCGTCACCAGGATGGCGTCCTGCACCAGCGATTCAAACTCGGTTTGCTCCACTCCCAACAACTCCGTCACCAGCCGCTCGTTGTCCTGGCCGAAGGCGGGAGACGGCCCTCGAATGCTCATGGGAGTGCCCGAGAACTTGTAGGGGCGGCCCATGAACATGCGCTCGCCTATCTCCCGCTCCGGCGGGTAGGTCACCCGCTCCAGGAAACCCCGGCTCCGGTACTGGGGATCGAAGTGCACATCCTTGCCGGTCAGCACCGGCCCCGATGCTATGCCAACCCCTTGGAGCAGGTGCATCAAGTCATACTTGTCGAAATTTGCCGTCCACTCACTGATGATGCGGTCCAGTTCGTCGTGGTTTTCCTGCCTGGAAAGCAGGCTGCTGAACCGGGCGTCAAGGGCCAGCGCCTCCTGTCCCATCAGGCAGGTCATGGCTCGCCACTCCTCGTCGCTGCCCACCGACAGGGTAATCCACTGGTCCTCGCCCTTGGCCGGGTAGCAGCCCTGGGGGGCGCGGGACGGATGGCGGTTGCCGATGCGCCCGCCCTCACGCCCATTGGCGATGCTGTCCACGATGTACTCCGACAGGAACATGGCCCCCGCTTGGTACATCCCGATGTCTACCCACTGGCCGCGCCCGGTGCGGTTGCGGTAGCGCAGCGCCCCGCCGATAGCGAAAAGGGAAGTCCACGTCGACAGGAAGTCCACGAAGGACGCCCCCGCCTTGGCCGGCCCCTCGCCGGGGTAACCGGTCACCCAGCAGTGGCCGTGGGTGCCCTCCTGGGTCGTGGCTTGGGCCGGGTAGCCTGAGTAGGGGCCATCGCCGTGGCCGTAGCCGGTGTTGGACACCATGATTATGTCCGGCTTGATTTTCCGCAGGTTGGGGTAGTCCAGTTCCCATCGCCGCATGACCCGGGGAGTGAAGTTCTCCATCACGACGTCGCTTATCGACACCAACTCGCGGAAAATATCCCGGCCCCGTGGGTCGGTCATGTCCAACACCAGCGACTGCTTGCCCCGGTTGATAAGGTTGTAGGTGGAGGGACGGTTCCACCAGCTTTCGCCGGCCTCATTGTCCGGAAAGGCGCCCGCCAAGCCTCCGGTGCGCGTCACGTCGGGGCGGCCCGGCCCCTCTATCTTAATGACCTCCGCGCCCATGTCCGCCAGCAGCCCCCCCGCGTAGGGCAGGGCGAACACGTAGCTGGAGTCCAGAACGCGGATGCCTTCCAAGGGTAGTTGGGCCGATTGGGACATTGAATCGTGTCTCCTGATGGAGTGATTAGGGCGCGTCGGCATTCCTCTCGGTGCCCATCAGGTCATAATTGGCGACGCTGTTCCCTGCGCGTTTTGCCTCCAGCCATCGCTTGAACGACCGCTGGCTCTCGCCCGAAGGTCTGCCGGCCAGCAACCCTTCGATACTGATGTCCTCATCCAAATCGGGCCAGTGGATGCCTTGGCCTCCTCCAATCAATTGCCAGTTATTTCTTTCCTCCGGCGTGGCGTGCACCAACCGGGGATACCAAGCCAGCGGCACCGAGATTGTCCGGCCGTCTGCAAGCTCGGCGGTCAAGGTGTCCTCAGTCACCACAACTGTCTCGGCTTCAGGGACTCTCATCTCAGTCGTTGAAATAATCATTCCAATGGCAGCTCACACGACGTCCAACTGCCGCAACCGGCTGAACTCCTCCTGCGAGTAACCCAGCCCATCCACGTATATCTCCCGGTTATCCTGCCCCAGCGTTGGTGACGCGCAGCGCAACTGATAAGGGCACAGGCTGTAGTTGAACAGCGCCGCCGGTACTTTTATCTTTCCGATGACCGGATGGTCGACTTCCCGGTAAAAGTCCCTCGACTCCAACTGCGGGCAGTCGGCCAACTCGCCGGGCGTCTGCACCAAGCCGAACAGTATTCTCTGCTCGGCGGCCTTGGGAAACAACTCCCACTTGCTGCGGTCCTTGATGGCGTTCAACACCACTTGGTCCAGTCTCTCGCTGTTGTGGGGCCTCTGGGCCGGGTCGGCCAACTCCGGCTCCAGCATCTCCGGCGCTTCAAAGAACCCGGCCAAACCATCCCAGGTTATCCCGCCCCCCGTCTGCACAATAATCCACCCGTCGGAGCACGGCATGGGGTGGGTGAACATGCCCCCTTGGGCCCGGCGCCGGTGCTGGGTGCCTCCGATAAAGGGGTACATGGTCTGGGTCGCCATCATGGTGGAGGCCACGCACTCGGTGATGGAAACGTCTATGTGCTGCCCCTGTCCCGTATTTTCTTGGTGGAAGAGCGCCATTGCGGTGGAGGCCGCGCCGTTCAGCCCGCCCTCGTACTGGGCTTGAAACCCGCCGTGCTTCAACGGTTCCCTGCCCTGCACACCACTGATACTCATGATCATGCCCATGGCATAGTTGACGATCTCTTCGCCCTGGTACTGGCTGTAGGGCCCCTCCTGGCCGAAGGGCGTAATGGAGGTCATCACCAGCGCCGGGTTGATTTGGCTCAGAACCTCGTATCCCAGCCCCCGGGACTCAAGATAGCCGGGCGTGTAACTTTCAATGATTACGTCGACCCGCTCCGCAAGACGGCGCAAAATATCCCGGCCCATGCCGGTCTGGATGTTCAGCGTTGCTCCCTTCTTGTTCAGGTTCATCACCAGGAAGAACAGGCTCTTGTCCGGGTGGGGATCGTCCTGGAAGAAAGGCCCCATACGCCGCAAAGACGCCCCTCCCGGCGGCTCCAGCTTCAAAACGTCCGCCCCGTAGTCGGCCAGCAACCGGGCGCAAAAAGACCCGGCGATGTCCTCGCTCAGGTCCAATACCTTCAAGCCGGTAAAGACGCCCTCGAACATTGTGTTGGGAACCTCTTACCCTACGAGTCGCTCTGACGATATTATTGTGACTGTCATTTCAGTGGGCAGCCGCAATGAGCATAGGTAAAGTATAATGCTACTAATATCCTAATCCCAATAGGAAAACGAACCTACAACGTTTTCCTCTGAGTCTTCGGCCGTCATCCCAACCGAGGAGACTTACAATGACGCTCCAGCAGGCAAAAACCCTCATAGACGAGGAAGATAGATATGAGCCCGACATCATTGAAGACTCGGAGGACGACCATGAACCACCAATAGACCAATTCGACATAGTTTCGTCACCTAATGATTTCAACGTCATAACCATCGTCAATTTCATACAGTCTGGAGTCGTCAAAATCCCAGGATTCCAGCGTAACTTCGTATGGGACATCAAGCGAGCTTCGAAGCTTGTTGAATCAATCTTGATAGGACTTCCTATTCCACAGACCTTCCTCTATGAGCAGGAGCGCAACAAATTTCTCGTGATAGATGGCCAACAACGGTTAATGTCTATCTATTACTTTGTGAACGAGAGGTTTCCAAGGAAAGAGAAGCTGGTCGAATTACGGCAAACGTTTGATGAACAGGGTCGGATACCGGAATCAATCTTATCGGACGACGCATATTTCACCAAGTTCAACTTGAATTTGCCTGAGCAGTTGCCTGGTCACCGAAATCGGTTCAACAAACTAAGCTACTCTACCCTTGGAGACGACTACCAGACAGCTTTCAACCTCCGGACAATCAGAAATATAATCGTCAAGCAAGTCAGTCCTGATGGCAACAGTTCCATGTACGAGATCTTTAACCGGTTGAATTCTGGAGGTATGAACTTAACTCCACAAGAAATAAGGCGTTGCATGTACGACTCCGCATTCTATGATGCTTTATATAAGACGAACACGCAGCCACAGTGGAGACGCCTAGTAGGTGCGGAAGTACCTGACCTACATATGAAGGACGTTGAAATATTGTTAAGGGGCTTTGCAATGCTCATGAACGGAGATTCCTATAGCCCCTCTATGGTCAGGTTTCTTAACGCATTTTCAGAATCAGCCAAGTCATTTGGTGCCGACAAACTCAAATACTTGAAGAGATTGCTACAGTCGTTCATGGATAGTTGCAGCAATCTTCCCAACGATACATTCCAAGTTGGTGGGCGGTTCAGTCCGATGGTGTTCGAATCTGTCTTTGTAGCGGCATGTTCGGGCGCGTATTTGTCTAAGACGGTAGTTGATGGAAAAATTAACCTCAATTCGGTTCGAAAACTGCGAGAAGATACTACATTCATAATCGCGACACAGAACCGAACAACGGCTACGGACCAAGTCCGCAAACGCCTGTCTAGAGCCCGCGAGATATTGTCGTTCAACTAATCTATGGTCAATCCTAATTCCATCGACATAGTCGGACAATTGGTGGCGGAGCATCAGGCATTGATTGAACTTTTGCCACCTGACGAAATTTCTCTAAGAATTAGTGCCGACGCCATTTTTCGAAAGACTTTACTACTCTCTGCTGCAAGCTATTTTGAGGTTCGCTTAACAGAAGCCGTTACGACCGTTTTTCTAGAGGTAACTGACTCCGACGCATTGGTTGAGTTCGTTCGCACGAAAGCGGTCGCCCGCCGTTACCATGATTGGTTTGACTGGGACAGACGAAATGCAAATAAGTTCTTCGGTGCGTTTGGCAGTAACTTCAGGTCATTCATGGACGAAAGAATTCAAGCATCCGATCAGCTTAGAGAGTCTATTCGAGCCTTCATGGAAATAGGCAGCATCAGGAATCAATTGGTTCATCGAGACTTCGCCTCGTTTCCCTTGGAAAAAACTGTGTCCGAAATTTTCGAACTGTATCAAACGGCCCTGGGATTCGTAGATGCATTCCCAGATAGGCTCCGGGAATATCTTAATTCGTGACTTGCCCAGTCAAAGAATAATCGTGGTAACTGCTATGCAGCCACCTACCCTTTGTCCAACCCCAGCGTCCGGTTCAAGCGCGCCATCATGTCGTAATAGCACGTCATCGATGCCGCCAAGACCGCCCCGGCTTCCCCAACCAAGTGGACAACCGACTGCCAGGTCGAGTCGCGGCTCTCATCCCGGAGCACCTCCAAGGCGAACTGCACCCAGATGCCGTCCTTTGGCAGCAGCCCCCGCGGCGCGGTGCCATTGACGATGCCGCTTATGACCGCGTCTGTCACCCCGGCATCCCGGGCCAATGGTTCGAAGGAGTCCCACAGGGGACGGTTATTGCGCTCGTGGGCTACCGTAAGCGCCATCGTCAAGCGGACATCGGCCTCCAGGGCGGACTGGTCCTGTATGAAGTGGTCCAACCGGGCCAGCTCAGCCGCCAGCCCGGCGTTGACGTACAGGCCGCTGTAGGTTTCCTCCAACCCCGATTGCCCGCCCGATATGCTCCGAAAGGCCGGCTGTTGAAGGGCGCGGGGGGCTAACGGCACGCGAGGCATATCATCTCCCAACAGCGGATTCCGCCGATCCTGACCTGACGGCGGCGGCAATGGTATGCCGCCGCCCGATATAGCCCGTATTCCTGCGGACGGGATCGTCCGCAGGGCAAGTCTTGATTACTTCGAGGCTTCCTTTTCCCAAATGGCTTCCAGTACCGTGCCGGGGTTCATCGGCAGGCTGTTGATCCGAACGCCCAACGCTTGATACAAGGCGTTGGAAATGGCGGCCATCGGGGGCACTATCCCGACTTCCCCGACACCTCGGACGCCGAAGGGATGGGCCGGGTTAGCGACTTCCACGATCACCGTGTCTATCATCGGCAGGTCCAGGCTCACCGGCATCCGGTAGTCCAAGAAGCTGGAGTTCAGCATGTGGCCCTGCTCGTTCACGAAGTACTCTTCGTTCAACGCCCAGCCGACGCCTTGGGCGCAGGCCCCCTGTATCTGCCCTTCGACGTAGCTGGGATGGATGGCCTTGCCCACGTCCTGTAGTGCAGTGTACCGGAGGATCGTGACTTTGCCGGTTTCCGGGTCCACTTCCAGGTCCACGATGTGGGTGGCCAATGCCGGCCCGGCGCCGCCGGGGTTGACTCCCGCCCGTCCGACGATGGGACCACCGGTGCCGTTCTGCCGAGCGGCCATCTGCCGGAAGGTCATCCGCAGTTCCTGGTCCGCCTTGTGCTGAAGCACCCCATCGACGTACTCAACGTCGTCAACGGAAATGTCCCATATCTTCGCCACCCGCTCCATCATCTGCGCCTTGATGTCCAGGGCTGCTTGGTAGCAGGCCCAGCCCGTCTTGAACGTTACCCCGCTGCCGCCCGTGTTCGAGGTGAAGCCGATGGTGTCGGTGTCGGCGACTTGAGGCTTCACGTCCTCCACCGGGATACCCAGCACCTCGGCCAACTGCTGCGACACCGAAGTGCGGGTGCCGCCGATGTCGGGCGAACCCTCCACCAGGTTCACCGTGCCATCGGGGTTCACCGTGGCGGTGGCCGAAGAGGGCCCGGTGTTGTTGCCCCAGAACCCGCTGGCCACGCCCCGGCCCCGGTAGGGACCGGTCAGTTCTGCCGAGTAATGGGGGTGGGCCTTGGTCGCCTCCAATGTCTCTACAAACCCCACCTTGGGCATCAACGGCCCGGTGGCGCGGCGCGTTCCCTCCTTCGCGCTGTTGATCAGCCTCAGGTCTACGGGGTCTATTTCCAGCTTCTCGGCCAGTTCGTCCAACGCCGTCTCCATGGCGAAAGCGGCGGAAGGGGACCCGGGGGCGCGGTAGGCCGCCGTCTTGGGACGGTTCACCACCACGTCGAACCCCTCAATGTAGGCGTTGGGAATGTCGTATGCCGCCATCATGCACTGGGCCCCGCCCGGCACCGGCGATCCCGGGAACGCCCCGGCCTCGAAAATCAAGTGTGCTTCGGCGGCGGTCAGCTTGCCGTCCTTGGTCGCGCCCAGCATCACGCTGACTACCGTACCCGAGGTGGGGCCGGTAGCTTCGAATACCTCGGTGCGGCTCATCGCTATCTTGACCGGAGTGCCGGTCTTGCGCGCCAGCAGCGCCGCTAGCGGCTCCAAGTAAATGGCCAGCTTGGCCCCGAAGCCGCCGCCGATCTCCATGGGAACGGCCTTTACCTTGGAGACAGGGACTCCCACCATGCGTGCGGTGTGTTCCCGCACCGAGAAATGGCCCTGGCTGCTGGACCATACAGTCAGGTAGCCGTCGTCGTGCCACATGGCGGTGGCGGAGTGAGGCTCGATGTAGCCTTGGTGCACCGCTACCGTGGAAACCTCTTTCTCCACGATGACGTCGGCGTCCTTGAAACCCTGCTCAAGGTCGCCCAAGTGGAACTCGAAACGGTTTGCGACGTTGGTGCTCTTTTCCGTGTCGTCCGCCGCGCGAGTTCCCCCGGCGCGGGAGGAGGCATTGTAGGTATTGGCCAGCCGTTCGTGCAGCAACGGCGCGTCATCGGACATGGCGTCCTTGGCCAACAGCACGGGAGTCAGGACTTCGTAGTCCACATCGATGAGGGACAGGGCCTCTTCGGCTATGTGGGGACTGGTTGCGGCGACGGCGGCGATGGCGTGTCCCTTGTAAAGGGCCTTGTCCATCGCCAGGATGTTGTTGCTCAGGAACCCGAAGTTGACCATAGCGCCCTCGCCCTGGTCGGTGACAATCCCCGACGGGTGTTCGATGTCGTCCGACGTGATGACCGCCCTTACTCCGGGCAGCGCCAGGGCGCGGCTGGTGTCTATGGACTTGATCCGGGCGTGGGCGTGGGGACTGCGGAGCACCTTGCCATGCAGCATCTGCGGCAGGTTTATATCCGCGCTGTAGCGGGCCCGTCCGGTGACCTTGTCGGCCCCGTCATGCCGGATGGGCCTGGTCCCTACTACGTTGTACTCCTGGTTGGAAAGGACGATGTTGGGCTTGTAATCGAGCATTCTTTGTCTCCAGATATGGCTTTATGCGGGAAGCAAGTTGGTAGTGACCATAATATTATCACAAGCTGGGCGCCCCGCCTCTACGCGACGTGGCGATTGCTTCCAAGTGGTGCTCCCATTCCGGCTCTCGCTCCGGGCCTTCCAACGCATCGCACGCAACAAAGAATGCTTGCAGGTCAGCCGGTGACTCAAACGGCTTAACCCGCTGCTGTTCTCTGATACGGTCCCACCCAGCGGCCGTCAACCAAGCGTTCAACGTCATACCCTCTCTGCGCGCTTGGTCAACGAACCTGTCACGTTCCTCGTCGGGAATGATCAACTGGACTCTGGCCACTATCTTCCCTCGTCTCACATTTGATGTGTTTGTATTATACGCATCATACGGTGGTAGGGCTGGCTACACCCGCCATTGACTCTCCTCTCCCTCAACCGTAAACTGCCGGAAAAGACCACCGGGGCGGCAAAGCCCCTTTGATTAAGCGAGGAAAGATGTCTGCAAACGGACTCTCCCGTCAACTGGTATACGGCCAAAAAGGCATGGTGTGTTCCAATTCTCCCCTGGCCGCGTCGGTGGGCATCAAGGTGATGCAGGACGGCGGAAACGTCTTTGACGCCGCCCTGGCCGTGGCTGCCGCCGAGACGGTCATGATCGTGCCGTCGTGCGGCGTCGGCGGAGACTCCTTCATACTGCTTTATGAAGCCGCCGCCGGCAAAATAACCGGCATAAACAGCAGCGGCGTGGCCGCCTCGGGCGCCACGGCGGACTACTACCGCTCTCAAGGACACAAGACCATGCCCTTGACCGGCCCTCACGCTGCCTCCGTCCCCGGTGAGATAGCCGCTTGGGAGGAGGTGCACCACCGTTTCTGCACCAAGCCCTTCGCCCAACTGCTGGACCCGGCCATCGGCTACGCTTCCGACGGCTTTCCTGTGCCGCCGGGCATCGGCCGCAATTTCGAGCACGGCGTTTCCAAGCTTTCCCAGTTCCCCTCTACGGTGGAGGTCTACATGAAGGACGGCTCGCCTCCAGGAGAGGGGGACATCCTGGTCAACCGGGACCTTGCCCGCACCCTGCGCCGCATCGCCGAGGGCGGGGCCGACGAGTTTTACCGCGGCGGCTTGGCCCGCGAGATAGTGGCCGGGTTGCGGGACGCCGGAGGCTTTTTCACCGAGGACGACTTCGCCGGGCACTACGCCGAGGTCTATGACCCCATTTCCACCGGCTACCGGGGACACACCGTCTACGAGACCCGCCCACCGTCCCAAGGTTATATGCTTCTGGAGATACTGAACTTGATGGAGGGCTTCGACTTGGCCGGTTCGGGCCCCGATGAAGACGCCGAAAGAATGCACCTGCTGGTCGAAGCCAAGAAGATCGCCTACGGCGACCGCAACCGGCTGGCCGGCGACCCCAAATTCGTGGAATGGCCCTTGGACGAACTGATTTCCAAGGAGTACGCCGAGCGTCGCCGCAGCGACATAGACCCGCGCCGAGCCGCGGGCGAAACTCCTCCTCTGGAGCCAGTGAAGGCTGGCGGCGACACCACCTACTTCTGCGCCGCCGACGGGGAGGGCAACGCCGTTTCCTGGATTCACAGCCTCTCCAACGCCTTCGGCTCCGGCTTGGTGGCCAAGGGCACCGGGGTGCTGCTCAACAACCGCGCGGGACGCGGCTTCAGCCTGACTCCCGGTCACCCCAACGAGATTGAACCGGGCAAGCGCACTATGCACACACTGAACTGCTACATGACACTCAAGGACGGCAAGCCGGCCATCGTCGGAGGCACGCCCGGCGGCGACCACCAGGTCCAGTGCAACGCTCAAATATTGACCAACTTGATCGACCTTGGCATGGACCCGCAGGAAGCGGTGGAGGCGCCCCGCTGGTGGAGCTTCCCCGGCACCGACCCCGCCAGCCTGGACACTCCGTTGGAACTTCGGGTCGAGGCGGAGATGACCGAGGAGACCGCCCAAAGGCTGGAAAAACTGGGGCACAAAGTGGTGCGGCGCCGTCCGGGGATCCACGACGGCAAGGTACAACTTATCTTGATCGACCAGCGGCGCGGAGTGTTGATGGGCGCGTCTGACCCGCGAGGCGACGGCCACGCTGCCCCTTGGTAACATAGCAAACCTATCGAAGTCCGAATAGTACGGCACATGGACGACAGGACCTCTATCTGGAGTGTGCCGGCCAAGTGGCAAAAGGCCTTTTTCTGGCTGTTCACCCTTCAATTGGCCATCATCACCGGTATTCTCATTTGGTATCATGTATGGGTAAAGACTGACGACACAAGGGTACAGACGTTCATTGCCATCGGCCACGACGTTGGCGGGTTTGTCCTCCCCGTCACCGCATTGACTTTCATCTTGGTTGAGGTGGGCTTTATGCTTTCCGAGATATTCCTGAGGGAACGCTTTGAAAAAGGCCGGGAAGAGGGGTTGGAACAAGGGTTGGAACAGGAAAAGAAGCGGCGGAAAGAACGGGCTGCCCGTCTCGTCGACAGCGGCAAGCTCCCCCCCGAGGCCCTAGAGCTTCTATTCAACGACGAAGAACAGGACCCTCAGGCCTGATCGTCCTTTCTGAAACAACGCTGGAGGTCTTATGCCCGACTATCGCCTGCTCGCCTGCTTCGCCCACCCTGACGACGAGGCCTTCCCCGTCGGCGGGGCATTGGCAGCCCACACCAGGCGAGGAGTGGACGTGCGACTGGTCACCACCACCCTGGGCGAGGAGGGCGAAATCCGGCAGGAAGGGTCGGCCACCCGGGAGACGTTGGGACAGATTCGCAAGGTCGAGCTTGGCTGCGCCGTCCAGGCCCTGCGCTTGGGCAGCAACGACGTGTGGGGCTACCGCGATTCAGGAATGCAGGGCTGGGAGTCCAACAACCACCCCAAGGCCTTCATCAACGCCGACTCCGCCGAGGTGGTGGAACATCTTGTCTTGGAGATGCGCTGCTTCCGCCCCCAAGTGGTTCTGACTTTCGGCCCCGACGGGCTGTACGGACACCCCGACCACATCGCCATCTCCAACCACACCACCGAGGCCTTCCGGCTGGCCGCCGACCCGGCAGCCTTTCCCCACCAGTTGTCCGCCGGGATCGAGCCACACCAGCCGCAGCGCCTGTTTTACAGCGTGCGCCCGCGGGGTTTCCGCCGCCAGTGGGCCGAGGCCCTGCGCGGCGCAGGCATCGACTGGCCCATGCCTAATCCCGAACAGGACCTTCAGGGCGTTCCGGATGAGGAGATGCACCTTGAGCTGGACGTTTCCGGCGACGGCGACATGGAAGCCAAGATAGCCTGCATCCTGTGCCACCGCACCCAAGTCGCTCCCGACTGGCCCTACCACCGCGTCCCCCGCCACGTCACCGCCCGCATCCTGGGCCGCGAGTTCTACGTCCGAGCCTACCCGCCGGTCGCCGCGGGAGAAACCGTCAGCGGCGACTTCTTCGAGGGGATTGATTAAACGCCGAGAACGCAAAGACCGCCGAGAAATTCATAGAAACCTCTCGGCGGTCTCGGCGTTGAAAAATCAGGCTAGGCCAGAACGACCTTCTCCTCGCCTTCCTTGGGCCGCTGGATTATCTCCACGCTCACCTCGTCGGGCGCGACGATGAAGGCCACGGCGGAGCCCGAGGGCATCACCCACGGCTCGCAGTTGAAGTGGACGTTGTTGGACTTCAGCGTGGCCGCCAAGGCCATGATGTCGTCGGTCATGAATCCCAAGTGGTCCAGGCCGTAGCGCGGCTCGGTGGAGCCGGCCACCGGGTCTTCACCCTCGGCCCGCCCCGAAATGGTCATCAGGTAGGTGCCGTTCAGCGACAGCTCGATGGACTTTGTGTTGGATAACGGCCGCTCTCCGACGATTTCAGCCCCGAAGTTGTCACAGTAGAACTTGGCTGCGCCATCCGGGTCGGCGCTGCGGAAGTGAAGGTGGTTATAAGAGACGTTCACGGGTTCCCTCCTGTACGAGTTAATTTGCTGTGATAGTGTATCCCAAATGGTCTCGCCCGGCGAACCCGGGTTTCAACGCAGAGAGCGCAGAGGCTGTTGTGCAATCCCTTATGAATCTCCGCGTCCTCTGCGTTTTCTCTGCGCCCTCTGCGTTAAAATAGCCTAGTTTAGGAAGTCCGCCGTCCATTGCTGGTAGTTGGCGCGTCGGGTGAACTGGGCCATCTGCTCGTCCGTCGCCAGGTTGGGGCGCAGGTCGGCGGGCGGCGCCCCATCGCGCAGGGCCTTCAGGGTATCGTGGACCGCCTTCACCGCCGCCGAGAAGGGCAGGTGCCCCTGCAACGCCACGCGGACGCCGTTGGCCCCCAGCCATTCCTTGTCCTGCAACTCGCCGGTGGTCCCGCCCAGCAGCAACGGCACCGACAGCTCGGCGGTCACCGTCGCCACCTCGTCGCGGGTGGATGCCCCGGCCAGGAACATGGCGTCCACCCCGGCCTGTTCGTAGGCCTTGGCCCTCTTGATGGCATCCTCTATGCCGTTCACCTGCAGGGCGCTGGTGCGTCCGGCGATGGTCAGGTTCGGGTCGGTGCGCCCGGCCAGCGCCGCCTTCATCTTGCCCACGCCCTCCTCGACGGACAGCAACTGGGTGCCGCCCCCGCCAAAGCTGCGTGGCAGCACCGTGTCCTCGATGGTCAGGGCCGATACCCCGGCGGTCTCCAACTCCTCCACCGTCCGCATCACGTTCAGGGCGTTGCCGTAGCCGTGGTCGGCGTCCACCATCAGCGACAGGTCGCCGGCTCGGCAGATGCGGTGTATCTGCTGGGCGAACTCGGTCAAGGTCAGCACCACCAAGTCCGGCGCCCCCAGCACCGTGAACGAGGCGATGGACCCGGCGAACATCCCCACCTCGAACCCCAGGTCCTCGGCAATCCGCGCCGAAATCGGGTCGAACACCGACGCCGGGTGCACGCACTGGTCCCCGGCCAGAATCCCCCGGTATCTCTCTCTTCGAGCGGTCAGGTTCATATCGCTCCTCTTCTGCGGTGGTATACTGGCCCTCCCAAGGCTGGAAACGGCATACTTCGGGCCGCTGCCAATTCTAACATAAGGGGACATAATCCAATGGACACGTCAAACAAGGATTCGGTGGCCCAGAAAAAGCAGACCCCCAAACAATGGATTATTCTGCCGGGAATCACCGTTGGAGGGGAAGTGGGAACTTTCAATGCTGATTTCGTCATTTGGAACCGGGACAGGACCCAATCCCTTGCTTTGAACGGGGTCGTCGACACCGGTGCGTCTTATACCCTGGTCCCCGAGGCAATGCTGGATAAGTTGGGTATCGAACGGCTACAGTCAAAAGTATTCACCCTGGCCGATGGCTCCAGGGTCGAACTTTCCCTGGGTTGGGTGGAAATGGAGTTGGAAGGCGAAACCGGACACGTATACATCGTCTTTGGCCCGGACAACGGAAAAGTCCTGTTGGGGGCAATGGCGTTGGAGACATTCGCACTGGCAGCCGACGCCAAGTACCGCCGCTTGATCCCAGCCGAACTGACGCTGTGACGTAATCCTGTGAGGTAAACATCATGGTCAAGATAATCGGAGTGGACTTCAGTGGGGCAAAGGAACGGGGTAAGCGCAGCAATACATGGATTACTGAAGGGACACTAGAGGAAGGACAAAATGAAAGACTGCGAATTATATGTTGCGAATCCATAAGTAGAAGTAATCTCGCAGGACGTCTGAAGAAACGAGACTACTCGGTAGCAGCTATGGATTTCCCTTTTTCGGTGCCAATTGCCTTCGCTAGGTACTGGAAACCCGATGCAGATAAGATGCCAGACCTGTGGTGTGCGGCATCCAAACTCAATGATCCAGAGCAATTCAAGAAAGAAGTAAACGATTTCGCGCCAGCAGTCGCAGATGAGGTCTTACGCGTTGGAGATATGCATGTGCCAGGGTGCTACTCTTGCTTACATCGAGCACAGCCAAATATGGTGCCAATGACCTTCGAAGGAATGAAGCTATTACACACTCTTACGAACGCAGGTCGCTATCATATTCCGCCACTTCCCAGACCACGGACTCCATCGCCAGTTCTGTTGGAAGTGATGCCAGGCGCGGCCCTCGCTGCCTTCGGTATGCCCGACAAAGGTTACAAAGGGGGTACTAAAGCCAATCAACTGCGGAAAGAGATCCTTAACAACCTATCCCATAAATCAGGGATCAGCTTACCCAACCTATCTAAGTTCTGCGACCGATGCCTAAAGAATGACAATGCGCTTGATTCTCTAGTCGCTGCCGTGGTGGCTGCACTTTGGCATAACAAGAAAGCGTTTCATACGCCGTCTAACAAAATCGTATCGTCCATTTGCCGCCCGACATCTACCCGTTGGGCTTCCTCGGAAGCTCTCGGTATGCGAGAGCTTGAAGCGGCACGTAAAGAAGGATGGATTTACGTGCCAGAATGTCCCAAGAAGTAGTATCTGCGCCCTATGCATTGCCCCCCCTGACACCCCCCGGTTGCCACACGCCGCGCCGACGTTTAAGCTACGCCTCAAGACACCTCCATCAGGGAGCAACAAGAAATTCAATGGTAGCCACCGACCGCGTATCCACCATCTTCACCGACGCCCGAGCCATCCACGGTGACGCACTCCGCCAGTTGGATGCGGGCGACATTCGTGACGCTGCGGAAAAGGCCTGGTGCGCCACCAAGCGTGCCACCGACGCGCTGATCCTGGCCAGGACAGGAGCGGAGCCGGAACATTCCCCGGACACTACCAGAGGACTGGTCTTACTGGCCAGAACAGACAGCGCAATTGACCCTTTGGTCGGACGCTATTTCTCCAGGCAGGGACACCTGCACGGCGCCTGCTTTTACTTGGGCGTTTGCGAGCCTGCCCATGAAGTTGATCGTCGCATCCGCCAGACTGCCGACTACATCAACGACGCAGAAAATCTGGCATGTTAAGCCAGTCGCAGACAGGAGCAACAAGACACCCGTGGTAGCCACCGACGACGTAATCGCCATCTTCGCCGACGCCCGCGCCGTCCACGCCGACGCGCTGCGCCTACTGGAAGCAGGCGACGTCCGCGATGCTGCGGAAAAGGCGTGGTGCGCCACCAAGCGCGCCACTGACGCCCTGATCCTGGCTCGAACGGGCGTTGAGCCGCAAATATCCTCCCATACCACACGGGGAATAGCAGCACTGGCCGGAGAAGACAGGGCCGCCGAAAGTCTACGCCGACGCTATTTCTCCAGGCAAGGCGAACTGCACGGCGCCTGCTTCTACCTGGGCGTCTGCGAGCCCGCCGCAGAGGTGGAGCGGCGCATCCGGCAGACCGCCAACTACATCAGCGACGCAGAAAACTTGGCAAGGATAAACTGACAAGGGAGTTTACCGCCTCTACGCTGGCGAGAAATCCCAATAGCAAACGAATCACAGTTCAGACCAGAAAGGAGAACGCCATGAACATAGTCCGCGTCTACTCCGGTGACGACGGCGAGTCCCACTTCCAGGTGGTGACACTCGAAGAGTTCGCCGAGATAGCCAAGCACAAGGGCAGCGGCGACGTGCAATTGAACACCCGCCCGTCGCCCACCTTCTCCGACTACCATACAGCGCCGCGCCGCCAGTACGTGGTGGGCCTCAGCGGGCTGTCCGAGTTCGAGTGCGCCGACGGCACCAAGTACCGGATGGGCGTCGGCGACATCCTGATCGCTGAAGACTTGACCGGCCACGGCCACATCGCCCGCGGCCTTGGCGACGAACCCCGCGTCCTGCTGGCCGTCCCGCTGGCCGATTAGAAAGGAGAGAAAAATGAAAATCATCCGCGTTTTCGCTGGCGACGACGGCGAGTCCCACTTTGAGGAAGTCTCCTTCGAGGATATGCAGGGCATCGTGGACAGGGTCGGTCCCGGCGACATCACCATCAACCGCCGCGAGGCCCCCAACTTCTCCGACTACCACCAGGCCCCGCGGCGGCAGTACGTGGTCAACCTGGAGGGCATCGCCGAATTCGAGTGCGCCGACGGCTCCAAGGTGCAGCTTGAGCCGGGCGACATCCTAGTGGCCGAAGACCTCTCGGGCCACGGCCACATCGCCCGCTCCCCGTTCGCAGGGATGCGCACGTCCCTGGCCATACCTCTGGCCGAGCCGGACTAGGCGGGGCCGCCAGACCCTCCCCCGCTTTCAGGAAGCGCCGGAGATCAAGTGGTGCAGGTGCAATAACCCTTGCTGGCGGCGGGCCGAGTTGACCGTCTCCCGCCAGCCTTGGGGAAGTAGCTGCTCCGCCACTTCCCGCGTCACCTCGTTTTCCTGCAGCTTCCCGAACTTCCCCCATAAGGCCAGGTACGGTCTGCTGGTCTGAGCATCGGACCGTACCTCGGACAGGGGTTCCCCTTCCCCCTCCGGTAGCGCGTAAAGGAACGGCAGCACCACGTTCACCGCCAAGTCCCGCGCTCGGCCTTGGCCCACCAACGCAGTGCCTCGTCCTTCTCCCGGCACGGCCAGCACCAACGTCAAATGCGACGGCTTGCCCGATTCACACGCCTTCAGCAACCCGCCGACGATTCCCGTCTCCAGGAAACGAACAATCAATACCGCCGCCCCGGCGATTCGCCGCAGCGGGTGGTTCGAGGGGCGTACCCGGAAAAGACGCCACGAGTCCGCACCGAGGGGCCGACCGAAACCTTTCCCCTTGGGCAGCGTCACCTCATCCGACTCCCCGTCCAGGGAAAGCCCGGAAACGGACAGCCCTGACATGGCGGTCAGCCAGGACCGCACCGCGTGAAGCCGCTCCTCCTCCGGCAGCCCGAGGGCAGCGCTTCGCAGCGCATGATAGCCAACTCGTTGGGCCAGCAACTGGAAGGGATGCTGGTTCTGGCGGTATCCCAACCCCTCCATGATGCCTTGATACAAGGTCTGTTCCGCTTCCTGTTCCGCCAAGTATGTCCGGAACTGGCCGCTCTTCATCTCGAAGCGATCATCCCCTGCCCGGTCCAAAAGCTGACCCGCCTCGTCGGCGGTTTCCGGCCGTGTGTAGCCACGCGCGCCCAAGAACTCCCACAGGGGATGCCCGGCGGGACCATCCGGCGTGTCGGAGTCATCCATCAGCGGCGCCAGGGACACCACCGGGGCAATGCCGCCGCTCTGTAGCCTGGTATCCGTCGGCTGGGTCTCCAGCGCTGCGTGCAACACCACCCCGTTGTAACGCGGGTCGCCCTCGTGGCCGTGGGCCTTCCAGTCCTGCTGGCGGACATGGATTTCCACGTCGCCCCGCACCAAACCCACGCCCTCCACCTCCAGCAGCGCATCCCGGAAGTCCGGCCCCGCGGTCAAGCCGGGACGGCCCGGGTAAATAACCCTTACCCGCTGGCCGCCGTGGGCGCGGAACCACGCTTGACGGGCCGCCCGGCGCTGCCACAGCCGGGCCAGCAGCCGCTCCGGGATGTCGCTTCCGCGGCGCGTCTCATTGCCCCGGTAGCCGGGCCTCGACTCCCGTACCACGGATCTTCCGATACTTGGTCTTTCAACAACGGCAAGGATCAAAACATTCCACATCCCGCAGAGGCGTCGATGTAGCCCACGACGTACTCTTCAAGGCGCATTATACGGGAAACCTTCCCCGATTCGCGCCCCGCCCGTGTGATAAACTTCTCACCACAAACGCAGTCATCAGGGGGGCGTATGAGGCTTGAGGGTAAAGTAGCTTTCATCAGCGGCGGGTCCCGCGGCATGGGTGCCGAGGAGGCCCGGATGTTCGCCAAGGAGGGCGCCAAGGTAGTCATCGGCGACGTCCTGGAGGACGAGGGACAGCAGCTTGCGGCCCAGATCGGCGAAGCGGGCGGCGAGGCCCTCTTCGTGACGTTGGACGTGACCAGCGAAGACCAGTGGCAAGCGGCCATCGCCGCCACCGTGTCCCAGTTCGGCAAACTGGACATCCTGGTCAACAACGCCGGCATCAGTGGCCATGGCACGGTGGAGAGCACCACCGAGGCCGATTGGGACCAGTTAATGGACATCAACGCCAAGGGCGTGTTCCTTGGCACCAAGGTCGCCATCCCCGAGATGCGCCGAGCCGGGGGCGGCTCCATCATCAACATCTCTTCCCAACTGGGAATAGTCGGGGTGGACAACAGCAGCCCCCAGTACCAAGCGTCCAAGGGAGCGGTGCGCCTGCTCACCAAGGCCACCGCCGTCCAGTACGCCCAAGAGAACATCCGCTGCAACTCGGTACACCCGGGGCCCATCGTAACCCCCATGACCGAGGCGGGCCGGGCAGACCCCGACAGGAACCGGGTAACCCTGTCCCGCATCCCCTTGGGCAGGTACGGAGAAGCCGAGGACGTGGCCTACGGCGTCCTGTTCCTGGCCTCCGACGAATCGTCCTACATGACCGGCAGCGAATTGGTCATCGACGGGGGCTGGGTCGCCCAGTAAACGCCCTCGAAGAGCCCCTCTCCTCTTCGGGAGAGGGGTTGCTCACTCGACGGGTGGGCGCTGTTACGGCGTGAGCAGTATCTTGCCCACCGTTTGCCGCCCTTCCAGTTGCCGGTGGGCCTCCTCCGCCTGCTCCAAGGGCAGGGTCAATCCCACGTGCAGCTTCAAATCACCCGACTTCACCCAGTTGAGGACGTCGTTGGCCCGTTCCAGCAACTCTTCCCGCGTGGCGGTGTAGTCTCCCAGGGTCGGCCTGGTCAGCGACAGCGACCCGTTGCGCAGCACCCCGCTATCGAAGTCGCCGACCGGGCCGCTGGCTTGGCCGTACAGCACCATGTGCCCCCGCCGTCCCAAGCAGTTGAACCCCTTCAAAAAGGTGGTCTGCCCCACGGCGTCGTATATAATCCGCAGCCCGCCCCCGCCGGTGGTCTTCTTGATTTCCTCCTCGAAGTCCTGCCGTGTGTACAGGACCACATGGTCCGCCCCCGCATCCTGCGCCAGTTGGGCCTTGGCGTCGGTGGACACGGTTGTATAGACCGTGACGCCTAACTTCTTCAGCATCTGGATGAGCAGCAACCCCATGCCGCCTGCTCCGGCGTGCACCAGCGCCGCGTCGCCTTCCTTGAGATTGGTGATGCCGTACACCAGGAAGTGGGCCGTCATTCCTTGCAGCATCGCCGCCGCCCCGGTGGCGAACTCCATGTCTGAGGGCAGCTTGACCAGCAGCCACGCCGGGGCTGACGCCTGCTCGGCGTAAGTGCCGGTGTGCATGGCGTAGGCCACCCGGTCTCCCACGGCCACCTCGGTCACTCCCTCACCTACGGCCGCAACCACACCCGCCGCCTCCCGCCCCGGCGTCCAAGGGAAGCCGGCGGGCGGATTCAGTCCGTTCCGGCTGGCCACGTCCGTATAGTTGACCCCAATGGAACGGATGTCCACCAAGGCTTGCCCCGGCCCGATTTCCGGTACCGGCGCGTCCTCATAACGCAGCACCTCCGGGCCGCCGGTCTGATGGGCTCTCACCGCTTTCATACTCTCTCTACCTCCGTTGCGTCCGCCGCTCTGCCATCAGAGACTTCAGGCAGACGGCGGGAAATTGGACCAATCAACCGCCGAGAATGGACGCCAGACCCGTCACATCCTCCACCTCTTCCAAACCCCGAAACTGTGTCAATGCCCCGTCGATATGGTCCGGCGGCAGTATGTACCTGCTGCAATACAGGAACTTGGCGTCCAGCTCTTCCGGCTCCAACGGAAGCTCCGGCGTGCCTCTGGAATACTCAACCTGGTGCCGCAGCACCCTGCCGGAAGTCAACTCCACCGTCACCGGGATAGCCGCCGTAGACCGAGTAGCATCCCCCTGCATGACCTCTACCGTCACCCGGTCCATCATGGCCCGCACCTCCAGCGACCGCGCCGCTTCGTCTGTGAACTGGTCGATGAGGGGCTGCCCGTGCAGCAACGCCGCTGCAACGATGTAGTTCAAGCTCAATCGCGCTTCCCCGCCGCTGGCCGGACTGGCGATGGGGAGGGCGTCCAGCACCGTTTGGGAAGCCTCCGCCTTGGCCAAGCGCACCTCTTCCGGACGGAACTGGAACTGCTGCAACAGTTGGTGTACCGCGTCGACGGCGGCGTGGCCGGCCAAGTGGCACGGGTACGGCTTCAAAACGATCCCCGGTTGGACTATCTGGTACGGGCAGCCTAAGCTGGAAAACGCCGACGAATACCCCGCCAAGTCCACCGAGCCGTAGGTCGCCAGCAACCCGCCGGGGGCTTCGATGGCCTGCTTTGGGCCGGGAAACCCCTTCTGGACCAACAACGCGGCTGACAGGCCGCCCGCCGCTGCTCTTCCGCATTGCAGGGCCCGGCTTGGCGAAGCAGCGTCCCCCTGGATGCCTCCCGACCCGCCGCACGCTATCCCCAGGGCCTGCTCCAATTGGTCGCCGTCCAGTCCCAGCAAGCGCCCGGCGGCAGCAACCGCGCCCAATGCCCCGGCTACACCGTCGCCGTGCCAGCGCCAGCCCTGCGATGCCGACGGGGGCTTTTCAATCAACGACGCTGCCTTGCCGACTACCTCGCAGCCCACCGCGAAAGCTGTCAGCACGTCCTTTCCCCTATGGCCGTTCATCTCCGCCAAGGCCATCACCACCGGGAAAATCACGCTGCTCGGATGAGTGTCTTGGCCTGGTATCTGGTCGTCGAAGTCCAACAGGTGAATCATCGTCCCGTTGACCAGTGCCGCGTTCACTGGGGAAGTGCGCAACCCCATACCGGTAATGGTACACCTGCCATTGCGGGGAGACATGTCCTGGACGTATCGGGTCACGTCCAAGGCCTCCTGACGTCCGGCCGCCGCCAGCCCCACCGCGGCGGCGTTGATCATCATGCTCTTGCTGGTGTCCACCACCTCCGCAGGCAGGTCCTCGAACCGGGTATCCAGGACAAACCGGACCAGCCGCCGGGTCAGTGGAGCGGGTGACGCCATGCGGATGCGCCTCCAGGGTGGTGGATGATCGGCATGGAAAATGTCCCCATGCGCCGGAATCCTGCGGGTACTCCCGGAGGCTCAGGATACCAACCGGAGGATGCCCCCGCAACAACGCCTTTCAATCAGTGTGTGACCAAACCCGTTGTTCACCTGGGAGCGCGGGCGTCCCGCCCGCCAATCCCACAAGAGGACAGGTTGCCCTTGATGGAAGCCCCACAACCCTGCGCCTGCCCACACCGGCCACGTTCTGTTAGAATCTGCCCGCCTGGAACGAATCGTGGCGGGAACGATCCGCATCAGGAGGCCCGATTGGAACGTTGGATCCCCATCTTGGGACTGGCCGTCATCATGGCCCTGGCCTGGGCCATCGGCGACCGCAACTGGAAAGTCAACTACAGGATCATAGCCGGCGGCCTCCTGCTCCAGTTCGCCTTGGCCATCTTCATCCTCAAGACGCCGGTAGGCGTCACCCTGTTCCGGGCCATAGGCGACATATTCGCCGCCATCCTTGGCTTCACCGACGCCGGCAGTATCTTCGTATTCGGCGAGGAGTCCGCCCATCACTTCATCGCCTTCCGGGTGCTTCCCACCATCATCTTCGTCTCGTCGGTAATGTCGGTCCTCTACTACCTGGGGATTTTGCAGAAGATCATCTTCGCCATGGCATGGCTCATGCGCCGCACCCTGGGCACCTCCGGCTCGGAAACCCTGGCAGCCTCCGCCAACGTTTTCCTGGGCCAGACCGAAGCGCCCCTGATGGTTCGGCCCTACGTCATGGGCATGACCCGCTCCGAGTTGATGGCCCTGATGGTGGGCGGGTTTGCCACCATCGCCGGCAGCGTCTTCGCCGTCTACGTGGGCATGGGTATCGACGCCGGTCACTTGGTCTCGGCGTCGGTCATATCGGCCCCCGCCGCCCTCCTCATCGCCAAGCTGATGGTCCCGGAGACCGGCGTTCCTGTAACCCTGGGCAACGACGGCATCGCGGTGGAAAGGACTCACGGCAACGTGGTGGACGCCGCGGCGGAAGGGGCCTTGGACGGTCTGCGCCTGGCCTTGAACGTGGCCGCCATGCTCATCGTGGCCCTGGCCCTCGTCGCTATGGTGGATGCCATCCTGGGCCTGTTCGGGGGATGGATCGGAGGATGGCTGGGACAGTCTTGGGACTGGTCCTTGTCGGGCATCTTCGGCTACGTCTTCGCGCCCTTCGCTTGGCTGATGGGAATTCCCTGGAGCGAGTCCCTCCGCGCCGGCGAGCTGCTGGGGACCAAGATGGCCCTCAACGAGTTCATCGCCTACGCCACCCTGGCCGAATGGTCGCAACCCGGTTCGGAAGTCGTGCTCAGCGAGCGGACGCAGACCATCCTCACCTACGCCCTCTGCGGCTTTGCCAACTTCGGCAGCATCGGCATTCAGATAGGCGGCATCGGCGGCATTGCCCCGGAGCGGCGCTTGGAGCTGGCCAAGCTGGGAATGCCCGCAATGCTGGGCGGCACCTTCGCCATGATGATGACCGCCTGCGTCGCCGGATTGCTGATTTAAGATGCGGCCCGCAGCCCCCGCGACAGCAGGGTCAACGCATAAAGGATACCCACCGCCGGAACAACGGCAAACACCAGCGCCAGCCACGAGTCTCCCTTTATAACGCCCCGTTCAATCGCCGACCAGATCGCAATGTCGGCTGCCACGTTCACCAACAGCAGTACGCCAACCACCAGCGCGATCCCTTTGACAGGACTGTGCGGCAAGGCCAGCAGCAACAACGCCACCGCGCCGACCGGATGAAGCACAATCAATACCAGCCGTTGCCACACGTCCCCGCCGTCTGCAAAGGCCCCCGCCATCGCCGTGAACCCGGTGAACACCACCTGCACTATCGCCAGTCCCAGAACAACAATCCGTAAAACGTTCATGCGCGGGCTTCAACCCCAAAGGCAGGCATAATGTCAACCTTGTCCATGTCTACTCCAGTGTTCCGCTTCCGGTCGTGTATACTGCTGGACTCGTAGGGGCAGCCCTTGTGGCTGCCCTGCTTTCATAGACCAAACCATCTAAACTGAAAGGCCAATATGCTATCATGGGGCCGCAGACTCCAGCCGCAAATCAATACTGGAAACGAGGTGGGCTGAAATGGCTTTGCCTGAACGTATGAAATTCGGTATCTTCCTCGGCCCCTTCCACCGGGTGGGAGAAAATCCCACGCTGGCCATCGACCGGGACATGGAACTGGTCCAATGGCTCGATTACCTGGGTTACGACGAAGCCTGGATCGGCGAGCACCACAGCGCCGGCTGGGAGACCATCTCTTCCCCCGAGATATTCATGGCCGTGGCCGCGGACCGCACCCGCCACATCAAGCTGGGCTCCGGGGTGATCAGCCTTCCATACCATCATCCCCTGATGGTGGCCAACCGCATGGTCCAATTGGACCACATGTCCCACGGGCGCGTTATGCTCGGCGTCGGCCCCGGCGCCTTGCCCGGCGACGCCTACATGATGGGCATTCCCCACGAGGTGCAACGTGAGCGGATGGACGAGGCGCTGGGAATCATCCTTCGCTTGTTCACCGAGACCGAACCCATCACCTATAAGAGCGATTGGTTCGAGCTTAACGAAGCCATGCTTCAACTGCGCCCCTACCAGAAGCCCTACATGCCGGTGGCCGTTGCCTCGGTCCAGACACCGGCGGGCGTCGCGCTGGCCGGGAAGTACAGTGCCGCCGTCCTCACCATCACCGTGCCCCGTGACCCCAGCTCCGGCCCTTCCGACCTCAAGGCCCTCTGGGACATCGCCGAGGATTCGGCGGCTGAGCACGGGCAGACGGTCAACCGGGACGATTGGAGATTGGTGCTGCCGGTGCACTTGGCCGAGACCCGCAAGGAGGCCATTGAAGAAGCCCGGTTGGGGTCTGGTCGTTATCTCCGGGAGTACTCCGAGGGCACCAACGGCCGCAAGCCGGTATACGACGGCCCGCTGGAAAAAGTCATCGACTACATGGCCGACTCCGGTTCCTGGATCATCGGCACGCCCGACGACTGCATCGAGGCCATCAAGCGGCTCGACGAGCAGAGCGGCGGCTTCGGAGGATTCCTGGTGCAGACCATCGACTGGGCGCCCAGGGACAAGATGCTCCGCAGCTACGAATTGCTGGCCCGCTACGTCATGCCCCAGTTCCAAGGCTCGGTCGTCGGCACCCAAGCCTCCAACCTGTGGGCCGCCGAGCGCAAGGACACACTGGTAGCCGGCAGGACCCGCGCCCTCGACCGCGCCCACCAAGCATACGCCGAACGCGCCCGGTAACCCGCCGGGCGCACCCCTAGACAGCGGTTGCCGTGCTCGCCGCCAACCTTGCGCCCTGTTTGTTGGGGTCGCCCAGGAAGAGGAACAGTGAAGCTCCCGCGGTGCTCGTTACCGCCACCGCGGCGAACGGAATGCGGTATGCCGGTCACGAGCAGCAACAGCAGGACGGAAGCCATGATAGCCAGCCCAGCAACGGTCATGCGGTAAGCAGCCTTTACCAGCAGTGGGAGACGAGACTATGTAGAGGCGGGTGACCCATCCGTAGTGACGTCTGCCAGTTCCAACACCCTGTCGATGAATTCGCTCACAATGGGACGGTCAGCCACGATGTCGTAGTCCTCCATGATATTGTGGAAAAAATGGGCGTGGAATTTCTCTGCGGCCAGGAAACCGGCGACGAAAATCGAGTCCCCGTACAGGTCCCGCAACTGGTGAGCATTCCGTTTCATCAGGCGATGCCTGCCGCACGGCCAGTTATAGCGCAGCGACACCGCTTCTATTGCCGAACAGGCGGCGCCATACAACTTCTTGGCGCCTTGCCTGTCATCGCCCGCGTCGAACTCACGGGCTGAAACCTCCAAATAGTCACGAGCGTCGGCAATATAGTCCTGGATCGTGCGTTGTTGTGTCATCTACCGCTCCAACCGTGGCTCTTGTGCAACACATACATAATACCCCACAGGAAAACCACGCTGCTATGACTCTGGTTAGTACCTGCCACCGTCACAGTCGTGCTACCCTTAACATATCCGACTAACTGTCCACTAGGTAATGTAGCAAAGGGATAGGACAATGGCGAAGATTGAGGGGATAAGGATCAGAAATTACCGGGTCTTGCGGGACATAACTCTCGGCAGGCTATGGAATATGCCCGACACCGCCGCATTGACGCCAATGACCGCTGTAATCGGGAAAAACGGGGTTGGCAAGAGTTCCCTGTTCGACGCCTTCGGTTTTCTCTCCGACTGCCTGAAGTTGGGCGTCGAAGGGGCTTGTGACGAGCGTGGGCGAAATGGGTTCGACCGCATTCGATCTCAAGGCAGCGATGGCCCAATTGTGTTTGACGTTTGCTACCAGGGAGAGTCGCAGGCCCAGCTCATGACATACGAGCTTGCCATAGAGATCGATAGTGCTGGTCGGCCTTACGTGTCTTACGAACGCCTCTATCAAAGTGAGGAAGACCCGGCTAGTGCCTCGTCTCGTGTCATTTTGTTCCTAACGGATGGCGCGGGACTTGTTTGGAAAGGGGAATCGCAAGGAGAACTGATAGGTGAAGAGGGGTATATGGGGTTCGACATGGAATCAGGTAAAAGATACTTGGACCAATTAGCCGAGAGATGGCTAGCGACAGAAAACAGCGACGCAAGTGACGCAAGTATGGAAGAGCCTGAGAGCACCGAGATCGAATACATTGAACTCCAAGACAAGCGTAGGCTGGGTATAGCAACCCTCGGTGCCTTGAAGCAGCACCCCAGGATTGCGTCCTTCCGCGAGTTTGTCGAGGGCTGGTACTTGAGCTACTTTACCCCGGACGCCGCCCGTAACCTCCCGCTGGCCGGCCCCCAACGGCGCCTGAGTATCCACGGAGACAATCTTGGTAACGTTGTCCAGTACATGGAGCGGGAACACCGCGAAGGTTTTGACCGCATTCTCGGGAAGATCGCCGGGAGAGTACCGGGCATTGACCGGATCGACACGAAACGAAGCCTCGATGGCAGGTTGTTGCTCCGCTTCAATGACCGCGGCTTCGACGATCCCTTTTATGCGCAGCAGATGTCCGACGGCACACTGAAAGTCTTTGCCTACCTTCTCTTGCTTGAAGACCCCCATCCGCCGCCATTCATCTGCATCGAAGAGCCGGAAAACGGCCTCTACCATAAGCTGCTGGAGGTTCTAGCTGCCGAATTTCGGGCTCACGCTACCGGCCAAAAAGACTCCCCCCAGATATTCATAACCACACATCAGCCTTATTTTGTTGACGCTCTCTCGGCGGAAGAAACGTGGATTCTGGAAAAGCAGGTGGACGGATTTTCCACCATTCGAAGGGCCAGCGACGACGAAGTAGTCAAGGCGATGGTCGAAGAAGGACTGCCCCTCGGCAGCCTCTGGTACAGTGACTATCTGGACAAGAGGGAATTGAGTGCATTTTGAGGTGTTAGTAGAAGACCGGTCCGGAAGCATATCGTTGGAATTCATTCTGGAGAAGATTCTTGGACAAAACGGCATGGAGCATTCGTGGACGATCCATCCCTTTAGGGGCATCGGCCACCTTCCGAGGGATTTACACGGCGTACCAAATCCGACAAATCAACTTCTTCTGAACAATTTGCCGAGATTATTGCGCGCTTATGGGATAAGCCTTCAGGGTCCATCGGCAGTTATTGTTGTAGCGGACTCAGACGAACGGGATTGTTTACAGTTCAAGCAAGACCTGCTCAACGTACTGAATGCTTGCAATCCGCGTCCCAATACTCTGTTCAGGATTGCTATCGAAGAAACGGAAGCATGGCTGTTGGGAGACCGACTTGCCGTGAAATCAGCCTATCCCAACGCAAGGGACGTTGTTCTGAACGGCTACGTTCAAGACAGCATTTGCGGCACTTGGGAAGTTTTGGCTGACGCTGTGCATCCTGGCGGGTCCGCTATGCTAAAGACGTTGGGCTACCCGGTTGCGGGTGCAGCAAAATGCGAATGGGCCGACAGAATCGCCCCCTTGATGCACGTAGACAGCAACAAATCAAAAAGCTTCCAAGTGTTCCGAGACGGCGTAAGAAAGTTGGCGGATATTTAGACTGAGCCGACATTCCAGTGCGGATACCCCACCACCTAACAAACGCACATCTCACCTTGGCTTTAGTTCAGCCACATTGGTGTGGGCAGTCGTTACGGGCTAGGAGGGCTGGCCTTCACTGGCCAGACGGTTTTCCGCATCGGCCACCCGGGCCCCTTCAGCCACGTTCACCCAAGCCAGCACTATGGCGCCGGATACGATTAGCATCAGGATCGACGTCACCGCGACGCGGGTGTCGAACACCGCCGTGGCCGCGATGTACAGCATGGGGCCGAACACCGAGGACATCCTGCTCATAAAGCCGAAGAACGAGAAGAATTCGCCGCTGCGCGATTGCGGCGTGATCTGGGCGAAAAGGCTCCTGGCGAGGGCCTGGCTGCCTCCGACTACCAGCCCTACGGACGTCCCCAGGAACAGCCACTGGTATCCGGCGTCCAGTCCCAGCGGCCCCCAGAACACAGCGCGGACCATAGAAGGCCACCAGTCCAGCGGGCCGTCGCCCAGCGCCGCCGGATGCGCGGGACCCAAAGCGGACTTGCCGTCCATCTCGCCGCCCCGGAACGATATGCCGTATGCCGCGCCCTCGGAACTCTGCACCGCCTCCGGCAGGTTCCGGGCAGCCTGGGGAGTCAGGACGACGCCCTCTCCGAGGACCCAACGCTCACCTTGCCACTGTATCTCAAACCCGGAGTCCAGCGAGTCGGGCGCAGCGTCGACGATGTAGTCGTTTGAGGCTTGACGGTAGCTCAGTTGAAAGTCGAATTCCTCGTGTTCTTCAGGCAACGGAGGGACCAGTGCGACACCGAAAAGGAGGACAAAGCTCCACCCAGCCAAGGCCACCATCAAGGCCCTCTTGGTGGAAATCTTCTCCGCCAGCCACCCGAATGCCTTCGCGCCCGGCGCCGCAACGAACTGGATGATGACGATCGTCGCCATGTTGAAGGCAAGGGATATGCCTATCGTGTCGGCGGCGAAAGCCCCGGCAATGGCCATTGCTGTCTGGACGCCGTCGTTGAACAGGATGTAAGCGGCCAGGAAGACCAAGACTACCCGGAACCTCGCAAGCTCGCGGAACGTCTTGCCCAGTTCGCGGAACCCCATGGATACCGCCGAGGTTATCGTCAACCCGCCGGCGACCCGATTGACCGGCGGCTCTGGCAACACCAGCAGCGTCCAGATGGCCCAGCCGAACCACCAGACCCCGACCGAGGCGATACAGACCCTGGTAACCAGGTCCGCGATGCCAGAGTCCCTCGTGGCCAGGATAAGCGCCAAGTGGACGACCAAGAGAAGTCCGCCCCCGGCGTAGCCGTAGGCGAAACCGCGGCTGCTGATGTCGTCCAGAAGGTGACGCGGCCCGATGTGCGGCAGGAAGGCGTTGTAGAAGACCAGGGACCCGGCGAAGCCTATGTTCGCCAGGGAGAACATGGCGAACAACCACGCCCAGGGTTGCCCCGTATAAGCGGAGAAGAAGGCCATCACCGTGAAGAACGCGCCCGCGCCGGTATAGGTCCAGAGCAGCGCCTTCTTGATAGGCACTCGGTCCGAGATTACCCCCAGCAGCGGGCTGGAGACGGCTACCGTAGCGGTCGATATGGCGACGCCCAAGCTCCACATCGAGCTGGCCGTAAAGGTCACGCCCAGGAAGACGGCGCCCTCGCCCATGGCCTCTTTGAACAGGAGCACGAAGTAGACGGGGAAGATCGCGGTGCCGCCGGAAGTAGCGAAAGCGGAGTTCGCCCAGTCGTACATGCACCACGCGCGGATTATGCTGCGCTGGCGCGCTGGCAAGTCCTTGAATCTAATCAAATCGGAAACCAATCATTCCTGGGGAATATTAAAACTCATGGTATCGGTTTGACAGAACAACATGCGACGGAAACGAAAACGGGATTGAAGCAAATCGGGGCCCGGTGTTCCCAAAGCTGTTGCCATATTTCCGGCAGCCCTCTGCACAAATTAGGGTAGGATAAGCAGTACAAAACGGCGACGAGTTGTAACGGTGGCCGACAACACTACAAAACCGGTCCAGGCGCAACGGACCAATTACCGGCTGTCCATAGCCATTGGGGTAGCGTGCTTCCTGTGGATGCTCAACTTCCTGGCGCTCACTCCCTTCTTTCCCTTCGTCGCCAATGACTTGAACACCAGCGTCGCGCTGCTGGGACAGGTCAGCGGCCTGGTTGCCTTTGGCAGCATACCCGTGGGCATGATCACCGGGCCATTGTCCGACCGGTACGGGCACCGGAAAGTCCTTCTGGCGGGCATGTCCACACTGGGCGCCGGGTCGCTCATTACCGCCATCGCTCCGAGCTACGGAGTCCTGGTGTTGATGGCGCCCTTCGGAGCGGTAAGCCAAGCCATCATCAGGCCCCTTGCGGTGGCCATAGCCGGGACTCACTTGGCGGGCGACAACCGCAGGGGAGCCGTGGGACTGGCGACCATCGGAATGTCTGTCGCCACCATCGCCGGCATACCGATGCTGACCACCATCGAGTCCTTTGGCGGATGGCGCGTTTCCTTCGGGTTCCTCACCGCCCTGAACGTCCTGGCAACGGTCTACCTGGCTTGGACCATCCCGCCGGATACGCCAACCTCCGTTGATGCCCAGCGTTCCCGCTTGGGGCTGTCGGCCTATGCCTCCCTGGTAGCTGATTTTCCAACCATGCTTTTGATAGGCTCCAGCTTGGTCAGGTCAATCAGCCTGTGGGGTTTCAACACCTACCGCGGGGCTTTCTTCGTGGACCGGTTCGGGGTCACCAGCCAAGAAGTGGGGTGGATTTTCACCATTGCGGGCCTGGGGTTGTTCCTGGGAGGCGCGGTTGCCAGCAACCGGTTTTCGAGACTGCCGCTCTACTGGTTGGCCATTATCGGCACGGCGGCTATCGCCTTGGGCGGCGGGCTGGCCTTGGTACTACCCTTGGGAATCCTCCCGGCGATAGCCCTTACGACCTTGACTGCCTTCGGCCTTGGATTCAGCTTGGTGGCCACGGATACCTTGATAGTGAACCGGGCCGCCGGGCAGCGGGGGACAGCGACTTCGTTGAACCGGGTCTCCACCAACGTAGGGGTTGGCGTCGGAAGCTCGGGCGGGGGCCTTATGATCGCCGTGGACGGCTATCCGCTTCTTGGGACGACGGTGCTGGGTTTCGGCGCCGGGGCCCTGCTCCTGCTATGGCTGTCCAGTTCCTCCGGGCGCGCCTCTCCGGGACCGGAGTCCTGAACTCTCATCAGGACCCAGGAGGGGTGACCCGCACCGTGATCACGTCGGTGCCTTGGTACTGCTGGTGCCGCACCGATGAGGCGTAGCTCCGTAGCAGCAACAGGGAAAGTTCATTCTCTGCCGGCGTTTCCGTGTCGTGCTGCTGGAGTTGCCGGATCCGGTCCTCCAGGTTCTCCTCGTTGCCCCCGCCTATGAACTCCAAGTCCGCCACCAGCCCGTCACTGGAAGCCAGCACCACCAACCGCCTGTCATCCGGTACCTCATCCTCTTCGTCTCCTTCCAGGTTTAACGGGGCCAGAGTCAGCAGGGTTTCTTCCGCAACCGCGCTCAGACGTTCTTTCATTGGCGTTTCCCATCCTCTCCGGTCGGCGAACCTGGCGATGAACGCGTTGAGATCATCCAAGGCGTCGATGTGGAGTTGCGACTGAAAACGCATAGGCCGGTGGGTGGTGAACTCCAGGAACACGATCATGGCTATAGCGACCAGCCCCCCGGTGGTTATGCCGCTCTTGAGCAGGGTCCCCAATATGGGCCCAACGTCGGGAACATTAAAAAGGCTGAACTGGAAGGCTGCGCCAATCCAGAAGGAAATCCCGGCAACCAGGACTTTCTGCCTGTTCTGCTCGGTCTGGATGATGGTCCGGGCGCCGTCAACGAACAGGGTCCCGGTCACCATGATAAGGTAACCCGTCATCACCGGCCCAGGTATGGTGCTGAGCAGGGTGGACACCTTGGGCAAAAAGGCTACAGCGATGAACATGAAACCGATACAATAGCCGACCCTGCGGGAGGCAACCCCGGTGACTTGGGTAAACGCCACGGCCCCCGGGTGAATGATAATGGGCACGGCGCCCACGGCCCCGGCAATCAGGTTGCCCACACCGGTCCCGGCGAGGGTGCCCTGGACCTGCCTGAAATCAATGGCCCTGGCTTCGCGGCGGGATACCCTTTGCTGGGCGATAGCCTCTCCGTTGGCCTGAATGGAGATGATTATGCCAAGGAACAGGAACGATGGAAGGATGGTCCAGAATGGAATGCCGAAGTCCAACGTCAACCCGGGTGCCTCGTTGGGAAGTCCCACCCATGGGGCCTGCAATATCCTCTCGAACTCATAGATGCCGAAGCCGGCAGCCACCGCGCAGCCGATGACGATACCTATCATCGGCGCCCACAGGCGCAATACTGCGGTCCCGCGAAAAGTAAGGACAGCCACGACAAGCAGCGTAGCGAACGCGGTCGAAGGGGCAGATACCGGCTCGACCAAGGAAGCCTCGTCCAACAACGCGAAGACCACGGAAGCCAGGGTTATGGACAGAATCATCATCACCGTGCCGCCCACGATAGGCGTGACCACCCGGCGCAGGATGAACAGCCACCTGGAAATGACAAGCTGGAGAAGTCCCGACGCCAGAATCAGGGTCGTCAGAGTCGCAGGCCCGCCGTCCACCACCGCCGTGATGCAGAAGGGTATGGAAAAGGCAGCGGTGAACATTGGGAGGACTGCGCCGGCCCCGATTGGACCGAGGCGGCGCACCTGCACCAACGTGGAGAGTCCGACAGCGATCAACGAGGCGAAGACCATCCACGTCAAATATGAGTCGTCCATCCCCGACGCCTTGGCCACAATCACCGGGGTGACGAGCAGGCTGGCGGAAGCCAAAAAGCTGAATTGAAACCCATATCCCAATGAAGCCGGAATGGGCGGGTTTTCGTCGGCCTCGTACCTCGGGTTTTGAGCGGCCAACGTCGCCATCAGCGTCGCCTCACAGACCTGATTGCGTAGAGCACCCAGGGGAATAGCACTGAGATTCCTACCTTACTTGAACTTCGGGATTACCTTGTCGGTAAGGACCCGCATGGTATTCATCACCACGTCGCGGGGGACGGAAGACGTCCAGTTGACCTCGAACATGATCTCGTCGGTGCTGAAGTCATCCCGGAGCATCTCAATCTTGTCGATCACCTCTTCCGGCGTTCCGAACAGGTTCACTTCCTCGGTCGCATCGGGGCTGGCCGTGCCGGCGTCGGTGCTTCCGATGGCCACCCGCCCGGCGTAGTACCGCCGGGCAAGATCCATGAGGGCCTCGGTCTGGCGGGTGGCCTCCGCCTGAGTCTCGGCCACCAGGGTGGGGATGCGGACTACGGTAGTCGGATCTCCCGGATGCCCCGCATCAATCCAAGCTTTGCGGTAGCTTTTCACGTCTTCCTTCAGGACCGCCGATCCCCTGGGGTTGTGGGGAGAGCTTCCCGCCCCAATAGCAATACGATAACCCATCTCACCCATAGGCACGAAGCTTTCCTGGCTATCGACGGGTAACAGCATGGGCGGATAGGGCTTCTGGTAAGGCTTGGGGATTGCCAGATACGATTCGTAGAATGCGGGATAGCTGTAATACTTTCCCTCGAACCCAGAGAAGTGGTCTTCCGTCCAAAGCTGTTTCATTACTTCCAGGTACTCGAAGAACTGCTCTCGGCGTTCCGCAGAGCCGCGGGTGCGTCCACCCGCGCCATAAATGAACCGGCCCCGGCTGACCTGGTCGACAATGGCAACTTGTTCGGCAGTCTGGATGGGGTCTTCCAACAATAGGTTGTCAAACCCGTATCTCTCATGGGGCAATGCCGCGGGGGACAGGGTCTCTCCCGGCTGCTTCATCACCGGGCGGTGAATGGACGAACCGATCTTGATCCTGCTGGTGCGTTCCGCGATCACGGCAGCCAGGAGAAGGACCTGGGGGTCCATGCTCGCCTGTTTGGAAAAGTGCCCGCCGCCAAGCCAGACGTAGTCCCAGCCCATCTCCTCCACTGCGTCGATTTCCTCGTAGTTCTTGACGTAAGCGTCCTCTTCCAGCAGCTTCCCGCCGTTATACTCGGGGTGCCAGGGGACCTTGTCATCCGTGTAGAGAGCATTCCAAGTATTGAAAAGTCCGAAGTCCATGCTCACCCCTCCTTTTCCGCTTGGCTGCACAATCTTATGTCGCCCCCAATGCTAGTACCGGCAACAAATTGCGTCAACGCCTGCGGGGGGCGAGCGCCCAAGGGAAGCCAAGTAAGGAGGTTTATACGCATTCGCGGGTGTAAAATGACGTGTCTCACAGACACTGCGGATGGTCCTGAGGCAAGTCCGCACACCAACCCCACAATTCATCAACGGCAAGGAGAAGATTATGACGACGCGACCTCTCACGATTGACTGTCAAGTGCACTGCTACGAGCGCAACCGTCCCGAACGTCCTTGGCACGGACACCTGGAAGGCCCGGAAGAGGTCACCGGCGACGACATGGTTGCGGCCATGGCCGCCGTGGGCGTGGACGGGGCTATCCTTATCTCGCCCTTCTCGCTGTACCGCTACGATGCCAGCTACGCCCTGGAGGTATATGAGAAGCATCCGGGCAAGTTCGGCTTGGTGCGGCCCTTCGATCCAAATTCGGAGACTGTCGCTGACGACGTGGCGGAGTGGACTTCCACAACGGGCGTGGTCGGTTGCCGGGTGATGCTGGCAGGGCAGGACTACGAGGCAGACCACTCGGGCCTCAACGGCATATTCGCCGCCTGCGCCCGGGCTGGCGTGCCGGTCAACGTCATGGCTGCGGGTAGGCTGCCTCTCCTCACCGAGTTGGCCCGCCGCAATGCCGACACCCAGGTCATCATCGACCACGTCGGCTTGGCCCAGCCCTTCGTGCCGCCGGCCCCGCCGGAACCCTTTGCCGACCTGCCCAACGTGCTGGCCGCGGCGGAACTGGACAACGTGACGATCAAGATTTCTGGGGCCTGCACCCTGTCCCACGAGCCGTTCCCCTACCCGGACATCTGGGACTCGCTGGGCCGGATATTCGACGCCTACGGCCTTGACCGCTGCCTGTGGGGCACCGACTGGACCAGGGCAGTAAGGCTGTTGAACTACGAACAGGGCGTGGAAGCCTTCCGGGTCACCGACCGGCTATCGGACTCGGACCGGGCCACCCTGATGGGAGGAACGCTGGCCAGGGTCTATAAGTGGACGCCGGAGGCTTAGCAGCTTCCTGTCCGTGGAAGTAACAGAAACACGAAGGGGGCACCGAAGCGATTCGCTCGGCAGCCCCTTTTCGATTACAGTGCGCCCTTAGCGGAAACTATAGCTTGGCTTGACAGTGCCGGCACCGCATCTGAGTGGAGTTGCCAAGCTCTAGGGAGCATTCAATCGGCTTATCTTCCCGTTCACGGTTTCAGCGAATACAAGACCACTCGACCCTTCGCTTGCGGAGACAATATCAGGCCACACTTTCACCAATTTCCAGGCCTGTTCCCAGAAAGGCAGATTTGCCCAACGACGCGCGAAGATGAACCAAGTGAATCCGCTGCCTTGTACTGCGTGTCTTTCGTTCCTCATCTGGTCCATCGTCAAGATTACCCAAGCCAACTGAGTGTCAATCAATGCATCAATCCAAGGTATATCCTTCATCCCAATGAAGTTCCGGTCTCGCGAAGAGTCAATTGTATCGTGAGGACGATTCCTGACATGGAGAGACGCTATGGCTCGCACTAACGGAGGGGCGAAGTTTTCGTCGAAAAAGTAGTTCACACTTTTTGAGCTGCGTACCTGGCAAGCAGTTCTTCTTGGAAAGCAATTGCATATTCCACGTCCTTCCGTGGAATTTCGTAATTCAACGCCACCAAGTCCATGTCGTTCAGTTCTGCCTTATAGTTCAAATAGAGGACTTCGGTAGGGATGTGAGGCTCGACGATTACAGGCGATCCAAAGGCAACCCTGGGATTCACCATCACCTCACGACCCACATTGGTCATTCCCCATTCCTCCGCCGGATACCAGCACACAGGCTCATAGCGATCGTAGTCTACAGGGTCAAAAAGACAGTCTCCCAAAACCTGTTTGAAGGCCATCTGGCTATGCCCAGATAACGGATCAAGATCCATCCCGGTGGCGCTGAAGATGTGTACGCGATCGGTCTTGAATCGAAGATCAGAAAAAGGGTAGTCCGAGTCAAACCTTAACTTCGCACGTCTTGCCGCCATAGTGATATGTTGCCATGAAACGCCAGCCGTATGAAAAGCGTGGATATGACGGATTTCCAGCAGGTCCCGAAACGTAAGGTAAGCATTGCCGCCCAGTCTCTGGTCTCCATCTCCCCAGAGACCGTGCGTCCCCTTACATGATTTGACAAAGCGACGACTTACACCTTCGGGTACTCCTGACAGGAGACGCACTTCCCCCACCGAGTAAAACCCACTCGTCAAACGATCAATCACTGCAATTCGATCGGACATCTGAACTAACTCTCGACAATACTTCCCAACCTATGAGGGTCATAACGATAGCAAACTATCGGTCAGCGTCAACACTTTCGCCTGCGCCGCCTGCCACCATCGCTGACTGTGCATGGCGCAGGCATTACGCCAATAAGTGCATGTGTTCGATTTAAAGAGTGGAGGAACGTTGGCCAGGGTCTATAAGTGGACGCCGGAAGGTTAGCGGACCAGCAACGGAGCGAACACGCCGCCGGGACCGGTCCCGGCGGCGTGTTTTTGCCCGCAGTCAACAAGCGGAGTTGAGGGCGGAGGTCCCGAACTGCCTGCGGCAGGCGGCGTTGGCTTCGGTTTACACACCATCGACGATGAAGGTCGTCGTGATGCTGCTCCTGTCCCGAAGTTCGGCCAGTTGCGCGTATTCGGGGTCGTTGCCGTAAGCCTGCGCCCGCTCGAGGTTTTCGAACTCTATGACCACCACCCGGTGTGGGGTCCGGTTGCCCGACAAGATTTGTACGGGACCGCCGCGGACCAAGTACTTGCCGCCATGCTTCTCTACGATCCGGACAATTTGACTGGCCCATTCGTCGAACTGGGCTTGGTCGGTAATCTCGTTATCAATAATCGCGTATGCTGCCACGTCAAAAACCTCTCTATCAGTGTGTTGGTTTCACACTTGGACTGTACCGAGTATACCATTTGGCGCAGATGGCGCCCAAGTCCGTCCCGGATGCCGTTAGGCATCGACCTGCACCGTAACTATGTCGATGCCGTGATATTTCCGGTGGCGGACGGAAGACGCGTAGTGGCGCAGCAGGCGGAACGAAATTTCGCTCACGTCGGGCGTTTCGGCCTGCTCACTCATGTAAGCGATCCGGTCTTCAATGTTCTCCTCGTAGGACACTGCCAGGAACTCCATCTCGACCGTCCTGGATCGGGGACGCGCAACGAGGACGAGACGCGGCGGCCTGTCTTCCGCGTAGTCATCGCGCAATTGCAACATGCTGGACAGGGTCTCCTCGCCTGCGGCGCAGAGCCGCTCTATCGAATCCTGGCCCCATCCCATCCGGTCGCCGAGGTCCCGCAGAAAGTTGTCGACGGCTGGCAGGGCGGACATGTCCAACTCCGCCTCCATGCGCCGGCGGCGGGAAACGGTCATATCCAAGACCATCGACATGAAGACCGCAGCCAGCACACCGGCGACGACGCTGCTTCCGAAGGCGGCATCCCAAGGGCTGCCCAAGGCTTCGGACAGGACATTCCGGGACTGCAAGCCGATTGCGATGGACAGGGAGACCCCGGTCACGGCGGCCTTCTGCCGGTTGAGTCCGTCCTGGAAGACGGCGCGGGCTCCCTCCATGAAGAGGAGGCCCATCAGAACAATGAGGACGGCCCCGGTCACCGGCTTGGGTATGGTCAGGATGATTGCCACCACCTTGGGCATCAGGGCCAGGGCAATGAGCATGGCACCGATTACGAACCCGGTGCGGCGGGCGGCGGACCCGGTGAAGGTGACCAGCGACATGGACGAGGGCAGGTATATGAGCGCCGGGACGATGCCCAGGATCCCGGACAGGAGCACTCCCACTCCTCCGGCGTGCAGCGTTCCCTGCACGCTGCGGAAGTCAACGGCCCTGGGCCTGCGCTGGGAGGCCTGCTGTATGGCCGCCCCTTCGTTGCTGGCCTTGACGGCCACCACGGCGCTGACAATGAGAAACACCGGGAGGAGAGCAAGGAAGTGGCTGTCGTAGACCGGCGCCAAGCCAGGCCAAGCTTGGAACTCCGGCAGGGCAAACCAAGGGGCCTCCAACGCTGTCCTTGCGTCGTAAGCCCCCAGCAAAGCGGCGACGGCGCAGCCGACCAGTATGGTCGCAGGAAGGGCCATCATGCTCAGCAGTCCCCAACCGCGCAGGATCAGGACCGCCGCCGTTGCCAAGGTTACTCCTCCCACCACCGGACCTGTCAGGGTGGGCAGCCCTGTGGGCACGCTGTCCAGCTTGTCCATAGCTACGGGCATGACGGAGGCGGTTATCACCATAAGAGCCACGCCTGAGACGGTGGGGGTGATGATCCGGCGCAGTTGCGGCAGCCAGAAGGCCAAGGCGAACTGGGCCAAGGAGGCGGCTACCACCAAGCTTGACATTACCTGAAACCCATCCTTCGTGGCGGCCAACGCGCACACCGCTATGAAGGGCGCCGCTGGCCCCATCAGCAGCAGGTGCCCGGACCCCAGCCGACCAAGCTTCGCTGACTGGAGGGCAGTAGCCGCGCCGCCCGCGATAAGGGACGCGAAGACGGCCCATGACGCGTACCCGGGCCCGCCTCCAGATGCAACGATGAAGGTGGTTGCGATGGTGATGGAGTTGGACAGCGCCAGCACGCCGCCTTGCAGGGCGACACTCAGGGTTATGGGGACAGGCGGGTTCTCGTCGGGTTCGTAACGTATGTTTTCGTTGACCCGCATGTATTCCACGCAACAAGACGGTGCCCTGCCCCTTTCCACCCGTCTCCACGGGCGCAAGCCCTTCGGCCAGAGGCAGGCTACTTACCCTGTCATTCCCGCGCAGGCAGGAATCCAAGCCGGGGGCAGGCGCCTACTCCCATCGCTTGGGACCATCGCTGCCTGTGCATGACGCCGGCGCCAGCCCTTGGGAGCTATTGTAACCCAATTTCCTGAACGGAGAGGAGGACTTCCTTGTAGTTCTGGTCGAAGCCGTAGGCGCGAAGCTCTAGGTCGCCGGGACCGGTGTCCATGAAAAGAGGCGAGTAGGCCCTGAACTTGAAGGAGTCGCCGTCCAGTTCGTATTCCATGGGGGCAACTGTGAGGTCGGTGTCCCATACCTCCATGGGACCCAGGTCGGGCAGCAACACGACGGTAGGTTCGTCGTGTCCCTTGTAGAACACCGCGAAGGCCGCGCCTTCGCCCATCATCGGGCTGAAGAGCATAGATTCCTGCTCCAATTTGCCTTCAGCCTCCAACGCTCCTGCGGATATGAAAGGCCCAACCGTCCAGGTTACGGCGTCAATAGGCTGGGCGCCGGCGAGGGCGTCGTTCTGTTCACGGTTGAAGAAGGTGGGCAATGCGCCGGGGTTCTTCTGGCTGATGGCGCTGCCGTCCATGCCGCCGCCGCTGGGCGCACCGCCCATGACGGAGGGATTTTCTATGGGGCTGTCGCCGACGTCATGAACGGACAGAAGGGCATGTGCTCCGTTACCGTCAAACCCGTAGACACGCATTTCCAGTTCGCCGGGGCCGGGAGGATTCATAAACAGGGGTGAGTAGGCCGTCAGGGTGAAGGAGCCGCCGGACAATTCGTAGTCCATCTCGGCTACGGTGTGGGTGGTTTCCCATATCTGCATGGGGCCCATGTCGGGTAGAATCACAACCAAAGGGTCTTCGTGGCCTTTGTAGAAAACCGAAAAGGCTGCGCCTTCACCAATCATAGGCTCGAAGACCATTGCGCCGTTCTGCAACTCGCCGGAGGCTTCCAAAGCTCCCGCCGATATGAAAGGCTCCAGCGTCCAGTTTACGGCGTCAATGGGCTGGGAGTCATCGAGGGCCGCGTTGGGGGCGTAGTCTAACGCCGTGCCTGCCGCGCCGGGGTTCTCGTGGACTACGACGCCGGTATCGGAGCCGGAGCCCGCGCCGGAGTCCTGTCCGCTGTCCTGGGAGCTTGCGCCGCTGTTTTGGACGTCGCCGCCGGATTGGGCGTCGGCAGAACTTTCCGTGCTTTCGCCTGACGACGATTCGGACTCACCACCGCAACCCCACACCATCACCGCAAGGCCGATGAGCAATGCAATAAGTCCAATCCTTACAAAGCTGCCGGAATATGCCTGAAGATAGATACCGGGTTTCTTCATCCCTACACCTCATCAGCCCCCACCGCACCAATCCCGTCTCCGGTCGGGGGCCGCTCACCGGAAAATGAAGCCGGGGGAACCCAGCTTCCTTACAATGGTACGGCCCGCGGCAATCGGGGAGCAACGGTTTCGACCTCGGGTTAAGGTCAATTCGTATCTGCGAAGGGTCCACAGCGGTGTCCCATGCCAAGTTGTGCTCTACCTGGCTCGGCTTTGAGGAACGCGCGGCATTCGAAGCGTTGCTACGGCCAAGGATTCAGCGTTCCTGCGCCGGTCGAGGCACCCGACGCGGTGCACTTTCTATTTCCTGCAAGCCGCTCAGGTCCAGGGGCGGCAAGTCCACTTGGATAAACCCATGCACCCCATTGGCCAGCTCGTTGTACCTTTCAAACCAGGACGCCAACCGTCGGCGCCATGCCTCCAGCCCGCCGCTGGCGTGGAGTTCGAAGACCGCCTCCCGCCCGTCCAGACCCGACGATACTTGGTCCCAAGCGAGTTGCAGGAGCGCCGCCCGTTGCAGCGCGGTGTAGCCGCCTCCGCCAAAGGCGTCTTCCAGTTCGGCGGCCATCTGCGGGTCGGCGAAGTCGGTGTCGGCAGGTGCGTTAACCAGCGACGAGCCGGGGAGACCACGCAGGACTTCACTCATTCGCTGGCGGACCCTCAGGGTGTTGATTCCTGAAGCGGCCACGTGTAGCTGGTTAGGCAAAGCATGACCACTCACCGTCGTCTCCGGGTCCAGTTCCGCCGCCGTCAGGCAGGTGCGGGTGGTCTGGACGTTGATGGTCAGTTCTGCCAGTTGCTCGATTGTCTGAGGGTTGTCCTTCAGGCCCATGACTTCAGCCAAGGCGAGAGCGAGAGCCAGTGTCAGTTCCGACTTGGCGAGCCAACCGTAGCTGTGATGCCAAAGCAGCCAGCACACCAGTGAATGCCGCCGGTTCCGGTCTATGGGTTCTCCAGTGAAAACGCGGGATCGGGGGATGAAAACTTTCTCCATCCAGACCATGGAGTCCAGTTCGTCAAACCGACTGCTCAAGGGCGACATGAACCGGTTCCGGTGCCTGGCGGCAATCCGGCGCGACACCACCCGCAGGCCGGGTGCGTTCACCGGCACGATGAACCACAGGTTCCTCCCACTGCCCGGCGGCAACTCATTCCTGCTGGTAATCAACAGGTCTTCGGCGAAGGGGGTACTGGTGTGCATCTGGATCTTGCCGGACACTACAATGCCTTCAGCCGTGTCGCTGACCAAGCGAAGCGCCACACGCTCGTTCTCAGCTTCACGGAGTCGCGTCCCGATCAACGGCCCGCCTCCGGCGAAGGTGAGAAACCGGCCGGTCTCCGACAGAGACTTCAGATAGGTCTCAGCCGCTTCAATCTCCTCGGAGGAGTGGTCAAGCCGCTTCAGGGCATTCACCATCCCCAAGGCAATCAATGCGCCGTAGCCTGCGGTGTGGGTCATGTTTCCGCCCGTCACGAAATGCACGGCAGAGATAGCCTTTCCCAAGCGTCTCAAGTCCGCTGACGTCTTAGGCGGGGTAAGCGCGAGTGGATGCCGATGACCGTTTCCGTCGGGCCGGGTCAGCAGGATATCCTGCCAGTCAGCGTCAAAGTGGCGGTCATACCACGCAACGTACTCATCCACCATAGCCGAGGTAGAAGGGTGTGTCGTAACGTCTTCCACGGCGCCTTCACCCAGCACCCATACGTCGCGCCCGTCACGCAGACTCTCTTTATAGTCAGCCCCTGTCCTCATAATTCACTGTCCAGTCGAGCGAGTTCCTGGTGGAGAGTTAACCGGCGGAGACCAACGCAAGTCCGGCGTCTCCTAATCCCCGCCCAGAACCACCCGGACGATGCGCTTTTCCAGGGCAAGGGCCAACTGGGTGGTCAGGTCCAGCCTTTCGTGATTGCCGATGGCGCCGATGAAGGCTACGCCGAGGATGCGGCCCACGCGGAAGTCGATGACGGTGGAGGAGATCAGCCCGGCGATGCCGCCCTGGAGCACCTTGAGCGCTACAGCCTCGTCAAAGAAGCCGTTCACTTCCAACCGCTCGGCGGATATGAGTTGCTGGTCGCCGCCGACGTTTTCCCCAAGGTTCTCTTCAAAGTCCTTCAGGAAAACGTCGGTCATCCAACCGGAGACGGACTGGGGGTTGTCGAACAAGTGGGCAACGGTCGCGGCGGCAAAGTTGAAGCCGTCGTGGGTGAAGGCGGAGGAGGTCTCTCCGAATTCCCGCATGAACCCCGTCACCCGGCCCGCGGCCGCGAAACGCTCGGCGGTGTTGCCGGAGAAACCGTGTTCGGCCATGGTGGCGTTGTCCAGCGGGCCCTCCCGCACCATGTTGTAGGCCCGAAATTCCTCGGGCAACTCGTCCTTGTTCAACACCATGAATTCGAGAGCGTCGGTAGTAACGCTGAAGGTGGCTCTTTCTAACGCCATAATGAAAGACGGTACCTCCGTCAGACTTGGGGTGATAAGCAAGCAAAGACTTGTCCCGCAACAGCCGGCAACCATCTCAAGTCGACCGGCTGTTGCGCTTCCACGTCCCAGTCGTCATTCCCGCGTAGCCTACCCCCGGCCCGGATTCCCGCCTTCGCGGGAACGACTGGGGAAGGGGGCGGGAATCCAATGGCGGGCTATTTCAACCGCCCGGAACGGCCGCCTAACCGGACACCAGGGTGTATATGTGACGGTAGCGGGACAACTCTACGGGCAGTTCGCTCTTGCTCCAGGTATCCCCCTCATCCTGACTGCTGTAGACCTGTCCCAGGGAGGAACAGCAGTGCAGGTGGGACGGGTTGGCCCGTTCTATGGTGACGCCGTACATGCGGCTGGGCGGCACATCGCCGATGTCGATCCTCTCCCAAGTCTCGCCAACGTCCCGGCTGCGGAACAAAGCTCCGGCTTCGACGGTGCCCTTGGGGGAGCCGCCGCCGCCCGCGCCAGCGGCCAGGTACAGGGTATTGGGGTCGTCGGGGGCCACCGCCAGGTCCCGGCAGTAAGAGCCGCCGGGGAACATCTCCTCGACCTGGACGTGCTCCCACCGATTGCCCCGGTCGCGGCTGCGGAACATGGCTACCTGGGTGATTATGTGCACCGTGCCGGGGGCGGCGGAACTGACTTGGACGCCGTGCAGGTCCAGGGTGTTGTTGCGCAGGTAAGGGCCATCGATAATCGACTCCCAGCTCTCGCCGCCGTCGCGGCTGGCCAGCAGGCCGCCGACCTCGATTGCGCCGTACATGTCCATCGGGTTGGACGGGTCGGCGGCTATGTCAATGACGCGCTTGCCCAGAGGGGGCATGTAGGTGGTGATGTGGGGGAATTCCACGCGCTCGGTATTCATCGTGCTCCAGGTCTTTCCGCCATCCTGAGACCTGGAAATGGCGCATGGCTCGAACCCGGCAAAGATTACGTCGGGGTTGTCGGGGTGAAAAGCCAGCGACCAGACGTCTTTTTTCTCCGAGTCCAAGGCTTGCCAGTGGTCGCCGTGATCGTCGCTCCGGTACACCCCAAGGTTGGTGCCGGCGTATACCACGTTGCCGTTTTCCGGATGGACCAGCAGTGCCCGTACCTGGGGCTCTGCCGGCAGACCGTTGGTGATGGACTGCCATTCACCGCCACTGGCGGCACGGCGGTAAAGGCCGCCCTCTCCTATGTAATCTCCTTCTCCCGCCAGCCCGGCGTATATGTAGGCCTGTTTATTTGCGGTAGCCATTGATTTCCTCCAAGAGTAAACTATCTGGATTCTTTGTCTATTTGAGCGGCTTGTCAAGTGGTTGACGTTGCCATTAACCGTCCGCTCCGACGCGTATTGAGCAGCGTTCCGAGACTCTGGCAACCACGCCGCTTCTGCGGTAGTATTGAAAACCGAAAGCCCTTCAGGAGACCACCCCATGAAGAACAAGATTTTCGACACTTTCGACTCAGCAGTGGCGGACATCCCCAACGGTGTAACCGTTCTCTTCCCCGGTTTCGGCGGCGTGGGCGTGCCCCGAAACCTTATCGCCGCGCTGCGCCGGCAGGGGGCCAAAGAACTGACCGGCGTCTCCAACAACGCCGGTCAGATGGGGAGCACCACCGACGTGGGGATTCTGGTGGAAGCGGGGCAGATGAAGAAGATGATATGCGCTTTCACCGCGGCCACCCATCCATCACAGGTAACCCCCTTCGTCCGAATGTACAACAATGATGAAATCGACGCCGAACTGGTGCCCCAGGGCACCCTGGCCGAACGGCTGCGGGCAGCGGGATCCGGCATCGGCGGCTTTTACACCCCCACCAGCGTGGGCACCGAGTTGGCCGAGGGCAAGGAGCACCGGGAGATAAACGGGCGGATGCACGTGCTAGAGCATCCCCTACCCGGCGATTATGCCTTTGTGCGGGCATGGAAGGCCGACACTTTCGGCAACCTTCAGTTCCGGCTCACCCAGCGCAACTTCAACGTGGTCATGGGCATGGCCGGGAAGATTACCATTGTAGAAGTAGAGGAAGACATCGTGCCGGTCGGGGGAATAGAACCGGACCACATACACTTGTCTGGTATATACGTGGACCGGATAGTCAAAATACCCGCCGACGGAATTTGGGACTGACCTTAGAACAGCCGGAAATCACCGCAGAGTGCGGAGAGGACGCAGAGTTTTTCAGGAATTACCCGGTCTTTCAAGAGAACTTCGCGGCCCTCGCGGTCAAGACGGTCAACCTACTCACCGGAGGTTAAAAATGACGGACAAACCCAAGCTGGCGCGTCAGGCAATGTGCGACCGGTTGGCGATGGAATTCCAGGACGATTGGATAGTCAACCTGGGCGTGGGGATGCCCACCCTCTGCTCTAACTACGTTGATCCCAGCCGGACCATCATCACCCATTCTGAGAACGGGGTCATCGGCTACGGCCCGATAGCGGGAGAGGGCGAGGAGGACAGGCACTTGGTCAACGCGGGGGGGCAGTTCGTCACCGCCCAACCGGGAATGTCCATACTGCACCACGCCGACTCCTTCGCTGTAATTCGCGGCGGCATGGTGGACGTCACCGTCATGGGGGCCTACGAAGTGGCGGAGAACGGCGACTTCGCCAACTGGCGCATCCCCACACGCAAGGGAGGCGGCATCGGCGGGGCGATGGACTTGGCGGCCTGCGCCAAGAGGGTGTTCATCGCCATGGAGCACACCACCCGGGACGGCAAACCCAGGATGCTGAGCCGTTGCAGCCTTCCCATCACCGCGCCAGGGGTGGTCAAGCTGGTGGCGACCGACCTGGGCTTGTTCGAGGTGACTCCCGAGGGGTTCGTGCTGCGGGAGCACGCCCCGGGATGGAACCCGGAGGAAATCCAGGAGTTGACGGAAGCGAGGCTGATCATTCCCGACGACCTGCGCGAGTTCCGGATGCGGGCGTAGGAGTAGGAAGGATTGGGGACATTTACAGCAACCCTTGAAGTAGGGAACCTGAACGGGGCGGAATTTGCCAGCGTGGAGGCCCTGGTAGACACGGGCGCGTACTACACTATGGTGGACAGCGACCTGCTGGAAAGCCTGGGCATTCAACCCACTGAACAGGTGCAACTCCAATTGGCCGATGGCAGCATCGGGGAATACCACATGGGCCCCGCGTGGCTGCGATTGGAAAGAGCGGCACGTCCCACCGTTGTGGTGTTCGGCCCCCCGGGGGGTCGTTCCCTGATTGGAGCAATGACCCTGCAACTGTTCCGCTTAGTGGCAGACTCGGTGAATGAGCGGCTTATCCCGATGCCCATGCTCCAAGGGCGACCTTTCTGAATCGGCTGGCCGGAAGCTACGCCGATTATCACCGGCGACCTGTTGAGTTTAGGACGCGGGAGAACGAAGCGATGGGTGCATTCTACGCGACACTGGAAGTAGGCGGCATGAACGGCAGAGAATTCGCCAGTGTAGAGGCGCTGGTGGACACCGGTTCCACCTATACCGTTCTGGGCAGTGACTTGCTGAAAACGCTGGCCATACGGCCAACCGAACGCAGGCGGTTTCAGTTGGGCGATGACAGTTTCGTTGAATACGACATGGGAGAAACGCCGCTGCGGCTGGAAGGACTGGAGAAGGTCACAACTGTGGTCTTCGGCCCACCCGGCGTCAGCCCTTTGATAGGAGCCGTAACGTTGCAGATTTTTGGACTGGTCGCGGACTCCGTGAACGAGCGGCTGATTCCGATGCCCCTAATAAAAGCGCGGCCCTTATGAGTCGGCTCGCCGGAAGTAAGGCCGATTATCCCAGACGTCCTGCGGAAGTTGCGGATGCGGAGGAACGGGCAGCAGGCCGAATCAGGGTTGAGGGAATCCGAAGTCCTGCACAAGGCCGGACAGCCAACCCACTGCCTCGGGGTACTGCCGCAAGTCCAACACAAACTCTTGGCCTGGGCCTCTGCGTTGAACGTAAGCGAAATCGCCGTCTTGCCGCCAGAGTTCATGGGGAAAGTAGGTCAAGGGAGTCTTGTTGCCAGCCGGATAGAACCAGCGAGGAAGCCGCCATCGGGATACTACGCGGCTCCCCGGCTCCGTCAAGGCGAGCCGTTCGTCAAATCGGGGGAATACTCCCGCTCCGGGCGCTGTCACGGCGTCGTTCAGGTCCAACCGACGGGCCGCCGCGTAGAGCGTGTTCCTTGGGTCGCCGTACCAACTGAAGTGACAGTGATAAGTCGCCCAATCGAATCTCTCATCGTGCCTTATCTCATCGACTTTGCAGACCCGTTCAATCTGGAGCCAGCCCCACAGCATGTGAAGTTGCGGTGCGCTCCTGACAAAGCGCCAACCGGCAGAAGTCCTCTGCACTCGCCGGAAGAGGCCGAAAAACAGGAACACATCCCCCGTCCCCACGCGCTGATTTGCCAGATGTGTTTGTGAAGCGCCCGACTGCCCGAAAAGGCCTCGCCAGCCATCGTGCCGGGGAACGGCATCCGGGCGGACATCGGGGTCCAGACCGGCAAGGTGCCAAGCATCATGCCGGCCCCCGGTAAGGTCTTCCACCACCTGCCCGATGTTTATTTTGCCACAACGCAAGTCCCGGTAATGAATAGGCTCTTCATCATCATCACCGGGGATTGGCAGCGAATACATCGTGCCATCGGGAAAGATGGGGCTGGGGCAGCCTCCGTATTTGCTGTCAAACCCTTTTCTGCTGAGGATTAGCTTTCTTGGTTTCATAGGCCCTTAGAAGAACGCCGTGCCCCCGTTGGCGTGGATGGCCTGCCCGGTTATGAAGCCGCCGTCGTCGCTGACCAGGAACAGGCAGGTGGCGGCTATTTCGTCCACTGAACCTTGCCTGCCCAGCGGGATACGGGAGGCATCCGGCGGGCGGCTTTGGGGGTACCATTCCGGGTGTTCCCTCGACGTGTCGATGCTGCCGGGGGAGACGACGTTTACCCGGATATTGTGGGGAGCGAACTCGCTGGCCAAGCTGCGGGCCAGTCCCACCAAGCCCATCTTGGCCGCCGACACGTGGGCCCGCTGGGCAGTGCCCTGGAAAGCGCCGTCGCCGGTGAAGAACAGTATGCGTCCGTACCCGTTTTCCACCATGGACGGCAGCACCGCGCTGGTGCAATAGAAAGCGCCGTCGAGCACCACACCACGCACCGTTTCCCAGTCCTCCAACGTCACTTCGAGGAATGGCTTGTGAGGGCGGATGGCGGCGTTGTTTATCAGGATGTCGACCTTACCGAACTCCGACATGGCCATCGACACCATGGAGTCCACCTGCTCCTTATTGCCCACGTCGGCCAGAATGGGCAACGCCCTGACGCCCAAGGCCCGGGCCTCCTCGGCGACAGATTCGGCTTCCTGCCGGTTCGAGCGGGCATTGACCACCACGTCCGCGCCTTCAGCGGCCAGCTTCAACACGGTGGCGCGGCCAATGTTGCGGCCGGAGCCGGTAACCAGGGCGACTTTGCCTTCAAACTTCTTCATAAATGGCACCTCGTAACTATGGGGATGGGCTATCCTTCTCGCAGGCGACGAAGTTCGGCCCGAAGCCGTTCAGCTTCCATTTCCGCAGCCTGTCGGGCGGCCCGCTCCTCGCTGATGCTCGGCAGGTAGCGTCCGGTTTTGTGGTCGTAGAAGGACAACCTCTGGCCTTGGACACACAGGGTCAGGTCCAAGGCCGGGCTGTATCCTTGGACCACACCGTCGCCAGTTTCAGTCACCGGAAGAGGCCGATAGACTCCGTCCACCAGAACATCCCCAGCCAGTTGGTAGCCGTAATAACGTCCGCCGCTGGGGTCAAAACGCCAGTACTCCCCCACACCGATAGCCGCATAGAGGACGGGCTTGTCCCGGGTATCCACGTTGTGGGTGCTCCTGGACGCCACCTCCAAGGCGAAGTCGGGGGGCTTGCCGGCCTCCCAGACCAGATAGTTGTTCCGTTGGAAGACCTCGTCGGCTTCCACTCCAAAGGCCACGTACAGGTCCGGAGCCAGATGTCCCCGGATGCGGTCCTGCCGGTCATAGTAAACGGAGCCGCTGGCATCAACCAGCACATCAGGCCGGTCGGCGAAGTAGTCGTGAAGCAGGTAGGCGCATTCGTGAATGGTGTAACCTTGTTCCATACTGTCCGGCTTAGGGTCGGGGTCAGGGTAGAAGAAATCGTCGGAATAGTCCCTCTTGTAAGGGATGAATGTACCAACTTTCTGCGATGGTTCGACAGGCTCACCATGCGCGGGGCCTGTCCTGAGCGTGTCGAAAGGCGGGTTGGAAGTCATAAAAGGCCTCGTCTTGTAGAGGCAACTCTTGTGGTTGCCCTGGGCGCCCACAAGGGGCACCCCTACATGATCACGTCGCAGCGAAGACAGCGGTGGGTTATAGGCATTCGCCAGTGCGGCTAATAATAGCACAAGGCGACTTGGGCAGACCGCCTCGCGTTGACAGTTTTTGGGGTCAATATTACACTGCCGTTCGGTTAAGGAGGACCACTGATTATCATGATTCATCTGATTAATCACATGAATCAGCGGTGCAACCCGTCCGGCCGCAGGGGCGTCCCCTCGCTGGGCGCATGGCAGGGTGGGCGCCCACAAGAGGCGCCCCTACATGCCCAGGCGCCTGAATAATGGCTTGGACCGCGGTGCTTTACTGGCTGATTCCGAAGCGTCTCCGTTCTTCTTGGCCGCTCCTTCTTATTACCTCCTTTGGGATAATCGCCGCCGTCACCCTGATGGCGGTCGGGGCAGGCTACTCCAACATCCTTGCCGAAGGCGGCCTTCGCCATATCCTCGCTTCCACCAGTCCCGAAATCCTCAACGTTCACGTCATTACCCAAAACCGCCCCATCGGCGCCAAGGACTACGACAACCTGAGATCGACGGTGGAAGACATCGCCGACGCTCGCTTGGGCTATATGACCCGGGCAATTGAGCGGCACGGCATGATAGAGGGGGACATACGCTTTACCCGGGACCCGTCGTCCGATCCTCTCAAATTGGACGCCGTCTTTGTCCGTCCGTTCTTCATGACCGGATTCCAGGAGCACTCCCGCTTGGTCGACGGCCGCTGGCCCCAAGACACTCCATCGGTGGATTCCCGCCTTCGCGGGAATGACGGTAAATCGACAGGCGAGAATAACGGTGCGTCGGTCAGCGGGAACACGATCTCGATCGAGGCGGTGCTGGGAGCCGAGACCGCGTCGACGATGTCGCTTAGCGTGGGAGACAGGGTGGAGTTGGTCCCCTTCTCCACGGACCAGTCGGAACGGATTTCGGTCCACATTGTCGGCTTGGCCGAGCCCATCGACTCTGGTGAAGAGTATTGGATGAACGGACCGTCCTCCTATTTCGCCGTCCAGGACCTTGTGGACAGGCTGCTGGCCCCGTTCTACATCCGGGAAGAGGTCTTCTTTGACAGCATCGGCGCCAAGCACCCGTCACTGGTCGGCGACTTCACTTGGTTCCTGTTCCTGAACACCGAGGTATTGACGGCATCCATGGTCGGCCATACTAAGGAAGCCCTGGACGGCCTGGAGACGGACGTCAACCGCCGGTTCCCACAATCATTAGTGTTCACCGGCCTGAGGATAACCCTGCGGGAGTACGAAAAGGAGTTGTTGCTGGCCAGGGTGCCCATCTTCCTGTTCATATCATTGGTAGTGCTGGTTGTGCTCTACTTCCTGGCACTGGTGCTGGGACTGTTGGCCCGCTCGCGGAACGATGAAGCCAGCCTGTTGAGAAGCCGCGGGGCCAGTCTTTTCCAAGTAAGCGCCATACTGGTTGTCAGCGAGGGGATAGTAGCAGTGGCCGCCATCTTCCTGGGCCCTTTGCTGGCCTTCCTTATCCTGAAGTACCTGCTGCTTTCCACCATAGACCCGGTCACCGGCACGTCCCAACCGGTCGAGGTGGGGCTTTCCCTGAACATGCTTTTGATGGGGGTGCTGGGCGGCCTTTTGAGCTTGGCCGTGTTGCTGTTCTCCAGCATCAGCCGGGCCCGCTTGGGCTTGGCGGAGTCGTTGCGGGAGCGGGCGCGCCCGCCGACATTGCCGTTCCTGCAACGGTACTACGTGGACTTCCTGGTGTTGGCTGCCGTTGCATTTCTAATCTGGGAAATCCAAGGCCGGAAAGGGTTCTTTATAAGGGACCTGGCAACTCAGGACCTGAAGCTTGACCTGGTGCCCCTCTTCGGTCCGGTGCTGATGCTGGTGGGAGTCGCGGTGGTGGTGCTGAGGTTGTTGCCCCTGCTGGTAAGGTTGATTGCTTGGCTGGCCGAGCGAATAGGACCGGCGTGGATGGCGTTTCCGCTGGCGCGGTTCGCCCGGGACCCGCTGCCCCACGGTTCATTGGTGGTGATCCTGATTCTGGCGTCGGCCCTTGGGGTGTTTGGCGCAACTTTCCAGTCCACCCTGTCGCTGACCCAGACACAGCGGACTCTCTATGCGGCCGGCGGCGACCTGTCGGTTACGGGTCCTACCTTGACGGTTTCCGACGGAGACAGGCTGGCCGAGGACCCGGCCGTAGAGTCCTTCAGTCCCGTAATCCTGGAAACGGGCACCCTGCTGGACGTGTTCCCGGGAGCCATTACCACGCTGCTGGCGGTTGACCCGGAGGCGCTGCCGCAGACGGTCTGGTTCCGGGATGACTTTGCCGACAAGAGCTTGGGGGAGTTGCTGGCGCCCCTGGGGCCGTCGCCGGTGAGCGCGGCGGGGCTGGGACTCGAAGACCTGGAGGGAATCGAGATACCGGGCGACGCGCGGAGACTGGGCATCTGGGTGGAAAAAAGCCGCCTGAACACGGGGCCGCTGGCATCCAACTTGAACCTTTGGGCCAAGGTCTACGATGACCGCGGGCGGTACCGCAACCTTTTCCTTGGGGAATTGGAGCCCATCAAGGCATTGGGGATGGGGATGAGGGCGCCGACCACACCGACCGACACTCCGCCGGAGTGGGTCTACCTTGAGGGAGAGATTCCCGAAAACCCCGATTTGCCGATGGAGACTTCATGGCTCATTTCCATTTTTTTGAGCCGCGACTCGTTCACGCCGGTGCCGCCGGGCAGCATCAGCTTCGACGATCTGACCATAAAGGGGCCGTCCACCCCACCCGAGGGGATTATCATAGAGGGATTCGAAGAGTACCGGGGATGGGTGACCCTGGTCAATGAAGGGAGCGTCCCCGACGTTGTGGAGAGGACGTCCTTTGGCGCCCATTCCGGAGAGGCGGGCCTCTCCATAGCATGGGAGGAGCCCTTCAAGGAGACCAACCGGGGCGTGGTATTGCCGCCTTACCCTTACCCGGCGCCCGCCATCGGCGGTCCGGGGTTCGTTCCCGGCCAAACGATGAGAATCAAGATTGGCAAGCACTTGCTGCCGGTGGTGGTGGAGGACACTACCAAATTCTTCCCCACGCTGAACCCGTCGGCCCGCCCGTTCCTGATCGTGCCGCTGGACATCTACACCCAATACGTCCGCCGCAGTTCTTCGGAGAGGGTTGACGACCCTTGGGAGTTCTGGGTGTCTCTGGAGGACGGCGTGGACCGGGACGCGGCGGCGGCCTCGATAAAGGAGCGCCTCGGCGTGTTCGTCGGAGTTAGGGACCGGGAATCCTTGGTCAAGAATGCTTTGCGCAATCCGTTGGCGGGCGGCGGCTGGAACGGTCTGACTATCCTGGGAATGGCAGCCATCATCGTAGCCGTCCTGCTTACGCTGGTTATCCACGCCCTGGTGGCGATACAGACCGGCAGGGTGGACTTGACGGTGGCCAGGACCCTGGGGCTGTCCAAGCTACAACTCTTTCTGTCCTTGGGGTTAGAGAGGGTACTGGTGGCGATCGTGGGACTGGTCGTGGGCAGTGCCGTGGGCGCGTGGATGGGCCGTTGGATACTGGGTTACCTGGACGTCAACACCCGGGGCGAACCGTCCATTCCGCCGATGATTCTCGCTGCCCAGGAATGGCTGATCATCCTGGTGCTGGGGGGACTGGCCACCGCCCTGGTGCTGGGCCTTATCGTCGCGGCGGTCTCCGCTCTCCGCTTGAGAGTGGCGGACATATTGCGCACCGGAGAATAGGAATGAGAGCTACGGCATCAGGCGGGGTCTACGCAGAATGGCGGCGTTAACCAGGCTCGGCTACATCATCGCCGTTCGAAGGATCGCCTTCAACTGGCGGTTGGAGTTGGTCCTTTTTGCGGGCATATTGCTGGCCGTGTCGCTGATGGCCAGCGGCGTTATCTTCTCCAACCTGTTGGCCGAGACGGCGCTGCGCCACGCAATGACCCGGGCCACGCCTGAGGAAGCCAACTTCTGGTTGAGGATTTTCACCGGCCAGGACACGGCCCCCACCGCCGAGGGAAGAGCCGCCTACCACCGCGCCACAAAGGCCTTCAATGAGCAGAGGGTGCTGGCCTTGATCGACTCCCACATCAACGACAGGGCCATGTTGGTCGAGACCTCGACCTTCTTCTTCACCGGCCATCCCCAGTTGGAGTTGGACAACGAAGTCCGGCCCCGCGGCGAAATAAAGTACATGACAGGGCTGACAACGGGCAGGGCCGAGATTGTCCGCGGGCGCTGGCCTTACTCGGACTCCGCCGCCGGGTCTCCCACACCGGGCCAGCCTTTACAGGTTGCGGTGGATGTACTCGGCTCTCAATTGCTCCAGCTTGACGTTGGCGACAGGATGGAGGCGTTTCCTGCGGCGTCGTTCACAGATCCCCCCTCGGTCCCGGTGGAAATCGTTGGAGTGTTCGAGCGCGTCAACGTGGATGACGAGTTCTGGTATGCGTCCGGCAACGCCTTCAGTTTCCATGACGACAAATGGACCATCGTTCCCCTGTTCACCTCGGAAGAGGCCATCCTGGCCCAAGTCTACGGCCAATATCCCACCTTGTACACCGACGTAACCTGGTTCTATTACGTGGACCGGCCCACCATCGACGCGGGGAACGTCGACCAGGTGCTGGACTCTCTCCAGCGTATCCAACGGGACGTGCGGACGAACTTGGCCAACTCCAGCAACGGCATCAAGCTGGACGAAGTGTTGGAGGACTACCAGGAACAGTTGTTGCTGGCCCGCATTCCACTGTACCTGATCCTGTTCCTGATTGTCGGCACGTTGGCTTACTACCTTGCGCTGATTACCGCGCTGATCATCAAGTCACGGGCTACCGAGATTTCCGTGCTGAAAAGCCGTGGCGCAACCACGGTACAAGTAGCTGTTTTGTCCGCCGTCGAGGGAGTTCTGCTGGCCATACCGGCGGTCGTCGTAGGCCCCTTCCTGGCCCTCGCCGTGGTGACGGTGCTGGGCCGACTGTTTTTCGGCTTGGGGGGCGACGACGAACTGGTGGCTGTTCCCCTGTTTATTCCCATAGAGGCCTTCCTGTTGGGGCTGGCCGGAGGGCTGCTGGGAGTGGTGGTGCTGACCGGGACTACCTTGGTGGCCGCCCGGCAGAGCGTGGTGGAATTCCGGCAAACGGGCGCGCGGCCTCCCAGCGTTCCGTTTGTGCACCGTTACTACCTGGATATTCTGCTGCTGGGCCTGATAGCGCTCCTCTGGTGGCAAATTCAAAGCCGGGGCGCTTTCCTGGTGCGTCCCTTGGGAAATCAAGGACTGGAGATAGACTACACGCTGCTGCTGGGACCGTTGCTTGGCCTTTTGGCCATAGGTCTCATCGTCATGCGAGTGTTCCCCATAGCCATAGGAGTACTGACGCGCTTGGTAGAGCCGGCAGCGCCGTCGTGGCTGTTGCAAGGGCTGAGGCACGTATCCAGGGACCCGGTAGTGCCGGGCGCGTTGGTAGTCCTGTTGATGTTCGCCACCGCCTTGGGCGTTATAGGAAGCGCCTTCAGCGCCACCCTGGAGCGCAGCCAGATGGACCGCGCCCTGTACGCCGCCGGGGCGGACCTGCGCATTGAACATGGAGGGAAGTCCAGTCCCCGGACACTCCAAGGCATATCCGAGTCGGTGAAGGCCAACGGGCTGGCCCCGGTGGCCATCGAAGCGCAGCGGGCGGGCGGCCACCTTACCACCACCGGGTTCAGCACCAGCGGCATCATGCTGGCGGTGGAGGCGGAAGACTTCGACCGCGTCGCTTGGTACAGGCCGGACTTCTCACAGGGTCAGTCCTTGGAGGAACTGACCGCTCTTCTGACGCCAGGACCACCGCCTGAACCCCAGGGCATCCTGTTGCCGATGGATGCCACCACCCTGAGCGTCCTGGTGCAGCCAAGCCGTCCCGACCCCAGCCTGTTTGTACACGCCAGGTTGAGGGACGCCCTGGGGTACTACTTCGACGTTTCATTGGGGAACGTGGGATTCCGGGGCTGGAAGCGGCTGGAAGGCAATATCGTCCCGGTTGGTTCCGTCTTGGGCATATCCCGCTTGGAAAACGTTACGTACCCGGTCACGTTGATGTCGTTGCAACTGGTCCACCGTTCTCCTGTCATTGAGCCCGGCGCGATATTTTTCGGCGAGTTGGGATACGAGAGCGAAGACGTCAGCGGGGGCGTCCTGGACGATTTCAGCGACCTGAGCGGCTGGCAGATAGTCGAAGACTTCACCAAACCCGGGCTGTACTCCTTGGAGACGAGCGATTCGGTGGCGCCGCCGGGTGGCAGCCGTTCCGCCCGGTATGGTTGGTCTCCGGGGAGCGTGGGGCTTCGCGGAATACGACCCGGAACCGTCGAAACGCCTGTCCCCGCGTTGGTGAGCAAACGGTTCCTGGAGATTGCGGACGCCGAAGTGGGCGACATCCGTACCGTGGGGCTTTCAACTTTTTCACTGGCCTTGGAGATAAAGGCCGCCGTAGACTATTTTCCAACCTTGGACCCAGACGGCAAACCCTTTTCCGTGGTGGACCTGGAAACGTTCATCCAACACGCAAATATACACAGCCCCAGGCCCGTGGGCTGGTCCAACGAACTGTGGGTTGACCTGGACCAGAAAGGGTCCGACCCGGACGCGATTGTCGGCCAATTGGAGGACAGCGGCCTGCGGATAAGGGATGTCTTCGAGGCTTCAGACTTGGTGTCCCAGCGGGTCGATCAGCCCTTGGTGAACGCCGGTTGGGGAGCTTTGCTGGTGCTGATGTTCCTGGCCCTGGTCCTGGCCAGCGTGTCCGGGATTGTGCTGTTTTCGTTCATCGACACCAGGGAGCGGCAAACTGAGTTCGCGTTGCTGCGCACACTGGGGTCGTCTCGCACACAGCTCAACGGGTGCGTGTGGTTCAGCTTGGTGCTGGTGGCCGTATGCGGGGTATCCTTGGGCACCGTGGCCGGTCTGGTAATCGGCACCAGCCTTCTGCCCCTGATGGAAGTCGCGGAGGCGGGGGTCAGGGTCACGCCCGGCATGATACTGCAAACAAACTGGTCCACACTTGGGTTGTCGTACCTGGTCCTGGCGGTATTCACGGTTGTGGCTTTGTTGTGGTTGGTGTGGTTTACGACTAGAATGGAAATTCACCAAGTATTGAGAATCGGCGAAGGTTAAGCTGTGCGCCGGACAAAGTGCGGTGCAATTTCCCAGATAGAAATAGTTCAGTGAGGCTTACTTGGACAGACGCAGCGTATTAGAAAGGCCCGCACCTATCCCAGTCCCTGAACCCCGTCCGGTGGAGCAAGACGAGCCGGAGGGCGTCTACGTCGAGTGCCGGGACTTATTCAAGATTTACAAGAGGTCCGAGTTGGAGGTTGTAGCCCTCCGGGGGCTGGACCTGGAGGTGCAGACGGGGGAGCTGATAGCCATCGTGGGCGCCAGTGGCAGCGGCAAGAGCACACTGATGAACGTGCTGGCCGGGTTAGACCGCCCGTCGGCGGGGCAGGTCCGAGTGGGGTCCAGAGACCTTCTGAACATTACCGACCGCGACCTGGTGATGTACCGCCGCTTGGAAGTAGGGTTCGTTTGGCAGGCCACCGGCAGGAACCTGGTGCCCTACCTGAACGTAAGGGACAACATCGAGACGCCGCTGGCGATGGCGGGGGCGTCGGCCAAGGAACGCCACGATTGGAGCTCGGAGCTTCTGGAGTCCCTTGGCATGTCGGACAAGGGGGACCGGTATCCGTATCAACTGTCCGGGGGCGAGCAGCAACGCACCGCCATCGGAGTGGCGCTGGCAAACCGTCCTCCGCTATTGCTGGCCGACGAGCCCACGGGCGAGCTGGACACCCAAACGGCCGGCCAAGTCTTCGAAATGCTGCGTCACCTGAATCAAGCCTACAAGGTTACGATAATCATGGTGACCCACTATCCCGGGGTGGCCCGTTATGTTGACCGAGTGGTCAACATCCGTGACGGGCGCATTAGTTCGGAAAGTTATTCCACGCCAACCTTCCAACGGCCCGGCGACTTGGTGGAGGAGGAGTATGTCGTCGTAGACCGGGCCGGCCGCATACAACTGCCTCAAGACATTTCGGAACGCCTGCGTCAGCGAGGGCTGGCGAAGGCCGGGTTGGAAGGGGACACCGTGACCATACGCCCGGCGGACCCGCGGAGCCGCGTCAACAGGAGCGGGGGCGGGTGAGACAGGCAACTCTCTCGGACCGTCGTAAGGCGGTCCAATCGAGCATCGGGCTATGAGTGAAGTTCGGTCATCTCAAACCAATTACGACAGCATCATCTCCACCGAAAGTGTGACCCGTGTGTTCGGGGCGGGGGAAATGGCCGTGACCGCGGTCAACGGGATCACCTTGCAAGTAGGCCGAGGGCAGTTGCTGTCGGTAGTGGGACGGTCCGGTTCGGGGAAGACCACTCTACTGAACCTTATGTCGGGGTTGGACCAGCCCACCGGCGGCAAGGTCTTCTTTCAGGGCCAGGACATGTCAAGCATGGCGGAAGCCGACTTGGTGGAACTGCGCCGCCGGAAGATCAGCTTCGTATTCCAGTCATTCGGACTTATGCCCCTACTTTCCGCCTTGGAAAATGTCGAACTGCCCCTGCACATATCCGGGACATCTTGGCGGGAGCGGCGGCGGCGCGCCATGGAAGCCCTCGACCTGGTGGGACTTGGCCCGCGGGCGCGGCACCGTCCTTATGAGCTTTCCGGCGGTGAGCAACAGCGGGTCTCCATAGCCCGCGCTCTGGTGACCGGCCCGGACGCCATCTTCGCCGACGAGCCCACCGGAGAACTAGACACCACCACCGCGTCATCCATAAGCGGCATCCTGCGCGAGGTGGTCAAGGAAAGAAAGGCCACCGTCATAGTAGCCACCCACGACCTGGCCTTGGCCGGCATGAGCGACCATGTCATCCAGATAGTAGATGGGAACATAGACCAAGCGGGCGACCCAGCTTCGCTGGGGCTTTGACGGGGAGGGGGCCGCTTATAGTCCATCCAACGGATTGATCGTAGCCAACCCCTCTAAGCCGGCCGCTGCGCAAAGACGGAAGTCGGCGCAAACGAAGGTCAACGGGGAAAGAACGCTGCTTCGCGCTGCCAGACAACCCGCAAGTTGGACGGCGTCGTAGGTTCTTAATGGATACAAGTCAATCAGCCGGACCGCCTCGCCGACCACGGCCGGGGTCAACGGTTCCACACGGTACAAAGAAACGGCTTGCTGCTCTAACCTCGCAAGTGCTGAATTGGCTTCAAAACTTGAAATTTCGCCCCTTCGCTCTTTCCTGCGTAGGGCCGAACGAAATTCCAACAGGGTAATTTCCAGTATGATGATCCGGCCTATTTCCACATCCCGAATCAGGTCTACTACCCCTACAGTGCCTTCCTCTTCAAGATAGAGCTTAACCAAGGCGCTCGTGTCCAAGTAATAGCTGGACATCAGAACCGGTCAGCCCTGTCCTCAATGACTGTATCTGAAATCGGACCACCTTTGATCTGAATCGGAGTGAACCTCATTCCGTGTTTTTCCATATCGGGCGGAACTTCACGAAGTTTCCGATTTATCGTGATTGTCGTAATGGAGCGCAGCCGTTCAGCGGGGTCTGGGACGGGCCAGGTCAAAACCAGAAACCGTTCAAACGCCTGCCATAACAATGAATCTATCTTCTTGGGGTCTTTGGCCCAAGGGTGGCCGCACTGGGGCAAAAATTCGTTGCGGAACCAATCCATTCCGACGAACGGAAGATCCCTCTCAGCAGCCTTAAGTTGCTCAACGAGTTGTTGAAGCTCCTCGTCTGAGCAGGACTTGTCGTGGCCTGCCCGAATATCTTCCAAGTTCATACATTCATCTCTATCGTAAGCTTGACTTTACCATGGTGATGCGCCGGTTGCGTCCTGTCAACCGCCTCTCGTCACCCGGCCTCTCAGGCGTGTTGACACCCCATGCCCATAGACTACAATGAGACTGTTTTCAAGACGTTCAACAAGAACCAACCGAGAGGCAGGCCATGATTACAAAGTTTGACAGCCTTTTCGCCGGACACGTGGACATGGACAACGTGGGGTACGCCGGCACACCGGTAAACGACCGTTCCCTGTCGGATGAACACCTGACCACGGCATTCCCGAAAGCCGAAGCCATCGCGAAGCTTCTGGACGATATGGGTTACGACACCTTCTGGATGGCGGAGCACCACTTCCAGCCGGAAGGGTACGAGTGCATACCCAACCTGTTGATGCTGAACGTGCACCTGGCCCACCTGACCAAGAACATCCGCTTGGGCTGCGCTTTCAACATCGCTCCCATGTGGCACCCGTTGCGGCTGGCCGAGGACTACGCCACCGCAGACATACTCACCGGCGGCCGCGTGGTGTTCGGCGTAGGCCGGGGCTACCACACCCGCGAGATTGAGACTTTCGGCAGCCCGCTGCTGGACCAGAACGCCAACCGCGAGATGTTCGAGGAGCAGGTGGAAGTCATCCTCAAGTCGTTCAACGAGGCCTCCTTCTCTCATCACGGCCAATACTACGACATTCCCCCCAAGGTGCCTTACAGGGGATACGAGTTGGAGGAGATTACGCTGGTGCCCAGGCCCAGGAACCTGCCGGTGGAGTGCTGGCAGCCAATACAGGGCGGCACCCGGCGGGCGTTGGACTTCATGGCCAAACACGGGATCAAGGGCATGATCGGAGGCGGCGTCGCGGAAGGCGGCGCAATGGACGACACGATGCGGGAATACCAAGCCGCCGTGGCCCGGACCGGCCGCGAGATCGAGCTTGGCGAGGACATCAGCGTCGGGTTCCACTTCTACCTGGCCGACACGGTGGAGAAAGCCATCAAGGAAGCCTCCGCGTTCTACGAAGAAAACGTCAAGATGTTCGGTCCGCTCCGGCTCCACCGGGGACTCAGCGAGGAGCAGATGCGGGACATCAGCGACCCCGCCAGAGCGCCTTTCGCCGGGTTGCCCAGCTTGGAAGAGGCGGTAAAGAGCGGCGCGGCCCTCTGCGGCCCGCCGGAACGCATAATCGAGCAACTCAGCGCCGTCGCCGAGCGTTACCCGGGCATGGACCGCGTGGGCGTCAGCCACCCCGTCGGCACTCCCCAATCGGTCATCCTGGAGCAACTGGAGTGGTTCGCCAAGGAAGTAATGCCGGCGTTCAAGGGCAAAGCGGGGTAGGGGCGTCCCTCGTGGGCGCCCAGGGCTGGCACAAGACCAGCCCCTACACCCACGTTCTCTGCATCCAAGTCAGGAGGTGATGCTGTCATGGCAACCGTAGGCACAGGTAAATACACTTTCGAGTTGATCGAGGACTGGGCCAAGCTTCCCGACGGATGGGTGCTTGGGCAGACGGGCATCGTCACCGACTCCCAGGACCGGGTGTACCTGTTCAACCGGAGCGACCATCCGCTGATAGTTTTGGACAGGGACGGCAACTTCATCACATCCTGGGGCGAAGGCGTCCTGGACGACGCCCACGGTATGCACATTGACGAAGACGAAAACCTCTACCTGCCGGTCAAAAACTCCCACGTTGTTCAGAAATACGACCGGGACGGTAACCTGCTGATGACGATGGGCGAATGGTACAAGCCGTCGGACACTGGTTGGTCGGGCATCACCGAGGAGCCGGCATTGCGGGCCGCCGGCCCCTTCAATCGTCCCAGCGACGTGTCGATTTCGCCCGACGGCTACCTGTACATCTCCGATGGGTACGGCAACGCCCGGGTGCACAAGTTCGACAAGGATGGAACCTTGCTCAACTCGTGGGGCGAGCCGGGCAAGACCGAGCCGGGAGAGTTTCACGTGCCCCACGGGGTGTGGGTGCACACCGACGGGCGGGTGTTCGTCGCCGACCGCGAGAACAACCGGGTCCAAATTTTCACCCAAGAAGGGGAGTTCCTCACCCAGTGGACCGGCTTTGCCCGCCCCTGCGACTTCTTCATCGACGAGAACAACGTGGTGTTTATCCCGGAACTGGACGGGTTCCTGAGCATAGTGGACATAGACGGGACGGTGATCTCCAAGTGGGAAGGCCCCTACGGCGCCACCGCCCACGCCGTTTGGGTAGACGCCCACGGCGACCTGTACATCAACCAGCACCTGGAAGGCCAACGGCTGCTGAAGTACCGGCGGATGCCGTAAGGGTATATCCTAAGAGAGTAACAACATGACATTGAAGCCGGACAAAGAGACTGGAGTCACTGAATCGATAGTAGCCTCAGAACCTGATTTGCTGATTGAGTATTTCGAGGACACGGACACCCTGGTGCTTTCAGGTGGACTGACCGGGCCCAATGGAGAAACGGTTGCGCGGAACCTAGTGGCAATGTCAGATAATGATGGCTGGGTAACCAGCGTTGTGCTTGAACACGCCGCTGAATTGCTGCGGCCTTACCTATTTCCAGAAACTCGGCAGGAAAAATAACCCTTGGCTTTTTGGGCCACTCTTGGAGACCTGTACATCACAAAGCGCCTCTTATGCCTCAACCAGAATTGCAAATTCACTACTTCAAGGACACCGACTCCCTGATTCTCACAAGCGGAAAGCTTGGGCCCTATGGAGAGACGGTTGCCAAACAACTCATCGCAAGGTCGAACGATGACGGCAAGGTAACGGGTATTGAACTGTTCCACGCTGCCCACTTGCTCCGGCCCGTTTTGTTCCCGGAGTCCGAGGAGAAGGGGTGACCGGAATGGAGGTTGGCTACCAGGTAGGCCAGGTTGTTATAAGGGACACCATTGCCCCCCAGCAGCAGTGGCGCAACCACTTGGAACAGTTCCGAGGGTCGAGGGACGCCGGGTTCGACATTTACTGCTGGGCCCACCACTACCTGATCGACCCTTTCCAGCACTTCCAGCCTTTTCCCGTCCTCGCCCGTCTGGCCGCCGAGCCGGGCGACATGAAACTGGCTACGTCGGTCCTGCTACTTCCACTTCTCAACCCGGTGGATGTGGCCGAACAGGCGGCGACCCTGGACCACATCTGCGAGGGAAGGTTCATTCTCGGCTTGGGGCTGGGCTACCGTCCCGAGGAGTGCGAGGCCTTTGACACCCGGATGTCCGAGCGTGGAGCGCGGCACTCAGAGGCACTGGCATTGATGCAACGGCTTTGGACCGAGGACGAAGTGACCCACCACGGGCGTTACTACCACGTCACCGGCGCCAGGCCCACGGCCCGACCCTACCAGAAGCCCTATCCCAAGCTGTGGCTCGCCGCCATGAGCGACCCGGCCGTCCGCCGCGTGGGACGGGAGGGCCACATCCTCTTCATCGGCCCGGCCCAGCCCTACGAAACGATCCGCCGGCAGGTGGAGTTGTACCACGAGACGCTGGCCGAAAACGGCCGCGACTACCCTGGGGAGATGGTGGTCGTCCGGGAGTTTTTCTGCGCCGACAGCCGGGGCGAAGTGTTGGCGAAAGCCAGGAGCGGCTTCGAGCGCAAGTACGCCGAGTACGCCACCCACGGTCTGCAAGGAACACACCCTGAACTGGTGCGCAAGGTGACCGGCGACCTGGAAGGACTGATGGACGATACTTTCATCGTGGGCAGTCCGGACGAATGTGTAGAGCAGATCGCCCGGTACCGCGACCTGGGGTTTACCCAAGTCATCCTGCGCCTCTTCTACCCGGAGATGCAGCAGAAGGACGTGATGGACCACATCGAACTGGTGGGGAGGGACGTACTGCCCGGCGTGCACAAACTGTGAACAGCATGAGTAGCCCGCCCCGTCCCGGTTTCCCGCCCCCTGCTACTCGTCACCCCCGCGTAGGCGGGGGTCTGGGGCAAGCTTCGGGGGAAAGACAAGGGAAGGGGAGTGAGGGCTTTCCACGACAACAACAAACCAGTAGCGAGGTAGAGAAATGACCAGAATAGGTCTGGCCGTGGGCGGCCCCACGGCGCAAGGAGTCTTGGCGGACATAGAACGGGCTGAGCAGAAGGGCATTGACGCTGTTTGGATGACCACCGGAGGGGCACGCTTGGACAGCATGACGGTGTTTGCCGCGGCCGCCCTTCGCACCGAGCGCATAAAGTTCGGCACCTCCATAGTACCCACCTACCCCCGGCATCCATTGGTGATGGCCCAGCAGGTGCAGGTAATAGACCAACTGGCGCCGGGAAGGTTTCGCTTGGGGGTCGGCCCCAGCCACCGTCCTACCATGCGGCAAATGGGTATTCGCATGGACCAACCGCTGGGCCACTTGCGGGAATACCTGCAAGTGCTCAAGGCCCTGCTTCAGGAAGGAAAGGTGGACCTGGACGGCGACTTCTACCAAGCCCACGAGACCATTCCGCAAAAAGCGGACGTGCCCATCATGGCATCGGCCTTGCAACGCGGGTCCTTCGAGTTATGCGGCGAGGAAGCCGACGGCGCGATAAGCTGGGTATGCCCCTGGGCCTACTTGGAAGGCACCGCCCTGCCGGCCATGAAAGAGGGAGCGGCGAAAGCAGGCCGGGCTGCCCCTCCCTTGATTGCCCACGCCCCCGTATGCGTTCACGACGACGTGGACGAGGTGCGCGAGGCTTTCCGGGAGCAGTTCAGCAACTACCCCCGCCTGCCCTTCTACCGGCGGATGCTGGTGAGTTCCGGCTATCCCGAGGCGTCCAACTCAACCTGGAGCGACGCCATGATCGACGGCTTGGTAGTTTACGGCAACGAGGAACACACCGCCTCTCACATCCGCAAACTGCTGGATTCGGGCGCATCGGAAATCTTGGTGTCGCCGGTGTTGGCTGGCAGCGACCGTGAAGCATCCCTGGACCGTACCCTCACCCTGCTGGGGCAGGTATCCCAAGCGGTCGCCGCTTAGGAGACGCATCTTGCACCTCTGATTATCATGGACCACTGATTATCATGATTAATCAGATGAATCTTATGAATCAGCGGTATCCCATGAACCAGCGGTCCCGGCTCCAATTCACGCCGGACATGGAAATCTGCCGTCTGCTGAACGGCATGTGGCAGGTTTCCGGCGCTCACGGCCGTATCGACCCGACGGCGGCGGTGGCGGCCATGTTCCCGTACATGGAAGCAGGGTTCACCACTTGGGATTTAGCGGACCACTACGGCCCGGCGGAGGACTTCATCGGAGAGTTTCGCCGGCAACTGTCCGCCCAGAAGGGGCCGGAGGCCCTGAACGGAACGCAGGCCTTCACCAAGTGGGTGCCCAGGCCGGTGGCGATGACCCGCCCCGTCGTGGAAGACGCCGTCAACGTTTCGCTGCGCCGCATGGACGTGGAGCGGTTGGACCTGCTCCAGTTTCACTGGTGGGACTATCGAAACCCAGCGTACCTGGACGCCATGTCCCGTTTGCAGGAGCTTCGGGACGAAGGCAAAATCCGTCATCTTGCCCTGACAAATTTCGACACCGAGCACATAGGCCGCATCGTGGACCACGGCGTCCAAATCGTCTCCAACCAGGTCCAATATTCACTGATAGACCGCCGGCCAGCAGTGAATATGGGGCAGTATTGCCAGGAACAAGGCATTCACCTGCTGGCCTACGGTTCCCTCTGCGGCGGGTTGCTTTCCGAACGTTACTTGGACCAGCCGGAACCGGGCCGTCCGATGCTGAACACCGCCAGCCTCTCCAAGTACAAGCAGATGGTGGACGTGTGGGGCGGCTGGGAGCTGTTCCAGGAACTTCTCCAGGCGCTCAAGAAAATAGCCGTCAAGCACGGGGTATCCATCGCCAACGTCGCGGTGCGGTACGTGCTGGACCAGCCCTCCGTGGGAGGCGTCATCATTGGCGCCAGATTGGGCGCCAGCGAGCACATATCCGCCAACGCGCAAGTCTTCGGGTTCTCCCTCGATGCCGAAGACCTGCAACAAATCGAGGCTGTGCAGGACCGCTCCCGTGACTTGTACCAAATCATCGGGGACTGCGGCGACGAATACCGGCGGTGATAAGCTGCCGCTCTTGTCCTGGGCATCCTGCCTATTGATGTGAATGAAGCCTGGGACCTCACCGGCCATTACGGCCCGAACCAGCGGCGGGTATAATGTACTATAAGGAACGATGCACTTCCCATGACCACCATCAATGACATCGCCGACTTTGCGCGTATCTTGCGGGAACAGCCCGAATGGACCGACACCATCCGGGCTATCCTGCTAGGCAAAGACCTGCTGGACTTGCCTGAGCAGTTTGCTGCATTCGTCCGACTGACAAACCAAAGACTCCAACTATTGGAGAGTCGTTATGACACGTTGGACGAACGTTTGACCCGGTTTATAGAAGCGACAGATCGGAACTTTCAATTGGTCCATGATCGGCTGGAACGAATCGAGACTGACGTAAGTGACATTAAAGACGATATCGCCAACGTCAATGTCCGGATAGACCAAATGAATGCCCGCATAAACCAAGTTGACGGCAAATTGGACAACAGATTTGGCATTACCTACGAATACAAAGTGCAAAAGAACATCCCGGCACTGGCCGCACGATACCTGAATGTACGGCGGACGAGAGTACTGCTGGGCGGTTTGACCATGATGGACGCCGGGCTTGAAGAGTTGATTGAACAGGCCGACGACGACGGCGTTATTACTGACCAACAGAACACCGAGCTCAGGCTTATTGACATCATTTTCACCTGCCGACGCCGGACGGACGGCGCCGATATGCACGTAGTTGCCGAGGTTTCCGTAACCATCAACGACAATGACATTATCCGGGCCGCTGAGCGGGCTGGTATCCTGGCGTCCGTTATCGGGCAGCCTGTAATGCCTGTTGTGGTAGGCACCAACATCGACGACACCCGCACGGCATTGGCAGCGTCGAACAACGTCACCGTGATGCTGATGCCGGACGATTAAACACCCACCCAGTCCCTTTTATTAGGATGTGCCAAGGCTGCAAAAGGATTTCCGGCGTAGCGACCCGGTAACAGGGACTTCCAAGTCGGAAAAAGGATAGAAGCGGGAACCGTGCCAAGCGGAAAGCGATTTATTGCCGCCTTACAGTGGGGAATAGTAGCCTTGGGAATCTATTTCGCCGCTTATGGGCTGCTGGCAATTTACTTCCGGATGAATTTTTACCGCCATCCCGACAGCCCCGGCGGAGAAGCTGTCGTACCCGGCGAGACGTTCCTGAACGCCCTGTTTCCGGGTGGATTATGGACAATCGCCGGCATTTTGATCTTCGCGGTGACCTATACCTTCATACGGCGTCGCAAGCGTGCCGAGCGTTCGCAAGGAAGTTCATCCATCTTCTACCAACCTTAGAACTTACAGGACTAACCCTATGGACATCGGAGTAATCTTCCCCCAGACGGAGATCGAGGCTGACCCGGCCGCGGTGCGCGACTTTGTTCAAGCTGCTGAGGACCTGGGATACTCCCACATCTTTGTGGCCGATCACGTGCTGGGCGCGGACCCTCAATTCCACAACCACCCATCATTGGCAAACTACAGCCACAAGTCCTTGGTGCACGAGTCGATGACCCTGATGGGCTACATCGCTGCCGTCACCCAGCGGGTGCGGTTGGTGACCGGAATCCTGATACTTCCCCAACGCCAGACGGCGTTGGTGGCCAAACAGGCCGCCGAAATCGACGTGCTGAGCGGTGGGCGGTTCACCTTGGGCATTGGAGTGGGTTGGAACAAGGTGGAGTTCGACGCCTTGGGGGAAGACTTCCACAACCGGGGACGCCGCAGCGAGGAGCAGATCGCCGTGATGCGCGCCCTATGGACGCAAGAGGTGGTGGACTTTCACGGACGCTGGCACAACGTCACCCATGCCGGTTTGAACCCATTGCCGGTGCAACGCCCCATTCCGGTATGGATAGGCGGCGGCTCCAGCAACGACCCGCGGATGATGGACACGGTGCTCCGCCGCATAGCCCGCATAGCCGACGGGTGGTGCCCCAACATCGGCGCCGACGAGCCGGGCAAAGCGGTGGTGGCGCGGGTGCAGAAGTACGCCGCCGAGGCGGGCCGGGACACGGCCTCCCTGGAGCTGGACGGGCGGTTGAGAACGGCGGACAAGCAGCCCGAAGACTGGATAGACGAGGCTAAAGTGTGGGAAGAGATGGGCGCCCGCCATATCTCTGTCGAAACCCGGAAAAGCGGGGGTGACGGCGTTGCCCATCATATCGAGGCTATTCGCAGATTTGCGGATGCCGTCGGCGTCTAGTGGTTCGACTTATTTGGATCGATGGCTAATTCTACCGTTCGCCCTGAGCTTGTCGAAGGGCCGTCCGTTCATGGTTCGACAGGCTCACCACGAACGGACTCCCAGTTTACCAATATATAAGGAGACCTGAAATGACCCAGGACCCGGTGCTTTATGAACAGGTCGGCGGGATCGCCGTGCTGACCCTCAACAACCCTGAAAAGCGACACGCGCTGTCCAGTCCCGTATTGTCCTCTCTGAAACAACGGCTGGACGACTTCCGCAACGACTCCAATGTACGGGTGATCGTGCTCCGCTCCGAGGGGCCGGTGTTCAGCTCCGGCCACGACTTGAGAGAACTGGTCAACGGCGACGAAGACGGCTATACCGAGGTATTTGCCCTTTGCACCGAGGTCATGGAGGCCATCCGGCTGATTCCCAAGCCGGTTATTGCCCAAGTGCAGGGCTTGGCCACCGCCGCAGGGTGCCAATTGGTGGCTACCTGCGACCTAGCGGTGGCGTCGGAGAATGCGGCCTTTGCGACGCCGGGAGTGCAGATCGGCCTGTTCTGCACCACGCCGGGCGTCGCCGTGTCCCGTGCGGTGCAGACCAAGAAGGCCATGGAAATGCTGTTGACAGGGACGCCCATTTCGGCCCGTGACGCCTTGGAGCACGGTTTGGTCAACCGCGTGGTGCCCGCCGAGGAACTGGAGGAGCAGGTGATGGCGCTGGCGCAACAGATTTGCGACGCCAGCTCTCAAACCTTGGCCATCGGCAAGCAGGCCTTCTACCGCCAGATAGAACTAGACCGGCCGGCCGCCTACGATATGGCCCAGAAGGTCATGGTTGACAACCTGCTCAAAGAGGACGCCAAGGAGGGCATCACCGCGTTCCTGGAAAAGCGGGAACCCAAGTGGACCTATTGACCCAACCCGTTATTCCCGCGAATGCGGGAATCTAATCGAACGTTATCACGCTCCGGGCCACCTCTCCCTGCTTCATGTCCTCGAAGGCTTGGTTGATCTGGCCCAGTTCCATCCGCTGGGTCACCAATTCGTCCAGCTTCAGCCGGCCTTGCAGATAGAACTCCACGTATTGGGGCATGTGGGTGCGGAAGTGGTTGGAGCCCATGCTGCTGCCCTGGATGCGCCGCTCGCGGAGGAATGACGGGCCGTCCAACTCGATTTTCGTGCCTTGCGGAATCATGCCGATGACGGTGGCCGTGCCGCCCGGCCGCAGCATGTGGAACGACTGCTCGGCGGTCTCCTTCTTACCAATAGCCTCGAAGGAGTAGTCCACGCCTCCGTTGGTCAGGTCGAGCACCTTGCCCACTACGTCCCCGCCAGAGGCATCGATGACCTCGGTGGCTCCGAATTCCTGGGCCAGGGTCAGCTTGGTTTCCACCGCGTCGATGGCGATGATGCGCAGCGCGCCGGCCAGCGCCGCTCCCTGTATGGCGTTCAGGCCCACGCCGCCGCAGCCGATGACCGCCACGGTACTGCCGGGGCGCACGGCGGCGGTGTTGAGAGCCGCGCCCAAACCAGTGGTCGCGCCGCAGCCGATGAGCGCCAACTGTTCGAAAGGTATATTGCGCTCGATCTTCACCACCGCGTTCTCGTGCACCAGCATCTGCTCGGCGTATGACGAAAGGTTGGCGAACTGCGCCACCGCCTCGCCGTTCTGACTGAGGCGGGGCGTCTCGTTGGGGCCGCGGGTCAGGCCGGTGCGAGAGCACAGTACGGTGCGTCCCTCGGTGCACCGCTCGCAGGTGCCGCAGAACACCGACAAGCAGGTGATGACCCGGTCGCCCGGCTTCACATAGTCCACCAACTCACCCACCGCCTCAATGGTCCCGGCCGCTTCATGCCCCAGAATGACCGGCATCGGCGTCCTGTACAGTCCTTCGACGAAGTGCAGGTCGCTGTGGCAGACGCCGCTGGCCCCGGTGCGTATCAACACCTCCCGGTGGCCGGGAGCGGCGACGTCGATCTCCTCGATTTCCAGCGGGCGGTTTACTTCTCGTAATACTGCGGCTTTCATGGGTTACCTCCAAAGCTTTGCGTTTTCGGAAATAATCCTGTTTGGTCCCGTTCCTAGGATGCGGGAACTAATTGGAATGTGCCAGATTATACTTGCAATGCAATTTGGCGCAAGTTATTTAGACCTTCGGCTATGCAACGCCACTGTCACGAGTAGATTTCAAGAAGTTTGGCCTTTCTATAACTGAAAATCCTTCTCAATTCTTCCGCCACGAACATGCGATTCACCAATGCGCCGCCGGGCGGCCGGTAGGCGACCTCGTCGATGACCAGTGTCCCGTCCTCCGTCTCCTCGAACAGGTGGCGGTGCACCCACTGCTTGTACGGGCCGCGTATCTGGGAGTCGGTGAACCGGAAAGGCGGTTCCCATTCAGTGATTTCACTCTCCCAGGTGACAGGCACGCCGCGTATCCTCAGCCGGTATTTGATTACGGTCCCCAGTGTCATATCTATGGGCATAGGGGTTATGATGGAGAACCGGAGCCACGGAGGGGTCAGCAGGTCCAGGTTTTCAGCCGAGGCAAAGAACTCGAAGACCTGCGGGCGCGGACAGTGCAACAACACGCTTGAGTTAATTTGGAAATCCGTCACAATTCCTTCTCAGCCCCAGTATAGCGAAGACCTGCCTTGATGAACGACAAAATCAAGTTCTCAGTGCGCATCCACCAAGGCGGGTACAGCTTCGACGATCTCAAACGGATATGGACCGAGGCCGACCGCTTGGGTTATCACTCGGCCACCCTCTACGACCTGCTCAACGTGCCCACCCTGGAATGCTGGACCACCTTGGCGGCGTTGGCGGCGGTGACCGAGCGGATCCGGCTTACGCCGCTGACCTTAGCCAATCCGTACCGGCCGCCGGCCCTGCTGGCCAAAATGGCATCCACGCTGGATGTTATCAGCGGCGGGCGGTTGGAACTGGGCATCGGGGCCGGCGGCGACCGGGCCGACCATCTGGCGTCGGGCTACGACTTTCCGTCTACCCCAGCCAGAACGCGGATGCTGGACGAGTCTGTTGAGATTATCAAAAGGTTATGGACCGAACCGAGCGTTGACTTCAATGGGAGCTTCTACTCGTTGAGCGCCGCCGTGAACGCCCCCAAGCCGGTGCAACAGCCGCGTCCCCCGGTGCTAATCGGCGGGCGCGGAGAGACCTACGTGCTTCGGAGCGTAGCCAAGCACGCCGATTACTGCAACTGGGGTTTCGATATGACGCTGGAAGAGCACCAAGCCAAGCTGCGGGTGCTGGAGCGGCACTGCCATGAAGTGGGCCGTTCTCCGTCGGAGATTCAAGTGACCCACAACACCAGGGTGGTCATAGCCGAGGACCAGCGCCACTTCGACCGCATCATCACCGACGGCGCCCAAAACGCCGGCATATCCCCAGACGATTACCGGCGGTCCCTGGCCCGTGCCGTCGCGGGCACGCCGCAACAATGCATCGAGCGGATCGAGCAGTACGTGGCGGGCGGAATCAGGTACTTTTTCCTGCTCTTCCCAGACCCCATCCCCACTGAGAGCCTGCAACTGTTCGCCGAAGAGGTCATGCCGCACTTCAACGACGTCTAGCTGCCCACCCTTTCCTCAAGCCAGCGTTGCCAGAAGTTCTTCAATGGCTTGGTTGACGTCGCTGGGGCGTTCCGCCATGGGGAAGTGGCCGGCGTTGTCCAGTCTTATGTACCTGGAGCCTGGGACGGCTTGATGAATCTCCAACTCGTACTCGTCAGAGGTCAATGGGTCGTCGATGCCGCGGATCAGGACCAGCGGCGCTTGAAGAGTATGGATTCGGTCTCTCACGTCGAATCGGTCGATCACCACCAGGTCGTCGTGCTGCGAGATGGGGCCTACTTGGCGGTGCCATTCCAGCAAACGCCCCCTCAACTCAGGGTCAATGAACATCATGGCGTGGTCCATGGCCCGCAGCCAAGTCTCGTGGGCCTCCGGGTCTTCGGCGGCCCGCAGCCGCATTTCCAGGGTGCCCGGTTCTCGTTCCTTGGGGCGCATAGCCACCGTCATCAGCACCAACCCGCTAACCTCTTCCGGGTAGTCCAGCGCATATTGAAGGGCAATACAGGCCCCCAACGTGAAACCCACTAGCACCAGGTCTTCCCGGAGATCGTGTCCCCAAAGCCAGCCCCTGACCCACTCGGTGTACCCTTGTACATCGGCGCAGGACCTGCCTTCGAGGTGGCCCGGCAAGTTGGGAGCCAAGCTTCCTGGAAAGCGCTCCAACTGATAAGCGTAGCCTTCGCGGCAACCGCCGGCCCCTGGACCATGGATAAATACCAGTTGGCTCATGACGTTGCTCCCGCCTGGTAGACTTACTGTTGCTATGAAACGAACCGGATCGGGAGACGTTGCAAGTCTTGTCAAGAACGGTGTGTCACAACTCTGGGTAGCGTTCCGTTTTGAGCGGTCTATACAGTGGTGATGGTACGAGGACTTCCCGTCTTCGTGGGAATAGCGGTTGAATCCGGGAATGAAACTATATGAGTTGCGATACTACCGCAATTCTATGCCTTGTTGGTGGGTAAAGTCCACTCGTTATGTTGCACATCCGGAGACGAGAGTTATCATGCTATCATTACAGGACAATCTGTCCAGTCGATAATGGAACACCCAAGGTCACTGAGGGAAACTTATGCAATACCCTCCTGACGATGCCTCTTCTCACAGGTATGAAGTCAAGAAGGTCCACATGGACGGCTCCACGTTCGACGCCGTAGTTTTCTATCTTCGCGCCGGTGAGCCGGTTAACATAGATGTGGAAGACGTGCTAAAGAATGTCAATCTCTGGGTTGAACCTACGGATTCGAACCCAAGGCCGGAACATCACTTCATCTTCGAGGTGACTCCGCAAGACGAGGAAGGGCCGGTCGAACTCCACTTCAGGCGTTTGGATGTGGAATTGAAAGAAGCTGAAGAACCGCAACGAAGCTTTCATGGCTTTCGTCCAATCCCGGCGGGGAGAGCACCCGTAACGAACGAATTAGTGAATGAGTTACGCCAAGAGTTGGGAATTTAATGTATGAGGGCATTGCTTGATGTCAATGTTCTGATTGCTTTGCTTGACGAGAACCACATCAATCACGGGAAGGTATCGGACTGGTTAGATAACCATATAGAACACGGGTGGGCCTCTTCTCCATTGACTCAAAACGGTTGCGTGCGTATCCTGTCTCAACTGGGGTATCCGAACACTTTGGGCATTGTAGATGCCGTCGAGCGCTTGCGTGAGGCCATCTCTACTACCCATCACCAATTTATTGCCGACGACGTCAGCCTGCTTGAGGATGCAATCGTGGATACCCGCAGTCTGTCTGGCCCGGGCCAACTGACTGATATATACCTTCTGGCCCTTGCCGTCGCCCACGGTGCTTGATTCGTAACCCTCGATAAGTACGTGCCTCTCACCACCGTGAGATCAGCCGGACAGGAATCTTTGATCGTAATCTGAGGCTTACTGGAACCCACCATTGCCACTCTCGAAGGAGGACGACCATGGCCGCTGGAACCCCCGTGGACCTCACAGTTTGGTACGACTACACTTGACCCTTCTGCTACATCGGCCTGGCCAGGCTCGACAAAGTTGCAGAGTCTCACTCAATCAACGTCACCCGCAAGGCCTTTTTCCTGCGGCCCGACGGCCCTCCGGAGGGTGAACTACGCCCGATGAGGGAAGGCGAGACCGAGGCCGAGTTCTCGCCCGCCATGCAGGAACGGGCCAGTGGAGCCGGACTGGTAATGCGCCGCCCGCACTGGTCTCCCAACACATCCCGCGTCCATGAAGCCACGGCTTACGCCAGCGATATGGGCTTGGACGGCGAGTTCCACCACGCCGCCGCCAAGGCTTACTGGGAAGATGGCGTCGACCTTTCCGACATGGACGTGCTCAAGGGTTTAGCCGACGAGTGCGGCCTCGACTGGGCCGAGCTTTCGGAACGCTTGGAGTCGGGCTACTACCGTGAACAGGTGCTCCGCGACGACCGGTACGCTAGGGACCACGGCGTCAACGGCACTCCTACCTACCAGATAGGCGAGGAGTTCACTTGGGGCGACCTTGGCATAGACGACCTGACCAACCTGGTGGAGAAGGCCTGAAAGGGTTTCGGAATCGATGGTTGAGCAGAAAGTATCCCAGGAAGTCAAGGAGACTGGCCGCGAGACCCCGGCCTACCTGTGGCACAGCGGCGAGTTGGTGGAGTGGGACAAGGCGATGGTGCACGCGTCCCTGCTGGGGTGGTCCGCCATCTCGTCGGTGTTCGAGGGCATCCGGGCCTATTGGAACGACCAGCGGGATGAGCTTTACATCTTTCACCTCGACGCGCACCTGAAACGCCTGTTCCAGTCTATGAAAATCATGCGGATGGCGTCACCCTTCTCGGCGGACGAGTTATGCCTCGGCATCGCCGAGTTGCTGCGGGCCAACGACTACCGGTGCGACACCTACATCCAGCCGTTGGCCTATTTCGGCGGGGGCATACCCGGTTACTTGGCCGTATTGGAAAGGCCGGGAGAGGTACTGATCACGGCCCGGCCCTCTCCGACGAACCTCGATACTCCCAACGTGTCCCACTGCAACGTCAGCAGTTGGAACCGCATTTCCGACAACGTGATGCCGCCCAGGGCAAAGGCCATCACCAACTACCAGAACAGCCGTTACGTCTCCACCGAGTCGCGGGTGAACGGCTACGACTTCGGCATCATCCTCAACAGCCAGGGCAAGGTCTCGGAAGCAAGTTACGCCTGCATCTTCATCGTCAGGGATGGCGTGGCTATAACGCCTCCCGTCAGCGCCGGAATACTGGAAAGCATCACACGGGAAGTGGTCAAAGAGTTGCTGGAAAAGGAGCTTTCGGTGCCGGTAGTGGAGCGGGACGTGGAACGGACGGAGCTTTACATTGCCGACGAGGTGTTCATCTGCGGCACCGCCGTGGAGGTGCAGGCCGTGGGCAGCGTGGACAAGTACCAGGTTGGCAATGGAGAGACCGGCCCCGTGGTGACGCGGTTGAGGGAGCTGTTCCGACAGGCGGTGAGGGGCGATATTCCGGCCTACGCCGGTTGGTCTACCCCGGTCTATGAAGTCCCCGCACGCTGACCTTTGTTGTAGAATATTATTTGCAGCCAAGCCTGTCACCATTTTTTCCTCATATAGAGGTAAACATTACCGTACAGGTCGCCGGTTACGGAAAGGGGTGTCTGATGTTCAATAAGCACTCCTTTACCTAGCTTGCTGCGCCAACGACCATTCGGAATTTGCAAAGCCACGTGAGTCCAAAGCCCTTTACTGGCATAAAGGGCTACTTTCTGATAGGCGCTCTCTCGTCTGGGACCATTGCACTTTTTGAATCCTAACCATCTAATACTACAGTCGCAGATCAATAGGGAGTAGAATTGGGCCAATTGTTTGGTGATGAGGTGAGTTGGTGGTTGCTTGGGGAGACGGGGTGTCGGAAGTGGCCCGGTGGGCCGATGGCATAGAACAGGTGCATGAGTGCATAGCCGAGCGGTTCCGGCGACCGGAGCCGCGTCGACGGGCTCTGGCCTATCTGCGAGGGCTACTCAGTCCGGTAGAACGCAAGAACGGCTGGCAACTGGCCGAACAGGCCGGGGACGCCACACCCGACGGTGTGCAGCGCCTGCTTTACAACTACCGGTGGGACGCGGACCAAGTCCGGGACGACCTCAGGGACTACGTGGTGGAGCACCTGGGCGATGCCGACGGAGTTCTGGTGGTGGACGAGACCGGGTTTCTCAAGAAAGGCGACAAGTCCGCTGGGGTGCAGCGTCAGTACAGTGGGACGGCGGGTCGGATCGAGAACTGCCAGGTTGGCGTGTTCCTGGCCCACGCCGGAGCCAGGGGCAGGGCATTGCTGGACCGGGAGTTGTACCTGCCCCAGGTATGGGCGGACGATTGGGAGCGGCGGCGGGAAGCGGGGGTTCCGGAAAGTGTCCGCTTTCGGACCAAGCCGCAACTGGCACAGTTGATGTTGCAGCGGGCACTGGAATCGGGTGTTCCCTTCGGCTGGTTTACCGGAGACGAGGTCTACGGCAGCGACCGCAACCTGCGGTTGTGGCTGGAAGGTGAGGAGATTCCTCATGTCATGGCCGTAAAGAGCAACGAGAAGCTGTGGGCTTTGACGGAGCGGGGACCGCTACAGGTGAGGGCGGACCGTCTGGCGTCCGGGGTTGCGGAATCCGCTTGGGTGCGGTGCAGCGCCGGGAATGGCGCCAAGGGACCACGGGTCTACGATTGGGCCGCCGTGGACATACGGCCCCTGAGGGAACCGGGCAAGGGGTACTGGCTGCTGGCCCGGCGCAGCATCGCCAAACCTGGTGAGTTGGCCTACTACGTTTGCTTCGGTCCGGCAGGCACCGGCTTGGAGGAACTGGCGAGGGTGGCCGGGACCCGTTGGGCCATCGAGGAATGCTTTGAGGAGGCCAAGGGAGAGGTGGGGTTGGACCAGTACGAGGTGCGGCGGTGGGATGGCTGGTACCGGCACATCACCTTGGCCATGCTGGCCCACGCCTACCTGATGGCAATCAGGTATCAGGCGATGGAACAGGGAGAAAAGGGGGCCACTACGGCCCCGATGAAGAGTTGATTCCCGTGACTGTCCCGGAGGTGCGACGGCTGCTCACCCGCTTGGTATGGACAGAGAACCAACCACCGGATTTCATCCTGTATTGGTCTTGGTGGAGACGGCGTCATCAGGCCAAAGCTCGGCAATGCCACTACAAAAGGCGACAATCAAATCTGCGACTGTAGTACTAAACAGTTTTTCCAGTCCTCTGATAGTTGGGTCCCGCGCAACTTGCGGCGGCCAGTAATCTTCCGGTTCGTCGCTCCACGGCTGTGTAGTATCACCAGCGGCATAAGCAACGCAATTGTACCTATCGAATGCAGGACAGATAACCTCAAATTCATCACCGGTCAACTTGGGAAAGAGTCTGATAAGACGCCTGCGTTCGCTAGGCGTAGCCATTGCGCTTGCCCCATTCCAGCCATGCCGCCGTCATTGCCGGGACGTTGCCCCGGTCTTGCGGCGGCACCGGGTCTGCGGCTGTGATGGAGCGCAGCGTAGAAAACCAACGCCCTCCCCGGTCTTGCAGGCGCTTCAGTATCAGCGGCACCGCGGCGATGCCCATGTCCAGAATTTCCTGGTGAGCCGGATGCCGGGCAATCTGGCGGGGGTTGGACAGGTACACCGTTTCCTCCGCCCACCTATCGGCCAGTTGCCGGAACACTTCCGGGTCCGGAGGTGGCAATTCCGCGTCGTCATCAAACCGCAGGTACGGCAGCCCGTTCACTATCTCCACCGTCCGCAGGCTTACCGCCGTCACCCGCTTCACCAGGTCTATGATGTAGCGGGGCTGGCCGTGTTCGGTGGCCCATTCGTTGGGGTCGTTGGTTATGCCGCTCTTACTGTCGGTCTTGACCTGGTAGCGGTCTACCAGCCAGTCCAGCGCCGACCGGCTGCCCAGTTGGTATTCGTGGGCCTGTAGCGGGATGCCACTCAGAGTGATATTGGCGTTGCAGACTATCGCCGTCCTGTCCGGGTAGCGGGCCTTGCCGACGTAAGCCATCTTTTCCACCCGGTAGGCGTCTGGAGCGTCCGGGTTCCAGCCCTCTCCGTAGCTTTCCAGCAGCGGATACGGCTCCACCGCTTCGTAGTTGACGTGCAACTCCGCCAACTCCCGTCCCGCGGCTGTGAATGCGTAGAAGTCCTCCGCCGAGGCCGCCATGGGGATGCGGGCGGCGGACTTGCTCAGGTCGTCGGCGAATTTCTCCCGCCATTGCTGGGAGTGTAGAACCCCGTAGGTGTAGTAGAACAGGTCGTCCTCGGTGATGTCCTCGTCGTTGTAATACTCCCGGAATTGGGCCAGGGCTGCCGGGTTGACGTTGCTGACCCGTTCCAGTTCAGGGTTGTCCGGGTCAGGCGGACGTGTTAAGGCTTGAGCCGGAATATAGCGGTAACGGGCAAGGTACGAACTTGCTCCGTTCCAACTACCCGCGAATGCCAAGTCGGTAATGCAGTCCGTCATCAAGACAGAAAACGGTGCTGGGGATCCATGGCCCCTGACATATATACCCAAGTTTTTTGTGCTGACACTAGGATAAACCTCGGGCATTCTATAAACGCTGTTATTCAAGGTTCGGTCCATATATGCCCGTTGCTTGAAAAACGGGCGATATAAGCTGACTCTGAACCCTTCTTCTTCGACAGCGTAGAGCGTCCCGTTAGCCAAGTCGCGATAATTTCCGTAGTCCCAATGGAACAGCCGCGGGTCTTGCTTTACAAAATCTCTGGCTTGTGCATCGCGTTCTTTTGCAGAGCCACGAGGCCCGGTTTGTACGAATTCATCTACATTTCCGTTGTAGAAGTCTACACTGCGCTGAATATTGTCCCGCAAGCCTCTATCAGATGAGTTGTAACACCATGGATCTCTGTTGGTCTTAATTCCCTGTGTTTTTTGATTGAAAATCGGAGCGATAGCGTGATTGGGATCGTCTAGTGTCAGAGGAATCAAGGTGAAGAAGGCTTGGGAGCGCTGGCTTATCCAGTCTCCGTGTTCGTCTGGGGTGATAGCCTGCCAGTCCGTCGTCGCCAGCCGCGAGCCGGACAGTATCTCCAGCTTGGCCTCACGGTTCAGGTAATCTCCGATGTCCCGGTAGTGGATTGTCGCGCCGGTGGATTTGCTCCGCTTCTTGACCAGCAGCAGGATGGCTACTCCGGCCCGGCTTTCCTGGCCGAAGACTTTGCCTCCTTCCTGCCGGGATTTTTCCCCAGCCGTTCTCTGGTCGCCCCGCAGGTTGAAGCAGTAGATGGCGTGAAATTCCTGAGCTGCCGCCTTGCGGAACCCGTCGAAGGCGTTGGAGTCGATGAACCCGCCGTTGGTAACGAAGGCAACGATGCCACCGTGTTCGCTGCTTTGGATACGGTCTGACGCCAGCCGTATGGCTTTTACATACGGGTCATACAGGGCGGACAGATGCTTGGTCTCCGATGGCGCGGCGTAATGCTTCTGCACCTGCCCGTCGACGGTGGGGTACTTTCTGTTGTTGGTGGCCGACCAAGGCGGATTGCCGACAATGACGCGAATGTCCAGCCCCTTCTGCCGCTCGATGCGCTCGTTGTTCCGAGGGAACAGCACTTCGTCCATAGGGTCGCCTTCCTCGTAGGACTGGAAGGTATCGGTCAGGACGATGCCGTTGAAGGGGCTGTATTCATCAAGTTCAGCCAAGTCGTGATAAGTAGACTCGATGTTGATGGCTGCAACGTAGTAGGCCAGCAGCATGATGTCGTTAGCGTGGAGTTCGCCATGGTATTTCCGTCGCAGGTCTTCGTTGCGTATCAGGCCGCTGCGCAGAAGGCGGGTTATGAATGTACCGGTACCTACGAAGGGGTCGAGCACGTGGACGCCCTCGTCACTGACTGAGACGCCGAACTCTTGGTTGAGTACGTCCTCGACGCTGCGGATGATGTAATCCACCACCTCTATAGGGGTATAAACGATGCCCAACCTAGCGGCGGTGTCGGGCAAGGCCAGCTTGAAAAACCGCTGGTAGAGTTCGGCGATGATTTTCTGCTTGCTGGCGGCGTCAGTGATGCTCTGGACGCAGACGCGGACATCGCGGTAGAAGTTTTCCAGCCCTTCGGTCTCCTTTTCCAGCCCGCGCTCTTGCAGGCTTTCGAGTGTGGTCTGCATCGCTTGGGAGACGGGGTTGCTTTGGGCGAAGGCGTAATCCTCGAACAGGGCGTCGAACACCGGCTTGGTGATGAGATGCTGGGACAACATACCGATGGCGTCGTCCTCGGTGATGCCGTCGTTCAGGTTGTGCCGGAGGCCGGTCAGGAAGCTGTCGAATACCGGGCGGACATCGCTGTCGGGCCTGTTGAGCAAAGCCCGGATGCGGGCCTCGTGGCGCCGTGCGATTTCCCGGATGTCGGTGGCCCACTTTTCCCAATAACCCGGGTCTGCGTACTTGTCCACAATCTTGGCCAGGATGGCGTCGCGCAATTCCGCTGAACCGGCAATGAGGAGGGGCAGCGTGCCTTGTACGCCCTCCGGAGTATCAGTCCGGTCTTCAGACTCTCCAGTTCCTATATCGGTCCCGTCAAGGTAATCCGGCTTGTTCTTGGTATAAGTGAGGGCCAGTTGATTGATTTGGGCTTCAAAGCGGTCGTCATGGGCACTAATGGCATTGATGACCTGCCACACAGCCTTGTATGCGCTGCTGCTGACGGTCTCTTGCGCAGTAGCATGAGGAGCTTGGGCAATGGGCAGAATGATGTAGCCGAACTTCTTGTCCTCTGCTCGGCGCATCACCCTTCCCACTGCCTGCACCACGTCAATATCAGACTTGCGAGGATGAAGGAACAATATAGCGTCCAGGGACGGAACATCTATGCCTTCGGTCAAGCAGCGGGCATTTGACAGAATTTTGCATACGCCCTCACTGGGTTCTTCCCGCAGCCAAGCAAGGTGATTGGCACGTTCAAGAGCGTTTTGAGTACCGTCAACGTGTGCTACTGCGCATTTCAACAGATTGTCCGCACCCACTCCGGCCGCTCTGATGCAACCTTCGGTAACTTCCGGGAAATGCTCAGTGAAGAGTTCGGATTCTTTGATTCGGTTGCTGAAAGCGACGGCACGTTTGGCCGGTTGCGGGTCGTCGGTGAAGTCGAATCCGGAGGCTCCACGTTTTCCCAGTCCGTTCCAGCATCCAACCATGCGCGCGGCGTTGTCCATGTTTACGGGGTTGGAACTGTCGGACAGAAGGTCATCCAAGTCAATGCCTACCTGCTCTTGGTCAACGTTGAATATGACGACCTTGTAGGGCGATAGTATTTCGAGTTCGATAGCGCGCCCGAATCCGAGGCGGTGAAACTCAGGCCCGTAAACATCCTCATTGTCCATGGAAGCTATCGTGAGCCGGTTTTCGTTGGCCTTGCGCTTGGCACGGTCGCCGTAAATTCGCGGTGTGGCGGTCATATATAGCCGCTTGTCCGCCGCCACAAAATCATTGTCGTGTACGCGCTGGAAGTTAGATTCGGATTCCCCTAGCAGGCTGGCCCCGGTGGTGCGGTGGGCCTCGTCGCAAATGATAAGTTCGAACTGGGGTAGCCCTGCTTGTTGCGCTTCCGACACCACGTCCAGAGATTGGTAGGTGGAGAAGACGGCCGTCATATACCCGTCGCGCTTGGCGGCATTGTACCGAGCAACCAAGTGGTCCGGGTTGGTCGAAGGGGTGTCTCTCAGGTCGTAGGGGGAAATGTCCTCGTCATCACTGGATCGTTTTCCGGCCCTGGTGTCGGAGCAGACGGCGAAAGTCTTGAGCGGTATGTCGGCGTCGTTGGCCCAGTCCAGTAGGGATTGGGACAGCAGGGAGATGGACGGCGTGAGGAACAGCACGGTTCCACCCACGCCAACCTGCCGCTCGGCGATGCGGAGGGCGGTGAAGGTCTTGCCGGTGCCGCAGGCCATAATCAGCTTGCCGCGGTCGTGCTGCTTCAACCCGTCAATGACCGCGTTCAGGGCTTCCTGTTGGTAGTCGCGCAAAGTCTTGGTGGGCCGCCGGAGAGCGCCGGAAGGATTGTCGAGATCGAAGGCGTTCCAATCAATGGAAGAGTTCTCGAAAATGTCGGGGCCCCAGCGGGTGACCGGCTTGGTGCGGGATTCCCGAATGGTGGCCTCGGCGTTGCGAGTCCAAATGTCGGTGGTCGCCACCATGATCCCGCTGGCGAATTGGATTGCACCGTAGGCCGTCAGGAATTTGTTGAGCTGCTCTAGGGCTATCGAGTTGTCTTCGCCATAGAACTTGCACTGGATAGCTATTAGGTCGCCGGTATCCCGTTCCTCGGCCACTAGGTCGATGCCGGTGTCATGCCGTCCGCCGTTGCCAGGCCAATCGACCCACAGCCAAACTTTTGCGAAGCGTTCCGACTGCGCCTTGTCTTGCTCCAGGAACGCCTTGACCAGGCGCTCGAAGCTGCGCCCTTTCTCTACCGTGCTTTGACTATCGGTGGCCAGTTCATGCAGAACATTGCGGAATGTTCGAGCAGACATTTGCTCCCCCGGTATAGGGTAGACCATGCTGATTTGGTGGAAGATAATAGCAAACGTGCCAGACTGCGAAAACTCGGTTTGGTTCAGGTGGTATCAGTGGTGTCGCCGAGATAACCTTGAGATTAGAGTTCCAACACGAAATGCCCGTCAATTTGTAGCGGTCAGGCAAGTAGGTTAGATATAGGGTCCTCTGAAGCTCACTGGGGCCAAGTCCACCGGAAATTGGCGTAGTGGGCGTTCCTGCCCGTATTGTCCCAAGTCATGCCGTGGTCGTCGTAGGTGCTGCCGGTGCCCCGGGCCAGGGCCAGCTCACTGTTCACCGGGTGGCCGGTGTTGTTCAGTCGCATCACCGCTCGCCGGCGTCCGGCGGTAATGCCTTCGATAGCCATGGCGATGATGTTGGGAATGGACGCGCGGCGGGTCATGGCCACGGACTCGTAGGTGATGGGACAGTAGGTGACTCCCTTGAAGTCGGTGGTAAGCCGCATCCACCTTTCCATCGGCCCGCCGATTTCACCCGAAAGAATCCTCTCGATGGCGTGCCGCTGGTCCTCGTTCGCCTGTTCGTCCACGTAAAACGCCGTGGTCCAGTTGCCCTCGCCCATGATGCCGGGAGTGTGGGCAGCCACCACGAAGTTCAGGCCGCCCAGGCTCACGCCGTTGTAATTCCCTTCTTCGATGTGAAAGGCAAACCCTACGTCGCAATGGCCTTCGGTCGGCGCCCCCGGGGGCACCGGGATGACGCAAGGGCACAAAATCTCGCAGTTGCAGTTCTCGAAGTAGTCTCCCCTCAATTCCCACGTTTCATTGACCATTGCGGCATTCCTTTCCCCAGCGTGGACTCTCTATTGACGGCAGTTTGAGTGTATTGAAAAGCCCCAATGGTGTCAAACCGGCGGGTTGTTATAATCTTGATGGTATATGAATTCCGGCTGGTGACGAATACGGAGGATAGCGGCTATGGCAAGAAAGAGCTTCTGGGCATGGGGCTTGGAGGAAACCGAACCCACGGACACCCAACGCAGGGAGACGGCTCGTTCCCTTTCCCAACAGTACGGTGTGCCGTTGGAGGCCCTGCCGGTGCCCAAGGACACGGACCTGGACCTGCGCAAGCCCAGAATTACGCCTCCCTCGAGCTTGGAAGCCATTTGCTCCACCGACACCCATGACCGGGCGGCCCATGCCTACGGCAGGAATTTTGTCGACAAGCTGCGGGCCTTCCGGTGCGAGTTTCCCAACCCTCCCGACGTCGTGGCATATCCCAAGAACGAAGACGACGTAGAGCGTTTGATGCACTGGTGCCAGGAAAACGGGTATGCTGTGATACCCTTCGGCGGAGGCAGCTCCACCGTCCACGGCATAGAGCCTGACCCCGAAGCCACTGGGGCGGTTACCATCGACATGGGCCATCTGGACCGGGTGCTGGAGATTGACGATGTTTCCCGGTCGGCCCGGATACAGGCCGGTGTCTACGGACCCGCTTTGGAAAACCAGTTGCGGCCCCACGGATTCACCCTGAGACACTTCCCCCAAAGCTTCGAGTTTTCATCGCTTGGGGGCTGGATCGCCACCCGGTCGGGCGGCCACTACGCCACCAACCATACGCACATTGACGATTTCGTCGAGTCGGTCCGGGTGCTGACGCCATCCGGAATGCTCGAAACAAGGCGGCTGCCGGGCAGCGGCGCTGGGCCAAGCCCGGACCGGCTGATTCTGGGCAGCGAAGGCACATTGGGCATCATCACCGAGGCTTGGATGCGGATTCAGGCCCGCCCCAGGTTCCGGGCCTCTGCCGGAGTCAATTTCCCCACGTTCGAAGCCGGCTGGAACGGGGCGCGCCAGATTGTGCAGGCAAAGCTGTGGCCGGCCAACTGCCGCCTGCTGGACCCGGGCGAGGCCAGGACGGCTGCGGGCCTGGACGGGACCCAGTCCCTGCTGGTCATCGGCTTCGAGTCGGCTGAAGTGCCCCAAGGGGAGTTCATACAGGAGGCCGTAGCCATAGCCAGGGACGCCGGCGGACAAGTGGACGAAGACAGCATCCTGGTGTCGGGCGAAGAGGCAAGGGCCACTGGACGGCAGGGGTCTGTTGGGGCTTGGAGAGACTCGTTCATCAACGCGCCGTACAACCGGAATGTGACCACCGGGTTCGGCTTGGTGGAGGATACGCTGGAGACCGCCGTAACCTGGGACCAGTGGCCCAAGCTGGACGCAGCGGTCAGGGACGCCATCCAGGATGTGCTGGACCGCCTTTGCGGAGGAGGTACGGTGACCTGCCGGTTCACCCACGTATACACCGACGGCCCAGCCCCCTACTATACCTTCGTAGGCTACGGCCCTCGGGGCGGAGAGATAGAGGCCCACGACGCTATAAAAGAGGCGGCGTCGGACGCCATAATTGCCAACGGGGGCACCATCACCCACCATCATGCGGTGGGGCGGCTACACAAGCCGTGGTACAACCAAGAGAACGCCGGTCTGTTCATCCATGCCCTGCGGGCAGCAAAACGGGCAGTGGACCCCGGGGGGATTATGAATCCCGGAGTGCTGGTAGACCCATAAAGCAGTCCCTCAACCCTTCAACACGTAACTCCGGTCTTGGGATGGAAAACGGGGCCATGAGTCACGATTGATCAAATAACGCGTCTATGCGAGTTACTTGAATCGTGCGGCATACGCTATTATGTAATGTAGTGATGAGTTTGGGAGGTGGTAAATGGACTCTATCGAAGTCGCGGCCAGGTTTACGTTAGCGATCATGGACAAGTCCAAGCGAGGGCGGGGCGACGAGGCTCTCTCACTACAGTACGTCAATACTTTCACCGAAGTGCTGACCCTTCTGAAAGAGTACGCGGGCCCAATGCTGGACCCGCCCCGGCGCTCAAGGGACATGTCGGAGATTTTCCCACTGACCCATCAAGGTTAAAAGGGCTTTCAACGAGGAACCATCCGTAAGGGACTATCCGAAAACTTGGCCCACTGCCCACTCAGTCATTCCCGCGAAGGCGGGAATCCAGAACGCCGGCAGCCAGTCACGTTTTCCCCTCAAGGCGAGCAAGCCTCAAGGAGGTAGATCCTTGAGGCCCGCTGAAGGTCGTTGCACCAACCGGCTTGGCCGATTGTAATTGACGGAGACGCCATCCGGGTTGGCTAGTTCCCGGACTTCTCAAACGCGGGAATGACCTCTTTACCGAACAGTTCGATGGACTCCATTACCTTCTCGTGAGGGATGGTCTCGGTCTGCATGATGAGCATGCACTGGTCGACGCCGATGTCCTCGTACATCTGCACAGTCTTGATGCAGCTTTCCGGGTTCCCGGCGATGATGACGCCGCGGTCCGACAGGGTGTTGGCGTCCAGTTGGGCTATGGCGGCCCGGGCGGCGCCGGGGCCTGCGTCCAATGAAATTCCAGCCTCGGCTGCTTGGGCTTGATGGGCCTCGTCGGACTGGCGCAGCCACCGCCCGAAGTCAGCCTGCAAGTGGTCGGGAATGCCGCCCCAAGCCTCCAGCAACTCTTCGTAGGCACCAATACGGCCTTGAATGTAGGGCTTGTCCGGGCCGAAGAAGGTCTTCATAGATTCGGCGGCCAACTCCTTGGCCTCCTGGTCGTCCTTCCCGCAGAACGAGTGGACGTTGTTGCCCCAGAAGTCGTTGACGAAAGCGCCCACCGGGTCGGCGTCCTTGATGGCGTCTCGGTATACCTTGACGTGCTCGGCCAGGACATCCACGGCGTAGGAGGCGGAGGACAGCACGCCGATGCCCTTCTGGGCCGCCAGCCGGAAGCTCTCCGTCTGTGTGCAGGCCAGGTACATCCGCGGGTGGGGCTTCTGGTACATCCTGGGCAACACGCGGCGCGTGGGCACGTTCCAGAACTTTCCTTCCCAGGAAAACTCGTCGGCCTGCCAGATTTGAGGCAGCATCCTGATGGCTTCGTCCCAGCGGTCCCGGGTCTCCCTCGGGTCAATGCCCTGGCCCATCTGCTCGTAGGCGTTGGACCTGCCGGTGCCAAACTCCACCCGGCCGTCGGTCAACTGGTCCACCATGGCCGCCCGTTCCGCTATCCGCACGGGGTGGTGATTTGGGAGGATGGACACGCCGAAACCGATGCGGATGTTCTTGGTGCGCTGGCTCAAAGCACCGAACAGCACTTCCGGGCAGGGAGAGCCGGAGAAGCCCATCAGGAAGTGGTGCTCCACAAACCAAAGGTTGTGGAACCCGACCTTGTCAGCCAGTTCGCACTGGTCCAGGGTCTCCTTGTACAGGGCATTCCAGTCCACGTCGTTTCCCTCGAAGGGTCGCTGGGCTTCGTATAACAGTCCGAACTTCATCTCGTCTCTCCGGTATCAGAATAAGACAAACGGGGCGCCGCTATGGGAATACAAGTTGTTGCCGCCTTGCCGAAACACAAGGCCGTTCGATTGGCGGCTGAAGCTAGGCGTAGTATAACTTACATGTCCAGCGTCCGAAACAACGATTGGGCGGTTGACTCGCCAAGGCGCAAGCCGTGATACTGGCGGTGGACAATCCCGGAAGGCGTTGCGTTGCGGGTAACCGGAAAACGGGCACGCAGGCCGCAGAACCCCGATTCAACCCGGCAAGGAGACGAAAATGCGACTAGGAGCGATATTCCCCCAGACAGAGATTGGAGCGGACCCGGTGGGGGTACGCGACTTTGTACAGGCGGCGGAGTCGATGGGCTACCAACATTTGCTGGTGTTCGACCATGTGCTGGGCGCAGACCCCAGCCACCATGCTCCTTGGGACCGGCCCTACAGCCAGCACGACATGTTCCACGAGCCCTTTGTGCTGTTCGGCTATCTGGCAGCGCTCACGGAGACCATCGAGATGACCACGGGCGTGTTGATTCTGGGCCAGCGGCAAACGGCGCTGGTGGCCAAGCAGGCAGCTGAGGTGGATGTTCTGACAGGGGGCCGGTTGCGGTTGGGCATTGGCGTCGGCTGGAACCACGTGGAGTACGAAGCCTTGGGCGAAAGCTTCCGCAACCGGGGCAGGCGCAGCGAGGAGCAGATAGAGCTGATGCGGGCCTTGTGGACGGAGGAAGTCATTAACTACGAGGGGCGTTACCACCGGGTGACCCACGCCGGGATAAATCCCCTGCCGGTGCAGAGACCCATTCCCGTCTGGTTCGGCGGCGGGGCGCCTCAGGTCGTGAAGCGCATCGGGAGGATGGGCGACGGCTGGTTTCCCCAGTTCCAGCCAGACAGCGAAGGCGCCGAACGCATCGCCGAAATGCGGCAGTACGCCACGGATGCGGGGCGAGACCCGATGAGCATCGGAATAGAGGGACGTCTCAACACCGCCGACGGCGACCCCGACTCGTGGAACAAGGGCGCCACCGCATGGGAAGAGGTCGGCGCAACGCACCTGTCGATAAACACCATGCGGGCCGGGCTGAAGGGCCCAGACCAGCACATAGACGCCATACGCCGGTTCAAAGAGGCGGTGTCGGGCTGATGTTGATCTGGGCCGCACATATGCTGATATGGAAGGTCTGGTCCCAAGCCACACCATCTCTAGCTTGGGACCAGAAGACAGGCATGAGGCTTGGAGAGACAATTACATAGATACGCTGGCGGTGGCTGCGGCAATCGCGCACCGCCATAATGTTTACCACACTCATTGCCGGGCTATTTGAGCGTGGCTTAATGGGCACAGGTAGGCGGAGTTAGATTATATTCGAGGTCTATCTTACTGACAGTAGCTTATACCAGAGGAACTTACTGGTATGGTATAGTGCGCGGCGTAAAATATAACCATATACCGCAGCCAGGCAGGAACAGGTCATATGACATTGTCCCCAGCGAAACCACCAGTTGCTAGCGGAATTTCTAACGGCATTTGGGACTTCGCCGGCCAAGGCACACAATATTCAACACATGGTCTTCACACCTACGTAGCTGCCATGATTCCGGCGTTGTCTCGTAAATTGATTACTACATACGCAACCCCGAAAGGCTCCATCTTGGATCCGTTTTGCGGAGGAGGAGCAGTACTTGTCGAAGCCGTCAGGTCGGGACAGGAAGCAATCGGCAGTGATGTAAACGAATTGGCGGTATTGGTCTCAAGTGCGAAGACTACGCACCTTAGTGCAGCCCAAATCTTGGACTGCCACGATTGGGTTCTCGCAGAGGCACTGGAATACGATGGGTCACCTTTGTGCTTTCCCAAATCTGACTTTGTAGAATTTTGGTTTAAGGACTACATGCTTCTGCCGTTGACGGCCTTGAGATTAACTATTGACCAGATCAGGGATTCCGATTTAAGAACTCTCTTCCAGGTAATATTTTCCGCCACTGTACGCAGCGTTAGCCTCACTCATCGCAATGAGGTACGTCTTAGACGCATGACACCAGTTCAACAAGAGAGCTTCAATCCTGACATTTTTGAAGTCTTTAACAAATACGTTGCATTAGCTATCGAGCGTGTACCTGCGCTTCCCGTGGGAGCGAGAGCGGAAATTAAAAAGGAAGATATTCGAAGCTTGACCTTAGCAAATGAAGAAGTGGACACTGTATTGTGCTCACCCCCATATGGAGACGAACGAAACGGAGTCAACTACACCCAATTTGCCAAGAATATGCTTTATTGGCTGGGGTATGACCGAAAAACAATTCAAGCTTCAAAGAGTCGAAGTCTCGGATGGGGAAGGCAAGAGCGAGTTGTTCCGCCTTCCCCAACGCTCCTAAATGCGCTGGGGCTTATTGCTTCCAACCCCATATCTGAACGTGAAGCTGTTGCCTTCTATTCCGACTACTATCAGGCGCTCCATGAGCTTGCCCGAGTCACTCGGGATCGAATCATTATTGTTATCGGCAACCGGGTGCTCAACAAACAAGTCTTGAATAACGGTCAAATTACGGTTGAGCTAATGGACGCCATTGGTGTGCCATTAGAGAAATGTCATTTCAGAAAACTACCCACCAAACGGTTGCCCAAGATGAGGGACTTCGGTGCAGCCATAGACCAAGAAACCATTTTGGTCTTCAAGAAATAGCTATTCGTCTGGACCGAGATGTTGTTGCAACAACTCTCTAATGGTATTTTGTACTCCCTCCACCGAGCCTATCTGAAAAACCTGATCTACCAAAGCAACCGGATTCCAACTCACTTGTACTAAAGAGTAAGTTGCCGGATTGCGCAAGACTTCACGGTCTGAGGCACTTACATTTGAAGCTATCATCGCATAAAAAGCAGTGTAAAGGTCTCGTCGCCAGAACCTACCTGCTAGATGGGCTACAAGGGACTTTACTACGTTTGCTTCATGAACAATTTGATACCTGCGATCAGGCCGTACAGAGGTCTTTACCGTCAACACAAAAGGAATAGAGTTAGCAGTGCAATGCCCTCGTAACGCTTGATATGCCTGATCCATGTTTGTAATTGATTCTGCATTCATATACATAGGGTTACGGAGGTTGCCAGCAATCTCCGCAGGCAAATTAGTCACACAAACAAAGTCCGGATTGGACATGGTCATTTCTATTCCTCGTTCTCTCAAGGACACAAATAACTCTTCCAAGTACCTGTTTGCTCTAGGCTCATAGAGTTCTAGAAATCGTAGTTGAGCAGCGTTTGGCAGTTTAACAATAACTGGATTACCATCATCGAATTCTCTGGAAACATTCCGAAAAATTACGCTCAGAATATTCTCAAGCCATTCTCCTCGAGAGTTTCGCAGTCCGCCGGTTAGCCCTTGTCCCGCGCCTGCGCCATATCTGGCGTCGGCCGCACGGCGTGCCTGAGTTTCCAAGTTATCCAACAATTCTGGAATATCTCCTTGCGGGGTCGCTCCTCGATACACGCAATCCAATACAACAACCGGCGTTATACGATGACCAGCCTGATTGCCTGGTGGGAGAGTAATACAGGGTGTTTGGTAAGGGCAGTTTAGACACTCTTCGGGCGTAGCAAAATGCGGTGCTTCCAACGGTTCAATCATAACAAATTCCTCTAACTACACCGGGAATAGCTGGCGTCCCCGGTCAAGAATAAAGGATCTTACCAGCACATAGAGGCCATACGCCGGTTCAAAGAGGCGGTGTCGAGCTGCCTCTTCCTTCACCTATAATTGAGAGAAAGCGAAGGTCAGGGACCAGTATCTCATAGATTAACGGGCGGTATCCGAAAGACGGTTGTTCCGTCAGCATCGTGAGTGTGCGTTGCCAAGGCTTCAGCCAACCGTCGGATTTCCGCCCGTGTCGCATCCTGTTCAGTCCGTATAATTTCCTCCAGCCGGTCGAAGCGCCTATTCGTATCCACTGCCGCCGCTGCAAAGCGCCTATCCATATCCGCAGTAATCGTTGCAAACGATCTCTCCGTGTCCGCAGCCATTGCTTCAAAGCGCCTGTCAATGTCCACAGCCATTGCTTCAAAGCGCCTGTGAATGTCCACAGCCACTGCTTCAAAGCGCCTGTCCATATCCGCAGTAATCGTTGCAAACGATCTCTCCGTGTCCGCAGCGGCCTTTGCAAAACCATTGTTCGTGTCCATCGCAACGACCGCCAGCGCCTTCTCCATATCTCCGGCATGCTTCGCCAGCGCATTCTGCGTATCCACGGCAATTTTTGCCACTGCCTTTTCCATGTCCTCGGCACCCTTTTCCAGCCTCCCAAGCCGGTATATGACAGCGCCGCCGACGGTTAGAAAGACAACCATAGCGGCAATCAAGGACGCAATGATTGTTGCGGTTGGGCCGTCAATTGCCATTGTTTACCTCAGTACACCATAGGGATAGGAACGTTAGTCCCGTAATAACGCGGCCACCCGGTCAAGAATCCGGTGGCCTACCTCGTACTTGGTCAAGACCGGGAGTTCCTCCACCTGGAGGTCCCGGTCTATCAACGTGACCCGGTTGGTGTCTACGCCAAATCCGCTGTCCGGGTCGGTCACGTCATTTGCAACGATCAAGTCCAGGTTTTTGCTCCGCACCTTGGTCTTGGCATTGGCAACCAGGTCCTGGGTCTCAGCGGAGAATCCCACCTTCACAAAGTTGCCGGAAACAGTGGCGAGTATGTCGGTGGTCTTGGCCAGAGGTATGTTCAACTCGTCGTTGGCCTTCTTGATTTTCTGATCGGCGGCGGATATGGGCCGATAATCGGCCACCGCCGCGGCCATTATCAAAGCATCGGCTTGCTGAGTCTGTTGCAATACCGCGTCGCACATTTGCTGGGCGGTCTGCACTGGCGCCATATCCACCAGCGGCGGATTGGGCAGTCCCTTGGCTGCGCTGACCAGCACCACTCTTGCGCCCCGATCCCGGGCCGCTTCGGCCAGCGCATAGCCCATTTTGCCGGAAGAGTGGTTGGTGATGACCCGCACCGGGTCTATCGGCTCCATCGTTCCCCCGGCGCTCACCACGATGGTGCGCCCGGCCAGATCGCCGTCCTTACCCATAGTGTAGGCGATGTAACCCAGCAATTCCGGCGTCTCCAGCAAACGCCCCACTCCGGTCAAACCGGAGGCCAAACGGCCCGAGGCCGGGCCGGCAATAACCACGCCACGCTCCCGCAGCTTGGCCAAGTTTTCTTGGGTGGCGGGGTGATGGAACATGTTGCCGTCCATAGCCGGCGCCACCAGCAACGGCACCGAGGCGGCGATGACGGTGGTGGTCAGGGCGTCGTCGGCCAACCCCACCGCCAACTTGGCGATGCAATGGGCGGTGGCCGGGGCGATGACGATTACGTCGGCCTGCTTGGCTAAGGCCACGTGTTCCACGCTGTAATGGGAGTCAGGATCGAAGGTGTCAGTGACGACTTCTCGGTGGGTGATGCTCCGGAAAGCCAGGGGAGTAACGAACTGGGTCGCGCCATAGCTCATTACGGTATCCACCAGCGCACCCGCCTGCACCATTTTGCTGGCCAGGTCGAGGGCCTTATAGCAGGCTATGCTACCGGTCACCCCAAGGACGATGTGCTTGTTTTCCAAAGGTCCAGGCATAGTTGTTTCCCTGCTGCTCTATCGGCTTGGGTCCGACTGAGGAGCGTCCTACCTCTGTTGGTTCAGGCCGTGGATCAACCGCAGTCCAATCAGGGTCAGGTCCTGGTTTATGGCGTCGAACACCTTCGTTTCTTGAGCAATAACGTTTATGAGCCCGCCGGTGCCGATCACCTTGGCGTCCTGCCCCAGTTCGTCCTTGAATCTCTGCACCATACCGGTCACCAGGCTGGCGTATCCCAGCACCAGCCCCGATTGTAACGCCCTGGTGGTGTTCTGACCAATGGCGGCCTGCGGCGCGACCAGTTCCACTCGCCGGAGTTGGGAGGTGTTGAGAAACAGGGCCTCGGCCGCCAAGCTGATGCCGGGGGCGATTGCGCCGCCCAGATATTCGCCGTCCCGGTTCACTGCGTCGAACACCGTCGCCGTCCCGGTGTCTACGATGATGACCGGGGCATCGTACAGGTCTATGGCCGCCACCGCGTCCACGATGCGGTCGGCGCCAACGTCCCGGGGACTGTCATAAAGTATTTTCAGCCCGGTCCGCGTCCCAACGGACACCGTGACCGGCTTGACGTTGAAGGAGTTGCGGCAGACATCGTCCAGCACCACCGTCAAGGGCGGCACAACGCTGCAAATGCAGGCGGCGTCGATCTCCGCCGGTTCAACTCCCCTGAGGCGCAGCAGGTTTATCAGCAACAGGCCGTACTCGTCAGCCAACCGGCGCGTGTCGGTAGCCACCCTGAGTGTGGTGGTCAGGCGGTCGCCATCGAACACGCCAAGGGTTATGGCCGTGTTGCCTATGTCAATGGTCAGCAGCAACGTTTAACCACCCTTTGTCAACAAGGATGGATTGACCACTCCATAGTACAAGACGGTTGCGACATTCCTCATTGTCGCCAAGGTAGCGGATGAGTAATCATCAGCCTCGTAACGTTTTATCTGCTCTTCCGTCAGCCCTACCCTTTCCGCCAACTCCTTCTGACTCAGCCGTTGGGCAATCCGCGCTTTAATGAGAACCAACGGCACCTCGTGGACGAGGTTGAGTTTATCTACGCAGAATCGTCCAGCTTTCAGGTTTTCATACTCGCACACTTGAGCTTTGAGGTTTTCGAGTTGGCTTTTCACAGCATTCTCTTGGGCTTTGGCCATAAGGGGGTGTATTTCCAAGGTTTCTCGTGGCCTTTTTCTAAGGCTATTAAGGTGGTTTGCGAACCGCTCTACCCAGTATTTAGTAGTCTCGTATTCCTGATCATTTTTGATCATCGCAGGCATCACAAGCCTCCCAAGTCAATAGCGACAATCCCCTTAGGTCTTCGTGTATTCTTAACCATCTGGAATATTTCCAGAAAGGAATCTCCTTGTGTATTCGCGGCAGTTGATGCGGGAAACAACTCTCCCATGTACTTAGTCTTTTGCTCGGTCATCAGTGAATCGAACATCAAAAGGACCGGGTCCAATGAAAAGAGATTGACACCGGTTTCATCCCAGCAAGCATCGAAATCGTTGGGGGCCTCTTTGTCGGTAACGAAGCTCCCATCAATATAGGCAGTCCGGCAGCCTGCACGCTTCAGGTTCACCAGCGCAGCCCTTAACCCGGCTAAAAGCAGACGCCTTCGGGTGTTGTTTCCAAACCGGTCAACCAATTCGTACCAAGAAGCCCAATGGATGCCCGGCGGGAGGAGTCCACCGCTATCGAATGGAGGAATCATAACACAACAATATATGGGCGCTATGGACCAGTCAACGGCGGCGACGCTCCCGGAATTGAAAAGGCCAGCGTCGCTGTAGACGCTGGCCTCGATAGCCTTGGCAATGCCGGGGATACTACAGGTTGAACTGCGGGTCCTGGTATTCGGTGTCCTTGATGTAGACCTGCAGCCGCCCGCGCTGGGTGTCACATACGATGAGACGGTTGGTTTCCTGGTCGAAGGCGCAGTCCACCGGCATTCGGAACGTGCGCTGCTGCTCTTCCAAGTCGTAGACCTGACGGCGGCGCCTGGCCATGTCGGGGTTGGCGTCCAGCGACAGTTGACCCCACGGCGACATCTCAACGGCGTCTCCCGAAAGATAGGTCAAAGGCTTGGCATCGGAGTTGTAGATGACGACCCGTTCGTTCATCCAGTCGACGATGTAGACATCACCGTCGCCGTCCACCGCTACTCCGGTGGGGTGCTGCAAAGCTCCCGGGCCGGTCCCGCCGCGGCCGAAAGTGGCCAGCAGCGCGCCGTCGGGACTGTACTTCTGCACCCTATGGTTGTTCCAGTCGGCGACATAGACATCGCCATTGTTGTCGACGGTAATTCCCCAAGGCATGTCCAGTTGGCCTTCACCGTCGCCCTTGGAGCCGAAGCCGCTGACGTACTGGCCTTCCTTGGTGAATTTCTGTACACGGCTGTTGAGGCTGTTGACGACGAACACGTTTCCGTCGCCGTCTACGGCGACCCCTGACGGCCCGTTGAGCTGCCCTTCACCGTCTCCGGCTTCTCCCCAAACACGAAGGAGGTTGCCTTCCTTGTCGTAGACGGTAATCCGGTTAAGCCATTCGTCCGCGGCGTAGATGTTTTCGTCAGCGTCGATGGCAATGCCGGTAAGGAAGACGAACTGGTTGTTGTCGCCGGCGTCGCCGTCCTCCGCACCGCCGCCGTAAGCGGGCCCGATGCGGCCGAACTCGTTGATGAACTCGTGATTGAGGGTTACCTTGCTGATACGCTGGTTCGGGTTGTTATCGGTGCCCCGGTTGGCGACGTAGACCACGCCATCCTTGCCCGCGGCAATACCGATGGGTTGTGAGAAACCGGAGCCCGCCGCCGCATTCCGGCCAACGTTGTGGCTGTAAATCCAGGCGCGCCCTGCGGCTACCGTTTCTAGCGCCATATTGTGCCCTCCTGTTCAAGCTCCGGGCCGACAGATTGGCCCCTACGGGCGTTGATTCCGGCCCTGTAGCAGGGGATAGGTTATACCTCTACCCCGGATTATACAGGCCGGAGGGTTCGTCCTTGCCTGAAGATCCCTCCGGCCCAAAGGTCCAGATATTCCGTATAGGCCCCGATCGACTCGGGGCCTCCGGGCCGTTGCTACGCCCTATACGAAGTTGTGCTTCTCGAAGTTGCCGCCGACTATCGGCTGGGCATCGACGTTGAACCAGTTCTCCAGGATGGTGCTGTAAGCGCCCCTGAAGTCATAGTTCGGGACCAAGTCGCCCTGCTCCAGGTCCTCGGACCGGCGGGAAGGCATCTCGCCATACATGCCGCCCTTGACATGGTCGCCGATGGCGAAGGCAACGCCCGCGGCGCCGTGATCGGTGCCGGAGCCGTTGTCATGGACGCGGCGACCGAACTCGGTGAACATGTACATGATCACATTGTCGCCTTGGCCGTGGGCGTGCAGGTCCTCGAAGAAGGCCGAGATGCCCTCGGAGACTTCGCGCCACAGCTGCGGATGGGCGCCTGCCTCACCGGCGTGAGTGTCGAAGCTGCCGTGCTGCGTGTAGAAGACCCGGGTCCCCAAGTCGGCCAGGTAGACCTGGGCGATGTCCCTCAAGTGAGAGGCGATGGGGGAGTTCGGATACTCGACGCTGGAGGAATACCTGTCGGGCGCAACCTTCACGATGTCGGCGCCGGTCATGGCTTCCATTCCGGTAGAGCGCAGGTAGTCGGTGACGTTGCTGGCGCCTATGGCGGGGGAGTACATCCGGGCGAAGAGGTCCAGGGCCTTCGACCGCTGGCTCTGGTCTTCGATGCCGGTCAGCACACCGTAAGTGCTGAGGTCGTTGATGGCCGCCACCGGCACGCGAGGGACTACCAGGGCGCGCGGAAGGCCGTGGCCGAAGTTGATGGCCGTAAGCACGTTTTCCTTGTTGGGGTCCAGGTCACGGGCCAACCGGCCGGCCCATCCCTCGGTCCCGACCTTGTCAGGCTCGCAGGTGTGCCAGATGTCCATGGAGCGGAAGTGGGACCTGGGGGAGTCGGGATAGCCGATGCCGTGGATTACGGCAACCTTACCCTGGTCATAGAGCTCCTTGATGGGGCCCATGGTGGGCATGAAGCCCATCTCATCGTCGATCTTGATGATCTGGTCCTGGGCATACCCAACGGCCGGGCGGTTGTCGTAGTACAACGGGTCGTTGTAAGGGATCACCGTATTGAAGTAGTCGTTGCCGCCGGTAAGCTGCAAGACCACAATGACCGGGTCTTTCTTGGTTGAGGTCATGCTTTCTCCTTAATCCTTGAGTGAATTCCCGCCCCCGCCTTCGCGGGGGTGACGTTCCTGCGCGGGAATGACGGGTTGGGAAATGATTAACCGAACTGGTACTCGGTGGTCGCTCCTACGAGAGCGAGCATCTCGCCGATCCGGGTACCGGCAGCGGACTCGTCGTTCCAGTTGAGGTCGCCTTCGGCCTTGGCGTGGTCCAGAAGCTGTTGCCGGGTGTCATCGCCGAGTTCCAGGAAGCCCATGTGCTCCAAGGAAGCTTCGACAAGCTGCTCCGGGCTGGTGACGCCCGACGCCTTCATGGAGCCGATGACCTTCTGTACGCCGGGGTTGCCGGGGTTGGCCACCTGGTCGGCCACGAAGTTGACCCGCGCCAACAGGGAGCCGCTGTTGATCCACTCGGAACCGGTGTACCAGCCTTCCACGCTGGGCGGGTCCATCAGGGCCTGGCCCATGTAGTTGGACTGCAAACCGATGTGCCGGATTCCGGGGCCGGGATGGGTCCACGAGCCGGCCATGCGCAGGGTGCCGGCCACTACTTCCGCCGGGCTCTTGATCTTGGAGTACCGGGCATTCTTGAAGAAGTCGGAGTTGAACACGAAGCGCAGCAACGCCCGCATGTCGTAGTTCGACTCTTCGAAGACGGTCATCATCTGGTCCAGCGCGTCCTCGTCCCTAGCCGGCTCAATGGTCCACGCAGGGACCTGCACCTCGTCGGCAACGAAGAAGTTGTAGACGTGGCGGCAGATGAACCGGGCGGTGGAAGGCTCGCGGACGATTATGTCGATGATGTCCTCACCGTCGAAGTTGCCGGTGTAGCCCAGGAAGGTCTTCTCGCCGTCGTCGTGGTCGTACTCGCGGTAGTCAAAGTGCCAAGAGAAGCGACCATAGGGCAGGCGGGGAATCTTGGGGCTGATGGTCCAGCCGGTGAAAGCGCGAGAGGCCTCACGAACGTCAACCTCGGTGTAGTTGCTGACGCCCATGGAGAAGAGCTCCAGCAGTTCGCGGCCCCAGTTCTCGTTGACGGCGTCCCGGTGGTTCTCGTTGTTGTCCAGCCAGTAGATCATGGCCGGGTTCTTCGCAACCTGGACCAGCAGTTCCTTGTAGCTGCCCAAGCCGTACTCCCGGAACATATCTATCTGGATGAGCATCTGGTCGCAGTTGTCCACCTTGGAGTTGCCGGTGGCGAACACGTGGTGCCAGAACAGGGCCACCTTTTCCTGAAGGGGCTTTCGGCTGTTGATCATGCTGTATACCCAAGCGGCCTGGCCCAGGGTGGGCACGCCGCCCGGCAGCAACGTGCCGGGGTGATACCTGGTCACCATAGCAAAGGGGTTGGCTTTGTCTTCCGGACGGTCTTCCGAGGGATTCAGCAGTTCCTCTACCGTGGCCTCGTATCCCTTGGCTACGTATGCTTCGAGCTCTTCCTGAGAAGCCCCAAAGCCAGCGCGGCGCATCAGGTGGGCCATGAGGGCAAGATCTTCCTTGTTTGCCATGCTGTGCCTCCTTGCCTAATCGTTGGAGTACAATGAGTTGCTCAACGGCGATTACGCCTGTCTTAACCGTGCAATAGTATGACACGCCACGGTCAATGTCAACCGTTGACGATGCCGGATTTGAATTTGAGTAGTTTATGATATTCGTTATAACATAGAAACCAATCGCGGCGCCCAAGCCCACATTGAATTTCAGGCCGGTGGAATGCCCACCAGACTCACGGCCTGGATTCGCCGCACAGCATATTGGCAGACCGACTCCCGTTGAAGGTAGAAGGAAGCCTAACCCTGTACTATCCCGAATGTTACCAAGCAGATGTACGCGGTCAACACCGCGACCACGCTGACCAGTGGGACTACGGGCTCTCGACGTATACAAACCGCGGCGACCCAGATCACCAAGGCCACGAGAGCCAACACCACGAAACCTGACACTAGGGTAATCATCCTTATCTCTCCCAAATTAGGCATTTGTCCTTACATGAGGAACACAGCATGACCTGTGCGCCTGCACACGGCACTTCCCAATTCACGACCACGTTCTGCCTGTGCTGCGGACTGCCCGTGACCGGCTCCGTTGCCCAGCAACGCCAAAAGGGGTCCATGCCACACCATGAACCCCGGCCGTTCCTCCACACCGCTACCCAAGTCCTTCCACCCAGCCGCCCTCGGAGTACCGTGCGGATGTACCGAAGAATACTCCCTCCTCTGACCTTGTCGCCAACAGGCCTGCGAACGGGTTTTGGCGGTTTTTCGACAACACCTTTAGGCATACTGATGTACCGCCCTTGGTGAATCAATTGCTCCTGTAACCGGGATGCCGACAAATGTAAAGGTATAAGTTATAATCACCGGCGTATTCTGGAATGCTTACGGGAAGTAGTGGATGAGCAAGTTTTTAGACCGCTTGGAACAGATTAACACCAATGCCCCGGCGCCCATGGGGTTTGGGACCCGGCGCGCTCCAAGGGCGCCCGGCATGGCCTTGGTGATCCTGGTATCGACCGAATATGAGGCCGGTTGCGGGATTGTGGCGTCGGTGTCTCCGGACGGGGCTCTTTTGTCGGGTATAGATGATGCCGACGGTCTCAAGGGCTTGGCCGAAGAACTGGCCGAAGTCCCTTGGGGTATTCAATCCAGCGGGCTGAGCGAAGAGTCGGCCCAATCATCCCAGGAAGCCGGCGGCGACATGGTGGCCTTTGGTTTAACGGATACGGCGGTTGGCGCCCTGACTTCAAAGGACGTCGCCCGGATCCTTTGCTTGGGCACCGATGTAGACGAAGCGCAGTTGCGGGCCATCGAAGCCCTGCCTGTAGACGTAATCATGGTGCGACTGCCCGGCAAAACGGGCGCGTGGACTCTGGGAGAGTTGGCGAACGTTACCGCAATTACCACCCGAACAAGCAAGTACGTCCTGGTAGAGGTCTGGAGTTCCCCGGAAAACAAGGAACTGGAGATACTGCGAGACGCCGGCATACACGGACTGGTGCTAGACGTTGGCGCAACGTCCCAAGCCGGCTTGACGGAATTGAAACAGGCGTTACAGGATATGCCCAGGCCGCAACCGGGCCGGGGGGACCGGCGCGCGGCGCTGTTGCCCGGGTCGGCGTTCCCGCGAGGAGATACGCCCTCTCACGCGGACCCCGACGAACACGACGAATAGGCGACCTTTGACTGCCGCCGGGTAGCCAATGCTGTTAGCATCCTGGGAACTTCTGCTGTACGACCCGGTCAGCTTTTTGCGGCTTGCAGTTCTGGTCGCTATCGCTGTCATTACCGCCATCACCTTTCACGAATTCAACCACGCTTTCGTGGCCCACCGCTTGGGGGATGTGACGGCGCACCGCCAAGGCAGGTGCACCTTGAATCCGTTGCGGCACCTGGACCCGGCCGGAACGCTGATGTTGTTCATCGCCGGGTTCGGCTGGGGCAAACCGGTGCCGGTAAATCCCTACCAAGTCGCCCACGGCGTCAAGGGAACATCCTTGGTGGCCGCGGCCGGTCCCTTGTCCAACCTGGTGATGGCCTTCCTTCTCGGCATCCCATTGCAACTGGGGATACTGGAGTCGCGGGCGCCGGGCCTGGACCAAGCAACGTTTGTAATGACCGGGGGCTTTCTTCCGGCCATATCCGACATTCTTGGGCTGGTAATTTTCTTTAACCTGCTGCTGGCCGTGTTCAACTTCATCCCCTTGGCGCCCCTGGACGGGTCGCGGGTGCTGGAAGCGTTCATCCCCGAGTCCAGCCTCGATTCCTACTCGCGGTTCCAGCGGTACGGCCCGGTCATACTGGTAGGAATCATAATGCTGGACTATGCCCTTAACCTGGGCATTCTATGGAAGGTTATCGGCCCGATAGTCCGCGGTCTTACGGCGATGGCCACGTGATACTGACCCTCTGTTCATCATGCTTTCCTCAGGCAGGTTTTTCCCAGGAGTGATTCTCAAATGACCCAAAATCCGGGCGAAGATTCCGAGTTGGACCTGAACGGCCTGATCCTGCCGGAAGACGGCATAGTCGACCTGACCGACAAGCTGACTGCGTACATGACCGAGATCGAGTTGGGGGGGCTGCCCGACATCATCGGGCAGGTCCTGGATGATTTCCTGGACCAGTGCGGCGGTATGCCCGAGGACCTGAAAGACCCTTCCGCCTTCGATCAGATCACCAGGAACCAGTTGGCGGTAACGCTGGCGTACCAGTTGGGGCGGTTGGAGGGACGGTCGCCCCAGATAGTCAGGATGATGATACAACAGGCCATCGACGGCTTTGGCGCGAGAATGGTGGCGGAGTCTCCGGAAATTCTGGACAAGGACTTCGACAACCCCAAGGAACTGGTATATCCAAGGCTTCGCCGGCTGGAGTACCCCGAATCTCTGGATGACGACTATTAGCTTCTGTCGGCATTGCCCGTCATTTGTTGACATTCCCCGTCATCCCCGCGCAGGAACGTCACCCCCGCGTAGGCGGGGGCGGGAATCCACAGACCTCTGCCGAAAACTTCGGATAGTCGGGAGGACAATCATGACTACCACAGAAACCGCCTACGATCTTCTGTTGACCGGCGGGACGGTGCTGGACCCGGCCCAAGGGCTTAACGCACGCAGAGACATTGCGTTCAAAGACGGCCTCGTGGCCGCCGTGGCCGAGCGAATCGATCCCCAGTCCGCTGCCGCCGTGGTAGACATTCCGGGAAAGCTGGTTACACCCGGACTCATCGACCTGCACGGCCACTTCTATCACGGCGGCAACGGGACCGCCGTCCATGCCGACGAAAATTGCCTCTCCGCGGGGACGACCACGGGAGTGGATGCGGGCAGTTCCGGGTTCCTTAACTACGGGGCCATGCGCGACTACGTCTTTCCCGCCCATCGCACCCGCCTTATGGCGTTCCTGCACATCGGGGCCGTGGGCCTGGCCGCCAACCGGGTACTTGGCGGCGCACTGCACGATATGAGGGTTATCGACGTGGACCGGACAGCCGACGCCATCATCGGCAACCCCGGGTTCTGTTTGGGCGTAAAGGTGAGGATGCACGTGGACGCCGTGGCCCACTGGAATGCCCACAACGCGATGCGGCTGGCCCGGGCCGCCGCGGACCAGTCAAAGAGCCGTCTGATGGTCCACGTAAGCGGGACTCCCATCCCCCTGCCCGACATACTGGAGTTCCTTGGCCCGGGAGACATTGTGACCCACGCCTTCAACGGCGACCACGAAAACATCCTCGACGCCAACGCCAAGGTGCGGTCGGAAGTGAAGGACGCCGCCGCCAGAGGCGTCATTATGGACGTGGCCCACGCCGGGGTGCACTGCGACGCCGAGGTGGTGAAATCGTCGCTTCGACAGGACTTTTTCCCCGACACCATCAGCACCGACATCCATATCGCGCCTCCGGGACGCACCGTGTACCTGATGAACGATCTGGTCAGCAAGTTCCACGCCCTCGGAATGCCGTTGGAAGCCGCCATAGCCGCCGGCACGTCGCGGCCGGCCGAGGTGCTGGGGATGCAGGATTCATTGGGGTCGCTGGCGCCGGGCATGTCCGGCGACGCCGCGGTGTACGACATCCGGGAGGGCCGCTTTGTCTGGTTTGATTCGGCGGGCCACACTGTAGACGGCAAGATACGGCTGGACACGTTCCTCACGGTGCGGGCCGGCTCGGTAGCATGGCGTGAAGGCAGATTGACCCAGATGGGGCAGTGCTAGTGGTGTGACCTGCCGATGGAGTCTTTCACATGATTACTCTGATAGAGGCGCTGAACTATCGGTGCTTACGCTATGTGCAAAGACCCATGAAGTCCTTTCACGTCCTGGTTGGCCTAAATGCTTCTGGCAAGACTGCTTTTCTTGACGTTATAGGTTTCCTGAGCGACCTGGTATCTGAGGGGTTGGACGCCGCGTTGTTTGAACGCAGCCCGGTACCCGAAGAGCTTCTCTTTGCTCGACAGGGAGACCGTCTTGAGTTGGCGGTTGAGGCACGAATCCCCAACCAGTTACGAGAATTAACTTCGCGGCCTGACTTGGATACAGTCAGGTATGAAGTAGCCATCGGCTTTGACGAGACCCGGCGCGGGTTCGAGTTCAAGGACGAGCGTCTATTATTGAAGATGGCCCAAGTCTTGGAAGAGCACCAGCGTTCAATCTTTCCTATGCCTCCTACTGCATCAGACTCATTGCTCACCAACATCCGAGGAAGAGACAGCAAGGTAATCATCAACAAAGTCCAGGGTGGAAATGACAATTTTTACAGCGAGACCTATGGACGATCGGGCAGTGGTTGGGCGCCCTCATTCAAGCTGGGCACGCAAAGGTCAGCCCTCGGCAACCTTCTTGCAGATGCCAGTCGGTTTCCGGTTGCGACTTGGTTCCAAGATTACCTGGCCGGGGGAGTTCAACGATTCGTCCTCAACAGCAGCGAGATCAAGCGCCCCAGTCCTCCCACAAGGGTCGCTGGCTTTCTACCGGATGGCTCAAACTTACCTTGGGTTGCCGCCCGTATGCGGGAAGAAAATCCGAAAAAGTATGAAATGTGGATTGCCCACCTGCGGACAGCCCTTGATGGGTTGGAAGACATCACTACCATCGAACGTCCAGAGGATAGGCATTGCTACATGGTCTATGAGTATGCGGGGGGACTGAAAGTCCCATCCTGGCTGGTGTCCGATGGTACCCTGCGGCTTACGGCATTGACTCTCCCGGCATATCTGACCGGATTTGAGGGCATCTATCTGATAGAGGAGCCGGAGAATGGGATTCATCCCAAGGCTGTAGTGACTGCTTACGATTCCTTATCCTCGGTGTACGAATCCCAAGTGCTGCTGGCGACTCATTCCCCGGTGGTCCTAAATACCGTTGGCATCGACAGCGTGTTGTGCTTCGCCAAGGACGATACCGGTGCAACAGACATCGTTCTTGGTTCCGAGCATCCCATGCTTAGAAAATGGCAAGGCAAGACTGACCTTGGCACTCTTCTCGCATCGGGAGTCTTGGGGTAAGGATGAAGGACCTTGTGATAGTTGCCGCCGACAAAAGTATGCAGCAAGCTTTGACAGGTCTATTGGAGAGACCGGAGGCGTTAGGCATTCGAGAAATCACGATGGACATCTACTATCATCCCCAGCATGACCCTGGCTGCGCGCTGCGGGGCGTTGAGTTCATGTCCGATTTTTCGGACCACTACCACTACGGTTTGCTGATATTTGACCATGAGGGAAGCGGCAGAGAACAGATCCATCCTCAAGATCTGGAAACGGCCCTCAAAGAAGAATTTTCCCAGTCAGCCTGGGGTGACCGTGCCAGAGCGGTAGTTCTGTCGCCCGAGCTTGAGGCGTGGGTCTGGAGTGATTCACCCCACGTAAGCAGAGTAGCGGGTTGGGATGGCGGGAATCGAAATCTTCGTAATTGGCTGATCGAGCAGGAGTATCTGCAAGAAGGTGAAGCGAAGCCCAAACGACCCAAGGAAGCTTTCGAGGCGGCATTGCGCGAATCCCGGACACCTCGCAGTTCTTCGCTCTATTTGCAACTTGCGCAAAATGTCTCCTTTGAACGCTGCTCAGATGCAGCCTTTCTGGAACTCAAGAAAATACTGCAAGATTGGTTTCCAACTCCCCAATAAGCCTTGTAAATGCAAATTTACAGTGTCACACTGTAATCATGCGAATAGGCGATTTCGAACTTATGGACCCGGTGCCGGAGTTGAAGGAACCCCATCTCCTGGCCACCTTGCGGCCGTGGATTGACGTGGGCAACGTGGGCACTTTGAGCCTCGACCGGCTGGAACGGTACACCCAAGCCAAGGACCTGGGACGCTTGACCAAGCCCGGACGGTACTACGATTTCACACGATACCGGCCGCGCTCCTACATCGAACACGGCGTTCGCGCCTACTCTATCCCCAGCACAGTTATCCGTTACGGCATCCGCGAACAAGCCCCCGATTTGATATTCGCCCACCTGTTGGAGCCGCATATCCTGGGCGAAGACTACGTCGAGTCGATGACGGAGTTGATCAAGTTCCTGGGGGTCAAGAGGTACTCCCTGGTCGGAGCGATGTACGACATGGTCCCCCACACCAGGCCTTTGCTGGTGTCGGGCGGGACCGGGCAGCCCCAAGCCGAAGAGGACTACCGCTTGGTCGGGGCCCGCCCCAGCAACTACGAGGGGCCGACCACCATAACCTACCTGATCTCCCAGAACGCCGAGGAACTGGGGATAGAGACCCGGACTTTCGTGGTCCACTTGCCTCAATACTTCCAAGTGGACGAGGACTTCACCGGCGCAACCCGGTTGATGGAAGTGTTGTGCAACCTGTACCAGCTTCCCGATCGCCTGAAGGAACCGGAACGGGGTCGAAAGCAATACGAGGCGCTCCAAGACATTATGGACGGCGCGTCGGGCGGGGCCGACCTGCTGCACCGGTTGGAGGAGCGGTACGACCGCGAACAGGCCGAGGACCCGGCGGAACGCACCCCGTTGTCGCCGGACATCGAGGAGTTCCTCCGGGGGCTGAATCGGGACTTCGACGGCCCCGGTGACCGCTGAATTTGCCGCAGTAGATTTGCAATCCCTGTCTCCTGTCGAGTTGCTTCAGCGGTTGGTGCGCTTCGACACCACCAACCCGCCCGGCAACGAGCGGGAGTGCATCGACTACCTCGCCGGCCTCCTGGATGAAATCGGGTGCCCCGTCACCCTGCTGGGCCGCTCCGCCTCTCGTCCCAACCTGGTGGCCCGCCTGCCGGGAGCAGGCAACGCGCCGCCGCTGCTGCTCTACGGTCATGTGGACGTGGTGAACACCGCCAACCAACGCTGGCGGCACCCGCCCTTCGAGGGCAGGCTGGTGGACGGCTACGTCTGGGGGCGCGGCGCCCTGGACATGAAAGGCGGCATCGTAATGATGCTGAACGCCATCGCCCGCGCCAAGGCGGAAAACATTCCCTTGCCCGGCGACGTGCTGCTGGCCTTGGTCTGCGACGAGGAGAACGGCGGAAGCGAAGGGGCCAAGTATCTGGTGGAAAACCATGCCGATTTGTTCAAGGGCGTGCGGTACGCCTTGGGCGAATTCGGGGGCTTCAGCTACCACATCGGGAAAAGCAGGTTTTACCCTATCATGGTGGCCGAGAAGCAGACGTGCCATTTGCGGGCAAGGGTGCGCGGGGCGGGAGGGCACGGCGCGCTCCACCAAGGCGGCGGGGCTATGGCGGCCTTGGCCCGCTTTCTGCAAAAGCTGGAATCGCGGCGGCTGCCGGTCCACGTCACGTCCACGGCGCGTCAAACGGCGCTGTCCATCGCCTCGGGACTGCCCTTTCCCGCGTCCGGACTGCTCCGGGTGATGCCCGTGAGCAGTTTGACTGGGATGGTATTGGGCCTGATGGGGCGGAAAGGGCTGCCCTTCCAACCCCTGTTTCGCAACACCGTCGCGGCGACGATGGTGCACGGCGGCCACGCGGTGAACGTTGCGCCCAGCGAGGTGGTGGTCGACCTGGACGGCAGGTTGCTGCCGGGGCAGTCTCCCGACGGTCTGCTTGCCGAATTGGAGCCGTTCCTGGAAAACGGCGTGGAGCTGGAGGTGGCGCGCTACGAACCCGGCCCCGCCGAGCCGGACATGGGGTTGTTCGACACGCTGGCCGGCATCCTGCGCGAGGCGGACCCCGAGGCGACGCCGGTGCCCATGCTGCTGCCGGCCGCCACCGATGCCCGCTTCTTCTCCAGGCTGGGAATACAGACCTACGGATATCTTCCCATGCGGCTGCCCAAGGACTTCGATTTCTCCGGGACGGTCCACGGCCCCAACGAGCGTATTCCGGTGGAGGCGCTGGCATTCGGCGGCGAGGCCATATACCGGGTGCTGCGCGGTTTCGGGCAAGGGTGACCGTTCCCTTTTTTCGTTGCTTCCGGCAGGTATGCGACGGGAAACGTTCATCCCTGACGGCGCGGTAGAATGATTCAACGGTCCGTCGGTGATTGACGCGGCAATTGGCTTGTGATAGAGTCTAATTCTTGTGCTGGGAAGATGCGGTGCATATTTCAACGGAGGTAGGAGAGCATAGCTAGACAATATCGGGTAAACGAAAGGATTACCTCCCCGCAAGTACGGCTTATCGGTGAGGATGGCTCACAAATGGGAGTGGTCCCAATCTCCCAGGCCATCCGGCTTGCCCGCGACTCAGAGCTTGACTTGGTAGAGGTGGCCCCCAACTCCGACCCCCCGGTTTGTCGCCTCCTAGACTACGGAAAGTTACGCTACCTGTCCGCCAAGAAAGACCGGGAGTCCAAGAAGGGCCAGAAAAGCACGGAGCTTCGCGAAGTACGCTTCCGGCCCAACATCGGGGCCCACGACCTTGAGTCCAAGACCCGCAAGGTGCGCGAGCTGATCAACGACGGCTCCAAGGTCAAGCTCACGGTGCGGTTCAGGGGCCGCGAGGCCGCCCACCAGCAACTTGGCCTCTCGGTGCTGAAGAAAGTGGCCGACGATCTCAGAGACGAAGTCCGCTTGGAAAAGCCCCCGGCCATGGAAGGAAGGGCGCTGTCGATGATACTGCTCCCGGCCGCGCAAAGCACCGGGCGGGCTGACCAGAAGGTGCAAAAAGTAGCCGATGCCTAAAATGAAGACCCACAAGGGCGCCAAGGCCCGCATTCATATATCCGGTTCGGGGAAGTTGATGCGCCGGAAGCGCATGAGCAGCCACCTCCGGCGCAAGAAGCCCACCAAGGTCACCCGCAAGTATTCCGACAAGCTGCCCGTTGCCGACAGCGACGCGCCACGGATGAAGCGGTTGCTGCCCTACGGCTGAACCAAGTGCGGGCGGGACGCCCGCGCTCCTTCCAGACCACTGCCAGACTATTTTTGGAGTCCATCCTTGTCCAGAGTCAAAAGAGGCGTTACCAAACACCGGCGCCACAAGAAAGTAATGCTGGCGGCGAGAGGGTTCCACGGTTCCTCTCACCGTAACTACAAATGGGCCAAAGAGGCCCTGATGCACGCTTGGTCCCACAGCTACCGTCACCGGCGTGAGCGGAAGGGAGACTTCCGCAGGCTGTGGATCGTTCGCATCGGGGCGGCCTGCCGCCAGCACGGCACCAACTACAGCCAGTTCATGCACGGCCTGAAGATGGCCGGCATCGAGCTGGACCGGAAAGTGCTGGCCGACTTGGCCGTCCAGGACCAGCCGGCTTTCGAGAAACTGGTGGAGGTGGCCGCAGCCCACACCGCCGGTTAACCCGACGACCCTTCCCACACCATGAAAGCAAAGGCGCGGCTGGGCCGCGCCTTTTGTATTTTGTTCCACGCGGGGAGCTTTCGGACGCGATGCGATCAGGGACCGGTTCCAGATCGGGCAAATCCGTAGTATGTATCCGCATCCAGAACACGCTGCAGCCCCTCCTCGCTCACGTTCACCGGATGGGCCGGGGTGGACCAGGTCTCGGTCAGCTCGTGGTGCAGGTCCGCCAGCGATATGGGCCGGTTGCGGCGGGACAACAGCAGGCGGAAGGCGATCTCTTGAATGCTCATGCCCGTCCGGATAAACCCCTCTTCATCCTCGCAATGCTCGGCGATCTCTTCCACCAATGCTTGGGGGTCGGCCAGTTCGTGGGTCGGCGTGTCGAGGGAGGGACAGGTGGGCACCCGCCGCTGGGCAATCATGACCACGGCGGAGCGTTTGAGTTCCACCAGCCGGTTAAAGCTGATGGAATACAACGGCGACTCTTCAACTTCCGGTTCCTGTGCCAACTCGTCCTCGGTCTCGGGGCCGGGGGTAATCATACGTCAACCTCTTCGTTCCAGTCCAGCATTATCAGCTTTACTTGTTCCCCGGTGTCCTTGGAGGCCAGGTCCTCCGGGCAAATCGCCAGCCCGTTGGCTTGGGCCATTGACGTGAGAATGTTGGACCCTTGGGGGCCCGTGGGGGTGGCGTAGTAGGCGCCGTCCTTGCGGGCAACCTGCACCCTGGCGTACACCCGCCGCCCGTCGTAGTTGTGGATTGGCGCGGTCAGCACCCCCTCCACCGTGGGACGGTCCAGGTTTTGCCTCCCCAGCATGGTCAAAATGGCCGGGCGGGCGAACACCTCGAACGCGACCATCGCGCTGACGGGGTTTCCCGGCAGGCCCAGCAGGGGAACGGACCGGCCGCCCTCGTCCCCCGCCCCTGGATTCCCGCCTTCGCGGGAATGACGATTTTGGGCAAATCCAATGTGCCCGAAGGCCAAGGGCTTGGCGGGGCGCATCCGCACCGACCAGAAGTTCATGTCGCCCCGCTGGGTCAGCACGTCCTTCACGATGTCGTAGTCGCCCTTGGAAACCCCGGCGGAGGTGATGATCAGGTCCGACCCCGCCGCCTCGTTGAGCTTGGCGTGGAGGTCTTCGAGATTGTCGCGGGCAATGCCGATGACCTTGGGGATGCCGCCGCAGGCAGCGACCGAAGCAGCGGCGCTGAAGCTGTTGCTGTCGAAAATCTTCCCCGGCTCCAAGGGCTGGCCGCTGGGGACCAGTTCGTCGCCGGTGGACAGTATGGACACCACGGGCCGGCGCACCACCTTGACCTTCTCCAACCCCAACGACGCCATGACGCCGATGACCGACGGCCGCACCACGATGCCGGGCGTCAGCACGTGCTGGCCGGTATGGACGTCTTCCCCCGCCGGGCGCACGTTGCCGCCGTGGGGCAGGCTGGCGAGAATGTCTATCTTTTCGCTGGGGCGTCCCTCCCGGCGCCGGGCCACCTCGTCGGTCTCCTCGAAGGGCACTACGGTGTCCGCGCCGTCGGGCACGGGCGCCCCGGTCATAATGCGGATGGTCGTGCCGGGGGTAACGGTCTGGGTCGAGACTTGGCCGGCGGCCACGATGCCGATAACGTCCAAGCTCTTGGGCGAGTCGGCGGACGCGCCCCGGATGTCCTGGCTCCGCACGGCGTACCCATCCATCGCCGAGTTGGCCAGCGGGGGCAGGTCCAAGGGAGACAGCACCTCCTCGGCCAGCACCTGCCCCAGCGTGTCGAGCAACGGCGTCTCCACCGGCTCCAATGGGCTGAAGGAGGCCATGATCCGCTCGAAAGCCTCTTCAACGCTCAACATGTCTTCGTCTACGTGGCGGTGGACGTGCTCCTGCCCATGCGCTTGTCTGTGGTGATGGTGGCTCGCCATACGCTTTTGCTCCAAAATAGTCTCCGTCAGAGGGCAACCACAAGGGTTGCCCCTACCAGTCAGGTGCGGTCTTGTAGGAGCGCCCCTTGTGGGCGCCCTGATCGCGGGAAACCAAGGTAGCCACGGCTACCCACCATTACAAAGATTTCGCATCACTAACCCCGCAAGATGTTCAGGATTTGTCTTATTCTGAACATCTTAAAATCCGGCAAATCCTGATTCTGACAATTGTCCTTCTACGCCCGTAACCGGGCGCCAAACTGGTTTTCCAGGGTGCGCAACAGGCCCTGGACGGACCGTTCAACCTCTTCGGCGGTCAGGGTGCGCTGGTGCGACTGGAAGAACAGGTGAAAGGCGAGGGATTTCGTGCCTTCGGGGATGCGGTCGCCGGTGTAAACGTCGAACAACTCCACCCGGTCCACCAAGCGGTGCCTCAACAGGGCCTCTCCGACTTGGCCCGCGCCAACGTCCGCCGGGACCACCAACGCCAAGTCGCGGGTGGCGGCGGGATAACGCGCCAAGGACTGTACTTGCCGGGAGACGCCGGAGAGGGACTGCAACAAGCTTTGCAGACTCAGTTCGAACATCGCCACCGGACGCGGGTCCAAGCCGAAACGCTCCAGTGTCTCCGGGTGGACTTCCCCCACCAAGCCCAGCTCCACCCCACCGGCCAGTACCTTGGCGCAGCGGCCGGGGTGGAACATGGGGTCATCGGCGGGTTCGAATAAGCCCGCGACGCCGAGTTGGCCCAGCATCGCTTCCACCGCGCCCTTGGCGTCGTAGAAGTCCAGGACACCTTCGTCCACCAGCCACGAGGCCTCCCAGCGACGCCCGGCCAGCACCCCGCAGACCGTGTCGCGTTCTTCGGGAAGGTCGCCGTCCCTGGGAATGAACGCCCGGCCCACTTCGAACAGCCGGAAGGGTCCCTCGCCGTGGCCTTGGTTGGCCGCCAGCGTCGCCAGCACGCTACCGCGCAGGCTGGTGCGGAGGTACAGTTGCTCCGAGCTCATGGGGTTGGCCAGCCGCAACGGAGGGTTGCCGGACTCGGTTAGGCCAGCCCTTCTCAGGTCATCCTCGCTGATCAGGGGGTAGCTGATCGTCTCCTGCATTCCGATGCCGGCGAGGGCGTCCTTCAGCCGGTTGGTCAAGACGGTCAACGGGTTGGCCGACTGGTAGGGTATCGGGGTGGAGAGCATGGCGGTGGGCACGGAGTCGTACCCGATGATCCTGACCACTTCTTCCACCAGGTCCTCTTCGATGTTTATGTCATTCCGCCAGTAGGGAACGTTCGCTTCCAGCGTTCCCGGAGCGGTCCGCCGGTACTTGAAGCCCAACGAACCCAGCACCTGCTCCACCTGCTTGACCTCGATGTCCATCCCCAGGACTTGCTTCAACCGCGCCGTGGTCACCGACACCGTCCGGCTGCCGTAAGAGGGGTTTGGGAACACGTCGATGATGCCCTGGGCCACCTGCCCGCCGGACAGTTGCTGCATCAGTTGCGCGGCCCGGCGCAGGGCAATGGGCGCCAACTCCGTATCCAGCCCCTTTTCGAACCGCAATGACGCCTCGGTGTGGGCGCCCAGTTCCTGGGCCGTCCGCCGGTTGTTTTGGCTATCGAAGGTGGCCGATTCCAGCAGCACCGAGGTGGTGCCGGGGCTGATCTCGCTGTTGGCCCCGCCTATGACCCCACCGATGCCTATAGGGTCGCGGGCGTCGGCTATCACCAGCACCTCGGTGGAGAGCTTGCGCTCCACTCCGTCCAGGGTGGTCAGCGTTTCACCGGGCTTGGCCCGCCTGACGATGACGGTGCGGTCCCGGAGGCGGTCGTAATCGAAGGCGTGGAGCGGCTGGTTGTACTCCAGCATCACGTAGTTGGTCACGTCCACCACGTTGTTGATGGGGCGCAGGCCGGCCTTGGTGAGCCGGTCCTGGAGCCAGCGGGGCGACGGGCCGATGGTCATGCCGGTGATGAGGCTGGCGGTGTAGCGGTGGCACAGGTCGGGGTCGGCCACGCTGATGGAGACGCTGTCCTCAATCGGCGGGCCGTCGTCGGGGTAGCTGACCTCCGGTTCCCGCACTAGCTGGCCGGTCAACGCGCCAACTTCCCGGGCAACACCTAGTATGGACAAGCAGTCCAGCCGGTTGGGGGTCAACTCCAGGTCCAGCACCGTATCCCCAAGGTATTGGTCCAGGTCCATCCCGGTGGGAGCGTCTTCGGGCAGCACCACGATGCCCTCATGGCTGTCGCCCAGCCCCAGTTCCAGCTCCGAGCAGATCATACCTTGGGACACCACGCCCCGGATACGGGCCGGCTTCAGGGTTTCCTGCTTGCCGGAATGGCTGTTGTACAGCGTCGCCCCGACCTTGGCGAAACACACCTTCTGTCCGGCGGCCACGTTGGGCGCGCCGCAGACCACCTCCATCTCTTCTACGCCGGTGGTGACCTGGCAGAGGGACAAGCGGTCGGCTTGAGGGTGGGGCTGGACCGACAGGACATGGCCCACGAAACATTCCGGCCAGCCGCCGATGACTATAGCCTCGCCAACCTCTATACCCGCCATGGTCAGGCGATGGCTTAACTCGTCGACCGGTATTTCCAAGTCAACGTACTCCCGCAGCCAGCTTAAAGGCACCCTCATGGAATCAATGCAACTCCGGAGACGGGTTGATGTTCATTCAGAATTACCATAGGTCAGAATTACCGCAGGTCAGAATTGCCGCAGGAAGCGGAGATCGTTGGAATAGAACAAGCGAATGTCGTCGATGCCGTATTTCAGCATGGCTATGCGCTCCGGGCCCATGCCAAAGGCGAAGCCAGTGTATTTGTCCGGGTCGTACCCCACGCCGGCAAGCACCCTTGGGTGCACCATGCCGGCTCCCATGATTTCAATCCAGCCGCTGTCCCGGCAGATGCGGCACCCTTCGCTTTCCCCATCGCAGGCGAAGCAGTCGATGGACACGTCCACCCCCGGCTCTACGAAGGGGAAATAGTCGCACCGGAACCTGATCCGTCGCTCTTCCCCGAACATGCGCCGGGCGAACTCGTAGAGAGTCCCCTTGAGGTTGGCGAAGGTGATGCCCTCGTCCACCGCCAAGCCTTCGATCTGGTAAAAATGCCACTCGTGGGTGGCGTCGGTGGCCTCGTAACGGTAGCATTTGCCCGGCACCACAACGCGGACGGGCGGCTCGCGGCTCTCCATCACTCGCGCCTGCATGGGAGAGGTGTGGGTCCGCAGCAGCATGGGATACTCGCCCTGCCCATCCTGGTAGTCGATCCAAAGAGTGTTGAACATGTCCCTGGCCGGGTGTCCTTTGGGGATGTTCAACATTTCGAAGTTATAGCGGTCCCATTCCACTTCGGGGCCTTCCACTACCCCGAATCCCATGGAAGCGAACGCGGCGCAAATTTCGCGGACTATCTGGGTTGTGGGATGCAACCGGCCCGTGGGCTGGGGGCGTCCAGGAAGCGTCACGTCCAACCGGTCCTGGGCGGCGGTCCTGGCGAACAGGGCGTCGTTGATGTGCTTGGCCCGATCCTCGAGCCGTCCCTCCAAGTCGTTCTTGGCTTCGTTGGCCAGGGCGCCGGCAGTGCGGCGTTGCTCCATTGGCAGTTGGGATATGCCCCGGAGGAATTGGGTCAACTGCCCCCGCCGGCCCAGGTATTCCAGCCGCCAAGCTTCGAGGGCGTCGAGGTCGTCTATCGCCTCCAACGCGCTGACCGCACCGTCAACCAACCGTTGGACCGTCTGGGTGGGTGAAATGCCGCTTGATTCCGTCACAGAGGACTGCCTTGACCGCTCATGGATAGTCGAAAATCGTCACTGGGCGCGTGTTCATTATATGAACGGCGGGCAACAGGGTCAAGAATCGCGTCACTGGCGTTGAGGGCTTTGGAGTCCTGCGTAGAGGAGGTTTCAATTGCTCGGCCGCGCGGTTTTATGACACGGCTTGATGGTATTTAGAACATAAGTTCTGTTATTCTATTCGAGTAGCATTCCCATGTCATTCATACTGCCTCGGACGGGCACACAGCCCCTTTATACCATCTATCGGAGTGATTCAAGCAATGGGACAGATTGAAAACATGGGCCGGTTCCGGCTGAAGGGTTGCGCCAAGTGCGGCGGGGACTTGGTCGCGGACGAGTTGGACTGGTTGTGCCTCCAGTGCGGCACCTACTATTACACCAACCTCTACCAAAGGCGGACTCAGACTGAAGGAGCGGCGCATGATCTCGAACAAAAGTCCCTCGGTGCTGCTCGCATTGGACGCAAGCATCGGGGGCACTGGCTGGGCCCTGTTCAGTTCGGGGAACATGGCAGCCACCGGGGTCATCGGCGCGGATATCAAGCGGGGCGCGCCGGTCGAGGCCCGGCTGTCCCGGTTGACGGAGGAACTGGACCTGCTGGTGGACCGGCGCCGTCCCGACGAAGTCGCCTACAGCCTGCCTTCGGGAATCCATTGGACAGTGCCGGCTTTGGACCTGCTGCGCGACCGGATGGATACTTGGTCGAAGAAGCACGGCCTTCCGGCGTTCGTCTACACGGCCAAAGAGGTGCGGGCGGCCATCGGCGGGCATTCCAGGGTATCGCAAGACAAACTGGCCTATGAGGTAATGACGATACTGGGGCTGATCGGACAGGGCAGGACCGCACGGGAATGGAAAGCCCTGGCCGTGGGTTGTCACCACCTGTCCTTCCCAGATTCATCCCGGGATTCATCGTAGTACGTGCCGGGAGTGTATAATAGGGCATCATTCACGCCAGTTGCCACCGGAGACCGTTGATTACGGGACAAGAGCCGCCGGTGAAAGCCGGGATGCCAGAACTCTGCCCCACGAACTGGAGTAGATATGCCGATCATACAACGCCCCTACGTTCCCCCCGAAGACCAGGTACCCCAGGAAGAGAGCTACGTCAACCCGGGCGACACTCAAGCGGTGAACGGCGCATCGACGGAGCCGATCACCTTCTACTGCGACTCCATGCACATCTTCAGCAGCCTCTACTCCGCCGTCCTCTTCTTCGGCGAGCAGATGGAAGAACGCGAGCCCATCCTGCGGGCCCGTATTAAGGTCAGCCCGCAAATGCTGAAGGCCATCGCGGTGCTCACCAACAAGCACGTGCGGGAGTATGAAGAGGCCGTGGGGCCCATCACCCTGCCAGAGCAGGTATATGCGGCTTGGGAACTGGGCGGAGAAGCCGAATGACGAGACCGGATGATCGGGTGCTGGCCGAAGACCTGGCCTGTCCGGTAGAAGTCCAGCCGGGGATCGACCAATCGACGCCCGCTGATTTGGACTGGCGGCTGGTGGGGGCCAGCCTTCCTAACGCAGCCACCTACCACCTTACCCACAGCGACGTGAACCGCATCATTGTAGACGTGCTGCTCCCGTCGGACTGCCCCCCCGACAGCCCGTTCGTACTGACCAAGGAAGTGCCCATCATCATAATGGACAGCTTGGACAAATACTGGGCCGGCGAAAACCGGACCAAACTGCCGTTGCGCGGGATAAGGGTGCCGGTGGAAGGAGATACGCCAGAAGCCGCCAAGGCCGCGCTGGCCGCCGACCTGGCCGCCCAGTTGCGGTTGCTCCTCCTCCTCTCTTCGTCTCACCGGGAACTGGCGCCGCAACTCCAAGAAAACTTGGAGTTTCTGCGGTCCATAATGGAACCCCGCCCTTGACCCGCGTTGGGGGCCCAACCGCATTAGCGCCTCCGGGGCCTGCGATGGCAGCCTTTAACCGGCCATTAGCGGTGCATCGCCCAGCACGTCATCCCCGCGCAGGCGGGAAGCCACAGGCCTTGGCCATCCAAAGGTGTCAGCCAGTCCAACTGGTCGGTTTGATACAGGCTCCTCTCAGGCAGTCTCCAAAAGCTCCCGCACCTTGGTCAACACCTCGGCGGAGTCGACCAAGGTCGCCTCTTGATCGGTGCGCCTTTTGATCTCAACGGCGCCTGCTCTCACGTTCCGGGGACTGACCACCAACCGGACGGGAAGGCCCAGCAAATCGGCGTCGTTCAGTTTCACGCCGGCAGTCTGGTCCACCCTGTCGTCGTACAACACTTCTACGCCGTTGGCCTGCAACTCCCGGTACAGAGCCTCCGCCGCCTCTGCCACTTCCTCGTTCGACAGGTTCAACCCCACCAAGTGTGCTTGGTAAGGGGCTATCGGCGCGGGAAACACTATTCCTTTTTCGTCGTGGTTCTGCTCTATGGCCGCAGCAAGGAGGCGCCCAACCCCGATGCCGTAGCAACCCATGATGATCGGCTGTTGCCGCCCGTCCCGGTCCAGATACCCAGCCCCCAGCGACTCGCTGAAGAAGGTGCCCAGCTTGAAGATGTGGCCCACCTCGACGCCGCGCACCGCTTCCAACGGCGTGCCGCACAGGGCGCACTTTTGGCCCGGCTCGGCCAAGGTAATGTCATCCAGGATGTCAACCTGGAAGTCCCTGGGATAGTTGGCCCCGGTGAAGTGAGCATCGGGTTTGTTGGCCCCTACCACGAAGTTGCTGCCTTGGGTTATGGACAGGTCGCCAACTTTCTTGACGCCGGTTATCCCGACGGCTGAAGCCGAACCGGCAACGAGACCGGCGCCCGCGACCTCTTCGTCCTGGGCCATGCGCAGGTCGTCCACATGGAGGACATTCTTCAGCTTTACTTCGTTTACGTCCAAGTCGCCCCGGATGGTTACAAACACCAACTCGCCGTCGGCCATGTAGAACACAGCCTTGAAGGTCTGGGACTCTTCCACGTTCAGGAATCCGGCTACATCGGCAATGGTCTTCATGCCGGGAGTGCTGACCTCTTCCAGAGGCTCCTCGGGGCCGGAAGGCGCTTCCGGCACCACGCCGTTGGCCTTTTCGGCATTGGCCGTATACCCGCACGATGGGCAGGTAATGACCGTGTCCTCGCCGGTAGGGGTGACCAGGATGAACTCGTGGGAGTCCTTGCCGCCGATGGCCCCGCTGTCGGCCTCGGCCATCAACACCGGCAGGGCGCACCGGCGGTAGACGTTCCGGTAGGCTTGGGCCATGGCTTGGTAGCTGTCTTCCAAGCTGTCCTCGTCGGCGTTGAAGCTGTAAGCATCCTTCATGGTGAACTCCCGCACCCTCACCAGACCAGCCCGGGGACGGGGTTCGTCCCTGAACTTGGTCTGGATCTGGTACAGGATCACCGGCAGGTCGCGGTAGCTTTGCACATTGGCCTTGACGATGCTGGTGATGACTTCTTCGTGGGTGGGAGCCAGGACCATCGGCCGACCGCGCCGGTCCTCCAAGGAAAAAAGGTTCTCGCCGAAAGCGCCGCTGCGCCCGGTCTGGTCCCACAATTCCAAGGGTTGGAGGGCCGGCATCATCAACTCCTGCCCGCCCGCCGCGTCCATCTCCTCACGGATGATGTTTTCGATCTTGCGCAATGACCTCCAAGCCAACGGAAGGCTGGCGTAAACCCCCGCGGCCACTTGGTAAATCAGGCCGGCCCGCAGCATCAAGCGGTGGCTTGCCGTCTCTGCCTCTGGTGGGTCGTCACGCAGGGTCTTGGTCGCCAGCCTGGTAAACCGCATGTAACGAATATACCTCCGTTGATGGCTTTAGAGCTTGGCTATCAATACGCCGAGCAGTCCCAAAACCCCCGCGAACATAGTTGCACTGACTACCAGATACAACCTGGCTTCCACTCTGTCAGCCTTACGCTCCAGCAACGCCATCATGGTTGAATTACGTTCCTCAAGCGTCCTCGTTATCGTTGAAGTACGCTCCTCAAGCATAGCCATCATCGTTGAATGGCGTTCCTCAAGCATAGCTATTATCGTTGAAGTACGCTCCTCGAGCGTACGCTCGAGAGTTCCCTGTCTCTCGTTGATTTGTTCGAGAATGCCTTCAATCCTCGATATCCGCTCTTCTGGTGAAACCATTGTCATCTATGAACTCCAATGCAGCCTAATGCTTGGACGAACCTACACCAACCAAACCTGCGTTTACACTCACTAGCCTCTAGCCAAAACACCGCCGACCAATCCAATGAGGACGCAGATTAACGTTATGGTTATGCCAAACATGAACCGTACCTCAGTCTTGTCAGCTTTACGGTCCATGAGCATCGAAACATTTCTTTCGATAGCAGCCAACCGCTCGTTTATCTGCTCGATGATGCCTTCGAGCCGGGATATGCGTTCTTCTTGCGAAGCCATAGTCATCTATGAACTCCGTTCCGGTTTACATGTTGGACATCATAACGCCGAACAGCCCAAAGACTACAGAGAATAGGGCCACCATCGTGACAAGTACAAGCCGGACTTCGGTCTTGTCGGCCTTCCGGTCCATGATCGTCGAAGTATTTCTTTCGATAAGGCCCAAACGAGCTTCAATAGAACCCAACCGCTCGTTTATCTGCTCGATAATGCCTTCAAGCCTTGATACCCGTTCTTCTTGAGAAATCATGATGTCAACCCCATTCCATGTTTCCTAGACTTTGGCCAAAACACCGCCGACCAAGCCAATGAGAACACAGATTAGCGTTATGGTTATATCGAACAAAAACCGGACCTCGGTCTTGTCTGCTTTTCTATCCAGAATACCCATCATCGTTGCGGTCAGATTTTCGACTCTCCCCAACCGCTCGTTTATCTGCTCGATGATGCCTTCGAGCCGGGATATGCGTTCTTCTTGGGAAATCATGGCTCTCCTCTGTTAAGCAACCGGGGTCTTCTCAACCTCTTCCATCAGCGCCGACAGCATCTCCGCCTCCGGGACGACCCGGACCTTTTCTCCCTTACGGAAGATGACTGCTCGGCCTGCGCCGGCGGCGATGCCGACGTCTGCGTCCTTGGCCTCGCCGGGGCCGTTCACTTCGCAGCCCATGACCGCCACCTTGACCTCTTTGTCACTGCTTCTCAGCAGGCCATCGACCTCGTTGGCCAGCTTCACCACGTCCACGTCAGCCCGTCCACAACTGGGGCAGGCCACCAAAACGGCCCCCTTGCGCCGCAGGTTCAGCGACTTGAGTATCTCGAATCCGGCGATGACCTCGTCCTTCGAGTCGCCGCTGAGCGATACCCTGATGGTGTCTCCGATGCCCTCATAGAGCAACAGGCCTAGCCCCACCGCGGTGCGTATAGACCCGGACTGGACGGTGCCCGCCTCGGTGATGCCCAAATGCAACGGGTACGGCACCATTTCGCTGAGCCGCCGGTAGGCCTCCACGGTGGTGGGGACGTCGAAGGCTTTCATGGAAATCTTGATTTTGTCGAAGTCCTGCTCCTCCAGCAGGCTTATCTCCCACAGCGCCGTCGCTACCATGTGGTCCACCACGCTGTAGTCGCCCTCTCGCTCCTCACCGGCCTTGGGCAGCTTGTTCACCAAGTCCATGTGTCGTGAGAACCCCCGCGTCCTGCCGATGCCGCCGACCGGGGGCAGGCTGCCGAAGTTGACGCCGATGCGTATCGGTATGTCCCGTTCCTTGGAAGCTTTCACCACTTCCCTGACCTGGTCTTCGTTGCGCAGGTTGCCTGGGTTCAGGCGAAGGCAATCGACGCCGCCCTTGGCGCACTCAAGGGCCAACTGGTAATGAAAATGAATGTCTGCGACTAAGGGGATGCGGATTTGCTTTTTGATCTCGGCCATCGCCTGCGCCGCCTGCATGTCGGGCACGGCACTGCGGATGATCTCGCAGCCCGCCTCTTCCAACTCGTGAATCTGACGGACGGTGGCCGCCACATCCCTGGTGTCAGTCTTGGTCATCGACTGCACAGTGATGTCGGCCCCGCCGCCGACCTGTACGCCGCCGATGTTGACCGGCTTGGTGACTCTGCGCCTTTTCATAATTTTTCCCCTATGCCTGCCAATGGCTGATTGGGAGTATTCTGAAACTCGGAGTAATGCCGACCACTACCCACCGAGGAACGTATGCCCTTGCACCAGCCGGCCGATGTCGTTGGCCGTTATCACGACGATCAGGCCGAGCAGCGCCACGAACCCTATCAGGTGGACCAGGCCTTCTTTCTCGGGGGGAACGCGTTTCCCTCCCCGGACCCACTCCAGCACTACAAAGACCAACCGGCCCCCGTCCAGCATGGGTATGGGGAGAATGTTGATAATGGCCAGGTTGATGCTGAGCAGAATGGTGATGGCCAGCCACCCGGCCAGTCCGCCTTCGCGGGTGAACTCGCCGGTTATCTGGGCTATCCCCACCGGGCCGGAAAACTGGGGCGTCGAACCGCTGGAAAAGGCTCCGGTTATTCCCTGCTTCACCAATACCAGCAACTCCCAAGTATTGACAAAGCTGTCCCGGAACGCGATCCACGGGGCGCTGGAACGGCGTTCGGTGCGCTCGTTGACCAACTCGGTGGAAATCCCTATCAACCAGCGTCCGCCCTCCGCGTTGAACTCAGGCTGCACCTCCAAGGTCTCAGCCCGCCCGTCCCGCAGCACCGTCAACTCCATGGGTGAACCGCCGTTCAGGTTTACGGTACGGACAAGGGCGCTTACGTTGTCGAATTCGTCGCCTCCGGCCCTCAACACAATGTCGCCAGGCTGCATACCGGCAGCCTGGGCCGGCGACCCCGGAGCGACTTCCTTAACCGCCAACTGGCCTACAACCACTTCCTGGGGCAGCATCAACAGGATGGTGAAGAAGACGATGGGCAGGATGGCGTTCATCAGCGGGCCCGCAACCAGGACCAGGAAGCGAGTGCCGACACCCCGGCCCGCCAGGCTGCCCGGCACCGCCGGGTTGTTCTCTCCGGCCAGCCGGACAAACCCGCCCAAGGGAGTCCAGTTCATCGAATAAAGCATGTCGGACAGCAGGAAGGAGCCGTCACCCACTTCCCGCACCTTGCCTTCGTGCTTCAACCATTCATCCGATACCACGGGTCTTGCCGGGCGGTCCTCATCCTCTTTCTCACCTCTGCCCGTGAGCCTTTGCAAACGGCGTATCAATCCTGAAGACTCCGGCGGAGCTTCGATGACGCGGGCCACCAGGTTGCCTTCAGAGTCTTCCGAAGAAGTGACTTTTACAAATCTTCCTCGACTCAGCCCCGCCGGGCCGTCCATGTTGACGAACTGGGTGTACGGCGTGATGGCCACACGGGTCTTGCCGGTGTAAAACCCGAAAGCGCGCGGCGGGAACCCAACCCCGAACTCAAGCACTTTTACACCCAAGCTGCGGGCGGTGAAGTAGTGTCCCAGTTCATGCACCACCACCAGGATGAGCAACATAGGGACCATGGCGCCAATGGATATAAGAACAGTTTCCATGCAAAAGCCGCTTTGAGAGTTTAGGAGCCGATAATTTCTTCGGCCCGGTTGGTAGCCCACCGGTCTGCCGCCAGCACCTTTTCCGCGTCTACGTCACCCGAAGACTCATGCTCGGACAGGACCTTGTCAACCACCTTGTAAATGCCGGTAAAAGGTATCTTGCCATCCAGGAACGCATGTACGGCCACTTCATCGGCGGCGCTGACCACGGCGGGATAGGTACCGCCTTTCCGCCCCGCAGCCACCGCAAGGCCGAAACACGGGAAGCGTTCTTTTTCCAACGGCTGGAAGGTAAGCGCGTGGGAGATGCCCGTATCCAGCCTGGGTATCATTTCGTTGGGGAAACGCTGCGGATAGAAGAGAGCGTATTGGATGGGCAGCCGCATGTCTGGAGGCCCAAGCTGGGCTTTGATGGACCCGTCGGCAAACTCCACCATGGAATGTATGGTGCTTTGCGGGTGCACCAGCACCTCGATGTCATCCCACGGCACACCGAACAACCAGTGGGACTCGATGACCTCGAAGGCCTTGTTCATCAACGTCGCCGAGTCGATGGTTATCTTGCGCCCCATGTACCAAGTCGGGTGCTGCAAGGCCCGTTCCGGGGTCACGTCCTCAAGTTCCTCCAACGGGGTGGTGCGGAAAGGGCCGCCGGAAGCGGTGATGATCAAACGGCGAATCTCGTTCTCTTCTCCTCTAAGGCATTGCCAGATGGCGCTTGGCTCGCTGTCCACCGGCAGCACTGCGCCGGCGTACTCCCTCTCGTAGTCCTTGATGATGGACCCGGCCATCACTATCGGCTCTTTGTTCGACAACGCGACGGTTTTGCCCTTCTTCAAGGCACTCAGGGTTGGGACCAGTCCCACGCTGCCGATGGTGGCCATCATAACAGTGTCGACCTCGTCGAGGCAGACCATGTCCGTCATCCCGATGAATTCGACCCCATCAGGCAGCGATGACGGAGGATTGGAGCAATACATGTAGCGAGGCGTGAATTCCCGGATCTGGTCGAGCAACAGCTCAACGTTGTTGCCGGCGGCCAGTCCCACCACCTCGAAGGCGTTCGGAAAAGCCCGCACTATGTCCAGCGTCTGACGACCGATGGAGCCGGTCGATCCCAGGACGACTATCTTTTTCATGGCTAGAACACCACCGCAGCAAGATAGTACACCGCCGGTATGGATATAACAATGCTATCCACGCGGTCCAGCACTCCCCCATGCCCCAGGATTATACTACCCGCGTCCTTCGTCTCCGACAGGCGTTTCAACTTCGACTCCAGCAGGTCTCCGCATTGGGCCAGAACGCCCGCCGCGGCCCCCGTCACGACCACTTGCCAGAGCGCCACCCCAAGATCAAGCAGTAGCCCCAGCGCCAGCGCGGCCATCATGGCGCAGGCAAACCCGCCGGCGCTTCCCTCCCATGTCTTGGCCGGGCTTATATTCGGGGCCATCGCGTGCCTGCCCACCACCCGGCCTACCAGGTATGCCCCGGTATCGCTGGCGAATGTAACCAGTACGGCCAGCAGCAGCCAATTGCGCCCCGCCTCGTCGAAAGGGCCCAGGTCCCTCAGCGCCAGCCCGTGTCCCAGTAGGAACCCCACGTAAATCGGGCCCAGAAACAGGTACGCCATAGCGACCGCGTGCCGGCGGCCGCGGTAGAAGGCAACGTACCATAGCAAACCCACGAATGCCCCGGAAACCCAGATGCCAGCGGATACGATGAGAAAATCACCGGTCCCCGAGGCCGCTTGAGCGCCCAACACCAGGGATGCGGTCCACATCACGCCGAGGACAGTGGACAGCGGACCGGCGCCGGGGGGCAACAGGCGATAAAACTCGCCGATGGCTATGCTCGCCGCCAGAAGCACAAGGATGACCAGCCAGACCCCGCCAAACCAGATGGCGGCAAACACGATGGGCAGCCCGACCAACCCCGTGGCAAAGCGCAGTACCAATGGTCAGGCCTCGGGGTTGACTCTGCCGAATCGCCTCTGGCGGTTGCCGAACTCTTCCAGTACTTGGGCAAGTTCCGCCGCGTCCAGGTCTGGCCAAAGGGTGGGGGTATGGTAGTACTCGCTGTAAGCGGACTGCCACAGCAGGAAGTTGCTTATCCGCCACTCCCCTCCGGTCCGGATGATCAGGTCCGGGTCGGGAGAGTCCTTGGTGAACAGATAGCCCCGGAACAGCTCCTCGTCCACCGCCTCCTCCGCAACCCCATCCCGGATGATCCTTCTCACCGCATCCAATATCTCGGAGCGGCCACCATAGTTGAAGGCTACGTTGAGGGTTATGCCGGTGTTGTTCCTGGTCAAGTTCTCGGCGTTAGTAATTTGCTCACGCAACCCGGCATCCAACCGGTCTCGCTGGCCGATGTGCACCAAGCGGACGTTATTCTCATGGAAAGCGTTGGTCTGGGCTTGCAGAGCATCATGGAGGATCGCCAGAATCCCGGTTACTTCCTCCGCGGGACGGTCCCAATTCTCGGTGGAGAAGGCGTAGATGGTGAGGTACTTTATTCCTTGCTCCGAAAGGAATTTGAGGACGCCCGGAATGCAATCAACCCCAACCCTGTGCCCGTCCAGCCGGGGCAAACCCCTCTTTTGGGCCCAACGGCCGTTTCCGTCCATGATAATGCCCACGTGGACCGGAATTTTACCGCTGTCCAAGGGGGCCTGGCCGTGGGCCGCAGCCCGTGATTGCATAACCTAGACCTGCATTATCTCCGCCTCTTTAGCAGCGGCGACTTGGTCCATGGTCTTGGTGTGTTCGTCGGTGGCCTTCTGCAGTTGGTCTTGCGCCCGGCGCACTTGGTCCTGTGATGCCAGTTTGTCCTTTTCCATGCGCCGCAACGTGTCCTGTCCGCCCCGCCGAACGTTGCGTACAGATACCTTACCCTCTTCGATTTTGCGCTTCAGCACCTTGACCAGGTCCTGGCGGCGTTCAGTGGTAAGCGGAGGAATCGGCACGGTGACAATATTACCGTCGTTGGACGGGTTGAAGCCCATGTCCGACTTCATCAAGCTCTTCTCTATTTCCCGCAAAGACTGTCTGTCCCACGGCTGGACCAGGATAGCCCTGGCGTCGGGCGCCGAGATAGACGCGATCTGCTTGAGCGGCGTGGGTGTGCCGTAGTAGTCCACGGAAATGTTTTCGATCAGGGAAGGCGTAGCCCTTCCGGTGCGGAGCGTATTGAGGTCTCGTCTCAGGGCCTCCACGGCCTTGTCCATCTTGTCTTCTACGTCTAACAGTACATCATCCGTGGTCGTTGGGTTATCCGGGTTTTTCTTCGTCGCCACGGTCAATCCCTCCCGGTGATGATGGTGCCAACAGCATCGCCACGAAGTATTCGGCCCATGCTGCCTTGGTCGTTAATGTCGAAAACAATTATAGGCAGCTTGTTGTCCATACACAAAGATACGGCCGTTGCGTCCATAATTTCCAACCGGCGGTTCAGGGCGTCCATATAGTCCAGGTTCCCGAACCGGGTGGCCTCGGGGTTTTCGTTGGGGTCGGAATCGTAGACGCCGTCAACATTGTACTTGGCCATCAAAAGCACTTCGGCGTTGATTTCCAGCGCCCGCAAGGCCGACGCGGTGTCGGTGGTCATAAACGGATTACCGGTGCCGGCAGCGAACAGGACCACCCTGCCACGCTCTAAGTGACGTATGGCCCGTCGCCGGATGTAAGGCTCGGCCACTGTCTGCACCGGAAAAGCACTCTGGGTACGGGTGATGATACCCTGCTGTTCCAAGGCGTCCTGCAAGGCCAGCGCATTGATGATGGTGGCCAGCATTCCGGCGTAGTCGGCGGTGGCCCGGTCCATGCCCCGCGCCTCGGCTGCGGCACCTCGCCAGATGTTTCCGCCGCCGATGACCACCGCCACCTCGACCCCCAAGTTGTGGACTTCGCCGATCTGCCGCGCAAGGTAGTTCACGGCGGTTGACTCAATACCAAAACTGCCGGAGCCTTTGAGCGACTCCCCGCTTATTTTGAGTAAAACTCTATGGTATCGAGCCTGGGGCATAAGGCCCGTACAGGATTATTCCCCTAAAGCAAACCTGCTGAATCTTAGAACCCTGATGTTCTCGCCGACCTTCGCCGCCAAGTCCCGGACTTCTTCGGCCACGGAGTTGGAACTGTTCTTGATAAACGGTTGTTGAAGCAGGCTTACTTGGGCTACGGGGCGATCATCCCCTTCCTCAATGTCTTTCTCGTCCAAGTACGCCGGGGCCATCGCCGCCACTTGCATCGCAATATCGTGGGCCAATGCCTTGAATTCAGGCGTGCGGGCAACGAAGTCGGTCTCGCATCCCAACTCCACCAAGGCGGCCACCCGCCCGCCGGTATGAACGTACGCTTCAATGACGCCTTGGTCGGTGGCCCGATCGGTTCGCCTACTGGCTTGGGCGAAACCCTTCTGTCTCAAGGCCTCCGCCGCCTTTTCCAGATCGCCCTGGCTGTCCTGCAGGGCCTGCTTGCAGTCCATGATCCCGGCCCCGGTCTGATCACGCAGGGTCCTGATCAGCTCGACAGTGACCTCCAAGTGTATCCTCCTCCGGCTTATTGCGACTCTTAGTCGGCTGTTGGCTCGGTCTCTTCGACGACGGTCCGTTCCAGGGCCGGTATTCTTATCCCGCCCTCGTCGTCCGATGTCGTCGGGGCATCTTCACCGCGTCGCAACGCGCCGCTGGCCCACTGTTGAAGGGCTTCTTCCTCTTCTCCGGTCAGCCCCAGGGCCTCCAATTCCGCTTGTTCCTGAAGTTCCTGTTCCTGTTTCTCCGCCAGCATGGCCGCTTCCCGCTGCGCCTGTCCTTCCAAGATAGCGTTGGCCATTCTGCCGGCGATCAGCCGTATGGAGCGCACCGCGTCGTCATTGCCGGGAATGGTGTGGGTCACCTTTTCCGGGTCGCAGTCAGTGTCCACAATAGCGAATATTTCTACACCCATCCGCCGGGCTTCAGCGATGCAGATGTCTTCTTTTCCTATGTCGATGACGAACAGGGCCTTGGGTAGTTCGGTCATGTCCTTCAGCCCGGAGAAATACTTCTCCAAGCGGTTCAGTTCGTCGCGCCGCCTTACCCCTTCCTTCTTGGGAAGCAACCTGAAATAGCCTTGGTCCCTCTTCTGTTGCAGGTCCAGCATGTGGTTGATTCGAGTGCGAATCGTCTTGAAGTTGGTCAATGTGCCGCCAAGCCAGCGTTGGTTGACGTACCACATGTTGCACCGCTCGGCTTCACTCTGCACCACCTCCTGAGCCTGCCGCTTGGTGCCCACGAAAAGCACCTTGCCGCCGTCGGCAGCCAGTTGCACCATGGCCCGGTAAGCTTCGTTAATCAGGCCAAGGGTCTGTTGCAGATCGATGATGTGAATGCCGTTGCGCTGGGTGAAGATGTACCGCTTCATCTGCGGGTTCCACCTTCGCGTCTGGTGACCGAAATGCACCCCGGCCTCCAGAAGGGACTTCATCGTAAGCGGTTCCCTGGCCGGAGCCGGTCGCTCTTCCACCGGAGCCTCTAAACTTTGTACCATAAATCCTGCCTTTCCTACATTTCCTTTGCGTTTGCCGCCCCCACCGGCCCTTGCTTCGGCCGGTAGGTTGTCCATTCTGTCAAGTCAATAGCCACGCTAACCAACTGCCGCTCGAAACACCAAATAGGCAGCGGCCACGGCACAGCTTTCGGTGAACGGAGTATATCATAGGGCTATTCTCCGTTCAACGACACCGCTTGGTCGGGTATGAGGACACTTTTCATGGACGCTTGCGGTTAAATGCTCATGGTAAGCCGCCCGCCGTTGAGCAGGACCGCGCCGTATACGCCCGCCAGCAAATCGTCGGACATGATGCCCCACCCGCCGGGCAGCTTCTCCAAGCGCCGTATGGGCCAAGGCTTCACAATGTCCAGCAAGCGGAAGCAAACGAAGGCCGCCGCTATCCATGGCAAGGTCTTGGGCAACAGCAGGCAGGTAACCCAGACACCAACGAATTCATCCCAAACGGCCCTCTTAGGGTCCGGGTCGTCATCGGTGACCAACGACCCGGTGGCCCACACACCGACGAAAAACCCAGCTCCGGCCAAGAAAAACAGGGCAGGAGAACTCCCCTCAAATGGAGCGGCGTAATATATCGCCAGCGCAACCAAGCTCCCCGCCGTTGCCGGGGCCACCGGGAAAAATCCAGACCCTAAGCCGGTGCCCATAAGCCAACCCAGCCGTGACAGGGCGCCCTGCGCCAAGAGAATCGCTCGGCTACCCATAACCCAGGCGGTGCAGGTCTTCCTCGGTCATGCCCAAGTAGTGGCCGATCTCGTGCAACAGGGTTATGCGAATTTCCTTCTCCGCTTCTTCCTCGGAATGACAGCTTTGCATGATCGGCTGGCGGAAGATGGTGATGCAGTCCGGCAGGGGCGGCTCCGGCCCCTCCCGGTCGATCAATGGGACTCCGGTATACAGTCCGAAAAGCGTCTGCCCTTCGCCGACCGCCTCCAAGTCTTCCGGGCTGGGCCATTCCTCGACCAGAATGTCCAGGTTGCGCAGGGCCCGCTTCATTGACGGCGGCACCTCCCGGTAGGCACGGCGCACCAAGCTGAGGAACTTGCGTTCGGAAAGATAGATCACTTGTCGGCGCCGACCTGCTGCCGGATGGTTTTCAGTATGTCTATATTCCGTTGGTCCGGCCCCTTGCCCTCGAACCCCGGCACTTCCAACAGGAACGGCACGTCACGAAAGGCCGGATGCCCCATTATAGTGGCGAAGCCGGACTCTCCGATGAATCCCTCGCCGATGTTGTCGTGCCGGTCTACGCCGGAACCGCAGGGGCGCTTGGAGTCGTTGGCGTGGACCGCCGCCAACCGGTCCTTTCCGATGGTGTCTTCAAACTCAGTGATCATCGCCTCGATTCCCGGCGTGGTGGCCAGGTCGTAGCCGGCGGCGAAACTGTGTTGGGTGTCCAGGCACACCTTCAGCCTTGGACTGCCCACCGCCTCTATGATGCGCCCCAACTCCTCGAATTTCGCTCCTATGTGCTCACCCATCCCGGCCATATTCTCCACTGCCAGACTGGGCCCCTCGGGAGAGTCGTCCAGCACCCGCTTCAACGCGCTTACGACCTGATCGAAGATGGCATCGTAGCCCGCTCCCTTGTGGCTGCCGGGGTGAAATATGACAGCGTTCGCCCCAATGTCGGCAGCGAGCTTCATGTAGTTGGTAAGGGACTGCACTCCCTTTTCCAGGTTGGCCGGGTTGGGCGTCCCCAGGTTGATGAGGTAAATGGCGTGAAGGAACGCCGGGCCTATGCCCGCCTCCGCGGAGGCTGTTCGAAAGGCCTCTACTTCCTTCTCCGGCACCGACTTGAACGCCCAGCCCTGGGGTGACGATCCGAATATTTGCAGGGTCTCACAACCAATGTCGGCGGCCCGCGCCACGGACTTGCTGATCCCGCCGGCGCTGGATACGTGAGCTCCTATTTTCATGTGCGGCCCTCCTTGTCGGCTGTTGTCCAAACCCCATCATTATACCCGGCTGAGCTTTCATGGATGACAGTATCTCGTTGACATATCTTCCGTGCTTTTCGTAGCATCAGGCGTGATGGGGCAATCATCAAACAGATCACCTTGCACATAAGTTAACGATGATCTGTTAACGGATAAATGGATAGCGGAGAAATCGTATAACGATTTGAAGGTATTAGCTCGCTGTAAGAACTGGTTATCATCGAATTTTGAACTACACGAATCGAGATTATCCGGTCTTGGATTAGGCATTGCCTATGTCGTTAGTCTTGTCGTTTTTCTATTGACCTGTGATAATCAATTTGTCTTAGACACTCTGGCAAATATTGTCAGCGTCTCAGCCGGGATAGGACTATTTGCCGGATTTCTCATAGAGGTTATTGGGATGATTATAGCGGCGGCCATGAGGAAGAACGCTCTCAAGAATGCTCTTGAGGATGAAAGAAACGCCTTCAAGAAAGAGCTGGACTCGAAGGGCATCCCATACACAGTGGATGCAACTGGTGCTGTCCGCATAACTGACATCCCGAGACGGCGAAGACGGATAAGACGAACCGCTAGGCCTACGTCTTAACCCAAATTTGAAACCCTAGTCCACAACAAACACCCCGACACCATTGGGGTGTTTTCTCTTTTATGTTGTTGGCTCCAACGGAGACGAATCGAATATAATCCCCAATCATGCGCGCACTGGTCCTGGAACAGCCCGGCAGACCCCCGGTCCTGGCGGTCAGGCATATCCCCACGCCAGCCCCTGGCCCCCATGGCGTGCTGGTCGAGGTGGCAGCGTGCGGGTTCTGCCACCATGACCTGCTGGTGATGGCCGGAGTTCTCCGTCGCGGCGTAAAGCCCGGTGTCGTCCTGGGTCACGAAATTGCCGGCGTTGTGGCCGATACGGGAGCGTCCGTAACCGGCTTCCGCCCCGGCGACCACGTGGTGACACTCTTGACCGACGCCTGCGGCCGATGCGACCGGTGCCGCTCCGGCAGAGAGCATCGCTGCCGGCACGGCAGAGGGATAGGGCACTCCAGGGACGGAGGATTCGCCGAGTACGTTGCTGTGTCCGAGTCCAGCTTGGTGAAAATCTCTCCGGAATTGGACCTGGCGCAGGCTACCCTGTTTGCCTGCCCCATGGGGGTTGCTCTGCGCGGCCTCCAGGAAACCGCCCAAACCCAGCCTGGCGATACTACCGTGGTAACCGGAGCGGGGGGCGGGCTGGGGATCCATGCGCTGCAAATTGCCGCAGACTTGGGCAGCAGGGTGCTGGCCGTCACCACATCCCCACACAAGCTGGGATATTTCGCCCCCTTGGGTGCCGAGGAGATACTGCACTCGGACGAGTTGGACTTCAGCGAGTTGGTCTTGGCCTTGACCGAAGACCGCGGCGCCGAAGTGGTGCTGGATACGGTGGGATCGGCCCTGTTCCCGTCGACTTGGCGGAGCTTGGCCCAGTTCGGGCGCTTGGTGCTGTTGGGGGAGGTGGCCGGCCGGCCCGTGGAGTTGAATCTCGCCGAAGTGATTTTCCGCGACGCCCAAGTGCTGGGGTCGTCCGGCGTGTCCCGCGGCGAGGTGGCGCAGATCGCGGATATGGTAGCCAGCGGCAGCGTCACTCCGATAGTCGCCGATACCCTGCCGCTGGAAGAGGCCGGCGCCGCGTTCCAACTCCTGGCCGGCAGAAAGGTGCTGGGCCGGCTGGTCCTTACCGCCCGATAAGGCTCATCAACGAGGCAGCCGCCGTGGTCGATGCCCTGCGGCCCCTGCCTATCACCCTTCCGATTTCGCCCCGTTCCCAGATGACGATGAACTGGCTGGCGATGAATATGGAGCTGTAGGTCCCGACCACCGCTCCGACCGCCACCACCAGCAGCAGTTCCCTGATGCTGGGGCCGCCGATCAGCAGCAGCGCCAGCAGCACGAACAGGGTGGTGAAGCTGGTGTTGAGGGAACGACCTATGGTGTCCGTGATGCTCAGATTGACAATGGACTCCAAGGCCCGGTCCGGGTAGCGGATCACATTCTCCCTGATCCTGTCAAACACCACGATGGTGTCGTTGACGCTGTAACCCGCCACTATCAGGATGCCGACGATGAACATGGAGTTGACTTCCATGTTGATGACCTTCCCCAGGATGGAAAAGATACCGAGGACGAACACCACATCGTGCACCAAGGCCAGGATCGCGCTGACCCCGTACCGGTACGACTTGGGAACCCTGCGGAAGGCATACCAGACGTACAGAAGTATAAACACCGAGGCTGCCAGCACCGAGTAAAAAGCGTTCACCACGGTCTCACCGGCCACGATGGGCGAGACCGAGTCGAACTTGACCTTCTCCCGTTCCAGCCCCAGCGACTCCTCCAGGTCCAACTCTATCCGCTCCCGTTCCGACAACTCGTCGCCGAAAGCCTCTTGCAGTTGCTTGGTGCGGATGAAGTATGAGCTACCCCCGACCTGTTGAATCAACGCTTCCGGATGGCCCAGCAACTCCATGCGGTCCTGAATCTGTTGTTCCGTAACCGGCGAGGCGAAGGACACCTGCAATACGGCCCCGCTGGTGAAGTCGATCCCCGGATTTAACCCCGAATCACCGGAGGCCCACCCCGGCGGCATGATCATGGACAACAGGCCCGGAAGAATCAGCAGGCCCGAAAACAGGAAGTACCAACCCCGTTTGGCGACTATATCCAACACCGCTACACCCTCCGTGCCGTCGCGCCGCCGGAGCGTTGCAACCGTTCCGGCGTGAAGAGGTTAATCCGCCGGCTGAAGCCGACCCATGCCAACAACTGGAGCAGGTTGCGGCTCACCACTACGGCGGTGAACATGCTGACGATAACACCTATGCCCAAGCTTATGGCGAAGCCTGTGATCAACCCGCCTCCCAGTCGGTCACCGAACCAGATGAGCACGCCGCAGGTGATGAGCGTGGAAACGTTTCCGTCCCGGATCGCGGGCCAAGCCCGGTTGAACCCCACCTCCATTGCCGACGCCAGCGTCCGGCCAATGCGCACTTCCTCTTTCATGCGCTCGAAAATCAGGACATTGGCGTCCACTGCCATACCGACGGACAGGATGAATCCCCCGATGTGGGAAAGGGTGAGGGTAATCGGCACCAGCTTGAACACCGCCAAAGCCAGGAGCGCATACACTATCAGGGCTACCGCGGCCACTATTCCAGCCATACGGTAGTAGGCTACCATGAATATCATGACCAAGCCCAAGCCCACGATGCCGGCGTACAGGCTCTGCTTCAGGGACTCGGACCCCAGCAAGGCGGCTACGTCGCTCTCCTGGATAATGTTGAGCGGCACCGGCAAGCGCCCGGACTCAAGCTGGATGGCCAACCGGCGCGCCTCCTCCCTGGTGAAGGGGTCGAAGGTGCCCCCGCTGATCTGGCTACGTCCGTCACGAATCCATGCGCGGGCAACGGGAGCCAACAGTTCCTCATCGTCCAGGATGACCGCAATTCGCTTGGTCTGCACACCCACGATACGGCGGGTGAGTTCACCGAAAATATCGGCTCCCTCGTCGTTGAAAGCGATATTGATTACCCAGCCCGGCTCGATTTCAGACGTGGCGGCATAGGCGCTCTCCAGGTCATCTCCGGTCAGACCAATGTCAGCGTCGTCATAGACCAAGCAGGTCTGATCGGTGCAGGTGCGCTCCTTGAACTCCAGCCTCGCCGTCTGCCCGATCAGCGCCTTGGCTTCGTCTATGCCGCTGGTGACTCGGAAAGACTCGATGGCCACCGACAACTCCCCCTCCAGCCTTTCCCGAAGCCGTTCCTGCTTTACCGTCCCGATGGTGTCGGTCTTGAGCCTGAATGTCCGAGCGTCCTCCTGGTCCAACGAGATGTTGCCCAAGTCCAGCGGCAGGATAGCTGTTCGCAACGCCACCGGGTCCACCGACTCGCTGAAAGTGACCCGGGTAATGGAACCGCTGGCGCCGGGAAGTTGAACGATAATCCGGTCCTCGCCCAACCGTTGGATAATGGGCTCTTCAGTGCCGAAGAGGTTCACCCGCCGGTTGATAATATCCAGCACGCCCTCCATCTGGTCCGCCGTTGGGGGAGGAGTGTCGGTAACCGTAAAGGTCTCGATACCGCCAATTTCCTCTTCCAGGGCAGTCTCCAGATTGGTCCGGGTGTCAAAGTCCAACAACTCGGTACTTATCTGGAAGGCGTTGCTGCCCGTGGATACCACTGATGGGAAAATATCCACCCCTTCGGCGGCATCTATTATGTCCTCCGGCGTAACGGACTCACTGAAGACCACGTCTATCTTGGTCCCTGTCTCGGCTTGGTACACCAAGTGCCCGCCGCCCCGCAGGTCCAGGCCCAACTTCAGGCCCAAAGGTCCGGTGCCGCCCCGCTCCAGGTTGATACCCGCAAATTGCAGATTGACCTCTCTGAAAGCCAGGGCTGCGAACGCGACACCCAGGATTATCAACACGAAGACCGACAAGCGGATGCTCCGCTCGCGAGTGGAAGGGGGAAACAGCAGCCAGAGGATTGAACCGAAGACTCCCCCTAAGACCTTAGACGCCACTGACTAACCTCCCACGCCCTTCCCGTCTCGGTTCAAGGCTGACTCGACCAAGGCCATTGCATCTTCGCGGGAAGTGATTTCTCCCGCTGCATGAGCTTCCTGGACTTGCTCCAGCAGCCGGCCTATGACCGGCCCCGGCTCCAGTTGGAACCGTTGCATCAGGTCATGTCCGGTAACCAACCGGGCCCTTTGTTGCGAGACCGGGGGTTGAGTACCCACCTGTAAAATATAGGTCACCATTTTAGCATGGGCCGCCCACGCATCCAGGACCAGTTCCGGGCCTCTCGCGGCCAAGTGGTCCGCCATCCACAGGTAAAGCGTGTCAATGGCTACATCTCCCACATCCCGGAAGTACCGGTAAATCGCCCTGTTGGTGGGAAGTTCGATGCCTTGGTGCATGGTGGCGGGGCGCATGTGGTGCCGCACCATTCCCGCCACCGCCGCTATACCCTTCGAACTGAACCGCAGTTGGGCCAAGCGATCTTCCGTCATCTCCGCGCCCAATTCGGGGTGGCCGAGAAACCTGGTGCGCCCGGTATCGTCTATCGACTTGGTCTGCGGCTTGGCGACGTCGTGGAGCAGGGCGCCCAGTTTCAGCAACGTGCCCCTCGTGTGGCCGTCGCTGACTTCCTGCCCGAAGTATGACTCCCGCTCCTCTGCCCACGGAACGAAGGAATAAACGGGCGAATTCTGGTGCCCCTTGGTAACCAGTTCGGCATACTCCACGCAGTGAATCAAGTGACCCCAAACATCCCAGTAGTGTTCTTTGGGCTGCTCCACTCCCTTGGCATATTCCAACTCGGGAAGTACCCGGCACAGCAGGTCAAGCCGGTCCAACACCTCAAGGTGCCCTTTGGCTCCATCCAGCGCCAGCAGGCCCAGGAACTCGCTCCGCACCCGGTCGCCCGCTACCCTGGCGATTAGCGCCGCGTCCGCCATGATCATGCGCGCCGTGTCCGGGTCCAGTCGGAACCGCAGGCGCGCCGCCAGCCTGATGCCCCGCAGAAGGCGGCCCGGGTCTTCCCGGAATACGTTCGGCCCTATCGCCCGGATGCACTTGCGCGACATGTCCAGCCGCCCTCGAAACGGGTCTATAACCAACTCTCCCAGCGCCGGGGTTGGCCCCGACGCGGGTATTGCATCCAGCGGAAGGGCCAACGCGTTCAAGCTGAAGTCCCGGTTAGCCAAGTCTTCTTCGATGTCTCCGAAGAACTCTCTCAGGTCTATCGTCCAGGGCCCTTCCTGCCCGCCGTCAGGGTCCGGAGCCACTACCCGGACGACTCTATGCGGCGTGCCCAAGGGAATGTACGTCCCTCCAAGGAACCGGGCCAACTCCGGCCCTGCTCTCTGTACGTCGGCGCTTGTGGCAATATCCAAGTCGCGCTCCGGGCACACCGACAACAACGTGTCTCTAAGGTAGCCCCCGACCAGAAAGGCCCTGCTCTCCTGTCCGCCGAAGAATTCCCTTAATTTGTCCAGCATGGTATTACCGGAAACCCACTACTGATGTGTGAATCATTCTCTAAATAAAGCCCGCTTCTCTCTTGCCCCACTGGATTCCCGCTTTCGCGGGAATGACGGAGGGAGATGTTTAGCGAATTGGAAATTTGATGACAGGAAACCGGAACGGGTAGTCAGCGGCGCGATTCGCTATGCCAGTTGCTCCGGGGTGTCGGGGCCGGAATCTACGGAGTCGTCGGTGTTCTCTCCATCACCTTCGGACTCCTCCTCTTCCTCCGGCGTAATCTTCCAAAGGCTGTCTGAAGAGACCAAGTGGTCGATATACAGGCCCCCCTGCAAGTGCCCCGTTTCATGCTCCAGCGCTTGGGCCAATAACCCGTCCGCCTTGATTCGGATAACCTTGCCGTCCAGCCCAATGGCCCGTGCCCGCACCGATTCCGAACGCTTCACCAGCCCGCGGTATCCGGGAATGCTCAAACAGCCTTCAACCACCTCCCGTTCGCCCTCTCTCCTGACTATCTCCGGGTTGATGAGCACCAGGGCCTCTTCCCAGTCGGGCAGTTGGATGACCGCTACTTTTTGCAGCGATCCTACCTGATTGGCCGCCAGCCCCACACCAAACTCGGCGTGCATCGTCTCTATCATGTCGTCGGTAAATTTCTTCAAATTAGGAGGAATCTTACCGATTTTCCTGGTGTGCCGCCGCAATATCGGGTCCGGCAGATGTCGCATCTTCAGGACCGCCAATGTATCCGCCTCCGGGTAATGATCCCCGCCCTAGAGAAACAAGTCATTGAACCAAGGTTATGTGAATTCGCCCGTGATTATATCCAAGCCCGTTCTTTAGTGTAAAGCCGCTTACAGCACGTGGACAGGGTCCACGTCCATCGTGCAACCCGCGGGAATGCGGAAATCATCCAAAAACCTTTGCAGGTTTGGCCCTCTGATCGTCAGGTGCCAGCGGTGACGCCCCCTGAGCCGCGGCGGGAATCCCGGTGCCGGGCCGATGACCTCTATGGCGGTAAGCCCCTGCGCGTAGGCCTTGCGCCTTATTTCCCTGGCCGTATTGATGGCCTGCCGCTGGCACGCGGTCTCGTCGATATCCTGAAAGACCAAATGCGCCAAGCGGTTGAACGGCGGGTTGCCCAACTGCCGGCGAAAGGCAATCTCCCGCTGGTACATGGGCGCGTATTCCTGCCCGGCTGCGGCGGTTACGGCGTAGTGTTCGGGCACATAGGTCTGGATGAACGCCCGGCCCGGTTCCTTGCCTCGGCCGGCACGCCCCGCGACTTGACAAAGCAGTCCGAATGTCCTTTCCCCGGCCCTGAAGTCCGGCAGATGCAGTCCCACGTCAGCCAATATCATCCCGACGACGGTCACGTTCGCCACATCCAGGCCCTTCGCCACCACCTGCGTTCCCACCAGCACCTGCGTCTCCCCCGACTCGAACTGACGCATCACTGCGCCGGGGTCCAGCCCGCCCCGGGCAGCGTCCGAGTCCCACCGCTGCACTTTGACACCCGGCAACAGGCCCAACACCTCATCGACGACGCGTTGGGTGCCTATGCCCAGTTGACGTATGTTGCCGCTGCGGCACTCCCGGCACCTGGCCAGCGGCCGGCGGCGGCGGTTGCAGTGGTGGCACCTCAGCCTTGCCTCGGCGGCGTGGTACGCCAGAGGCACGGCGCACCGGGAACAGACAGCAACGTATCCGCAATCGCGGCACTGGACGATGGGCGCGCTGCCTCGGCGATTCAGGAACAGTATGGCTTGTTGCCCCCGTCCGATACACTCCTTCAGGGAGTGGGCCAGACTGCGGCTGAATATGCTGCGGTTGCCTTCCCTCAATTCCCTCCGCATGTCGACTATGTCTACTTGGGCCATCGCTTGGTCGCCAATGCCCGGTCGGGCCTCTATCCGATGGGGCAACTCCAGCAACCGGTGCCGCCTTGGGCTGGCGTCCTTGGCAAAGTAGTAAGACTCCACGTCCGGGGTGGCGCTGCCCATTACCACCACCGCACCGGAGAGGCGAGACAACTCCAACACCGTGGTGCGCGCGTGGTACAAAGGTGGGGCTTGCAGTTCCTTGTAGGTCCACTCGTGCTCCTCGTCCAGAATCACTAAGCCCAGCCGCTCTACCGGCGAAAACAACGCGCTTCTGGCGCCCACCACTACATCGTATTCGCCGGACTGGATTTTCCACCACTGGTCGAATTTCTGCCGCGCAGTCAGCCGGCTGTGGATGATGGCTACCCTGCCCGGAAAGCGGGAGTTCACTCTGTCCAACGTCTGCGGGGTAAGGGATATCTCCGGCACCAGGTAGACCGCCTGCATCCCCAAGCTCACGGCATGTTCGATCGCTCTCAGGTACACTTCCGTCTTGCCGCTGCCGGTGACGCCGTGCAACAGGAAGCTCCTTGGCCTGATTGCCGGGTCGTCCAACGCCTCTGTCACCCGGTGCAACGCGTCGGCTTGTGCGGCCGTCAGGGCCAGCGACGCAGCTCCCCTCCAATTCGCCGTCGCTGTTGGGTCTGGTTCCTCCCTCCGCCACTCCATACCGACCAGTCCCTTGTCAACCAACGCCTGCCCAACCCCGCTGCCATAGGCCTTGTTGGCGACTGAGTAGGAATAGGACCCGCCGGACTCCCTGATGGCGGCCAGCAACCCCGCTTGCCGTTCGGGCAGCGCAGGATGCCCATCGGAATTCCCCGTACTCTCCATAGCGGTAGCCGTGGTGAACAAAAACCGATCGTACCGAGGGACAATCTTCGGGCGCGGCAAGCTGACGTGCCGAATAACCAACTTCCTGTCGATCAACCGCCTCAGTTCCCGCTCGCCGTTCTTTCCCAATGACTTGAGGAAATCGCCTTCCGCCAGCCCGCGGGTGTTCGCCAACTGGGACAGGGCTGCTCTGGTCTCGGGACGCAGTTGTTCCAAGCGCGCGCCCTCATCGTCGCCATCTGACACGGCGTTGACTTGGGAACGGACCCGGTCCTCGAAGCCCGGGGGCAAACACAGGGCCAGGGCGTCGAAAAGGGGGCAGAGATAGTAGCTGCTGAGCCAGCGACCCAGCTCCAGAAAGACCGGGCCGATGAGAGGGGACGGCTCGACGGGTTGCAGGATGTCCTTGGTGAATTCTACTTTGGGAGCGTCGGTCAATTCGGTGACGATGCCTTGGGCCACCCGGCGTCCAAACGGCGCCCAGACCATCTGACCCGGCTCGACGGTGAAATCGGGAGGGATACTGTACGAGAAAGTGCTGGGGTCTCTCACCGGAGCGGCCACCGCTACTTCCGCGTATCTCATGGCCTATATCCAGGACGGTTTACGGGGAAGGAACCTGCAACACCCCAACCCGCCACTCCAACAACCAGCCCATCATTCCCGCGAAGATGGGGCGGGAATCCATAAACTCCTACCGGCTCTCGTCATTCCCGCGCAGGCGGGAATCCAGAACCCCCGCGGCAAAGGAAGTGTCATAGCAGGAAAAGCCGGCGTCTATGCGTTAGCCTGACCGCGCGGACGCCTGGGGACCGTCTTTTCCTTGATCCTGGCGGCCCGGCCTTGTAGTCCTCTCAGGTAATAGAGCTTTGCCCGCCGCACCGATCCCCGCCTTGTGACTTCCAGCGACTCGATCAGCGGGGAGTGCAACGGAAAGATACGCTCGATGCCGATGCCGGCGGTAATTCTGCGGACGGTAAAGTTAGCGGCGACGCCGACCCCGTTGTTGAGCCGGATCACCACGCCCTGAAATGCTTGAATGCGTTCCCGGTCTCCCTCCCTGATGCGGAAGTTCACCCGCACCGTATCGCCGGGTCCGAACTGCGGTATGTTGGGATTGGGGTCCGTCTTTACTAGCTGCGCGGCTTCCATATTATCTCGCCTGAATTCGAATGCGATTTGAGCTTTCCCGGCCCTCACGCTTGCCTTTGGACCGGGGCATCAAAAGCCCTCTTCCAATCAATTGAGCAACTAGCATATCACAACCCCTGCCCCTTTGGTACGCCGGACCTGCCATTCCAGCCATCAATCTGTCATTCCTTGGCGGGAATCTCACCTCCGCCATCCAATCATCACTCCCGCGCCCCAATCGTCATTCCCGCCTATGCGGGAATCCAGCTTTTCATGCACGGGAATTGCCGTAGGGGGTAAACTGTAACCTGGAAACCTGTAAATGGCAGGAGAGTGATCTTTGGCTGCTGCTCACGTGAACGAGAATATCCGGTACGAACCGAACGAGAACCCGCCACCGTTGGTGACCATTGGCGCCGGCGCCCAAGCTGCGGCGCTGATAGTGGCGCCGGTCGTCTTGACGGTGGTCATCGTTGCCCGGATAGCCGGGCAGTCCGAGTCCTACATGGCTTGGGGGGCCTTTGCGGCGCTTCTGGTGAGCGGCATCACTACCGTCCTGCAGGCGGTGCGAGTCGGCAGGGTCGGGGCCGGCCATGTACTCATCATGGGCACGTCAGGGGCGTTCATCGCGGTCTGCGTGGCGGCCTTGGTCAAAGGCGGCCCCGCCACCATGGCCGGCCTCATCGTCATATCTTCGCTGTTCCAGTTCCTGCTGGCGGCACGGCTGTCGCTGCTGCGGCGGATATTCACTCCGGTGGTGTCCGGCACCGTCATCATGCTGATAGCGGCCACGGTGATACCCTTGGTGTTTGATTCACTGACCCACGTGCCGGAGGGAACTGCGTCGGGGGTGGCGTCGAAAGTGGCGCCGGTTGCGGCGCTGGCTACGATTGTGACCGTCGCGGGCTTGGTGCTGCGGGCGCCGCCGGCATGGCGGCTGTGGTCCCCGGTCATTGGCATCGCGGTGGGCTGCGCGGTGTCGGCGCCCTTCGGCTTGTACGATGTGCAGACCGTACTGAACGCTCCCTGGGTGGGTATTCCGGTAGGAGCGTGGCCTGGATTCGACTTCACCCCTGACCCCGTGTTCTGGGCGTTACTGCCGGCATTCGTAGTGGTGACCTTAGTGGGGGCGATAGAAACGGTGGGCGACGGTGTGGCCATCCAGAGAGTTTCGCAGCGGAGATCCCGGGCGACGGACTTCCGGGTTGTCCAAGGCGCCCTGAACGCCGACGGCGTGGGAAACCTGCTGTCGGGCCTTTTGGGGACGCTGCCCAATACTACCTACTCGACAAGCATATCGCTGGCCGAGGTAACTGGAATCGCCGCCAGGCGGGTGGGGATAGTCATCGGGGTCCTATTCGTTGTGGTGGCATTCTTCCCCAAGTTTACGGCCCTGCTGATTGCCATACCCGGCCCGGTTGTGGCGGCCTACGTTACGGTGTTGCTGGGCCTGCTGTTCGTGCAGGGCATGAGGATAGTCATCCAGGACGGACTGGACCACCGGAAGGCCGTCGTGACGGGTATGGCATTCTGGATTGGGACCGGCTTCCAGAACAAGTGGATTTTCCCCGACCTGCTGGGCGAGGGATTCATCGGAGTGCTGTTCGGCAACGGCATGACGTCGGGCGCTCTGGTCGCCATCATCATGATGGTGTTCATGGAATTGACGGGGCCGCGTCGGAGGCGGTTGGCGGTGTCACTGGACACGGAAGCGCTGCCTCGGCTGGAGGAGTTTTTGCGGGGGTTCGCGTCCAGGTCGGGGTGGAACGCCGCATCCACCGAAAGGCTGGTGCTGGTGGGAGAAGAGACGCTGACGAGCATGACATCGGAAGAGGACGAACCCCTCAACGGCGACAGACCGCGGCGCTTGGTGGTTATCGCCCGCAAAGATGTTCGTGGCGCGGAGCTGGAATTTGTTTCGGCTGCGGAGGGAGAGAACCTGGAGGACCAACTGGCATATCTGGGCGAGGCGCCCGACATACCCGACGGCAGGGAGATTTCGTTCCGCCTGCTGCGTCATTACGCCTCTTCGGTGCGCCACCAGAAGTATCACGGAGTGGACATTGTTACTGTGAACGTCGAGGGCGGGCGTTAGCGGGGCCCCGGACGGCAACAAATCAACGATGTTGAAGTACGTCGCCCAATCATAACAGTGCGATAGACCGTTGTGCCCTGATGAGTTTATGGACTTTGATTTTGAAACCTTGACCGCAACGGTTCAGTGGCTGGTGTCTTTAGTTCCTCAATGATCAGTTGGCAAATCGGTATACCTGGAGTTAATCGGCACAAGAATGGACCGACGTTTGAGATTTCCAAACGGATGGTTCCACGAAAACCGGCGTGAACGGTTGGTGCGGTTTGGTGTATGGATACACCAAATCGAGCTAAAGAACTCTTGCCTTCGACCCTGGCCGCAAGATGCAATGGTAGCTGCACTCTCTCCACGGTATTGGATAACACGAAGTGCCCGGGTTTTAGCTCCAAGTAACGGTTGTCTGAAATTTCCTTTCGCTTCCCGTATTGGGCCGCTATTTCCTCTGGCTCTGATCTTCCGACCGTAACGAAAACGCCTGAGTCTTCGCTGGGACTATCAAAGACGGTAAAACTGTTCCCCAATCTTAAATCGACTGAAGAAGTGGAATACATACCTTCTTCGGGACGAGGCGTAATGACCAATGTGCCTTGTTCCAAGGCTTCCCTAATGTCGTCCCTGCTGTAGATCATTACCACCAGCCGGTTTGGACCACTTCACCTTGATCTGTTAAGGGGACGCGCAATAGGTCTGTCGATGACATAGTTTCATTGGGTATCAAGATCTGCCAATCTCCGTTCTCATAGTCTCCGACAATGAACGCCTTTAACCATTTTTCAGTGATATTAACGGAGTAGTCTGGCATCCAACCATGATATCCCCTGCCGCCTAAGACGAATGTTACTGTTGCTTCGTTTGAGAACCAAGCACTAGGTTTGGCCTTTTCAAGCTTGATCTTGGCCCCTTCAGCATGTTCCCGTTTCGTTGGCCAGTCCCATCCCGTCTTTTCGGTGTTCATGTAGGCATCCCCCGCTAAAGTGGTAATGATGGTAACTATAGTATCTCCAGACCGTCAACCGAACCGCGTCAGCTCTGGATTCTGCTTGCCGAGAACTCGTCCCGCAGTAGACTTTTGTCTCCTCTGTCTTGACCAGTTCCAACCCGCACCCTATATTTCTCTGCAACAGGCCCACACCATCCGAGGGACCAGGAGCAATATGTGACCCGGTTCTTGGCGGCTATACTTCATCGAACTTTCGGCGCGTTTCGTGACCTTGCGCCTATCATCGCAGTCATCGCCTTCTTCCAGGTTGTAGTCCTGCAGCAACCCTTCCCTAACCTTGGCAACGTAGTCGTTGGCTTGGCCTGTGTGGTGGTTGGGCTGACCCTCTTTATTCAAGGACTGGAAAGCGGCCTCTTCCCACTCGGCGATGCCCTCGCTCAGGGCCTGGCTCGCAGGGGCAGTGTTCTGGTACTGCTGGCCTTCGCCTTCTGTCTGGGTTTCGGCACGACCGTAGCCGAACCCGCCCTCATCGCCGTCGCCGACGAAGCAGGCAAGGTGGCTGCGGAAGCCGGCTTCATCGCCTCGAACGATGAGGCGCGCAATTCATACGCCCTTCAACTGCGCATGGTAGTGGCATTCTCCGTCGGCGCGGCCATCGTCCTCGGCGTGTTCCGCATCCTGAAAGGCTGGCCCATCCACCGCCTGATTATCGGAGGCTATCTTTTAGTGACGGCGATGACCTTTTTCGCCCCGGAAGAGATCATCGGCGTGGCCTACGATTCAGGCGGCGTCACCACCAGCACCATCACGGTGCCGCTGGTCACCGCCTTAGGCGTCGGGCTGGCCACCTCCATCAAGGGGCGCAACCCAATGGTTGACGGCTTCGGGCTTATCGCCTTCGCCAGCCTGACGCCGATGATTTGCGTTATGGGATACGGAATGGTGGTCTGATGGTGCAATTCCTGAACACCATCGTCTCTACTGTCCTGGCAACCCTCCTGGACGTTGCCCCTATCGTCGCTGTCCTCGTCTTCTTCCAAGTGGCGGTGCTCCGGCGCAGGCTGCCTAACCTGCGCCGCATCATTACCGGCTCGATATTCGTGCTGTTCGGGCTTGCCCTGTTTCTTATCGGCTTGGAAGAGGCCCTCTTTCCCATCGGCGAGACGATGGCCCGCCAGCTCACATCGCCCGAGACCATCGGGGCCGAGAGGCTGGCCGACGGCGTCGACTGGACCGACTATATGCTGGTCTACGCCTTCGCCGCCGCCATCGGCTTTGCGACTACGGTGGCCGAGCCGTCCCTCATTGCAGTGGCATTGAAGGCCCAGGAAGTGTCAGGCGGCTCGGTCAGCGCGTGGGGATTGCGAATAGCCGTCGCCGTGGGCGTCGCCATCGGTGTGTCCCTCGGTTGCTTCCGCATCGTGACGGGCACCCCGCTGCCTTGGTACATCATGGCCGCATACATCATCGTCATAGTCCAGACGTTCAGGGCCAGCCGGACCATCATCCCTCTGGCTTACGACAGCGGGGGCGTCACCACTTCGACCGTCACTGTACCCGTGGTCGCCGCGCTGGGCTTGGGCCTGGCGTCCAGCGTTCCGGGCCGGAGTCCCCTGATCGACGGGTTCGGACTCATCGCCTTCGCCAGCGTGTTTCCGATTATGACCGTACTGGGCTATGCCATCATCGCATCCTGGATAAACAACAGGCGCAACCCCAAGAATCCCGAGGAGGTGGAGCGTGAAGCTGTCTCTGATCGTCGCCTTGGTCAATGACTTCAATACCGACATCGTGATTGACGCCGCCCGGGCCGCCGGCGCAACGGGCGCTACCGTGATTACCAGCGTGCGCGGTGAGGGTCTGAGGCCGGAGAAGACCTTCTTCGGCCTCGACCTGGCCGCCAAGCGCGACGTCGTGCTGTTCCTCGTCGCCGAGACCCGGGCCCGCGACATCCTCGAAAGTATCCGCGACGCTGCCCGCGTGGACTCGGAACACGGCGCCGGCGTAGCTTTTCAATTGTCCATAGAGGACGCCGTCGGCCTCAACACTCAACTGCCCGTCCTCAGGGAAGAACTGGAATACGAGATATGAGCGAAATAAGACCTGTCCGCGTCGGCGACGTTATGGTCACCAACCTGCACACCATTGACGGCCTCGCCACGGTGGCCGAGGCAATGGCCGCCATGAAGCAACACCAAGTCAGTTCCTTGGCCGTCAACCGGCGTTACCAGGATGATGAACTGGGGCTCGTGACGGTCAGGGACATAGCGCGGGAAGTGATCGCCAGGAATCGCGCCCCTGATCGCGTCAACGTCTACGAGATAATGTCCAAGCCAGTGCTGACCGTCCCGTCGGAGATGCTGGCCCGCTACGCCGTGCGCCTGCTGGTCCGCTTCGCCATCTCCCGGGCCGTGGTGGTGGACCGCGACCGCAACCCCCTCGGAATGGTAACCATCCGCGACCTGGTCATCGGGTTGACGCCGGGGTGATAATCTCACCCCACTGCAAGCCTGTTCCGCAATTGCCCTTCTTGAGTGATACGGGGGACGATATTACTATGACGCTGGCAAGGGAGCATTATCGCAAGAGTCCGATTTGTCGTAAATGGTCCGCCTTTGTCGCAAAAATGTTTGTCTTTGTCTGATCACCCTATACCGAGATCAGGTGGACATACGGGCCAGCGAATGAGCAGATGCTCCAGCCGCCGTCTTACGCGTCTCAAGTCTGAGTTCTTATCCTAAGACTTGCGACTGGGATTGTAGGTTCGTCCGCTGTCGCTATATCCGCAGGTTGCAATAAGCTCGCCGGGGATATTGTTGAAATCCAGTCCTTGGCAGCCATGACCTGCAATACGATATCGCCTTCCTTAGACCGCTTTGCAAAGAGAAGCAATTGGATTCCTTCTCCAGCATCCGTCGTATCCTGATAATCAGGAATCCGACTCGCCGCTTCGTGCCAACCGTCCACTAGTTGCTTAAGTTCACTCCACTCCATTTTCTGCGTCCTACCTTTGTGAAGTATCGCTACGCCTGCTCACAATGTCAGTCGCAAGAGTAATGGTCGGGGTGCCATCATCCCTATGTTGATGTCGAGATAGCGTGTCGTACAACTTATCAAACCCCAAGGACATTTCGGTCCTTAATCGAGTCTCCATCTGATTCACGTCGTTTCGCAAACCTTTTCCCATGTTGTGAATCGCCCAATAGATAATTCCAGCGGCCGCCACAAATATGGCTAATGCCCCGAAGACCGCCATGAACACTGGTTGACTAGTGCCTGCGTCTGGCATGGGCCGTTCCTCCTGAGTCCATTAGTGGTTCAACTTATTTTGATTGATGGCTAATTCTACCGTTCGCCTTGCGCTTGTCACAGGGCTACCCGTTCATGGTTCGACAGGCTCACCAAGAACAGACTCCGGGTTTATCCATCAACACAACAATGTCGGCCTACTAGCCGGTAGATTCACCCCAGTATCTGCGACAAAAACTCCTTGGTCCGCTCCTGCTTCGGGTTGTTGAAGAAGTCCCGCGGGCTGGCGTCCTCGATGATCACGCCCTCGTCGAACATCAGCATCCGGTCCGCCACTTCCCGGGCAAACCCCATCTCGTGGGTAACCACCAGCATCGTCATTCCCGACTCAGCCAGCTCCCGCATCACGTCCAGCACCTCTTTGATCATCTCCGGGTCCAACGCTGAGGTGGGTTCGTCGAAGAGCATAATCTTGGGCTGCATCGCCAACGCCCTGGCGATCGCCACCCGTTGTTGCTGACCGCCGGACAGTTCGGCGGGGTACTTCTGCGCCTGTTCCGGGATGCCTACCCGCGTCAACAACTCCTCGGCCACCTCCGCCGCTTGGGACCGGGGCCACTTCCTCACCTTCATCGGCGCCAGGGTGATGTTCTGCATCACCGTCAAGTGGGGAAACAGGTTGAAGGACTGGAACACCATCCCCACCTCTCTGCGGATGACGTCGATGTTGCGGACGTCGTTGGTGAGCGCCACGTCATCGACGATTATCTCGCCCCTCTGGTGCTCCTCCAAGCGGTTGATGGTCCGGATGAAGGTCGACTTTCCCGAACCGGAAGGCCCCAGGATAGCCACCTTTTCGCTCCGGCGCACCGACGTCGTGATGCCCCGAAGGACATGAAAATCGCCGAACCACTTATGCACGTCCCGGCAGATGATGATTTCGTCGGTCTCCTGGGCTCGTTCCTCTATCGCCACAGTGGCCTCCTTACTGCCTATCGTTCCTACTGAACATTCGTCATTCCCGCGCAGGCGGGAATCCACGGCCCCCGCCGGCGCCTACCTCACGCCCACGCCCATAACGCGCTCAATGTGCCTGCTGACGTAGGACATGGTGTAGGTGAATATCCAGAACACCAGCGCCAGGAAAATGAACAACTCCTGCGCGCTTTTCAGGAACTCCGCGTTGCCTTGGATGAACGCCCGGCTGATCTCCACCACGTCCAGCATCCCGATGATGTACACCAAGCTGGTATCCTTGAACAGGGCGATGAACTGGCCGACGATAGCCGGTATGACGTTGCGGATGGCTTGGGGCAGGGAGATGAACAGGGTGGTCTGCCAACCGGGCAGGCCCAGCGACCGGGCCGCCTCCGCCTGTCCCGGATTCAACGCCTGCAAGCCTCCCCGCACGTTCTCGGCCATATAGGCAGCGCTGAACAGCGTGATAACGATAGCGGCCCGCAGCAGCGAGTTGACCGGAAAGCCCTCCGGGAATGCCAGCGGCACCAGCACCTGCGACATGAACAGCAGCGTGATCAGCGGAACGCCGCGGAACACCTCGATGAACACCACGCACAGCAGCTTCACCACCGGCAGGTTGCTGCGCCGCCCCAATGCCAGCGCGATGCCCAAGGGAAGGCTCAACACTATGCCCGCCACCGCCAGCAACAGGTTCAGCATCAACCCGCCCCAGTAAATCACCGACACGGGCTGCAATCCGGGTATCCCCGGGACTCCCCGCAGCAACGCCAGCGTCAGCAGGAATACCACGACCCCCGCGATGACGACGCCCTTCCCGGTTCCCAATGGAGTGTAGCGGCCCACGGCCCACCCGGCCGCCAAGGCCGGGAGGTTGGCCAGCAGCAGCAGGCGCACGTCCCAGCCCATGGTGTCGAGGTCGTAAGGCAGGAAGGCCAGCAGGGCCAGCACCGCCGTTACCGCGACGACGATGCGCATGATGAACCGGCCTCCGTTGAAACCCCAGCCCATGCCCAGCAACGCCGTCACCAGCAACAACGCCGCTTGGGGGCGCCAGAAGCAGTCCTGCCCCGGACAGGCCGCCTCGGTGTTGTACTGGCCGATGATCATCCGCCCGCCCAGCGTGGAAATCACCCTCCAGTCGGCGTCCACGAAAATCCACTTGAGCCCGAACCACAGGACCAGCACGATGACGATTGCGGACAAGACGGTCAGCACGCCGTTGTACCAGGTCCCGAACAGGTTGGCGTGCACCCACCCGATCACGCCCGTCTCGCTTCGCGGAGGCGGCAAACGGGGCGGCGCTTGGCGTTCGGCGTCGGCGGCCAAGTCTCTACCCTCCCGTGAACCGGATGTGCCGGTTGTACAGGTTGCCGATCAGCGAGTAGGTCAGGCTCATCGCCAAGTACGCCGCCATTATCAGGATGAAAATAGACACCGCCGGGGCCGTCTGCGTCATCGTCTTGGCCACGTTGGTAAGGTCGGAGTACCCGATGGCCCCGGCCAAGCTGCTGTTCTTGGTCAGGTTCAGGTACTGGCTGATAAGAGGAGGTATGATGACCCGCAGCGCTTGCGGGAAAGTCACCTGCCGCAGCGTCTCCATAGGGCCAAGGGCCAAGGCCCGGGCCGCTTCTACCTGTCCCCGGTTCACCGACGCCAGCCCGGCCCGCACTATTTCGGCGATGAAGGACGAAGTGTAGATCACCAGCCCCGCCAGCAACGCGATCAGGCCGCCCGGCAGGGTCAGACCCCCGGCGATCCTCCCGAAGGTCCCTTGCGGCTCCGGGTGAGAAATGTGGAACGGCGGGTTGCCGTAGCCGGAGCCCACCGCCAGCCAAGCAATCACCCCAACCGCCAACGCCAACGCAATCCCGACCACCACCGGATAGGACGCCTTCCCCGTCTCCGTCTCCCGCCGCGTCAACGCCTTGTGCGCCAGCACTCCGGCGACTATCCCCGCCGCCGTCAGTCCCACCCAGAGCGCCGCTCCGGCGATGCTGGCCGCGGCCGGGAAAGGCGCGGATATGCCCGCGTTGTTGATGTACAGCTCCCCGCCGACGACGTACCCCTTACGCACCGGGGGCAGGGCCAGGATGATGTAGAACCAGAAGAACAACTGCACCAGCAACGGCACGTTGCGGAAGAACTCCACGTACACCAGCGCCGCCTTGGACACGATCCAGTTGCCCGACAGCCGCGCCACTCCCACCACGATGCCCAGCGCCGTCGCCAGGATGACTCCCACCACCGACACCACCAGCGTGTTTACGACGGCAACCCAGAAGGCGTAGAGGAAGGTATCGGAAGACTCGTAGGGGATGAAGTGCGCGCCGATGGGCGTCTGGTAGGCCCGGTCCAGGAAACCGAACCCGTGGGGTATCTCCCGGTCCTGCACCGCCCCGACGATGTTGGAAAAGAACCAGCCGACCAGCACCACCACCAGGATGCCGGACACGACCTGGGACACCCATTGGATGATCTTGGCGTGCCGCCATACGGGGATGCCGTTGTAGCTCAGGTAACGGGACAGTTCGGCCATTGCCTGCCAGGACATTCAGAGTTTAGGGACGTCAGCAGTGAGTTTAATGCCCCACCGGACGAAATGCAAAAAAAGGGGCGGCCCGCTTGCGCGGGCCACCCCCCAAAATTCTACCCGTCGTTCCCGCGAAGGCGGGAATCCAGACCTACCTTAACGGCGCGGCGTATATCTGACCGCCCTTGGGGCAGTCCTGGCAGGGCGCGTTGGCCCACAGGGCGTTGCGGCCGTTCTCCCTCGGCAGGTTTATACCGTCGGGGCCAAGGTTGCGGTCGTAAATCTCGCCGTAGTTGCCCACGGTGCTAAGCACCCTCTGGGCCGCTTCGTTGTCCAAGCCAAGGCTCTCCTGGCCGTAGGAACCCTCGTGGCCCAGCAGCCGGTCCACCTTGGTGTCCCCGGTGGCCGAGGACGTCACCCTGTCGGAGGTGACGCCGTAGGCCTCGCCGTAGATGAGGATGGCCATGACCGTCTTCACAATGTCGAACCACTGGTCGTCGCCGCTCGGCACCACCGGGCCCAACGGCTCCTCGGAGATGGTCTCCGGCAGGATCACGTGGTCGGCGCGGTTCTCCAGCGCCGTGCCCAGCGCCGCAAGCTGCGACCGGTCGTTGGTGAAAGCGTCGCACTGCTCGCTTTCGTAGGCCGCCACCACCGCGTCGGTGTCCTCGAAGGTCAGCGGCGACAGGTTCAGGTTGTTCTGGTTCGAGAAGTCCTGAAGGTTAAGCTCCGTCGTCGTGCCCTGGGTCACGCACACCGTCGCGCCCGTCAAGTCGTAGGCGCTGTCAATTCCCAAGTCCTTCCGCACCATGAAGCCTTGGCCGTCGTAGAACATCGTCTGGGCGTAGTTGCCCCACTGGGCGTCCCGCGACGTGGTCCACGTCACCGTCCGCACCAGCATGTCCACCTCGCCCGACTGGATCGTCGGTCCGCGCTCGGCGGCGGAAATCAACCGTATCTCGATGGCGTTGGGGTCGCCCAGCACCGCCGCGGCCAACGCCCGGCACAGGTCGATGTCGAAGCCCACGTTGTTCCCGGCCTCGTCCAGGAAGCCGTAGCCCGGAACGTCGTTGCGGCTGGCGCAAATGACCTTGCCCCGGTCCTTCACAGTCTGCAACCGGCCGCCCTCCATCGCGCCTTGATTGGCCTCCATTTCCTTGACCATCTCATCGGCCAATGCCTTCGCCCGCTCTTCGATCACCGCCTGGTCCGGCTCAGGGGCGTCCATCCCGGCCGCCAGTTCCTTGGCCCTCTCTTCGGCCATTCTCTCGACGACTGCCGGGTCCGGCTCCGCTGTACAAGCGACCAACGCCAACGAAAACACCAGTATTGCCGCCAGAGCAATGTATATCTTTCCTTTCACTACCTTTCAGCCTCCACGAATATTTTACCCATCCCTACGCTGAGGGACATCCGTTGGATTCAAGCCCGGCCCCGCGGGAACGGACTAAACCCACAATGTCCGATTTTATCGACGCCCAATCATCCCTGTCAATGATATGCCAACCCGTTCAGGGCGTTTTGGTTCTTGGGGCGATTGTCTGAACTGTGATTTCTTTGATTTTTGTGATTACCATGATTTTCCCAATCATGGTAATCCTTTAATCACATGAATCACAGTTCAGACAAAAAAACCGGGGGCCTCTCATCAAGGCCCCCGGCTCAAATTCATCCCTGACCCGTCGCGGTTACCCGTGGTCTACTGCCGCCGCCTCATCATGTAGAGGCCTATGGCGGCTACTACTACGGCCACGACTATGACTATTATGACCACTATCAGCCACACCGGCATCCCCGTGGGTTCCGGCGGCGTCGGCTCCGGCGCAACCGTCGGCGCGGGCGTCGCCGTGGGCGGCACCGGCGTCGGCTCTGGGGTCGCCGTCGGCGCCTCTGTCGGCGGGACCGGCGTATTCGTCGGCCTGGGGGTAGCCGTCGGCCTCGGCGTCGCTGTCGGCTCCGGCATCGGCGTCGCTGTTGGCATCGGGGTAGCCGTCGGCCTGGGCGTTGCCGTCGGTCGAGGCGTGGCCGTGGGCCTGGGCGTCGCCGTCGGCATCGGGGTCGCCGTCGGCATCGGGGTCGCCGTGGGCATCGGCGCAAACGTCGGCACGATTATCGTAGGCACCGGCGTAGCCGTGGCCGGAGGCCGAGTCGGCCTAGGCGTGGGCGTGGCCGTCACCGGTATCGGGGCGAATCCGCCACCGCCTCCGCCGCCGCCGCCGCCGCGCCTTCTGGGCGCAGGAGTGGGAGTGGCGGTAGGCAGGGGGGTAGCTGTCGGATAGATGACGGTGTTGTTGACCAATGCATCCCCCGACACGCGTCTAAGAACTCCCTGGAAGGTATACGAACCCGTTCCCACGTCGTCAGCAACGTCAACCGTGTACGTGATGGAATCCGCCGCCAGTATATCGATGGTGAGCACTTGTCCGACTGCGGACGCGGCGATAGCCGACCCGGCCGCCTTGGGGCTGTCGGCAATAGCCGCGGAGTCGGTCCTGTAGTTGAACCCGGCGGGCAGAGTATCCACCCATTGCGCAAACCCGGTCCGCGCCCCGATGCCGCTTACCGTAACCCTCAATTCCCGATCAGTCCCCGTTCCCAGCCTGGCCGGAGTGAAGGTCCTGCTGACTCCGGTCTGCGGAGGTTGGCCCGTGCCGCTGCCAATTGGCGTAGAGCGACCGGCCAAATCCTTCACAACACCGGAAAATTGATACGCACTGCCCGCCGCGACGCTGTCGGCGACATTAACGGTATACCTGATAGAGTCCGCCGCCAGTATTTCGATGGTGAGCACTTGGCCGACTACCGACTCTTGGATAGCCGACCTAGATGCCTTGGGGCTGTCAGCAATTTCCGCAGAGCCGGCCTTGAAGCTGTACCCGGCAGGCAGCGTCTCGACCACCTGCGCAATTCCATTCGCGGCTCCAATGCCGGTTATCGTTACCGTCACCTCGCGGTTTGTGCCTGCCGGCAACAACGCCGGGGAGAACGCCCTAGCAGGGCCGGTAGCCGGGACAGGGGTAGGAGTAGGGGTAGGCGTTGGGTTGGCGCCTCCCCCTGACGCGGAAACAACAAAAGAACTTGCGGGAATCGTTGTTTCATTCTTCGCTAAATCAATCCTAACACCGGTAAATTGATACGAACCCGTCCCCACGCTGTCAGCGATGCTGACCGTGTACCTGACGGAATCCGCCGCCAACACAGTGATCGTGACCACCTGACCCGTGACGGATGCCAAAACAGCCGACCCGGAGGAAGGGCTGGCATCTGCAACAGCCTCGGAACCGTTCTTGAAAGTGAATCCCGCAGGCAATGTCTCCTTCACAGTCGCAGCCCCGGCACGCGCCCCAATGCCGGATATCGTTACCGTCACCTCACGGCCTGTACCCGGACCCACCGACCCTGGCGAGAAGGACCTTGATGGGCCTTGCTGCGCTAACACAGCGCCCACAACCAACAGTCCAGCCATCCCCGCAACCGCAACAACCACCACTAGAGCCAATACTTGCTTGATCAAGTTTTCCTCCTCGCCTATGGCCCCGTTTGCTCATCGGCCCGCTGTCGTGAAGTTCCTCGGCGCCGAGAGCAAACGGGACATCCCTTCATCTCTATAAATTCGCTGGCTACGCCTCCGGGTCTAACTGGAGGTCTGACTGAAGTACTCAGCGACGAGCTGTAGCATCTCCATCGCGGTAATAGTGGAACCCGTCGCGAAGTAATCTCTTATAGCCGTGAGCATCTCAGTCGGACTAATGGTGCCGTCGCGATCCGCATCGTACCTGGCGACAATGGCCGGCTTGCTGCCCACCGTGTTAGCAATCACCATCTGCTTGGTCTTGCCGGTGCCTTCGCCGTCGTTGTACATCACCGTGACTCGCAGATGCTTTTGGTCGTCGGCGGTTACCGGCGTGTAGGTAGCGGTCGTTGCGGTGGCGATGTCCGTATATTGACCCGCGGTGGTCTCCCTGGCCCACTGCCAGCTGGTGATGTTGGCCGTGGTTATCGCCGTGGTTGCCGCTATCGGCAGCGTGTCGCCGGGGTTGCCGTCCGGGTCGGTCAACGTAGCGGTTATCTCCGTGCCCACCTGCGGCGTCGTCAACGGCGTCGCCGGCGTGCCGGTCGTGAACGCCACCGTGCCCGCCTCTTCCACGTTCGTCACCGTTACGAACACATCCAGCGAATCGGTCTGCAAGTTGGCTCCGGAGCCGGACGTAGCAGTCACCGTCACCTTGTATTCGTTGTCGCCCGCCGGCGCATGGGTGTCCCCCGGGGTCTCGAAGTCCGGCGCGGTGAGGAAACTGAGTACGCCGGTGCTGCCGTCGATGGCGAAGAGAGCTGAATCGGCTCCCGACTTTGACCAAGTGACGGTGTCGCTGGTCCCCGCCGCCCGGTAGGTGGACACATCAGTCTGGTTCTCCGGGTGGTTTACGACGCCGGCCCCGTTGATCTTGATGCCGAAGGACTGGGCCGGAGCATCAGGGGCCTCGTTCACGTCCCCTATCGTAATGGTCACGGGGGTTGTAGCCGTTCCGCCGCTACTGTCCGTCGCCGTAATGCTGACGCTGTAGGAAGTCTTGACGCCCTCGGCGTCTAACTGGCCCGCCGCCGTACCTTCCTTAACCCTGATCTGGCCGGTCATTCTGGTGGCTTTATTGGGGTCTGTCAGCAGGTCGAAGTACCTGGCATCCGTGCCGCTCAGGGTGTAGGTCAGTTCGTCCAACCCTTTGTCCACGTCCGCGTCTTCAGCCATTATCGGAGCGCCCACGTAACCCCCGCGCGGCGTCAACTCCGCCACGGCCCTCGTTACCGTTCCAGAGAATGTTGGGGCGGTGGCCGTAGCCGGCGTCTGGGACACCGCATTGTCCGTGATCTTCAGCACCACGCGGTTCTCACCGAGCTCCAGCGGCGTGGTGGCAGTGCTTTCGTTAGCCGCTGTCGTCGCCGGGTCGTCCTCGGGGTTCGAACCGTCCCGGTAAGCAACCAGAACATGCAGGTACCTGCCGATGTCTTCCTTCTTGGTCTCGTAGGTGTTCGTAGTGGCTCCATTTAGCTTGCCGGCAATTTCAGTGCGGTCGGCCGTTGTGCTAGTGTCGGCATCGGCGTCGCGCACAAGGACGCCGGTCTGGTCAGTAGTAACATTGCCGTCCTTGTCAATAAAGTAATAAGCGTTGGCGTCACTACCATCCAGGTCATTGACAGTGCCGAACTTAGGCTCGTTGGAAGCAGGATTGGGATCGGTCGCAACGATCTGGGTAGTAATACCCTCGAAGGGGGCAGCGTTGTCGATGGCGACGTCCGTGCTGGTCCAGTACCACTGCAAGGAGGCAATGGTGTCGGTGCCGTTCGGATCGGTCATGATGCCGTCGGGGTCGTTCAAGGATGCCGTCACCATGCTCCCCAGCAGGGGCTGCTCCGGCGTCAGCGTCAACGTCCCGGTTTCCTCCGGCTCAATCACCGGACTATCCGGCGTACCGGTGGCGGGGTCATCTACACCCGTGCCGGTGACGGTGACGGTTACCGCTTGGGTGCCCTTGTTGTTGTTGCCGTCGGTGGCCGCCACCGTAACGTGGTAGACGTTGTCCTTGTCCGCATCGGCGGGAGCATCGTAGTCGGGCGGACTCTTGAAGTGCAGGGCCAGCCCCCCGGCTACGGATTTGGGCCTGAAGAGAGCGGCATCCGCCCCCTCAATAGTCAACGAAGGACTGGCGCCCTCCGGGTCAGTCGCCGTGTAAAGATTCTTATCGTCGGTAGTAACAGCGGTGGCGTTGCCGCGAAGGTCGACATAGTACTCTGCGTCGGTGGTCTTCAGGCTGCTGTTCGCCTCCCGGACCGTGAGCGTGAACGTCGAAACATTATTAGCGTTCTTCAGCTTCACGATCGGCTTCTCGTTCACGTCGCTGGCCGTGACTACCACCTTGACCCACGCAGTGCTTGCTTTGGCATTCTCATCGGTGATGTTGGACGAGTTCTTGGCCCGGACGAAGAAGATGTACTTCCCCTCGCCGTCATCATCCAATAAATTCTGATCGGTATTTTCATCCGTAGCATTAATATTGATCGTCCTTTCGTGGTTCAATCTGGACTTCAGGGTAATCTGTCCCGTTGCCCGGTTTATGCTGAAGAAACCGGTATCGTCCCGCGCAGCCTTACCGGCGGTGACGTCAATACTAGCGGGCGTAAGAGGACCTAGAGTGCTAACATTGTAGATGTCAGTTTGAGTGCTTTGTGACGGGAAGTCAGAAAGACTGACAGTGTTGCCTTCGCCTTCGTTAGTGAAGGGGTACAAGTCGTAGGTAAGCGTGTCGCGGGATGGCACACTGGTCATCGCGATGGTGCCTACCGTTGCGCCCGGTTCGGCGCTCTCCGATATCGTCAGGGCTATGGTGGCATTGGATGTGGGGAATTCGGGGGATGAATTGCTCGCGTCATCGCTCACCCGCACCACGGTATGCGACCTGGCGTACACCACGTCGTTTCCAGTGCCGGTTCCGTCAGTATATGTGGCCCTATACAGCAGATACTTGCCCACATCGCCATTTTTCGGGGTATAGCTTGCGCCCGTACTATTCTCGCCCGCATCTTGCCAGTCCCGGTTAAGTTCAGTGTTATTGGCGGGATTGGCCGTCGGGTTGCCGGTCTTGCTTCTGTACCACTTATGGGGGTTATCGCCGAGTGTAACACTTCCATCGGGGTCTGTCGTGGTAGCCGTTATCGGCGTGCCCGTTTCGGCAGCATTACCTGCCTTATCGTTGGCACCCTCAGGCTGCAACAAGCTGAGTCTTACATTGCCCTTCTCGTCCACGTCTTGAACATTTACGGTCAGGGATATCTCGGACGACTTGGCTCTCCCGGCGTGCTGGGCTCCCGCCGTCTCGGTAGCCCGCACCGTTACTTTGTACATGTTTAGGTCGGGATTATTATCGGAGTCTACGCCACTGCCCTTGCCAGCCTCAAAGTTGGGCGACTTATCGAACCTGAGTTCGCCATTGTTGTTGATGGTGAAGTCGGGAGCGTCAGCCCCCGCGAGGGACCACCGGATGGTCGCATCCTCGGGGTCTGTGGCGGAGAAGTTGAATACCGGAGCGGTGCCGTTCTCGTTGTAGGTCACCGTTTTCGTCAGGCTGTTGTTAGCGCCCCGGGAGGTAGTATCGAAGACCGGGGCTTCGTTCAAGTCCGTGAGATTGATAGTTAGCGTGGCGGGAGACGTGCTGGTGTTGCCCTGTTCATCGGTGGCCGACACCGTGAGGGTGAAGGTCTTCGGGCGACCTTCGAAGTTCAGGGGCGGAGGATTCCCGCCGACTGCCGCGACCGTTATCTGGCCGTAGTTGTCGATATTGAAGTAAGTGGCTTGGCCGGATGTCCCGGACAGGCTGTAGGTCAGGGAACCGTTGTCCGGGTCGTTCGCGACCACGGGGTCGCCCACGTAGTCGCCCATCCTGGCGTTCTCCGCCACGCTCCTGGTGTAGGTAGCTTGGGGAAACACGGGAATCGTCTGGGCGCCGGGGGCTACCCGCACCGAATTGGACGTTGCCATCCGGATTGTGCGCGGACCCCAAGGTATGCCATTAGTCCTTCGGGGGCCAATGCGCTCGTCTGCCGCCGTGCCCGGGTTGTCCCGCGGGCCCATGGGGTCTACGTAAACAACCTTCACCCGCAGAAGCTTGCCCTTGTCGGCTTTGATCGGCGTGTAGACGGCCGTCGTTGCGTCCTGGATGGGTGTCCAATGGGCGTCATTGGAAACGATGGCGGTTGTGACGCCGGTGGGCAGGGGGGATTTGGCCTTCGACCATTCCCAGCTCAGGATGGTCACGCCGCCGTCGGGAGTGCGGCCGGTGGGGTAGCCGGACAGGGTATCGGTCAGCGGGACCAAGCCCCCGGCGGCGGACATCCTGGCGCCGTCGGGGTCGTTCACGCTGGCGGTCAATGCCTGCCCGATGTGCGGCGCCGATGAGAACTTTACGCTTCCAATCTCGTTGACGTTGTGGACGATTACGTTCACGTCCTGCTCGGCTTTCAGGGTGGTAGAGCGGGCTACCAGCTTTATCTGGTAGACGTTGTCCCCGTTAGCGTCCGCCGGAGCATCGAAGTCGGGGGCGTTCTTGAAATTAATGGTGCACGAGGTGCCGCCGCCGCAGGTCTTGAAGTCAGCCTTATCCGGCCCGTCGATGGTCCAGTTGATCAGGTCGTCATCCTGGTCGGCCGCGGTATAGGTGTTGTGGCCGGCGCCGGTCGGATGGTAGTTGGCGGTGAAGTCTGCGTCTTCGTAAGCGTCGTCAACCCCGGCTGTGCCGTCCACGTCGTCGCTGTTCTCCTCGTTGACGTGGTGCTCTGCGTAAGGGATGCCGGCCGGCTTGCTTATCTTCGGAGGGTCGTCCACGTCGGACGCCGTGACGGTCACTCTGACGGCGTCGGAGTCACCGCTGGGGTCCGTGACCTTGACGATAATCACATAATTTCCGTCGTTGCCGTTTTCATGGTTCAACCCCCCAGGGGTCGAGAGTTGCCCGGTCGCCGGGTTTATTTTGAAGGAATTGACGTCAGACGCTCTGGTCTCGTCAGCAGCCCGGACGTTTGGGGGGAGTTCGGCGGTGCTGTTAGTTGTATTGTAAGCCAGAAGTTCATAGGTCAGGTGGTCCCCGGTGTTCCGGTCTGTGGCGGTAACCGCGTCGCCCACATTTCCTTTCCGATTTTCCGGGACCGTTATCTCCACCGTGGCGCCCTGTCCGAAGTCGGGGGAACCATTGGAAGCGGGCACCTTCCGCACCGCAAACTCCGACATGCCGTAGGCGGTCTTACCCGTGCCTTGCGTGTCCGAATAAGCCGCCTTCACCCGCAGGAATCGACCTATGTCTGCGGTTTGCGGAATACGTGAGTGAGCGTCGGTAGAAGTCACGCCGGTATCAACATTGGTAGGGGAGCCGGTCGTCACTTGCACCCAGTCTTCGTTGACTCGTAGCCGGGGGTTGTCGACCCTGGAAGTGTACCACGTCCACGTAGTTGCATTAAGCGTTTCACTGCTCGATACATCCTTGTCCGTGAGGGTAGCTCGTATAACTTCGGTAACCTCAGGTTGGCGCCACTGGAGGGTTATCTCTCCGTCCTCGTCTACGTCGTTGACCACCACGCGGACCTGGGTCGCGGTGGACTCGGCCCGCGGACCGGTGGCGCCGGACCGGACCTCGGTAGCCCTTACCACTATCAGGTATATGTTGTTTTTGGCGCCTTCATCAGGGGGTTGGTCGGCTGCGACTGCATCCGTACTTATCCCTGTAGCCGTATCCTCCAACACGCCATCGTCGTCGATGTCTATCCCCAATTCCTTTTCTGACAGCGCATTGTCAATGCTATAGGTATCTGTCTTATCGCCGTCACCGTTATAGTCTATCCCCGACGTAGCCTCACTACTACTAAGACTGCGCCCGCCTCTTAGATAGGCTGACAGGAGAGGATCGGGCAAAGCATCGAACAAAGGGGCGCCAGTGTCACTCAGGTTAAGGTTGGCATTAAATCCCCGGTCGGTAGGCTTCTCAAAGTCGGGCGATTTTTTGAAGGTAAGTTCGCCGCTGCTGCTAATCTGGAAATCATCGGCGTCGGGGCCTGTAACCGCCCATTCAATCCTGGCCGACTCAGCATCGGGGTCACTGGAGGTGAAACTTGTCACCGCGCTTGTAGCGTTCTCATTGTATGAGATGGTGATAGGGTCGGCCAAGTATATGAGGTCATTGGCCACCGGGCCCGGCACCAACTGGACTTTCTGCGGATAAGGATCCGTAGGAGTCTGAGCAAGGGTGGAGCCAGGAAAGGAGGCATATAAGAAGAATGCCGACAGCCCCAACACTAAGGCGCCGACCATCACCGCCACCCAGGGTTTTAGCACGCTAGAAAACCGTTTCAACATGTAACTTCCTCACTTCGGCGATCTTTGGTTGACGCGGCTCTCCCAATCCTGAGTCGCACAACAGCAGAAAATCTATCATTAGACCGTAACGGTGTCAACTTGTTTACCGCCTCTGTTCCGGTGGTTTTGCGCTTCATGCAGGGGCGGCGGGCCTGCTTCAAGCATTGGGGCAATTGTCTGAACTGTGATTTATTTGATTCTTGTGATTGCCATGATTCGGAGATTCGGAAAATCATGGTAATCCGTTAATCACATGAATCACAGTTCAGACAAAACGGCCTTGGCTCCCCGCCTTCACTCCATCCCCATCACCCCGGGCCCATTCTGCTGCTGCATGTAGCTCGTCATTCCCGCGAAGGCGGGAATCCAGGTGAGGGGCGGGAGTTGATATTGTACACCCCAAGGGTGCACAATGCTGGCATGGAGTATGAATGGGACGCCGACGAAGAAGATGCTTGGATAGAGGCTAATATCGCCGGGGACCCGGACGACCCCGCCCATTGGGGAACTGTGGCCCGGCCTGCCGGTGAGGTGCATCCCGAAGTGGTCCAGGCGGAGCAGGAGGGCAGGTTGCTTCTGCCGTCGCCGGGAGCAGTGCTGCGCGAAACCCTGAAAGACAAGGGCATCAGCCAACGGAGGCTGGCCGCCATGATGGGGCGTCCGGTCAACGCCGTCTCCGAGATCGTCCAGGGAAAGAAGGCCATCACCGCCCAGACTGCCCTGGACCTTGAGGAAGCCCTGGCAATACCGGCCCAGTATTGGATGCGGGCAGAGGCGGACTACCGGCTGGCGTTGGAGAGGGCGCGAAGGGAGACGAAGGGCTAACGGCGGCGGCGGCGCCCGTCAGTCCTTATCCACCCCCATCACCCCTGCCCCATTCTGCTGCTGCATGTAGCTCGTCAACACATCCTCCCCTCCAGCGGACGGGCCGGGCGCAGCCTTGCCCGCGGTCTCTGCCACACCAGTCGCCGTTTCCGCCTCCGCGGTCCCCGCGGCGGGCTGCGGGGGCTGGCCTCCTTGGAAGTACAGGGCGAGGACCGCCAGCGCCTCTTCCTTTGTTATAAGGTCGTTGAAGTAGTCCGCCACCGCCGCGGTGGCCTCCTCTTTGTCGATGACCTCGTTCTTGTTCCGGTCGTAGGGGGTGCCCAGGTCAATATCGGTGACTTTGATGGTGACCTCGACCGACACGATGTTCCCGTTGCCGTCGTCGGCGGTCACCTCCACCTCGTAGAGCGTCCTGGTCTCGTAGTCCAGCACCGTATCCGGCCCTACCCTTATCTGGCCGGTGGCTTCGTCGATTGCGAAGTACCGGGCGTCGGCCCCGCCCAAGCCGTAGCTAAGCGTGTCCCCGTCGGCGTCCGTAGCGGCCACGGGCTGGCCCGCCGGTTGGCCCGCCGGCGTGTTCTCGGCCACGCTCCGCTCCAGTTGGTCTCCGGGGAAGGCGGGCGCGGCGCCCACGGAGTAGACCGCCGCTATGAGGTAGTAGTCCGTCCCCTCTCCGTCCTGGGAGGTCACTTCCAGGATGATGATGTTGCTCCCCAGTTCCAGGTCGATTTGGTGGCCGTCGGCATCGGGGTCGGCGTCGGGTATGGGATTGGAACGCCGGTCGAAGAACCGTATGGCGGCGTTGTGGGCGCTGGCCGCCGTTACGGTGATTCGCGGCTCGTCAACGGCCGCCGAGTAGCGGGCGCGGTAGGGGTCGAAGGCCGGCTTCAGCTCCCCTGGGCTGACCGCCAAGCTGCTGAGCACCAAGTCGCAGAAGGGTATCTCCAGCAGGTTCAGGTCGTTGGCGTACACCCCCCGCAGTTCCGGCGGCACGCACCCGCTGAGCTCGTTCCCGGATAGGTACAGCGTCAACAGGCTGTTCAGCCGGGTCAGTTCCGCCGGTATTTCCCCGGTCAGCTCGTTGCCGTTCAAAAACAAGTACCGCAGTTCCTCCAGGTTTCCCAGCGTCGGCGGTATCGGCCCGCTCAGCTTGTTGTACGACAGCCACAGTTCCCGCAGGTTGGAGAGGTGGCCCAGCGACGGGGGTATGGTCCCCGTCAGTTGGTTCCGGTCGAGGTCCAGCGACCGCAGTTCGGTCAGCAGGGTCAGGTCTTCCGGTATCGGCCCGCTCAGCTTGTTGCTCCACAAGTCCAGGTGACGCAGCTTGGTGAGGTTTCGGAACTGGACGGGTATGACGCCGGTCAGCCAGTTCCGGTCCAGGGACAGATGCTCCAGCTTCTCCAGTTGGGACAGGCGGACCGGGATGGCGCCGGTGAGCCGGTTGGCCGACAGGTACAGGTATTGCAGTTCCTCCAAGCTGCCCAGTTCCGGCGGGATGCCGCCCGACAGCCGGTTCTTGGACAGGTACAGGTGTTGCAGGTCGGACAGCCCGCCCAGCGACGCCGGGATGCTCCCTTCCAGTTGGTTGTAGTCCAGGTAGAGGTGAAGCAGGTTGGTCAAGCCGCCCAGTTCCGCCGGGATGGTCCCGGTCAGCCCGTTCTCCGACAGGTACAGTTCTTCCAGGTCCTCCATCCGCCCCAGTTCCGGCGGGATGGGGCCGCTCAGTTGGTTCTGCTCCAAGCGCAGCCGCACCAGCGAGGCGAGGTTGCCCAGTTGCGGCGGGATGGGGCCGCTCAACTGGTTGCCGTTCAGGTCCAGCCGCTGCAAATCGGACAGCCCGCCCAGCGACGCCGGGATGGGGCCGGTCAGCCGGTTGTTTTCCAGCCGCAGGTCCTGCATGTAGGAGGCGTTCCCCAGTTCCGCCGGTATGCCGCCGGTCAGCCGGTTGTTTTCCAAGTGCAGGTCCGCCAGTTCGGGGATGCTGCCCAACTCCGGTGGGATGGGGCCGCTCAGCCCGTTGTCGTTAACCGCCAGCCGGACCAGCTTGGGAAGGCGGCCCAGTTCCGGCGGTATCTCCCCCGTAAGTTGGTTGTGGCTGAAGTCGAACCCCAGCAGCTTGGGCAGGCTGCCCAACTCCGCCGGTATCTCCTCGGTGAACCGGTTGTGGTCAAGGTGGACGTGGAGCAGGCCGCGCATGTTGCCGATCTGGGACGGGATTGGCCCGGTGAACTCGTTGTGCTCCAAGTGCAGGTCGGTCATCCTGAAGAAATTGCCGATCCACGACGGCAGCGGCCCGCTCAACCGGTTGCGCCGCAAGTCCATCCTGTACAGCCCTCTCAGGTTGCCCACGCTGTCCGGCAGCGGCCCCGTCAGTTGGTTGTCGCTGAAGTCGAAACCCAGCAGGCGGGGCAGGCTGCCCAATTCCGCCGGTATCGGCCCCGTCAGTTGGTTGTAGTCGAGGTGGATGTGCCACAGATTGACCAGGTTGCCGATCTCCGCCGGGATGGTCCCGGTGAAGCGGTTCTTGTCCAGGTACAGGACTTGCAGCGTGGTCATGCTCCATATCCACGCCGGGATCTCCCCGGTGAAGCGGTTGTTCCCCAAGTCCAGCCTCTCCAGGTTCTCGTACTCGCCGATCCACGCCGGGACGGTGCCGGCGTACTCGTTGTCGCCCAGCCCCAAGCGTTCCAGCGCGGTGAGGCCGGCCAGCCCCGGGGGTATCTCCCCCAACAGTCCCTGGCCCCACAAGTCCAAGTAAATGACCCGCGCCGGTATCGGCTCGCCCCTCTGCGACACGTCCGCCTCCCGGACCGTCACCCCGTCCCACTCCTCGATGGACAGGTCCGCCGCCCAGTTCAACCCGGCGCCGCCCTGCATCCTGCCCCGCGCCGCCAGCAGCACGCCGCAGTCCGCGACCAGTTCGGGGTTGTCCGCCGCATCAGCCACCGCCCCGCCCGACGCGCAGGCCCCGCCGCCTTGGGCATACACGGGGTACGCCGCCGCCGCAAACACAGCAACCAGCAACGCCGCCGCCGCGGCAACTATCATCATCCCCGCCTTCCTACCCGTCATTCCCCCCTTCCTACTCGTCATTCCCGCGAAGGCGGGAATCCACCCGCGCAACAGGAAAGGGCTGAACAACAACCGGGGCATAGACAAGCGGTCAAGCATCGGCCTCATCGACAAGCTCCTGGAGAAAAACATGGCGTGGCCCGGAAGAGGACTAACGAAGGGGCGCGGAGGGAAAAGAAATGGTGGGCGGTAGTGGACTCGAACCACTGGCCTCTTGCGTGTCGAGCAAGTACTCTAACCAACTGAGCTAACCGCCCCCGGGCAATCAGTGGGAAAGCCAGTCTATCAAGGGGGGATGAGGGCGTCAAGGCAAGGTGAGAGGACGCAACTGTCTGAATCAGGATTTACCGGATTTCAGGATTTCCAGGATGGATGTCCCTCATCCTGCTAATCCTTCAATCCTGAGAATCCTGATTCAGACGACTATATGGACGCCGCCCGCCGGTTTGTCCGCTTCCACTGTTTGACCAAATCCGGGTGGACCTCACCGGCAGGGCGAGGGTCATCGTAATCCTCGTCGCTGGCGTCCGGGTCGGCAGCGATACCGGCCTCGATCGCCATATCTTCATCTTCTGTCGGTTCTATATGTGTCGGCTTAAGATTTGGCATATAGCCTCCGGTCTTTGCGATTGGTCTGCCGCACAACTGTCTGAATCAGGATTTACCGGATTTCAGGATTTCCAGGATGGATACCCCTAATCCTGCCAATCCTTTAATCCTGAGAATCCTGATTCAGACGACTATACGGCCGCCCCGCCAGCAGGTACGTGAACGCCGCCGCCAGGACTATAACCGCCCCCAGCCAGAAAACGTCGCGGAAGGCCAGGATGAAGGCCCGCGCCTCCATCTCCGCCGCCGTCACCCCCTCGCTGGCCAGCCCCTCCAAGTGTAAGCCGCTGCTGAGGGCGAACAGCCCGCCGGTGACCGCCACCGAGAGCACCGTGCCGAAGGCTTGGGACAGCGACAGCATTGCCGCCGCCGTGCCGAACCGCTCCGGCGGGACGCTGCCCATCATCAGGGCGTAGGCCGACGACTGGAACAGTCCCATCCCGCCTCCCACCAAGGCGATGCTGGCCGCAACCTGCCCCGTCGTCGACTGTCCGTGAAGGAAGCCCATGACCAGCAACCCCGCCGCCAGCACGACCAAGCCCACGACCCCGACCACCTTGGGGCCGATGCGGTCGCACAGCCAGCCGCCGATGATGGAGAAGCCAATGTTCAACCCGGCCATGACCGCCAGCAGCGCCCCCAGCACCGCCGGCCCTCTTCCCAGGCTGTCCTCCACGTAGAAAGGAAATATGAACCAGATGACGAATACCCCGAAGTGGGCCAAGAAAGTTGCCCCACTTGAGACCAGGAACCCGCGTATCCGCAGCAGCGCCCGGGGCAGGATGGCCCAGTCTACCCGCCCTTCGGTCCACCAGAAGCCCGCCAGCATCACCGGCGCCAGCACGAGCAACGCCAGCGGCCCCGGCGAGTCCCAGCCGGTGGACCGGGCCAGCCGGAGGCCGATGACCAAGCAGGTCAACGCTCCGAACAGCGTCGCCGCACCCACTAAGTCGAAGGGTTGCTTGCCTTGCGCCCGCTGGCCGTTCCCCATCCACCACATCCCAAGCACGAGGGCCAGCACGGTGAAGGGTATCCGGCCCAGGAACACCGACTCCCAGTCGAACCACCGCACCAGCAGGCCCGCGCCCAGCGTTCCCGCCAGCATCCCGGTGGCTTGGCTGGCCGACGTCAGCCCCATGCTCAGGCCCCGCCGCGATTCGGGGAACAGGCTGGCGGCGATGGCGGGGGAGACGGCGTACAAGCATCCGGTGCCCACGGCTTGGAGCACCCGGAACCCCACCAGCGTGCCCAGGTTCGGCGACAGGGCGATGCAGACCATCGACACAAGGTAGGTGACGCCCCCGAACAGGTAGACCCGCCGCAACCCCAGCCGGTCGGCCAGGTTGCCCGCCGTCAGCACCAACCCCGCCCGCGTGGCGATGAACACCACGATGATCCACTGGACCGTCTGGTAGTCGCTGGCGAAGTCGCTCCGTATCGAGGGCAAGGCCACGTTGAGGGCGATGTCCAGCGCTGCCAGGAACATGCCCAACCCGGCGGCCAGACCTACCATCACCTCGGCAAGCGTGCCGGGGCGCACCACCACGTTGCTGCCCAGGGGGTTGTCGGCGGAAGCAGTCATGGCTACCGATTGTACGCCCTGGGCGGCGTGCAACGGTACATAACAGGACAAGCGGGGCAAGGCCTTTTCATTTTCTCGTCATTCCCGTGCAGGCGGGAAACCATCTAGTCTTGCCACGAGAAAAGCCTGCCCTCGTGGAAACGGGGGTTGCCATAGGCCGCGGTGGTATGGATTCCCGCTTTCGCGGGAATGACGGACACTGTGCAACCCAATTCGTAGAATGAAAAGGCCCTGACAAGAAGAGGGCGGGGTTGGAAGGGAAGGGGACAGCGCGAACGGCCCGGAGAAGGGGCTAGACCATGTACACAGGATCGGCGTCCCGGTTGATGCGGCTCTCGGAGGCGATGCCGTCCCTCAGGAACTTGGGCAGGGCGAACATGCTGCGGTGGGTCTCGGAGTCATAGAACCGCAGCTTCTTGTTGATGCGCTCGGCAACCAGCCCATCGACCTGGGCTTCGCCGAAGGCGGGAAGGGGAGAATCGGAGGCGATCACGAAGCTCCACAGGGTCTGGAACGCCGGAACGTGGACCTGGCATGGAAGGACCCACGAGAAGGCGGCAGCAAGGGTATTGTGGATTGTGGTGAAGCACTCCTGGTAACTGAGCAGTCCCGACGGGCCGGACTGGGTGACCATCACTCCCTGCGGGGCGAGCCTGGACTTGATGATGTCGTAATACTCCGCCGTGTAGAGGCGGTAGGCGGTGCCCCCCTCCAGCGGATCGACCAGGTCCATGACCATAACGTCGAAGGTCTCTTGGCAGTTGGCCAAGTATTCCCTGGCGTCTTGGTGGAGCAGTTCCACCCGCGGGTCGTCGAAGCTGCCTTGGTGATGGTGGGGCAGGTAGGTGCGGCACAACTCCACCACCTCCCGGTCCAAGTCAATCATTACCGCCCGCTCGACGGAGCGGTGGCTGAGCGCCTCCCGCAACGTGCCGCCCTCGCCGCCGCCGCCAATGAACACGGTACGGGGATTGGGATGAGACAGCATTGCCGGGTGGACCAAGGACTCGTGGTAGATGTGTTCGTCCCGCTCGGTGGACTGGGTCTTGCCGTCCAAAACCAAGCTGCGGCCAAACACGCTCGATTCGAGGACCTCTACGCTCTGGTAGGCGGTCCGCCCGGAATAGATGACGTTCCGCACCTGCAACATCGCCAGCAGGTCCGGGAAGATGGTCTCCATGAACCATTTGCCGGATAAGTCCATAACCCTCGCCGGGGCGCGGTCGGTCAGTTGATTGCCGTGGTGAGGACCTTGCCGCGCCGGATTTCCGTGGTGTCCGGGTCCTTGGATTCAAACCGCTCGATCAGCACTTCGGCCGCTTCAATTGGCCGGAACGATGAACCGCAAGCGAACACGTCCGCAGCAGCATAGCCATACTCAGGCCAAGTATGAATCGAGATGTGGGACTCGGCAATCGCAAGGATGCCGGTCACGCCCTGGGGACTGAAGTGGTGGAATGACTCGCCCACTATGTGAGCGCCCACTTTCTGCGCTGCCATGAATATTGATTCGCGGACATATTCGAGATCGTTCAGCAGTTCCGGGTTACAATCCTTCAGCTCTAGCAAAAGATGAAGTCCTAGTCCATTCAATCACCTGCCCTCCAAACGTTAGTTAGCCCAAAAACTAGAAAAGGGAAAAGGGAACGGTTAATTCTATATGCAACGCGTAGGGTAATCAATACCCGTCAGCGGCCCCGGGTGCGGCAAGGCCCCACTTCCCGTCATTCCCGCGAAGGCGGGAATCCTGCCGGGGGCAGGCGTGGGCTTGTGTCGTTTTTGACGCTGTGCTAGAATCGCGCCCGTCGCGGAGCCAGGGGCCTGACTGCGGCCCAAGCCGCGGGACCATCCTCGCAACCCTCGGCGACATCTTCCCAGCTACCACGCCGTCCACGACTACATGCGCCGTTCACCGCACCGCCGCCGAAGCCGCCAGTCCTCCACCTTAGCCCTTGCCGCCGCAATCGTGGCTTTTGCGGTTGGCGGCGTCGGCATCCTCCTCTTCCTGGGCTGGCCGCCCTTTCTTTCCTCGACATCGCCCGAAAAGGCCGGGACCGCTACGGTTGTTGTTGCGCCCGGCGAATCAGCCCGTCTGGCATCGCCCGCAGGCGACGTTTTGCTGGAGTTTCCGGCCGGGTCCGTGGACCGGCAAACGACAGTGTCTTATCGCAGAGTCTCACCCACGACGGTCACAGCGCCTCCTCCCAACTTTACACTGACCGGCAAAGTGTTCGACCTGTCCGTGGCGGACACCAAGGTAAGGGAGGATCCAGAGTTCCGGTTCCTGCAACCCGTCACAGTGACCGTGTTCCTGACCGACGATCATACAACCCCCTCCGACGGCTCCTATTCCAACGTCGCCATACAACGCTTCGACACGGACAGCGGGGAATGGATACCTCTTCAGACGACCATAGACCTTGCCGCCCGGACGGCCCAGGTCAAAATACGGTCCCTTGACAGCCTCGCATTGACCGTAAGAGGACCCGTTTCCCTTCCCGAAAGGGTTTTGACTCATGGACCAATGTTGCCGCAAGGGTATCTTGGCAGGGGCGTGGTAAGCCTTACAATCCCCAGGGAGTTGGGTGAGACGAATACCGCCAGGGTCAGCTTGAAGATAACGTTGGGCGACCCATACCCGGCGGACCGGTCCACACCCGGGCCCACTGAAGGCCGGATTACGACGGAGGAGCAACCGCCAACGGTCGGCGATTCTCTGGGGGTTGTCATAGACTCTTCGGTGCCGGTCCACCGGCGGATGAGTCTCAGGCTGGACGCACCGGGGTTCGAAATGGCTTCACCCAATGCTGTGCCTCGGCAGGTACGCGACGGTCAAGCCGGATGGTCCTGGATAATTACCCCAACCGAGGGACCCTTGGGGGAGCGGGAAGTATCGGCCTTGGTCACCGCAAATGGCCGGACTCTGTCCGCCCTGAAAACGTCGGTAATGGTGACCCGCCCCGAACCGGGAGCCACGGTGACAACGAATGCGGGGATTTATCCCCGCCCAACAACAATCCATCCTCCCACTCCTGTTCCGACGGCGACCCCGGCCGTAGAGTTGGCTGCCACTGTGGTGCCCCCATCCTCTCCGACGCCTGCTCCAGCCGCAACTCCAACAGCGGCGCCGCATCCGGTCCCTACAGCGTCTCCTGTTCCAGTGCATCCTCCTGCAACGGTCCCGTCCATCACTCCGAAAACAAATGAACAACCCGCCACTGTTACTCCAACGCCAACCGCCAAACCGTCACCCAGTCCGAGATTTCGGCTCTTCATTAACGGAGTCCAGGCCGCCGCTCTGAACGACATGATGTCTGTAGGCGGCAATACCGTAATACTGAGCAAGGCGGCGGAAGTGGATGGGGCATTTCAATTCAACGATAAATTGACTGTCGCAGTGAGTTTGGAACCGGGATACCGCGTCGCGTGGAGAGGAGTAGACGCCGTCCGTGGGCCCTTTGCCACCGTCTACATGAACCAGGACCGGTTTGTGGCCTTCGACATAGTCCCGCCGTCCGTAACTTCAACTCCGATACCGATGCCAGTCCCTTTTTACCAAACGCGCTCACGGGTCCGGGAAAGGCGTCCCGTTGTGCCTACGCCAACCCCGCGTCCAGTGCGGATGTATGCGTTGACCGTCGGGAGCGTTCCCGAAGAAGGCGGCAGCGTCTCTCCGGAGGGCGTCACCCGCCATCCCGCGGGCGCTCGTGTAAATTTGACCGCCACTCCGGCAGACGGGTATGTATTCTCCCATTGGTCGGACTTATGCCTCGCAAGCCTTGACTGCGGGGTGACAATGGACGGCGACAAAACGGTCGCGGCCCATTTCACGCGCGTTTTCGAACTGACCGCCTTGCCCAGTCCGGCAGATGGTGGGACGGTGACCCCCAGTGGAGCAACGGCGCACCGGGCGTCGACAAAAGTGACAGTTATGGCCAGTCCTGCCGAAGGGCGCCAGTTCTCCCGCTGGACCGGCGATTGCTCCGGCAGCGGGGCTTGCGTAGTGACCATGGACAACAGTAAATCGGTCACGGCGGAGTTCGTCCGGGTATTCGACCTCACCACGGAAGCCATACCGCCGGGAGGCGGCGCCATCCTCCCTCAAGGTAAAACATCCTACAAAGAAGGTACACGGGTGGTGGTGACAACCAGTCCGGCCGATGGATATCAGTTCTCCAAATGGGGCGGTGACTGCTTGGGAGACGGCCCATGCGTAGTAACTGTAGAAGGTCACGAAACAGTGACGGCCACGTTCCTTCGTGTATCCGATTTGACCATAACGGCCGACCCCGCCGATGCAGGGACTTTGACGCCCGGGGGCATAACCTCATACGTCGACGGTACAAATGTAGCCATCCTGGCCTATCCGGCAGCCGGCTACCAGTTCTCCGAATGGAGCGGCGCCTGTACAGGCGGCGGCCCTTGTGTAGTAACAATCAACGGCGATACAACGGTGACAGCTAAATTCGACCGGGGAGTCGACTTGACCGTCAAGGCCAACCCACCGAATGGAGGGACCATACTCCCCGAGGGCAGGACGTCGCACAAACCCGGTACTACTGTGACGATTGTCGCCAGCCCTGCCGATGGGTATCAGTTCTTGGAATGGACGGGCGACTGTACCGGTAGCAGACCTTGCGTAGTAATTACAGACGCCGACAAATCGGTAACCGCTAACTTTATTCGTGTTTTCACATTGACCACCCGGTCTAACCCGCCTGCGGGGGGAACGATTTCTCCGGACACTGCGACCTCCCACACCGAGGGGTCCAAAGTAACCGTCGTTGCCAGCCCGGCCGAAGGGTATCAATTTTCGGAGTGGGGCGGCGACTGCACCGGCAATGGAGCTTGCGTCGTCACCATGGATGCCGATAAGGCAGTGACGGCCAACTTTGCCCAAGTGTTCGACCTCGCCGTATCGTCCGACCCGGCCGACGGAGGGGCCGTGCTCCCTGGAGGCGTGACCTCATACATCGACGGTACAAAGGTAACCGTCCTGGCCTATCCCGTTGCCGGCTACCGCTTCTCCAAGTGGAGCGGCGATTGCTCCGGCAGCGACTCATGCTCGGTGACAATCAACGAGGACAAAGCGGTGACGGCAAATTTCATCCAGGAAGTAGACCTGACCACCGCAGTCAACCCATCGGATGGCGGGACGGTACTCCCGGCGGGTAAAACGTCGCACCCGCCCGGAGCCGTCGTGACAGTCATCGCCACCCCGACCGACGGATACCAGTTCTCAGAATGGACGATCGACTGTTCTGGCAGCGGCCCATGCGTAATCACTATGGACAGCGCCAAATCGGTGACGGCTAACTTCGTCGGGGTGTTTGACTTGACCGTCGCGGCTGTCCCAACGGACGGAGGGAGCGTATTCCCTGGGAGCACGACATCCTACGTCGCCGATGACCAAGTGACGATTCTAGCCCGTTCCGCCGCCGGCTACCAATTTTCGGAGTGGAGCGGTGATTGCTCGGGCGATAGCGCCTGCGTAGTAACCATGGACTCTGATAAGTCGGTGACGGCAAACTTCAAGCCGGTTTTCGACCTTACGGTTTCGGCAGACCCAGCCGCCGGCGGGACTGTGTTTCCCGAAGGCACCACCTCATACATATCCGGTGCTCAGATAACCATTCTGGCCCATCCCGCATCCGACTATCAATTTTCAACTTGGAGCGGCGATTGCTCCGGCAACGGCAGTTGCGCAGTGGTGATGAATGGAGGCAAGTCGGTAACGGCTAGTTTCAACCAAGTGTTTGACCTGACCGTTACGGTCGATCCTCCCAAGGGAGGGTTCGTGTTTCCTGCCGGAACGACCTCATATGCCGAGGGCGGCCAGATCACCTTAACAGCCCGTCCCGCTTACGGTTACGCATTTTCCGGATGGGGCGGAGACTGCTCTGGAATCGACTCCTGCATAGTGACCATGGACGACAATAAGACCGTAACGGCCAACTTCGTCAAACAGTTCGTTTTGACCACGGTCGCCAATCCATCGACAGGAGGTGATGTATCACCCTCGGGAACCACGCAACACGCGGAAGGGACCGAGGTTACGGTGACTGCCAGTCCTGCGGAGGGCTACGGATTTTCCGGGTGGAGCGGCGATTGCTCCGGGGCCGGGCCCTGCGTGGTGACCATGGACAGTGACAAATCCGTAACCGCCAACTTCGTCACCCGGTTCACGCTGACCACAGTGGCCGAGCCGTCATCAGGAGGCACCTTGTCACCCAAGGGAACAACGTCCTATGATGCCGGGACCCAGGTCACCGTGACCGCCACCCCCGCGAGCGGCTATAACTTCTCAGGGTGGAGCGGCGATTGCTCCGGCAGCGGCAGTTGCGTGGTTACGATGGACGGGGACAAGTCGGTAACGGCCAAGTTCACGTCCACCGCGGCGATTGCGTTCCACTCTTCCAGAGACGGCAACAGCGAAATCTACATCATGGACGCGGACGGATCAAATATAACCCGGCTGACCAACAACAGTACCGCCGACTCTGACCCGAACTGGTCTCACGACGGCAACAAGATCGCTTTCGTGGCCGCCAGAGACGGAAACTCCGAGATATACGTCATGAACGTTGACGGCTCCAATCCGGTCAACTTGACCAATAACGATGCCGAAGACATCAGCCCCGCATGGTCTCCAGACGGGACCAAGATCGCCTTTGTCTCCACGCGCGGCTCGAAACAGGACATATACATCATGGACGCCGACGGGTCGAATCAAACGAAACTGACCGACGATTCCCACTTGGATGACTCGCCCGACTGGTCGCCGGACGGGACCAAGATAGTCTTTGCTTCCAACAAGGACGGCGACTTTGAAGTTTATAAGATGTCGTCCGACGGCTCGAATGTAGCACAGTTAACCTATAATCCAGCCAAGGACTTCAGCCCAGTGTGGTCACCTGACGGCGAAACCATCGCCTTTGTCTCGTTGAGGGACCAGGACGCCGAAGTCTATACGATGCTCACGGATGGCACGAACGATTACAACATAACTTTCGCCGGCACTGAAGATGAGTCACCGGCATGGTCGCCGGACAGCGCGAAAATCATTCTTGTGTCCGACCAAACGGACATTATCTTGTACGATGCCGAAGACCCCGATGGCGTTGAGGCAATCACCATCGCAACCGGCGGCAGCGGCGATGGCGGGTTGGACTGGAAACCCAACCTGACCTCGGAAGACTGACCCGGGTCTGCCCTCTATGGGTTGCTCTGAGCCGGGTAGGGGCGCCTCTTGTGGGCGCCCACGAGGGACGCCCCTACCGGGGATCGTAGCCCACCATCTCCACGAACCCTTTGGCGTCGATGGGCTTGCCGTCCTTGAAACCTTCGCCGGTTACCGCGCCTTCCCAGTAGGATGGCAGCACAAACTCACTCCCCATGAACTCCGAGTCTTCCTGCAGGGCGGTTAGTCCGATTTCCAATGCCAGCGGCTTTACCTTCAACTCCCAGCCCATGGGATACTCGGCCCCGGTGACCGGGCTGGTCCAGGAGCCGGTGGACGTCCAGGATATGTCATCCTGGTTCAGGTGCACCCACTCGGCGTTGGGCGGGACGTAGGTGCCGTAGTTGATAATGGGGCTGTGGTCACTGGAGTCCCACGCCAAGGACACCGTAAGCTCCGAATCGTCATCAAACTGCAAGCTAAGCCAGTCCCAACCCAGGGGCGCGGTGCTGAACTCGCCCCACTGGTGGTCCATCCAAGCTATGCCGGACACCGTTCGCTCTTCGCCGTCTATGGTGAGACTGCCGGATACATCCAGCCGGGTCCGGCTGTAGTAGTAGGTCTCGCCCGCCCGCCCCAAGTCCACCAAGCCGGTCCCTTGATGCAGGACTGGAGGCTTTCGGGAAACGGCCTGCAATTCCAGGGCGTACTCTCCCACGTCGAACGCCAGGGCGTACTCCTCGCCGTTTCCGCTCATCTTCCAAGTGGACAGAGTAAAGTCGAACCCTCCGGTGGAGGCCTTGGCTTGGGGCGTGTCCGGCTGCTCCGCCGTCATATAGACCCCCTTACCGTGGTCAGCCCAACCCAAATGGGCCAGTCTCGGCGTCAGACCGCTGGGAAGGACCGCCTGGAAAACCACGTAGTGGAAGCTGTATTCGCCTGCCACCGGCGGGATTCCCGCCTGCGCGGGAATGACGGGCAGGGGGACGCCGCTGTCGTCGGTAAGGTGACCGTTGAAGTACCACCACTCGATGGGAGAGAGGTGGGCGCCCTCGTCGTCCGGCAGGTTTACGGCCGCGGTCTGGCTTTCGCGGGACGGGGGGAGCGCGGGCATCCTGCCCGCGATGGATAGGGCAGGCGTTCCGCCTGCGTTCCGAGTGGCCGGCGAAGGAGTTGGAGTGGGCGGGACAGTGAGAGTGGCGGTTGGCGCAGCCGTCTCTAAGGGCGCCGCAGTTGGTTGGGCTCCGGCGCCGCTACAAGCAAGCAAGAGGGTAACCACAAGGGTTACCCCTACTGTAGGGGCGGCCCTTGTGGCCGTCCGGAGGCCGGCTGCCAGCATCCAACGCCTGCCCCTGGCGTGATTCCCGCCTGCGCGGGAATGACGGGAAGGGGGCCGTGAACCTGGCAGAGGGCATATCGACCCTTGCCATGCGGCCAGCAGGGGGAGGGGTATCCAACGTGCTATCATTCCTTACATTATCTCACGTGGCCCGCATCGAGTGGTTCGACAGGCTCACCATGCGCGGCCTGTCCTGAGCTTGTCGAAGGGCCGGGCCACTGTAGAAGGGAGGCAGCAATCATGGCCACGCTTACACCAGAGGAAATCGATGAGTACCTGGGCGGCCCTCACGTTGCCCAGTTGGTAACCATCCGGCCCGATGGAAGACCCCACATTGCGCCCGTGTGGTACATCCGGGAGGGTGGAAGTGTCAAGGTGATGACCTTCAAGTCGTCGGTGAAGGTTCGGAACATAGAATCGAACCCCAAGGTAGCATTGTCCGTGGCCACCGACGGGCATCCGTACCGCTACGTCATCCTGGAAGGGGACGCGACCTTGACCACTGAGGGCTTGGAGCGGGAAGTGGAGCGTTTGTGCGTACACTATGAAGGCCCGGAACGCGGAGCCGAGTACACACGGGAGTTGCTGGCCGGAGCCGGCATGGTGGTGATCGACGTTAACGTCCGGAAGACCATTTCATGGAAGGAGGACGAATAGGTTGCTGGTAGGGGCGACCCTTGTGGTCGACCAGGGCAGGCACGAGGCCAGCCCCTACACGCCAACTGGCAGGGGAGGCAATACCGTCGACACCCAAGGCACCAGGTCGTTCAGCACCTCCGCACTTATTTCGTGACCTATGTTGTACTCGTGGTACTCCGGGGCATAGCCGGCCCCCCGCAGGAACGTCAAAGCGGCGTGAGCCCGGTCCATCGGCACCATCGCGTCTGCCAGCCCGTGAGCTATGAAGATTGGCTGGGTGCGGTCTTGGGGCAACAATGGCGTCAATTCCTCCGCGTCCGGCATCGTCGAACTCAGGGCCGCGAGACCAGCGAAGGACTCGGTCCGGGTCAGCCCGCACCGGTAGGTCATCCCGCCGCCTTGGGAAAAACCCATCAGGACTGCTTGGGCAGGCCCGACGTTGAAGTGACTGAACACCTCTTCGAAAAATCCCGATAACAACTCGACGGCTTGGGTCACCTGCTCCGGCGTCGCCATCCCGCGGGGAGCCATCCATCCGTAGCCAATGTGTCCGCCGCCGAGGTCGAAGGCCATAGGCGCATTGGGACAGGCGTACACGTACCCTGTGCGGCTGATGGCCGGAGACAGCCCCGCCAAGTCCTGCATGTTGGCTCCAAACCCGTGGAGCATTATCACCAGCGGGTAGGTCCTGTCCTGGTTGTAGTCGTCGGGCGTTATGGTCAGGTATCTCAACCCCTTGCCCTGGTGTTGCTCAGCCTGCATTAGAGACGCTCCCAGTCCACCTCAGCCCCTGCCCTTGGCTCCATCACGTAAGGACAAGGGACTTTCGGGCGGCTTCTCAGTTAAAATGGCGATTACCCGAAACAGTATTCGAGTGGACTAACACGGTGAAAAGTCATGGCGATTATATATCACTTGGTCCCTGAGGCCCAATGGGAAGCAGCCCGATCTAAAGCGGAGTACAGGGCTGATAGCTTGGCGACGGAAGACTTCATCCATTGCTCCAAAGACCACGCCCAAGTCCTCGCGGTGGCCAACCGGCTTTACGGCGGCCGCCAGGACATGCTGGTGTTGGAGGTGGAAACGGAGCGTTTAACATCCCCACTGAAACACGAACCCAGCCGGTCCGGAGAGATTTACCCCCACATCTACGGGCTGTTGAACACCGATGCGGTGAGCGGGGTACTCAAGCTGCAATCCGACCAGGACGGACGCTTTACCGCGCTGGCCGCCGCTGAGGGATAGCGCCTAGAATCGGCCTCTTAATTCACTATGAAGTCGCCAACCATAGTGGCGTTGTGCCCCGGGAAGGTGCACACGAACTGGTAGGTGCCTGCGGCAGGGGCGGTAAACTCGATCTCCTCTGCTCCACCGGCATCCAGTAAGGTGGATGCGGCGAGGACCCGGTCGTCATCCACCGGAATCCAGCCATTGGCGACACCGGCCAGTGTGCCGGCTGTGGCCACTGCATCCTTTGTGCCCGCCTTGACCAGTACCCAGTTGTGTTGTTGCACCGTTGCAACGTTGGTGAACGACAGCGTTACCTCCGACCCGGCGTTCACGGTTAGCGATTGTTTATCGAACTGGAGGGTGTCACCAATAACGCTGATTGTTAACGCTCCCCCCGCGGACCCTTCCGTACCGGATGACGAAGGACTCTGTACAAGTTGGACGCCACCGGACGAGGGCGCCCTGGTCGCCGTCACCACCGGGGTCGGGGTCGGAGCGATGGTGCCCTTGTCCTTCGTTGGAGGGGCAGTAAATGGAAGGTCGCGAACGGTTTCCTGCTCACACGCCACCAAGGACAGGGCCACTACCAGCGCCGCTAACCATGTTAAATGGCGACGCCAGCGGCCGCCGGAATTTCTCACCGGGTCATCCACCGAACGGTGGCGAGTATTCATAGTCCTCAACTTCAATCCCCTGTTTTCCTTTTCAACCTCAGTGCTATTCGTCATTCCCGCACAGGCGGGAATCCATTTTCCTTGGCCGGTCACCGTGTCGCGGCGCGGCCCCCCTTCCCGTCGTTCCGGCGAAGGCGGGAACCACACCGGGGACAGAGCTGGCTGGAACGCGGTCAGCGCTCATAGCGACCGTTCCCGTTCAGGCCGGCAAACCCGTCAGCGTTAGTCCTGAACGGGGCCGCCGGTCGGTCGGACTCTTTGGCGACCCGAACGAGAAAAGCCAACAAGCCTCCTCCGATCAGGAAGATAGCTGCGAAGAGCACGCCCACCGCGAACCATAGCCCCGTCTCATCTCCAACGAGCCGTCCATGAAGCAAGACCGCGCCTGCGTTAGAAGTAAACCACACCATAAAGAATCGGCCAGACCAGAACGACGAAGAACCAGAACATTCCCACGGCTTCCAGGCTGGCCATCCTCGACGGGAACTTGTTGGCAATCGCCTTCCAAGTCACCATGCTTAGACACACCACGGCGCCCACTACGTGGACGGCGTGAAATCCGATGAGCACATAAAAAATCGACGCATAGGAGCTGGATGTAACGGTCAGTCCGAAGCCAATCAACCGTACCCATTCCACCCCTTGCAGGCATACGAACAAAACGCCAAGAGCCAAGGTGGACACCAGCAACAGGGCCAGTTTCCCCTCGCCAGCCTTGTTTTCACTGTTGTACATCCGCCGGAAAACGTACAACGTGACCCCGCTGGCTAACAGTATCGCGGTATTTACCGCCGTGGCCTCCAAGGGGTAGCGGGGCTGACCCAGGGGCGGCCATTCGTGCCACCCGGCCCGTATCGACAAGAAGGCGCTGATCAACCCGGCGAAGGTCATGGCCTCCACAACGATGAACAACACGATCCCGAACCGGGCAAGGGCTATGCGGTCGAGGCTGGGGCCGGGATCCTCCCAGTATGGCCCGTCCCCGTTTCCAACCGATGCGGGCGGGGCGGCGACGCCGGCCGCGCTGTCGTGACCGTTGCCGTTTGTCCCAGTCGGGGGAGACTCCGGCGGTATGGAGGGCCGTTGTTGACTCATCTCTTCGCGGTTAGCGTGAGATCGAAAAACGTGCCTGCAATGAAGAACCCAACGAAGAAAAGGGCCATAAGCCCCAGCACCCAAAGGTACTTCGCCTCAAAGCGAAGGTGCATGAAGTAAGCCACAACCAGCGCCGCCTTGATGGCTCCCAAACTGAACAGGAAGGCCAGCAGCACAAAGTGCATGACATGTATGTGTCCCAAAAAATTGGTGACCAGGAGCGTGGCGACGATGCTGGTCCCGGTCAGGAACAGCAGTATGAACCAAACAAACAAGTAGTTTGGAAAATGCTCCTCGTGCCCGCCGTGTTCCGATTCCATTCCTTAATCTCCAGGGCAACCACATAGGGGCAACCCTTGTGGTTGCCCTGCCCTGGGCGGCCACCAGGGCCGCCCCTACCGGGCGCCCGTTGTTAGCTAAGGTAGAAGAGTGGCCACAGGAAAAGCCATACAATATCTACAAAGTGCCAGTAAAGGGCTGCTGCCTCCAGGGTAAACTTGGGGCGCCAAGTGCCCATGTACAGGACCAGGATGATCACAAAGGCGACCAGCCCGACAAGCACGTGGACCGCGTGAAGGCCCGTCGCCGTGTAGTAGAGCTGCCAGAACGGCCCGCTGTGGATGGTGTAATGGTGAGCGATTTCCGTGGGCCACTCGATGATCCACTTCAGGCACAGGAAGAGGATGCCGAACAGCAGGCAGCCAAGGATGCACAGCTTGGCCAAATCGTGCCTGCCTGTGGCGCTCATCTTGTAAGCCACAGCGACGAGCATACTGCTGGTCAGCAGATTGAAGGTATTTACCGAACCGATGATGGGGTTGGTGTGAGACGACTCCTCGGCCCATCCGGGAAATGACACCCGGAATAGGACGATGGTCATAATGATCCCCCCGAAGAGGACCACCTCGCCGGACAGGAACAGCCACATGCCCAGCTTGGGCGGGCCTATCCCCGTAGGTTCAACGTACGCATCCATTTCCTGCGCGTGGGCCATTAAACTCTACTCCCCCGGTGGTCAGTGACCAGTCGCCGGTGGCTGGTGACTGGCCACTGGCTGCTGACCACTGGACAATGCTATAAGCCTCCCTTGGGGCTCGTAATCGGCTTCGTCTGTCGCGTACTCGTAGGGACCCCTGTCCACTACCGGAGCGGTATCGCCCCAGTTGAGGTGCGGCGGCGGGGACGGCGCCATCCATTCCATCGTGGTGGCTTCCCAAGGATTTTTGTCCGCCTTCTTGCCGGCCCTCATGCTGTAGAAGAAGTTGAACACGAACAGGAACTGCACCAGCACCAGCAATATCCCGGCTATGGAGGCCAGATCGTTCAACCAGGTCCAACCCTGCAGGAAGGGGATATGGTCATAGCCCGCATACCTCCTGGGATACCCGGCAAACCCCAGGATGAACATGGGAGTGAATACAATGTTGAAAAGCACGAAGGTCGATATGGCATGGATTTTGCCTATCGTCTCGTTCATCAACCTGCCGAACATCTTGGGGAACCACCATTGCACGGCGGCAAAGGTGGCCAGAATCACCGAGGCGAATATAACGTAGTGGAAGTGGGCAACCACGAAGTAGGTGTCGTGCAGTTGTATATCGGCCACTGTCGCACCCAGTTGCAGTCCCGTAAGGCCGCCGACAATAAATATGCAGTAGGCGAAAAACGCGTACAGAAAAGCGGCGTTGAAACGCAACGAGCCACCCCACAGGGTCAGACCCATAGCCACCACGATGACCAGGAACGGCACGGATATGATTATGGTTGTGATGCTGAAGCCTACGGCGGCCAGCGGGTTCAAGCCGGCCACGAACATGTGGTGCGCCCAGACCATGAAGCTGAGTACGCCGGCGAAAATGGTGGCGTAAATAATGTGGTGGTAGCCGTGCAGGGGCTTCCTAGCCGCGGCGGGGAATATCTCACAAATAACACCCAGTCCGGGAATCAGGATCACGTACACCTCGGGATGGCCGAAGAACCAGAAGAGGTGCTGCCACAGCAACGGGTCTCCCCTCGCCTCGGCGGTAACCAAGTAGAAGTGGGTGCCGAAGTTCTTGTCGAAGAGGACCAGGAAGGCGCCGGCGATCAGAGGTCCGACCGACAGCATGAACAGCAACGACGCGATGACCACCATCCATATAATCAGTGGCAGGCGCATGATGCTCATGCCGCGGGCGCGCATAACGAAGGGCGTAACGATGAAGTTGATGCCGCCCATCAACACAGCCGTAAACTCGAGAGCAAGCCCAAGGACCCACAGGTTGATGCCCCAGTCCACGCCCATCATCCCTGTGCTCACGCTCAGGGGCGCGTACCCGGTCCAACCTCCGGCGAAAGGCCCGCCCGGAACGAAGAACGAGGCCATGATCACGACGCTGGACAGGAAGAATGTCCAGTAGGACATCATGTTGAGAAGGGGGAACGCCATGTCGCGTGCCCCGATCATCAACGGTATGGTCAGGTTGCCGAAGAAACCCAGCAGGATGGGCATGGCCACCCAGAAGACCATCAAGGTGCCGTGCATTGTGACAAACGAGTTGTACCTTTCCGGAGCCAGGATTCCCGCGTCCGGCACGGCCAAGTGGACGCGGAACATCAGTGCGATGATTCCGCCGAAAATTGCGAAAAACAGACCGTTGAGCAGGTACTGTTTGGCAATCATCTTGTGGTCGGTTGAGAAGATGTATCTCCCAACCCAACCGATTTCAGCGTGGTGGACCGCGTGCGTCGCTGCTGCCATCACCGGGCTCCTAAAGTGACCATTCTTGTATCAAGCCACCGTTGATAGGCGTCTTGTTCCATGACGTTGACGTTAGCCAACATCTTGTAGTGTCCCAATCCGCAAAGCTCGGTGCAGATAGACGGATATTCTCCTGACTCCTTGGCGACAAACCAGACTCTCGTTTCCCTCCCGGGAATCACGTCGTACTTGACCCTCAGATGCGGAACGAAGAACGAATGAATAGTGTCCCCGGAGGTCATGTGGAGCATCACCAACCGGTCCTCCGGGACGATCAGTTCGTTGGCCAGTTGGAAGTCATCGGTAGTGTCATACTCCCCGTCGGCGCCGGAGTAATTGAAACTCCAGAAGAATTGCCTTCCAATGACTTTCACGTATACCGGCTCGCCGTATTCCCTGATAAGGGACTCTTCGCTTTTGAGAATCGTCTGGCCCCAGCCGGCGGTGGAGTAGACGGCGATGATTATGTCGAAAATGATCATCGCTATGTCCAATATGATCAAACGGGTGATCCAGCCGCTCATGTGCCGGGTAGCCTTGGGATTCTTGCTTTGCCGGAAATTGATAATGGCGACAATGATCAGCGCAAAAGAAAGGATCGCCACGGCTAACGTGACAAGCGAGATGATCAGCAAGCTCCAGTCAAGCCAAAAACCGTGGGTGGAAATGTCTGGCATTATCGGCATGGGCTATTCTCTCCTGGGTCGCGCCTACCGTCCCGTGGACCGCAAGTGGACGATATAGGCTATGAGGTCCCAGGTCTGTTCGTCCGTGATGGGGTTGGGCACCATCGGAGTACCACCGATGCCCAGTCTGATGGTCTTGAACGCGTCCCGCACATCGGGCCGCCTCATGGGTTCAACCGCGAAGTTCCGCGGCGTTATGAAAATCGGGTTGCCTTCGTCATCGAGCCATTCGGTAGGCAGTTCAGCCGGCGGATTGCCTCCTTGTTCGATGTCGCCGTGACACGCCAAACAACCCAACGACGTGAACAACTCCCGCCCCGCATCAATCCTGCCTTCGGAGGCCAGGTCTGAAGGGGTTTCCGGGACTTCTATCGCCGCCTTCTGAGGTCGCTGGTACTTCCACCAACCATACCCGAAGGACTTGATATAGTCCATGACGGCGTCCATTTCCTCATCGGTCATGTCCTGAAAACCGGGCATGGGCGTCCCCGGAAGACCCTCCCTGATGGTCTTTTCCAAGTCCTCGTCCAATGCCAGTGGATCCGACCAGTTAAGGCTGGTGAACTTGAAGGTGAGGCGCCCAATGGCATGGGACCGGCCGGTGAAGTCCCTGGGCGGGACAGACAAATATTCAGGAGTAACCGGCTTGCCGTCTCCATTGACGCCGTGGCAGGTCATGCAGCGGACGTTGTATACGGACCTGCCCAGTTCCAGCGTCTCGGGGTCAGAGTCCCAAAGGACGGTGCGGCGCTCGACTCCCGACGCCATATCCTGGAATTCGGCGTCCACTTGGCCAAGCCCTTCCTCGGAGAAAAGTTTGGCCGCCTCGTCACGGGAGTTGAAAACAAGGGTGCGCTGGTTGTCGCCGCTGCCGACTACAACGCTGATTCCCGGCCCGCCGCCTCGGTGTTCGGTGTCCATCCGTCCAAGCTCTTCCTCGGAGAAAAGCTTGGCATTGGCGTCGGGGGAACTGAAAGCGAAAGTAAGCCCTATACCGCCGCCGGCGATCACCAGGGTAATGAGAAGAGCAACAAGTATCTGCTTCACTATCTCTGTTTAATTCCTAACTGAAGGAGTTGTAACGAGTGTTACTAAAGCGGACAGTCCCGGAACTTCCGAAATTCGTTGGTGTTCCAGTTGCCTGCTGCCTCCGCCGCAGCCTCACGCAGCATCAAATGTGCAATTTTTCACTATTCGGGGGGACATTATCACAGCCCAATTAGCCTGTCAACGAAAGCTGATTGCCTTTCCGGAGCATCTCATCGGGAGACCGCCACGGTTTCATGGACAGGCCTTAAAACCTACACCAGACTGTCCACCGCCACAGCGACAAACAGCAACATCAGATAGAGCAGGGAGTAAAGGTACAGCCGCCTGGCGTGACGGGCCGCCTCTTTGCGCAGCAACACCCAAGCCAAGGCCACAAAGATACCGCCCAAGACCGATACCGATGTCAAGTAAACCACGCCTGCCGCGGACGTGAATATCAAGGCCAAGCTGAGGGCCACCAAGGCCAATGAGTATATGAAAATTTGCCGTACAGTGTGGGCCCGGGTGGCAACCACCGGCAGCATCGGCACTCCGGCCCGCTCGTAGTCCTTCTGGATCAACAGGGCCAGGGCCCAGAAATGGGGCGGCGTCCAGAGAAATATAATTGCGAACAGGTGGACAGCCGCCAGGTCCACCCCACCGGTTACGGCGGCCCAGCCAACCATGGGAGGAAACGATCCCGCCGCGCCGCCGATGACAATGTTTTGCGGCGTTCTGCGTTTCAGCCATACGGTGTAAACAAACACATAGAACAGCGTCGCCGCCAACGTCAACGACGCCGCCAGCAGGTTGACCCAGACCGCCAATATGACAAACGCCGCTACGTTCAACAGGATGCCGTAAACCAGCGCGTTGACCGGCGGCACCCGGTGGCCGGGCAAGGGCCGTTCCCGGGTGCGGGACATCACCAAGTCGATGTCTTGGTCCAGGTAATGATTGAGGGCGTTGGCCCCTCCCGCGCCCAGCGCGCCTCCCGCGCACACCAGCGCCACCAAGACCGGGGGCGGCCATCCTTTCGCAGCCAGGAACATGGCCCCGACGGCGGTAATCAGCAAAAGGAGAATTATGGGCGGCTTCATCAACGTCAGGTAATCCCTGACGATGCTCGCCGGGACCGAAAGCCTGGACTGGATGGACCGGGGCCTCGCTCCGCCTGCTGCGCCGGTGACCGACTGCCGGTCAAGCATGGGACACCTCGCGCGAATCACGGGTGGGCAGAGTCAGGTTCAAAGCCGCCAGCGCCACCATAACGCCCCACAACAGCGTAGCGAGTGACAAGTGCAAAGCCCGCCACTCGGGAGGAAACGTGAGCAGGATGGTCGCGGCTCCCACGGCCACCTGCAACAGGAACAAAACAGCCGCGCTCGAGCACAGCAGCCTCACTTCAGGCAAGCGAAGCGGCGTGCGCAGTCCGGCGAACAGGGTATATGCCAACACGGCCCCAACGACAACCGAAACGGCCCTGTGGGCCATGTGCACCCACGCCAGTTCGTTGCCCGGAAGTAACCGGCCCTGGCATAAAGGCCAATCAAGACAGGCAGCGGTGGCCCCGGAAACCGTAACGTAGGAACCGGACATTATCAGAACGTATACTCCCAACGCGGACGCCAACACCAACACGGGAAAACTGTCACCGGTCCCGGCGCTGCCTGTGGTTTTAGGAGACAAACGCTGGACCGAGAGGGGTCCCCGGTAGGCTACTACCAACAACACCGTCAAGCAAGCCAACAGCGCCTCCGCTAACGCGAGATGCGAGGCCACCAGCGTCCCGGAAAGATGAGTCAATACGGTGGCGCCTCCCAGCAATGCTTGGCACAATACCAACACCACTGCCAGAGTCGCCGGGATAACCAGCCAGGGTTGCCTGCGATGAAAGATCCAAGCGGCGACGCAGGTAGCGCCAATGAGCGGCCCCAACAGCGCGGACGCAACCAACCGGTGAGAAAACTCCACGATGGCCTCGAATTCCGGAGGGGGCAAGATGCCGCCGTAGCACAACGGCCAATCGGGGCAGCCCAAACCGGAACCGGTCACCCGGACTACTCCGCCAAGCACCACCAAGGCAAAGGTCGAAAGCACCGTCACCAAGGTGAGAGCCTGAAACCATGGCTGAGGTCTGAAAGACCTTGAGGGATACGGGACAGACCCCGTTACAGACATGGGAGCGCCCAGCAAGCCTGCATAGGTCTATCCGAGGGGCCATCGAACGGAGGGATGCTTGTTGTGTTCAAAAGCCGTGGGGCAACAAAGTTTGTGATATAATTAACAATGTTATCATGGATGAAGCAATCCGTGTAGAGGGTCTGGTCAAACGGTTCGGCGCCTTTACAGCCATTGACCAAGTCTCTTTCGCCGTGGCCCAAGGCGAGATTTTCGGTATCCTTGGCCCGAACGGTGCCGGAAAGACCACCACACTGGAGATTATAGAGGGTCTGCAACCACCCACCCAGGGACGGATAACCGTCCTTGGACGCGACATCAAGAGCCACAAGAACGCGATCAAGGCACGAATTGGGGTCCAACTCCAGTCCTCGGCCTACTACGACTACCTCACCCTCAAAGAGATACTGGCGCTGTTGGGAAGTTTCTATCCCACCCGCACGTCCCCTGAGACTCTTCTGCAACTCGTCGGCCTCTCCGACAAGGCCAACAGCTACGTCAACCAACTGTCCGGAGGGCAGAAGCAACGCTTCACCGTGGTTGCCAGCTTGGTCAACGACCCGGAGTTGGTGATCCTGGACGAGCCCACCACCGGGCTGGACCCGCAAGCCCGGCACAATCTCTGGGCATTGGTCCGGGAAATTCACGACCGGGGCGTCACCCTGGTGCTTACTACCCACTACATGGAGGAAGCCCAAGCTCTTTGCGACCGACTGGCTATAATGGACCACGGACGCCTGTTGGCAGTGGACTCGCCCAAGAACCTGATCGACCGCTTGGAAGCCGCCTACACGGTGAAGTTGATGCTGGACCAGCCATTGACTATTGAGCAGGTCAATTCCCTGAACGGAAGCGTGGAACTGGTCCAGGAACTGGACGGCAACGCTTGGCCCAAGTGGATACCCGCCTACGCGGGCAAGACAGAAGGGCACTACCTGCTGCGGGTGAAGAACAGTCCCGCAGCCCTTGGCGGCGTGCTGGACGAGCTTGCCCGCGGAGACGTAAATCTCGAACGCTTGGAGATCGCGCCGGTAACCTTGGAGGACGTGTTCCTTGAAATGACCGGCAACGAACTGCGGGAATAACGGACTACCGCCTGCCCCCGACTGGTTCGACAAGCTCACCATGCGCGGCCTGCCCTGAGCCTGACGAAGGGGCATGACGGGAAGGGGGGCGTGCCAATGCTGGCCTTCACTATCGCCAATCTCAAGATGATGGCCAGGAGCCGGCAAGCTACCTTCTGGGCCCTGTTCTTCCCGTTGCTGCTGGTCGTTGTTTTCGGCCTGCTGGACCTTGGCTTCCTTGGCGGAGGCAAGATAGCCGTCGTCGATTCCTCCAACAACGAAGCTTCGCAACAGCTCCGCAGTTCGTTACAGAACATTGACCTTCTTGAGTTTCAGGAAGGCGAGGTTTCTGTGACGAAGGCCCGGCTCCGGGTAGAGAAGGGACAGTGGGACTACCTGGTTATCATCCCCGAAGGGTTTGGCGACCCGGGACCGGACCCTGGGAGTCCTGTTTCGGTCACCCTGCTGCAAAACAACAGGGACCCGCAACGCAACCAACTGATGCAGGGTGTGGTACGCAACCTGGTGGCCGAAGCCCAGCCGGCCAGCCTGCGCGCCGACCTGTCCCTCCTGTTGGAAACCGAAGAGGTGGAGACCGTCGAGATCACCTACTTTGACGTGGTGCTGATGGGTCTCATCGGCATGGCTATCATGACCAACTCTATCATCTCTATTGCGGTCCGGGTCAGCACCTACCGCAACAACTCCATTCTGAAGCGCCTGCTGGTGACCCCATTGCCAATCTGGAAGTATTTTGCCAGCGAAATCGCCGCTCACTTGGTGCTGGCGATGTTCCAAGCGGTCGTGATCCTGGTGGTGGGGGTGTTTGTGTTCGGCGCAAGGATACACGGCAATCCCCTCTGGATTTTCGCCGTAGTCCCCTTGGCCAGCCTGGTGTTCTTGAACATCGGGTTCATCCTGTCGGCTTGGGCGAAAACCCCGTCGGCGGCGTCGGGGATGGGTAACGCCATAGCCCTGCCCATGATGTTCGTAGCCGGCACCTTCTTTCCCACTTCCATGTTCCCTTGGGTGCTGCCCCAGATCAGCGAGGTCCTGCCGCTGGCGCCGATGCTGTCGGCCCTGCGGTTGGTGGCGATTGAAGGGTTGCCGTTGTGGGACGCTTGGCCGCAGTTGGCCATGCTGGGCGGATGGGCGGTCGCCACCGCTTTGATTGCTATACGGGTGTTCCGGTTCAGCTGAGAGCCTGCCCTCGGCGGGTTTCCCGCCTACGCGGGAAAGACGGGAAGGGGGGCGCGGTTGTTGCGCCGGGGAACCGTTACGAGTGGTCTTCGCCTGCCCTCGGCGGGATTCCCGCCTGCGCGGGAAAGACGGGAACGGGGGCGCTGGCTCACGGCACTGGGCCTTGGGCTTGCGGTTGCCGTGCTGGCGTTGTCGGTCTCTTGCGACGGAAAGGGGAAGGTCGAGAGCGTCCGCGGGATTGTGGTGGAGGTCGTCGGCAGAAACCTGCTGGAGGTGGAGACTCTGCGAATCCGCACCCAGGACGGAAGGACCTGGACCTTCACTACCGACGGCCCCCTGCCATTCACGGCGTCGCACCTGCGGGAACACCAACTGTTCGGCCAGACGGTGCTGGTCTTCTTCACTAAGAGAGACGGGCGATTGGTGGCGGTCGACCTCGCCGACTAAAGGCGCATCATACGCCTGTCGTTGCCCAGGGAGAGATTTCCAACATCTTCGGAGCCGCGGCAGGACGGAGTTGGGTTACAGCACTTCTCGCAGGGCTTCCTCAATTATCTCCGCAGAAGTGAACTGCTCGAACTTGGCGCGGACCTTGCCTTCTTTATCTATTACGAAAGTCCACGGCTCGGTCGGCAGGTTCCATTCATCCACCGCAGGGACGGTTTCGGCCGCAGCCCGGTTGCCCTCGATGAGATGCGGGTCTTTGAACACCTCGACGTGGATGAAGTTGGCTTCACCGGGGAATTTGTCCTTCACTTGCGAAAGGACTTCAACCTGGGGGCCGCAGGTGGCGCTGACGCAGAACGCCGGAGTCGCAAAGACCACCACCAACGGCTTTCCCTCGTCCAGGGCCTGATGTACCGACAGCCGGTACAGGTCGGGGTCCGGGATGGTGGCGCTGGTTATCGTGCCCAGATCATCCACTTCCTCGGCGGTGGGAGTGACGCTGCGGGGAGCGAGGTCGCCCAAGGCAGGCGTGTCCGTTTTGTCCTTGACCTCGACCGCCCCCTGGGCCTCGACCGCTTTGCCGTCGGCGGTCGTTGTTGTTACCTTCAACCGCCAGAAGCCGGGTTCATCAAAATCGATATTCGCAGCGAACACGCCCTGGGGCCCGGTGGGCCACTGTATAAACCCGGCTTCCGCGCTGCCCCGCGGCTCCCCGGGCTCATCACCCGGAGGCAGATAGATTGTTTGTACCTGGGCTTGATCGCTGCGGACGGGCATACCCGCTACGTCAATCAAGCCGAATACAACCCGGTTGCTGCCTTGGGCCAGGTCTCGCGTAACCACCACGACACCGTATTCCGGCTGGGCCGGGACAGCGGGACCGGTGCAGGCCGACGCTACGAGCAAAAGCAGTCCCATCACCGCGTAGATTCCCGCCTTCACGGGAATGACACTTTTAAGCAGTGACGCCGTCATTTAAGCCCCAACGCCACCATCACCACTCCTTGGGAGTTCATGTTCGTCAAAGCTGGCCGGTGGGCGGGCAGTATCTTGCCGCACACAGAGTTGGATGAGGGGGTTGATCCGGGGCAAGTCCTCCAAGGCGGACACGGTATCCACTATGGCCTGCAACTGCTCACGGGGCCAAGGCATGTCCGGGAACCACTCGCTTATTCGGCGGGTCTCGGTGTCCAGTCCCCACTCCATCTCATTGCCTTGGCACTCGCCCTGGTATGCGGTGCCGTCTACCATTTGTATCGAGATGCGCGGGGCGAAGGCCCGGCGGTCTTTGTGCCCGATGACTTCCACTTTCTTGAGCAGGTCCATTACCTCCCTGTCCCGGCCTGCCCCCGGCGGGTTTCCCGCCTTCGCGGGAAGGCCGGGAAGGGGGTCATTGGCCCGGTCGCCCAAGCGGTCCTGGGGATCTACGCGCCGCGTCAGGGGCGGATAAGAGCCGTGGACGAAGGTGTAAGCGGCGAAGTAATGGGTGGTGCCCACTCCCGGCGAACTGCGCTGCGGGCTGGGAAACGCTGGGGAAGGATACGTCGTCTCCAGCCAGTTCATATCGACGGTGATGCGTTGCACGTCCTTAGACGACAGGTGGTGCCGGGCGCGTATCTGGGTCATCAAGTCGATCACCGGGCAGTTGTAGCCCGCTGTCGGGTACATCTTCGGGGTTACGTGCATCAACTCCCACCGAGAGCCCAACCCGGCAACCACGCTGGAAAGCTCGACACGGTTGGATGTCCTGCCATGCGGCTCGCTGGGGAACACGTATGACAGTTCTCCCCGGTTGTTGCCGGTGAACGCGTTGTAGAATCCCGCGTCGCCTTCCAGGGAGGCTTCGGAGCCGCGGACGTCTTCCTGCGCCAGCAGGGCTGCCATTATCCCGTTGCGGGTAGCGTTGGGCTCGTGGTACAGCATTTCCTGGCCGCCGCCGCTGGGGCCCTGGGTGGTCCCCCCGGTGAAGGTGCAGGCCAAGGCTATGGCGGTGACCATGCGGTCTTCGCTAAGCCGCAAAAGCTTTCCGGTGGCGACCGCGGCGCCCAGCGTTCCGTACACCGGGCTGGAGCGGAACCCCCGGGCTTGGGTGGACGGGATGAAGTCTCCGGCGATGCGCGCCTCTACCTCGTAGGCCGCGGCCATTGCGGTAAGGAACTCCTTTCCGGTGTTTCCTCCAAGTTCGGCGGTGGCCAGCGCCGCCGGTATGACGCACGGGCCGGGATGGATCAACATGCGGTACGAGTCGGACTGGTTGGTCACGTGCATCAGCTTGCTGTTGGCGAAGGCCGCCCCGCAGCGGCTTGCCCGGCCCCCGTCGGCCAGAATAGTCGCCCCCGCCGGGTTGCTCTCTTCAGCCTTGGCCAAGTTGATGGCGGCTTTTCCGTGGTGGGTTTCCGATCCCACCAAGGAGACCACCGAGGCATGAAGCAGGGAGGCCTTTACCTTGTCGACGACCTCCGGAGGCAGGTTGTCGTAAGCAAGGTTGCAGATGAATTTGGAGAAGGTCCGGCTGAGAGAATCGGGCATGTTGTCCACTCCGGGGTCAGGAATCTTTCAGGCCCTTGGCGAAGTCGAGCCACACCCGCGCGCAGGGAACGGGAAGTATGTGCTGGACGAACCCGGTGACTCCCGGGAATACCACCCGCCGGGCGTTGGGGAACAGGTCTGACGCCCCGCGAAAGTCCCCCAGGACCTCCTCACGCAAGCTTGCGGCAGCCAGGATGAGTACGGGGGTCTGGACGTCTTTCAGCAAAGGCCCCAGGTCCCCGCCGGCGTTGCGCTGGAAGCCGCTTACCACGCTGGCGGGGGTAGCGGCCATCTGAGCCGCGTACCATCGAATATAGGCAGGGTCCACTATATCGGGGTCCAAGCGCCGGGTGATGGTGCTTTCAACCCAAGCGGCCACGCCCTCGCGGTCGATCAGGTCGGCGCTTTCCGCGTGGTGAGGGTCGTTGAAGCTCGTCGGCGATGTACACGCGGTAAGCGAGAGCAACCGTTCCTGGTGCAGCGTGGCGAACCGCATGGAAATGGACCCGCCGACGGTCTCGCCGATCAGGTGGAATTTGTCCAGTTCCAGACGATCGGCGACTTGGAGAAGGTCGTTGGCAAAGTTGTCGATAGTCCACGGATAGCCCGACTCCGGCACCGTGGACTGTCCCATGCCGCGCATATCGAAACGGACCACCCGGTAACGCCTTGCCAGGACCGGCACCCAGCCAAACCACATTTTGTGGTTCTTGGCCATGCCGTGATGCAAGAGCACCGTCTCCGGCTCGGTCCAAGGGTCGGTAAAGTCGTCTATTTTGTAGAAAAGCTCCGCTCCGTCATCCAATTGCACTTTCATGGCAGCCCTCCCTGAGCGTCCAATAACCGACCAACAGCCACTGGTGAGTCTATATCGAGACTCCCTGCTCCACGAAGACCGATCTGGCTATCCGCATGGCGGTGCGGCTGGTGACAAACCCGCCGTAGAGCATGACCTGGATGAAGATTTCCATGATTTCAGTGGGGGTCATGCCGATCTGGAGGGCCCCCTGGATGCGGGAGCGAATCTGGCGGTCGTACTGGCCCAGGACGGTCATGGCCGAGAGGGCGCAGATAGCGCGATCCTTGGCGTCCAAGTGGGGACGGTTGTTGATGGCACCCCAATGATACTCGACGATGAGGTTATCAAGCTCTTCCTCCGGCGAGTTCGGCGGGACAGGTATCGCCGGGGAACCCAGTACCTCCTCCCTCTTCTTAGTCCCTATCTCGTGCAGTTCTTCGACCGACATTTCCGTGTCGAAGACCACGGTCGGAGCAAATTGGATGCCCCGCTCCTCGAAGATTTCCTTGGCGGTGTTCACCGCGGACTCCACCGCCGGGACTCCCACGTAGAAGGTCAACAGGATAAGCACTTCCACAACCTGGTCGGGCTTCAGCCCCAGGTTCAAGCCCCGCTCAATGGTCCGGCGCAACAGAGGAAGCTGCCCCAGGGCCATCAGTGCGGAGATGGTGCACATTACCCGCCTTTCCGTGGACATCCCATCGCGGCTCCAGATAGAGCCGAACAAACACTCGTCTATGATCCTCTTCAAGTCCGGAGCCAACTGGTCAATACCGGGCACCGCGAAATGGCTGACGTCGCCAGCGGCCATAGCGACCCGCATGGCCTGCCCTTTCTCGAATCTCCCATCCAAAGAAGTCAAAGCAGTGCCTCCTTGCCTCAGGCGTGTATAGATATGCTGAAGGTCATTGCGGTCCGCGGGCCCGGCGCGGCGCCGAACCCGGTACGATAACAGACCCTCAGATTATAGCTTATGTTCGGTAGCGGGACAGCAGGCAGGGTTATGAAGCGTGGAGCACGTGCAAAGTCATCCCTACATGGCGCGGGCGGCATATTACCCGTGCGAGGGGAGGATGGCCTCGAGCAGCACTTGGGGGTCGGGGGCCTCATCTTTGCCAAGACAACGCAGCAGGTAGTTGTTGGCCGCGCCCAACGGGAGAAGCCGGTAGCCGGTGTCCATCACCCGCTTGATGAAGGGCCGGATTTCGGGCAGGGGCTTGCGGTCGGACCAAGCGGCGAACCAACGTTCGCAAAGGTCGTCACAAATAAGGCCCAGCCGGTATTCGGCCAGTTCGCGGGCCAGTTTACGTTGAAGGGCGCGGACGCGGCGCCAGAGGGCGTTTATTTCACTCATCATGATGGTCAACTCTCCAGAAGGTGATTTGCCGGAGCGGCGTTTGGATTCCCGCCTTCGCGGGAATGACGATTGGGCGCGGGGGTGACGTTCCTGCGCCGGGGTGACGATTGGAGGCAGGGATAATGGTTTGGTGAGAAATTTCAGAAACGCGGACTGCGATTATATTTCAGGACATTTGGGTTTGTCTGAATCAGGATTTACCGGATTTGATGATTTTCAGGATGCGACCTATTCCACGCCACAGGGCAACCAATAGGGAGAGTTATACGCATTCGCGGGTTGCCCCTGCGGGATAACTCGGCTCGCATGTAGCGGTGGACATTCTGGACGCCTCGGACGGGAGAGTGAAAGGCCTGGCGCCGAGTCAGGCGAATCGTTGTGCTGCACAGGTAATATGGTAGAGAGGTGTTTTACGAACTGGCAAGGGGCGGGTGTCAGTGGGATAAATTCCCAAGCCCGGAAATTTGCTAAAGTATATACAGCTACAGGGCATAAGGAAATCTTATGCTGATTGAAGAACACGCCCGGACTGCAAGGGTGTTCCTGGATGAGGCTGACGACCTGTTCGCCGAGGGCGACGTCCTCCAAGCGTCGGAAAAGGTATGGGGAGCAGCAGCCCACGCGGTAATGGCGGTGGCCCAACAGCGCGGATGGCCGTATGAGAATCACCGGAGCCTGAAGAATGCTGCCAGGCTTCTTTCCTCAGAAACCGGTGACTCGTCCATTGGAGACAGGTTCGCCGTTGCGGAAAAATTCCATATCAACTTTTATCACCACGGAATGGAAGATTACCAGATGGACGACGACCGTCCGCGGGTGCGGGCCTTGGTTGAGCAGTTGCTGTCCCTGTACGCCGGAAGCGGCTAATTTTCCCAGGGAAATTGACGACGGCCCGGGAAACTACCGGAGGGTGGGATATCATGCGGGATTAGAGTTCGGTGATAGTGACATCCCCTCCGTTCGTGAAGTCTATGGACAGGTTATTCTGCCATAGTAGTCCGACTCCCACGACGGGCCATATTTCCGCTTCCAACACAGTAATTTCCTTGGAAATATCATGCCAGATGATGGTAGTCCGGTAAGCATTAAATCTCGTGTTTGCGCCGGTCCCTATTTTCATATTGGCCGTGCCAACCCGCGGAAGACCCAATTGCTCTATAGCCGCTTTCGGCAGCGTTAGCTCACCAGTGAACCCGGTGTCCAGGTTAGCCTCCGCCGTTCTCGTATGGCCGTCCTTGTCCCAAACCTCGATGTTGATGATGGGGAGCCTCAACAAGTCCACTTTGCCGCTAATCACCAAGGTCTCCGAAGGCGCTAAAGTGCTGGTAAGCCGCCGGGTATCCGACACGGATGGTGAACACATCGGCATCCGGCACCCGCGCCAGCAGCCGACGCGCCGCATTGGCGTGGCTCGCGTCCAGTTCAAAGTCCTCGCTGTTCAGGTCCACCGACAAAAAAAAGCCAATCGGCTCCTTATCCCATACAGGGCGCACCTTCGTTTGGTAGACCTTATTTGCAAAAGTTTCGGCTTCATCAGCGTTAAAATGGCCCTGTGCGGTTGTCTCCGCCAGTTGCTCTTTGCCCGCACTCTTATTGAGAGTGATATCCAACTCCCTCTTGCATGGTGTAGTCATTAACTCTGCCTCGATGCTCGTTTCTACATAACTGATAGTAGCATATTAGAATGGTGTGAATTCGGCTTGGAGAAACTATTGCTAACCGGAGAACTGAAGGGCCCTGATGCATGAAGTCAAAATTCTTGACACTAAATGTGCCTGACGGTAGACTTTTGCCTGCTAAACCCTATGCGAGGTGGTTCGTGTCCCAGCCCGGTCAACTACTCACTGACGAAATGCGGCGGCAGGCAATCGGGTGCGAAAGCCCCACTGTCGTCACCGAGGTGGAGAAAGGGGCAATCATCAAGTTCGCCCAAGCCATTGGGGACGACAATCCCCTCTTTAACGATGAAGCAGTCGCCCGGAAAGGTCCCCATGGCGGGCTGATCGCCCCTCCCACGTTCCTCAGGTCCATCCCCGTTGGCCGCCCTGACTTGCCATTCGAGCTTCCGGTGACCAATGTGCTGGACGGCGGGAGCGATTGGCAGTATTTCGAGCCGGTAAGACCGGGAGACCGCATAACCGCCGTGGCCACCATCACGGACATGACGGAAAGGGCGGGGCGATTGGGGACGATGGTCATCAGCACCGTGGTCTACACCTACCGCAACCAGTTCAACGAGATGGTGGCAACCCAGACCTCCACTACCATTCGATACTAAGTGGCCAGTGACCAGTTGTCAGTGGCTAGTGGTCAGTGACCAGTGGATAGTTACTCTCCATCGATCATTAGCCAGTGACCAGTGTGAGGAAGACAAACTTATGGCAGAGCAGATTTACTGGGACGACGTGACCGAGGGCATGGAACTTCCGGTCATGGTGAAGTATCCCACCACCCAGCAGTTGGTGATGTACGCCGGGGCGTCGGGAGACTACTACCAGATTCACTACGACAAGGACTTTGCCCAAGGCAACAGGCTGGACGGAGTGATACTGCACGGGGCATTGAAGAACGCCTTTCTGGGCCAGTACATGACCGACTGGATGGGACCGTTGGGCACTCTGAAGCGTCTGACCTGCCAGTACCGGGGCATGGACTTTCCGGGGCAACCGATCACCGCCAAGGGCAATGTAACCAGGCGTTACCACGACATGGGGCAGGACCTGGTGGAGTGCGAGATATGGCTGGAGAACCCCGACGGCCAGAAGACCACTCCGGGGACGGCCACGGTGCAATTGCCGAGGCGGTAGCAGTCTGGGCCACAACGTTGTTCTGATTCGGTATCACGCAATGCACCGGCGATACTGGGCAAGTGTTGTTTATGGGCATAAATGAAGAGGGGCAAGCAAATGGGGGCGACGCAGGTAACCGTTACGATCAGGAACCCGGCAGAGCCGGACCGGAGCTGGGAAGGGCTGTTCCTGGTGGACACGGGAGCGACTGACTGCTTGGTCCCCAGACCCTACTTGGAAGCCATCGGCCTGGAGACCAAGGGTTATAGGGTCTACGAGTTGGCGGACGGGAGTGAGATACGTCTGGACACCACCACCGCAGACATCGAGTTCATGGACGAAGTCACTGCCGGCAGAATCATCTTCGGTGAACCAGGTACAGAACCCTTGTTGGGAGTGACTGCGCTGGAGTCAGCCGGCATCGAGGTTGACCCAACCAATCAGAGACTGAAGAAACTGCCCTCAATACGGCTCAAAAGATTAAGGCCGATTGGCCGTGAGGAAACCAACTCATAACCGGCCCGGACAGCGGACTATCCCCGGCAAGGCTATGGCAGTGTTGCCGAGCTTCTACGTCAAGATAGAGGTTTACCTATGTCCGCACTTCCCCGATTCCGGCGTCCCGATGATCTAATCCACTAGGAACTTCTGCCTTAAGGAGATGCATAGGATGGTAGACACATTGGCTGACAAAGTAGCCATAGTTACCGGCGCCGGCCGCGGCGTGGGCCGAGGGGTCGCCAAGCTGATGGCGGCGGAAGGGGCCAAGGTGGTAGTGGTGGACCCCGGCGTCAACGTCGACGGGTCGGGTTTCGACCAGTCCATCGCCGAGACGGTGGTGGCGGAGATACGGGACGAAGGCGGCGTCGCCGTCGCCTGCACCGAGTCGGTGGCCACGATGGAGGGCGGCGAGCGGATCGTCCAGACGGCCGTCGATAACTACGGCCAGTTGGACATCGTCGTGACCTGCGCCGGCATCCTGCGGGACAGAATGATTTTCAACATGACCGAGCAGGAGTGGGACGACGTCATCGCCGTCCACCTCAAAGGCACTTTTACCGTCGTGAAGCACGCCTGCATTCTGTTCCGCCAGCAACGGTCCGGACGGATCATCACCTTCAGTTCCCAGTCCGGACTGGTGGGCAACTCCGGCCAAGCCAACTACGGCGCGGCCAAGTCGGGCATCGCCGGGTTCACCAAGGTGGTGGCGAAGGACATGGGACGGTACGGCGCCACCGCCAACTCCATCGCCCCGCGGGCCCAAACGCGGATGATCGGGGCCATACCGGACAGCGCGGCGGAGATACGGGCAAGGAGCGGCGTTGCGTCGCTGGACGACGAGGACAACCCGCAGCACCTGGACCCCGACGGTATCGCGCCCTTCGTGTGCTACTTGGCAACCGATTACGCCTCCAACGTCAACGGCCAGACCTTCCTGGTCTACGGGGATACGGTGGAGCTGATGTCCCAGCCCCGGCCCATGCGGGCCATCTACAGCGAGAAGGGACATTGGGACATGGACGAGTTGTCCTCCCTGGCCCGCAACTATCTGACCAGGGACATCTACAATCCCGCTCCCGCCGCGCCGCCGCGCTAGAGGAGACGCCGCAATTGGGAACATTTCACTGGCCATTGACGGTGATGAGCGTGGACGGGAGCCGGGAGGAGACCATCGAGGCGTTGGTTGACACCGGCGCTTCGTACACATTGTTGCCATCCGTCATGCTTCGCCGGATGAGCGTCGTTCCCCATCGGCGGTTGGAGTTCGAGTTAGCCAACGGAGAGATTATCGAACATGACATCGGGGAAGTACGAGTCCGAATCGACGGAGTGGAAGCGACGACGATAGTAGTGTTTGGCGGTGACGAAGTTTCAGCCGTGTTGGGTGGAAGCACTTTGGAAGGCGTGGCGATGGCAGCAGACTCTGTGGGCAAACGCTTGACGCCCAAGCGTGGCTTGCTAAAACCGATGGCAGCAGCAACCCTGTAATATTTGAGAGGCAAAACAATGCCCAATCTTCTGCAAGACAAGGTAGCAATCGTAACCGGCTCCGGCCGGGGCATCGGACGGGGCATCGCCATGCTGATGGCCCAAGAAGGGGCCAAGGTCGTGGTGGTGGACCCCGGCGTAAACGTCGACGGCACCGGAGCCGACCACTCGTTGGCGGAGGGCGTAGTGTCGGAGATACGCCAAGCCGGCGGGACGGCGGTGGCGTGTTTGGAGTCGGTAGCCACCATGGAGGGCGGCGAGCAAATCGTGCAGACCGCCATAGAGAACTTCGGCAAACTGGACGTAGTGGTCACCTGCGCCGGTATCCTGCGGGACCGGATGATTTTCAACATGACCGAGCAGGAGTGGGACGACGTCATCGCCGTTCATCTCAAGGGCACTTTTACAGTGGTGAAGCACGCCTGCATCCTGTTCCGGCAGCAACGCTCGGGCAAGATAATCACCTTCACTTCGGTGTCGGGACTGTACGGCAACTCCGGGCAGGCCAACTATGGCGCGGCCAAGGACGGCATCGCCGGGCTTACCCGCGTTCTGGCCCGGGACATGGGACGTTATGGAGTGACGGCCAACTCCATCTCCCCAGGCGCCAACACCAGAATGACCGGAACGGTGCCTGACGAGGCCCGGGCCCTCCGCGCCGCGCGGGGCATCGGAGGCTCCGCGGGACCCGCTCCGCAACTTCGCGGCGAAGGCGACGACATCGCTCCCTTCGTTACCTGGCTGGCGTCCGACGAAGCGTCTCACGTCAACGGGAACATCTTCCACGTCAACGAGGGTCTGGTCAGCTTGATGAATAACCCGGAGCCGGTAAGGACGATTCACAAAGAAAGCCGCTGGACGGTGGAAGAACTGGCCAAGGTCTTTCCAGCGACCATCGGCGTGGAGTTGTTCAATCCGGCCCCGATCCAACCGCCCCGGACGTAAGGCCGGCTTGGGAAGTTTGAATTTGGCGGGATGATATGACAACAGAAACTCCGGATCCCCCGCAGCCGCCGTTAATGGATGTCACCGAGGTGTACCGCACCTTGGGGCGGCTGGAAGAGGGGCTAGTACAACTTAAAGAACAACTCGTGCGGCACGAAGAGCGCAACGAACGGCAGTTCGACCGTATAGATGGGCGATTTGTGAGTATAGACGGGCGATTTGTGAGTATAGACGGGCGGTTTGCTCAGATGGACCAGCGGTTCGCTCAGATGGACCAGCGGTTCGCTCAGATGGACCAGCGGTTTGCACGCCTTGAAGGCCGCATTGACCGCTTGATGCTTGCGCTATTCGCCATAGGTGCAACTCTAATTGTGGGGTTCGGAGGAATTATCCTACAAAATGCGTTGGGTGGTTGATACACCACTCAGCAGCGTAAAGAGCATCCCATTTCCCAACTAGAAGTCGAGGTGACTCTTGATTACGAGCTTTTCGGCTTCATACGCCGGCCATATTGTTGACGACAACCTTGGGTTCGACGGAACGGCGGCCAATGATCGCATGTACCCCAACGAACGGCTTGCACAGGCAGCGGATTGGGCGCTGGACATTGCGCAACACCTTGACAGCTTGGGCTACGACGAGTTCTGGATGGCCGAGCACCACTTCCAGCCTGAAGGTTACGAATGTATCCCCAACCTGTTGATGCTGAACCTTTACTTGGCCACTCAGACCAAGCGTCTCAAGTTCGGCTGCGGCTTCAACATCGCCCCGATGTGGCACCCGTTGCGGCTGGCGGAAGACTTCGCCATGGCCGACATCCTGACCAACGGCAGGGTCGTTTTCGGCGTGGGGCGCGGTTACCACACCCGCGAGGTCGAGACCTTCGGCTCACCGATGCTCGACGGGGACGCCAACCGTGAGCTGTTCGAAGAGCAGGTGGAGGTGATTCTCAAGTCCTTCAGGGAGGAGTCCTTCACCCACGAAGGCAAGTACTATCAGATTCCCGCCAAGGTGCCTTACCGGGGCTACCAACTCGAGACATTGAGCCTTGTGCCCCGGCCTATCCACCAACCGGTAGAGGTGTGGCAACCGCTGGTAAGCGGCAACCCGCGCGGGATTGACTTCATGGCCAAGATGGGAATAAAGCCGTTAATCGCCAACAACCCGGAGCAGACCCTGGCGGAACGGCTGAATCTGTACCAGGAGGCCCAGCGAAACCACGGCCAGGAGGCAGAGCTGGGGGAAAACACGGCCATCGGATACCGCTTCTTCATTGCGGAGACGCAAGAGAAGGCAATGGAGTTGTCCCGCCCTTACTTCGAGGAAGCGATGAAGTTCGCCGCTCCGCTGGGGTTGATGGCTATGTCCCAGGAACAGATTGACGCGGTAGCCAACCCGAGCCGCTCACGGGGAGTATCATTGCCTACCCTGGAAGATGCGGTAGAAGGAAAGACTTGGCTGTGCGGCCCAGCGGAGTCCATCGTGGAGCACTTGCAAAGCGTGCAGGAGAAATTCCCCGGAGTTGAGCGGGTCAACCTGGGCGCAGTTATGGGAATGCCGCTGGAGGTGTTCAAGGACCAGCTTACCCAGTTTGCCGAAGGGGTGATGCCGGCCTTCGTTAAGTAGCCGTCACACCGGCGCGATTGGTAAGCCGTTTTCGGACCGCTCGACCATTCTGCCTGACGCACGGTTGGCCATTACGTGTATACTGGAAGGAAGCATCGGCTAACAATGCCGTGCGCGAAACGCCACGAGCCTCCAAGCCAGCGTTTCCATCCATAACGGACAAACAGTAAGGAGTTACACATGCCCGATCAGCCCGATGAAAAATCAATCGCACGGATGCGCAACTTCGTGGAGAAGTATTGCGAGAAATCAGGGACGAACACCCACCCGGTGGATGGGATCGCCGAAGAAGTAATCCTTGGCTTGGCGCGGCACGTCGATGAAATCGGCAGGCCGTTGTGCCCCTGCCGCTTCTACCCGGACAAGGTGGACGAGGTGAAGCACCGGACATGGATTTGCGCCTGCGACGATATGCAGATCTACAAGTACTGCCACTGCCTGCTGTTCGTCAACAAGGACGGTATGCCCATTACCGAGTACCTGCCCGAAGACCACGAGGGTCTACAGATTTACGGGGTGACCAAGGATGACCACCCGGACAAGGGCAGGCCCCTGCGCAACAAAGCGGAGGAGCGAGAGATAGAGCGGCAGGAACGCCCGTCTTAGCTCAATCTCATCCCGGCCCTGGCCGGAGTCCTTCACAACAGTGGATAATGCGCTGGCCGTAGACCAAGGCCAGCGCAATGTTGTTTTCGGCAATCCGTTTCCATTCGGAGAGGTGTTATGAGAGAGAACACGCTGAAACAGAGGTTGCAGGACGGGCAAGCAACGTTCGGGGTGATGATTACTTTCCCATCGGCCACAATGGTCGAGATGCTGGGACACCTGGGCTTCGACTGGGTCTTGATAGACAACGAACACGGCTCGATAACCGTGGACAACTCGGAGGACCTGGTCCGCGCAGCAGAAATCACCGGCATGGCGCCAATTGTGCGCCCGGTTGGCAACAAGCCGGAAATCATCGCGCCTTTCCTGGACCGGGGAGCTTGGGGAGTGCAAATCCCCCACGTCAACACGGCCGAAGAGGCGCGGGCCGCCGTCGACGCCGTGAAGTACCCTCCCGTCGGGCACAGGGGTCTGTTCAGCGGGAGCCGTCCGGGGGAATACGGGTTTGCCGGAGCAACGGCCGATTATGTGGATGAAGCCAACCGGAACACGCTGGTGTGCCTCATGATCGAGGAAGTCGAAGCCGTGGAGAACCTGGAGGAGATGGTCACGGTAGACGGAGTGGACGTGTTCTTCATAGGGTCGGGCGACCTGTCAGCTTCAATGGGCTACCCGGGGCAACAGACCCACCCGGAGGTGCAGGCCATGATGGAGAAGGGGATCACCACCATTCGCGAGGCAGGCAAGATCGCCGGTTGCAGTTGCCCTGATTCCTATGTTCCCAAGTTCCTTGACATGGGCGTTCAATACTTCCACGGCAGCGTTAGCCGGCTGATCCATTCCTCCAGCGCCAGCTACCTGCAGGAGATGCGCAAGGCGGCGAGCGCGGCAGGTTTCTGACCCTTTCCGTTGAGGGCGCGTCTTCATCCCCAGGCCATGCGCCTGATTGTGACGGTCAGATTCAGGAGGAGTCGAAATGGAACTGCGGGTTTTGGGTGCCCATAACATGGAAAGCAAGGACACCGGCTTTGCCTCTTACTTGGTCGACGGAATCCTTGTGCTGGACGCAGGGGGCCTGACGCGGGCGTTGACGTTCGAGGAACAAAAGGACATCAGGGCCGTGCTTCTCTCCCACCGCCACTTCGACCACGTGAGAGACCTTCCTCCCTTGGGGATCGGGCTGCGCACCTCGGAACACCCGGTCGACATTTACGCCATCGAGGACACGGTACAGTACGTCTCCGACAAGCTGCTGGACGGCAGCCTGTACCCCAACTTTCTCCGTTGGCCCACGCCGGAGGACCCGATTTTCCGAATGCACACGCTGGAGTTCTTCCAAGAGTATGAGATATTGGGGTACAAGGTGACGCCGGTGCCGGTGCCCCACACCGTTCCGGCAGCAGGGTTCCAGATTTCTCGCGGTGACAGCATCCTCTTCTACACTGGAGACACCGGGGACGGCCTGAGTGATGCGTGGCCCCATATTTCACCCTCCACAGTCCTTGTAGAGGTCACCTTCGGCAACAAAGCCGAGGAAGTGGCGGCGGTGATCGGCCACCTGACCCCGCGTTTGCTGGAAAAATCCCTGGCCGATTTCGTCGGTCAAAAAGGGTACGCCCCCAAGGTAATAGTCGCTCACATCAACCCGCCCTGGGAAGACGACATCCGGAAGGAACTGGCGGAGGTGCAAGAGCGGTTAGGTTTGGACATCGTGGTATCGTCCGAGGAGACCAGGGTCATCGTATAAGCACCCAGGCCGGCCTGAGGGCGGTTGACCCTTGGAATGACACCCGCCATACTTCCGTCCAAGCGATACCCTAAACGATACACCGGAACAGCGAGGGTGCGACATGGTCAAAGAAGTGTATTTCTTCACGGAGATGGGTTACACCGATTACTCCCAGGAAGAGGCACGGCGCTTGGGATACAACAACCTTATGTTCCCCAACGAGCAGTTCCGCCCGGAGAAAGCGCAGGAGCTTTACGGGATGTACTTCGAGGAATTGCAGTACTGCACCGAGGCCGGGTTCGACGGGGTAATGATCAACGAGCACCACAACAACCCCCTGTGCATGATGCCGTCGGTCAACGTGATAGGGTCGGTGCTGGCCCGCACCACCACCAAGGGCAAGATAGTATTCCTTGGGAACGTGCTGCCTATCCACGAGAACCCGCTGCGGGTGGCGGAAGAGATAGCCATGATCGACATCCTGTCCGGCGGACGGGTGGTGTGCGGGTTCGTGAGGGGCATAGGCCAAGAGAGCATGGCGACCAATACCAACCCCATCTACAACCGGGAGCGGTTTGACGAAGCGCACAACGTCATCATCAAGGCTTGGACCACTCCCGGCCCCTTCCGTTACGAGGGGAAGCATTACCACTACCGGATCGTCAACCCTTGGGTAATGCCGCTGCAAAAGCCCCACCCGCCGGTCTGGATTCCGGGGGTGGCCTCACCGGAGTCGGTAGTCTGGGCAGCCAAGCACAAGTACCCTTACATCGCGCTGGCGCCGCCCATAAATCTCTTGAATGACATCTACGAACTTTACGGCCGCACCGCCGAAGAGGACGGTTGGACCGCGACGTCGGACAACCGGGGCTACGCCATACGGGTAGCGGTGGCAGACTCGGACGAGCGGGCCTACGAGGAAGGGAAGAATTTCTACTGGCAGTTGGGAACGTCATTCGGGGTAACGCCGCCCCAGTGGCTGGCGCCCCCCGGTTACCTGACCCGCGCGGCCATCCAGGGCCCGAGAGAGCAGGCCCGCCGCAGAGTCCAGACGGCGGTGCCCGGCGGGCCGGCTTTGCCCTACGATGAAGCCCAAGAGACCTTCCAGATTGTAACGGGCAACCCGGATACCGTGGTGAAGAAACTGAAGCGGTTGATGGACCTTATTGATCCGGGTTACTTGGTGTTCTGGGGCCGGGAAGGGCACATGTCCCACGAAACGGCCATGCGCGGCATCGACCTGATGACCCAGGAAGTGATACCGGCGATAAAGGAGTACCAACCCCAGCGGAAGGAGTGAATAGGCCCGTCAAGGAAGTCGCCGGCGAAAATGAAGGGCAGAGAGCCTTCGCTTAGCCGGTCACGAAGGTGTTGACAATAACGGCGGCGACCAATGCGCCGCCGATGCCTATCACGGCGAAATAGAGGCGGTCTATACGGCGGTGGACATCCTGGAATCCGGACCGCATCTCGGAACGCACGTCCTGTAATCCTGACTGCATCTCGGAACGCACGTCCTGCAATCCTGACTGCATCTCGGAACGCACGTCCTGCAATCCTGACTGCATCTCAGAACGCAGTTCCTGCAATCCTGACTGCATCTCAGAACGCAGTTCCTGCAATCCTGACTGCATCTCAGAACGCAGTTCCTGCAATCCTGACTGCATCTCGGAACGCAGTCCCCGCACTTCGGACTGTAGTTCGCGCTGACCTTCCAGAAGAGCGGCCACGGTGCCTTCCAACCGCCCAATGGCGCGCCATATTTCAGCCGCATCAACTACTATGTTGTCCGATTCGCCGGTTGTCATGTCTTATCTTCCTGAAGGTCCGGGGCGCCGGGATTCTGCCGGCAGTCCACCGATTGTACACCACGCTTGACTCTGACACAAATTTATCATTCCAAGGCAATCCGGCCAACTTCGTCGGACTTCGCTGCTTCAATGTACGGGTTACCGGACGTGATATACTTTTTCCGTAACTTGACGGAATGCAACACCTTCTCCAAAACATCACTGGCCATGCCCGGCCTGGAACTACACCAACGACTACCGTAGGAGCGAGTGGGCCGTCAGAGGCGCGCCTGTAGTGACTGTTACCGGCTTTCTGCTCCTGGGGTCCGGGTTTTTCCTCATATCCCTGGTCATCGTCCCCGAGATCACCCACAGGCTCCGGACCGGCACGTTTTACAGCCGGACGCCCATCTACTACGGCTGGATTGTGCTGTTTACCGGGGCGTTGGGGGCCTTTGCCGCCGTCAGCATAGCGGGGGCGGTGTTGGGAGGGCTTCAGTCCCTGATTTCCGCTGACACGGGCTGGAGCCGGGCATCCATAGGTTTCACCGCCTCTGCCGGCGTCTGGATGTCCGGCGTGGTCGCGCCACTGATGGGACCCTACGCCGACCGTTACGGCCCGCGATGGCTGATGCCTTTGGGGACCATATTCCTTGGGCTGTGCATGTTGGCCCTCGGCGGGGTCAACGCCGTCTGGCAGTTCTTCATCGTTGCTCTGCTTGCGCGGGCCATAGGGCAGCCAATATTCATCGGGCTTCTGCCCCGCACCATGGCCGTGAATTTCTTTCAGCGTCGGCGGAACATTGCCCTGGCGTTCACGTCACTTGTCCGGCCCGTAGCCAGCGCCATCAACATCCAGGTCATACTGGCCATCGCGGCGTCTAAGGGCTGGCGGGCCGGGTTCCGTTACCTGGGCTTCGTAACGCTGGTCCTGACCATCCCCATTTTTCTGATAGTGCGGCGGCGCCCTGAAGATATCGGGTTATTGCCCGACGGTGAAAAACCAGACGGGGCATCCCGCCGCGGCTCTGCGCCCGCATCAGCCAGCGTCCAGAGGAGGCCTCAGCAACCGGTTGCCCAACCCGCGGACGGCTGGACCGCCCGTCAAGCTATGGGCACCACCGCTTTCTGGCTAGTCTCGGTCTCGACGTTCCTGGTCCTCGCGGCGGCCTCCGGCATCGGTTTCAACATGGTGCCCTATTTCATAGAAATCGGCGGCCTGTCCACCACACAGGCCGCAACAATCCTGAGCGCCAGTACACTTCTGTCTCTATGCAACCTGGGATGGGGATTCCTGGCGGACAGGTTTTCACCCCGTCGTGTGACCTTGTGCGGATACGCAACTACCCTGTGCACGTTGATCTACATGTTTACAGTGAACAATCTGGCGTCGGCCTGGATATTCGGCATTACCTGGGGGGTGTTCAGCTCGGCGAGCGACGCGTTGATCTCCATGATTATGGCCCAATACTACGGGCGCAGTTCCTACGGGACTATAATGGGCGCCTTACGGCCATTCGAGGCTGGCGGCCTTGGCGTGGGACAAAGCCTTGGGGCGCTGATCTACGACTTTACCGGCAGTTACCGGCTGCTGATTGTCCTCTCGGTGGTGTTTTACGCCACTGCGGCGGTGCTGATATTCCTGGCCCGACCGCCGACGGCCCGTCGCGCGGCCACAAGGGAAACCTTGACGGTCTAGCACTACTATAGTCACTAGAAATACCCTCTTCTCGTTAGGAAAGACAGTTCGGCCCGCGCTTTAGGACCACTCCTGAGAGTCCATCCCGGGTACTCCCCATTTCCATAGGTCGCTGTAGGGATTTTGTATAGGCTTTTTGTTCTTGTAGGCTTTTATAATCAAGAACGTTCCTAATGCGATCACTCCTAATTTTATCAAGCGATCCATACCGGAAGAAGACTCTTTCAGATAGTCTGGTGCTAACAGACCACTGCTTGTTGGCGCTATGTGTGGCCTGTCCTCAGGCCAGTTCGGGCTGAGGTTGCATCGTTGTATAGGACTACTGTTCTTTATCTTATTCGCTCTTTGGGTACGCGCCTGAAATGCCTCTTCAATCCACTTTGCCAATTCAGCTTGGCTTCTGGGGTACGGGTAGAAGCGTGCATAACCGGATAGCAAGTTGACCCAAAGCCGGTCCGGGAGTATCGCGTCCTTCAGCTTGGGAGACAGAATTGCGACTAACCCGTTGGGTTTTCCTGCTACCGGCCCCTGGCGTAAACTCGCAGCAAGCTCCCAATCCACGAATTTGCGTGTCCATGTGTTCTCGCCGATTACTACGATAGTCACAGTGGAATCCTTAATATATAGCTTACGAATGCGACGCATTATGTATTCTGGGTTACCGCTGTCAATCAAATGCTGGGATGTTTGGTCACTACCCACTGCGCGAGCTATGAATGTGTCTCGCCGGTGGTCAAACGTTCTGATGAATTCGTCCACTTCCGCTTGGTCATCATGGTGATATGGGATAAAACCCTTATGGCGAATATGCTCTGCGCTCGACATCATTCCCTCTATGGATATGGCTTCACTTGATAGGAACTAATGTTCAGTATATCAGGTGACCGGGGACACTGCGGATGATAAAGGAGCGAATTTTAGAGAGCATTGCAGGGGCTGATTCTCCATCGGTATAATAATTCCCCCTGTACGCGCATGAAATCCACGCCCCATAGAATGGCTATCGGCGGATAAGGCCCAAGTGCTCCAATTCGGAGTCTCATTACAGAAGCAGGACACAAAAATGGGCCGGGGAAATTATGCAAAAATCATAGGGGTTATAACGGCAATCATAGTTTTTTCGACAGGGTGTGCCACTACCCAACCCCCAGTCACGAAAGTTGTAAACACAACGCCTGAGCCAACCGTACAAGCCATAAGAGTAACTGCAACGCCTAACCTGCCAGGGACGGTTGCGGCATTGTCGGCTACTCTGGACGCCCCAACCGCCACTCCACTACCGACCGCCACTCCACTACCCACGGCCACACCAGTGCCTATCGCAAAAGTCATAAGGGTTACCGCGACGCCTGACCTCCCAGGGACGATTGCGGCATTGTCGGCGACTCTGGATGCCTCAACGGCTACACCACTACCCACGGCCACTCCAGCACCGACGGCCACTCCGATTCCCACTCCAACCGCCACGCCGAGGCCAATGCCTACCCGCCGCCCTACGTCAACGCCGCGACCAACTCGCCGCCCTACTCCGACTCCAACCGTTAAAATATGGAGCGACAGGCTAATGGTGCGGACTTTGTATATACAATCATCGTCCAAGAGCGGGACTGGATTTTTTATCGTTGATCCATCGGCTAAATCAAAAGCCTCGGCAAAGGCCAAAAATTACTATGTACTTACCAATGCCCACGTAGTTGGCTCAGACTCATCCGTGGAAATCACATGGTACTCAGACACGCCAACAGTTAGAGCTCGAGTACTCGGCAGAGATGAAAAAGCTGACGTTGCACTCCTGAATGCCCGCCCTACTGATTTCATGGAAGATGGCATAGATTATCTGCGAGACTTCAGTCCTGACATCTATGCGCAGGACAACCCTGAGTTCGGCGATGAAGTAATTGCAACGGGTTTCCCTGCGGGACTATCCGGGAATAGCGAACTTTCCGTGACTCGCGGGGTCATCTCATCTCCTCATGTCCTTATAGATGGCGTGAGGTTCATCAAAACGGACGCCGCTATCAACGAAGGGAATTCCGGAGGGCCTTTGATGAACGCCAAAGGCCAAATAATCGGAATGAATACCCTGAAGGACAAGCAGGCGAAGTCCGACAACATCGGGTACGCTCTGGCAATGAGCGAGATATTCAGCCGGTTCGAATTTCTCAAAAACGGCGGTGCTATCCTGCTCCCAACACTCGTACCGCAAGCACCTGTGGCAAGGTACGATGACGGCTCGTACCTTGCCATATTAACGTGGGAAGAAAATGGAGAAACATGGCATAATATAAACGATGACGAATCTCCTTGTATTGACCGAGTATGGGAAACCTATCTCGGCGATGGACGAACGAATTATAGATGGAATAGATCATGTGAATTTGCCGGGTACATAGACAACGACCAATTTTATATAGACATCCAAGGCCAAACCTATCGAGCGGTGGAAGTTCTCTTGGATAGCCGACCTTACTGAGACCGTTAAGCCCTCAAAAGCAGGCCTGAACATCTACTCGGCCTAGTACACTATGGTCATACCCCCTTGATTCGGTACTTACAGTCGAGTCCAGAACTGGATTTGGCCTTGTCTTGCTGAAGACGGGCCGTAGTACCATATCCGAGCGTTTCTTTTTCTAGGCTACTGGCCCCTTCCGGTTATCATGTGAAGTGTAGTGCTAGTCAAGTCCGGCTCCCTCCATGACGCCCTTCAAGTCCTCCATCGCGTCAATTTCCGGGGTATTGGAAACGGCGGGACCCCACGCCTTGGCGACTGAATCGAAGCTCGACCTGGCTTCGTCTCCCTGCCTTTGTGACGCCTGCACACGGCCCAGCCAGAAGGTGTCGCGGACCGAGTCGCGCTGCTTCAGGCGGCCCCGCAGCATTTTCTCGGCCTTGTCCCATTCCTCGGCGCGAATGTAGGTCTCGAGCATGGTATCTTCAAATACCTCGCGCTGGGCGTGGCTGCCGCCGATGCGCACCAGTTGAGAGAACATGGGTTCCATGAAGCGCACCGCGCCGGAATAGTCCTCCTTGGCAAAGGCGTCGATACCCTGCACCAACGGGAGGACTATGTCCTTGGTGAAGGAGTCTCCTCCGTCGGCGATTGTACGCAGTCGGTCGATCATCCGGGCCATCAATTCGTGCTCTCCGCTGCCGGCGAATGCCAACGCGGCATGAGCGTCCCTGAAAGCCACGCCTGCCCGGTCGGCGGCCGGGGCCGCCAGCACAACCACCTCATCCCAAGGCTTGGCCGGAGGTACGCCCCCGTAAATCTGCAACCGCCACATCAACGAGGCGCTGTCGTTCAAGGTAGCCATCGCCTTCGAAACCACCGATGGCCGGATGAAGTCCTCGTAACGGTCCAGAGTTTCCCGGTACTTGCCCAAGGCCAGCTCAAACAAAGCCAAGTGCCAGGACAGATGAACGTAGGACGAGGAGGGCGAGTCGAACCCTCGCAGCCAACCGCCCAGGAAATCTTCGCCCGTGGCGGCGTCGCCCTGCTCAAAGTGGACGTGGGTCATGGAGTGACAAGCCACGGCGTTGGTGGGGTTGATGTCCAGGGACGTCTGAGCGTACCGCATCGCGTCGTCCAGTTGACCGGTCTCGTGGTGAGCAAAGGCGTACTCGGCCAGGAAAGCCCAATCATCCATACAGTGGGGAGCGACACCCCGGAGCAAGGCGAGGTACTCCGAAGGGAAGTCGGGAGCGCCGGCGCCGCTGCAACCCAGCATGTACAAGCGGTGCGCCAGCCGCATCAGCAGCCCGTCGGTGGGAAACTCGGCCAGATGATCTTTGATCAGGGCTATGGCCGCGCGGCCCTTGCCGTTGATCCAATGGTCAACGGCCTCAATCTGCTGCCGCTCCCGCCGGGTAATTCCTGAAGTCAGCTTCAAAGCCTGGTCCATTGCCAGCCTGGCCTCTTGGGGCCGGGCCTTTTGCTGCTCGACATAGGCCATGCCGGCGTGGGCCATGGCGAACCCTTCATCCAGTTCTATGGCCTCCTGGAATTTCAACTCGGGGCCGTGGTTCTGGGAAAGGAGCCGGTCCATCCCTTCTTGCCAAGCTTCCGCCGCGGCCACCGAGTTTGTGCTGAGAGACATACCGAAACGGTCTTCTATCTTGCTTTGCATCCCAACCCCCGTTAGTTGGTAAGATGTACCGTCGCCATAATCGGGCGACCTTCTATAGTCCAATCATTATAGCCCAACGAGCCGGACAGGGTTCACACCAACACGCGACGGCCGAGGAGTAACGCCAACACCGACTATGACGATCACGGAGCGCATACGCAATTGGAGGCCCCGGACGCCGTTTTACTACGGCTGGCTGGTGATTTTTACCGGCGCTTTCGGGGGCTTTGTGGCCACCAGCGTGGCCGGCGTGGTGCTGGGAGGCATACAGGGACTGATTATCAGGGACACGGGTTGGAGCAGAATCACCATCGGGGCCACCGCCACCGTGGGCGTATGGATGACGGGAGCGACGGCGCCAATCGTAGGGAGACTGGTGGACCGCTATGGCGCGCGGTGGTTGATGCCGATGGGCACGTTGTTCATGGGCCTTTGCCTTTATTCCCTGGGAAGCGCCACCCGCTTGTGGCAGTTCGTCATCCTGGCGATATTGGGGCGGGCAATCAGCCAACCCCTGCTCATAGGCGTGGTGCCCAGGAGCCTGGCCGTCAACTTCTTTCTGCGAAGACGCAACACCGCGCTGGCCCTGACCGGGATGTTCAGGCCGGTCGGCGCCGCCATCAACATTCAAGTCATCTCCACCATCGCCGACCTTCAAGGCTGGCGGGCCGCATTCCGGTACCTGGGGTTGTTCAGCCTGTTGCTGACGCTGCCCATGGTCCTGATAATGCGGCGCAGGCCCGAGGACATCGGCCTGCTGCCCGATGGCGGCCGCGCGCAAAGCGTACCCGTTGCCCGCGACACGGCATCCACAAGTCCGGCGCCGTCGCAAGTCTCGGAACCCGACTGGACAGCCAGCGAGGCGTGGCGCACCAAGGCATACTGGATAGTCGGTGTGTGCGCTTTCCTGGGGACTTCCACCAATGCGGCGGTCGGGTTCAACATCGTGCCGCACTTGGTGGAGACGGCCCAATTGACTACCACGCAGGCGGCAGGCGTGTTGAGCATTGGCACTTTCCTGTCGTTGAGCAACCTTGGGTGGGGCTACCTGGCCGACAGGTTCTCTCCGCGCGTATGTCTCGTCTGGGCGATGGCATTGGCCGCGGGGTCGATCTTATACCTGCAAACCGTGGACTCGTTAGTCCCGGCTTATGTCTTTGGTGTCTTCTGGGGCGTAACCAGCGGCGCGTCCGGGGTGTTGATCTCGATGGTCATCGCCCAATTCTTCGGGAGAAGCTCTTACGGCGCCATCGCAGGGACTTTCAGGCCCTTCGAGGCGGGAGGGCTGGGCGCAGGTCAAATTCTTGGGCCGGTTATCTACAATGTCTTCGGGGCTTACAGGTGGATGTTCGTCTGCGTATTGCTGGGGCACGCGCTGGCGTCGGTGCTGGCGTTGGTGTGCCGGACACCCCGGCGGCCTGCGCGAACTCGGGCAGAACGTGGTTGACCTCCCCTTCCCTTCGTAGACGGTTAAAGAGACTCCAAAATGCCAAGCCATGCGTCGAAATGTTGGCACTTTGTCCGGAGGGTATGCAGCCCGATCCTCTCCGCGGTGATGGGTCCCGCCGATACCTTGCTTCTTGGATACGCTGGAATCTCTTCCGCAATTCGTTTCGACGGTGCTGAATCAGGGCCATCATCAATCAGTTCCGGTGACCTGAACCCGTTCACCAAGCGGACAAGTCTCTGAATCCCCACACGGTTCTCGTTAAATTGCGCGTCGAGCTTCTGAGGGTCAGCCAACAACAGCGCCTCGAATTCGTGAAGCTGAATATACGGAATGAAACGCGAATCGGACACATTTTTGCGCAGCGAGTCCTCCGGAATCGTTACGCGCTGGTATGAGTCTTGTAAACGGGCGGCCTCTACGTAACCCGGGAAATCATGCGGCAATCCATACAGGTCAAACATGGTTGTGAATCTGGCGTCAGCGTTCTGGTCTTCCAGCATCCAGAGCGTTACGTCTCTTCTGGCTTTCTGATAGCTGAGGATACCCCCACGATATTTGGTACCGCCCTTACGCCTCGTCTCGACACAACGGGCCTTCACCCAGATGGAAAATCTCTCCAAGTGCGGACGCAGGGTCTGATTTACGAAAGTCTCTTCCGTCTGTCCTTCAACGATGAAATGCAGCCTTACGGCCATCACGGCCGCCCTCCGATTACGTTCTTCTCCCACAACTCGGAAAGCGAATATTCTTCGAGCCATCCACTCAAAGAGTCGGGGTCCAAACGCTTGAGAGTGGAACTACGACCGTCGCGTTCGACGACGACGATGTCCTCCGGCTCGAAGCAATCAACCAGCGGCATGGACTGCGTAGCGACAATGACCTGTATCTTGGTCGATAAAGCGCGTATCAATCCCCCCACAATGTTAATGGCGTAAGGATGCAAGCTGAGTTCCGGTTCATCGAGAATGAGAACATCCGGCAGGTCCTGTTCCGGTTGAAGCAGCAGCGTAACAAGCGCAACAACCCGCAACATTCCGTCCGACGCTTGCGGCACGCCGAACACTTGATCGCTATCCCGTTCGCGCCAACCCAAGAGAAGACTGCTGTAGTCCGGTTGCAATTCAAAATCGGAGAAAAACGGAAGGATTAAGCGGATGGTGTCCACAATTCGCTGGTAGCTCCTGCCATCGTTCTCCTTCAAGCGGTGCAATACCGGCGCGATATTTGCCGCGTCTTCCTTCAGGGACCGGTTATCGTACATAGACCACTTGCCCCGGATGCGAGCGGTATCCGAAGTGTTGTGAAATTGATATACGACGATTCTCTGTAGGAGAATTCGAATAACGCGTGCGGTGGTGTCCCCGGAAGCTGCTCGGTCAAGTAGCTGCGGAGAGCGGTGACCGGCTCCGGTCTCGGACCAATCTGCGACGGTAGGGAAGCCAAAGCGCGAGAAACGATATCGCTCGTCGGCGAAAATCAGTGCATCTCCGGCCGCATAAAACAGGCGAAAGGCGTACTGGTTCTCACCATCATCGGTCCAAATGGTTAGTTCGGTTTCAATCGCGCGGGTCTGGGCTGGGCCGTCGTGCAAAAGCTTGCTGGCGCCTCCCTGTTGACTCACGTAAAGGGGAAGATTATCTGGGTCGGCCAGCGCCCAGCTCATCATGCGGAAGAAGGAGATAAAGTTGGACTTGCCAACGCCGTTTGGACCTATAAGAGCCGTCAAAGGGCCAGGCTCGAAATTAACCAGCGATCTTATAGTCTTGAAACCCTTGAGTGTTATTCTGTACAGCCGGTTACGCATTCTTGGTCCGCCTTTACTATCTCATCCCGAAAGTTACTTCATGAGTATCTCAAATTCCGAATCAGGAAGCGTCCTCCACTACCCCGAGGCCGCCAGTTCCTGGAACACTTCATGCCAGACTTCATCGGTGCCTTGGCCCATGCCGTTCCGGTGGGTGATCACTCCGCGGGAGTCGAAGGCGATCTTGGTTGACTGGATGGTCACTTTGAAATCCTCCAGCAGGGGGCCCAGCGGTATGGCCACCGGCCAGGGATAACCCCTTTCGACGCGGAATTCCTCGAACATATTGATGTCTTCGCCGGGAAAGACCCCCACCGCATAGAAGGAGACATGCTCAGCGTATTGGGGGTAAATCTTTTTCAACCGCTGCAACTCAGCGGTGCAGACCCCTCAAGTGGTGGCAAAGAAGAACAGAAAGGTGGGGCGGCCATTGTCCATCAATTGTTCCGACGAAATAGTCACGCCGTCCACCAATCCCAAGGTGAAATGCGGAATACGGTCGCCGACCTCGGCGCCGACCTCGATTCCCTCGATGGGAATGCGATGCACCTCGCCCGGGGTGGCCAGGTTTATATCCACCGTGGGCGTAGCTATGGGCGACGGCACAGCTACGTCTGCATTCCGGGGCGCATCGGCCTCGGAGCAGCCTCCCATAAAAAGTCCGGCGGCCAGAAGCCCGGCCAAAGTAGAGAAGAGAACTAATTTCTTCATGGACCTGCCCCTTTCATCACAGGTTTAATCCAATGTCCAAACCTCAAAATCCTCAAACCTGGTGCTTTTTCCGGGAATTTCCGATTCAGCGTAGAAACCGGTGGCAACCCAAACGTCTCCCTTCGGCGGACCCAAGCCGATATCCAAATACGAGATGAATTCACCGTTGACCGACAGCAGCCCGGTGTTTCCCACGGCCATAAGTCCAATCCTGTTCCGTTCACCCGACCCCAGTTTCAGGGAAACGCTACCGTCTTGTTCATGCACCGATAAATCATCTCCGTCCCTGATGAAATGCAGCCACGTCCCGTTGCTGCTGATCGCAATCCCCTGGAACCGGTCCTTGGAACGGTGTCGGAACAGTATCCCATGACTCCAAAGCCCCGCGTCTGGCGGGTACGGGTTTACAAATGTTGCGTGGGCCAGGAAGTTCTTAACGTCTGTCATCATGGCGTGACCACGAATTTCACCATCGTTCGCATGGTGCAGTTCACCATCTTTGTTCCCTACCCACTGGGTCTCGCTGACCCTGAACCCTCGAAATACCGTCGTCCGCCCGGGGGTCTCGTTGCCCTTGTAGTAGCCAGTGATTACCGATACGTCGCCCGCCTTGCTCTCCGAGGGGAGCGTAAACACCGCGGCGAGATTGCCGTTCAGGAAGAGCAGGCCCAAGTCCCCCGCAGTGATAAGCTGCAACTCGTTGGCGTCACCCAGACCGGTCTTCAAACCTCGAGCCTCTCCCCTTGCCAATTCGATGTCGTTGCCGGCCTGTCCTTGTCTGTGGTAATGGGCCCATTCGCCGTCGCTCGACACAACGAGAATGCTGAACCGGTGATCGCCGGAATGGCGGAACACAAACCCGTAGTCCCAATCCACCCCTCCCTGGGGATTGTGGAAGGTGGCCACAGCAACGAAGTCCTGCAAAGAAACGCGGGAACTGAACTCTTCAATGAAACGGTCGTCGTCATGCTGCAACACACCGTCGACCGGGCCAAACCTATGCGTGCCGGCTTCCCGCCAATTCGGACCGGGCGTGGGAGTAGGAGGAGCGCCAATGCCTCCGGCCTTCAACGCAGGCAGGACTTCAGACACCGTACCCGCCGACACCGCGAACCCGAACCCTTCTACGGGTACACCCACTATGGATTCCCGGACGACGAAGGTGTTTATTCCCACTACTTCACCATCGAGGGTAATCAATGGGCCGCCGCTGTTGCCGGGATTGATTGCCGCGTCGGTTTGTACCAGCGATCGACCCGTCTCTTTGTGGAACATGACCCGCGAGACCACACCGCTTGTAATGGACGCCTGATTGCTTCCAAGCGGATACCCCATAGCAAACACCGTCTCACCTGGTGTCAACCGCGTTCCCGCCAATGGGATGGCTTGAAACCCTGTCGAGCAACAGATTTCCAGGGCGGCCAAGTCCTTTTCCGTGTCGTATCCCAAAAACTTGGCCGGGTAAGAGGTGGAGTCATTGACAATCACGTCGATGGAGACGCCCTTTTGCACTACATGAAAATTGGTCAAGACCAGTCCGGTCCCTTTTTCATCGACCTCCACAATTACGCCTGACCCCGATTCGGCCCCGGCGATGACCTGCACCACGCTCGGCCGGACCCTGGATACAACGGATGACAAGTCCCGCGGGTCTGCGGGCGTTGCGGTAGGCAAGGGAGCAGGATCCTCAGGTATTGGTGTATGGGTTGGCACCGCCGTCGAAATGAGAGTAGGCGTCGGGACCGGAAGCGGTGTGGGAGTGGACGTCGGCTCCGGTGTTGGCGTGGGTACGGGCGTAGGCGTTGGAGCAGGGACCGGAGTGGATGTAGGCTCCGAGGTTGGAGTCTGAGTTGGGAGCGTCGTGAAGGTTGGACTGGGGATCGCCTGCATAGTCGCCTTGATGCCGGTGGAAACGGTGGCCTCGATGTCCGGCGTGGGCGTAAAGGTAGGCGTGGGCAATGCCGCGCTGACCGCCGCCTCCACTGTTGCCCCGATATCGGGCAGGGGGGCTTGTTGGCAAGCGGTCAGCACGACAGCGCAACACGCCAGCAGCACCAGGACGATACGAGACCGCACTTCCTTCCCCGTAAGCCTTTATCCGGAGAAATGACCGGTAACAGGTTGGTGCCCGGCGTTTTCTGTGTATGGTTCTTCGCGGAACAGGGCCATGTCTTTCATCAAGGGAATGTCCTGGATCGAGAACAGTATGGATTCGGCATCATCGTCGCTGGCGTGTTCATGCCAGGCCCAGGACGGCACAACGAAGAAATCACCCTCCGTCCAATCGAACCGCTGGCCGTCAATCACGCTGTATCCCTGGCCGCGGAACACTTGGTACACCTTGCTGCTGGTGTGGCGATGCGCCTTGGTGCGGACTCCCGGACGAATAAGCTGCGCCCAGCAGGTCATCGACCGCAGCACGGGCCTACCCGTAGTCGGGTCGCTGAACTCCATCGCTACGTCGTCGAAGGGGTCCGACCCCAACTCCGACAGACCTTTGAGGGCCTCGTAAGTGCGGTCCCACTTGTAGTGCCATAGAGGTGAATAGGGAACGTCTTCCGCTCCCCAAACGGGCCGCAGGGCGCCGGTGGCGTACTTGCGTATCGAGTCTCCAACGCCGGTGATGGGTTGCTGGTCTTCAGGGAACGCCTCGTAGAAGTTGGCCCGCAAGTAGCCGACCAAGGGAACGTCCAAGCCGTCAAGCCATATCATCGGCTCGCTCCCTTCGTTGGCGTGGTCGTGCCAAGTCCAGGAGGGGGTAAGAATTAGGTCGCCGGGTTCCATGTAGCACTTGTCTCCCTGCACTGTGGTGAAAGCGCCATTGCCGGTGAGAATCCAGCGGATGGCGGTGGGCGTGTGGCGATGGGCCGGGGCGCACTCTCCCGGCAGCAGCAACTGGAGGGCGGCGACCATGGTGTGGGTGGTGCCGCGATCAAGCCCGGGGGTAGCCAAGCGCATCGTGCGTCTCTCCACGTCCCGGTCCGGGGTAACAATCTCGCCGCTCTTGAGGACCAACGGCTGTACTTCGGACCACCGCCACAGGAAGGGTTCGATTTCGGGCGGTCGACGGTGCTCACGGTTCACCCAGCCTGGGGACAGCCTTATGTCGTCCGACGCAGCATAGTATTGCCGTAGCTCTTCGGGGCCAAGTTTGTCCTGCACTGCCATGATAGGGCCTCCTCGTTGGCGCTGTCTTATCTTATACCCCGCGAATATATCACATAGCAGAAAAGGCTGGACTCGAATGGACATCTTTTGGCGACGATGTCATCGACACCCAACGTTGGCGGTGATAGGATGCTAAGGTCTCCCGACCAACATACGGTGGGGTACACATCAGTGGACTTGGAGGACCGGGCAATGTCAGGGAAAGGATTGGACTATTCTACGCTCTTCAACAGGAGCCTGCCGCCCCCTCCCGCTCCGTGGGAAGGTCACCCGAAGTACAACTTCGTTGGCGGTCACAGCGACCCCGAAATGGTGCCGTTGGAGGGATTCATCGAGTCCGCCGGCAATGTCTTTCGGGGAGACCCGCGGAATATCTCCATGTATAACTTCGACGGCGGTCCGCAGGGCATCGTCCCGCTGCGCCGGTTCCTGGTTGAGAAACTCGCCGCCCATCGGGGGATCAGCACGACGATAGACGAAGTGCTGATTACGTCAGGATCCGGCCAGGGTATAGAGTTGATCAACGAAATCCTGCTGGAGGAAGGCGATACCGTAATCGTCGAGGAATTCAGCTTTTCCGGGGCCCTCAACAACCTGAGACGCCGCAAGGTCAACATGGTCGGCATCGAAGTCGACCACGACGGAATAAACATGGACCAATTGGCCCGGGTATTGGAAGATTTGCGGGCCAAGGGAGTGCGCCCCAAGTACATCTACACGATTCCCACGCTCCAGAACCCCACCGGCACGGTGATGAGCATGGAGCGCCGGCACCGGATGCTGGAACTGAGCCAAGAATACGGAGTCCCTATATTCGAGGACGAATGCTACGCCGACCTTATATTCGAAGGCGAATATGAGAACGCCATCCGGTCCTTGGACGACGCCAACCGCGTGCTGCATATAGGCTCTTTCTCAAAGACCCTGGGGCCGGGCACCCGCCTTGGCTACGTAATAGCGCCGCGGGAGGTGATGGGCCGGTTGCTGTCCCGGAAGAACGACGCCGGCACCGGCGTTATGGACCAGATGATCGTGGGCGACTACTTCACCAACCACTATGACGACCACATCCTGCAGGTACGCTCGGCGTTGAAGCGCAAGTGCGACGTGCTGGGCAGCGCGCTCCGGGAGTCCTTCGGCCCGACCGTCGAGTTCGAAATGCCGCGGGGCGGCATGTACCTGTGGGTCAAGCTTCCTGCGGGCGTAGATTCACGCAAACTGGTCGCCCCGGCGCTCAGCGAAGGCATCGCCTTCAATCCGGGGCCGGACTGGTCCGCCGACCCGGACGCCGCCGCCGGCTACATCCGCCTCTGCTTCGCCCTACCCTCGGAAACCGAGATATGGGAAGGCGTGGAAAAATTGGCGGAGGTGTTCAGAAGGGAGGGGGCGGTGCCCTAGCAGTAAATTACGTCCCGGCCTCCGACTTCCACTACCAGGATGACCAAGGATGAGTCCTGAATGTCGCAGATAACGCGGTAGTCACCAACCCGGTAACGCCAGTACCCGCTCCAACGGCCATGCGTTGCATGGCCTAACTGCTCCTCGGGTTCTCTAATTCCGCCACGCGCCGGTTCATGTAATCTTCAATACGCCGTGAGACCGGACGGTCGAGATTCTGAAGCTGGCGACGGGCCCTGCGGGTGTAATCAACAATCCAACCCAAGGCGGATCCTCAGTTCTTCGGCGGTATACACCTTTTCCTCGCCCCGGCGGACCCGTTCCATTACTTCATCGGCCCGGCGGCCATCTCTTTCGTCGATTTCCAACATGACCTTGAGGATACGGTTTACGGTTGCGGCCAGCAGATTGTAGGGGACAAGCCCCAGCCCGATGTCGGCGGCCAGCGCCTTAAGTTGTGTCAAAGAAATGCGCTGCGTCTTCTGCTCCAAGGCAGGTTCGGGAAGTTCGTCCTCGGGCATAACGCAGAACTGCCACTGCTCGGTATCACGGTGGTCGGCAACCTCCGGGTCGGTCTCCGGGTGCAAAGCGAACACGTAGATATGGGTCTGGCGCCCCTTTTTCCCGGGGTGTATGTCGAACGAAATGGAGTGGGGCTTGCCTTGGCCTTTCGAACTCGTCCGGCTTTGCCACGCGGCCGATTGCTTCACTTGCAGATGGACGTGGTCGTCGTTCTCCAAGTCCCACGGTGCGCCTTCTCTGGATGGTCTCCAACCGGCTTCCGGGGTGCTGACGCGGAGGGCGGAATATACCAGGCACTTGGCATAGATGCTCCGCCAAGCGTTGCCAATAATCTTCTGGTCGTAGAACTTGCCGGATATATATTCAGCGATGCTGTCGCGCAGTTGGTCGCTCATATCGTTTCGTTGCCCGTCTCTTCAAGGATAGTGCGGTATCTTCTTATCGGTGGCGTGGGCGGCGCAATACATCGACGATCTGGGCACCTTGTCCCGATGGAACAATTCGATAACGGTACCGTTTGCCCTTCAGCTCATAATACATGCTGTGACCGGCCGCGCCACTCAAATCCATGTTGTACATTGCCCGCCGGACCCATCGAGGAACCTCGTTCATATCTGAGGATGCGTAGGCGAAACCGCCAATGCGAGTCCAGTCATTCCAATTGTCTGGATGGCTTTGAGCGGGCCGGTTCTTTTGCCGGCGGCTACTGGGCTTGAACCATTTCGTAAAGAACGAAAACAACGGTGTATACCTCCTTTGCCGCGGGGAGGGGAATCCGCGTAGCAGGCAACCAACATTCCGCACTCATCTCTCCCCTTCCGCCGTAGTCGCCCTGAGTTCGCTCAACTTCTTGTGGATTTGGCTGTGGAGTAGACAGGGGTGATAGTTGGATTCCAACTGGCCAACAGGGGCAGCGGCTATATTGAAGCAGTGTTAACCCTTTTTTCGTAGCATGGCCAAAGCACCTTTCACATGGCCCTGCGTCTCCACAGGTTCCTGTCCGTCCCACCACCTATATCCGGCTATTTCCTTTCTCTGAAGCCGAACAGTTCCATAGACCTCGGCATAGAACACATAGTGTATGGCCCGTCTTCCATCCAAGTCCCCAATATATCGAATGGCGCTTACCTTCAGGCGTGTTTCCTCGTAAAGCTCCCTTACGGCGGCAAGCAGAGACGGTTCACCACGCTCGATGCCACCACCTGGAAGGCTATACTCATGTCGGCCTTGCTCCTTAACAAGCAGGAAACGCCCGTTCTTGTTAGCCAAGACTGTAGCACGCCTACGCCTAATCATTCCGACCACCTAATCTGTTAGTCGAACCCAGCCCGTCCGCAACCCGGTAACGCCTGTCGGCACCCGCTGCGGCGATAGTAAAGCCCGTTTGTCCAACACCGCACTGCCATTCCTCATCAGGCGTGGGGCGGCCGCATGTTGTGCCATGGAGTGGCCTGTTCAAAGGCGTGGGCCACCTTCAATACCGTCTCCTCGGCAAAGGGCCGGCCTCCGATTTGCAGTCCAATGGGCAGCCCTTGAGAGTTGAACCCGCAATTCACCGAGATCGCCGGTGAGTTGGCCAAGTTAAACGGCCTGGTCATTACCGGGGGCAGGCCTGCGGCCATGGCCTTGGAAGTAAGCACCGGGTCGTCCTCAAGCATCGGGGCGCACGTCTTGGACGTGGGAAGAATGAGAACATCGTACTGTTCCAGGGCCTCGTGGACCTGCCGCCGGACCAACTCCCTCAGCTTCTGAGCCTTGTAATAGGCCTGCGCTGGAAGAAGCCGGCCGGTGAGCAACCCAATCTGGTTGCTATGCCCGAACTCATGAAGCTGGTTCTCAATCCAGTGCCCGTGGGTCATCGCCGACTCCACGTTGATGAGGGCCGCCGTGATGGTGCCGGCATGAACGGTAAGGGGAAGAGATACCTCTTCCACGGTGGCGCCCAGTTCCCCCATTATGGAACCGGCCCTGATTATCGCGTCCCGTACCTCCGGGTCCACCATATCGCCATGAATGAGCTCATGAATGGCGCCAACTCGAAGACCCGTTATGTCGCTGGTCAAGGCGCTTCGATAGTCGGGCACGGGGACGTCCCAAGAATAGGGGTCTTTGGGATCGTACCCGGCAATGGCGCCCAGGGTGATGGCGGCGTCCTCCACGGTGCGAGAAATCGGGCCTACCTGGTCCATTGACCACGATCCCGGCACGACACCGTAGCGGCTGACCCGGCCCCAACTGGGCCGCAGGCCGACAATACCGCACCAAGCGGCCGGCCGCCGTATAGATCCTCCGGTGTCCTCTCCCAGCGACGTGGCGCACAGGAAAGCGGCGGTGGATGAACCGGAGCCGCCACTGGACCCGCCGGTGAAGCGGTCCAGGTCCCAAGGATTGCGATTGGGGCCGTAGCGTTGCGACGAACCTATGGCGAACTCGGTGAGATTGGTCTTGCCCAACAAGACGGCTCCGGCGCTCTTGAGATTGGCGATTACCGTAGCGTCCTCTTCCGGAAAGAAATCGGCCATCAAGCGCGAACCAACCGTAGTGCGGATGCCCTTGGTCCATATCTGGTCTTTTACCGCCACCGGAATCCCGTGCATCGGTCCCAGGTAGTTGCCTTGGGAGATTGCCTGTTCGGCATCCCGGGCAGATTGGAGCGCCTCTTGGCGACAAACCGTAATATAGGAGTTGAACTGGAAGTTCAAAGCGTCAATACGTTCCAAGTACGACTCTGTGATCTCAACCGGGGAGACTTCCCTCCGGCGGACCAAATCAGAAAGCTCGGCGGTAGAAAGGAAGGGTATATCCTCTTTTTGCACGGGAATCCCTCACTCCTTAAGGTTGGGTGAACCGGCGACGTTGAGCCGGGCACTAACGGTGTAGCTGATGTAAGCAAGCTCAGGGCATTCTAGCACAGCCAGGAGTGGTATTATGTCAAGGCTACTGTGCATGGACCAATTTGTGGCTTATGCCGTCACCCTAGCCGCGAACTTGGTGGCGTTGGCATTCTTTGTTTCAGCGGGATGGGCGGTCTACGAATTGGTGATGTTCATACGTCGCCCTTGTACTGATCATAGCAAGAGAAATCTTGTGGACCGCCGTGGCGCTTGCGGCAGTGTTCGGGGCGGGAGCGGGCTTCGGTCTAGTTACCGTGCTTTACCAGGCTGTGGTTCTTGGAGGGAAAGAATATAAACAAGAGAGGCCCCAGCGTTAATTGCTGAGGCCTCGTTCGCTATCTTATTGGTAGCGGGGGTTGGCTTGAATCCAACGACCTTCGGGCGTTACCAAGGATTATAGCCGCAATAAATCCACGAATTCATCCACTGTCAGTCCCGCGGTGCGGATCAATCCCCTGAGCGTGCCTCTCTTCAATTCGCGGTGGTCCGGTATGGAGAGGATGGCAGAGAACCCCGGCTTCCCAAGAATCATGTGGCTTGACTCCCGGCGCAGCAATTGCCAACCGTCGCTCCGGAACGCCCTTAACGCCTCCCTCCCGGAAACGACGGGAAGCGGCGGCATCTACACATGAACCCCGACGGTAAGGTCCACTCGTTCAAGGTACACGCCGCCATAAGGAAGGCCGTCCTTTTCCCGGTACTCAAGAATTAACCTCATCTCCTCAGCAATCAAGGCGGGAGTCTCCGGGTAAGGAGGGGGCGACTTCGGCCTTTGGTCCTTTCGGAGGGGTATGTGCCGGCCCACGGCCTCGTCATCCAAAACGTTCAGCACCAGACTGATCGCTTCCTTGATATTCCGCAGAGCCTCGACGCAGTCGTCTCCTTGGCTGACACATCCGGGCAGAGCGGGGCAGTACGCGGAGAAGCCCCCATCCTTTTCCTTCTCCAGAATAACCGTGAATGCTCGCCTCGCAGTAGTCACTTGCGTTCTACACCTGCCGATAATTCCTTGGAATTTGGGGAACAAAAGGCCCCCGGAACAAATCCGGGGGCTTCAAGTGTTTCCATATTTTGGTAGCGGGGGTTGGATTCGAACCAACGACCTTCGGGTTATGAGCCCGACGAGCTGCCACTGCTCCACCCCGCGACGGAAACCGAAAAGAACAAGAAGCTGGAGTTGCGAATCAGTTTGAAGCTCTTGGCATGGGTCAAGTCTCTCGACCGGTTAGTACCGGTATGCTGAAGATGTTACCATCCTTACACACCCGGCCTATCAAGCAGATAGTCTCTCTGCAGTCTTACTCCCTGGCCAAGCCAGGGAAGGGAGGCCTCATCTTGGGGAATGCTTCGCGCTTAGATGCCTTCAGCGCTTATCACTGCCAGACATGGCTACCCAGCGCTGCTCCTGGCGGAACAACTGGCACACCATAGGTCTGTCCCTTCCGGTCCTCTCGTACTAGGAAGAGGTTCCCTCAAGCCTCCTGCGCCCGCGGCGGATAGAGACCGAACTGTCTCACGACGTTCTGAACCCAACTCACGTACCCCTTTAACCGGCGAACAGCCGGACCCTTGGGACCGCCTTCAGCCCCAGGATGGGACGAGCCGACATCGAGGTGCCAAACCTCGCCGTCGATGTGAACTCTTGGGCGAGATAAGCCTGTTATCCCCGGGGTAGCTTTTATCCGATAAGCCACGGCCCTTCCACACGGTGCCGTAGGATCACTTTGCCCCACTTTCGTGCCTGCTCGACTTGTAGGTCTTGCAGTCAAGCCCCCTTATGCCAATGCGTTCTGTGGACGATTTCCATCCGTCCTGAGGGGACCTTTGGGCGCCTCCGTTACTTTTTAGGAGGCAACCGCCCCAGTTAAACTGCCCACCAGGCACTGTCCCTCAGTTTTGCTGAGGTTAGAACCAAAAACAGCCAAGGGTGGTATTTCAACGATGGCTCCACCCTGACTGGCGTCAGGGCTTCACAGCCTCCCACCTATCCTACACATGACAGCTCCCAGCTCAATACCAGGCTACAGTAAAGCTCCACGGGGTCTTTTTGTCCTGCCGCGGGTCGCCCGCGTCTTCACGGGCACCGCAATTTCACCGAGCCCTCCGTCGAGACAATGGCCAAGTCGTTCAACCATTCATGCGGGTCGGAACTTACCCGACAAGGGACTTCGCTACCTTAGGACCGTTAGAGTTACGGCCGCCGTTCACCGGGGCTTCAGTTCGCAGCTCTCACCACTCCCCTTAACCTTCCGGCACTGGGCAGGCGTCAGCCTGTATACGTAGGGTTTCCCCTTAGCACAGACCTGTGTTTTTGTTAAACAGTCGCCCGGCCTTCTTCTCTGCGCCCCCAGAACGCTCCGCCAGCTAGTGGCTTCACCCCCCGGGGGGCCCTTTCTCCCAAAGTTACAGGGCTCTTTTGTCTAGTTCCTTAACGGAGGTTCGCTCGAACGCCTCGGGACTTTTATCCCAGCCCACCAGTGGCGGTTTGCGGTACGGTCGCCCCTGTTCCATAACCACGAAGCTTTTCTTGTCGGCCTGGGATCAACAGAATTTCGTATCCCTAAGGATCGATTTCCTCAACCCTCGGCTCGTAACGCCGGAGTGGATTTGCCTGCCCCGGCTTGGCCTACAGTCAAGGACACACCATGTCCAATGGGCATGCTCTGCCTACCCTTCCGCCCCCCTCCTTGGTTTTAAAGCGAAACAACGGCGGTGCAGGAATATTAACCTGCTGTCCATCGCCTTCGGCGCTTGCCTACGGCTTAGGACCGACTAACCCTACGCCGATAAACGTTGCGTAGGAAACCTTGGGCTTTCGGCGCCAGGGATTTTCACCCTGGTTTACGTTACTCATTCCGGGATTCTCACTTCCCCGCGCTCCAGCAAGCCTCACAACTTGCCTTCGTCGCCCGAGGAACGCTCCCCTACCATACCCAGGCAGTAACCAGAAGTTCCAACCTTTTCTCCGCCGGCATTGCCGCGCTTCACGTCGCCGAAGCGACGGTCCGGTTAGCGTTGCCATTGGGGTCCGGGCCTTTCCTTCTGTACCTGAACATCCACGGCTTCGGCGGCAGGCTTGAGCCCCGTTACATTTTCGGCGCGAAACCCCTCGACCAGTGAGCTGTTACGCACTCTTTAAAGGGTGGCTGCTTCTAAGCCAACCTCCTGGTTGTCTGGGGAACTTCACTTCCTTTCCCACTTAGCCTGCACTTGGGGGCCTTAGCCGGTGGTCTGGGCTGTTTCCCTTTCGACTACCGCACTTATCTGTGGCAGTCTCACTCCCGGGTATCGGTTGAACGGCATTGGTGGTTTGATTGGGTTTGGTAAGCTCACGCCCCCTAGCCCATTCAGTGCCCTACCTCCGTCCACCTGTGCCCGAGGCTGCACCTAAATGCATTTCGGGGAGAACTAGCTATTTCCGAGTTCGATTGGCATTTCACCTCTACCCACAGCTCATCCCAAGCTTTTGTACCAGCCACGAGTTCGGTCCTCCAGTTCGCGTTAACGAACCTTCAACCTGGCCATGGGTAGCTCACCCGGTTTCGAGTCTACTACATGGAACTGAGCGCCCTATTCAGACTCGCTTTCGCTGCGGCTCCGGGACTACAGTCCCTTAACCTTGCTCCATACAGTAAGTCCCCGGATCATTCTTCAATAGGCACGCCGCCATCCCGAACTTAATCAGGACTGCGACCTTCTGTAGGCTTACGGTTTCAGATCTATTTCACTCCCCGCTAGGGGTTCTTTTCACCTTTCCCTCACGGTACTGGTACGCTATCGGTGACCAAGGGTATTTAGCCTTGGAGGGTGGGCCCCCCAGCTTCCCACAAGGTTTCCCGTGCCCCGTGGTACTCAGGGTATTCGCCAAGAGCCTTATCCCTTTCGTCTACGGGGCTTTCACCCTCTATGACGGCCCTTCCCAGCAGCCTTCGACTAGAGACAAGGTTTGTAACTCCTCCGGGTCTGGTGAGGCGACCCTAGGCGCTCCCTACAACCCCGGCACGACATAGGCCCTCACGCCACTAAGTCATACCGGTTTGGGCTGATCCCCTTTCGTTCGCCACTACTCAGGGAATCTCGGTTGATTTCTTTTCCTCGGGGTACTTAGATGTTTCAGTTCCCCCACTTACCTTCCGCCGAAGCAGATGTTCCGACTCAACACCGGAACAGGTTACCCCATTCGGGTATCCCCGACTATGCCTGTTAGACGGCTCATCGAGGCTTAACGCAGCCTTACCGCGCCCTTCTTCGGCCCTTGGTCCCAAGGCATCCACCGTAAGCCCTTAATAACTTGACCCACGCTAGGAACTTCAAACTGATTGTTGCGTTCTTCGCAGGACTTCCAACTTCTTATTCTCTTGTTAAGGTGCGCTTACGAGAAAACGGCGGCTGGGGGTTCCCCCAAGCCGCCGCTCAGGTTTCCCTTCGCCAGAGTGTTGTCAGGTAATTGACATCAACTGTAAAGCCTTCCTCTCGTGAGACAACGATTATAGACGGCTTGGGACAAGGCGTCAATAGGTTTTGAAATTTCGTTCAAAATTCGTTGCTCATCATAATTATCTACCGGATGCAGCCGGATGGTGGGCACCGGTTGTTATAATTGTCGAGCCGTAGCTGAGACGAGGATAGGAAGCGCGACGATGAAGACTTTCATTTTCGAGGTTGTCATAGAGCAGGATGGGGAAGGGTGGAGAGCTTTCTACCCGGACTGGGAGCACATAGGGGCTTCCAGTTGGGGATACACTGAAAAGGAAGCGCTTGCCCACATAGAAGAAGTCCTTTTCATGATCATCGAGGAATTCTCGGATGAGGGACTGCCCCTCCCGTCAACAGACCACTTGACCGAGTCGGACCGGCCGACAGTAGCGGTCACAGTGTGAACAACATAGACTATTCCCGTCTCAGAACGGTAACTGCCCACGATATAACTCGGGCTTGGCCCTGGACAATCACGCATTTGAGCTAACCTGTCGAGCAGCGAAACGTTGGTGTACAATTCCGGCACTTTGGCCAGGAGACGATCATGCTGGTTTACAAAGCCATGTTTAAGTACTTAGACAATGGCGTCCATGCGGAGGCATTGGACTTTCCCGGAGCTATTACTTATGGAACTGACCTGGCGGAAGCCAGGCTGTTGCTGGCCAGCGCCTTGGTGGATCTAGCCGAAGTCAGCTTGGAACGGGGTGAATCTTTGCCCAAGCCTGACCCAAACCTGACCGACCCGGAAGCTGACTTGGAAGAGCCGATATACCTCCTCCTGCAAGCGGCTTCAAGGGTTACCCTAATTCCTCAAGATGCCCTCACGTGAGACGCCGCGATCTATTGAGACACCTTCGTGAGCACGGTTGCAATTTCGTTCGCGAGGGGAGAGAGCATTCGATTTGGGAAAATCCGGACTTGAGCCGCAGGTCCTCAATAGCACGGCATCGGTCTATTCCCCTTTACACAGCGGTGCGGATTTGCCAACAACTTGGTATTCCACCACCACGGTAGAACGCCCTAAAGGGAGCCAACCATGACCCAAAGCAACGACCCGGTAGACGTACTGATCATAGGCGCTGGCGCCTCCGGGGCCGCCTTCGCCTGGAGCCTGGCCGACGCCAACATCAACGTTATGTGCCTGGAGCAGGGCGACTGGCTGGAGCCGGCCAAGTACCCGACCACCCGAATCGACTGGGAGCTTTACAAGCAGGGCGAGTTCAACCCCAATCCCAACATGCGCGACATCCCCTGGGACTACCCGGTAAACGAGTCGGCCACTCCCATAGCCCCGCTCATGTACAACGCCGTGGGCGGCAGCACCATCCACTGGAGCGCCCACTTCCCCCGGATGCACCCGTCGGACTTCCTGGTCCGCAGCCTCGATGGAGTGGCCGACGACTGGCCGATGACCTACCAGCAACTGGAGCCGTACTTCGACCTGAACGACCGGATGGTGGGCGTGGCCGGCATCACCGGCGACACGGCCTTCCCGCCCAAGTCCGACAGGCAGACGCCGCCCATCCCGCTGGGCAAGACCGGCGACACCATCGTCAAAGGGTTCGAGAAGCTGGGCTGGCACTGGTGGCCGGCGGACAGCGCCATCATTACCCAACCCTACGACGGCCGGGCCGCCTGCAACAACTGCGGCCCCTGTGAAATCGGATGCACCCTGCGGGCCAAGGCCAGCGCCGACGTTACCTACTGGCCAAGGGCCATCGCCCGCGGCGCCGTCCTCAAGACCAACGCCCGGGTGCGCGAAATCACCGTGGGAAGCGACGGGCTGGCCGACGGCGTCATCTACTACGACGCCGAGGGACACGTCCGGCGGCAGCGGGCAAAAGTCGTAGTGATGGCTTGCAACGGCATCGGTACGCCCCGGTTGCTGCTAAACTCCCGCTCCAGCCTGTTCCCCGACGGCCTGGCCAACAGTAGCGGGCTGCTGGGGCGAAACTTGATGTTCCACCCCGTCTCAATGGTCATGGGGGTATTCGACGAGCGCTTGGACGGCTACCAAGGGCCCTTGGGTTGCTCTGTTGTAAGCTCCCAGTTCTACGAGACGGACCTTTCCCGGGGGTTCGTGCGCGGGTATCAGTTCCAGGTACTCCGAAGCTCCGGCCCCGCCATCACCGCCCAAGGCTTCACCCACACAGCACCAATTCCTTGGGGACAGGGCCACCACCGGGTGTTCGATGAACGCTTCGGGCGCACCATCACCGTCTCCGTCATGGGAGAGGACCTGCCTGAGACCCAGAACCGTGTCGAGCTTGATCCGGACATCGCCGACAGCGACGGGATTCCCGCCCCCAGGGTCATCTACGCCATGAGCGAAAACAGCCTGAAGATGCAGGACCACGGCATAGCCCGCGCGACAGAGTTGCTGGAGGCGGCGGGCGCGAATGAGGTATTGGTCAATCCCCTGTTGCGCGCGTCGGGCTGGCACTTGCTTGGCACCGCCCGCATGGGGTCTCACGTGGGCAACTCGGTGGTCGACGGCTACGGCCGCTGCCACGACGTGAAGAACCTCTTCATCATCGACGGCAGCGTGTTCGTCACTGCCGGCGCGGTCAACCCGACCTCCACCATCCAAGCGTTGGCCCTCTACATCGCCGACTACTTCAAGAAAAACTCCCGGCACCTGCTGGATTGAGGAGCTACCCCATGCCCGCCCTTCATTCGTTCTTCAGTGACGCCCAATCCGAGCTTGTCGCCAGGGTCCTGGACCGGATAGTCCCGCCCACCGGCAAGATGCCCGGGGCGGGAGAGATCGCGGTCGAGTACCTGGACCGGTTCGTCGCCGCATCGGCCAATCACAAGCGGACTTTCAGCAACGGTCTGTCCGGGATCGAACTGCGCGCCCAGCGGTCCTTTTCCGGCAACTTCGCCAGCCTGACAGGCGAGCAACAGGACGAAGTGCTGCGCCAGGTGGAAGCCGCCGACAGAAGGTTCTTCGATCTGCTGGTAAGGCAGACCTACAACGGCTACTACACCAACCCCCGCATCATCGAGGCCCTGGGGCTTGAAGCTCGCGGCCCCCAGCCGCGCGGCTACCGCGTGGAAATGGGCAACATTTCATTGATGGAAAACGTCCAGAGGCGGGGAAGAATTTACCGGGATAGGTGAGGGGCACAACCGTTACAGTACCCCGGCCAGATACCGCCGCACCTGAATGCCCTGGCCTTAAGCTGACGGGAGCGCCAATCCTTTGGCTGTCAGGTCTGAAATCCGAGGGCTGCCGCCACTGCGGACTGCCGTTGGTCAGTGGTTATGAACACCACGCCACCGTGCGTGCGGGCCACGTACAACGCGTTGGCAACGTGCCACAGATCGGCCCCTCTGAGGTAGCCCACCGACAGCGCAAGAGCAATTTCGGGAGAAAGCGAACGGTCGGGAAACACCCAGTTGACGTGGGCCAGTATACCGTATGAGAAGGCTCGTCTCTCTCGCAACAAGGCCGCCCGAAACTCTGCTTCCAACAAGTTGGCCGAGACCAAGCTCGTGAATGAGTTCAGACGCCGTTCGAGTGCCTCGCTGCCAGGCTCACTGAATTCGACGGTAAGCACCGCGGACGTGTCGACGTATGCGACGCTCACTCGTTCCGGTCGGCGAGAAAGCGTTCTAAGGCGCCGGGTTTAGGTGCGCCACGGCGTATCGGCTTACGCGGGAGAGTAGAGCGCACCAGCGTGCCTTCGCGTTCCATTTCATCCAACCGCTCTTCGATGGTTTGCGGCGGCCCCGCTATCGGGCGTATTTCCGCAACCGGCTTGCCCCGGTAGGTTACCGTCACCTTTTGGCCTTCCCGCACCTGCCGGATAATCTCTGAGAACCGGGCTTTTGCTTCGTAAATCGAATATGTTTCCATAACAACGTTCAGCCTACCCAATCTGACCAGTCTGGTCAAGTAGTGGCAACCCTAGTGCAGGGTCTTTTAATTTTTGACGTTGGCCACGGTAGTCCGTTCGTGGTGAGCTTGTCGAACCATGAACGGACGGCCCTTCGACAAGCTCAGGGCGAACGGAAAGATTAGGTAAGGCTGGACGATATTCCCGCCTTCGCGGGAATCCATCGTCAGGGGTTTGGTTCCCCGCCTTCGCGGGGAAGACGGGTTGGATAGGAAGGGATCTCACGCCCTGCCGCGGAGGGTGGGGTCAAGCTTGTCGCGGAGGCTGTCGCCCAGGAAGTTGCCCGCCATGACTATCAGGGAGATGAACATGCCGGGGAACAGCACCGTCCACCAAGCTTGGTTCATGTAGTTGCGGGCGTCGGACAACATGCTGCCCCACGCCGGCGTGGGCGGGCGGATGCCGATGGTGAGGAAGGAGAGGGTGGCCTCCAGCAGGATGAGCCGCCCCAGTTCGTAGCCCGCCACCACCAGTATGGGGGCGACGGTGTTGGGCAGGATGTGCCGGAAGACGATGCGGACGTCGTGGGCGCCCAAAGCCCGCGCCGCCGTCACGTACTCCCGCTCGCGAATGGACAGGGCTTGGCCGCGGGTGATGCGGGCGAACTCCACCCATCCCCTTACGCCCACTATCAGGATCAGGCTTTTCATATCGGTGCCGATGAGCGATGCCCACACGATGGCGATGAGGATGTAGGGGAAGCTGAGAAATATGTCCACGATGCGCATGGCGATGCGGTCGGCCCAGCCGCCGCGGAACCCCGCTACAAGGCCGACGGACACGCCCACGATCGCGCCCAGGAGTAGGCCCAGGCCCCCGACAGTCATCGACGCCCTGGCGCCCCAGACCAACCGGCTCCATTCGTCGCGCCCCATGTGGTCGGTGCCCAAGAAGTGGACCGGCCCGCCCTTGTTGTCGGCGACGCCGGGCGGCTTGTGGCGCAGGCCCAAGTTGTTGATCGTCGGGTCGTAGGTGGACAAGGCCTGGGGCCAGATGGCAAAGAAGCAGAAGACCAGCAGCAACCCCGCCGACACCAGGAACGCCACGTCGCCCGACGAGCGAATGCGCGGGACCTTGAGCCACCCTTTAGGTGACGGTTCAGTCAGGCTTTCGCGCTCGGCAACGGCCATAGAGCTAGTCTATCTCCTAGCTGACCCGGATGCGCGGGTCCAGGTAGCCGTAGAACAGGTCCACCAGCAGGTTTATGACCGTGACCAGCACGGCGGCAAGCAGCGCGCCGCCCACCACCACCGGATAGTCTTTCAGGAAGATGGCATTCACCAACACGAAGCCCAGGCCGGGCCAAGCAAAGATGGGCTCCACCACCACCGCTCCCTGGATCAGTCCGCTCAGTTGAAGACCGGCCATGGTGACGATGGGTATGGCGGCGTTCCTGAGAGCGTGCCGGTAAACCACCACGAATTCGCGCAGTCCCTTGGACCGGGCGGTGCGGACGTAGTCGGTGTGGATGACCTCCAGCATCTCGGACCGCATCAGCCGCAACAGGAGCGCCGTCTGGAAGAAGGAGAGGGTTGCTATGGGCAGAATGGCGTGCTTGACCCCGATGCCCGACACCGGGAGCCACTGCAACTTTACGGAGATATACAGCATCAGCAACATGGCCACCCAGAAGCTGGGCATCGACTGGCCGAAGACGGCGATGATGCGGACTATCACGTCCAAAATAGAGCCGCGGGTGAGGGCGGCCAAGGTTCCCAATGGAACGGCCAGCACGATGCCGATAACCATTGCTCCGCCGGCCAGGATCATCGTCCGGATGATGGCCCGCCCAACCACGTCGGTAATCGGCTCCTCGTAGCGGAACGACTTGATGGTGTCGCCGCGCCAGAAGCCGCCCATGAAGGAGAAATACTGGACGTACAGGGGCCGGTCGGTCCCCAAGCGCTCCCGCATCTCCTGAATGGCTTGAGGCGTAGCATCCTCCACCGGCACCATCAGGGCCGCCGGGTCTCCCGAAGCGTGAACGAACACAAACACCACGACACTGACAATTAGGATCGTCACCACGCCCTGGAGAAACCTATGTGTGAAGAACTGGTACATCAGTCAAAGCCGTCGTCATTCCCACGGGGGCGGGAATCTGGACATCAGTCCCTGAATTTCACGTCCAGGAACAGCCGGTACTCGTGGGGGTAAGGCTTCCATAGTACGTCGTTATGTACACCATAGAGGTCCACGTAGTTGACCAAGAACACCCACGGAGCATACTCGGTATACAGTTCGTCAAGCTGCCGCGCCAGCTTGACCGACTCCTCGCTTCCGCTGGTAGTGGCCGAGAGTTTCACGATCAAGTCGTCCCACTCATCAGGGCCGTTGGCGTAGTAGTCACCGCGGCTGCGCGGCTCCGGCCTTTTCTCCAGCCAGTAGAAGTAGGGAGTTGAGGCCCGCAACAACGCGTTGCCGTTGCCGATCATCCACGGCACTTTCAACTCAAGACCTATGCCCGGAGGGAAGAGCACCGAACGGCTCTGGGGGATGTATTCCACGTCCAATCCGATCTCCCGCCAGTACCCGGCCACGGCCTCGCCGGTCTCCTTGTCCAGCGTGTAACGGTCGTTGGTGGCCATGAAGGTTATCTTGCCGACATCCACGCCGTCGGCCCGGGCTTCGTCAAGCAGCGACTTGGCCTTCTCCGGGTCGTAGGGGTAGCCAACCCGGTCGGGGTCCACCTCGGGTAGGAAGGGGTGGGTAACCCCTGTCAAAGGAATGGCGCCGGTGCCCCTGAATAGCTGTTCCGCGATCTCCACCTTGTTTACCGCGTAGTTCAATGCCTTCCGTACACGCTTGTCGTTATAGGGCGCTTCCCGCACCGGCAGTACGACAAAGACGAAGCGGGAACTAAGGACCGATTCGATGTGGACGTCGGGGTTGGCTGCGATCTCCGGTTGCCACTCAGGCAGCAGGAACGGCAGGACATCCACGCCGCCGGTGAGGAACTCGCTCTTGCGGGTAAAGGCGTCGGGAATTATCCGCCACTCGATCCGGTCCACGCCGGGATCAGGCCCCCAATAGTCGGGGAACTTCTCCATCACCATCCGTTCGTTCTGCACCCACTCTTCGAAGGTGAAGGCGCCGGCGCCGAAGGGCGCCTTGCCGAAGCCGTCCTGCTCGGTGTGCGGCCACGAACCGGTCTCTTCCAAGTACTTCTTGGAGGTTATAAACCCGAAGGCCGACATTACGTTGGGCAGTTCCGCCGTTCCCGGAGCGGGCATCTTAACCCGGACAGTGTAGTCGTCTACTATCTCCAACTCGTGGTTGACCAGCGGCGGCGGCACCCTGCCCTTGGTCTGGCCCTCCGGCTTGTAGCAGGCCTTCAAGCTGGCCTCCACGTCTTCGGCGGTAATCTCGCCATAAGCGGGATCGTGGAACTTGACCCCCTTACGAATGTTGAAAAGGTACGAAGTGGGCGATTCGTAGTCCCAAGCCTCTGCCACTATATTGTCCAACGCGCCCTCGCGGTTGAACCTGATCATTGGCTCGGAAACGTGGTTCAGCACGTCCAACTCATCCACGCCCGTTATGAACCAGCAACTCAGTTGAATGGGATTCGCCAACTGGGACACTCTCAACGTCCTGAACTGTTTCTCCTCGGCAGGCGGGGGCGCGGCGGTAGGAGTGGCGACGACCATGACCTCTTTCACCACTTCCTTCTCGACCACCACCTCTTTCTCGATCTCGATCACCTTCTCCGACTCCACCACCTCCACCTTGGGCACCTCTCTTACGACCTCTTTTTCAACCACCACCTGCTTCTCAACCGGGACCTCTTTGATAACCTCCTTCTCCACCACCACTTCTTTCTCCACGACTACCGGCTCGGCGGAAGATCCGCCGCAAGCAACGGTAACCACCAGCGCAAGCACCAAGGCCAGAACCACCTTCAATTTGACTGTCCACTTGGTCATCCCGTAATGCCCCCTGTTGCTAGTTTGAGGAACATATTTTTGTTGCAAATGAGTCCATATTCAGAAATGTAATACGAATTCCGTATTCCAGAGCCTTACGCACTCGCCGGAATTGCAACAATCACCAGAATCGGCTTGCGCCCGGCAATGGGTTGTCATTCTAGTCCCGACGCCTTGGGGTGTCAATGAAAATCCAACCCGCGCTAACCCTGCGTATTAGGGTATCATTGTCATCAGGAAATCAAGCCATGAAAGTCACTTGTTGCTGATATGAAGCCTTTGTTGCGTACCACGGTTCTTCTTGCCTCACTGGTGTTACTGGCGGCCTTTTCCGGCTGCGGCGCGGGCTCCTACGCAGCCGAGCCTCAGATGGTGGAAGTGGAACGGCAGATGATGCGCGAACAGGAGGTCTTTACGGAAGCAGCGGCAGATGCCCCCTTGGCGATGGGGAAAGAAGTCATCAGGGAAATGGAATCGGTGGTAGAGAAGTCCGTGGTGGTGGAGAAGGGGGTTGTGGTTGAAAAAGAGGTCGTGAAAGAAGTGGAAGCGGCGAAAGAAGCGATGGTCGCTTCGGCGGACGGGCATAGAGAGTCAGGAGAAGACAGCGCCTCCAGGACCAATACCTCTGCCGCCGCCCAGAACCGCATCATCGTCCACACCGCCCACGCGGTGTTGGTGGTGGACGACGTGGCCGGGGCCATCGACCAAGTCGACGCATTAGCCCGGGAGTCGGGCGGATGGGTGGTCGGGTCCGACCGTAGCTCGCGGCACAGTGGGTATATTTCTATCCGGGTGCCCGCTGCGATGTTAAACCAGATAATCAAGCAGTTGGAGAGTATGGCCATCGAAGTTGAGTCTATGGCATTGAGCAGCCAGGACGTGACCGACGAATACGTGGACAGCCAGTCCAGGCTGACCAGCCTGCGGGCCACCGAGGAAGTCCTGCTGAAACTGCTGGGCCAAGCCGCCAAGGTTGAAGACGCCTTGAAGGTCCAGAACGAGATTACTCGAGTCCAATCGCAGATCGAAGCGATACAGGGAAGGATCAAGTTCTTGGAAGAAACCGCCGCTTTTTCCCTGATAAACATCAGCCTGAGATTGACTACCGCGGATATGAGGGTGGACGCCGGAGGGGATACCGCCTTCCGGGTGGGCCGGACCGCCACGTTCCGAGCTACCTTTTACCCGCCTTCGGAGATGGAAGACTTCACTTTCACTTGGGACTTTGGCGACGGCGCGACTGCTTTCGGCAGCGGCACGGCGCCGACAACCAATCCCGGCGAGCGGGTTACCGGGTCGGTGAGCCACGTATACGAGGAAGAGGGCGATTACGTCGTTGAAGTCACCATCAACGGGAGCGGCGACACCGGTCTGGCAGAGGGTTCGGACAGCCTTGTTGCCTCCGTAACTCGCATACCCGATATCGAGGTCTTCGCCGGCGAAAGCCGAGTGGTGGAAGAAGGGGAGGAGGTTGAATACACCGCCTCATTCACCAGGCCGGAGGAACTTTGGGATTACGAGTTCAGGTGGGACTTCGGCGACGGCACTCCCACGGTCATAGGCACGCCGGAGCAAGGCGTTACGCGGGTTTCAGCCCTGCATAGCTTCGCCGATTACCGTCCCTTCCCTTACGAGGTCAAATTTACCTTAACGGCCATGAGCGAGGCTGGCGAAGTGACGGGCTTCGACATCACCGGCGTCCACGTTACCGAGTCGATAGGATACTTCGTCGGCGGATGGGACGCCGGCGAGACCGGCAAGTCCGCCATCCGGGCGTTGTCCGTTGTTGTCACGGGCGCCGCCACGTTGATTATATGGCTGGGGATATTCATTCCCGTCTGGGTGGTCATCGGCGCCATCGTAGTCCTGTTCATCGTGATGCGGCGGCGCGGCAATATTCGCTTGCCCGGCTTCCCCAGGCTTAGGAGACGGGGACGACGCCGAGCCGTGGAAAGTCCTGCGCCGGAGGCAACAGCGACTGAAGGGCCGCCCGATGGCCCCGCGGTCGAAACGGAAGAGGGCCGCAACTAAAACAGGGCGATAGGGTTCACCGGGGAACCGGTGCCGCCGACTACGCGCAGCGGGTTGACGGTCAGCATGAACTCGTAACGGCCTTCCTCGGCGCAGGCCTCGGCCAGCGGCTGCAACAGGGCATTGTCCACCAAGCCGATGCCATAGGCAAAGATGGCGCCGTGGACCGACCAAGGAATGTCATAGCCATTGGGCTGGAAGTCCATCATGTCCCATACCAGCAGGCAGCAGTCCGACTCGCGGATGAACTTCAGGCATGAGGCGTGCAGTCCGGGCCGTGGTATATCCACCGTCCCCCATGTCGGATTGACCTCGTTCCAAGCCTCCCGTCCGCCATAAACAATCAGAGCGTCGCCCGGCTCCATGGTAATCCCTTGGGATTTCGCTACGTCCTCCAACTCCCAGCCGTGGATGGGGTCTTCAAAGGTGACAAAGGGCTGGCCGCGGAACCTGGGAACGTCCAGCAGCACGCCCCGGGTGATGATCCCTTCCTTCCAATGCTCCACCGATCCCCACCGAGCGCCGTCGAATGTGATGGTATCGTCGGGCTTGCGACCGTTCCACATGCCGTTGTGGTCCCAGACGTGGCAAAGGGCGTCAAGATGGGTGGTAGCCGTGCCGTGGTAGGAGATGCCGTAAAAGTCGATCGCCGAACCACCGGTGTCGCCCCTGGGGTTGCGCTTCATGTAGTGGATGGCCGGAGTGGGATTGTTGGGAGCGGGCGTCTTGGGAAACTCCCTGCTGAGGGACACGGCGCGACCGTTTCTGACGAGCCGTGCGGCGGCGGCCCGCTTTTCGGGCGTGACCATATTGACGGCCCCAACCTGGTCATCGTCGCCCCACCGGCCCCAGTTGTTATCATCCTTCAAATAGGCTTGGACTTCCTCTTTGCTGGGCGTCCTGCGCTCCATGGACGTTCCTCCCATATAGGTCTTTGGTTTCCCGCCTTCGCGGGAAAGACGGGAAAATGCGAACGGAAAGACGGGGAAATGTCAACAAAACCTGACCACTATTCACTAACCACTGCTATTTGACGGACTGTTGAAGACAATTGAAGAAGTTGTCCATCATCATTTTGCCGACGCTGTCCATCAATCTCTGCCCTACGCGAGCTACCGTGCCCCCAACCTGGGCGTCGCTGTCCACGCTGACGCTGGTCGTTCCGTCCTGTTCGGTGAGGGTGATGGTTGCTTCGCCGTTTACGAACCCCACGGCGCCCGTGCCTTCGACCACCAACCGGAACTTCTCGAAGGGAGTCTTGTCCCGAATGGTTATGGTGGCTGTGTAGCGTCCGCGCACCGGGCCGACTCCAACCGTCAAATTGGCCTTGTACTGGTCCTCGTTGATCGCCTCCATATCCTGGCAGCCGGGAATGCACCCCGCCAGAGAAACGGGATTGATCAGGGCTTCCCACACCTTTTGCGCGGGTGCTTCAAATTCGTAAGTTCCGGTGAATTTCATAAATTACTATTCCTCGTAACGGCCCGTCCCAGATGGGTTTCCCGCCTTCGTGGGAAATACGGGGAGGGGCGGCCTTCCTACAGTCTTTCGTCGGCCATGAGCAGAACGTTCAACAATACCTGCGCACCGTTGGCGCAGTCTTCCGGGGTTGTGAACTCCTCGGGAGAGTGGCTGATGCCGTTGACGCTGGGAACGAAAAGCATCGCCACGTCGGTAATGGCGGCGATGGCTTGGGTGTCGTGGCCCGCCCCGCTGGGGATGCGCATCGACGCCAGTTCGCACCGGTCTGCGGCCTCCGCAACCAGATCCTGCATGGACTCGGAAATGGGCACCGAGTCGGTAAAGCGTTGCCGGTGGATGTCTATCCTCACACCATCCTCAGCCGCTACTGATGCAGCAATGCGGTGGAGTTCAGCCTCAGCTTGGGCCAATGCGTCCATAGACACGTCCCGGAACTCGACGCCGATGCGGGCGTTGCCGGGAATAACGTTGACCGCGCCGGGATGGGCTTGTATTGTCCCGGTGGTGGCGACGCGGCATACCTCCTGCTCTCCGGCCAGCCGTTGCACCGCCAGCACCAGCTTGGACGCGCTGACCAAGGCGTCGTGGCGGACGGACATGGGGGTAGTCCCGGCGTGGTTGGCCATGCCGTTGACTTCAACCTCGAACATCGCCCGTCCGGTGATGCCGGTTACGACGCCGATGGGAGTGTTGGCCTGGTAGAGGGTCGGCCCCTGTTCGATGTGAAGCTCGAAGAACGCCGCCAGTTCTCCCTTGGCCCTGGCTGCATCCCGGATGCGGGCCATGTCGCCGCCGATGTCGGCAAAGCAACTGCCCAAGCTGACCCCGTCGTCGTCCACAGCGTTCAGGTCCTCATCCAGCAACATTCCCGCCATAGCCCGGCTTCCCAGCAACCAGCGGTGGAAGCGGGTGCCCTCCTCGTTGGTGAACACCATCGCCTCTACCGGATGGCGCAGGCGGCTGTTGCTGTCGGCCAGAGTCTGGACGCACTCCAATGCTGACAACACACCCAGCGCGCCATCGTACTTTCCCCCGCTTGGGACTGTGTCGGTATGGGAGCCCATGCCGATAGCGGGCAGGCCCGGTTCCGAGCCTTCCAACCGGCCTATGATGTTGCCCGCCGGGTCTATACGGGTCTCCATCCCGGCTTTCCGCATCAACGAAATGACGTACTCCCGCCCGGCAACGTCCTCAGGCGAGAAGGCCACCCTCTGCATACCCAGCGGGGACTCGCCAATGGCGCCCAGTTCCTGGACGGTGTGGTTCAACCGGGCCGGGTCGATATTCAATTGCATCGCGTTAACGGGACCTCCCTTTGAAATGCGTCAACTGCCGGGGGCATCGGGCGGAGAATGCCGGTTGGAGAACCCCACAGGGGACTCGTCCCCGATTCGCAACTCGCGGTTCCCGGTAAGTTCCACCAGTCGCCGGCGCTGGCTGTTGGAACTGATTTTGAAGTAACGCGGATATTCGTTTTCGATTGCTTCCAGCACTGGCAGAATGTTCTCTACTTGTTCTATCGTCTCTTCGATTTCTTCGATACTCCGCCGATTGTCGTAAAAATTCTCATGCCCTTTGTGGTAGGCGTTCAACAGTGCGGCAACTAAGTCTCCCGAATCATAGTCAGGATACTCCGCCCTAATGTGATGCCCAATACTTTCCAATTGCCGGTGCGAACCGTGACTCCATCCTCGATCGTCTCCGATGATTTTCAGGTGTTGAGCCATCGCTCCCCATGCTTTTTCCCCGGCCTGCAGTCGGTTGCCGCTATCGAGTTCTTCTCGCGCTTCCATGATAAACCTGCGGCTCATGGCCAAGCGGTTTTCGAGGCTGTGTTCCTCGGCGGGTTCCGGCAGCGGGGGTTTTACCGTCATTTCGCTCTTGCCCTCTGTTCGCTGTTGAGATTATACAACCCAATAAGGTCCTTTCGCCCTTGTACCAGTTGCCGTTTCCTGGACTGGCGACGCGCACAAATACCGCAACCCGTCAATTAAAAATGGAATGGTCCATATTGCGGCGACGGTGCGAAAAGGGCCGCAACCAGCATTCGGAAGTAGACGCGTCTGATGCCACGAGGCGCAAATTGAGTTGTTATAAGCAGAGAAGGCTTCCGGAAGAATTATTCCAGCCGCATCATATGGAACCTTCTTGCTAATGTAAATTGCTGGGTGTCATGAAATACGATCTTGTAGTTTGCCGACGAAATACGGATAGAAATACACAGTAGCATTGGATAACCTTAGTAGTGAAAGCTTATCTGATAGAGGAAAACCTATGAAAAAATGGCCCCCAAGCCTGTCCCCTCAAGACCTTGCCCAATGGCTCAATGACCAATACAGCGAAGAAACGCTAATGCATCGCTTGAAGATGCGTGTTGTGGAAGTCGGACCGGAGCGTGCGGTCGTGGAGTTGCCCGTGTACTCCGGCCTGTACACCCCGCACCATTACATTCACGCCGGGGCTATGCTCTCACTGGCCGACACCGCGGCGACTCTGGCATCGGTGGCGGCCTACCGAGAAGAACTGGAGCCGGAACAATTGCCGGTGGCGGTCTCGATTTCCAGCCAAATAGTTTCCAATATCCAGGAAGGGTTGCTGGTGGCCGAGGCTACTGTTCCACACCCGGGCCGCACCCTGTTAGCCGTATCTACTCGCGTGACCGACGGCTCCGGACGTTTGCTGGCCTTGGTTAGTTCTACTCACTTCGTTCGCATTCGGTCCACATAGAGGAACCAGAGGACGTTATAAGGACTTTCATTCTGGGAGGATTTTCAAATGAGCCTGCACCAGTCCATACACGAGTTGCCGGACCGCCAACGGCTCTGGGAGGCTGTCCTTTCCCGTGACAGCAGTTTCGACGATGCTTTTGTCTACGCTGTGCGCTCCACGGGTATCTACTGCCGCCCAACGTGCCCCAGTCGTCGCCCCCGAGAGGCCCAAGTGCAGTTCTTCAACACTCCCAAGGATGCACGCGCCGCCGGTTTTAATGCTTGCCGCCGCTGTCACCCAGACAAGCCCCGCATGGACATAGTCGCTGCCGCTCGCCGTTTAATAGACAGTCATCTGGACATTCAGGGGGTTCTTCCCAACGCGAAGGAGGTTGCCGATTCCTTAGGCATTACTCTCACTCGATTGCAGAGACTTTTCAAACGGGAAACCGGACTAACGGTGTCGCGGTACGCCAGGAGCAGGCGTCTGGACCGATTCAAGATTCGGATCCGGGATGGTTCAAGTGTGTCACAGGCCGCCTTCGACGCCGGCTTTGGATCTTCCAGCCGTCTCTACGAAATCGCCGGCAAGCAATTAGGGATGACACCCGCCACCTATCGCAAGGGCGGAGCGGGTGCGGTAATTCGCTACGTTGTCACTCATTCTGCGCTGGGCGGACTGTTGGTGGCCGGAACGGTCAGCGGCGTCTGCGCGGTCAAGCTGGGTGACGACACCGACATGCTGATCGCCGAGTTGGAACACGAGTTCCCATTGGCTACATTGGTCTGCACATCGCCCGATGACACGCTGGAATGCCGCGACTTGGGCGATTGGGTTGCCGCGCTACTGGAATATCTGGACGGGCGCCGGATGGACATCAATCTACCTCTGGATGTATTGGCGACTGTGTTTCAATGGCGGGTTTGGCAGAGACTGAGGGCAATTCCACTTGGCGAGACCAGCACCTACCAGCAGATGGCAGAAGACTTGGAACAGCCTACTGCCAGTCGGGCCGTTGGCCGGGCCTGCGCTACCAATCCGGTGGCCGCCATCGTCCCTTGTCATCGTGCGGTGCGCAAGGACGGCAGCTTGGCCGGATACCGATGGGGACTACACCGCAAGGAGGCCCTGCTAGCCATGGAGCGCGGAGAAAACAAATAGATGCTTACCAAGACTCAACCCGGTAAGCATCTTCTAAGCAAAATCGGGGAAGCCGCACTCGCCTCAGCGGGCGAGAACGTCGCTAGTCGTTGGCCGCCAAGGCGTACCACTCCGCTCCTTCCTGTCCTGGCTCGGGCAGGATAATGCCGCCTTCCATGGTCTGGGACGCCTTGTTCTCGGTAATTCTGCCGCCTACCGATTCAACAGGAACACCGGCTATCTCGGCGAAGGAGGTCCGCAGGTCGAGCAGCAACTGGTTTCTGACCTCTTCCGGGCGCCCGGCCCTGTTGCCGCCGTCGATGTAGTAAGTAGTCTCACGATTGGACTCGGTCTGCTCGTCGAAGACAACGTTTACGAAGCTGCGCGGGGCTCCGGTGGAGCCGCAGTGGATGTCTGTGAACGACAGGGCTATTTTCTGGCGCTTTTCGAAAGGAATGGAGTCCTTGGGGATTTCGCAACGGTAGTTCGGCATGTTACCTCTCCTGGCCTGTCTTAATTGTGTCTGTTACCGGGGGTCTCTCGCTGAAGCTACTATCTCGTGGGTGGTGCAACCGGTGATGCGGGTCCACATTTCGCATACTTGTTTCAGGTATTCGACCCGCACCTCCTGCTCACACGGTTCGGGGAGCAAGGCGATTACCCGAGAAGTAGTGGACAACTCGCCGCCCCTGAAGCCGAAGCCGTGGGGTATCTCGTCGAATGCCACGTTGACGTCGTCCGGCGCTTTACCGAACGCGCCCGAGGCCAAGCGGACCAGTTCCCCTGCCAACGTTTCCCGCAATTCAAAGGGGACTATCCCTTCCTGCAATGTACAGGTAATGTTTATCACCGGGTATACCTTCCGCTATCGGCTTCCTGTCAAGAAGCTGCTGATAATTTGACGGCAAGCCTTGGCTCACCGAGCGGTAGCTTAACTCAAAACGCCGGTGTGTTGCAAACGGCGCCCGGTTGTAACCTTGTGGGCTGAACCGCCGTGCGCACCAGTCGCTCATGGCCTATGATAGGCGCAACACCAACACACCCGGCGGGAGGGCACATGACCACCGCAAAGACTACCGCCCACTTGGTCGGCAGCGTTCCCTTGCCCGATGCCGAGACCGTGTTCCGCACGGTCTGCGCGAGCATCGGACCGTATTTGAAACGGATTACGGACGGCGAGACCGGGGAACGGGGACGCTGGATATGGTTTCAGAGAGAAATGTTGATGCAACATCCGGACATGGAAGTGGACAACGATACGCCGATGTTCGCCGTTTACCAGTGGGACGGTCAGTTCCTGCGGGAAACGCCTTACCTGCGGTTCAAGACAGGCGTCTACCCGGCTGAAGTCACGTTCCCCACGGGGTATGCCGCGGCCGCGCTGGAGTCTTACGAGCTATACTCACGGCTGCAAGACGAAGGCGTCATCGGCGCCGACACTCTGTTCCAAGTGTCCCTGCCGACACCGATGGCAACGGCCTACATGTACGTCAGCCCTTCCGCTCGGGATGTCTACATACCGGCTTATGAGAGGGCATTGGCAGCCGCCCTGGAAGAGATACTGGCGTCGGCGCCCCACGAGCGGCTTTCAATCCAGTGGGACGTATGCCAGGAGGTGCTGCTGTTCGAGGACTACTTCTCGCACCGCCCTGACGATTACAAGGAACAGGTCTTCGACGAACTGGCCCGACTGGGGTCCAGGGTACCCGAGAGCGTGGATATGGGCTACCACCTCTGTTACGGGTCGCCGCGGGACGAGCACCTGGTCATGCCCAAAGACATGGGCATCCTTGTGGAGATAGCCAATGGACTGTGCGCCCAACTGGACAGGCGGCTCGACTTCATCCACATGCCCGTGCCCCAGGACCGGTCGGACAGCGCTTATTTCGAACCGCTGAACGGCTTGAGGCTGCCCACAGACTGCGAGCCTGTGCTGGGCTTAATCCACTTCGACGATGAAGAGGGAGACAGAGGCCGAATGGACACCGCCCAGCGCTTCCTGCCGTCCTTCGGCGTGGCGACGGAGTGCGGTTGGGGCCGTACCGACCCGGCCAGGGTGCCGGGGCTGCTGGAAAGCCACCGGAAAGCGGTGGAGTACTTGAACGGCCTGTGACTGAAGGTGGTGACTCCTCAGTCCAGCAGCGGGATGGTGCCCCACTTGATGGAGTCCGCGTCTTCCGCGCCGTTTTCCTTGGCAAGTTCCCGGATGTGCAGCAGGGTAGCGTTTACCTCCGGCGTCAGGAACACCCAGTCGGGTTCCTCCGGTATCCAGTAGGGGGAGTTGATACGGACGACCTGCTTTTCCTTGGCGTTGAGGTAAATGCCGAACTTGGAAGCTTGTTGCATGTTTCTCTCCATCATCGTCACTTCCACCTTAACGGAAGTCTAATATGGGACGTGGTGGATTCCCGCCTTCGCGGGAAAGACGGAATGGGCGTTTTCAACGGAATTGGTGTATTTACGGGCGGATTCAACGGGCTGAGTGTACTCATGGGCGGATTCGACGGAATGGGTGTATTCAGGAGGTTTCCGCCTTGGCTGCCTCCGGCCCCGGCAACGCGTAGACGCCTTGGTATTCCTTGGGCAGCAGGACGGCGATACGGTACATTATCATGTCCGACATGCTTTCCAGCAACGGCCGCGTGACGTTTCCCTCTATCAAGGGCAGGGTAAAAGGCTGGCCGATGTTGACGGTCATACGGCACAGGGGAAAGGGCATCCGCCAAGCCCGAAATTTCTCGGTGCCCCACACGCCGACGGGCAGAATGGGGACTTGCGACTTCATGGCGATGTAGGCGGCCCCGGACATGCCTTTTTCAAGCGAGCGGTTGAAACTCCGCCGGCCCTCCGGGAAGATGGCGACCACCCGGTCTTCGGACAACAGCCGGAGCGTCAGCTTAACGGTGTCAACCGCATGGGTTGTCCGGTCGTAGGGATGCACGTTGAACGCGGGCATCAAAAATTTGCCGATGGGATTGGCAAAGAGTTCCTGCTTGCCTATGAAATGCAATGGCCGATCCATTATCGAGACCAGGACCGGCGGGTCGTTAAAGGACAGGTGGTTGGCGACCAGCAGCAACGGGCCGCGGGGAGGTACACACTCCCGTCCCATCACGTTAAGCCGACCGAACGAGCCGAAGCAGAACCGCCCCAGTTGCCGGCCTGCGGAATAAATCATCCCCACGGGCCGCTCCCATTATTCAACTTTTCCACCCGTTGCAGGATAAGGTCCGTCACTTCACTCTCGCTCAAGCCGTCGGTCTCTATAACCCAAGCATCCTCCGCTGGCCTGAGAGGAGAGTCGGCCCTTCCGGTGTCCAACTCGTCCCGCTCCCGCGTCTCGCGCAGCACCCTCTGGTAAAAGGCGTCCCCTTCGACAGGCTCAGGGCGAACGCCTGCCTGTCCTGAGCTTGCCGAAGGAGCCAGCGACTCCCGCCAGCGCCGCTTGGCCCTCTCTTCCAACGATGCCTCGATGAATATTTTCATATCGGCGTTGGGCAACACGACGGTGCCGATGTCCCGGCCCACCATGACTATTTCGCCTTCGTCCGCCAGAACCCTTTGCTGGTCCACCAAGGCCGAGCGGACGCCCGACACGCGGGCGACAAGGGACACCCGGTTGTTTACCGCGGAACTCCGCAGTTCCGGCCCCAATCGCCTCCCGCCCACAACCACAACTCCCGGATTGGCCCGGTCCACCTGAACAGGGATGTTGATCGCCAGGGCGGTCAACGCCTCTTCGTCCTCCATCGAGACGGACTCCCGAAACGCCAGCCAAGTTACCGCCCGGTACATAACCCCGGTATCCAGGCAGGCGAAGCCCAAGCGGCCGGCAACGGCCCTTGCGGCCACGGTCTTGCCCGCGGCCACCGGCCCGTCTATAGCGATAACCCGCACTTTCATGAAGGTAATCAACCTGTCAGTCAGATTTCAGCACTGCTTCAGTGGGGAATTATAGCACCGCCATTGGTCATCCTGAGACTGTCGCACTACGCGCCACAGGGTCTTTTGGAACCTCTACGGCGACTTACCGTAGAGGCCAGGGCGAAATCGCGGGATATAATAGGCAACCATGCTTGGGAACGATGGCCTGAAGGTCGCCTTGGCAGCCGGTGTGCTGCTGTTGACCTTCGTGATGACAGTATTGGCTGCGGTCTATCCGACGTTCCCATTCGACGAACGAGGCCTGGCCCAGGTGCAGGGACTGCGGGCGGACTGGCTGGACGTCGCCGCCGTGGTCCTGGACAAGGCCGGCCGGGCTCCGATGGGCTCCATTCCAGCCGCAGTGGTTGTCTTCGCCCTGTTGGCCCTCCGCCGTCCTACAGACGCTCTCGTCTTGACCATCAGTCTTCTGGCGTTGTTGGGCGGCGACGTCGTGAAGGAGTTGGTCAACCGTCCCAGGCCCGAACATGCGCTGTACCTGCCTTCGCCGGAGAGCCCGGCATTTCCCAGCGGGCACTCGGCCTATGCGATGGTCTTGTGCAGCTTTTCTTTTTGTGTGGTCGGAAGCATGGCCAGGCAGGTATGGCTCAAGCGTATTCTGCAAGCGGCGTTGGCGGCAGTGCTATTGGCGATGGGAGCGTCGCGGGTCTACCTGGGGGTGCATTGGCCCAGCGATGTGGTTGGTGGTTATCTGTGGGGGATCATGGTCCTCGTCGTGGTCGCTTTCCTCTCCAAGGTGGCAACTTGCGTGTTTCCCAAGATTACCGGGCGCAGAAGACCTCCGTGATAAACTGGGATTGCGGGCAACGGGTATTTTAGGGGACCGGAAAAACCATGAACTGGATTGACTTAGTGGTCCTTGCGGCGTGTATATCCGCCGTTTTCTGGGGCGCTTCAACCGGGTTCTTCAAGATGACGGTATATTTTGCCGTCGCACTCCTGGCGATGGCATTTTCAAGCCGGTTGGCTCCCATCATCGGCGATGCCTTGACCCCTTCGACGGCCGATGAGGACTTTCAGACCTTCGTCGCATTTGTTGTCATTTTCATGGTGCTGGCCGTCGGCGGGGGGCTGATCAGCTTCTGGGTGCGGCTGGTTCTCAGCAGGGTCCCGTTCATCGGGTTGCCGAACCGGATACTGGGAGGGCTGGTAGCGTTATTCGTCGGACTGGTGCTGTTGTCCGGCCTGTTGACGGCGGCGCAACGGTTTCAAGTCGGCGATATAGACAAGTCGATAGACGAGTCCGCGCTGGGTGAGTTCCTCACCGGCGGTTTCGAGACGGTAACCGTGGGCCTTGGAATCATACCCGACTCGTGGAAGGACAGGGTGAGGATAGGAGAGAGCTAGCGGCAGACCGTTGGACAGGTGTTGTTATAGACCCGCCCATGCTACTATAGATATAGTAATTTCAGCTGTAGAACACTGGCCCGCCTCCCCGACGAAGGCGGGGAACCAGTTAGGGGGTGGATTCCCGCCTTCGCGGGAATGACGAGTTGGGAGATCGGGGGTTGCTCTCGGCGAGACAATGTAAATAACGACAGGCGTCGGCGCACATCAAGGGTAGTCGCATACAATTTTTGCAGACTAGGTAACGGCACTGATGGCATCGAACGACCGAAAAGACCGTTTCAAGGATCCCCGCCCCCCTTCCCCCGTCATTCCCGCGCAGGCGGGAAACCGGGCCAGGGGCAGGCTTCAAGCGAATGACGGGTTGGGGGCGGCAGAGTTATCAGACCGGGAGAACGACGAAATTTCCCCCACGGCGTCTGGCGCCAAGCTCTTGCACGCCCCCGTGCTCGTGCTGAACCTCAATTACGTACCGCTCAACATCTGCACGGTCCGCAGGGCAGTCGTACTGGTGGGCAAAGGCAAAGCGGAGTTGCTGGAAAACCACCGGGGGCAGGTGCGGACGGTGGACAGTTTGGTGGACGTTCCGTCGATTATCCGCTTGGTCTACTTGGTGAAAAAGCCGTTCCTGCCGCGCAAGCTGTCGAAGAAAGAAGTGTTCCTGCGAGACCGTTTTACCTGCCAGTACTGCGGGAAAAAGTCCCAGGACCTGACCCTTGACCATGTAGTACCCAGGCGTCAATTCGGCGCCCACACTTGGGAAAACGTGGTGGCCGCGTGCAGCCGTTGCAACCTGCGCAAGGCGGGGCGCACCCCGGTAGAAGCGGGAATGGACTTGAAACGGCAACCCCGTGCGCCGGACCCCAACCCCTACCTGATCCTGCAAAACCGGACGATCCTGGAGGAGTGGCGGCCCTATATCCCTTGGTCGGCGGTTGCCTGAGTGAGTGTTCCCGGGATGCTTGGATTCCCGCCTTCGCGGGAATGACAGGTAGGCAGGGGCGGCGTCAGGCGAGAGAATAGCTTGCCTTCGTAGAGGGAGTGATCAGGATGAAGGGCCGGGCATGTGAATCATCATCGCCTCCAGGGCCAAGCGGGCGCTGGCGTTCTGATTCAGGGCATCGAGAGTCCAGTGGATGCGCTTCACAAACCCCACAATCTGGGACGCAGTCAAACCATCGGCGTGGCGCCGCAGTTGGGCCGATTGCCCGGTCTCATGGATGTAGTCCTGGGCCCCTTCCTTGACCAGCAGCAGGTCCCTCCACCAACTCAGCCACAGGAATAACACCGCCCGGGCGGCGCTGCGGTCGCGGGAGAACAGGCCGCTCAACTCGTTGGCATAGGTGAACCGGGCGTCCAGTCCGGCCCCGCACATCTCAACGAGACGGGCCATCTCCGCCTCTCTCTGTTCCATGACCTGTTCGTCGTTCAGGGAGCCAAGGGCCCAGCCGTAGCATCCCCGCGACAAGCGCGCCAAGTCCTCCGCTCTGCCCTCATCGACGCCATGTTCGGACACGAGACGTTGGACGATGTCCTGTTTGGGGGCGGGCGCAAGAGTGATGCGGCGGCACCTTGACAGAACCGTCGTCGGCAGCGGCTCCTCGCTGGTGGTCAACAACATGATGGTTACGTGGTCGGGCGGCTCTTCCAGCGTTTTCAATAGGGAGTTAGCGGCTTCCTCGCTCATGGTCTCGGCCTCGTCGAATATGAGCACGGTCCGGCGGCCCTCGTAGGGGTTGAGGTTGACTTGGCGAAGGGCGTCCTTTACGTCGCCGATGCCGATTACGGTGCGGGCCGGACCATCGCCGCCGCGGCGGACGCCCACGACTCGCACGTCGGCATGTTGCCCCGATGCGATGCGGGTGCAATGGACGCAGTTGCCACAAGGTTCGCCCCGGTCTTCCAAGCAATTCAACGCTTGGGCCAGGTTGACGGCAAGGGTCATCTTGCCCACGTGGGGAGGGCCGACTAGCAAATAGGCATGGGCCGTTCGGCCTTCTCTAAGCTCGGCCTCCAAGCGTCTCAGGAGACGGTCCTGGCCATAAACGCGCCACATGGCTTAGTTGCCAGTGGTTAGGGGCCAGTGGTCAGTTGCCGGTGACTGGCGACTTTGGGCTGGCCACCAGACACTGGTCATTGGCAACTGGTATTCTATATGACGTCGCACAGCATCATGTCCTGGTAGCTTTCGCGGCGGCGGATGAGCCTGCTCTGCCCCTCATTCACCAATACTATCGGCGGACGGGGGTTCAGGTTGTAGTTGCTGGCCATGGACGGGCAGTAGGCGCCGGCGGCGGGTATTGCGAGGATGTCCCCCGCTACCAATTGGGGCAGCATGATGTCGCTGGCAAGCACGTCACCGGACTCGCAATACTTCCCGGCTATGGTCACCTGTTCAACAGGGTCGTCGTTGACCTTGCCTGCCGCCACAACCTCGTATGAAGCTTGGTACAACGCCGGGCGGATGTTGTCCCCCATGCCGCCGTCCACGCTGACGTACTTGCGCACCCCCGGAATATCCTTGATGGCGCCTATGCGGTACAGGGCGACGCCTGCGGGGCCGATGATCGAACGGCCCGGCTCGATGATCATCTTGGGGTACTCCATGCCCAGTTCGTCGCAGGTGGCCGCCATGGTGGACACGATGGTCTCGGCGTAGTCCCCGATGGCCGGGGGTTCTTGGTCACGGGTGTAGGCGATGGCGAAACCGCCACCCGGGCTGAACTCCTGCAGAGTCAGACCCTCTTCCCGGAACTCGGCGGCAAACCGCAGCACCAACTCGGTAGCGGCGCGGTAGGGCTCCAACTCGAAAATCGGGGAACCCAGGTGGAAGTGGAGGCCCAGAAGGTCCAAGTTGTCAGCCTTCAACGCCAGCCGCAGAGCCTCGGCGGCATGACCGGTCTGGATGGAGAAGCCGAACTTGGAGTCCAGGATGCCGGTGGTGGTGTGGGCGTGGGTGTGGGGGTCGATTCCCGGCGACACGCGAATCAGTATTTCCTGCACCTTGCCCAAGTCACCCGCGATGCGGTCCAGCAGGTCCAACTCGTGGAAGCTGTCTACGACGACCCTTCCTATGCCGCTGCGGACCGCCTGCTCCAACTCGTCGGGAGTCTTGTTGTTGCCATGGAAGTAGACGTTCTCCAGCGGGAACCCGACTGCTTGAGCGATGGCTAACTCGCCGCCGGATACTACATCCAGTCCCAAGCCTTCCTCGTTGAAAATGGCGGCCAAGGCCGGGTTGATGTAGGCCTTGGAGGCGTACACGACTTGGCAGCCGGGGCTTCTTTGGGAGAACTCGGAGGCGAAGCTACGGCAGCGGCCCCGCAGGGTGGCTTCGTCTAGCACGTATACCGGGGTGCCGTACTCCGATGCCAGATCATGGGCGTTGCAACCGCCGATGGTCAACTGGCCCTGTTGATCCACGCCGGCGGTATCGGGAAAGACGTTGTTGGGAAACATTTGGTCCATCTCCAGTCAGCGGTCAAGGATACTCAGGCGGATTGGCCGGGGTTGTCGCCAGGCGGCTGCTTGGGCTTTCCCTGTTGAGCGTCGGCATAGCCCTGCTCGTAGCCCTCCTGGCGCCCCTGCTCAATCAATATTTTCCGCCTTCTCGCGGTAGCGTCTCTAATCCAGTCGGCTATTGCCATAATCAAATCCTTGGCCTGCAGCAACGCCCAAGCGATAAAACCGGACGCTACGAAACTCGCGCCAATCCCCAATACAATGTTTCGCGCCGCTTGGCTTGCCGCAGTATCACCTTGGGAAAGCTCCAGTTGCGTCAGTATAATGGAACCGGCTGTTCCACCTATCAAAGTCAGCAGTTGGAACCATCGTCTGTCTCTCGGGTCTATCCCCCAGATTGTTTCGCGGTATCCATCCATGGCCGACCCGCTTATTGTACCACCCCTTACGGGCGGAAAATCCCGCCCGATGAAGGCAGGCCCAAGGGGCACGAAACGCCAGGCGTAAAGGCCGGGCGGGCACGGGGCGGAGGCAGCTCTTACGTTGACTGTAGCTTGAGCCAAGTATATACTCCGTGGCGGCCAAACAGCTACGATTCCCTAATAACAATATGCCAAATCCAACCTCATAGGGGGCGCTATGGCGAATGTTCCGATACGCGTGACAGTGAACGGGCGCGTCCACGAAGCCGAGGTGGAGCCGCGAACGTTATTGGTCCACTTCATACGTGAACAACTGGGTCTGACGGGCACCAAAATCGGTTGCGACACCAGCCAGTGCGGCGCCTGCGTAGTAATGATGAACGGCGCAACGGTGAAGAGTTGCACCTGCTTAGCAGTGCAGGCCGACGGCGCCGAAATTGGCACCATCGAGGGGCTGGCCACCGACGGCAACCTTCACCCGATTCAAGAGGCCTTCTGGGACAACCACGGTCTACAGTGCGGCTACTGCACCGCCGGGATGATCATGACCGCGGTGGAGTTGCTGGAACGTAACCCCAATCCCACTTCTGAAGAGGTGCGCCACGGTCTGGAGGGCAATATCTGCCGCTGCACCGGGTACCAGAACATTGTGAAGTCGATCCTGGCCGCCGCAGAAAAAATGGGGAGCCAGGCATGAAAGGGGACAGATGACTACCAGGATATTCGGCTCCGGCATACGCCGGAGAGAAGACCCCCGCCTCATCACCGGACAGTCGTCCTACACGGACGACATATCACTTAACGGGCTGGTCCATGCGGCGATACTCAGGAGCCCCCACGGCCACGCCCGGATAACCAGCATAGACACTTCAGCAGCCAAGTCCGCGCCCGGCGTGGTGGCGGTATACACCGGCGCCGACATCGAGGGGAAACTCAACCCCATTCCCTGCGCCTGGGTAGTGCCGGACTCCGATGTTAAAGCCGTTGCTTACCCGGCGATTGCCAAGGACGTTGTGCGGTACGTCGGCGACGCGGTGGCCGTCGTGGTGGCGGACACCCGCATTCAAGCGGAAGACGCCCTGGAGTTGATCAACGTCGGTTATGAAGTCCTTCCGGCAGTGGTCAACGCCGAAGCAGCATTGCAGGACGGCGCTCCACAGTTGCACGAAGACGCTCCGAACAACCAAGCCTTCCATTGGACAGTACCAGTGCAGGCTGGAGACGCCGACGCCGCCTTCGATTCGGCAGAGGTGATAGTAAGGGACACCATCATTCAGCAAAGGCTGATACCCAACGCTATGGAACCCCGGTCCACCGTCGCCACCTGGATGTCCGCGTTGGGCGAGTTGACCATTTGGAACACCACCCAGAACCCCCACATAGTGAGGTTCGTGACTTCCTTGGTTACCGACGTCCCGGAGCACAAAATCCGGGTAATCGCCCCGGAGGTCGGCGGGGGATTCGGCAGCAAGATCGCCGTCTATCCTTGGGAGATGATAACAGCGTTCTGCGCGATGCAACTTGGGCGACCAGTCAAATGGACCGAGACCCGCTCGGAAAACTTCCAAGCCACCACCCACGGCCGCGACCATATCCAGTATGTCGAACTGGCGGCCAACAGAGACGGGAAGGTCACCGGTCTCCGCACCAGGGTGTACGCCGGGATGGGCGCGTACCTGTCAACGGCCGCTCCCGGTATCCCCACCATCCTCCACGGATTGATGTACTGCGGACCTTACGAAATTCCCAACATCAAGGGCGACGTTTACGGCGCGTTCACCAACACCACGCCGGTGGAAGCCTATCGCGGCGCCGGTCGGCCCGAAGCGACTTTCCTGCTGGAGCGGCTGATGGACCTGCTGGCCGCCGAGTTGGACCTTGATCCCGTGGAGGTCCGCCGCCGCAACCTGATCCCCAAGTTCGAGGACGGGTACGACGTCATCGTCGGCCTCCATTACGACAGCGGGGACTACCCCGGCAATCTTGACGTTGCCCTTGAGCACGTCGACTACCAGGAGTTGCGCCAAGAGCAGGCCCGCCTGCGGGACCACCATCAATACATGGGCATAGGCGTTTCCTGTTACTGCGAAATCTGCGGCATCGGCCCCTCACAGGTAGCCGGGGCCGTTGGCTTCGGCGGAGGCTTGTGGGAAAGCGCAATCGTGCGCTTCTACGCCACCGGCAAAGTCAACATTTTCGTGGGCACCTCTCCCCACGGGCAAGGCGAGGAAACCACCTTTGCCCAGATTCTGTCGGACGAGTTGGGTGTGCCGGTGGACGACATCGAGGTGATCCACGGAGACACCGACAATACCCCGATGGGCTGGGGCACCTACGGTAGCCGCACCACCGTTATCAGCGGCGCGGCCATCGCCTTGAGCGCGCGCAAGATCAAGGAGAAGGCCATAGCCCTGGCGGCTCACCTGCTGGAGGCCGCCGAGGAAGACATTGAGTACGACAACGGGAATTTCTTCGTCCGTGGGTCTCCCGACCAGGCCCAGACCATCCAGAACATAGCATTGATGGCCAACGTGGCTTGGAATATGCCCGAAGGCATGGAGCCGGGCCTCGAAGCGACTACCTTCTATGACACGCCGAACTTCAGCTTCCCATTCGGCACCCACGTCGCGGTGGTGAGAGTGGACGCGGACAACGGTCACATCGTTCTGGAACGGTACGTTGCCACTGACGACTGCGGGCCGCAAATCAACCCCATTATCGTTGAGGGGCAGGTCCACGGCGGCGTAGTCCAAGGCGCGGGCCAGGCCCTGTGGGAAGGCGCGGTCTACGGCGACGATGGCCAGTTGGTGACCGGGTCGATGCTCGACTACGCTCTGCCAAAGGCCCACTTCATGCCTCAAATCGAGACTTTATCAACCGTCACCCCGTCGCCTCACAACCCACTGGGAGTGAAGGGCATCGGCGAGACGGGCACCATCGCGTCCACGGTGACCATCTACAACGCGGTCATCGACGCGCTAAGACCCCTGGGAGTCACTAGGCTGGAGATGCCGCTGACGCCCGAGAGGGTTTGGCAGGCTATACAGGATGCAAGGGGGGCATAGCCATGTTTGCAGCAGCATTCGATTACCACAAGGCCTCGTCCGTGGCCGAAGCCATACAGCTATTGGGCGCAAATGAGGACTCAAAGCTGATTGCCGGCGGCCACAGCTTAATTCCACTGCTGAAGCTGCGCCTTGCCAGACCTTCGGCGGTGGTGGACATCGGCGGCATTTCCGAGTTGAAGGGCATTTCGGTGAACAATGGTACGGTGCGCATCGGCGCGTTGACCACCCACTGGGAGATCGCTTCCTCCTCGGAAGCGGCGGCGGCCTGTTCGCTGTTGGCGGAGGCCGCCGGCGGCATAGGCGACACCCAGGTACGGAATCGCGGCACCATCGGCGGCAACGTGGTGCACGCCGACCCGGCTTCCGACTGGCCGGCCGTGCTGACGGCATTGAACGCCACGTTTAACATCCAGGGACCCAACGGGTCACGCACCGCTACGCCGGGCGACTTTTTCATAGGCCCGCTTACAACGGCAATAGCAGATAATGAGATTCTGACCTCGGTTGAAGTGCCGCGATTGGCGGCGAACCAGGTAGCCGAATACGCCAAAATGGCCCACCCGGCCTCCGGCTACGCGGTAGTTGGCGGCGCCGTCGTCCTCACCGTGGACGGAGACAGGTGTACCGCAGCCAGTGTCGCCGTCGGGGGCGCCGTTCCCGTGCCGACCCGCGCCACGTCAGTGCAAAACGCCCTGGCGGGCAGCACTTTGTCGGCGGAGAGCATCACCGCGGCCGCCAACCAGGTCAGCAACGACTTGGACCACGTAATCGGAGACTTCTACGCATCCGCCGAGTACCGCAAGGCGATGGCGGCGGTGGAAATACGCCACGCGATTTTCCACGCGACCGGCTTGGCCCACCACTAGCCGCTTTTGCCGGGCAAAGCCTGCTCCCGTGGATTCCCACCTTCGCGGGAAAGACGAGAAGGGGCCTTTGCTGAGGCCCTCGTTCCCTGTCCCGAATGTCATGGGCCGGAGCGAGGGCTTTACTGCGGCTTCCAACCCTGGCAAAAACGCCTCTCGACAGGCGCGCTATGTGAATTTCAGGTAGAACGGAAACGCTGAATTGAAAATACTTCTGATAAACGATGACGGCATATACGCTCCCGGCCTGTGGGCCGCCGCCAAGGCTTTGAGGTCCGTCGGAGAACTGTTCGTAGTGGCGCCGGACCGGGAGCAGAGCGGCGTGGGCGCTTCCCTCACTCTTCATGCGCCGTTGCGGGTGCGGACCATGCCGGTGAACGCCCTGCTGGAGGGCGACGGTGAGTCTTCGTTCGAGGTGACGGCCTATGCGGCGGAAGGCACTCCGGGAGACTGCGCCATCCTGGGGCTGGAAAAACTGGTGGGCAAGGTGGACCTGGTCGTCTCGGGGATAAACACCGGCTCCAACCTTGGCTGGGACACCATAGTTTCAGGCACCGTGGGCGGGGCTATCCAGGGTTTCGTGCGGGGTTTTCCCACCATCGCCATATCGGTCGGTTCCATCCGCGACCCTATTTTCGACGGCGCAGCGCGGTTGCTGGGGTTGGTGGCGTTGCGGTTGCGGGAAAGCCCGCCGGACTATCCCTTGTTCCTGAACATAAACGTTCCCAGCTTGCAATTGGACAGGGTGACCGGCGTTCAAGTGACGCGGCTGGGGGGCAGGTCCTATGGTGAGTCGGTACGGGAGGAGGGCGTCGGCATCCAGAGGAAGTATTGGATTTCCCGCGACCGCCCCTTGGGCAGCACGTCCCGGGAAGGCACCGACTCTTGGGCGGTCAGGAACAATCAAATCTCGATAACGCCGCTGCACATGGGCTTGGGCAACGACGCCCGGATACCCGACGTTGAGACACTGCTGAAGGACCTGCCCGGCGCGCTGCTGTCGCAGCGGGACTGAGCCAATTTCGCTATCCTTCGTTTCTCCAAACAACAAAGTGAACCAAGTTCACGCAATCACTTCAACCACGTCATCAGTAACTGCGTTTTCTACTTCAACGTTGTCGTTGGGAATGGGGTCACCGTGCTTGACTAACGACTCTATGTAGAGTCTCGCGGATTTTTTCAGTTCTTCTAATGCTTCTTCCTTGGTATGCCCCCAGTCCGCACAACCGGGCAAAGAATCAATCCACGCGCTCCAATCCCCGTCGTCTTCCTCTTGAAGCGAGACCTTGAAAGTGTAGACCATTTCCTGTATCGCTCCCCTGCGTTTCAGTCCGCCGCCACGGCCTCTGGCACCCTGGGGTTGCTCACTCCGATCATGCTGTCTCGGCTGACCAGCTTGGCCAGGTCCGACTCGGCCATGCCCTCGGTGCCGGCGGGCTGGCGGGGCAATACCAGGTAGCGCAGGTCGGCGGTGCTGTCCAGGACACGGACTTCCACATCCTCGCCCAACTCCAACCCGAATTCCTTCAGGGTGCCCCGGGGGTCGATGACGGCGCGGGAGCGATAGGCAAAGCTCTTGTACCAGTCGGGCGGCCGGCCCAGCAGCGCCCTGGGATAGCAGGAGCACAGGGTGCATACCACCATGTGATGCACATTCTCGGTGTTCTCCACCACTTCCAGCTTGGGAGTCGTGTCGGGCAAAGTGTAGCCCAATTCGGCGAGCGCGGCTTGAGGATTGTCCAGCAGGCGGCCCTTGTAACCGGAGTCGGCCCAAGCGCGGGCGACCACACGTGCGCCGTCGGCGGGCGACCGAGACTCCACCGTGTCCATCATCTGCTGTACTTCGTCCGTGGAACACACGCCCTTCTCCACCAACAACGCTTCCATTGCTTGGGCGCGCCGGGCGTAAGGGCTCAACTCTTCATTGGACTCGGGGTGACTGTGCGGGCCGTCGTGACTATCGCTCACAGTTGCCTCCTTTGACGTAGCTCTCCCTCAAGCTGGCGTATCCTGGCTTGGTCAGCCTCGGCGCGGGCTTCCGCAGCCTGGCGGGCGGCGGCCTCGGCCTCGGCGCGGGCTTCCGCAGCCTGGAGAGCAGCAGCCTGAGAACTTATAAGCGCCTCCGCCTCTGGCAGATTGCGGTGGTATGCGCCGGTGGTGGGGTCGCGGAAACGCAACCGTTCGTTGTCCCAACACAGGTCCATACCCAAGGCCGGGCTGTAACCCCAGATTACTCCGTCCGCGTTCTGGTGCATTTCAAGGGGTACATACCCCCCTTCCACCAGCACTTCGCCAATCAGGAGTTCCGGGTAGAAGTTCTCACCACTGCCGTCGAAACGCCAGTATTCGCTAACTCCCAGCCTCGCGTAGAGGTCCCGCTTGCGGCCCGTGTCTTCCGTATGGGTGCTTTCCGATGCTATCTCCAGCACGAAATCCGGCGGGCGCCCCACTTCGTCCAAGTAATAGCCGTTGCGGCGACGGATGGCTACTTCGTCCACGCCAAAGGCAACGTAGCAGTCGGGCCGCACAATCCGTTGCACTCCCTCCTCGTCACGGTAATAGATGGGAGTATCGCCACTGACCAATGCGGTCTCGTGGCTCAAGAAGAGGGTCCTCACAACCTGCATGGTTTCGGTAAAGTGGGGTTCTTGCAGCATAGCATCGGGCAACGGCTCGTAGTCATCGGGCATCCCGGGGTCGGGAGGCGTCAGATAGCGCCACTTGGGCACAGGTTTCGGCCCCTGCCGGGACGACGACGGCAACCCGGTCGTCATATCTAACCCCCCGGCTCCAGCCAATGCTCGTAGATGTCCACCAGTATTTTGTCGCTGGCGGGGCCTTGGTAGCCGTCCCATACCGTATGCTGGGCGAACTCAACCCGGTAGAGTGTCTGCACCGGCAGCCCATCTCCACCGTGGGCCAAGGACTCGGGGTTGGGAAACCTTCCGCAGACGGCGACCACCACGCCGCTCTTGCCCTGGATATACGTGGGTGTGCGGTAATGCCCGGCAGGGGAGTCCACCCGGACCCGCACGGTATCGCCGTTTTGGTACTTGTTCGAGACCGCCATTTTCCCGTTAACCCGTCCCCGATTCCAGTTGGGCAGCCTTGGCGTCTATTTCCTCGGTGGTCAGGATTCCCTTCTCCACCAGCAGTATCTCCAAGGCAGCCGTCCATTTTTCGTAGTAGCTGGTGGAGTTGTACACGTCAGGCTCCAAGCTTTCGATGGCCCGACGCATTTCGTCGGTCTTGCGGATGCCCTTCTGTCCCAGCACCTGGTGCAGCGCGTCCATTCTCACTTCCCAGTCCATATACTGGTGTTCGGACTGGTCAATGGGCGTATCGTTGGGCATACCGCCCATGTCGTGGGGCTTTGGCATATCTCGCACCTCTTGTCAGCCCGGCAGCAGTCCCTCGCCGACGAACAGTTCCTGCGCCTCTTCCAGCGTCAGGTCGGGCACGGGCAGCATCAAGTCCGATTCTACCAACTCGTCCACCGGCACCGGGACCCCGTGTTCCCGGACCAAGGTCAACATACGATTCAACAACTCCCGGAAGCTGTCCCTGTCACCTGTTTCCACCGCCTCTACCAATTCGTTGTCCACATCGTTAAGTTGGTCCACGTAGGAGCCGGGGAGGTTGAATTGTCCCTCGGTAGGGATTCGTATAATCACGACTTGCTCTCCGGTAGTTCCTTGGGCTCTGCCGCGGGCAGGCTGGCGCGCATGGCGGCAAGCTCGTCTTCCACGTTTTGGGACGAGGTCAACTGGGCCAGTTCACGACTGATGTCGTCTTCCCTTGTGCCGGTGAAGTCGTCCAACATGCCGATAGTCGACAGTTCGTCAATGGCGCCGGCCCTGGCCCGCATGTGCTGTGTTTTGTTCTCCGCCCGCTCCATAGCCAAGGTAAGGTCGCCCATCTCTTCCGACACGCCGGACAAGGCTTCGCCGATCCGCACCTGTGCCTGGGCCGCGTTGTACTGGGCCTTGATGGTCTCTTTCTTGGTCCGGAAAGCGGCGACTTTGGCCGTAAGCCGCTGTTCGGCCACCGTCAGCTTTTCCTGCTCCATCTCCATCTCGGCGATCTGCTCATCCAACCCCTGAAGCTCAATGAGCGAAGTTTGCTTCCGTTGTAGGGCCAACCGCGCCAGGTCCTCCCTCCCTGCCTCCATCGCTTGACGAGCTTGGGAGTCCAACTTGGTTATGTTCGATTGCACTACGGAAGCTTGCTGCTGGATGCGGCGCTTGGCCGTGACCATCTGGACTACGCCTCGTTTCACATCGCGCAGCATCTCCAATTGCTTCTCATAAGAGTAGTCCAGAGTCTCGTTCGGGTCTTCCGCATTGTCCAGTATGCGGTTCATTTTTGCCTTTACGACCGTGGACATGCGCGAGAGTATTCCCATGTTTTAACCTCCTGTCTATGGCCACCTCGGCCGGCTTGTTGCTGGCAAAGAATAACGTTCCGGCCGCTAGTACCGGCTGTCGCCCTTGCCCGTGAAAAGGCTTATTATGCCTATAATCAAGGCAATTACGCCAATTATAATCAATACCCATCCCAACAGGTCCAGAAGCCACTGGATAAGCCCCGTCTTCAGGATAAATCCCACCACCAGCAGGATGATCCCGCCCAGTATCCAGCCGCTTTTGCCCAAGGCCCCCATCCGCTACTCCTCTTCCTTCGTAGAATAATTCGTTGCTATTTTATACGAACACAAACCCTAGTTTAACACGTTTCATCGGGTTGTCGGCGGCAAAGTCGGGATGCCGCGGCAATCGCGTTATCAACACTTGGCGGCCCATTCGAGCGTCATTCCCGTGCAGGCGGGAATCCACCGATACAAGGTCATCCCCGTGGAGTTTCCCCGCGTCATTCCCGCGAAGGCGGGAATCCAAACTGTCTCCCATATGCAAATTTAACCTTACCGCCGACTCATGGATTCCCGTTTATACAGGAATGCCAGAAGATTGGTGAATTTGACCTATCACCACTCCCTGACTATACTGCGATTCGCTTGGTTGCGCGATGGCGCGAGATTGTTCGGAAATCCACGGACTGTGAATTATGCTGCGCTCCATTTTTGGCAGGGGAAAAAAGAGACCGCGGGCTTCGGAGACCGTCCGGCAGGACGACAGCATCAGGGACGCCAGAGTCGGCGACGTCGTCTCCATCTCTGGACTCAACATCGAATACGACGATGTGTACTTCGTCATCGAACGGGTCCACCAGTATTCGAGCCACGGGGACACTTGGCACGAAATGGAATGCGCCGACGGCGACAACCATATCTGGGTTGACTGGGTTGATGGCTATGAGCTTTTCATCACCGCGACCGACGACCCCATGCCTTCAGGTCTGGCCAGCACGGGCCTGACCGAGGACGACCTGATAGAACTGGACGAAGAACACTCCATCGACAACCACATTGAAGTCGATGGCGACGTGTACTACTACAAAAACAGTTCCGAGGTGACCTTTTTCCAGGACGGACGCGGGGCGGGCCAGCAATACTACTCTTGGGAATTTGTCCGGGAGCAGGGCGACCGGGTGATGTCGGTGCACAAGTGGGAAGGCAGGCCCTTCGAAGTGGTGTTCAGTGAAGTCATACCGCCGCAACAAATCACCCTTTACAAGGGAGAGCGGGAAGAACCCGGCGGGCAGAGAAACCGATGATTGACGCATTTCTCGAAGCTATAGGGATATTCATCAGGGGGCTGGTGTACATTGGCATGAGCTTGTTGGTCCTGGTGGCGGCTAAGTTCGTCCGGGACCTGGTTACCCGGCACCCCATCGACGAAGAGGTCATTCAAAAGAAGAACTTGGCTGAGACCCTGCGGCTCTGTGGTTACTTCATCGGCGTAATCCTGGTGTTGCTCGGCGCAATGTACCAACCGCTGAGCGGGATAGCCGTGGGGGGCCTTGGCTTCACTGCTGGGTTCGGCATGGAGGTATTGACGGTATTCCTCTACTCTCTGGCCGGGATAATCGCGCTGAACCTGGTGCGGCCATTGATGGACCGCGTGGTCCTTTACAAGTTCAACGTTGAGAAAGAGGTGATCGAGGACCGGAACGTCGGCACCGGGGCGGCGGAGTTCGGCATCAACGTGGCCGTGGGGCTGATTATCGCCGGCGCTCTTACAGGAGAGGGAGGAGGCTCAGAGCTGACGGCGGCGCTGGTCACCCTCGCCTTCTTCGGAATGGGCGTCGTCCTGCTGGTGCTGTTCGCCCTTTTCTACGAGTTCACCACTTCTTACGACATCCACGATGAGATCGAGCGCGACAACTCCGCGGTGGGCATTGCCTTCGGGGGCAACCTAGTCGCCATGGGCGTGGTGATGTTCAAGGCCCTTTTCGGAGACTTTACCGGATGGGGGGACAGCATCATCGCCTTCGTAGTCTTCGGCGTTATAGGCTTCGTGCTGCTGTACGTGTTGCGGTGGCTGATAGACCTACTGCTGCTTCCTCACATCCGTGTTTCCGGCGCCCTGGTCGGGGAACGGAATGTCGGAGTCGCTTTCGTCGAGAGCGCGGTGGTCATCGCCGCGTCCATGGTCCTGTTCATGGCCATCTGACCCGCTGGATTCCCGCACTCTCCCAACTATTTCCCTTTCGGCGGCCAGTTGCCGGGCCTGTTCATGCCGCTCCTCGATATGAGCGTACCCGGCGTCGATGACCTTTCCTATCAACTCATCGGAAACGTTGTACCTGTTGACCACCGGCTCCAGGAACCCGTCAAAGAACCCTTCTTCCTCTATCAACCGTGTCCAGTCGGATGCGGCGTCATCCATTGACCCGTCATAAAGGCGGAGCAGAAAGACCGTCCGGACCGGGTCCAGCCCCTCGGCAATAAAGACTTGGGCCCGCAAGTCTACGCCGCGGCCCCTGTCGAAATGGACTTCGTCGGCATCTTCGTCGAAGTCAACGTCCTTGAAATGGTCGTACTGCTCGATGTACGACTCGGTCTCCGCCAGCAGCCGGCCGATAAACCTTCTGCCCTCCTCGGTGATGAAGTAGCTGCCCGTTTTCGCACAAAGCGCGATCAGGTTTTCGTCTTGAAGCCCCGCCACTCCTGGGATGGAGTCTTCGCCTGAGTCCGGGTCAGGCGCCGAAAGGTCGTGCTCGAATTTATCCATGAAATACAAGACGGTCATCCCTTTCAGCCAATCAACCAGTTCCTCTCTGCTTTGCCAGAAGCCTTGGGCGACGGCATACTCCAGCGCGGAGTATTCTTGGGCAAGCCGTATATCCAGGTAGGGGCGCCCCTTGTGGGCGCCCCCGAGGGGCAGGGCGCCCACAAGGGGCGCCCCTACGTCAGCGTATTCATCCAACAGTTCGTCGTCCGGAGAAGGCCAGACCAAGTGGTTGGACGCGGGGTCTGCGAGGTCGAGTTTGTCACCGCTGCCGGTTGAAACGGACAGGGCGCAGAGACCCATACGCCATTCTTCGGCGACCTGCGACATGACGGCGTAAATATCCGGCAGGTCCGGGTTGCCCCGCACATCCAGGGAAGCCTCTATCGCGTCCCGGCCCTGCTCGTCGGCAGGGAAGACCCGGTCCAGCAGCCATCCTATAGAGTTCCTGGCGTATCCGATGGGCAGGACGACTTGAAAGTCGTTGTCGGGTTCCATGCCTTCCAGGAACACGCGGAGGGTAAATTCACTGGCCGCCGACAGGTCTCGCCCGCCATGTCCGTTGTTGCTCACTTCCGCAGCCACCCGGTCTCCATCAGGACCGCCAGCCACCCTTCACAACCATCGCGCCGCCGCCGAAGCGGGCCCTACCGATGGGAGGTCGGCCTTGATCCGGAACGATCTGCCTAGATACGTTTTCAGCATTTGGCCGGCTCTGATGGAGTGCTGGGTGGTGGAAAAGACTATGTTTCTCAAGCCGGGAGACGAATCGGCAGGAATCCAGCACAGTATAACGACACCATTACCGCTGAATGCAGTAGCGCGGCTCTAGTATTAGGGTAGATTCCTGAAATGCCCCGGCCTCAAATGTCGTCAGAGGTTCGCTCGTGGTGTTCAAAGAAAGATAACTGCCGGGCTGGCCTGTGCGACACAACTTTTATGACTTCATACTCCGACTTAACACCCTTGTCAGCCTGCCACTGTATAGTGCGCAGGTCACACGCCAGCACGTCCCCTCTAGCGAAGGCTATTTCATTGTTATTGACCTTGTGTTGAAACTCAGCATCCCTCATCGAAACCGAGAATGTGCTGTCCCCATCCGTCAACAGCCATTTGTTGTTTTCCCTAAATGCCAGACTCACAATAGAGAATGCCTTCCGACTGACTTCGTCCAAGATCAGGTTTTGATACTCTGGGGTGTCAAATGCTGAGACATCCTCCTTGGTCACTTCCTCAACAGTCTGTCCAGATTCCTGAAGCATAAACCGGTCTATATCCGGTTCTTTGACGGGCCTCACCATATCTTGAATGTTCCGTCGGACGCCTGCATCCTCGTAGAGTCGAAGCAAGTCGATGGGAACTTCGTAAGTCTCGTCATCGACGGTGAGCCTGTAGAGACCCTCATTAACTCTGGTGATCTGAGGCCTCCGGCCCCGTAGCCTCCTTATCAGCCAGAAAAGACCTCCTGCGAGGCCTGTACCGCCTATGAGCAATGCCTTTAGTGCATTGGCAGTAGTAATGAAATCCCCGATATTGGCGCCCAGAACGTCAGCCGCTTGGAGATTCTGGAGAACCTCAAAGACCACGTGGAACGAACCCGCCGACGTGGCCCTGACGTTGACGCTGACAGATGCGTTGTCTCCGTTCGTTATACGGTTTGCAGCCTCAAAGAAACCGCCGACAGCCATCATCGCCGGTGCCAAGTCACGAACGTTCATGGACCCGTCGGCCAGAGCCGGGCCGTCGTACACCATGTCGATGTGCGCTGGGGCATTATGATTGTTCATGACCGACGCCGATTCCCTACTGTATCAACTGGGCCAAGAATACCAGATTCCTCCTACCGGCAACAAACCCACTAGCACTACAGCCAAAGAACTAGGACCGCCCGCGGCCCTTCACAACCATCGCGCCGCCGCCGCCAAAGCCGCCGGAGCGGCTGGAGGAGCGGAACGACCCGGACCTGCTGCGGGAAATTGAGTTGCTGGTCTTGAAGCCGCCACTGCGCTGTTGCGTCTGCTGATAAGTCTGGCGGTTGGTGCTTACGTTGCTTCTCGCCTGCTGGTAGCGGGAACCCGCGAAGGTCGACTGCCTGCTGTTGTAGTTGCTGTTGCGTTGGACCTGGCGTCCGTAGGCCGAGCTCTGGCGGTAGGTACTGCGCTGGTTCCGCATCTGGGGGCCGCGGGACACCGGAGTGCTGTAGTAGTATCCCCGGGGGCTAATGGCCGAAATGAGCAGGTAAGTGAACAGGAAATCGCCCGCGCCAAAGTGGCTGTGGTAATACCCATTGCCGTGGTGACCGCGCATGTCGTACTCGTTGTCGGTGCCCTTGACAATGGAGAACATCAGGTCGTCCTCGGTGTCGTCAATGGAGTTGTTATTGTTAAGGTCCTCCCATCCTTCCAGGGTCAACATCTGGCCGTCCTGCTTGGCGCGGATGAGGACCAAGCCGTCGCCCTCGTATATCTCGTTGACCCTGTCCTCGAACTCCGTGGCGCTCTTGGACTTCTTGAAGGCCTCCTGCACGTCGTCCAGATTTATCCTCCCGGCGGCCCCGTCGGTGGCGGCCCAATCGTCGTAGGACGGGCCTCCGCAGGCGGCGACCATCGGCGCGGCGACGACCATGCCGCCAAGGGAGACGGCTGTGCCAAGCCTGAATTTTCTGTACACCAATTCAGTCCCTCCTTTCGCCGTGGCCTGCCCCCGGACCCGATTCTCGCCTTTGCGGGAAAGACGGGGGAAGGGGTCCGGCCCCTTCTTTCGGGTAGTGGGCCATCGGGACTTGGGCAATCAACTCTCGAACGTCTTCGTGCACCTGCACCGGCGGAGGCTTGCCCCCGGCCCGGATTCCCGCCTGCGCGGGAAAGACGGAGGAAGGGGGCGGTTGACGGTCCATCCCGTCGATAGGGAACGTCAGCAGCCTCGACAAAAATTCGCTCTTTACCCGTCCCATGAACTCGTCCCAAGCCTTGAAACTCCGCCCGACGTAGATTGCTACGGCAGACTTGTGAGTGCGGCCGGAAAGCATCTGGTTGGAAATCGCCTCTTGAAGCTCGATCAAGTGGGTCTTCCAAAGGTCGTCGCAGGTATTCAGGTAAAGCAGCCCGCGCAGGGACGCAAACCCGGCGGTCCCAAGCCGGGACTCCAACTCTTCCAGCCGGGATACGAACAGTCCGCCCAGTTCACCGGGCAACTCGGTCAGGTCCCAGCCTTTCAGGGAGGAGCAGTCCATCCGATAGTCCAACAGTATCTCATCCGCCATTTGGTCGAACTGGAACGGGTACGATTCCAGGGTAACCTGCGACAGGTAATCGGCGACCAAGCGGGCGGCCACGTCATTGGCCAGCCGCGCCCATAGCTGCGGCAAGGCGTTGGAGTCCATCACCTCCCGCCGGTGCTGATAGAAGAGGTCCGTATGACGGTCCAACACCGAGGCGTAGTCCTGCATCAAGCTTCGCTGGGCCTCAGCCTCGTGTTCCGCTGTCTTCTGCACTGATCCAATGAGGTCGTCCACGGCCTTACCCGTGAAAAAGACCCGCCCGGCATGGTCCACCTTGCGATTGTTCCGCATCTTGAGAATGGCTTCGGCGTGGAAGCCAAGCAACCGGTCCTCAAGGCTGAGGAAGGTCTGGGTAACCCCATATTCCCCTTGGCGTCCGCTCCGGCCGTTGAGTTGAAGGTCGATACGGGCTGATTTATTGACCTCGCTGCCGATGACGCGCAGGCCCATAAAATGCTCGATTTCATCCCCGGTCTGGGCGCACCGGCAAGCGATTCTGGCGTTCAAGCCCGGTTCCAGCAGGATGTCCGTGCCCCTGCCAGCCATGTTGGTGGCCACGGTCACCGCGCCGAAGGCGCCGGCGTCTTGGACAATCCGGGCCTCCTCGTCTGAGGTGACCGCGTTCAACAGGTTATGGGGAATATCGTGCTCCCGGAGAAGCCGGCCCAGTTCCTGGGAGTCTTCCACCGTGACCGTTCCCACCAGCACGGGTTGACCCACACGACGGCAGGCTATGATCTGGTCAACAATCGCGCCGGTCTTGTCGTTGTTGTTCAAGTAGACCCTGTCGGGCAGATCAATGCGCCTGAAGGGTTTGGAGGGAGCAAGCTCGACCACCCGCAACCCGTACCGCCGGTGAAACTCGTCGACGGACCCGGCGGCAGTGCCGGTCATCCCGGACAAATGCTTGTACCGTTTGACCAACCCCTCCACGGTTATCTGGCCCAGCGTTTCCGTCTCGGGCCGGGGCATCAGCCCCTCCTTCAGCTCCAAGGCGGATTGCAGGCCGTGTTGGTATACGAAGTCCACCTTGGGCCGGCCAGTGGCCCGGTCGATAAGGACCAGGGAGCCGTCGTTGACCAAGTAGTCAACGTCCCGTTTGAGGAGCAGGCAGGCCCGGAGCATCTGGTAGACTTGGTTGCCCAAGCCGTACTGCCGCGCCAAGCGCCTGCCGATTTCCTTGGCCTTGCGCCTGCGCTCCGGCAGCGGCAAATCGTAGCGTTCGCGGAGGCCGTCCAACTCCGCTTCGAGGGCGGTGCCGTCGTAGAAGGAGCCAAGGGCCTGTACCAAGTGGTCGCGGCCCGATTCGGTGAGGGTCACGTAACGGCTGTCCGGGTCGATGGCGTAGAGCAACGGGGAGAGGTCCCCGTCTTGCCAGGAATGAGGTGAGGTGAGCAGCGACTCGGCGGCGAGCTTGGCGCGTTTCAAGCGCTCCGGGTTCTCGATGAAGTAACGGCGCAACATGGCGTTATGGGGGTCGGCCAACAGCATCTTGGCGGCCAGGTTGATGGATTCCCGCCCCGCTTCCCCCGTCTTTCCCGCGAAGGCGGGAAACCGGGCCGAGGGCAGGCTTCGAGGAAATGACGGACCGCCGCCGGCAGCATCCAGTTGGCTGGCCAGTCCTTGCGCGATGCCTTGCTGGCGGCCGATCAGGCTGTCGACTGCTTTCCTGACCTTGGCCGTTGCGCGGCGGTTGCCCAAGGGACTGCCGGAGATGATCATCGGAGTGAAGGCCTCGTCAATGAGGGCGTGGTCGACTTCATCCACGATGGCAACGTCGAATCCGCGCTGGACTTGGCCGCGTTTGCTAGTCTTGAGATTATCCCGAAGGAAATCGAACCCGAACTCCCTCATGGGACCGTAGACGACGTCCTTCCGGTAGTTGTGCCGCCGTTCGCCGTCATCCATGTACCCGAGGACCGCGCCGACGCTGATGCCCAGCAACTCGTAGACCGGAGCGAGCAGTTCCGCATCCCTATCAGCCAAGTATTCGTTGGCGGTGACCACGTGGACCGACCTGCCCAGAACGACCTGCAACATTGCGGCGAAAGCTCCGGCGACGGTCTTGCCCTCTCCTGCGTTCATCTGGACGATGCTACCGTTGAACAGGTGCATTCCCGCCAGCAACTGTTCGTCGGTGGGCCGGAAGGCCAGCCTGCGATTCACCACCTCGGCCACGACGGCAAACACCGTGGGTAGCACTTCTACGGTCCCATTGCGACGGGCTTGGTCTCTCACATCCACAAACGCGGCCTTGAGTCCCTCGTCGGAATACGACGAAAGGTCGATGCACCGGACCCGTTCAAGGAACGCCCGGGCGCCCTTGGGGGAAAGGTCGATGGCCGGCGTCAATTCTTCAGCCTCATTACCACCAAGCCCGACTGGTGGGAGGCCCCTTCACATTCGTCCAGCCTGGACAGAAGGTGGTCTTTCGCGTCCAGTATATGCTCGCAGACCAACGGTTCCGCCCTTGAGAATTGGACGCCCAGCGGGGAATCCAAGCTCCACTCACGGGCGACGGAGCACTCCAACCCTGACCGCCGGGCGACTTTCTCGTACTCCCGCTTGTCCCGTTCAAATTCACGTTCCGTCGTGAACGGAATGGGAGTCACGTAGAAATCGCTGGACAGGTAAAGCCCCAACTCGTTGTCGAACACCTGCATCAGGTCGGTGTAGGGCATCCACCCCTCCAGGGCAAAGAAAAGGTTTTCCGGTATGTCTTGAGGAACGCGGTGATAGTAGAAGTCCTCTTCCAACTCTATCATCTTGACGGTTACCGGTTGCTTGTCCCGGTTTCCCAGCACCCGATCGACTTCATCGTCCAGCAGGAACAGGAAAGGAATGTTGCCGTTGGTGGCGTCCACCAGCACCCGGACCCCGTCAACATCATACAGCAGAGCGGTATGCTGCCAAAACCGCATGTACCGCTTGGCGAACCGGAAATCGAAGGTGACCAGCAGTTCCCTCAGTTTATCCACCGGCGCCGTTCCCACGGCGTTGCCGCCAGCGATGATGTATTCGGACGTGAAACGGTAGTGGTCGGTGAGAAATTTGAGACCCTGCACCTTCTCGGAGCAAATAGCGCCCGCGCCGTCCATGATATTGTCGATGGTCTCGTCACCCGACTTGTACACCAGCTTCCTGCCCACGAAACGGGAATAGTTTTCGAACTGGCTCTCCCAGACCTTCTTTGCCAGGGCTTCCAACAGGGCCAGCTTCTTGTTCGTCGAGTCCATCTCTAGGACGGACTCGGCCTTCGCCTGGCCAAGGGATTCGACCAGGGTGTCGTACACGAACCCAGCGTACCTGTCCGGGTCCCGCAGCCACTTGCGGGCGTGAAACCCGGTCCAGTTGCGGTCGTAATCGCAGTTGGTCCGGTCAATGGCCAAGTCGATTACCCAAACATCCCGTCCGTCCACCGACGCCAACTGGCGTTCGGGCGTCTCCTCCGGCTCGATAAGGCTGTCGCCCTGCTTGAAAATAACACCGGAGAACATGTCCATCAGTTGGCCGATGTCGGAACTAACGTAAAGCAGGTCTTGAAGAGCGAACAGAAAGTCGGCGGAGTTTGCGGTAATCCGGGACTCCCGGAGCAGGTCATGTATGGGAGCGTGTTTGAGGTACTTGTCCAGCAGGCAGCCGAGGGTCTGGCCGCCGCTGGCGTCGATGCGCATGGCGCACTTCCTGGTGGAGACCAGGTCCGATAGCTGGAGAATCAGGGCGTCCGGTTCAGGATGTTGCAAGGGATCGGGCTCCCCAACGTGCGGCGTATTGATCGAAAGTGTACCGGCTCTTCAGCACCAATTCACCCCCTGTAGTCAAGGCGTAGACGGATGGAAGCCCGATACCGTTGAACACATGGGCTTTGGTGAGGGTATATGAGCCGGCGTTGTTGAAAACGATCTTGTCTCCGACATGGAGCGGACTGCCGAACCGATATGAGCCGAAAATGTCCCCGGCAAGGCAAGTGCTGCCGGCGAGAAGGTACTCGTGCGGCGCGTCGTCACAGTCGCCGACCACGTCGGGTTGAAAGCCGTACTCAAATACCTCAGGCATGTGATTCACCGTAGTATCCAGCACCGCCACTCTGGCATCCCCGCTGGAGAATATGTCCAACACGGTGGAGACGATGTAGCCAGCGGAACGCACCAAGGCGGACCCGGGCTCGAAAAACACTTCCACGTCGGCCTTGGACTTGAGCAGGTCCACGGCCTCTATCAAGCCCCGATGATCAGCGGCTTCCTCGAAAAGGTAGCCGCCGCCCAGGTTGACCCATTCCAACCCTGCCAGGATGGGTGCGGCACGGGCGCAGACGCGCCGCACCGTGGCAAGCAGTTCGCTGAAGTCCGTCGAATCGCAGTTGGAATGGAACAGGACTCCGCTGAGTCCGGCGAAACGTTGCGGGTCTTCATCGAACGCGGCCGCCAAGTCTGTCAGCGGCGTTCCCAGCTTGGAGCCGGGGCGGCATGGGTCGTACCGCCGGTCGTCGGCGAAGGAAAGCTGGGGATTGACGCGGATGCCGCAACTCACCCTGTCTTCCACCCGGTCTTTGTACATGTCCCAGTGGGTCAGGGAGTTGAAGGATATATAGTCGCACAGGTCTGCGATGTCGTCTATTTCGTCCGGCCTCATCCCAGGTGTGGTTATGTGGACCGAGCCATCGGTTGTGGCGGCGCGGGCAAGGCGGGCTTCGAAGGGGGAACTGACGGCGAACCCGTCCAATCTGGGCGCCATGAGCTTCAGCGCGTCAACAAAAGAGAAGGACTTGATGGCGAACAGCAACCGGCACCCCGCATCCCGCCGCAGCGTGTCTCCCAGAGTGAGCAGGTCCCGGATAACCGCCTCGTCGTAAACGAACGCCGGGCTGTCAATCCGGTCCAGGCTGCCAGGAAACGCGCTGGGGTCGTCCAATGACACTGGCCGCGTCGCTCTCACGTTACCTCTGCGCTCCCCCGTCGCCCCCGCTAAGGCGGGGACCAAGCTGCCGGGAGGTCATAGATCCGTTGCTCTCCCGCCGCCTGTCCCCGCCGGCCCCTGGCGGGTCTCCCGCCTACACGGGAGAGACGGAAAAGGGGGCGGGTTTCCCGCTTTCGCGGGAAAGACGGGAATGGCGCCGGCGCCGACAGTCCCTGTTGACCTTTCGACCTCTACTGGCGGGAGAGGGCGCCGCACCGACGCCGGGTCTATCCCCGCCTTCAAGGCTGCCATCACTCCGACAGCCTCCCAGTAGTTGTCCACCGGGATGAACTGGCCGCGCCGCCAAGGCAGTTCGGCCAAGTCGTTTTTCATCAGGTTCCTGTTCTCCCGCACTGCTATGACCGGGATGCCCTGCTCCAGCGCGGCCAGAGTTGGAATGCCCAAGCAGCCGTCGGGGATTACCATGCAGGATACATCAGACACGGTCAATACGCCGGGGGCCCGCATCTGATCTTCGTCGGCGACGATGCGAGGGCTTCTTTGAAGTCCCTTCAACACCGACTGGAAGAAGGTCATGGAAACGGCTTCCGCCGCCAAGCGCGGGTCCACCACTCCCGTGTCCACTTCCAAGGCGGCTTGGGACTCCAGCATGGGAGAGTGGGCCGAGGGCACGTTGTAAATGGTGGAGATGGTGTGCGTCAACATGGATTCTACCCCGCCCCAGGGATTGACCATGCCTCCGTCGCTGCCGAAGTAGTCCGCATGATAGTGGAAGGGCACGTTTATGACCGACGAAACAGCCACCGCGTCGTATTCCCCGCGATGCTCTTCGAGCACGCCCAGTAGGTTATCCAGTTCCTCTACCCTGCCCGCCGCCCGGGAGGAACCGGTGTACTGGGACTGCATTACCAGCGGCGGGTCGAGCACGACGGTCCGCGGGCAGTCCAGCCCGTAGGTGGCGCGCGCGGCGTTGACGGCGTTTATCGCCATCTCTGGAAAGAGCGGGTCGGGATGGGAGTTCACCAGCGCCAGGACACGGTTGGCCCTCACCGGCTTCAGGCCCGCAGTTCCCATCAAAAACCGGCACAGGACGCTGCCTTCCACGTAGAGACCGTTCCCCGGAAGCTCGTTGATATCCGAGGCGTTGACAACGTTGGGGTGGGTTATCAGCCGGTCGCACACCGAGGCCAGCAGTTGGGCCACGGGCGTGGCGTCCCCGGCATGGCCCCCGATGGCAGCACCGATTCCGGTGGGCACCAGCAGGGCCGCGTTGAACTCGCCGGTGTTCTCCCACCGCCGCTTGCGAAGCTCGAAAATAGAACTTCGTGACAAGACGCGGCCTACCGTCTTCACGGGGGATGACGTCTCCTCCGCGAATGCGGGGGCCGGAAACGGCCCCTGGGCAATGGTTACCTCGCATTTGTAACCGTGACCGTTGGACTCGGTGACCGCCAACCTCACCACCGCGGCGCCTTCCGGCAAGCGCTCCCGCACATTCCAGTCCAGCCAGTCCAGCAGGCGGACACCGGCAGGCGCCTTGGGGGCAAAGAGTTCGATTTCAGAAAGGAACACGGGAGTCCATCTCATATTCTAACCGCAGAGACCGTGGAGAGTGCAGAGATTCATTTTAGTTCTCTGCGAACTCCGCGATCTCTGCGGTAATTCGCTCGCTGCCGGCCGTTGGCTAACGGTTGGCCCACATCTCGGCCACATCTATCCCGCGCATGAATTCCACGTTAGGAAAGCCGCGGATGTGCCGAATCAGACGGTCAAGCATCATCAGCCTTCCGGGGCGGCCAATGTACTGGGGGTGCATGGTCAGGGTGAAAGCTCGGCCGTAGTGGTAAAGCCCCTCGAACTCGGAGACCCAAGTGCCGTAGACCTCATCGGGATTGCGCATGGGGCCAAGACGGCCCGCTGTCGGAGCGTAGACGAAGTTGGGGGCGTCGTCCAACAACCAATGTATGGGAATCTCGACCAACTGCTGAGGTGTGTCGGGGTTCAGCACGTAGGGGGCATCGTCGCCCATCAAGCTGCTATCGTACAGGAAATCGCGGGACGCCAAGAATTCCACCGACTTCTCGCTGAGTTCCCAGCTTGGCGAACGGTAGCCACGGGGGGCTTCTCCGGTGATTCCCTTTAGAATAGAGATGCCCTTATCCAGCACCTCTTCTTCCTGCTGCGGCGTCAGCGTCGCCGGAGGCTCGTGCATGTAGCCGTGATGGGCGATCTCGTGCCCCCGCCGGGCAATGTCCTCAACCAATGCCACGTGATTCTCGGCCACATAACCGGGAATATAGAAGCTGGCCTTGATGGAATGGCTGTCCAGCAGGTCGAGAATCCGGGGCGTGGCCACGCTTGGTCCGTACTCGGCCATAGACATGAGGCTGGGCAGGTTGGCGTGGTCAGGATTGCGGTTGAGCCAGGAGGAAACGCCGTCCACGTCAAATCCCAGCATGGCTACGCACTGGGTGTTACCGGGCCAGATGCCGGACATGGCTCTACTCCTTTCCTTATGTCTGCCCCCGGTGGTTTGCCGCCTTCGCGGGAAAGACGGGAAGGGGGTTAACGTGCGCTATTTTAGACTACGGGGCGGGTTCCTCTGCAATAGCTATTATCTTGTGAACAAAGGCGCGTACTATCGGGCGTCCGTTTTCAATGTCGCTGTCTTCCATAACATCATGATAAAAATTCGAGTGAAACTGACGAGCCACCTGGAAACTGGGGAACAACGAGTCGTCATTCTTTTCCGCGGCCAGTGTGCGCACTGCCGCCACACGAGCGTTGTATTTGCTGAACCGCCAGCCCTTCTTCTTGGCTGCTGCCATAACGGCATGAGACGCCGCACCCCAAAGCTTCTCGGATCCCTGTAGTTCGTCTCCGGCCTCGAATTCCCGGTACGAATGGTCCAGGAATTCGAGGGCCTGTTGGATGTGTTCTTCTACGGTCTTGCTTCGCTTGGTAGTCATGGTTTCTCCGGATCAATCTAAGGGAATTATATCTTTCCCGCCGCGACGGTTTCTGCTCCCCGGTTGTGACGGGCTGGAGTTATACAATTTTCTCGGGTGATGGCCAAGAGGGGTTGTTGCGGCTTGGGATAGTTATCGTAGATAGGAAGGTGAAGACCGTGGTATACATTCGTGGTCGCCGGTTTGGCAATGGTTGTAGTTTTGGTAGTCGTCGGATCCGAATTTGCGCGCTATGTCGCGCCAAATGGGGCCGTGGGCGGCGTCCCGTGCTTCGGTGTGCGCGGCTATGTGGGACCATTCGTGCCGGCTTATCTGGTCGAGCTGGTCGGGGTGGTAGTCTGCCATTTTGATTTGAATGCAGCCGTCGGTGCTGGCGATGCCGGCGGCGTTCAGGCCGGCGATTTCGAGGTGTGTCTCCGGTAGGTTTTGGACGATGGCCACGGTTGTTGTTTCGGTCATATTGTAGCCGTGGTTGGCGTCAAGTTGTCTCCCGATGTTGGTGACGATCCGTTTCACCCGCTGGGCTTCGGGTGTCTGGAGGTCGTCTTCGGCGCATATTATTGCGGATCCAGATGTCGGCGGCCAGGTAGTGAGGTTGTGTTTGAGGATTTTTGCGGCTGACCGGTTGTCTTCCTCTATGAGGAAGCCTATGAACGGTCCGGCTATGAATAGGAATGTGTAGAGGCCCGCCGCTGAGATAGCGAGATAGATTAGTAAGTTGTATATGGAACTGATTAGTCCGAGTAAGAACTGGATGGGTCTGGCTGTTTTTTTGGTGGGAGTGGCAACCGGTTGGTTGGTTGTAGCGGTGATTAACAGGTCTCCTCTTTGGGAGGAGTTGGGTTGAAGCGGGTAGCCCCAACCCGAGAAGGTCCAGGAGGCGTTTTCCGGTGTGTTTGGAGGGATCTCCATGGTGACAGGCCCGTATGGGGTTGGGACCTGTTTCATGCCGCCGTTTTGAAGCTGCGAAGGGGTGACGGGCACCTCTCTTGTAAGTGTTCCGTTGGAATACAGGGTGTGAATTCCGTCTCCGGTTAGTGTGACGGGTATCAAGTAGGTTTGGGGGCCGACTTGGATTTTGATTTTTTGTCCGTTCTGGATTCCGGGTGGAACAGTGACGGCGAGGTTCTTTGCCGTGTGAGGTAGAGAGACGATTTTTTCGAGGCCTTTGCAGCCGTCCCAAATGGTTACCTCTATTGGTTCCTGTATTTGGGTTGTAAGCATGGGTAGGAGGTGTGGGAACTGTTTTGAGGAGATGGTCACCGGGAGTATACGCGAATTAGGACGGGCAAGTATAGGCTTGCCGGGATTATTACTAGCAGCGTCCCGGTGACGGCGGTGGTTAGCAGGTCCCGTATTTGACGCAATCTATGCGATAAGAGAAGTCCATCTTATCGGGGCATTCCTGCTTTGTACTGGTAGTAGTTGAGGCCACGGGGTGTCCTTTAGGGGATGTTGTACTTGATTATTTCGGGTACTGCAAGTATAACCGTGCCAGCACGGTAATGTATAGGGCAGCGGGGAGGACGATGAGTAGTGATCCGACTCCAATGATGGTGAAGACTTCGTGTTGGGCGCTCATATCGGGTCCAGGCTTTGCAGATAGCGTATTAAGCTCCAGGGGGTTATTGCCATTGCGGTGCTTAGGGCGAGGGCGTTCCAGGAAGGGCCGGAGCTGGTGAGGCCCCGGTTGATGGTGGTGGATACTATGTGTCCACTGGGCGAGATCGCTCTCGCTCCTAAATCGCGCTCTCTTCAACCAAACCGTCTGAATCGGAACGCCCCCTTGGGTTTGAGAAAATTGCATAACTCCAGGCCGTCACAACCGGGGAGCAGAAACCGTCGCGGCGGGTACGAAATGCGGAATCCGCCACTGACACAAACAACTTGACACCCCTAGCATCCGCTCCCCATACTCTCCTTTACCATAGTGATACCCAGCCACCCTTTGCTACGCACAATTGAATATGCTGTTTTAATTCACACTGTGGATACTAATCGAATTGGCCTATTACGCTTTGCTACTTGACATGTGTAACCTGTATTATATTATCAGCGGACTTAATTAGAAGATGGGTTGGATATATCAGCCCACCCTCTTCGATTGCAAAGCTTAATGACATATTGCTCATGCTATAACAGGAGGATTTCCTATGAATGCCCGGATACGCGCTGAAGAAATGACTGCAACAGGACAGGTGGATGTAAGTGCGGAGGTGGCATTCGATAGCATGAAAGGGATAGTTGACTCGGACGCGCTTGCCGAGATGGTGCAGAAGGCGTCGGAGCGTCCCATGACGCCAGAAGAGGAACGCGCAAACAGAATCTCTCTGGCAATGGGAATGGTCCCCAGCAACAGCACAATCACCAGAGAACGGATAGAAGAGGTATACGACAACCGTCGCTATTAGACAACAGTCATGGACCTATATGCGAAGTATGGAGACGAGCAGCATCCAGTCTATCTGGAGATGGCAAGCGCCAACTACACCCGATATTCTGGATTCTTGCTCTCCATCATTGACTCCGCGATTGCAAGCAACCAAAGCTGGTTGTCTGAGCAGATCATCAAGGCCATCAACTTCCACGCAATAGTGGCCCTCAACCCAGAAGCTGGTCAGTACAGACCAGGGTATGTCGAAGTTGGTGACTACGTTCCTCCGCCTGCTGACCAAGTAGCATCCTCTATGGCTGCTTTGGTTGATGAAGTTAACCAGCGGTGGGAAGAGGCTACCGCTGTCGAACTGGCAACCTACGCGCTGTGGCGTATCAACCAAATTCATCCGTTTGTTAATGGGAACGGCCGGACTGCGAGAGCCATCTGCTACTTCATAATATGCGTGAAGTTTGGGATGGCATTACCCGGCAACCCCACCCTTCCAGAGATGCTCAGAAGAGAACCCACACGGTCAGAACACATAGCCAAATTGAAATTGGCAGATAGCAGTGGCAACCTCAGCGAACTTGCTATGCTCGTTGATAGGCTGATTACTCAGCAGCTTCAATGAGGTTGGTATCGCGTTCAGTCCTATGCCACTTTCACCTCCACCTGGCGAATCCCGCTCTGGTTCCCCACCCGGACTCGCGTCAATGCCGTAGCCTAGAAGGTACGGCGAAGTACGGAATGACCAACCCTATTTAGAGACGTTAGCAAACTTCGCGTCAATAGGCATTCTATTCTACACGGCGTTTTTTGCAACGCTGGAATTGGGGGTAATGCTCGTGGTTTTGGCTTGGAAGGTAAAGGAGTATTTCGAGAAAAAACAAAGAGCCGAAGGTATAGCTCTGGCGCTCGAGGCCGACAGACAGAAGCGAGAGGGGGAGAGCTTGGAGCAAGCAATTGAGAGGCTGGAAGCCGAAGGGTGGAAACCGCCTAAATCTTAACATCCTCGTACTATAAAGCCCCTGCCGGTTGGCGGGGGCTTTTCTTTTTGGTTAAACCGGGTCGGACCATTGCCCACTACGGGGCCGGTATGACGTCGAAGCCGGTATAAGGACGGAGCACTTCGGGAATTACCACCGACCCATCGGGCTGCTGGTAATTCTCCAGGATGGCGATTATGACCCGCGGCAGGGCCAAGCCGGAGCCGTTCAGGGTGTGGACCAGCCGGGGCCGCTCGCCCTGGCCCGACCGGTACCGGATATGGGCCCGGCGGGCTTGGAAGTCAGTGCAGTTGGAGCAGGAGCTTACCTCCAGCCACTCGTTGCAACCGGCGGCCCAGACCTCGATGTCGTAGGACTTGGCCGAGGCGAAACCCATGTCTCCGGCGCACAGGCTCAGCACCCTGTAGGGCAAATCCAGTCGCTGGCATACCTCCTCGGCGTTGGCCAGCAGCTTCTCCAGCTCATCGCGGGAGGTCTCAGGCTCCACCAGTTTGTACATCTCCACTTTGTTGAACTGGTGCACTCGCTTGATGCCCCTGGTGTCCCGTCCCGCCGCTGCCTTCTCCCGGCGGAAGCACGGCGTATGGGCAACGTAGTAGTACGGCAACTCGCCCGCGGGAATCACCTCATCCCGGTGCAGGCCCGTAATGGGGACTTCCGCCGTGGGTATGAGCCACAGGTCGTCCTCGTCGTCGTGGTACAGATTGTCGCGGAACTTGGGAAGGTTGCCTGATCCCTCCATGGTCTCTTCTTTGACCACGAACGGGAGGGTCAACTCGGTATAACCGTGTTCGCCGGTATGCAGGTCCAGCATCCAACTGATGAGGGCCCGTTCCAGCCTCGCCCCGGCCCCTATCATGGTGAAGAAGCGGCTGCCGGAAATCTTGACCCCCCGCTGGAAGTCGATAAGACCCAGCTTTTCCGCCAAGTCCCAGTGGGGCAGCGGCTCAAAGTCGAAGGGTTTTATTTCCCCCCAACTCCGCACGACAACGTTCCCTTCCTCGCCCAGTCCCGGCGGCACGTCGTCGAGGGGAAGGTTGGGCAGGCTGAGCAGGATGCGGTTGGTCTGCTCCTCCAGGCTGCGGGCCTCCTGCTCCAATTCGGCGACCCGCTCACCGACGCGGCGCATTTCCCGGATGGTCTCTTCGCTGACTTCTTCCCCGGACCGGCGCGCTTGGCCCACCTCGCGGTTGACCTGGTTCCGGTACGACCTGAGATTGTCTCCCTCGGTCACCGCCGTCCGCCACTTGGCGTCCAACTCCAATAGTTCAGCCAAGGAGTCCTCTTCACCGCGGGACTCCAGTGACTTTCGCACAAAGTCAGGGTCCCGGCGTATTAGTTCTATTGAGAGCATCTGGGAAGCTTCAACCTGTGCCTTGGATTCCCGCCTTCGCGGGAAGGACGGGTAAGGCATCCGTCACCGCCTAAGCGGAGGCGACATTCCTTTCCGGGGTGTATTCTACAATGTCCTCATTTGAGGGAAAAGCACCATGTCGCGTATGGAAGTCTGGCCGGACAGCATCATCACCGACCGTCCCGGCGCGTCAAGAATTTTTTCGTAAGCAGAAATGCGGGGCCAAGTGCTTGGACGCGTCTTTTAGAGAAACGCCGATTATATCCCAATAGGCATTACAGTCCGCTTCGTCCAGCTTCCAGTGCCCTACGATGTGAACCCCGTCTTCCGTCCTATATGACGGGTTGCAGACCGGGGATCCCAGTGTCAGCGTATCAGTCTCTTCGTCATAACTGACACTGGTATTGCCCTTGTATATCGGATGCAGCTGCTTGGTATGTGCCGGGACAAAGTAAGGGCAAACGCTGGAAGATGCAGAAAGAATGGAGAACCCCACAATGTCATGACCACCGTAAGTACCTATATCCACTTCAACATTCACTGCGTCCCACAGGGTGGCGCCGTCCATTGCCTTTTGCCCAGTGCTAACGCGCAGAATGTCGTCCTGCGGATAGTAATCAACTTTCAATGTCATAGTATAACCTACGCTCAACAAGCACTCTCCCGGACTATTCGGGTCCGGTTTCACCCCGGTCGTCCAAGCGCACCCTCATCTGAGGGAAAAGCACTACGTCGCGTATGGAAGGCTGGCCGGCCAGCAGCATCACCAAGCGGTCTATTCCCATGCCAAGGCCCCCGGTGGGCGGCATACCGTATTCCAGGGCGAGCAGGAAGTCGTCGTCGAGACGGTCCACCTCGTCGTCCTGGAACACCTGTCTTATGTCTTCCTGTGCTTCGAACCGGGCGCGCTGCACCGCCGGGTCGTTCAGCTCGGTGTAGGAGTTGGCGATCTCCATTCCGGCGGCGAACCCCTCGAAACGCTCCACGTATCCGGGGGCGCCGGGCTTTGACTTGGCCAAGGGCGACATGTCCTCCGGGTAGTCCAACAGGAAGGTCGGTTGTATAAGGTTGGGTTCGACGTAGGTGGAGATAAGCTTGTCGATCATTCTCCCACGAGACTCCCTGACTCCCGTCTGCAATTGCATCCCCAATTGACGCATTACATATATCAAAGCACCTTCATCTGGATAATCGTCTATGTCGATGCCGCTCCGTTGGTGCAGTTCCTCCCTGAGTTGGACCCGCCGCCAAGGAGGTGAGAAATCGATCAGGTGCTCGCCATATTGGACTTGGACCGATCCCAATACTTCGAGGGCAACGGTGGAGACCATGGACTCGACCATGTGCATCACGTCGTTGTAATCGGCGTATGCTTGGTAGCTCTCCAGCAGCGTGAACTCGGGGTTGTGGTCCTGGTCTATTCCCTCATTGCGGAACACCCGCCCCAGTTCGTACACGCGGTCGAAGCCGCCGATGATAAGGCGCTTCAGGTACAGTTCGGTGGCGATGCGAAGGTACAGTTGCTGGTCCAGTGCGTTGTGGTGGGTAATGAAAGGCCGGGCATGGGCGCCGGCGGCAACCGGCACCAGGATGGGCGTGTCCACTTCCAGAAATCCTTGGCCGTGCAGGAAGTTCCTGATGCCCTCTATCACCCGGCTTCTCAGGGCGAACACCGGCATCACCTCCGGGTTGGCCAGCAGATCAAGGTACCGCTGCCGGTAACGGGTCTCCACGTCCCGCAACCCGTGAAACTTCTCCGGCAAGGGCCTCATGCCCTTGGAAATAATGGTAAGTTGGTGCGCCTCTATGGTCACCTGGCCAGTGCGGGTGCGGATCATTGGTCCCGAGACGCCCAAGTGGTCTCCTATGTCCAGGTCCCGCAGCAACTCGTATCCTTCACCCAGGACGTTTTGCCGCAGCATCGCTTGAATCGTGCCGGAGCCATCCTGCAAGTCCAGGAAGGCAGCGCGCCCCATTACCCTCATAGACGTGATTCGCCCGCCCAAAGAGAGAGGCTCGGGAGCGGCGTCGGACTGCTCCTTGCTCTCCGCAGCCTCGAATTGGGCAATGGCCGTGGCCGCGTCGCAGGTGCGGGCGAAACGCGGCGGGTAGGGATCGATGCCCGTTTGACGCAACCGGTCCAGCTTGGCGTGGCGGCTGCCCAACAGGCCTTCTTCACGGTCGGGCATGTTTAGTAGTTGACTCGTCATTCCCGCGCAGGCGGGAATCTAACCTATGCTGAGAATTTCCAGCCTGATTTTCCCCGACGGGATGTTTACCTCGGTAACTTCGCCCACGCGCTTCCCCAACAGGCTCTTGCCGATGGGAGAAACGTTGGAAATTTTGCCTTGGGATGGGTCCGCTTCAGCACTTCCGGTTATGGTGTACTTGAACGACTTCCCGTCCTGGTTCTGTACCGAGACAGTGGCGCCAACCTCCACCGTTTCCCTCTCGCCTTTCGTTTCATCGATGATGATGGCGTTGTTGACCATGTTGTCCAAGGTCAAAATGCGGCCTTCAATAAACGCCAGCTCGTTCTTGGCCTCTTCGTATTCAGCGTTGCTGACGGTGCCGCCTCGCTCCCGGGACTGCTGGATGCGCGCCGCGGCGTCCTGACGCCGCACGGTGCGCAGATGCTCCAGCTCCGACCGCAGCTTTTCCAACCCTTCACGCGACAGATAAATGGGCTGGGTCATAATCGAGACCTCCGCCGAAAAGAGGGGAAACGGTATAGGGAGAGGAAACCCGGAAAGCTTCCTACCGATGAACCGATTGTAGTCCCACTGCATGGGTATGTAAAGCGTAACGCCCGCCGCCTAAAACTGCACGTTGTAAACGACCTGGACGACCTTGCCGTCGCGCAGGGCCTCGAAGTACGGTTGTGGGGCGTCGGGGTGCTGGAGCCAGCGGCGGGCGATGTAGGCGCAAATGTTGGCCAGTTGATTGCCGACGGAGTGTTCGGGGCCGACAAAGCAGAAGTTTCCCAGCACCGCCGTCGAGTCGACGCCGTCTTCAGAGGCCAAGTAATGGGTCATGTAATTCTGCTGCACCGACCTGCCGTTGCCAGCCACTACCATCGCAAAATCCGTAATGGGCCAGACCGATTCCATCAACTGATGACTTTCCATGCCTGACATGTTCAGTTCATCCACCAACATGTTGAGCGCGAACAGCAAACGGCTCATGGCTACTTGGGAGGGCGTTTCTCCAAGGTCGCGGCGTCCATCACCGCCGCTCAGCACCCGGGCCAGTTCCTGCTTGTCCACGTAGGCGGCGATCAGGGGCGTCTCACGACGGATGAGGATGTTGAGACAGTCCTGAATAAGCTCATGCCTCTTTGCTGCGGGCCAAGACACAAAGTAGCCGCGGCCCTGGAAAATGTCCGCCGGCCGGAGTTCCGAAGGGGTGCCGTTCTGGCCTCGGGGATGCCCAAAGTGCCGCCGGTATAGGGCGTCGAACTCCCCGGTGACGGCGACCGACTGGGACTCGTGAACAAGCAGTCCCACGTGTACGTGGTGAGGCTGGTTTGGATCGTTAAGGCTGCTGCCCGTATTGCCGGATTCGCCCGCGTAGACCAAGTACATGGTGAGGCCTCCAGACCACAGTGGGATACTCTATAGCAAACGTTCTATTCCTGGGATTGGTCCTCTCCCTCTTCCACGGGGGCTTCCGCTTCTTCCTCAACCTCTGCTCTTTGCACCTCTACCCTGGCGATGACGTCTTCGGGGTCTCCCAGCAACACGACGTTGGCGGGCAAGGGCACGTCGGCCGCCCTGATTACTCCGTCGGCCTCGGTCAGCACGGCCAGGTCGACCTCAAGCTCCCTGGGCACTTCCAGCGGCAAGGCCTCCACCGTAACCTCTCTTTGCTGCTGGACCACGGCGCCCCCGACGGCGATTGCGCCCGGAGACTCTCCCACCAACGCCACCGGCACTTGGGCGGAGATGGGGCGCGAGGCTTCGGCGACCAAGAAGTCCACGTGAAGAATGTCGTCACGCCTGGGGCCCCACTGGATTTCACGAGTAAAGGCCAGTTGGCTTCCCTGCTCCCCCTCAACGGTTATCTCAACGGGCGTATTGCCTCCGGCCCTGGTCAAGGCTCCAACCAGCGCCGAGAATTCGCATTGCAACGACCGCGACTCTATGCCGGCTCCGTACAAATGGACGGGAATAATGCCCTGGCGCCTTAGCGCGCGCACCTTCTTGCCTTGGATTTCTCTTGGCGCCAGCGTCAATCTGATGGTATCGGATGCCATTCCTGTTGATGCTCCCGGTTCGATTTAAACTCTGCTTCCTCACGCTCAATGCGGGAAGGGACGTTCAGAAGTCTAATAATAGCACCCATACAGATTCAATGAAACAACGAGTTGAGGGCAGGGCCTTGTTCATTCTCTCGTCATTCCCGCGCAGGCGGGAATCCATGTAATCTTGCCACGGGAAAAGCCTGCCCTCGTGGAGACGGGGGTTGCCATAGACGGCGGTGATATGGTTTCCCGCTTTCGCGGGAAAGGCAGGCACCCAAGTAATCCAAACCGGGAAAATGAAAAGGCCCTGGAGTTGAGGGTGTCCGTCAGAATTTTGGGTTGGGAGAGAATGGAGAGGTAAATTGGTGATGAAGGACTTTATCGCGCGGCAGTTGTCACGCCCGGCGGCGCCGCCGGTCTAGCAGACCTTTCAAGCGGTTAGATGTAGGGGATGACCCTCTCGCCGAACAGGCTTATTGCGTTCATGATGTCCCGGTGGGGAGGGCCGCCGGAGTGGGCATGGCGCAAACGCAGCAGGCAAAGCTCTGCGCCCGTAGCCTCTCCCCATCGGCGAAACTCGCTGACGCACTCCTCCGGGTCTCCCAGGACCAACCGATCAGGGGCTATGCGGTCCAGGGTAAGTTGTGACTCGGACTCTATGCTCCTGAACTCGGGAAGGCCCGCCTGCCAATAGTAGTGGTAGGCGGTCATCACCTCGGGGCCGTAGACCCTTTCGGCCTCATCCCGGCTGGAGGCGACCCAAGCATCTCGCATCAGCACAACCTGGGAGTCGCGCCCCGTCTCCGATGCCGCCTCCCGGTAGGCGTCGATGAGTCCAACCGTCGCTTCCAAGCCGGTGCTGGGGGTGGAGACGAAGCCGTCGGCCAGCCTTCCGGCGCGGCGGGCGCCGGGCGGGTTGCTGGCGCCGATCAACAACGGAGGGCCAGGCCGCTGGTAGGGGAGTGGACTCACCCGGACGTCTTCCAAGTCAAAGTGCCTGCCGTGGAAGGAGAACGGCTCGCCGGTCCAGCAGCGGCGCATGATTTCCACGCTCTCTTCCAACCGGCTTACCCGCTCCCTGATGGGCACGTTGAAGGCCCTGAAGTCGGCGGCTTGGTAGCCCAGCCCCACGCCCAGGGTGACGCGGCCTTTGGATACCAAGTCCAGCGTGACAACGTCTTCCGCCACTTTCACCGGATGGTGCAGCGGCAACAGGATGACCGAGGTGCCCACCCGCAAGGTCTGGGTGCGGCTGGCGACGGCGGTAGCCACGATCAGCGGGGACGGCAGAAATCCGTCCTTGTCCTGGTGGTGCTCTCCGAAGAAGCAGGCGTCGAAGCCGGCCTGCTCCGCCAACTGCGCTTCGGCGATGACCTCGTCGATACACCGGTCAATGTCATCGCCCCGGGGAGGGTTGGCGATGGAGCTGTATATGCCAAGTTTCATAGGCGCCTCATCATCATGGATGCGCTCTTCCCGCGTAGGAGTGTTCGGGGAGCAACAGGTCTCCTTCCCGGAACCGGCTGCCGCGGAAGGCGCGAATCGGGTGGCCGCTGCTATCGCCGTGGAGGACGAGTTCCGCCATCATCCTGCCAATCACCGGAGACAACTTGAACCCGTGGCCGCTGAACCCGGTGGCCCAGTAGAGTCCATCGACCATTTCCGACCTGTCCAGGACCGGGTTGCCGTCGGGCGTCAGGTCGTACAGCGAACCGTATCCACCGAGAGGCGTGGCCATGCCGAAGTCGGGGAAACGCCGCTTGGCCCGCTCCCAGAACCTGGTGATGACGCCGTGGTCGGCATTGAGCCCATAGGAGTCGGGGTTCACGACCTCGTCCAAGTCTCCCGGTGCTTCGCCTCCCAGCAGCGTGTTTGGTCCTGGGCTGGCCCGGAGGTAGGACCCGGTGGTGTGGTCGATGATTATTGTGGTCATCTCCTCCAAGGATGGAGGGCGCCGGAGGTGGACCAACTGCACCCGGGTGGGCGTAATCGGAATCGGCTCGCCCAAGGGCGCGGCCAGCTTGTTGGTCCAGGGCCCGGTGGCCGCGACCACGGCTTCCGTCTCTATCTCACCCGCCTCCGTTTCCACGGCGACGACCCGCCCGCCGGCGGTCTTGATGCCGGTAACCGCGCACTCGGTCCGAATCTCCGCGCCGTGGTTCATGGCCTGCTCTGCGAAGGCGTAGGTGGTGGCCATGGGATCGGCGTACCCGGACGTAGGCTCGTAGACTCCCAGGGCGACGCCGTCGATGGAGACACTGGGGACTATCTCGGCTATGTCGGAAGGGTCCACAAGACGGATGTCCACGCCCAGTTCGCGGTTCATGGCCACGTTGGCCCGGGCCGCTACGGCATCCACGTCGTCGAACAGTTGGAGCCTGCCGGTCTCGATGAAGCGGGCATCCCCGCCAACGGCGTCGGCAAAATTATGGAATACGGCGCTGGCTTCGATCGCCATCCTGACGAGGACCGGGTTGGGGTAGTGTTCGCGCACCATAGCCCCGGACCTTCCGCTGGCACCCGCAGCCAAGTGGTTTTTCTCCAGCAGCAGCACCTTCCCCGCGCCCATGCGGGCAAGGTGCATGGCGGTGCTGGTCCCGATGACTCCGCCCCCGATGACGACTACGTTGGCCGATGATTGCATCATGCTCCAGTCTCCCGACGACACGCTGAGGAGCATTGTATGGGCGGGCCACTGTACAAGTAAAGCAAACAAGCCTCAGCCAACAATGGCAATGCTCCTCAGTTTAAGGCATACTACCAGCATCGTTGCCATAAAGGGGAGGGTGACGCGTAGTGCTCCGATTTGTCGAAGAATTGCTTATCCTCATCGAAGAGGAACAGATTCCGAATCGGACGTTGCGTTATGCCTTGGCGGGGGCCGTGTTGATGGACCTGGCCTTGGAGCATCGCATTGACACCGACCTCCAGGCCCTGTACCTGACCGATGCGATGCCGCTGGGCGACGCCCTGCTGGACCCCGTTCTGGCGGAGATTGCAGCGGGGCCGGAGTCTCAGTCCTGCGAGTTCTGGGTGAGGCGGATTGCCGAAAAGGGCGACTGCCTGCACGCGCAAGCCCTGGCGCGGCTGGAGGCCCAGGGCATCATGGAGTCCGACGACGGCGGATTTTTCACACTGGCGCTCCGGGTGAACCGCTCCCATCGCTATCCCCGGAACCCTTCATTGGCGGCGGCTGGCGAAGCGTCGGAGCAGGAAATCCGTTCGCGCCTTATGGAAATTCTATTCAACGACGACGTGATTCCGTCTCCCCGGGATATAGCCATCATCAGCCTGTGCCGGGCCTGCGGCCTGTTCCGGCGAACGATGACGCCGGAGGAATACAACGAGGTAGAGGAGCGCATCGAGTTGATAGCCCGGCTTGAGCAGTCGGCCCGGGCGTTGACGGAAGCGATCCGGACAATGACGGTGGCCGAAACTCAAGCGGAGCGGCGGCTTTTTCGGGAACGCCGGGGGAGTAGCGGGTGGCCAAAGGCGTCAGGGTGGTTGCCCGTTATTGGCCACGCTTTGAAGCTGACCGGAGACATCCGCGCCTTTTTCACCGAGCAGTATCTGAAACATGGCCCGGTATTTGAGGTGAACGCCTTTGGCAACAGTTTTGTGGTGATGGCCGGTCCGGAAGCTAACCTGTTTATGATACGGGAAGGCAAGTTCCACCTGCGGAGCCGGGAGGTTTGGGATGGATTCAAGGATTGGTTGGGCGTGGCTACATTACTGGTTGGGATGGATGGGGCAGACCACCGACTGCTGCGAAGGACTAAGCGCAGGGGCTACTCGCGGCAACACATCCTGGAGCGACTGCGGGAAGCCGTAGCCGTCGTGGAGCGGGAATTGACTGAGTTGCCCTCGGACCGTCCCGTTCCCGTTGTCTATACCATGCAGCGCGTGATGACCGAACAGATTTCGCTGCTGTCGGCCGGCTCGTCATCGCGGGAGCGCATTGACGACATAATTACCTTCAACGACGCGATGCTCATGGTGTTTATAGCTCGGCGCTATCCGAAGTTTATGACGCGGACGCCGAAGGTGATGCGGGCGCGCCGCCGCCTCGAACTGCACATCGAGCGAATGCTGAATGAGCGCGAGCTGAAACTAGGAGACGAGACCAACGACCTGGTTGACGACCTGTTGGAATTGCGCCACTCGGCCCCCGACTTTCTAGCGGATACGGATATGTTCATTGCAGCCATGGGTCCATTCATGGTTGGCTTGGACACGGTGGCTCCGACCACCTCCTTCGCGCTCTACGCTCTATTGAAACATCCCGACGTGCTGGAACGGGCGCGAGCGGAGGCGGACGAGTTGTTCGCCTCCGGTGAGCTTACTTCGGAAAGTCTAGCCCGGATGACCGTTACCAGGGGCGCCATCCTGGAAGCCCTCAGAATGTATCCCATCGGGCCGGCGCTGTCGCGCACGGTGACCAATTCGTTTGACTTCGCCGGCTATCGCATTCCCTACGGAACTGATGTACTGATTGCGATGACTGTCACCCATTACCTGCCCGAGTTCTTTCCCGAGCCGGAGCGCTTTGACGTTGAACGCTACTCGCCGGAGCGTCGGGAAAACGTTCAGCCCGGCGCATTCGTTCCCTTCGGGCTTGGGCACCATAGCTGCCTGGGGCAGGGATTCGCAGAAGTACAGATGATACTTACGATAGCGACGCTGCTGCACCGAGCGGAAATTGTCCTGGCGCCGCCCGGATACCGGTTGAAGGTTCAACAAACTCCGACACCGAGGCCGGCCGGTAACTTCAAAATCCGGTTGCGGCCCCGGCAGTAGAAAGAGTTCTATTGTCATGGCAAGCGCAAACCGACCGTCGCAGCGTTACTATGACCTGGACGCACTGCGATCCACAACCATGTTCTTGGGTACCGTGCTGCATGGCGGCCTTTTCGTCCTGCCGGAGATGCTTCCCGCTTGGCCGATATACGACGCTACGGCCAAGGGCGATCCGACCTACAAGCTGGTGATTGAGACCCTCCACGGCTTCCGTATGCCGGTGTTTTTCCTGCTCAGCGGTTTTTTCAGTGCTCTGCTCTGGCAGCGTCGTAGCCTGCGCGCGATGGGTATGCACCGGCTAACGCGGGTGGGCATCCCCTTAGCCGTCGGCTGCTTTACCATCATCCCGCTGAGCATCTGGCTGCTGGCCGCCGCCGGCGGTTACCGGGAGCCTTATGATTTTCCGATTTGGGCGTTGCCTTTTATATGGTTCTTCGGCTTGGCCCATCTCTGGTTTCTCTGGTATCTGTTGCTGATGGCGGGGGCTTTGATTATCGCGGTCCGGCTGGGCCTGCAATTCCGGGATTCCGCCTTGTGGTGGCTGGTCATCCCGATTTCAATAGCCGTTTCCCTGTTGATGGTTGAACCGATTTACGGGGCGGATAACCCTATGGGGATAATTCCGAACCCGGTGATTATCATTTACTACACTTGTTTCTTCCTTTTCGGCGTATTCTTCTACCAGCGGGGATTTGCGGTCCGCCGTTGGTGGGTCGTCGCTTTGCTGCCAGCCGCCGCCGCTTTCTACGCGGGTTTCCACCTTCTGGGGCAATACTTGGCGGCTTTCGAGGGCGCAACCCCCAACGCTTATATGTTCAAAAACCCGTTGACTCTGGTCAGTACGCTGGTTGAATCCGTTGGCACTTGGCTGATGTGTTTCGGACTGATGGGCCTGTTCCACTGGGCGGCGTCCCGGGAGAGTTTCACGGTACGCTATATTTCCGACGCCTCGTATTGGATGTACCTGATGCACCTGCCCTTGGTGATAATGGCCCAGTATCTGGTGCTGTACCTGCCCATCCACTACCATCTCAAGTACGTGATAGTTGTGGCCGGGGTGTCCGCCGTTCTGGCGGTGACTTACCAGTATGGGGTGCGCTACACCTTTATAGGCCGCGCGCTCAACGGGCCGCGCACCCGGCGGGGGCCGGCGCCGCCCAGTCAGCCGCAGCCGGCCGGTTCGGAGTAGATTAGTAACCTGATTACACAAATGAGTTGACTCACACGAGGCTCTACATGACCACAAAATCGATACAGATGCTGCCCTACCGCCGGATGGGCGACATTGACTACGCCAGCCTTGACTTCAATCCCGATGTTTCAGTGGAAAAGCCCGATGCTATGGAACAACACTTGGAACAGGCCGAGATTTTCGGCCTCCTCAGCGCACGTTTTACCGACTTCAACCAACGCCCCGACGTCTTTCTCGACTTCGATTCCAACATCTGCTACCACCGGAGCAATCTTAACGTGCGCGTCTCGCCGGACGTTTACTTGGTCTTTGGGGTCGATGCCCAAGCCATCCGGCCACGCAAGCTCTACCTGCCTTGGGAGGTGGGCAAGCCGCCGGACTGGGTATTGGAAATCGCGTCCGAGAGCACAGGACGGGAGGACATTAACCATAAGCCAGCCACCTACGCCCGGATCGGGGTACCGGAATACTGGCGTTTCGATCCCACCGGCGGGAACTACCACGGCGAACCAATGAGCGGGGGCCGATTGGCCGGCGGGGTATACCAGCCCATAGAGTTGGACACCGAGCCGGACGGTATCCTGAAGGGATATAGCGAGGTCTTGGGCTTGAGCCTCTGCTGGGACGACGGCTGGCCCCGGTTCTACGACCCGGAGACGGGGACGTACTTGGAGAACTGGCGGCAGGACCGGGCGGCGCGGATGGAGGCTGAGGCCCAACGAGACTCGGAGATGACCGCTCGCCAGGAGGCTGAGGCGGAAGTGCGGCGGTTGCGCGAAGAGAACAGGCGGTTACGGGGGGAATAACAAAAGGGGGCCGCTCATGGCCCCCTTGAAAATCACCTTGCGGTAAGGGCTACCCCTTTACCGTCATTCCCGCGCAGGCGGGAATCCCGCCAAGGCAAACCCTATCCCCGCTGCTCCAGCGGCACGTATTCCAAGTCCATCTCGCCGGTGTACTCCAGCAGGGGGCGTATGAGTATGTTGTCCTTGTACTGCTCCACGCACTGGAGGGTCCAGCCCGGGATGCGGCCCAAGGCGAAGATGGATATGAACAGGTCATCGGGAATGTTCAGCAGGTAGTAGATGGCGCCGGCGAAGAAGTCCACGTTGACGCAGATGCCCCGGTCCCGGTAGGGAAGCATGGTGTTCTGTTCCAAGTGGGAAAGAATCTGGAACCAGCGCGGCTCGCCTTTTTTCTCGCCCAGCAGGCGTGCGCGGTCGCGCAGGTGACGGGCCCGGGGGTCTTCGGCCCGGTAGACGCGGTGCCCGAAGCCCATGATGCGCCCGCCGGCTTCCAGATGCCTGCGAGCGTACTCTTCGGCGTTCTCCGGGTTGCCGATATCCAGCGACATCTTCATCACTTCTTCGGCAGCCCCGCCGTGGGCCGGGCCTTTCAGAGTTCCCACGCCGCTTACCACCGCCGAGTGGAGGTCGGAGATGGTGGAGGCGGTGACCCTGGCGGCGAAGGCGGAGGCGTTGGCCCCGTGTTCCGCATGGAGAATGAAGTCCACGTCCAGAAGACTGGTGGTCTCCTCGTCGGGGACCTCGCCGAACATCATGTAGAGGAAGTTACCGGCGTGGTTCAGGTCGGAATTGGGTGCTACGGGTTCCAAGCCCTGGCGCAGCCGGTGGTGCGCCGCCACGATGGTCGGACCTTGGGCGGTCAAGCGGATGCCCTTGCGGATGGTAGCCTCGGTGGAGTTGTCAGCTACCTCGGCCACATCGTAGCCGGCCAGCGCAGAAATGCCAGTGCGCAGGGCATCCATCGGATGAGCGTCCTTCATCACTTCCAGCACCGTGATGATGCCGTCCGGGATGCGGCGGTTGGCGCGCAATTCGGCGTCAAAGTCGGCCAACTGCTGCTGGTTGGGAAGGCTGCCGTAGAGCAGCAGGTAGATGACTTCCTCAAAGGTCGACTTTTCGGCCAGATCGTGGATGTTGTATCCGCGATAAAGCAACTTTCCTACTTGGCCGTCGATGAAACTGGACTCGGTGGTGTCCAGGTAAACATCCTTCAGCCCCTTCATAATCTCCGGAGCCATTTTGTACCCTCCTTACCGTAGGCACACGTATTGCCCCGATGCTTTGCGCCCCTCAATTGACTTCTAAAAATAGACATATATAGAGGGCGCGTACGTCCGGGAACGTGGGCGATTTTAGCATTGGCCTATAGGGGTGTCAAGCTGAACGGGCGTGGGCAAAGGCTTTCCCAATAGCGAAGTCTTACCTTTCACGTGATAGAATAGCGTAGGTGGGGAAAAGCTCAAAAGGAGCGATCATGCAGCCCAAAGCGGAAGCCCCCGCCAAGTTCAAGGACATCATCAACGCCCTCTTGGAGGAGAGGTTTAAGGGGGAGTTCACCTTCGACCCCATCGTAGTGATCCCCAAAGTTGACCACGAGGGTAGGGATTACCTCCACACCTATATTGTCTTCGACGGAGACCAGCGTGACCTTGACCCCGGTTGGACCCTGCGTCTCTCCGGTCGAGTCTGGTCTAAGGCAGAGGAACTTGGCTTCACCGCTATTCCTATCCAGTCATTCGTGGAGAAATCCGAATGGCCGGAGTTGGCAAGACACTTGCCTTGAACCCCAGCAACCTCATCGCAACAGTCAAGTACCTGGCCTCCAGCCAAAGACGGGGCCGCCCCCGGCAGGAGGACCTACACCGCGCCGTAAGCACCGCCTACTATGCCATGTTCCATGCGTTAGCCAGGTCAAACGCCAACCTCTTGGTAGGTTCCACCCCAGCAAAACGCAGCAACCAAGCTTGGCGACAACTCTACAGAGCCCTGGACCACTCCCAAGCTGCCAGGGCAACTGGCCGGCAAGAGCTATTGCAATTCCCTCAGGATATTCAGGACTTCGCGGCACAGTTTGTCAAAATGCAGTCCCAGCGACACAACGCCGACTATGACCCCTTGGAGACCTTCTCCAGATCCGACGTACTCCAGCTCATCCTAGAGACCACATTGGCCATTGACGGCTTCAACAGAGCAAGAACACTGGACAGGCGAGCATTCGCTGTCCTTGTTCTGTTCCGACTCAGAACATAGGGGCCGGACAACCGCACCAGTGTGGGCGCGTCGTTGCATCATATCCGCCACGAATGACAAGAGTCCCAATTACCCTACTTGGGCAGGTTGCAAACATCCAGGGCGGTAAGGGCCAGGACCTTGGCGACCTGCTCCATGTCGTCGATGCGGGTGAACTCGTCGGGGATGTCCGCCGACTCGGAACCACCGCCCGGGCCGAAGAGCAGGCAAGGGACGCCGGCCGCCCACAGGTGACAAGTGTCGTCGCCCGTGTAGGAACCGGGCAGGACCGTTCCTACACCGTCCGGTTCCTTCCCGGTGACCGTGCGGAACTGGCGGAGCACCGTCTCCAGTATGTACTCGTCCTTGGGCAGGTCGAAAGGCTCCATCACCACGGTGAACACCCGGTGCTTGGGGTCCGGCGGCATTTCTATCTCGTATTCAAAGTCGGGGTCCTCAGCTTTGATCCGGTCCAATGCCCTTTCGATGTCTGCCCTGACCGAGGCGGAAGTCATGCCGGGAAGGAAACGCACGTCCACGATCACGGTGCAGAAGTCGGAGACGAAGTTCGGGCCTCGCAGGTCGTAATCGCGGCCCCGGCCTCCGATGATTGTGCCGACGTTGATGCGCGGCAGACCCGGCAGGTCTTCGCGGAGCGTGTAGGTGAATTCCACGCCGTCGATGGCCGGAATGGCCTTGCACATCTTGGCGATGGCGTCGATTCCCTCCTCTTTTCTGCTGATGTGGCGGGAGTTGCCCAGAACGTGCACCGCCATTTCCAGCACGCCGGCGTGGACGGTAAGGATGTTGTTGGCGCCGAAGGGCTCGGGCACCACCGCCATGTCGGTAAGGGGGCCGTTCCGACACAGGTAGGTGGTGCCCACGCCTCCCTGCAACTCGCCCACCACGCAGGCCAGCACCAAGTCTCCCGGCAGAGAGACCCCAGAGTTCCTTATGGCCTCGGCGGCGGTGACCATGGCCGTCACGCCGCCCTTCATGTTGCGGGTGCCCGCGCCGAAGAGCAGGTCGCCCTCTATGCTGGGCGTCCACGGGTCGCGCTTCCACCCCATGGCCAAGGGGTCGATGTCGATGTGGCCGTTGAACATGAGGGACTTGCCCCCGCCGCTGCCTCTAAGGGTGGCTACCGTCTGGAACCGCCCTGGCTCCACCTCCTGCAACTGCACCTCGTAGCCGCGCTGGGACAGGTAGTCTCCCAGGAAGCGGGCCACGTCGCTCTCTTCTGTCTTGAAGCTGGGAATCCTGATCAGTTCCTGGGCCAAGCGCAGCATTTCTTCCGGGTCAACGTTTTCCAGTATGGTCGCGGCTGCGTCGGTAGTCATGGCTCACCTCGAGGTTTTGGATTGTCAGTCTCTTCGCAATCTGAGCAAAACGTGGATTGCAAACGAGCGGCGGTCAGCGGCGGCGGCATTCTCGAACCGGGATATGGCTTCCCCAGTGGCATCAATTAGATGCATGACGTTGGCACGGGAAAACCTTGCGTAAGGGTCATAGTCGGCGGAGTGGCGTTGGCTCTGCATACGGACGAATAGTAGTCCGAAATCTTGAATTTCTACCGAAAAAACACTCATGGCAGGCCGATTAAGGCATTGATTCCTGGCGTGACCGTGTTCCAGGGCCCGGTAAGTCTGACGCCACGCCGGTTGATTTCGGCTGGCGCCGGAAGATCCCGCCAGCGCATTGGCACTGGAGAGAGCAAGTGTATGGAAAAGAGCGTAATAGGCGGCGCTTACGGCGCGGCGCAACTCGGTCTGACGCGGTCGGCCCCGGTTTCCGCCCACGGCGCCGGACGCCAGTTGCCTGGCAATTCTCACTAGGTCGCGCGGATTCAAGAAGCCAGCTCACGAATATACTCTTCCCACTGGTCTTCTTCCCATTCGGATTTCGGTATAAAAGAGTCGTCGGGGATTCCGGGGACTTCGCCTTCATCCACCTGCTCAAGTATGAGACGTGGCAATTCCAGGGTCCACCCGGGGTCCAGCAGTTTATAGTCTCCGTCCACTACGACGTAAATGTGCAGGTATTCGTCGCCGCAGTGGTCAATGCTGGGCATTACGATAATCGGGTCGAATACAAGCTGGCCCTTGAACCGTTCTTCCAAGGCTTTCCTGACTATATTTTCAACCTTGTCGGTCACTTCTTTGGGGGTCTTGGTCCTCACACCCCAGTCACTTGGCCTGGTCATTGACGCACTCCTCTCACGATGCTCCACCAGCAGATGCGGGGATTCCTGCCCAGGAATAACGGGGTTTGGTGCTAAAGGCCCACCTGCCAGTAACGCCTGCCTTCGCGGCGGGAGATCTTGCCGAATCCGGGAAGGGGGAAATGGCACGAGATGACGGGCGTTCCGCGGGCCTCAACCTGGTCCAACATTTTCCGGCGTGTCTCCGTCGACACGGGCCAGTCGTGGTCGAAATGACAGTTCCAGTCGTCCTCGGTCACCTGCGCCGGATGCACCAGCACGTCGCCTTGAATCAAGGCCTCCTGGCCCTCCGACGACACCAGGATGCTCATGTGGCCGGGCGTGTGGCCTGGAGTATGCAAAGCCCGCACCTCCGGCGTGAGGTCAGTGTCCTCCACAAGGGCGTCAATGAGTCCGGCGTCGGACAGCGGCTCTATGCACCGGTGCATGAACAGAAAGGGCAAGGCCGCTTGGACTTCGGGCTTCCGGAAGTGGTCCAGGTCGGCTTGGTGCATGACGTAGCGAGCGTTGGGAAAGGCGGGAACCAGCTTTTCGCCCTGTTCAACGACGTTCCAGCCCACGTGGTCCGAGTGGAGGTGGGATATAAAGACGGTGTCAACCTCTTCGGGCCGGATGTTCTTGGCCGCCAGGTCGGTCATCAACTCGCCCTTCCGCCCGCCGATGGCCTCGATGGGGCCGGGGCCGTAACCAGTGTCGATGAGGATGGTCCGCCCCTGCGACCTGACCAAGTAGCAGCCGATTTCTATGAGCATGTGGTCCTGGTCCTGGTCGAAAGTGCTAGGATAACTGTCCTTGTAGGGCTTCCACGCCTCGGCGGGCGCATCGGGGAAAAGCTCGTTGAGGGGCATGGGAAAGGGGAAGTTCATGTCGGACAGGGCGATAATTTCTACGCCGCCCACTTTCATGGTGAATTCGGACACTATCCACCTTCCAAGGGGTGATTGGCCAACGGATGATTGGGAAGATGGGCGCAATTATAGGAAGCGGGGGAAGGGCGGTCAACGGCAGGGGTGGGCGGGACAGGACGGCGATAATGTTCGGTCTTTTGTCTTGTTAACCAACCACAAAAAAATTGTGCGGCACCCTCAAATAGTACCGCCTTCCTTCGCGGTAAATATCGCCGTCCACACTTATTTCAAGGCTGTCCCGGAAAGCGCGTACAACATCCTCACGGTCCGCCATATTAAATTGGACCTGCAAGGCGACTGGGCGTCCATCCAATTCACTGAGCATCACCGCCTGGCCGTCGAATTCCTCTTGAGATTCCCGGTCCAGCCGCACAATTTCACCGGATATTTGCGCGTTCAATAACGGGCTTTTACGGCGCAACCACTCGGCCCCATTTGTGAACACATCAACGGTGCTTTCCGGAAACGTGAACTGGCCGTCGGAAGCATCGGAAGGACGGACCGAAGCCCAGGACAGACTGACCTCGACGCCGTGCCCTTGTCGTGCCAACGCCGCCACCGCTTCGCACAGGTTGGCGCTGACACCCTGCTGCGCCACCTCATCAAAGGACACGATGCCAGCGCCCGCGAGCACCGCCTCTGCCGTGTTCCCAGCTTGGCGCAATCCGTTATTCAATGCTAGTGTCGCCTGTCGCGCAAAAGGCGGCTTGAAGGAGTCCCCAAAATCACGCTGTATCCCATAATCCGCTGGCACCTGTGAGTGAAGGGTCAATTCATATCCCGTTGTGTAACCTGGCAGCGGACGCACTCCCCGCACATAATCCGTTACTACTCCGGATGCCCGGCCATGATACACCGGTTGCCCTGGTCGTTCGGCGGCCCGGGCCGCCGCCATTATCAGGTCATGGGCACGTCCAAGCAAGTCCACGCTGTCGCTGAGTGACCAGCCGGACTGGTTGATGCCATTCAACGAACGGAGCCTGATGACGTCGGCCCCGGCACCCAGCAGATCGTAATAGACGTCAAGCTGGGAACGTTCTTCCAGTTGGCCCAGCAGGGCCACCACTTCTGAAATCCGCACGGCGTAAGCATCGGACTGCTCCCGCAGCGGCGTAAGAAGCTCGTTGACCTGCTCGTCTTGTGTCCGCGACCAGACCACTATCCGGTTTTGCCACGTCTGTTGGCGGATCCAGCCCTGGGCCTCAAGATATGCGCTTAACACGGACGGAGATACCCGGCGCAACGCCGCTGAGTCCGTGATGTGCACGTCCATCGGGGCCTCCATCAAACAATCAGTCGGGAGAACATATCAGCAAGACCGTTCAGGTCAAACATGTTGCTTAAAGGCACAGAAACCCGGACGGTTGACCTGTTGCCGGAGGAGGCCATCCCCATCAGGGACACCCAATATGCGCACTTTCGCAAACACAATTCTTCCGGGGTTTGGGTAAGCCACTGGCCGGGGTTGGTAGGCATGAGAAACAGGACCAAGACGCGAGGAAGATCGTCTTCTTTGATTAGCTGGTTATAGTTCTGGACTCGCAGGTCGTAGATGACGTATCCACTCTGAATTATGTACTGTGTCGTAGCCTTTAGCTGAAAGTCAACCCGGTTCACACCACCGGAATAAGAGCCTACCGTCCCATCTATGCCATGATCGTCAACCTCCGGTATGTACAATCTGTAACCGGCGCGAAATATCACGGCTCTTACGTAAGCCCAAGACAGTTGCTCCTGGATGAAATTGGGGGACATCAGGCTTAGCTCCACCCCCGCGTGTCCTGCAAATGATGTCGTGCTACCGCAGGCTGTGCGGGAACCATGTTACGGCAGCGACACCGATGTTGGGAAGGGGCGGATGTCAGATGAATTATTGGGAACAGGGCGGTAACATAGCCTTTACCCCGAGACGACAGACCCAACCAACAGGGGACAAGAAGCTATGCCGCCGACTAACGCCAAACTCACCGCAGCCGTGGAAGACTACCTGGATGACGTTCGCAAAATCCGGGCCTCCGGCGGCGCCACGGGCGAGCGGTCCTACTACCCGCCGCTGACCAACCTGCTGAACGCGGTGGGCGGCGCGCTGAGGCCCAAGGTGTTCTGCGTGAGCGAGATGGCCCAGCAGGGCGCAGGGCATCCCGACATGGGCCTGTACGCCGCCAAGCAGGTGCAGAAGGGACAGCCCAAGCAGGGACAGACGCCGGAGTGCGGCGTGGTGGAGGTGAAGGCGGCTAACGACGACGCTTGGCTCACCGCCGAAAGCAGCCAAGTCAGCCGCTACTGGGAACGCTACCGGCTGATCCTGGTCACCAACACCCGAAACTTCGTGCTGCTGGGTGAGGACGGACAGGGCAAGCCCGCCAAGCTGGAGACCTTCCGGCTGGCGGAATCCGCCGCCGACTTCGAGGCCAAGCTGCAACACCCCCGGGCCTTCGCCTGCAACGTTGGCGCGGCCTTGGGGGAATACCTCTCCCGTGCCCTTTCCCACCGGGCCTCCCTGGCTGAACCCAGGGACCTGGCTTGGCTGCTGGCCTCCTACGCCCGCGACGGCTTGGGCCGGGTCGAGGCCGCGGGCGACGCCGCATCTCTCAACGCCGTGCGGGCCGCGTTGGAAGAAGCCTTGGGGGTGAAGTTCGAGGGCGACCGGGGCGCGGCTTTCTTTCGGTCAACCCTGGTACAGACCCTCTTCTACGGCGTATTTTCCGCCTGGGTACTGTGGTCGAGACAGACACCCCCGCCAACCGGTTCCTTCGACTGGCGCACCGCCGTCTGGCACCTGCGCGCTCCCGTGCTGCGGGCCCTGTTCCAGCAGCTATCCGATCCCGGACGATTGCAGCCGTTGGGACTGGTGGAGGTGCTGGACTGGACCGCCGCGGCCCTTGACCGGGTGGACCGGGAAGCGTTCTTCGCCAAGTTCAACGAGGGCGAGGCGGTGCCTTACTTCTACGAGCCTTTCCTGGAGGCCTTCGACCCGGCCCTGCGCAAGCAGCTTGGCGTCTGGTACACCCCCGCCGAGGTAGTGCGCTACATGGTGGCCCGCGTCGACCATGCCCTCAAGGATGACCTGGGCATCACCGAAGGGCTGGCGGCGGAAAACGTGTACGTGCTGGACCCCTGCTGCGGCACCGGCGCCTACTTGGCCGAGACGCTGAAGCGCATCGCCGCCAACCTGGAGTCGGCGGGCGCGGGCGCGTTGACCGGCGCGAAGGTGAAGCAGGCCGCCACCCAGCGGGTGTTCGGGTTCGAGATTATGCCCGCGCCCTTCGTGGTGGCCCACCTGCAAGTGGGCCTGACCATGCAGGCATTGGACGCGCCGCTGTCGGATGACGGCAACGAGCGGGCGGGCGTCTTCCTGACCAACGCCTTGACCGGCTGGGAGCCTCGCGTCCAGAAACCGCTGCCCTTCCCGGAACTCGAGGAGGAACGGGACCGGGCCGAGCGGGTGAAGCAGGACACGCCGGTGCTGGTCATCCTGGGCAACCCGCCCTACAACGGTTTCGCCGGGATGGCCGTGGACGAGGAGAGGGAGTTGTCGGAGGCCTACCGCACCACCAAGCAAGTGCGGCGTCCCGAAGGCCAAGGGCTGAACGACCTGTACGTGCGGTTCTTCCGCATGGCCGAGCGGCGCATCGCGGAGAAGACGGGCCGGGGCGTGGTCTGCTTCATATCCAACTACTCGTGGCTGGACGGGCTGTCCTTCACCGGGATGCGGGAGCGTTACTTGGAGGCGTTCGACGCCATCCGCATCGACAACCTTCACGGTGACCGCATTATTTCGGAGTACGCACCCGATGGCCGAACCAGTGAGACGGTCTTTGCCATTACGGGCCAGTCTCCGGGTATCAGGGTAGGCACGGCGATAACACTGCTGTCCAAGTCGGACACTGCCGTCAACCAAACCGGAAACGGTCGTATCCAATACCGTGACTTCCACCATGCACGAGCGGACGAACGGCGTGCGGCTCTGATGGACCGTATTAACGACGCCGACATTGACACGGGATATACGGATATACAACCCCAACTCATGCTGGGCCTGCCATTCAAACCAATGGCGGTGAACAATAGTTGGCAGGATTGGCCGTCGCTGCCTGAATTATTCCCGATATCCTTTCCGGGAGTAAAGACTAGCCGCGATTCGTTCTTGGTAGACATTGACCTTGAACACCTGAAGATGCGGGTAACCGACTACTTCAACTCAGAATTGAGTCATGAAGAAATTGCCCGCCGCTATCCGTCCATCATGGATAGCACTAATCGGTTCAATGCCCGCGCTATACGAGATTCACTGCTGCGGCGCGATAAACCGGATGATAGGAGTGACATCGTAAGATACGCCTATCGACCTTTTGATAATCGGTGGCTCTACTGGGAAGCAGATACAAAATTGCTCGACGAGAAACGCGCCGACTACAAGCAACACGTCTCTGACGGCAACTTATGGCTGTGTACGGTTCCACGCTTGCGGAGGGACGCGACCGAACCCCAAACGACGGCCACTGGTCACTTAGCGTCGCTCCACTTGAATGAGTGGAGCGCAAGCATGTTCCCGTTATGGCTCCGAGATGAGGGTTTGGGTCTGGGAGGGGACGGGTTGCAACGGCGCCCCAACCTGTCGGCCGCGGCCCAAGGCTACCTGGAGCGGCTGGGCCTGGGGGTGGAGGACCTGTTCCATCACGTCCTGGCGGTGCTGCACGACCCGGCCTACCGGGAGGCCAACGCCGGGGCGCTGCGGATGGAGTGGCCGCGCATCCCGTTGCCCGGTTGGCCTGACGGGAACACACCCGGAGCGGCGGAGGAGCTGGCGGCGTCGGCGGATCGGGGCCGGGAACTGGCCCGGTTGCTGGACCCGGAGACTCCCGTGCCCGGCGTCACCGCCGCCCCGCTGCGCCCGGATATGGCGTCGATATCCGTTCCCTCCACCATTGACGGGCGCAACATGACCGGGGACGACTTCTCGGTTACGGCGGGCTGGGGGCATTTCGGCACGGGCGATGCGGTAATGCCGGGCTTGGGCCGCGCGGAGGAGCGTCCCTATACCGCAGAGGAACGCGCCGCCCTCGGCGACGCGATAACAACCCTGGGCGAGTCCACCGTTGACATTTACCTGAACGAACGGGCCTACTGGCGCAACGTCCCCATCAACGTGTGGAACTACAAGCTGGGCGGCTACCAGGTGTTGAAGAAGTGGCTGTCGTACCGGGAGCATCGCGTGCTGGGGCGGCCGCTGCTGCCGGAGGAGGTGCAGCATTTTGCGGACACGGCGCGGCGGATTGGGGGGATACTGGGGGTGGTGGGGAGAATATGAGCGGTGATGAGACGGTTAAGAAATCTCCCTAACTCAACCGCATTCTGGCTAACTTTAGTGGCTATCGTGCTGGTTTGTAGTGTTGCATTGCCAGCCGCAGGATGGGACTGGCTGCGCTCCGGGGTAGGTGAAAGCGGCGCGGAATCTAACAGCACGACGATACGAAATATTGGTTTTCTAATCGCCGGTATGCTTGCTCTGGTGTTCGCTGTATGGCGCGGCGTACTGGCCAACGCTAGGCTGAAACAGCCCGGCGTCAATCCGAAACAGCGCAACAGGGACTGCTGAACGAGCGCTATCAGAAAGGGGCGGAAATGCTGGGCGGCGATGTTCTAGCAGTGCGCTTGGGCGGTATCTACGCCCTCCAGCGTCTCGCCGAAGAACACCCTGAGCAGTACCATATACAGGTTATGAGGCTTCTGTGTGCGTTTGTGCGCCTTCCCACCAAGGACCAGAGCCTCGAATCAGGGCAGGCAGCCATTAAGCCTGGTACTCTGCTTGGAATTCGTCAGGACGTTGATGCTATCATGCAGGAAATTGGCTCTCGCTCCAAGCTGCGAATTGCGCTGGAGCGGGAAATGGACTTCAGGCTGGACTTGCGAGGCGTCGACCTTCGCGGCGCGCAGTTGTTGGACGCAGACCTCTCCCACGCCTTGTTCCATCACTCTCACTTGTCCAATGTCAACTTTGCTAATACGGACCTCACGGATTCCTTCCTATCCCACGCTGACCTGTCACAGTCCGAATTCTATGACGTGAAATTCACAAGAACGCGCCTTTGGTCTGCGAACCTGTCGGGCGCGATGCTCCAAGACGCCGACTTGCCCAGGGTAAATTTCCGCAACGCGAACCTGAAGCGCACGAATCTATCTGGAGCCAATCTATCCGGAGCAATCTTTCAGGATGCAAGCGCAGTCAATGCGTCGTTTGAATGCTCAAACCTTTCCGGAGCGCGTTTTCTGAGGACAGACCTGTCCGGAGCGCGTTTTTGGGATGCGGACTTGACCCGAGCGAACTTTGCAGATGCAAACCTATCGGGCGCACAGTTTTCTGTTGGTGGACTGCAAGCAGCGATGAGGTTGACCCAAGTCCAACTTGACCGGGCCCGGGCCGACCCGGATAACCCGCCCAAGTTGAATGGTGTTCTCGATGCTGAGACCGGCGAGCAACTCATCTGGCGGGGCCAGTCTCTTGACCGCTCATCGTAGCCACCCGTCGGATTGGTATTTCGCCGTCATCCAACCCCTTCGTCATTCCCGCGCAGGCGGGAATCCACACCGTTTCCCATAGGCAAGTTTGCCTTTCCCAACGACCTATGGATTCCCGTTGTCACGGGAATGACGCTTGCCCTCGTGGAGATGGAGGTTAAATGGGCCATCAAATTTATAGCGCCATCGGCCTGATGTAGCCACCCGTTAGGTTGTCAGTTTCTGCGGCCACCGACATCGGCCGGTTGTTGGGGCTATAGTGGGGGCGACCGATGCTGGGGGAGAACTGCCATGACAGACGTGGATGAGGGCCTGAACCAGTCTGCGGAAGAGGAATTGTCCTGAATATGACTACTCACCGAGACTATGTCCAAGCCGCAATGAATCTCATTGACAAACTCAGAAGAGACCGCCCTGGCTACGAAAAGACTGCAAAAATCCGAGTGGACCTGCACGGCGCGGACCTGAGGCGCATATCCTTGGTTGGGATGAATCTGGCTCGCGCCAATTTACGCGAAGCCAGGTTGGGCTTCTCTACTCTCAATGAGGTCGACCTTTCCGGCGCTAATCTGGAGTGCGCAAACCTGCACCGCGCGTTCTTGCAAGACTCAAATTTGTCTCGCGCCAACCTGCGAGAAGCAATACTATCCGACACAAACTTATCGGGCGCAAACCTGTCCCGTGCGGACCTCAGGGATGCAGATTTAACCCATGCGGAACTTGGCGCTACAGATTTCTCGGATGCCCTACTCAAGAATACGAACCTGTCCGGCGCACGTTTCAGGCGGGCCGCTCAAGCGCCCGCTTCGGAACCCCAAGTACCGGGGACCCACTTCGCCCGGTTGACCCAAAGCCAACTCGACGAAGCCGTCGCCGACTCCTTCAATCCTCCCATCATTGACGAGGGTGTTGTTGACTATGCGACGGGCAAGCAGTTGGTCTGGCGCGGCGCGGCCAGCGACCGTTAATCGTAGCCACCTGTTGGGTTGACATTTCCCCACGGTCACCAAATCGTCCGGTGGTTGGGGGTATACTGGGGGCGACCGATGATGAAGGAGAATGTCATGACAGACCCGGATGACGGCCTGAAAAAGCTTATGGACGAGGAGTACGCGAGGGAAGTCATACTGGGGGATGGCGGAGTCGAGGTCTTTCTAAAAGAGATGCAGGAGTTCCACGATGCCGTCACCCACCTTTGGGATGAACACGATGCCCTAATTGAGAAATACCCCGATAAGTGGGTAGTCATGGGCAAAGATGGGGTCCTGGCGGTGTGCGACTCGCGCAAAGAGGTACTTTCGACTGTGGATCCCATCCGCGCCCGCGGCGACGCATACATAGTTGAGTTTCTGGATACGGATCCAGAATCTTTGGTTCTATGATTCTCGGAAGATTCGACAGCAGGGGTCGACCAATCGTTGAGTGCCGGGTCCGTATCCCCCGGTTACAGGTTAACGCCAGGATACTCTGCCTGTTGGACACCGGGGCCGATGCCACGTACATACATCAAGGTGATGCTGAACGTATAGGTATTCCATTCCAGTCACTTGCCGACAGGGTGGCCTCTCGTGGAGTCGGCGGTAGGTCGGCATACTTTCAAGAGACGGCATTTCTGTCCTTTGTTGACGGCCCCCTCGTAAGAGCCTACGAACTGCCTTTGCGTATCGCCGAACCTGACGGAGCCAGCACTGGGCTGCCGTCCCTTCTGGGGCGAAACGTCATAAACCACTGGTACATGCAGTACGATCCGACGAATGGCAGGCTGGATTGTACCGTCCGTCACGCCGACCACACGTTTCCTGCCCAGTGAATTGTAGGGGCAACCCTCGTGGTTGCCCTGGCCGCTGCCGCCCCCCCTACCCCAGAAAGCGGCGGAGTTGGGCGGCCTCTGCGACGTAGTGGGGGATGTTTACGGTGGTGTTGCTGCTGCTGATGCCGGCCCAGATGGCGCTGGTAAGGCCCTCGTGGACCCGTCTATTTCGTCGGTGAACTGGCCCACTATGTCCAGGTGCCGGTCGCCCAGCAACTCCTTAACGTGACGCTCGTTGGTGAACCGCAAGGCAGCACGCAGGTCTTCGTCTATGCTGGGATAGACCTCACGGACGAAGGACAGGTCGTCGGGAGTGAGGGCGGCCAAGTCCAGCAATTCCGGGGGAACGCCGATGGAGTACATCGACGCAGCGAAGCCGATGGCGCGGGGTAGGGTCACATCATCGCCAACGCCCCCCAAGGAGCGGCCGTAGCCAAAGAGGCCAACGTGGAGCTTGCGTTCACGCCGCTTGGGGATGTTGGACGACACCGAGCTTATGACCCCAATCAAGCGCCGGACGTGGGACTGGTATTCGGCGGTGGTCCGGTCCACCAGTTCGCGCCCGCGTTCCTGGTCGATGGGCACCGGCTCCCCCCGTTCGTGGTCGAGGATCTGGGCGATGCCGTTGCGGACGGTGTCCTTGTCGTAGTCGTACTTGAAGGCGGACTGGACCGTGAAAGTGTGGGCGCTTGGATACTCCCTCAGCGCGCGGTCGATGTTGACGGGGGTCAGGTGTCCCCTGAAGGGCACGGAGCCGGCGCCGATGATGGGATACAGCGGGACGCCCAGCCTTTTCTCCAAGTTGTAGAGCCGGTCAAGTCCCATTTTCAACACCAGTTCGGCGGCCACGATGCCATAGTTGAGGGCCGGGTCGCTCCGGGCCAGGAACACTCGCTGATAGGGCAGGGACCTGCCCTGCATGTACTCCTCCACTATGGTGTCGCAATAGTGCAGGTGTTCCATGTCCTCGATGAGGGGAATGACCCGAAGCTGCTTGGGGAAAAACTCTCCCACCCAGTCCTTTACCTGCCGGCCGTTGAGCAGCGTCTCGGTTTCCTGGCCGACGATCATCTTGCGGTAGTAGGCCTCGACCAAGGAGAGTTCCTCGGCGGAAGTGGTAAAAGGAAGGATCACTTCCTGGATGGGGGCCGCATCCTCCTCCAAGTCTCCGTAAAAGTTGTGGGCCATATCCCTGGCCGACGGCACGCTTTGCAGGGCCTCGACCATCGACTTGCGCATGTCCCGTTCGATGCCGGGGTTAGGTACGCGTAGAGTCAGGATGACGTCGCGCCCCAAGCGGTATTCGTCGTGGAAGAAGTCGGGGTAGCCGGTAAGGAGTTTCCGTACAACCTGGTTGTCGGCCTCCTTGCCTTCCGAGTCCCACATCTGTTCATCGCAGCCCAGGGCGAATACATCGACGGCCTCGTCCACCTCGCCGTCGCCCTTGAGCACACCCGCTTCGTCGGCGAAGGGGGGCGGCGTTGCATTGTCCGGGTGCTGGGTACTCATCACCTTTGGCACTAACGACACGACACACACCTCCAGGCTGCTTTGCTCGATATGTGGACCACGGGTTGCGGGATATCCTCGGTAAGGCCGGGTTGAGGTCAAGCTTCCCAAATTGATTGTAACAGGAAGAACGCATTGACGCTCTTCATGCGTCCGATGCCTCGCCGTCCCTCGAAAACGGGATAGTAACGACCATCTCGGTGTATTCGCCGAGTTTGGATATAGGCGTGATGGTCCCACCGTGTTCCCGGACGATGTCGTTGGATAGACTCAGCCCCAGTCCGGTGCCTTTGCCTGTGGGCTTGGTGGTGAAGAAGGGGTTGAATATTTTCTCCAAAACATCCGAAGACATACCGCTGCCGTTATCCCGGACTCGTATCTCGATAGTGTTCTCTTTTCGCTCCGTCTTCAGCCATAGGGTGGGTACGAAGGGGTCGGGACCGTCTTCCAGAGCGCGGCGTTTCTCGTCGGTGGCGTCGCAGGCGTTGCTTACCATGTTCAGAAAAACGCGGCCCATGTCTTCGGGCACCACCGGCACCTCGCCGGCGCTGGGATCGAATTCATCCCTGATGTCCAGTTGAAAGTCATCGGCGGCGGCGCGAGCGGCGTGGAAGGCAAGGAAGGCACGGTCCCTGAGAAGATTGTTTATATCGGTCGATTGGAACCTGCCGCCGCCGCGTCCGATCATGAGCATATCACGCACGATATTGTTGACGCGGTCGGTGTGTGATCGGATACGTTGCAAGTTGTCAGTCAAGCTGTCGGAAATTTCATCTATAATTTCCCGCTTCTCTGCGTCCAATTTTTCCAAGCTCTCGTCGAGTATTTCCTTCAGTTCGCTGAGCAAGTCCTCAGAGGACTCGGAGAAGTTCTTGACGAAATTCATAGGGTTCCTGATTTCGTGGGCTACTCCGGCGGTCAATTCTCCAAGCTCAGCCAGCTTCTGGCGCTGGATGATCTGGTCCTGGGTCCGCTGGAGTTCTATCAAAACTTGCTCAAGCTCGTCGTTTTTCTGTTGCAGCCCTCTGGACAAGGTTTCGACGAGGTTCAACTGCAAGGCCTCAATGGAACGCTGTCTCAGCTTCTCCAAGGCAAAGGCCAATTCGTTGATCTCATCATGCCCGGGCAGGTCGACCTTGTAGTCCAGGTCGCCGCCGCCCATGCGGCGTATCCACACCTCCATCGCAACCGCACGAAGCCCCACGGTTATCAAACGGTACCCGGTGAACACTATCAGGGCAACGATGAGGACCCCAAGCGTTATCGACCAAGTACGCCCGATGGAAATCGCTTGGACCGTCCTGTTCATCGCGCCTTCCACGGAAACAGCCGCCATCCCCTCGCTTTGGGTCAAATCGGCCAGGTCACTGGCAAGAGACTCCTGTACCCCACTGAAAGACCGGTAGTCCAGCCAGGCGCCCAGAATAACCAGAAGAAGAATCAACAGCATGGACAGGTTTATCTGGACCCCCTTGCGGCGAATACTCAAAGGGGATAGAGGAGAGAACTCCCGCTCTGTTGGTAGAGCCACGTTGCACCTCGCCACGTTGAACTGTGCTTCTTCCACTATATAGTACGCCAATTGGGTTCCGGCGGAACATAACCGTTACCTACGCATGACGCTTGTAATAACCTTGGCGGCATCAGGGCAATCGCGTTTTGACTGTTGCGGCCAGACAGGTCAAATCCGCCTCAAACCTTCCGTCATTACCATGAAAATAGACCATTTTCATGTTCATACGTGGTCCCAAGGGGCCATCTGCAATTCCCGTGGAAACGGGAATCCATAGGTCGTTGGTAAGGGTAAATTTACTTATGGGAGACAGTGTGGATTCCCGCCTTCGCGGGAATGACGCTTGAATGGGCTGGCAAACTTAAAAACGCTACCGCCCTGATAGCCGCATTTGACAGGGTGCACGCCTGCTGATAAATTAGGTAGGTTGCCAACCCCATATTTTCCTCAAGCGATACCTCTGTCCACAGGAGTGTTTAGGCGTGCCACGTTACGACTATCGTTGCACCGTATGCGGTGAGGGTTTCGAACTGGTCCAGAGTTTCAAGGAAGCCGGCAAGGGCACCTGCCCAGTCTGCTCCGGCGCGGGCCAGCGAGTCTTTCACGCCGTACCGGTGATCTACAAAGGCTCCGGCTTCTACACCACCGATTACGGGCGCCCCAAGCCGCCCGTGGAAAACGGCAGCAAGGAATCCAAGGAGACATCCACAGCCTCGTCCAGCAAGGACAACGGCTCCTCCTCAGACTCCGGCTCCAAGACGGAATCCAAGACCGAGTCCGCGGCCCCGGCCGCCAGCGAAAGCTCGTCCTAGTTCCGGCCTGTCCCTGCGTGCCGGCGGCTGGTCGCGGCTGAGTTGGAAAAGGGTTAGCAGCATTGCGGGCCCTGGTCCAGCGCGTGGCGGAGTCGTCGGTCACGATAGACGGCGAACAGGTAGGGAGCACCGGCGCGGGGCTGGTGGTCTTTCTGGGGGTCGCCAAGGGCGACGATGAATCGGACGCCCGTTACTTGGTGGAGAAGACCGTCAACCTGCGGGTCTTTTCCGACGACAGCAACCGTTTCAACCTCTCCGCCCTTGACACGGGGGCGGAGATTCTTTTAGTAAGCCAGTTCACCCTGTACGCCGACACCCGCCGCGGCCGCCGGCCCGACTTCACCCAAGCGGCCAGCCCCGAGGACGCCGAGCGGCTGTACAACCACGCCGCCGACCTGTTTCGGGGGACGGGCCTGCGGGTGGCAACGGGGCGCTTCCAGGAGTATATGCAGGTGCGGCTGCAAAACGACGGGCCGGTGACCATCATGCTGGACAGCGCCGACAGGAACCGGCCCCGCCGCGGCTAACGGTGCCAGCCCATGCCCACTCGCCGCAATCGTCGGCGACCACCGGCGCGTCAGTCACCACGCTGGCAACGGACTCCAGCGGCGAGGGTTGATTTCTCCCGATAATCGAAAGGAGGGACTGATATGGCGAAGGAGGGAATGCGGAATCATAACTCGGAACAGAGGGAATTTCTTGATCCATTGCTCATGCCGGTAACAAGTATCTTGGGAACAAGCGGCGGGAAAGATGGACACCCCGCCCGCGAGTGGATTGACCGGACCTTCCCGAGAATTCCGTCGGTTAAGATATACGGGGCCGGATTCCTCAAAGGGCCGTCCAGTTCAGGGGTGGCCGCCTCAATAGGGCGGGCGGTTGATTATCTGGTTCGGGCAAAGTTGGACCCCGATGGGTTCACTTACGCCGACACCATCGCTTGCCGGCGGGAAACCGACGCGGCCAAGTCGTTGGCGGAGCTTCCGGCGAACGCGGAGACGGCGGCGGTGGCGGGCCTGCTGGAAGGCGTGGCGCGAGCGGGCCTGCGGTCGTTGCCGTCCATTATGAACGGGGTGTTGCCGTCAAGTTACGAGCGAATACTGGAGGGCATCAAGGGCGACCCGTTGGCGAAGGACGTGATACCGGGAGTCGAGGCCCTGATGGAGTTTATCGACCGGTCAAGGATGTTCGCAGGGCGGACGATGGAAGTAGGCAACCCCGTGGTCGGGATTCCACAGATAGGTGTCCAGGGCGACGGAGACGCGATACTCAACGGCGGGGAATGGGTGGACTTCAAGGCCGTCAATTCGCCGTCCCTTGGGCGGAAGCAGTTGTTACAAGTGGCTATGTACGTCCTGCTGAACGAGGTCCGGCAGCAGGCGGGACTGGAGCATTACCATGTGGCCCGGTGCGGCTTTGCAATGCTCCGGCACGGGATGGGAAGGACGTGGCCAGTCGAGGAATACTTGGCAGAGGTTTGTGGCGCCGGGCGGGGTATGTCTGAACTGGCGGCGGAGTTCCTGGAGTGGCAGGGATCGCTTCACTTCTCCGAAGTCTACGGCGAAGAACGGATGTTGGAGCCGGGAGAGACATGGACGGGTCTGCTCCGGGACGTCTGGACTGACTAGCGCCCCCAGCCCCTCTTTGTCTCTCCGGATCCACTGCCCGATGATGGGCGCAATAGCTGAGCGCAACCGGCTCCGCGCTCCCCTTTGATGCAAAGGCAACGCTCCCATACGAGCAGTCGGTTTCAGCTACACCCTGCGGCTAACGGTGCCAACCCATACCGATGAACAAGCCCCGCAGATAGGCGATCTGGCCGCCGTGGGAGATGTTGTCCCAGGTTACTTGCCCCAAGGCGGCCCATACAGGACGAGGCTCGGCCACTGGGGGAAGCACTATCTTCGCCTCCAACTGATCGGGGCTTAGAGACGATATAAACTCCTTGGCGGCGGCTTTGACGGCCTCGTAGTACCCCAATTGGACGTTGCGGGAGGGCGGCTGCCACGAACTCACCTGCTCCGCCGTCCAGCCAACGCCCCGCTCCTCGGGGTCGTTGTCCATCCCGTATTGTTGGTGCCAGCCTTCGCTCACCCACAACTGGGGCATGGACCGCAGACGGGTGTGGATGAGGGTGTCCAACACCCGGTTCATGTGCCACAGTATCCACGCGGCGGAGTTGCACTGGTCCGAAGGCTGCCGTGCCATGGCGGCATCGTCCAGCCCCTCCAGTGCGGTGTCCACCATGTTCCAGTTCCACTCGAGGGAGTACAGGATAGGTTCGGCTGCAAGCAATTGTGTCTCCTTGGATTCCCGCCCCCTCCCCCGTCATTCCCGCGAAGGCGGGAATCCGGGCCGGGGGCAGGCTTCGTGGGAATGACGATTATGAAACAGGCTCCTCCGCGAGGGGGAAGGCGAGGGCAACGTCAGACGGAGTATTCGTTCTCCATGCCGGGAGCGAGGTCCACGTCAAAGGCAGCGAGGACCTGGCCTACGAGCAGGTAATGGCCGATGAGCACGGTAACGTCCAGCGTCCCTTGAACGCCGAAACGGGACTTGACGGCTTCGTAGGTGGCGTCGCTCACCTTGTGGTTGCGCAACAACTCCTGGGTGTACTTGACCAGTATCTCCTCGTCACCGGACAAGCCCTGGGGCGCGGTTCCCTCGGCGATGACCCGGATGGTGTCGTCTGACACCCCTGCCTCCCTGGCCAGCCTGGCGTGGGCGCTGAACTCGTACTGGGACTTGATCTCCTTGGCGGTGGTGATTATCACCGTCTCTTTGAGATTCTCAGGCATATCGAACTCGAACCTGACGTAGGTACCGGTGTTGGCCACCCGGGCCGCTACCTTGGGGCTGTGCAGCAGCACGCCGTAGGGTCCTCGGATGCTTCCCCTGCTGCCCACGATCTCGTCGAAAAAGACTTGGTCTTCAGGCTTGAGTTCTTCCCTGGTGATGTTGTGTAAACGGGACATGTCGAAACCTCCTGTGCAATTCAACGGATGGATTCCCGCCTGCGCGGGAATGACAGGGCTGGGCGGGAATTGCAGATGGCCCCTTGGGACCACGTATGAACATGAAAACGGTCTATTTTCATGGCAATGATGAGTTGGGTAATCCGCCAAGGATTGAGACAGTTACTAAACGAACTCCAAGTCCAGGCTCAGGTCCAGCGCGGTTACCGAATGGGTCAGGCCGCCGATGGAGATGAGGTCTACGCCGGCGTCGGCGACGGCCCGGACGGTGTCCATATTGATTCCGCCAGACGCCTCGACAACCGCCCGCCCGTCGATGATTTCCACCGCCTCGCGCATGACGTCCGGGGGCATGTTATCCAGCATTATGATATGGGCGCCGGCGCCCACCGCTTCGCGCACCTCTTCAAGGGTCTCCACTTCCACCTCCACCTTTATGGTGTGGGAAGCGCGGGACAGGGCCAAACGGATGACGCCGTCCAAGCCCACTTCCTGGGACCGCAAGGCCTGTATGTGGTTGTCCTTGATCAGGATGCCGTCGGCCAAGTTGATACGGTGGTTGAAGCCTCCGCCCATCCGCACCGCGTACTTGTCCAGGTAGCGGTGTCCGGGGGCAGTCTTGCGGGTGTCCACGATGCGGGAACGGCTGCCCTCTATCGCCCGCACGTAGCGGTTGGTATCGCTGGCGATGCCGCTCATGCGTTGCAGAAAGTTCAGGGCCGTCCGTTCCGCCCGCAGGATGCTTCCCGCCGCGCCTTCGACACGGGCCACATCGTCGCCGGGAGAAAGGGCCGCGCCGTCGGAAACCAGTGGTCTAGCTTCCAGAGTTTCGTCAACGCGATGGAAGACGGCCATGCAGACGTCCAGCCCCGCCAGTACCCCGTGGTCCTTGGCCCGTATCATCCCCACGGCCCGGACGTCGTCGGGCACCAGGCTCTGGGTGGTGGGATCGTTGAAGACCTGGTCTTCGGTCAGCGCGGCGTCGATGAGGCGGTAGACCTCCGGCGGCAACTGGCTCATCTAAGCGTCTCCTTTCGGGAAGGTCCTTCGGGCGGCCAGCGAAGAGGGTGTCCCATGCGTAGCTTGAACGTAGTCGCTGGCCCCATTCTACTCCAATTCGGCGAAACGCGGCCAGAGGCGTTGAATGGGCCGCTCCTGGATTCCCGCCTTCACGGGAACGCCCCTGAACGGGCGGATATTGTGCTGGTACAATAGCAGCACGCAGGGGATACACACCCTTGGACTCGCAAACAATAAGCTACAAGGAGGCGCAACACCATGCCTAACATCAATCTGGAACAGGCCGAGCAAGTGCTGGCAGGCGCGAAAGCAGCCGCGATGGAGATGGGCAAGCCCTTCAGTTTCTCAGTCGTCGATGCCCGGGGAGACCTGATCACCATGTGCCGGATGGACGGTGCGCCGTGGCGCACGCCCTATGTTTCGCGGGGCAAGGCCCGCGCGTCGGCCTGCTTTGGCGAGGCCAGCGGCGACCTTACCGAACGCTCCACCACGCCGATTATGCGGGCGGTTATGGAGGTGGAAGGCGGGGAGTTCGTGCCGGGACAGGGCGCGCTGCCCATCTATATGAACGGAGAATTGATAGGCGCGGTCGGCGGCAGCGGCGGCACCGCCCAGGAGGACGAGGACTGCGCCAGGGCCGGCATCAGCCGGTTGTCCGGCGCCAGCGCCAGCAGGTAGGGGTCTTCGCCAATCACAATAGAACCTTGACCGGACTGCCGCAGTCTCCGGCTATATGATCAAGCCCTGGCCAATCACCCAAGGCCGGGGCTTATGGCAAGGTGACTCTGCCGAGGACGTTGCCAATTTGGGAATAGCTTACGCCGAACTTCTCTGCCAACTGTTTTCGAGTGGCCCCGGACTTGTACTCAGAATAAATGGCTTCTTTGTCAGCATTAGACAATTTCCACAGCCTCTTTTCATCAGGTGAAGGCGGGGTATAGGCTGGATCGTAATAGGTCTCGTTGCGAATTATCCCGCCAATCACGGAACTATCAACGCCGAACTCTCGGCCCATCGCGCTTTGTGTTATTCGTTCGGTTGCATACCTTTTCCGGATATCATTTGCATCTGCCGTTGACAACTTCCTTCTGACGCTGAATTCGGGATTTCGCAGAGTGTAATCCGGGTCATGGAAAGTTTTATTTACGACTATATTGCAAATGGCACCAACAGTTACGCCATACTTGCCCGCTAACTTCTTATAGGTAATTTTGCCCGGTTCGTATTCGTCTCGAATTGCACATACATCTGCCCGATTGAGTTTTTGCATCGCGTGGTTACCAGCTTCAACAGTGTCTCGCATATTGTCGAATTGGTCGCCCAAGTACAAGTGGTCAGGGTTGATGCAACTGGTATTGTGGCAGAGATGATTTATTTGACCGCCTTCGGGAATCAGCCCATTACGCGTTTCCCAAGCGACTCGGTGCATCAGGATGTGTTTGTTACCAGCCAAGGTCATGGTCCCGTGCCCTGAATCCTTTTTTGCCCACCGCCATATATGACAACCGGTTTCAGGTTCTTGTATCCAATCGTCGTCGGTAATTAGCGGTTGGTCTGGTTTGCGGCGAGGTTTACGCTCTGGGTCTCTCAATTCTTTTCGACGGCGTTCCTGTTCGGATTTACCGGTAGGGGCTGGCCCATTGATTGCCTGCAAGGTAGGACGGGCATTGGTATTGTCTGGTTGAGCTTTGTCTAATTTCCGGTTGGATGCCTTCCGGGGTGAAACGACATATCCTGGGTCATAGTAGAGCTTATTCAGAATGACAGCCGAAATCGTACTTTGGCTAACTTGAAATTCCAGCGCTAAATCCTTCTGAGATATATCGCCTTTTCGATAAATTTCGCGTATTTCCTTGGCAGAGCTTTCATCAAGTGTTTTACTAAGCCCGCTCTTTCGCATACGCTCTTTGGGTGGAGGATTATAGGCTTGATCATAGAAAGTTTCGTTGGCTATGATCAGTCTGATAGTGCCAGCAGTTACGACATACCGCCTTGCAATTTCGTTTCTCGAAACTCCCCCTCCGGCGAATTGGCTCCGAATTTCGGTGGCGTCAGGGGGCGAGAGTTTCTGGATGTGCTGATTCCCTGCTAACACCATATCCTGTGCGTTTTCCTTTGGAGTTCCAGCACACAGGTGCTCGGCGTTAATACAGGATGGGTTGCCACAAATATGGCGTATTATCTGGCCGTCAGGGATTGGACCATAGGCCAACTCGTAGGATACACGATGCGCCTTACGCGGTTTACCTTTGAAAAGCACTAAAGCATAACCCTTGGGATGTACCGACCAGTTCCATACCCAACAACCATCGTCGTTGACAGTGTAGTCAATGGGGCGAATGGGCAGGTCTCCGGGTTTTACTGGGGGCTTCCTTGGCATAGTATGTAACCTGTATATCGTTATATAACAAGTAATTATGCAAATATGAAAGGCCCTTATTAAGGAGTAACCGTTCAGCCTTGATGAGGCTCCAAGTACCTAATGGTCCCGACTTTCACTCTTCGGCATTTGGCACTCCAGGGGTCTCGACCTACTCGCCGCCTGACGGCAGCTACTCGCTTCCCTGACTCCGGATAGTTACCTGTACGGACCTTGGCCTATTCCTCAGCGTGTCTAACGCCGAGTACAATGAACAGGACAATATGTTCATTTCTGCGTCGTTAGGAAAGCTTGTTTAACGGCGTGGGACACCGGTTGCCGCCGCCCAAGCCGTTCCTCAGAACCACAAACAGGTTACGGTGTTGGTGATGCCGCCTATTGGCCGGACTCTGTGGCGCAAAATTTCGGTAAGGTCTTCCGGTGTAGCCGCCTCCAACTCAAGGACTATGTCATAAGGGCCAAGGACTTCCCGGGCGTATGCCCCGTTGATGGCGCGCAGCCGCTCAACTATGTTCTGTGTCTTGGTGGGTTCGGTGTTGATTAGTACATAAGCATTGGTTGCCATTACATTACCTCTACGGATGAGTCTGCTATTCTTGGCCCTCACTGTTTTCACGAGGGGTCTGAGCTTTTCATCTAAAAAGACGGGGAAAGAGACGGGACTTTACGCCATCGACGGTTAGTCCTTCAACGCCGGGATGACCTCTTTGCCGAACAGCTCAAGGGAGCGCATGGTGTCTTGGTGGGACAGTTGGCCCCCTTGGGCTTCCAGCAGCAGCGAGCCCACGCCCAGCCGCTCCTTGATGTGGCGCAGTTGCTTGATGACCGAGTCGGGGTTGCCCACCACCAAGTGGTAGCGTTCCTGCAACTCCTGGTACGACATCTCGTTTAACGGCACGGGGCGTCTGCCGGCGACGGCCGCCGCTCCGGCGCGGGAGGCATATCCGGGGGGAGACCAGTACTCGCGGGGGCCGCGCAGGGGGTAGTTCATCCGCCACAAGAAGGCTTTCCCCGCTTCCTGGGCCTTCTCCTCGGTCTCGTTTACGTGACAGCAAACCATGAACGCAAACTTCTCAGGTCCCGGCTCCCATCCGTCGGCTGCGGCGTACTCCCGGTAGCGCGCGAACAGGTTCTCGGCCACGTCCAGCGGAGTCAGGAAGGCGGCGTAGGTATAACGGTTGCGGGCCGCCCATTGCACCGTTTCGGGGCTGCCGGTGCCGGGCACCCAGACCGGCGGATGGGGTTTCTGTATGGGCAGCATCCAAGGATTGACTGCCCGGTACTGGTAATGCTTTCCCTCCCACCTGAACGGTCCCGGAGTGGTCCACGCTTTGATGATCAGGTCGTGGCATTCTTCGAACCGTTCCCGGTTGTGGATGGGGTTGGTGTTGTTGGCCCAGGTCTCGATACCGATGCCCCTGACGAACCCTGAAATGATCCGCCCGCCGGAGATAACGTCCAGCATGGCGATTTCCTCGGCCAATCGGACCGGGTTGTCCGACGTGGGGAGCATGTTGCCCAGCATCAGGATTTTCGCCCTGCTGGTGGCCCTGGCGAGGATACCGCCGCTGATGTTCACCTCCACGTCCATGCACGAGGGGGTGTTGTGGTGCTCGTTGATCATCAGCCCGTCGAAACCCACTTCCTCGGCATACTGGTACTCGTCGAAGTACCGCTTGAAGAGGTCCTGCGCTTTCACCGGGTCGAAGTAAGTGTTGGGGAAGGTGAGCCGCATCGACGGGTACTTTTCCGCTTCCGACTCCGGAAATTCGGCGAAGGGCATTTCGGTGAAGTAGTAAAAGTCCATGAGAAAACTCCAATACCCGGATTCAGTTGCTCCTGATATCCAACAGGACGTAGACAGCGAAAGCGCGTCGGTCTTTACGGGGAACTTTCATAAACTGGGCGATCACACTCTCTGTCGTTTCTATGTCCTTCAGGACGGTGGATTTATAGAAAGTTCCGTCCGGGGCGTAGTCTGCGCTTTCCCGTTTCCTCTGCATATCTATAAATCTGACCGCGAAGGCTTGAACCTCGCCCGGGAATCTTCTGATGATTTGGTTAGCGCAACGTCGTCTTGCGGTTGTATGTTGCAGTGCTCGATAGGCTTGCCGCCAAGCTGGTGTGCTCCGGTTGGCCCCCGCGCCGCCTACCAGCATATCGGCGCAGCACTCTGCCAGACAGTGAAACAGCGCATAGTAAGTAGTGCTGACGGCCCGGCGAAGATTGGTCTGTCTGGGTCGTCTGCCAGTCGTTCCTAACGCCAAGTCCCTGGCTGTGGCGATGAAATCACTGGGCCTCAACCTTATCGTCCCCGGTTATAACTCTTCCATTCTGATTTTTCGATGAGCGACGTTGACGGGAATCCCTCGATACCCGCCTCTTCAAGTTTGAGCCAAATTCTTGGAATAAAATTGGCATACCATCCCGGGTCCAACAGTTTCTGGTCTCCGTCAAAAACAATAGCGATATCTAAGTATTTGAAACCGTCATCGGTTGTATACGGCTCTACCAGAATCGGACTGAAAACGAACTTGCCGGCGAAGCGTTCATTAAGGTCTTCCAAGACAATATCTTCGATTTTTTTGGAAGCTTCAGTGTACATTTTGTCATCTCTTTTCCTGTCGATTCTATCATAGGCCATTTACAGCAGAGCGTCTTGACTTCCCTCTCCGTTGGCTACGCCAAAAACTCCAGCGCCGCCTTAACGAACTCTTCCGGCTTTTCCACTTGGGGCGCATGACCGCAATTGTCGATGATCACCAAGTCCGACTCGGGTATTGCTTGGCGGTAGAGTTCGCCGCACTCCAGCGGCACCAAGCAGTCCTCCCGCCCCCAGACGATGCGGGTGGGTATATTGACCCGTCCCAGAAGGCCGGGCAGCCGGGGGTCGTACATGTAGGGCTTCCAGCACAGGCGCACGGCCATCTCGCGGTTGCCCTCGGCTATCTCCACCTGCTCAGGGGTGGGCGCCTGCCCGTAAATCTGGGCGTATTCCGGGGCCTGCTTGGGGTCGTGGAACAGCAACTCGGTGACTTGGGCAGGGCTGATGATGAAAATGTCCGCTATCTCGCCCTGCTGCGGCTTGATGCCAACCGCGTCCACCAGCATCAACTTGCTGAAGGCGTGGCGGCAGGAGGCGGCGACCTCCGCGGCGATCCAGCCGCCCATCGAAAACCCGATGGCCCTTGCGCCTTCCAGTCCCTGCTCTTCCAGGAACCAGGTGTAGAAGGACGCCATGTCCGCTATGGTCTCCAGCCATTCCGGGCGTTCCGATTGATGGTAGCCGGGGTGAGTAGGGATATGGACGGTGTACCGGTCAGCCAACTCCTGAACGTAGCGCAACCATCCGGAATTGCCGCCGGCGCCGTGGAACAATACCAGCGGGTCGCCGGAACCGCCGGTGAGCATGTGGACCCGGTTGCCGCCCACTTGGACTGATTTTTCGGTGAAGTCTGAGGCCATGTCTCTCCCTTTCTAAGTGGCTGGTGGTCAGTGTCCAGTGGCTACTACTACGGTGCCTTCTGGAACGGGTCGGTCAACTCCAGTTCCTCGCCGATTTCCCGGAGCGCCGGTAGGACTTCCTGCCCCATGAGTTCAAGGCACCTCATGCTGTCCTCGTGACTGATGGTGCCGTCGTTGGTCCAGACGGCCAATATGCCCGGCCGCATCTGCGCCAGCACCTCTCGCAGTTGGCTGACAACCGTATCCGGGCTGCCGATGATCCACCGCTTGGATGCCAGGATGTCATCATAGGCCGCCGAGTCCAATCCGCCGACGCGGAACGGGTCGCTGCGTATCTGCTCACGCAGTCTCAGGAAGCGCGGGTCCCGGCTGGCGCTGCCGTACCCCACCGGCGACATATAGTCCCGGGGCATGGGGACGCGCCCCACGCCTATGTTGCCCTCCATGTACCCCTTTCCCACTTCACGGGCCTTCTCGTCGGTGTCCTGAACGTGGATGCGCACCAAGTAGCCGAAATGCTCCGGGCCGGGCTCGTAGCCGTGCTGCCGGGCGGTCTCGGCGTAGATCTCCATCATGTCCTGGGTGCCTTGGTGGTCGGTTTCCAGGAACAGGTAGGGGTAGTGGCGTTCCGCGCACCAGACCAGGGTCTCGGGGCTGCCGGTGCCGGGAATCCACACCGGTGGGTGCGGTTTCTGTAAAGGGGTCTCGAAGGGGTTGACCACCCGGAACTGGTAGTGCTTGCCCTCCCAGCGGAACGGGCCGGGCGTAGTCCAGGTCTTGATGAGCAGGTCGTGGGCCTCCTCGAACCGCTCCCGGTTGAACAGGGGGTTGGTATTGGTGGCCAGGCTCTCCACGCCCGTCCCCCGGACGAAACCGGAAACCAGACGCCCGCGGGAAATCATGTCTATCTCCGCCAGTTCCTCGGCCAAGCGGATGGGGTTGTCGAAGATGGGCAGGGGATTGCCCAGCAGCACGATCTTGGGTTTCTTGGTAATCCGGGCGAGGATGGCGGCCTCCAGGTTCATCGTCGCGCCCAAGCAGGTGGGCGTGTTGTGATGCTCGTTGAGCATCAGGCCGTCGAACCCCACCTCTTCGGAGTACTCGTACTCGTCCAAGTACATGTTGTAAAGCTCGGAGCCGAGTTGGGGATCGAAGTGGGAGTTGGAGAAGGTAAGGCGCACCGCCTCATTGGGGCTGTTGAGAACGTCCTCCCGGGTGTAGTTGACGTAGGCACGTTCGGTGAAGCGCATCAAGAACATGGGGTGCCTCCTAATCCGCCGTAGCTTCGGATGGCAGTTCGCCTATCCAGCGGACTCTCGGGTGAGAATTGTTTGCGGCATTGTAAAATCGCCTGTCGGCCGTCCACAGTTCGCAGTCGAGTATTCTGGCAAGAGCCAGGTAGTGACAGTCATAGGCAGCCGGCAGACCCAATGCCGACGCCAGTTCCAAAGCCTGCCGGTACAAGCCGCGATCCTCAATCACGTCTATATCCTGTTCAAGAAATCTGAGGACTAACTCAACTGCTCCATCGACTGTTATATTGCCTTGGGTTACCTGACGGTGTATGGCGTTTGTGACTTCTGAGCGTATGAGGTACGGAGCGGCGATTCTGGTCCGGCCCAACTCCCAATTTTGACGCAAGATACGGGACTGCGGCGAGTAATCCACCGGGACCAACCAACTGAACACTATATTGGCGTCTACCACTATCGTCCCGTTCATTCCTTCTTCGGGAGTCCCTCCCGAGACTTGTCGAGCAAGTGTTGCAGTTCTGCATCCCGATATTCATCCAATTCGTCACCTAACACCATGTCTATAGCGTCAATGTATCCGCGGTACGCCGCTATGATGTCCGTTGAGTCAGGTTCTTTACGCATCCCCCCGGCCAGTTCTATCCGAAGTCTAGTTAACTCAGCGTGGGGGCGCTGAACGGTCTTGATGACCTTCACCATCGGCTCTTCCTCATCTGGGGCGAGTCCGATGTTGAGAACCCGGATGCAGAGTTGCTCGACACTGACGCCTTCCCGCGCCGCGAGGGATTCAAGACGCCCCTTGAGGCCAGCATCTAGGTCCAGAACGATTCGATAGTCAGAGTTGGCCATATCCGCCCGGTTGTTGGAGAGTACATGTAGGAATGTAGCGCATTCGTCCCAATACGTCAAAGAACCTGTAACCGCCACCAAGCCAACACCCGTGTATACCGAGGAGCGCCATTGTCATGCGCGCCGGACGCTTTCACGTGCTATATACTAAACCTAAACCCTGCAACCGCCGCCCGGTCATACGTGTCGGGCGTTGAAGCACAGGACATTTCATCATGCCTAAAATTCTTATAGCAGACCCCATATCACCAGACGGGGTGGACTTCCTTGCCGCCCGCGCCGAGGTGGACACCAAGTACGGTATGGAGCCGGAGGAGTTGCTGGACGTCGTGGGCGACTACGACGCGCTGGTGGTCCGCAGCGAGACGAAAGTCACCGCAGAGGTCGTCGCCAAAGGCGCCCAGCTAAAGGTCATCGCCCGCGCCGGCATCGGCGTTGACAACATTGACCTGGAAGCCGCCACCAGCGCCGGCATCGCCGTGGTGAACGCGCCGGCGGGAAACACCGTTGCGGCGGCGGAGCATACCCTGGCGTTGATGCTGGCCTTGTCCCGGAACATTCCCGACGCCAACCAGTCGGTCAAGGGCGGCCAGTGGCGGCGCAGCGCCTTTATGGGCGTGGAGGTGCGCAACAAGACGCTGGGCATCGCCGGCTTGGGGCGGGTGGGTACCGAGGTGGCCCGACGGGCCCGAAGCTTCGGTATGCGGTTGGTGGGATATGACCCCTTCATTCCGCCGGAATATGCCCACCGGTTGAGCGTGGAGATGATGTCGTTGGACGAAATGCTGGCCCAGTCCGACTTCATTACCGTGCACACTCCCCTTACCGACAGCACCTACAATCTCATCGGCCCGCGCCAGTTCGCCTTGATCAAGCCGGGAGCGCGCCTGATCAACGTGGCCCGGGGCGAGTTGATCGACCAGGACGCCCTGTTGAAAGCGTTGGACAGCGGGAGGCTGGCCGGGGCCGCCCTGGACGTGTTTGTCCAGGAACCGCCGGGAGACGACCCTCTGCTGAGCCATCCCAAGGTGGTCGCCACTCCGCACTTGGGCGCGTCAACCGAGGAGGCGCAAAGGGAGGTGGCGCTGGAGGCGGCGGAACAGGTGCTGGCGGTATTGGACGGAGAACCTGCCCGTAACACCGTAAACGCCCCCTTCTTGGCCCCCGACGCCCACGCCACTGTGGCGCCCTATATTCAACCAGCCAACGTTGTCGGTAAGCTGCTGACCCACTTGGCCGGGGGTCAGTTCCTGAGAGCAACCATCAGGTACGAGGGTGAGATCGCCCAACACGACACGGCCATGCTGAAGGCGGCGGTGCTGGCCGGATTGCTGGCGCGCGCCAGCGAAGAGCAGGTCAACCTGATCAATGCCCCCTTCCTGGCCCAGCAACGGGGATTGAGCGTGACCGAGCAGCGCAACCCCACGGCCCAGGAATACGCCAGCTTGGTGACGGCTTCTCTTGAAACGTCCGGCGGGCCTTTGACCATCGCCGCCACATCCATGCGTGATGACGCCCACATTGTGAAGGTAAACGACTACTGGATGGACTTCACACCGTCCACTCCTTATCTGTTGTTCGTGGACAACCTGGACCAGCCCGGCACCATTGGAGCCGTGGGCACGATTGCCGGCCGCCACAACATCAACATCAGCTTCATGGAAGTGGGTCGACTGACCCTACGCGGCATGGCCATGATGGTCCTGGGGCTGGACGACCCGGTCCCCGCCGCGGCGCTGGAGGAAATAAAGGCCCTGCCCCAGATAAGCAACGCCCGGTTGGTGAAGCTGTAGGAGTGTTCCGCATGAATAACGTGGCGGCCAAGGAGTTAGCATGACGGACGATAAGTATTGGTCCAAATACATAGACGCCGCCATGGGTATGGCTACGTATAAAGTGTATGACGATGACGATGGTAGTTACTACGGCGAGATTCCCGGACTCCAAGGGGTCTGGGCTAACGCCGATACTTTCGAAGAATGTCGGCAGGAACTCCGCGAAGTTCTGGAAGACTGGATAGCCCTTGGAATTGTATTGGGCCACGACATTCCCGACATCTGGGCGGTAGGGTTAATGCCAGAGGAAAAATCGTTTAATGCCTCCATTCGGACCCATCAGCCGCAATAATCTGATAGCTTGCCTAAGATCACTCGGCTTTGACGGTCCATACCCCGGGCGCAGGCATCAGGTCATGTCCAAAGGACGGATTAGAGTTCGGGTTCCGAATCCCCATCGGGGAGACATTGGAAGACGCCTGCTTGCGGACATAATGCGACAGGGGGGCATTAGCAGGGAGGAATGGGAGAACCTGTAGCGGGGACTTAATCTCGTGCCTCTGCTTGCCAGATGTCATAGGCTGCAATAGTATTAGCCTCAGAATCAGGGCAACGAGCCGCCGGCCAGGAGGTCCATACAGTGAGCGACAAGATAGCAATCATGTGTCCGGGCGCTTTGGGGTGCTATGTGGGCGCCTTCTTCGTAAGAGAAGGTGAGGACGTGACTTTCATCGACATGTGGCCGGAACACGTGGAAACGATGCGATCACAGGGGTTGAGGGCCTCCGGCAGTCAGGGCGACTTTACCGTGCCGGTCAACGCGATGCACCTGACCGACGCCCAAGGCATCCACGAGCAGTTCGACTACGCTTTCATTTCGGTGAAGTCCTACGACACCGAATGGGCAACCCACTTTATCAAGCGCTACGTCAAGCCCGACGGTTTCTTCATCTCCCTGCAGAATTGCTGGAACGACCCGCTCATCGGGGAGATTGTGGGACCGGAGCGGGCCATCGGCGCCGTGGCGTCCCACATAGAAGTGGCGCTGTGGGAGCCGGCCCACGTAACCCGGGGCGGCGCCGTGGGCCGCGACCACGGCCATACGGTGTTCCGGGTCGGGGAGCACGACGGGCGGATGACGCCGAGGATAGAGAAGATAGCCGGCATGTTGGACCGGATAGACGCGGCCTACGCCAGCGACAATCTGTGGGGCGAACGGTGGGCCAAGCTGTGCCAGAACTCCATGGGCAACGCCATCTCCGCCATGACCGCCCTGGGGTCGCAGGACATGGCCCAGGATCCCAGGTGCCGCTTGATCAGGATTCAGTTGGCCAAGGAGGGCGCGCAGGTAGGGCTGGCCCAAGGGCTGAACGTGGTGGACATTCAACGCAGACCGGCCAAAATGTGGGCCGACGCCGACAAGGGCGACGTCTTCGAAGAGCTTGACGAACTGATGAGCCGCGCCGGGGGGCGCACCAACTGGCTGGCGTCCATGGCCCAGGACGTAAAGAAGGGCCGCCAGTCGGAGGTGGACTACATGAACGGCCTTGTCTGCCGGAAGGGGCGCGAGGTGGGAATCCCGACGCCCTTCAACGACGCCATCGTCGACGCGATGCACGGCATCGACGACGGCTCCGTAAAGCCGGACCCGTCCCTGGTGGACCGCATCATGCAGGCGGCCGGCCGTTAGGAGGAAGCCAGGGTCCTTTACCGAACTCAACCGCCACGCCGCGTGCCGAGGTGAAAGCAAATGTTTGTAAGGGTTGAACCGGCGGACTTCTTCATGTACAAGGTCATCCTGATTTTCGACTTGGAACGCCCGGACTCGGAAGACCAGGAAGTGCGGGACTACCTGGCCGAGAACGAGCTGGAAGCCAAGTACCAGACCAAGGGCGAGCTGGACGAACGGCAGTGCGAGTTCCTGCAATTCGGCGGGTGTTACCTTGGCAGGCACTTGGACAGCATTGGCCGCATCCAGCGGAGCGCGGTGGAGATAGAACTGCTGACCGAGGAAATAGAAACGCACCTGAACGCCGCCCAGCCGCTGGAATTGTCGGCGGAGCAGCGTTCCGAGGCCGTGGCAACCCTGGCAAAGGACTTCCAGCAGGAGGAGTCGTTCCAGACCGACGAGACCGGTAACCTTGTGGCGGTGCTGGATGGCGACGCCGTGAGGGAAGCGGCGCGAAGACTGGCAGCGACTTTTCCTTAGAATTCCTCTGGACCCTTATCGCAGTACCCAGCCTGTCATTCCCGCCTGCGCGGGAATGACAGGCTTCAGTCAGCGACGAGGGGTTGGTAGTAGAGCCAAGGCGAAGGCGGTCAGCGTTGTAAGAAGGCGATGAGCTGTGCCCCGGAAGCTAAGGAAGTTCGGTGGAGCGGGCGATGGGAATCGAACCCACGTGACTAGCTTGGAAGGCTAGAGCTCTACCATTGAGCTACGCCCGCGCTTCAATAAGGTTGCTGACAAGTTAATTATAGTCCTACTTGTGTCTCCCTGCCAGTGCCGTAGAAGATTCAAGGGTCTTTTAATTGTCTGGGGATAAGCCGATGAGAGTCAGGGTCTCCCAAGGTTTCCAGCCGTAGTGGCGCAGGGCTGCCGCTATGTTCTTCACTCCGGTCAGCCGCAACAACCCCATCACCAGGTTTCGCAACGCCGCCAGCAGTTGCGGCGCCGATCCGGTGCGCACCTGGCTTTGGTCTTCGCCAAATACCACGTCCCTTACCCAGTGCACCTGGTTCTCAATCCCCCAATGTCCCCTCCATATCTCCAGCAACCGGGCAGCATCCGCCCGTTCCGGGGGCAGGCTGGTGACGGCATAGGCAAGCTCCACTGACTCCTTGCCCTTTCGCCTCCTTGTCCGTTCCACACAGCAGACTTGCCCCAAGCCAGGCCAATCCAAGTACTCATTCAGGGCCGTTGAGGCCCACAACCGCCGCCGTTCCTGTCGGTCTCCGTGCCGGCCCTCCCGGACCGCCTCATCAAAACGCTCTCCCCACGGCGGCTGCTCAAACAGCAACCTCACTGCCTCTTTTACCCATGGCTGGTTGTCCTTCACTACCCAGAAATAGTCTCCGCCCATCTCCGCCACTCGCCGGCTCAACTCCCGTTGGGCGTATAGCGCGTCCCCCGTCACCACCCTGCCGCGCAGGTCCAACTCTGCCAGCAGGCTGAAGGCCACTCCCAGTTCACTCTCCTTGCGATGACCCCTTACCCCCCTTTTGTCCCACCACCAGGCCGCTTTCCCGAGCATATGCCGCCACCAGCCTTACCCCAGGCAATTCCTCCCCGTGAATCCCGCGCAGGGCCTTGCCGTCTATGGCGATGGTGCCCTCTCCCTCTCCCATGGACTCTTGGGCCCAGCGGCCCAGAGCCGACTCAAAAGCCTCCACGTCCAACCGGCGGAAAAGGTGGTGCAGCGTTGCCACGCATGGGGTCTGCTCCCGGCTGAACCCCAGACTTTGAGCCATTCCGGGATGTTCCCGTCCCCACTGGGCAATGGCATACAGGCTCCTGGCCCCTCCCAGCATCGCGCACACCGACAGCGCCAGAATCGCTGGCAAGGGATGCCGAACCCCGCGGGGCTTCCTGGGGTCCTCTATCCCCTTCAGGGCTTCCAGCAATCCGGGACCCCATTCCCCAACTCTCTCCTCCCACAAAACCATCCTCCACTTTCTCGAACTCTCCCATTGTCATCCAGTACCCTACACCGTACTCCAGACAATTAAAAGACCCTAGAAGATTCGATTTGCGCTTGACTACCGTAGCCCCCGGCTTTAGAATCAGCTTAATCATTGGTCCTGTTTGGGAGGCTTCAATGGCGATTACGATGGACGGCGTAGAACTGGGAGTTTCGATCAGCGAGTTGGCCGCTGACAAGATAAAGTACTTCGCCGGTAAAGAGGGCATCTACGAAAACGTGGGGGTTCGGGTCGCGGTCAAGGGCGGCGGATGCTCCGGCCTTACTTACGACCTCCAGATCACCGATAAGGAACTGGAGAGCGACAAGATAGTCGAGCAGCACGGCGTCAAGGTGATGGTAGACAAGAAGAGCTACATCTTCTTGGTTGGGACGGAGCTTGAATTCTCCGATGGCCTCAACGGCAAGGGGTTCGTCTTCGCCAATCCCAACGCCAAGAAGACCTGCGGCTGCGGCACCTCTTTCAGCGTATAAAGAACATCTTCGGGGTACTTCAAGAACGCCGCCTTGGTGCACAGAGAGGCGGCGTTTTTTAGTTCCCGGACCCGGAGGACACCATGACATTGCAGCGGTCTGCCCTTCATCCAGTTGCCGTCGGTTCAGGCGCCCAATTCGAAGCCAGCGAGGGTTGGGAGATTCCGAAAGCCTACACGGACGCCGCCGCCGAATACGCGGCGTTGACCACATCCGCCGCGGTGTACGACAACTCTCACTTGGGCCGCTTGAAGGCCACCGGCGAAGACGGCTTGGACTTGATCAACCGCTTGTCCACCAACAAGGTGGTGGACCTGGAACCGGGGCAGGGCGCGCCCACCATCCTGACGACCGACCGGGGCCGCATCCTCGACCTGATCGGTGTGGTGAACGTGGACGACTACGTCCTGCTGCTCACCAGCGCGGGGGCCCAGCAACAGGTTATCGACTGGCTGGACCACTACACCATCATGGAAGACCTTGTGGTTGAAGACATTACTTCCCAAGATACTATGCTGTCGGTGCTGGGTCCCGAAAGCGCCGTCGCATTGGCCAAATCCGCCGCTGTCGAACTGGATGGTCTCCTCCCGTACCATTCGATACTGGACAGGATATCGGGCCATGAGGTGCGAATTATCAGCCGTCCTCTGGGCGAACTACCCAACTTCGACCTGCTGGTGTCCCACGATGTGGCTGCCGCCGTGTGGGAATGCCTGATTGCCTCAGGCGTCACTCCGGCGGGTGAAGACGCCTTTCAAGCCATGCGCATGGACTACGCGGTGCCGGTGCTTGGCCGGGAACTGGGAGACTCCTACAACCCCCTGGAGGCAGGCCTTATCGGGTCGATAGACTTCGCCAAGGGCTGCTACATCGGCCAGGAGGTCATCGCCAGGCTGGACACCTACCAGAAGGTGCAGAAACACTTGGCGCGGCTGAAGTTCTCCGCCAACGCCCAAGTCTCCCAAGGGGACCTGTTGCGGAGCGAAGGGCGTGACGTCGGGCTGGTGACTTCCGTAGCGAGAATCCCTACAAACGGCCAAGTCATCGGGCTGGGATACGTGCGGAAGGCCAACGCCAAGATTGGCACTGTGCTGGAGATAGAGAACGGGTCCGCCGAAATTACCGCGCTGCCGCAGATGTTCGGACCGGGGCAAGACTAGGGAACCGCGCGGCCCAGCCTGCTATACAACCCCGATCCGGCCATCTTGGTCGGCCGCCATCAAGGCCGAAAAATCGTAGCCCCGCCTTTTCAGCTCGTCGCTGCCTCCCTCGCCACGGTCCAGGATAGCCAGCACTTTAACCACTTGGCAGCCCGAGGCTTCGGCAGCCTCTATGGCGTGGAACAGGGACCCGCCGGTGGTGCAGGTGTCGTCTATTATGGCGACCTTGCTGCCGCGTTCAAGATTGCCTTCAACCACGCTGGCGGTGCCGTGGGACTTGGCCTCTTTCCTGACTATAAAGGCCGGAATCGGCTTTTCCTGCAAGTGGCTGGACAATGCAACGGCGGCGACGATGGGGTCCGCGCCTAGAGTGGGGCCTCCCAAGGCATCCACCCCAGCCTCGATGAGCATCGGCATGACCGCGTTGGCGATTAGGTAAGCCCCTTCAGGGTCGAGACTCAGTATCCGCCCGTCGAAATAGTAGCTGCTCTTTTTCCCTGAAGTCAGGGTAAAATCCCCGTACTTCAACGCGCCTTTCTCCAAGGCAAGCTCCAAAAGGCGGTCAACTACTCTAGCCACGCGCGGCTCCTCCTAGCCAGTCTAGTCCGGTGAATAGTCTTCATACAAGCTATGCTCGAAAATATAGTGGGCCACGGGGCCAGGAACAAGATATCTGAGGGGTTCCTTTCGGCGGATTCTTTCCCGTATATCCGTACCGCTAACCTCTATTACAGGAGAATCCAGACGCACAACAGCGTCATCGGCGCCATTGAACACGGAGGCCCACGACCGCGTTTCAGGAGATGCCGTACCTTTTCTGGTCACGACTGCCAGCGTGCAAAGCCGGAGTATCCTTTCCGGCTCCTTCCAGAGATGGAATTTCTCCAGAATGTCCTCCCCCACTATGAAGAACAGGCTTACCCCATCCCGAAAGGTATCTTGAAGCTCCTCCAGGGTGTCCACCGTGTAAGTCGTGCCGGCGCGGTCCACTTCCAGGGAGCAAGCCTCGAAGAACAGATTATCTGCCGTCGCCAGCTCCACCATGCGGAGCCGGTCTTCCGCCGAGGCGTGGGCGTCGCTGGGTCGCAGACGAGGCTGCCCGGCGGGCATGAAAATCACCTTCTCCAATCCCAGCCGCAGACGGGCCTCCTCAGCGATGATCAGGTGCCCGATGTGAATGGGGTCGAAAGTCCCTCCCAAGACACCGACTTTCATGCTAAAACCACGCGACCTCGGCTCTGCCGATGCGAATGGTATCACCAGCTTCAATCCCGGCGTCTATCAACATCCTAGCGACGCCGCATCTCCGCATCTCGTTCCAAAGCTGCAACAATACCCTGGTATCCCGTGTATCCGCCCCGGCCATGAGGCGTTCCAGTTCCTCGGACTGGACCCTGTACGTTCCATCCTCAATGACGATCCTGTTGCCCCTGCTCCGAGTCCTCCCCCGCTTGAAGGGGCCGATCTGTTCGCGTTCTTCTTCTACCGGCTTTGCCGACTCAGAGAGCAATCGCACCACCCTGCCGAGCATGTCATCTAAGCCCTCGCCGGTGACCGCGGAGATGAAGCAGACTTGAACATCATCATTGGTATCGGGATGCCGGGCTTTCATACGCCGGCGAACGTCATCGGAAATCTGTTGCATCCTTTCCCGGACCTCCGTAACGTCGACCTTGTTCACCGCCACAATCCGGGGCTTGTCCCGCACCACGGGACTGAACTGCTCCAATTCATTGCTGAGCATGTCAAGGTCCGCGCCGGGGTCTTCCTCGGTTCCATCCAGCAGATGCACATAGACCCGCGCCCTCTCCGCGTGCCTAAGAAACTGGTGACCCAGTCCTACGCCCTTATGGGCGCCCTCCAGCAGCCCGGGGACTTCCATCATTACAAAGCTCTGGTCCTGATAGCCGACGACTCCCAGGACAGGCTCAACTGTCGTAAAAGGGTAATCGGCTACCCTGGGCTTGGCCGCGGAACACCGGGAGATGAGCGTGGACTTCCCGGCGTTGGGCTTGGCCAACAGACCTACGTCTGCCAAGAGCTTCAGTTCCAGGAACAGGACCGCCCGCTCGCCGCGCTCGCCCCGCTGCGCCAGCAAAGGTTCCTGGTTGGTGGGAGACACGTACCGCGTATTTCCCCATCCGCCACGCCCCCCCTCGGCAACCATGACTTCGGAGGTATCGCTGATGTCCGCGATGACAGAACGGCTGCCGTCCTCTTCCTGCCTCCAGACAATGGTGCCAAGAGGCACCGGAATCCGCCGGTCTTCACCGTTGACGCCGCGTTGCTTCTTACCCCGGCCGTGGGCGCCGCGGGATACGTAGATTGTGCTGGTAAACTTCAGGTGCAGGAGAGTATTGAGGGACGGGTCACCATACAGATAGGCACTTCCGCCAGTGCCGCCGTCGCCCCCGTCGGGCCCGCCGCGGGGACGGTATTTCTCCCGAAGGAAACTTACACACCCGTTACCTCCGTCTCCCGCTTTTATATCCAGCCTTACAGTATCAATCAAAATATTGCCCTTTAAACACCAATGGTAATAACGTTGATGTAGTGGATAACCAGCTATAAGCACGTCTGGATGGCCGTTGATTCAGGGTATTTTAACATGGGTACATAAGGGTAAATTGTGGAGAATATAATGACTACAGTCCACTTGGCTGGTGGTTCTCTGGACTGCTTTTCGAGGTAGATTTATGGAGGCCACGACACGGACGGCGCGTGTGGACAACCTGGATGATAATTCAACCGGAGAGAGTCATTTACCAACTATCTCTGCTGCCATTGTATGCTTGGGACGGCGGTGTTATTCTGGGCCAGCCTCCAGTGTGCTGAGTTACGGTCATGCGAGGCCCCGTGAAACGATGGTGCATATCGAAAAAGCTGCTGATACTGGCTTCGTTATTGCTGACGACTGTCTCCATCGGGTGCAGCGGGCAGGCAAGCTCGGTCGAGAACCCGGAGGATAATGAGCGGGATGATGGAGTTGCCGTTGCTACGGCAGAGGTTGAGTTGTCGGTAAACCGCATTGCATACGTCAATCCGTATGGTGAGTTGTTCACCGTAAATCCGGACGGGACTGAACAGTTGAAGCTGACCGGCGGTTCCCTGCTGGGGAGCGGTGGAGAAGGAGTCCTGGCGGCGCCGACCCTCCGTTTGGAGAGCTTCCACGCTTGGCCAACTTGGTCTCCGGACGGCGCCAAGCTGGCTGCGTCGAGGGTGGAAATTTCGGGTCAGCAGGCCGAGGTGACTCTGGAAGTCATTTACACATCAACGGGAAGGGCGGAAACGGTATTCCGTAATTCCACCCCCGGAATGGTTGCTGATGGAGCGCCTCACTACATCTACTGGGCACCCGACAGCAGGTCTCTTTCGTTCCTTGCCTCTACCGCCGAGGGCTTGGCGCTCCATGTTGCCGATACGGTTACCCTTTCCGAACCCGTCTTGGTGGCTACCGGTGCGCCTCTGTACTTCCACTGGGCCGGAAACAGCCGGTCTCTTCTGGTCCATGTGGGCGAGGACATACTGTTACTGGAAGAGCCCTTCGGCGCCGCGTCCTCTAACGTGTCGTCGGCAGACCTGGGGTTTCGGGTGGCGGCTCTGTCCCCCGACGGAACGAGAATGGCGTTTCCTGGAAGCGAGTCCGACGCCGGCTTCCTGGTTACCCGACCGACCGGCGGCGACATGACAAGGGCCAGGGTGCTGGAAGTGGGGGCGCGGTCCGCAGTAGCTTGGTCTCCCGATGGTAGTCACTTGGCGGTGGTGGACCAGGACGATCCCAGAGTACCCGCCTTTGACAGGTTGCGGGTAGCGCGAGACGACGGCAGCGATGTGCAAACCCTGGCGGAGGGCCACGTGATGGCGTTCTACTGGTCTCCAACCGGGGACCGGCTGGCGTGGGTCACGCTGGATGTGGATGAGCGGGAGTTTGTCTGGTGGGCAGGGCCGGCTTCCGGGGAAGAAGCCAAGCCGTTGTTCCGGTTCCAGCCATCGGGCGAAGTGTTGATGATGTTGAGCTTCTTCGACCAGTACGCCTATTCCCACTCCCCGTGGTCTCCCGACGGCACCATGCTGGTGGTGGCGGGGACGATGGAGGAGCCGATGGAACGGCGTAACGGGCACACGCCCGGCGGATCCCGCGTTTACGTCGTCCCGGCGGACGGGTCGGGTGACCCGCGAGAACTGGCAGCCGGGAACCTGGCCTTCTGGTCCTGGAATTGACCTTCTCTCTGCGGGTGTTTGGAAAGCAGGCTTGGATTCCCGCTATTGCTGTTGCTGCCAGGCTTCGAAGTTCTCCTGCATGTATCCGACATGCTCACGGACGTGGCTTTCGTACACATCGAGCCAATCGTCCAGCGTCATGTCGCCGTTCTCGGGATGGTAGGCGGTGTTGGACCACGCGGAGTCCGGCAGCGACTTGATCAAGGTGTAGGTCTTGTTCCGCAGCCGTTGGAAGAGATGGAGCGAGTCCTCGATGCTCTGTTGGTGGTAGTCCAGTACCGAGGCCCATTGGTTCTCATCGTAGTCCATCAACGTCCGGCCCGGTTCGGCGACCAAGCGGCGGCAACGGATGTAGCTGTTGGCCTCGCTGTCGGCGACATGGACGATGTGCTCGTGGATGCTCCAGCAGCCATGCTCGTCCCGGAATTGCCACATTTCCTTGGGGAACTTTTCGAGGGCGTCGACAAGCTGGTTGTACGCGCTGCCATAGGACTCTATTTTCTGACGGCGTATTTCGGGTGTCATGGGCATGAAATTGTTACCCTCGGAGTTTCTCCCGTAATCTTTGCACCTCAGCCTCGGCAGCGGCGGCGCGGGCCTCTGCATCGGCGCGGGCGGCTTGCACCTCCCGCCAGTTCTCCAGGTAGGCCCCGGTTGACGGGTCGTAAAGCCGGGGCCAGCCCTCGTCCCAGCAGAGGCTTAGTTGCAGGACTGGGCTGTACCCCTTGAGGACGCCGTCGGGCGCCGTGGTCAGTTCGACGGTCTGGTAGGCACCGTTGACCAGCCGCGCGCCGGCCAGCGGTTGCCCGTGGTAGTTGCCGCCGCTGGGGTCGAAGCGCCAGTATTCGGGAACGCCGATTTGGGCGTAAATGGCGGGTTTGCGGTTGACATCCTGCTGGCCGGTGCTTTCAGAGGCGACTTCCAGCACCCAGTCCGGGGGCTTGCCCACCTCCCAAGGCAGGTAGAGCTTGCGGGGACGGATGGCATTGGCGTCTACCCCGAAGGCCAAGTACACGTCGGGGGCGACTCGGACGTTGAGGTTGCGCGGGTCGTAGCAGATGTTGGTCTCGCGGTCGAGGAAAATGTCGGGGCGGCTGTCGAAATCGGTGACGTAGGTGCGGAGGAGTCCGATGATTTCGTCCAGTTCGCGGTTTTGTTCCATAGAGTCGTCCGGAGGCTCCGTTACATCGGGGTTGAAGTCCAAGCTGGCGTAGTCGATATCGCCGCCCCGACGGTAGGGCAGCATTGAGGTAGGAGTTGTAGTCATGGTTGGCCTCAAATCAGCAGCGCAGTTTGACGGCGTAGTGAGTATATCCGACGTAATAGAAAGGCGGGGAAGAACCGGATGACACAGCTAACCTTCCGATTGCAGGCGGCGCAATTGTTCCCGAAGCCGCTGGTTTTCCGACTCTGCCGACTGACGGGCGGCACGCTCGATAGCGGCGCGGGCCTCTGCATCGGCGCGGGCGGCTTGCACCTCCCGCCAGTTCTCCAGGTAGGCCCCTGTTGACGGGTCGTAGAGCCGGGGCCAGCCCTCGTCCCAGCAGAGGCTTAGTTGCAGGACTCGACTGTACCCCTTGAGGACGCCGTCGGGCGCCGTGGTCAGTTCGACGGTCTGGTAGGCACCGTTGACCAACCGTACTCCGGCCAGCGGTTGCCCGTGGTAGTTGCCGCCGCTGGGGTCGAAGCGCCAGTATTCGGGAACGCCGATTTGGGCGTAAATGGCGGGTTTGCGGTTGACATCCTGCTGGCCGGTGCTTTCAGAGGCGACTTCCAGCACCCAGTCCGGGGGCTTGCCCACCTCCCAAGGCAGGTAGAGCTTGCGGGGACGGATGGCATTGGCGTCTACCCCGAAGGCCAGGTACACGTCGGGGGCGACTCGGACGTTGAGGTTGCGCGGGTCGTAGCAGATGTTGGTCTCGCGGTCGAGGAAAATGTCGGGGCGGCTGTCGAAATCGGTGACGTAGGTGCGGAGAAGTCCGATGATTTCGTCCAGTTCGCGGTTTTGTTCCATAGAGTCGTCCGGGGGCTCTGTTACATCGGGTTTGAAGTCCAAGCTGGCGTAGTCGATATCGCCGCCCCGACGGTAGGGCAGCATTGAGGTAGGAGTTGTAGTCATGGTTGGCCTCAAATCAGCAGCGCAGTGTGATGGTGTAGTGAAATACCGGCTGAAGCCTATGGCAACGTATTATAGCAGGGCATCGCATGGCGATATATTTTTTGTACGTGTCGAGGCGAGACCCGGTTCCTGCATATTCTCATACTCCAGGCTGACGTGACCTACAATAGGAGCCATGTCTGCTGAATCAGAAATACGCCGCCGCATTGTGAAGAAGGGTCGCATCACTTTTGCGGAGTTCATGGAGGTGGCCCTTTACTGGCCCGACGGCGGCTACTATTCCCGGCGAGACCCCATCGGCCAATCAGGCGACTATTACACCAGCCCTCTGGCCCATCCGGCTTTCGGCGCTCTTATAGCGGTGCAACTATTCCAGATGTGGAGGTTGCTGGAGCGGCCTCCCGTTTTCCATGTAATCGAGCCGGGCGCCGGAACGGGGCGGCTCTGCGTGGACATGCTTTCCTTTGCGGCGCAACTGCCCGACGGATTCGCCGATAGACTGCGCTACGTTTGCGTCGACCGGGGCATGGCCAAGGGAGAAGAGACACGGGAAGCCGGAGTCCACCGGGTCGTCTCCACGAGTCTGCCGTTCCAACCTGTCCAAGGATGCGTGCTTTCCAACGAGTTGCTGGACGCTTTCCCGGTGCACCAAGTAGTCTGCCGGGATGGGGCCTTGAAGGAAATCTACGTGACGTTGGACGGGGATAGCCTGGCAATGATGGCTGGTGAGCTGTCGACGACTCGCTTGGCGGACAGGCTAGATTCGCTGGGCATCAGTTTGCAGGAAGGACAAACGGCGGAGATCAACCTGGGGCTTGACCGATGGGTAGAGGAGGCTTCGCAGACCCTCGACAGGGGGTTCGTGCTGACGGTGGACTATGGGCGCACCGCCGCGGACCTCTACTCGGCGGAGCAGCGTTTCCGGGGCACATTGACCACCTTCTACCGGCATACGCAGACCGACGCGCCGTTGCAGCGGATTGGGTTGCAGGACATGACGGCCCAAGTGGACTTCAGTTCCCTCGTCGAACTGGGCAGACGGCAGGGGCTGGAACCCCTTGGGTACACCACTCAAAGGGAGTTCCTGTCCAACCTTGGGCTGGCCCGATTCCGGCGGCGCTTGCCGTCCCTGGGCTTGGCCCATCGGGAATTCATGGCCAACAACTCCGGGATGCTGGACCTGGTTCGCGTCGGAGGGCTGGGCGACTTCAAGGTGCTGGCGCAGAGCAAGAACGTGGGGCATCCGGCGCTGTGGGGATTCAACGACACCGGGGAAGCATTGGCGATGACGGAACGGTTGCCCGCGCCCGTGCTGAGCGACCGGCACCTGAGGGTGGCCGAGGCCCGGTATCCGCACCTGGCGCCGGAGTATGGCTATTTCCAGGCTTGGGCGGATTTTGTTGGCCCGGATGAGGTCCGCGAGTCTGGACAAGGTCAAGGACCTTCGTAAGAAGATGCCGGCACATTCAGTCGATGGTTACTCTTGAGGTTCAGCGCTGCCTACGTCCAGACCTTGAGTTGCGCCGTGATGCCTCAGACTTTCGCGCAATGCCTCTATTACCGTCGCCAGAGTCTCGTCTCCCGCAGCTCTGGCTGCTGCCAACATGCCTGCCGCCGCCGCGTTGGTCGCTTCATCCTCGGTTATGCCTAACTCCGGGGCTGCTTCCAGGGCGGCCGCAACGGCCGCTATGGCGGCTTCCGCAGGGTCCCGTTGGGCTTCGACAGCGCCCTGGATGGCGCCTTGGGCCGCGCCGCGCAATGACTCGGCTGGAGACACCCGCAGCCAGCCCAACGTCCTGAGAGTCCCAAGGACTGCCCCTCGGGTTACACTGCCCACTTGGCCGGTTATGTTGTCGGCGGCATGGACTGCACCCCGGGTGGCGTGGAGGGCCAGCCCCAAGCCGTTTTCCGCCGCGTCCTCCATGTTTTCTATGGTCTGAGACAGCGCCGTCCCGACGTGCTGGGCCACCTCCGTCGCTGCTATTCGTCCACGGCCCGCGGACTCCAAGGCGGCTTGGGTGGAGGCGGCCAGTTGATAGGCGGTGACTCCGATGGCCACATCGGCTCCCGGGATACGCCGCAGGTAGCCGTAGGAAAAAGCCGACACCATGCTGAGACCGGGAATGGAGGAGACCGCCCGGGCCACTGGTCCTGCACCGGCCATAAGATCGGCCAAGGCGGCTTCCCGTGAAATCTCTCCTTCTTCTCGAAGCGCCACCAGCAGGTTCAACGACAGCAGCCCGAAGAAGAAGGCAATGCAGAAAAGGAAATCGAAGCCGGCCAGCGACACCGCGGGCAGGTCCAAGGCGCCTCCCGGAGAGGTCCACTCAATGCTGACGCGCAACGACCGGGCAGAGAAATAATCGGCCATCAGTCCTCCCAGGACCGGACCGATGCCGGAACCCAGGCTGTTTGCCAGCCCGGCCATCCCGGAGAAGGGTATGGTGCGACCCTCCGGGGCCACCTTGAGGGCCAGGGTGTTCACCGTGAGCATCACGCCGGCGGTTGCCACGCCCCCAAGCAGGTGCAGGGCCACCAGCAAAGGCATCGTGAGGAAGTGGCGGTCGGGTTGGGTCGTGAACACCCAGCCAATGATGACCAGCAGGTAAAGGGAAGTCGAAAGCGACAGCACGGTCTTGTTGCCGACCCGGTCTGCAAAGGGCCCCCAGACCCGGACGAAAAGCACGTTGGCAAACTGTCCCAGCACGGTCAGGCCGATGACCACCGGCAGCGAAAGCCCTATGACCTTCAGCATGTAGACCGCGAAGAACGGAATGGCCAAGTTAGAGACCAGGCCCCAGATGAACAGGAACCTGATCAGGTGGGAATAATTGCGGTCCCGCACCGGCTCCAGCAGCATCTCCGCGGGAGACCGGCCGGACTGGGCCGCCGGGGCCATCAGGGGTTCCACGGCCCTGGATGCGAGGAAAGGGCCGAAGACTCCGAACGTAATCGCCCCGCCTATGAGGAGGAAGGAAAAAGCGAATATTTCATCACCGGGCGGAGCCGTTTCCTCCCACCACCGGACGAAGAAACTGCCTGCCAGCCCGACCACGGCCATTGCCCCGGTGACCATCGCCAATCGCCGGCCAAAATAGTCGGCGAGGTGGCCTTGAGGGACAAGCTCGCGGATCCAACTGGTAGACGTCGTGACCCAGACCGGGGCGAACAGTCCCCGGACAGCGAGGAACAGAATTACCAGGATGACGGCGAACTTACCGGGCGTGTCCAGAAGAAAGGGGACCGCCCCAACGGGAAGCCACGAGAGATGACTCAGTATGAGCGCCGGCAACCCCAAGGCTTTCCTGGTCCGGAAACGTTCCAGCATGAGGATGGCGGGCAGTCTGACTATCTGGGAGATAAAGGGGAGAGCCGCCAGTATGCCCACCTCAAGGTTGTTGGCGCCCAAAGCCAAGGCATAAGCCGCCATGAAACCGCCGCTGCCAAGGCTGAACATGGCGCCCGATGCCAGTCCTTCCCATGCCAGGAGCCGGAGGCTGCGTTGTGTGTCTCGTTGGGTGAGAGTCGGACGAGGTCGAAGGAACGTCAGCATTTACAGGATTAACCCAAGTAATTTATCGCGGCGCTGGCAATGCCGAGGAATAGCAGGAAGCCGAAAACGTCGGTGAAGGTGGTAACTACCACCGCCGAAGCGACGGCCGGGTCCACGCCGATTCGCCGCAGGAACAGCGGGACCCCGGCCCCAATGGTACCGGCGATGACCATGTTGCCCAGCATCGCCAGTCCCAGTACAAGCCCCAGCGCCAGGTTCTGCTTCCATAGAATGGCAATGCCTGCGACTAGGACACCCAACCAGATGCCGTGAAGGAGTCCCAGAATCGCTTCCCGCACCAGCAGCCGCCAAGCCACCGGGCCGAGCAGTTGCCCCAAGGCGATGGAACGAACAATAAGCGTGAGGGTCTGAGTGCCGCCGATGCCGCCCTGTCCGGCGACCACTGGCAAAAAGGCCGCCAGAACCACCACTTGGGCCAGAGTCGATTCAAACAGGGCTATCGTGGCCGCCGCCAGGAAAGTAGTGCCCAGGTTCACTGTCAACCAAGGGAGGCGCGTTTTGACGGAGGCTCCCAAGGGCCCGTCCACGCTTTCTCCGGCCACGTTGGCCACCTGCAACATCTGCCTGGTGTCTTCCCCAACCACGGCGCTCAGCAATGTCTCAGCCGGAATCACTGCAACCAACCGCCCGTCCAGCATAACCGGCAACTGGGTGAGATTGTAGTGGCGTCTCAGCCGGGCGCACTCCGCCATGGGAGTGTCAACGTCCACAGTGGCTACGATGGGCGCCGCTAAGTCGCTGACCACCGTGTCCACCGGGGCCAAGGCCAAGTCCACCATGTTCACTTGGCCGGCCAGGTGTCCTTCCTCATCCAGCACGAACACATCGGTGAACTTGTAGCGGGTGCGGTCCAGTTCCAGCAGGCTGTCCAACGCGGTCTGGGTAGGGTCGTTGAGGCCCACGGTGGGAAACTGGGAGACCATAATCGCCCCGGCGGTGCCCGGCGGATAGGTAACCAGTTCGGCTTCCTCCGCCGGTTGCTCCAGTTCCTCCACCACTTCGCGGGTCTGCCAAAGGGGCAAGGGAAGCCGCTGCAACATGGAGACGGCCTCCATCGGGTTGAGCGGCCTGAGCGCGCCTGCGAGCATTCGCGACCCCAAACGGGTGGCTACCCGGGCCGCGTCCAGGGGGTTCATATGCTCCAGAATCCATACTGCGGTGTCCGGAGACATGATGCGCACCAAGGTGTCCCGGCTTGACCGGGGCAGAGAGGCCATTATATTGCCTACGTCTGCCGGATGCAGGCGGCTAAGCTGCTCCCAAGCGAGAGCTTCATTGCCGGTCTTCAGCAGCCGCCGAACGTTGGCGGCGATCCGCGACGCCTCTTCCGTTGATATTGCTTGGAGATGTTCCAGTCCTGAGGTGGTCATGTCACCTTCCTTTTGGCCGGCATATCATTTATCCAAACTCAACCGACCCCTACGCCAGCCTTTCCAGGGCGCAATTCTCCGGCAGCCTTGGTGACAGATGCGCCGTACAGGAAAATCAGCCCCGCGTAGTAGGCCCACATCAATAGCAACACGGTGGACGCGACCGGACCATAGACCAAGTCTCTCTGCGCGGCGAGACCGGAAAGCCAGAAAAACAGGTGCTTCCCGGCCTCGAACAGAATCAGTGCGATCAGGCCTCCAAAAGCCGCGTCCTTCCACTCCACCCGTACATGGGGAACGTTGTGGTACACGATGGTAAACACCAAGCCGGTGACCGCTGCCGGCAAGATGGCTGATGCCGACCCAAGGAAAACATGCAATGGGTGAGACGTTTCTCCGGAGGAATGAAGACCATCTCCAAAAATCCCGACGGAGTGCTGCACAAATACGCCAACTCCTATAGATACCATGAGCGCCAGTCCCAAAGCAGCAATGGTGATAGCTTCAAGGAGGGTTCCCGCAAAGCTCTTGTGATTTTCCGTACCGAACACCCGGTTCACGGCCCTGTTGGTGGCCATGAACAGCCCGTTGGCGGCGACGACTACTCCAACCAGCGCGATCAATCCGAGGGCTGCGGAGTTGTCTATGAGCCATATAATGGACTCATGAAACAGTCCTGCGGAGGCCGGGAAGTAGTAGGTGAGCATGTCGTTGAGAACGACGCGAACTGTACCGGCGTCCGCCAGGAATGCGAATGAGATGATCACCAAGGCCATTAGAGGAAAGAAAGACAAGACCGTGAAATATGCCAGGGATCCAGCCAGATCACTGGCGCCCACAGTCAGCAGACGTTTCGCCGCCGTGAACATCGCCCTGCCCCGCCATGCCGCCCTGCTCCGCGGCCGTTCCTGGGATAACCTGTCCGCCACTTCAGACAGGTGCCGCCGCAGTGATGGCCTCAAGGATGTTCCGGGTGTGGAGACGGTCCGAATGAGGCCTTCTCTGACCCTGTCGCCGTGGGACTCCCCAACTTGATACGCCGCCAGGACGGCGCCGTCGGCTGCGGCCGATACCACTTCGGCAATTTCAGAAGTGGTCGGCCTGGACCTGTTTGCTTCCGACAGGGCGGCCTCGAGGACTTCCTCCGCCATGTCGGCGACCTCGGCCGGGCTCCGGCTATTGGCTGCGGCGTGGTCCACCAGCTTCGCAGCCGAATCGCGGACGGCCGCTGCCACGTCACCCCCGGTTGCGGACACCCCGGAGATGACCCCTCCAATGGTTGCCGTGGCGGCGTCTTTCAAGTCGCCGCCAGCTTCGACTACTGCTTCGACAGCAGCATCGACGGCTGCGGACGCCGCCTCAGCAGTATCTATTCCGACAGAGGCGGCGCCTACTATGGCTCCCTCTACTGCGTTCTGGCTTACTTCTTTGACCTCGCCGCCCAACTCGCTACCGGTCCGAATAGCGCCAACCACCACCTGCCTGACGGCGGGTGTGGTGACCGCTACCACCTGTTCCGTTCCTTCGATCACGCCAATGACGGCATCCCGGACGAAGGAGGTGGTCTCGCCGCTGATCTCGCCGACGGCCCGGAGGGTTTCCTCGACGGATACCTGGGCTAGGTGACCGGCCCCATGGCCTACCGAACGGGTCCATGACACGGCCATCCGCGCGGAATGACGGACGGCGCTCCTGCTCACCTGCCGGGTTGCGCCGGCGCTCCGTTCGAGGGCAGCCCTGATCTGCCGGACAAGCAGGTCCGCGGGACGGGTTGGCTGGGTCATATCAATCCCCCGGATGGCGGGAACGGGAAGGCCCGCTTCCCGCATCGACCAGCCAAGCTAGGAACTCGACGGTCTGTCCGTTGATCTTGTCGATTCGACGGTGACCCTGACACCCTGGATGGTGCCGGTTGTAGCGTTCCGGACCGCGTTTCCGGCGGACTCGCTGACTTCGTATGCCGCGTCTATCGCGCCGCTTGCCACGGCCGCGGCGGCCTGCTCGGCGTTGACACCCACAGACCTGGCCGCACTGATGGACCCTTCAACCGCGGCCACAGCGACCTGGGCCAAGTCCTCTCCCGTCTCGGCAGCGCTGCGGATCAGTTGCTGGGAAGTGTTCCTTCCTGCGGTCATTACGTCGCCGCCCGTTGCCGCCACCGCGGTGATAACCCCGGAAACAGTTCCTTGGGCGGCACTGGTGAACGCTCCCCCAATCTCCTTGGTGCCATCAATAACGCCGCGGGTCACCTGTACCACCGACTCTTCCGCAGCCAACCCTACGGAGGCTCCCCCCCGAAGGGCCCCTTCAACCGCGTGCTGGGCCGCCGTCCCCAGTTCCGCCCCGGCGTCGCTCGATCCGCGGATAGCGCCAACTACTACATCGTGCAGCATCGTTGTGGTTGCCGTTGCGACCTGTCCCACTCCCTGAATGACTCCTATGATCGTATCCCGAATCAGTGAACCCGCTTCACCGCCGACCCTGCCGGCGGCCTGAAGCGCCCCGACAACGGCGTCCTGCGCCAGGCTGCCGGTTTCCCCTCCTATGACACGGACCGTTTTGAGGGCGTTGACGGTCGCATCCCTGACTGCGTCAATAGCGACTTCCGTCACTTGTCCTGTGCCCCGGAGGGCCCCAGCCAAAGAATCCCTGACGCTTGCTCCTACCCTTCCCATCATGGACATGTCGTTTCCTCCTTAGATCGATTCCTTTAAGAAAATTGCATTGGGAGTAATGTGGTCAACGCCGTCGCTTGTGCGCACAATGGTGGCCATCAACCCGATTGAACGAATTTGGGCCGGCACCGAACGAAAGATGACCATCTGACCTTCTATGTACTGCTCTTCCACGTAGCGCGCGGCCAGCAGGTTCTCCAGCAGTCCCCGGGCCCCTATGATCAATCCGGTTATGATCAGGGCGAGGGCGCCGGTCAGACAGATGGCTAAGACGACCACGGGCAAGTCCGCGGCTACTCCCACCGCCTCAAGGGCCAACAACAGGGATGCCGCCAGGACCGAGCCTCGAACTACCGCTGCGACGAGAGACGGAGGCAAAGTGTCGTCCCGCTCAGCCGCTGCTTGGGCCGCTCGGGCCAAACGTTCCGCGAGCATCGCACCCACGTACAGCAGGACCAGCACCATCACGATAGTTGGCGCAATCCAGATTGCGCGATCGATTACCGCCGCCACCGCCCTGAGCCCCAGAATAGCGGCCGCTTGCGTCACGGCGACCAAGACCACGGTCCAGAGAACAAGCCGCCTCAAGGTTGTGCTTGGATTGGCTTTCACACCGACCAGCGAGGCAATGTGGACCAGTCGTTGACCGGCGCTTGAATCGTCAAGATTGAACCGTTTTGAAGCCTTGGCAAGCAACCGGTCAATCACCCAGGCCACGATGCCGCCGATTAGCAGAAAGGATATTGCTGCCAGCAGCCGCGTCGTGATGGCGGCCGCGTCGGACCCGAAGGTGGCGAGGTGTTCCAAAATAGTTTCCATGTTACGTCACCGCCTTGACCGGGGCCAACGTCAGCGCCGCCAGCTCCCGGAGGGCCCGGTTACGGTAAGACCGCCGGCGAATAGTCCGGACTGCGTCTACGGCCGGGGTGCCTATCGGCGCCTTTGCGTCTCGCGTCGCGAGCCTCGATATACTGAGATAACGGGCATGCCGGTCGATTTCCTCTTGGCATTTGTTGCAGCCGGCCGGACGCGGTGGCGCGGCCGATCCGTCCAAAATCGCTCGCGCCAACTCATCCACTTGGTCGTCATCCAAGTGGATGTGTATGGTCTCAGCATCACTCATCGTAACTGTCCTGCCCGAGTTGAAGCATCCTCTTGAGATTAGCCCGCGCCCGTGTCAATCTCATCTTCACCGCCGCCTCGGATATGGATAACTGTTCAGCAGTTTCCCGGATTGAAAAACCCTCCACGTCGCGCAATACGATGACGGCTCGTTGCGCAATCGGGAGAGCGTCGAGTTGAGCGCGGAACCGTTCCAGCGTGTCCATGTCTTCCACCAACGTATCCGGACCGGGGAGGGGGTCTGGTTCTTCCTCCGACAATTGCGCCGGAACGGTGCGACGCAACTCGTCGATGGCCAAGCGGACGGCGATTTGCCTGACCCATCCCCCGAATGCGGTCGGTTCCCGCAGAGTGCCAATACGTTCATGGGCACGCAGAAACGCCTCCTGGCAAACGTCTTCGCTAATGGCGTGATGCCGCAGCAGGCGGAACGTTGCGGCGTATACCATAGCTTCATGGCGTTGGATTGCGATGCTCGCGGCCGCCAGGTCTCCTCGCTGCCAGCGTTGCACCAGCGCCGCGTCCGGCTGGTCATCGAACACAAAGACCTCCACCTCTTGTGGGGAATCGGTAACGTCATCCGTGCCTTGTGCGCTGGTGATGCGAATCTTAACCAATTCCGGTATCCCTCTGGTCCGGTGCTCTTTGAGAACATACCTGACGAAGACTGGAAAATATCATCCGTATCAATCTAATGACGGAATTTCAGGATGAAAAGTAACGCTCTCATTTTTCTGCTTAACCTTAGAAGTCTTTCTGCCAATACTCGAGAATCGGGGATCTGCTTCGCTACTCATCCCGTATTCGACGACCACATCGGTCGCTACATTTCATGTAGTATGAGACGCGTTACTTTTGATCCCCTCGGTTCGTCCTACTGTTTGGGGGAATGAGAAGGTGTAGGTTCCGGCTGATTCATCGTCAGCGGAGGCCGGTTGTCATGCGTTGCTTTCACCGCTGTCAAACGGAGCATCAAGGAATATTGCCATGGACGTCCTGATGTCGGTCGTCGCTGCCGGTTTGTCCGAAGGCAGCGCCAGCTTATTGAAAGATTTCACCGTCGCCATGGTGCTGGCCGCGGTCGGGTTGGCCCTTGCCCGGTTCGCCAAGCAGCCGCCGGTCCTGGGCTACCTGGTCGCGGGGATGCTCATCGGTCCGTTCACCCTGCCCACTCCCCTTATCAGCAATCTCGACACCATCGGACTGCTGGCCGAACTCGGCCTTACCCTGCTTCTCTTCGGCATTGGGCTCGAGCTGGGCTGGCGGAGAATTCGCGGCATTGGCGTTCGGGTGCTGGTCATCGGAGTGATCGAAATCAGCGTGCTGACCCTTTTAGGTATCTGGGTCGCCAGCATTCTTCCCGGCCTCGATGCAAGCCACGGATTGTACCTTGGTGGGGCGATGGCGATCAGCAGTTCGGCGATCCTGTTGAAAAGCCTGCGGGACTCCGGCAATCTCAATTCAAGCTGGGGCCGGACAATCGTTGGCATCCTGCTGGTGGAGGACTTCGCCGCCGTAATACTGCTGACGGTCTTGGCCGGCATGGCCACCACCGGCGCGGCAAGCTTGGCCGATGCGGGAGTGCTGGCTGCCAAACTGGGGGTGTTCTGCATCGCAGTGCTGGTAGTGGGCACGATGCTGGGCGGTCGGTTGACGGACCTGATGTCGCGGTTCCAATCGGATGAGACCTCGCTCCTGGCCAGCTTGGGTTTCTGCTTCCTGCTGGCCCTTTGCGCCTCTCTCCTGGGACTGTCTCCGGCCGCGGGTGCATTCGTCATCGGTGTGGTGATTGGCGACACCGAAGCTTCGGGACGGGTCACGCAGTTGGTTGCACCGGTGCGCGACATGTTCGGCGCCCTGTTTTTCCTGTCCATCGGAATGCTCATCGACTATCGCACCCTGGACGACTACATAGTCCCGGCGCTGGTGGTGGTTGGCGTGTTCATGCTGGGGAAGATCGCGGCCGACACGGTGGGTTCCGTGCTGGCGGGCCGAAGCACGGAAGACTCCTTGCGAGTGGGAATGACCATGCCGCAGATGGGCGAATTTTCCTTGGCGATAGGCCGCCTCAGTCCGGCGGACGCGGCGGGTGCGTCTGCCTTGGGGCCTATATTGTCGATCTGCACCGCCATCACGTCGGTACTGGCGCCTCTCACCAGCCGGGCTGCACTGCCGCTCTATAACTGGGTCAACCAACACGCCCCTTCTCCACTTCACCGGATCATCCTCGCCATCAGGCTTGGGGTGGATGTATTCTGGTCGGCGTTGTCTCCGACGGGGCAGGGCGCCGAGCAGTTGCGGAATATAGGGCGTCGAATTCTGATCAACGTTTGCATCATCGCCGTTTTGAGCGCCGCAGGGACAGGCGCTCTATACATTGCTCCAGCAATGCTCGACAACCTGTTCCGGGCGCCTGACGGCGTGGCGGGGCTGGTGATCGTCGGGGTCGTCACAGGCCTGAGCGTCCCGCCCGCGATTCGTATCTGGCGTTCGTTAGGCACTCTGGCCCAACTTGCCACCAACACTTCCCAAGCCCCGGTTGCAGATTCCGAGGAGCCTGAGCGATGGCGTACCCTGCGCACGATGGTTGAATACGGACTCGCCACGGTGTTGATTTCCCTGCTGTTCCTGCTTACCCTCCCCATTACCGTTCGCTTGTTCACTTTGGGCGTTTTGTCGGTCCCCCTTTCACTGCTGCTGTTAATCTTGCCGGCGCTGGCGGTGGGGATATTCAGCTTCCGGGTCCACCGGGTATTGGAGCCGGCTTTCACCAGTACGTTCATAGTCGGTCCTGCAGAGTCCGCAGACGGAGATACCACGGAAGCGGGAACGGTTGATGTGCGGTCGCCTTCAACTAGCGTCGCTGCACATCCCGTGGATGTTCCAAGCGAGACGCCGGTCAATCCGCTGATAACGGAAGCCGTCCAGCGTATCGTGGACCCGGAACAGTTGCCCCTGCTGTTGACTCAGCCGGGTGAGCAGGACGACAAGGGTGGAGCCGGAGTTCTTCACACGGAGAGCAGCTGCAATTCCGAGGAAACCCGGTAGACTGAGTCAGGTTTGCCGTAAAAAACGGCAATATCCCTCAATCGGAATCCGAGCACAACCCGGCCAAATCTGGCGAATTGCTTAACCGGTCGGCGGGCCCACGGTGAGGTCTATGTCCTGCGCGACAGGTTTCATGCTTTCGACGATGAAGGTTATATGCTCGTCCAGGTCGATGCCCAACTCGTCAGCGCCCTTTTGAATGTCGTCCCGGTTGACGTCCTTGGCGAACTTCTTGTCGCGCATCTTGCGGCGTACGGAACGGGGCGTAACGTCGGCCAGGTTCTTGGAAGGCCGCACCAAGGCCACCGCTCGTATGAAGCCGGACAACTCGTCCACGGCGAACAGGGTGTGTTCCATGAGGGTTTCCCTCGGGATGCCCGTGTGGTCGCCGTGGGTCAGCACCGCGCGGATGATGTCTTCCGGATAGCCGTGATCCCGCAGGATTTCGGCGCCGTAGGTGGGATGGGATTCGGGAGTAGGGCAGATCTCCCAGTCGAAGTCGTGGAGCAACCCGGCAATGGCCCAGCGGTCCTCGTCTTCCCCGAACTTCCGGGCGTACCCCCTCATGGACGCCTCAACCGAGAGAAGGTGCTTCATAAGCATGTTGGTTTTCACATGCCGGTTCAGGAACTCGATTGTCTGCGACCTTTCCATTACGTCCATGTTTCTATACCTCACTCATCGCTGCCACTGGCGGGTTTCCCGCCTTCGCGGGAACGACGGGAATGGGGATCATCTTCGTTGGGGTTGTCCACGGCGGCCTCGTCGGTGCGGGCGCCGGTGCCGCGGGGCTGGCAGCGGACGGCGGTGGTCAGAAAGCCGCTGTGGGCCACCATGCGGTGCTCCGGGCGCACGCTGCGGTCGGTGACGTGCCACGGGCGAAGCAGGGTCTCGGTGGTCTCGATTAGCTGGAACCTGGCGTCCTGTTCCAACGCCATGACCAAGCGGTGGACCTGCAATATCGTCGGCAGGAAGCTTACCAGGATGCCGCCCATCACCAAGCAGTCTCCCACCGTAGCAACAGCTTGCCAAGGCTCGGGAACGTCCAGGACCACCCGGTCCACGTTGCGCTCGCTGATGCCCTCGTAAACGTCGCCGACCTTTACTTCGTGCTTCGACGAGTCGGGGACGACCTTGTGGATGTTGGCCAAGGCCCGCGGCAGAACCGACTCTTCGATCTCGTAGGTGACCACGCGACCCTTTTCGCCCACCGCGCGCAGCAGGGCAGAGGTGAGGGCGCCCGAACCCAAGCCCCCTTCCACGACGCTCGCACCGGGGAAAATATCGGCCAGCGAGATGATTATGCCAAGGTCTTTAGGGTACACAATCTGGGGCCCGCGGGGCATCTGACGCACAAAATCGCCCAGGGTCGGGCGCACCGCCAGCAAGGTATGGCCCCGGTCGGTCCGGTACCAGCCGCCTACGGTGTTGCCGATGAGCCGGGTGTGGGGCAACCGGCCCTGGTGACTATGAAACACTTGGTCGCTGGACAAGGTCAGCAGGTGACGCCGGCCCTTGCGGTCCTGCAACAGGGCCATGTCGCCGTCGTGAAAAAGGTTTCTGTCGTCGGTCAAGAAGTCAGTCCTCTGGTTGGGCGTATGGAGGTCTCGTTCCGAAAGGTCTTTGCTAGAAGGAGATTGCCCCGCTGCCCTGCCTCACTGGTGTTGGTGCAGGAGGCTTTCTACGCTAGTGCGAGCTACAACTGTTCCGTGGTTCAGAGGGTCTAAGGCTGTATCTGGCGCTCTGGGATGAGTACCACCAGGACGTGTCCTCTGCGGAGAGATGGTTCCTCCCTCACGCCGATGGCGAAGGGGGTGACGGTTCGTCCGGTGGCCTTGGCCAAGAGTCTGGCCCGCTCCGCAGCCCGGTTGATGTCGTCCTGCTGGACGGTGACGGACACCTCGGCCAGAAGATAGTCCGTGGGGCCGTCGGCGGTGAGCACCAGGTCTGCTTTGTCCAGTTCGTCTGTATCATCGGGATCGATGAGCCCCTGCGATTCTGCTTCATCAAGGAGTTTTGTTAGGCTTGATTTGTCGCGCTGGGTGGAGAAGACGGTGGCGTTTATGCCCAAGCTCCGGCGAAGGACTCTGTGGATATAGGTTGCGACGTGGGATTCATAGTCGGCCCCTGTGAGCCTGCTGACGTCCCCGCCTATTCGGTTGACCTTCTCGTCCAAATGGTCAACCTTCTCGTCCAAACGGCTGACCTTCTCGTCCAAATGGTCAACCTTCTCGTCCAAACGGCTGACCTTCTCATCCAAACGGTCAACCTTCCCATCCAGCCGACTTTGACCCTCCTTGAGGGTGCTGATGTCTCCCTCGATTCTATCGAGGCGTGCAGGTACTTGGAGGAGTTCATCGGTGAGGATATAACGGCGCATGGCGTCCCTGAGCGCTGGGTCGTGTTCCATGGCGTCCAGGATGTCTTGGAAGTTGTTGATGGGTGTGGTCATAATAGTTTGTCCATTTTACTGTGCAAAGCTTGTAGTCAATTTCCCCAAATCTGCACCATTTTGAGCCATTGTGTGTCACTCAGTGGTGGCGCTATCCGAAGCCATGACCTATGTTAAGGCAGCGAAACCGGGTTTGGGAAGGGGCGGATGTCAGTGAGTGGGGATTTGTGGGCAGAGTTTTGTGACCTTCCTGCGCGATAATTGCGTATGGTCTCGTGAAGGCCACGTAAGAGGAAGGAATAACGGATAGAGGGTATGGCCAGCGGTAGCGGCGGTGGCGAAGTTGGGTTAAAGTTGTACCCGATATGGAACGGCGCCACTATACCCTTGAAGAAGCCAACGCGACGCTGCCCTGGTTGCGGGAAACGTTCGAGGCCATGATGCCTGTCAGGGAAGAACTGGCCAGCCGGCAGGAACAACTGCTGACGTTGCTGCGGGTCAGGCGGGGCAACGGGGCTTCCAGCCGGGAACAGGAGGCGGTGGACCTTCAACGCACGGTTGACCGGCTGACCCAACAGCTACAGACCCAGCTAAGGGAAGTGGCCCAGCGCGGCATCATAGTGCGGGACCTGTCGCAATGGCTGGTGGACTTTCCCTCCTACCGTGAAGGACGCGAGGTGTTCCTCTGCTGGATACGGGGCGAGGAGGAAATCGGTTACTGGCACGAGACCAACACCGGGTTCAGCAACCGGCAACCGTTATAAGTCACACCAGTAGCGTGGATTCCCGCCTTCGCAGAAATGACGTTTGGGTGCAGGAATTAGGCCATCTGGATTGCAAAGTGACCGTCTACACGTCCCATGTAGCTTTTCCTCACAGATCGGACTATTATACGTGCATACTCCGAAACGGATCATAATCGCAGTGAAGAGGAGGATAAGGCCATGTCAGCAGGGTACACTCTTTGCGTAGGGACCGTTGGCGGCGGGTTGTCCCGCACCAGCGACGGTGGAAAGACTTGGGACCGCATCCGTGACCCCATACCGTCCGAGTGCAACGTGCGGGCCTTGAGCGTTTACCCCGACAACCCGCACCGCATCCTGGCCGGGACCGACTTGGGCATTTTCCGCAGCGAGGACAATGCGGCCACGTGGGAGAAGCTGGACTCGCCCATGGAGAGCCTGCAAATCTGGTCAGTGACGGTCGATCCTTCAGACCCCGACGTTATCTTCGCCGGCACCAGGCCCGACGCTTTCCGCTCACGGGATGGGGGAAGGACTTGGGACCAGTTGGACCTGGGGTTGAACATCCCGTGTCCCATCGGCATACCGCGCACCACCAACATGATCGTCGATCCCCGTGACAGCCGCACCGTATGGGCGGGCATCGAGGTTGACGGCGTTTACAAGAGCCTGGACGGCGGCGACAACTGGGTCCACCTTCCGGACCTCGGCCCCGACCCGTTCCACGGCGACATTCACGGCATGGCGCTCAGTGCCGGCGCCACAACCTCCATCTATTGCACCAGCCCCTTCGGTATCGCCACCAGCACCGACGAGGGGGAAAGCTGGGACTACCACTACTTCCCCAAGTTCAACGAGAACGACGCCCGTTCCTACTGCCGCGGCGTGTTGCTGAAGGCCGATGATCCCAGCACCATGTTCGTGGGCAACGGCGACTCGATCCCAGGGATCACCGGGACGATCCAGCACACCAAGGACGGCGGTCAGACATGGCAGTCGGCGGAGTTGCCCACCGCTCCCAACTCGGTGGTGTACTGGTTCGGCACCCATGCGGATGCGCCCAACGTAATAGCCGCGGCCAGCCTGTACGGGTACGTGTACCTGAGCGAGGACGGCGGGAACTCGTGGGAGAAGCTGGACAAGGAGTTCGGCGAGATTCGCACCGTGGCGATAATGCCTGAGTAAACGGCTGCCCCTGGTTTGCGTTTTCATACAGACGGGCTGGTCACCAAAGGCCAGCCCGTTTAATTCGTGGTTATAGACTATGTGTCCAAGAGGGTTAGTCCATCGTCCTGTTCGAACAGTTGCTCATGGAGCCACTCCAACGAGCACCAACGGGACTGCCGGGACACCACGCCCCTGACGCAGCACGTTCAGCAAATCCCGTTCATAATAGGGAACGCCGGACGACATTTCTCGTTCCAGTTCCTTCATCGGAAGTATCTCGATTCCTACGTCAATAATGTCCGAGACGTAGAAGCTCAAATGCTTCACGAAGAGGTCATGCGCGACAAAAGCGTACTTGCCGAATTGTATTTCGACGGCAACACGTTCTTTTACGAAGTCCGTCTGATTGTAGGACATGATTGGGTCACGGCCTGATTTCTCTATAGCCGCTCGCTGTTCGCTCTCCGGTAAACCATAGATGTTGCGCAGAAGTCTCTCGTCGTCCGTCACCCAAAAGCTACTTCGTCGCTCGCTCCATCCGCGTGCTTGAAGTCCCACTTTGAAAGCTCTGTTCATGTCTGCCGGAGAAAACAGTGTTCTGCCCCGCATGGTCTTTTCCCTTGATACTTTGGTCCGGCAGGCATGTGCATCGACGTTTGCTATGACATTTTGTACTTCATCCCACAGTTCTTTGCGGTGTACAAGCAGATATTCCTCTCCGTTAAGATGTGAGTAGCGGGCCTTGATCTCCATCAGTGCCCGCCATTGGGCTTCGCTGGATCGTAGATCGGCTTCCCCATCGGGCGGATTCGGAGTTTGCCTGTGCGCAGTTGGTGTACCCGTTGCTCTGCAATCTCTACATACTCAGGGACGATGTCGCAACCGTAGGCGACTCGGTTGTGCATGAGCGCCGCTATGATTGACGAACCCACTCCCATGTAAGGGTCGAAGACCGCGTCTTCCTCGTTTGTCATGGACAGTACGAGGCGTTCCACGAGTTCCACAGGAAATTGGCAAGGGTGGATAGTCTTCTCGGGATGGTTGTTCTTGACGTTTGGGAATTCCCAAACGTCGCTCGGGTTCTTCCCTTTGGGATTCCCGGACAGCTTTCCTATATTTGGACCCTTGAAGTGACGTTTACCCGGATATTTGGACGGAATGCGGATAGGGTCCAAGTTCCAAGTGTAATCGTCACTTTTCGTCCACCAATTGATCGTCTCGTACCGTCCGGAAAGCCGCTTGGTGGAATGTAGCCCATGGCCGAACTGCCAAATTATCCTGTTGCGGAGTTTGAGGCCAAGGTCGCGGAATACCGGGTAAAGAACAGCATCCAAAGGTACGATCGATCCGTTGTCGACATAGTTGCCGACCTGCCAGCAGATCGACCCTTGCGGATGAAGGAGCCGCACGCACTCTTGGATTACAAGTTTTTGCGTTTCGATATAGGTTTCAAGTGAGGTCCTGGCCTCATAGTCCTTGCCCAGGTTATAAGGAGGGGATGTGACTATGAGCTTCATTTGGCCTTTGGGAAGACTCTCCATGAACACCAGGTTGTCCTCGCAAGCCAAGACGGGACTGCCAATGGACACATCATCTTCGGCGAGGTGCGGTGGCGCCGGGTCCAAGGTCACACTGTCGAAGAGCTGGGTTTCCATCGTCTGTTGCATAAAATAGCCTCTCCTTCATGCTTGCGAGGCCGCCTACCCGTACACCAGCCACGTCCCGGTCCGTTAGGTCATAGCCGTGAGCATCTGGATACGTATGTAGTATATACACCCCAAACAGTCAACCAGGGTTTGTCAGTCCCCGGTTGACACATGATCGAGACTTCCTAAATAAACCGCGCCCTCTCCCCGGCGGCTGGGGCGTGGTCTATGTAGACGGTGATGGTTTCGGTGAAGAAGTCGAAGGCCTCGGTGCCCTGCTCCCGCTGGCCCACGCCCGACGCCTTCAGGCCGCCGAAGGGCAGGTGGACCTCGCCGCCCAACGTAGGGGCGTTGACGTGGACCATGCCGGCGTCAACGGTATTGATGTACTCGAAGGCGCGGTTGAGGTCCTTGGTGTAGACGGACGAGGAGAGGCCGAAGTCAACGCTGTTGGAGATGCGTACCGCGTCCTCCAGGTCCTTGGCCTTGAAGACCGTCAGCACCGGGCCGAAGATTTCCTCCTTGGCGATTCGCATGTCGGGAGATACGTCGGTGAACACCGTCGGCTCCACGTAGAAGCCCTCGTCGAATTCGGGGCCGCTCAGTCCATGCCCGCCGTAAGCCAGGTTCGCTCCCTCCTCGGCGCCGACCCCGATGTACTCCAGCACCTTGTCGTACTGGCCTTGGCCGCACAGAGGGGAAACATCAACCTCCGGGTTGATGCCGTCGCCAACCCTCAGCTTGCTGGTGCGGTCTACGAGGTTGCTCACGAACTCGTCGTAGACTTCTTCCTCGACGATGACCCGGCTGGTGGCGGTGCACCGCTGCCCGGTGGAGCCGAAAGCGCCTTGCACAATGCCGCCCAAAGCCTTCTCCATGTCGGCGTCGGCCAACAGTATGACCGCGTTCTTGCCTCCCATCTCGGCTTGGACTTTCTTCAGCTTCCTGGCTCCGGCGGCGTACAAGTCGGTGCCGATTTCGGTTGAGCCGGTAAAGGAAATGCCGGCGACGTCGGGATGCTCCACTAGGGCGTTGCCAACTTGGGCCCCAGGGCCGGTAATAAGGTTGAGGACTCCCGGGGGAATGCCCGCCTCCTCGAACACTTCCGCCAGCTTCACTGCCGACAAGGGAGTGGCCGAGGCCGGCTTGAACACCACCGCGTTGCCGCAGATGAGCGCCGGGGCCATCTTCCAAGTGGGAATGGCGATGGGGAAATTCCACGGAGTGATGATGGCCACCACGCCCAAGGGGCGCTTCATGGTGTAGGCGACCGTGTTGGGCAATTCCGACGGAGTAGTGTAGCCGAACATCCTCCGGCCCTCGCCGGCCGCGTATTCGATAATGTTCATGGCCCGCTTCACTTCGCCCAGGGCATCCGCTATGGGCTTGCCCTCTTCGGTGGTGATGGTGCGGGCAATCTCGTCGGCCCGTCGCCCCATGATTTCCATCGCCTTGAACAGGACCCCGGCCCGCACCGGCGCGGGGGTATTGGCCCAGCCGGCGGCGGCCTCCTTGGCGGCGGCGACCGCGGCGGCGGTGTCCTCCAGGTTGGAGGTCTGGAATTCTCCCACCGACTCGGTCTTCCTGGCGGGGTTGTAGACTTGGTAGGTGCGTCCGGAGACCGACTCCTGCCATTGCCCGCCGATAAAGTTCTTGTGAGTGTTGATTTGCGTAGTTGCCATTCCGACTCCTTGGCCCGTAATATCCACATGCTATCTGACACCTTCTGTCGTTCCCGCAAACCCATCGTCTCCCCCGCGAAGGCGGGGCCGAGGGCAAGGGCGGGAATCCACTGGGACAGGCAACAGTGTGCTGGTAAAGTATCATTCCGCGCCAGCATCGGCAAGCCACGCAAAGGACGCCGGCAAATATGGACCAGTCATCCAATAATACTCCGATCGAAAGCAACGCAGCTTGGCCACCGTCGATCCTGCGCCGCTTGGCGGAGGTGGGATGGTCCTTCCTGCCCTTGGGATGGATTGCTTTCGGCGGCCCCCAAGCCCATATAGCCCTGCTTCACGAGCAGTTCGTGGTGAGGCGGCAGTGGCTCGACGAGCGGCGGTTTGCCGAACTGCTGGGACTGGGCCAGGGGCTGCCCGGCCCGACTTCCACCCAGATGGTGGTGGCCGTGGGCACGGCCCGCGCCGGGCCGCTTGGCGGACTGGTGGCGTTGTTCTGCTTCCTGTACCCCGCGGTCGCCATCATGATGCTTGCCGGACTCGGGGTGGCCCAATTCCCCGCCGACTCCCGTCCCGCATGGCTGGAAGGAGTCCAACCGGGGGCGGTGGCCTTGGTGGCGGTGGCGGCGTGGAGGCTGGGCAGGTCCTTGGTGACCACCCGGTTGACCATTGCCCTGATGTTGCTGGGGACGGCGACAGCCATTCTCTGGAAGGAGCCGTGGATATTTCCCGCGGTGCTGGCTTTCGGCGGCTTGGTGACCGGGATTGCCCTGCGCAACCAGGAAAGGGCGGCTGCAGACGAAGGGTCGGACAAGCCCCTGACGTCCTTGGGCATATCGACTTGGGCCGGGGCCGTGCTGCTCGCCATATTCCTCGGGTTGCTGGTTGGGCTTATCCTGCTAAGGCTGGCCTTCGATTGGCAGCTTCTCCAGTGGGCGGAGTCCTTCTACCGCATGGGGTCGCTGATCTTCGGGGGCGGGCAGGTGGTCTTGCCGATGCTGCTGACCGAAGTTGTAAGCCCAGGGTGGGTGACCGAGGAGCAGTTCCTGGACGGGTTTGCCCTTATGCTGGCGTTGCCGGGGCCGATGTTCAGTTTCAGCGCCTACTTGGGGGCGGTGGCTGGTGGGGTCACCGGGGCCTTCATCGCCGTGGGCGGGTTGTTTCTGCCCGGCGTGCTGGTGATTTACGCCGTGCTGCCCTTCTGGGAGCGGGTGCGCCGGCAACAGGTGGTCCACGCGGTCCTGACCGGCGTGAACGCCACCGCCATCGGGCTGGTGGTCGCGGTAGTCTTTCTGCTGTGGGACCGGGCGGTGACGGGTCCTCCAAGCGCGACCATCGCCGTGCTGGCCTTCGGGGCGGTGGCCTTTTTCAGGGTGCCGGCGCCCTTCGCCATAGTGGGCGCCGGGGTTTTGGGCTGGGTGTTCAGCGTCGTTGGGTTGTAGGGGCGCCGGCGGCCCGAAATTAACCGGAAAACCGGCTATACCCCCTCCACCAATACCACGATGGCGTTGGCGGCCTTGGAGCGCAGTTCCCTCATTTCGTCGTACTCAGGGGAATTGAGGTACGTCCGCGCCGCATCGACGCTCTCGAACTCCGCTATGATGATGCGCTCAGGATGCCAGTCGCCGTCTATCACCTCGACGGCCCCGCCCCGCGCCAGGTACTTGCCCCCGTAAGACGCAATGGCCGCCGCCACCTTCTCCCGGAACTCCGCATGGAGCGCCTCGTCGGTGATTTCGTTGTGCATTATCACGTATCCCGCCATGTTGTTCATCCTCTTTTGTTGTATGGGCAGCCCATGAAAAACCCTACCGCGAACCCTCGACCCGCACTGTAACTATGTCTATGCCGTGGTACTTCCGGTGGCTCACCGAAGAAGCGTAATGCCGCAACAGCCGGAAAGATGCCTCGTGTTCCTCCGGCATCTGGTCCTCTTCGCTCAAATACGTCAGTTGGTCTTCGATGTTCTCCTCGTCGAAAACCGCCATGTACTCCAACTCCGCCGACGCGCCGGGACGGGCGACGATTACCAAGCGGGGCGCGCTGCCGGCCCCATAGTCCTTGCCCGACTGCAAAAGGCACAACAGCGTCTCCTCGCCCACGGCGCGCAATCGCCCCGTCGAAGCATCGTTCCAGCCTATCCTGGACGCCAGTTCACCCAGGAACTCGTCAATCCCCGGCAGCGAGGCCATGTCCAACGTCGTCTCAAGGCGCCTGGGCCGCGGGTTGGTCAGCTCGATGAACACGGTCATCAGAATCGCCGCCGCAATGCCGACGGTCAAGCCGTTGCCTAGCAACGCGCCCCATACCGGGCCCAGCAACTCCGCCAGGACGTTCTGGTTCTCCAGCCCCACTCCAATCGACAGGGATATTCCCACGATCAGGCCCTTCATCGGGTTCAGCCCGTCCGACGACACCATGCGGATGCCCTCTACGAACAACAGCCCCATCGTAATCATCAGAAAGGCCCCCATTACCGGGCTGGGCGTTATCAGCAACAGGGCCGCCGCCTTGGGAAACAACGCCAGCGCCAGCAGGATGCCCCCTATGATATAGCCCACGTTCCGCGACGCCACCCCGGTAAGATTGACCAGCGCCGCCACCGACGGGATGTAGATTAAAGGCGGCAGCGTCCCCGCAAGTCCGCAAAGCAGCGTGCCTAGCCCGTTGGTGTTGACGGTGGCCTGGACTATGCGAAAGTCCGTCGCTTGTGGCCTGGCCCGCGAAATTCGCTGAATCACCACCCCGTCGCCGCTGGTCTTAACGGCGACCACCAAGTTCACAATCAGGAACGCCGGCAGAAGCGTCCAGAACTCCGCCCCCGGTCTCAGGTCCAGCCCCGGCCATCCCGCCGCGTCCGGCGCGTAAACCCAGGGAGCGTCGAAGAGCCGCTGGAGGTCGTACAACCCGAAGAGGGCCGCAACCGCGCAACCCGAAGCAATCCCGATAAGCACGGCCCACAGCCGCCAGATTCCCGATCCTCTCATGGCGAGCATCACGCCCACCGCCAGCGTCGCCGCCGCGGCCGCCGGGCCGGAGACGGGCAACGCTCCCTCCGGTATATCCCCCACTCTGCGGACGGCTATCGACATGACCGTGACCGCTATCAGCATCAACGCCGTGCCGGAAACCGTCGGCGTAATTATTCGCCGCAGCAACGGGAGCCACTGGGCCAGCGCGAATTGGACCAGCGACGACACCGCGATAAGGCTCGCCAGCGTCGGAACATCGGCCCTCGTCAGCGTCAGGACGGAGATGGCCAGGAAATGAGGGCCCGAGCCGGTCAGCGCCATGTGCCCGGCCCCGAATCGCCCCAAACGCGATGCTTGCAAGAGGGTCAGGACTCCGCTGATTGCCAGCGCCGAAAAGACCGCCCACGAAACGTAATCCCCGCCCCGGTCGGCAGCCAAAACGATAACCGTCACGTACAAGACCGTGTTCGTCAAGGGAATCATTACGCCCTGGACGGCGACGCTGATTGCCAAGTGAAGCGGGCAACGGTCGTCCGGCTCGTAACGGACATTTTCGTTTATCGCCGCTATCTTCAACCTCCCCGCCACCGGCGGGATACCTACTGATACCTGAGTAAATGTCTAAACATCTCCCTCCGTCATTATTATGAAAATAGGCCGTTTTCATGTTCACGAGTGGCCCTAAAGGGTCATGGGCAATTGCCATGAAAATAGGCCATTTTCATGTTCATACATGGCCTCTGGGCCATCTGCAATTCCCGCGAAGGCGGGAATCCAAAGTGTCAGTACGCCCTAACTGCCCAAGAACTCTATCCCGGCCCCGACAATCTCTATCTGCATGGCCCGGACATCAGGGGCGTTGTTGCCGAACTGGACCCCAACGGTGATGTTGATGCCCTTTTCGACTTCCGGGTTCCCGGATACGTCGAACTTGGCGTCCAAGTGGTCGCCGTCCATGTCCAGGTCCATGTGCTCGGCGATGCGTTTCTCGCCGTCGTAGACGATGACCTCGTGCACCTTGGCGTGAGACCTGGTCCTGAAGCTCACCAAGGCGGCGTCCACCCGACTTCTGGCGCCGTTCACCACGGCCGGCGTGGGTATGGGGAAGTGGACCCAGGTGTTCTGTCCCTCCGCGCCCTCGATGCGGACGAAGGGGCCGGTGTGCCGCACCGACGTTATCCGGTTGGGGTATTCAATCTGCATACTGGTACCGTGGACCCACGATATGAAATTGGCGTCTGGCATGTTAACACTCCACTGGATTCCCGCCTGCGCGGGAATGACGATTTGTGATGTATGTCTGGAATGGCGTTTTGTGGTGTATGTCGGGAATGACGATTTGTGACGTATGTTCAGGAACGGCGTTTCGTGAAAAATGATGGCGGCGGTACTTTTCAGCCCACGACGAGCATCTCGTCGGTGTTGAACTTGGGCGACAAGAGGCGGGGCCCGTCCGGCGTAATCAGTATCATGTCTTGGAGGTGCCAGTAGTCGACGTGGGGTTCCATGGCGATGACCATGCCCTCTTCCAGCCGCTCGTGGCAACTGGGCACCAGGTAGGGGGCCTGCTGGTGCCACCAGGCGCCGACGCTGTGGCCCGCCAGGGCGACCCTGCCCTGGTACCCGTGTTCCCGGAACTGCTCGGTGGCGAACCTGTGGATGTCGCTGGCGACCGCGCCGACCTGGCATTGGTCGATGGTTGCCCGGTAGATGTCCAGCATCACCCTGTAGGTGTCCCTCTGCTCTTGTGACGGGGGACCGAGCACCACCGTGCGGGACTGGTGGCCGGGGTAGCCCTGATAGTAGGACACGTAGTCGTTGCGGATGATGTCTCCCTTGCGGAAGGCCATGTCGCCCTCACCGCCGTAGGCCACCGTGTTCCTGTGGGAGTTCAGGATGCCGTGGGCCCAACCGGCGCCCCGGCGGATGCAACTCTCCAGGATGCGGCCGTGCACCTCTCGCTCGGTGTCGCCTTCTCGGACCGTTGAGAACACCTCCAGGTAGGCATCGTCCAGTATCTCCGCGCCCTCCTCCAGCAACCGGACCTCGGCCGGCGTCTTTATCCAGCGGACCCGGTCCATCAGGTCGGTGCAATCGATGAGGTTGGCCTTGGGGAGCAGCCGTTGAGTCTCCTCCCACCGCAGGGCGCTGATATAGCTCTTCTCAAATCCTACCGTCTCCCGGTCCAGCCCCAGGCGCTTCAACACCTCCGCCGCTTTCTCGTAGGGCGACTCGGCGTAATCATCGTAAGTCTCTATGTCTTGAAGCCAGGAGTCCCGGCGAGCCAGGGGCGCGGAGAAGCTGTTCAAAATGAGCACCGGGTCGCCGCGGCGGGGCCACACCAGGAGCACTTCCCGCGGCGAATCGGGAAAGTCCAAGTGGCGGCCCAGGGTGCCCGGGTAGGCGAACCCCGACAGGTAGGTGAAATTTTTGCCGGAGCGGAGGACCAGCGCAGAGCAGTTCTGCTCGTCCAGGTGCTGCTCCAAGCGAGGAATGTTGGCGATGATTTCCCGGTTTGCGTTCGTCACGTTGGAACCTCCGGCTCCCCGCTCCCGACCAGTTTCCCGCCTGCGCGGGAAAGACGGGAAGGGAGCGGGAATTTTCTTGTGGCAAGTTTTCCAGGGTTATTTTTGAACGATGTCCACGTTGACCGTGCGGGCGGCGCTGACGGTAAAGGTCAACGAGGCGGTGCCGCCGCCCTCGGTGCTGTTGAGGACTTCGATGTTGGTGGGGCCGTGGAGGTATACGATCTCGTCACCCTCCACCCGGAACGGCCGGTCATGGCCGGGATAGAACACCTTGGACGAGGCGACCATCTTTTCGACGCTGGCGTGGGCGTCTTCCACGTCCCAGAAGATGTTGTAGGGAATGCCGCGGGCCACCGTGCCGCTCTCCGGCATGGCGTCTCCGGCGATGAGGACATCTTCTCCGTCGATGTTGGCCAGGATGCTCATGTGCCCCTTGGTATGTCCCGGCGTCTCCAGCACCGAAACGCCTTCGACTATAACGTCGCCCTCGGACACCGGCTCAACCTTCATGTTGCGCATCATGTCGGCCATTCCGGCGGCCACGGCCAGGTCCCACTGGTTGGGGTTGCGGGCATAGTCGATCTCGGTGGGGTTCACCAGGACGCGGGCGTTGCGAAACAGGTCGGTGTTCTGGCAGTGGTCCCAGTGCATGTGGGTCAGAACGACGATGTCGATGTCGTCGGGCGTCAGGTCTCTGCTTTGAAGGGCACGGTACAGGAAGGGACGGCGCGACGACGGCCCCGTGTCAATCAATATGTTATGGCTCCCCACCCGCAGCAGGGAATTGGTGGAGTAGCCGAAGGAGCCTTGGTCGGTGTTGAGAGCGAAGCCGTAGGTCAGGACGTCCAGAGTTGCCATGAATTACACCCCCTGGATCCCCGCCTGCGCGGGAATGACGAGTTGGCGGGAAAGATGATTCGGGTAGTGCGCCAAGGTTTGACCACAAGGGTTCAATAAAGTCTCTTAGCCCGCCTGCTCCAACTGGGCGTAGACTTGGCGCATGTAGGCGCCAGAGTCGTCCTCGACCCCCTTGAACCACTGGATAAGGGATCGGGTCAACGCGTCGACCGACTCGTCTTCCGCCGCGGCTTCATACCGCTCACGGACCGTTGGCTTGGGCGCCCGCGACTGGGCTTCCCGCATCCAGACGATTTTCTCCACGTCGGTCATGTCGGACGACGCTACCCGCAACCGCTCGGCGAACATCGGGTCTTCCTTCTCATAGGCCGAGTGACCCAGTTCCCGGATGCGGCGTTCGAAGATGTCGCCGTGGCTGGTCTCCCTTTCCGCCACCATTGAGAGGCATCCTTTCAGGTCCGGGCTGGAGGTCTTGTCGGCCCAAGCCTTCAGGAATATCCCGGCGCGGGTCTCCTGCATCCGAATGTCGTTCAGCAGTTCGATGTATTCAAGTGTCTCGGCCATATCGCTTTCCTTCCCGTGTTGTCTCCGGCCTTCGCTGCTCGGCAACGGCGCGAGTGCGGCGGGCTTCAGGTTGGGGTGAGTGTAGTGCCGTGGGTATGGGGTGTCAATTGTGGGCAAGTGCGTTATAAAGTCTAGCCGGCCATTTGGCCGTCATTCCCGTGGAAACGGGAATCCAGGGTCGCCGGGAAAGGTGGACTTGCCGATGCGAGGCAGTATAGATTCCCGCCTGCGCGGGAATGACTGACGGGGTTTTGCATGACGGGTTGACGGTAGGAGTGACGGTTGAGGATGGGAGCCAGCCTTATCGGGGTATGACGGGCAGGACGATGTGGGAGGGGTGGTTTGTGGAGTGGTGGATGGTCTGCCGGGCGGTCTCCATGCGGCTGTCCTGGCCGATGGGCGCACCGGTGTTGGGGTTGCGGTCGAACCGGGGGAAGTTGCTGCTTGAAATCTCGACCCGCAGACGGTGGCCGGCCTTGACCAAGTGGCTTGTCGACCAGAGGTCGATTTCGTACTCGTAGACCCGGCCCGGCTCGATGAGCGACGGCTCGGCCGCGGAGTTGCGGTACCGGGCGCGGATGATGCCGTCCTGCAAGTTGTGGGCGTACCCGTCGGGACGGACGTCCACCAGCTTGGCGGTAAAGTCGGTGTCCACGGCAGTGCTGGCCGCGAACAGATGTACCTTGATGGGGCCGGTGATTTCCAAGTCGCGTTCCACTGGGTCGGAAGTGTAGACCAGGACGTCTTGCCGCTCTTCCACGCTGCGCTGGTCCTGGACCCCGTGGGGCATTATCAACGTGCTCCCCCGCTGGGAAGGGACAGGGTCGTCCGGGTCATAAACGTAAGAGTCGGCAGGCTCATCGCCCGGCGGAACGGTGGACAGTGTTCCGCCGCCGTGGCGGGTGTTGGCCGGGGTTTCGGCATGGAGGTAGTAACGGGTGTAGTGGGTGCGGGCAAGGGGCCATTCGTTCTCGGCTCGCCAGCGGTTTTCGCCCATCACGAAGATCGTTACCGACGGCTCTTCCATCACTCCCGTCTGGATGTCCTTCAGCCAGTAGTCGTACCACCGCAGCATGTGCTCGTGGAGTTCGATGCGGGCCTCGGGTCCGAAGTCGATGTCGCCGGTGTCGCCGGAGGTGGGCGCGGTATAGGGCCGGATGTGGGCCCAAGGCCCCACCAGCAGCTTCTGGTTGTTGCGGGCCTGGGCGGTGGGCGCCCGCTCCCGCATGGCTTGGTAGGCGTTGAGGGCGCCCTCCAGGAAGATGTCGTACCAGGAACTGACGTGGAACATCGGTAGGTTGATGCTTTCTATGTGGCGGAGGAGGTTTATCTTCCACCAGTACGGCCCGTCGGATTCCTGGTCGAAATATTCGCTGAAGTAGGGCGCGGTCTCCTTCAAGCGGTCGATCCAGTCCCGTAGGGGCGGGTGGCGGTACCAGGAATCGCGCAGCGGCTGGGCGAAGTTGTCGGCCTCCAGCACGTACTCGTCCATTTGGGCCAGCAGGTCGTGGCGGCCAGCCCGCTCCAGGGTGTTGCGCCCCTTGTGGATGGCGTAGGGCACCATCCATCCCCACTCCATTGCGCCGCCGGTGTGGTAGACCCAGCTCTGGTGGAAGTCGGAGGAGGCCGACACGGGAATCATGGTCTGGAGGTGAGGCGGTAAAGGGTCGACGGCGGCCAGGGTGTATTGAGTGGCCCCCAGGTAGGACTGGCCGGTGGTTGCAACCCGTCCGTTGGACCACTGCTGGCGGGCGGCCCATTCCACGGTGTCGTACCCGTCCAGCCCCTCCTGGAACAGGGGGTTGTATTCCCCTTCCGACTCGAAGCGGCCCCGGCAGTCCTGGCTGACCACCGCGTAACCCCGCTGGGGAAAGAACCAGATGGAATGTTCCTGGTTGTCGGCGTATCCGTCCTTGCCGTAGGGTCCCCTGGTGACCAACACCGGGAAGCGTCCCGGAGCATCGGGGCGGTACACATCGGTGGCCAGCCTCACGCCGTCGCGCATGGGGACCATGACGTTGCGTTCCCTGATAACCCGGTACTCCGGCATAGCCTGAGCCTCCCGTGTTGTATGGGCTTGGAGCGTGTCCAGAGGGACGGAGCGGGTGAGGTGTTTATGCCTCTTTGTTCAGGTTGGTCAGGAATTCGGCGTTGGAGCGGGTCTTGGCCATGCGCTCCAGCACCCGCTCGGTGGCGTTGGCCGAGCCGTCGTTGGATATGAGGCTGACCATCCGGCGCAACAACCAGATCTGCTTCAGGGTGTCGTCGCTGAAGAGCAGTTCCTCGCGGCGGGTGCCGCTGCGGATGATGTCCACGGCGGGGAAGTACCGGCGCTCGGCGAGACGGCGGTCCAAGTGCAACTCCATGTTGCCGGTGCCCTTGAACTCCTCGTAGATGACCTCGTCCATGCGGGAGCCGGTGTCCACCAAGCAGTTGGCGATGATGGTCAAGCTGCCGCCCTCTTCGATGTTGCGCGCCGCGCCGATGAACTTCTTTGGGGGATAGAGGGCCACGGGGTCGATGCCGCCGGACAGGGTGCGCCCGCTGGAGGGCACCGCAAGGTTGTAGGCCCGGGTCAAGCGGGTGATGCTGTCGAGAAGTATCACGACGTCGTTGCCAAACTCCACCAGCCGCTTGGCGCGCTCCAAGGCCAACTCCCCCACGCGGCACTGGTCCTCCACCGAATCATCGAAAGTGGAAGCGAAAACGTCGCCGCTTACGGCCCGCCGCATGTCGGTGACCTCTTCCGGCCGCTCGCCAATCAGCACCACCATGAGGATGGCGTTGGGGCAGTTGGTGGTCACCCCGTAGGCAATGTTCTTCAGCATGGTGGTCTTGCCGGCTTTGGGAGGCGAGACGATCAAGCCGCGCTGCCCCAGTCCGATGGGGGCGAAGAGGTCCACCATGCGGGTGGCCAGGTTGTTGCCGCTGGTCTCGAGAACAATCTGCTGTTCGGGGAAGATGGGGGTCAGGTGTTCAAAGGCGGTACGGGAACGGGAATTGGCTTGGTCGGGTTCCATACCATTGATCTTTTCCACCCGCACCAAGCCGAAGTAACGTTCTCCCTCCTTGGGAGGGCGTACCTGGCCGGTGACGGTGTCGCCGGTCCGCAGCCCGAAGCGGCGGATTTGCGACTGGGAAATGTAGACGTCTCCCCCGCCGCCGTGAATGGCGACCCGGCGCAGGAAGCCGTAGCCTTCGTCCATTACCTCCAGGATGCCGGACGACAACAGCGCCTGCTGGGCCGAGGCGGCTTGAAACAATCGGCTGAGCAACTCCTCGCGGCGCAGGTGGTCCAAGGGACCCTTGTCGGCGATTCCGACTTCATTGGCAAGCACCAAAAGCTCGTCTTTGCTCTTGGCGCCCAGATCCGCCACTTCCATAACTCTCTGCGTGGTCGCCATGTTCACCTCGTTACCTTAAAGGGGAGGGATGTGCCCGTATTCACTGGTTTCCAGCCTTCTGCCAGTCCGCCAAGAACCTGCTGACGCCGACATCGGTCAACGGGTGCTGCACCATTTGCAACAGTACCTTGTACGGGACGGTGGCAATTTGGGCGCCGGCCTTGGCGGCAAAGGTGCAATGCAGCGGGCCCCGGATGCTGGCCGCAAGCACTTGGGTCTCTATTTTTTGCTTGTCGAAGACCGAGACGATCTCTTCGACCAGGTCCATGCCCTGCTGGCCGATGTCGTCCAAGCGGCCCACGAACGGACTCACCACGTGGGAGCCGGCTTGAGCGCCGAGTAGGGCTTGGTTCAACGAGAAGCACAGGGTCTGGTTGACCTTGATGCCGTCCTTGGCCAAGGTGGATATAGCCTCGAACCCGGCCGAGGTGCTGGGGATTTTTACCCAGGGATTGGGAATCCACTCGGCGATTTCCCGGCCCTCTTCGATCATCCCCTCGGCGTCCAGGCTGACCACCTCGACGGAAATGGGGCCGTCAAGAATGTCGGAAATCTCCTGCACCGCGGCGCGGTAGTTCGCCCGGTTGCCGATGCCTTCGCTGGCGGCCAGGGACGGGTTGGTGGTGACCCCGCTGACGACGCCCAAGCGGACGCCGTCGCGGATTTCCTGCATGTTGGCAGTGTCCAGGAACAGTCTCATTTCGTCACATCTCTAGGCTAGGCTGATTGGGGTGCGCGGGAGAGCATTTCGATGATTCCTTCCATCATGCCCTCAAGACGGGCTTGTCGCTGCTCCAGCACGGAGAACCGGGCCTCGAAGGAGGTAAGCCGGTTCTCCAAGATTGTGAACCGGCCGTCCACATGTCTTTCCAAGGATGTGAATCGGTCCTCCACTCGCTGCTCGAAAGCGGTAAACCGATTCTCCAAGGCGGTGAAGCGATTCTCCAAGGCTGCGAAGCGGTCATCCCAATGCTTTTCCAAGGTTGTGAAGCGATTCTCCACGGCTGCGAACCGGTTCACAACCTGCTGCTCAAAAGCAGTCAACCGGTTCTCCAAGGAGTCCATCCGTTTATTCTGCATCTGGAACATGGTCGCCATCGCGCCGAACAACAGTATCCCTACGGTGATGACGGTGGTGATGATGGCGATAGTGTCTGCCGACATGGCGGTTGGCCTTACCCTTGAAATTCCCGTGCGCTTTGCATTCTCATAGTTTGCATTCTCATAGGTTGAAATACTCTAGCCACTAAACGTTACAAGGGCAGTGGTCGCTGCTCCCCCTCGCGTATCGTGCTGGCAGCGGCGGCGAAAAAGCCGCTGAACAACGGGTGCGGCCTGTTGGGCCGGGACCGGAACTCGGGATGGAACTGGACCCCCACCATGTAGGGATGGTCTCTGACCTCCCCGGTCTCCACCAACTCTCCGTCGGGCGACAGCCCGGCCATCACCAAGCCGGAGCTTTCCAATGCCTCTCGGTAGGCGTTGTTCAACTCAAAACGATGGCGATGCCTCTCCCACACCAGGTTTTTCCGGTAAGCGGCCATCGTCAGGGTATTTGCCACGGGCCGGCAGGGGTACCTGCCCAGCCGCATGGTGCCGCCCATCTCGGTAACCCCGCGCTGGTTGGGCATGATGTCTATGACCGGGTGGGGCGTGTCCGGGTCCAATTCGGAAGAATTGGCCCCTTTCAGTCCCATCATATTGCGGGCCCACTCGATCACCATCACCTGCAAACCCAGGCACAGACCCAGGTAAGGCACTTGGTGTTTCCGCGCGTATTGGACCGTGGAGACCATTCCCTCCACCCCGCGGGGGCCGAAGCCGCCAGGGACCACTATGCCGCAGGCGCTGCCCAACAGCGAGTCGGGCCCGTACTTTTCCACGTCCTCGGAATGCACCCATTGGATGTCCACCGCTTTATCGTGGTGCAAACCGGCGTGACGCAGGGCTTCCTTGACCGACAGGTAGGAGTCGGGGTATTCCACGTACTTGCCCACCAACGCGATGGACACCGTCTCCTTGATGTTCTTCATCCGCCCGACCATGCCGGCCCAGTCGGTCATGTCCCGGGGCCGGGCGTCCAGTCCCAACGAGTCGAGGATAATGTCCCCTAAGCCGGCCTCCTCCAGTATGAGCGGGACCTCGTACACGTTGTCCACCGTCGTCAATGGAATAACCGCTCGCTGGGGAACGTCGCAGAAGGAGGATATCTTCTCAGGGATGGAGTCGGGCACTGGAAAGTCGCTGCGGCAAAGGATGGCGTCGGGCTGGATGCCGATGGCCCGTAATTCCTTGACACTATGCTGAGTAGGCTTGGTCTTCAACTCCTGGGCGGCGGCCAAATGGGGAAGCAGGGTCAAGTGGATATAGTAAACGTTGTCGCGGCCCACGTCGTTCCGGACTTGCCGGATTGCTTCCAGGAAAGGAAGCCCCTCGATGTCTCCCACCGTGCCGCCCACTTCCACCACCACCACGTCGACGTTCTGGGTCTCACCCAAGTCGATGATCCGCTGCTTGATCACGTTGGTCACGTGGGGAACGGCCTGGATGGTGCCGCCTAGAAAATCGCCACGCCGCTCTTTGCCGATCAGGTCCAGGTAGACCTCGCCGGCGGTCAGGTTGGAGGCGCGGGTAAGGTCGGCGTCGATGAACCGTTCGTAGTGGCCCAGGTCCAGGTCGGTCTCCCCGCCGTCGGCGGTGACGAACACCTCGCCGTGCTGGTAGGGAGACATGGTGCCCGGGTCGACATTGAGGTAAGGGTCCAGCTTCACTACCGATACGGATAACCCCCGGCTCTTGAGGATGCGGCCGATGGATGCGACGCTTATCCCTTTACCGAGTGAGCTGACCACCCCGCCGGTGACAAAAATATACTTAGTGGTCACGTGCCGATCCTGATTGTCCGCACAAAGGCTTAGGCATACATCAGCTAAAGCGGGAACAGGGTTGGGTAATACAAGGAAAGTGGCGCGCAACGAGGAACCGGAGCCCCGCGTGGGGATTGATAAACATTATAGAGTTGCTATTTGAAAAGTGTCAAGCAGCGGTTTTCAGCCAAAACTGCCCCGGTTGACAAGTTATACAGCCGACTAATATATATTAACCAGCGTTTGGCACAAACGCTTGGCCGAGGCCGTATTCCGGGCCAATGGAGTACCCCCGCTTGAGTTTCCGGCCCAACTGCGTGTTCTGCAACATCACCCACTACCACGACCGGGACGCCAAGATATGGTACGTGGACAACGACATAATGGTGATCAGGAACCGGCTCACCTGGGTGCCGGTGATGCTGCTGGTGATGCCCAAGCAGCACCTGGACCAGTTCGACATGTGGAGCAACGGGTTGATGTCAAGGCTGGGGAACATCGCCGTGGAGTTAGGCACGGCGTTCGCCCCGGGCGGCTTCCGCATTCTGTCCAATTTCGGGCGTGACGGCCTGCAAAGCCAGAGCCACGGCCACCTGCACGTCATTGGTGGCGTGTATCTTGGCGAATACGCTTGATTGGGCGGGAATCACGAAAGATATAGATTCCCGCTTGGGCGGGAACGATGCTAGAGAGGACTTGGATGGCTGAAACGGTATTGTACGAAAAACGGGACAACGTGGTGGTAATCACCCTGAATCGTCCCGACTCCCTGAATTCCATCAACCGCCAGTTGCGGCGAGAACTGGGAGAAGCAATCACGCAATTCGATGGCGACGACGACGCTTTCGTGGCGATAATCACCGGAACCGGGAGGGCCTTCTGCGCTGGCCGAGACCTGAAGGAGCGGGCCGCCGACAACGCCGAGGGGATTCAAGCCACGGCATCCCAGAGCATGTCCCCGGACAGGCCGTTCATGTGGCCTCAGACTTGGAAGCCCTTGATCGCCGCCGTCAACGGGTTCGCGCTGGCCGGCGGCTGGTCCATCGCCCAGATGTGCGACCTGCGTATAGCGGCCGAAGAGGCCCAACTGGGTATTACCGAGACCAAGTGGAGCCTTCTGCCCCCCTTCGGCACCATCCTGCCGAAATCAATATCCTTGGCGGCGACGCTGGAACTGGTGTTCACCGCCCAGCCTATATCCGCCCAGCGGGCCTACGAGATTGGGTTCGTCAACCGGGTCGTTCCCGGCGACGAGTTGATGGTGGAGGCGATGAAGCTGGCGAACCAGATCGCGGAGAACGCTCCGCTGGCGGTGCAGTACTTCAAGGAGCTGGCCTACCGCGGCCTCAACATGTCCACCCAGGACATCTCCTCCCTGACCTACCACATGTACGACCAGCTTCTTACTACGGAAGACTCGAAGGAGGGCCCCAAGGCTTTCGCCGAGAAGCGCAAGCCCCAATGGCAGGGCCGGTAGGCTAAGGGCAAGAGTTCACAGCAATGAAGCCGTTAATCAGGAATTTCAGAAACCTTCACGTCCCCGGCAGGTTGTCAACCCGGTTGATCGGCCTGGACGACAACCCGCCCACCTGCACCATGACCTACTCGGAAATCAACCCGGGCCAGACCAGCGCCCATCACATCCACTCGTGGGAGCATGAAGTCTATATAATCGCCGGGTCCGGGACCTTGATCTGCGACGGCAAAGGATACTCGGTGAAGGCCGGAGACGGGATATTCATTCCCGGCAACGTGGACCACTACACGCTGAACGACGGCGGCGCCAGGGTAATACGGCGCTTGGAGATAAACCCGTTGATTGCCGCCCAGTCGGGGGGAGCCCGCAACACCGGCGGCGCCGGCACCGGGGAGCCGCCGGTAATCCGCAATCGCAGTGAGCTAACGGGCGGCGTGAGGCTGATAAGCTCGGAGGACGGCGCTCCCACCTACACCATGCTTTACATCGAACTGGCCGGTGGTCAGTCCTCCCACCAGGACACCGGGGGCCACATTCATCCGTGGGAGCACGTCGCTTACGTACTGGAAGGTCATGGCACATTGCTGCGCGACGGCGAGGAGTACGAAGTCTCCGAGGGAGACGGCATCCTGGTGCCGGGCAACACCCACCATCAATGGAGAAACCCAGGGCAAACCGTCGTAAAGCGGCTGACCTTCAATCCGTTGGCTGCGGAGTCGGCTGAAGGGTAGACCGTGAGGTTTCCCCTAGACTTGGTACTCCGGCTTGCTGAGCAGTTGGCGGGCGATGAGCAGCTTCATTATTTCGTTGGTGGTGGATACTATTTGGGTGTACGAGTAACTGGAGCAGGACTCAGACGATCAAGGCAGTTTCGAATTTCTAAAGCCGGTGAGTTGACGATTACTACTTCTGGTGGCAGATCATCGCCGAGAATAAAATAGCCACCGTTATTTCGTGCGACTAGAAACATTAAACGCACGTTTTTCTCTTTAGACGCATGGTATAGCTTGTTGCCCGCCTCAATTATGGTTTCTCCTTTTCGCTGTATTCGAATGGGGATAGGAGTCCCGTCAAGGTCTTCCTTCAAGATTGCGTCGATTCCCTGATTGCGTTGGACGGGTACATACTCTATCCCCTGCAAGAATGTTAGTGCAGTCTCATCGGCATTGTGATAAGTATCCCGCCCTCGGATGAATAAGTTTGACTCACTTTTTCGGAGTTCCTGAATTCTCGTGGAAGTCAGAGCGAGGGCATCATCTGAAGTATCTATGCCGATGGCATTTCGATTTAGCATCTTTGAAGCGACCAATGTTGTCCCGCTACCACAAAAGGGATCAAGCACCCAGTCGTTTTCTTTGGTGGTGAGCTGAATTATCCGTTCTAACAACGTCAGTGGTTTTTGGGTAGGATAACCAATACGCTCTTTGGCCTTGGGGTTCAAGTACGGTATATCCCAAACGTCGCTTAGAGGAACCCCCTTCTTTCCGCCGTTACTTACTATATCCCCGGCATCGTTCCGTTTGTAAACTGTCTTGCCATAGGCATCTCGCGCCCGGCGTTGCAAAATCTGGTCTACATTCGTAGCTGGAGAGTAGTCTTCCCATAGTACATTGAAAGTGTAGTCATGTGATTTGGTATAGAAGTATATGGTTTGATGCGCCGGGAGAAGCATCTTAGTGGAACCCGACCATCGTCGATAGTGCCAGATGATCTCCGACTTGAAGCTTTCGGCCCCCATTACTTCGTCAAGAGCAAAACGCGCCAAGTGAGTCGAGTTTCTGTCGCAGTGGAAAAATAGGCACCCCTTATCGGAGAGAACACGATATATTTCAACTATCCGGTCATGCAAAAATTCCGTGTACTCCCTATTGGAAGACCAAATATCGTCGAAAGAAAACTCGCGAGACCGATCGCGAGTTCTAAGTCGGTGCTTCTTTTGAGTAAAGAAGGGAGGGTCCAAGTATACGAGATCGACACTTTCTGATTGAATCGTAGGCAATACGGATAGGCAGTCTCCTTTAAGGAGTCTGGTTTCAGGTTCCTGGTGCATTCTCATTGCCCAACTTTTTCAATATGCCAAGTAGGTCAACGCCGGTACGACTATTGACATAGTTCCATGCTGCGTCTCCATAGTGATATTCGCCTTCCACAGTGCTGTATAGGGCCTCCACAGCCCGTTGAATCCTGATACTCTGAGAGCGGTTCGGATAATAAAACATTACTCTGACCGGCATGTAGCCAGCATCAGTGATGGCCAGAATCCGGGTATGTTCTTTGGTAATATGGTCGCCGTCGGTGGTTGCGTCACGCCACTTGATTTCTATGGCTTCTGATTCAATGAGACAGTCGACCTCGAAGGTTTTGGGGCGTTGTCCTCGTGTGTTGGGGATGCGAACAGTTGCGGAGTCAGGGAACTTATGTTGAAAACACAACTTTGCCGCACTTTCTAGGAACGCCCCGGCATATCGGTATAAAAATCGCCCTTTATTCTGGTAGAGGTCAATCAGTCGTCCTTCTTCGTCGGTTACCCCAAGAACTTGATAAATGAAGAAATGCGATGTGTCATCGGTTCTCATTTCTTCGGTTCGCTCAACTATTCTTTGCTTGAGCTGGTTAGAATAGTTAAGGGCGATGGACCTGATACGGGCTTCAATCTCCATTATACAAAATATACTGCTTTCCCTTCTGAAGGGTTCCTAGACTTGGTATTCCGGCTTGCTGAGCAGTTGGCGGGCGATGAGCAGCTTCATTATTTCGTTGGTGCCCTCGCCGATGATCATTAACGGCGCGTCCCGGTAGTAACGCTCCACCGGCGACTCCTTTATGTACCCGTAGCCTCCGTGGATGCGCACCGCCTCCAGAGTGATTTCCTGGCAGATTTCGCTGGCGAATAGCTTGGCCATGCCCGCTTCCAAGTCTACCCGCTCGCCCCGGTCCTTCTTGGTCGCCGCGTCGTAGGTCAGCAGGCGGGCCGCTTGGATTTTGGTCGCCATGTCGGCCAGCTTCAGTTGGATGGCTTGGTGCTGGGAGATGGGAACGCCGAAGGTGCGCCGCTGCTGGGAGTAGCGCATCGAGGCGTCCAGGGCGGCCTGCGCCACGCCCACCGCCCGGGCGGCGACGTTGATGCGCCCGGTCTCCAAGCCGCTCATGACTTGAGAGAAGCCGCGGCCCTCCTGGTCGCCTATCAGGTTTTCGGTGGGGATGCGGACATTGTCGAAAATCAGCTCGCAGGTGTCCAGTCCCCGGTAGCCCATCTTGTCCAGGTCGCGGCCAACCGTGAATCCCGGGTCGCCCTTCTCCACCACGAAGGCGCTTATGCCTCGGTGTCTGGGTTCCGCCTCTCGGTCAGTGCGGGCCAGCAGGCAGAAGGCGTCGCCGTGGCGGCCGTTGGTGATGAACATCTTGGTGCCGTTGATGACGTACTCTTCGCCGTCCTTGTCGGCGGTGGTCTGTAGGTTGGCCACATCGGTGCCGCCGCCCGGCTCGGTGAGAGCCAACCCTCCCCGTTTCTTCCCCGACGCCAAGTCCGGCAGGAAGCGGCGTTTTTGTTCCTCGGTGCCGTAGTGGGTGAGGGTGTAAGCGAGAATATGATGAGTGCCGATGGCGCCGCTGATGCTCATGAAACCCTTGCTGAGTTCCTCGAAGACGGAAGCAAAGGTGGTGTAGTCCAAGCCCAGTCCACCGTACTCTTCGGGGATGGTGATGCCGAAGAGGCCCAGTTCCTTCATCTTGTCGATCAGGTCCAGAGGGACTATGTCCTCCCGGTCCAGCTTCTCCGCCACGGGTTCGACCTCGCGCCGGACGAAGTCACGTACCATGTTGACTATCTGGGTGCGGGCCTCTTCAGGGGTGGCTGTGGTCACGGGTTTCTCCTTATCTGATATTCGTTGGCGGTAACGTGGATTCCCGCCTGCGCGGGAATGACAGAGTGAGAGGTCACCAGCCCAGCATGACCGATTCTTTGCGGGGATCGGCGCCGCCGTGGTAGATGCCGTTGTCCGGGTCGATCAGGATGGGGGCGAAACCGTTGGACACGCCCCACGGGCCGGTGGTCTCCACCTCGTGGCCCTTGTCCCGCAGGTCGTCCACGGTTTGTGGCGAGACGCGTTCCTCCACCACCAAGCGGTTGGGGTAGGTGCGGTGCGGCCAAGGAGACCGGGGGAAGCTGTAGCCGCAGAAGCGGGGCGCTTCCACCGCCTCCTGCACGTTCATTCCGAAGTCCGCGATGTTGTTGAACACTTGCAGGTTGCTCTGGGGCTGGCTGTCGCCGCCGGGGGTTCCCAAGGTCATAAAGGGGCGGCCGTTCTTCATTATGATGAAGGTGCACGGCGTGGTCCGGGGGCGCTTGTGAGGCGCGATGACGTTGGGGTTGTCCTCGTCCAGCCAGAAGTAGCAGCCGCGGGCGTTGAGCAGGATGCCGGTGTCGCCCAGTATCATGCCTTGGGGCAGGGCCTGGAAGCTGCTGGGAGTGGCCGACACCACGTTGCCTTGGGAGTCCACCGTGGACAGGTAGGTGGTGCCATCCTCGTCGCCGCCGACGGCCCCGGCGAACGCGCTGGCCTCGGCGGGCCGGCGACTACCGTCCACGGCCTTCATGCTGCGAGGATCGCCGGCCGGGTAGTCCGCACGTGCCTTGTTGGGGTCAATCAACCCCCGCCGCAGGGCGGCGTACTCAGCGGACAGCAGTCCCTCTACCGGCACGTCGACGTGGGCCGGGTCTCCCGCGTAGCGTTCCCTGTCGGCGAAAGCCAGCTTCAGGGCCTCCACTTGCAGGTGCAGGGCTTGGGCGCTGTTGTGGCCCATTGCGCCCAGGTCGTAGCCTTCCAGGATTTTCAGTGCCTGTAGCAGGGTGATTCCTTGGGTCCAGGTCCGGTTGGTGAAAATCTCGTAGTCCCGGTAGTTGACGGAAATCGGCTCTTCCGCTGGAGACTCGTACTCGGCGAAGTCCTCGTAGGTGTAGAGGCTTCCCAAGTCCTGCAACGCCGCCACCATGCGGCGGGCGACGTCGCCCTTGTAAAATACGTCGCGGGCGGCATCGATGGCCGCGCTGCGGGTTGCTCCTTGGCCCAAGGCCTGTTGTTCGGCGTGCATCATGGATGCCAGCGTCCGTCCCAAGTCTTCCTGGACAAACTTCGTCCCCAAGACGGGCGGCCGTCCGCCGGGCAGGTAGACCCGGCTGGACGTGGGGTATTTCTTGATGTTGTTGAGCCGGTCCGGAGCGGCAATGGTCCGGCAAAGCAACTGGTAGGCCGGGAACCCGTTGGCAGCCAGCGACTGGGCGCTTTCCACAACCTGGCTGAAGCTCATGGTGCCGTGGTCTGCCAGCATCGCCAGCAAAGCGGAGATAACCCCGGGCACCGTGCTGCTCAAAACGCCCGGAGGAATCTCTCCCCAAGTATTAAGGTAGTGGTCTGCGGTGGCGGCTTTCGCTGCCCAGCCTTGGCCCACGACGGAATGGACCCGCTTGGTGGAGGCGTCGTAGAACAGGAAAGCCACCTCGCCGCCGAGGGAATAGTGGGCCGTGGGTTCCATGACGCCGGCGGCGAAGGCGCTGGCAACGGCGGCGTCCACAGCGTTGCCGCCTTGGGCAAGGATGCGCATACCGGCTTGGGCGGTAAGTTGAGTCCCCGCGCCCACCATGTAGTGGGTGCCCCAGACCATCGGCCGGTGGGAAAACTCACCCTGGCTGCCGCGGGTATGGTGGGAGGAGGCGCTCGTCATACTATTACTCCTGTGTCATGGCTTGATGGTCAAGTTATACGCCGTTATGGGGCCAGTGGCAAGTAAAGGGGGATTGGGGTGGGGTCGCGCAGTCTCTATAAGCTATACGAGAATTGGGCTATAGCGTACCATCTTCTATGCATCCCTGCGTCAGTCAATCCCGCTTGTATATTGGTTATGAGTTCAGACTCCAAGACGGGTTGAATGATTCTGTTGGTTGATCTCTGTATCCGCAGAGGGTTATTACCGTGACCGATCGTGACTACTCGATGCAATTGTCTATGAGATGGACCCCATTGGTTGGACAGGATTAGGCCGTAATCAAGTGGGGTTCCTGCATCCCGTCGTATGATACCAAGACCGGTTGGTCCGAACACCTCCTCTCTTTGGTCTCCTTAGACTCTCCGCAGAAAACCTCCGCCGGCGTCCGGTAGCACAAGGCTTGGTGCGGCCTGCGGTTGTTGTAGAACCGGAAGTATTCTCCCAGTTCCCGGCGGGCCTCACTGGCGTTGCCGTAGGCTTTCAGGTATACCTCTTCGTACTTCACCGTCCGCCATAGCCGCTCCACGAAGATGTTGTCAGCGTAGCGCCCCTTCCCGTCCATGCTGATCTTCACCCCGCTGTCCTCCAGCACCTGGGTGAACTCGCGGCTGGTGAACTGGCTGCCCTGGTCCGTGTTGAACACCTCCGGCCTCCCCCGGCCCAACGCTTCAGTCAGCGCCTCGGCACAGAAACCGACCTCCAAAGTATTGGACAACCGCCAAGCCAGCACGTACCGGCTGTGCCAGTCCATGACCGCCACGAGGTACAGGAATCCCCGGGCCATGGGCAAGTAGGTGATATCTGCCGCCCACACCTGGTTGGGCCGGGTGATACTGGCACCCCGCAGGAGGTAGGGATAGACTCGTTGCTCCGGCGCCGGCCGACTGGTGCGAGGTTGTCGGTAGATGGCCCGCAGCCCCATGACCCGCATCAGCCGCTGCACCCGCTTTCTACTTACCGGCTTGCCCCGCCTCTCCAGACAGGCTTTCATCCGCCTGGACCCGTAAAAGGGCGTCTCCAGGTACTGGCGGTCCAGTTCCATCATCAGGGACAGGTCCTGCTGTGAGGTCCCCTTGGGACGGTAGTAGAGGCTGGAGCGGCTGACGCCCAGCAACTGACACTGCCGCACTATGGACAGGTGTCGATGTCGCCGGTCCACCAACTCACGTCGCTGTGCAAGGCTCATGGACCGGACCTTTCCTCCAAGAAATCCCGCTCCACCTTGAGCTGGCCGATCTGCTGGTACAACCGGGCCACCAGAGCGTCGTTGTTCTTGCTCTTCTGACCCTTGTCTTTACTGGTCCCGTTGCCCTGGTCAAAGATGGCGGACGCCCCATCGACCAGAGCCTTCTTCCATGTCTGAATCTGGTTGGGGTGAACCTCGAACCGGGCAGCCAGTTCGGCCACCGTCTGCTCGCCCTTCATTGCCTCCAGTGCAACTTTGGCCTTGAAGGCCGGGCTGTGCTTTCTTCTCTCTCTGGACATTTCCCGCTCCTCCTCGACAGCTGTCGCTGCCCTCAGTTTAGAAGCAGGACTCCCACTTAGCTACCTGTCCAGTTTCTTGGGTCCACCTCACTAAGTCCGTTGAACGGGCCACTGAGAACAATGATCTCCGTTTCCTCCCGGATACCATGGGGATGCGTACAAAGTTTCGAGACGCGGCCCTCAATTATATTTTTCGAACGACGCTGGAGTTATGCGACGGACGTTTGGAGTCGGCGGAAGTTTCGGTGTCCAGTACACCGGACGAAGAGGACTCTTTGATATTGGACTTGACGCTAACCGTGGATGCCGATTGGGAAACCATCGGAAAGTTGCGGCGGGATGTCCTTGTCAAGATGGGAGAGTGGTCGCAAGAGTGGTCGGCTGAGGAAAAAGAAGACTACGGGCGGCGCATTTACTTCGGATTTGTCCCTTCCAGTTTATGAGGCCCCTTGAATTCTACCGGCTTGGGGCTGAAGCTGCTTCTAATGCCACGACTGAGCCGGCACAACGCATGGCAGTTAACCGCTTGTATTACGGTCTCCACCATGAGGCTTGTTGTCGGTTTTTCCGTAAGAACCCTACGGCAACCCCTCTGAACCGCAACCGCAGGCACACCGACCTTAGAGACCGGTACAACAACCTCGACGATCCCGATTCCAGAAACGTTGGTGTTCTTCTAAACGATTTAATGACGCTTCGAGCAGAAGCCGACTATCAGATTTCCCGTCCTCCTCGATTCAGAAACCGACCATTGGCCCCGGCAGACTTTTTGAACATAGCCGTTGAGTCTGCGAGGCAACTTCTGGATGCGCTTGAGGTGTTTTCTCCGGGAGAGGCTGAAGACGGATGTAATTGTCCTCAAGCTTACGTAGTCCGTTGAGTTTGGCGCCAACGATCCAATCGACATGGTTGAATTGGAATGTTCCGTTCGACTGCGTTCATTCGGGCGGCTCCCACGTCCCGGAATCCGCGCCGCTCTTCCAGAAAACAAGAAAATATGAATGATTCTTCCGAGCGTGGACCTGTCGGACCGTGCGGCTGACTCCGGGACGGTTCTTGCGGACTACTACGAATAAGTCTTCTGGTACGAATCCAATCCGCTCGTAAGCTTGCATGATTTCAACATGTGTGAACCTCTGGCGGTTAGAGCACACCTCGTCCTGGCATTTCACTATCAGGACTCCGCGCTCGCGTAAGACCCTGTAGGCTTCTTTGCCTGCGTCTTCATAAAGAGCCAATACCGCTTGGTGGTACTTCTTGCCAGTCCTGTTTCCAGTCCCGTTGTTTCTGTAGTGGTGTTCAAACGCGGAATGGACGCTGTGAGCTGTTCCGCCCGGAGAGTGCATATATGGCGGGTCCAATACGACACAATCGATTTCCCCATCCTGGTAAGGCAGTTTGCGGCAATCAACTCCTTCCTGTATATCGGTCGGAAGTAATCGATACTTGTTTTCTGGAACGTTTCTCCAGAAGACACCTTTACCATAGGTTACGTCTGTAATCATGCTTTCCGGCGCTACGTAAAGGCTCAAAATGTTCGGGAAAATGTCCTCATTGCCCCCTACGTAGGCACTGAATACCAGATCGTTCGTGGGTTTTCCGTTACGAACGCGGCGTCGTTCCTGGCCATCCCCTTGGAAACCACCAAGGTCATTTCCTCTCTGGAGTGCCGTATCCTTATCGTCCAGAGTCAGCACACCCTGAGGCATAATATGTTCACTCATCGTTACAGGAGTCCACCCCTCCTCTTGGCAACCCTTAATGCTGTGCGCAACGGTCTTGCCAAGAGCGTCTAAGCTTTGTTGCGATGGTCCAAGGCAACCTTACCATTCAAGGCTGGGGTTTTGCCACCTTATTGAGTCATTAAGCGCATCCCCTCCGCTACCTTGTGATAACATACCAACGGACTGGGAAAGCGTGGCCGGACAACCTGCGTGAGGGAGCAAAATCCATCCCAGCCTGTTGGCGGCTACAACATTTACGCAATTCAAGAGGAGGTACTTTCATGGCGGTTGAAGTAGGACAGGCGGCGCCGGGATTCACTTTACACGATGCCGATCGTCAACAGCGTTCCCTGAGCGATTATCGGGGCAAGAACGTGGTGCTGGCCTTTTTCCCCGGCGCGTTCACCGGCGTTTGCACCACGGAGATGTGTACGCTGCGGGACGGCATGGGACAGTTCGAATCGTTGAATGCCCAGGTGCTGGGAATCAGCGTGGACGGCGCCTTCGCTCAGAAGGCTTTCAGCGACCAGAATAATCTGAACTTTCCGTTGCTGTGCGACTACAGCCGCCAGGTTGTCGAACAGTACGGCCTCGCCATACCGAACTTCGCCGGCATGGAAGGCTACACCGCGTCGCAGAGGGCGGTGGTCATAGTTGATGGGGAAGGCGTCGTGCGCTATAGCTGGGTGGCGCCCAACCCTGGCGTGGAGCCGGACTATGACGAGGTAAGGTCCGCCCTGGGCGGGTTGGGCTGACGACCGTCAGGCGGGGCGGTATTCGCACAGCCTCTGGGTAAAGATTTCCGCCAGCGCCGCAGCGTCGACCTCCAGGCACACCTTGGCATTGAAGGACTTTCCTTCCGGTGCTTGGCGGCTGGCTACCGTCTGGCCGCGGGTGATGGGGCTGTGCGTCTCGATCTGGACGTAGTATTCAGTGCAACCGAACCAGTCCGGCGCAACGGCATAGGCCACGGCGGGCAGGTCATTGTAGCGAACGCCGTCGGCTTGGGCCTGAAGCCCGCGGTCAACGTAGGACTGTTGCAGGAACGGCGTGGCTGAAGTAAGCAACTCCGCTGCGGGACTCCCCGATTGCCGGATGCGTTCCAGTTGGGAACGCGCAATGGTGACTTGGTTGCAGACATCCAAGCCGACCTGCACCAACGGCGCCCCCGACTCGTAAACGATGCTGGCCGCTTCCGGGTCCTCATAGAGGTTGGCCGACGCCACCGGAGACACGTTTCCCGGAACGTTGACCGCGCCGCCCATCACGATGATGCCGGCAACGAATTGAGCCAGCCGGGGTTCGATACTCATGGCCAGGGCCACGTTGGTCAGCCGCCCCAAGGCTAGGATGGTCAGTTCTCCCGGAGACGCCATCACCAACTCGATTATTTTCAGCGCAGCGTGCTGGGATGCCGGTTGGGGTGGCTCCGGGGGTAGGTCCGGCAAGCCTGCGTCCCCCAAGCCGTCCAGTCCGTGTACATGGAGGGCCCACCCGGCATTGGGTTCACGCACCAATGGCCTTCCGGCGCCCGGATATACAGGGATGTCGGTCCTCCCGGCGGCTTGCAGAATGCGGCGGGCGTTGGCGGTGCACATCTCCACGGGGCCGTTGCCAAAGACGGTGGTGAGTGCCTCCACCGACAGTTCAGGACTGGCCAAGGCAAACAGGATGGCCGCCGCGTCGTCGATCCCCGGGTCGGTGTCGATAATGACTCTTTTCAACGCAGCTCCCCGCAGGATGAATGGATTGGCGCGGATTATACCACCAGCGTTTGACAACGACTCCGGCGGCAACTATTGTGCGGCTGCTGACCCAATGAGGCGTGGGTAAGTCTCAAAAAGGATAACTCTGGATTCCCGCCTTCGCGGGAGTGACGGGATTAGGAGAGGAAAAGAGATGGACTCTTCCGATGTGAAAGCGCTTATTTTCGATGTGTTTGGCACCGTGGTGGACTGGCGCACGTCTATCACACGGCAAAGCAAACAGTTTGGCAAGGCTCACGGCATCGAGGCCGACTGGGAAGCCTTTGCCGATGCTTGGCGCGGCAAGTACCAGCCCTTTATGAACAAGGTCCGCCACGGCGAGTTGCCGTGGACCAATCTGGACGGCCTGCACCGCATGGCCTTGGATGAGGTGTTGACCGAGTTTGAAATCTACGAGGTCAGCGACGAGGAAAAGGACGAACTGAACCGGGCTTGGCATCGCCTGGACCCTTGGCCGGACTCGGTGCCGGGGCTCTACCGCTTGAAGCGGCGGTTCGTGCTGGCCCCCATGTCCAACGGCAACGTGGCCATGATGACCAACATGGCCAAGAACGGAGGCCTGCCGTGGGACTGCATCCTGGGGGCGGAGCTTGCCAAGCACTACAAGCCGGACCCGGAAAGCTATCAGAAGGCGGTGGACCTGCTGATGCTGCGCCCGGAGCAGGTTATGATGGTGGCGGCCCACCAGAACGACCTGCTGGCTTCGCAAAAAGTGGGCCTGAAGTCGGCGTTCGTCCCCCGGCCCATGGAGCGCGGCCCCAACAACATCCCCGACCCGACGCCCGACCCGTCCTTCGACATAGTAGCCAACGACTTTGTGGACTTAGCCAACCAACTGGGGTCGTAAGAAAAGCCCCGTAAGCAGCGGGCTTCGTCGTTTACACCGTGTCTTTGGCCCATGCTATAATCTGCCGTCTCGCGGTTCCTGGCGCGATTGACTGCCGGAGACGCGCGACGGAAAATCAGTGTGGTGGTGGAGTGGAAGGGGGGCCAGGAAACAGAGCAGCGAGGGTCGATCATGAACGGCTTTGTCGACGAACTCAAAGTCTTTTCCGGGAACGCGCACCCCGAGTTGGCCCAGTCCGTATGCGACTACCTCGGCATACCGGTGGGCCAAGCCGACGTCTTCAAGTTCGCCAACGATAACACCTTCGTTCGCATCCAGGAAAACGTCCGGCAACGGGACGTTTTCATAATTCAACCTACCTGCGCCCCGGTCAACGACCACCTGATGGAGCTGCTCATAATGATCGACGCCTGCAAGCGGGCGTCGGCGGGCCGCATCACCGCGGTGGTGCCCTACTACGGGTATGGGCGTACCGACAAGAAGGACCAGCCCAGGGTGCCCATAAGCGCCAGGCTGGTGGCCGACCTGCTCATTGCCGCTGGCGCCGACCGGCTTCTCACCATAGACCTCCACGCCGGGCAGATCCAAGGGTTCTTCAACATCCCCGTGGACGAACTGACGGCGCTGCCCATACTGGCCGACTATTTCAAGGCCAAGGAGCTTTCCGACTTGGTAGTGGTGGCGGTGGACATCGGCATCAGCAAGAAAGCCAGGGACGTTGCTGAACGCCTGCAAGTCCCATTGGCCATTATTGAAAAGCGCCGGGTCAGCAATAACGACACCAGCGAGATTATGAACGTGATCGGCGACGTCGAGGGCAAGATAGCGTTGACCTTTGACGACGAAATAGATACGGGCGGCACCGTGTCGAACGCCGCTCTTGCCTTGGCCGACCACGGTGTAAAAGAGGTCTATTGCTGCGCCACCCATCCGGTGCTTTCCCGGAACGGAGCGGGGACCATGGCGAAGAGCCCTTACTCCGAGGTGGTGGTGACCGACACCATCCCGTTGTCCTCGGAAAAACGCAACGGCAAGATAAAGGTGCTATCCGTCGCGCCCCTGCTGGGCGAGGCGATTTACCGCATTCACAAGGGCCTGTCGGTCGGGGAGATGTTCAACTGAAACAGGAGGTCTAGCGCGCATGTACGATCTGCTGATCAGGGGCGGGACGGTCATCGATCCCTCCCAAAACATTCACGCACTGAACGACGTCGCCGTCGAAGCGGGCAAGATCGCCCGCGTAGCTCCCGGAATCCCAGTCGAAGAAGCCGCCCGCGTGATTGACGTGCCCGGCAAGCTGGTGACTCCCGGCCTGATAGACCTGCATACCCACGTCTATGACGGGGTGAACGGCAACGGAGTGCGGGCCGACCTGGGCGGAGTCAACGCCGGCGTGACTACGATGGTCGATGCGGGCAGCGCCGGGTGCGACACCTTCGGCGGTTTTCCAAGGCACATCATCCCCAACAACGAGACGGAAATAATCTGCTTCCTGCACATCTGCCGCACCGGGCTGGCCACCACGCCGGACATCTTCAGCCCGTCCAGCATCGACCTGGACAACACCATCAGAGTGGTTTCCGAAAACCGGGACGTGATAACCGGCATCAAAGCCCGGATGGTGTCCCCTGCCTTGGAGATAATGGGCATGGAAATGCCCCGCTTGGCCAAGCGGGCCGCCAAGGAGGCAGGCGTGAAGCTGATGGTGCACATCGGCGACACCGAGAAACGGTACGACCCCAACGTGGTCCGTGAACTGTTGCCCATCCTGGAAGAAGGGGACATCGTTACCCACCTGTTCACCGCCAATCCGGGCGGCGTTCTGGACGAGAAAGGCGAACTGGTGCCGGAAGCCAAGGAGGCAAAAGACCGGGGCGTGTGGCTGGACACGGCCCACGGCAGGTCGAACTTCAGCTTCGACGTAGGCCAGCGGGTGCTGGACCAGGACCTGGTGCCCCACTGCATCAGCACCGACCTCACTCTGCCGGGGCGCATCCGGACAGTCCATAGCATGACCGAGATGATGACCCGCTTCCTGGCCATGGAATTCACCATGGACCAGGTCGTCGCCATGTCCACCATCAACCCCGCCAACGCCATCGGCGAAGGCGGCAGGCTGGGCACCCTTGAAGTAGGACGCCAAGCGGACATATCCGTACTGGGCCTCGAAGAGGGAGACTGGGTAGTCCACGATGTGGTCGGCGGCTCCAAGAGGACGGAAAAGGCAGTGGTGCCGGTCCTTACGGTGAAGAAGGGCCAAGTGTTCGAGGCCGGTTGGGGGCCCCGTTCCTGGGGCTGGGAACCGGACAGGGCGTAGGGAAGATTTGTCATGGGGACTTTTTACGTTACTCTAATGGTTGCCGATAGGTTTCGAGAGCGTTATGTCCATGTCGACGCCTTAGTTGACACAGGTTCGACTTTTACTTCGTTGCCGGAGAGTTTGCTAGACGATCTGGGAATAGAACGAGAGAATACCGGCAGGTTTGAGTTAGCTGACAACCGCGTTGTCGAATACCCGATAGGGGAGACCCGATTACGACTGGAAAACCAGGAGGGGACAGTACGGGTAATGTTCGCCCCGGACGATGAAATCCCCCTCATAGGCGCAACCACATTGGAGATATTGATGCTGGGAATAGACCCGGTTGCGGAAAAGCTGGTGCCGGTGATTGCTCTCCGGAAATGATGTATTGATTACCTGTGTAGAGGGAGCATGAGCACATTCACAGTTAGCCTGGAAATCGCCGATCGCTTTCGAGAACAACACATTACCCTCGAAGCCTTGGTTGATACCGGGGCTACATATACTTCCGTGCCAAGGGGCACCCTGACCGGATTGGGAATAGAGCAGATAGAAATCCGCAGATTCAGGTTAGCCGACAACCGTCTAGTAGAGTACCCAATGGGCGAAGCGCGTTTACGTCTGGATGGCCGGGAGTTCACTGCTCCGGTGATTTTCGCGTCTGACGACGGCCCGGCACTGGTGGGAATGACCACCTTGGAGATTTTTGGTCTGGGGGTGGACCCCATTGAAGAAAAGCTAGTGCCTGTGATTGCTTTGGGGCGGTGACGGTATTTGAAGAGTTCCGTCGCATGACCGCTTGCTATCCTGTACTTGAAGTACAACCGGAGTGGGTAATTGAGTCGGAAAATATGGGAAGCAAGGAGAAATCCTGGTACTTGGTTCCAGAACTCAATGAATCGAATTGGTTGCTAAAATATCCTCGTCGGCCGGGCAGCGGTGAGCATTGGGCGGAAAAGATAACTTCCGAAGTGGCGAAAATCCTTGGAATTCCATGCGCTCGGGTAGAGTTGGCCAGATTTAATAATCGAGTTGGCTCAGTAACTGAGAATATAGTACCCGATGATCAAGAGTTGGTTCATGGCAACGAAGTCCTCGAATATCATGTCCCACAACCTGACGCTAGGGTTTTGAACTTTCGTCTTTCCGATCACACTCTGCAAAACATCTGGGCAGCCTTGGACAACGCTTTTGAATCCGACCGTGATGCGGTTGAAGCCAAAGGTCAGTTTTCTCACTATCTGGTGCTCGACGCAGTAGTCGGCAACGTTGACCGGCACTCCGAGAATTGGGGCTTGTTGCAATTGCAAGGCGGTGATCAATTAGTGGAGTCGCTTTCTCCGTCATATGATCATGGCTCTTCCTTGGGGCGGGAGCTTTCCGACGAACGCAGGGAGCAACGCTTGGCAAATGGGAGCGTAGGCGAATATGCCGAGAGAGGGCGAGGGGGTGTTTACTGGTCGGATGCCGATAGATATGGCCCAAGCGCTTTGCAGTTGGTCCGCCTGGCGTCTGGTGAGTACCCAGCATTATTGCTTCCCGCCATCGAAAATCTAAGGCAATTAGACGACGTGACTCTGCACCACATTGTTAGCAAGGTGCCCAACGATTGGATGTCAGAGTTGGCTAAGTCATTCGCATTGGAGTTGATGAGTTACAATCGCGAACAGTTACGAGGGGTTGTCCGGTGAGTACGAAGACGGTGTTTCTTGCTTGGCAGGACAAAGCAGAGAGCCGCCATTGGTTTCCCGTAGGTAGGCTGGATGCTGATTCGGATTGCTCCAATTACCGCTTCCGGTACACTGGTGGAATGTTGCGGGCACAGAAAGAGGCCGGGTTTCGGCCTATAATCAGTTTCCCTGATTTGCATAAAGACTATCGCTCGGCCAAACTCTTTGCCTTGTTCAGCAACCGCGTCATGTGGTCAAGCCGGCCGGACTTCCCTGCATACCTGCAATCTATGGACTTGCCCAAGGACGCCGATCCCATGGACATGCTGGCGGTAAGCGGAGGTTCCCGGATAACCGATTCTTATGAGGTATTCCCCAAGCTATTGAAGAACCCCAATGGTGCATTTGTGTGCCGGTTCTTTCTGCATGGAGGCCGCCACGTTAGCCCCTTTGCGCAAGAGAGGCTAAAAACCTTGAATCAAGGTGAAAAGTTGTACGCGGCAGTAGAACTAACCAATCCCCTCGGCGAATTGGCTTTTCAAATCCAGACGGACGACTATCAAATGATAGGATGGTCCCCACGTTATCTGGCGCCGGACTTGGTCAAAGTCGAAGCACCCGGTTCACTGACGCTGAAGGTAGTCCGCGTCAACCCGATGCCAACCCCGTCCGAGCAGCGCGTTCTGGTCGAACTAAGCGGTCGATGGGGAAAACACGAGCCGATGACTGGCCCGGATTTCCAGCCACTCGTTGATTAGTTGCTCTTGACCGTGGAGCGGTTTGCCGACTAACTTCGAGTTTGGTTGCCCACCTTGCGCACGACCCTCACCAGCGGCCTTAACTTGGCTTTCAAACTGAACCGCCTACGAACGTTGTTCGCCACCAGTGGGGCCAAGTGCCTGTTTCCAGCCACCAGTGGCGCTGTCATGGCGCGCAGTTCCTTCATGGTGGGTGTCTTTTGGTCCCATGACGGGACCAGGCTGTCCAAGGGGCGCCATCGCTTGTCGCCCCGGAAGCGTGTCATTACCGTGCCGCCGGCCTCGGCCACCGCCAAGGCTCCCCCGGCCATGTCCCACAGCTTTGGAGCGCCGAAGATCGCGTACTGCATCACGCCTCGGGCTGTCATGGCCAGTTCGTAGGCGATGCTGCCGGTGGTCCTGGGTTCGCCGGCCTTGTCGGCCAGTCGCTTGGAGAACCTGTTGGCGACGCCGAAGTAGCCCGGTACCCCTATGAGACGGTTGGGTACCGGCTCCTGGGTCTCGTAGACGGCTACCGGATCGTCGTCGGCGAAGCATCCGTTGCCCTTGGAGCAATGCAAGACGAACCCGCCGCCGCCCGTCGGCCAAGGCACGTACAGGGCGCCCGCGATTGGCCTGCCCCGGTACAGAACGCCGATGGACGAGGCGAAAACCGGCAGGCCGTTCAGGAAATTGGTTGTCCCGTCCAACGGGTCCAGCACCCACAGAATGTCGCGGGCAGGAGCTTCCGACTCGGCCTCTTCTTTAGAGGCCGTTTCTTCCCCGAGGATGCCGTGCGCTGGGAACCGCTTGGTTATCTCGGCGACCAAGTATTCTTGGCAGGCCTTGTCGGCTTGGGTCACCGGGTCGCGCTCCTTCTTGTCCTTGTACTCCACGGCAATCTGCCGGCCGAAGTGTTCCACCAGAATCCGCCCGGCGCCGCGGGCCAGGTCCACCGCGTGGCGTTCGATTTCACGGGCTAAGGCATCGTCAAAAGGCTGTAAAGTTATCTCAATTGCCATGAATGCAAGGGTAGAACACCCCATACAAGCGGTCAAGCCGCCGCTGTCAGTGGTTTTGGAACGTTGGCCGGGGCAAGGCGGGCTGTTATAATCGGCGTGGTTCAACGCAGCCGCAGCCTCACATTCGAGGCGCGGCATGAGGGGTAGATATGGACCTGGAATTGAAAGGCAAGGTGGCTATAGTCGGCGGCGCTAGCAAGGGGCTGGGAAGGGCCTGCGCCGACGTTCTGGCCCAGGAAGGGGTGCAGGTCGCCGTATGCAGCCGCACCGAGGCCGACCTGCATCAGGCAGCCGAGGAGATTCGCCAGAGCACCGGGGCGGATGTCATGGAGTACCCGGGCGATCTGGACAAGCATGAGACCATCCAGGCGCTGGTGGCCGCTACGGTGGAGCGGTTTGGCCGCTTGGACATAATGATCAACAATTCCGGCGGGCCGCCGTTGGGCCGGGCCGCCACTGCCGATGAAGACCAGTGGGAAACAGCAGTGCAGCGTTCCCTGATGTTCTTCGCCCGCATGTCCCGCGAGGCTCTTCCCCACCTGCGACGGCAGGGCGGGGGCCGCATCATCAACATCCTGGCCAGCACGGTATACCAGCCCATCCCCAACTTAGCGTTATCCGGCGCCACCCGGATGGGCGTGGTAGCCTACGCCAAGAGCTTGGCCGACGAGGTTGGCCGGGACAACATACTGGTGAACAACGTCTGCCCCGGCTCCATCCTCAGCGACCGGATGATGTCCAACGTGACCTCCCGCGCCAACGAGCTGGGCATCCCTGTTGAGGAGGCCCTTGCCCAAAGAGCGGCGGAGACTGCCTTGGGGCGGGTGGGCCAACCCGAAGAACTGGCCCATCTGGTGGCGTTCTTGGCGTCCAGCAAGTCCAGCTACATCACCGGAACCACCATCCTGGTGGACGGAGGCTTGGTCCGCTCGGTGATGTAATCGTAACTGTACCTACAGTGTCGAAGTCCTGTTATCCAGCGGCTTGAATCAAAGGAGAAACCGTATGTTGGCGTTCCTGGGAGGCACGGGACCCGAAGGCAAAGGCCTTGCGTTGCGGCTGGCCGCGGCGGGTGAGCACGCGATTATCGGCTCCCGGGATGCCGGCAGGGCCTCCGCGGCCGCGGACGAACTGAAGGCGGCAGTGTCCAGTGCTCAAATTGAGGGCGCCGACAACGCCGGGGCGGCAGCGCAAGCCGACGTTGTGTTCCTGACCTTCCCTTATGAAGGCCAGAAGCCCACGTTGGAACCGTTGCGGGACGCGCTGGCCGGCAAGGTAGTGGTCGATTGCGTCGCTCCCATGAGCTTCCAGCGAGGCCGCGGCGCCAGCGCGGTGGAAGTGGAGGCCGGATCCGCCGCTCAGGAAGCCCAGGACATCCTTCCCGATGCCAAGGTGGTGGCCGCCTTCCAGAACGTCAGCGCCGAGGAGTTGCAGCAACTTGGCACTGCGATGGAAGGGGACGTGGTAGTATGCTCAGACCACCAGGACGCCAAGGAACTGGTGATGGAATTGGTGAAGAAAATCCCCGAGTTGCGTCCGGTGGACGGCGGAGGACTGGCCAACGCCAAGTACGTCGAGCAGATTACGCCGATGCTGGTCAACATCAACCGCATCTACAGGATTCACGCCGGAATCAAGATTACGGGCCTTTAGAGCCTATCCGAAAATACCCATCGTCACTCCCGCGAAAGCAGGAGTCCAGTGTGCCAAGTAGCGGATTCCTGCCTGCGCGGGAATGACGGAAAGTGTCCAACTTGATTATCGGATAGGTGCTTAGCCTACTGAATATCCCAAGCTTCTGAAACCGTAAGGGAGGCAGTCATGCCGAGGGTGACTATAGACCTGAACCATCCGGATGGCCAAGCGTTAGTCAACGCCCAGTGGAAGTCCGCCCAAGGTTACGTTCCCGGGGAACCCAATTTCGGCATGGTGCAGGGGGCTGTAGGCAGCCCGGCAAGGCTGCCGGACTACGACGACTCGTCATGGGAGGTATGCCCCGACGTTGGGGCTTGGGTGAAGACCGGCGCCGACTACCTGACCGGCTTCGCCTTTATGTGGTACCGCATCACAATTACCTTACCCGAGACCGTTGCGGGGCGCGACGTCTCCCGCACCCGGGTCAACTTCGAGACGTGCGTCGACGACTACGGCGAAGTTTGGGTTGACGGAAGTTGCGACCTGGAACGGGGCGCGGTGGAGGGTTTCAACAGGCCGCAGCGTGTGCCGGTGAGCGCTAATCCCCAGCCGGGAGACCGGCACACTATCGCCATCCTGGCGGCCAACGGGCCGCTTGGCGCGCCCGGCGGCGGGGTGTTCGTGCGTTTTACCGCCTTGAACTTCGAGTGGCGCGATGACGATCCGTAGGTTGCGGTCTACCGGAGAAAGTCGTCATCCTCTTCTTCGTCATCCAACTCCTGTAGCTCGTATCCCATAGCTTCAAGCTCCGCTTGGAGGCGGGCGGTAAAGTCTTCCAGCAGCTCCGTCTCCGGCAGGGTGATTTCAACGGTGTTGTCCCCCGCGCGGCCTATGGAACCAGGGTCTTCCTTGGTCAACTCCACCCGCACAGACTCGCGGTGAATGCCCATACGGTCGGTCACCGAAAAGACGGCGGCCATGTCGTCCATGTTGATGATCTGGTCCGGCATGTCAAACGCACCTCGTTCCTTGCTTGGCGGAACTTTCATTGCATAGCGTGAAAAAGACCCGCCTGCCGGGTTGCATTCTCCGATAGACGGGTCTCGCGCTTCAGCCAATAGGGGAAACGGCTTACGGTTCAGGCGGCCATTTGGTGCCGCCCACCGCGGGACGTTGTTCCTGGGGCAGGTGCAGGCCTTCGGATACCGTGCGGTTGAAGGCCTCCAGGATCACGTCGCCCCACTCCTGAGCGTGGGACACCCTGAACGCGGTCCTCTTGCCCCGACCCATGGTCCGGCGGTTCTCCTCGCTCTCGTTGGCTACTTCCTGGGCGATGGCTTCATCCATAGCGTCGATGGAGGGCACCAACTCGTTGGCCGTTTCCACGAACCGGGCTACCTCGTTCATGGAGGAGTCCAGCACCACGAACACCGGTACCGTGCCGGCGCGATTCTCGGGCAGGAAGCTGTCGGTCAGTTCCAGTTCCTCGTCGCGGTTGAACACCTGCACGGTGAGGCCCGGCGTGCTCTCGGCCAAGCGCATGATCACCGGCGAGGTGCTTACGGCGTCGCCGCACCAGTCGGCGGTAAAGACGGCCAGCCGCAGCGGCTCGTCCAGCCCGTCGAAAATGGATGTGGCCCCCTCCGGTATCTTGACGGTGTTGTAGATGTCCGTGATTGGCTGTTTGTTGACCTTGACTTGGTCCAAATACTCTTGGGGAGACATTCCTTGGTTGAATTTCTCTTCGCTCAGCGCCATGACGGCCTGCCTCCTCGGATAGAATTGCTTCCACAGCTTCAGGTGTGGCGTATCACGGGCTAGTTTCTCAATTATGAGCGTGTTTGGCAATGCCGCAGCCCGACCGTTTAACGTTGAGGCCTTTTCATTCCCTCGTCTTTCCCGATCAGGCGGGAAACCATACAGGCTTGCCATGAGAAGGTTGCCATAGGCCTGTGTTGCGTCAATTCGACATAATGCTAGAATTAGATTCGCGGAGTTGAATGCCCCAGTACCACGCCCCGGAAAGGAGTGTCCCGTTTGTCCAGCGACCAGGATGACGCCTATCTGAAATACGCCCTTTTTTGCCGTGACACGGAGGAGCTACCGGACGGAAACATCGTCCTGAAGGAATTGGTCGACCTGATCGACCTCCCTGTCCCCGAAAACACCGAAGAAAGAGAAAGTCCCGTCGTTGCGGAAGTCGACCTGCAACTGGCGTTCTGCATCGGAGGCGCCGCTCCAGGGACGCACCACCTTCTGGTGGCCATCAAAGCTCCCGGCGCGCCGTTAGACCCGCCGCCTCCCCAACGTATCGAATGGGAAGAGGGGATCCTGTTCCAACGCTGGATCAAGCTTTTCAGGATCCCCGTCCAGAGGGAAGGCCCCCACGTTGCCGCCATACTGCTTGACGGACTCCCGTTGGGCGAGGGCAGTTTCCTGGTGCGGTTCAAACCCGGGGGAGCCAGTAGCGGTTAAACCTGAGGCGGACCCTGACTCAAATTGTCATTCCCGAGAAGGCGGGAATCCACCTGACGGCTGCCACTGGGGATACCATCGCGTGCCGAGGCCAAGTTGAACGGCAAGCTGGGCGTCTTTATAATGTCGAAAAATTCAGGCTTGATAACGGGAGTTGATCAGGTGGCCAACCAGACAGGAAAACGGTATTTTTGCGCCCAATGCGGGTCGGAGTTCATAGTCACCAAGGGCGGCGAGGGTTCGGTGCATTGTTGCCGTCAGCCCATGCAGCAGAAGTAGCGGCGAGCCGACATCGGGGCAATGCCCGCCAATTCCAATTGAGGAGCTAGTCCATGGCTAACGAACTGGGAAAGCGGTACACCTGTAGCAGTTGCGGCAGCAGCGTGCTGTGCACCAAGAGCGGCGAAGGAGTAATCAACTGCTGTGACGCCGAGATGGAGTTGCAGGAGCCGCGCAAGCTTCCGTCATCGGACTGAGTAACGGTCTCAAGACTTTGCGCATTGTCCATCCCGTCATTGCCGCGAAGACGGGAATCCATATACTCCAGCAGAAACAGTTGATTTTTGAGATAGTTTATAAATCGCCAGTCCAGTAAAGACGCCTGTTTCGGACAGCAGGCGGTGGCAGAAAAAAGCAACCCCCTCCCTTAGCAAGGAGGGGGTTGTTGATTGCACCGGGTACAGGGCTGCGGCCTACTGGAAGTAGGGCAGAACGTGGCGGCCCATCAGCTTGATGGAGTCCATGATGCGGGTGTGTTCCAGCCTGCCGGGCTGTACGAAACAGAGGACCTGGTCAACGCCGGCCTCTTGATACTTCTTCATAACCTCGATGATCGTGTCCGGGTTGCCCATCGCGAAGGCCCCTGACGCCAAATGGTCTTCGGCGGTCTTGTCGGCCCGTTCCGTTTGGATGGCGTCCACGGCAAATCGGTATGAGTCGGGCACCTTCCTTCCGGCCCAGGGCGCGTACAGGTTCTCCGCCTGTTGCACGAACCACGCCCCTTCCGGCGCTCCTACCCTGCGGGCCTCCTCGTCGTCCTCGGCACAGTGGACGATGCACAGCGCGGCCACTTGGTTGTTGACGAACGAACCGACAGGGTTGGCGTTCTTTACCGCCTCCTTGTAAGCGGCGACTCGCTCCTCCATCTGGGCGTAGCCGCCGAGGTTGAAGCACAGGACCCCCAAGCCCAACTCGCCCGCTTGCCGGAAGGAGTCTGGCTGGCTACAGGCAACCCACATGGGCGGGTGGGGTTGCTGGACAGGCTTGGGGATTACAGAGCGCTCGGGGATGTTGAAGAATTCCCCTTGGTGGGAGAAGGGGTCCTCGGTCCACATTTTGGGAATCATGCCGATGGCTTCCCGCCACTGGGGCCCGGGTCTCTTCCGGGTCAACCTCGAAGCCGTCCATCTCGATCAGCGTGGTAGACCTTCCGGTTCCCAGGTCCATGCGCCCGTCGCTCAGGATGTCCAGCACCGCGGCCCGCTCCGCCACCCTCACCGGGTGGTTGTACTGGCCCGGCAGCAACGCCACGGCGTGGCCGATGCGGATGCGCTTGGTGCGCTGGGAAATGGCGCCGTACAGCACTTCCGGCGCCGAGCAGTGAGAAAACTCTCTCAGGAAGTGGTGTTCCACCGTCCAGAAATAGTCGAAGCCCACCTCGTCGGCCAAGTCCACCTGAGCCAGCACCTGCTTGTACCGTTCCGCTTCCACGCCGGGATAGTGGGGTTCGGGAATCTGTATTTCGTACATCAGTCCGAATTTCATAGCGTTTCATCCTCTCTATGGGACGTTTGCGGGCATTCTAGCACAGGACGTATGGTACCATGTTATTTTAGCGTCCAACTCACCAGTCTTGTTATTCGTTTAGCGGACTCATAGCCGAAGTTAAACTACGAATACACTGACTATGGCTGAAGCGACTCCAGACCAGGAGCGGACTAATTAGGGCGGGGAGGGCACTGAGCTTGGGTAATGAGGTAGGACAAGCAATGGCAGATCAGATAACTGTTTCGGTAGACTCCGATGTGGCCAAGTTCTACAGTTCGGCTTCGAATGAAGAGCGCCGTAAACTGGACTTGCTCGTCAACCTCCGATTACGGAACGTCATAGAAGCCCGGAGACCGCTTCAGGAAATTATGGACGAAGTTAGCCGCAAGGCGCAGAAACACGGCCTGACGCCGGAGATTTTGCAGTCTATATTAGATGGAGGATGATCCGCGTTGTCTTCGACGTGAACGTTATTATCAGCGCGTTGCTCTTTGCCGGTTCTGTGCCGAGGATGGCGTTAGATAGAGCCTTGAGTCAAGGAACAATCCTGATCTCCGATGCACTATCAGAAGAGTTAAGACGTGTTTTAGCCAGGTCCAGGTTCGACAGGTATGCTTCCCTTGAAGACCGGGAAGACTTCTTTGATGGACTGATCCGTGTTTCAGAGCTTGTCGAAATTACCGAGTCAGTCCAAGTATGTCGCGACCCCCAAGATAATCATGTCTTGGAATTGGCGGTCAGCGGCGATGCAACATTCATCGTTACCGGCGATACCGACTTGCTAGTTTTGGACCCGTTTCGCGGCGTGGCGATTGCAACGCCCGCCGAGTTCCTGGATTTGGCCGTTTGACTGTTATCCGCGGAATCGAAACTCAAGTGTTGATTTGTTCCTTAGATACTCTCAAAAGATTCGGTACCGGTTTAACCTCTTTCAGGATTTTGGGGCCCACCTTCCGCTCCGCCACTTTCAGGTCATATGAAACCTGAAGGTTCATCCAGATTCTGGCCGTACCGTCGAAGTAATGGGACAAGCGCAGGGCAAGCTCGGCATCCATATCACGGCGGCCTTCAATCAAGGCCAATATTGTTCCTTTCGGGACCGCCAGAATGGCGTCGAATTCCTGCGGGGTTACTTCCATCTCATTGAGGTCGTCCGCCAATATCTCTCCAGGATGCACTGGCGGCATACCATTTTTGAAAGGCCGGTCGTCAATTCTCATCATCCAGATACTCAAGATGCCGTCTCGCTTGGGCAGCGAACTCCCGAAAGGCTGGAACGGCCCCCCATAGAAGAGACGTTCCGTATCCCGGTCCCGAAAGCTTCGTATCATGTTGTTAGCATGATAGCATCCCCACTCCCACCTACGGCACCAGCATGGCCCGCGTGATGTCCGGCTGGCGCTGGTCCCATTCGGCTTGGGGGAAGGCCTCGTTTACGTCGGCCAGCGGGAACTTGTGGGACACTATCCGATCGAAGGGCAGCCTGTCCTTGTTGCGCACCAGGAAGTTCAGCAGCCGGGGCAGCAGTTCCGCCCGGTACATCAGTGACCCCACGATGTTCTTGCCCTGCAACAGCTTGGACGGGTCGATGGACACCTCGCGGCCTCGGACGATGTCTCCGATCTCCACGAAGGTCCCGCCGTTGCCCAGCATGTCTATGCCCTCGGCCAGCAACTCGGCCATGCCCACCAGTTCCATCACTACATCGGCGCCCCGGCCGTCGGTCAACTCCCTCACCCGGCGGACACGGGTCTCCAGAGTGTTGAACTCTTGGATGTTTATGGTGTGGTCGGCGCCGAAAGCCTCGGCCAGTTCCAGCCGGTTCTCCAAGCGGTCCAGCACGATTACCCGGTCGGCGCCCATCTCCTTGGCCATGGCGGTGGCGTGGATTCCCAGGCCGCCCGCTCCCTGGATAACCACGTAGTCGCCCTCGCCGGCGCCGGCCCGCAGCAGTCCGGTGGTCACGGTGCCCATAGCGCAATTCACCGGCCCCAGCAGGTTGTCGTCCAACTCGTCCGGCACCAGGAAGAAGGGATGGCGTGGCGGCAGGTACAGGTAGTCGGCGTAGGTCGAAACGAAGTAGGGCCACACCCCGGCCGCTGGGTAGTTCCGGTTCATGCACCAGTTTGTGTTGCCTTTCAGGCACTGGTGGCAGTGGTAGCAGGGGAACACGGCGGCGTAGACCACCCGGTCTCCTTCTTCGACGGGCTTGCCGGCTGAGTCGGTGGTCACGCCCTCGCCCAGCGTATGCACCACGCCCGTCCCCTCGTGGCCCATGGCCCGCCCGCTGGGAGGCAGGGGTACGTTGACTTGATCGCCGCGCCAAGTGTGCAGGTCCGAGCCGCAGATGCCGGCTTGCGTCATGCGCAGCAACACCGCTCCCGGCGCGGGCTCGGGGACGTCGTATTCCTCAATTTCGAAGGGTTTGCCGTACTCTTTACAGATGACCACGCGGCCTTTCATGGCTTTCTCCTGCTGGATATTTTGCAGGGCATTCTAACGCAGAGGCCGGAGAAATTGTAATATAGTAACCTGAAGTTCCGCCGCTCAGAATTGGCAACGAGATTTGCGATGGCTGACGTTCGTAACCAGTCTTTCAATTCCGGACATGACCCGAAGGCCGTCCGGGTAGCAGACTCCCTGCGTAAGGCGATAGACGCCGAGTGCGTCATCTTGTTCGGCTCCCGGGCCCGGGGGGGCTGGACAGACCGCTCCGACCTCGACCTGATGATTATCAACCCGTCGCTTCCCAACCAAGCTGCGGCAGTCAATGTTCAATCCATCGCCCGCCGCTTGATGGAGCAGAATTACTCCCGGTTCATGGACGCCGACTTCGTGTATATGACTCCCGATGAATATGCACGGAAAAGTCTCCACAGCATCAACAGCGTGGCCAGAATGGCCTTCCGTGAGGGAATCAAAATGCCGCGCGACCCGGAGAATTACAGCGAGCCTTATAACGAAGAGGAAGGCGACTATAGCGAGGAGTACGCCGAAAGAAATCTGCGCATCTCTCACGCCAACACCCACTACGACGGTATGCAAGCGCTTATGGACATTGGCCGTCAAAATCTGAATACGGCCTACCATGCTCACCAGTCCCTGGAACACGGGATGAAGGCGCTCATATCTGCGCTGGGCCACGAATATCCGCACACTCACCGGCTTGACCTGCTGGCCGAAGAGATAAGCCGCAGAGATCCGGAACGGGAGTGGCGGTTCGACAGCAACTTCGAGACGCTGAATAACTATGCGGGCGGGTCACGTTATGGGCCGTTGCTCACACCCATAGCAGACTACCGGCAGATGACCAACTCGGTCACTGAAGACTTGGACCGGGTCTACCGGCGCATTGAAGAACTTACCGGAGAGAACCCGTGGAACATTCCCCCGGAAGGCAGCGCCGATACGGTTTCTCCCAGGATGCGGTAGCTGAACGATTGTTATTCCGCGATGACAAAGGGATGCCTTGGGAAGTCCAATTTGACCCGACTTTTCGCACGGAGTTCCGTGAGATGCCGGCCCAAGTACGGCGTGAGATTGCTGCGCTGGCGAACGTCTTGCAAGCTCTCGGTCCCATGATGGGCCGCCCGCGAGTGGATACGCTGAACGGGTCGCGTCACGCTAATATGAAGGAACTTCGCTTTAATGCAGACGATGGTGTGTGGAGGGTTGCGTTTGCGTTCGACCCCAATCGCCGGGCCATTCTGCTCGTAGCCGGCGATAAGTCGGGCACCAGCGAAAGGCGGTTTTACCGAGAACTGATAAGGAAAGCGGACGAGAGGTTCGACAGGCATCTGGCCAGATTGCGAGATATAAGAAGGAGGCCGAAATGACGATACCGCTATCAGAGATTATGGCGGAGTTGCCCGAGGAGATGCGAAAAGAAGCGGAAGCCCGGGCAAAGGAAATTATCGCCGAGGAACTGACGCTGCGGGACCTCCGTAAAGCTCGGCAAAAGACCCAAGCCCACTTGGCCAAGCAACTGGGCATTAACCAGGAAAATGTATCTCGTATCGAAAACAGGTCCGATTTGTTGCTTTCTACCTTGAGCAACTACGTCGAGGCGATGGGTGGCAGCCTGCGTCTCGTAGCAGAATTTCCCGACCGCCCCCCGGTCATACTGACCGGCATCGGGGCATTGGACCCGTAGAGCTGGCTTGCCAACAAACTCCGTTATTTAGAGTAACGGCGCATTGGCAGGGCCCAATGCCCGTAAACGCCAAGGAAAGGTGAATCGCCATGCCAGCAAAAACGGGACAGCAACACATTGATGGGCTCAAGCAGAGGCCGGTTGAGGCGTGGATACGCGGCGAGCGGGTGAAAGACTTTACGACTCGCCTCGGCCTGAAGGGGAGAGTTCTACAACCTGATCTTTATACGGAGTCCGTCTGATGAAGGTACGCGTAGAGTTCCACGTATTATAAGGTGCGGAACCTGGAAACCAGTTGCTAGTCGTTCACTCCGTCCCGGTTCAATACTGTTCTGAAAGTCATGGATAAGCGCCGCTTACGGTCCCGGCGGCCATTCTCTATAGGCTCACTTTTACGAGGCGCAATGCCGTGTTGCCAGACGGAACGCGCCGGGCCAGTCAGCAGGACGCAGGAACCTTTCTGCAACAGGGCCGGCTTCTTATCCTTCCAGTTCTCCGAGAAATCCATCTCCCAATCGTCCAACAACGATATGGTGCAGACTGTCGGCCCAAATCCGGGGTGGTCAATGTGGGTCGCTATTCCCTGACCCGGCAGGTATTCATTGACGATGACCTGTTCCGGCACCCGTTCAAAGAGTCCGGTGTCGTCATACAATTTCTGAGCCACCTGAGCCATCCAGTCCGGCAATGCGCCCAAGTGCATATCAGGCGTGATGGCGCGCGCTTTGTAATCGTAGCGCCAGCCGTAGTGCTGGACCCGGCGGCTTAGGTCGTTGCGCCACTCGTCTATGGCAGCATCTATTCGCTGGACGCAGTAAGCTTGCTCTTCAGGGGTCAGGAATTCCTCTACGAACCTGAGACCCGGAACAAGTGTTGCTTCCTGTACACCCCTTTTCCCGGTAGTGTCGTAGTTGAGGTGTCTCGGCGTTACTAAGTCTGTGCATTTATCAGACGATTCTGATGCAATCAAAGACAATTGGTACGACATTTCCAAGCCCCCAGTCATGTCGCTCGAATGATAACAGCAAACTTAGCATCGTTGCTGTTGTTTATTTCCGAGATGGGCACATCTTGGACTTCATAGAGTATGCCTGTCGGTCTCAGATTATTCAGTAATGATTCCCAGTTCGCGGTAAATGTATTGCTTTGTCCACGGGCGTCAGCAGCCCACAGCACACAGTTCGACTCGTTATCCATCAGATTGATAATATGAGTTATGATTTGCGTGAAATTTCGTAAATCATCTGGACTTCCAGCTTGCACTAATACATGCCCAAACGTAATAGTGTAATCCGTAATACCCTGATGATTTTTCGTTATTTGTTGCAAGAATCCATCTAAATCGATACTGTAATGCAAATGCGGATAATCATGTATGTTTTCTAAAAGCTTAGTTCTTGTCATTTCTGCCAGATCGATCATCGTTTGGCAATGATCCCAACCATAGAGGTCAACTCGGTCATATCCGATGTTTTGGATTCTCGCCCAATCCAGGAATGCCCACGAGAATAAGCCAGCACCACAGCCAACATCTACATGAGCCTCTCGTCTCCCGGCAGTGCCTACGTGATTCAGTATTTCGTAATAACGCCTGAACCGATAATGCGGCCTGCTGTCACCCCTATCGACATACCAGTGGGTGTGCTGTACCACTTCCCTGAAGCTGGCATTGGCCGAAACAATGTGGCTGGGTCCCGTTAATGGTTCAATATCATTCTCTGCCATAATCTCACGTATGGCTTCCCGGTAAAGGTCTCTGATTCGATATGTTGGTCGGCTGACCATATCCAGCATCTAACGCACAATTGTTCTATTTTCTTACCTTATTCTGTACACTTTAAACTGTCAATAGATTTGGAACGGAATGACCAACGTGATTTCCGGTATGAAATAGATCATCTAGCCGTAGAGGCTAAGCAACGGAGGTGTCATGCCAGCCAAAACAGGGCAGCAATACATCGAAGGTCTCAAACAGAGGCCGGCCGAGGTGTGGATACGCGGAGAGCGCGTTAAAGACGTTACGACTCACCCCGGACTGATGGGCGGAGTGCGATCGGTGGCCGCGCTGTACGACTTGCAGCACGCCCCCGGGATGAAAGACGAAATGACCTTCCCGTCGCCGTCGTCCGGGGAGCCGGTGGGGCTGTCGTTCATTATTCCCAAGACCCAGGAAGAACTGGAGCGGCGGCGTAACATGATGACCCATTGGGCTTGGGAGGGTTGCGGGATGATGGCCCGCACGCCCGACTTCCTCAACGTCGCCGTCAGCGGCTGGGCCGGGGCCGCCGCCTACTTCGCCGGGAACCGGGAAGGTTTCGACAAGAACGTCCTCAACTACCACGAGTACATCCGGGAGAACGACGTTACGCTCACCCACACCTTGGTGAACCTGCAACGCCGCCGTAGCGCCGACATAGTGGACAACATCGACGATCAGGTCGCTCTCACGGTGGTCAAGGAGACCGACGCCGGCATCATCGTCAGAGGCAGCCGCATCCTGGCGACGCTGGGGCCCATCTCCGATGAGATAGCCGTATACCCGACGCGCACCCATCTGATTGGCAAGGACGCTTGGCGTCAAGCCTTCTCCTTCGCCATTCCCAACGACACTCCGGGAGTCAAGTACATCTGCCGGGAAAGCTACGACATTGGCCGGTCGACCTTTGACCATCCCCTTGGCTCCCGGTTCGAAGAGATGGACGCCGTGGTCTTTTTCGACGACGTGCTGGTCCCTTGGGAGCGGGTCTTTCTGCTGGGCGACGTGGAAATGTGCAACAACTACTCGGCGGCCACCCAGTCCACCACCCATTCGGGCTACCAGGTAGCCAACCGTTGCGCGGTCAAAACCGAGTTCATCCTGGGCTTAGCGACCCTGATGGTCGACACCTTGGGGTCGGGAAGCATCCCCCACGTGCAGGAGAGGGTAGCGGAGATCATCGTCTACTTGGAAACCCTGAAAGCCTGCCTTCGGGCCTCGGAAGCCGACGCCCAGCCCAACCAGTGGGGCGTCATGTGTCCCGCGGCCGGGCCCATCAGCGCCGCCCGCGCCCTGTATCCCACTACCATCTACCCACGGCTGGCGGAAATCGTGCAACTGCTGGGGTCCAGCAGCCTTATGGCTCTCCCGGCCGAGGGAGACTTCAAGGCGGCCATCGGCCCCGACGTGGAAAAATACCTTGCCACCGACAGCTCTACCGGTTGGCAGCGGGCGCGCATTTTTCACTTGGCTTGGGACTTGGCTTGTAGCAGCTTCGGAGGCCGGCAAGTGCTGTACGAACGTTTCTTTGGGGGCGACCCTGTTCGCAACGCGATGATGGCTTACCAGTCCTACAACAAGGACGCGGCGGTGCAACGGGTGCTGGATTTTCTGGACAGGGAGGAAAAACAATGACAATGGCGGTCACAATAAGGGAGACTTTTGATGACGCCCGGCGGCTGTACGACTCCGCGATGGAGCGGTTGGATGCGGGCGACATTCGGGACGCGGCGGAAAAGGCTTGGTGCGCCGCCAGAAGGGCAACCGAAGCGTTGGTGCTCGCCCACCCCCTTCCCCCGTCATTCCCGCGAAGGCGGGAATCCGGGCCGGGGGCAGGCAACAGCGGAGCGACGGTTAATAATACTATTCAGGTGTCAGCCGGGCTGAGACAGTTGGCGCTTCAGGATGAAGCGTTCAATACGCTTCCTCCAAAACTGGCGGAGCGTGCCCGTTACCTGCATAACGATTGCTTCTACAATGGTCATTGTGAGCCGCTGGAGTCAACGGCAAGGCTAATCCGGGAGACTATCCATTACATCCAAGACGCAGAGGCTTTGGCGGGTCCGTAACTGAAACACTTTGCAGGTTGCTTTTCATGTCGGGCGGAAATCCGGAAAACCAGTCACGGGTTTTATGCGTATAGCGATATCATCTATTATGTCATCCTGCTGCACGGCAGGTAGACTCGACTATGAAGGGGAGTGAGGAGCTATGAAAGGAGTGGGTAAATCATTTGCCATAGCGGTTACCGCTCTCTCGGTTGCGGTGATTTTCGTGATCGCCTTCGCATGGGCGGGCCCCGGATTCGACGGGGCCTCGAAGCCGGCTTCCGCCGCGTTATTTGATGAACAACTGGTGCAGACCATTTATGAAGAGGCCAGCCCGGCGGTGGTGGACATCAATGTCGACCGCCAGATGGATGAATCTTTCGGCCGCTTGGGCTTCGGCTCCGGGTTCCTCGTCGATAGTGAGGGCCATATAGCCACCAACTTTCACGTCGTCCAGGACGCGGACCGGATAAGGATCTCTTTCCAAGACGGTTCCAGCGCCCAAGCGGAGATGTTGGGCACCAATCCTGCCAACGACCTCGCTCTGTTGAAGGTGGACAGTGAGGCGGTAAAGGACATTACCCCGTTGACGTTGGGCGACTCCGGCGCGGCCCGCCCCGGCCAGTTGGCTATCGCCATAGGGAGCCCGTTCGGACTGGGCGGTTCGATCACCGTGGGAGTGGTCAGTGGGCTGGACCGTACCCTGACCAGCGACCTTTCCCGGCCTATCTCCGGCGTCATCCAGACCGACGCGCTGATTAATCCGGGCAACTCCGGCGGGCCTTTGCTCAACAGGGATGGGGAAGTCATTGGAATCAATACCGCCATCCAATCGCATTTCGGCCGAATGGCCCTTCGGACCCCCGGCCAAGGAAGCATCGGGTTCGCGGTGCCGGCCAATACGCTGGGCAACCTGCTGACCAGGCTTAAGGAGAAGCAGGAAGTCAGGCCTCCCTGGCTGGGGATAAGCGCGGCTACGTTGAGGCCCTTGATGGTGGAAGCCTTGGAGCTTCCTCAAGATAAAGGGGTCTATGTAACCCAGGTAATGACCGGCAGCCCGGCCGCCGGAGCGGGCTTGGTCCCTTCGGGGATGGACCAATACGGCCTTCCCACCCGAGGTGGCGACATCATCACCGGCATTGACGGCGTGCCGGTTGCGACGGTGGCGGACCTTATAACCCAGTTGAACAAGCATCTTCCCGGGGACGATGTGACGTTGCAGGTGTTCCGGGACGGCGAAGGTATGGACGTAACCTTGGCCTTGGGAGAATGGCCGGAAGAAACTGAATTGACCACACCGAGGACGGTCCCCGGACCCGACGAATGGAACTTGCCCAGAGAGCTGCCCCCGCCGGGTTTCCCCTCCCCGGAAGGTAATTCGGAAGAGGACAAGCGGTAACTCTACGGTAAACTGGAAGGCTCCAGTCCATACAGGGCTGGAGCCCGCCCTGTTTACAGAGGCGTGAGTGAATAACTAAACTTCCGGCCCTACATGTCTGGACTCCCGCCTTCGCGGGAAAGACGATGGAGCAGCGGTCCGTTTACTGAATCATTCACGTATCAGCAATTACGATTGACTCCAGCCCACCGGGGCAGGCCCCTTACCCCGTCTCTCCCGCGAAGGCGGGAGGCCGGGCCAAAGTCAGGCCTACAGGGGCAGGGAAATAGCCTGTCCCGTTTGTGCGCTTCGGGTGACCGCCTCGGTCCACTCCATGTAATGGACTCCGACGTCGAAAGGAGTGCGGGTTATTTGTTCCTGTCCCCGGATGGCGTTGGCGAACTCTTCCTCCACCCTCCAGTAGGCTTGACCCTCCTGCGGGTTGGCCACCTCCGACAGCGCGGCGTCTCCCCGGCGTCCCGCGTAGACGTTCAACCGGTGGTCCAGCCGGATTGTGCCCTCGCTGCCGTACAGCCAGACCTCGTTGCCGGTGGAAAGCCCGGTAACCGCGCTGAACCGCATGTGGGCTTGGGCGCCGTTAGCCAGTTCACAAAGAATATCCACGTGGTCCGGGATGCTGATGGTGTTCACGTTTCCGTCGTCGTCCCGCCGCGACGACACGTTGACCTTGGTCATGGCCATTACGCGGGTGGCCCGGCCCACCCACCGGATCATCGCTTCGTACCAGATGCCCATGTTCAGTATGTTGTACCCGCTCAGGTCCCGGTTATGGCGCCAGTGCATGGGGCCGGAAGCGTCGATGAAGTTGGGGCCCAACGACTGCAACTCCACCGCCAGCAACTCCCCCAAGTAGCCGTCGGCGATCATACGTTGCAGCAGGTTGTCCACCCTGAAAGTCAATGGCGAGGGGACTATCTGGGCCACAAGGTCGGGACGGAGCCGTGACGCCGCCAGCATCTCGCGGGCTTCCTGGGCGTTGGTTGCCATCCGCGCTTCGCAAAGCACGTGCTTGCCCTTTTCCAACGCCGCCACGGTCATGGCGCTGTGCGTGTAGGGCCAGGTGCCTATGCAGACCGCGTTTATGCTTTCGTCCTCCAGTAGCGCACGCCAATCGTCGTAGACTTGCGGAATGTTGAACTGGTCCGCCACCCGCCTGCCGGATTCCCGGCTCCGGTTTGCCACGGCTACTATTTCCAAGCCTTCTACGCCCTGGAAACCGGGGATGTGTCGGTCGCGGGTGTTCAGGCCCGCTCCAATAAGGCCTACTCGAATCTCTTCATCAGGCATGGTGTTGCTCCTAAAGTGGTATGGCCTAAATTGATATGAGGCTGGGTCACGCCATTATAGGTTCACGGCCCAACTACCGTCCAGCAACCCCGACGCCAGGTCAATTCGTACTGCTCAACCGGCGTGGCCATGCCAAAGAATGTCAGTTTACTCATCCTGCATCCAAAGATTATCTAAGCATTCATCAATGTGTAGTTATTATGCATTATTGACAAATAACTATGCACGAATTATTATGCGTGCGAACGAATATACATACACTTATTCTACAGATAACTGTATACAGTGCCATATATTTTTACTTGGATTTTGCAGCAGGAGCCATGATTCTCCCCATCTGGAAAATGTGGGCCACGAATCTAAACAACTATAGTGTTACTGACTGGACAACTGCCGTGACGCAGCATCACCGTTTTTTCCATGTCAGGTCTCCACCTTGGTTGAAATCCGGCTCTCAAAGCAGGTCACAGCCATTAGTTTAGTGGTTGCTTCCTAAAGCATCGGAGGAGTTTGATGTTAAAAACAAGATTTAATGTACCCATAACATTTCTTTTTATAGTCGCTGTGTTTACAATAGTTTTCATGTTTCCAGCGTGCGGGACCTCATCAGCTCCTCAAGTCCAACCCACTCCAACGCCGATGGACTTGGAAAGCATCCGCTCGGTAGTCCGGGAAGCAGTGGCCGACGCCAACAAGTCCGCCGCAACCTCCGAAGAAATCAACGCTGCGGTGGAAAAGGCAGTGGAGGATGCTATACCCGCTAGTATTCGCGCCGAAGACCTCTCTCCAATCGTGGAAACGGCTGTTGCAGATGCTATGTCCACACGCCCTACCAAGGAAGAAATCGGCCCGATGATGGAGAAAGCCGTAGCGGATGCCGTGGAAAAAGCATTGGAGCCGGGAAAGTTGGTGGTCTACTCCGGGCGCAGCCAGTCCTTGGTTGACCCCGTTATTCAACAATTCGCCGAAGTCACTGGCATCGACGTGCAGGTGAAGTACGCCAAGACCTCCCAATTGGCGGCGACGCTCTTGGAGGAGGGCCGCAACAGCCCGGCGGACGTTTTCTTTGCCCAGGACCCTGGCGGGCTTGGCGCCGTGGCAGAGATGTTGACCCCTCTTCCCGAAACCATCCTGGATCAGGTGCCAGCTTGGGCGCGCTCTCCCCAAGGACGATGGGTAGGCATTTCGGGCCGCGCCCGCACGGTGGTCTACAACACTGAACGGCTTACTGAAGCGGACTTGCCGTATGACATGTTCGGCTTCACCGGTCCCGAATGGAAGGACCGCATCGGTTGGGCCCCAACCAATGCGTCCTTCCAGACCATGGTCACGGCCATGCGGGCTGCATGGGGCGAGGACAAGACGCGGACCTGGCTGCAAGGGGTCCAGGCCAATAACCCAACGATATACCCCAAGAATACTCCGCAGGTCGCCGCTGTTGCCGCAGGGGAAATCGACGTCGGTTTCGTGAACCACTACTACCTGTTCCGCTTCCTTGCGGAGGAGGGTGAAGATTTCCCTGCCCGAAACTACCACCCCAGGGCCGGGGGGCCCGGCTCGATGATAATGGTGGCCGGCGCCGGGATTCTTGACACCGCGGAAAACCGAACTAACGCGGAGAGGCTTTTGGAGTTTTTGTTGTCCTCGCCGGGCCAGCAGTATTTCGCGTCCCAGACCTTCGAATATCCACTTGTGGATGATGTGAAGACCCAGAGGGTGCTGGTCCCCATCTCTGAAATCAACGCTCCGCAAATTCCCTTGTCCGACTTGGCAGACCTGTCCGGGACCCAACGATTGCTCCGGGAGACCGGCGTACTGCCCTAGTCGCTTTACCCCGCCCACTGTCTCAAGCTCCATGACAAGGGATAGCGAATGTCATGGGGCTATTTGTTCGTCTTGCCTCTCAGGGCTGTTGCAGAAGCTGGAGAACGGCATTCCCAGCCACGATATCATCAGCATCCTTGCCCAATTCACCAAAATCCATGTGCGATACCCTCGTCCGTTCCCGGACCGTCCGGCGCCGGCATTGCAGAATGTCCACTGCCCAAGGCAAAATGGTCATGGGACGTTCGACACTCCAAGGAGATATATCGTGATAACACGCACTGTCGCCTATCCGCCCAAGCCCGTGGTTGACCGCGCCGCGCTGCCACCAGGGCCGTCCGAATGGCCCGTAGTCGGTCAGTCCTTTCGGTACCTGTTCAACCTCCTCCCGTTCCTACGGGGGGCGGCGGCTTACGGCGATCTGGTCACGTTGTCGGTGAAACCGGCCTTGGTATACCTGGTCAACCACCCGGACCTGGTACAGGAGCTTTTCGTTACCAATCACCGGAGCGTGGGGCGCGGTTGGGTTACCGATGCCCTTCGATACCTGATGGGTTATGGCTTGGTCACTGCCGATGGCCCGCTGCACCTGCGCCAACGCCGCTTGATGCAGCCCCAGTTTCACCACCGCCGTATCGCCGGTTACGCCGAGATAATGACCGATTTTGCCCAGCGGCACCAAGACAACTGGCAGGACGGCGAACGGGTTGACTTGGCTTGGGAAATGGGCGAACTGACCCTTCATATCGTCGTCAAGACTCTGTTCGACCTGGAACTGTCCGACACGGTGCGGCGCATAGGCGCCGCCTTTGAAATCAGCAATGATTACATCAAGGCCCGGGACAACCAGCCCCCGGCCCTGCGCCACTTGTTCCATCGCCTGCCTCTGCCTTTCACCCGCCGGTTCAAGCGGGAGTTGGCCTTCTTGGATGAAACGGTCTATGGTCTCATTGAGCAGCGCCGCCGGTCGGGGCTGGAGGGAAACGACCTGTTGTCCCTGCTGTTGAATGTCCGGGATGAAGAAGCCGACAACCCGGACGATGCGGTGATGACCGACCTGCAAGTGCGGGATGAGGTCATCACCCTTTTCGCGGCCGGCCACGAGACCACCGCCGTGGCCTTGACCTGGACCTGGTACCTGCTGGCCACGCACCCCGACGTCCAAGCCCGTTTCCACGCCGAACTGGACGAGGCCCTCGGTGGACGGCCTCCGACCCTCGATGACTTGTCCAAGTTGACTTTCACTGGACGGGTCCTTACGGAGTCGATGCGGTTGTACCCGCCCATCTGGTCTACGGGCCGTATGACCTTCGAACCCATCACGCTGGGAGGCTATCAAATTCCCGCCGGCGCAGCTTTGATTGCCCCGCAACTGATCATTCACCGTGACCCCCGCTGGTTTGACGACCCTCTGGAGTTCCGTCCTGATCGTTGGACGGAGGAATTCAAGGAGAAGCTGCCCCGGTTCGCTTACTATCCCTTCGGCGGAGGCCCCAGATTGTGCATCGGGGAGGGTTTCGCGTGGATGGAAGCAATGCTGGTCCTGGCCACGATGGGACAGCGTTGGTCGATGCGCAGCGACCCAAGCCACAAGATTGTGCTGCATCCCCTGGTGTCCCTGCGGCCCAAGGGAGGTATGCCCATGTTCTTGGAACGACGCAACCATGCATAGTCCGTTGCCCGGCTTGCTTCCATGCTCACCGGACAGGTGAAGGCGTCAGGCCGGGATGATGCCGTTTCCTGGACTATTGAAATCCATTGCCCGTTCCCGTCCGTATCGAGTGGAAGAGGACAGTATGTTGCCGGCGTTGGCCGACGGTCAGTATGTGCTGATGGTCCCCAAGGAACACCTTGGACGCCAACTGGGCCGGGGAGACATCGTTCTGCTCCGCCATCCCAGGGAGGCCGGCGATGTGTACGTCAAGCGCATCGTCGGGCTGCCGAACGAGACCATCCGGATGAAGGAAGGGCGGCTTCTGCTGAATGGGAGGCCGTTGCAGGAGGACTACCGCACCCTTGCCGCCGCGGAAAAGCCGATGGGACCGCAAGAATGGTCAACCGGTCACGACGAATATTTCGTGATTGGAGACAACCGCAAGCGAAGCCGCGACAGCAGATTTTTTGGGCCGGTGAATAATCGGCTGATTATAGGTCGTGTCTGGTTCAGGTATTGGCCCCCAGCAGCATGGAAATTGTTGGGGTTATAGAATGCAAACATGGTGATTAAGTGGGTCTCGGCAGGCAAGTCCGGCACCGCCTGCGTTAAAAACGCTATCAGTCGCAGCCCTGTGGTGCGGAACTGGGTGCTGGTGCTGACGTGGAGAGTCGCCCGGGGGATGTTCCGTGTCGAGGCCACCCACCTTGCCGCCGGGGTAGCCTACTATACCCTTTTGTCCTTGTTTCCGTTGGTCCTGGGGCTGCTGGCGATACTGGGTATTATTCTCGCTCCGGAAGAGACCCAGCAGAGGTTCCTGGATTTCGTAACGGTCAACCTGCCGGGTTCCCGTCTGTTCGTGGAAGAGAATGTAGAGACGCTGGTGCAGCTTCGGGAAGCGCTGGGGGCGGGGGCTATTCTGGGCATACTGTGGACCGCCATCATCGGTTTCGGAGCGGTCGCCCGGGCCGTTAATCGGGCGTGGGAAATAAACGAAAATCCGCCCTTTTATATGGCCAGGCCTTTCCACGCCGTGATGGCTTTGTTTGTCGGGAGCTTGTTCCTGGTTTCCACATCGATCAGCTCTGCCATCGAGTTCCTGACCGGCACTACCCGCGAGCTTGGCATCCCGTTACAGGAACTCTTCCAAATCTCGGGGGCAGGGCACATGGCGTTGCACTTGGTCCCCACGTCCTTGAATTTCCTGATTTTTTTGATGATTTACCGGTTCTCTCCCAACTGCAAGACCTTCTGGCGTTACGTTTGGCTGGGAGCCGTGGTGGCCGCGCTGTTGCTCGAAACCGCCAAAATCCTGTTTCTGTGGTACTTGGACAACGTCTACGACTATACCCAGGTCTATGGCTCCGTCGCTTCGGTGATAGTGCTCATGATATGGATTTTCGTGTCGTCGATGATACTGCTGCTGGGAGCGCAGATCAGCTTCGAGTATAGCCGCCTAAAACTTGGGTTGCAGATTGGAGACCCAATGCCGCCCAAGCCCAACGGTTACTGGAGCAACTGACTACAGCTTCCAGAAATTTCCTACCTGGCAGATCATGTCCACTTTGTGGATCGACTCCGCCGGCCACCCGACCATGTTGATCCAGTCCTCGAAGTGGGACTGCTCCACCGCTTCGCACTCGGTGACCAGTTTGCCGGTCTCCATGTCGCCGTAGACCTTGAGGATGGTGGTGCGCCGGTCGGGTCTCCACTTGCTGACGCCGTTTAGTTTCTCGCGGAAGGCTTCCTCGGAAATGCCGGGCACACTGTGAATTGCGATGAATCGGGCCATGTCGTTTGTTCACCCCTCAGAAACCATCTTGAAACTTGACGCAGTACCGAACTCGTCATTGCCATGAAAATAGGCCATTTTCATATTCATACGTGGCCCCTGGGGCCATCTGTCATTCCCGCGAAGGCGGGAATCCACATCCCTCGACTGGCGATGATCGGGCACCGGTAAAATCAGCCGGTTTTGAGATAGCTCCTCAGTCAGCCGGGGGTACGAACGGGTACGGTATCTCCAGGCCGTCCTTAAGGGGTAGCACCACGGTCGCCGAGCCGGGCATGCTTTCGATGCTGTCCTGGGTCTTCATGCCAATGTCCAGCTCAACGAAGCCCATGCCGCCCTTTTCATACTTGCCGGTTACTATGCCCCACATAATCAGGACGTCCCCGGGGACCAGCATCGCCCGGTGCTCGAAACGGGCCTTCCAAGGCCAACCCTTGGGCAGGGTCCAGTCTTTCAGGTATTGCGGCACCACGCTCTGTTTCCACGACCCGTGCACCAGTATGCTGGGGTTCTTGTCGTGGTTCAGACCGAAGTCCAGGTCGTAATGAATGCGGTGGAAGTTCTCTATGGCCGCGCTCCACCGGAAAAGGTGCGTGGGCGTGGGGCGGTAGATGTACTTGGGCAGTTCCATGCCTTCGTACACGTCTTCGTAGTAGGTCTGCTCCTTGTTGCGCAGTCCCTCCGCGGAGGGACGCTCGTTATGCGCCCAGATTTCGTCGGGTGACATGTTGAGCAGGTCTTCCAGTGGGACGGTCATATTGACTACTCCTCGCCGGGAATACTGATGGCCTTCACCTTGATTCCCCCATACGGGGCAGGGCTACCGGCGGATGGTGGACGCCCGGGTGATGCACAGCAGGTCGTCCTTCTGGTTCTTATAGGTGGTCTCGGTGGTAATGATCAGGAACGGCCTGCCGTCGCGTCCGACCCGCTCCCGGATGTCCGAGTACCTGTTCTGGAAAAAGACCTTGTCGCCGATGGACGGGTACTGGTAAATCTCCAGTTCGTTGCCGGCGTTCAGCACCCGCACCAAGTCTGTCGGCACGCTGGGCAGCGCCCCCGGACGCTCCACCCGGCCAATGCCGTCGGACATTGGGTCATCTTCGAAAGCCCTGGTTATCGGGTCTTCCTGGTCGGGCCGTATCCGGCTGGCCATATAGCTGACCATGATGGGCGGGGTAATAATCCCGCCGTACTGGGTGTTCCCGGCGAATTCGTGGTCCCAGTACCTGGGGTCGGGGTCCATCACCGCTTGGGTGAACCTTCTCAGGTATTCCTCGTCCACGACCCCCCAAGCCTCCACCACCTCGCCCTCCACTCCTATCATCGCCTTGACCTCGGGAGTAAGCGCGGATTGGGTCTGCTGCGTCATATTCCTATCCTCAGGAGGGAAGTTGCCCCAAGCCTACCTTACGGTATTTGCCCTAGTCAACACGCACGGGTGTATGTACCGGGCCTGTGTCCAGTCGCCCCATCTGGTGCGGGCTGGACGCCCGCGCTCCTTCGTGGCGGGGTTTCGGGAGAGATTTGGGGATGAGCAACGGGTGAGTGGAAAACGCCGCGCATCACAACCGCCCTGCCGCCTTTGAGAAATGATACAATCGGAAATCGAGCAGGGATAGATGACCACCATCAACGACATATCGGACCTGATCAGGATACTGCGCGACGACCCGGCATGGGCCGACGCCGTCCGAAGCGTCCTGCTGTCCCAAGAACTGCTGAGGCTGCCTGAGGAAGTCGCCGCCCTCACCAAGGCCTTCCGGGAGCACGCAGAAACCACCAACCGGAGACTCGAAAGCTTGGAGCAGGGACAAGCCCAGCTCCAGACTGCCTTCAATGGCCTACAGACCACCGTCAGCGGCCTGGAGACCAAGGTCAACGGCCTGGAGACCACCGTCAGCGGCTTGCAGACCACCGTCAGCGGTCTACAGACCACCGTCAGCGGTCTACAGACCACCGTCAACAGCATGAGAGGAGAGTTGGGCAACCTGTCCGGGTCCTTCTTCCAGAGACGCGCGGCAAACTTCGCAGAGCGCGTCGCCAGGAGAGACTTTCACCTCCGGCAAACCAGATTTGTGCACCATGCCGATCAAATCGGAGACAACGCCCTCAAGCAGATGATCAACGACGCTGCCGAAGACGCTTCCCGAGACTTCACCGAGGACGCCGCCGCTCTGGTGGAACAGGCAGACGCCGTCGTTGCGGGCAAAGCCCCGGACGGGACCGAAGTCTACCTGCTGGTCGAGGCGTCCATCACTGTAGTCAAAGACGATGTCGACCGGGCAAAAGACAGAGCGGAACTGCTGGAGCGCGCCATCGGCGCGACAACCCACGCCGTTGTCATAGGCGAAACTATCACCGACGATGCCGCGACACAAGCAAAAAACAGGGCCGTCACATTCGCCGCCTTCACCCCGAGAAGGTCCCCGGCCCAGGACCTCACAGAAGGATAATTTTCCTGCTCAACAAACGAGGAAAAACCCCGGAGAAACCCGATGGGAACGGTGATCGTTCCTTTCCTTGTGATTTGGTTGGGGCTGGGTTAATATTGGCCCGGATTTCACCGGGCGATTTTTCTCGAGCGGAGGGACGATATGCGCCAGAATCGGGTCAAGAGGGTAATGCGGGAAGGCCAGTTGGCCATTGGCACTTACGTGGCCTTGGGAGACCCCCAAGTGGTAGAGATAATCGGGTTGGCCGGGTTCGACGCCGCCTTCATCGACATGGAGCATACCACCTTCGACCTGACCCTGGTGGAAGAGATGATTCGCGCCGCCGACTTGGCGGGCGTCACCTCCATTGTCCGTATACCTGGCAATGACTCCAGCCTCATCCTGCGTTTGCTTGATGCCGGCGCAGAGGGCATCATCGTCCCCCACGTGGAAGGACTGGAGGGGGCCAAGCGGGCCGTGGACGCCGTTCGCTACCCGCCCTTGGGGCAACGTGGCGCGGCGGGCGGCACCCGTGCGGCCCGTTTCGGCACCATCTCTTGGACTGAGCACACCCAACAATCGAACGACGAGATACTGCTTTCCGTGATGGTTGAGGACGCCAAGGGCATCGACGACGTGGAGAAAATAGCCGCCCTCGACGGAATAGACTTGGTGGCGGTGGGCCCCAACGACTTTTCAGAATACTTGGGCATCCGCGACCCCAGCGACCCGCGGCTCAGGATCAGGCTCAAGGAGGTTGCCGACAAAGTCCGCGAGATAGGCAAAGCTAAACTGGCTGTGTCTATGAACCACCCGTCCCTGCCCCTGAACGCCCAGGAACTGGTCGAGCTTGGCGTCGGCTATTCCCACGTTGCGCCCCCACCGCCAACCATCCTTTACCAAGCAATGAAGCAAACGGTAGAGGGCATTCACCGGTCCTTGGGCCGCGCGTAAACCGTTGCCGCGTCTCGTCCTCTCCCTGGTCATGCTGTTGTCCGTAACCGCGCTGGCAGCCTGCAACGAGGGTGCGGCAGTTACCGCCCCGGACCAGGTAGCGACCGCTGCCAGGGAGACTCCCGAAACAATTCGTTATCCGGCAACGGCGACTCTCGTAGCCTCTACTTTTACGCCCACTCCCGCCGGATCTACGGCAATGGTCCAACCCGCCAGTGTGTCTCCGACGGCGACGGCTCAACCAGCCAAAGTACCCGCCACGTCAACCGCTCAACCCACCAACATGCTCCCAACAGCAACAGTCTCCAATACACCCACCGCTCTTCCACCAACCCCTGCCATAGTGGAGACGCCAACGGAGCAACCAACTCCCGTCATCGACGCCCCGGTTGTAACCGTAGGAGACACGTCCTTCGTGGTGGAATTGGCTGTTACTCCCGCGGAACGCAATCAGGGACTCTCTGGCCACCCGCCGCTCGCCGACAATGAGGGGATGTTGTTCGTCTTTGAGAACGAGGCCAAGTGGACCTTCTGGATGAAGGAGATGCTGTTTCCGTTGGACATGCTCTGGATTGATGCCCGGTGCACGGTGGTAGACATAACCGAAAACGCGCCCAAGCCCGAGTCTGGACAGGCGTTGGGAGACCTGCCGCGTTTCTTTCCGAAAACACTGGCGCAATACGTGCTGGAGGTCAACGCGGGCACAGCCCAACGGACCGGCATCGCCATCGGTGACCAAGTGTCTTTCGGCGGCAGTCTGGACGGGCGATTTGGTTGCTGATAACCTGTGTCTGGCATAATGCCTGCAACACTTGGAGACTATCCCCGAATGCGCCGTACTACTAGCCCTGCCATTCCCGCCTTCGCGGGAATCTATACCGCTAGCCTTGTCATTCCCGCGAAGGCGGGAATCCATTCGAGGTAGTTTCATATAAGCCAATGTCATCGTCATCCCATATCTCTGAGAACGGAACGGTATTCATGGACATTCTGGTATCCGGGTCCTTAGCCTACGACCGAATCATGGAGTATCACGGCAAGTTCGCCGATCACTTGGTGGCTGACAGGCTGGACGAGGTCAACATCAGCTTCACCGTGGCGGGACTCACCGAGAACCTGGGCGGCACGGCCGGCAACATCGCCTACTCCCTGTCTCTCTTGGGGGAGAAGCCGACCATCCTGGGTACGGTGGGGCTGGACTATCACCGTTACTTCGAGTGGCTGGAGCAGTGCGGCATCTCCTCCGCTGCCATCCGCGTCATCCCGGAGGTGTTCACCGCGTCCGCCTTCATCACCACCGACGAAACCAACAACCAGATAACGGCCTTCAACCCCGGCGCCATGATGTTCCCTTCCGAGGGAGACTTCAGCGCCGTAGACTCTTCCCAGAGCATTGCCATCATTGCCCCGGGCAACCTGCAGGACATGTCCGAATACGCCCAACGCTACCGGGATATGGGCATATTCTCCATATTCGACCCTGGGCAGTCGCTGCCCGTTTGGAACGGCGCGGACTTGGCCCAAGCCATCGGACATTGCGACGTGCTGGTGTCCAACGATTATGAGCTGGCCATGATTGCCCAGTCCACCGGATTGACGGCCAGTGACCTGTTGGAGAAAGTGGACACCGTCATAACCACCAAGGGCGATCAAGGGTGCGAAATCGTGACCCGGACCGGCTCGGTTACGGTGCCTCCGGTCCCCACCGGCAACGTTTTAGACCCGACCGGTGCCGGGGACGCTTTCCGGGGAGGACTGATCAAGGGCCTGATTAATGGCGAGTCCATGCAACGCTGCGTGGAAATGGGCACGGTATGCGCCCACTACGCCATACAACAGTTTGGCACACAGACCTACACTTATACGATGGACGAGTTCACCGGCGTCCTGGACCGTCATTTTGGAGGTTGACCCGGCCGGGCCGTCGCACTAATTCTGCAAACGCCTTATCTCAGCTTCCAGTTCTCTCACCCGCTCCTCGGCAGCCAAGCGGGCTCTGCGCTCCGTTTCTCGCTCAATCAGGGCGGCATCCCGCTCCATTTGGGCGGCGATGCGCTCTTCATCCGTTTCGTCAAAGGTCAACAGGTAACGCTGGGCCACCGGGTCATACCACCGAAGCCGTTGGTTCTCCCAGCAGATGTCCAGTCCCAGGACCGCACTGCGTCCCCAATAGTGAGTCCCGTCCACTTTGACGATGCTGATGGGCTGATATACTTCACCCACCAACCGGTCTCCAGCTAGGTGTGTTCCATAATATCGGCCTCCCGACGGGTCAAAGCGCCAGTATTCGGGTATGCCAAAAGCGGCATAGTCGTTCCTCTTATCCCCGATGTCATTCTGCGCGGTACTGTGGGAGGCTATTTCCAGCACGAAATCGGGGGGCTTGTCCCACTCCGCTATTGAGTAGCCCCGGTCCGCTATGATCTTGTTCGGGTCTACGTCGAAGGCAACGAGCAGATCAGGGGTCCGCAGGCCTTGCCGCTGTCGTATATCCCGGCCGACAGGAACTTCACCCAGCACGATAGTTGTATCCGGTGCGTCAAAGTGCAAGCTCAAGGCGGCCAGATGACCCGGGCGGTGAAGATAGATAGGGTTCTGCATATCGCCCCTTGGAGGAAACACCGGGAATAAGCCGTCTCCCGGATCGAAAGGTTTTTCCGAAGGCTGCGTGAATTCGCCGCCGGGTCCGACAACCGGCTTTCGTGGCATTGATCTGCTGGTCATGGCGATACTCCTGCGGCCGGGTGCGACGGAGATATGGCGCGGTCGCTAACGGGTATTATACGTCAGGCAAGCCCGTTCATACCTGTACAGAATCGGACGGTGTTCTATACACGTAAAATTGTTCGTAATTCACTTTGCCAGTGCAAGGTAATGACGCCCGATGGACATAGGATGCGTTTCCCTCAAGGTTGACGGTACATAACACAGCAACTATCATCGGGCAGCGTGGCGCGTCCGGCGCTTCACAGAGTCTCGGTAACAAACGGAGAGAAGAATCAATATGAACGTAAACGAAGCGGTAGCCCGCATTCTGAAGATAGAGGGCGTGGACTGGGTATCCTGTTTCCCTTCCAACCTGCTCATTGAAGCGGTGGCGAAGGAGGGCATCCGCACCGTGATGTTCCGGCAGGAACGCGGCGCGTTGATGGCCGCCGACGGCTACAGCCGGATGCACGACCGGCAGCGGTTCGGCGTGACCATTACCCAGGGCGGCCCCGGATCGGAGAATTCCATGGGGGGCATAGCTCAAGCGTTCAGCGACAACGTTCCGATACTTTATCTACCCGGTGGCCCGGCCTTGAACCAGTACGCCGTGCGGCCGAATTTCTCCCCGGCCCGCACCTACCAGACGGTGTCCAAGTCTGCTGAAGTCATCACCCAGCCGTCCCAGGTCGCCAGCGTCATGCGTCGGGCCTTCCACAACCTTCGCAATGGGCGGCCCGGCCCGGTAATCGTGGAAATTCCCGCCGATGTGGGGGGCCAGGAAATCCCAGACGACGCTCTCAACTACCAGCCCCCCAAGAGGTTCGTCCAAGCCCCCTCTTCCGGCGACGTGAAAGAAGGGGTCAAAGTGCTGCTGGGGGCGCAGAAGCCGGTTATCTGGTCCGGAATGGGAGTGCTGTTCGCCGGCGCCACCGAGGAACTGAGGGAACTGGCCGAACTGACCGAGATACCGGTGTACTGCACCATGCCCGGCAAGTCTTCCTTCGACGAGCGGCATCCCTTGGCCTTGGGGGCGGGGAGCAGTTCCACTACGTTGCCCGCCCGCCGGTGGCTGCAGGAGTCGGACGTGCTGTTCGCCGTGGGTTCCAGCATGACCAGGACCAGCTACGGGCAGCCTATACCGAATGGCAAGATCATTATCCACAATGCCGAGAGCATAGAGGACCTGAATAAGGACTTCTCTGTTGACGTAGGTCTGCCCGGAGACGCCAAGCTGGCCCTTCAAGCGATGATCGAAGAGGTGAAGGCCCAGACGGGAGACAACGGCCGCAAGGGTCAGACCAACGTCGCCAAGGAAATCGCCGAGCTTCGGGAGCAGTGGATGTCCGAATGGAATGCCATCCTGAACTCGGAAGAGGTGCCTATCAATACCTATCGGGTCATTGGGGAGTTGAAGGCCAACCTGGACTTGGAGAACAGCATCGTCACCCATGATGCCGGCGCGCCCCGTGACACCATCATGCCCTTCTACCCCGGCACCGTACCCCACAGCTACATTGGCTGGGGCAAGACCACCCACTTGGGCTACGGCATACCCTTGATGATCGGGGCCAAGCTGGCCAAGCCGGACAAGTTCTGCCTTAACTTCATGGGAGACGGCGCGTTTGGCATGTCGGGTCTGGATATCGAGACATCGGTGCGTGCGGGAGCGCCCATCACCACCATCGTCCTGAACAACGGGGGCATGGCCACCTATCCGGGAGGCTACCCTACGGCGGCCGACCTGTTTGGGGCCACCCACATGACCGGGGACTACTCCAAGATAGCCGAGGGAATGGGCGCCGTGGGCATAACCGTGACCCAGCCGTCGGAAGTGGGACCCGCCCTCAAAAGGGCACAGCAATTGAACGCCGACGGCAGGACGGTGCTGCTGGATATTCATACCAACCTGGAGGCCCGCCGGTCCAACTTTTCCTAGACGACGCGAATTTTATGCCCCGCCTTACCACGACCTGGGAGGGGTTGGTATACGGTTCCAATCGAGGACTGACGACTGTATTATTTGCTGACGTAGCTGGTTACCGAGCAACTCATTCAGGTTGTGTTGCCAGCGTCCAGCATCTTAAGGACTGCGAACTATGACAACCAGTGAATCAGGGGGGGCTGTTGACACGAACGCCCTTTTGCTCGCTATTGGCCGGATGCAATCCGACTTCGCCACGCTTATCGAGGGTCAGCGGACACTGCGGTCTGACTTTCAAGAGGGATTTACGCTGCTAAGGACCGAAATCGGGGAAGTGCGGACGGAATTAAAGGCCGACATTGCCGAGGTACGGACGGAGTTAAAGGCCGACATTGCCGAGGTGCGGACGGAGTTAAAGGCCGACATTGCCGAGGTGCGGACGGAACTAAAGGCCGATATTGCCGAGGTGCGGACGGAACTAAAGGCCGATATTGCCGAGGTGCGGACGGAACTAAAGGCCGAAATAGACGAGGTACGCACCGAGTTAAAGGCTGAAATAGATGAGGTGCGGACGGAGTTAAAGGCTGAAATAGGTGAAGTTCGCACGGAAATAGGCGAGGTGCGCACCGAGTTAAAGGCTGACATTGCCGGAGTGCGAAAGGAACTAAAGGCCGACATTACCGACGTTAGAAGAGAGACTGTGGCGACGCGGATGGAACTAAAGGCCGACATTGCTGACGTTAGAAGAGAGACTGTGGCGACGCGGATGGAACTAGGAGGCGAAGTGGCGGACGTGAGGATGGAGTCAATAAACCAAACGGATAGGACCACCCGGAGAATTGACCGTCTGTACTATGGTTTTCTGGCTATGAGTGGAGCGTTGGCGGTTGCCATTATCGTTGGTAGCTTCATTCAAGGATAGGAATGACCGATGTTTCACTCTCCGCACAGGCTTTAGGCTCTGATGCGGTGGGCACAGGCTTGGGTAAGTAACAGTGAGTCTCAACAACGTCGTCGACGCCATAGAGCTGATGTACGAGTCGGGCTGGACCGACGGGCTTCCCGTCGTGCCGCCGACGCAAGAGCGGGTGAAACAGTTTACCGACTATATGCACCCGCGCCAGCCCGATGACCTGATCGCCGAAGTGCCTCCCTTGGGAGGGCGGGCTACCTTGGAACGGGTGGCGGTCAACGCGGTCATGGCCGGCTGCCTGCCGGAGCACATGCCCGTGATCATCACGGCGATCGAGGCGCTGCTGGACGACAGGTTCAACCTGCGGGGTGTCCAGTGCTCTACGGGGATTCATACGCCATTGGTCATCGTCAACGGGCCTGTTGCCAAGCAGTTGAACATCAACTCCGGGTACAACTGTTTCGGACAGGGTTGGCGGGCCAACGCCACCATTGGCCGCGCCGTCAAGCTGGTTTTGGTCAACCTGGGCGGCGCGGTCCCGGGCCAGACCAATAAGGCGACCTTCGGCCACCCTGGTGCATACACCTACTGCGTGGCCGAGGCGGAAGACTCCAATCCTTGGGAGCCGTTGCACGTAGAACTGGGATTCGACGCATCCGACAGCACGGTGGCAGTGTTCCCCGGTGAAGCACCCCACAACGTTATGTACCACGCCGCGGACCCCCGAGACTTTCTTACCGTGCTTGCCGATACCATGTGTACTCTTGGCAACGTTCAGATGTACGTCATGGGCGGCACGTTGGTGGTGATTGGGCCGGAACACGCTCGTTTCCTGTCCGCCGGAGGTTGGAGCAAACGAGACGTTCGCGCCTTTTTGTATGAACACGCCCGGAGGCCGGTTGGTCTGCTGCGCCGGGGCGGTCCTCCGCAGGGCGACTCTCAGAGAGCATTCCTGTGGCCCAAGTTCGTCGATCCCTCGGACGACTCCCAACCGGTCCCGGTGGTCCGACGCCCGGAGGACATCCACATCATGGTGGCCGGCGGGCAGGGAGGCCCTCACTCCACCTACATTCCCGGATGGGGCTCAAGGCTGGTTATCAGGAAGATTCAGGACACTTAAAGGAGGCATCTATGACCATGATGCCCGCGTCCGGCGTACAGGACCGGCTGCAACAAATGGGTATTCTAGTCCCGGTGGATGAGGAGGCGTTTCATAGGTGGAACCCCGCCGACCGCCTTTCGGGTCTTCACGGCAAGGTCGGCGGCTTTCTGGGGAACCGGAAGGCGAACGCCAACACATTGCTGCTTGGCATTAAAGAGGCCCTTGAAAAGCAATTCGAACTCAGCGACGCGCTGGTCATGGACAAGTTCATCTATTCCAGACCCGCCGCCGACGGTGTAATCGACGCCCTGGCTGACAGGTGCGACTTCGTGGTTACCGCCATTGCCGATTGAGGGTCCTGCACGTCGTGCAGTGTGCACGACGCCATGACCCTGGAGAACCGGGGCATCCCCACCGTGGTGGTATGCACCGGCCCCTTCATCGACTCGGCCCACGTTCACGCGCGGATGCTTGGCCGCACCGGGTTTCAGCCGGTGTCCATCCCCCACCCTCTCGGAGGTCTCAACTCCGAAGGGGTCAGGCAACGAGTGGCCGTCGCCGAGGAACAGATTATCTCGGCGCTGACTACGCCGGCATAAGCATGGCGTAGTGGCTGCCCGATAACGGACCAGTGCCGTCGCGCTACATTATCAACGTATCGATATTCGTACCCAGCTCTTCAGCGATCCGTGAGAGAGTCGGCATAGAGCCCGGTTTGAGACCGCGTTCTATCTCGGAAAGATAGCTTCGGCTGATTCCGGTCTTTTGGGAAAGGTCGCGCAACGAGACGCCCAAGTGTTTCCTGAACGCGGCTAGCGGGCTCATTCCATCCATGACCAAGAGGGCCACTTCGTGAGGAATTCGGCTGCCGTCTTCCGCTTCCATAGCCGATAACTTGTCCTCAAGTTCCTCATTGCGTGAGACCAGAGCATCATATTCAGCGCGCGTCAGCGTGATTGTATCGGCATTAGTCATAGGACTCTCTCCGGTGCAACACTCTTCTTATTGCCATGATGACCGGCGTCTCATGTTCCAGCCTGAAGATTACCCGGTGGACGCCGAGCCTCATCCGCAGGCACTCGCTTCCGGAGACCGTCGTCAATTGGTTGGCCGGCGACGTGGGGTCGTCGGCATATTGTTCAATCTTGGCCACTATGCGTTCGCGGTTCTGTGGTTCCAACCGGCACATGTCTTTTACTGCCCTGATTGACCATTCGATTCTTAGTTGACGACACACAAAGCACATGTTCGCAATTGGCGAACACCGTGTCAAGAAGGATATATTGGAGAGGGTGTAACCCTGACCCCCTCGGAGGTCTCAACTCCGAAGGGGTCAGGCAACGGGTGGCCGTCGCCGAGGAACAGATTATCTCGGCGTTGACTACGCCGGCATAAGCATGGCGTAGTGGCTGCCCTTGGATATGGGCGGCAGGTTGTCGACGATTTGCGACCAACTGTCGCCGCCGTCTTCGCTGCACCAGACCTCGCCGGAAGCGGTTGCGGCAAAGATTGAGAACGACTCGCCCCAGTCTTCCAGGCTCATGGCCTCTACGGCCGATTGCATCCGGTCCGGCAGCCCGTTTTGCAGGTGCTCCCACGTCCTGCCGCCGTCGGTGCTGCGAGATATGCGGCTTCCCGCGAAGTGGGTCTGGGGCCATGACCCGGGACCATATTGGGCGGCGGCCACGAATACCAGGTCGGGTTGACGCGGGTGCAGCACCAGCAGGTCCGGGTAGGCGCCAAGCTCGTGGTCGGTGGTTGCCCAGTGCTCCCAGGAATCGCCCCCGTCCGACGTAACGTACAACCCGTCGCCCCCGGTGATGTACATCCGGTCGGCATTCAACGGGTTTATCACCGTGCGGTGAACGTCGTCGTCCATGCCCGGAATAGTCGTGAAGGTCTTGCCGCCGTCGACGCTCTTTTGTAGCCCGCCGACCTCGATGCCGATGAACAACGTGTCCGGGTCGCCGGGATGGAAGTTAATGTGCTTGGTGTGGGCGATGTGGGGAGGGCCGGGGAAGTGCCACTTGGAAGTATCCACCGACCGCAACGCCGGAAGCTCGGCCCAATGTCTGCCAAGATCGTCGCTGTAGAACAGGTGGGCCGGTTGGGTGCCGGCGAATATTCTCACCTTGCCGTTGACGCGTTTGGCCGCAAGGCTGTAAACGTCGTGCTGGGTAATCCCATCGTCTCTCCGCTCCCAAGTCTGTCCTCCGTCCTCGCTAACGTACACGGTATCATGGGTAGCCCCCACTACAATCGCGCCGCTCTCCGGTTCGACGATGACGGCGTGTATGTGCTTGTCGGGCAATGCCCGGTGGGTCTCAGTCCATCCGTCGCCATTCCGTTTCAGAAACGCCAAGCCGTCCTTGGTGCCTACCAGGACTTCGTCGGACCTGGACTTCGATGAAAAGATAGTGTCGCCGCCGTGGGATAGCGTTATAGCCATCGAATCCTCCTTGCTAAGACGGGCGATGCCCGCCACTGTATGCTTGTTGATGCAAGCATAGGTTGGTGAACTATGGGCGTCAATCCCGATAGTTCTTGGCGCCACTGGCTCACCAGGGGGCTTGGCCGTGTTAAAATTGTGCAGTATAGCTTTGAACGCAGCTTTAGGGAGCGGCTTGGAGGTCATACATGCACTTTGGCATGATAATGGAATGCGATTACCGGTACGGGTCCACCCAGGAGGAGGCTTTTGACGAGGCCTTCCACTTGGCGGATGCGGCGGAATCTGGGGGCATGGACGGGGTATGGCTGGCGGAAAGGCACTTCGCCGCGCCGCTTAATCCCTTGGACGACCAGGGCGCCGGCATACCCTCGATAGTGTCGGCCCCGCTCATCATGGCCAGCGCCATCGCCGCCCGCACCGAACGGCTGAGGATCGGCATAGCGGTCAACGTGCTGCCTTTGAACCACCCCATTCGCATGGCCGAAGAGATTGCCACCGTCGACCAGGTCAGCCGGGGCCGGTTCGACTTCGGCGCGGGACGCAGCGGGTTCGCCCGTTCCTACGAGGGCTATGGCATCCCATACGAGGAGAGCCGGGAACGGTTCCAGGAGTGCTTGGACGTCATCCTGGCCGCTTGGACCAACGAACGGTTTTCCCACCAAGGGAAGCACTACACTTTCGACAACGTTTGCGTCCTGCCCAAGCCTTACCAGAAGCCCTACCCGCCGGTGAGGATCGCCGCCACAACCATCGATACGTTCCCCATGGTGGGTAAGCAGGGACACAACATCTTCGTGGGTCTTCGCGGCATGGACAGGCCCGACCTGGTGCGCAATCTGGAGGTGTACCGGCAGGCGTGGCGGGACGCGGGCCACGCCGGTGAAGGCGACGTTCTGCTGCGCATCCCGGTCTACGTGGCGGAGACCGACGAGATAGCCCTCGAAGAAGCCCAAGCCAGCACCATGCGCTCCTACCGGCGGATGGCCCAAAACTACGCCGCTTCGTCCACCGACGCAGGGGCAACGGCTTCCGAGGAACGGGTAGAGCGCGGGCAGCGGCTGTCCCAAGTGACTTACGAAGACCTGCTGCGGGACCGGTTGGCATACGGCAGCCCGGAATCGGTGGCGCGGCAATTGGCGGAGATACAGTCGGAACTGCAACTGTCCGGCGTCATCACCGAGATGAACGTTGGCGGGCTGATACCCCAGGACCGGGTGCTCAACTCCCTCAAGCTGTTCACCCAGGAAGTGATACCGGCCCTTTCTTAAAAACTATCTCAAACCTTGATGGTGGATCGATGCTATGGATTCCCGCCTTCGCGGGAATGACGGGTTGGGCAGTTCACCAAGTTTTGAGATGGCCTTTAACCCGCGTCGATTGCTGCCTCGGCTTCCAACCGGGGCAGAATGAACTCTTCGATGGCCTGTGCCAAGCCGTCCTCTTCGGCGGACGGGGCGATATAATCGGCCAACGCCTTCAGCTCTTCCGGGGCGTCGCCCATGACGATGCGCGAGCCGCAGACCTTCAGCAGGGGCAGGTCGTTGTAGCTGTCGCCAGCGGCAACCGCGTCTTCTACTCCGGCTCCCAGCATAGACATCAGTTGCGTTGCGGCTGTGCCCTTGTCCACGCCTAAACAGGTGAAGTCCACCGCCCACAGGTCATTGTAGGGCAGGTAAACCTTGATAACCTGCATATCGCCGTCGCCGCTCAACTCGGCGGCTACAGCGTTGGCCGTTGATTCCGTCATATCCAGTGCAGACACCCTCACCACGTCCCAGCCGTTGATTTGATCAAAGCTCCTGACCGAGTCCGCAGGATAGGTTGCTATGAATTCTACGCCGTGCCTGTGGAGATAACTCACAACCCTTTCCGCATTGGCCGGGTCCAACGGGCTGAACCACAGGATTTGGCCGTTGGAAGGGTCTACGATTCTGGCTCCCCCGTCGCAAATCTGGGGAGACGTGAGACCAACATGGTTGGCGTACTCCACGGTCTGACGGCTTTCCCGCCCGGTGGCAATTGACACGGGAATCCGCCGGGCCAACCGCTCCACCGCCTCTTTGACCCTGGCCGACACCTCTTCGCTGGGGTCGATGAGGGTGCCGTCCAGATCGACAATGAGTGCTCGGATCAAAGGATGGCGTTCGCTCATTGAGTCAGGGCCGGGATAACTTCTTCGCCGAACAGTCTCAGGGATTTCATGGACTGTTCCTGGGGCATGTCCCCGAACCGGTGGTTGGCGCAGAAGATATTGTACCCCACGAGTTCATGCTGCTCTTTCAGCTTGCGGGCCACCGTCTCCGGGCTGCCCACCAAGGCCAGGCCGTTGTCAATCCAGAAGTCGTAGGAGGATCCCATTCCTTGGAACACCCGGGCAAGCTCCTGATTGGTGGGCGTGTCCTGGTTGCCCAGGAAGCCAATGCGGGTCCTGGCGATGCCGTCCCTGCCCAACGCACGGGAGGTCAACAGCGGCTGTTCCGCCTGTTGACGCGCCAACTCGTCGGTCTCGGCGACGTGTACGGCCCGCATCAGGAAGGTGCGGGGCATGGGGCCGGGGTGTTCGCTCTCCTTCCACACCTTTCGGAAGTACTCGAACTTTTCGGCAACCACGGGGTCGACGTCCAGGTTTTGCGAGACGTTGTAGTTGTTCTTGGCGGCATACTCCAGGGATGCCGGGCTATGCGCGCCCACCCAGACCGGCGGATGGGGCTGCTGGAAAGGCTTGGGCACCGGAAGAGCCTCGTCATACTGCCAGTATTGTCCGTTATAGGTGACTTCGTCCTGGGTCCATGCCTTGATGATGATGTCGAGGGCCTCGCTGGCCATCCTCTGCCGCTCGAAGAAGTTCATGTTCCACCGGATGAACTCGTGCTCGGCCACCCCGATGCCGGTGCCGAACTCCAGCCGCCCATGGGACAACTGGTCCAGCATGGCCGCTTCCTGGGCCAGCCGCATGGGGTTGTAAAAGGGCAGTTGGTAGATCATCACGCCGATGCGCAGCTTGCTGGTGCGCTGGGCCACCGCCGACAGGTACACGCTGGGGGCGGTGTTCTGGCCTACGTGGGAGTTCTGGTGCTCAATGATGTAGTAGGAGTGGTAGCCCAACTCCTCGGCCAGCACGGCCTCCCGCAGGTGCTGGTCATAGACCTCGGCGACCGTGGGCGCTTGTGCCATGTCCTGAACACCGAAGCCGTCCCACAGTGCAAACTCCAACTTTCCCATGCGACACCTCTCGTAAGCCGTCTGAAAGGCGGTCTGGTTTCTCCAACTCCAAGTGGTCCCGGATTGGTCTCCACAATAAATTAGAGAGGGGAGGGATCCCCTCTCTAACACACTGGTTACAGGTGATGGCGTTAGCTGCCTATGAAACGACTGGCGAAGGTCGCCACAACCACAGCCCCACCCACAGCGATGATAGTGTAGAACAGGCGGTCAATCCGCCGGTTCACTTCAAGCAGAGCAGTGTTTGTCTGGCGCTGGTTTTCCAGCACGGTAGCCTCCAGGCTGCTCAGCCGTTCTTCCAGACGGCGCAACCCTTCCTCCAACCGGCCAAGGGTGTACCATATATTGTCGCTGTCAGCTTGGGCGACCACTACGCTACTCCATCCGAAGAGTAAAGCTTAACTGAACACCAACTCCGTGTTTTTCCGGCCAGGGCGGCGCATTTCCTCCAACCCTTCTTCCGCGGTGTCGAAGGTGTTGCAGAACAACTCGATGCCGTTGCCGTCGGGGTCCTTGATGTAGATGCTCTTGGTCATGCTGTGGTCGGTGGTGCGCATCTCCATCCCGTGGTCTTGGAGCTTGTGGTAATAGGCGGTCAGCGTTTCGAAGTCTTCAACCTGGATGGCCATGTGGTTCAGTCCCAGCGCGCCTTCCTTGACCGGCTCGGCGTCGGGAGCGGCTTGGAAGAGGGCCAGGTCGTGGTGAATCCTGCCACAGGTCAAAAAGGTGCCGAAGCCCGGCCGCTCGACCGCGATCTCAAACCCCAAGACGTCGGTGTAGAACTTGGTGGAAGCTTCCTGGTCCTTGACGTTGATTACAAGATGGCCGACTCTCTTTGGTGATGGCATACTTCTTCTCCTTTTGACAACTCAATGCGCGCACGCATTTGTTGAAGGTTACTATAACCCTGCGGTGATTGTTTGCCAAGAGTAGAGAGGTGCACCCTGTAGGTCAGGGCGCACTGTTGCGGGGCACGTCGTCAGGCGTGGTCCCGCTTCTCCGGTGTACATGGTCCACGATGGCGTTGATAGCCTCGTTCAGTTTCTCCTGGAGGTCCTGTTTTTCCTCCGGGGTCATGATGTGGTTCGTCCCGCCGTACCGGTATGTCACCGCGTAGAGTTCCAACCAGTTCTGGGTGCGGGCTGGATTCCGGCTGTCGGCGTAGCTGGTTGCGTCCAAGAGGAAGTCTACTTTTTCCTGCACCTGTCCGAAGTGGGGATCGGTGTGGGTCTCCTCATTCTGGATGTCGGTCCAGAGGGGTCCGAAGTCGTGCCCCCAGTCCCGTTGTTGGTTGTAGGTGGATAGCAGTGTTTTCAGAGCGTTCTCGAAGGCTTGTTGTCCGGCGAATCCCAGTATCCGCTGCCTGGGACTGTTGTTTTCCACTCTTTCGTTGAATTCGTCGAGCCAGTCAAGGGCGTTTTCTATCCTGACCCTGGTCTCGGGCCAGTGGGATGGATAGTTAACCGTCCGGCCATTTACCGCCGAGAGCACAGAGCTCGCCGAGAATAACAAAAAAATCTCTGCGCTCTTTGCGTTTTCTGCGGTGAGAACGTCGTAACCCTCGATGTATTCTTCGTCCTCTTCATCGTAGTGCCGGTAGTCCGGTCGTTCCCGGCTCATCTCTACCCCGTAGGCGGCGGCCCGTCCCGCGATATGCCGGGCTGCCAGTCGGTTTGTCTCGAATTCGGTCTTGGTCATGACGCTGACGTCGCACCCGGTTTGTGTCGCCAGTCTTTCTCTTTCCCGGGCGGCCTTCCACCGTGCTTGAGTCTGCCAGTCTACCCGGTTGGTGTCGTCGGGAATGATGATGAGCAGGTCGGTATCCGAGTTGGGCCTGTGGTCTCCCCGGGCCCTGGAACCGAAGAGGATCACTCTTGCCCCGGGCATTTCGTCTTGGACGGCCTGGGCGATGGCCAAGGCCATCCGGTCCGGTCCCTTCGGTTTTTTGTCTCCGGCATTTGTCTATCCTTCTTTTGCCGGCAGCCTTCAGCCAAGAGCAGCGAGGCTGAAGGGGTTGATGACCCGGAGTCCATCGTAGTCTTGCTGGTCGTCCATGTCCTCGGAGTAAACCGCCTCACAGCCTATGGCTTCCGCTGCCGCCAGTATCGCCGCATCCCAGTAGGAGATGCCGAAACGGTCGCTGAGTTCCGTAGCCCTCCGGAAGACCTGCTCCGTCACCGGCTGCACGGGTATTCTCCTAAGGGTTTCAATAAACCTGATAGCCTCCTGATGGGTCAGCCTGTTGGCCCGGGACTTTCTGGTAGCCTGGTAGTAGAACTCGGCCAGCACTTGGACTGATAGGGCAAGGTTGTCCCTGTCGGCTAGAATCTCAATGGCCAGGGCGCGCTTGTCGGCCTCTGAGGGGTCTGCGCTGACGGCATAGAGGAGGATGTTCGAGTCAGCGAGCCGCATTGCGCCGGTACATCTGCTCCCTGGTCAGGTTGTCAGCCATGGAGACCCCGATCCCCTTCTGCTGGAACTCCTCCGTTATCTCCCTCAGCTCTCGCTGGTGCTTTTCGCTCTCGGTTTTGCCCGAGGCTGCTTGGCCAGCCAGGTCCAGGAGCCTTATCATTTGGTCCCTGATCATTGCCGAGACGGAGGTCCCCTGTTCCGCGGCCATGATCCTCAGTCTTCGGTGGGTTTCGTCGTCCACGCTGACGCTGACGTTCTTCATGTCTTTCGCTGCTGCTATTTCACTGAATCACTAATATCCTTGCAGGAGTTTATCTGCTTCACATTCCCGCTGGCAACTTGGCAGGGTTCCTTGGATGTCCGTCGGTATCATCCCGTTTGCCCGCAAATTGGGATTTTGCTACACTAGCCACGCCTGCCGCGCCACCGTTTATTCGCCGGGGCGCCCCAGCTAGCCGCATGGCAGGGCGTAGCAGGCAGACCTATAGCAAGAGGAGCGGCCATGATTTACGAAGTAAGGACCTATACCTTGAAACCGGGGTCGGTCGCCCAGTTTGAGGAAAACTTCGCCAAGGCGTTGCCGGCCAGGGAAAAGTATTCCAAGCTGGGCGCTTTCTGGCACACCGACATTGGCCCGTTGAACCAAGTGATCCACGTTTGGCCCTACGAGAGCGTCGACGAGCGCAACAGGATCCGGGCGGAGGCCGCCCAGGACCCGGAGTGGCCCCCCGCCAACCCGCCGGAAATGTACGTGAACATGGAGTCGGAAATATGGACCCCGGCCCCGTTCATGCGGCCTCTGGGCGGTGACCAGGCCCTGGGCAACATTTACGAGATGCGGACCTACACCTACGTGAACGGCGCAATGGGCGAGGTTATCAAGCGGTGGTCGGAAGCTATACCTCACCGGGAAGAGTATTCGCCGTTGGCCGCGGCCATGTCCACCGAGCTTGGCAATCTCAACAAGTGGCTGCATATATGGCCCTACAAGGACCTGGAGCATCGTAACCAAGTGCGTGAGGAAGCCGGCAAGAACCCCCACTGGCCCGCCCCGACCCGCGAGTTCCTGGTGAAGCAGGAGAACAAGATCGTAGTCCCCTCGTCGTTCTCCCCGATGCATTAACCCTCCGGCCATTTACCGCCGAGAGCGCAGAGCGCGCCGAGAATAACAAAAAAATCTCTGCGCTCTTTGCGTTCTCTGCGGTGAGAACGTCGGACAGGCCGTACCGCAACCACCGGTGATTCCCCCATCCTTCTGTCAAAGAGATGGGGGAATTTTATAATTGGCAAAGTCCGGGGCGAGGAGAGATATGATGGACCCGCACGCGACAGATATGGAAGACATAAAGGCGGCCAACCAGCGCTTTTACGACGCCTTCGGCGCCCTGGACATTCAGATGATGGATGACCTGTGGGACACAACCGCATCGGCTATGTGCGTGCATCCCGGATGGGAACCGATAGTGGGGTGGGAAACGATTCGCGCCAGTTGGGCCGGGATATTCGACAACACCACGCTGATGCACTTCAACATCCGCTACGTCAACGTGGCCGTGCATGGCGACGTTGGCTGGGTGACTTGTGTCGAGAATATCTCCAGTGTGCTGCGGGGCCGCGCCAGCAATTTCGGCGTGCTGGCGACCAACATCTTCATCCGCACCGGGGACGGCTGGCGGATGACGGCACACCACGCTTCGCCGGCCATGTGACGGGGGAAACCGGTCAGAGGCGGGATGCAACTGTCTGAATCAAGATTCTCAGGATTGCAAGGATTAACAGGAAAAAGAAAGGGTAATTGGCATGGCTACCGAACCTGCGGGGTTGACCAGGACCGACAAGAACTTGTGGAACGCCGTCGTCAGCGAAGCGATGGCTTACCTGAAGTACAGCGCCTACGCTCACCGCGCCCTGGAGGAGGGACACCCGGAGGTGGCCCAGGTATTCCAGGAAGTCGCCGGAGCGGAGAACATCCACGGCATGAACCATCTCCGCGTCGCCGGTGAGATTGGCAGCACCATAGAAAATCTGAAAGCGGTGACGGTAGGAGAGGCCAAAGAGTTCAGCACCATGTATCCCCGGATGATTTACGACGCGCGTGCGGAGGGCCGGGGCGACGTGGCCGACTCCTTTGCCTTGGCAATGGAGCGAGAGAGCCATCACTTGGCGGCCTTCACCAGGGCGCTGGCCGATCTGGAGGCCAAGCAAGCCGCCGCGGCTGCCGCCCATGAAAATGCCGATACTCACCCTCAAACTCGCACGGATGCCCAAGCCTCCTCTGGACTGCCGCCCGTTGTACCGGTCCCTGCTCAGCGGCCCGATCTGGACACCTTCGTGAGGGCCGCCATAGAGGTTGACCGCGAGAAGTGGCGGGTAGCGTCGCTGGGGAGGCTGCGGGAGGTGGTGTTCGGTGCCCAGGACGGCCTCCTGAGCACGGTGGCTCTGGTCGTGTCGCTGGCGGTGGCGTTGCAAAACCCGACGGCGGTGATAGTGGCGGGGCTGGCCGCTGCCGCCGCCGGCATGATTTCCATGGCCACCGGCGCTTTCCTGGGGTCGCGGGCCGAGCAGGACGTAAGACGGGCGGAAATAGCCCGCGAGGCACGGGAAATCGAGGAAAAACCCGGAGAAGAACTGGCCGAACTTGTGGTTATATTCCAGCGGGAGGGCCGGACTTACGAGGAAGCCCAAGCGATGGCCGACGAAGTGGCCCAAGACAAGGAATTGTGGCTGAATACGCTGCTGGAAAAGGAGCTGGGCATAACACCCGAAGATACGGCCAGTCCCATCAAGGACGCCGTCACCATGGGGCTGTCTTTCGTTGCGGCGGCTATCGTGCCCATTATCCCCTTCATGCTGTTCGAGGGCAGGGTCGCCATTTCGGTATCAGTAACAGCGGCGTTGCTGGGGTTGTTCATCCTCGGCTGTTGGAAAGGGCGGTTGGTGCAAAAGACTCCCATCCTGCAGGGGTTGGAAATACTGGGAATCGGCGCTGTATCAGCCGGTATCGGCTTTGCCTTGGGTGAGATGATTCCCAGGTTGATAGCCTGAGGAGACGCCAGCGGTCAGTGAATAGTGGACAGGGTATAGTGGTCAGTCACTGCTCACCGGCCACCAGCCACTAATCACTAGCCACTATGTTCGAAGGACCCGCTCCAGGAAGGCTTCCACCTCGGCGATGAAGCGGGCCGGGTTATCTCCCTGCACCAAGTGGCCGGCGTTGGGTATGGTTGCCGCGGAGCAGTCTGGAATCACGTCCCGCATCCGCAGCATCGTCTCTTCACTGAAGAGATCGCTTCTGTCTCCCCGCAGCACCAGCGTGGGGCAGTCTATCCGGGCGACACAGTCCCACAACTGCTCCGGAGTCCAGCCGGGCGGTTGGACGCCCCGGGTCCGCATGGCCTTGTCGTACTTCCAGGTCCACTTGCCGTCGGCGCGCTGACGGATGCTGTACTTCAACGCGCCAAGCGTCTGCTCCTCGCTGCGACCGGTATATTCCCGCACCCGCAGGACAAATTCCTCGAAGGTGTCCAGTTCATCCGGCAATTCCCGGAAGCGCCGCATCCGGTCCTGGCCCCTGCGCTGCGTCTCCGGCCCGGTGTCCACGATTACCAGCGACTTTAGCTTGTTGGGGTGGCGGGACGCCCACACGTAGGCGTTGCGCCCTCCCATGGAGTGTCCGATGAGGTTGAAGTTGTCCAAGCCCAACGCTTCCACGAAGGCGTCCAAGTCTTTCTGTTGCGCTTCGACCGAATAGTCCCCGTCGGGCGCCCAATCACTGTCGCCGTGGCCGCGCTGGTCCAGCACGATGGAGTGGTAACGGTTGGAAAGGGCAAGGCTGACGAAGTCCCAGCTATGGGCCTGCTGGGAGTTGCCGTGAAGCATCAATATCGTAGGGTCCGCCGGGTCGCCCCACTCCAGGTAATGGAAGTTCATACCACCCAGTTGGATTGCCCGGTCGGCGGCCTCGTTCTCCTGGGCAAACGACACTCCCATCTGCCGCGCCGCATCGTAAAGAGTGAGACCCAGAGAATGAGACGCCATAGGTGGACCCCCTAGCCGGTATAACCCTCATAATACCCTCAGTGTCAAGGAACCCCCGGCGACCTGCCAGGGCCTTTTATTTAGCGAATAATTCACGCATCAATAAAAGGCCCTGCCCCCCCGGTTGATTGTTGACAGTGGATGGCCCTACAATTACATTCTGAATAGGCTTAAAGCGGATGGGTTGACGTTCATCCCGATGCCTTCCCCAGTAGCCAGTCACCAGTCACTGGTGTCCGGTCACTGGCGAGCCGGTGTAGCTCAGTGGTAGAGCAGCGGTTTCGTAAACCGCAGGTCAAGGGTTCGAATCCCCTCACCGGCTCCACAAATTCCCCCTTCACCCTTCGGTTGGTCTATTGCATCCGCAGGCAATTCATGGAACCATTCACTTAGGGCCTATCCGAAAACTACCCAACGTCACTCCCGCGAAAGCGAGAGTCCAATTTGCCAAGTAGTGGATTCCCGCCTGCGCGGGAATGACGTAAATTGTCCAACCTGATTATCGGATAGGCGTGTAGTCCGAATCTGTGTTAAGGTGTGCGGCCCGCGCATTTGGGCCTACGCATTTGGGAAGGAGAGGCCAAATGCGAGATGAAGTGAAGACGAACGCTGAACTCTTGGCCGAACTCGAAGCCATGCGCCAACGCTTGGCCGAGTTGGAACTGGCCGCCCCCTTTCCCGTCATTCCCGCGCAGGCGGGAATCATGCCAGGGGCAGGTGCGGGCGGCCACAAGAGTCGCCTCTACAATCGTAGAGGCGGGGTTGGTCCCCGCCCTTCGGAACAGGAAGAGCACTACCGCGCGGCGGTCGACAACGTAACCGACGCCATCGTCATCAACGTAGGCACCACCCGCGTCTTCGTCAACAACGCCTTCCTGTCCCTCCACGGTCTTGCGGACATGTCCCAAGCCGACGGCCTGGCCCTCGACCACTTCATCGTCCCCGAGGACAAGCCCCAGGTGCGGGAGCGCACCCTGGCAAGGCAACGGGGCGAACCTGTGCCGGGCCTCCACCGTTATCGGATTTGCCGGACCGACGGCGAAGTCCGCACCGTCGAGTCCTCCGCCGTGGCCATCACCTTCGACGGTCAACCGGCAACCCTGGCGGTCCTCCGCGACATCACGGAGCGTAACCAAGCCGAGGACCGGGTCCGCCGTTTGGCGGAGATCGGCCGCATCATCAACTCCACCCTGAACATCGAAGAGGTATACGAACCCTTCGCCCAGCGGGTGCGCGACCTGATACCCTTCGAGCGCATCGTCATCACTATAGCCGACCCCTCGCAAGGTGTGTTCACCACCGCCTACGTGAGCGGCGGCGACGTGGCCCACCGGCGCGCCGGGGATGTTGCCAACCTGTCAAACTCCCTCACCCAGGAGGTTATCCGCACCCGGTCCGGCCTGATCATCCAGCCAAAGAACATCGAAGACCTGAAGCAGAGTTTTATCGCCCCTCTTCCGGCATACCAAGCCGGTTTCCGGTCGTTTCTTTCGGTGCCACTGATATCCCACGATGAAGTAATAGGCGTGCTGCACCTGGAATCAACCAAGCCCGAAGCTTACACCGAGAGGGACCTCAACCTTGCCGAAAGCGTCGGCGCCCACATATCCGGCGCCATCGCCAACGCCCGCCTCTTCGAGCAACTGGAGCTGGGGCGCGAACGGCTTCGGTGGCTGACGATGCAGGTCGTCTCCCAAGAAGAGGAGGAACGCCACCGCGTATCCAGGGAGTTGCACGACGAGGCCGGACAGGCGTTGACCGCCCTCAAGATAGGCTTGGGACTGATATACTCGGACATACCGGAAGAGCTGGGCCCGGTCAAAAACCGGCTGGCCGAGGCCCTGGACCTGACCGACGTTACCATGGAGAACATCCGGCTGCTGGCGCGGGGGCTGCGGCCGCCCGAACTGGACGCCGTTGGGCTGAACGGTACCCTGGAAGGATACTGCCGCGAGTTCGCCGGGCTTACCAATCTCTCGATTGACTATTCCGGGGTCGAAGCGTCGGCGTTCACCGACGCCGTCAACATCTCCTTCTACCGTTTTCTGCAGGAGGCGTTGACCAACGTCGTCAGACACGCTGGGGCGAAACACGTGAAAGTCCGGTTGGACCGCAGTCCGACCGCCATCAGCTTGGCGGTGACTGACGACGGCCGTGGGTTCTCTCCCCAAGCCCTGAATTCCGACTCGGCCAGAACGAAAGGCATTGGGTTGCTGGGTATGCAGGAACGTTTCGAGTTGCTGGGCGGCCAACTGGAAGTTGCGTCCACGCCCGGCAAGGGCGCCCGCTTGGTGGCGAAGGCGCCCCCTCAACCGTCTCCACGGGGGCAGGCTCCACAGGCATGAAGGAGGGCTGATGGTCCGCGTGATTGTTGCAGACGACCACCACTTGGTCCGCCAAGGCATCCGGATGCTGTTGGAGACCGCCGAAGACATCGAGGTCATCGGCGAGGCCCAGGACGGCCTGGAGGCGGTGGAGTTGGCCGAAAAGCTCGTGCCAGACATCCTGGTGATGGATATTTCCATGCCCCGGCTGAACGGCGCCCAGGCCACCGAACTCGTCCGCTCCCGGGTGCCTTCCATCCAAGTTGTCGTGCTGTCCATGCACGCTGACGAGGCCATAGTGCGCCAAGCCTTTCGTCGGGGCGCCAAGGCTTACGTGTTGAAGCGCGGCGTCAGCGAGGAGTTGCTGCTGGCGGTGCGCTCGGCCAGCAGGGGCGAGACCTACCTCAGCCCGCCCATCGCCAGTTCCATACTGGGCGAATTTCTCACCCTCTCCGATACCTTGGAGGAGTCGACCGCCTTCGAACGATTGACCCCCAGGGAGCGCCAGGTGTTGCAGCTTCTGGCGGAGGGCTACACCAATAACTCCATCGCGTCCGAGTTGGTCGTCGCCGTGAAGACCGTGGAAAAGCACCGGGCCAGCCTGATGTCCAAGCTCGACATCCACGACATCACCGGCCTCGTCCGCTACGCCATCAAGCAGGGACTGGTGGCCGTAGACTAGCAACGGCGCCGGCCCGTCATTCCCTCAGCACCTGGTCCGCTATTCCCTCAGCCCCAACCCGTCCTTCCCGCTTGTGGCAGCACCCGGCCTGTCATTCCCGCCGCGCCCAACCCGTCATTCCCGCGAAGGCGGGAATCCACCGGCTCCGTTCAATCACCATAATGGGGTGTTTTTCTACCCGATGGTAGGGTGTTCCCCCATTACTTGCCGCCTGCTTTTGCCCCATCATAGACACACGGAGGGTGAACCTCTCTTGTGGAGAACAAGAAGGAGGAGTCCACGATGGTACGAAACTTCGAGTGGCTTCACAACTGGAAATTCCCTACTTGGGCCCCCATCGGTCCGGCCTGAGTAGCTGAACAAGCCAGGTGCGGGGACCGGTGGGGGCGCCATCAGTTTTGACGCTCTGTATTCCAAGAAAGCTGGGAAAGGAGCAGGTTGATGGTGAGGGATTTTAGACGTAACGAAAATTGCTCAGGCCTCCACTGACGGGGCAACGGGGTGAGTGAGCCGGCGGGGCTCAAGTCGGTGGAGGCCAGCACAGCAGCGGTGCCGCTGTGGGAGGCGGTCAAGTAATTGAGGCTCCCAGGGTCTACCGGGGAAGCTGCGAGGGCAGGCAACCGCCGAAGGGCGGAAACGATAGCTGAGGCAGGATAACCGGGCAGGCGGCGCCGTTGGAATATAGCCGGGCACAGCCGCAAGGGTGTGCCCGGTTTCTTTATTCTCTGGTAGGGGCAACCACGAGGGTTGCCCTAACTCTTGTGGTTGCCCTGGCGCTCCACCATCCTCTCCTCTCCTTATGGGGCATTTATTCCCCCTAAAGTAGGGAAAGCCCCCATAGTTTTATCGTTATGTAGACCGCATATTATGTTACACAAAACATGGGTGGGAAGGTAACGCCATGACGCTGCACAACGTCGCCGCCAACGGTCAAGCCCCCTTCCCCCGTCTTTCCCACGAAGGTGGGACGCCGGGCCGGGGGCAAGCGTTACGGGTATTGCTGATAGACGAGAACCCCGTGTTCATGCAGGCCGCAACGGCGTTCCTCCAACGCCAGACCGACTTCGTCACCCTTCGCACCGCCGCCACACTGGAGGCGGCCTTGGTGGGCGCGCGGGACTTTCGTCCGTCGGTGATCGTCATCGACCCCAACAACTCCAGGCTGGACGGGCTCGCCGTCATTCCGCGTATACGCACCGTGTTGCCCCAGGTCGGGATCGTGGTCTTGGCGCTCATAGACTCGCCCACCTACAGGGACGCTTCTCTCGCCACCGGCGCCGACTGCTTCGTGTCCAAGTCCAGCATGGCCGTGGACCTGCTTCCGGCGATACGCCGCGCTGTCCGCAAGGGTGGAACGCCGTCGCCCGTGGCTGCGGCTCAAAGGGTCAGGGCAATGGCTGCGTAGGGCCCGCCCTATCGCAGGTAGGGTGAAAACACCGGTAACACTGTCCTTGGTCAACAACCAGCATGGGAGGAGGGGCAGCAATGTTCAGAGACGTCTACAACGAGTTCAACCTTATCGATTATTCCATTGGGGAATGGTCCCATTGGACGGAGCAGGGTGATATGTCGACCAGACGCTGTCGCAAGATACTGGTGCCGTTGGACCGCTCTTTCGAGGCTACCGAGCGGGTGTTGAGCGTGGCCCAGGAGGTCCTGGTCCCCGGCGGTGAGGGGATTCTCCTGCACGTCATTCCCCCGCAGAACGGCAGGATGTCCGGGCTCAGGTACATGTCGGCGGAGGAAATGGAGAATATTGAGAGGTCTCGCGCTCTGGGATACTTGGGATACTTTGCTAACCGCCTGAATCGTGGGGAGTGCCATTGGCGCCCGGAAGTAGTGGTCGCCAGCCCGGTGGCGGACGGAATCCGGGAGGTTGCGATGCGGGAGGACGTGGACCTCATCGCCATGTATACCCACGACCGCCGAGGGCTGGCCAAGCTCATCAAGGGGAGCGTCTGCGAGAAAGTGAAGGAATTGGTCCCCCACCAGGTCAGAGTGGTAAGACCCCTCGGGGAGTTGGCGGTCCGGTAGTCCCTCCGATTTGGGATTGCATTTCCGACCCACAGGTGTTGACAGGCGATTTTCGAGACTCCTAGCCAGCAGACAGTGAGGTGTGAAATGGTACTGTTGGAATCGCCGCCCATCGGACTCGATTTTCTGGAAGAGATCATAACCGAGGCTGAAGATGCCGCCCCGGTCGCCGTACAGGTGGAGATGGACACCGAGGACGCCGCGCCCGTAGCCGTGGAGGTTGCTCACTGGTTCTACGGGGTTCCCTGTGCGGGGGTCAAATACTACTCCTTCCACCGGCGCCCGGTGACGTAGGCAAACCGCAACCCTCCGGCCATCCAACTCCCCTATTCCGGCCCCAAAATGTCGATGAACCCTGCGGCTCAGGGTGATACCATGCAAAGGTGGACACCAACCGGACTCCCTGAGCCGCATCCCCTTGATTGGCAGCCTTGCCCAATCCATGACGCGGCTTGTTGAGCCAACCTTACTCGTATTTGGGAGGTATCATGGGCCTGTATGTCATGTTGAGCAAGTTGACCGACGAGGGGCGCAGGACAGTCAAGGAACATCCGGCAAGGATAAAAGAGGTTAACCGAGAAGTGCAGGCCATGGGGGTACAAGTGCTGGCCCAGTATGCCACCCTCGGTCCCTACGACTTCGTCAACATCGTCGAAGCTCCCGACACTGCCACCATAATGAGAGTTTCGGTGGAGTTAGGGTCCCGCGGCACGGTGCAGGTAACCTCTTTGGCTGCAATGGGTGTGGACGACTATATTGCGATGGTCGCTTCGCCTTCTTCCTTCCTGTAACGCTAACACCGCCGTAGTAACACAACCCTTGGTTCTTTCTGAGGTAGCGTTGCAATCCAGGTGGTTATCCCCGAAGCCAAACGTCATTCCCGCCTTCGCGGGAATCCACCGTACTGTCACCTACGTACAGACCACCTGAGAATGGAACGCTACCCTTTCCGGCAGTTGTTCCGCTTGGTCCTCGACCAGCGATGCAATCCGCTCCGCTAAATCGGCGGCAGCCGGTTATGCCAGGGAGTGGCTTGTTCGTAGGCATGTCCCACGCGCAGCACCGTTGCCTCATCGAAGGGCCGTCCCGCTATTTGCATCGCCAGTGGAAGGCCGCCATCCCCTTCCGAACTGAACCCGCACAGGATTGACATGGCGGTTGTGCCCGTCAGGCTGTATGGACCGGTGTAGCCGCCCCTGTGCAGCGCTTGCTTCGCCTGCTCCTTGCTGGCTACGGTGCCGTCCATCGACATAACCCCCGCCGGCGCGGCTGATGTTGGCTGTACCAGCACGTCCACCTCCTCCAGCGCACCCAATACCTCCTGGCGCACCATGGCCCGCATCTTCTGGGCCTTGTAATATACCGGGGCCGGTATCAGGTTTGCCGTCGAGAAAGAAACCCGAGTGTTGTGATGGTAGTCCTGCGGTCTCTCCCGGAGCCATTCCGGGTGCAGACTCACCCGTTCCACGTGGGTAATGGTCCGGATGGCGACTCCGCAGTTGACGCTCAAAGGCAGCGAAACCTCCCGCACCTCGGCCCCCAGTTCGCTCAACACCCCTGCCGCCGCGATGATCGCGTCCCGCACTCGCGGGTCCACCCCGGACTTTTCCGAGTCCAGGTACTCTTGCACCAACCCGACCTTCAACCCCGTAATGTCACCCGTCAGGGCTTGCCGGTAGTCCGGCACCGGGACTTGCCGCGTGTAAGGGTCTTTGGGATCGTAACCCGCGATGGCCCCGATGGTGGCCGCGCAGTCTTCCACGGTGCGGGATATGGGGCCTATGGTGTCGATTGACCAGCAGGCCCCGTCTGCCCCGTACCGGCTCACCCGCCCCCAAGTCGGACGCAGCCCTACCAGCCCGCACAGGGACGCCGGTCCGCGGATCGAGCCGCCGGTGTCCTCTCCCAACGACGTAGCGCACAACCGGGCCGCGGTGGCCGCCCCCGATCCGGTGCTGGACGTCCCCGGGTCCCGTGACAGGTCCCACGGATTGCGGGCCGGGCCTTTGAAGGAGCTGAACGAGTCCCCAATGGCGAACTCGCTCATGTTGGTCTTTCCGATTATGACCGCGCCGGCCTCCTTCAACTTGGCTACGACGGTCGCGTCCTCCGTCGGAATGAAGTCGGCCCTTATCTTCGAGGCGTCGGTGGTCAGAATCCCTGTAGTGTGGACTTGGTCCTTTACGCCCACCGGAATCCCATGCAGCGGGCCGCGGTACCGACCCTGCTGTATTTCCTGGCCGGCTTGTCGGGCCTGTTCCATCGCCTCATCGGCGCATACGGTGATGTAGGCGTTGACCTTGGGATTGACCTGCTCGATGCGGTCCAGGTAGGCGTTCAGGGCCTCCTCCGGCGACACCTGCCGCGCCTCGATCAAAGAGGCCAGTTGCGTGGCGGAAAGGAAGGGTATGTCCGACTGTTCCATCTCATGCCTCCGTATCGGGCAGAATAAGGGGAACGGGTTCCACGGCGTTGAGGCCGGGAACCTCCAGCGCATCCATCATCTCCAGGATTGCGTTCAGGCTGTGGGCCACCTCGGTCAACTCCGTTCCATCCAGTTCCAAGCCAACGGCGTATCCCATGGCCTGTACTTCCGCGTCGGTCAGGTCCCTCACTACGAACTCCTTCGGAGGTGATTCAGTTCCGCTTCCAGTTCTCGGACGCGGGCCTCGGCGGCGTCAGCCCGGGCACGCTCGTCCGAAAACCTAACGATATGTCGCCCTGTGCCAGGATTGTACCAGCCGAGCCTGCCACCTTCCCATCTCAGGATCAGGTCCAGTACGGCGCTGTACCCCTAGAAGGTCTGGTCGTCAATCCGTTCGATGGGAATGGGTTGGTAGACTCCGGCGACCAGACGGTCCCCGGCGAGGGCTGCCCCGTGGTGTTCCCCGCCCAAGGGGTCGAAGCGCCAGTATTCGGGAATGCCCAGGGCGACGTAGCCGTCCCGCTTGACCGTGACGTCCCGGTGGCCGGTGCTGGGCGAGGCGATTTCAAGGACGAAGTCCGGTGGCTTGCCTTGCTCCGAGATCACGTAGCCGTTGTGTGGAGTGACGGCATTGGGGTCGACGTTGAAGGCGATGAGCAGGTCCGGCGCCATCAGGCCCAGCCGTTCGCTGGTGGGTTCCCGGCTGATGTAGGCTTCGCCGGTGATGATGGTTGTGTCATGGTTGCCGAAGTGCGCCGCCAAGTGGTGAGTGTTGCCCGGAAGGTGAAGGTGCGTGTAGTTATTCATGTCCTCCGGCTCAGGCGGGTCCGGGAGCCGGACAAAGTCGCGGGGATGGCCTGTAGCGGCGGTCGGTCTGGTGGTCATGTCGGACCTCAATAGCAGAAAAGCCGCCTGTTCGGCGGCTCTTCCTTAGGGTCGTTACTGGGTGAGACTACCGGCGCATCGCGCTGAAGCAATCGCTGCAGTAGACGGGCCTGTCGCCCCGCGGCACGAAGGGAACGGTGGTGTCGATGCCGCACTGCGCGCATACGACCGGGTGCATCTCCCGGGGCCCGCCCCCGTAACCGCCGCGCTGTGCGTTCTTGCGGGCCGCCCGGCAGTCCGGGCACCGCTTGGGCTCGTTGGTGTACCCGCGGGACGCGAAGAACTCCTGCTCCCCAATTGTGAACACAAAGGGAGCCCCGCACTCCACACAGGTCAGGTTCCTGTCAGAAATGGCCATCTGGATGACCTCCTATAAATATTGGCTCAGTCCAGGTCATCCGATGCTAGGGGCAACAAAACTTAGGTACCACCAACGGTACACCCGACCTTACACCTTAGCGGATTATACCAGACTTGAATATCTAATAGTCAAGAAATCACGCGCCGCCGTAGCGTCCCAATATAGCTGGCTTGACTCTCAGCCCAACCGTCATTCCCGCGAAGGCGGGAATCCACCGCACCGTCACGGCTGGCTTCATCATCCAAAACTGGACGCTACACGCCCCCTCGGCGCAATACGGCTTTGGTACTCATAGACAATCATCCCCGCGGTTGACCGCGCAGGCCCAGAGCAATAACATCCAACCAAGCCTACGAACCGGAGCACTGACGTGAACACCAGAATGGAGAAGGTGGCGGAAAACATCGCCTTGGCGGCCCTGCGGAAGGTCGGCTCTGCGGCGCAGCCGCCTCTCCAACCAGAGATACTCAAAGAGACCTTCCAAGCAATATGGCCCACTCCTGACAGCACGACGCCCATGAACGACGCCATGAGCGCCGCCGCCCAAGCAACCGGCAGTTGTACCGGCCAGGATGCGGACAGTTGGAAGACCGGCGTTGCCCAAGCTTGGCAATCGGCAGTGGATGAAGTCGTAGAGGAATACTTCAAAGCCGCCAAACAGAGTTTCCTGAAAGGACAACACCTAGAAGGAGTGGAAACCCTCACCGACGCCGTCAGAGCAACCCTGGGCCACATCGCCGCAACCCGCAACTGGCCCCACAGCACCCACGACAACTTGTACAGGATAGCCGCCGCCTTGGGTAGCGGCACCGAATGGCCCGACACTACCGAGGAGTTTGAGTGGGCTCTTAAGAATGCTTCCGAGGAGGGCGAAAACATGGGCGCTGCCATGTCAGCCAGCATGGGGCGGCCGGACATGCTGAAGTTCGGCGTATACGCGGAAAACCCGAACGAGGCAGAGGAGGACGGCTTCCTCTTCGCCACGACGACCATAGAACTGGCCAACCGGCTGGCCGGACATGCGGTGCCATGAACCAGGAAGAACACCTTGCCATGGCCCGGGAACTCATGGGACGGGCCAACTAGGAATCAAGCGTCGGCGGCAACGAGATGATTGCCGCCGAACTCTTGTGGGGAGCATTCGCCCACTGCCTGATCGCAGCCGCCCAGGACTGGGGGTTGCCTCACGACAGTCACGGAGCATTCAAGAGAATCGCCCAGCGCTTGGACGCCGCGCAAGGCGGCAACAAGTGGACCTCCCGCTTCGGTTCAGCCGAACGACTCCATACTCACTTCTACCACGGATCTCTGTCAGACGACGAACTGCGAACTCACCGGAATCACGCCCTGAACGGTGCCTTGGAATTCCTTAACGCGGCGTGAACAAACACCCCAGGGCAAAAGCATCCAGACTCCAACCCAACCATCGTTCCCGCCAAGAGCCTGCCCCCGCGGACGCGAGGGAATGTCACCCTCCCCCGTTCCGCTGTAGGCGGTCGCATTTTAGACCCTGAAAAGGTTTCAAAAGCTCAAATGCGATAGCCCCACCCTGACACTTCCCGCTTGCCACTTCGTAAAACACCTCTCTACCATATTTCTTGTCCCCATCAACGTCCCGTCGGACGTGGACAAATCCCAACAAAGCCACCCAGGCAGTGCGGTGATTGATGACCAGAAAGACCTCTATCGACAACCAAATCCTACCCGACCGGGACCTCGAAGCCCCTTCCGACTCTGCTGACCAACCCCAATGTCCTGAAATGTCCGCAAATGTCCGCGATTCTGAAATTTCCGGTCTCACCCTCCGCCAGCAGGCCGTTCTGCCCGTCATGGTGAACTCGCCGTCTCTGGCCGAGGGCGCCCGCCTCTCCGGCGTCAGCGAGAGGACCCTTCGCCGCTGGCTCGAGGACGACGCCTTCCGCGATGAACTGGCCCGCCGCCGGCAAGAGTCCGCCGACCTCGCCTGCCAGGCCCTCCAGGGCGTGTTGCTTCGCAGCGTCTCCGTCCTGGCCGAGTCATTGGAGGACCCCGACAAGTCCATTCGTCTCCGCGCCGCCCGCTACGCCATGTCCTTCGCCGCCACGATTCGCCAGTTACTTCTCAACCATCCGTCATTGCCATGAAAACAGGCCATTTTTATGTTCATACGTGGCCCCAAGGGGCCATCCGTCATTCCCGCGAAGGCGGGAATCCAAAGAGCCGGGCTGGGTGGCTCGACCACCTGATTCAAAATGCTAACCGTGCTCAATACGGCTTTGACGTCGCCAGGACTCTTACCTAAAATGCCTGCCAAGCCCAAGAATGAAAATACGGAGATAGCGCCATGCCCTCGCCCCAAACTACTTCCATCGGCATTGTAGGCTGCGGCGCCATAGGCCGTGCCCTGCTCAGGGCGGCGGACTCTGGCAACATGAACGTCAAAGTTGCCGGTGTGACCAGCCGGACGGAAGACACGGCCCGCTCGTTCCTCTCCACGTTGGACGCTCCTCCTCCGTACCTGGATCGGGACGAACTGATTGCTTGCTCCGACCTGGTTGTTGAGACGGCCGGCGGCCATGTGTTTCCCGACTTGGCCTTGGAAGTGTTCGAGGCCGGGAAGGACCTGATGGTAATCAGCACTGGCGCTCTTGTGGAACATCCCGAGATTGTTCAGAAGTCCCGGGCCAGCGGTTGCCGCCTTCTGGCCCCCTCCGGCGCCATCGCCGGCCTCGACGGTATCAAGTCCGCCTGCGCCGGGCGGGTGGACCGGGTGACCATGATATCGAGAAAGCCCCCCGAAGCCTTGGAGGGCGCGCCCTACCTCGTGGAGAGAGGCATCTCGTTGAAAGGGCTGGACTGCGAGACCGAACTGTTTTGCGGCCCGGCCCGCGAGGCCTGCCGCGGTTTTCCCGCCAACCTCAACGTCTCTGCCGCCGTCAGCCTGGCCGGAATCGGCCCTGACCTTACCCAGCTCCGCGTGGTCGCCGTTCCCGGCCTCCGCCGCAACTGCCACGATATCGAGGTCGAAGGGGAGTTCGGGTTCCTGTCCGTTCACATCGAAAACATCCCCAGCGAAAACCCCCGCACCGGTAAGCTCACCGCCCTGTCCATCATCCGGTCGGTGCAAGATGCCGTCGACCCCGTCCGCATAGGCACGTAGGTTCTCAGTAAGCCAATGCTCCCCAAATGACCACTATCACGCCCGTAACGCTCAAAATCGTCCCCAACACCAAGCGAAGGGTTATCGCCTCGACCCGCTGCAGGAATACGTGCGCCAGCAGCAGGGTAACCAGTGGGCCGATGGCGTTGATTGGCGTCACCACCGTGACCGGGGCCAGGCTCAACGCTTGGAACAGCAATACGACCGCCAAGGCTTGGCTGATTCCCGACAGACCGCAGATAGCCACGTGCTTGGCCGACATCCGCCGGACGTTGGTCACAACGTCCGGCGCGGTAAGTATGAACAGCATGACGCAGCCCAGCAGCAGGGCCATCGACGCCGTCACCAGCGGGTCGACGAGGTTCTCCACCACGTGACGGCTTACTACGTCCCGGCTGGCAAAGCAGAGGGTTGCCCCCGCAGCCAGAACGTAGCCTGCTCTTCTCACCGCGGACCTTTCCTCTCCGGGGCTGGAACCTTCTTCCGCCAGCACGACCAGTATCAACCCGAACACAATAATCGGCGTTCCAAGGCCCACCAGCAGGTTGGGCCTCTCGCCCAGCAGCGCTATTCCCAGCGCCAGCGCGAACAGGGGCCGGAGCGACGCCCAGGGAGCGGCCCGGGAGGCTCCCACGAAGGTTATGGCCGTGTTGCGCAGGACCCGCGCCATCGGGTAGGCCAATGCGGCCAGCACGGCCAACCAGATAAAGTTGGTCGGCAGCAGGGACCTGACCTCGGCCATGTTGAATGCCAATGCAATCCCGGTGACGACAACGGCTCCGGCGACCACGCTGAAGAAGGTCGCCGTCGGCGCCGCGACCCTTTGCATACCGACACGAATGAGAATATTGCCGGCGGAGAGGCCGACGGCCGCCAAGAAAGCCAGGATGATCGCTAAGACCACGGAACGATGTCTCCCCGATCAATACGCAACCGCGCCCAGGATGACGGTTATGACCCCGGCAACGCTCAAAATCGTCCCCAGCACCAGCCGGGGCGTTATCGACTCCACCCGTTGCAGGAATATGTGCACCAGCAGCAGCGTTATCAACGGTCCGCTGGCGTTGATGGGGCTCACCACGGTGACCGGCGCCAGGCTCAATGCTTTGAACAGGGACGCTACTCCCAACCCTTGGCCTATTCCCGCCAGTCCGCAAACGGCAATGTACTTGGACGGCAAACGGCGAACGGTGTTTACTGCGTCGGGAGCCGTGATCATGAATAACATCACGCAGCCAAGGCACAAGGCTATGCCCGCGGTCACCAGCGGATCGGTCAAGTTACCCACTACGTGCCTGCTGATAACGTCCCGGCTGGCATGGCACAGGGCGCCGCCGACGGCCGCCAAGTATCCCAGCCTCCTTATCGTGCCCATGCCTCCCCGGGGATTATTGACCCCTCCTGCTAGGACAACCAGCACCAAGCCGCACACTATCATGGGAGTCCCCAAGCCTACCAACAGGTTTGGCCTCTCCCCCAGGAAGGTCATGCCCAGGGCCAGCGCGAACAGCGGCTGCAACGAAGCCCAGGGGGCGGCGCGGGAGGCCCCCACCCAGCTTGTGGCCGTGTTGATCAGGACTAGCGCCCCCGGGTACCCCAACACGCCCATGACGGTGAACCAGATGAAATCGCTTGGCTCCAGTGAGAACACGTCCCCGAAGTTGAACAGCAGGGCCAGCCCGGTAACCAATACGGCCCCGGTCAATACTGAAAAGAAAGTCGCCGTCAGCGGCGAGACCTGTTGCGTCCCTATGCGAATAAATATGTAGCTGCAAGAGAAGCCGAAGGCCGCCAGAAAGGTGAAGACAACCGCTAAGGCCAAGGGAAGTCACCTCCCGTGCAAGACATGGGCACAACGTGGAGGCCGTCGGAGCTTGTTGGCTGGGGTTTCATCTCCGGTCACAACCCTTCCCGCATCAGTACGCCACCGCGCCCAGGACAACGATGATGACTCCCGCTACGCTGAGCACGGTGCCTATGATCAACCTGGGCGTCACCAACTCCAGCCGTTGCAGGAAAAGGTGCACCAATAACAGCGTGACCAGCGGGCTGCTGGCGTTGATGGGGCTGACCACGGTTACGGGAGCCAGGCTCAAGGCTTGGAACAACGAAGCCACTGCAATGCCTTGGCTGATACCCGCCAGTCCGCAGATTGCCAGATGCTTGTTGTGGCCGTTCCTAAGGTTGGCCACTATGTCACGCCCGGCGAGAACGAAGAGCATGATGCAACCCAGGCACAGGGCGCACGCCGCGGTTACCAAGGGGTCGGTGATGTTGCCGACTACGTGCCTGCTGATTACGTCCCGACTGGCGAAACACATGGCCCCGCCAGCCGCCAGCAGGAAGCCGAGTTTTCTGACCGTTCCTTCTTCAAGGGCCCGCCCTCCGGTGCTCCCCGCCACCACCACCAGTATCAACCCGAACACAATCAGGGGCGTTCCCAAGCCCACCAGCAGGTTGGGACGCTCCCCCAAGAAAGCCATGCCCAGCGCCAGCGCGAACAGCGGTTGCAACGACGCCCAGGGGGCCGCCCTCGACGCGCCCACCCAAGTGATGGCCGTGTTCATCAGGAACCGCGCTCCGGGATAAGCAATCGCCCCCATAACGGCAAACCAAGCGAAGTGGATGGGCTGGAGTGCCATGATGTCCTGCGGTTTCATCAGGACGGCGAGGCCCATGATCAGGATGGCCCCGGTGAACACTGTCAGAAAGGTTGCCGTTGGCGGTGACACCCGCCGCGTCCCTATCCTTATAAGGACGATCCCACTGCCGAAACCACACGCCGCCACGAATGAGAAAGCCACCGCTAACGCCAAGTAATGTCATCTCCCCTATGAAAGGCCGTAGTAGGCAAGAGCTAACGGGGCAACGGCATGAAGCCCCAACTGCTGCCCGGCCAATCTTACACCCTGGGTTGTCTGTGCGCATGGGCATTCGTCCCGGATCAGGCCAGCCGGACAGGGTGCGTGTTGACCTTGGAATCCGGCGCCTATATCATCGGATTCACACAATGGCAACGGCCAATCCTGACGGGAGAGTTGTCCCATGAAGTACGATTACATCGTCCTCGGCGCCGGTTCGGCGGGTTCTATCGTGGCAACCAGACTGAGCGAGGACCCCAACAACTCGGTGCTGCTTATCGAGGCAGGCCCCGACTACCCGGATTTCGAACACCTGCCCGACGAGGTCAAGTACGGATACGCCACCGCCACCGACATCATGGTCAGCGATCACAACTGGCAGTTTGAAGGGAAGGCGACCGAAACCGCCGAACCTATGCTTGTCCCAAGGGGCAAGGTCACCGGCGGGTCCAGCGCCATCAACGGTCAAGTCTTCCTGCGCGGCGTGCCCGAGGACTACGACGCCTGGGCCGCACTGGGCAACGACGAGTGGAAGTTCCAGAACTGTATCCAGTACTTCCGGGCGATTGAAGCCGACCCGGATTTCGGCGGCGACTTCCACAACTCCGATGGCCCAATCGTCATGCACAGGTTCAAGCCCGGCGACATGCTGGTGGAGCAGCAGGCCTTTTATGACGCCTGCCGAGCCGTGGGCTTTCCCGACAGCCCCGACCACAACGCCCCCGACGCGTCGGGCGTGGGGCCGTGCCCGGTGAACAATCCCAACGGCATTCGCTGGAGCACTGCCCTTGGATACCTTGACATGGGCCGGCACCGGTTGAACCTGACCATCCGGGCCAACTGCACCGTGCAACGCATCATATTCGACGGCAAGCGCGCCGTCGGAGTCGAGGTGGAAAGCGGCGGCGAGAAGTTTATCGCCGAGGGCGAGCAGATTATCCTCAGCTCCGGCGCCATCGGCTCTCCCCATATCCTGATGCTCTCCGGAGTAGGCCCCGCCGACCAGTTACGCAGCCAAGGGATCCCCGTGGTGCACGAACTACCGGGAGTCGGCCAGAACCTCCGCGACCACCCCATGGTCTACATCACTTGGAAAACCAAGCCGGAAGTGCCGCTGGACGGCTACGCCCCAAGGGTGCAGATGGCGCTGCGCACCACCTCCGAGGGATCGCACCTGCGGAACGACCTGCAATTCCTGATGCAGTCCTTCGCCACCGAGCGGGTAAACCGCGGCGGGGCAAGAATGGAGCCTCTGGGGATTCGCGTCCTCGCCATCCTGAACCTGGCCGTAGGGTCCGGTGAAATGCGACTGGTGTCCCCATACCCCAACGTTCAGCCCTTCCTTGACTACAACTACCTCCAGGATGAGTTCGACCGGCGGAGACTCCGGGAAGCAGTAAGGTTGTGCGTGCGGTTGGGCCAGCACGAAAGCTTCAAGGACATCATCGAGGAGCGGATCGAACCCACCGACGCAGAGTTGGAGTCCGATGAGGCATTGAACGAGTTCCTCTTCAGGGAAGTAACCACCGGGCAGCACATCTCCTGCACCTGCAAGATGGGTCCCGCGTCGGACCCCATGGCAGTCGTTGACCAGTACGGCAAGGTCCACGGGCTGGAAAACCTCCGCATCGCCGACGCCTCGGTCATGCCCGACTGCGTTCGCGCCAACACCAACGTCACCACCATGATGATCGGCGAACGTATGGCCGACTTCGTCCGGCAGGGGCACTGATGACTCGCACCGGCTCCGACTATATCAAGGCGGCCAACGACGGGCGGTCCATTTACTTGGACGGCAAGCTGGTCGAGAATGCCGTGGACCACCTGGCTTTTCGAAACGCCCTGCGCACCGTCGCCGGGCTTTACGACTACCAAGCCGCGCAGGAAAACCGCGACCTGATGACATTCGAGTCCCCCACTGGCGGCGGGTACGTAAACCGCTCCTGGCAACTGCCGTCGTCATACCAAGAACTGGTGAAGCGGCGGGAAGCCATCACCGCTTGGGCTGAGCTGACCTTCGGTTTCATGGGACGCTCTCCCGACCACGTCGCCTCGTGTCTCAACGGCATGGTCATGGGCATAGACATCTTCGAGCGTCACGGCAGGGAGCGGGCGCAGGCCCTGCTGGACTACTTTACCTACGTTCGAGACCATGACCTGTTCGTGACCTACGTTATCGCCAATCCCCGCGCCGACCACAGCAAGGACGTGTCCCAGCAGGAGGATGAGTTCTTGGTGGCCGCCATTTGCGACGAGGACAGCCAAGGCGTCACCATCAAGGGCGCCAAGATGCTGGGTACCAGCGCGGTGATCGCCGACGAGCTTCTGGTGACCACCGGCCAGCCCCTAAGACCCGGCGAGGAGATGTACGCCTTCGCCGCGGCGGTGCCGCTGGCTACCAAGGGCCTTAAAATCCTGCCGAGAAAGTCTTACGAGGCCGCCGCGGTGTCCCAGTTCGACAACCCGTTGTCTTCGCACTTAGATGAGAACGACGCGGTGATACTGTTCGACGAGGTTAAGGTGCCTTGGGAACGGGTCTTCGTCCACCGTGACACCTACACCTGCCGGGCCCAGTTCCAGGAGACCCCGGCCCACATGTTCCAGAACTACCAAGCCCAGGTCCGCTTGATGGTCAAGACCCGGTTCCTGCTGGGCCTGGCCCGGAAAATCGCGGAGACCAACGGCATCGTATCCATCCCGGAAGTTTCAGGGAGGTTGGGCTATCTGGCTGCCAACACCGGCATGATCGAGGGCATGGTAAAGGGGATGGAAGCCAACGGCCATCAGTACGGGCCCTACTTCATTCCCGACCGGAGGCTCCTCTACTCGACCCAGGTCCTGACTCAGCAGTTTTATCCCGAACTGGTCTACACGGTGAGGGACTTTGCCGGGGCCAACATGATTATGATGCCGCCGTCGGTGGCCGACTTCGAAAACCCGGAGACCGCCGCCTTCATCCACCAGACCCAGCGCTCCCCCGTCGCCGAACCCAAGGACAAGGTCAAGCTGTTCAAGCTGGCTTGGGATGCCGTCGGCTCCGAGTTTGGTTCCCGCCAGTCCCAGTACGAGATGTTCTACGCCGGCGGCGCCTTCGTCACCCGGGGCCGGTCCTTCCAGAACTACGACTGGGAAAACGTTACCGGCGTTGTGGACGACCTGCTGGCAAGCTATGACTTGCCGGACATACCGACAGAGGCCTAGTCATGACATCTGCTTTAGAAAAACAAGGTATCACTAGCGCTGACGGATTAGGAACCACCCAAGAGGTGTACACGCTTGAAGACGCGTGGCGTGACCAGTTGGCGCAACTCCCTTCGGAAGAACAAGTGTCGGCCTTGGTTACGATGCTTCATACCTCCGAGTTGCGGGAAATTGCGGCGGGTATAATCAACGACGTCATCATCGGCTGTAAAGCCGGAAACATCGTTGAAGTAGCAGAGGCAGTCAATGGTTGGATAGCCACAGCCGAAGAAACACTGGCCTCTCGTCGGAAACTCCGGCATATTCTTGCGGCCCGGCAGAGTATGTCGGTTGGTTCCTAATTTATGTCCGATGAGCCGGTTAGATACCACGTAGAAGTGGGAAACCGTGTCCGCAGATTTCTAAGAAGACACCCCGACCTGAATGCACAATGGCAATCCCAAATCCTTGACGCACTTACGACACAGCCTCTTCGCGGCCCTGCGATTGTTCACATGAAAGGGCTATTTTCTTGCAGCCGTCGCTGGCGAGTCGGGACATATCGAATACTGTATGATGTGAATGAGGAAGGTCATCGGATTTGGGTATACGACGTGGATGTCCGCGGGGATATTTACCGCCAGCGTTAGCCTCACGATACCCAGACTGGGTTCTTGACAGGGCTAAAATGGCCACCACCATTTGCGCCCTTTAGCCCCTACGGCTCTGAGAACCCGTACAGTTTTGGTATGGCCGTGTGAGTTCGCTACGTCTACCGGAGTTCTACTAGAGTAATTTTTCGCATTGAGGTCAGCACCTACGGACAAGAGAGTCAGCACCATTTCGGTATGTCCTCTTAAAGCTGCCCAGTGTAGAGATGTGAAGCCATTAAAGTCTGTTGCATTGATGTTGGCACCAGATGCAACGAGGGCATGTATAGTTTCAATATGGCCATCCATGGCGGCCAAGTGCAGAGGTGTCCAGGCAACAGTAGTGGTTTCTGCATTGACGTTGGCACCAGCTTCAACGAGAACCAACACGATTTTAGTTGCGCCAGATGAAGCGGCCCCATGCAGTGGCCTGTATCCATTGCTATCTTTTGAGTTGACATTCGCGCCGGATGAAGTCAAGACTTTTACCACGTCGGTCTTGCCATGAAAAGCTGCATGGTATAGAGGCGTTGCGTCATATTTGTTTTTCGCATTGATGTCAGCACCGGCTACGATGAGGGCTAATATCGTTTCGGTATGTCCTCTTTGAACTGCTAAGTGCAGGGGTGTTTCACCCGAAGCATTAGGATATTGATGTCTGAGGTGGACCCAAGAAACTGGACAGGTAGCTAAGTGGGAGTCCTGCTTCTAAACTGAGGGCAGCGACAGCTGTCGAGGAGGAGCGGGAAATGTCCAGAGAGAGAAGAAAGCACAGCCCGGCCTTCAAGGCCAAAGTTGCACTGGAGGCAATGAAGGGCGAGCAGACGGTGGCCGAACTGGCTGCCCGGTTCGAGGTTCACCCCAACCAGATTCAGACATGGAAGAAGGCTCTGGTCGATGGGGCGTCCGCCATCTTTGACCAGGGCAACGGGACCAGTAAAGACAAGGGTCAGAAGAGCAAGAACAACGACGCTCTGGTGGCCCGGTTGTACCAGCAGATCGGCCAGCTCAAGGTGGAGCGGGATTTCTTGGAGGAAAGGTCCGGTCCATGAGCCTTGCACAGCGACGTGAGTTGGTGGACCGGCGACATCGACACCTGTCCATAGTGCGGCAGTGTCAGTTGCTGGGCGTCAGCCGCTCCAGCCTCTACTACCGTCCCAAGGGGACCTCACAGCAGGACCTGTCCCTGATGATGGAACTGGACCGCCAGTACCTGGAGACGCCCTTTTACGGGTCCAGGCGGATGAAAGCCTGTCTGGAGAGGCGGGGCAAGCCGGTAAGTAGAAAGCGGGTGCAGCGGCTGATGCGGGTCATGGGGCTGCGGGCCATCTACCGACAACCTCGCACCAGTCGGCCGGCGCCGGAGCAACGAGTCTATCCCTACCTCCTGCGGGGTGCCAGTATCACCCGGCCCAACCAGGTGTGGGCGGCAGATATCACCTACTTGCCCATGGCCCGGGATTCCTGTACCTCGTGGCGGTCATGGACTGGCACAGCCGGTACGTGCTGGCTTGGCGGTTGTCCAATACTTTGGAGGTCGGTTTCTGTGCCGAGGCGCTGACTGAAGCGTTGGGCCGGGGGAGGCCGGAGGTGTTCAACACGGACCAGGGCAGCCAGTTCACCAGCCGCGAGTTCACCCAGGTGCTGGAGGACAGCGGGGTGAAGATCAGCATGGACGGGAAGGGGCGCTACGCTGACAACATCTTCGTGGAGCGGCTATGGCGGACGGTGAAGTACGAAGAAGTATACCTGAAAGCCTACGGCAACGCCAGTGAGGCCCGCCGGGAACTGGGAGAATACTTCCGGTTCTACAACAACCGCAGGCCGCACCAAGCCTTGTGCTACTGGACGCCGGCGGAGGTTTTCTGCGGAGAGTCTAAGGAGACCAAAGAGAGGAGGTGTTCGGACCAACCGGTCTTGGTATCATACGACGGGATGCAGGAACCCCACTTGATTACGGCCTAATCCTGTCCAACCAATGGGGTCCATCTCAGTCTTGCGTCTGCGTCGGCACCGTAGGCAATGAGAGTTTTCACCATTTCGATATGTCCTCTTCGAGCCGCCAAGTGTAGAGATGTGAAGCCATTAAAGTCTGTTGCATTGATATCAGCACCAGCTACGATGAGGGCTAATATCGTTTCGGTATGTCCTCTTTGAACTGCTAAGTGCAGGGGTGTTTCACCTGAAGCATTAGGATGTTGATGTCTTGCGTTTGCGTCGGCACCGTAAGCAATGAGAGTTTTCACCATTTCAGTACAGCCATTAGAAGCTGCTATGTGAAGTGGTGTTCCAGCGTCAGCGCCTTGTGCGTTGACGCGAGCACCCCCATCAAGGAGGATCTTCCCTATATCAGTACTGCCTTTATAGGCCGCTGTGTGAAGGGGTGTGCTGCTGTAGGTTTCTTCCGTGTTGATGTCAGCACCAACTGCAACGAGAATTTTCACGGTTTCGACGTCGCTAGACCAGACCGCTGAGTGTAGAGGGGTTTCGCGCCCACTTCTATAGCCTCTTGTATTCACGTTGGCACCGGACACAATGAGGAGTTTCACCATTTCAGCATCGCCATTATAGGCCGCTGCCTGAAGTGGCGTTTCATCGCCAGCGGCTTCTGCGTCGACTTTGGCGCCCCCGGCTAGGAGGATCTTCGCCATTTCAGTACGACCTTTATAAACTGCCCAATGCAACGGTGTGAGGTCAAGTAACTCTTTTACGTTGATGTCAGCACCGGCTGCGATGAGCGCCTTTACCGTGTCGGTTTGACCAGCTTTAGCCGCCTCGTGGAGTGGTGTGCTGCCCAAGTAGTCTTCTGCATCAATATCAACTCCTAAGGCGATGAGGGACAACACTTTTTCAGCATCACCAGATCTAGCGGCCTCATGTAGAGGTGTTTCGCCATGATCAGGGCAGTTGCTATATGACATGTCCAGCTCCGCTCTCACAGTTCAGACTATCATCCGAATTGCAGAACCCGTGTCCAATCAACCAAGGCCCAACTAAGAATCCCTAACAAAAAGAGTTGACGAGCAGGTGGAAGAGGTCTAGATTCTCTCCAAGCCGTGGTTTGCAGCGTACAGGTGCAGCATCGGCAACAGGGTAAGGAGAGATTGATGGCGAAGCCACTGGTGAGCGATGAACTATGGGAGATGCTCCAACCGCTGCTGCCACCCGCGAAGCCCAGGCGGTTCCGGTACCCCGGACGCCAGCGGATAGACGACCGGAAGGCCCTGGCCGGCATCCTTTTCGTGCTCAAGAGCGGGATCCCTTGGGAGATGTTGCCCAAGGAGATGGAATGTGGGTCGGGGATGACCTGCTGGCGCCGTCTGAAAGAGTGGCATGAAGCCGGAGTGTGGCCGAGTCTCCATGAACTCCTGTTGTCCAAACTGCAAGGGGCTAACGGTCTGGACTGGTCCCGGGCTTGTGTGGACAGTGGGTCGGTCCGGGCAGTCGGAGGCGGGGGAAAAAACAGGCCCCAATCCTACGGACCGCCGTAAGCCTGGGAGCAAGCATCACGTGATCACCGACGCCAATGGGACTCCTCTGGCAGCAATACTGAGTGGAGCCAACCGTCATGACGTGACTCAATTGCTGCCATTGGTGGATGCGATACCGCCGGTGCGGGGCAAACGTGGCCGTCCGCGCCGCAGACCGGAGCGGCTGTATGCGGACCGGGCTTATGATTCCCGGGAGCATCGGAAATCGTTGCGTTCGCGCCACATCAGGCCGGTGATCGCCAAACGGGGCGTCGGGCATGGCAGTGGGCTGGGCGTGTACAGGTGGGTTGTCGAGCGAACCCTGGCATGGTTGCACCAGTTCCGCAGACTGAGGGTGCGCTACGAACGAATAGACGGGATACATGAGGCGTTCCTGTCCATAGGATGTTCACTCATTTGCTTCAGACGCTTATCCTCTTTTTGTTAGGGATTCTAAGCGTGGACTTTCCTCAGGTCTTCAACGATGTCCGGGTTTTGGTCCATAAGCCGCAGGAGCACATCGGCGGTCTTGCTTTGCAGGACACGGCCCTTCTCCCACCGGATTACAACCTTTTCGCCAAGACCGAAGAGGCTCTCCAACTCCTTCTGAGAAAGATGGCAGCGTTTGCGGATGTCAATAATTTTCTCGGGAGGAAGCAGGTTCAAGTGTTCCCGGGCCAGAGATTTAACCTGTTTGGAAATTTCTCTGGCCTGCTCCGGGGTTAACGTGCTTTCTCCACAGCGTTCGCATTCATACATCTCCACCGAGTCTAAACGAATGGGCATTTGATTATATACACTGTCGAAAGGCCGCCTCACCAGTCGGGAGCCAGCTTGTCCGCAAACGTCACAAATAACTGTCGTCACCTTATTCACCTGAAATACTTCCTCGGATTGACGTGGTACTAGCTGGTATCTTCTTTGAAAGATATAACTACCGATAGTCCGGTATGGCTGATTTGTAGCTTCAGGTACACGCGTCTTTCCAAGTAATTGATTTTGTACACATCTTGCCAGAGTTCCGGGAACCTTTCCGACGGCATAGCCTTGTAGAAATGGGTCTCGTTCAGAAAGGATAGGATGCAGTCGCACATATCCTCTTCGTCAAAGCCCATCATGTGAGCACCCTGTAATGCCGATGCGGTAATTTTGTAGTTCTCCTCACTTACCAACTTCTTAATCTTGGCAAGGTCGTAGTAGGGCATTACCTACACTTCATACCATTCATTCTGGAGTCTTTGGGCATTCTCTTTACCTCCTCAAAAGTAATAATGATGACTCTAATGGTAGCATGATGCTACCCCAATGTCAAAGGAAAACCCATGACGGTGGACTGAACAAGTTGACACTGTTTTGGCTTCGGTGTAGCTTACCTCAAAGCATAATCTTTGACTGCCGGACAGTCCTCTCCTCGATACTGGAGAAATAATGGCCGATTATACAAACATCCCCCCAGCCGCCGACGTTGCCGAAAAAATGGAGACCTTGAAGGCCAACCTTCGGGAGATGGGGTCGGTCATGGTCGCCTATTCCGGGGGGGCTGACAGCGCATTTCTGGCGGCAACCGCCCATGAGGTGCTGGGGGAGCAGGCGTTGGCCGTTACCGCCGAGTCGCCCAGCTTGGCGCCGTCGGAACTGCGGGACGCAATCTCGTTGGCGGAGACCCTTGGCCTCAGCCACAAGGTGATCCAGACCGCCGAGGTGGAGCGTCCCGACTACCAAGTCAACAACCCCAACCGTTGCTTCTTCTGCAAGGACGAACTGTACACCCACATGAGCCGGATGCTGGAATCCGAAGGATATGACTGGCTGGCCAACGGGACCAATGTCGACGACTTGGGCGACTTCCGCCCCGGGTTGGACGCGGCCAAGCAGTACGGAGTACGAAGCCCCTTGGTGGAGGCCGGTCTCACCAAGTCGGAAATCAGGACCCTTTCCAAGGCCGCCGGATTGCCAACTTGGGACAAACCCGCTCAAGCCTGCCTCTCTTCCCGCATCCCATACGGCACTCCGGTCTCGGTTGAGGCGCTGACCCGCATCGGCAAGGCCGAAGAGTACCTGCGGAACCTGGGCATCAAGCAGTTGCGGGTGCGGCACCACGGGACTGTGGCCCGCATCGAGGTCGTGCCGTCGGACTTCCACGTCCTCCTTGATGATGACGTGCGCACCGGCATAACTAAGCATTTCCGCTCCATCGGCTACGCCTACGTGACTCTGGACCTGGAAGGCTTCCGCTCCGGCAGCATGAACGAAGTGTTGAAGGTGAAGAGGAGCTAACCATCGACGACTCTCGCCTGCGCCAAGTCCTGCAACGGTTCAAGACTGACGCTCTGTCGCTGGACGACGTGGTGACGGAGCTGCGGGACTTTCCCTACCAGGACTTGGACTTCGCCAAGGTCGACCACCACCGGGCCGTCCGGCGCGGCTTTCCCGAAGTGGTGTTCGGACAAGGGAAGACCCCCGATCAAATCGCCTCCATCTCGGATGCCCTGCTGAGGCACTCGGACGTCGTGTTGGTCACCAGGGCCAGTGAGGAGGCTTACGCGGCGGTGCTGGACAAGGTTCCCGATGCTCAGTACGATCGGATGGCGCGTGCCGTGGTAGTGGACCGGCGCACCTCGAGCCAGCCAACGCCGGGAGTCTTGGTGCTTTGCGCCGGGACATCGGACCTGCCGGTCGCCACCGAGGCGGCCATAACGGCGGAGTTGATGGGCTGCGGCGTTGAACGGATTGCCGACGTGGGCGTGGCCGGTCTCCATCGCCTGCTGGACCAGCGGGACGCGCTGGAACGGGCAAGGGTGATTGTGGTAGTCGCCGGCATGGAGGGCGCCCTGCCTTCCGTGGTTGGCGGGTTAGTGAAGGCCCCGGTCATAGCCGTCCCCACCAGCATCGGCTACGGCGCCAGCTACCAGGGCTTGGCCGCCCTGCTGGCGATGCTGAACAGTTGCGTTCCCGGCATTGGGGTCGTTAACATCGACAATGGCTTTGGGGCCGGGTACCTTGCGGCCCTGATCAACCGGGGCTACTTGCCCGACGGCGACCGGCATGACAGCGGCTGAATGACGCAGGATGCGAGGCCGTCGAGCGGCCCGCCGCAATTGAGCCGGTACCGCTATTTCATCGCTGGCATGGTGTTGTTGGCCCATTTTGCCCTCGGATTGAACCTGTTCTCCGTAGCTCCCATCATTTCCGAGGTCATCCGCGACTACGGGATTAACAGCAGCGCCGCCAGCCTGCTCATGTCCCTGCCGTTGCTGGTTTCCGCAGTGTTCGGATTGCCGGGAGGCGTTGTTGTCGGGCGATTGGGGCACGTCCGGTCCTTTGGGATTGGCTGGTTTCTCATCGCACTGGTGACGGCCTCCGCCGTCGCGCCCAATTTCCCAACTCTTCTGGTCTTGCGTCTGTTCTACGGGCTCAGCTTCGCCTTCGTGATAACCGTCACCGGCCCCATACTGATCCACTGGTTCAGCAACAGAGAAGTGCTGGTGATGAACGGGTTGAACACCGCCATCCTCAGCGCCGGCATAGCCGTATCGGTGCCAACCTCGGCCCTCCTCGCCAACGAAATTGGATGGCAGAACGCAATGGGCGTTTTCGGGGCTATCGGAGTGTTGGGAACGGCGGCCTGGGTCGCGTTTGGCAGAGGGTCTACGGTAGAAGCTCCCAGGGCGGCATTGGTGCCGGTTAGAGAAATACTGAGGGTCATCCGCTCCCGGCCCATCGTCCTGTTGCTGGCCGCCGATGCCGGGGTGCTGGTCCAGTACACTGCGCTGACGGCATGGCTGCCAACCTTCTACGCGGAAGCCAGGGGAATGACTGCCGAGCAGGCCGGGTTTGTCACCGGATTGCTCCCCTTCGTGGGCATCTTTGCCGTCCTCCTGGGCGGCTTCCTGCCCCTGCGCGTCGGGACGCCCAAGGTCTACTTCATCATTCCCGGCTTGATGATCGCCGTTGGCGGGCCGGGTTCGTTCATGCTGGGCGACCCGACCGGCATTTACGTGTCTCTTGTGGTGGTCAGCATAGGCTCGTGGCTGTACGTCCCGACGTTGCTGTCCCGCTCGATGGAGGAGGTGGGGATGGTCCCCGGCTATGTCGCCATCGTCTGGGGATCGTTCATGACCTTCTCCGGCTTTGGAATGTTCATCTCTCCGATCATCGTGGGCGCGGCGAGAGATATATCCGGCAGCTTCATCCCTGGATTCGCGATCTGCGCCGTCGCAAGTTTGACCCTGCTCATGGCCGGGGTAGGCATGGCCAAGTCGCCCGCCCCTAGCGGGGCTTGAGGTTGGACCCGGACCAAGGCCGAAGGAGAGGCCGGAAAGTCGTGGAATAGAATTGACACGATGTTAACCATAGTCTATTATTAATTCACTCGGACTGCTCCGTTATTATCCGAGTTGGGCAGTCGAGCTAGAGTAGGGCTTCTGAGGAAGCCCTTTATTTTTGCCCTCAGAGGCTGTTATGCGTTGTGCTGTGTTCGTAGACGCAGGGTATCTTTTTGCTGCGGGATCCGAGCTTCTGACAGGTTCACAACAAAAACGATCAGTAATGGGCTTAGACGTTGATGAAGCGATCAAACAGTTAAGAGACACAGCAGATGAAGCCACAGGGCAGGTCCAACTGCTCCGTATCCTGTGGTATGACGGCATGGTCGGAACCCGGCGCTCCGGTCAACAAAGTGCTTTGGCGAGAGCTAACGATGTCAAGTTACGGCTCGGCACAGTCACCAGCAGTGGACAGCAAAAAGGCGTTGACTCGTTGATCGTCACCGACCTTTTGGATTTAGCAAGGAACCAAGCCATCTCGGACGCTGTGTTAGTTTCAGGGGATGCAGATATTCGAGTCGGAGTCGAACTTGCTCAGAGGTTTGGAGTTCGTGTTCATTTGATCGGAATCGCTTCTATCGGGCAACCGAACCAATCCGTTGCACTGCAAGAAGAGGCAGACACGGTCAAAGTTTGGACTTTGGAGATTGTAGAAAAGTTCTTGTCATTCAATCCTGCTGCAAGTAAGAAAAAACAGACGTCGCCGGATGTAAACGTGTCACTGAAAGTCGACAACGGTACTTCATCAACTCCCGACGCGTTCGACCTCGTCGTTAGCAAGATTCTTGATGCAATGACTCCTGAGGACCTACTCGCTCTCGCGGATGATTTGGATTCCAATCCTCAATTCATTCCTAAGTTGCATGATGGTCGACTGTTGGCTCAGTGCGCGACTGAATTTGGACATCCCTTGGACAACCAAGAAAAAAGGCAACTCAGGAAATCCTTCAGGCAAGCAGTCAAAGATCGTTCCGGTCAGACCGCGAATATTGGGGTATTATAACGTCCGCCGTCGAACTTTTGGTGATGGTCCGGAATACCCTTGGGCGAATTCTCAAGACCATGATCGAAGCCCTCCATCACTCGATGCCGTGTACCATTAGCCCAAGGGGTTCACTGCGGGCGTCGTCAACTTGCCCAAGTTGTTGCAGGGAACCCTCCAGGTTATATCGAGATGCTCTGGCCGCCCCGCTACTGCACCAGCGTCCTTCTGATTGCCTCCGAAACGTCGCCTACCTGGGTTATGTCGGACCAGGTGTCTACGGTCTCGGCGATGCGCTCCCGGGACAGGGCCAAGGCGGCGTTGACCTCGAACTTGGCCTTGATGTTGTCGAAGCCCCAGGGGTTGTGCTGGCTGCCCAGGATGTCCCGCCGGGTTGTCTTGTGCTCGAACACGCGGCCGTCCTTCAGGATTATCTTGACGGGGATGCCCTCCTCGAAATTCACCGACAGCTCGTCGGCCTTGGGCACCACCGGCTGGCGGACCTTTCCCATAGTCTCTTGAATGGCGGGATCGGCTACCTTTTCGTCGGAGAAGGTGCCGAGGGTTATTTCGCCTTCCACCAAGGCCGCTGCCACGTTGTACTGGGAACTGAACTTGCCCTGCAAGCCCGTGTCCGGCTCGCCGTACATCATCACGATGGACAGGTAGGGCTGGGCAACCTCGGCGCTGGCAACGTCCTCGTAGGTGAAGTTGTGCTCGCGCATCAGGCTGAACAGGCTGTCCAGCATGGCATGGTTCCCGCCGCAGCAGGGATACTTCTTGATCATTAACGCGTCCTGAGTGCGGAAGGGCTTGCCCAGGTTGTCGGCCATCTCATCCAGGTCGTATATGCCGGGGCCCAGCACCGTGCGGGCGAACCCCAGGGGATGCTCGATGATGCGTTCGCCCGACGTAAGGCCCCGCTGGGCCAACTGGACGGCGGTGATACCGTCGCGGCACACCATACCGGCGTGAAGGGGCTTGGTCATGGTGCCGAAGTTATGGATCAGGCCACCGGCCATGGACCCGGCCATGCCCAGGGCCATAATGGTCTGCTGCTCGTCCAGCCCCAGCAGCTTAGCGCAGGCGGAGGTACAGGCCATGTGGCCGATGACGGCGGTGGCGTGGAACCCCTTGTCCATCTGATCGTACTTGGTGGCGTGCTGGAGAGCCAAGCCGACCTCGCAGCCGACGACATAGGCTTCCAGCAGGTCTCGCCCGGTTGCGCCGGTCTTCTCCCCCAAGGCCAGCAGGGCCGGGAAGATTGCCACCGTGGGGTGGCCGAACCCGCCGAAGTCGTCGTAGTCAAGGGCGTGGCCCATTGTCCCGTTGGCAAGGGCCGCTTGGGAGGAGGTGCTGCGTTGGCCCGTCGCCAGCACCGTCGCCTCGTCGGTTCCCCCTTGGTCGGCCACGTACTGCCGGATGATCTCGCCCACCGGCTCGGTTGACCCGGCCAGGATCACTCCCAGCAGGTCGAAGCATGACTCATTGGCCACGCGGATGGCATCGGGCGGAATGTCTTCGTAGCTGGTATCGATGATCCATTTGGCAATCTTCTCGGTGGCGCCCATGAGCTTGCCTCCAACTTGTCCAGATTAGGTAGTTGCTGGGGGTGGGTTGAGCGTATTATATACTTCTTACCCAGTGCGGGCGGGACGCCCGCGCTCCTTCGGGTTTCCCGGCGTTGGATTTGGCGCGGTCCGCGTCACAACACCGAGCGGACGACGCCCCCGTCGACGAGAATGGTGGTGCCGGTGACGTAGCTGTTCTTTTCCGAAGCCAGGAAGGTCACCAGGTCGCCCAGCTCCTCGGGCCTGCCGAACCCGCCCAACGGGATGCTGGAGGAGCGGGCTTGAAGGATCGTCAGGGCAGCGATAGCAGGCTTACGCAGTTCAACGACATAGACGAAGTTATGAATGTACAGTGAGTGCGGCCCGAACGATGCGTCCTCGAGTCCGACTATAGGCGCAATTTCATAACTGTCAAATGGCCGTTGACACCCAACACACACCAGAATAAAGTTCTCTAAATCCCAACAGACTGACACGAAACAAGCCGTGAGATTTTGAAGTCTTTCAGACAACATTGCCGTCTGCCTTTTGACAAATGGCCACTTCCGCCAAAGCACAGCATTGGCGAAGTGGGTGGCCTTAAAGCAGAATCCATCCGGCAATGGGTTTTAAGCGAGTTATTGGCTACATACAACTTCCCGACTGATTGGTTAAGAAGTCGGATAATCCTTGTTGACTCTGATTCCACCCATGCTCCTGTGGAGAACTTCTTTGGGGTTGTTGTCCTTACTCCAACTGGCAATCCTTTCTTGTGGGTCTCTATTCAATCGCCTGGATATGCAAGTGAAGCAGAAAGGCTCTTGCGGGAGGTACTGCTTATCGACCCTCACGCAGGCATAGGAATTGCTTCAGATGGTTCCCTTAAGGGTACAAAAGTGCTTCGCCGTCGATTCGACACCGACCAATGCGAAATTGTAAATGACCTAGAACCTTATGCAAGCCCAGCTTGGATGTCAATTAGAACGACGTACGTGGCTGGGCTTCAGGGTGAACAACAACTGTGGTTCGATCACCGTGGGCTCACACCCCTGTCTCAACGTGTTGAAAATGTCTTTTTTGAAGCTCAAAGTCACATACGAGACATAGACGGTATGCATGCGGATGAGGCTCTTGATGAAGTGTCCAAGATCTTGTATTGCAAACTCTACGACGAGGAAATGACAGTAGCTGGCCAACCGTACAAGATGCAGAGAATGGTTTATGGTTGCACTGAAGAGTTGGCCGCTACAGTTCGTAGCATTTATCGGGAAGCCAACGATTATGACGTTCGTGTCTTTGGTTTGAGAATACCTGGATACAAACGCTCACGTGGCGTATTCACTTCTAGAATTCGCTTGTCAAGCCCTGCGCTTGTCAAAGTGGTCGAGACATTCCAACAATATGACATTGCGCACTCCGATGTAGACGTAAAAGGCAGAGCGTTTCAAAAAATGTTGAGTCCCACAATGCGAGCGGGCATGGGACAATTCTTCACTCCTGAGCCAGTAGTTAGATTCATGGTGAGTGTGGTTGGCCCGCAGGTTCATGACTTGATACTAGACCCGTTTTGTGGATCAGCCCGCTTTTTGACAGCTTCCCTGCAATATGTTGGAACTGACCGTAGTGGAACAGGCGAAAAAATGTTTCATGAATTCGCTTTCGGAAAACTCCATGGAGTTGAGAAAAGTGACCGTATGGTTCGTATTGCGATGACCGATATGAGGTTACAGGGCGATGGTCACAGCAACATACGATGTACTGACGCCTTGCTCCCCTTCACCAACTATCCTGATTTGTACCCTGAATCATTCGACGCAATACTCACCAATCCTCCATTCGGTTCTGTTCTGGGTCCTGAGGCAGTTTCCCAACTGGGATCGTTCTCACTAGCTACAGGCAGAAAAAGTGTACCTCTGGAAATTTTAGGCTTAGAACGATGCGTTCAGTTCTTAAGGCCTGGAGGACGTATGGGTATAGTGGTGCCGGACGGTCTTTTAGCGAATCGTAGTGCTCAGTACGTTCGCGACTGGGTTGATAAGAATATGAAGGTACGGGCAATCGTGAGCTTGCCCATCGAAACGTTTACTCCTTTCGGCGCAAGTGTCAAAACGAGCATTCTATTTGCACGGAAATGGCGGCATGATGAGCGGTACGGATCAGACTATCCAGTCTTTCTCGGTCGCATTGACAACATCGGTTACGACGCTACCGGACGTGCACGAGATAACTCAGACGTTGACGCTTTGACTACGCAGGTTAAGGAGTTCTTTGTTAGGGAAGGTTGGTAATGGTATGGACAACAGAGGTCTTGGTTAGTGAGCTTCGACAAAGAGGGCGATGGAAGGTGGATTTTTTTAGCGGCTTAGTGCAAGGGCAATATGGAAACGTATTTCCGCGTACTGTGCTTGGCAACATTGTCAGTGAGAGAAAAGAAACTATGGATCCCCAGACGTGTCCGGAGGACATGCTGAATTACATCGGGCTTGAGAATATCGAGTCTGGAACTGGAGACTTGATAGAATTCAAACCCAAATGTGGCAAAGAGATTCGATCCAGATCGAAACGGTTCCTCGCAGGAGACGTTTTGTATGGGAGGCTTCGCCCCTATCTCAACAAGGTATTTGTGGCCCAGGGCAATGTCACGACAGGCATTTGTTCGGGGGAATTCTACGTTTTAGTTCCAAGACAAGGTCTAGTGTTGCCAAATTATCTCCGAGCCATTCTTGCATCTGACTATGTGCAACAAAATGTCAAATGCTGGCAAACTGGATCAGCTTTGCCGCGTTTGCAAATTGAAGATCTTTTGGCGATTGAAGTTCCATTGCCGCCCGTCGAAAAGCAGCAGACTTATGAAGAGTTTCTCGTCAACCAGAACCACCAAAGAAGACGCCTAAAGCAAGAACTGGCAACGTTGGAGAGCAGAGCAACGCGAGCATTTGTTGAAGCTATCGTGTGTGGTACTTCTCCGTCAATGTCGAATCTTGTAAGAAGCGATGGGTGAGTGATCCCTAACCTCTGATGCCTCGCATATGTTCTTGATAATCTCCTACGCCTTGACGAATGCGGTCGATCAATTCTTGTTTGGAAAGCCCCCTCCAATCCAAATCGCATTCTTCGGCTAACTTCTTCCATTCGCTCATCAAGTACTGACTACTTTCTTCCGCGGGATAATTCCGATGAATGAAGGAAATGAAGGCATGCGCTGTCTCATCGTCAGCCCGAATCGCACCAAATTCTCCCCTGGCCTCATCGGTCCTGGTTTTTAGCATACGAACCAACCCGCCAAAGTTGGCCGCGAACGAACTATTCGGCGGCTTACGTGACACAGGTCCGGATATTCTCTCCCGTCTACCGTCAGCGTTGAGTGGCTCACCGTGATGCGGACAGTTTCCTGGAATGCATAGGTCAGGGCACGCATTCCTATCTACGAACGTCCCCCCTCGCGCGATGTGCAAGCGGTCTCGAAGTACAGCAATTGGTCGGGCTGGGCCTACAAAGTGATCCTTAATCCTCGGGTACACCCGAGTTTCCTGAATAGGCTCCCAAACCCATAGTGGTATGACCAACAGATCCCACTCCCCCAGGTTCCCAGCTATTTCGTCGAAGTGCCCCTTCGCCTCATCCACACCAACATTCATAGACTTTGCTTCTATGCGTAGTAATTCACCAGATTTAGTCTCTGGTACCCACTCCTGATTTCGGAATACACACGCAAAATCGTTATACTCATGACCAAGTAGCCAAGCTATCTCTATTCCCGGAGAGTTATTTGATTCTGAAGATAGTTGCTGGTTGATGTAATAGCCCCACAACGCTTCAAGTAAGGTGCCCATGCCACTGCCAAATCTTCCTCCTCTCGTCCTCAGTACGTCCCAAGAAAAGTCGTTGATTCGCTCAAAGGCGAGAGGGGTCAATCGGGTTATGACCGATAATGCTTCAGCAGGGGCCATCAAGTTCCTTTATGCGGCTATGCGACGCCAAACCGTTCGTAAATGGGTCATCGGTCAATGCTATAGCCTAATCTACTTGGCGTGAAATACGCTGGCAGGTAGTCAAGTTATGGTTTTGTACGTAGGCTAAGGACAGCAATTATAAGATTGCAAGGTGGGGAAGCCATCAATAATGACCAAAAATGGAGTTATAAAGGGGGCAAAACCTGCTCATTCGTAGAAGAAGGCCGCCGGTAGGGCTGGGTACTTGCCAAACTATCTGTCCCTTGCAATCCTCTGTGTCGCCTTCTGCGAGCCTAACCGAAAGGAGTTGATAGGCAACGACATATCGAGACTTATTAGCAGCGCCACTGGCGACTTACTTCTTCGATACCAGCTACGCTTCCACCAAAAACCGCCGTATGAGCTTACGTCCAACGGTTGAGCATGCATGCATCACAACACCGAGCGGACGACGCCCCCGTCGACGAGAATGGTGGTACCAGTTACGTAGCTGTTCTTTTCCGACGCAAGGAAGGCAACGAGGTCTCCCAGCTCCTCGGGCCTGCCGAACCTGCCCAATGGAATGCTGGAGGAGCGGGCTTGGAGAACATCCTCCAGCGGCTGCCCGGTCTCGTTGGCGCGGGTCTCGAACAGTCCGACCATGCGGTCGGTCAACAAGAAGCCGGGGGCGACGTTGTTGACCAGGATGCCGTCCCGCCCCACCTCATCGGCCAGGCTCTTGGCGAAGGCCACTGCCCCCATCCGGGTGACCCCGGAGGTTGCCAGGTTGTCGATGGGCTGGTACACGGTGCTGGCCAGTATGTTGACTATCCGCCCCCAGGACTGCTCCCTCAAGTAGGGCACCGATTCCCGGCCCATGCGGATAAAGAAGGTGAGGGCCATCTGGATGGACCGCTCCCAGGTCTCCTCGTTGGTGTCCACTGCCCGGCCTTCCGGCGGGCCGCCTGAGTTGCTGACCACCACGTCGAGGCGGCCGAAGTGGTCTACCGTAGTCTGTATGAAGTTCTGGATGCCGGACAGCGTGGACAGGTCGCCGGGGACCACCAGCACGTCGCCGCCGGTCTCCGCCCGTATCTCCTGCGCCGCCGCCTCCAGGTCATCGGCACTGCGGCTGCAAATGGCTACCTTGGCTCCCTCCCGCGCCAGGGACAGGGCGCAGGCTTTGCCAAGACCCTTGCTGCCGCCTCCTATGATGGCTACTCGTCCGCTCAGTCCCAAGTCCATTGCTTTCTCCTCAAGACCCGGCGTCAAGTAAGGCGGCGCCGGGATGCAGAGTGTTCCAACAGTATTCTCAGGTCTTTCCCGCGCAGGCGGGAATCAACTAACGCCACTAATTTAGCGCGGTCAGGCTGAATGCACAACGTCCCCCAGTCATGGCCTGTTCATTTTCCGGATTGGATTACATGGGTCCCGTCATTGCCATGAAAATAGACCATTTTCATGTTCATACGTGGCCCCAAGGGGCCATGCGCAATTCCCGCGAAAGCGGGAATCCACGTGACCATGACCATAGGAGCTTTCCTGTGGCAAGGCTATATGGTTTCCCGCCTGTGCGGGAAAGACGATAGAGTGATAATGTTTTGCGCCCAAGGGGTTTTCGTTTTGCAACCTGTCGCAGTGCCGCTATAATCCAACGATTCCGGGACATGGAGGCTGTTATGTCAGTGGACCATGAACAATTTATGAGGCTGGCTATCGAGGAAGGAATCAAGGGGCGCGCCGAAGGAAATTCCGGTGTAGGCACGGTGATTGTTCGCGGCGATACGGTGGTTGCGGTGGGCAGAAACCTTGTCACGTCAACCAACGACCCCACGGCCCACGCCGAGACCGTCGCGCTTCGAGAGGCCGGGGCCGCGTTGCAGTCCCCGGACCTCTCCGGCTGTAGCTTGTACACGTCATTCCAGCCGTGCCCCATGTGCTGCGGGGCGATCATGGTAGCCGGGATCGAGAGGGTAGTGATGGGAGGCCGACCCACTCCGGAGACCAACCAGTACGGTCCATATACGCCTGAACAGCTTCTGGAGCAAACGGGATGGGGAGACAGGGTGGAGGTCATCAACGGCATCCTGGTGGAAGAGTGCCAGAGTATCCGGTAGGAGTGAGACGGTCCAAGGTAGTGATGTTGGCGCCTGATCCGTTGCATACAGGGTAGCCTTGCTGGGCCGCATTGCCAGTTGGCGACTCAAGACTCCCTTCTACTACGGTTGGCTGGTCCTCGGCATTACGGCTTTGGGCACGTTCGTCTCAACCTCGGTCGGCGGACTGGTGCTGGGAGGCACCCAGACCTTCATCCTCGAAGAGATGCGGTGGCCGCGCAGCACCATCGGTCTTGCGGTGACGGTGGGAGTCTGGTTCTCGGGGTTGATATCGCCGGCGGTGGGGCGTCTCACCGACCGCCACGGCGCAAGGTGGTTGATGCCCTTCGGGGCCGCTTGCCTGGGTATTTCCCTTTACTTCCTTTCGAGGGTGGGCGCCGTCTGGCAGTTCTATGTGATCGTCATCATCGGGCGGGCAATCAGCCAACCCGTTCTGACCGGCGTGGTGCCGCGGGCCATTGCGGTGAACTTTTTTCGCCGGCGGCGGAACTTCGCCCTGTCCTTGGCCGGAATTTCCCGGCCCATCAGCGCGGCGCTTAACATCCAGCTTATATCCCTGGTCGCCCTTGCCTATGGCTGGAGGGCGGCATTCCGATTCCTTGGGTTCGCCAGCCTTGTCCTGGTAGGGGTATTTGCCCTGTTCATCCGGCGGCATCCCGAGGACATCTGCTTACTGCCCGACGGGGCCAGCCAATCCCGACCATCAACTAACGCCCGCAATGGAGAGGCGTCCGCCGCTGAAGGTGTCCCTGCTTCCACGGAAGATGGAGAGGCAAGTTGGACAACCCGTGAGGCGCTGCGCACCCGTGCCTTCTGGATGCTGGCCATTGCCTCTCTGCTGGGAGTCATGGGCAGTTCAGGGCTGGCCTTCAACATGGTGCCCTACTTCCGGGAGGTGTCGGGGCTGTCCACGGCCTTGGCCGCCGGGGTCCTAAGCCTCAGCACCTTTTTGTCCTTAGCCAATCTGGGTTGGGCGTTCCTGGCCGACAGGTTCACTCCCAAGTGGTGCTTGGCGGCGGCGATGGTCGTCGCCGCGGGGTCGGTGGTCTACCTGACAGAGATTGACTCGGTGCTGTCCGCCTACATCTTCGGAGTGGTATGGGGGATAGCCGTCGGCTCCCTGGACGTTCTGGTGTACATGGTGCTGGCCGACTACTTCGGCAGGGTGTCCTACGCCACCATCGTCGGCACCTTCAGGACCTTCGAGGCCGTGGGGCTGGGCATCGGCCACAGCATCGGACCGGTCATTTACGACTTGACCGGGAGCTACAGTGCTCTGATCGGCCTGCTGCTGGCGTTGTACATCGGTGCAGCCGTGTTGATAATGTTGTGCCGTCCGCCGGCTGCACCACAGCCCACGCCTTTGCCCCTCTAACATAGTTCCCCACGTCGTTGACTAAGGCCTATAGATTCCCGCCTGCGCGGGAATGACGGATTGAGGGATATGACAAGTTTTGAGATAGCTTTTCTACACCTTCAGTTCGATTATCTCGAACTTGGACAGGTCGCTGGTTCCCAGCCCCAGTTCCTCGGCGTGCTGGTGCTGGCGATTGACTATGGCCTCGTTGGCGGAAGTGAAGGTGACGTCGTGCTTCTTCATCAGGTCCATCGCCACAACGTCAGCGGCCACCATGTCGCCGGTTACTATCAGGCGGTCAACGCCGTCGATAATCCGGGTCTTTTCGTCCCTGGAAGGTCCGGTCACGGCTTGTATCGAGCGAACGTCGGTGATGGTCAACTCGGGCCGCACCGCCGAGGCGAACTCCACCAGCTTGCGGTCGAAGTAGTCGCGGTTTTTGTCCAGGGATGCGTGGGCCAGCCAGCGATGGGCCCCGTATACCGATCCGAAGTGGTTCTTGAGGGCGCTGGTAATCTGTCCGGCGAAGTGGCGCTTGAGCACCGGCAGATTGATGATTACCGGGGCTTCCTGAAGCTCCCGGGCTATGCGGATGCGGGGGCCTTGGGTGGCGATGATGCCGGGGGCGGCCACCCGGTCCAAGTGCCGAGGGCGAGGCATCCCCTTGAACTCTTGCTCCGGGTCCATGTCGCCGTGCCAGCCGGAGTACTCCACCAGAACGTAGTCCTCGGACTGCTGGGCTTGGGACAGTTGGAGTTTCATTCCGGGCATTTCCGACGGGTCGTAGTAAAGGTCCGCCTCGTACTTGTGGTCCTCGTGCACCACGACATGCTCCGCTCCGGCGGCGTAGCAGTGGCGGGCAACGGCCCGCAGGGTGTCGGGGTGGGTGATGGACGGGAAGGGGTCCCGCTGGTTGGTATTGGGCTTGAGAAGCACTTCCCGGTTGTCGCCGATGACGCGGCCCAGCCCGCCAATGGCTTCCAGCCCCGCGTCGATCATGGCGTCGATGTCCTTGCCCTCAACTATCACCAGCAACGGTTTGCCGCCGTACCCAAGCACCCGGTTCTCGCCGCCGCGCCGGGCCAGCGCCGTTTCTATGGTTGTCGTCATTACGTTCCTCCTGTATGGAAGCCGATGGAGGGATTATATACGGATGGGCGCCGGAAGGGTATCAGCGCGGCCGCTTGCGTAGGCTGGCCCAGATAATTCCGGCCGCGAGTCCCAGTATTGCCCTGATGTAATGGTCCGGGTGTGGGTTGATGAATAGCCTGTAGCTTGCCGCCTTTCATGGCGTTGTGTAAAATTCCGCCTTGGTGCTCCTAATTGGGAAAGTGCGTCCCGTCGTAATTGAGAGAGGGTTGATATGGACTTTGGGCTGCAAGGAAAGCATGCATTTGTCGCTGGAGGCGGCCGCGGCATTGGCAAGTCCATAGCCCGCGAACTGGCACGGGAAGGCGTGGACGTCGCCATTGCTTCACGCACGCTGCCAGAGTTGGAAAGCACAGCGCGGGAACTGGCTGACGAGACGGGACAGCGGATCATACCGTTGGCCATGGACGTTACCAAGCGCGACCAAGTGGACCGGGGTATTGCCGAGGCCGCCGAAAGGCTCGGCGGGCTGCACATCCTGGTCAATAGCGCAGCATTGCCGGGCGGTTCCAGCACCGCGTCCGGGCCGGTTGAAAGCATCATCGACGACGACCTGCTGTGGGACTTCGACGTGAAGTACGTGGGCGCCTTGCGCTGCGCCCGTGCCGCCATACCATTCCTGAAGGAGCAGGGCTGGGGCCGCATCGTGAACATCAGTGGGCACAACGGCAGAAACGCGGGCAACCTGAGCGCCGGGGCCCGAAACGTTTCCTTGGTGCACCTTACCAAGACCCTTTCCATCCAGTTGGGTCCCCACGGCATCACCGTCAACTGCGTATACCCAGGGATCATTCGCACCGAGCGTACCCCCGGAGTGCTGGCCGAGCGGGCCGCCCAAGCCGGCATATCCCCTGAAGAGGTGGAGCGCCGAGACTTTGCTCCGGGATCTCCTCGAGGCAACGCCATTGGCCGCATGGTGGAATCTTACGAGATAGCCTGCCTGACCGTCTTCCTAGCTTCGGAAAAAGCCCAGGCCATCACCGGCGAGCTCATCGAAGCCAGCGGCGGCGTAGGCAACGCAGTGAACTACTGATCCTGATATGGCCGATTCGAATAGAATATTGGTAGTCAGCCGATACGACGACACGGTGGACGACGTTACCCGGATATTGGAGGCCGTGGGCTGCATCGTCACCGGCACTTCCAGCGACGAAGTAGCCGTCGATCTGGCGGGTTCCTCGGACTATGACGCCTTGCTCATCGGGGAGGATGTTCCGGACACCGTCGGGCGGTACCTGACGCACCAGGCACGCAACCGCACTCCCGACATAGCGGTAATCACCTGCCGCGCCCCGGAATCGGTCCTGACCCAACTGCAACAGGCGGGAATCAGGATATAGCTTGGTGTTTCGAGAAAGAAAGGCCGTTTCGAGTCAATGCTAGACCACATGGACCACAGGGGCATCCGCTGGGGCTACGTCTTCCTACGCTCCGGCACTTACCTTGGCCCCGATGACATTAAGGACATCATGGTCCACGCGGTGGAAATGTTCCTGCAGGGAGAAGAGGAACGGAACGTAAAAAGCTCCGGTTTCGAGGGCAAGCTGTTCACCGAAATGAGGTATGAAGTCATCGGTGAACTGGGCGGCCAGAGATTCGACGCCGACCTGGAGACTCCCTACGGGCGCGACAAGGCATCGTTTCTGGTGAGCGAGCAGACGAGGGGGTACGGCTCGGCCATTTCGAGAAACTGAACACCCAAAGGAGATTGAGCAATGAAGCTGTTGGTGATTTCCGGCGGAAGGCATCCCTACGAAGAGTCGACGCCGGTCCTCGTCGATTTTTTGACGGGTGCCGGTCACGACGTGACCATGACGGAGGACGCATCGATATTGGCCGACTCGGCTTCAATGAGCGGTTACGACGCCCTTGTTTTCAACACGCGGCGGGAGAACCTGCCGGACTTCGGGGAATTCGCCTTGGCCAAGGACGAACAGACCGGCATGAGCGAGTTCATCCGCTCCGGCAAGGGGTTTATCTGCATCCACATCGCAACATGTCTGTCGGAGACCTGGCCCGAGTACCATGAGATTACCGGAGGGGGCTGGATAACCGGGACGAGCTACCATCCGCCCTACGGAGAGTTCACGGTCACCGTGAGCGACGCCGGTCACGCGGGTGTCAGCGGGGTCTCGGACTTCAGCACCAACGACGAACTTTACATGAACCTTGCGCTCAAGGACGGCAACCACGTCTTCCTTACCGGCGATGCCGACGACGGGACCTATCCCTGGGGGCCGGACCGGCAGATGACCCACATGCCCGCCGGCACCTACCCGCTGGGTTGGACCCGGCAATACGGCGACGGCAAGGTGTTCACCCTGCTCTTGGGGCACGACGGACGAAGTTTCCAGACCCCCGAGTTTCAAAAGATAGTGCTGAATGGCGTCGCTTGGGCCACCGCTGTTTAAACCCTGTGGGACCGGGTCGGTGACCGAGCCATTCATATTACCCGGCCCGGATTATCTGGACTATCAAGGCAGCGATGATGCCGCCGCCGATGGCCCAGGTTGCCAGGAACAGCCGGTCTATTCTGGAGTGGACTGCCCGAATCTCTTGGCGGACATCCCGGAGTTCTTGGCGGAGTTCCTGAAGGGCTAGGATTACTTGCTCCATTTGCCCTTCCAGCCGCCCAAGCCTGGAATCATCTGTGTCAGTAGCCATTGCCAACCCCCTTTGTCAAAGTATACCTCATATGCCAACCTTCTATATGAACGGAGGTCAGTAAACTCACATGGCTGACAATAACTCGACCGTCCAACCATCCGGCAGCGCGCAACGCATGTTCGGCGCGCAAGCCGGCGTCTACGCCAGGAGCCGGGTGCACGTCCGCGACGACAGCCTGGACATTTTGCAGCGGATGGCCGGGGAACTGGACCACAGCGGCAGCCGTTGGGCGGTAGACCTGGGCACAGGTGCTGGTTTCACCGCCTTTGCCATGGCGGAATTCGCCCAGCGGGTTGTAGCAACGGACCCGACTCGGCCCATGCTGGAGCAGGCGCGCCGCATCGGGCGGGAGCGGGAACTGGGCAACGTCCAAGTCAGCCGCAACTCGGCCGAATATCTCCCCTTTGCCGACGGCTCACTCGACGTCGTGACCAGCCGCGTAGCGGGGCATCACTTCGCCGACCTGGACAAGGCGCTGGATGAGGTGCGGCGGACGCTTAAGACAGGCGGCGTATTCCTCATGGCGGACAGCGTGTGCCCCGAAGAGGACGACATAGACCTGTGGATGAACGACATAGAGTTGCGCCGCGACTTCAGCCACGTGCGGAACCGCAAGGTGTCCGAGATAAGAAAGATGCTGTCTGACCGGGGGGTTGAAGTCATGCAGCAGGACATGACACGGGTCTACTTGAAGTTCAACGAGTGGGTGGCCCGCACCGCCACGCCGGAGCCGGAGGTGGCGGCGCTGCGGCGCGACTTCCTGGAGGCGTCCGACGGGGTGCGGGAGGCCTTCCGGATAGAGCCGTCAGACGGGGACATAGACTTTTCCTGGCCTTGCATGGTGTTTCAGGCGGTCAAGTCTTAGGGCAATTTCCTTAGCGAAGGGACGGGATGCCGAAACTATCGAGGTCTTCCCGGTCAAGCAGGAATACCCGCCCCGTGCGCTCTTCCATGAAAAGGGCAAAATCACGCATGAAATCGCGCCCCAGAAGAGACGGCATAGGGTGCGTGACTTCAGGAATATGCAACAGGTGTGGAGTGGATAAGCCCTGAACGGTGATGCGGGATTGGACGACTCTGGTCGCAAATGCGCTTCCAACCCCTCCGCTTGTCTGTCCAATGTCGAGTGCAGCAACTCTCAGACCGAGACTCTCGGCATCATCGGGCGACAGGGCCGTCATGTCCGACCCCGTATCCACAACGAACTCAATGGGTGTGGGGGCGATGTCCGGGTAGGCAGGAATCGAAACGTCGCACCGGATAAAGGGGCGTCGAGTTGCGCCTACGAGAGCGAAATACCCGATAATCATAAGACCGGAAGTATCCAAGGTTTAGGGTCGGTTTCCATTTCTCGAATCAGTACACCAACATGCTGGAGACCTTTCGCTCTCAGTTGTGGATTAAGGTCCCGCCTGTCCTCCGCCGAAGCGACGACCTTCTTGTCAAATATGGCAATCCACTTATCGGGGTACTGCTCCAGAAGTTCATCCCAATGAGCTTCCAGGAAGAGAACATCCTGATAGCGCGGGTCGTCTTCCAGCCGGTAACCGCTCATCATTCCTCCATGCAGCAAGTACGTTTACATCCAATGTACGCCTTGCGCTCTCACCGTTCATGTATGGACTCGTATGGACTTGCAGGTTCTCAGGCCTGCCAGTCCTCCAGAAACCAAGCCATGTCCCAGAACCTGTGCTCGAACCGCAGGCTGGTCAGGTAAGCATCCGCCATAGCCGTCAGCTCGTCGGGGCCGGCGCGGCTGCCAAGAGTGTCCGCCATGCCGCGAATCGTTTGGGCCAACTCCCCGAACTCGGCCGATGTGTACATTTCTATCCACTGGGAATACAGCGGCGCGTCCGCAGGCTTGCCTAGCCCGGCCAAGTGCTCCCCTATCTCCCAGTAGCCCCACTGGCACGGTAGCAAGCCCGCTACCAACTCGGCATACGTGCCTTGGTGGGCCACTTTCAGCAGGTAGCTGGTGTAGCCAACGGTAGTCGGCGCGCCCTGGGTTGCGTCGAGTTCCTCCCGGGTAATGCCAAACTCGGCGCAATAACTCCGGTGCAACTCCATTTCGGTGTTGAGGGTCTCATCCAGAAGCTTGGCGAACCACCCCATTTGCTCCAGGTCCGGCGCCCGCGCCGAAGCCAGAGCCAATACCCGGCTGTAGTCGATCAGGTAAACGTAGTCCTGGAGGATGTAGTGCTTGAACTTGGCCAGCGGCAGCGTCCCGTCGCCCACGCCCGTAACGAAGGGGTGAGTCAGAATGGCTCGTCGCACCGGCAGCGCAGTGTGTTCGATGTAGTCGCAGAAACCCACTGATTTCCTCCACGCGGATAGTGTCCCCCCGGCCTCGTTAACGGCCTTTTGACAAGCTCAGGGCGAACGGATTTTTGGGAACCGTTCTTGGTGAGCTTGTCGAACCATTCCTTCTCGAATCTCAGGCCATCACACTCGGCTAATAAAACGAAGAAACTAATTTCAGAATTTAGCCAAATCTGCCTTGACATAAGCAAGGCTTGGTGGTTTACCTTGTGCGCGGAATTTCGGACCGAGGGCCTTACAAGGCCCCGTCACGGTCAAAGGTCTTTTCATCATTTCCGGCAGTCCCCTCTCCCTGGCCAGGGAGAGGGGCAGGGTTAGGGTCAAACCGCTTAGGTGGATGTGGTTGGGTGCGCGTGGGCAACCTTGGCGCGGAGACTTGGGGAGCGTCTGTCGGGCGTAGCCTCCCTAACCCTGCCCTCTCACCCTCGGGGAGAGGTGACTGCCGGAAATGTTGTTATACACCATGTCATACGCCAGTGTAAGTCCTTGATGGGCTGATTTATAATGTAGGCTAAAATTCAGCCCCCCGACAAAGGACGCTCGCCCGGCCCGGATTCCCGCCGGAGCGGGAATGATGGGGGAAGGACGTGACCAACATGGAAGTCGTTTTCATCCACGACGTGGAAAACCAAGCCCGGGCCGGAGAGATAAAGCGGGTGGCCGACGGGTTTGCGAGGAACTACCTGATACCGCAAGGCTTGGCGGAAATGGCCACGCCGGAAGTACTGAAAAGGCTGCACAAAATAAAGGCCGCCGGGGACGACGCCCGAGTCCGCGAGACCGAAAGCATGAGGGAGTTAGCGGAGGCCATCGACGAGACGCAGATAACCCTTTACGCCAGGGTTACCCCAACCGGCAGGTACTACGGGGCGATAACCAACACCCGCATCGCTGCCGAACTGGGAGAGGCCGTCGGCAGGACCATAGACCGCCGGCTTGTGGAGGCCACCGAACCCATCCGCGAGCCGGGTGAATACGACATCGTCCTCCAGTTCTCCAACGAACTCCAAGCGACCATCCACGTATTAGCGGAGATAGAAGAATAGCCCCATGTACGCCGAGAAACTTCTTCCTCACGACATCGAGGCGGAAGAAGCGGTTGTTGGGTCGTTGTTGATTGATGGGGACTGTTTCGTCCGCATTTCGTCTCTGGTTAAACCACAGGACTTCTACCGTGAGCGGAACCAGGTCTGTTTTGCCGCCGCCAGCGCCCTGTTCGAGCGCAACGAGGTCATCGACCAGGTAACGCTGGCGCGGGAGCTAGACCGCATCAACCAGCTTGAAGCGGTTGGAGGCATGGCTTACCTGAGCCACTTGGTCTCCGTTACTCCCACGTCCGCCCACTCCGAGCACTACGCCTATCTAGTGGCCCGCACCTCTACCATGAGGACGTTGATCGATGCGGCGTCGCGCATATCCGCCATGGGCTACGAGGACACCGCGGACGTGGACGCCACCCTGCGCCAAGCCGAGGATATCCTGTTCGGTGTTCGTTCCGGCCAAGCGGAGCGCGGGTTCATTCCGCTGCGGCAGATTTACGACCAGTACCTGGAAGAACGGGCCACCATCGTAGACCCTACCCTGGACGGCGGCCCTCCCTTGGTTACCGGGTTCAACGACATAGACGAACTGCTCGGCGGGTTGCAACGTTCAGACCTGATCATCCTGGGCGCCCGGCCCGCCATGGGTAAAAGCAGCCTGATGCTGAATATGTCGCTCAGCGCAGCTCAAGCCGGGGCAACCGTCGGCGTTTTCAGCTTGGAGATGAGCCGCGAACAACTGGCGTTACGCATCCTGGCCGCCGACGCCGAGATAGACTCCCACCGCCTGCGCTTAGGACTGTACACCGAGGCTGAGGAGCAGCGGATCATCGACTCCATAGGCAGGTTGTCGGAGTTGCCGGTCTACATAGACGACACGCCGTTGCAAGCGATGGCGGAAATGCGGGCCAAGGCCCGTCGCTTGTCTATAGAGCGGGGCTTGGACCTGCTGGTCGCGGACTACTTGCAGCTTATCCAAGGCCGGGGACGGGGCCGGGACAACCGTGTACAGGAAATCAGCGAGATTTCCAGGGAGTTGAAGGGCATTGCCCGGGACCTGAACATCGCGTTGATCGCCTGTTCGCAACTGAGCCGGGGAGTGGAGCAACGGGCCGAACACCGGCCTCAACTGTCCGACCTCCGCGACAGCGGCAGCATAGAGCAAGACGCGGACGTGGTCATGTTCATCCACCGGGAGGATATGTATCACACGGAAGAGGAGTGGGAGCAGCATTTCCCCGGCCGCCAGTATCCCAGGAACCTGGCCGAAATCATCGTGTCCAAGCACCGCAACGGCCCCACCGGCAGCGTATCCCTGTACTTCCGGGATAACCTGGTGCGGTTCGAATCACTACAGAGAGTCGATGCTTTCTGATTATGTCTTTTCAGGGTTTCACCAACAACGAATCGTATACGCCCGTGCCCAACGCCCTGCTGGGCCCGCTGTTGGAAGAAATCTCCGACATTGCGGAGCTGAAGGTCGTCCTGCGGGCCTTCTGGCTGCTCCACCGGAAAAAGGGCGTCCTGCGGATGATGGCGCTGGACGAATTCCTGAACGACTTGTCGCTGCTCAAGGCCCTCAGCGCCAACGGCCGGGACCCCCGAGGGGAGGTCCGCCGCGGGCTGGACTTGGCGGTGGGACGAGGCGTTCTGCTGCGGCACCGGCCAGAGGGGGGGCAGGAAAGGTATCTTTTGAACAGCCCCAGCAACCGGAGCGCCTTGGCGCGTCTGGGTGCGACCGGCGCGTCAAAGTCCGGCGACCAAGCGGAATGGGATGCGCCCAGCCCGGACTGGGATGAAAAACCGAATATTTTCACCCTCTATGAAGAGAACATTGGGATGCTCACGCCCATCCTCGCCGAGGAGTTGCAGGAGGCGGAGGAATCCTACCCCCAAGCATGGCTCCGGGATGCCTTTGCTATCGCAGTGACCGAAAACAAGAGAAGTTGGCGCTACATTGCAGGTATCCTCAGACGCTGGGCCGCCGAAGGAAAGGACCATGGAAAACCTGGGCGACATCCTCAGACGGATAACCGCCAGAAATATCTCGACGACTACCAACGGCGATGGGGCGGCGCTGCTGCGGGACGTTCCCGGCAGCGGGCCCGCTGAAGAAGCCTGCGCCGTATGCAACGGGGTCGGTTGGGTAAGCAAACGGGTCCCGGTAGGTCACCCCGACTTTGGCCGCACCTTTCCTTGTGACTGCCAGGAAACCAAAGACCCGGCCAGCCGCACCGAGGCCCTTCGCCGCTACAGCAACCTTGGGCCGTTGAGCCGCATCACATTTCTGAACACCCGGCGGGATGGGCCGTTGCCCGACGCCGTAAGCAGCCAGATGTTTCGCGTTGGGCTTGACGCGGCGGTGAAATTCGCCGAGCGGCCTGCCGGGTGGATGGTGTTCACCGGTCCCAGCGGCAGCGGCAAGACCCACTTGGCCGTAGCGGTGGCCAACCGTTGCATCGAGCACGGCGAGACCACTTTTTTCATCGCTGTGGCCGACCTGCTGGACCACCTGCGGGCGGCCTACTCTCCGGACAACCCGGTGTCTTACGACGAGTTGTTCGACCAAGTCCGCAACGTGCCGGTGCTGGTGCTGGACGATCTGGGCGGCAACAGCGCTACTCCTTGGGCTGAGGAAAAGCTGTTCCAAGTCATCAACCACCGGTCCAATCTCTCCCTTCCCACCGTCATAACCGTACACGGACCGCTGCACCGCTTGAACGAGCACCTGCGCACCCGCATAGAGTCGTTGGATGGCTTTTCCCAAGTACACCAGCTTGGCCAGTACAACACACGCCTCACCCGCAGAATCGGGGACTTGTCCACAGAAATGCAACAACGGATGACCTTCGAGTCATTCGATACCAGAGGAGGACGCGGGACCGATCGCACAGGCCGGGATACTCTTGAATTAGCCAAAGCGGTTGCCCAAACTTTCGCCAACGATCCCGAAGGGTGGGTATTGTTCACCGGTCCCCACGGTTGCGGCAAGACACACCTTGCGGTGGCTATAGCCAGCGAATGCCTGCGAAAGGACCGCTCCGTCTTCTATACCTTTGTGCCGACCCTGTTGGATCATCTCAGAGGAACATTCAGCCCCGACAGCGTCATCGGTTACGATGAATTGTTCGAGCAAATCAAGACGGCGCCCCTGTTGGTCCTGGATGACTTGGGTGCGGAACACAGCACCCTTGGGCAGAAGAAAAGCTTTATCAGATCATCGTGCATCGCCACGAGTCCCGGCTGCCCACGGTAATCACCAGCAATTCCAGCATGGACCAACTGGAGAAATCCAGACCTCGGATTGGCTCCCGCCTCGTGGACAACGCCGTAGTCAATTGGCAGCCCATTACAGCGTCCAATTACCGCGACCAGCGCAGGGCATAGCAGCCGCAGAGATCAGGGCGACGTGGGACGCCATTCACGGGAGGTAGTCAATGGACGTGGTCTTGGTGAAAAACGCCAATCGGATGATGACCACCGCCAGCTTATTGGATGATGGCATCGAGCTGAGCTTCGCCGATGGATGTAAGGGCCTTATACCCTACGCCGATGTTCCCGATGTCAGAAACCGCGAGGGGATATCCGGTTTGGAGTTGCCGAATCCTTACGAGTTAGTCTTGCAGACTGCCGGGGGCGAGAGAGTAGAGGTCCCCTGGGACTTCGGCCGGCACTACTGCGACGCTTCTTACCGGCCAACCGTGGAAGCCATAGCTGCACTGGGACGGCAGACCCTCGGCGAACGTGTCCGCACGTTTCGAGAGTCCGTGGGGTTGACGCAAGAGGCGCTGGCTCGGGCAGCCGACATTGGGCGGGTTACGTTGGTCAGACTTGAGAATGGAGAACAGTCTCCCAGGTTCAAGACTTTGCAGGCTATTGCTCATGCCCTGGGAATAGACACCACGGAGTTGCTCCTCTCAAAGCCGTTAGACTACCAACATTGACATCCCCTATGGCTGCGGGTAACTTTAACCCCGCCGCACACCGGAATTTCCGAATCCCCAGCGTTAAACGTTCCACCGTATGAGGAGGTTGTCATGGCCAGAATACCTGCCGCCACCAGGGAGAGCGTGCCGGAACAGTATAGGGAAGCGTTCGATGAAGTCGTCCAGGACCGGGGCGGCGTGCCCACCAGCGGTCCGGGGTCGGTGACGATAAACAGCCCGGAGGTGGCCAAGAGGACCAACCATCTTTCCGCCTATCTGAGGCAAGGTTCCGGGCTGCCGGCCAAGATACAGGAACTGGCCATGCTGACCACCGCCCGGGAGCTGGACTGTCAATACATCTGGAACGCCCACGCCGCCGCGGGCCGCCAAGCCGGACTGAGCGACGCGCTGGTGGATGCTATGCGCGACAAGCGCCCGTTGCCGGATATGCCCGCCGACGAGGCGGCGGTGGTGAACCTGGGCTTGGAGTTCTACCGTACCCACAAGGTCAGCGACGCCGCCTACAACGCCGCGGTGGAGCAATTCGGCGTCCACGGGCTGACGAACTTGGTCAACCTGATGGCCTACTACGCCCTGCTGGCGTTCAACGCCAACACCTTCCAGATAGACCTTCCCGCCGACCGGACTGAGGACGTCCTGCCCATCTAGCGCGTTCTTGGGAGGCGGTTTGCGGTTGGATGGCCGCGTTTATGGATTCCCGCCCGCACAGCAATCCAAAACAGGCCGGTTAACGCCCATGTCAACAAATACTGAACAACCCGTTATCCAGTGGCGAGGGTGGGACGAAGAGGCCTTCCGCGCCGCGGAGGCGGAAAGCAAGCCGTTGCTGCTTACCTTGACCGCCACTTGGTGTCACTGGTGCCACGTCATGGACCAGACCTCCTACTCGGACCGCCGCGTCATCGATTTGGTGAACGAGCGGTTTGTCCCGGTCAGGGTGGACGTGGACCAGAGGCCGGATATATCCCTGCGCTACAACCAGGGCGGTTTCCCGTCCATCGCCCTGCTGGACAGCCAAGCCCGGTTGATAACCGGAAGGGTGTACACGCCGCCGGAAGAGATGGTGCAGCTATTGGAGCAGGTGAGCGGCGTGTACTCCGGCTCCGCCGACACGGTCGAGGCAGCTTTTGACAGCGCCGCCGTTCCGGCGTCAAGGGCGTCGGAGGGGGGCAGTCCCGGTGCGACGGCGGACTTGGTGTTGGCCAAGCTGCGGGAGTTGTACGATGCCGACTATGGCGGGTTCGGGGCCGAACCCAAGCAGCCGCCTTGGGAGGCGTTAGGGCTATTGATGGCCCTGTACAGCCGCAGCGGCGACAGGACGCTGCTGGACATGGTGAAAACAACTCTGGATGGGATGTACGACGGCCTTTGCGACCGGAACGACCAGGGATTTTTCCGTTACTCCGTGTCGCGGGACTGGCGGGTGCCCCATTACGAGAAGATGCTTTACACCAACGCCTCCTTGGCCGCGGCATACCTGGATGCGGCGCAACTCACCGGCAGGCAGGTCTACCGCAAGGCCGCCGTCAGCGCGTTGGACTACATGCTTTCCACACTTTACGACAAGGAAGCGAGCCTCTTCTATGCCAGCCAGGATGCCGGGGAAGAGTATTACCGGCTGCCGTGGAAGGACCGCCTGCCGGAGCACCAGCCGTCCATAGACCGCACGTTCTATAGCGGGTGGAACGCCGCAGCCGCCGTGGCTCTGTTGAAAGCGTATGCCGCGCTGGGCGGGGAAAGTTATCTCCATGCCGCTGAGCGAGTCCTTGACCGGATATGGGGCGACGCCACAACCGATTCCGGCGGACTGCGCCACACCATTGGAGGCGGGAACGAAGGCCCGGAATACTTGGCCGACTACGTCCACGCCCTTCGCGCCTACTTGGAGCTTTACCAAGTAACCGGCAATCCCGACGCTCTGCGAAGGGCCGAGGGCCTGACCGCACATATCCAGGAGTCATTTGGGGACGACGCCGGCGGGTTTTACGACACGGCGTACCGGCAATCGACGCCGGGGATTGCGTTGCCTCGGGAGAAGCCGTTGCTGGAGAACTCGCTGCTGGCCGAGGCGCTGGTCAAGCTTTCCTACTTGGCCGATGACCACAGCCACCAGCAGCTTGCCAGGGAAACCCTGGCGGCGTTCGACGGTGTTCCACCGGAGGGCACCTACATCGGCCCGGCAGGGTCGCGGCGAATGGAGGGGGACGAAGAGAGGTTATTCCTGCCCTCCGGGTCCGCTTGGGCGAGAGCTTGGGACGCGGTGGACAAAGGGCCGGTGCACGAGGTTATCGTGGGGCGCTCATCGGACTCGCGGACGAAACGCTTGCTCGCAGCCACTTTGAAGGCCCACGCTCCGCATAAAGTCGTTGAGCGCCTGGACCCCGGAAATGACGTGGCCCGGATTGAGGCCCTTGGCTTTCCAGCCGGGGAAACGCCCACACTTTACATCTGCATGGGCGGCATGTGCTTGGCGCCTATTTCCAACCCTTCGGAGGTGCGGCAGGTCGCCGCAACTCGCCCGTGGGCCAGCGTTCCCCAGTTCACCACTTGGAATTTCTGAGCAGGAGAGACCCGCATGGACGTGCAGCCGTACCGGATTCACATTGAAGACGCGGTCCTCGGTGACCTGAAAGACCGCCTTGCCCGCACCCGGTGGCCCGACGAGATTCCCGGTTCCGACTGGGACTATGGCTCCAACCTGGCCTACATCAAGGAGTTGGTGGAATACTGGCGCACCGAGTTTGACTGGCGGGCGCAGGAGGAAAAGCTCAACCGCTTTCCTCATTTCATGACCAACATCGACGGCCTGGACATCCATTTTATCCATCAGAAAGGGACCGGCCCAAGCCCCATGCCGTTGGTGGTGACCCACGGTTGGCCCAGCACCTTTTTTGAGATTACGAAGATAATACCCCTGCTTGCCGATCCTGCGTCCCACGGCGGCTCAGACGAAGACTCTTTCGACGTGGTGGTCCCGTCGATGCCGGGCTATGGATTTTCGGGACTGACCAAGGGCCGGGGCATGAGCGTATTCAGTGTCGGAGACCTGTGGCCCAAGCTGATGACGGACGCCCTGGGCTACCAGAGGTTCGGCGCGCAGGGCGGCGACTGGGGCGCCGCGGTGACCACCCACTTGGGCTATGCCTACCCGGACCGGCTTATTGGCATACACCTGACCGCCGTTACGCGGCCTACCCCGTACATGGGACCCGGTTCCCGGCCGTTGAACGAGGCGGAGCAACGCTTCCTGGACGAGCGGGCGCAGTGGCAGGCATCCGAAGGCGGCTATGCCCACATCCAGGGCACCAAGCCTCAGACCTTGTCATACGGCCTGAACGACTCGCCGGCGGGCTTGGCGGCCTGGATAGTGGAGAAGTACCGGACCTGGAGCGACTGCAACGGCGACGTAGAGAGCAAGTACACCAAGGACGAACTTCTTACCAACATCACCATTTACTGGGTTACCCAGACCATCAACGCCTCCACGCGCCTTTACTACGAGACGCAACGGATAGACTGGAACCTGGCAGAGGGCGACGGCATCCGGGTGCCGACCGGGGTGGCCGCATTCCCCTACGAAATCAGCCGCCCGCCCAGGGAATGGGCCGAGCGGTCCTACAACGTGCAACGCTGGACCCAGATGCCCAGGGGCGGGCACTTCGCCGCCTTGGAAGAGCCGGAAATGCTGGTGGACGACATCCGGGCATTCTTCCGCCCGTTGCGGGGGTAGCCCGCACACGGACTGTTCTCTCATGTGGCATGTTCTGTATGACAAGTCAGATGAACAACGGCATGGAGATGCGCTAATATGAGTTTAACAGGGATTGAAAACCGCCAATGTGGTTGATATAATAATGACGTTATTTTCCTTGGCGTCCGTCTCAGGCGCACGTCAGGTTGTTATCCTCTGTTAGAGCGGCACGGGCCCGTGCCGCTTTTCCTTTTGGAGGTGATTTGCCGGATCGAGTCGCAATCTTCATAGATGGAGCGTATCTGGATAACGTGCTCAGGCACGAGTTCCCCAACGTACAGATAGACCATCAGAAATTGTCGGAATCTATGGCTGGAGAGTCGACTATCCTCAGAACATACTACTACCACTGCCCTGCGTATCAGAGCGATCCTCCTACTCAGCAAGAGTCCATCAGATATTCAAACCAAAGACGGTTCTTTCAAGCATTGGAAATCTTCCGAGGTACACGGTCAGACTTGGCAGATTAGCCTACAGAGGCAGTGATGAGTCTGGACAACCCAGATTCGAGCAGAAACGAGTAGACATTCTGCTGGGTGTCGATCTGGTGCAGCTAGCCGCCAAACAAGCGATTCAAGAAGCTGCCCTCTTAGCCGGCGATAGCGACTTCATCCCCGCAGTCACAGCGGCCAAATCCGAGGGAGTGCTGGTCCGCTTGTTTCATGGAGACCATCCACATTCCGACCTTTGGCAGGAAGCAGACGAGAGAATTCAATTTACTCAATCCTTTATCGACTCTGTTCAGCGTCAGTCCTGATTGGTCCAACTCTGGCCGGCTCCAAGCCAGTGCGTTTCTGCATCCATGCAAGGCGTCTCAAATATCGGCCCCGACATGATATAAGGCCGACTTCGGATGGTGAGAGTATGCCGATACTGGACGTGAACGGCGACCGGTTCCATTATCACGTGGATGACTTCTCTGACCCTTGGCGCTCATCCGAGCCGGTGTTGCTGCACCACTCCGCCGGGGGAAACCTGCATCGCTGGCGAGCTTGGGTTCCCACGCTGGCCCGGACCCGTCCGGTGGTGCGCTTCGACATGCGAGGACATGCTGGGACGCCGCCCCTGCCGGACTTGGGGTTTTCGCTACCGGAACTGGCGGCCGACATCGCCAGGGTTATGGATGGACTGGGCATTGAGAAAGTACATCTTGTCGGCGCGTCCGCCGGCGGCATAGTGAGCCTGCGTTTCGCCCACGACTTTCCTGACAGGTTGCACAGCCTGACGCTGGTCGCCTCCACGCCGCGGCTGGCTCGCATGGGGGCCAGCATGGATGCCGCCAAGTGGCGGAATATCCTGGAGCAGGAAGGGACCAGGGCGTGGCTGTTGTCGGATTCCGACAAGCGCTTCGGACCCGATACCAGCCGCAATGTGGTCGAGTGGTACGCTGACGAGGGGGCGAAGACCCCGGCCCCGGTGGTGCTGGCGCTTCAGGGCTGCCTGCTGGCGGAGGACCTGACGCCACTGCTGCCTGAAATAAACGTCCGCACTCTCATATTGGCGGCGTCCCAGGATGAAATCACACCCTTGGAATCGCAGCACCTGATGGCCCGTGAGATGCCCCATGCGGTCCTGGAAGTCATTGACGGCGTGGGTCACAACATGAAGGTGGAGATTCCTGAAGCCCTCGCCGCGAGAACGCGCGATTTCATAGGGAGGGTTGGCGCCGGCTAGCCGCGCGTTGGTCCGGGCGAATCCGGGCGTCGCGGAATGGCGGCGTTGACATGGCAACAGGTGCGATTTATTATCTTCAGCACTGAGCGGGCGTAACTCAGTGGTAGAGTGTTTGCTTCCCAAGCAAAAAGTCGTGGGTTCGAATCCCATCGCCCGCTCCAATTATTTGACTGATGAGACTCCGCATTCGGTCGGGCGTAGTCCTTGAAAGGTGATTTTCTATGCCGTGGTGTGAAACGGGACATTACTTGTCGCAGGTATACAACGTCTGCGCTGACTGCAACAAACCCCACGCAACCAGGTGTTCCAATGGTCATGCGATAAGAAGGAATCCCCCGGCCAGGCCCGCCCATTGCCACGTCTGCGGCGTGCCGTATCCCTGGACTCAGAACGCCCCTCCCGCGTCTCGTCCAACCTCTTAAAGGTCTTTCGACCACCCCATCAGACGGCGAAAGGGCCGACTGGGAAGACAAAGCACATGATGGCAGCGGAAGAGCACCGGGAAACGGCCCTGGCGTTTCTGGAAGCGTCAGACCGGGAGTTCGATGCGGGCGACGCCCTTCAAGCTTCTGAAAAGCTATGGGGTGCTTTCTCTCATGCCGTAACCGCCGTCAGCAAGCAGAGGGGCTGGGACTGCGGGACGCACCGGCAACTGATTAACGCGGCCCGTAGGCTGGTTGCGGAAGACGGCCCCTCATATCACGCTTCCGGAGACTTGGGAACTGCCATTTCGGAAGCCAGGCACTTCCACAACAACTTCTACAATGGGTCCCTCGAGGACTACGAAATCGAATATGGGCGTCCTCTGGTGCGGGACTTCATAGCGTGGGCTGTCAACTTGGCGCAAGAGGGCTGACGCGGTATACGGCCAGCAATAAGGGACGCCCCTACGGAACGCTTTTCAGTGGCCAGGGTAACCACAGGGTTGCTCTGGTTACTCGTTGGACATGTTCCTGAGAATGTCTTCCAGCGTCCGGTCCAGCGCGGGGTCAAGTTCGACCACTTCTTCGAAGGGAGTGTAGTTGTAGTCGGACCTCACCGTTTCGATGAGTTGCTTGGCCTCTCCGTTGGCCGAGCCAATCCTCTCCAGCACCTCTTCCAGCCTTTGACACTCGGCGTCGGCCAATTGCTTCAGTTCCGACAAGTCAACGTCCAGCTTCAGCATCGAGTTGAGCCGCCGCATTATGTCGTAGTAAGAGCGGTGGTCGCGGGTGATGCCCACCTGCTCGTTGGACTGGGTGGAGAAGGGGTACATGGGGGCCATTGCTCCCATCCGGAACATCTCCAAGTCCGGATACTCGAAGTGGGCAAGCGACACCAGCGCCATCGCAATGGTGGGGCCTCTCCTTCCCTCGCTGCCGTAGCTGGAAAACTGCATCCCGTACTTTTCCAGCGTGTCCTTCATTCCCGCCTTGCTGTAGACGCAGGTGATGCGCCGTTCCAAGTCGGGCGGGACCGGACCGTTTACCCCTTCCACGGCAACCGTCAGTTCCACTCCCAACTCCTTCACGGCTTGGAAAAACGCTTCACCAAACACCTCGATGTGGAACCAGGGCTCTTCGCCGCGGAAGATGATCAGGCCGTTGCCCGCATCGTAAAAGTAGTTCTCCCGGTACATGCCCCTGCTGGGCAGCCCGTCCTCGTAGGACACCAGGGGGCGGAAAGTGTCGTGTGTCCCAGCTACTTGGAAGGGGTAGCAATCATGGGACACCGTAGGGCCCAGTTCGCCGATTTTCCTGGCCCCCAGCTTTTCGATCAGGTACCTGGTCAGACCGCCGGAAACACGGCCGCCGTCGGACCATTGGCGGCGCCAGCCGGCAATCAGGTATTTCGCTTGGGGTTTCTCTGAAAATTTTACTAATTCATCTGGCATCAGGCTCTTCTCCTAAGACTTACGAAGAGGCGCCAATCAGGGTTGTTACTTTATCGCCCATGGAAACCTTGCCAGGGCGTTCTACGATGCCATACACACCGAAGTAGGCGGTCCCCAAGCCGGGGCGGTAGCCGGCGATCAGGGCCCGTGTGTCAAAGTCCTCTTCCCCGGAATCGGGATCGTGGGTTGTGATAGCGCATCGCGGGTCCCGCGCCACCACCCGCAACCGCAACTCGTCACCAAGTTGGACGGCTTCACTCAGCCAAGTGTCTTCTTCGTGGGGGTCGCAATTGCTGATGAGGAAGTTGGGGCGGAACCTCCTGCTGTCGAACACTACGTTGGCGACGGGATAACGGTTCAACAGCTCTACCGATGCGCCAGACAAAAGGGAGATTGGATATTCGTCGAAGCATTGCCCCGGCTCCAGCGCCCTTACCAATCGCACCGGCGCGCCGCAATAGCCGGACAACGCTTCGTTCCATTCTCCAACCACATCCTCTCCTCTAACCACTCTTCCGAACATCCTGACGCCGGTGGACTCGCCGGTCTCGACCTGACCCTCGACGGTCTTTCCGTCGGGAAACACCACCCGTAGCCATTCCGGGTCTGCTTGGTATTCGGCTTTCACCTGCACCAGTTTCCCCACCTGCCGCTGCGTCACCAGCCTCCGGTTGTCATCCATCAGGAAGAACCGCCGGTCCTCCACGATGCCGGCCAAGGTCACCGTTACTTCATTGGGGTGGGTCAACCCCAATGACTTTATGGGCGAGATGTGGATGGCTTCGATGGTTTTCATAACGTTAATTTAATCTCAATCATACCAGAAATTACAACCTTGGCAGCACCGGCGGGGCAGCGATTAAGAGCCTATCCGAAAATACCCATCGTCACTCCCGAGAATATCCATCGTCACTCCCGCGAAAGCGGGAGTCCAGTGTGCCAAGCAGTGGATTCCCGCCTACGCGGGAATGACGAGTTATATCGTGGGAATGACGGAAAGTATCCAGACTTGATTATCGGATAGGTCCCAAGCGACTATCTCAAAACGGGAGTGCGTGCCACCACCTCGGAGATCTCGTCCAAGGCCAAGTCTATTTCCTCCGCGGTGGTGTACCTTCCCACGGAGAAGCGCAGCGTACCCATGGCGTAGTCCAAGGGCACCGCCATCGCCTCCAGCACGCTGGAGACCTCCACCCGGTCGCTGTGGCAGGCGGCGCCGGCGGAGGCGCAGACTCGCTGCATGGCGGCCAGCATGGTGTTGGCCTCTCTCCCGCGGAAGCTGATGCTGAGGGTGTTGGGCAGCCGCTTTTCGGGGTGCCCGTTTATCCGGACATCCTCGAAACGTTCCCCGATGCCGGTTTGCAACCGGTCGCGCATCTCCCGCATGTGCCGGTAATACCCGGCGAAGTTCCGGTTAATCAGCTCACAGGCCCGGCCCAGGCCGACGATTTCGATAACGTTTTCCGTGCCGGCCCGCCATCCCATCTCGTGGCTGGCCCCGTGCATCAGCTTTTCCAGTTGCACCCCGTCCCGGATGTACAGGGCGCCGATGCCCTTGGGCGCGTAGACCTTGTGGCCGGCGATGGAAAGCAGGTCTACCCCCAACTTGTCCACGCTGACCTGAATCTTGCCCACCGACTGGGCGCAGTCGGCATGTAGCAGCACGCCGTGGCGGCGGGCGATTTCGGAAATGGCCGGAATCGGCTCAATGGTCCCAACCTCGTTGTTGGCGTGCATGATGGAAATCAGTATCGTAGTGGGCTTGATGGCATCCTCGACCGACTGGGGGTCAACCATCCCATGCTCGTCCACCGGCAGGTAGGTGACCTCGCATCCTTTCCCTTCTAAGTAACGGCATACCTCCAGCACTGCCGGGTGTTCCACCGCCGACGTAATGATGTGGTTTCCCTTGTCCCGGCAGGCCCCGGCTACCCCTTTGATGGCGTGGTTGTTGGACTCGGTGCCGCCGCTGGTGAAGATTACTTCCCCCACCGAGCATTGCAGCATCGCCGCGATTTGCCCGCGGGCCTTGTCGACGGCGTCCCTTGAGGCCACGCCCAAGGGATGGCCGCTGGAAGGGTTGCCGTACTGCTGGTGGATGTAGGGCAGCATCGCCTCGGCCACTTGGGGGTCGATGGGCGTGGTGGCGTTGTAGTCCAGATATATCGGGTCCATCACAGTCACCTGCCGTCAAGGGGTTGCCAGCCAATATACCAGATAACCTCCGGCATAGCGCAGCCCGGCGCAACTGCTATAATCGGCGTCGCGGGGGATAATTCGCCGCCTCCTTCCCGTCTTTCCCGCAAAGGAACGTCACCCTCGCGCAGGCGGAGGCGGGAAACCCGCCGGGGGCAGGCTGACAGGAGGGCCAAAATGAGGTTGGAAGGAAAAGTCGCCCTGATTACCGGCGCCGCCACCGGCGTGGAAGGCGACCTGATGGGGTTCGGCGGCGCCAGCGCCAGGTTGTTCGTGCAAGAGGGCGCCAAGGTGGTGCTGACCGACATCAAGGAGGAAGAAGGTGAGAAGACTGCCGCCCAGATACGGGAAGGCGGCGGCGAGGCCATGTTCATGCGCCTCGACGTGACCCGGGAGGAAGACTGGCAACGGGCCATAGAGGCCACCGTGTCGACCTACGGGAGGCTGGATATCCTGGTCAATAACGCCGGCACCGGCGCCCGCAGCACCGTGGAAGAGACCACCGAGGAGGCATGGGACTCCCAGATGGACGTCCACGCCAAGGGCACCTTTCTGGGCACCAAGTACGCCATTCCCGAAATGCGGAAGGTCGGCGGAGGCTCCATCGTCAATATCTCCTCCATCTACGGCATTGTAGGCAGTCCAACCTCCACGGCCTACCACGCTGCCAAGGGCGCAATCAGGCTGTTCACCAAGTCCGCCGCCATTCAATACGCCGGAGAGAACATCCGCGTGAACTCGGTGCACCCTGGTTTTGCCCACACGCCGTTGACCGCGGCCAACTACACCATCCCCGAACGGTACCAGTGGGTACTGGACCGCACTCCCATCGGCAGGGTGGGCAACGCCTACGACATAGCCTACGGAGTGCTGTACTTGGCGTCGGACGAGGCCTCTTTCGTCACCGGATCGGAACTGGTGATCGACGGCGGCATGACGGCCCAGTAGCGTTGACGCCCCAGCATTAACCCTTTCCCGCCGGAAGAGGGTACTTTGGGAGACGGGCAGGAAAGTTATGCGTACTAACACCACAAAAGCCAAATTGAACGAAGGTAAGGTCGTGTTCGGGGCGATCATCAGCCGGTACGCCCCGGACTTGGTTGAACTGTTCGGCGCCTTGGACTACGACTTTGTGATGATAGACTGCGAGCACGGGCCGATGGACTTGGACCAGGTGGAGCACATGGTTCGCGCCGCCGAAGTGTTCGACATTACCCCGATAGCCCGCATTCCCGACCATGCCGATTCCACCGTTCTGCGCTTTCTCGACAGGGGAGTCCAGGGCGTCATCGTGCCCCACGTAAACACCAGGGAAGAAGCTGATAGCGTAGCCAGGGCGGCCCGGTACTACCCTGAAGGACACCGGGGCATGGGCGGAGGCCGGGCCCACGACTATGGCGTCTCGGTTTCCCGGGACGAGTCCACCCAATGGATCAACTCCCAGACCCTGGTGATTCCCATGATCGAAGAGACGGAGGCGGTGGAAAACCTGGACTCCATCCTGGGCGTGCGGGGAGTCGACGTGCTGCACGTGGCGTCGGGAGACTTGGGGCAAAGCATGGGAAACCCCGGCCCGGCGGAGGTACGGCGGCTGATGAGCCAACTGGTGCCCAAGATCAAGGCGGGCGGCAGGTTCGTGGGCGTGGGAGGCAATTCGCCGGCGGATGCGGCGGGAGTCGCCGAGTTCATCAAGCTGGGCGCGACCTTCGTCACCATATCCGCCCACGGACTGCTGCGGCTGGGCGCCGAAGACTTCCGTCGGCGCGTGGATGCGGAATTGTAGGGACTACCGGAGGCGCATGGATTCCCGCCCCCGCCTCCGCGAGGGCAGGCTCTGCGCGGGAATTGCGCATGGCCCTTAGGGCCACGTATGAACACGAAAATGGCCTATTTTCATGGCAATGACGGGTGAAGGTGACTGCCGCTTTGCAAAGGCTTTGGGAGCGGCCTGCCGTTCACTCTTCGTCTTGCTGTTCCGCGGACGCCGCTGCCTGCTGCTGGAGCATCCACTGGTGCAGCCAGGATTGGAAGTCTGCTTGGGCCGGCGGCGAGATGTACAAGACTTCTATGTCCTGGGCGAACTGGACCTGGTGCCGTTCGCCGATGAACAGCAGGCCCACCTCGTTGTCCCCCAGCGTCTCGTCTATCCGGCTGCCGATTCTTTCGTACCTGGTCCTGTTGCTCTCCATCAGCCAAGCCTGAAGCGTTTGGGCCACCTTGTGGCTGGCCAAGGGCAACATCAAGCACCGTTGCAGGTCCAGTGCCTCAAAGAATGTCTCGGCGTCTTCGGTAGCTTCCAGTGTCGCGCCGGTCCGACACTTGGCCGACACCAGACCGTGGCTGCGCTGGTCCAGCGTTTCCAGTTGTTGCAGTCCCTCGTCACCCCCGCTCATCAGGCTTTCGTGGTAAACGTGGCGCACGTCTCCAAGCCGGGACTCCAACGACGATATTTGCGTTTGGACCTGTTCCCAGTACCGTTGCAGGATTTCGGCTCCCTCGCCGGGCACACCGGGAGGCCCGTAAATTAACGGCACCAAGAGCAGTTTTCTTTTCCCTTGGAACCGTTCTGTCGTGGGCCGCTCCAACCGGCCCAACTCTTGCGTCATGGTCTACCTCTCGGGAAGCGAGACCTTGTCTTTCAACAGGTACTCGTACTTCCCGTCCCCCACCTTGGAGAAGTCCGGTTCATCCCGAAGGACACTGATTATATGCGTCCGGAGGTTGCGTGCCTTGGCTTTGGATAGTCCATGTTCGATGAGGCACTGCGCTGTCTCCCTGACGTCCAGTGGGCCATCTACAGCTTGTGCTATCCGTACCAACCGTTGTGGCAGGTTCCTTGTCCCGCTGAAGTCAATGGCGACGCTGGAATAGCCCTCCGTTTCCGCGTCGGCAACCGCTGTCTCCGGGTCCGTTGCGGACTCGCCGTTTACCTGTGACGCTATACGCAATCGCTCGTATTCCAGTTCCAGTTCACGAATCCTGCCCCTGATTTTTCGGATAACGTCGTCGTTGCCCATGCTAAGCCTCCCGTGTTGCTTGGCACTGCCCCGCCCGTTCCGCGTTAGGGTACTGCTACACAGGGAGTTGTACAACCCTGCGCCGCTGCATCCTCTGGCGTTAAAGTTGCCCGGCGAAGCCGGAATGTGTTAGATTACCCCTAGAGAAGACCAACCGAAAGGAGACTTGCATGGCGTATGTAACCCCCCGCGAGGGTGAAAACCCCGAGAGCTTGGTCAACCGTTTCCGTGCTTCCGTACAGCACTCCGGCATTCTGCGCGAGCTGAAGGACCGCCGCTTCTTCCGGTCCAAGGCTCAAAAAGAGCGCTTGGCCGCCCAGCGCGCCGCCCGCCGCCGCCGCAGGCAACACCGCCGCTAGGCCCTGATAACCCCCGGCCTGCGTTAACCTCTCGTACACTCCCCGGTAATCTCTGAGAATGCCCAAGTCGTCGGGGTTTTTGTATTTCATGGGCGACTGGGCGATTATACTGTTACGTTTCTGCCGCATCCCCGTAGTCTCTCTAAACTGAAACCAAAGTGGTATACGCAGTTCCCTCTCCCTCCGGGAGAGGGTTAGGGTGAGGGCGTCCCCGATGAACCTCCGGCATCTGCCCATCCCGACCGCGCCACACGGCAATTTGCATCCCACTTTGGCTTTGGTTTAGTAAGCTACAGGCTAGATATGTCCATCTTGGCGCAGTTGCTCTATAACCATCCCAACCGCTCCAGAGAACTCAGTAGGCTGTTCCGTGTGTGATGCGATGAAATCCTGCTGATCAGTATGTGGCGTCAACAATAACTCCGCTATGAACGCGCGGATCCGCTCTTCGCGCAAGCTTATGAGAAGCCACTGATTCAAACCCAAGTCATTGATGGTATCCCAAGCTTTGCGTCGAGCAGCCCCAGTAAGACCGGCCTTGGGGATTATTTCACCTGTTGCCACATCATAATCAAAGTGCTGTTCCGGGCGTTCCATGACCTCGGCAGCGCAGGGGTCAACGTAACCTGATTGCGGCCATTTGTTTCCTTTCAAGTCGTTGCATCTTTGGCAACTGAAGACCCAGTTAGACCACTCGTAAGCCAACTGCGGGAAACGGCTCAGGGGCCGAAAGTGGTCAACCGTAGGAGTGTAGCCACCGGATTCTCCCCCGGCATAGCATTGCTGCTCACAGTACCAGCAGATGTTGTTGGTGCGGTTTTCCAGAAGCGGACGGAACACCGCCCAAAGAAAATCGGCAGGCCTCTGGCCGGTCCGATTCTGGAAGTAATCAATCCAACCTTGGGTGTACTGCCGGGCGTACCCTGCAACCTCGCCGGGTCCCGGTCCCCGGTCAACCCAACGCAATCCGGCTACTCCCCATCTTGGATCAAGTCAGACTGCCGGGAACGCAGGAAACGCTCCATCAATTCCGCGTAACGTTTCCGCTGGTCTTCCAGCAGTCCGGCCTTGGACAGGAGCTCCTCGTTTACTTTGCGGCGCAATTCGTTCAACTCGGACTCTTCCTCCAGCGTTAGCGTCTCCTTTTCCCGAAGCTGCCTCAGCCGGTTGGCCCGGTCAACCGTAAGCTGGTCGGTAGGCTCATCGACCCCCATCATCGTCCGCAGAATTTCGTCCGCCGTCCAGCCGATAACGTCGCGCTCGTTGGTGGAGGCCGTAACCACTCCATTGGCGTCCCGGTTGAGCAGGTGCACCTGCCCGGCTTTCAGACCGGCCACCATGAATGGCGAGTGGGTGGTGGCGAATATCTGCAACCCGGGAAAATGCTCCAGCAACGCCGGGATAACCCGCCGCTGCCAGGTTGGGTGCAGGTGGTTTTCTATCTCGTCAATCAGCAGAATTGCGGGCTTTTTCTCCCAACCTTCCTCGAATTTGTAATGATGGACCATCTTGAGCGCAAGCCACCGTATCCAGAGCAATGTCCCTTCCGTTCCTGAGCTAAGATGGCCAAGATATATTGGAACGGAGTCCGCGTCTTCGGTATAAGCCGAGTATGACGGTTGTTCATCATCGGGAAGGTAGTCGAAATTGCGAATATCGGTAGTATTTACTCCCATCAGGCGCAAGATTGGAATGTTATTGGGGTCTACGTGAGGGTGGGCGAACCAGTATCGTACATCCGGACCGTATATGTAATTGTGCGACGTTGAATCTCGAATTACTTCGTCGCAAATTCGCTTGCAGCAAGCATCCGCAAGCTCTATCGCGTCCATTAGGATGACTCGCCCCATCGTTCGGTCATCATCGATGTCGGGATGCCAAAGTTCCTCCCCCAACAATTTGGAGGCGCACATTGTACGGGAGGCACTGAAAGGTCCATCCAATGCCTCGTCGGCCGTCTTACCAAAGGCGTCGGTATTCTCCTGATCAGATATACCGGGCAATTCTTCACGGACGGAGCCAATATGGACCACCGGTGGGTCACCGATCGGTCGATACATTTCGTTAAACCAGTCTTCACTGGCTGATAGAAAATTTGGCAGACCATAGCGTTCCGAATCTTCGTGGACGAGTCTATCGAATGCATCGTCATGGATCAGAGTCATTGGTCGGGGTTCGAATCCCCGTGAAACTGGTCTCTTGCTATTACTCTCCGGCCCAATGAGACGATCTGCCAGCATCGCCAGAATAGTGCTTTTCCCGGATGCGTTCGGCCCTACAAACAGGTTCACCCGTTCGTCAAACTTGAACGTGACTGGCTCCGTGAATGGTGGTACGCCGCCGAAACTCATCCTGACGAGATGCATATCGGTCACCTCCATTTCTGAGTATACCAGTCCAAGAGCAGGGTTTTTTGGTTAGGCGTGGTGTGTGGCGGGCGGCGGTGCTAAACTGCTTGAATGAAAGTGCGAATAGTAATTGAGGATGTTCCCGCGGAAATCCACGAAAGGCTTGTGCGCCGGGCTGAACTCCGGGGGAAGTCATTGCAGGAATTCCTGCTGGACGAGCTGGAAATGCTTGTGCCGTATCCCACTATCAGTAACAAGGAGTGGGTGGAACAGGCACGCGCCCGCGTGAAGGCGAGCGGGAGCCGTGTTACTGCGGAAGATATATTGAATGCCCGTGACGCGGACAGAAAGTGACGTCAGTCGCCGATGCTTCGGTGCAGACCACTTAGCCTTATTTTTCCCGCCTACCCCAATATCGAAATAAACACCCCGGCGACCACGGCGGAGCCGATGACGCCGGATACGTTGGGTCCCATGGCGTGGGGGAGAAGGAAGTTGTCCGGGTCCGTTTCCTGGCCGATGGTGTGAGAGATGCGGGCAGCCATGGGCACCGCGGACACCCCCGCCGAGCCGATGAGAGGGTTGACCTTGTCTTTCACGAACAGGTTCATCAGCTTGGCGAACAGGATTCCGCCGATGGTCCCGCAACTGAAGGCCACCAAGCCCAGGCCCATAATGGCCAGCGTCGACAGGGCCAGCACACGGTCGGCGTTCCACTGCGCGCCGATGGTGATCATCAGGAATATGGTGGCGATGTTCAGTATCTCGTTGGACGCCGCGTTGCTGAGCCTGGGGACCACCCCGCTTTCGCCGAAGAGGTTGCCAATCATGAACATGGCGATGAGGGGGGCGGACGACGGCACCAGCAGGATGATTATGATCATCGCCCCCGCTGGAAATACCAGCTTCTCTACTTTCGACACCTCCCGCAGGGTCCTCATCTGAATGGCCCGTTCTCGCCGGGTGGTGAGAAGGCGCATCAATGGGGGTTGGATGAAGACCACGCTGGCCATGTAGGAGTAGGCCACCACCGCCGTAATGCCCAGCAGGTCCGGCGCCAGCTTGGCGGAGGCGAAAATGGTGGTGGGGCCGTCGGCGCCGCCGATGATGCCGATGGCCCCGGCCTCTTTCAAGGAGAATAGGTCGGGCGTGGTGAAGAAGCCGAGAGCCAATGCCAGCCAGAAGGCGACGAAAATCCCCAACTGCGCCGCCGCGCCCAGCAGCATGGTCTTGGGATTGGCGATGATGGGACCAAAGTCGGTCAACGCACCCAAGCCCAGGAAAATCAGCGGCGGAAGAATGTTCCAGAAAGACAGGGTGTAGTGAAAAACGATGCCGAAGAGTCCAGAGGCCTGCACCTCTCCCGAGGGGTCGAAGTCCGTCAACCCCGTCCCGGGCAGGTTGGTGAGGATAATGCCCAACCCCATCGGAAAGAGGACGTAGGGTTCGGCGCGCTTGATGATGGCTACGGCTATGAACCCGATCCCGACGAGGATTAGCAGCCCGTTACCCCAGTCAAGTTGGGCAAAGCCGGATTCTCTCAGAAACTCCACAGCAATGGTCTCATCTTCCCAGTCGCTCCGGTGGGGTACGCTCGAACCCCGCCGGATGGCACAGGGAAGTTAGCCGTCCCGCCTCCTCACTCCGCGAGACAAAAACGCCTCTAACCTGCCGTAGCTTTTCCAGTCGTCCATGTGCGGGCTCCCGGCAATCTCACTTGTGTCGGCGACCTCCGTAGCCGTCAACGGAACATGCGCCGGTATCTCGGAAGCCGTCTCGTTTGTCGCCGTTCCACTGGAGGCGCGGGCCCGCGCCTTGTTGCGGGTCAACCTGCTCAGGAGGGTAGTGAAACCGATGAGGAACGCCAGCACTATGAAGGCGGCAATTACTCCGCTATAGGTTATTTCCAATGCTCTGTTGAGATCGAATTCCAGCATGTCCAACCGTCATTTGGGGAGGGTTCGTGGGTGCACAGCGGATTGTATCACAAGAAAAATGCCAAGGGCCTTATGTTATAATCGCGCCAAAGGGCGGCCCATTCCCGTCTAAGGGTTTCACCCCGTACTATCCGATATACAATTTCACGATAACTTGGAGGTTTAGCAATGCAGCAACGCGGAAGACAAAGGATCGAAGCCGGTCCCATCACCTTCATCGTTCAACATGAGCTTTGGGACGGCAACCTTCAGGACCACTCCGACCAGGGAGTCGCCATTCTGGCGACGGCCCAAGTCGATGGAAAAGATACGACCGTGCTGCGCTTCAACTGTTTCGACATCGAAAAGAGCTACGTCTACGGCCCCGAAGGGAAGAACAAGCTGTTCCGGATGGACCCCACCGTGGACGGCAACCCCATAGGTTGGAGCGTAAAGCAAATCAAGAACAACCTGCCGGTGATGGTACGGGAAGCCGGTTATGACGAACTGGCCGACCGGATTGACACCGGCGCCGTGGCCCAAAGCGCGGCCGAGATTGATTCTACGGCCCGTGAGCTTTATGCCAGCGGCAGGAATACGGTCAAGCACAATCGCGGCACCGACGTATTCGAAGCGGGCAACATCCGGTTCGGCCTGGAGATGCGCCGGCAGAACAGCGGCGACGGCGGTCTGGCCATCCACGTTCTGGCGGACTTGGCCGGCACGCCGGGCCGTTCCTACGTGGAGGAGACTGAGTTGCTGGCTTTCGACTGCTTCTGGGAGGCCCCTCACTATCATTACGGCCCCAGGAACAAGAACCACCGCATCTTCTGGGACAAGACCCTGGTCACCGATCCCCTTGACTGGACTCTCGGCCAGTTCAAGAACAAGAAGCTGGGCGCGATGATCGAGCGGGCCGGCTACCCCGGCGTGGCCGCGGACCTGGATGAAGACGTAATCGCCGCCGTCATACCGGAAATGGAAGCAAGGGCCCTGGAGATGGTGGCGGGAGGTCTCCCCGCGGAGCCCACGCCCAACCTGGTGTCCGGCTAGTCCACACTACAACCAACTGGGCGCCTGTCCGAAAATCCAGCTTGGACACTTTCCGTCATTCCCGCGAAGGCGGGAGTCCACGATTCGGCACGCTAGACTCCCGCCTTCGCGGGAGTGACGGCGAGCATTTTGGGGCGTGACGATGAGCATTTTTCGGATAGGCGCCAACTCCGACGGAGTTCCGCCGGGCTGGGTTCTCTGGTGCAACCGCGCCGCAGCCCGGCGGACTTCCATCGCAACAGGGGTCAAGACATGGACCCAACGAAAGCGGAACTCGAAGAACTGATGAATGCTTTGACGCCCGGCGATTGGGACAATCCGTACATCTTCACCTACAACGAAGAGACGCGGGTAGTGCATACCTTGGTGGCCACCAAGCCGGGCACCAACGACCTCTACTACTACGAACCCGATAGCGGGGAGTTTGAACGGCTGTGGATGCCGTAGAGGAATAGACATGCCGAACAAGAACATACTTTGCGCTTTCGGAATCGACCTGGACGCCGTCGCCGGTTGGCTGGGTTCCTACGGCGGGGAGGACTCCCCTGACGATATATCCCGGGGCCTGTTCGCCGGGGAAGTCGGTACCCCCCGCTTGGTCAAGATGTTCGACAGGCTGGGGATAAAGACCACCTGGTTCATACCGGGGCATTCCATAGAGTCTTTCCCAAAAGAGACCGAGATGATCGTCGCCGCCGGGCATGAAATCGGGATGCACGGCTACTCCCACGAGAACCCGCTGGACATGAGCGCGGAACAGGAAGAGGCGGTGCTCGTCAAGTGCATCGACCTTATCACCCGGTTGTGCGGCAGCAGGCCGACGGGCTACGTTGCGCCGTGGTGGGAGTTCAGCCACGTCACCAACGAGTTGCTGCTGAAGCACGGCATCAAGTACGACCACAGCCTGATGCACAAGGACTTCGAGTGTTACTACGTCCGCGTCGGCGACCACTGGACCAAGATTGACATGACCCGCCCCGCCGAGGACTGGATGCACGCCTTGGTGCGCGGCGAGGAGACCGACCTTATCGAGATTCCCGCCAACTGGTACCTGGACGACCTGCCGCCGATGATGTTCATCAAGAAGTCGCCCAACAGCCACGGGTTCGTGAACCCCAGGGACATCGAGCAGATGTGGCGGGACCAGTTCGACTACGTCTACCGGGAATACGACGAAGCCGTCTTTCCCATAACCATCCACCCCGACGTCAGCGGCCGCCCCCAGGTCATATTGATGCTGGAGAGGCTCTTCGGCTACATCAGCTCCCATCCCGGCGTCCGGTTCTGTACCTTCAACGAAATCGCCGACGACTTCGCCGCCCGACACCCCAGGGACAAGGGGTGATAGGAGTTCCCGCTCACCCCGAATACCCCGACTCCCTGCGCCACCGGAAGTAGTCTTCCAGCCCGGCCCGCAGGTCGTACTTGGGGGTCCACTTCAGGTCCTGGTAAATCCGGTGCCCGGATAGAGGCCCCCGGAAGATGTCCAGGACTTCCGGTTGGTCCTGGGAGGCGGTTGTTTCGATTACTTTGGTCGTGGGAATCGACGCCTGAATCTGGGCCAGGATTGTTCTGTACGTCAACCAGACCCCGGCCGTGAGGTTGTAGAGGTGGTGAGGCAAAGACGGCGCGTCCAGCACAGTGCGAATCCCGTCGGCGATGTCCGACACGTAGGTGTAGTCGCGGCCCAGGTCCATGTTTTCGACGTGGATTTCCTCCCCCCGCATGGCTTGTCCTGTCCAGTCGTGGAAGACGGACATGACCGCCCGGTGCCCGGTCACCCGCTCCATGGGACCGTAGGGAGTGCTCAGGCGGACGCTGGCTGTTGAAAATCCGTGAAGCTCGCCGTAGCGTTGGGTAAGCAGTTCGCTGGCGTACTTGGTGATGGAGTACAGGGTGTGAGGGGTGACCGGGGTGTCCTCGTTAAGGGTCCGGTCGGCCAAGCTGGCCGTCCCGTAAGCCGAGCCGGAACTGACGTAAACGAACCGTTCCACGTCCAGGGCCCTTGCCAAGTCGAGTAGGTTGGCCGTCCCCTCCACGTTTATGTCGACCACCTCGCGGCTGCGCTGCGTCTCCAGGTCCCTCCGGTTGGCGGTGTACACCGCGGCATGGACGATTTTGTTGATGGGATGCTCGTCCCCCAAGCGGGCCAGCGTCTCCTTGTCCAGGATGTTCCCTTGGACAAAGGTGATGTTCGAGGAGACGTCCTTTACGAAGTCCTCCACCATCTGATCGGCGGCGTTAAGGTCGAGGCTGACCACCTGATGCCCGGCCCGCGCCAACTCCCGCACAATGTTCGATGCCACAAATCCTGTCCCGCCCGTTACCAAGGTAGCCATAATGCACAACCTCCATTACACTTTATAACCTGAAAATCGGACCGCAATGTCCGGCCAATCACAGGGAGAACATAATGACACAGGGCTCAGACCCTTCACTGAGACCAGCAACCCTGACTCTGGAGGAGCGAACAACCCGGCTTGAAACCGCTTATGAGCACCTGGTCACCAAGGCCGACTTTGAATCTCTCCGAGCAGACCTGCACTCCGTGTTGGCGGGATTCAGAGACTCCACCAATAACCGGATCGACCAAGTCAACTCAAGGATCGACCAAATCAACTCAAGGATCGACCGAGTCAATTCAAGGATCGACCGGATCTTCTGGGCCGTCATCGGCACCGGCGGCGGCCTCCTGGCCATCGCCTTGGCTGCACTGCTGCGGGAAGTGCTAACCTGACCTCAATGTGAGGAGAAACCGATGCTTGTAGATTTTAGCCTGCGACCTCCGTACAAGTCACTGGCGAACATGGCCGTCCATTCCGAAGGTTCCGTCAGGGCCAACGCGGCGGACATGAACATGGAGCCGTCGGACGCGGCATTGCAGCACTCCACCGACCTTCTGGTAAAGGAAATGGACGCTGCCGGGATCATCCACGGAGTTTGCCACGGACGCGCCAAGGACAGCACTCTCACCAGCGACCTGTCAGACCTGATGAAACAATATCCGGGCAAGTTCACTGGCTTTCCAGGCATAGACCTGAGCAACGTTGCCAAGGCCATCGAAGAGACCAGGGTGTGCTTGGACGAGTTGGGTTTCCCCGGCGTGATGCTGGAGCCGGGCAACAGTATGCCTCCGATTTATCCCGACGACCCCGGCCTTTACCCTATATACGAAATGTGCCGGCAACGAGGGGCCAGCGTGCTGTACACCCTCAGCGGCCAAGCCGGGCCGGACATCGGTTACGCGAACCCGGTCTACGTGGACCGGGCCGCCCGTGACTTCCCAACCGTAAACTTCATCGTGCGCCACGCCTTCTGGCCCTATACCCTGGAAGCCTGCGGCGCGGCCAAGAAACGGCCCAACCTTTACCTCTGCCCTGACGTTTACTGGGGTATGCCCGGCTATATGCACTTCGTGGAAGCAGCCAACACCTACCTGTCGGACAGGCTGCTTTTCGGCACCGCCTTCCCGGTGGTCCCGCTCAAGCCAATGGTAGAAATCTTCAATCAACTGCCTTTCCGCGACGGCGTGCGGGAAAAAATCGAGTACCGTAACGGCGCGAGGCTGCTGGGCCTTCTCGCCTGAGCATCTCGACCCGTATCGGGGTCGGTCCGGGAAATTCACAGGGAGATCCGCATCAGTTCCTCAGAAAACACCAACTGGCCGTCGTAGACACGTCGGATGTCGCCGATGCCCTTCTCCATCGGCCCGTGGCCGGAAAGGTGCGGGCCTATGTGCACCAGCACCAGCTTGCCTACGCCCGCTTCCTGGGCCATGCGGGCCGCCCCCAGGGTGCCGCACTGACCGCCGGCCTCTCCGTTTTCGTCCATTATTTCCTGGTCGTCCCAGCACATGCAGAGCATCATGTCGGCGCCCTTGGCCAAGTCGATCACGCTCTGGCACGGCTGGGTGTCGCCGGTGAACACCACGCTGCCGTCAGATGTGTCCACCCGGTAGGCCAGCGAGTCCAGCCAAGGCTGGACGTGCTCGGCGTCGGCCGAGGTGACCTGCCAGTCGTTGCCGCTGTACACCGGCCCGGCCGTCACGTCGGTGGCCGACACCGACGGCTCAGGGCGCGGAAGGGTGCCGCCGCGGTTGACGAACACCTGTTGGCTCAACGGGTGGTTGACCCGCGCTTTCCAGTCGTGGGAGAACAGGCCGTCCTGGCCGATGATGCCCTCGGTGATCTTCTCCGTCAGGGTGGGGCCGAACACTTGGAGCTTGTTTTCCTTCCCGACGCTCTGGTCCCACCGGCAAAGCAGGAAGCACGGATAATCTATGTCGTGGTCAAAGTGGTGGTGGGTGAAAAACAGGTAGTCAATCTGGGTAGGGAAGAGTCCCGCCTTCACTAGCTTGTGGGTAGCGGCGGGACCGCAGTCGAACATGAGATGCTGGTCACCCACCTTGAGCACGTGGGCGCTGCCAAATCGTGCGGGGGTCGGCGTCGGTGTACCCCCGCTGATCACATAGATTTCCGCCATGTCTTCTCCTTTTTGTTTTTTCAAGACTCAACCAATTGGAAATGATGTTTCCACGGGCTATTGACGAGTAAGTCTACCTTGGACTTGAGGGTAGTTTCATGCTCTGGGCGGGGCACGATGAAATAAAAACGGGCACTCACCCGGCGCCACCACAACGCCGGGGGCCGATGCGACAGACCAAGTCCCTGTTGTAAGCGTTCTGAAAGATGTTGAATCTGTTCGAGCGCCTTGCCTCTTCGGCCCGAGTGATGGTAGACGATGAGGCTTTGGCCTCGTTCATGGAAACAACGTAGGTCGTCCATAAACACGTACTTGGGGCCATTCTTGCGGAACCGGTCGGCAGTCTCTGAAATGCCGTTGTCGGGGTCAACGAAAATCACATGGGCACCCTCGGTAGCTTCGAGGGCTCCATCAAGCCAGTCTTGACGGGTTGCTTGCCTCGAAGCCCGCGATGCCTGGCGTGAATAGGACAGGCAACACTCGTAATACATCGTGTCATCTGGCAGGATTCCGCTTCGGCGGATCGCGGCGACATTGCGGTTGTTTGTATCTACCAATCGCTTAAGTTCGTCAAACAAGGAAGGGTCGCAGGATCTTAACTCGGGGTAGTCGGTAAATTTGCCGTCGGAAGTATGCGACTCGTTCGGGAAGAGATACCAAGCGACAGCTAAACGAAGATGTTGACCATAGAGTGGAGGTTGGCGTGAGCTGAAAAAAGTGCGTAGCAGGCCGTACTTGCCGAAGTCGCCAATGTCGCCGACGTAGCGGTTTTGCATTAATTAAGACCTTTGATCATCGCTACCTGTTGGTTTCACGAACATTGAACGGTATAAGGCAAATCCAGACACAAGTATCGCAACTATGCTTAATATAGTGGCAATCGCGATTGGAATCGATAGTGTGAAATTAAACGATTGTGCAGCAACCATCAAAGTAAGCGCGGAAACTATAATGCCAATTACCCCAATAGCGATTAAAGCAAAAGTCGCCATACGGTCTTTGAGTTGATCGGCATTCCTCGTTGCAGCTTTTGCAATTTCTTCGGTTCGTTCAACACGTTCGATGAGTTCATACGGTGCACTACGTAGGCGGTGACGGTCGTGGTCTGCTAGACTCCTGCGCTTTGGAATGAATGGGATTTCGGGGAACTTAGGGTTGTTTTTGAGAGCATTGTATCCATCACTATCTTTGTCAGTAGTATATACAAAGTCGATAGTGAAAAGTGGTTCGCCACGTTTGAGTACGACATTGCGTTCCGCCAAATTGTAAATAGGGCAGAAAAGCGGACCTTCCCAACCTGGGTCTACTTGTGGACCGCCTGTCCAAAGTAATCCCTCGTAAATGTTAGTGACACGAAGGCTCCATCGAGCGATCAAGCCTTCAGGTATTCGCAATGTCTCACGTGTACTGACCACGGCAACTTGGTGAGGAGCCAACGTGACAGACTCAGACTCAACCAGTGGGTGAGATTCGCCACCGACATGGATCTGCTCTCCGAGTGTTAACTGGTAACTCGCTGGACGAAGCCGAGAAGGGCAAAACGGGTGAATCATCGCCTTGGACTTGTCCTCCACATCACATAGGCGCAGTATTTCGTCGGCCAGCAATACAGTCATAGGATTTCACCAAGCGTCATACTCAACCATTGAAGTTAATCAGACTGCCGTCAAGTGAGCTAATTCAACGTTGGATTCGTCAACCTCTCGCTGGTCGATTATGTGCTCGTTTGTCGGCCCTGTCCCAATCAAGGTCACCGTAATCCCCAATCTGGTCTCCACACGGTCAATGAACTGGTAGGTATCATATGTCAGGCTGGACCAGTCCGTCGCACCGTAATTCGCATAAGCGAGGTAGTCCGCGCCGTGCAATGCAATCTGTGTGGGGGCGTTGGCGGCGACCGCTTGGTCCACTACTGACCAATCGAACCTTGCTACGCGCCTCAGACGCTTGGTTGTGGTGGTGTATTCAGCGATGGGATGGGGATAGCCGCTCTCCCGTTGGACGTCTACCCAAGTGATTTCGTTTGGTAAAGGCCCCGAGTTTCCGGCTACTCGAATCGGGTACGTTCTAATCGCCATTATCACTTCGTAGTCCCGAGCGCCGATGCCCGCTTCCCCTAAGAAGCTGTGGGCCGTCGTGTCGCGGCTGGTGCGGTAAGGCCATTCCTCGGCATGGTAAAGGGACAAGCCAAAGCCTTGGGTGCCTTCAACTACGATTGACCTATCCTGACGGACAGCCGACGCGAGTTCGTCCCGAGCCGACGTAACGAACGGGACTAAGGCCGGGTGGTCCTTAGCCAGTCGAAAATCCGAGTCGCGGAGTACCCGGCGACTGACTGCGGACCCCACTCCGGTCGTGGTTGACCCCAACCGTTCGGAAAGTTCCAACGTCTTCTCATTGGACAAATCCACTTGTTCTATCACCCCGGCATTTCCGTCGATACCAATGCGTTCAGGGTCCAGGCCGCAAATTTCGACTTCCCGAAGGAAAACATCAGGGTCGATCAACGCTCCAGCCGCCATCAAAAGACGGGTATCTGGATTGATAAACCCCGCGGGCACCTGCCTCAGTTGATAACGCTGACCCCCAACATCGACGGTATGCCCTGCATTCGGGCCGCCGCAACGAACCATGTAGTCTACGTCGTCGGTCATCGCAAGGTGTGCGCAGATTTTTCCTTTCCCCTCCGACCCAAACTGCCCCCCTACTACTACAGTGATAGACATGAGCTACCTCCTCACGTAAGGGGTTGAATGTGTCCTGATTTGGAACATCTCCTGATGGTTACTCAAAGTTTGGGGCATTTTATACCCGATGGCGCGGGGTGACAATTCCCGATAAGGCACCGTCACGAATACGCTTCATCCAGCATCCTGACCTGCTCGGTGGTAAGCTTCCAGCCGCCTGCGCCGCAGTTTTCGACCGTCCTGGACACGCTGTCCGACTTGGGAATGGCGATGACGTTGGGGCGGGATATGCACCAGTTCAGGGCGATTTGGGCGCGGGTCTTGCCCAGTTCCTCGGCCAACTGCCCCAGGACTTGGGAACGGCGCGCTGGCATGAACCTGGGCCTGGAGGCCAGGGAGCCGCTGTCCAGGGGCGTATAAGCGATGATGGTGATGTCGTTCTGCTGGCAGTAAGGCAACAGGTCGCGCTCGATGCGGCGGGTGTTCAGGTTGTAAAGCACCTGGTTGGAGACGATGGGGTTCCTGGTCATGGCCGCTTGCGCTTCCTGCAGTTCCTTGGTGGAGAAGTTGCTCACCCCGATGTACTTGACCATCCCCCGGTCTACAAGGGATTCCATGGCCCGCATGGTCTCGGTTATCGGCACGCCGCGGTTGTACCAGTGAATCTGGTACAGGTCCACGCAATCGACGTCCAACAGTCGCAGGCTCTGCTCGGCGGCCCGCAGCACCTGGTCGTGGCGCAAGTTGCTTCCCAGGACCTTGGTTGCCAGGAAGACCTTGTCCCGAAGGCCGGCTATGGCTTGGCCAACCTCGGCCTCGTTGCGGTACATCTCGGCTGTGTCTATCAGCGTCGCGCCCAAAGCTATCCCCTTGCGAAGCGGCTCGTTGCCTCCGCGGTATTTCCAAGTGCCCAAGCCTATTGCGGGCACCATGACTCCGGTGTTGCCCAGTTCCTTCATTTCCATTGTGAATGGACTCCTTGACCCCAGTGCATATAGATTCTCGCCTGCGCGGGAATGACGAATTGGGGTGGGATTTGTCTTGGGCACGTCCTTTGCAAAGGACGTGCCGGCTTCTACAGCGTGGTGCATGGAACTATGGTATAACAGTTCCGGCGGCTGCAATAACCCGCAGCCGCGGCTCAAATTATTGTGAGGTGGACCAATGGATTTCGAAGAAGCCCGTCCCTTTCTGGAAGCTAACCACCAAGGAGTAATCTCGACCATACAGCCCAACGGCAACATCCAGAACAGCATCGTCGTCTGCGGCGCCTACGAAGGCAACGCTGCCTTCGTAGCCGTTCACGGCAACTCGCGGAAGGTGCATAACCTGCGCCGCAACCCCAACTGCACGGTGTTGACCGTTACCCCCAACTGGCGCAATTGCATCGCGGTCGAGGGTCAAGCCCGCTTGCTGGACTACCGCAACACCGACCCGGAGGAGTTCCGGGTGCTGCTGCGCGAGGTATACCGTGCCTGCGGCGACAAGGACCATCCCGACTGGGAGGAGTACGACCGCGCCATGGTGGAGCAGGATGCGGTGATAGTCTTCGTCAGTCCCGACAACGTGTACGGGTTTATCCGCGGCTGAAGACCGGGATTTGGATACCCGCCATACTTTCCTATTGAGGTAGATACAACGAGGCGTCCGACAGGTTGACCAAGTCGCCTCGTTGGTTAATGCCCCTGACCCGGCACTCGACCATGCCGCCTCCCCGGCTGTCTCCCGGAAGCGCGGGCTGCTTGGCTGTCACCTCCCCCTGAAGGGTCACGGTGTCGCCGACCCGGAAAGGTTCGATGGCGCGCATCAGCAGACTGCCGCCCTGGTGGAAGGCGCTGAGGGGGAAGGACCGTTGCAGCATCTGGTCGACGTATGACATTGCCGCCGGGCCGGACGCCACGATGCCGCTGAATATGTTCTGCTTGGCGAACTCCTCGTCGGTGTGGATGTTGCTGGAAGGTGGGCCGCCGGCTAGCCTGAACGCGTCCTTGCGGTTTATGACCTGCTGGCTCTCCGATACGGAAAGGGACGCCAGTCCGTCCCCTATGGAAACGGCGTCGAAGGACTCTAGAAGCGTAGCGTCGGAAGACTGAGGCGCCAGGTCAGCCGGTGTTTCGGCGGATTGGGGCGTCCCCCGGTCTCCCGGCGCGGCCCCCGCATCGGAGCGCGGGGCAGGCTTCTGGCCCGGCGCGTAATCGAAGATGCAGGTGTAATCGTACTGGGCGACTGCTTCCCCGTCTTGGTTGGTCGCTTCCACCCGGAAGACGACGAAACGATTGCCCCTCCGCTCATACTTTTCCAGCACCCGCCGGGTGGCGGTAATAGTATCCCCCGGCCTGGCCGGATGGGACCAGCGCACTTCGCACTTGGCGAAGGGCGTCTGCCGGCGGGCGGTTGCCGACCTTTCGAACGCCGTAAACCCGTTGACCTCGGCTATGTCCTCCCGCATCAGCGGCGCGTAGCTCAGGACCATGGTGGGCATCGCTACTATCCCGCCGTCGTACTCCCCGCTCACTCCCGCGCGCTGGAACCGGGCATCGAGGTTCTGGGACGCCAGCGCGAACTCGGTGATTAACTCAGGGGTAAGACACACAGTGGTTTCAGGCCCCGCTTGCCCCGGTTGCACCGCGTCAAAGTCCCACAGTCTTTCCTGTTGGGTTGCCATAGGATAACCACCTCCGGTAGTTTTCGGGCTGCTCGCCGACTTTCTCCACGTCCATCACGGAGTGTCATTCCGTGTCATTCGAAGGACCCAAGGTCTCCTCATAGCGGCCTCCTCATTGTTAATGGTTTATTGCAACATGTAAACAACCATCTGTCATTCAAGACGCCGGGCAAGACGCCGGAGTTATAAACGGTAGAGTTAGTGAGGCAATGAAACGGTTGGATGGAGGGAAGAAGCTGACACGCGGCCCTTGACACTTGGGATTGCAACTCAATAGCTTGGATAACGAAGGGACGGACCCAGGCGGAAGCCGGTCGGTCTCGCTACTTTTTCAGGAGGTGTACCAAGTTGAAGTGCCGAAGTTGTGAGTCTACCCGGTTGATCCGGTTGGACAAGAAGGAGGCCAACGACCATGACGTGTATCGCTGCCGGGCGTGCGGTCACCTGTTCAGCCCCGGCGATTCCCCAAGCGCCGTATCCCCTACCCACTCGCGCACAGTGGCGGTCCAACCGGGTTATCGGACGAGGGAGCGGTAGAGAGTGTGGGAGCCGCAGTGGTTGAGCGGTTGCATCCGGTAGAATTTGCGAGAGACATTTTGCAAGTAGGTGTGTGGAGCAAACAGGAAGAGGTGTTGGACGCATTGGTCAGGAATCGCCGGGTCGCGGTGAAGTCCGGCAACGGGCTGGGCAAGGGATATTGTGCTGCGGTGGCGGCGCTATGGTTCCTCTATTGCCACGACCCGGCGATAGTTTTGACCACGGCGCCCACCTTTCGGCAGGTGCGCCACATTCTCTGGCGGCAAATCCGCAGTCTGTACCGCAGGGCTGCGGACGTATTGGGCGGAAGGATGCTGGATACCAGGTGGGAACTGGCCGATGACAGGTACGCCATCGGCCTGTCCGCCGATACGGCGGACCAATTCCAAGGATTCCACAGCCCCAACATGTTCATCATAGTGGATGAAGCCGAGGGCGTCAGCGACGAAATATATGTAGCTATCGAGGCGGTGATGACCTCCGCCACGCCTCGGTTGCTGCTCATCGGCAATCCCACCGGCATGGATGGAGCGTTTCGCCGGGCTTTCTACGAAGAAAGGAGCATTTACTACACGGTGACCATTTCCGCCCTGGACAGCCCCAACGTAATAGCCGGGGAAGTGGTTATCCCGGGGCTGGCTACCGCTGATTGGGTTGAGGAACGGCGGTTGGCCTGGGGGGAGGAAGACCCGGTTTTCCGGTCGCGGATATTGGGAGAATTTTCGGAAAATTCCGATGACACCCTTATCAGGCTGTCCGACATCGAAGCTGCCGCCCGCAGGCATTTGCTCGGACCGGTGGGGTCCCACATGCCGGACCACCCGGGGCGGGAAGAGGTGGTGATGGCCGTCGACGTGGCCCGATTCGGTTCAGACCGCAGCGTAATCCTATCCCGGCGGGGCAACTACGTAGAGGATATCTTCACCTTCCGCAAGTTGGACACGATGCAGTTCGCTGCGAAGGTAGCGGCAGCAATCAAGGAATATGGTCCGGCGCGGGTGTACATCGATGAAATCGGCGTCGGCGCCGGGGTTGTCGACCGTTTGAAAGAGGAGGGCTTTCCGGTGCAAGGGATTAACGTGGCCCTCCGGGCCAAGCAGGCCGGTCAGTTCACCAACTTGAGGGCGGAAGGATATTGGCGGCTACGGGAGTTGTTCGCGGCGGGGGCCATTGCCATCCCCAACGACAGCGAGTTGATGGGAGAGTTGGCGGCTTTGCGGTACCACTACGACAAAATGCAGAGGCTGTCTTTGGAGAGCAAAGATAACATGAAAAAAAGAGGGCTGTCGTCGCCCGACAAAGCCGATGCGTTGATGCTTGCCTTTGTGGAGCGACCGCCACGCCCCCGGATATGGACATGAGCCGGAATACAACAGAGGAGACTCTATATGCCCAACCTTTCAGAGAATCCTGGTAATCCCGATGCGGCCAAGGGTGGCGTTTTGGGCCTGTGGCACAAGCTGAGGCGGCAGACCGGGACCGGATTGGCCCCGAATGTGGACGTCGCCGCATCGGACTTGGCCGGCCGGACCCCCGTCACGCAACGGGCCAACCGCGCGTCCGCCGCCGACCTGGACTGGTTCGACGAAGCAGGGCCCGGACGCGGCTCTGAGTGGGCCCGGCCGGGTTACGGCGCCTACTATACCTCCTCGGTCCCCGTCTACGCCGCCGTCAGACTGCGGGCCGAGGCATTGTCCCGCCCCGCCGTTGTGGTCCACCGGCGCACCGCCGAGGGGCTGGGACAGCCGGTGCTTCGCAGTCATCCCATGCAACAGGTCCTCGACCGGGTGAACCCTTGGTTCACTCGCGGGGACTTGTGGCGGGCGACGGAGATATACCTGAGTCTCTGGGGATCGGCTTTCTGGGCCTTGGAGAGGGACGAGCAAGGGCGTCGGGAATTCTGGCCTCTCAGGCCCGACCGGATGAACATCGTCCCCGACCGTCGCCGCTATATCCGGGGCTTCGTCTACATGGGCCGCAACGGGCCGGTGGCTTATACCCCCGACGAGATATTATGGCTGCGCTACTTCAATCCGTTGGGCGAGTATGCTGGTTTGTCGCCCTTGGCGCCGGCGCGGTTGTCGGTGGACATGGGCAAGGAGGCCCTGCGGTTCAACCGCAATTTCCTCAGCAACTCGGCTCGCCCCGACTTCGTGATGTTGACCAACGACACCATGACCGAGGCCGAGATTGAAGACTTCTACGAGCGTTGGGAGGCCCGCTACCAGGGCCTAACCAACCCCCACCGTCCGGCCATCGCCAGCTTCGTCAGCGACATCAAGACGCTGGGCTTCAGCCACCGCGACATGGACTTCATCCAAGGACTGCGGTGGAGCCTGGAAGAGGTGAGCCGGGCCTACGGCGTGCCCAAGCCGTTGCTGTCCGACCTGGAGCGGGCCACCTACGCCAACGTGAACGCGGCGGAGCGCATCTTCTGGCGTAACACGATGATACCGGAAATGGGTTTCCTGGAGGACCAGTTGAACCAGCAGTTGCTGCCCCGGTTCGGCTATCCCGACCTGGCCGTCAAGTTCGACATCAGCGAAATCGAGGCGCTGCGCGAGGACGAAAACAGCCGCGTCTCTCGGGAGGTCCAACTACTGGACCGGGGCGTCCTGACCATCAACGAGGTGCGCCGCTCCCGCAACCTGCCCGACGTGCCGTGGGGGAATACGTGGAGCAAAGCGCCGGCGGGCGGTTCGCCGACGACGGGCGGGGAACCGGCATCACTGTAGTAGGGTAATGTTGTACAATGACCGTATGGTTAATACTGGTGATCCAAAATTGAGTATGAGTACGCGTGTCCTTCCTGCCCATTACTCTTGGGACAACGCTTGGGAGTTGGTCAGCGACCTGCCTGTTGAAATGCAGACCTCTGACGACCATATAGTGGCCACTACCAACCTGTCTACCGAGGAGTACGGGATTGGGGCTACGGTTGAAGAGGCCATATTCGACTTGGTGACCTCGTTGAGCGACTATTTTGAGTCGTTGAAAGATTATGAAGGAAGGCTCGGTCCGTCGGAAACTGAGGACTTGAAAATCCTGCGTCGCCTCATCCGCCCGATAACCGCTACATAGCTTGGACGTACGAGACTTGCGACGGGCCCTGCTGCGCAAGCTGGATACCCGCGAAGATCGGCGGTCTCATCACATATATCACTGGTACAGATTCGAGGGAGCGGAGTACCGGGTGGCGAAACTGTCCCATTCTGCACGCGGGCAATTGCCCGATTTCGTGGTCTCCAACACGGCCAGGCGGCTGAAACTGAGCCGGGCGGAACTGGAAGACTTGGTGAATTGTCCCCTCAGCGGTGACGAGTTCCGCAGGCTATGGGAAACCAGGTAAGTCCCACGAACTCCCATGCTTCGTTCACTCCCTCAGATACTTATCAAACCACCCCAGCGTCCGCGTCAGGTACTCCTCCCGCATTTTGGGGTGGCCGATCCGGGGGAAGGCGTGGGAGCAACCGGGAAACCGCACGAACTCCACCTTCTTGCCCAGCCGCTTCAATACCGTGAAGTACTCCTCGCTCTGGGCGATGGGGCAGCGGTGGTCGGACTCGCCGTGCAGCAGCAGCACCGGCGTAGCGACGTTCTCCGCGTATGTGATGGGCGAGCGCTTCATCAGCTTGTCCACCGCGTTCATCAGGGAACCTCCCCATTGCGCCTCGCCGAAGCTTATCCCGATGTCCGACGTGCCGTACATGCTGTACAGGTCGATGCACGGGGCGCCGGCCACTGCCGCTTTGAACCGTTGGTTGTGGCCGATGGTCCAAGTGGTCATAAACCCGCCGTAGCTGTACCCGTGGATTCCCAGCCTGCCGCCCTCCACGTAGGGGCGTTCGGCGACAAGGTCCACCGCCGCCATCAGGTCCAGGTAGTCCTCGCCGCCCCAGTCCGTGAGAACGGCCTTCATAAAGTCGTTCCCGTAGGTGGAGGAACCCCTGGGGTTGACTGCCAGCACCAAGTAGCCTGCCGCAGCCAGGACTTGCTGCACCGGAACGAACGAGTCGTAGAAGGCTCCGTTGGGCCCGCCGTGGACGTCCAGCAACAACGGGTACTGCCGGTCCGGGTTGAAGTCCGGCGGGAACAACAAGCGGCATTCTATGTCGAATCCAGCGCGGTGAAAGCTGAATTTTTCCAGAGTCGCCGGAGGATGCTCCGCCAGGTAGGCATCATTCAACCGGGTCAATTGTGCGCTTTCTCCCGACTCCACCGTTACCAAGTGGAGGTCCGCTGGAGAAGCTGGAGACGAGGAGAGCACCGCGGCGCGTTTGGAATTCTTGTCCAACGTAACCGCGCTGGTCTGGCGGCGGCCGCCGGCCACGGCACGCACGGTCCCTCCGGTCACGGGCGCCTCGAAAAGGTACGACTCTCCGCAACGGTCTCCAAGGAAGAGAATGCGGCCGTCCTCCGTCCAACGCATTTCCGGGGGCTGGTTGACGGAAGGAAACGATAGCAGCGGCTTGATCGAGTCGTCGGTCAAACGGCGCGGCTCCGCGCCCGGCTCAATAACGTACAGCCAGCCTTGCCACGCCACCAAGCCGTCGGGGTCCTCGGTGCCGATGACCGCCATACGCCGGCCGTCGGGCGACCACGTCAACCCGCCGGAACCTTGCAAGCCCTCTGACCAGAGCACCGGGTCGCCTCCGTCAGCCGGAACGACGTAAATCTCGGTCAAGGCCCAGAAGTCGCGGTCTTCCCTGCGCCCCGAGATGAACGCTATTCGGCTGCCGTCGGGGGACCACCGGGGCGAGGAATCATCCCAGTCCCCGTCGGTAATCTGCTGAACTGAGTCGCCGGCAAGGTCGGCCACGAACAGGTGGGCGTGGGCGTTGCCGCGCCAACCCAGCGTGTCGTAGCGGTAGCGGACCCGTTCCACCACCGTCACTTGGGGCACGGAATTGAGAGCGCCCTCCGGAGAAGATGCGTCGGGGTCCACGTCGGCGCTGATAACCAAGCGCTTGCTGTCGGGCGACCAGGAAAACTCGAACACCTTGCCGGGAGCCCCTTCCAGCGCACGGGCTTCGCCGCCGTCGGCGTCCATCACCCATATCTCCCTGCCGCGCTGGTCGTCGGCCCGTAGGAAGGCCAGCGTCTTGCCGTCGGGAGAGAACTTGGCCACCGAGTCCCGGTTGCCCTGTGTGAACTCCCGCGACGACCCGTCGGCCAAGTCCATCATTACGATGCGTGACTTGGCCTCTATGCCGTCGCCGCGGTCCACCCAGGACCGGGTGTACGCCAACCGCCGCCCGTCGGGCGATATGGACGGGTCCGTCGCGCCCCGTAGCTGGTAAACGATGTCCGACGTAATGCGGTTGGTCATAACTCTCTCCCCAGCCTCCTGTATGTGACCCCGACAAGCGCCCCCTTTTTGGGAAGGGGGCGCTGTTGAGAGTTCCTAAAGCTCGAAGGTCTTGTTCCAGACCCCGGGTGATTGAGGGGCATGGGTCATAAGGGGCCGTATCCTGGCGGTGCTGGGGTCGATGTCCCGTTGTCTCTCCCACTCCGCGCTTTCAGAGACCTTGTCGTGGTCCAACTCGTAGACCACGGCGTACTTGTGCTCGCCGCGGACGACCCGCCAGCGGCGGCCCCTGATGCAGCCCGGCACCTTCTCATAGTTGGGTACGTAGATGCCGCTGTACCACTTGTTCCACTCGTCCTCATGCTCCGGGGGAATATCCATGCGCCCGATCTGGAGAGTGGGGGCCATGCCGGACCCGGCGATGTCGTCCGTCAACTCGGACGGGTGAATCATCTCGAACACGTAGCTCATGAAGTTGGTCCCGATCAGCGACGGGCTGACCCGTTGCCCCCACTCTGTGCGGGGCCGGTCCTTGAAGGCGTCGGTGTTGATAACGTCGGGACTTTCCAGTTCGTAGAAGGCCAAGTGCTTGGGGCCGCTCTTCACCGCCTCGTACCGTGCGGCGCTCAACACGCCGGGCACGGACAGAAGCTCGGCCAAGTGTTCCTCGTTGTACCAGCGGTTGAAGTCGTCCTCCTTGTCGGCGGGTATGTCCGCCATAACCATCATCATCGCGGTGCCTTTCTTGTTAGCCATGTGGCGCCTCCTCAGTTTGGGCTGTTTGAAGCTGGATCCATGCCATTATACCGGGATTATCCCGGCGCTTGGGATTATGTCTAGGGCAGACGTGGGCTGCGACGGGTTTATTCCGTCCGGTTTCCCCTGATTTCCCGCACCCTGGCCAGGATAGTCTGTACGTCGGAGTTGACGATGGCTCGGTAGTCGGCGATGTTGGATATAGGGTTTTGGGTAGGGTGATAGTCCTGGGATCCGGCGTACTGGTTGTAGATGGAGCCGTCGATGCCTTGGCGGAACTGGAAGTCCGGGTCCACCCTTAACGCATCCGATGTAAGTTGGTCTATGTCGTGAATACGCTCGTATGCGGTATTGGTGGCGGAGATCAGGGCCTTGAGGGCGTGCTCCATCGCGCCTTGAGCGTGTTGTCCAACCATGTCGTCGTGCTCGCCGACGTCTATCAAGGAGTTAAACGCACTGAGATGCTTTTCCGCGTGGCGGTAGCGTTCATCTGTGATTGTCCATTCATACTCGTAGTCGTTGTCACCGTTGTCGTTGTATCTACTATCGTAGTCTCCGGCGTCGCGCGGCATTATTACCCCGTCTCTTAACGCCTTGGCCACCAGATGGTTGACGCTGCGGCGCATCTTGCCGAATTCGTCGGAAGTTTTCCAGATAATCTGCACCGGGACGGCTTTCCGGTAAAGCTCCATAACGGACAGTCTGGCTTGATCGCGGGTCCTGGATTCCTGTTCTTTCGACGGCTGGTTTTCCTGCACCAGCATAATGTCAATATCGGAACTGTTGTCATAGTCGCCCCTGGCGCGTGACCCGAAGAGTATCGTGACTTCCGGCCGTTCGGTCCGGTGCAGGCAACGGGCAACCTCCAGCGCTCTTGAATCGCATTTTGTTGTGGTCATTCCACGTCCTCGCCAAGTCATTCCTAGCTTCTTACAGGCGCCAAATTATAACATCGGGCCGTTTTCGGCCTTTGGCTAGGTATGGTACAATCCACCCGTCATTCCCGCGAAGGCGGGAATCTATTCCGGTAGATGAGGTGGTTGTAATGGCCTCTAACATTGTCCTTTCCAACACCGATTACAAGGTGGTTGGCACTCGGCCCGTCAGGCATGACGGGACCGATAAAGTGACCGGTCGCGCCCAGTACGGCGGCGACTATCATGCAGCCGGGCTGCTCCACGGCAAGGTGCTGCGAAGCCCCCATGCCCATGCCCGCATAAAGTCCATTGACGTGAGCAAGGCCGCCGCCTATCCGGGCGTCAAGTCGGTCATCACCGGGGCGGACATGCCCGTTGCCAAGATGGACTCTCCCAGCCGCGGCTCCCGCTTCGCCAGCGAAAACCTGCTGGCCAACGAGAAAGTCCTTTACAGGGGCCATGCCGTGGCCGCCGTAGCGGCGATCAACGCCCACGTCGCCGCCAGCGCGGTTGAGCTGATAGAGGTAGAGTACGAAGTCCTTCCGTCTTATGTCGAAGTCCGGGAGGCCATGAAAGACTCGGCGGAACTGCTCCACTCCGACGTCACCACCACGGAGTTGGGAGAGCGCACCGACAAGCCCAGCAACGTCGCCTCCCACCTGAGGTACGAGCAGGGCGACGTGGACAAGGGGTTCGAAGAAGCCGACATCATCGTGGAGCGGGAATTCAGCACCGCCACCGTCCACCAAGGCTACATAGAGCCGCACAACGCCACCGCTCTTTGGAACGCCGACGGCCACGTGACCGTGTGGACCAGCACCCAGGGAGCGTTCACGGCCAGGGACGCGCTGTCGGGCGCGCTGGACGTACCGGTGTCACAGATAACCGTGGTGCCTATGGAGATCGGCGGCGGGTTCGGCGGGAAGATTCCGATATACCTCGAGCCGCTGGCCGCGCTGTTGTCCCGGAATACCGGGCAACCCGTCAAGATGATCATGTCCAGGGACGAGGTATTCGAGTCCACCGGCCCTACCTCAGGCACCTTCATCAAGGTCAAGATGGGCGCCAAAAACGATGGCACACTGGTTGCCGCTTACGCAGATATGGCTTATGAAGCCGGCGCTTTCCCAGGCTCGATGGTTTCCGCCGGGGCGCAGTGCATCTTCGCCCCCTACGACATCGAAAACATGAAGGTCGACGGGTACGATGTTCTGGTCAACAAGCCCAAGACCGCCGCGTACCGGGCCCCCGCCGCGCCCAACGCCGCTTTCGCCGGCGAGGCGGTGGTGGACGAGATTGCCCGGAAAGTCGGCATGGACCCCATCGAGTTCAGGCTGCTGAACGCCTCCAAGGAAGGCACCCGCCGCGTTGACGGCCCGGTCTTCCCCGTCGTCGGCAACATCGAGTGCCTGCAAGCCGCCAGGGACTCGGACCAGTACCAGTCCAAGCTGGAAGGACCCTACCGGGGCCGGGGCGTCGCCTCCGGCTTCTGGTTCAACATCGGCCTCCAGTCCAGTTGCTCCATCGGCGTCAACGCCGACGGCACCATCACCCTGGTGGAAGGTTCCACCGACATCGGCGGCACCCGGGCCTCTATCGCCATGCAGGCCGCCGAGGTGCTGGGCATAGCCTCAGAGGACGTGCACCCCAGCGTTGGGGACACCGACTCGGTGGGCTACACCTTCCTGACCGGCGGCAGCCGGACCACCTTCGCCAGCGGCTGGGCGGCTTACGAGTGCGCCCAGGACGTCAAGCGGCAGATGATCGAAAGGGCCGCCACCATTTGGGAAGTTGAAAAGGACGACGTGGAACTGACGGACGGGGTTTTCCACCACACGTCCGACCCCGACCTGAGCATGAGCTTCAAGGAACTGGCGGAGCAGTTGAACGGCACCGGCGGGCCCATTTCCAGCCAGGTCAGCGTGGACCCCAGGGGCGCCGGCGGAGCCTTCAGCACCCACATCGCCGACGTTGAGGTGGACCCGGAGACCGGAAAGGTCACCATCCTTGACTACACCGCGATCCAGGACGCCGGAAAGGCCATCCACCCCAGCTACGTCGAGGGACAGATGCAGGGCGGCGTGGTGCAAGGGATAGGCTGGGCGTTGAACGAAGAGTACTTCTTCAACCAGGACGGCCAGATGGCCAACTCCAGCTTCCTGGACTACCGGATGCCCACCAGCCTGGACCTGCCGATGATCAGCACCATCATCGTCGAGGTCGCCAACCCCGGCCATCCCTACGGCGTCCGCGGAGTGGGCGAAGTGCCCATCGTCCCGCCGATGGCCGCCATCGCCAACGCCATCCAGGACGCCATTGGCGTGCGGATGGAAGAGTTGCCCATGTCTCCCGGAGCGATCCTGGAGGCCATCTGGAAGAAAGAGGCTGAGGAAGCCGCAGCCTGACCCACCGGACCAGCGAAGCCGGGCCCTCTGATTGAGCGGCCCGGCTTTTTTGTGTCCAAATATTTCCGACAAGTATTTCCAAGAGGAGGAAACGTCATGGCGAGAGTACCTTTTGCAACCCGTGAAAACATGACTCCGGCCGACCAAGCGGTCTGGGACGAGATCGAGACTACCCGCGGCGGCGTGGCCCGCAACTACGCCGCTTTGCTCAACAACGCCCAAGCTGCCGGCAACCTGGCCACTCTGGGCGGCTACGCCCGGTTCGAGACCCCGTTAGACCCGAGGATAAAGGCGTTCGCCATTCTTACCGCCGCCCGCGAAGCCCGGGGGCATTACGTGTGGACGGTGAACCAACGGCCCGCCCGCGACGCGGGGCTGACCGATGATGAAATCAACGCCATCCTGGAATTCCGCGCCCCGGTGGGGTTGCAGCAAAAGGACGCCGAGGTCGTCCAGTTCGTGCTGGAGTTGCTGCGCCAGCACCGCGTATCCGACAAGAGTTTCGAGGCCCTCCGCGCGCAGGTGGGCGACGCCGGCGTCATAGACGTTCTGGTGGTGGCCGGCTACTACCACACCCTGGCCCACTGCCTGCAAGCGCTGGAAGTGGAGCTTCCGGAAGGGGTTGAGACGGCGCTGACATATTTGGGGTAAGGCGTAACTGAAAAAAGGAGCGGCCGGCCTCCGAAGAGAGGGGCCGCTGAAGGAGCGGCCCGCTGCCGGTCGCTGAGGAGCCAATAATACCTTGGTTGCGCAGGGTGGGTCAACCTGAAATTGTCTTAGGTGATGTCACGTTTGAGGTGGTCTGTCCGTTGCCGACGGTACCGTGGATTCCCGCCTTCGCGGGAATGACGATGAATGGCCCCAGCGGTGTGCTATCATGGCAGGAATTCTACGGCTTGGGCCAGTGGGAAGAGGCCTATATATGACCACAAGGTTGCCGCTGCCCTTCGACAAGTTGAAGCGGAAAATCACCGGGCCTTCCGACTTGGACTATACGGACCTTCCCGCCGACCCTGTCCACGGCATCCTCCCGGACCCGGGTGCTCCCGACGATCACGAACCGCTACCCGATGGTATGCAGCAAGAGACTGATTTCCTCTACGCCGTCACCGTTCTGCAAGCCTTCTTCTGGGGACGCCCCGGGGTTCTGGTGAGCGGTGATACACCCGTTTACTATCTCGATGCTGAGGGCATTCAACAGATAGTAAGGCCCGACTGCTACGTTTCCTTCGGCATCAATCCCATCTCCATCCGCCGCCGCAACGGCTATTTCATCAGAGAGGTAGGCAAGCCACCGGACTTCGTGCTGGAGATAGCCTCGGAAAGCACCCACACCAACGACACGGGTTTCAAGAGGGAGCTGTACGCCCGCTTGGGAGTGGCGGAGTACTGGCGGTTTGACGCCAGCGGCGGAGACCTGTACCCCGAGGCGCTGGCTGGGGATCGACTGGTAGACGGAGAGTACGTTCGCATTGAAACGGTGCGGGACACTGACGGAGTGGTCCGGGGGCGCAGCGAATGGCTGGGGTTGGACCTGTGCTGGGTCAACGGAGAACTGCGGTACTATAATCCGGCAACGGGTGAATACCTTCGGAACACACAGGAGGCGGAAGCTGCCCGTCTGGAAGCGGAAAGCCGTGCGGAGGCCGCCGAGAGCCGCGCCGAGGCTGCGGAGGAGCGGGTACGGCAACTCGAAGAACAGTTGGGACGACGCCCGGACAATAGTCTTGGTCCTTAGGCGACGGCTGGATAAACCTTTCCATCAAAGAGGAGGACACAAATGGCTGATTACGTTTACTTGGTACAGATGGATATTCCCGAAGAGTTGGAGGACGACTTCAACCGGATATACGACACCCAGCACGTTCCCAACATCCTGACGGCAAAGGGAGTACACGGCTGCACCCGCTACAAGCTGGAATCATCTGACGTGGAAGGGGTTGCCCGGTACGCCGCGCTCTACGAGATCGACTCCCCGGACGTGCCCCAGTCGGATAGTTGGAAGACCGAATCGGACAAGGGGGACTGGATAACCATGATCCGGCCCCACACGCTGAACCGGTCCCACATAACGTTCAGGAAAATCGCCTGACGGAGGCGTCAGCCGGCAGCGACGCAGGTAATGGTCCGGATCACCCCCGGGACGCCTTGAACTCGGGAAGTCACCAACTCGGCGATGGCGCTCATATCGGGGGCTTCGGCCAAGGCAATCACGTCGAAGGCACCGGTGATGACGTCGGCGTACTGGATGCCGTCGAAGGTACGCAGCGTACTGGCCACGGTGCGGGACCGCCCAACCTCTGTCTCGATTAGAATAAAGGCCCTGGTCCCCACCGGCTTCTCCAGCTTGGTTGATTTCGCCTTGTCTGCTGCCGGGCGTTCAAGACCCGGCAGCAAGTATCACGTGCTACCGGCTCCCGGTCCTGCTATTCGGGTATACAGGCGGTCGAAGTCACTTCCACCAGGGTGTCGGCTGCGCCAAAGGTCACCACTATGGCGGTGCGCGCCGGGCGGTCGTCCGTGAAGTACTCCATGTAAACCCTGTTGAAGGCCGCCATGTCCTCGGTGTTGGCGAGGTAGCAGGTGTTGGTCATCACGTTGTCTATGGAGGTGCCCGCCGCCTCCAGGATCAGCTTGATCCGGTCCAGGGTGTTGCGGGTCTGCTCCTCGATGCCGTTGCCCATCTCTCCGGTGGTCGGGTGCCGTCCGGTGCAGCCCTGGACGAACACCATGTTCCCGAACCGGGTGGCTTGGGACAGGTGCGGGGGGTTGGGAGGCAGTTTGTCGCTGGTGATGATTTCCTTCTGCGCCATTGCTTCACGTCCTCAATCAACTTCGGTGGCTCCCGCCCTCCGCACCGGGCCATATTGCATTCCTGCCGTTATCGGGGGCCGAGGCTGCTTCATTATATCCCCACGTCCGGGGGTGTCAAACGCGGGCTTGTGGCGATATGTCAGTGGCATAGATTCCCGCCTGCGCGGGAATGACTGTAAACTGGCGAATCGGCTCCTTGGGCTTAGCACAGGTTAAGCCCCACGCCTGCTCCGTGCGTGTTGCAAGGGGAACGGCAAAGCCGCTAAAATGGCGCAAGAGTCGTCTTTGGTGGCGGGCCGGACGGGCGAGTTACCGGAGTGGCGTTGCGCGCTTTTTGCGCCGGCGCCCTGTGTGCGTTGCCATCGAATATGGAGGGGGATACCAGATGCCCAGTGTTGATGTACGGAATATCAGAAATGTCGCGCTATTGTCGCATAGCGGCGCCGGCAAAACGTCGCTTTGCGAGTCGATGTTGTTCAACGTCAAGGCCGTCACCCGCATAGGGCGGGTGGAAGACGGCAACACCTTTTCCGACTATGAGCCGGAAGAGGTGAGGCGGAACAGCAGTATCCAGACCACGCTGGTGCCCTTGGCTGGGGACGGGTTCAAAGTCAACTTCCTGGATACGCCGGGCTACGATGACTTTGTGGGCGAGGTTGTCGCCGCGCTGCGGGTTGTGGAGGGTGCGGTAATCCTGGTGGCTGCTCAGTCGGGTGTGGACGTGGGCACCGAGCGGTCCTGGAAGATGTGTGACCAAGCCGGGCTGCCCCGGATGTTCTTGGTCAACAAGATGGACCGCGAGAACGCCAGCTTCTCCAGGTGCGTGGCCGACATCCAAGCAACCTTCGGCAACCATTGCGTGCCGCTGCAAGTGCCGATGGGCGAAGCCCAGGACTTCAAAGGCGTCGTCAGCGTCATAAACCCTCCTGCCGACATTTCCGAGGACGTGGCCGCTGAGGTGGCGGCGGCTTGGGAACGGTTGATAGAGGCCGCCGCGGAGAGCGATGACGCCCTGGCCGACAAGTACCTCGAAGGTGAGGAACTGACTACTGAAGAGGTCATAGCCGGGGTACGCGCCGGCATCCTGAACGGCGACTTGGCGCCCATCCTGGCCAGCTCGGCCACCGGCAATCTGGGCGTCGACGAATGTCTGGACATGGTGCGGGAGTTCCTCCCCTCGCCGGTTGACGGGCGGAAGCCGCCGGTAGCGGAAAGCGACGATTCCTTGGAGCCGGACCTCGAAGGCCCATTGGCGGCCTTCGTGTTCAAGACCACGGCAGACCCCTTTGTGGGCAAGCTTTCGGTCTTCCGGGTATACAGCGGCGCCATCAAGAGCAACTCCGAAGTCTGGAACCCGGTGCGCCAGCAGGCGGAGCGCATCGGACAACTGTACCTGCCCAAGGGCAAGGCCCAGGAAAACGTCGCGGAAGTGACCGCGGGAGACATAGGCGCCATAGGCAAGCTCTCAGAGACGCTGACCGGCGACACCCTGGGCCAGCGCGACCATCAAGTCACGATAGAAGGCATAGAGTTCCCGACGGGCTTTTACCGGGTGGCGGTTGCACCGGCGACCAAGGCGGACCTGGACAAAATGTCCACTTCCCTGGCCCGCATCGTCGAGGAGGACCCGACCCTGCGATATTCCAGGGAGCCCGACACCGGCGAGTCCTTGATCACCGGCTTGGGCGATGCCCAGATCGACGTGGCGATGGACAAGATACGCCGCAAGTTCGGCGCCGACCTCAAGGTAAAGATGCCGAGGGTTGCCTACAAGGAGACCATCACCAGGATAACCCAGACCGAGTACCGGCATAAGAAACAGTCCGGCGGCCACGGCCAGTACGGCCACGTTCTCCTTCGCTTGGAGCCCTTGGAAAGGACCGAGGGGTTCCAGTTTGCGAGCGAGGTGGTGGGCGGACGGGTCCCCAGGGAGTACTTCCCATCGGTGGAAAAGGGCGTCTCAAAAGCCATGGACGAGGGTGTGCTGGCAGGGTTCCCGATGGTGGACATGAAAGCGGTGCTTTACGATGGCAGCTTCCACGACGTGGACTCTTCGGGTATGTCTTTCGAGATTGCCGGCAATCAAGCGATGCGGAAGGGTGTGTCTGACGCCGGACCGATACTGCTTGAACCGATTATGAAGTTGAACGTAACGGTGCCCGACGCCTATACCGGTGAGGTCATGAGCGACCTGAACGGCAAGCGGGCGCGCATCCTTGGCATGAACCCGGGCGATGGCTACACCGAGATCGAGGCCGAGGTGCCCTTGGGCGAGGTGCAGCGCTACTCCCAGGACCTGCGCTCGGTGAGCCAGGGCCGTGGTTCGTATACGCTGGAGTTTGACCACTACGATCCCTTGCCCCAGAATCTGGAAGGCAGGGTGATAGAAGAGGCCAAGCGAGCCCGCGAGGAAGAGCGGGTCTAATAGTTGAGCATGGCCTGCGGGGCTGCACCCAAAGCTTTGGCGCGGCCCCCGCAGGGCAACCCGGAAACCTCCTGAGTCCCTGGAGCCGGACGGCATGGGATCGTATCCAAGTAAGTCGGCTGCCAGGGCTCTAATGAGCGTTTTCTGATTATGCCTACTGGCGCTCGTTGGCATCTGTGTTCCAACGGGCGTGTTTCGATTTATCCCTCACTCGGCCCGGGACGGTAAGAACATCGTTTCAGGCTTGGCGCATTCCAGCCGACCCCCGGAGTCAGAATCCCGCAGAGGTATTGCCATGGCGCCAACCATGATTCATCAAAAAGCCCTGAGCTGGATACCGGAAGGCCAGATAGAGGATGCCGCAAAAGACCAGGTGCGCAACCTGTCGGGGCTTCCCTTTATCTTCAAATACGTAGCGGTTATGCCCGATTGCCACTTTGGTTTGGGCGCCACCGTCGGTTCTTGCATACCTACCGCGGGGGCCATCATACCGGCCGCCGTCGGCGTCGACATCGGCTGCGGCATGATTGCCGTCAGGACACCGTTCACCAGGGCGGACCTGCCGGAAGACCTGTCGGAAATACGAGAAGCCATCGAAGACCAGGTCCCCTTGTCGGTCAGCCGGTACAACAACAGGGTGAAAAAGACGGCCCGCCCCCGGATAGAAGAGTTGGAGAAGAGTGCGGAAGAAACGGGCCGGCTGGAGTTCTACGATCGGCGGGACAAGAACTGGCGCAAGCAATTGGGGTCCCTGGGATCGGGCAACCACTTCATCGAGTTGACGGTCGATGAGCATGACCGGGTATGGACCTTCCTGCATTCCGGCTCCAGGGGAATCGGCAACAAGATAGCCATGTTCCATATCAATGCCGCCAAGCAGTTGATGAAAAAGTGGTTCATCGACTTGCCGGACCCGGACCTGGCCTACTTGGTGCAGGATACCCAGGAGTTCAAGGACTACCTGACCGACCTGAAGTGGGCCCAAGAATTTGCGTTGCTGAACCGGGCGGAAATGACGGAGAGGATTCTTGGGATACTGAAGCACCGGTTGGGGGACTTTGACGAGGAAGAACGGATTGAGTGCCACCACAATTTCACCCAGTGGGAGAACCACTTTGGGAAGAATATCCTGGTGTCGCGCAAGGGGGCCATTCAAGCCAGGGAAGGACAGATGGGCCTGATACCCGGGTCAATGGGCACCCGCAGCTACGTGGTGAAGGGCAGAGGATGCGAGGCGTCCTTCCACACAGCGCCCCACGGAGCGGGAAGGAGGATGAGCCGCAACAACGCCAGGAAGCAATTCAGCATGGATGACTTCGACCGGGACATGGCGGGCATTGAAGTCAGAAGGTCGGAGGCGTTCCTGGACGAGCTTCCCGGCGCGTACAAGGACATCGACTTGGTCATGGAGCAGTCCCGGGACTTGGTGGAGATAGTCCACACCTTCCGGCAGATCGTCAACGTCAAGGGTAACTGACGGTTTGCAAGGCTTGGTTGAGGCGGGCACACTGTCCGGCGGCTTTCTCATCATTTCTTTATGTTGTGTCATAAACTTTTATCAATTACTACATATTGTGGCTTTTGCCTTGACAAGCCACTAACTCGGTAGGGTTTAATACCTCCCACCAGAGGTATGTATGACGACTCCAAGCAGCGACAACCGATTCACGCACCTGCACATCCACACCGAATACAGCATGTTGGACGGCATCAGCCGTATCCCGCAGTTGGTGGCCCAAGCCAAGGAGATGGGCATGGACTCCCTGGCCATCACCGACCACGGGTCCATGTACGGCGTGGTGGACTTCTACCTGGCCTGCAAAGAGGCGGGCATTAAGCCCATCATAGGGTGCGAGGTCTACGTCGCCAAAGGCAGCCGGTTCGACAAGAACCCCAACGAACGCAGTCCTTATCACTTGGTCCTGCTGGCCCGCAACAACGAGGGTTACCGCAACCTCATGCAACTGGTCACCCGCGCCCACGTCGACGGGTTCCACTACCGTCCACGCATTGACCGCGAGTTGTTGGAGCAGAATAGCGAAGGCCTCATCGTGCTGTCAGGGTGCGCTTCGGCGGAAGTGCCTCGTCTCATCGTCGAAGGCAACATGGATGAAGCCGCCAAGGTCGCCAAGTGGTACAAGGACCTGTTCGGCGACGGGTATTTCTTCGAGTTGCAGCGTCACGAACACGTGGAGCAGCTTCCGGAAATCAACCGAGGGCTGGTCACCCTGAGCGAGCAGTTGGACATTCCCTTGGTGGTTACCAACGACGCCCACTACGTGGAACAAGGGGAGGCGCACCTCCAGGACGTTTACATCTGCATCCAGACCAACACGACGGTGCAGGATGAAAAGCGTCTGCACATGGAGGACGATTCTTACTACGTAAAAAGTCCCCAGGAAATGGCGGAGCTTTTCCCCGACTTCCCCGAAGCGTTGAGCAACACCAACTTTATCGCCGACATGTGCAACGTGGAGCTCAACTTCGACCAGACCCACCTGCCCAAATACCCGGTGCCCGGCGACGCCGGCGCCGATGAATACTTGGCCCAACTGTGCTGGGAGGGCTTCAGGCAACGCTATCCATCCGCGCCCGACGAAGCCGTAAAGCGGTTGGAGTATGAGCTGGAGGTCATCAAGCACACCAGCTTCGCCAATTACTTCTTGGTGGTCTGGGACATCGTCAAGTTCGTCCGCAAGAGCGAAATCCTGTACGGCGTCCGCGGCAGCGCGGCGGCCAGCGTCGCCCTCTACTGTTTGAACATCACCAACGTCGATCCCTTGGAGTACCGGCTGGTTTTCGAGCGTTTCCTTAACTTGGAACGCAAGGAAATGCCCGACATCGACATGGACTTCCAGGACGACCGCCGGGACGAGGTGCTGCACTACGTTATCGACAAATACGGCAGCGACAAGGTTGCCCAGATCATCACCTTTGGCACGATGGGGGCCAAGGCCGCGCTGCGGGACGTTGGGCGCGGCCTTGGCATGACCTACAACGAGGTGGACCGGATCGCCCGAATGGTGCCGTTCAAGGCGCGCACAATCGAGGACGCCATTCGGATCAACCCGGAGTTCCAGGAGGTATACGATTCCGACCAGGTGGTGCAAAAACTGGTGGACACCGCCCAAGGGCTGGAAGGCATCGTCCACCACGTCAGCACTCACGCCGCCGGGGTGCTCATCGCGGAGGACCCGTTGGCGGAAACGGTGCCGTTGCAGCGTCCCAGCAGGGGCGACGAGAGCAGCCCGGTGCTGATGACCCAGTACTCCATGGACCCGGTCGCCAAGCTGGGCCTGCTGAAAATGGACTTCCTGGGTCTTACCAACCTGACCATCCTCGACCGCGCCGTGAAACTGGTGGAGGAAAACCAGGGTATCAGGATTGACCTGGACCGGCTCCGATTGGATGACAAGGCAACCTTCGAGTTGCTTTCCTCAGGCAACACCACCGACCTGTTCCAACTGGAAAGCGCGGGAATGCGGCGGTACATCAAGGAGTTGAAGCCCTCCAACTTGGGCGACATTGCCGCGATGATTGCCCTCTACCGACCGGGGCCGATGGAAAACATCGACTCTTTTATCGATGCGAAGTATGGGCGCATTCCCATCACCTATCCCCACCCCAGCCTCAAGGAGTTGCTGGACGAGACCTACGGCATCATCGTTTACCAGGACCAGGTGTTGCTCATCCTGCAACAGTTCGCCGGGTATACCCTGGGCGAGGCCGACATTGTTCGCAAGGCCATGGGCAAGAAAATCGCCTCCTTGATGGCCGCCGAGAGGGAGCGTTTCGTGGCCGGCGCCCTCGCCAACGGCTACGACTCGGACTTGGCGATCACCATTTTCGACCTCATCGAACCCTTTGCCGGGTATGCGTTTAACAAGGCCCACAGCATCAGCTACGCCCTGATTTCTTACTGGACGGCCTATTTCAAGGCCCACTACCCGCTGGAGTACATGGGAGCAGTGCTGAACTCCCGGATGGACCACCCTGAAAAGATGGTGAGTTCCATCAACGAGTGCTTCCAACTGGGAATCCCGGTGTTGTTGCCAGACATCAACAAGTCCGGCGAGCATTTCACTATCGACGAGAGCGACGGGACCGAACCGGGATTGCGCGTAGGATTGGCTGCTGTAAAAACCGTGGGTGAAAGCGCGGTCCGTCCCCTTATCGAGGAACGCGACGCCAACGGGCCGTACAAGTCCATCGACGACTTTTGCCGCCGGGCCAATTCGGGCGGGCTGAACCGCCGCACCATGGAAAGCTTGGCGAAAGCCGGAGCCTTCGACTCGCTGGCGCCTCGGGGCGCGGTCCTCGCCGTGTTGGACCAGATTGTCGCCCTCGCCCAACTGGAGGCCCGCAACCGCAGTTCGGGTCAATCGAGCCTCTTTTCCGATTCCAACGGCGAGGCCGGCAGCGGGGCCCTTCCGGGCGTCAATTTGAGCCACTCCGACGCTTCCCCGGAGCAGAAGGTCGCTTGGGAGCAAGAATTGCTGGGCGTTGCTCTTTCGGAGAATCCACGGATACAGTTGGCCGCCCTCAATACCGGCGGCGCCTTCAACTCGATGGACCAATTGGACGATGACATGCACGGCCAGACGCTGTCCGTCCTGGGCTGCGTGTCTTCGGTTACCGAGCGGTACACCAGGGAACAGAAAAAGTTCTTGGTGGTAGCGATGGAGCTGTTGGGTGGCTCGCTCGAGGTGGTGGTCTGGCCTAACGTTCTGGAACGTACCGAGGATAACTGGGTCCAAGGGGCCATATTGAGGGTCGACGGCAGGTTGCAATTGCGCAACGACCAGTTGACCCTGGTCTGTGACGAAGTGCATCAATACCAGAAAGACGGGATGCCTCCCCCAAGCGTCAATGGCAACGGCAAGGCGCACTCCAACGGGAGCAACGGCGTTGCGTCCGCCCCATCCAATGGAGTTTCTCACAACGGGCACAACAATGGGACGACAAACGGCTACAATAACGGGGCTGCAACCAACGGCCATAAGAACGGGACGGCGGCAGCCGAACAGGTTGCGCCCCCGCAACGGGTGGCGGAGACGGTCTCCAACGGTGCGAACCACCGCACCGTATCGCTGGTGGTGAAGGAGTCAAACAACGCCACCGAGGATGCTCACCTGCTCCGGGAAGTGATCGGGGTGCTGCTGGAGTATTCCGGCCATGACCGCGTCAACCTGGACATCAAGACCGGGTCAGGACGGGTCCTGATGGACCTCCCGATGGTCAACACCAGCTATTGCGAAGAGTTGGACCAGCGGGTGTCGGAACTGTTGGGCGCGGAGTCGGTGCGGCTGTCGGTGGAAGCGCCGTAGGGACAGGCGATAAGACTGGATTCTCGCGCAGGCGGGAATTGCAGATGGCCTCTTGAGGCCACGTATGAACATGAAAATAGCCTATTTTCATGGCAATGGGACCATCTATCTTGCAGGGCTACCGGAGCACTAACTTGCCTTCCCATTGAAGTGGGGGATGACGTGCTTGCCGAAGAGACGCAGCGTATCCATCACTTCCTCATGGGATATGCCGCCCACCTGAAACAGGGGCATGACCTCGTCCACGCCCGCCTCGGCATAGGCTTCCAGGTAGCGGATACAGTCGTCGGGGTCGCCGATGCAGTAGCGTCCACTCCTTATCTGGTCGAGGGACGATGTTTCCTCGCGCTTTGGAGAGTCGGTCGCGGTGGAGCGGGTGTAGTGCCACTGGTAGTCTTCGGGAACGTGGGACGGGTCCTGCTCGCTCCACACCCGGACGTCCCGGAGGGCCTGCTGATGGCGATACCAGTCGATCAATTCGGCGGAGCGTTCCTGCACCTTCTTGCGCGACTCCCCGCAGATGGCCACAGTGCTTACAGAGACACGGTTGTGGACAAGCCCGGTGGACGGATTGGCGTCCCTGATGCCGTCCCGGTAGGCTTGCACGAGAGGGGCGAGTCCCGCGGCCCCGCCGCCGGCCATTGAGAGGCAGCCCAAGCCCATGAGTCCCGCCTTCCTGAAGGTGTCTTCCTGGCTGCAACCGAGCCAGATAGGCGGGTGCGGTTGCTGCACCGGCTTGGGATGGACCTCCCGCAAGGGGATCTGGTAGTGGCTGCCTTGGTAGGTGAACTCTCCCTCGGTCCATGCCCGCGGGATGATTTCCAGGGCCTCTTCCACCATTCCGGTAGCGTCTTTCAGGTCGGTGCCGAAAGCGGCCATCTGGTAGGGGTAGCCGGACCGGCCCACGCCCAGATCAACCCTGCCATTGCTGAGGATGTCGAGGGTGGCGGTGCGGGCCGCGATGTGGAGAGGGTGCTGCACCGGGGGCACCACCACGGCGATGCCCAGACGCATTCGGCTGGTACGCTGGCTCAATGCGCCCAGGGTTACGTCGGGGGCGCTGGAGTGGGACCACTCGGTACGGAACTGGTGGTCGGCCATCCAGACGCTGCTCAGGCCCATCTCTTCAGCATAGGCCACCTGGTCAAGCATTTCCAGGAACCGGTCAGCCTCGTAGGCACGGGATGACGGCCTGGGGACCTGCATCTGATAGAACATGCCGATTTGCATGGACATGCTTCCTGCGCTTGACTCCTTGCCGGGCATCCCGGCAGAATTTTTTCTCGTGCAAGTGGGGAGAGCGAATCTTTCGTGCTACCCTGTGGATTCCCGCCTTCGAGGGAATGACGAATCGGTGTAGGCGGGCCAGGGACTGTCGACGCAGTCTGGAGATAATTCCTTACCCCAGAAACTCCCGGATTACTTGCGCCAGTTCACCAGGCTTGTGATAGCCGATGTCGTGGATGGTTTCGGGAATCCAGTGGACCCGTCCGTTCTGCAATGCTTGGGCCGCGGCCTCCACCATCTGCTCCCGCCTGATTGCGAAGTCCGATCCCGCGTTCTGAGGTCTTGGCCCGGCGGGCACTATCATCGCCGGGCATACGATCTTGGGCAGTATAGAGGCCGGGGGATGGTCCCACATGGCCCGGATTACCTGGATATGATTGGTGGGCTTCAGGATGTCCCGTATCTGCCCCTCTTCATCCTCGTACACCATGGTCTGAACGACCCGCTCCAAGTCGTCAGACCAGCAGTCGGCGAGCTGTGTCCGCAACCTGTCCAGGAATTCTTCCCGGGTGCCTGTAACGTCGCGGGGCCGAACCCGGTGGGACCATTCCTCCCAAGTTGTGTCGCCTGCGGCCTGCCCTCCCAAGAAACCGCCGTCTATCATCACCACCTTGGTGACGCGCTCGGGCCGCAGGCCCGCCAAGTGGCTGGCTACGTTACCTCCCCAAGAGTGGCCCAGGACTGCGGCGCGGAGAATGCCCAAGTGGTCCATAAGGCCCGTCACGTCCTCCGCCAGGGTTTCCCAGTCGTAGCCGCTGTCGGCTTGGGTGGTCTGGCCGTGACCTCGCTGGTCCGGGGTCACTATCCGGTAGCGGTCCCGCAGCAGGGGCGCTACGATGTCGTACCAGTGGGCCGATGACGCCAAGCCGTGGAGGGCAACGACGGGCTGGCCGTCGCCTCCCCAGTCCAGGTAGCGCATACGCAGTTCGCCCACATCCGCCCAACATTCGGCGGGTCCTCGAGAAACGGGTTCCGGCGTGGCCAATTCATACCCTCCAACGCAAAGCGGTCAGTTGCCGTCTTCGATACTTTCAAACTCCAGCAGCCGGGCCTTTACCCCCAGCCCGCCGGCGCCATAGCCGCGAAGGTCCCCGTTACTGCCGATTACCCGGTGGCAGGGGATGATCAGGGCAAAGGGGTTCTTGGCCATCGCCTGCCCTGCGGCCCGGGCGGCCAGGGGGCGTCCCGCTTCGGCGGCGAGCCAAGCGTAGGTCCGGGTCTCTCCCGGAGGGATTTGCCGGCAGGCTGTCCAAGCCGCCCCGAAGAAGGGCGGCGCGCCGCTCATATCCAAGGCGATGCTATCGAGGGCGGTGGTATCGCCATCGAAGTACCGCTCGAAGCAGTCCCGGACGTCCAGAAAACTCTCCGCGTCCTCCACCGCGCCGTCGAGAGCGCGGCCCAAATCTTCGACTACCTCTTGGGGAGACGGCTTGAAACTCAACCTGCGCAGCCCCTTGTCCGAACCGATCAGTCCTATCCAGCCCATTGGAAACTCAATCAGGCAATACCGGTCTTCCGACATGTTTACCTCTCAAATCAGGTCCAGGATAGGTGGATAACGCTAGGAAAGCATAGACAAGATTGGCGCTCTCCGCGACCTCTGCGGTTAAAGAATCCTCACAGCGTCCGCGGGCGGAAAATGCGGAACAACAGGGCCAAGCGGATCCGTACCCATGCCTGTATCAATTGTAGCCGCTGGTCTGCGTCCAGTTCCTTGTTGCCGTAGACCCGGCGCACGTAATGTCCGGTAATAACTGACACTTGGTCCCGGTACTCCGGCAAGGCCTCCTCCAAACGCCGCTGGTACTGGTACGGCGTCTGGTGGGCCGCCGGCCGTAGTGCCCCAAGGGTAGCCAGCAACGCCATGCGGCGGAACGCCACCCTGGGGTCTTCGGGCGCGACCATGAGTCTTCGCCACAGCAGGGTCAGAATTCCGGCGACTGCCAGCACCGACGCCAGCCCAATAGCTACCCACATGATGATGGTGGCCAACCGGCTGTTGAAGGTCAGGGGCCCGATGTTGCCGAATTGGTCCGGGTTGTTGGTCAACGCCGGATCGCACTCGCCTATATCCTCCAAGCACTCATCTTCGTTATCATCATCAGGGATAAACAGGGTAGAGGTCTCCGCTTCCGCTTCCGGCGGTACGGCGGTTGGGATGGCCCGTCCCGGCGTTGCTTCATAGGGTATCCAGCCATAGTTGGGCATGTAGACTTCCAGCCACCCGTGGCTGTTGGAGTCCAGCACCACGTAGGTGTCCTGGTCTATCACCTTGTTGCCCGTGGTATAGCCGGTGACCATGCGGGCCGGGATGTCTACCGACCGCAGCATGACGGTCATGGCGGATGCGAAATACTCGCTGTAACCCTTCTTCTGTTCAAACAGGAAGTGGTCCACCCCGTCGGCGTCGAAGGGGGGCGGTTCCACCACCAGGGTGTAAGGGTACTCCGTGGTCAGGAATTTCTTGATGGCCTCGGCCTTGTCATAGGGAGTCTCGGCGTCGGCGCTCACAGATGCGGCAAGGTCCCGCACCCGCCGCGGCACACTTTCAGGAAGTTGCAGGTACCGCTGGGTTACCCACGCGGGGTAATCGTCTCCGGCGGAGCGCAACTGGGCGGGCGTGGCGTTGGAGACCAACGAGGTAACCGTATAGGTTTCTCTGGCCTTCACTTCCTTCTCGCTGCGCACCGACAGCACGTCGGGCTGGAGCGGGATCACGTCGGCCACCGTCGCCTCGTTGATCCGGCCTCCCTGGGACCTGGTTACGCCTACCAAGTGGAAGTTGCTGTCCAGCAGGGAAGCCAAGGAGGAGAACTTTATGTCCGACCCCCGCTGGTGTACGGCTTGGTGCAATTCCGTGGCGGCTTCCAACACCGGCGCTGGCAAAAGATGCCGGGTCAGCGCTTCGGTGAAGTCCACCGAATAAGTGGGAGACTCGTAGGTCTCGATCTCCACCGGCCGGTCGACGTCGATTACCTGAGTACCGGCAAACAGGTTGTTCGAGGCATACATCGGGGTGACGGAGTAGCTGACTTCAAACCGCCCTTCGTCGGGCTGGGGCGACGATATGGGCGGCGCCCATCCCACCGGTCTCATCACTGTGTCGTCGGACTTCCAGCCCTTGGGGGTGTAGGTGGCGTAGGTCCTTGCCTTCCAGTACATGGCCACCGGGGAGTCAACCCACAAGACCTGGGCTTGCGTGGGGTTGATCTCGCCTTGGAAGGCCAGCACATCCCCCCAGATTCGATACCCCAACGGCTTCCGAGCGGGAAGACCGGCGAAGAGCCGGTTGAAGTCTGCCTCGAAGTTCTTCAACGGCGTCCGCATGTATTCGTAGGCATCGTTGGTGGGGCCGAATTTGCCGCCGGTCGGGATAACGAAAAAGGCTATCACCATTACGATCATGGCGAGCAGGAAGGTATCGGAGATCGAAAGAACGCCCAAGTGGCCGTCGTAAGCAACGTTCCTTTCGTCCCACTCCCGGCGCCGGCGCACCGACTGGACTCGCGCGATTAACAACAGCGCGGTGAACAGGTAGAAGAGCAGAAAGCGGCTTGCTTCCGGCGGCAAGTAGGTGAGGTTTGACAGCAGGCCCACGCCGCCAAGGACGAACACTCCCCAGAAGTTCCGGTAACGGCAGAACAGCCAAGCCGCCAGGAAACCTGCCATCCAGGTTGCGCACATTATACCGAAAGCGAAGGGGACCGAATCGATATTGATGGACCCGGTCTCGGCCGCTTCCCACCAGAGGGCCAGCCGGGTCCAGAGTTGTTCGGCGTTGGTGACCGCAACCTCCCGCGACTGGAAAGAGGTAATCTGCCAGACGGTGGTCAGCAACCCCAGGGCAACGCCAAAGGGCAACGCCAGTACGCCCCATCCGGGCAGGCGGGCCAGCAGGATGCCCGCCGCCAGTGCCATCAGCAGCAACCCTTTCAGGTCGGGCAGCGGCACCCAGTTGGCCTCCTCGACCGACCAGATGACCACCAACAGGTTCAAGGCAAGGACTGCGAGGGCCAGCCAGCCATCGGAAGGCCGGAAGAACTGGACGACTGCAATCACCCCGTTCAAGGGGTTGGTGGTGACGGGCCGCTCCCTTACCGCAACCGCTTCAACCAGCGCGTTGAAGTTCATGCCGCAGCCTCCACCGCTCCCCTTGGCGCCACCCCGCTTTCTAACCCGGTTTGGCGGTTAAGAGGCATCCGCAGCGCGTCATTTAGAGATTGCCCTCTTTTGACCACGTAGGTCGCCACGTCGTTGTCGAAAAGGTAATCGACCAAGTATCTCTGTTCCCTGGACCCGCCGAAGTCCTTCGGGTCGATCAACACCACGGCAACATTGACTCCTTTGCGGCGCAGGTCGTTGAGGGCCGGCACCCATTCCGACCGGGTGGAGGGGGTTATCACGGTCAGGGTATTGATCCGGCTCAATTGACCGCGCATGTCGTACAAGTACCGCTCCAAGGACATGGTGCCGTTGGCGCGCATCTGGGCGAGAGACTCGAACAACCTGCCTTGGTGCTCCGGGCTGCTGTCGGGCCGGAAAATATAGGTGTTGTCGCTGTTGGATGCCAAGCCTACCGGCATGGACGATTCCACCAACCGCGAAATCAGGGACGCCGCAATGGTCACGCCCAGTTCTTCGGTGTTGTCCGACTCGTCGTTGGGGGACGGGTGCGAGGTACGCTGCATGTCCAGCAACACCCACGCCTCCGCCGATTGGCCCAGGTCGAATTCCTTCACCATGAGAGTGTTCATGCGGGCCGTGTAGGGCCAGTGAATGCGGCGAAAGCTGTCCCCGTGGGCGTATTCCCTGACCGAGGAAACATCGGTGGTTATCTGGCTGACCGAGTGGCTTGTCCGGCTCTCACTTGGCAGGTTGGCCAAGCGCAGGTCCATGTCCGGCAGCGGCTCGGTGGCGGGGAAGACTATGAAGGGATCGGGGTCCCCAAAGATGCGCCGGAACCGGAAAATCCCCAAGGGGTCCTGCCCGACTACCTCAACCTGCCCGACGTGGTAGAGGCCGCGCCTGCTCAAATAAGTGTCTGTGCGCCAAGTACGGGCTTGGTCTTTTACCATGGCGATGCCCCGGCCCGGAGTGTTGCCCGGCAGATCGGTGAATTCCGTTACCTCCAGCCAGGACTTGGGAAGACGGTTGGTGTTGTGGATGGTGACACGCCCTTCGAGATACTCGCCCACCTGTCCCCGGCTGGTGATGCGGCTCAATTGAACATCGAGGCCCCGCAGATTAAGCAGTGCCCAGCCAATGCCGATCACGCCCATCAATATGAGCGTGTAAAGGAACTGGTAGAAGAACTGGAAGCCGGTGCCTATAGTATAAAACCCGATGACGAGGAACAGCACGAAGACGCCGGCAGTCCTTTTGGTCAAGAACCTTTTCATTGTTCGGTTTCAGCTAACCCGCCCGGGTTGTTCCGGGCACGGCCACCGAGTTGAGTAAGTCGGCGATCAGGTCGGCGCTTCGGATCCCGCGCATTCTCGCCGAGGGGGCGAGGATAATCCGGTGGGCGGTCACCGCCGGAGCCAGTGCCTTGATGTCGTCCGGTATCACGTAGTCGCGGTCCAGGACCAGCGCCAGCGCCCTGGAGGCGCGGAACAGCCCCAAAGAGGCGCGCGGCGAAGCGCCAAGGGCCACGTCCCGGTGGTCTCGTGTCGATTCGGTCAGGGTTACGATGTACTCGCGCACCGCCCGGTCCACATACACCTCTTTGGCCGCTTCCTGAAGTTGAATTATCTCGGCGGGGCTGGTCACCGCCTCTAGGCTCTCAATCGGGTGGACCTGCTCTTGCTGCCCGATGACCGATAGTTCCTCCTCAAAGTCCGGGTATCCGAGGCTGATCCTCATCAGGAACCTGTCCAACTGGGCTTCCGGCAAGGGGAAAGTGCCTTCGTATTCGATGGGGTTCTGGGTCGCCATTACGATGAAGGGGTGTTGTAATTGGTGAGTAACGCCGTCCACCGTGACCTGCAACTCCTCCATGGCCTCCAGAAGAGCCGACTGGGTCTTGGGCGTTGCCCGGTTGATCTCGTCGGCCAGCACTACCTCGGCCATGATCGGTCCCGGGCGGAACTGGAACTCCCCGCTGGACTGGTTGTAGACGGAGATGCCGGCCACGTCGCTTGGCAGCAGGTCGGGAGTAAACTGTATGCGCTTGAAATCGCAGCCAATGGATACGGAAAGGCTTTTCGCCAGCATGGTCTTGCCCACGCCCGGCACATCTTCCACCAGGATATGGCCCTGAGCGATCAGGGCTGCCAAGGCGTGCTCGATGACCTCGGTTTTGCCCACGATCACCTTGGATACATTGTCTACAATATCCCGGGCAATCCGGCTTGGGGACGTGTGGTTGGTCAACTAAGACCTCCTGATTTCGCCAACGCAACAGCCTGCAGGAATCGACTTCTAGAAGTGGGAATGAGTTTACCACAGGAACCTAACATCGGACACTGGCATGGTCGGTGTCGCCGGCTGTTCGTGCCGGGCCGGGCTTGTGGCGTAGACTGGTGAAACCGCTGTTTGCATCCAAACTGTTGGCGCCCGTCGTAAGCTCTATTACCATCAGATTCAGGGATATGATTTATTATCTTGGGGCAAAGTGAAATGAATTTTGGAAAACATCGTTTCCGGGCCTTTCTAGGCGCCGGCATACTCTTGCTGGGCATGGCGGTTGCCAGTTGCGCCGGAGCCGCTCCGGAGCCGGCAGCCCTGACGCCCGCCGCGGCCTCCACCGAAGTTCCAAAAGAGCAACCAGCGGCCGCTTCGACGACTGATAAGCTCTCGGCGGAATCTCCCGTGGTGGTTATGGCTCCCACCCAGGACCCGGAACGGCAGAAACGGCTGGATGCCGCCGCCGAGACGCCTACCAAGATGCCTGAGACCGCTATGACGGGCAGCACCCCGGAGACCAAGCCGGAAACGCCTGCCGCCGCGCCGGAGAAGGATGTGTCGAAAGCTCCTGAAGCCGGGGTCAAGCCGGAGATAGAAGAAAAACCCGTAGACACTCCCCAAGTGGACGACTCCAAGACGCACGCCGTTACTGAGGAAGCGCAGCCCACCGACCCTCCGGCGGCTACCGCCGCCCCACAGTCGACAGAGAAGCCTATCTACGTTCCCGGGGTCATGGTTGGAAGCAAGGTAGGCAACGTTTCACCGGAGGTCGACGGGATCGTGGCGTGGATCAACTCCGAACCCCTCACCATGGAAGAGTTGCGCGGCAAGGTCGTGCTTGTCGACTTCTGGACCTACACCTGCATCAATTGCATTCGGACAATGCCTTTCCTAAAGCAGTGGCACTCCAGGTACCAGGACGACGGCTTGGTGATCCTGGGGGTCCACGCGCCGGAGTTCGAGTTCGAGAAAGACTTGGGCAACGTCACCAAGGCCGTCAATGACTACGGCATAGGATGGCCTGTCGCCCTGGACAACGACTTCAGGACCTGGAGGAACTACTCGAACCGTTTCTGGCCGGCCAAGTACCTCATTGATAAGGCAGGCGTCGTAAGATACAGGCACTTTGGCGAGGGCAAGTACGCGGAGACCGAGGAAAAGATACGGGAACTGATAGAGGAGACGGGGGTAGACCTTTCCGACGCCATTCACGAATTGCCGAAAGACCAGACCATAGACGCCGCGTTCCTCAACAACCGCGGGGCCTACGTTACCCGCGAGCTTTACGCCGGTTACGAACGGGGCTTTGGAGACCTGCACTTCGGTCAGGGCGGTTACGTGTCCCAAGTGGACTACTACCGGAACAGGGACCAGACAGCCGACTTCAAACTTCCCGACTTCTTGCTGCCCCACCAGATATATTTCAACGGCCCGTGGCACATCGGACCCGAACACGTTCGGCATGGACGAGCCTCCGAGGACTACGAGGACTCGATTTCGCTGGTCTATTCGGCCCGCAGCATCAATGCGGTGCTTACGTCCGAATCGGGAGAGCCGTACAAGGTCAGGGTGACGGCGGATGGCGAGTACCTGACCGAGGCCACCAAGGGGGCCGACGTTACAATAGGAGAGGACGGCGAAAGCTACATACTGGTGACCGAACCCAAGATGTACAACATCGTGGAAAACCCGTCTTACGTCGACGGTGAGACCCTGGTGATGAGCTCCATGTCCCCGGACTTCGGACTCTTCGCCTTCACCTTCGGTGTCTATCAGAAGGCCGCATCGTGAGAGAACGTTACAATCCGTGCGGCCTGTTCTTCGGACCAACCGGCATTCCCGCGAAGGCGGTAATCTACCTCACCAGGGCAGCGGAAAAGACCACATGTTACGAACACAGCAAAACAGGCTGTCATCAAACCAGGATTTATAGTAAGGAGCCCACAGTATCCATGCGAGGACTGCGCTTAAGAAAATTATTCCGCTGGAGCACCATGGCATTACTCGCCATGCTTCCTGTGCTGGCGATGGCCTGCGGCCCTGCGGCAGCGACTCCCGACACCGCTCCGGCCCAGCCCTCTGCGAGCACTTCCGGGAACAGGCCCGGGCTGGAGGCGATAGTTGCCACCAAGGTATTGAACACAGGGACGCAGCGGTTTGCGTTCCTGCTGACCACGCCTACCGGGATAGTCAACGCGCCGGAGGTGGAGGTTACGCCGGTGTACTTGGGCGATGGGGATGCCGCGCAGGAGACAAAGACGGCGAAGTTTTATATATGGCCCTACGGAATCCGCGGCTCCTATGTTACCGAAATGAATTTCGACCGTCCGGGGCCTTGGCGGTTGGACATCGGCCTCGCCCATGAAGACCTTGCCGGAAGCACCCAAGCGACAGTGGAAGTAGTCGAAGAAGGACCCGTCCCCACCATAGGTTCGCTCCCTCCGTTCAGCCGGAACAAGACTCTGGACAGCGCCGGCTCCTTGGAAAAGTTGACCACCCACTTCACCCCCGACCCGGACTTGTACCGGTTGACCATTGCAGAGGCGGCGGAAAACGGCAAGCCCACCGTGGTCGTTTTTGCGTCGCCGGCCTTCTGCACCAGTCCTACCTGCGGGCCGCAGACCGACGCTCTGTCGGCGCTGAAGGATGCCAACCCGGGCCGGGCCAACTTCATTCACGTTGAGATATACGACAACCCCGGCGAAATTCAGGGTGACCTAAGCAAGGCCCGGCTGTCGCAGCCGGTCCTGGACTGGGGGATAAGCGATATACCGGACTGGTTCAACGAGTCCTGGACTTTTGTGCTGGACACCCAAGGCCGGGTTTCCCACCGGTACGAAGGATTTGCCTCCATGGAAGAGTTGCAGCAAGCCTTGGACCAATTGCTGGTTTCGAGTTGAGGAGTGCTCAGGGAGTGTTGTTTGGGCCGACACTCGGCGGTTTATTGGGCTTTCCCTCTTGAGCGTCCCTGTAACCCAATTGGTAACCCTCTTCACGACCTCTCCTGAGTCCCTCTTGGGTCGCCTCTTCGCGTCCTATCCTGAGTCCCTCTTGAAGTCCCTGCTGGATTCCCTCTTGAAGTCCTTCTTGGATTGCCTCTTCGCGTATTCTTTGACGGATTCTGTCGGCACGCGCTCTGATCAAGTCGCCAATTGCCATAATCACATCCTTTGTTTGCAGTATGCCCCAAGACAGAAAACCGGACGACACAAAACTTGCGCTAATTCCCAGAAGGAGGTTCCGTGCCGTTTCGTTGGGCGCGGCGCTGCCGTAGATAAGCTCCAAGCGTATCATTATGATGGAGTAGGCTATTCCGCCTACCAGGGTCAGCAATTGGAACCATATACGGTCTTTCGGGTCGATTCCCCAAATCGTTTCTCTTGAATCGTACATAACTTGGTGCGTTCATTGTATCATCGGTCGCAGTTCGGTCTGCTCCCTTGTTGAAGTACAGCCCTTGGAGTAGCATAGCGGCTGACATCCTTAAACTCCTGTATATTGTTCACTCCAAAGGAATGGATGCCTTTTATGCTCGACTCTGACACCCCATCCCTCCACACTTCAGACCTTATTCTGAACGTCAACGGCATTAACCGCCGCTTGGTGGCGGCGCACCACGCGACGTTGTTGGATGTGCTGCGGGAAGACCTGGACCTTACCGGAGCCAAGCGGGGGTGCGACCGGGGGGAATGCGGCTCGTGCACCGTCCTGTTGTCTGGCAAGACAGTCTATGCCTGCCAGCTTCTTGCCGTCCAGGTTGGGGAACGGCCCGTGCTTACCATCGAAGGCTTGGCGTCGGGAGACGAGTTGCACCCGGTGCAGCAGGCCTTTCTGGACAACGACGGCGGCCAGTGCGGTTTTTGCACTCCCGGCTTTGTTTTAGCGGCCAAGGCTCTGCTGGACGTCAACCCGGCCCCGAGCGAGCAGGAAATCCGCGAGGCTTTGTCGGGCAACCTGTGCCGGTGCAATGCCTACGGACGGATTATTGAATCGGTACGCGCCGCCGCCAAAATGCAACCATGATCCTATCTTCTTCCAGTGAGGGCCGGTTATGACCCCAAGGCCCATGACCCCAAAGGCGGAAGCAGGAGAAATCATCCCATTTCCAGACGCGCCGCCTGAAGAATTGACTGCCTTCTTCAGCATTAACTTCCCGGGATATCCGCCTTCACTGGCCGAACATTTCGGCAACCCGGAGACCACCATCATCCTTAGTGAAGTCGCCGCAGCCCTTATACCTACGCGGAGCTATGAGGGGGTGTTGTATCCCGACCTGCTCATCGCTTTCGACGTCCATCCTCACCTCTGGAGTGTACGCAACGGCTACCTTATTCCTGAGCAAGGCAAGCCCCCCGACTTTGTGATGGAGGTAGCCTCGGAAAGCACTGCCCGCCGTGATGAGACGTTGAAGAGGGAGGCCTACGCGGCGATGGGCGTACCTGAGTACTGGCGTTTCGACTCCACGGGCGGGCGCCGGTATTCGACGCACTTGGCCGGAGACCGGTTGGTGGACGGCATATATGTGCCCATCACCATCCACAGGACAGACGACGAACATTTGTGGGGTCACAGCGACTCTCTGGACCTGGACTTGTGCTGGGAGGAGGGTGACCTGCGCTTTTGGGATCCTGTGGCCCAGCGTTACCTGCACACGTTCATGGAGGAAAGCGCCGCCCGCCGTGAGGCGGAGGCCCGCGCCGCTATGGCGGAAACCCGTGCTGACGCGGCCGAGACGCGAGTCCGGCAACTGGAAGAGGAGCTTCGCCGCCGTCAAAATTCATAACATGTGAAGGTGTCCTTGGCTATTGTCCCGAGCCGCTAGCGTCGGGTTGACTGGGAAGTAGTCCGCCCATAAACTCGAATGCGCTGACTATATCCGCACCCGTCTAAGGAGGGTCCCATCATGGCATCAGTCCTATCCCAGCCGCAGGCAGCGGCGCAGATGGCCGCCGCCGCCAAGAATTTTCTGAATAGCTTGAGCGAGCCGCAAAAGGCCAAGGCTACTTTCGAGTACATGGATGGGGAGCGGATGTACTGGTACTACCCGCCCATCAACCGCCACGGCCTGGCCCTGCGCGACATGGACCAGAACCAGCGCGGCTTGGCCATGGCGCTCCTTGAGACCGGCCTCACTCCCCGCTCGTTCGAGCAGGCCAAGCAGATTATTGAGCACGAGGACGTGCTGGGCCCGCTGGAAAAAGAAATGGGTATGGTTACCTTCGTGAGGGACACGGAGTTGTACTACTTCACCGTCTTCGGCGAGCCGGGGCCCGACGCGCCTTGGGGTTGGCGCACCGAGGGTCATCACGTTTCCCTGCATTTCAGCGTCTGGGGAGACAACATTATCTCGGTGACGCCGTTCTTCTTCGGCGCCAACCCGGCGGAAGTAAGGAAAGGCCCCAAGACCGGCCTGCGCATCTTGGGAGACCGGGAAGACATCGCTTTCCAATTGATGGACAGCCTGGACCAGGCCCAGCTTGGGAAGGCAGTGATTTACGAGGAAGCACCCCTGGACATTCTGACCTACAACAGCACCAAGGTGTCGTTTCCCTTCCGCCCCGAAGGGCTGCCCGCCGCCGACATGACCGGCAGCCAGAGGGAGGCTCTATTGAGCTTGATCGCCGAGTACGTGGGACAAGTACGCACCGACCTGGCCGAGCAGAAGCTTGTGGCTATCAGGGAAGGTGGGCTGGACCACTTCCACTTGGCTTGGGCCGGGCCCGTGTCCAAGAGCGATGCCCACTACTATCGCATTCACGGGGGCGATTTCGTCGTGGAGTTCGATAACCGCCAAGACGGCGCCAACCATATCCACTCCGTGTGGCGGGACATAGAGAATGACTTCGCGGCAGACGTTCTCAGGGAGCACTTGCTGCTTTATCATGTCCTCTAAAACCTTTTTGAAACAGGTTCTATGTATTCTGAGCGGGACTGATTGACAATGGCCAAATGGAAGCGACGCACTTACAGGATGCCTCAAGACCATGAATGGAAAGCCGCGCCTGGCAACAAGATATTCGTGGCCGACCGGGGCACGATGCAGTTCGAGTACCCGGGGGACTGGATTATGAGCTTCGGCGAAAGCGGGTCCATCAGGTTCTTCGACCGTGAAGAAGCCGACGCGGATATACGTCTCGAAGTCTCGTTGATTTACGTTCCGCCCATAGACTGGAGCGGGTTGTCTCTGGCACGGTTGCTCGAAGATGTCGCCCTCTCCGATGATCCAAGGAACTTGACTGAACGCGGCCGATTCCACGAGATGCGGCGCGCCAACCTGGAGGCGACATGGTTGGAGGTTGGGTTCACGGACGCGGAGGAAAATCGGAAGGCCCACTCGCGTATCTGCTTGGCCAGGGGCCCTGCCGCATACTCCTTTATCACCTTGGACTTCTGGGTGGACGATTCTGCCCGCGCTCGCAAAGTCTGGAACACTGTTCTGGACACGCTGAAACTGGACGGACGTAACCAGGACCGGCTGACACTCGATGGCCGACAGCAGCCGCCCAAGCTCAGCATGAATTAGCAACCCCCCCGAATTTCGAGTAGGCGCCCATCCGAGAGATCGTAACATGACCCTGTCGGCCGTTGGAAAAAACTTAACGCGGACTGACCTGCGGGACAAGCTGACCGGCGAAGCCAAGTACTCCGCCGACTTGAAGTTGCCGGGGATGCTTTACGGATTGGTGCTGCGCAGTCCACATCCCCATGCGGAAATAACCGGTATCGATACCGAAAGGGCGAAGCAACTGCCGGGGGTCTTTGCGGTGGTGACTCCCTTCGACGTTCCCCAAGGCCGGTTGGCCCATGACGTGGCCGTGCTGGATGCTCACGTCAGGTTTGTGGGCGACGAAGTCGTGGCAGTGGCGGCGGTTGATTTGGACACGGCCCGGCGCGCACTCGATCTCATCCGAGTGGACTACCGGGTGCTGCCCTTCGTATTGGAGCCGGAAGAAGCGCTGAAGGACGATGCGATCGCCATCCATCCCGGCGGCAATCTGGCCAGTGATCCCATATATTTGGAACGGGGCGACGTTGACCAGGGACTGGCTGAGGCCGACCTGGTCCTGGAAGGCGACTACGTTATTCCAACTCACTCGGCGACGCCGTTGGAGCCGCGGGTCGCGTTGGCCTCGTGGGAAGGAGACTCGTTGACCGTCTGGAAGACCAGCCGCGGCGTTCACGTGGACCGGGACGCCTTGGCCGGAGCGTTGAGCATCCCCGCGTCGCGGGTGCGAGTGGTCGGCCCCTACATGGGCGGCGGCTACGGCAACAAGGACGAGTCCCGGTTGGGCGCCTTGGCGGCGGTGCTGGCCCAGCGGGCCGGCAGGCCGGTGCGCTTGGAGTACTCGCGTGAAGAGGAATTCGTCGCCGGACGGGTGCGTCACGCCGCCCGTATCAAGATGAAAGTGGGCGTCAAGAATGACGGTAGCATAACCGCGATCCACGCCGATGCTCTTCTCGACACCGGCGCATACCTGTCCTCGGGTCCCGGCGTGGCGCGCCGCACCGGCCAGGGAGCGTTGTACCTGTACCACTGCGCCAACGCAAGGTACCAAGCCCGCTTGGCCTACACCAACCGCCCCTCCGCCGGCTCTTACCGGGCATTGGGTGCGCCCCAGGGCCACTTCGCTCTGGAGACCCTGATGGACCGCGCTGCGGAAGCGTTGGGCATGGACCCGCTGGAGTTCAGGCTCAAGAACCACGTTCGCCCCGAAGGGCAACCCGGAGTCCGCCTGTCTCCTCCCGACCAGATAGTGGACAGCCAGCCGGTGGAGGGCGGTATTCCTTTTTCCAGCAACGCCCTGGGCCAGTGCTTGGAACTGGGCGCTGCCGCCTTCGGGTGGGACTATCGGCGAAAGGGCTATGATTCCGGCGACCCTGACAGGAAGACCGGCCGCGGGATGAGCATGATGATTTACCGCGGCGGGCCAGGGTCGGTGTCGGCGGCCGAGGTGTCTATCGACAAGTCCGGCAGGACCACCTTGACTACCGGGCTTATCGACGTGGGAGAGGGGGCCACAACAGTGCTGGCGCAGATGGCGGCTGAAGTGCTTGGGATGGAAGCTCGAGATATCGACGTTGTGTCCGCCGATACCGGCAGCACTCCCCCGGCGCCGATAACCGCTGGCTCGGCGGCCACCTTTTCCACCGGGACGGCGGTGGTCGAAGCCGCGACCCAGGTCAAGGAGAAGCTTCTGGAGTTGGCCTCCGTCGGCCTGGAGGTCCCGGCCCAGGAATTGGACTTGCTTGAAGAGTCCGTTTTCGTCAAGAGCGACCCGTCCCGGCGCATGTCGGTGGCAGAGGTGACCCAAGCTACGGGCGATGAAGTGATTTCGGTATTGGCCACCATCAACCCGGGAAGTACGGACTACGTCGTCAATTCCTTCGGAGCGCATTTCGTGGAAGTGGAAGTCGACAAGGTCACCGGACGGGTGACCGTGCTCCGTTATGTGGCCGCCCATGATTCAGGCCGCATAATCAACCCACAAATGGCGCTGAACCAAGCCGAGGGAGCTATTTCGCAGATGCTGGGATTCGCGCTGTCCGAGGAGTTGGTCACCGACGGTCCCACCGGCATCACCCTGAACGCCAGCTACCTTGAGCATAAATCGCCTACGGTATTGGACTATCCGGATATCGAGGTGATTTTTGCCGACGTCGTCGACCCGGTGGGTCCCTTGGGAGCGAAAGCCTTGGGAGAGGTGCCGAGCATCGGCCAGGCCCCGGCCATAGCCAACGCCATTTACGACGCCGTTGGCCTGCGTTTGACGCGGGTGCCTTTCACGCCCGACCTGATGCTGCAAGCCTTGGAATGATGAGGGACTTCCAGTTTTTCCAACCCGGTTCCGTTGACGAGGCCGTGTCGTTGCTGGCAAGTCGGCCCCACGGGTCGTTGCCTATTGCCGGCGGCAGCGACCTGCTGTCTGAAATGAAAGACGGGGTGGTAAGCCCCGATCGGCTGGTCAGCCTTTCCAGTCTGGACGAGTTGAAAGGGATTTCTCAGACCTCGAGCGGGACGACGTTGGGGGCTATGACTACCATCGCCGAGATCGCTGAAAGCGAGGTTATCCGCACCCGTTACGCGGCCTTGGCCCAAGCGGCGGCGGGATTGGCCACCCCGCAAATCCGCAACGTGGGCACCCTTGGCGGCAACCTGAACCAGCGGCCCCGGTGCTGGTACTATCGCCATCCCCTGTCGGTCTGCTTGAAGAAAGGCGGGGACCGTTGCTTCGCGTTGGAAGGCGTCGGCAAGTACCTGTGCATAACCGGCGGAGACCGTTGCTACATAGTCCATCCGTCCGACACTGCCGTTGCGCTTGCCGCCTTCGACGCTGCAATTGAGATAGCCGGTCCCCCCGGGCTGCGAACCGTGCCGATTGAAGAATTTTTCACAGGGCCGGGCCGGGACATCACCAGGGAAAACGTGCTGGCTCCGGGAGAGATTGTTACCCGGGTATACCTGCCCCTGGCTGACGGCAGTGATCAGGTCGGGCCTTCCAAAAGCCTGTACCTGAAGGCCAGGGAACGGGAGGCGGGGGACTTTGCCTTGGTCAGTGTTGCGGCGGTGGTGCGGTTGGACGGCGCCAAAGTGCAAGAAGCAAGGGTTGTGCTAGGCGGAGTAGCGCCGACGCCTTACCGGTCCCGCCAGGTGGAAGACTACTTGATCGGCATGGAAACGTCGGAGGTTGACCCGGTTGTGGCCGGAGGCGCGGCAGTTCCTGATGCCCGGCCTATGGCGGACAATCGCTACAAAGTTTCTCTCGCATCCAACATGGTCAAGCGGGCAATCGCGCAACTGCTGTCAGCCTAGCCTCTTCTCACCTTCGGCTTCGTTTCACCGAACCCAGGCCTCTCTCCTTCGTCCGCCCTTGCCCTCAAAGTTCCCCGTCATCCGCAATGCGGATCAACAAAACCGCCAAACTTTGCATTGGCGCAAAGACTGAACAGAATTTAAGACTTTGTATAATACTTTTGCACAGGGCGCCAGGGCTTTTCACCCGCATCAAGGTCCATGGACGCCCCGGAATTAGCGGGAGTCTTGCCAACAAAATTGGAGAGACACCCAGTTACATAATCAAGGAGTTCGGCATGAAGCTAGTCTTAGTGGGCGCAGGCCAGGGTGGTTCCAATATAGCGGACGAGTTCGTCGCGCTTGGGAAATGGGTTTGGAAAAACAGGCGGATACGGATTTTCACTGGTTCGGAACACGATGACATTGCCAAGGGCGTGTTCGCAGTCAACTTGGGTGCGGGAGACCTCTACAGCCTTCAACACATCCCTCAAACCGAAGACCACACGATCCTGTTGGGAACGACCGACGAGTTCCGGGGGCGCGGCGCGGGTAAGGTCAATGCCGACGGCGCCGAGCAGGCTCGGCGGGGTGCGCACAAGATCGTGTCCACCATCCGCGACCATGGTGACGTTCCGTCGGCAGACGCCATCATGGTCATTGCCACCACTGCCGGCGGCACAGGCTCCGGCTCCGTGGGCGTCATCGTGGACTTGCTGAAAGACGCCTTCAAGAAACCCGTATACGCTTTGTTGGTCCTTCCATTCGAGAACCAATATGACGATCCGGACAGCATGGTGAACACGGCCACCTGTATCAAGCGGGTGCTGGACAATTCCAACGCCGACGCCGTTTTCTTTGTGGACAACCAGAAGTTCGTCCGCGGCAGTCAGTCGATGTCCTACAACTACCAGCAGATAAACCGCAAGATAGCCGATTCGTTCCTTGACATCCTGTGTGTTGGAGAGGAGACCGACCGGCGCTACATCGGTGAGGTATTGGACGCCAACGACGTGATACGCATCCTGCACGGCCCTACGGCGATCGGAGTCTCTCAGGCGACGGTGCCCAAGAAGAGCAGCAGCGGGTTGTTTGGCCGGTTACGCGGCGAACCCAAGGTCAATCACTTCTCAGTATCCAAGCTGCAAATAGAGCGGGCCCACAACGTGCTCCAGCAAGCGTTGGGCGAGTTGTCCATCGACTGCGAGGTCTGGGAAAACGGGTGTTCCTACTATGACGCCCAGAATGTGTTGGGACTCTTCAGCGGCCCCGTCGAAGAAGCCAGCGAAGAGATAGTGGAAATGATGGACACCACGTTGGCGGAACGGGTACCGGGCGCCGGGCGCCGGAAGGGCACCTACCCGGGCCGGGTTTCCGACACCATCGGCTTCACCATCGTTGTGTCCAATATCGGAAGGGGCGCGGCCATGGACCGGGTCGAGAAGTTCTTCCTCGACGCCACCAGAATGCTTGGCGAAGTCCAGCACAAGCGGGAGGGCAGAGAAAAACTGTGGGAAGCCACGGCCCGGACCGCATCGCAGATCCCTGACCTGTAAAAGTTGCGGGAGTTTAATCCCCTAGTCCGGATGGCAAGATACACCAAATCAGGAGGTTCATCATGAGGAGCTCGAGAGCGCCTGAGCACCGAAGCGGCTCATCAAGGCTCATAATATTACTGGGTTTGTTTGTCCTGGTCGTTGGCCTGGGCTTGGCCATTACCTACTTTACCCAAGGGTTTGGCTCGTTGTCGGCGGAGACCACCGAGCCGGTCCCCGCAGTAACTGGAACTGACGCCCCTTTGGCGCCGAAAGTAGTCTCTGGATCTCCGGCGTCCGACCGAGCGGAAATGAAGGCCGAAGTAGTGGTGCCGGAGTCCCAGGTTGACGAGCCCGCCGGGGAGGCCAAAATGGAGCCTGCCGCTCTTGGACGCGACTCTGGGGAAAATACGGTTGATGCTGCCAAAACGGAAGGATCGGACGGCGAGCAGACCCCATCCCTTGCCCAGGAGACGGAACGGAATTTGGAATTTTTGCCCCAGGTGCGGTTTGGCGAAGTGCTTGGCGAAGGGCTGATGGAACTGCCGATGCCCAGCGGAGAAAAGGTTGATACTTGGTACACCTTCCAAGTGGACACCACCAGCGGGGAAATCATAGTCTACTTCGCCTTGTTCGACGAGGAGGAACAGTCGATATTGAGCACCGTTCGAGTGGACAACTATTCCAAGGGCAATGACTTGACCCAGGCCGAAGTTACCCTTTTCTACGAAGACGGGATGCAACGGGTCATCGGATTTGACGGCGTTGCCGGCGCCATGTCCATCGCGCAACGCTATAATCTCCCCCAGGGCCCCAGCATCTTTTCACGCGAACTGCGCCGCTCGATGGTGTATCGAGGAATGGAGTTGAAGGACGCGGAGAATAACGCGTTCCTGGACTTGGACCTGGACGTAAGCGGCCTGTCCAGAGGTGAAAAGATACGCTTCACGCATTCGGCGCCCGCTGAAGTAGCGATGGCGTTGGAGGAGTTGAAGGAATTGATCGGCGTCATTGAAGTGGTGAGGCAAAGCTGAATCGAACAAAGACACACACGATCAACCGCCCTGGGCCTCGATAATCGAGCGTTGCAATGGGCGACTGAACACCGGCAACTGTTTGAACGCAGAGGCCGGTGTTCTTTTTCTCAGCGCACGCTCTGGCCCGTGCGCTTTCAAGCCTTGTGCCAAGGTTATCCCTCTGCTAAAATCGGCCCAAATTCACCAAGCCAACCTCCCAAGGGGCCCACTGGGCCGTTGATAGTCCCGCCGGGTGGGGATAGACCGTAGGTAGGAGGAGAAGAGATGCCGTCATTTTGGGAAAACCTTAGATTCCCTGGCGAAAGAGAAATGGATGACCTTCATGGCTACCAGGGCTTGGACATGGTCTGTTACGTCAGTCATCCCGCGCCCTCCGCCGGGAGTTCGTGGCCTGCCATCATCGTGGTCCAGGAAGCGTTCGGCGTCACCAGGCACATTGAGAAAGTATGCGACCGGTTCGCGCAAGAGGGTTACGTAGCCGCGGCCCCGGCCCTGTTCCACCGGGAGCACCCCAATCCCAAGCTGGGCTACGACGAGATGCCCCAGGTCCAGCGCTACATGGGAATGCTGCGGGACGACGAGCTTGTTGAAGACATCAACGTTACGATCGACTACCTGCAGAACACTTACGGTCGCACCAGGGGACAGAAAATCGGCATCGTCGGCTATTGCGTCGGCGGCCGCATCACCTACTTAGCCGCGACCAGTTGCCCGGGTCTCAGCGCCGCCTCGGCCTACTACCCGGGCCGCGTTCTCATTCCCTTCGGGGATGGACCCGCTCCCATAGACCTGACGAATCAGATCCAAATCCCTGTTATGGGCAACTTCGGTGCTTTGGACGCCAACCCAACCGTTGAAGATGTTGGGGTCATTGAAGACAAGCTCAAGGAAGCTGGTGTCACCTATGACTTCAAGATATACCCCGACGCGGACCACGGTTTCAATTGCGATGAACGGGGCAGCTACCATCAAGCCTCGGCAGAGGACGCCCTTGCCCGCACCTTGGGCTGGTTCGATAAGTACCTGAAGAACTAACGGCGCGTTTCAGAGTTACGTCGAATAACAAAAAGCGGTACAAATCGTACCGCTTTTTGTTATTGCTGACGGCATCCATCAGCCCTCAGGTTCTTCATTCCCGCGAAGCCTGCCCCCAGGTTCCCGCCTTCGCGGGAATGACAAAGGTGGGGGGCGGGAATCCATAGGTCTATTCGTCTTCGTCGTTCAGGTCTATGGGAATCTTGATTGCGATCTTTGGCGTGCCGGCGTCGTTGTCCCGGTCGTTGCGCCTGGAATCTCCCCAAGCCCCCGCTTCGACGTAGTTCTTGAACTCGCGGACCTCGCCGCAAACCTGGCACACGCCTTGGCTGACCAGTCCATCGGCCGGTTGAATTACCCAGTAGTGACGGCATTGGGGCGCGGCCTCAGTCTCTTCGATTGTCTGGATGGCCGTGTTTTGGACCATGGCCTCATACCTCCTTAAGATACAACGTAATGTTACCACCGAGTTGCGGTATTCGTCAATCATAGCAGGTAGTTGTTAACAAATATTTAACACCGTGTTAGGAATACGGACACGGCTTGGAATATCGAAATAGCTTTCGTTGGAACCGTGGATGTTGTAAGGGATTACAACCGGCGTGGCGGCCTGTGGGGCCGGAATTTCGAACGAGGGAGTATCCGGGGAGTTATGAGCAGTGTTGGAGGCGGCGGGACCCGGGATTCAGCCCGGCAGCGAGACCTTTTCAGTGCTCATCCTGGTGACGCCCCAGCCGGCCAGCCACGCCGAATGTCTGCCGTCTCCTCCGGCGACCACCACCGCCAAGTCCTCGGCGGACCGCACTATGGGCACCAGTGTGTCCGGGTTGGTCTCGTCTATCCAGGTTGGCCAGTTGCGGTTGGCGTAGTGGGCCACGTCCTTCAGTTGGCGCAACGGCATACGGGCGTTCTGGTAAATGAACTCTCTCACGTCGTCCTTGGAGAGGCCGGAGTCGGCTATCTCGGCGGCGTGTTCCGGGCAAAGCACCACTATTATCTGCACGCCGGTGCCCAGTTGATAGTAACTGGGGATGCCCACCGCCTTCATGGTGCCGACGATCGTTTGGAGTACCTCTATGCCGGTGGAGACGGTGGTCTCCATCACCGGGTAGTTCCCCCGGATTCCGGCCACGGTCACGATGCTGTCGTCGGGGCCGAAACCCAGCTCCAAGTGCCGCGGCTCCCAAGGACTGCGGGCCTCGTTTTCAGCAAAGCAGAAGGTGTACCGGTCCGATGACGCCAGCGTCGCCTTGTCCATGTCGCCCGGAATCAGCCCGCCAACATTGCGGACTACCAGCCGCAACGCCCGTCCGATCACCGCGTTGGCTTGGTGACCGGGGCCAAAGCAACCAGTGTCGCCGTTGACGCCCAACTGGCGGGCAATGGGACCGTTCACAATCACCACCGGAGCCGCTCCGCCGGTGGTGGACGACACTCCGGCCAGGTTGAAGTCATCCCGCAGCACCGCCCTTACCGCGGCCACAACCACGGGGAAATGCTCCGGCCCGCAACCGGCCATAGCAGCGTTGACCGCCACCTTTTCCAGCGTGACCGGCGCATTGCGGGGCTGGATTACCCCCAAGGACTCCGAAGGGTCCCGGCCATACCGGCCCAGGACTTCCCGGACCAATTCCTCGGTGGCCGGAACAACCGGCAGCCCGTCGGTCCAGCCCTGTTTCACGTAGTAGTCCTGTATGGCCCGGGCCGAGTTATTGACTTCCACCCGGCGGGACTGGAGGGTTTGTGATTCCGTTTGCTCCCGCATCATGAGCCCAGTATAGTAGCTTCACCCTGCCGTCTCAAGCCACGGAGTTGTGGCTATTTCCACGGAGCGCCCTCGATGCAGCCGATACGGACCATATTCGCCGGAGGCGGGGAACGGAGGCTCTCAACACACGTTCTTATCAGGATGAGAGAACGCAATATCCCCATAGATTGGATTATTCAGGTGATAAATTCTCCGGCAGCAATTGAAGATGATGAATATAACGACTCTACAAACTACTATGGTTTCGTTGGAGGGAATGTTACGTTACTGGTAGTTCCCATTTCCAAGAGAGACGGACAGACTATTCCGACGGCTTTCTTTGACGGACCAGCGACAAGAAGGTATCGGCGAGGTGAATTGTGAACTTAGAAGCCAGCTACGATAAAGAGTTTGACATCTTGAGAATGCTCATTCCCGGACGGCGCATCGCAACGTCGAGCCGGGTCAGCCCGCCCCTGATAATCGACTTTGGCAGCGAAGAGGACGGTTTTGATGTAGTAGGGTTTGAACTCAGCCATGCTTCAGAGCACTTGGCCCCGTTCCTCGAATTGCTGACCGAGCAGGCAACAAGCGTGGAAAATGTTTAACGTCGCCAAGTAAACGCGAATAGCCGGGCGACTCGTCGCAAGCCTCCAGCATCCTTCGTACCAGCGGTTCGGTAACTGGACCACGGGCTGTCTGTCGGTCCAGCCCTGCTGGACGTAATAGTCCTGGATGGCCCGGGCCGAGTTGTTGACTTCCACCCGGCGCGACTGGAGGTTGATGTTTGTTGTAGTCATAACTTAAAAGAACCAGACACCTGATTACAAGGTAAGGTACAGAAGAGCCTACGGCACCAGTCCGAAAAACCGGCGTGGCGGTGCCACTTTTTGCCCTAAGAAGTCTTCCAACAGGTTCCTTTTCATGGCTATTTGGTCGGAAACGCTGGCGGTGTCGTCCAGTATCCAATCGGGAATGTCGGCCTTGGTCTGACGAGAAGTAATCGGCTCGACACCGACGATTACCAAGTTGCCGGATAGTGCCCAACTGCCTACAGCAGGACGCCGGTCCTTACTGTACTTGTCGCGGTGCAACAGGTTCTCCAGAACCATCCGGGGTCTGTCGAAAGCACGGTTCTGATACTCGTCCAGTGTCATGGGAGAGCACCACTCCGGGACTCTCGAATTCTCAGGAAGGTTCCGCTCGATTATCCGGCACAGGACTGTCGAAGATAGTTCAAGGACGTCCAGTCCCTCTTGTTTGTGTTCCGCGATTGCGTCCAATTCGCTTATAACATGGGCAAGGTATTCACTGTAAAGACCTGTGGTCAGCCGATCGCGTATGGCCGCCACTGACCTTTGAAGTCGGCGACGGGATGATGGGTCGTCGCCAGGTAATGAGGTGCGGGTGTAGATCATCAGGCATCGCTTGATGATTTCGGCGGGGAAATTGCGTGCCTCGGCATTCATGGATATGGCGAAGCATGGATACTCGGCGTCATGAACCGTTTCGTCTTTAATTATCTCCGGTGCGTGACGATTGAAACGGTCTCTGGTCACGTCATCGAATACTATTGGGAATCGCAAGAAGTTCTGCTGCAATCCGCGCAAGCTGCTGCGCGTGAAAGCCTGCGTATCAACAATCTTGGGATGGCCGAACATCGAAACAAGCAGGGTCTCAATGAGGCTGCTCTTCCCGCAGTTGCTCTGGCCGTAGAGGACAGCGAACATGGGTTGATCGAAGCTGAAATTGCCCTGCCTGAGCGCGGAGTTTCGCAGGTCACACATCAGTGGGGCGAAGTAAAACCAGCACATAAATGTGAAGTAGTCGCGTTGCAACCGTGGAACGTCCCCAACAAACCCGTTTTCATAGTTCTCGAAAAACTCCAGGAACGCCGCCACATCGTTGCGAACGTCTTCCGGGCTTGCACCCAGGCTGATGTCTGTACCCGACAGGTTGAAGTGGTCACCGTTTCGGGTAAGAAATGTTTTCGGGGCTTCATCGTCTTTTCTGGTGATGGCAGTGCGGATAATCTCCCGCACTACTCGCGGCAATAGCTTGACGTTGCCGTCGCGGTCGGGGCGAATGTCGGCCAACGCCTGCCGGCGCACAGGACGGATTCGTTCAACGGTCTGCAACACTTGCGGTATGCTGAATTCAACCGTGTCGTCCGGCTCGGCGGGGACGTAAATGGTTACGCCATCAGCATGGGATTCCGCATCTTTGAGCACGGGAGTTTCCTCTAACGGCAAACTCTCGACGGCGATGGGTTTCTCTCTAAGGGGCAGGCTGCTGGTGGCGGTCTCGCGTACCGCCTCGTACTGGGCGCAGTAGTGCTGCCATGCTTCTTCGTCGTTGTCGAATACGATTAGGGTTTCTGCTTGACGCCCCGAAAAGGCTGTCTCCGACAAGTTGGCGGAGCCGACGATTACCCGTCGCAGTTCCGGTCGCTCAAGCAGATAGATTTTTGCGTGGGCGATGGCGTCCTTCACCACGTAGAACCTGGCAGTACCAGCGGCGGCCCGGTCGTAAATCAGGCGGCGTCGTTCCTCGGACATTCCCTTGATGCCAACGAACCCCTTGTTCAGCTTTTCGTCCACCACGCTTTGAAAGGACAATATGGCATCCACGTCACGCGGCAATATGCCGCCGTGACCAAAGACACACTCGAAATCTTGGAAGTCACAATCTCTTAGCAGTGTCAGAATCATTGGGATGCTGGCGGTATAGGTGAGAGCCCGCATGGAGGTGAAATTGTGGAAAAGGCCGGGGTCAAACCGGCCTACAGATTCAGCGCGTGCATAGACGACTTCCAGCGTATTGCTGCGAGTGCGAGACTCGGGGTCATCGAATTCAAAACCGGGCTGTGATTGACTCATTCTAGCCATTTTGGCTGATTAGTAGTCCACCATGCTAGGGAAAACTCAGAAGATAATGTAAGGACGTTATATTCTTCGGTCAGACGGTCCACTGCGTTTCGTCAATGGTTATACTTTCTGAATGGTCAACCTCCTTCGAGAAGGTGACTTGCCTCACCCCGGCAGCAGTCTATCCAAAGAGTCAACGAAACTGGCGACCTGCCCTAGCCGCATGGTCACACCGTCCCGGTCCAGCGTATCCTCGCCCAAGTATTCCCGGCTGCGTCCTGGTAGGTCTGTTCCCTTTGCATTGCCCCTCTCCCTTTCGGACGGCTTCTACGCCCGTCCCGTAAGCAACCCCACAATCTCCGGCGCGTAATCGTGGGCCATCTGCTGCACCTCGGCGACGCTGCGGATTGCCAGCGGGCTGGGCAGCGTGACTATGCGGGCGCCGGGCATTCCCAGTATGGCGCAACGGGCTTGGGCGGCCCGCGTAAAGGCGCTGGTTATGACGCTGACTGACGGCACTCCCTTGGATTCGGTGGCTACTGTGTCGTGGAGACCCCACGTCGTGCAGGACCCTCAATCAGCCACGCCGTGGACCACCACGTCGCACTCGTTTATGAGAGAGTCGAGGGTTTCCACGGCGCACGGGGCGCTGTAGCTGTACTTGGTGGCGTACACCACTTTCTTCGCCCCGTACTCCCCGACCAGCACCTGCTGAAGCTCTCGCAAAAAGGAGTCGGCGTGGTACTTCCGGTTTTCCAGTAGCCCAATGGTCTTGCCTTCCAGCCCCGGCAGGTTGGGACTCAGGCCAAGCTCCTCGGGTACGTCCTCCGCACGAGGGTCCAGTATTTCGATGGTGGAAGTCATGTCCGCCATGTTCAGCACCTCCAATAACGCTTGCCCTGGTGGGTTTCCCGCCCCCGCATCCGCGAGGGCAGGCTCTTCGCGGGAAGACAGGAATGGGGACGGGCAACCAAGTCGTTGATTCGTGGTGATACGTTATTGTAGACAGGGCAAAATGTCCAGTAAAAGCGGGACGATCGGAGGGCCTTTCGATTCTTCGTCTGCACTGTGATTCATGGGATTGATGGATTGCCATGATTCGGAAAATCATGGTAATCCGGGAATCAAAGAAATCACAGTTCAGATAATTACCCCAAGGACCGAAGAGAGAACAGGGCGGCCGGCTACCCGGCCATCTGGAAGTATTTGCCCTCGGTCTTGATGGAGGGGGCGATCACCATTTCCGCCTTGTGGAAGTCGCGGACGGTGTACGCGCCGCACATTCCCATGGACACTCGCAGGGCGCCAACCAGGTTCTGGGTGCCGTCGGTGCGGCTGCTGGGGCCGTACAGGATCTGTTGGAGAGGCCCCTTGGTGCCTACCTTGATGCGGGTGCCCCGGGGCAGTTCAGGATGGGCGTTGGCCATTCCCCAGTTGTAGCCGCGGCCCGGCGCCTCTTCCGCTTGGGCGAAGGGGGTGCCCAGCATCACGCCGTCGGCGCCGCTGGCTATGGCCTTGCAAACATCCCCCCCGGTGCGCAGTCCTCCGTCGGTGATGACGGTGACGTAGCGGCCGGTGCGGCGGAAATAGTCTTCCCTGGCGGCCGCGCATTCCAGGGTGGCGGTCACTTGGGGTATACCCACCCCGGTAACCTCGCGGGTGGTGCAGGCCGCGCCAGGTCCCACGCCGACCAGGATGCCGTCAATGCCGGTCTGCATCAATTCTTGGGCTACGTTGTAGGTAACGCAGTTGCCCACCACCACCGGCACCTTCAGGGCGTCGATCAGTTCGGAGAACACCAGCCCCCGGTAGCTGCGGGACATGTGCCTGGCGGTGGTGACGGTGGACTGGACCACTACGATGTCCGCGCCGGCCTCCACGGCCACCGGGGACATTCGCTTGGTTGTCTGGGGGGTGAACGAAACGGCGCACACTGCGCCGGACCTGCGGATTTCCTGGACGCGCTCACCGATAAGGTTTTCTTGGATCGGCTCGGAGTAGACCTGTTGCAGGTGCCCGGTGACCTCCTCCTGGGGCATGGAGGTAAGCTCTTCAAGCACTGAGTAGGGGTCTTCGTAGCGAGTGTACAGGCCTTCGGCGTTCAACACCCCAAGGCCGCCCATCTGGTGCATCAAGGTCGCAAAGCGGGGCGACACCGCTCCGTCCATCGCGGACGCAACAACGGGTATGTCGAAAGCCCTGTCGCCGATGGTCATCTTGGTCGAGGTCAGGTCCGGGTTGATGGTAACCTCGCCAGGAACGATCGCAACCTCGTCAAAGCCGTAAGACCTTTCCAACTCTTTGAACAGGCGCCTCGGCATCCCTTCATACCTCGACTGAAGTCTTATTTTAGGTTGCGGCTGACTCTATCAGGAACTCGGCCATCAAGTCAACGGAAATAGGATGGCTTGGATGGCATGTTTCCATTCGGTCTCGTGGACCGAATAAAATCGGCCAATTCTCAAACAAGTTAGCGTTTGACTCTTGCCAGGTTGTGAAAAATAGTGCATACTTCAATACGACGGTACTTCCTGGTGGTTTGAGCGTGGCGGACCCACCCGTTCCCATCCCGAACACGGTAGTGAAACGCCTCAGCGCCGACGATACTGCCTTGGTAACGGGGTGGGAAAATAGGTCACCGCCGGGGGGTATGTCGTAACCGCAACTTACATCTGCTTAAAACCACGGCCTTGGCGGAGAAGTCTATACCACTGATGGAACGCCAGGGTCGGTCTGCCGCCATTCTTCCCGACTTCTAATGTTGGCGGTTATGTAATTTTAGTGGCGGTTTTGCAACTTTACACGATACTTGCCTGTAAACTATAATCGGCGAATGTTCGTTGGCACACCTCGCGTTGTTCCGAGTCGCAGGCGGCGGAGCAGCAGGACTGAGTAACTCTCCAGCTTCATCACCAGGAGCATTTGTTATGGGAAGTCGGTTCGAGAAATTCTCCGAGAGAGCCCGCCGGGTTTTATCGTTGGCGCAGGAGGAAGCCCAGCGATTCAACCATAACTATATTGGCACCGAGCATATTCTGTTGGGGTTGGTACGGGAGACCGAGGGCGTCGCCGCCCGGGTCCTGTCCAGCCTGACCGTGGACCTCAGCAAGGTTCGCTCTGCCGTTGAGTTCATCATCGGGCGCGGCGAGAAGCCGGCCCAAGGGGAGATCGGGCTGACCCCGCGCGCCAAGAAGGTAGTGGAGTTGGCCGTCGACGAAGCCCGCCGGATGAACCACACCTATATAGGGACTGAACACCTGCTGATTGGCTTGCTCCGCGAAGGAGAGGGCGTGGCCGCCGGAGTGCTGGAAAGCTTGGGGGTCACTCTTGACAAGGTGCGGGCGGAGACCCACCGCATTTTGAGCCACAGCGCCGGCGCCGGTACTCAAGGCTCTCGCACTACTTCCCGTACTCCTACGCTTGACCAGTTGGGCGTTGACCTGACGGTGGCCGCCAGGTCCGACAAGCTCGACCCGGTTGTGGGACGGGAACAGGAAATCCAGCGGGTGATACAGATACTCAGCCGCCGCACCAAGAACAACCCCGTCCTGGTGGGCGAACCGGGCGTCGGCAAGACCGCCATCGTAGAGGCTTTGGCCCAGCGCATCGGCGGCGGAGAAGTGCCGGAGACCCTGCAAGGCAAGCGTCTCGTCACGCTGGACATGGGGGCTTTGGTGGCGGGCACCAAGTACCGCGGCGAGTTCGAGGAACGCCTCAAGAAGGTCATTGACGAGATCAAGACGTCCGGCAACTGCGTGTTGTTCATCGACGAGGTGCACACCATCGTGGGAGCAGGGGCCGCTGAGGGCGCAGTCGATGCGTCCAACATCCTCAAGCCGTCGCTGGCCAGGGGAGAGCTCCAGTGCATCGGCGCCACCACCCTGGACGACTATCGCAAGTACGTTGAGAGAGACCCGGCCTTGGAGCGAAGGTTGCAGCCTGTCCGGGTGGAAGAGCCCACCAGTGACGAGACCATCCAGATTCTCCAGGGCGTCAAGGGACGCTACGAAGACCACCATAAGGTGGACTTCACTGACGAAGCGATACGGAACGCCGCCGTGTTGGCAGCGCGGTTCATCTCCGACCGCTTCCTTCCTGACAAGGCCATAGACCTGATCGACGAGGCCGGCTCCCGTGTACGCCTGCGGGGCAGCGTTACCCCGGCATCGGTGAAAGACGCGATGCAGGTGCTGGAGGAGGTCCGAAAGGAAAAGGACGAGGCCATCGCCTCTCAGCAGTATGAAGCCGCCGCCGAGTTGCGCGACCGCGAATTGCGCCACAATGCCGACCTGAACAACCTGGAAAAGGAGTGGCAGGAAGGCCGCGGCAAGGACCGGCCGGTGGTCACCGAAGATGACATCGCCGAAGTGGTGAGCATGTGGACCGGCATCCCGGTGACGCGGCTCGCCCAGGAAGAGACCGACCGCTTGCTTCGCATGGAGCAGGAAATCCACAAGCGCATCATAGGCCAGGACGAAGCTATCGTCGGCATCGCCAAGTCGGTGCGAAGAGCCAGGGCGGGCCTGAAAGACCCCCGGCGTCCCATCGGCGTGTTCCTGTTCCTGGGTCCCACCGGCGTCGGCAAGACCGAGTTGGTAAGGGCGATGGCCGAGTTCATGTTCGGCGACGAAGATACCATGATCCGGCTGGATATGTCCGAGTTCCAGGAGCGGCACACGGTGGCCCGGCTTATCGGCGCTCCTCCGGGTTACGTTGGCTACGACGAGGGCGGCCAGTTGACCGAGGGCGTCCGCCGGAAGAACTACTGCGTGGTGTTGCTGGACGAGATAGAGAAGGCCCACCCCGAGGTCTTCAACATCCTCCTGCAGATTTTCGACGCCGGCACTTTGACCGACGCCAGGGGCCGCAAGGTTGACTTCCGGAACTCCATACTGGTGATGACCAGCAACCTTGGCTCCGACCTGATCAAGCGGGAGACCAACCTGGGCTTCAGCATCAAGACCGACCAAGCCCAGACCGAGGAGAGCTCCTACCAGCGGATGAAGGACAAGGTGATGGACGAGGTGCGACGCTTCTTCCGTCCCGAGTTCCTCAACCGCATCGACGCTACGGTGGTGTTCCACCAGCTCAACCGGGCGGAAATCCTGTCCATCGTGGAACTTATGATAGGACAGGTCCGGAAAGAGCTGGACGAGAAGAAGATTGCCCTTGAGATAACCGAGGCAGCCCGGGAGCACTTGGGAGAAAAGGGGTTCGACCCGGTAATGGGCGCCCGCCCGTTGCGTAGGCTGATCCAGAACGTGGTCGAAGACAACCTGTCGGAAGAGGTGCTCAGCGGACGGTTGAGCGCCGGGGACACCGCGTTGATCGATGTGGAAGAGGGAGAGGTCGTGATTCGCAACAAATCAAAAATGGATGCGGAGATACCCGCTGAAGCTGCTACCCCCGCATAGTCCGTATCCCACGTCTTCCCCGTGAAGCTTGCCCCCGGCGCGGATTCCCGCGCAGGCGGGAATGACGGTTGACAGAAGGCCCCGCCAGCGCGGGGCCTTTCGATTAGGGCAGGCGGCGGGAAACTATATAGTCTTGCCAAGAGAAGTGCCTGCCCCTGTGGAGACGGGGGTTGCCAAACGAAAAAGGATGATCGGATGGGATAAGTAATGCGCCGCCAGGCGCTTCGCGTCCAGAGCCGTGGCTGGAAAGATTGCTGGTTGTATCCCTCTTGGTGATGTTGAACCTGCCGGCAGTCTTGACTGGCGTCACCGGAATGGACCAGTACGGGTTCTTCACCCTTGACCCGGTGGCGGGCCGGCCGTGGCCGCTGCTTCTTTCCCTTGCGCTGGGCTCCGCCTCCGCCGGAGCGGGTTATCTCGCCTACCGCCTGTTGCGGCGGCGGGCTTGGTTCGTCGGCAACCGGTACGAGGCTTACCACCACAACGCAGTGGTCTTCGGAACGCCGGTCGCTGTTGCTTTCCTCCCGGTGTTCTTTCTTACCGGTTACGACAACAAGCCCCTCGTGGTGGGCGTGGCCGGAATCATGGCGACTTCGCTGTGCCTCATTGCCGCCCTCAACGACCACAAAATCCGTATCGACGCCGCAATGGCCCGCGCGTTGTTCGTTGTCGGCGCCGCCATCATCCTGGTATTGCTGGCCCTGTCCGTATCGGGGATGCTGGCGATGTATTTCATTGAGCACTCGCCTTCCGGCGGCAACTTTTTCTGGACTTGGGAGTTCGCTTGGAGCGATTTGGGCTACCCGGCGGAAGAATTCAGCCAGCGGCATCGAAACGGCCTGTTGGCTTTCGGCGTCGCCGGGACCGTCTACATGACCGTCGCCCTCGGCGCCCCCTTGCTGGGAGAAGTCCTGAGCTTGTCGCAGCGCAAGCCGGGGAAGGGCGCCGTTCCGGTAACGGCGGCAGCGGCGCTCTCCGAACAGCCGGAGACGTTCCCGGACCTGCCGGATGCCGTAGAAGCCCAGTCTCAGGACCCGCCGGAGTTTGTGGCCGTGCTGGACGGGCGCGAGGAGGAAATCGACCGGGGCCATTACGAAAACCTGCTTGCCGAGAAAGACCGCCTTCTGCCCGACACCAAGCTGCTGGTGGACAAAATCTCCGGGGACGTGTTCGCCAAGGTTGGCGGTTCCTGGAGAAAAATTGTTTTCCGAAAGCGGCAGGCGCCGTTCCAGTTGCTGTGCGTTTACGCCCGGCATCCGGGAAGGCGGTTCACCGTCCAGGAGCTGGAAGCGCTGCTGTGGATGGAGTTGCCGGAACGGTCGGACTTCAACGTCAACGACCTTTTAGCCCAATTGCAGAGGAAGCCCCACGTCCCCGTCGAGCGTGACGAGGACGGCTCTTACATTCCCGAATCGGTCAGGGTCTGTTTCCTGGACTACCAGCCCTGCCCTGCCAACGACTCCCCCACCCCGGATGTTTCAATGCCCGCATCGTTATCATAGCGTAATCATAGAGAAATCATAGTGTAATCATAGTTGTACCCCTCTTTACGGATACTATTACGGTGGTTAGGGTAGAGCTATCAGTCGGGGCTTCCTGGTATGACGACGTCGCCTCCGTCGCTATTCCGCGTGTTGCCTCCGCCGTAACGGCCCAGCCCAAGCCCTGGGCCGGGCATTAAGTTTTTGGGATGCGCTTATGCAAGTGAATCTTGCGCTTAGTGAAACAGTTAGGCTATCAATTGAGAGGGGGAATCCCATTCGATAGCTTCGTTCATTTAATCGAAACCGCCCGCCAAGCCAATGTCCGCGGGTGACGTCCGCTGCTTCCTCCGGTAAATCGTTGATGCGGGGCGGGTGATTCTACAAGGAGAACGAAGGAGAAAACGTTATGACGACGCAAATCACCAACGCGGCCAATGAGTTGTTGGAAGATTGGCTCCGGAAATCGTGGCTGCGACGAATATTCCTGCCGGGGGATTTCTTGGAGCAGGTCGGCGAGGTCGGCTCGGAGAACTTAGTTTGCCAAAAGACTGCTACCGAGTATCTGACTATGAGCGAGCAGGTGGAGACGAAGACCGTCCGCGGCAGCGACGCCGGCAAATACTCCACCAACATAAATTACCTGCCGCAAGAATTCAAAAACGAGACCATCAAAATAATCACCAACAATATGGATGTTGGATGCGGCGAGTGTTCCGGAAGAGGGGCAGTCGCCTGCCCGACCACAATGAGGTGCGGAGAGTGCAAAGGGTCCGGTCAGCGCAGCGGCCGCCGTGAAGAATGCACACAGTGCGATGGAAATGGCGAAGTCAAGCAAGCCGGCTTTATGAATTTCTCCAAGGAGCGTTGTATGACCTGCTCCGGCTCGGGCAAGCGCATGGTCACTGGCCCTTGCGGGAGATGCGGCGGGAGAGGCCAGGAAATCTGCAATAAATGCAATGGAAGCGGGTCTGTATCCTGTGGTCAATGCGAGGGCTTGGGCAAGCTGGTGCAGGGCGACTTCATAACCAGGAAGTTTTCATGCTTGAAAGAGTTAACGTACCAATTGAGCGGGTTGGGAGAGAATGAGTTCAAGAATGGTCTGGCCGGGGAGCACTTCAAGTCGATGGCTGGGGATGAAATACGTCAAGAATTTCAGACTCCAAGCTATGCGGATACGGTGTTGCAGCGGGAGACCGTCCATTCTTATGACGTGCTTTCGCACCACTACGTTTACAGGGACGAACCATTCTGCTTGAACCGCATAACTTCCGCCGTCGCCTTGAAGTACGTGGCCTCGGGCGTGCCTTTGTCCAAGGTCAAGGTTGCCGTGATAGGCGCGTTGGCGTCCGTTGTTGCAGTATCCGCCGCAGCCCTGTTGGTACTGCTCTAGGGGCGCGGGAATACTTGCCTTGCGGCTTGGGCTACTGCCACAGGTCAAGAACTGTGTATGCTGGCGGGCATTCTATCGCCTGCGCCGGAACAGGCGCCATACGGGGGTGGCGAAGCCGGGAGGAGAAGGATGCACTGGGCAAAGAGCAGATTTTTCCGGCGCCTCGCAACGGACGGTCCAGCCTACGCGGCAGACGCCCCCGCCGCCTCCTGCCGCGCCCGTCGTCGAAATTACCGAGTTGGAGCAGCAGATTATGGAGCGGGTAAACTGAGCCCGCATCGTTATCATAGCCTTATCATAGTCCTACTCCCTTTACTATCGCCGCCAAGGTAGGGAAGAATTGCCTGAGCCTGTCGCGGCGATTGCGCTTTTGTTGCCGGTTTTCAGGCCCCGGTCTTTCCCCGGAGCGATTTTAGAATCGCGCCTTGGTCCGGTAATAGAGGTCTTTGGGGGTGTCTATGCGGGTCAATTTCACGCTTGGCGAAACAACCTTTGCTCGACTCTTACGGATGATTGGCATCCTGCCCCTGCTGCTGGTCATGGCCTTGACTGCCTGCGAAGGCGGCTTATCAACGGTGCGAGATGCCAGCGAGCGCCTCACGCAGCATGAAGATAGTCGGGCCACGGCGCCGGATGGAGAGTCCGCCACCGTTGGCGCTCCCACCGGGGACGCGGCTGCTCAGCCCGGTACATCGGAGGCGACGGTAGAACCGGCTCCCGGTTTCACCCCCGGCGTGGTGACTATCGGCGGCGCGTCGTTCCAGGTGGAGGTGGCGGACACTTCAGCGGCCCGGGAGTCCGTGCCAGAAAGCGCGGGTACATTGTACGTCTTTGACGAGGAGCAGCTTATAACCTTCTGGATGAAGGATATGAAGTTCCCGGTGGACTGGGTATGGATTGACGCTTCCTGCCAGGTGGTGGACATTACCAGGGACGCGCCGGTCCCGGAACCGGGCCAGGCTTCTGCCGACCTGCCGACCTACCAGCCGAAGACGCCCGCGATGTACGTGCTGGAGATAAGCGCCGGGGCGTCCGCCGCTGCCGGGTTCGGGCCGGGTGATACGGCGGCCTTCACCGGCATTCTGGAAGGCAAGCATGGCTGCCTACCTGCGCTGGCTCCGGGTTCCACGCCGGGCGATGGCGGACATCCGGGCACCGTGCCAACGCCGGAGCCCGTTGTGAGCCTTCGCCTGACTGTGGGTGAGGTCATCAGCGCCGAGGGCTATCACACCTGCGGGGTGAAGAGGGACGGCTCCGTAGAATGCTGGGGCAATGATGATTATGACCAGGCCACGCCGCCGGCCGGGAAGTTCGTCTCGGTCAGCGCCGGGGCGTGGTACACCTGCGGGGTGCGGCGGGAAGACGGCGCCGTGGAATGCTGGGGCAGTAATTTCAAAGACTTGGCCTCGCCGCCGGAGGGGGAGTTCGCCTTGGTCAGCGCCAGGAATAACTACATCTGCGGAGTGAGACGGCAAGGCACCGTTGCCTGCTGGGGCGTTAATGACGATGTCCAAGCCTCGCCGCCGGAGGGGAAGTTCGCCTCGGTCAGCGCTGGGAGGGACCACACCTGCGGGGTGAAGGTGGACGGCATCGTCAAGTGCTGGGGATCTGATGCAGATGGCCGGGCCATGCCGCCGGAGGGGAAGTTCGCCTCGGTCAGCGCTGGGTGGGACCACACCTGCGGGGTGAAGGTGGACGGCGCCGTTGCCTGCTGGGGCGTTAATTACGATGGCCAAACCGCGCCGCCGGCCGGGGTGGTGTTCGCCACTGTTGAAACCGTTCTTCAGCAGATGCCGGACTGGAGGGCTCTTGGCGACTTCTATAAGGTCACGGGCGGCAGTGAATGGAAATGGGATAAGCTACGGGAGCAGAATAGAGGATGTTCCCGGTGGGAGGTGGACAATGATAACTCGAACGTTGGCAAGTGGTGCGGCGTGACCGTTGCGAATGGCCGAGTCACCAGGCTGGAGCTTGCGGGCGTTGGCCTGAACAATGGCATTCGCAAGCTCGGCGTCCTCACAGGGCATCACAAGCTGGCGATGTTGGGCGACTTGACCGGCCTTACTTACTTGGACCTCTCCGGCAATGACCTGAGCAGCGCCTTGCCGCCGGAACTGGACCAACTCACCGGCCTCACCCATCTGGACCTGTCGGGCAATGCGTTCCGGGGGGATATAAGCAAGCAGAACCCGGACCATCCCCGCGGCATCAAGTGGCAAAACCTGGTGAACCTGGTCGAACTGGACTTGTCGGATAACAGGCGCAGCGGCCAGCATGGGTTGAGCGGTCGGATTCCCGCAGAGTTGGGCTCCCTTCCCAATCTAACCGTGCTGGATCTTTCGGGGAACAATCTGGAGGGCGCGGTGCCGCGGAAGCTGGCCGATCTGGAACTGGACCAGAGCCAATCCAGTCTGGAGGGAAATGCCAAGCTCACCATCTGCAATCCGGTGGCGTTTGCATCATTGGGGATTGATTATACGATGAATTGCACGGACAAGGACCGGCTTGAGGAGTTCTACTACACAGCGGGGGGCAAGCACTGGACGATGAAGGATCGCTGGCTTGAATGGCCCGACAACGAGCCACGGCCAATCCCAATCAGTCAGTGGCACGGCGTCATCACCGCCCCGGAAGATCCGAACAAGGTTATCGGGCTGTTCTTGCCGAACAACGAACTGGCCGGCGACTTTGATGAGGTGCTGGGGGTGTTGAGCGGGTTTGAAGGCATGAAGTACATGGACATCAGCACGAATCCGTTGGTCAACGACGACTTGGTGGATTTCAAGAATAAAATTCTGGGTACCACATGGGGGACACGCTTTAATGCTGGACAGGGAACATATCTCCTTATCACGGGGGAACCGACAGTCGAAGCCGTGGCGGCATTGACCAGAGATCTGGCCGAACTGTCGCTTCAAATCCCCGAAATCAGCGGCAATCGGCATCTAAAGAGGCTGTTGTCATTATTATCAGACAGTATTGGCGATGCAACGACTGTGCTTGACTTCGCCGTTGAAGTGGCGCAATACGCGAGTTGTTCAGCGTGCTGCATTCGGCGGACTTAAAGGACGTGAGAGGCACGTATGATGCCGTCTATAAGTTCCTCGGTGTACCCGAAGGGACTAGGTATTATCCGTTGCAGGATGCCATGTTACGGGCGTGCGAGAATGGATATATTGGAAAGGGGCACAATTTTACCAGTGAGCAAATAGCCTGGAGGTGCGAGCAGGGGCTGGAGTGGGGGACTCCGTATCCGGATAATTAGCTGGGAATGCCCGCGGCCGGGCCGCGTTCTCCGGCTGTTTCTGCCGTGCTATGATTGGCTGTGCGATGTGGTAATCCCCCGGCCGGGGCAGGCCTGTTTACGCGTCATTCCCGTTTCCACGGGAATCCATAGGTCGTTCGGCAAGGTAAATTTGCTATTGCGAGGCGGTGTGGATTCCCGCCTTCGCGGGAATGACGCCTGCCCTCGTGGAGACGGGGGGTGGACCGGCAAACTAGCGCACACGACTTTGCACAGGTCTTATGACAGAAGACCCCGCCAGCGCGGGGCCTTCCGTTGTTATAATTGGTCAACCCTGATTGGGAGGTCAACGGTTGACTCGCCAAAGAGACCGTGCCCGCTCCGTATTTTTCTGTCCAACCTGCGGCTTCGAGAGCCCCAAGTGGATGGGGTTCTGTCCCTCTCCGTCCTGTGGTTCGGGCCAACCCTTGGTCGAGGGCAACGCCCGCGCCAAGGGGGCGACTCATTCCCCCTGGGTGGCTGCTTCGTCGGCGGACTTTCAGGAATTGTCTGAACTGGACTCCGGCGAAGGGCAGCGAATAGAGTTGCCTTGCCGGGAGCTTAACCGCGCCCTCGGCGGCGGCATTGTCCCCGGTTCGGTGGTGTTGCTGGCGGGCGAGCCGGGAGTGGGCAAGTCCACGCTGCTTCTCCAAGTCGCCCGGTACATGTCCGAAGCCGGGCAAACGTCGGTCTACGTCGCCGGAGAAGAGTCTCCCCAGCAGATCAAGCTGCGGTCGGAAAGGCTGGGGTTTTCCGGGCGGGGCGTGTTGTTGTTGTCGGAAACCGACGTGGATACGGTCATCAACAGGCTGGACGAATGCCGGCCGTCCTTGGCGATATTCGACTCCATCCAGACCATGTACTGCCCCGACGTCGCCTCGGCGCCGGGCACGGTGGGGCAGGTGCGGGAGGCGGGCTTGCGGCTGATGCGCTGGTCCAAGGCCCGGCAGGTGCCGGTGGTCTTGGCGGGGCATGTGACCAAGGACGGCTCGGTGGCGGGCCCCAGGACATTGGAGCACATGGTGGACGTGGTCATATCACTGGAATCGCAGGAATTCGGGTCCCTGCGCCTGCTGCGATGCAGCAAGAACCGCTTCGGTTCCACCTACGAGGTGGGCGTGTTCGAGATGTCCGGGCGCGGGTTGATAGAAGTGGAGGACCCGTCGAAGGCGATACTGGAGCAGAGGTACGCTCAAGCCGTAGGCGCGGCCTTGACGCCGGTGCTGGAAGGCACCCGCCCGATGGTGCTGGAAGTCCAAGCATTGACCTCTCCGTCCCACCTTCCCGCTCCGCGTAGAGTCGCCAACGGCTTGGACTTCAACCGCCTGCTGATGCTGATTGCGGTGGCGGGACGGCGCGGCGGGTTGGACCTGTCGGGACAGGACATTATCGTCAACGTTGCCGGAGGACTGAAGGTCAGCGAACCGGCGGCGGACTTGGCTGTCGTTCTTGCCATAGGGTCCAGCCTGCACAATCGACCGCTGGACCCGGGGCTGGTGGCCTTTGGGGAACTGGGCCTCGGCGGGGAGGTCCGGTCGGTGCCGCAAGCCCAGCGGCGTTTACAGGAGGCGCAACGGCTGGGCCTTGGAAAGGCCGTTCTCCCGGCGTCGACGCCGGCGGAGGAAACGAACGGAGTGGGTTTGGACTTATCGTTGGCGCGGACCGTGCGCCAAGCGCTTCAAGCGGGACTGGGAGGCCCCCGGCCTTAGAAACTATCTCGAAACTTGGGGCACTACCCAACTCGTCATTCCCGCGAAGGCGGGAATCTATAGGCTTTGGTCAGCGATAAGAGGGAGCATAGCAGGGGCTGTTGGTTTTGAGATAGTCTCTTAACCCCCGCCGGTTGCTGTGGTTGACGCGGCGTGGTCCGGCTCGAATTCGTGGTCCTCGCACGCCACCCAGCGGGACCCGTCCTCGTACACCTCTTTTTTCCAGATGGGGACGGTTTCCTTCAGCCGGTCCACTGCCTGATGGCACGCCAGGAAGGCCTCTTTGCGGTGGGGCGACGCTACGGCCACCACCAAGCTGATTTCGCCGATGTCCACCCGGCCAATGCGGTGGGAGATGGCGATGTCTTCAATCCCGAACTCGGCCATCAGCCCTTGCCGGACCTCCTCCAGCTTCTTCAACGCCATCTCTTCGAAGGCTTCGTATTCCAGCGTGACCACCCGTTTGCCCTCGAAGTTGTCGCGGGTGGCGCCAAGGAAAGTCACCACCGCGCCATTGGTGTCTTTCTGCACCAGGGCGGTCACCTTGGCCGGGTCCAGTGGTTGATGGGTGATTTCGATCATGGGTTATCCTCCGCTGACCGGTGGAATCAAACAAACGTCGTCGCCGGGGCGCAGGACAACTTCGGCCTCGGCATAGTCGGTGTTCACCGCCACCACTATCTTGACTTGGGGCGGCGCAAGCATCGGGAATTGCCGCCTGACCTCCGCGGTCAGGTCCGCAACAGTCGCGCCTTCAGGCAGCTCCAGCGCGACGGCGCTGCGCCCGGCCCTCTCCCGGTAAAGAGCAAAAAATCTAACGGTTATGTCCACAGTAGTCCCCGGACCAGCATTACTGGCAAGCTGGCGGCGCTCCCGCCACCGGGCGCCGGTGAATATAGACCAAGCACCGGAACATGATGGGCTTGAGCCAGTTTGCTCGCGACCATATTATCATACAGCGAGTGAATCTATCATGGACCGCGCCCCACCTCGAACAAGCCCGCCCTGCTATGCCTCACAGGTGTTAAAATGCTCCAATAATGATCGGTCCCGCGGAACAACATAACTCCTCTTCGCCTCAGCCCCTCGCGGGCTACCGGGTGTTGGACCTGTCCGGGCCCATGGGCGTCTACTGCGGCAAGCTGTTGGCCGACATGGGCGCCGACGTCATCAAGGTCGAGCCGCCCGGCGGCGACCCCATGCGCGACATCGGCCCCTTCATCGACGGCCAACCCGGTCCAAGCCGCAGCTTGTACTGGCTCCACTTCAACACCAACAAGCGCAGCGTGACCCTTGACCTTGGCGCGCCGGAGGGCGCTGCCTTGCTGCGCAAGCTTGCCTTGGCCTCTGATGTGCTGCTGGAGACCTACCCGCCCGGTTATATGGACTCTTTGGGGTTGGGATACGAGGGTTTGGCGAAGGACTCGCCCGGACTGGTCTACGTCTCCATCACGCCATTCGGGCAGACCGGCCCCTACCGCGACTTCAAGGCGTCGGACCTGGTGGGCTTCGCAATGGGCGGCTATATGTATGTGACCGGCTGGCCCCACACGCCGCCCACGCGGCTGTGGGGATCGCAGGCCTACCATACCGCCTCCAACCGCGCCTACATCGCCATCCTTCTGGCCCTTTACCACCGCATGTTGACCGGCGAAGGTCAGTACATCGACGTTTCAATGCAGGAAGCGGTTGCCGCCACCACCGAGCACGTCAACACCACCTACAACTACACTGGCGAGCCGGCGGTGCGCTGCGGCTTCCGTCACGGGGGCCAGTTCATCGCAACCTGGAAATGCAAGGACGGCTATGCCAGTATAACCACCAACACCCAGCAGGCTTGGGACGACCTGCGGGCCTGGATGGACAGGGATGGCATGGCCGGCGACCTGATGGACGAGAAATACAACGACCGTTTCATTCTGCGGGGCGAGTTGTCGGACTACATCGAGGACCTTATCCAGCAGTGGGCCTTGCTCCACACCAGGGAGGAGATAACCGAGTTCGGCCAGTCCAACCACCACCCCTGGGGTCCAGCCGCCACTCCCGGCGAAATACTGGAAAACGAGCAGCTATGGGACAGAGGCTACCTTACGACAGTCCAATCCACCGACGATGGCCCGCCGTTGGTATACCCCGGAGCGCCTTACCGTCTGACCGAGTCCCCGTGGCGGCTGCACCACACCGCTCCCGACCCCGGCCAACACAACGCCGAAGTCCTATCCGGCATTCTGGGCCTTTCGCCTCAGGAAGTGGACCGCCTTTCCAGTTCAGAGGTAATTTAAGAGATTTATGAGGTTGAAAATCCACTCTTATGACTATCAAACTGGCAACGATGTTTCGGCCAATTTTGACCGTTTTTCGAGCGACTGGAGAAGTCATAAGAATAAGTGCCGGTCATCAACCGGTGCTGTTTGGTGTTGGTATGGTTAGTACTGGGGAGCTATTCATAGCTGTGAGAATCGATCTCAGGGTCGTCCGGGTTAGGCTCAGGCTCATCGGGGCCGGTGTCAGGCTCTCCAGTATAGTCTAATGACGGCAGATCATAGTAAGGCTCAAAGTCATTATCGATCTCAGTATCCCTACCATCCATCCTTGCCATCCTTGCTAATTCTTCGGGAGTGAGATTGGCTTCCAATTCTTCGAGCGCGTGAGCAGTTTCATCTTCTTCCGGTTTCTGTTGGACTTCCGTTTCTATCATGTCTTTAATAATGTCGGTGAAGTCGGGCTGTGACATATCGTGGCCTCCGTACTTGTGATGCCATGCAAGTCGAGAATAGAAGCGGCTGAGGCACTTGCTCTATCGCTTGCCTTGATGGTCGTTGAGGTTGGGGTCGCCGTGCTCCAACATGCACTCGATATAAAGCTGTGCGCCTTGGCGCAACTCCTCTATTGCGTCGCTTCTGGTATACGCCCAGACCGCGCAACCGGGCAAGGAATCAATCCATGCGCTCCATCGCCCATCTTCCTCTTCTTGCAGGGAAACCTTGAAAGTGTAGTCCATCTCTCTTAACCTCTTGCTATGGTCACTCCGATAACATTATACGGTAGCGGAGCCAATATGAACCCTAACAATCAACACCAACAACCCGCCTCCGCCCTCCGGAACATCCGAGTGCTGGACTTCACTTGGATTCACGCCGGGCCTTCGGCCACCCGCATCCTGTCCGACCAAGGCGCGGAGGTAATCAAGGTCGAGTCCAACAACGCCCTCTCCGTCATCGGCGGCCCGGCCTCCGCCACTGCCAGGGGGCTGGGCCAGCGCCACAACTGGAACGCCGGCAAGCTGTCCATCTCCCTGAACATGAAGACCCCCCAAGCCATCGACATCGCCAAGCGGCTGGTGGCGGTGTCCGACGTGGTGGCGGAGAACTTCAGCGGGCGGGTGATGCCTTCCTGGGGACTTGACTATGACTCCCTGTGCAAGGTTAATCCCGGCATAATCATGCTCAGCATGTCCGGCTTGGGACGGACCGGCCCGTGGAAAGACCGGGTCAGCTACGGCCAGACCCTTCAGGCTTGGTCGGGATTCACGGAATTGACCGGGTTCCCTGACGCCGACCCCAGCGGCCCGGCCAGTGCCTACAGCGATGCGGTGGGCGGCATGGCCGGCGCTCAAGCGGTGCTGCTGGCCTTGATTCACCGCGCCAAAACCGGCCGGGGCCAGTGGCTCGACGTTTCCCAGTTCGAGTCCCTGTCATCCCTTCTGGAAACCTTGGTGTTGGACATGAGCGCCAACGGTCCCGCTGCGGCTTCCACCCGCGCGGGCAACCGCCTGCCCTACGGCGGCGGCGCTCCCCACGGAGCTTATCGTTGCGCCGGAGACGACCGCTGGGTTGCGATCACGGTCTTCACCGACGATGAATGGCGCGCCTTTATGGACGCCATCGGCAACCCTGAATGGGCCCAAGACCAACGCTTCGTCACCGCCGATGACCGTTGCCGTAATGCCGACGCTCTGGACTCCTTCGTCGAGGCCTGGACCACCCGGAACACTGCTGAAGATGTGATGCATCTCCTTCAAGCCGCGGGCGTCGCTGCCGGAGTGGTGCAGACCGGGGCCGACGTAGCCCGCGACCCCCAGTTAAAGGAGCGAGCATTCTTCCGCCGGGTCGTCGACCATCAAGGAGAATACCGGACGATAGAGAGTGCCCCCTACAAGCTGTCCCGCACTCCCGGCAGCGTCACCAAGGGTGCTCCCGCCTTCGGCGCGGACCTGACCTACGTCCTGAGCGAAGTGCTGGGCATGTCCGACGACGAACTGGCCGACTGCGCCATCGCCGGCGTCTTCGACTGAGTCCTGTGGACATTGCTTGTCACTCCTACCCTTCAACCCGTCATTCCCGCGAAGGCGGGAATCCACGCCCTCCGGTCGGCGACCGACGGGCGCATTATATCCTCAAGTTGCGCAGCGTGGGCCGCGCCACTCCCAGCAAGATGGCCACCGCCATGAACACCAGAGCCCCGCCGGTTATCGATACCCTCCAGTCGAACCAGTCCGCCACCACCGCCGAGGGCAACGCCCCGATGAACATCAACCCCGCGCTCACGTACCACAGGCTCATTATCCGTCCCTGAAGGTCGTTGGGCACGCTCAGTTGCAGCACCGCGGTCCCCATGGAAATGAACCCCGTGCTGCCCATGCCGATGAACAGCATGATCGCCAGCGAGACCCGGTACCAGGGCGACCACGAAAACGCCAGCAGCGATACCCCGAAGATTAGCAACATCCCCAGCAGCAACCAGTTCTTGTACCGGAAGTTTCCCAGCGTCGCCAGCGTCAGCGTCCCTGCCAAGGCTCCCACGGCCCCCGCCGTCATCAACAGGCCCGCTTCCGCTGCCCCCGCATCCAGTAGCTCTTTTGCGAACGCAGGCATCACCTGCGTTATAGGCATACCGAAGAACCCGAACACGAAACCGATGCCGATGATCGTGAACACCACCGGGTTCGACCAGACGTGCACTATCCCTGTGGCCAAGTCTCCCGCCACCGAACTGCGCCGCGCGCCTTGTCGCTTGGGCACGCCGCGAATGGACAGCACGCAGGCGGTGGCCAGCAGGTAGCCCGCTGCGTTCAGGTACAGCGCCGGCCCTATGTCGGTCCACTCTATGATGAACCCCGCCGCCGCCGGGCCGACGATCCTGCCGGTGAACATCATCGACGAGTTCAACGACACCGCGTTCATCATGTCACTGCGGTCCACCAAGTCGGCGACGATGGCCAGCCGGGCCGGCATGTTCAGGGCTTGCAGCGTCCCCAGGATGAACCCCGCGGCGTATACGTGCCAGTCCTCAACCAACTCCAGCGTGGTCAATGTCGCCAAGGTAAAGACCACGAAGGTGACGATTGACTGGGTTGCGATCAACACGGTGCGTCTGTCGATGCGGTCGGCGAAGATGCCGCCGAACATGAACAGCGACAGATTGGGAACGCCGTACAGGAACAGCACGATGCCCAGCTTGGCCGGCGAGTCGGTCAGTTCCAGCATCAGCCAGCCCAGGATGAGGAACTGCATCCCTTGCGCCATACCCGACCCGCTGGTGTTGAACCAGAACCAGCGGAAGTTGCGGTTGCGCAACGCCCGGAAGGTCTGGAGCTTGTGCCTGGCCGCCGTGACCTGCGCCAGCAGCGGCAGGCTGCCAAGGCTGAGAAGCAGAACGCCCGAGGCGAGAATTGCCAAGCCTGCGACGGTCATGGGTCAACAATCGCGTGAAGTACGCGCAGAGTCCCCTCTCCAGCACGGAGAGGGTCGGGATAGAGCATCTATTCCTGCTCCAGGAACTCGCGCACCCACGCGCTGGCCGGCTCCTTGTCGGCCATGTTGTACAGGATTATGGCATTGCGCACCCAGTCGGCCTGGAAGAACCGCTCGTAGAGTATCTGCCTCGCCCCGAAGGCGCTGCAACTGGTGTCCCACGCCAAGCGGAACAACCGCACCCGGTCCCGGGCCGACGCGGTGTCAGTCTCCAGGTACTTGTTGATCTCCTCGGCCAGCGGCCCCTCCAGGTCCGCCTCGGTGGGCAGGGCCATCAAGCTGCTGGATCCCAGCAGGTGGATGATCTCTCCCATCCTGGGGTACATGCGGATAAACAGGTTGCGGGCCGCCTGTAAAGGCAGTTCGGCGGGGCACATCACGCCCCACTCGTCCAGCGACGCGTCGACCTCCGCCGCCCGCAGGCAGGCCTTGGTCACTTCCAGGTTCTCGATTATCTCCGCGATCAACTGCTGCACTTGGGGTTGCTTGCTGGACCCTAGGGTCTCCGTCATCAGGTTGGCTACGCCCAGCATGAACTCGCACTTGGCCACGTTCTTGGTGACGACCTGGTGGCCGGAATGGAGGTGTCGGTTGGTGGCCAGTTGCAGGTTGTTGCACATCTCCACGTCGCCCAGCAGGAACACCCGCTCCCAAGGCACGAACACGTTGTCGAAGAACGCCACCGCGTCCATCTCCTCGAACCGCGATCCCAACGGATGGTCGAAGTGGGACCGGCCCAGGTCGAAGCTCTCCCGGCACTGGAACCGCAGCCCCGGTGCATTGCACGGCACGGCGAAGGCGAAGGAGTAACGCGAGGGCGCTTGACCCGGCAGTTGGTGAGACTGGGTGGGGTACAACGCGATCTCTTCCGACAAGGGCGCAAGTGTCGCCAGCACCCGCGCCCCGTGCACCACTATGCCGGCGTCGGTCTCCTTGACTACTCCCAGCGCTACGTCGGTGCGGTCCTCCAGGGGAGTGGTGCCGGGAGTGCGGCTGCGTTGCAGGTTGAGCAGGGTGTGGGTCAACACCAGGTCGTTCTCCCGGATGAACTCGTAGTAGTCCTCGATGTTCTTCTTGAAATCCGGGCGGTTGCGCGCAAAGTAATCGCTTGCCGCCGCCATCGCCATAATGTTCACGTTCATAAAGTCCGGGCTGCGGCCCATCATGCCAAAGGTCTGCCGTGCCCAATGCCGCATCATCACCCGCCGCCGCTCCAGGTCCTCAATCGTCCGCGGGATGATGAACGACGTCCCCACCGGGTTTCCCGTGGTGGGCGAGGCGTAGGTCATTTCGTCCTTGTAGGCCGGGTCGTGTTGCAGGTCGTACATCCGGGCCAGCGTCTCCACCCCGTTGCGCAGCGCCGGGTGGGTGGTTACGTCCTTCACCCGCTCGCCGTTCATGTAAATCTCCGGGTGGTTCTGCTTCAGCCCTGCTATGTATTCCGCTCCGGTCCTGGCTGGCATGGCGTTGCTCCTTGAGTCCAGCTTGGGGTGGTTGAATGGAATAAGGGAAACGATCAACCGCAGAGGGCACCGAAAACGCAAAGGTTTTGGGATTCCTTTATAAATCCCTCTGCGTTCTTGGCGCCCTCTACGTTGAAACCGGGACTATTTTAATGGGTTGATTGTCAACCTTGGGATTGTGCGCCCCAAGGTTTCAAACCGTGTTCCTTGGCATGAGATTCCAAGTCCAGTTGAAGCGGTGCGGGGACCGTTGGGCGCGTCAAGCCTCGTTTCCCCAACTGGTCCCATGCTACTTCGACATCTACGGCGCCAATCCCCTCGATCGCCCCCAGGCCGTCCTTCACTGACGTAACAAGACGGGTCATGCCGAAAACGCAGCAAGGCAGCACCTTCACCGATACCCGTCCGTCGTCGGCCACTTCCACATCGGAGATCAAGCCAAGCTGTTCGACGCTGAACCTGAAATCGCAGCAACCCGCCCCCTTCAGGGACTCCATCACCTGTTCACTCAACGTTACCTTTGGATCACCCACTGTCTGTCCTCCCAAGGATTAAGGAAGCGTTGCTTCTACCGCGAAGACCAGGGTTCAGCCAGTCCATTTGCCCGGCGCTTGGCGAACTCGTCATTGCTGATCTTCTGCTGGATGGTTTCAATATCCATTCCGTGCAACCGGGCCAGGTTGCCCCCAAGAATCTTCTGTTTAATCTCCGTGGTGAGTTGGGGGTAGCCGTATCCGTCGGTCAGGTCCTGGGGCATCTGGAATTCCCAGAATGCTTTCAGCGGCCATTGGGGGTGCCACAGCGGGACCTCGGAGCCGGATATTATCTTGTCCGGGCCGCCCCAGAACAGCAGTTTCCCCAGTACCTCGGCGAACCACCTGGGCGCCTTGCCGATGAAATTCAGCGTGGCCGCCAAGGAGACATAGACGTTGGGGAACCTTACTATCTGCCAGCATATCTCGTCTATAAATGGCAGGCCCGGATGGAAGATCACGAAATTGAGGTCGGGAAATGATGCGGCGGCTTGGTCGATGTCGAAAACCTGGGTGCCCTCGGTGGGCTGAGGCCCCAGGGGCACTCCCTTATGCACCGCGATCAAGTTGATGCCCAGTTCCCTGGCTTTTTCATAAACCGGGAAAGCCACCCTGGGGTCATCCATTCTCCAAGGGAACGGCGAGCCGAAGTCGTAGCGTATGTTGTAAAACTTGAACGCTTTTGCCCCGTACTCCTTGACCTGGAGTTCCATCAGGTCCAGTGCTTTGTCTCCCTCCAGCGGGTTCACAGTGCCCCAGGTAATCACTCTGTCCGGGTACCTCTTGGCCATTTCGGCGCATCTCTCCCAGTCCGACAGGCCATCATGGAAGAAGTCGGTCAAAGGCAGAGGTTGCGCTATCAATATATCCGTATCACTTTCGGCGAACACGGTATTGGCTATTGTATCTATGTCCCAGTTCAGCAAAAACTCCTCTTGTGGGAGAATCTTCTCACCGGGAGGAGTCAAAGCCGCGTGGAAGCCGTAAAGGTGATTGTTGAATAACTCCCCGCCTGAATTTTTCACATTTGAGGCATCCATGTTGTAGAGGTGAGTAACCGCATCGAAAACAAAAGCATCACCAATCATGACGTTGCCCTTCCCAACCGTGCAACGATTTGCAACACTAACTTAAATAGGCACGGCTAACGAGCGGTATTATAGATACCGGCCTACACCTCAGCAAGTTTCCTACTGTGTCCCGTCGCTGTCCCGTGTGTAAGTTGACCGTCTAATTCTTTGAGCGAGTGGCCGTTGCCTTGGCATCCCAAAGAATGTACGATTCCCCAAGACTCGGCTGGATCGAAATCGCCAGTCCGAATATGAATGGAGGCACTCATGTACGTTATTATTGCGCCCATACAGATCAAGGAAGGGCACCGGGAAGAGTTCATAGAAGCCATGCTCGACGACGCCAGAGGGTCGGTAAACGACGAGCCGGGCTGCCTGCGGTTCGACGTAATCCAGGACGCCGGCGACCCTCACCGCATCTGGCTCTACGAGGTCTACGAGGATGAGGCTGCCTTCCAAGCCCATACCCAGGCGCCCCACTTCATCAAGTGGCGGGACGCTACTCAGGACCTCCGTGTCGAGGGTATTCAGGGGGCCGCCCGCGGCAGCACCAACATCTGGCCTCCCGATGCGGAGTGGAAGTAACGGCCCTTCACCGGTTCAAAGAGCAACTCCGCTTTCCATATCCAACACAAGGAGATTGACTGATGTACGTGATCATCGCGCCAATCCAGATTAAAGAGGGTGTGAAGGAGCAATTCCTGGAAGCAATGCTCCCCAACGCCCAAGGAGCGGCCAACACCGAACCGGGTTGCCTGCGGTTCGACGTTATCCAGGACGCCGGCGACCCCAACCGTGTCTGGCTTTACGAAGTGTACGTTGACGAAGCCGCGTTCCAAGCCCACCAACAAGCGCCCCACTACCTGAACGCCATAGGCACCATCCAATCGCTGCGCGAAGAGTCGTCGGGACTCCAAGGCGCGGCGAGAGGCAGCACCAACATCTGGCCCTCCGACGCCGAATGGAAGTAGGGGAGCGTCCCCAACCGTTGTGGATGGTACAATAGAATCCTGCACTTGGCGTTAGCCGCCGCCAACCCCGGCGATGGTGCGCCAATCATGGGCCGTTAGCTCAGTTCGGCAGAGCACCGGACTTTTAATCCGGGTGTCGTGGGTTCGATCCCCACACGGCCCACATTTTTCGTGCTTGGTATCGACATCACGCGCTAAGGTGCCTTCTGTCAGGTGTCGGTCAATTACTCGCAAGGGTTGTGGAGAGTTGCTATGGCAGGAAAAGAGTACTTAGAGGCCATCCGTACCGAATTGGACTCCGGGCGCTATCAAAACAGGATGGGCGAGAGCTTGCTTCGGGCCTTTGGCTATGTCAGGAGGAGAGCTACGGCCATTCAGGAGATCAACGAAACGCTAGATGAGCTTGGATTGGTGGCACATCCTCCAATCACGACAGAGATGCCGCTCAAAAAACCTCGCATCCGCTTCCGGCTTAAGTCCACAGACGAGGCCACTACGACTGAGGTTACCTATGACCTAGAAACACCTGATGCCAACGGCTTAGACTCCCCGTTTCAGGACATAGAGGAACAGGACACAGAGGACAGCGACTACAATCTGCCTGAGCCTGCCTTTAGCATTTCTGAGTTGGCGTCAGCAAATACAGATGTCGAGTGCATCTCTCCTAATGAGTCCATACAGACAGCCTATACAACAATGCTCCTCCGCAAATTTTCGCAATTGGTGGTGGCCGATTCCTCGAAACCCATGCAGCAAGATATAAAGGGCATCGTTTCGTTTCATTCAATGACTATGTCTCTGATGAATGGCAATCCCAATACTGTAGGCGATTGTATCGACAAAGACGTTACAATTGTTCAGAGTGATGCCGACTTAAAGTCAGTGGTCAGTCAGTTGAGTGTAAAAGATGTCGTGTTAGTGGTCGGTCGAGACAAGAAGCTCCAAGGAATTGTTACGGCATGGGACCTGGCTGAAGAATTCGCGCAGTTAGTCGACCCTTTCAAGCGAATAGGCGAAATTGAAGAGCGTCTGCGGACTCTACTTAAAAAGCGATTAGGGAAAGAGAAGGTAGTCAAGTTCCTAACAGATCGCGGCCTCTCAAACGATGGCTCAATCGCTGAGATCGATGAATTGACAATGGGAGAACTACAGAGAGTGCTGGAGGCCCCCCCAAATTGGGATGCGCTTGATCTGCCCCTAGACAGAGTTGTCTTTATTGGAGATTTAGACAAAGCACGAGGCTATCGAAATCGGCTAATGCATTTTAGGGACCCACTCGACAAAGCTGAAATGATGCAACTCACCAACTTCTGCGATATGGTGCGCGTGATACAGTTGTAGCGAAGCCACAATTCAGCTTTTGAGAAAACCCAACCGAAGCAGACTTCAAATTTACCGAACTCTTGCAAGGGAAACGTAGATAGCCAGAGCTAGTTCCTATTACTGCTGGACTCACACCACTATATTGCGATTGCGACCTCCCACCGAAAGGTTCGCAATACGGTACATTTAGATCCACGACCCCCGGCCAACAAGCACCATAGAAAATACCCAACGTCCCGGCACTGCGCCTTGATCCCCTCAACCGTCCCTCTGCCGTGGTGATACACCTTGCCGTTGCCCTTGACACTACATACAGCCCATGTAGTCCAGATTGGCTCATGGAGTGGCCTTGACGGCTCCGACGGTAACCCACGCCCGAAATTCATCCATAAATAGTCGCACCCGTATCAGGGCGCGCCCGTGGTCGGGGAAGGCCGGGGCATTTAGGGAAAACCGTGTACAATGGGCAAATCAACGGAGGGAGCTATGCCCATGAAATACGATCACATAGTTGTCGGCGGCGGCACGGCCGGCTGCATCGTGGCCGCCCGTTTGTCCGAGGACCCGGAGCGCTCGGTGCTGTTGCTGGAAGCCGGCCCCGACTTTCCCGACTTCAGTCAATTGCCCGATATGCTCAAGCTGGGTTGGGGCTCGGTGAACTTGGAGGCCCGCGCCGCCGGGTCTCCCTATAACTGGTCCTTCACCGGTACGGCCACATCGGAGCAAGAGCCGATGCCCGTGCCGCGCGGCAAGGTGATGGGAGGCTCCAGCGCCATCAACGGCCAGACCTTCATCCGCGGCGCACCCGAGGACTACGATACTTGGGCGTCCTGGGGCAACGACGGCTGGGCTTACATCGACTGCCTGCCCTACTTCCGCAAGCTGGAGAACGATGCCGATTTTCACGACGACTTCCACGGTACCGACGGCCCGGTCCCGGTGCGCCATCATCACCGGGAGACTTGGCCGGCCACACAGGAGGCCTTCTTCCAAGCCGCCACTGCCGCCGGATACCCCTTCCATCCCGACGTGAACCACCCTGAGGCCACTGGCATCAGCCTGCGCGCCGAAAACAACATCGACGGCGTGCGGATGAGCATGGCCTTAGCCTACATCGACCCGGTGCGTCACCGTCTGAACCTGACCATCCGCCCCAACGTCCAAGTCAACCGGGTGGCGCTGGAAGACGGCCCGGACGGCAAGCGCGCCGTCGGAGTCGAGGTGGAGAGCGGCGACGAAACTTTCATGGTGGATGGTGGTGAGATTATCCTATGCGCCGGTGCGGTGGCCTCTCCGCAACTGCTGATGCTGTCCGGCCTCGGCCCCGCAGACCAACTTGGAGCGCAAGGCATTCCGGTAGCGGTAGAACTGCCCGGCGTCGGACAGAATATGCGCGACCATCCCAATGTGACCGTCCGGTTCATGGTCAACGAAAACGTTCCCGTGGACCCCAATGCCATGCGGGCCCTACGGCTGCGCTACACTGCCTCCGGCTCCGATACGCCCCACGACATGATCCTGTCGCCGGCGTCCCTGAACACGGTGGTCCGGGACGACAATCCTGCCCATACCGTCAACTGCGGACTGTACCTCGCATCAGGCAAGGGAGAGTTGCGCTTGGTGTCCGCCGACCCGCACACGCCGCCAAGCATGGACTACCGGTACTTGGAAGAGGACTGGGACCGGGAGCGGCTGCGGGAGAGCGTCCGCCTCTGTGTGTCCCTGTTGCAACACAGCGCCTACAATGGCATCATCGACGAAATAGTCTCCCCGACGCCCGCCGACCTGGAGACCGACGGGTCACTGGATGCTTGGCTGCGCCGCAACGTCAGCACCTCCTACCATATCTCCGGCACCTGCAAGATGGGCCTCACCAGCGACCCCATGGCCGTTGTCGACCAGCAACTGCGAGTCCGAGGCGTCTCCAATCTCCGCATCGCCGACGCCTCCATAATGCCCGACGTGACCCGCGCCAACACCAACGTAACCACGATGATGATTGCCGAGCGAGTCGCCGACTTCATCAAGGCGGGTAATTGAACGCAGATGCGGTCGACAAGAATGAGGTAGGATGGGGCTGTTCGTTTGTTGGGAATAATTGTCTCGTGAACTCCATCCTGAAAGGATGGGGTTGAAGTGAGGGCGCTGTTGCAAGAAGAAAGTCAGCTGCGGATCCAATGGGTGTACTCCTCCACCAGCAACCAGGAGTTGGAGGAGAGATACAACCAGTGGGCCACCGAATACGAAAGGGACATGGCCGAAGAGTTCGTATGGCACTCACCCGAGAGGGCAGCTAACCTGTTCGCCAAGCATGTTGCGACCGAGGCGAGGATCCTGGACGCGGGGGCCGGCACCGGGTTGGTGGGAGAATGCTTGGCGCGGTTGGGTTACCGGGACCTGTACGCCATGGACCTGTCCCTGGGGATGCTGGAGGAAGCCCGCCGCAAGGACCTCTACAAGGAGTTCCACCAGATGACGCTGGGCGAGGAGTTGGGTTTCGAGACCGACTCTTTCGACTCGGTAATCAGCGTGGGGGTGTTTACCACCGGGCACGCCCCGGCCCACGCCTTCGACGAACTGGTCCGGATCACCAAGCCGGGCGGGATGATCGTTTTCAGCCTGCGGACCGACCTTTACGAGGAAGGCGGGTTCAAGGAGTACCAAGCTGGCTTGGAAGAGGCGGGCAAGTGGAAACTGGCCGAGCTGTCGGACACGTTCCATCCTTTGCCCAAGGGTGAGCCGGAGGTTGTCCACCGCATCTGGGCTTACCGGGTTACGGCGTAGGGGCTATCACTAGACCAACCAGCCCTGCGGACGTCTTGTAGACGGCCAATGCTATGGATTCCCGCCTTCGCGGGAATGACGGTTGGATGGCGCGGGAAAGGCAGTTTACCGCAGGGCCAGCATACGGTCGAGGGCCACCTGCGCTTCCCGTTGAATCTGCTCCGGCACGGTTATCTGGTTGATGACCTGGCCTTCCATCAGACCTTCCAGCACCCAGAGGACGTAGGCCGGGTGAATGCGGTACATGGTGGAGCAGGGGCAGATCACCGGGTCAAGGCAGAACACCGTTTTGTCGGGATTGTTGAGCGCCAACCGGTTGACCAGGCTGATCTCGGTTCCCACGGCCCACTTGCTGCCAGCGGGGGCCTCGTTGATGGCCTTGCGGATGAACTCGGTGGAGCCGTTCATGTCCGCGGCCTGCACCGTCTCCATGGTGCATTCGGGATGGACCAGAACGTTCACGTCGGGATAACGTTCCCGGGCGGCCTGAATCTGCTTGACGGTGAAGCGGGTGTGGACCGAGCAATGGCCCTGCCACAGGACCATTTTGGCGTCGCGCAGTTGCTCCGGTGTGTTGCCGCCCAACCGCTTGAAGGGGTTCCACACCACCATCTTGTCCAAGGGTATGCCCAGCTTCAGGGCAGTGTTGCGCCCAAGGTGCTGGTCGGGAAGGAACAGGATGCGCTCTCCCTGCTGGAAACCCCATTCCAGGACCGCGGTGGCGTTGGAGGAGGTGCATACCGCGCCACCGTTGCGACCACACAGGGCCTTGATGCCGGCAATGGAGTTCATGTAGGTGACAGGAATAATGCCGCCGTGGTCTCCCAGGATGTCCTGCAGGTCTTCCCAGCCGTCTTCCACGTCGTCCATCGGCGCCATGTCGGCCATGGAGCAGCCGGCGGTGATGTTGGGGAGGATCACCTTCTGGTGGGGAGCGCAGAGGATACAGGCGGTCTCGGCCATGAAGTGGACGCCGCAGAACAGAATGTACTCGGCATCGGGAAGATTGGCGGCTTCTTGGGACAGCAGGAAGGAGTCGCCCTGGAAGTCGGCGTACTTGATGACCTCTTCCCGCTGGTAGTGGTGCCCCAGCACGGTGACCGAGGGGCCGAGCCTCTCCCTGGCCGAGTGGATGCGCTGGTCCAGTTCCTCGGGACTCAGGTGCAGGTAGTCGGGTGAGATCCTCTGCCAGCGAACGTTTACCGCCAACTCCTCCGCAAGGGACTTGGCGGGCAGTTCGTCTTCCGGCTTGCAGAAGGCCGCATGTTCGATTTCCGTGATGGGAATGGTTGCCGGGCGAGTCCTGGTAGCCATCTACTGCCTCTTAACGTATCGAATCAACCTGTTGGTGGACCAACTCTCCCTGCAAGGACCAAGGAGATGCCGCTGTGATTCTCAGGTCAACCAGTTGACCCGTGTAATCAGATTCCGACTGGAAGTAAACCAGCTTGTTGGACCGCGTCCTCCCCTCCCACTTGCCTTTGCGTTGCCTTTCAACCAGTATACCAACTTCCTGGCCGATCATCCCCTGATTTATCCCGGTCAGAATTTCCTCGTGAAGCCGGTCCATCTCGGTCCGGCGGCGCACTTTCTCATCCAAGGGGACGTCGTCTTCCATGGTACGGCTGGCGATGGTGCCGGGGCGCTGTGAGTACGCCGCGCAATGGACCTTGTCCATGCGCAACTCGGAGACCAGGTCCAAGGAACGTTGAAACTGTTCCTCGGTCTCGCCGGGGAAGCCGACGATAATGTCGGTGCTCAGAGAGGCATCAGGGATGTTGTTCCTGATGCGCCCCACCAAGTCGACATACTCTTCGCGGGTATAGGGGCGGCGCATCCGTTTCAGGACCTCGTTGTCCCCGGCCTGGACCGGCAGATTTATATGCTCGCATACCTTGGGCAGGTCGGCCACCGACTCGATAATGTGATCGCTCAGGTATGAGGGATGTGAAGTCAGGAACCGGATGCGCTCCAACCCCGGGACGTCGTTCAAGCGAGTCAACAGGTCGGCCAGGTCGGGCTTGTCGGGCAGGTCGTGACCGTAGGCGTCCACGGTCTGCCCCAGGACGGTCACTTCCTTGACGCCCCGGGCCGCCAGCAACTCCACTTCCTGGGCGACTTCATGCACCGGGCGGCTGACCTGGCGTCCGCGCCGGTAGGGGATGATGCAGAAGGTGCACATCAGGTCGCAGCCGTGGATGATGGGAACGTAACAGGCGACATCGGGATGGGAAGGGGCCAGGGAGCCGACGCACCCCTCCCAGTCCAGCCCCAATCGTTCGCCGACCAAGTCCAGCAGGGGGGCGTATTCTTGGGGGCGCATGAAAACGTCGACGTAGGGGAACCTTCGCTCCAGCTCGTCAGTCTTTGCCCCCACCATGCAGCCCATCAATGCCACAACCCGGTCGGGCCGCTTTCTCTTGAGAGGCTGCATGAAGGTAAGGTTGCCCACAACCTTGTCTTCGGCCTGTTGCCGTACCACGCAGGAATTGAGCACTATCAGATCGGCTTGGTTGGGAGAGCCGACAGGGTGCAAGCCCATCTGCTCCAAGGCCGACTCCAGACGCTCGGAATCGGCCTTGTTCATCTGACAACCTATGGTCCAAAGGTAAAAGCTTTCCATAACGGTTACAGCCAAAAACAGGGAGTGGAGAAGACCGGCATCACGATGGAAGGTATGGGGCCTGGCCCCGTTTTGACAGGCCGTGCGTTTGGCAGGCGCCAGCACTGGGCCACTGTGCAATCCTCTCCTTAACGGCTACATGTTATCAAATGGCCTCAGCCTCAGCAATACCCCGGCGATTTCGGGTGCCAAGCTCCGCCTGCGAATGTACAATGGTCAATGGAGAGAATCGCATGACCACGCCGATCAACAACTTCCAGGACATCCTGGACGCCTTGGAACGGGATCCTGCGCTCAGGGACGCCCTGCGCCGGTATATCCTTACGGAGGAACTACTCCAGGTCCCCGCGCGCCTCGACAGAATCGAGGGAGATATCGGCATTCTCAAGGAAGGCCAAGCCCGGCTGGAGGAGAGGGTCGGCACAATCGAGACAGACATGGGTACTCTCAAGGAAGACGTTACAGTACTCAAGGAAGGCCAGGCCCGGTTGGAGGAAGGCCAGGTCCGGTTGGAGGAGGGCCAGGTCAGGTTGGAGGAGGGCCAACGACGCTTGGAGGAGAGGGTCGACCGAATGGGCGGGGACGTGAGCAGGTTGACAGGGGCTGACTATGAGTCCCACGTAGCTACCTACATCCGCCGAGCCCTCCGCCGGAACCTGGGCATAAACGCGATCGTGTTCGCCACCCAGCGCGACAAAACCGCCCTGATAGAACTTCTCGACGAAGCAGAATCGCAAGGGATCATCGGGCCTGAGGATACGGACGAACTGGACCGGGCGGACCTAGTACTCACTGGCGATAGCCTCACGGACTACCTTCTGGCTGAGGTCTCGGTCACCGTGCAGCAGGACGACATCGACCGGGCCGCAGAACGGGCCACACTTCTGGCCAAGGCCACCGGCCGGACCGTCACTCCGTTCGCCATCGGTGCGAGAGAAGAGCCAGACCTACGCAAAGGACACGTGCAAGTGATCCTCATCCCGGAGCGCCAGAGCACCTGAAGCACGAAGGGGCTTCCGGTTTGCCTAATTCCCCTCTCATTTCCTCCCATTTTAGGCCGCGGGGTTGTGCCGCAGCGTAGGCCACGACCGTAAATTTCGGAAAGTCGGACATTTACGGACATTGTTGCTTGTCTGGTCCGAGCCTTGCCGTATGACCGGACCTTCAGGCGGGACGTTATGCTGCACAGGTAATATGGTAGGGGGTTGCTATCGGATATGGGAAGCAGCAAGTTGTCGGTAATTTACGTTGGCTGAGTCCGTTTTCTAGCGCCGGCCCGACCCACGCCACATGGCGTACCCGGTTGCTCCAAATGTCAGCGGCAACAGTATGTCCACCACCGCCCATTTGACAAAGCCCTGGTGGTCCCCCACCTCCAGACCGAGAGCCAGGATGGAGAACCAGCTATGCAACAGAAGCACCGTAACTCCGATGGTGGCGTAAAACGCTATGTTGGCCTCCCAGTATCGGTGGGTTAGCGGCTCCCCATCAGTGGGCCTCCCTTCCCGCAGCTTGCGGCGAATGTTGAAGCCCAGGGCCAGGGCCGCCGCAATAACCATCAATATGTCCAGGATGAACCAGATGTTCTCCGGGTTATACGATGCCGCGTGCAGCGGGTTGATGATGAAGTAGGCCGCCACCGCGACCGATACCCCAATCAGATAGACTGCTCCCAGTCGGTGCAACATTCCAGCCTCCATTACTGATGTGTGAATTATCAGCTAAACCCGGATTGCATTCATCTTTACCTGATGGATTCCCGCCTTCGCGGGAATTGCGCATGGCCCCTTGGGGCCACGTATGAACATGAAAATGGTCTATTTTCATGGCAATGACGGAAGGGATGTTTAGATGTTTGCTCACGCGTCAGTAAATGTCTGAATGTCTACAAGCCATAGACAACTCTATCGTCTTCCGCGATTATGCCCACTATTCCGCCATTGGGTTGACTGCTATGATAGGTACCTGGTTAATTGCAGGCAACCGGGACTGTTTCTATAGGCACAAAGGCAGGGTTCCCCAACAAGGTTTCGCAAAAGGAGTTTTCTGATGGGTTGGCTCGACGGCCAGGTTGCTCTTATTACCGGGGGCGGGTCGGGCATTGGACGCGCCATCGTGGAGCGGTACATAGAGGAAGGCGCGCGGGTTGGGGTGATGGACCGCTTCCCGGACCGGATAGAGCAACTGCGACAGGACTTCGGCGAGTCGTTGGTGGGAATCCCCGGCGACGTGATCAGCCTGCAGGACAACAAGGCGGCGGTGGCGGAGACGGTGCGCTCCTTCGGGCGGCTGGACATATTCGCCGGCAACGCCGGGGTCTTCGACAGCAACCACACCATCGACGACATTCCGGAGGAACTGATCAGCGATTCCTTCGATGAGTTGTTCGGAGTCAACGTCAAGGCCCTGCTGCTGGGGACCAAGGCCGTCCTTCCCGAATTGAGGAAAACCCAGGGTTGCATCGTGTTCACCGCATCGGTGGCCGGCATCAATTCCGGTGGGGGCGGGTCTATCTACACCGCATCCAAGCACGCCGTTATGGGCCTCATCAGGCAACTGGCGACGGAACTGGCGCCCGACGTGAGAGTCAACGGTGTGGCTCCCGGAGGAGTGATGACAGACCTGCGGGGTCTGGAAGCCGCAGGACAGGCAGACTACTCCCACTTCCGGGACCCAGGGACGGAAGAGAGGATGCGAACCAACAACCCGCAACAGCGGGCGTTGCAACCGCGGGACATAGCCAACGCATTCCTTTTCTTGGCGTCCAGGGAGAACGCGGCGGGCATAACTGGATCGGTGGTGCCCGTCGATGCGGGTTCGCTGCTGCGCTGGAGGCGTCCGGCGCGGTAGCACTGGAACATAGTCAATGTTATAAGCAGGGCAACCACATAGGTCTCGCATAGGCATTCGCCGGTTGCCCCTACCGATGGTGACGGTCCCGTAGGGGCGTCCCTTGTGGACGCCCTTATCGCTCCGAAATACTAACGTCGAACGCGGGGAGGACTGAAATGGCGACGGATGTTAAGGGATTGGTGGATGCCGACCGTGGACTGGTGAACCGCAGCATTTTCATTGACGGGGACATCTACCGGCAGGAACTGGAGAACATCTTCGCCCGTTGCTGGCTCTTCCTGTGCCATGAGAGTCAACTGCCCAAGCCGGGCGACTTCCTGACCACCTACATGGGGGAGGACCCGGTGCTGGTGTGGCGGGACTCTAAGGGAGAGGTCAACGCCTACCTGAACCAGTGCCGTCACCGGGGCAACCGGCTCTGCCGCGCCGACGCGGGCAACGCATCGGCGTTTACGTGCGCCTACCACGGATGGGCCTACGGCAACGACGGGAAACTGCTGGCCGTGCCAAGCATGAGCGATGGCTACTTCGGCGAACTGGAGATGGAGCGGTGGGGGCTGACGCCGGTGGCGCAACTGGACAGCTACAAGGGACTGTACTTCGCCACCTTCGATCCGTCGGCCCCGTCGCTGCTGGACTACTTGGGTCCTATGACGTGGTACCTTGACGTCTTCTTTGACCGGCGTGAGGGAGGCATCGAAGTCATGGGAGGGATGCACAAGTGGGTGGTGCCCTGCAACTGGAAGTTCCCGGCGGAGAACTTCGCCGGCGACGCCTATCATGTGTGGTGGTCCCACCTTTCAGCTGTGCAGACCGGGTTCAGTATGGGAGCCGCCGGCAACCCGCAAAACAGCGGATCACTGGTCTCGCCGGGAAACGGTCACTGCCTGATCACCCTGGACCCCAAGAACTCTCCCGAACCGCCGGTGCAGGAAATCCTGGACTATGAGGATGAGATACGCCCGGAAGTGGAGCGGCGGCTGGGGCCTCGCTACGGGATGGTGAACCCATTGGCGGGCACGGTGTTCCCCAACTTTTCCTTCCTGCGCGGCGCTTCGCGGACCATACGGGTTTGGCATCCACGGGGGCCGGATAGCATAGAGATATGGTCTTGGGGATACACCGACAAGGACGCCCCGCCGGAAGTGAAGGAAAAGTTGCGGCGGCAGGTGGTCCAGGGTTTCAGCCCCTCGGGCACCTTCGAGCAGGACGACATGGACAACTGGCAGGAGTGCACCCAGACGGGCCGTGGGGTAATGTCGCGCCGGTTGGACCTGAACATGCAGATGGGCTTGGGCCACGAGAGGTTCGACGAGGCGCTACAGGCCACGGTGAGCGACTTCCGCTACAGCGAGTCGAACCACCGGAGCTTTTACCGGCGGTGGGACGAGCTTATGTCGGGTAATGGGTGGTAACATTCGGTTCCGGTTGATGTCCCCGGTGGCGGGATGGTGGATTCCCGCCTTCGTGGTAATGGCGGTTAGATTCCTGCTTGCGCGGGACGAAGATGAAGTAACAGGAGGACCGAGATGGCGACGGACGTCAGGGGGTTGGTGGACGCCGACCGGGGGTTGGTGAACCGCAGTATTTTCATTGACGAGGATATATACCAGCAGGAACTCGAGAACATCTTCGCCAAGTGCTGGCTGTTCCTTTGCCATGAGAGCCAGATACCCAACCCCGGCGACTTCATGACCACCTACATGGGCGAAGACCCGGTGCTGGTGTGGAGGGACTCGAAAGGAGAAGTCAACGCTTTTCTGAACCAGTGCCGGCACCGGGGCAACCGGCTTTGCCGGGCCGACCTGGGCAATGCATCGTCGTTCACATGCGCCTACCACGGGTGGGCCTACAGCAACGACGGAAAGCTGCTGGCGGTGCCGAACCTCAACGACGCCTATTATGGTGAACTGGAGACCGGTCGGTGGGGCCTGATGCCGGTAGCCCAACTTGACAACTACAAGGGGCTGTACTTCGCCACCTTCGACCCATCGGCGCCGCCATTGTTGGACTACCTGGGGTCCATGACGTGGTATCTGGATGCCTTCTTCGACCGGCGTGAGGGGGGAATCGAGGTTATGGGCGGCGCCCACAAGTCGGTGGTGCCCTGCAACTGGAAGTTCCCGGCGGAGAATTTCTGCGGCGATGCCTACCACGTGGGCTGGACGCACGCTTCAGCCATCAGGACCGGGTTCAGCGTGGGGGCAGCGTCCATGTCCACCTCCGGCGGGGGCATGGTTTCACCGGGCAACGGGCACTGTATCCTGGCGGTGAGCCCCGAGGACGATCCCGACCCGCCAATCCCCGAAATCGTGGCTTACGAGGAAGCGATACGCCCGGAGGTGGAACGCCGCCTGGGCCTCCGCTACGGCATGGTAAACCCGATAGTGGGCACGATGTTCCCCAATTTCTCCTTCATCCGCAGCACATCCCGCACTTTCCGCGTGTGGCATCCCCGTGGCCCGGAAAGCATAGAGATATGGGCTTGGGGGTTCGTTGACAAGGATGCGCCGCCGGAAGTAAAGGAAAAGGTACGGTTGTCGGTCGTCCAGGGTTTCAGCCCCTCGGTCACCTTCGAGCAGGACGACATGGACAACTGGCAGGAGTGCACCCAGACCTGCCGAGGAGTGGTGTCGCGGAGATTGGACCTGAACGTGCAGATGGGCCTGGGCCACGACCGGTTCAACGAATCGTTGCAGGCCACGGTAAGCGACCATCGCGTCAGCGAGTCGAACCACCGGAGCTTTTACCGCCGCTGGGACGAGTTGATGTCGGGTCGGGCGTGATAATCGTAGAGTGGATTCCCGCCTGTGCGGGAATGGCGACGGAGTACCAGGAGCACTCAGATGGCAACTGACGTCAAGGGCTTGGTGGACGCCGACCGGGGGTTGGTGAACCGCCGAATTTTCATTGACGAGGACATATACCAGCAGGAACTGGAGAATATCTTCGCCCGTTGTTGGCTGTTCCTTTGTCACGAAAGCCAGGTGTCCAACCCCGGCGATTTCATGACCACCTACATGGGGGAAGACCCGGTGCTGGTGTGGCGGGACTCGAAAGGAGAAGTCAACGCTTTTCTGAACCAGTGCCGTCACCGGGGCAACCGGCTTTGCCGGGCCGACTTGGGCAACGCGTCGTCGTTCACCTGCGCCTACCACGGGTGGGCCTACAGCAACGACGGAAAGCTGCTGGCGGTGCCGAACCTTAACGACGCTTATTACGGCGAACTGGAGACCGGTCGGTGGGGCCTGATGCCGGTGGCGCAGCTGGACAACTACAAGGGGCTGTACTTTGCCACCTTCGATCCCACGGCCCCGCCGTTGTTGGACTACCTGGGGTCGATGACGTGGTACCTGGACTCCCTCTTCGATCGTCGGGAAGGTGGTATCGAGGTAATGGGCGGGGTCCACAGGACGGTGGTGCCATGCAACTGGAAGTTCCCGGCGGAGAACTTCGCCGGCGACGCATACCACGTGGGTTGGACGCACGCTTCGGCCATTCGGACCGGGTTCAGCGTGGGGGCAGGGGCCCAGCACGCCGCCGGCGGGGGCATGATTTCCCCGTGCAACGGACACTGCATTATGGCGGTCAGCCCCGAAATCCTGCCCGACCCGCCGGTCCCGGAGATACAGGCATACGAGGAGGCGATACGCCCGGAAGTGAACCGTCGTCTGGGCCCTCGCTATGGCATGGTGAACCCGTTGGCGGGCACCGTATTCCCCAACTTCTCCTTCATCCGCAGCACCTCCCGCACCATCCGCGTGTGGCACCCAAGGGGGCCGGACAGCATAGAGATCTGGGCTTGGGGGTATGTCGACAAGGCGGCCCCACCGGAAGTCAAGGACAAGGTGCGATTGTCGGTCATCCATGGGTTCAGTCCCTCGGGCAATTTCGAGCAGGACGACATGGACAACTGGCAGGAATGCACCCAGACCTGCCGGGGAGCGGTGTCGCGCCGGTTGGACCTGAACATGCAAATGGGGTTGGGTCACGACCGGTACAACGAAACGTTGGAAGCCAGGGTGAGCGATGCCCACTGGAGCGATTCCAACCACCGGAGCTTTTACCGCCGCTGGGATGAGTTGATGTCCGGCGGAGGGTGGTAGTCCCAAGACGCCCGGGTCCCCAAGGTGGACCAGGAGGAGTGAAATGGCTACAGCAGAAATGGCCAAGCTGGTGGACGCCCGCTCGGGGATGTTGAGCCCGAGCATCTACAATGACCGCGACATTTACCAGCAGGAGCTGGAGAATGTTTTTGCCCGCTGCTGGGGTTTCCTGTGCCACGAGAGCCAGATTCCCGAGCCGGGAGACTTTTTCACCACCTACATCGGCGAGGACCCGGTGCTGGTGTGGCGGGACTCGAAGGGCGAGGTAAACGCCTTCCTGAACGTGTGCCGCCACCGGGGCAACCGGCTGTGCCGGGCCGGTTCCGGCAACGCCTCCTCGTTCAACTGCGCCTACCACGGCTGGACCTACGGCAACGACGGGCGGTTGCTGGCGGTCCCCAGGCAACAGGACGCCTACTACGGCGAGCTGGACCCTTCGAAGTGGGGGTTGATGCCGGTGGCCCAACTGGACAATCACAAAGGGCTCTACTTTGCCACATTCGATCCCCAAGCTCCCTCGCTGCCGGAGTACCTGGGGGAGATGGCATGGTACCTGGACGCTTTCTTTGACCGGCGGGAGGGCGGTGTGGAAGTGGTGGGCGGCGTGGTGAAGTGGGAAATTCCCTGCAACTGGAAGCTGCCGGCGGAGAACTTCGGCGGGGATGCTTATCACGCTTTCTGGAGTCACCAGTCGGCAATTCTGACGAAGTTTGCAAGCACCCGCTCGTTGCGAGGGGCCTCCGGCGCGCCCGGGACCCTGATTTCCGCTGGCAAGGGGCACGGCATCATCGCCGCCATGGCCGGACAAGCCACCGACCCGCCCATCGAGGAAATACTGGCTTACGAGGAGGAGATACTGCCCGAGGTGGAAAGCCGTTTGGGTGAAAGGCGTAAACTGGTAAAGCCCACCGTGGGCACGGTTTTCCCGAACTTTTCGATGCTGATCTCCTCGTCCCGTACCTTCCGTGTGTGGCATCCGCGAGGGCCCAACAAGACTGAGGTGTGGTCATGGATATATGTGGACAAGGCGGCCCCTCCCGAAATCAAAAATGCCCTTCGCTTGGCCGGGCTGCGGACTTTCGGGCCCGCCGGGACCTTCGAGCAGGACGACATGGACAATTGGGAGCAGTGCTCGGTCAGCGGCAAGGGAGTCGTGTCCCGGCGCTATCCGCTGAACGTGCAGATGGGCCTTGGGCACGAAAGCTACGAAGAGGGCCTGGGTGCCTGGGCCAGCGAGTCGCGCTACAGCGAAATCAACCACCGCAACTTCTACGGCCATTGGGCCAAGGTGATGGACGCCAAAAGCTGGGACGATATTTACCAGTAGAATACCCAACCAGGTTAAAGAGGCAACAACTCATGGACGACCAGTTAATCCGACAAGTTGAGCAATTCCTGTACCGGGAGGCCAGGCTGTTGGACGACCGCCAGTTGCGCCAGTGGCTGGAGTTGCTCACCGACGACATCAAGTACTGGATGCCCATCCGGTCGAACCGCTACCCGGTCAACAGCAAGGCCATCTCCATCCTGGACGGGTCGAGGTATGAAGAGGACGACCTGTCCAAGGAGGACGAACTGGCCCTTATGGACGAGGACAAGGACTCGCTGCAACGCCGGGTGGACCGCTTGGATACCGGCATGGCGTGGGCCGAAGACCCTCCATCCCGCACCCGGCACTTCGTGTCGAACGTAGAGGTACAGCCGGGGGACAGGGATGGAGAGTTGAAGGTCTATTCCAACTTCATCATGTACCGCACCCGCGCCGAGACGGAGCAGGACTTCTACGTGGGCAGCCGGGAAGACGTGTTGAGAAGGGTGGGGGACGATTTCAGGATAGCCTACCGGAAGGTGACCCTGGACCAGAACGTTCTGCTGGCGAAGAATGTAAGCAACTTTTTCTAAGGTCTGCTTGGCTGCCACCGTCATTTCCGCGAAGGCGGGAACCCATAGGCTTCAACCAATGACGGGTGTATGCCAGCAGAAACGGCCGGTCGTTTGAGATAGTTTCCTGGCCGAATCGCAGCCCCCCGGAGGTGTATCACGGTTTCTTCATATCCCCCGGAATACTTCCGCAGAGAAGACGAGAGCGACGACAGGGAGTTCTACACCATGGCGCGGCTGGTGGTGCATATAGACGACCATGCCATAGCCGCGGTGGGGCAGGTGTTCAGGGAGTTCATCCCTCCCGACTCGGTTGTTCTCGATTTGATGAGCAGTTGGCGTTCCCACTGGCCGTCGGGCCACCCTAAGCAGCGGATGGCGGGACTGGGCCTCAACGCCGTGGAGATGCAGGACAACCCCGACTTGGACGAGTTCGTGGTCCACGACGTGAACCGCGAGCCGGAGCTTCCCTACGAAGACGAGACGTTCGATGCCGTGGTCATCACCGTTTCCGCCCAGTACCTTACCCGGCCGGTAAGCACGTTCCAGGAAGTCAACCGCATACTGAAGCCGGGCGGCGTTTTCATAGTGACCTTTTCCAACCGCATGTTCCCCACCAAGGCGGTCCTGCTGTGGCGCATGTCCAGCGACGAAGGCCGCATGGACATCGTCGCTTCCTACATGAGGGACGCCGGGAATTTTGAGAGAATCCGCAACGGCTTCGTCAATCCCGACACCAGCCCGCCGGGAGACCCCCTTTACCTTGTGATGAGCTACAAATCGGCCGCTCCTCAAGACGAGCAATAGCCTCTCTTCCCGTCTTTCCCGCGTAGGCGGGAAACTCGCCGGGGGCAGGAATAGCGATGGCACAAACTTTTCGGCTGGCGCTGGCGCAAATCAATTCCACGGTGGGCGACATCTCCGGCAACACGTCCAAGATAATCGAATACCTGGAGCGGGCAAGGGACGAGTTGCAGGCCGACCTAGTGGCCTTTCCCGAACTGGCCATAACCGGCTATCCCCCCGAGGACCTTCTCTTCAAGTCGTCGTTTCTGAAGGAAAACGTTGCCGCCATGGAGCGGGTCGTCGCCGCATCCCGGGGCATCGCTGTGGTTGTGGGCTACGCACAGATTGGCGAGGGCATTGCCAACGCGGCGGCGTTGGGCTACGACGGCAAACTGGTGGACTCGTACCAGAAAATCTACCTGCCCAACTACGGCGTGTTCGACGAGGACAGGTACTTCGAGCCGGGAACAACCTGCCCGGTATACGTTATCAACGGCGCACTGGTGGGACTGGGCATCTGCGAGGACATCTGGTACCCGGAAGGTCCCATAGTGACCCAGCGGCAAGCCGGGGCGCAGTTGGTGGTGAATATCAACGCCTCTCCATTTCACGCGGGCAAGGCCGCCGAGAGAGAGGATATGATTGCGGCCCGCGCCAAGGACAACGGGCTTTTTGTGGCGTACCTGAATTGCGTAGGAGGACAGGACGAGCTTGTTTTCGACGGCGCCAGCATAGTCCACAACAGCCGCGGGGACTTGCTCTTCCGGGGTCCCGCTTTCGAGGAAGGGTTGATAGCGGTGGACCTCGACCTAGATGAAGTCTCGTCTTCAGCAGGGACGGACGAGAACGCGCGCCGTAATCAGCCCGCGTCAGCTCCATCCGCAGGCGTGTCAAGAGTGGTGCCTGTGTCCGATTCCAAGCCAGAGACCCGTCGCCCTCTTCCCGCTCCGCCAATGGCCGACCGCATGGACATGGTGGAAGAGGTGTACCAAGCCCTGGTGATGGGCACCCGCGACTATTTGATGAAGTCCGGTTTCACCAAGGCGTTGGTGGGGCTGTCAGGCGGAATCGACTCGGCCCTCACCGCTGCGGTGGCCGTCGACGCCCTCGGGGCGGACAACGTGGTGGGAATTTCCATGCCTTCCCGGCACTCGTCGGAGGGTAGCATAACCGACTCGAAAGAATTGACCGACCGCCTGGGCATGACGCTCTGGGTGGTGCCAATAGAGCCCGCCCACGAGGCGTTCACCGAAATGCTGGAGCCTCACTTCCAAGGCACGACGCCCAACGTGGCCGAGGAGAATGTGCAGGCGCGGATACGGGGCAACATCCTGATGACCGTATCCAACAAGTTCGGCTGGATCGTGCTGACCACCGGCAACAAGAGCGAAATGGCCATGGGGTACGCGACGTTGTACGGCGACATGGCCGGCGGGTTCGCCGTCCTGAAAGACGTGCCCAAGACACTGGTCTACGAGTTGTGCGAGTGGCGTAACCGCAACGGGGAGCCGCGCCCGGTCATCCCCCAAGCCATCATCGACAAGCCGCCCAGCGCCGAGCTGAAGGACGACCAGTTGGACCAGGACACCTTGCCGCCCTATGAAGTATTGGACCCGGTGGTCAAAGCATACGTGGAGGACGAGTACGGTTACCAAGACATGGTGGACATGGGATTCGACCCCCAGGTGGTGCGGCAGGTAATCCAGTTTGTCGACCGCAACGAGTACAAGCGCCGCCAAGCCCCGCCGGGCGTAAAGATAACCCCCAAAGCCTTTGGAAAAGACCGCCGTCTGCCCATCGTCAACCGCTACCGGCAGGTGTAGGCCGGGCGCAATACCAGTGCGCCTGGACGGCTCCTTGTCGGGGCTATGGCTGCTAGCGGGCGTCGACCTCCACCGGAGGCAGCGTCGCAATATCCAGGGCTTCATCCCGTGCGGCTATGTCCGGGTTGCGGTTGGTAAGCCGCCTCATACGCCGTTCCATTCCCCGGTCATCATTCGCCACGTCGCTTGCAACATTGGGAGGAGGTACGTTGCGGATACGGTCCAACTCGGTCAATAACTCTCGGCAATCGTTGATGTGGAACTGCAAGTCGGGCCGCTCCAACCGGTGCTCGTAATAGTTGCTGTGCATAGCCTCGGCGGATGAGAACAGAGAACTCAAGCGGCCATTGTCATACTCCAATTGGAGTATACCGATAGCATCCCGCAACAACAGGTGGTAATGATGGGCCCAGCCCCGAATGGCCGAGATGGACTTGATGGCGTGGGCGACAGACCCCCAAGCCTTCTCGGATGCCTGCATCAGGTCTTCTGAAACGTCCAATTCTTCCTGGGCTTTGCGGATGAGATATTCGCTCATTTCCCAGTAGCGGTTGGACAGTTCTTCGGGAGTAGCCATCAATTACCCCCGTCTTTCCTGTTCAGCGGAGGGACCATTCGTTGCACCTTGGCCTTTCCCCTTGGGGGGCTTGGCAGGTTGCTCGGCACTGGGCAAGGTTATGGTCTGATTCACCGGCTGGTCCGTGTCAATGCGCCGGCGATTGGGAACACTGTTGTTTTTCCTTTCTTCACTACGTTTATCCGCCATTCGTCACCTTCCCTGCAACATCGTGCGGGCATCTATTGGTCCACACATAGTCCGGCCCCCTGCGTCCTTTGGGCAGAACCATAGTACAGCGTACATCTACGGCCGTGATCCAGTCCGGAATCGCCAGGCTTATATCAACGACGTTGGACTCTCCAGGTTCCAGTGCGATACCTGGGTTATCGTTCCTGATTCGGTACTGTACGTTCCATGGAAAGTCCACCCCAGGCCCATCCGTAATCATGTGACCCGCATACTCCGCAGCTTTGCTTTCCACTTCCTCATCATCAAAGGGTGCCAATACTCGCACCTCCCACTGTAACGAATTGCAGCGGGCTATGACTCTCGAGGTGTTAGTAACCAGTGCCACAGCACTGATTACGTTCCAGGACTCACTGCTCGCCCGGGACGTCACCTCGAGGTCAACTTTGATGGAAGGCTTAGCTGTTCTGAAGACATTGAACTTCCAGATTGCCAAGAATCCCGTAAATATTAACGCGACGGCAGGAGTCAGGTAGAAGATCACCTGAGCCACTTGCTCGTACCACGGTTCCGGGACAACCGTAGCCATAGAGCGATTATACCTTAACGGAGGCACTCTGCTGGCTTGGGGACGTCAGAGTAGAGGTCCGTCCTGAAGGGCGGCAACAGTCCCCTTCTCAGCCCAGTTCCGCCATAACCATCCCCATATCCCCAGTGCGGTAGCCCCCCAGGGCGTCTACTTCCTGGCGGAAGTTTTCGTTTTGGAGGAGGGCCAGCAGGGGTTGAAGCAGGTCGCTTTCATAGTGGATGCGGGGGATGACTAGGTCGTAGCGCTCGTCCATCAGGGGTATGAACTCCAGGCCAAGGGCCGTGGCCGCGCTCAGGATGCCCAATCCGGTTGAAACTGAGCCGTTCTTGACCGCCGCCGCTACCGCCAAGTGGCTGTATTCCTCCCGCTCATAGCCCGTAATCCGCTCGGTCGGGATGCCCAGTTCCTTCAGTTTGTAGTCCAGCAATACGCGGGTGCCGGAGCCGCGTTGCCGGTTGACGAAACTGACTTCCGGGCGTGAAAGGTCCTCCAGCACATGGATGGACAAAGGGTTGCCGGGAGGGACCATCAGACCCTGTATCCGGCTGACTAGGTTCACTAGCACTACGGGCACATCGGGCAGGTAGCGGTGAATGAAAGAGACGTTGTACTCGTTGGTCGTCTCGTCCAGCAGGTGGCTTCCCGCCAAGTGAGCCTCCCCGCGCCGCAGGGCAATCAGGCCGCCGAGACTGCCGATGTGGGATGATGAGAGGGTAAGGCCAGGGTTGGTGCGCCGCAGGGCGTTCGCCATCAGGTCGAGGGTAAGGTCGTGGCTGCCGATGGCGACGATGGTGTTCTCCACCTCCTCCAACGGCCGCAACAAATCGACTTCTGCCTCAGCCCCGGCGTCCAACCCCTCGGAAAACCTTGGGATGAGAAGCAGCCCGTCGGCCTTGGCCAAGGACATGATCACCCCGGCGCCCCGTTGTAGTGGCGTCGCCACCATCTTCCCGCCTACCCGGCCCAGCTTGACCCGCAGGTACTCGTCCTCGCCCAACGGTGACAATACCTTGCGGGTGATGCTTGCGGCGACTTTCGGACGTGCTTGGGGCGCCGTGCCCAGCCAGAGATCGAGCAACGGCTTGACGAACAACTCAGCGGTCAGGACGGCGGACACGGGGTAGCCGGGCAGGCCGATTACCGGCTTGTCGTCCACCAGTCCCAGAACGACGGGATGCCCCGGACGCACGGCCACGCCATGCACCAGCAGGCTGCCTAACTCCTCCACAACAGCGGCGGTGTAGTCTTCCGAGCCCGCGGAAGAGCCGGCGTTGACTATCACCAGGTCGTAGTCTGCTATTGCGTCTTTGACCGTGTCTCGGATGAGGGCGAAATCGTCGCGGACCGGAGTGAAACGCTCGGCGATGCCGCCCCACTCCCGCACCATTCCCGCCAGCATCAGCGTATTGAACTCCACGATGTCGCCGGGTTTGAGAGGAGCCGCACCCGGCGGCACGAGTTCGTTGCCGGTGGGGATGATGGCTACCCTGGGTTGCCGCCGGACCGGAATCTCAGTAATGCCAGCGGCGGCGCAGGCCCCAAGGTCCACGGGCCTCAGGCGATGGTTCTCGGGCAAGACCATTTCGGTGGCCACAAGGTCTTCGCCCAAGGTGCGGACGTGCTGCCAGGGCGCTACCGGACTCATAACCTGCACGGTCGCCTCGTCAACCTGGTGTACGTGCTCGATCATGACTACGGCGTTGTAACCGGGCGGCATCGGGTCGCCGGTGTCCACCCACGCCACTTGGGAACCGACGGCGAGACTCATCGGAGCGGTCTCGCTTGCTCCGGTGGTATCGGCAGCTTTGACTGCTATTCCGTCCATAGCGGCGGCGTCGTAGTGAGGGGAGGACGCTACGGCGTTGACTGCCGATGCGGTAATCCTGCCTTGGGCTTGGTCTACGGGGCAGATCTGACCGGGAAGGGGCGACAGATTGCCGGCTTCCTCCAGAGCGCCAAGGAACCTCTGGAGGGCTTCGTCCAAAGGGATGTCACTGAGGTAGTACCGCCGTCCATCCCGGCGTTGCGGTGCGCTTTCGTTTGCTTGGGTCATGTGGTGTACAGCCGGACGGCAACGATCTCCCCGGCGTACAGGCCTCCCCGGTCCAGGGGCACCTGCACCAAGCCGTCGGAACGTATCAGGGTATAGATGAGGTTGGACTTTCCGAAGATAGGCTCCGCAACCCGGTCTCTGAGGTCGTCTTTCAACCGCACGGGAACGTAGTCCTCTCTTCCGGTGGTGGAGGCGATGTCCTGCGCCAAACGGGCTTCGACGGAGGGTTGGACCGGCGGACGGGTGCAACCGCTGAGGTGGTACAGGGCCGGACGCACCAGCAGGTCGAAGACGACCATGGCGGATACGGGGTTTCCCGGCAGACCTATGGCCGGTTTGCCGTCGACTATGCCAACGATAGTCGGCTTGCCGGGACGGACCGCCAGCCCGTGCACCAGAACGCCGGGCTGACCCAGGCCGTTGATTATGTCGGCGGTGAGGTCGCGGGAACTGACCGAGCTTCCCGCGGAAAAGAGCAACACATCCGCCGTCTCCAACCCGCGCATCGCCGCATCCATTTGTTCGGAGTAGTCGTCGCGGGCTATGCCCAGAGGTATTGGTACGCCGCCCGCCTGCCGCACCAAGCTGGATATGGTGTAGGTGTTAATGTCCCTTATCTGGCCCGGATTGGGCACGGTGTCAGGGGGAACTACTTCATCGCCCATGGAAAGGATGGCTACGATAGGCTTCCTGGCAACGGATACGCGAGTGATTCCCATGGCGGTCAGACCACCCAGGTCTTGGGCCCTCAGGCAGTGACCCGATGGGAGGACCGGCTCCCCTCGCTTGACGTCCTCGCCGGGGTTGACCACGTTCTCGCCTGGAGCCACTGGGCGGACGACTTCTATCGTATCCGCGTCAACAACCTGGGTGTTTTCCATCATCACCACGGCGTCCGCGCCGTCGGCCAGCATACCGCCGGTGTAGGCTACCGCCGCCTCTCCAACGGCCACGGTCAGAGCCGGGGGCTGCCCCATGGGCACCTCTCCGGTCACGGTAAAGTAGGCCGGCAGTCCCTCGGACGCACCGAAAGTGTCCGCTGCCCGGACGGAGTACCCGTCCATGGCGGAGCGAGGAAAGGCTGGCAGATGCTCGGTGGCGTATAACGGCTCTGCCGTGACGCGGCCCAAAGCGTCCTCGACGGAGACTTCTTCGTGGCCGAGAGGTACGGCGTGGGACAGATGGCCCAGCAGTACCTGGAGGGCTTGCGCCGGGGGCAAAACGTTAAAAAATTCCGGCATCGCGGGTTACGGCGTCTGTAGAATTGGTTGACCCAGCCTTAATTATACGCGGTGCATACACTTTGCTCATCATTTTTGACCACGCCGCTCAATGAATCGGGCCATCGTGCGAACAAGCCGCCGGTGAAAAACGAAAAACGGCAATGCAGCAACCGTTTTTGTTGACAATGCACGCGGGTAAGTAGAGAATTAGACGTTGCATTTCCAGGCAGGCTTTAACTAAGAGCGTCGAAGAAAAGTGGTAGACAACGCGTTGTCGCCCCATGGTGGGGTGCTGATTGAACGAGTAGCATCTCCGGAAGAGGCCGGGTCGCTCTGCGCGGGGCTGCCCAAGCTGGCAGTGCGCGAGCAAGTGGCCAGGGAGTGCGTCAATTTTGCTTACGGTTTCTTCTCCCCTTTGAAGGGTTTCATGGGGCGGGCCGACGTAGACTCGGTAGTGCGCCACATGACGCTGGCGGACGGTTACGTCTGGAGTATTCCCATGGTCCTAGACGTGTCGGAAGAGGAATTGTCATCGTTGGGCGTCAGAGAAGGCAGTTCGGTCCTGCTGACCCATCAGGATCAGCCCTTGGCGGTGCTGGAAGTAGAAGAAATCTTCTCCTACGACAAGGAACTCATGGCCCGGCACGTTTACGGCACCACCGACGAAGCCCATCCGGGAGTGTTGCGCACCTACTCGTTCCAAGACCGTTTCGTAGCCGGTCCCATTACCTTGGTGAATCCCCCGGTGATAAACCCGCCCTACGACAGGTTCTGGCGCACACCCAGGCAACTGCGGGAAAGATTCGCGGAGCTTGGCTGGACCAAGGTTGTGGCCCACCAGACCCGCAACGTGCCCCACTCGGGCCACGAGTGGATGATGAAGGGTGCTTTCTTAGCCGCCGAAGCCCAGGGGATCCTGGTCAGCGCGGTCATCGGAGAAAAGAAGCCCGGCGACTACATTGACGAGGCGATAGTCCTGGGCCATGACAAGTTGAGGGAAAGCGGGTTCATAAGACCCGACGTACACCAGACGTCGACGTTGATGTGGGACATGAGGTATGCGGGGCCCAGGGAAGCGGTGTTCCACGCGCTGGTGCGGAAGAACATGGGCTGCACCCACCACATGTTCGGGCGTGACCACGCCGGGGTTGGGAACTACTACGGCACCTACGCTGCCCACGAGATTTTCGACCAATTGCCGGACTTGGGAATCAAGTCGGTGTTGACACTGGAGTGGTGGTACTGCCCTGTGTGTGAAAACGTGGCTTACGAGGGGCTTTGCGGCCACCGGGAACACAAGCAGGACCTCTCCGGCACCTTCATCAGGAGCATTATCCAGGGAGGAACGGAGCCGGCATCGGTGAGCCTGCGAGGGGAAGTCTTGGAAGTAGTGCGGGAGTGCGCCGAGAGATATGGCTTCGGCTCGCCGTTCGTCACCGAGACTTACTTGGAAAACCGCACTCCCGTCATGTCCCTGTCGGCGGTGGACTGGGACTGTAGCGGCGGGTAGAAGAACGTCAGCAACGGCCTCCGCCTGAGGAAAGCGGGGGCTTTTTCTCAATACAAACCTGTTAACAAAAATAACCAATACTTAGGGAGAATTGGAGGAAACATGCCAACCTTCGTGGACCCGAACACCTGCAATGCCTGCGCCGGCGAACACCAGGGGCCGCTGTGCGTGTACATTTGCCCTAACGACCTGATGGTCCTGGACGTAGACGTCAACAAGGGTCTCAACCGGGAGCCTGAGATGTGCTCCGAGTGCTACGCCTGCGTCAAGCTCTGCCCCCAGGAAGCAATTCACGTTCGCGGATATGCTGACTTCGTGCCCTTGGGCGCGTCGGTACAGCCCCACAGGACCGAGGACGGCTTGACTTGGGATGTGCATTTCCGGGATGGCCGGGAGTTCAGCTTTACCTACCCATCCCGGACCAGGCCTGCCGGAACGGTTGAACCTTACCAGAACTTCACTGAACAGAGGGACGCCGACCTACGGAACCAGAGCCTGGCCGGAGAGTCTTTGTGGCTGGGCGTACCCGACCTGCCCACCATAAAATAACGACTTTCCAGGACGACCAGTCCACATCAGTAAACAGGAGAGCTAAACATGGCGACACCATCCACGGAAATCGTTGAGAGCGACATTCTGATAATCGGCGGCGGCATGTCAGGTTGCGGCGCCGCCTTCGAGGCCAACTACTGGGGGCAAAACCTGCGCGTGGTGCTGGTTGAAAAGGCCGTCATTGAGCGCAGCGGCGCAACCGGAGAAGGTCTTTCCGCCATCAACTGCTACATGGGACAGCGGTACGGCTGGAATACCCCCACGGACTTCGTGAATTACGTGGTGAACGACATGATGGGCCTGGCCCGCGAGGACCTGGTGTACGACGTGGGCCGCCACGTCGATTCCTCGGTGCACCTGCTCGAGGAGTGGGGCCTGCCCATCTGGAAGAAGGAAAACGGCGAATACGAACGAATCGGCCGGTGGCAGATACCCATCCACGGCGAGTCCATCAAACCCGTTACCGCCGAACCGGCCCGAACGGCCCTGGGACCGGAGAACCTGTACGAGCGGGTTGCTGTGACCCACCTGCTGACCGACGCCAACGATCCGGAGAGGATAGCCGGGGCACTCGGGTTCTCGGTCAGGGAGAACAAGTTCTACGTTTTCAAGTCCAAGGCGGTGCTTATCACCAGCGGCGGCGCGTCCAACGTATTTCGCCCCAAGTCAATCAACGAGGGCACCGGGCGCACGTGGTACTCGGTGTTCGCCACCGGCTCGGCTTACGGGTTGATGATCCCCATAGGGACTGAAATGACCCAGATGGAGCACCGGTTCGTTCCGACTCGCTTCAAGGACGGCTACGGCCCGGTGGGCATGTGGTTCCAGTATTTCCACGCCCAGGTATTGAACGCCATGGGCGAGGACTACACCGTGACCCGGGACGACGAACTGAGGAAGTACGAGCCTTATGGCTCAGCTGTGCCCACCCCCACACCCCTCCGCAACCACCAGATGTTCCTCGACATCCAAGCCGGTCTGGGCCCCATGTACATGCGGACTGACCAAGCCATGCAGAGACTGGCTGCCGGCGACCCGGCCAAGATGGACGAGGTCCGGGCCGAGGCATGGGAAGACTTCCTGGACATGACCATCTCCCAGGCCCTGACTTGGGCGGCGCTGGATATCGCCCCCGAAGATACGCCGTCGGAGGTAGTGCTGGCCGAGCCCTACATCATGGGCTCCCATTCCGGGGAGGCCGGCGCTTGGGTAAGCGGCCCCGAAGACCTGTCGCCGCCGGACTACTTCTGGGGATATAACAAGATGACCACTATCCGCGGCCTGTTCGCCGCAGGTGACGGCGTTGGCGCGGCCCCCCACAAGTTCTCCTCGGGTTCCTTTACCGAGGGGCGTTTGGCCGCGAAAGCTGCCGTCAACTACGTGACCGACAACCAGGCCGCTCCCACTCTGGACGACGCCCAAGTGAAGAGCATCCAGGAGGCCATCATGGCCCCGATGGATACTTTCGATCGCCACAAGGGAGCGTCCACGGCGGAAGAGGTCAACCCCAACTACATAACCCCCAGGCAGGGGCTGGTGCGGCTACAAAAGATAATGGACGAGTACGCCGGCGGCACCTCGATGGCGTACACCACCAACGACGCTACGCTGGTGCGGGGCATCCATCTGATAGAGTTGCTGCGCGAAGACTTGGCCCACTTGGCGGCCCGGGACCGGCACGAGCTTATGCGTTGCTGGGAACTGGTGCACCGCACCTGGGTAGGCGAGGCCCACATGCGTCACCTGCTGCACCGCAAGGAGACCCGCTGGCCCGGATACTACTACAGGGCCGACTATCCCAAGCTGGACGACGAGAACTGGCGGGTATTCGTCAACTCCAAGTACAATGCCGCCAACAACAGTTGGGACGTGTTCACCAAGCCTTACCACAAGATCGTTACCTAGCCAAAGTTGGACAAGGATCCCCGGCAATGCGATTGCGAACGGGCGATTGATCGTCTATAATCGATTGAGGCAAAGTTCCGCAAATTAACAATCGAATAGCACCCCCTGGGCGCCAATACGGTTTAATAGGGAAGGCGGTGTGATTCCGCCGCGGTTGCGCCACTGTATGCGGGGAGCCGGTCGGCAACAAAGTCACTGTCCCGAGTCGACGGGATGGGAAGGCGTTCGGCCAGGCGCTGATCCGCAAGCCAGGAGACCTGCCCCGGGGTAGTGGACTTCTACTCTGCGCTTAACAGAGGTGGATCTGTCGCGGCTCCCGCCACCGGCCGGTGGGTGACTGCGGCGCATGTACATCAAAACCCCGGCAGATTGGAAGCCGGGGTTTTTTTGTTGCCGCGATTCCAAGGGCGCGCCACGCGACTACTCAAGACAGGAGGGTCAACATAGCCATGAAAGAGTCCATGTTCAGAGGTGAGATTGTCGACGAAGGAGGCGCAAGGTTCGAAGTGTTTACCTTGCCTGCCAGGGAAGACGTACTGTTGAACATCCTCAACGATTGCTTTGTAGAGTGGGAACACATCCGGATCGGCCCGGTAATACCGGGAGCGTTATGGGAAATTCGTCCTCCTTGTAAGCCTAATATCACATTGTGCGACGGTTATGCTACAGTGGATTTTCAGGACTGGCACGTCCACCTCTGTATCGGTGAACCCAAGGATGTCAGGCCTGAAGTCGCCGCTCTTCGGCGGACCAGGTTGGTCGAGTTATACCGGCGGCTCAACTGGTGGGGACAGCCCGTCAGGTGCGGGCTGCGTCTCTTGAACGGTGCAGGAGACCAACAGATATCCTTCATGTTGCCAAGCCCTTTCATAACCGATGACCTAGAAATCACGGAGGAGCCGGACTGGGGACGCTTGGAGCTATGGGACCTGTTGTGCCGGAAATACTTGGGACCGGGACCAGGTCCAAGCGCTCCGAAGTCCCGATGTGGCTAAAGGAGGACATCCTTTGACAAACGCTTTACGCCGGGTTGGTCTGCTGAGCGACCTCTTTGAGATTCCGGTTTTAGGTAAGGGGGAAGAGGGATGGTCCAGCGCCCAATCCCTGTTTCAAGACAACGATGAACGGTTGCACGACTTGGTGATAACCTACGGGCGGGAACGATGGGGTACGGACCATTGCCACGTTGCAGGTTCGGCTTTCCTCATTGCCTACCTGACGCGGTTGATTTGGCCGGTGGCCGCACAGTACGTGCTGAAGCGTAGGGTCCCCGACGTGCGATTGGCGAACCTGGCCTTCCATTGGCGGGAACAACGTATCGACGGAACGGCCTTGGCCAGATCGGGTTTTGCTGCTTTAGCAGGGACCTCCGACGCCACTCACTCGGATGCCTTGGTAGTGGCGAACGAGACTGAACTTTATGCCCAATTGAAGGAGTGGCTGTTCGAGGAGAACCTCAACATTGTGGTCCCTTCCCTGCGTCGTGCGGCCAAGGCCAGCCTCAGGGTCTCCTGGAACGCCGTGGCCGCCTCTTTCAGCCAAGCTTTCCACAATCTTTACGAAGCATCGAAGGACCCCGATGCAGTCGTCAACGATGCCGTCATTTTCTTCGAGGACCCTGCCACCCCGATATACCGGCAAGTGAGCATGGAGGTGGTCATACACCAAGGGAGGCGGGGGTTCTTCTCCCGGCGTGCGGGGTGCTGCCTTTGGTGGCGTGCTGACCGGTCCAACGAATACTGCTCAAACTGCATACTGTTGACCCACGATGAACAAGACCGGATGTTCCAACGGATATTGGAAACCCGCCGGTAATCAGGTTGTGGGTAATCCGTCCGGTATTGCAGGATAGCAGGAGTCGCCGCAAAAGGGTGTAATGATGATATACTAATATCACTATTTATGTATTCGATATTCCGCGCACGCGATTTTCTCCCTGCTCCGTCTGACACCAACCTCTACGCGGTTTTGCACTTCACTCGGATGAGGAACGCGGTATGACCGTTACCGGCTTGCTCATCCTGTCCATCGGCATTGCTCTGGTGGCTTATGCCATTCTGCCCTGGGTCAGTTACCGCGCGAAGGCCCTGGGCTCGCAGACCGTCAGGCAGAGCGTAAATTACAAGTGGTGGGTGTTCGGCAGCATTGCCATCGGCACCTTCCTCTCGGTGGTGGACCACGGCAGCGTGCTGGTGGCGCTGCCGGAGATCGAGGCCCACTTCAACAGCGATCTTCCCACGGTCCAATGGCTGGTGGTCGGCTATGCCCTGGCCATCAGCGTGCTGCTGCTGCCGATGGGGCGCTTGGGCGACATTCTTGGGCGCAAGACGGTATACGTTTCCGGGTTCATCATCTTCGTGGTCGCGGCGGCACTGGCCGGCGCGTCTCCCAACCTGGAAATCCTGATAGCTTCCAAGGTGTTGCAGGGCGTTGGTTCGGCGATGGTGCAAGGCAACGGCATGGCCACCATCGTTTCGGTATTCCCCGGCACCGAGCGTGGCAAGGGCTTGGGATACCACCTGAGCGTGGTTGCCTCGGGCGCCATTGCGGGGCCCGCGCTGGGCGGGTTCCTCGTCAGCGGCCTTGGCTGGCGATGGGTGTTCTTCGTGAACGTCCCGGTGGGCGTGCTGACCATAATCGCAACCATGCTCATCATTGCCAACGACCGGGCGGCGGCGGAGGGCAGCCAACGGCCCGCCTTCGACTGGTGGGGCGCGATTCTCTCCGGGTTTGCGTTGCTGTTGTTCCTGCTGGTTGTCGGCAACGGAGAGCAAGTCGGCTGGTCTTCCGGGTGGATTACATCCGGCGCAGTGCTGGCGGCCATTTGCTTCGGGGCATTCATCTGGTGGGAGTTGCGGACGCCGTCGCCGATGCTGGACCTGCGCCTGTTCCGGCGGAAGCTGGTGGCCATTGGAGCGGCAAGCGGCTGGCTTTCGTTTGTGGGAACGTCCTCGACCCGTTTCCTGATGCCGTTTTACCTTCAACGGGTGTTGGAGCTGGAACCGAGAGACGTGGGACTGCTGATGATCCCGCCGGCCTTGACCATGGTGGTTGTCGGCCCATTGGGCGGAAGGTTGTCCGACAGGTTCGGTTGGCGCTGGCTGACCACCGGCGGGCTGGCCCTATCGGCTTTTTCCTGGTTCGCTTTCGCGGCCGGCCTTGGCGTTGACTCGAACTTGGTATTTGTCGTGACAATATTGATGTTGCAAATGGCCGGCACGGGCTTCTTCAACTCGCCCAACAACAGCTCGATGCTCAGCGTGGTGGACCGGACCAGCTACGGCGTGGTCTCCTCTTTGACCCAGCTCATCAGGAACTCGGCCAACGTGACCAGCATTGCTGTAGCCACCACGGTGGTGGTGGTGACGATGGGGTCAATGGGAGTGGAGCCCAGCCTGGATGCGGTTTCCCCAATGGTCGCCGACGCCTTCCTGTCCGGGTTGCACCGGTCGTTCCTGTTGATGGGCGGCATCCTGCTGGTGGGGGTGTTGATATCAGTACTGAGGGACAACCGGGCCCCGGTAAGAGCCGCAGCGCCATCGCCCAGGCAAACCCAGCGCGCCGAGCCGGCGGCGGGAACGTCGTCCGACGATTAGGGGAGACGGGCTTGGGGCGTCAGAGGTCGCCGCACCAGTGCAGGCCCGCTTGACACTCCCCAATCCCAAGTGTCAGACTAACCCCGGTGACTGGAGACCGACCCTCAAGTAGTGGGTACGGAGTTCCGCGCCGACCCACAGATTTTACAAACGGAGGAAAACATGCCTGACTTCAAGATTGAAATCCGGGAAAACGGCCCCATGCGGGTCTACGGCCCCTTTGAACTGGTGGACCAGAGCGGCGGAGTTTACACTCAGCCAGAAGGACAGTGGGTTACGCTGTGCCGCTGCGGCGCATCCGACAACAAGCCGTTTTGCGACGGCTCCCACCGGACCTGCGAATTCCAGGCCGAGAGCCAAGCCCGCTAAGCTGCGGCGGATGGGCGACCAATCAGGAGGCTCGGCAAACGCCGGGCCTTTTTGATTGACAGGTTGCCACCCACAGGCAACCGGGCCGCACCAAGCGTCATTGATGAAGACGCCGGTGCGGTCAGAAGTTTTGTGACTGGCTGCGGCGGCGCGAAATCAACGGCCGTGGTGGATGGGCTTGATTGCCCGCACCGACGCCAGCCGCTCCTCGGCCAACCGGTCGGCCATGCGGGCGGTGGACATCTCCCTTTCCTTGGACTCCCTGGCGATGCGCCCCATGATTTCGTAGATGCGTTCCGTCTTTTCCCTGGCTAGGTCCGGGTTGTAGTCGGCTCCGATTTCTGTTGAAGCGTTGATGATGCCGCCGGCGTTAATGAGGTAGTCCGGTGCGTAGAGGATGCCCCTCCGGTGCAGTTCCTCCCCGTCCTCCTCGGTCAACAACTGGTTGTTGGCCCCGCCGGCCACCACCCGGGCCTTTATGCGGGGGATGGTGTCCTTGTTGATGACGCCGCCCAAGGCGCAGGGGGAGAATATGTCGCACTCGACGTCGTAAATCTCGTCGGGTTTGACCACCTTGAAGCCCATGCCCTCGGCGGTGTCCAAGGCGTCTGCGTTGACGTCGGTGACGATGATTTCCGAGTCCTCTTTCATCAGGTGATGGGCCGTATGGGTCGATACCTTGCCAAACCCCTGCATGGCGATCTTTTTACCGCGCAGGGAGTCGGTCCCCCAGACCTCCTTGGCGCAGGCTTTCATCCCCATGTAAACGCCCAACCCGGTCATGATCGAGGTGTCGCCGCTGCCGCCCAGGTAGGTTGGCAGGCCCACCACGTAGTCCGTCTCCTGGTGAACGTGCTCCATGTCGCGCCCGGTGCTGCCCACGTCGGTGGTGGTCAGGTAGCGGCCTCCCAGGGTGTTCAGGAACCTGCCGTAGGCCCTCAGCAGGGCCTCGGTCTTCTGGGTGCGGGAGTCGGCGATAATAACCGCTTTGCCGCCGCCGAGGGGCAGTTCGGCGGCAGCCGACTTGTAGGTCATGGCTTGGGACAAGCGAAGGGCATCGGTTACGGCATCCTGTTCCGTGGCGTAGGGCCAGATACGCAGGCCGCCGCAGGACGGCCCCAGGGTTGTGTCGTGGATGGCCACCATGCCCTTGAGACCCGAACCCGGGTCGGCAAACATAACCAGTTGTTCGTGGCCGTACCGTGTCATGTGTTCAAAGATTTCCATTTTCCCACCTCCTCCATTCTCCGGAGCAAGCTCCGGGAGATTGCGCTACCTACGGGTCCGGGACGGGGCCGGTTTGGTTGCCTTTATCGTTTGGCTGACGAATTTCGTTTCCCTCTAACATTATAGATTATAAGTATTACGAATTACTACAGTTTAGTAGATAGTCCGGCCTCGTTTAGACGGAGCAGACCTTTGGTGTTAGAATCCTGACCGGCAGGCAAGAGGACCGCCCCCGCTTCCCGTCTTTCCCGCGTAGGCGGGAAACACGCCGGGGGCAGGCAGGAGGGATGATGACGCAACAGTACAACCAACCGCCGGAAATGGCCATCGACGTCAACAAGAGCTACAGCGCAACCATACATACCAATCACGGCGACATGACCCTGGACCTTCACGCATCGGAGGCGCCGAACACGGTAAACAATTTCGTGTTTCTGGCCAGGGAAGGGTTTTACCAGCATGGGGGTTTCCACAGGGTCATCAAGGACTTCATGATCCAAGGGGGATGTCCAAGGGGCGATGGCACCGGCGGCCCTGGGTACCGCTTCAATGACGAACCGGTAACCAGGCCTTATGTGAAGGGGACGCTGGCGATGGCCAACGCCGGTCCCAATACCAATGGGAGCCAGTTCTTCATTGTCCACGGTGAACGGGTTGGCCTGCCGCCCAACTACACCATCTTCGGTCTGCTTTCGTCCGGCGTCGAGGTGCTGGACCGGATAGCCGGCGCCTCGGTGACCCGGGGACCGGGCGGCGAACAGTCCCGGCCTGCGGAGCCATTGGAGATTCACGGGATAGACATCACCGAAGCCAGTGGCCAGTGAACAGTGGCTAGTGGCTAGTGGCTAGTGGTCCATCACTGACCACTGGCCGCCGGTCACTGGTCGCAAGCTGGGGCTTCCGGGCCATCAGGAACAGGAAGCCGCCCAAGTAATTGAGTGCCGCCAGTATCAGGAAGGCGTTGGTGTAGGTGCCTTGGACGTCCCGCAGGTAGCCGGCAAAGGGCGACGACATCAGCAGCAGGATGTTCATCGGCACCGATGAAATACCCAGGATCTTGCCGAAAGAGGCCCGCCCGAAGTACTCGCCCCGAACGGCTATTGTCAATGGGTTCCTGCCGCCGAACCCGATGCCGAACAGGACCGCAAACAGGTAGAAGGCCGGCAGGCTGTTGGCGAAGGTGAGTACCACCACCGCCGTGGCTTGGATGCTGGTGAAGATGAACAGGGCAATGCGCTTGGGTATGAGGTCTCCGGTGTAGCCGCCCAGCAACTGGGCGCCCATAGCCACTCCCGTGTAGGCCGCCACCAGCCATGCCGTTGTCTGCAGGGAGAACCCCTTGTCCTGCATCAGCAGGCCCAGGTGCGACATGATGGCCAGGATTATCATCGACGTGAAGCCGTGGCCGAAGGAAATCAGCCAGAATGAGGCCGTCCTGAGCGCCTGCGCCGCGGTGAAGTCGACTTCGGCGGTATCGGCCCGTTCCGTAGGGGCAACCCTCGTGGTTGCCCTCCCCTGGGCGGGCACAAGGCCCGCCCCTACACTCCCCTGCGGAGGGTCGCCGTCGGGGAGGAGGCCGTAGTCCTGCGGGCGGTTGCGGATGAGCCTGGAGATGGGCACCGCTACGGCAACGGTAAAGACGCCCAGCAGCATAGCGGTCATTTCCCAGCCCAACCGGTCGTGGTCCGGGCTGACAGCCCAGGCGATGGCTGGCACCAGCAACAGCGCCCCGGCCCTGCTGCCCATGTTAGACCAAGCGACCGCCACCGCTCTCCGTCGCGTGAACCAGTGGTTCAACAGGGTCATCATGGGCATCCAACTGCCCAACCCCTGCCCCAGTGACATGACCAAGTAGGCCATGTAAAACATCCACAGGTTCTGGGTCATCCCGAAGAGGACGAACCCCACGCCCGTGATGGTCAGACCGATCAGGACCATTCTCCGTGTGCCGACGCGGTCCGCCAAGTAACCCTCGGCCGGCCCCATGATCCCGCCTTCCACGCGGGTCAAGGTCAAGGCCAAGCCCAACTCGGTGCGGGTCCATCCGAAGTGCCGCTCCAGGGCCACCGCCCATACGGCCATTGCGTGGAATATTGGTACGGTTGCTATAACCATCACGAAGCCGCTGATGGCCACCAAGTACCAGCCGTAGAAGATTCCTCCGCGGGTCTTCTTGGCGACCTCCGGAACGACGGCCACGAACATGAGCAGGAAGCCGAACGACAGGAATACGAGGCCGGTGACGGTCATGCCGCCGGTCTCCCTGTCGTCCCTTCGCCTAGGGGCAACCGGCGAATGCCTATGCGAGACCTATGTGGTTGCCCTGGGCTGGCCTTGTGCCAGCCCCTACAAGGGCAGGCCTCGTGCATGGTGAGCTTGTCGAACCATGTCGCAGCACTGATGTTATTCGAGAATTGCATCGTTGCTTATGATAACAAAGACTTCACAACATCACGAATATTCAGGTGTAACAAAAATGTTTCGCTTTCGCGGTGAAGGTCATTGCTTCTTTGCCCGCTCCAAGTCTACCCACCAACGGTAGACCGTGTTTCTCGGCAGCCCGAAACTGGAGGAAACCTGGGAAACGGCGTCTTTGGCCGCTGTTCCCAGAGTTCGCAATTCAGCCAGCCGCTCCCGCGCTGCGGCCAATTGCAAGGTGTCGGGGCTGGTAAGGTCGTGGGGGTCCCGATTGCCCTCGACAACCAGAACGAATTCTCCTCTGGGCGAGGTAAAGTGGGCTATCGCTTCGCTGACCTTGCCGCGGAACACCTCCTCGTGCAGCTTGGTCAGTTCACGGCATACCGAAATCCGGCGGTCTCCAAGTACCTCGGCTATGTCCGCCAGCGTGGCCAGCGCCCGGTGGGGCGCTTCGAATATTACCATCGTGTGAGGCGAGTCAACCTGCTCCCGCAGCCGGGCGAGCCTGTCCCGGCGTTTCCGGGGCAGGAACCCCAGGAACAGGAAGTCGTTGCCCGGAAGGCCGGACACGGCGACGGCGGTGGTCACCGCCGATACTCCTGGCACCGCTTCCACGACGGCCCCTTCTTCCGCCGCCCTGGCTACCAGTTCCGTCCCGGGGTCGCTGACGCCGGGCATTCCCGCGTCGGTCACCAGCGCCACGTCGCCCGACGCTAGGGCCTCCAGCAGCCGGGGCAGCCGTTCCCGGCAGTTGTTCTCGTTGTAGCTGACCAGGGGCGTCCTGATTCCCAAGTGGTTCAGCAACCGGCGGGTCACACGGGTGTCTTCCGCGGCGATCAGGTCCACCTGCCCCAGGACTCTGGCGGCCCTGGGGGTAAGGTCCTCCAGGTTGCCTATGGGTGTACCTACGACAAACAACGTGCCCATTTGGGCATAGTATAGCTTGAAACGGGAGTGACAGCGGGCTGGGTTGTGGATGATGCCGGAGTGGGCCTATTTGGGGTCGGTCAGCTTGGTGGTCACCATGCAAAGAGCGGGAGACCCTAGCTCGAAGGGGTCCCATTCCCACTCGTGGGAACGTTCCATGTCGCCAAACGCCGAACTGTAGGCTTGGTGGTTTCCAAAGCCCGCCTGTTCCAGCAGCACTGCCAACTCCCGGTAGGTGTACAACCTGACGGACAGCCTTTTTCTTTCCACTTTGCCGTCGTTGATGAAGGTCCATTGCGATTCGGCGCGGCTCGTCGTGTGGTCGTACCACCGCTCTTCCAATGCGATGAGGCCTTCCCGAGTCTGCCACCAGTCCTTGTCGCGGGCCTCCATTTCGGCAACGTAGGTCTCCATGATTGGCGTGTCGAGGAGGAAGCGGCCACCCGGCTTCAATGCCCGGGAGACTGCTTTCAGAAATTCCGCGTTGCCGTCCTCGTCGAAGTACCCGAAGCTATTCCACACACAAAGGGCAGCGTCGAACTCGGCTTTCCAAGGCAGGCGCCGCATGTCGCATTGCTCCCACGCGACGGGCAGGGCACCGTCGGAGCCGGTCCGGGGGGCGTAGGAGTCCCACCACAAGCGGTCGGCGGCAGCCTGCTCCGCCATTGCCAGCAGTTGGCGGCTGAAGTCCACTCCGGTAACGTCATAGCCTCTGGCGGCGAAGTGCACCGCCCAGCGCCCAGCGCCGCAGGGGACATCCAGGACCCTGGCTCCGCGAGCCAACCCCAGGGCATGTTCCACGAAGAGCGATTCGGGCATGACGTCCGACGACTCGTAGAAGTCTCGAACAAAGTCCAGCGTAGTTCCGGCGAAGAAGTCCTGCCACCAGTCCGGGTTGCCGGTGAAGAAACTTTGCATCGGTCCGGGTGTAGAGGTCAAAGATGTTGCCTTGGAACGGGGTTGAAGGTATTGAATGCAGGACCAGTAAACGGAAGCCAAGGTCAGCCCGGCCCGAAAGTCAGGCGTTCCTGCGGGATTTACAATACGCCAAATGCGGACGGCCATCAAGGATGAGGACGTGGATTCCCGCCTTCGCGGGAATGACGGTGAGTTAGCGCCCGCGACTTTGCACAAGCCCTGTTTACGCTGGAGGTCCGCCTTAGCAGACCGGATGATGGCGTGCTATTATGGCGATTCAAGCGGCGTTGCCGGGCATATGCCACCGGTATTACGACAAGTCGCCGCATTATTTCTGTAATCACGCTTGATTCACAGCGCCAGGAGCAATTATGGCCAGTCTTACCGGAGCGCACCTGTTCATTCGTTGCCTCAAGCAGGAAGGCGTTCAGAAGGTATTCACCATCGTAGGGGATACGATCTTACCCTTGGTCGACGCCGCAGCCGACGAGGGGATCGAGTTCATAGACACCCGTCACGAGGGCGCGGCGATGCACATGGCGGACGGCTACGCCAGGATTACCGGCCAGCCGGCGGTGGGGATATTTACTGGCGGCCCAGGGTTTGCCAACGCCGTTTCCGGCCTGCCGGCGATCTACACCTCGGAAAGCCCGGTGATATTCGTGGCGGGTTGCGCCGAGCTTCCCGAAAAAGGGATGTTCACTTTCCAGGAAATCGACCAGACTGCGATGGCCGCTCCGGTTACCAAGGGGTCCTGGCTGGTGCACGACACCGCCCGTATCCCGGAGTACGTCGCCACGGCCTTCCGGACTGCCATGTCGGGGCGGCCCGGCCCGGTGCATCTCACACTCCCCATAGACCTGCAGGAAGCCGTCATATCCGAGGACGACTTGCCCAAGTATATGCCCAGAGAATACAGGAACATGGGACGCGCCCACGGGGACCCGGCCAGCATTGAGGAAGCGGCGGCCCTGCTGAAGGGAGCGGAGCGGCCGGTGATCATTGCCGGGAACCCCGCCCGCTACTCCGTCGCCGTCGGGCAATTGGAGGCGCTGGCCGAAACTACCGGGGCTCCGGTGTTCACGGTGGAACAGGCCCGAGGCCTGCTGGATGACGAACACCCTCTTTGCTTCGGTTACGCCGACGGGGCGCTGAATCCAGCCGCCCGCCGGTTCAGGGAAGCCGACGTGGTGTTGCTGCTGGGAAAGCGGCTGGACCACCGCTACCGCTTCGGCGGGGTCTTTGGCGCCGACGCGAAGATTATCCAAGCCGACCCGTCGGACGCCGAAATAGGGCGCAACCGCGGCGTATCCGTCAGCCTGCTGGGCGACTTGGGCGCAATTGTAGACCAGCTCACCGACGCCACGAAGCAGGGAAACAAGCGCGACCTCTCCGACTGGCTGAAGCGACTGGAAACCGACCGCAACGGCTGGCTGGACGATTTGCGGTCCAGGGCCACCGGCGAGGAGCCGATGCATCCCCTTGACGTGTTTACCAGGATCGAAGGCCTGTTGGACGACGACACCTTCATCGTCATGGACGGCGGGGACTATGTTCAGTGGGGCCGCTCCTATATAAGTGCGCGCAAGCCGGGGCGGTTTATCCGCTTGGGCCCCCTCAGCCATCTTGGAGCGGCGATTCCCTACGCGATGGCGGCAAAACTGGCCCACCCGGAAAGCAAGGTTCTGGCGCTGATGGGCGACGGTTCCTTCGGCTTCTATACAATGGAATACGACACCTGCATCCGCCACGACCTGCCTATTACCGTGGTCATGGGCAACGACTCCACATGGGGGATAGACAAGAACTTCCAACTGGCATACTTCGACCGGGCCGTTGGGACGGACCTGCGCTTCATCCGGTACGACAAGGTGGTGGAGGCCATTGGCGGTTATTCGGAGTACGTGGAGAAGCCCGACGAAGTGGCCCCGGCGGTGGAGAGGGCTTTCGCCTCGGGCCTGCCGTCCTTGGTAAACGTTGTGGTCCGGTCCGGAGTCAGCCCGTTGGCTTCCGCCATGATCGCGCGGCGCCAGGGGAGCTGACGGGGTGCGCGACCTTCGGACCGGGCGGGACCTTCATTCCAGGGGTCAGGCATTGGGGCCCGGGGCCACGGGCTGCGTTTATCCGTTTGTTGGAAGAATCCGTAGCCATGCGACGTATTTCGTAATCATCCACCTTTGGGCAGGGATTTTTTCCAGCGAATATGAAAAGTCAGGTGTCATTCTATTGACAAATGGTGACGCGGCGTTTAATGTATGCGCCAAGACTGTGTAGTCCAGCCAGACGTATGTTATTTGGGAGGAGTTAGTTATGCTCAAGATTGGCCATGAGGTCGTAAGGCCGGGGGCGAAATACGGCGATTCGCCGGTGACCATCCCCGTGCCGGAGGAGTTGGAAACCGTTCCCGGTATTCCCATCAATGACCGCGAGGTCGACTGGTACGCTCGAGAGTATCCCTTGGAGTCCATCAACTACACCGAGCGGGCGTCCCGTGACTGGGCTAACACCCTCCGCGACGAACACGCCGAAATGCGCGAGATCCGCAAGGAGCATGACAGGCTCAACCGCGGGCTGATTATCGCCGGTCGCATGACCGCCGAGATGGAGCCGACGGCCGAGCCCAACGGCGAGGACGTGACGGAGCTGATCAAGGACAAAGCCCGCCAGTTGGGTTACCTTGAAGTAGGTATCGCTCCCTACGACTATCGCTACGAGTACCAGAGCAAGAAGGGCTTCACCAGCCTTCCTCACGCCATCTGCTTGGCGTACGAGCAGGACTACGAGCCCACCCAGACGATCCCCAGCGTAGACGCCGAGATCGTGCACTCCAGCACCTACCGGACGCAGGCTGCCGCCGGGTTGGAACTGGGCAACTTTATCCGCTCACTGGGATACAGGGCCCACGTAATCCACTCGTCCGACGCCACCGGGCCGGTGATCCCCATGTTCGTGGAAGCGGGCCTGGGCCAGTTGGGCGCCTGCGGCTACCTGTTGACCCCCCACCAGGGCAACCGCTGCCGGTTGATGATGGTGACCACCGACGCCAACATCACCTATGACAAGCCCATCGACTACGGCATCCACGCTTTCTGCCAGGTGTGCCAGGTATGCGTGAACCGCTGCCCGGGCCGCGCCCTGATGCGCGACAAGATCTGGTGGAGGGGCTTGGAAAAGAACAAGTTGTACTTCAAGCGCTGCCGCCCGGTGATGGCCCGCTACTTGGGCTGCGGTATCTGCATGAAGGTATGCCCCATCCAGAAGTACGGCATGAAGAACGTGATGGAGCACTATGCCGAGACCGGACAGGTGCTGGGCAAGGGCACCCACGACCTGGAAGGGTACACCATCGAGGGCAAGGGCTACTTTGGCCCCGGTGAACTGCCGGTATTCGATCGCGGCTTCTTCGACATGCCCCAGGGCAGCATCGAGGACCACGCGTTCGACACCTTCAAGAAGCAGGCCGCAGCGGCCGGCGGTACGATCACTGAAGAGATGATCGAAGAACTGAAGTCCGAGATGAGCCGCGCCATGGGTCAGTCCTATGACGCCGTCGGCATGATCGACGACGACCTGGACATCGACGCAGACTACATCTAAAGTCGATTGTCAGGAATGCGCCGGGAGACGGTCCCGGCGCCGACCCGGATAACCGCAAGCCCGGACCCGTCGCAAATGGGTCCGGGCTTTTTGTGGTTCCTGCAGAGTTAATATTCTGTTTTTAAGGGATTAATATCTGTTAACTTGATATAAATTTCCCATGAACATAGGGTTGACAAATATAATTGAAATCGGTATTGTACCCACATTCATGCGTATCAGCCTACTGAGTAGACGAACCATTAGGGAGGAGAGCTCATGCTAAAGATAGGCCACGAGGTTGTGCGACCTGGGAGGCGTCCGGGGGATGAACCTGTAACTATTCCGGTACCAGAGGAATTGGAGACAGTCCCGGGTATCCCTTTGAACCAGCGCGAGGTTGACTGGTACGCCAGAGAGTATCCGCTGGAAACCATGAACATCACCGAGAGGGCCTCTCGCGACTGGGCGAATGCCATCCGTGACACCCACATCGAGATGCGGGAGATCCGGAAAGAGCACGACAAGCTGAACCGGCCTTTGGTCATGGCCGCCCGTCTCACCGGCGAGAAGGAACCCACCGTGGAGCCGACCGGAGCAGACGTTTCCCAGGACATCAAGGACAAGGCGCGAGAGCTGGGATTCAGCGAAGTGGGCATCACCTACTACGACTTCCGGTACACCTACCAGAGCAAGAAAGACTACGTGAAGTATGAGCACGTAATCTGCTTGGCGTACGAGCAGGACTACGAGCCCACCCAGACGATCCCCAGCATCGACGCTGAGATCGTGCACTCCAGCACCTACCGGACGGAAGGCGCCGCGGCCCTAGAGTTGGCGGCGTACATCAACTCCATCGGCTACCATGCCCAGATCCACAGCCCCACGGACAACACCGGCCCCTACATTCCCATGTTCGTGGAAGCGGGCTTGGGCCAGTTGGGCGCCTGCGGCTACCTGCTGACCCCGTCCGAGGGTTCGCGCTGCCGCTTGATCATGATCACCACCGATGCCAACGTCAGCTATGACAAGCCCGTTGACTACGGCATCCACGCTTTCTGCCAGGTGTGCCAGGTATGCGTGAACCGCTGCCCGGGCCGCGCCCTGATGCGCGACAAGATCTGGTGGAGGGGCTTGGAAAAGAACAAGTTGTACTTCAAGCGCTGTCGCCCGGTGATGGCCCGCTACTTGGGCTGCGGCATCTGCATGAAGGTGTGCCCCGTCCAGAAGTACGGCATGAAGAACGTGATGGAGCACTATGCCGAGACCGGACAGGTGCTGGGCAAGGGCACCCACGACCTGGAAGGGTACACCATCGAGGGCAAGGGCTACTTTGGCCCCGGTGAACTGCCGGTATTCGATCGCGGCTTCTTCGACATGCCCCAGGGCGACACCGAAGCGTGGGCGTTCGAAAACTTCAAGGAAAGGGCCAGGGCTGCCGGTGAAATCACCGACGAACTGCTCGAGGACTTCCGGAAAGAGGTTGCCCGTGGTCTGTCCCAGAGCCGGGACGACCTGGAGATGATGGAAGAGGAAGACTACATCTAGTAGCGGCCCTCAGCCACATACCCCTTTAGGAACCAGAAGGCCCCGGTCCGACGATTCGGACCGGGGCCTTGTTTTTGCTTCGGAGGATGGCTGGTCGATGCAGTGCCGAGCCGCGGTGAGGGAGGTAAGTTTTTACAACCGGAAGTCCTCGTAGGTGGGGACACCGGCGGAACGCGGTTGGGTCGCCAACAGGCTTTCCGCCAATCGGGACAGTTCACCCTGATACTTCTCAGGGTCGGAGTCTTTGCCGCTCAAGTCAAACACCACGTTCTCGCTGCTGAGGGTGCGGGCCAATCGGTTCCTGCTCTGGCCCATGCGGCCGCTGGGATCGACCAAGTAGAGCAGCCATTCGTCTTTGCTCTGTTGAAGCTGTTGCGCTTGGGAAATGTCGTTCCGAATCCTCTCGCTGTCAAAGGCGGCGTCGGTGCACAGCACGATCAGCTTGTCATAGTCCCGCAGCCAACGCTCCACTTCCTCTTGGTCCGAAGTGCTGTGGCGTTCGACCAAGGCGCTGCCTCGAAAATCTTCGGCGAACACCCAGCACCGGACGCCTTGGGACTGCAAGTCGGCCTGAAGCGCTTGGGCGGCATCGGCGTCTTGGCTGGCGCAGGAAATGAAAAAGTCTCCCGACAATGGCGCGGCGTCCAAAAGAACTTTCTGAAACTCCAGGATGGAGTCTGGGTTTCCGGCGTTGCGGAGGAAAATATCCTCTATGCGGCCCCCGGACCGGTATAGAGTGTCCAAGCCCACGCTGCTGGGAGCGTCGTGGCGTACTTGGGCCAACCCCTCCGCATTGCTCAGGTCACAATTTTGGAACACCGTATAGCCAATGATGCTGCCCGCGAACTTGGTGGCGGACAGGCCCACGTCGTTTAAGGTGGCTTCGTAGAAGTCGGCGTTTTCCAGGATTGCTCCATCCAGAATCGAGCGGGTCAACGCCGACCGGTGCAACACCGCGCCTGTCAAGTCCGCGTCGGTAAAGTTGGCGCCGGTCAGGTTCGTCCTGGATAGGTTGGTCCCACGCAGGTTGGCCCCCGACAGATTGGCGTCGGAGAGGACCGCCCGGTCCATGTCCGAATCGGAGAGGTCTGCGCCTCTCAGGTTGGCGCCCCTGAGGTTGGCGCCGTTCAGCAACGACCGGCTCACGTTCGCTTGCCTCAGGTCGGCCCGGTACATGTGACAGGGGTTCAACCGGCATCCCGACAGGTTGGCCCGGGGCAGAGTGGCGCCCATCAGGTCGGAATCGCGCAAGTCGGAGCCGTGAAGGTCCACTTGGGCCATACGGGCGTAGCTCAAGTAAGCCGCGTGTAAATCAAAGCTTTCGCCTTGGTGTTCTTCCCTCCAGCGCGCGACAGCATCGCGGCCCTGTTTGACTAATTGCACTTGCTCCATGTTGGCCATAACGGTCACTCCCAACGATAAACAAGTCGGAACTCGTTGACACCGGCCTGCTCGTCTTATTGCACCGGGAACCCGCTGCGCCAAGAGGCAGATACCGGGCTTAGGGGAAAGTGAAGAAATTTTAGCATACGGCCCAAGCGGGCGCTAACGTTCAGGCACGCTCAAGTAGCGTTCCGCGTCATGCGCTCTGCTCAGGGGCGATGTTACGGTAGATTCCCGCCCCCCGCGGGAATGACGGTCAGCTCGGGCCGTGGTTACCGGGCTGGTGCAATGTAGCATCAGCGGTTGGTGTTGATGATGGCGCGGCGGTGGGTGCCCTCGCCTATCTTGCGGTCTCCGTCAAAGGCTTCAACCTTGAAGGTCAGCCGGTTCCGGTCTATCTCTATCAGTTCGGAATAGGCGATTATGGTTGCGCCGATGTCGGCGGGAGCCAAGTGGCGGATGTTGACTTCGAATCCTACGGAGGTCTGACCCTCCTCGAGGTGGTCGTGGACCGCTTGGATGGCTGACCGTTCCATCAGGCTGATCATCGAAGGCGTGCTGAACTTGTCCACGTGCCCGGCGACGTTATGCTCGCAGACGAGGGTCTGTCGTTCGCCTTTCAGTCCCGGAACGATCTTTGAATCTGCCATTTGGCGCTGCCTCCGTATTCGCAATATCCAGTGGGCGTTATGATACCAGATGCCTTGATGGGAGCGTCCAGCTTGAACCCCATCATGGATTAAGATATGATGCACCACGGTCAGGTGTGCGGTATGCCCAGCAAACGTGATTTTCTTTCCGTTGATAGCCTCAGCCCCAAGGAAACATTGGACGTTCTCCGTCGCGCGTCGGAGATGAAGTCGGACTTGACGCCGAAGCCTCTGGACGGCAAAAGCGTCGCGCTTATCTTCGAGAAGCCATCGCTGCGTACCCGGGCCAGCTTCGAGGTCGGCATCCAGCAGTTGGGCGGGACCTGCGTATACTTGGGCCAGCAGGAAGTTGGCTTGGGCAGCAGGGAGCCCGCGTCGGACGTGGCGAGAGTGCTGTCGGGCTATGTGGATTGCATCGTTGCCCGCGTGTTCTCCCATGAAAGCCTCGAAGAGCTGGCCGCTTACTCCAGCGTTCCCGTTGTAAACGCGCTGTCGGACTGGGAACATCCCTGCCAGACAATGGCCGACCTGCTCACCATCCAAGAACACAAAGGACCGTTGTCCGGGCTGAAGCTGGCCTTCATCGGCGACGGCAACAACGTGTCGCGCAGCCTTTGCATAGGACTCCCCCGGCTGGGTATGAGCTTTACCATAGCGGGTCCCCAGGGTTATCACTTGGATGAAGCGTCTCTGTCCAAGGCCCGGAAACAGGCCGCCGACGAGGCAGTGCAGGTGGAACAGTTTACGGCCCCTGCCGCCGCGTTAAACGGCGCCGATGTGGTGTACACCGACGCTTGGACCAGCATGGGCCAGGAAGCGGAGTCGGAAATTCGCCGGAAAGCGTTCCAAGGTTACACGGTCGACCCCGCCATGCTGGCGCAAGCCAGCCCAGACGCCATTTTCATGCACGACATGCCGGTGCACTACGGAGAGGAAATACCTCCGGGCATGTTGGAGCATGAACAATCGGTCGCCTACAGCCAAGCCCACAACCGGTTGCCCGCTCAAAAGGCCGTTCTGGAGTTCATACTGGCCGGCGGCTGATTGCCGGCGCTGTTGAGCTACCGCCCACAAACCAAACCCACAAACCAAGCTGCGGGAAGGTGCCCATTGTTAAGACCCACTCCCGGTTCTCAAGGCCGTTTTCGTTCCGCCAGTGTCCCGCAAGCGGCCGGTGAGCCTTGGGATGGCCCGGACACCAATGCCGATGGGCTTGGCTACTCGGGCTATGACACTGACTCTCCATTGCCCGTAGTCGCCATCGTGGGGCGGCCCAACGTGGGCAAATCGTCCCTGTTCAACCGGATCCTGGGCCGCCGTCAAGCCATCGTCACCGATATTGCCGGTACTACACGGGACCGCTTGATGTGCGAGGTGTGGTGGGATGATTACCGCTTCATTCTGATAGATACCGGCGGGCTGGAGACAAAGCCCGAGGGCCACATCAACGAGAGGGTGCAGGAACAGGCCGAAATGGCCGTGTCGGACGCCGACGTGGTTGTGTTCGTGACCGACGTGACGGAGGGGTTGACGCCAACGGACCACTTGGCCGTCGATCGATTGCGGCGTACCTTCAAGCCGGTTATCTTAGCGGTCAACAAGGTGGATAACGAGGCGCGGGAGTTCGCCGCCGCCGAGTTCTACCAATTGGGGTTCGACGACCCGCTGCTGATGAGCGCCTACCACAACCTGGGCGTACACCAGTTGATGGAACGCATCTGCGCCCTGTTGCCCTACCCGGAAGAGCCGACGGAAGAGGAGGCCAAGGACCCGGCCGCGGGTGCGTTGAACCTGGCTATCGTCGGCAGGACCAACGTGGGCAAGTCGATGATGCTGAACAGCATCCTTGGCGAGGAACGTTCCATAGTCTCGCCGGAAGCGGGCACCACGCGGGACGCACTGGATACCGCCTTCAGCTACGACGGCAACGATATTGTTCTGGTGGACACCGCCGGCATCCGGCGGCGGGGCCAGGTCCAACAGGGGATAGAAAAGTACAGCGTAATCAGGGCCGTCAACGCCGTGGGCCGCAGCGATATTACGTTGCTGGTTACCGACGCCACGGAGCTGGCCACCGCTCAGGACGCCCACATCGCCGGGCTGGCTTGGGACATGTGCCGGGGGTTGGTGGTGGTGGTGAACAAGTGGGACCTGGTGCGAGACGGGGACCGTTACGCGCAGCACAGGGCCGAGGACAGGATCAGGACCCGTCTCCACTTCATGCCTTACGTGCCGGTCTGTTTTACGTCGGCCCTCCACGGCCAAGGAATAAACGTGCTGATGCGGACCGTGCTGGAGTTGCAACGGGAACGGTCCCGCTTCGTCCCGGCCAGGGAACTGCAATACATGCTGGCGGACGCCTTGGCGAGTCACACGCCGCCGCCGGTGAAAAGGCGTCCCGCTTCCCGTCTTTCCCGCGCAGGCGGGAAACCCGCCGGGGGCAGGCCAGGGGAGAGGTTGTTCATCAGCCGGGTAAGGCAAGCCGGTGTAAATCCGCCCACATTTCTCTTCACGGTCAACAACCCCGAACTGGTACACTTTTCTTACGAACGTTACTTGGAAAACCGTATCCGGGATACCTTCGGATTCGACAGGACTCACTTGAGGCTGGTGTTCAAGAGACAGTGAAACTTCATTGGTCATCCAGCTCATGGGCTTTGGCGGCGCTGCCGCTGCTGGTGGCCGCCTTTGCGGCGGCATGGATTGTAATGCCCGGCCAACCTGCTTGGGCCGGATACGCCGTGGTGCTGGTTATCGCCTATTTCCTGGGTTCGATGCCTTGGGGCTACCTGCTGCTACAGTGGCGCCGCGGGGTCGACATCCGCGAATACGGTAGCGGCAGGACGGGGATGGCCAATGTGCTGCGGACCGGCGGTGGAAAGGTGGCTGCCCTGGTCCTGTTGCTGGACGTGAGCAAGGGTATTCTGGCGGTCTTCCTGGCCGGGGTAGTTATAGGGCAAGGGGTGCCGGAGGTGGCCGCCGGGCTAATGGCTTTGGTTGGCCATAACTGGCCGGTGTTTCTCGGATTTCGCGGCGGACGGGGCATTGCTACAGGCGCCGGAGCGTTATCAGTCCTCAATCCTTATGCAGCCGCTGTTGCCGTCTCCGCTTTTGCGGCCACTACCCTGGTCAGCCGTTACGTCTCGCTGGGTTCCATCGTGGGAGTTATAGCGGCGTGTGCCAGCTTGGTGGCCCTGTACCTGCTGGGTCAGACGTTCAGCATCTACACTCTCTATGGTTTCCTGGGCGGCGCCATCATCATCTGGCAGCACCGGGACAATATCCAGCGGATCCGTGATGGCAGCGAGCGCCGCTTGGGATCCCCGGCCACCAAGGCCAACTGACTGACCGATGATGGGGTATTCCTTGCCGGACATGGCGTTTGCCGCGGATGAATGAGTAGTCCGTCGTTGGAGCCAAGGCCTGCTCTTGGCCATGTTTCCCGCCTTCGCGGGAAAGACGATGGAATGGGCGTGGCCGTCGTCGGCGCCACTACTTGGGGGACGGCGCTGGCTATCATCCTGGCAAGGAAAAACCTGCCGGTAAGATTGCTAGCGAGAACAGGCCCGGAAGCCCAGAGACTCCAGGCCGATGGGCGAAACGCCCGCTTCTTGCCAAACTCCCCTTTCCCCGAATCTCTATCTGTGACCGCCGACCCGGGCGAGGCGCTGCCGTCCGCCGACTTGGTGATTATCGCCGCGCCTTCTCACAGCGTGCGCCATAACATGCGGTCGATACGGGACAGCTTGACCCCCGGCGTCGTAATTGTCAGCGCTGCCAAGGGGCTGGAACTGCCCGGGGGCAAGCGGATGAGCCAGGTTATGGAAGAGGAGCTATCCGCGGACTTCCACGCCGGTATTTGCGCCATATCCGGGCCGAATTTCGCCGACGAAATCGTTCAGGGGAAGCTGGCTTCCACCGTTGTTGCCGGACGGGACAGCCAACTGGTGGACCGAGCGCAGGAAATCCTTATGACAGGCGCGTTCCGCGTCTACACCAGCGACGACCTTACGGGAGTGGAGCTTGGGGGCGCCCTGAAAAACATCATTGCGTTGGGCGCGGGCATCGCTGACGGCTTGGAAATGGGCGACAACGGGAAAGCCGCGTTCATCACCAGGGGCTTGGCCGAAATCGCCCGATTGGGGGTCGCCGCCGGGGCCCAAGCGTTGACCTTCGCCGGTTTGGCCGGGCTGGGAGACGTAATAGCGACCTGCGCCAGCCGGTTGAGCCGCAACCGCTACGTTGGGGAGCAGCTTGCCCTGGGCCGCTCCTGGCCGGAGATTCGAGAATCGATGGACAACGTTGCTGAAGGGGTAAACACCACGGGCGCGGCCTTGGCCATGGCCCGTGAGTTGGGTGTGGAGATGCCCATCACCGAAGCCACCTACCGGGTGTTGTTCGAGGGCCTGTCGCCCCACGACGCCGTGAATCAACTGATGGAACGCCCGGCCCGTTCCGAGTGGTGAGGATAAGTTGGATCTTTGTTCGGACGGGAGCTTCGCGACGCGGGCCGCCTCAGGATTCTTTTCTGTGCCACCACTCTTCGAGGATTGTGCACAGAAAAGCACCTTGTTCGTTTGAAAATACAAGTCTAAATGTTCCGTCGAGCTCTTCCCGAACACCGGAGGCTTTTAGAGTGAAGCTAGCTTGCCAGCCAGCAATCGCGGTATCATTCTTGACCGCCCAAACCTGCGACGCAAACTCAACATTTTCTTGTGCGTCTGCTGCGCCATTCTGCCAATATTCCCGTATTTCGGGTCGTCCTCTCAGCGGTTCATCGAAGGGCCTTACTCGATAAGTGGCTGTGTCGGAAAACAGCGTCACCACATGGTCTGGGTCGCCATTAACCCAGGCACGGCCATACTCATCCAGCCAGTTCTGAACGTCCTGTTCCGTCATTACCTCTTCCATCCCCCGTTTTGGTAAGACCAAAGTAAGGGCATTATAGCAATTTACCTAAGAGTAGTGACACCGGAGCCTAACTCGACCGGGAGCTGCATAAGCAACGAAATCTTATTGAATGAGCCTTCAACAAATTGAAGCAGTGGCGCAGAATCACAACCAGATATGACAGGAATAGCTTGTTTTTTCTGTCGGCCCTCCACCTGGTAGCCTGAGTGGTCTGGGGCTAACCAGTGTCGATAAGACCTAACGCAATTCTCCCAACTCTAAGCCGGGCGCGTTGCGCAGCAACCATTGGGCCAGCACGCGCCGGTGGCAGGGACGGTCGCCCCGCTCGAAACACAGCAGGGTGAAGTCTCCCGAAGCCTCAAGGTTTTCCAGCCACTGTTGAAACTGGACCGACTCTCCGCGCCGGTTTTCCAGCCCTTCGATGTATGCTTCAGAGAGCGCATCGAAATCGATGTCGCCGTTGCGGTAGGCAACCAGTAGCTGCCGGTCCGGGTACAGAAAGGGCAAGGTTTCCCACTGGGTGCGGCGGCCCCGCGGGTGGCTGCGGGACACCCTGTACAGTATCCCGCGCCAGTCGTCCGGGTCATAGAAGCTGGCGGTGTAAAGCATTACGGCGAAACTCGCACTCTCCGTCGTGTATATTCATCATGCCGTCCCACTTCCGTCCTTCCCGCGAAGGCGGGAATCCACGTAGGCCGGGTTGCGGCTGGCCTGGGCCTGAAATATTCTTGGAAAGGCTTGGCGGAGCAGGAGCAGCACCACCCCTATCGCTATCACCAGCACGTAGGAGATAAGCCGGTCAAGCACCACCAACGCGGCTGCGGAGTTGGCCGAAACGGTGGACAACCGCACTAGCAGGCCGGCCACGCCGGCCTCGACCGCTCCAAGGCCGCCAGGAGTGGGCGTCAAGGTCAACAGTGAATTGGCCAAGGCCAGGAACATGGCCAGCGGAAAGCCGATGCCCAAGTCCAGGGCCTCGGACACCAAGTAAAGCCGGCCTATTTCCGTAAACCATCCCAATAACCCCCAAAAGCTAAGGGTCCACATCTGCCCAGAGCTTATGGACACGCCCTCGTAGAGTTGTTGGTACCGCGTCGCAAGCCAACCCGGCAGAATACGTGAAGCCCGTTCCCTGGTCCATGCGATGACCAACAGCAGCGCCAGCAGAACGGCGGCCAACGCGACCGACACCCCGAATACCGTCCAGACTATCAGGTCTCCGCCACCGGCCAGGAAGAGAGCCGATACCAGTACCAAGATCACCACCAGGACGGTATCCAGCAGCCGCTCGGCCAACAGGGTTCCAACGATGCGGGAAAAGGGCGTATTCTGCTCGCTGCCGTACAGGTACGCTCGGTAGGCGTCACCCAACCGGAATCCGGCCACCGAGTTGCCGAACCAGCCCAGCAGCACCAACTGGCTGCAATAGGCGACGCCCGGTATTCTGGAGCCTTGGCCCTGAACATTTTGCAGCAACAGACGCCACCGAGCGCCTCTCACTACAAAGGTGAGGTAGTGGGTTGCAGTGGCGGCGGCCAAGTACCAGGGACTGGCGGCTTTGGCTTCGGCCCAGGTCCGTTCCAGGTCCACGTCGAAACGGGTGACCAAGGCCGCCAGCAGTCCGGCCGCCAAGCATAGGGACAGGAGGGTTGGAATGGAGAAGATGCGCCGCTTTAGGTGGACCGGCTCTACCGGGGAACTACCGGACGGCGGCCCCTCCGTCTTTCCCGCGCAGGCGGGAATCTTACTGGGGCAGGCCATTGGCGGCGCAGCAGGACACCCCCCTTTCCGTCATTCCCGCAACGGCGGGAATCCCGCCGGGGGCAGGCCCAAGGGCGGTTGCCTGCCCCTAGCGCAACTCTCTAGGCAGGGTGAAGCTTACGTCTTCCTCGACGCCGGACAACATGGTCACCTTCTCCGGCTCCAATGCCTTGATGACGCTTTCCACCAAGACCTCGGGCGTGGAAGCCCCCGACGTTATTCCCACTTTGGACATCCCATCCAGCCAGGACGGGTCGATCTCCTCGGGCCCGTTGATCAGGTAGGACGGCACACCTTTGGAGGCCGCCACTTCGCGCAGTCGGTTGCAATTGGAGCTGTTCACCGCCCCAATCACCAGCACCAGATCCACCATCACGGCCATCTCGGTGACCGCGAACTGGCGGTTGGTGGTGGCGTAGCAGATGTCGTTGCGCACCACAGCACCGGGGAAACGCTGCTTGATGGCGTCTATGCTCTGAGCGGTGTCTCCCACCGACAGGGTTGTCTGGGTAAGCACCGCCACTTCGTCGTCCTGCTCCCAGTCGGGGAGTAAGGAGTCGGCGCTGTCGTCGACCAGGGTCATTTCGACCTGGCCCATGGTGCCCCGCACCTCCTGATGCCCCCTGTGTCCCACCAGCAGCACCTTCTTGCCCTCGCGGTGGTACTTCTTGGCTTCGTTGTGGACCCGAGTCACCAACGGGCAGACCGCGTCGATGACCCGCAGGTTGCGTTCTTCGGCCTGCTTGAAGTCATCGGGCGGAGAACCGTGGGCCGAAAAGACCACCAGAGACCCCACGGGGATCTGGTCCAGTGTCTCTACAGTGATGGCCCCTTTCCGTTCCAAGTCGGCGACGACGTGGGGGTTATGGACGATCTGGTGCTTCACGTAGACGGGGGGACCGTACCGCTCCAAGCAGATATCGACAACCTCGATGGCCCGGACGACACCGGCGCAGAACCCGCGCGGTGAGCTGAGAAACACTTCCAAGACGATTCCTCCTTATGGATTCCCGCCTACGCGGGAATGACGAGGGAAAGGGGTGGATGCCCCCGTCTCATGGGCGCCAACCAAGGGCGCCCACGAGGGGCGCCCACAAGGGGCGCCCCTACGGCCCGTTCTCGGCCTATTTCTGGATTAGCTCCATGTACTTGTACCCGGAGCCGGTGTTGAGCAGGACTATCGTATCGTCCTTGTTCAGGAACCCGTCGCGGACCAGCCGTTTCAGACCGACCAGGGTGGCGGCGCCTTCGGGGCAGGCGATGATGCCCTCGGCGGTGGCCAGTTCGTACATGGCTTGCACCATGTCGTCGTCCTCCACCGCCAGGGCCGTGCCTCCTGACTCCCGCAGGGCCTGCAAAATCAGGTAATCGGCGAAGGGGCCGGGGACGCGGAGGCCGTCGGCTATGGTCTCGGCGTTCTGCCAAGCCTCTGCCTTCTCCTGTCCACCATGAAACGCGCGGACGATGGGCTGGCACCCAACGGGTTGGACGGCGATGAACTTGGGGGGCGTTCCTTCGACCCATCCCAGCTCAAGAAGTTCCTTGAACCCCTTGTGCATTCCGATGATGCCGGTGCCTCCGCCGGTGGGATAGATGATGGCGTCGGGTAGCCGCCAGCCCAGTTGCGCGACGATTTCAAGTCCCATCGTCTTCTTGCCTTCGGCGCGGTAGGGCTCCTTCAGTGTGGACAGGTCGAACAGGCCCTGCTCTTCAGCCACGGCCACCGCTTGGCGTCCGGCGTCGCCAATCAAGCCGTCCACCAGGTTGAGTTCCGACCCGGCCAGCAGGCATTCTTTCATGTTGGCGTCCGGCGCGTCCTGGGGCATGAAGACCTTGACATCCAGGCCGGCCCGGGCGCAGTAGGCAGCGGCAGCGCCAGCGGCGTTGCCGGCCGAGGGCATGGTGAAACCGTTGGCCCCCAATTCCAGGGCCTTGGAGATGGCCGCCGAGATGCCGCGGGCCTTGAAGGTGCCGGTGGGGTTCAAGCCTTCCTCTTTTACATACAGGTGGTCCAAGCCCAGGTTGCTCCCCAAGGTAGAGGCTCTCAGAAGGGGAGTGCCGCCCTCGCCGAGGGTGACGATGTTTTCAAGGTTCTCCACGGGAAGCAACTCTTCGAACTGCCACATGTTGGCCGGGCGTCCGATTATGGCGTCCCTGGATACCTCGCTCCGCAGCCTCGGCAGGTCATAACGGGCGAAGAGGACCACGCCGCAGCATTGGCTTACCTTGGCAAGTTCCTTGTGGTCGTAGGTCTTACCGCACTGGGTACATTCCAGGTGGTCAATATAGCTTGGCATTCTTGGCGGCTCCCTTGACGATATAAGTCCGGTACAACGACAGGATTCAGTGCGCCGTTATCATACCCCAAGGCGGGCCGGATTGGTACAAAAGCGGGATATTATCCAGTCGTCTGTCGCTTCCGATTTCAGCGCGTGCCGTGGCTTCCCCCGTTCATTCCCCCACGATGGTCATCTCCAGGGCATCCACGGGTATGAGCCTTTGTCCGTGCGGGTCCACGGCTAAGAGGGCGTGTTCCAAGGCCATGGCACCGAGGAGGATTGGCTCACCTTCTTCGCCGAAGGCGACTGGCGTGGGGAACTGTTGCCCTTCCAATCGGATGATTGCCCATCCCTGTTCTCTGGGCACTCGCCTTCCGTCGGCCATGAGGGCGGTGTAGATTCGGTCGGCGGGTATGTCAAGAGCTTCCAGGACCGACCGAGGCACCTTGGTGAATGTGGCGCTGGTGTCCACCAGTGCTTCCATTTCTTGGAACCTCTGCCCGTTTTGGTCGCCTATCTCAAGTGTTATCCGGAAAGTTCCCATTCCATTCCTCTGTGCAAAAAATTTTACAGCGGTTTTAATTCCCATTCATTGTGCAAAGCCATTTGCCGGAAATTTCAGAAACGCGGACTGCGATTATATTTCTGTGCCATTCCGGCTCGGGTCTGACCCCAACGCTGACTGGCTCTAATGCCTTCCAAATGATCTGTCGGCTCGATCCGGAGATGGCCGATACGGCGCCAACGGCCATTGGAGCAGTGACCTCATAGGAGCATGACTTAAAGTCCCTTCGCAGTCTTGTCCGCTCGTCTGGCCGACGCGCTACTCCTAGCAGGAGGCTGAAATGACAACAGTCGTCGGTCGCGAAGTCATCCACGCTTCTCAGGTGGTCATCGGAGTCGATACTCACCAAGACGAGCATGTGGCCGTTGCCATCGACCAGTGGGGCGTGCGCCTCGCCGAGCACTACGCCCCAGCGACCAGCCATGGGTATGGGGAGCTCGAACGGTGGTCCCGGAAGCTGGGTGAGGTTCGCACCTTCGGGGTCGAGGGCACCGGTTCCTACGGCGCCGGACTGGCCCGATTCCTGACCGGTCGCGGCTTTACCGTCGTAGGCTTTACCGTCGTAGAGGTCAACCGGCCTGACCGGTCAACCCGATTCCGGAAAGGTAAGAGCGACCCCACCGATGCGGAGATGGCAGCACGGGCGGTTCTGGCCGGAGTAGCCAACGCCACTCCTAAATCAGGTGAGGGCGAAACCGAGATGATCCGTATGCTCAAGAGCGCCAAGGACTCGGCTGTCAAGGCACGCACCCAGGCCATCAACCAGATGAAGGCCCTGGTCGTCACGGCTCCGGCCGAACTACGAGAGACACTGGAGAGTCTGACGGCCACTGCCCTCGCGGCACGGTGCAGGAGATTTCGTCCAGGTCGTCTTGAGAACCCCACGGCGGCGGCCAAGTACACCCTTCGGTCTCTTGCCTGCCGCTACATCCAGCTCGACAAGGAGGTCGGTGACCTGCGGGCCGAGCTGGAACGGCTCACCCGGACGGCAGCCCCGGCCCTCGTCAGCGTCTTCGGAGTAGGACCCGACACGGCAGCAGCTCTGCTTGTCTCTGCTGGCAGTAACCCCCAACGCATCCACTCCGAGGCTGCCTTCGCCTCTCTGTGCGGAGTGAGTCCAATACCGGCCTCCTCCGGGAAGACCAATCGGCATCGGCTGAACCGGGGTGGCGACCGTCAGGCCAACGCAGCTCTTTATCGCGTGGTTCTGGTCAGGCTCAGTCATGACCTGAGAACCAGGCAATACATGGATCGCCGCACCAAGGAGGGGATGAGCAAAACCGAGGTCATCCGTTGCCTCAAACGCTACGTCGCCCGTGAAGTCTTCTCGGCCTTGTGTCGCCCCTCCAAGGTGCCCAATATCGCTCCTTGACATATATAGGAGCATCATTTCAGGACATTTCAGGACATTTGGCTCGTCTGAATTAGGATTCACCGGATGTCGGGATTTTCAGGATGCGGTGTATTCCTCGTCCCGGGGCAGCCAATAAGGAGGGATATACGCATTCGCGGGGCTGCCCCTACCGGGATAACGCGGCTCTGCGTGTGGCGGTGGACATTCTGGACGCCTCGGACGGAAGACTGAAAGGGCTTGGCGCTGGGTCGGGCGAAACGTTGTGCAGCACAGGTATATGGTAGGGAGGTGTTTTACGATGTGGCAAGCGGAAAGTGTCAGTGGGTAGGGTTTGTGCGAGGTATCCCTCTATATTCCCAACTCGGCACTGTTAGTCCCAACTCATTTGTATTGATGGCTGATTCTTCCGTTCGCTCGGCCGCTTGCCCGGACTAACGAGTGAACAATATGATGTATGGATGAAGAACATGACCAAGTCCCCCAATGTCAATGCAGGGTTGGCGGCGCCCGCTGGCGGATGGAGTTCGACTTTGTGATCGCGGTGGCATTGGCCCCCGACTTCGAAATCCAGCGCATTGCCAAGGTTCCCCGCCACGTTGTCGGAGCCTACGTGGTGATCCGAGTGGAGAAATTTGACGACCGCCTTCGAAAGGTAGAGCTTCAGGTTGCAAGGCTGGACGAAAGAACAAGACAAGGAGTAGTTACGGTCCAAGCTTCAGGAAACATCAATATCAACTTGCCAGGAGAAGAAGAATGAGTGCGACCGGCATCACCCATTATGACCTCCGCTATCGCACCGTCGCCAGGTATTCGGCAAAAGGCGGGCTTATAGCACCACACGGAGAATGGATCATCATTGAGCGAGTTAAGGGAACAAGCGCAAAGATTGAGGGACTGGAGCCTGGAACCACTTACGAAGTTCAAGTCCGACCTGTTAACGCGAATGGCCCCGGGCCGTGGTCTCCTGCCTCGGTAGAAACGAGACTGGAGTAGCAGAACGATGGCCCGAGGCTCCATACGCAAGCGCGCGGAGGAACAAAATAACTATGGGTCTTGAGTTCTGGGTGCCTGTGGTCGTAGGAGTTGTAGGCGTGGTCGTAGGAGTTGTAGGCGGTGTAATTATTCCTATCGGAATCCAAGTATTAAACCGGGTGAATAACCGGATGGAGAAATTTGACGACCGCCTTCGAGGTGTGGAACTTCAGGTTGCGAGGCTGGACGAAAGAACAAGACAAGGGGCGCCTGCTGAGCCGGGTGTGAGGGACATTATCATCAACTTTCCAGGAAGAGAAGAATGAGTACGACAGACAGCGTCCACCATGACATCCGCTATCGTACCGTTGGCAGATATTCGGCCAAAGGCGGGCTTATAGCGCCGCCGGGCGAGTGGGGTATGATAGAGGGGATTAAGGAAACAAGCGCCAAAATCGAAGGATTTGAGCCTGCAACCACCTACGAATTGCAGGTGCGGGCAGTCGATGAAACCGGCCCCGGCCCTTGGGCCGATTTTGCCGTCATAACAACGAAGCCAGAGACATAGAATGGCCAGAGGCTCCATACGCAAGCGCGGCGAACGTAGCTGGTATGCAGGAAAGCTCCCGGCGGCAAGACTATATGGATTCCCGCCTTCGCGGGAATGACGAGTTGGCCCTGTGAGCCATGTATGGGAATGAAAACAGGGGAACGCCCTCACCCTAGCCCTCTCCCAGAGGGAGAGGGAACTGTCCTTCTGTGGGCTATTTTCATGGGGATGACGAGGGCGCGCGGGGTTGGCGGATTGTGGCGAAGAGGGCGGCGCTGATGGCGTAGAGCAAGGCAAAGGATACGGCCACAACCTCGTAGCTGCCGGTGACGTCGAACACCCAGCCCGCGTACACTGGGAAGAGCAGCATACCCAGGCTGTAGAAGACGCTCATAATGCCCAGCAGGGTGGCGAAGCTTTGGCGTCCGAAAAAGCTGCCGAGGGCAATCCAGCCGAGGGGAGAGCAAGCCTCCAGGACGGCCAGCCCTACAATGAAGAGATAAGGCACCCACCCCCCTTCAAAGCCGGCCAACACCAGCATCGAAAGGCTGCCGGACATCATGCCCCCGAACAATATGGGCTGGACAGGGAACCGGTCGGCCATCGCCCCCGACAACAGCCTGCCGGGGATAGACAGAGAGAAAAGCAGGGCCGTCAGGCCGGCCGCCGCCGTCTCGTCCATGCCCTTCCAGACCATCATCGGTATCAGGTGCACCACGATGGAACTGTTGACCCCAATCCGCAGGGCGCTGGCCGCGAGAAGGGTCCAGTAAGTGCGGGTCCGCACCGCTTCCCGGACGGAAAAGTCGTGGCCCGACGCGGGTGTGCCCGCACTGTCGTCCCTAACGGCAGACCGTGGCCGGTCCTCCGAACCCTCCAACACCATTCCGGCGCTTTCCGGCGACCGGCGAACCAGCATACCCAAGGGAATGACGATCAGACAGATGAAGCAGCCGGCGATGAGGACCACGTCGCGCCAGCCCACACGTTGCACGCCCAAGGCCAGCAGGGGCGTGAGCAGCGCCCCGCCCAGGGTGTAGGAAGTCAGCATGGTGGCCAGGGCGATGGCCTTCCGGCGCAGGAACCAGCGGTTGACCGCCGTCATAAGGCTGGGGTCCAGGCCTGTGGAAATGCCGACGGAAACGATGCCAACGTAGACAATGAGGAAGGAGAAGTACCCGTTGACGAAGGACAAGGCTATGAACCCGATGCCGGCCAGCAGTCCGCCCACCAGTATGAGGGGCCGGGAACCGAGACGGTCAATCAGCCAGCCGACGAAGGGTCCGCCAATGCCGCCTTCCGCCGTGGCCAAGGAAAATATGAGGGACGTGGAGGCACGGCTGAGGTTGAACTCGCGCTGGATGGGAAGGAAGAAGACGGTAAAGCCCCGGTAGAAGATACCGCCGGTAAAGAGAGCCAGCAGACAACAGGCCGCCAGGACCCACCACCCGTAATACACTCCGGCGCTTCGGACGCGTCTTATCCGGTGGTTGACCTCCGGCAGGACGGCGATGGATACAAGAAAGAATCCGGAGGCCAGAATGAGCAGGCCGGTCAGCGCCATAACCAGGCTTGTCCTTGGAACGAGCGGTGGGGAAGATGACCGGGTACGGAAGAGGTCGACAACCCGTTATGTTGGAGTAATACCGCACACCTCGGCGACCAGTTCATAGGAGCGGACCCGTTCGGCGAATCCGTGGCAGATGGTGACGATGCTCAGGTCGTTGGTCTGGTACAGTCCCGCCAGTTCGTCCAGCCGCTCCTTCACCTGCTCAGGGGCGCCGTCGACGCACAACCTGCGGTACTGCTGGGTGTAGGCCCATTCGTTGGCCGCATACTGGTAGGCCAAGGCATCTTCGACCGGGGGGATGCCCTTGGCCCGCCCGGTTATGGACATCAACCGGGCCAGGTTGCGGCTGGAGGCCAAGCGAAGGGCCTCCTCCTCGGTGTCGGCGCACAGGACCTGGACACCTATGTTCACCTTTGGTTCGGAAAGGTATTTCGACGGGTGGAAGTTCTTGCGATAGCCCTCTACAATGGTCGGCCCCTCCTCCACTCCGATGCCGAAGAAGTGGGCGTAAGCGAAAGGAAGGCCCAAGTGGGCGGCCATGTAGGCGCTTTCGTACCTGGAGCCAAGGAGCCATACGTCGGGCATACCTGTGGGCACCGGCCCTGCCTGGACTCCAGAGAAGATGTGAGAATCGTCCAGCTCGCCTGACAGGTGGCCGATCAGGTCCACCACTTGTTGGGGGAACTGCCGGATGTCGCTGGGGTGCTTGGGGTAGGACAGGGCCGCCGCGGTGATTTGGTCGCTGCCCGGCGCGCGCCCGATGCCGACGTCGATTCGCCCGGGATAGAGCGCCTCCAACATGCGGAAGTTCTCCGCGACTTTGAAGGAGCTGTAATGGGACAGCATCACCCCGCCGCTTCCAACCCGGATGGTATTGGTGCGAGCGGCTACGTGGCCGATCAGGATTTCCGGGCTGGTGCCGGCGAAGTTGGGGATGCTGTGGTGCTCGGCCAGCCAATACCGCTCATAACCCAGCTTTTCGACCGCAGCCGCCAGTTCGATTGTGTCCCTCAAGGCGTCGCCTGCCGTGTCCCCTTCGCGCACCGGGGACTGGTCGACGACGCTCAGCACAAGTTTACGGTCCAATACTCAACCTCAGTGGGGATTGCTCAAATCAACTGTCCGAATCTTGCCTGCATGTGGCGGATGGATGACGCTCAGGGCCAGGGGTGAGGTATTGCGGTCACGTTATGTCGGGTTGCCAGAGCTTGGTGCTGGGCGTCGGCGTTGTCGCATATGATGACAGGCGTCACCGGAAGACGGGTTGCTTGGGCAATCAGTCCGGCCCGGCGTACGGCGCGGGTAATATCGTTGTCGCCTGCTGTAATAGATACTTCGGCGGCTACGTAAACCGGGGTGGTGTCTCCTCGTGGAGTGCCAATGAAGACCAAGTCTGTGTTCCACACCTCGTAGCTTTGTTCCGTTGTAATCAGACCTTGGTCTACGGCCTCTTGTATCAGGTTGTCAAACTCGGGGCTTACATCGAACCCCGATGACCTGAGAATGGCAATGTTGCGAAGATGCAGGTATTGGCCTGCTATGGACCGCAAATTTCTTTCTACCTTGACTTGATAGTTATAACCAACGGCGTTGTCGATTTTGCCGTTTAATATGTTCAGCTCTGATCTGACTTGGGCCATATTAGTGTCGAATCTTGCCGTTAACGTGCTGAGGTCTGATTTGACCGTGCTGAGGTCTGATTTGACCTGGGCCATGTCGGTGTCGAATCTTGCCGTCAGAGCACTAAGGTCTGATTTGACTTGGGCCATGTCTTGGGTGAGGGCGTCTACTTTGTTGTCCAAGATGTCGACACGTCGTGTAAGAATGTCTACCTTGCCTTCCAAGGTATCGACGCGTTGGTTGAGGGCGTGGAACATGACCGGGAGTTGTAGCAGTTCTTCGGTCAGAATTTGACGTCGGATTGCATCCCGCCACTGGGGATTCTCTTCAAGGGCGCGGAGAAAATCGTCCTGGCTGTTGATGGTGGTCATTGGTGAATTATACCTTATAGTTTGAGTAGTATGCCGCCCAGAGGTTGGCGGCGTATGCCTGACGATGTTACAACTCCTTCCCCCTGAGACGCAGGTCATGTATAATCCTACCCAATTCACACACGCGCTTCGCAAGACGTTATGCCTGAGAGATACCAGGACGAAATAGAGGAGATTCTGCGGAAGGCCGGGGAAATTCCTCCCGCCAAGCCCGGTCAGCAGCGGGAGGACGACCGCGGGGCCAGTGCCGTTGGCGCTTCCAAGCCGGAGCCGCAGCCTTCGAACAACTACAAAGGCCGCTGGTTGCGATTGTCTCCCGGCAAGTTGATGCTGGCGGGGCTGGCAATCTTCGTTATCGGTGCGTTGACGTGGCAGCCGGCGATATGGATCGGATTGGCGGTCCTGGTGGCGGCTTACCTGCTTTTCTTCGTCAAACCCCGCTCCATATCCATCGAAAAGCGGTGGCGCGGGCAGGTTATCGAGGAGTCCCATTCGCCTTGGGACCGTTTGAAGCGCTGGTTGAAGAAATAGCCGCTCCGCCCCGCTGACTGTCAACCGGTCGTTGCTTCCGCTTGGAAGCACTCCGCCAAGGCGATTATCAGGTTGCCCATGTGGACGTGTTCGGGCTCAACGTCCACCCTGATGTTCCTCTCCCGCAGTTTACGGCTGCATACCGGCCCCACGGACGCTATGGTCACAGACTCCCTGGTAAGGCTGTTCCGCAGTAACTCGCCCCGGTCCGACTGATCGGCGATCGCCAGCAGGTTGTCCACCTGCGGTTGGCTGGTAAAGGCCACGGCGTCTATCTTCCCGGAGGCCAGGTCGTCGATCATCCGCACTACTGGCGCCGTATCCTCGGGTATTCCCCAGCTATACAGCTTTACTTCTCGAACGTTGGCGCCCTTTTCGCGCAGGCTCCGAGTGAGAAAGTTGTTGGGCCCGCCGTATGCCTGTACCGCCACCTCTTTTCCGTCCAGGTCAGTTTTGCCGATGGCGTCCACCAAGTCTTGGGAGGTGTACGGCTCAGGCGGCATGAGGTCGATGTGGATGTTGTTCTGCCTGAGAACACGGGCAGGCTTGGGGCTGCGGGCGTATATGGTGCGGGTGTTGAGGTGGGCAAGGAATTTCTCCCCCAAGCCCATGCCAGCAGCGGACTCGATGAGGGCGCGGGTACCCACCCCAGTGAGAAGGACCACAACGTCGATGCGGTCTTCGCACACATCCCGAACGAGACGCTGCACGTCCGGGTCGTCCTTCAGGTAGACTTCCTGAAGCACCGGGGCCGGGTAGGCCACACCTCCGTGACGCTCAACTAACGCCGCCATTTCGGACTGCATCCGGGCTTCTACGAAGGCGACGACTCTGCCGTTTAACGATGGCGGCACACAAGCCTCCTAGACCATGCACTCGCCTTCGCCGCGCTCCAGCTTGTAGATGTTGGTGCGCTCCCAGTCGAAGTACAGGTCGGAACCGGCTTCCGCGGTCTCGGCAATCTCCTGCGCTCTGGCCGCGACGGCGGTCAATTCGGCCACACCCACCCGGTCGAGGAAGTCGTTGAAGGGTTCCTGTTCCTGGCGGTTCTCTTTGTAGTAGGAGGCGATCTTTTCGACTACTTTAGGCACGACCTTGGCGGGCACCTTGATCTTGGGGATGCGGGAGCCGATACGGGAGTCCTCTATCCGGTTGCCGCCGTAGTTCCCGCCGAGGAATAGCTCGTAGGCCGGGATCTGGCTGCCACCGGGGCCCTTGACCGCCGCTCCATGAAAGCCGATGTTGGCAATGTGGTGCAGGCCGCAGCCGTTGGGGCAGCCGCTCATCTTGATGCGTATCTTCCTGACGCCCTCGTCCTGCAACAGCCCGTTCCAGCCGGTCATTTCCTCTTTAACGGCCTTGGCCAGACCCATCGACGAGGTGATTCCCAGCTTGCAACTGTCCGTTCCGGGGCAGGAAACGACGTCGGTGATGGTGTTAGCGTCCGGCTCGGCCAGGTCGATGGTGCAAAGGGCCTCCCAGAGGGCGTGCAGATGTCTTTCGGGCACCCACCGCAGGGTCAAATTCTGCTCTTGCGTGGTGCGGGCCCGTCCGCCGGTGAAACGCTCGACTATGTCGGACAAGTCCCGGAATTGAGTGTGGCTTATGTCGCCGCGGGTCAGTTTCACGTAGACCAAGTAGTACCCATCCTGCTTTTGCGCCACGACGTTGGTCTCTCTCCACCGGCCGTATTCGCCGCCGGGGATCGGCGAGATTCCCGCCTGCGCGGGAATGACGGGAAGGGAGGCGGCATTGGTGTGACTGGCGCCGGCGCCCTTGGTATGACTGCCGTCAACGCGGTTGGAAGTCAGATCCGGGGCCGCCGGCGCATCCAGCGCGGGCGGAGTTTCCCGTTGCAGATCGTCCAATTGCATCAGAGGTCTGGGGTCAATGGGGCCTATGTTGTCCAACTCGGCGTCCACCAACTCCCGGAAGGCGTCCAGGCCGATTCTGTCGATCATGACCTTGATGCGGGCCATCATGCGGTTCTTGCGGAGCATGTCCGCGTTGTTGAAGACCGTCCAGACGGCAAGGGCGACGCGCAGGTAGTCCTCTTCCGGGACGAACTCGTAGAGAGGTTTTGCCAACCTGGGCATAATGGAAGTGCCGCCGCCCACGAATACCTTGAATCCCCGCCTGACCGAGCCGTTTTCGCGCCGGACCTGGGCCACGTAGGTCAGGTCCTGGATTGCGGCCGATACGTTGTCGTGGGAATCGCTCCCGGTGAAGGCCGTCTTGAACTTGCGGGGGAAGTTCTGGCTTATGGGATGCCTGACGCCGAAACGCACGTAGGCGGCCAAATAGGGAGTTGGATCGAACACTTCATCGGCGGATACGCCGGCGGTAGGAGGCCCGACCACGTTACGAACCGTGTTGCCGCAGGCCTCTCTTGTGGAAAGTCCCACCTCTCCCAACAGGCGCAGCACTTCAGGGCAATCGTCCAGCGGTATGTGGTGCATCTGGATGTTTTCGCGGGTGGTGACGTGCCCCTTCTTGAGGGGGGCGTACCGTTCGGTTATGTCGCCGAAGGCTCGCAGGGCCTGGGCCGTCAGTATCCCGCCGGGCAGTTTTACGCGAATCATCTGAACGTCGGGCTGGCGCTGCCCATAGACGCCCTGGCGAAGCCGGTAGGGAGTGAACTCGGCGTTGTCCAGTTCTCCACTCTGGAACTTGCGTGACTCCTCCTCCAGCCGCACCACCTCATCTTCCATGAACGGGATTATGCCCAGCGAAACATCCGCCAGTCGCATACTTCGTTCATGTACCTCCGATTGATCGACAGCCTGGATGTTCGAGGTCTGACTGGTCAACGCGGCCTCCTGACACTGGGCAAAATAAAAACCCGCCAAGCGGCGTAAGTCTTGGCGGGCGCAGGTCCTGTTGGGGAATGTCGTTTATACGAACATCTTATACGCCCTATGTGGGCGGACAGGTGCAACAGCGACAGACGTTCGACGACACGTATTTCATCGCGGAAAGTCTAGCTTAGGGGTCAACAATTGTCAACATAACATGAGAGTGAATCAAAGACCGGCAATTTACCTGCCCTGCCCCCGGTCGAGGTAGTCTTGAGCAGAACCCAGTCCTTCCAGGGCCAGGCCGTATCCCAACAGGTCGTGCAACTCCTGTCTCAACTTGTGGGTCAGCAGCACCCGGGAGTAACGCAACACCAAGCGGGGCTGTTGGGCCAGTTGGCGGGCGAGTTCCCACGCCCGGGGCAGCAAGTCTTCCTGGGGCAGCACTTCGGCGACCAAGCCCAGTTCGTGAGCCTTTGCTGCGTCCAGCATTTGTCCGGTCAACAAGAAATATCTGCCCCGGTTTATGCCCAGCAGCAGCGGGTAGATTATGTGCATACCGTCGCCAGGGGTAAGGCCGCTCATAAAGTGGCCGGAGTCCTGAAACGTGGTGTGCGGAGCCGCCAGGACTATGTCGCTCAGCAGGGGCAGTTCGGAGTGGCGCAGAGCCGGTCCGTTGACGGCGGCGATGATGGGCACTTCGATGTTCAACAGGTTTCCCAGCAGGTGCTTGCCTTCCCAGTAGGTGCCGTCCCACTGTTCGGGGGTGCGCCGCGGGACCGTGGCGTTGCTGCCGGCGGGTCCGGTGAAGCCGTCTCCGGCGCCGGTCATGATGATCACCTTCGTTTCCGGGTCTGTACCAACTGTGTGGAACACCTCGGGCAACTCCGAATGGGGGCCTGCTCCCCACTGCAAGGTGCCGCCGTCGCTGTGCAGCGTCATCTGCAAGATGCCGTCTTGCCTTTCCAGCTTGGCGAATTGGAACCGATTGGCGTATTCCTCCAGTCGCGCCATTCGCGTCATCTCCTTTGTCGGGATGGGTGGGCGAAAAATCGCTTGGCCCGGCGCCGTGCTCGTATTGTCCTTAATCTAACCGCACCAGTGAAGAATTGCCAACAACGAGCTTGCTTGGTGCTGGCGGGACGCCCGCGCTCCTTCATGGCGGGGTTTCCGGGGAGGGTTGGCGCTGAGCAACGGGTGGAAACGCCGAGGTCACGACCGCTTGGATGACCTGATGACTCCGTCATCTTGCATCCTCGCCTTCTCCGGCAGACCGCGGGGCTTGAAAAGCCCTGGGCCGGTCGACGCAGCCAACATCAACCCGACGGCGCAGCAGTCCTCCGCCGGTCCCTTTGCATACTGCCGGGAAGTTTGCCCCCGGACGACGCCGGGGGCGCGATTGTGCAAGGAAATTTTCTCTCGCGGGAGATCTCATCGCCTGCCCGAAAGCAGGCGGAATGGTAATGAGAGTCAAGTCCGGGATGCCGGGTACGAGCGGCGATCAAAGCGCCGCCGCGCCGCAAGCAGGCATGGAAAGCCTGCCGGGCGATACCGTTTCCACCCGTTGCTCTTGCGCCGTTTTCCCAAGGTTGGGCAACCAATACGTTTCACATAGGCATTCGCCGGTTGCCCTTGCGTGTACCCTCTGCAATAGCAGTAGGCCAACCGCTTTGAAATGATGGGTTACGAGGGCAACCACAAGGGTTGCCCCTACCAGTCAAGGGCGGTTCCGTAGGGGCGCCCCTTGTGGGCGCCCTGATCGCTAGAGGGGGATTTACAGTTCGCGGCCTCCTTTGGGTTGAGTCGGGGGTCGGGCTGCGCGGTCCCGGCCCGCTTTTCAGTGGTTACAGGCTAGAGGGGCGCAATCCTGTGTGTCAACCGAGAAATGTCAGGGGCGGGGCTTTACACTACGGGCTGATATACTGGTATTGGGGCGGGAGCAGGGTCTTTTAATTCTCGGAGCAATTGTCAGAATCAGGATTTTCAGGATTAAAGGATTTCCAGGATTTGTCTTATCCTGAACATCTTATAATCCGGTAAATCCTGATTCTGACGGACTATTATAAGGCCTTGGGAGCAGGAGACGGAGGGGTTGCTGGCGGGGATTGTTGGATTCGAGGGAAGTTTGATGGTAAGAGTGAATTACTCTCTGGTGGGCCGGCGACAGTGGAATGCAGAAAACCCGGACACGCCGCACCCGCTGGACGTTACGGCGCGGCTGGCTGAGTTCAGGGAAATGCGGGACGGCTGGGCCGACGGTATGCAGCACGCCAGGGATTGGGGCAACGGTTACGGCAGGGCGCCCAATCCGGCCGGGCTGGACTGGCTGGCGCGGGTCTTTGAAGTCAACTACCCGGACGACCTACCCCTACCCTACATCTATCCCACCCCGGAAGGCGGAATTGAAGCGGAATGGTCGCTGGGGCCATTCGAGATCAGTCTGGAAGTGAATTTGGAAACCCGAACCGGAGAATGGCACTGGGTAGAAATCCTCACCGATGCCGACGCCGAAGAATTGCTTGACTTGGCCGACTCCGGCCATTGGGGCTGGCTGGCCGCTGAAATCCGTCGTTTGGCCCAAGCCGTCGAATGAACGACGACACCCTGCCCGTTATCCACCATAAGGGCTGATATACTGGTATTGGAAGATTACCTGTATCTTATGCCTTTCGTGACGCAGCCCGATGGCGTCCGCTTTTTGAAGACGATCATTCTCAGCTGAAAGGTGATGAGAGACTACCGAAGGAGGCGGTCGTCGTGAACGGCAACATGGACGCCGAAGAGCGTGACATTCTGGCCCACTTCGAGCGAGGCGATTTGCGTTCGGCCCAGGGTGCTGCCCACGAGATCGAGGCTGCCTGTGAAGTGGCGCGCAACACGTTCAACAAAACCCGGAGGGTGAATCTACGAATGACCGAACGTGACTTGCTGCTCGCCCAGTCGCGGGCCAGAGAAGAAGGAGTGCCTTACCAGACGTTGCTGTCCAGTGTCATCCACAAGTACCTGTCGGGTAGGCTGACCGAGAAGACGTAGCCGGTTACCCCGCCTTGGAGCAGGAAACGGAGGGGTTGCTGGCAGAGATAGTGGGAGGAATTGAAAAATGAACCTTGGAGAGTTTTTCAGGCAATTCCATCTCGATAAGGTCAAGTTCAACGTCCCTTTCGCCAGTGTGGAAATATCTTTTGACGAAGCCGACAAGGATGGCGCTTGGGAGCTGTACATTGAGATGCTGACCAGGATAGTCACCCAGCCGTTGCCTGCGGAGGCGGGTGACGAAAAGACTGCGTTGGACAGCATTTATTCGCTGTTTCCTATTACCCGGGAGGTGCTCCGTCGAAGAGGGCGAGGGAATATCCAATTTGCCAAAGTAGCAATACCGGTGCTGAATCAAGTAGTGCGCCCCTTCACCGCCAAGTGGCACAGGGAGAGCTTGGCGGGGGCTTTCAACCACGAAAGCAAACGGAACGAATTTCGCGCAGAACTCGAGGCATTGCAGGAAGAGTTGCGCAATTACAACCGCATGTTGGCCCAGGTTGCCGGGGTGGAAGACTTGACGGACTTGGAGCAGGTTGAGGGGGAGAAGTGACGCTTTGGAGGGGATAAGAACGGACATGCTGGCGTTGGAGCAGGAAACCGCAGGGCTGCCAGAAGAGATTGTTGCCCAAATGCACGGATGCTCCGAAAATTGACGTATGAACACGGGCTTCAACTGGAGCACAGAGAAGAACCAGCAACTCATTGAGCAGCGGCGAATATCCTTCGAGAGCATTATCTCCAGTATAGAGCAGGGTAATCTGGTGGACGTGCTGGAGCACCCGAATCAAGACCGCTACCCGGGGCAGTTGATCTACGTGGTAGAGATCCACGAATACGTTTATCTCGTGCCATTCGTAATTCAGGCTGATGGGACCCGCTTCTTGAAAACGATTATTCCCAGCCGCAAGGCGACAAGAGACTACCGGAGGAGGCAGACATCGTGAACGATGAAATGAGCGCAGAAGAACGCGATATTCTAGACAGATTCGAGAAGGGCGGATTGCGCTCCGCTGCCGACGTCGAGCAAGAGATCGAGGTTGCCCGCAAGGCGGCGCACAATACGTTCAACAAAACTGGCGGAGGGAAAGTGGTCATGGCAGGAGACCTCCGAAACGTTTTCATCAGCCACATACACGAAGATGATGATGGTCTTCCCCGATTGAAAGACCTAGTGGCGCGGCACGGAATGACTTGCCGTGACGCTTCAATCACCGCCGGCAAATTCAACTCGGCCACCAATGAGGACTACATCAAGTACGGGATACTTAAGCCCCGTATCGAATGGGCTGGTGTCCTCGTCGTGTACGTTTCCCCCGATACCAAGAACAGTGATTGGGTAAACTGGGAAATAGAATGCGCTCACCGGGAAGGAAAACGAATTGTTGGAGTCTGGGAATGGGGTGCGAAAGATTGTGAACTCCCGGAGGCACTGGAACGATATGGAGATGCTGTAGTCGGATGGAACGGAGAAAGCATCATCGACGCAATCAATGGCAATGCCAATGAATGGCGCAAGCCCGACGGGTCTGAGTGGGACTACCGGGCCATTAAGCGATATGCCTGCCGGTGAGGTGAAATATGGTGCGGCTATGCTCATATGTCGTGGCAAGAGATTATGGATTCGCGCCAAATCCGTTCTACGGCTTCTGCACTCTAGCCACCTGTAAACCTAATTTACGCAAATCTGCCGCCGTTGGTGACTGGATAATCGGCACTGGTCCGAAATCCAAGAATAGAGCCGGTCATTTGGTCTATGCCATGCGTGTGACGGAAACCATGACGTTTAATGCATACTGGAGTGACCCTCGATTCCACGAAAAGCGTCCTGACCTTCGATCAAGTATCAAAAAATCATTCGGTGACAATATCTATCACCGTGACGAAACCACCAACGAATGGTGCCAAATGGACTCTCACCACAGCCTTGAAGACGGAACTCCGAATCAAGACAACGTGCTGAATGACACTAAGGTAGACCAGGTACTCGTCAGCGATGACTTCATCTATTGGGGTGGTAGCGGTCCAAAGCTTCCTGAGTTCCAAGGAGTCAGTCTTTGTTTCGGGCGAGGCCACAAGTGCGATTTCCCTCAAGAAGTCGTTGAAGAATTCATAGCATGGATTCGGAACCGCGATGAGTGGGGTTACTGCGATCCCCCATTGGAATGGAATAGGGATTAGACATGCTCCCGTCACTTCACCTCTACCCCTCCTACAACCCTCCAACATCCCCTGGCTGGGCGACGTGCCGGGGTATTGGGAGATACCCTGACTGAAGGTCAGTACGGTGAACCACGGCATGTGCAAAGTCGTGGGCGCTAATCGACAGTTCACCTCCCCGTCTTTACGAGGGCAGGCGTCATTCCCGCGAAGGCGGGAATCCATCGTCAGGGAGTTTGGTTCCCCGCCTTCGCGGGGAAGACGGGTTGGAGCTGGGAAGACGGGTTGGAGGGAGGCGGGTTACAGGTTGGAGGGGTGGCGGAGTGTTGCTGAGGTTGGGGCCATTTGATAACATGTAAGCAGTATGGGAGGGATCGCATAGTGGCCTAGTGCGGGCGCCTGCTAAGCGCTTAGCCTGTGAAAACGGGCTCATGGGTTCGAATCCCATTCCCTCCGCCATTTTATTCTCCCTGCTACTACTACCTCTCTCCCCTTGCGCCTCACGTAGCCCGGTCTCACTTATGCCTTCCAAGTAGTCCACAAGCGCCGAAGTACAGGAAACGAGGAGTGGGCGGCCTGAATATGGTCACGGCACAGCACCTCGACATTCACGATCCTGAGTACGCCGACAGCGCGGCGGAGATATTGCGGCGGCATGACAACGGGGAGGCTGAGGCAAACATAACCAGCGCGGTGCGGGACTTCCTGATACTCACCGGGTTGGTCAAAAGCGACGAAATCAACGAGGAAAACCCTCCGTCGGATGCCTCCCGCCGCGCCGTGGACCTGACGGCCCTGGACACCTTCGTCGAGATGAAGCGGCGGATTGGCACCACGGGCGGCTTGGACCCCAACCCGGAATACGTCCAGCAGCTTGACGACTATCTCTCGGCATCGGCCGGATCCGGCAAGGGTTTGCGCACGGGCATATTGACCGACGGCAAGCACTGGCTGTTGCGGTGGCCCGGCGCGGGAGCGGTCAAGACCGTCAAGCCTTACGCCTTTACACTTCAGGACGGCCAAGGTTGGCTGCCGCTTTTCGAGTGGCTGCGGGACGAGGCGCTGGTGTCGCTGGAGGGCATCTCGCCGGACCGGGGCAACATCGAAAAGCACCTTGGCCCCAACAGTCCCCGGTACGAGCAGGACATCGCCGCCCTGCGGACGCTTTTCCAAGACAATTCCCACTACGAGACCATCAAGGTAAAGCGGCAACTGTGGTTCGACCTGCTGCGGGCGGCCTTGGGCGAGGTTGCCGGGTCCACCGGGGAACTGGACGACCTGTTCGTCCGGCACACCTACCTGAGCATGGTCATCGGCATGGTGGTGCAGGCGTCCTTCGGGATAGACATCCGGCAGGCGGCGGCCAGCGACCCCGCCGACCTGTTGCACGGGCGGGCTTTCTGGAACGCCACCGGCTTACAGGGAATCGTGGAGTCGGACTTCTTCGCTTGGCCTACGGAAGTCGGGGGCGGCCCCTCCATACGGGCGCTGGCGCGGCGCATCGCCAAGTTCGACTGGCGGGACCCGCCGCCGGACATCGGCGCGGTGTTGTACGAAACGGTCATCCCGCCGGAGGAGCGGCGCACCTTGGGCGAGTACTACACGCCGGACTGGCTGGCGCGGTCGATGGTGCGGGAACTGGTGACCGATCCACTCAACCAGCGGGTGCTGGACCCGGCCTGCGGCTCAGGCACCTTCGTGGCTGAGGCGGTGACTCACTTTTTGGAGGCGGCCAAGGGCAGCGGGCAGCATCCCAAGCAGGTCCTGGACCGGTTGCTGGAATCGGTGGCCGGCATCGACGTCCACCCGGCGGCGGTGCACTTGGCCAGGGCCGCGTGGACGCTGGCGGCGCGCCCGGCGATAGACGCGGTGATGCAGGCGGGGTTCGACGCCCAAGTCTCAGTCCCCATCTACTTGGGGGACGCGCTGCAACTGCGTCTCCAGACCGGGGAGATGTTCGCCGGCGACTCGGTTACCATCCAGGTGGACAGGACGCCGGAAGTGGACCGGCCCTCAGCCGTGGCCGCTCCGGTGGAGGCATTGGAACTGGTCTTTCCCATGAGCTTGGTGGAGCGGGCCGGGGACTTCGACTCGCTGATTAGCGACGTTGCCTCCTACATCGAAAACGGGGAGGACCCCAACCTGGCCCTGGAAGACAACCATATCAACGACCCGGCGGAACGGGAGACCCTGAAAGCCACTATCGCCACATTGCAAGGGCTTCACGCCGAAGGGCGGGACCACATCTGGGCCTACTACACCCGCAACCTGGTGCGCCCGGTGGCCTTGGCGCGGCGCAAGGTGGACGTCATTATCGGCAATCCGCCCTGGATCAACTACAACCAGACGTCCAGCATATTGCGGGCCGAGCTGGAGCGGCAGAGCAAGCAGCGTTACGGCATCTGGCAGGGTGGGCGGTACGCCACCCACCAGGACGTGGCGGGGCTGTTCTTCACCCGCAGCATGGACCTGTACCTGAGAGACGGCGGGACCATCGGCATGGTGATGCCCCACAGTGCGTTGCAGACGGGCCAGTACGCCAAGTGGCGCACGGGCCGGTGGCAGACGCGGCCGGGCGGGACGACGCTGGCGGCGGACTTTGGCGTCAAGGCGGCGTGGGACCTGGAGCGGCTGGAGCCCAACACCTTCTTTCCCGTCCCGGCGTCGGTGGTGTTTGCCCAGCGCGCGGGCGTAGTCAGCCCGGCAGTTCCTCTGTCCGGCAACGTGGAACGGTGGCGCGGCAAGGCTGGGGCGGAGGATGTGGCGCGGGAGAGCGTTGGGATAACGGATACGTCGGTTGTGGGTGAGTCGCCGTATGCCGGATATACACGCGAAGGGGCGACCATAGTCCCTCGGTGCTTGTTCTTTGTGAACGAGACGGAAAACCCTGCCATCATTCAAGCTGTGCAGACGATTACGGTAAACCCGCGTCGCGGCACATTCGATAAAGACCCTTGGCGAAGTCTTGATTTGTCGCCGATTACCGGGCAAACCATCGAATCCCGGCATGTATTTGACGTTCACTTGGGTGAAACGTTGGTCCCATACGCAACACTCGAACCACTCAAGGCTGTGTTGCCATTGAAAATGGGCGACACTCGACTACCCGCAGACGTCAACGGTGTAGGCGGTATCCGTCTCGACGGCCTCGAAAGACGAGTGCGTGACCGTTGGCGGACCATTAGCAGTCTATGGGAGGATAACAAAGCGGCTGCCACCCGGCTTGACCTAATCGGCCAGATAAACTATCTGAACAAACTTGCAGCCCAATTGGAGTGGCAAAGGGACCCGGGTGTCAGACCCGTGCGCGTAGCATATACGGAAGCGGGTCAGGCTACCGCGGCACTAATCAATAGTGCCGACGCCATAGTCGACTATACCCTCTTTTGGATTAGTTGCAAAAACATGCAGGAAGCCAACTACCTGCTGGCTATCATCAACAGCCAGGTCCTCTACGACGCAGTAATCCCGTTGATGGCCAAAGGCCAATTCGGCGCCCGCCACCTGCAAAAGCACCTGTGGAAGCTGCCCATACCGGAGTTCGACCCCGGCAACCGGCGGCACATTGCGATTGCCAAGGCGGGGGAGGCGGCGGCCGAGGGGGCGGCGCGGCAGTTGGAGGAGTTACGGCAGCAGCGGGAGAGGGTTACGGTGACGGTGGCGCGGCGGGAGTTGCGGAAGTGGCTGCGTGAGTCGAAGGAGGGGAAGGCGGTGGAGCGGGTTGTGGGGCGGTTGTTGGGGTAGGGGTGAAGTTTGCTAGGGTTGAATGTCAACCTCTGCAGGGGGAACCAGTTGAGGAATCACCTGTTTTACAAAAGCTCGCCCAATATGGTTTTCGACGATTTTGGTTGCATTGGTCCCTGAAAATGTTTGAGTAGTAGCATGAAATATCGACAGAACTAAATCCTGCAATTTGTCGTCGTCTTCGAGGTCCTCTATTAATAGCCCATGCCCCCTCAGTTCATCTCGAGAGATATGTCGCCCGTGGCTCTTGAACGTCTGATGATCGGCCAGCCAACTGGAAATTTCTTGGGCGACGAAGAGCGCTTTTCGCGTGGTTCTTCAGCATATAAGATTCCACCCAATTCCGCACAAGCTCCCGTGATAGTTCAAGAGATTCCTCGGATAACACCAAGAGGTCCGGACCATACTGACTCAACATCGGCAGCCAGGCCGCCAGCTTGGACGAATCCCCGGTTTCACGTGCAGCCCGCTCGAACTGAGACAATATGGCCTGTGCCGGTACCGCGCGAACCCCTAAAGGGGTGGGCAGGATTATTTGTGGGTCTGTAGGACCCAAGAAAGAATGTTTGCCGAGCACGATGATGTTAGCGGAACAGGCAATCATCGTTGCCGCAGACATGGCGAGATTCGGCACAATTACCCGTATATGGGAAAACCGTGAGCGTAAGTAGGAGACAATTGCTTCGGCGGACTCCGGAGATCCGCCTGGGCTATGCAATATCAGGTCGAGACTTGAACCGCCACCAAGTCCTGACGTTACCTCCATAAGGGCTTGGATGTCCTCGTCGCCGATGTTGATTAGCTCAGGCTGGATTCCCCCCTTTTGCAGCCATCCGGACGCATACAAGATGATTGGCCGTTCGGTATGGTGATAAAGCTCAACCAGATACTTCCTACGAACAGCATCGAAATCAGGGGGATTCGCACCTCCATTCGTAGTCTCCCTGACTTCCGCGAGTATCTCGCTCCATATTGGCATTACGCAGTGTTTACAATAACAACTTACAGGATGTTTGCTCGGTCGCTGGCGGTTACCTTGCTGTGGTGCACAGTAACCTGGCGATACCTAGCTAGTACTTCGTCCACCTTCCTCCAGTTTTGATAAACTTCCATCGCTTCACGTACACCGGGACGAGAAATGGCTTCCCGTAACAAAGCATCGTGTGCTTGCGTATATTTGAGAACCCTGTCGGCGTTGATGTTCATTGGAAGTCTCCCCTTTGTAAGGGCCTAATAAGGTCGCGGAAAATTCACGCATAATTGTGTATCAAATCTAGCACATATAATCTTTGCTGGGAACAGTCTTGGCGCCACAGGATAGTGTCTCTCAATGGTAAGTCACATTCTTGATATTCATTGGTCCACTGCCAAGGCGGGAGTTGGGGTAGTCGGCGGAGTAGAATCTGTGGCAGGGCAGCTATTAGAATGGGACCAAGCTCCAATCTATTGTCAGTGTGCGACAAAGGGAAATCGTGAATCAGAATTTCGACGCGACTTGGGAGTTAGACCGGGTGCTTGAGTGGCATCAATTGTCCCAGAAAGTCGCCGGTGGGTTGGTCAAATTGCTCGAGCAACACAAACTGGTACTGGAAACCACGGGTGGACTGGACCGGGTGTTGGAGCAGCACAAGTCGGCGTTCGGGGCCACGGGCGGATTGGGCGAAGTGTTCGAGCAACACAAGCAGGCCTTGGAATCCACCGGCGGATTGGACCGGATACTTGAGGAGCACAAATCGGCTCTTGAGGCCATGAGCGGGTTGGGCCGGGCGTTAGAACAGCACAAGTCGGTCCTGGAAGCTGCCGGCGGGCTGGGCCGGATTCTGGAGCAGCACAAATTGGCATTGGAAGCCGCCGGGGAATTGGGCCAGACGATTACGGTTGAAGCTGGAAAACGAGGCGGCCAACCCTGTATTCGCGGTTTGCGAATCACGGTGTACGACGTTCTGGAATGCTTGGCGTCAGGAATGACCGACGATGAAATACTGGTGGATTTTCCTGACCTGACGCCAGAAGACATTCGCGCTTGCCGGACTTTCGCGGCTGATTTGGACGGGCGGCTCAAGTCGCTGCCTGCCCAATGAAGTTGTTATTCGATCAGAACTTATCTCCCCGGTTGGTGGGGATGTTGCAGGACCTTTACCCGGAGTCGCTCCACGTCAGGAACATCGGACTGGGAGACGTTGGCGACGACGAAGTTTGGGCCTATGCCAAGGACCATGATTTCAGCATAGTAACGAAGGATGCCGACTTCCCCCGGTTGAGCGTCCTCCACGGGCATCCCCCCAAAGTGGTTTGGGTCCGTCTCGGGAACTGTACGGTGTCGGAGGTCGAATCACTTCTACGGAAACAATACGACAATCTGCTGTCCTTCTATCAAGACGAGGGCAGGGCGTTCTTGGAATTGGCTTAATCCCACACCAACCCAATCCCTTGCCAACCGGGGCATCAGCGGGACAGGGTTGCGGAAGTGGCTTCGGGAGTCAGCGGAGGGGAAGGCGGTGGAGCGGGTTGTTGGGGGAGTGGGGTGGTCCGTGAATTTAGCAACTCGGTGCGTACCCTTCGACCCACTGCGCTTCACACGCTATAGGGTAAAGTTTCCCCCGAGTTTTTCGTCCCGTAATTACGCAGTGACCTGGTCCCCCGGATGTTGTGTCCCGAATGATGCCAAGCCCTTGCGCCCGAAGAAAGCCTGCTTTTATAGACGCCAGGTACCTTTCAGGGCCGCCACTTGCCACGGTGGCCGGAGTAGCTTCAGAGGATAGATACACCGAAACGAGACCATCGGGGCCATCTTGCCTGAAAGCGCTCGTTGAAGGCCGTTGTCTACGTAATTCTTCATCCCAATGAACGGAATTTTCAGCGACGCGACGCAACAAGATTTCATCGTCGCCTATGCTGGCATCGTCTTCGGGCATCCCATCATTCGCTTATTCAGTAAGCGCCCGAACGTATTCTGTCAAGCGGTCAAGATCGCTCCAAGCCAGCCCCTCGTTCTCTTCCGTGAATCTCTTGAAGAAGTATTCGATTTCTCCTTGGGGGTCGGCTTCAATTTCGAGGTACACACCATTCCTGTGCCATTCCACTTGTACACCTCCTCTCCACGTCGGCACTACGTTGGGGGGTGGAGTGTGGTTATCGAGAACCTTAGCGAGTAGCGACAGCATTTTGGCAACCGCTGCCGGTTGGGTGCGCTTGCCGCCCGTGGTCCAATTGTCCTTCTGCCACGGTAAAGCAGCCATTGCCTTGAGTGTAGGCTTAAGCCATGCGCTATTCCTTAGCTCCAACCTCCGGTTGACATGCCATCCGAATTCTCGTCCGCCATAAACCCTGATTGCAGCGCCGGTTGGCGGCAGCGTGTTGCTGGAAACGATCCTAGCGTTTCCCAACAGGTAATGATCGAAAGTAGAGCTATCCCCAAGATCCCTCTCACGCGCCTCCCGGACCGGTCTGATCGATATTGTTGTCATACCGTCCTCCTCCATGCGCGGTGCATGTCTCTGGATGTCAGGGTGACGAATCCTCGAACGATCCACTCATGCCCGAGGTCCATGGTCTTCATAATCCCGTCCTTGCCTGCTCCTTGAGGAGCGCCGCGGACGGTAAGTTTCATCAGGTACATCGGCCCTTCGTCGTTCAGCAGATAACCCGGTTCGGCGTTTACGTACAATCTGCCTTGGGGGACGTTGCCGTCACCGGGAATAAGGTACTGTGAGGCGTAGCTCGTTTGCTCTGGTGGCGGAAGAAAACCCTCGGTTAGGCGGGGAGTTGCTGAGGGTATTATCTTGCACAAGTCCGAGTGGCTATCCCAAACACCTTCGGACAAAATGACATTAACGTAAGTGACCTCGCACTGTACCGGTGATAGGGCTTGTAACCCTTCCTCAGATAGGAAGTTCTGAAATCCAGCGAGTTCCCGCTTGAAATTTTCCCTGATATTCACGTAGCGGGGGTAGTCATGGTCCGGACTGAGCTTGCGCCAACTATAGCCGAACCGGTCTTCCTGGACTTGCAGCACTTCAGTTCTGTGCTCGCTGAGCATGAAGAGCCGAGGCGTAGGAGGGGTATCGCTGATTTGAAATTCAAACCGAGGCTCTTGTGGGCCTTCGAATGTCTCGATTGACGGAGGCAACGGTGGGGCCTGCTCATATTTGGGGAACCGCTCCCTGACTTGTGTCCACCTGAGCATGAGCAAAGGGCTCTCAAGGACCGGCGCATCAAATTGAACCGATACGGCTACCTCAACGACGGGCGGCCTTTCGAACTCTGGTAGCAGATCAATCTCCCAAATGCAATACTATTGTACTACGGGTTTTGCCGAATTATAGATCCAAGGCAAGTCGCACTGATTTTCGCTGTTGGTCTAGTTACCGTCAAGCGGACACGGAAAAACGTGTTTGGTAAAGGGCTCAACAACTCATAGCGCGATTACTACTACGTTACCGATTGCCAAGAGCGCAATCCATCCCCTGATTGCGGGGATTGCCCACCCATCCGCGGCTCAGCGGCGGTACGGCGCGGCTCCGGCCTCTAGTTGACGCTGCGGGGAGGATGCCGACTCCGCCTGCCGTTCGAGGGTGCGGGTGCGGGTTGCGGAGCGGGCCAGTTCGCGTTGCAGGCGGACACGGGTGGCTTGCAACTCCCTACGGGCTTGGTTGACCCTTTTGACCTCCCTGGCGATGGCCACTCCCGCCAGGGCCGGACCCAGGATGAGGCCGACCGCCGAGACGGCGCCCACCGCGAAACGGACCCCGGTGGAAGCGGCAAGGGAGCCGCCGGTCCCTCCCGCTGCCGCGAACCTGGGCAGGATGGACAGAACCCTGCCCAGCATTGGCCTGACGAAGTTCATAATGGGGCCTGACAGAGTCCTCCAGATGGTCCCCGCAAGGAAGCTGGCCCCGTGGCGTCCGACGATGCCGAACCGGGTGTGCGGGGAGCCTTGGGACACGGTATGACGCCGCCTCCGGAGGACCCGCTGGTTCAGGAAACGCCGCCACCTTGGAATTTGGACCTCGATGTTCTCCTGTGGCTGCGGGGGTTGAAGGACTTCCGGCAGTTCAGGCTCCCGCAGTCCCAGAAGCTGGCACAGCTCGACCTGCCGGGTATGGTGGCGGGCCATCTCTTCACGATGATGGGACTCCACCTGTTCCAGTTCTTCCTTCAGGCGGTTCAACCGGCTGTGGGCCCTGAGCTTGGCGGCCACTTGCGCCAAGGTGGAGCCGCCGGCTACGGCCAACGGTATTAACAGAAGCGGCAGAGGCATCGGAGCTTCTCCGGACAATACCGGTATATTAAGAATTTTCGACAGTGGCGGCGATGTTGTCAACCATCGCGGCCGAGTCCAGTCCCCAGGAGACAATCCGTTCCGGCGCCAGCTTGATCACCGGGTTGTCGTCTATGTCCATCTGCCGGTATTGCGGGTACTTGGCGCGCAACAAGGGTATGGACGCTGAGCGTTCTTCGCCTTCAACCAGCAGTTCGGCCGGCCCGGTTATGAGCATATACCACAGGGATGACCAGTCCTCCTCGTAGTGGTCCACCACCAAGCTGGCCCACGGGTTTTCGAGGATGTTCCGGACACGCCGCAACTTGGTCAGTGCGGTCCGCTTGGGTTTCCGGTCCAGTACCGAGTAAATGGACCGGCCGTCGCTGGCAAAGCACACCGGGATAACGTGGGGACGGCCATCGGCGCCGGCCGTGGACAAGTGGCCGACGCGGGCCGACTGCAAAATACCCAGTTGTTGTTCGGTCAAATGCTGCAACACCCTCACCGTCTTTCCCGCGCAGGCGGCTAAATCTGCGAAGTAAACGACATTGGGTCGTCCATGAAATCTATGTTTTCCAACTCGATGCGGGCGGCTTCTTCCAAGACGGCGTCGCCCTCTTTGACGCAGTTCACCAGTACCTTTTTCGCCAGTGGGCCGCCTATCTTACCCAGCGCACTGATGCCCGCAAGCTGGACTTGATAATCGTCGTCTTCCAGCAAGGCGATCAGGTGCGGCACCGCATCCTCCTCCGCCAGTTCACCGCAGGCGTGGGCGGTCTCGTAACGGATGCTTGGCTGAGAACTCTGGAGTTCTTTTATCAACAAGGGCAGCCAATTGGCGTCGCCGGTGCGCCCCATGGCGAAGATGGAACTGGACTTGAGTTGAAGGTCATCGCTCTTGTAAGACTTGTCCACCAGGTCCCGTATCCGATCGGTATTGAACGGAGCAACCGCTTCCAAGCTCCGCCTCACCACGTCGACGGGTTGATCGGGGTCTTCCAACACCTTCATCAAGCTGTCGAGGATGGCGTCACCGTCCTTGGCCAGGACTTTGCCCTCTTGGACCAACACGGGAAACTTGCCCAAGGCCACTGCGGCGGCGGACCTTACCCGGGGGCTTTTGTTGGAATCAAGCACGTTGATAAGGCCGGTAATAACCGAGCGGTCTTCATGTTCCCACAGCCCTTCAATGGCCTTCTCCAAGACTTCTTCGTCCTGTTCGCGCAGACACAACTTGAAGACGGCCGAGAAGTCTAGCTCCGGGCTGTCCTCCGCCAGTTCAACCATGGTGGAGATGGTCCAACGCTTGCGTTCCACGGGAATAGTGAACCAAGTGCGGACGAACTGTCCCAACTCGTCGGGCATCAGGTCGGAGATCTCAATGAAGTCGCTCTGGGAAAGGTCAGTGGAATCTCCGGTCAAACTTTCGAGAAATTGTTCCAACGGCATGGCAACACCTACCACCAAGACACGCCTACTTGGGGATGGGCCGGATGAGTCAAGTATAGCACGCAGTTATGGAGCAACAATGAGAGCTGGGGTGTTGTTTGTTACGTAAATCCAGACCGAACGCATCGTACGGGACGGGGTTGAGGTCAACGCAGACTCTTGATGGTAGAGGGTAACCGCTCCACCAAGTCGGAAGCCAGGACTCCAGTGTTTCCGCGCTTTCGTACCAGTGTCTCCGCGGCGAGGCCGTGAAGGTAAACGCCGCAACAGGCGGCATCGAAGGGTGAAAGGCCTTGGGCCATCAGCCCGGCGATCACACCCGTCAGCACGTCGCCGGTGCCCCCCGACGCGAGGCCGGGGTTGGCGAAGGAGGAAATGCGCACCAAGCCTCCCGGGTCGGCGATGACGGTCAACGCGCCCTTGAGGGCAACCACCACGCCCCAATGAGCGGCCCAGCGGCGGGCGCAATCGACGCGGTCTTTCTGCACCTCGGCGATTGAGGTCTCGGTCAACGTCGCCATCTCTCCGGGATGGGGCGTCAACGCCACGGGACCGGCAAGGTGGTTCCACCAATCGGGTATCCGCGCCAGGTTGTTAAGGCCGTCGGCGTCGATAACCGTCGGCTTGTGATTCAATGGGTTGGTAACCAACAAGCCTTCCAGGAACTCGGTGGTTCCATCGGACAGTCCCATGCCGCACCCAACGAGGACAGAGTCGTACCGATCTAATACGCCGTGAATCACTGCCGCCCCGTCGGGGTGCATACGCCCTTCCTCGTCGTCCGGAAGCGGAAGGTGGATGATCTCGGTGAGCTTGCTTGCAACTATGGGGTGGATGTTTTGTGGGGCGGCCAGCGTTGCAAGGCCCGCACCGGCGCGCACCGCCCCTTGTGCGGCCAGACAGGACGCTCCCACGTAGTTGCGGGAGCCGGCAACCACCAGGGAGTGACCAAAAGTGCCCTTGTGGGAGTTGGCAGGCCGGGTGGGCAGGCGGTCCCTCACCCACTGGGCGGTCAACATCTCCAGGTCGATGTCCCTTTCCGTCTTCAACCCCGGCGGCAGGCCGATGTCGGCCACCTCCAAGCGTCCTGCGAATGCTGCGCCCGGAAACGTAAGCAGGCCCACCTTGGGGTGGCCCAATGTTACCGTCACGTCGGCCGTTATACCCGCTGGGTCAACTTCGCCGGTATCCGGGTTGAGGCCAGTGGGCAGGTCCATGGCCAAGATTGGCGGGCCGGACGCGTCGGATGGATTCCCGTCTCCACGGGAATAACGGATTGGACAGGATGGACGCAACCGGGATACTACGTCCTTTACCAGTCCTGTCAGGGGGCGGGAACGCCCGGTGCCCAGAATGGCGTCGATAACCAGGTCACACCTTGCTACCGTCCTGTGTAGGTCCTGGAAGTCTCTGTCTCTCCAAAGGGCGTATGTCAGTGCATGGTAGTTTATGGTAACGCCGTACTCGATGGCCAAGTCCATTTTGGGGTCCACATCTGGGCGGAGGGCGACCAGATAAGCAACCACGTCGGCGCCCCAACGGCGCAGGTGCCGGGCCGTGACCAAGCCGTCGGCGCCGTTGTTGCCCGGGCCGACCAGCACCAGCACCCGCTTGCCGGCGGCGCCGCTCATAAGTCTGCGGGCGGATTCTGCGACTCGCAGGCCGGCGTTTTCCATCAGGGTGTCGGTGCTGACGCCCTTACGCTCGGACTCCTGTTCCAGCGCCGTCATCTGGGCTGCGGTGACGACTTTCATGTGGATTCCCGCCTTCGCGGGAATGACGGTTGGCCTTGTAAAGGCCACGTATGAAAAGGGGAATGGCTTATTTTCATAATAATGACGGTGCGGGTTCCTCGCGCTCCGCGACGACGAACGCGACGGCATAGTCGCGGGAGTGGGACAAGCTGAGGGAGATTTCCCGCACCGCCAGCCTTATCGCCCGTTGTTCGGCCCGGTTGTGCAGCTTTACTGAGGGAGCGCCGCTTTCGCTCCGGACAACCTCGATGTCTCTCCACCCGACGCCGCGGACGCCGGTGCCCAAGGCCTTCATAGTGGCCTCTTTGGCGGCAAACCGGGCCGCCAGGTTAGCGGGTCTTCCCCGGCAGTAGGCTATCTCGCCCTCGGTGAAGACCCGTCTCAGGAACCGTTCCCCGTATCGGTCGAGGACGTGCCGCACCCGCTCGATCTCAATAATGTCAACGCCGGTACTCAGCATGTTGTCTCGATGGAGTCTCCGGCTGAGGGTTGAGTTGCCGGGGCGGAACGTGAGGGCAAAGGTCCGGGAAGCCGGTCTCAGTAGGCCCCGTTATGCTTGGACAGGCCCAGGTTGCCCAGGATTTTCGAGACCGAGTAGCTCCTATTGAGTACGTAGAAGTGAATGCCCGGGACACCGCTGGCCCACAATTCTTCAGCCTGCCGGGTGGCGTGTTCCACGCCCAACTCGCGCACGGCGTTATCGTCATCGGCGTACCGGTCCAACTTCTTGTCCAACCCGGCGGGAATCTTCGCGCCGCATAGGGCGGTGAACCGGCGAATCTGCGCGGTGTTCAGAATGGGCAACATTCCCGGAATGATGGGCACGTTGATTCCCGCCTTCTCGGCACGGTCCATAAAATTGAAGAAGTCGGCATTGTCGTAAAAGAGCTGGGTAATCAGGAAGTCGGCGCCCTTGTTCACCTTCTGCTTGGTGTACTCCAAGTCGGACTGAAGGTCTACGGACTCGGTGTGGCCTTCGGGGTAGCAGGCGGCAGCCAGACCGAACTCGAAGTTGCTCTGGATATGCTCGATCAACTCCGTCGCGTGTTCGAAGCCGCCTTCAACCGGGACGAAGTTGGACTCGCCCCTGGGTGGGTCGCCCCGCAGCGCAATGACGTTGTCGATGCCGGAGGCGTCCAGCCGCTCCAGCACGCCGTGGACCTCTTCCTTCGTCTGTCCGACGCAGGTCAGGTGGGCCATGACTTCCATTCCGCCAAGGTCCTTGGCCTCTACGGTGATGCGCTCGGTGAAGGCCCTGGTGGAACCTCCGGCCCCGTAGGTGACCGATATGAAGTCCGGCTTGAAACGTTGCAGTCTTTGGATGGCGCCGAAGACGCCGGGTATGCCCTCTTCGGCCCTCGGGGGGAAAAACTCGCAGGAAATGGTGCGCGTGTCTTTGAGGATGTCGATGATCTTCATGGGAACTTCTCAGGTTGGGGAGACCGCCTTGCGGAGGGCTCGGGATTGCGCCCCGGTCCCGTCCATCCCAACCCGACCTACAACAGGGGAGCTACTTCATCATAGCATTGGAGGCCGTAACTGTCGAATTGCGAGATGGGCAGAGCCTAAAATTCAGGCTGTCTTTTTTCCTTGAATGCCTGTATCCCTTGGGCGGGATGGTCCGACGTGGCAACATACTGGACGAAGGCCAGAGTCTCCAGTGATACGCCGTCGTCAAGGGACAGGCCGTCGCCGCGGCGGGTTACGGACTTTATCCAGCCCAACCCCGGGCGGCTCTTGGTCCGAATGGGGGCGACCAACTCCTCAAGTTCGCTGTCGAGGTCGTCGGCCGGGACGGCACGCAATACCAAGCCCCATGCGGCGGCCTCGGCTCCCGACAGCCAGCGGCCGGTGGTCAGCAGTTCCATTGCCTTCTGCGGGCCTATCTTGCGGGGCAACCGCTGGGTGGAGCCGCCGCCGGGCATGAGGCCGAAGTTGGCGTGCTGGTCGCCGATACGGGCATCCTCGGCGGCCAAGGCCATGTCGCACGCCAGCATCAATTCCAGCCCGCCGGCCAAGGCGTAGCCGTGTACGACAGCGATGACCGGGATGGGCAGTTTCTCCAAGCCGAACAAGCAGGCGTTGAAGTGGCCCAAGTACCGGGTCAGGAGGTCCGGCTTATGGAAGGCCGTTTCGAAGAAGGTCAGGTCGGCGCCGGCGCAGAATGCCCTCCCTTCGCCCCTCACTACCAGGGCCTTTATCTCTTCGTCTCCGGCCACATCCGCCGTGGCGTCCGACAACTCGTCAAGCAGGTCCCAGTTGACCGCGTTCAAGGCATTGGGCCGGTCCAGCCGGATAGTTGCCACGCCCTTTTCTTTTTCGAGCTTGATGTTGGTATATTCCACCAGACTTCTCCCAGATACATGACGTTCCGCGGGTAAATATATCAGAAGGTAAAAGCCCAGCCCAGGGTGCATCGGCAAACAGGACTGCCGGGTACTGGAAAGGCTTCCGCGTAGTGTTGTGAGTGGCATGAGTTGATCAGACGATGGAGTCCGGGTCGATCAGGGCTTCAGCTTGGGCGCGGTCCCTGGTGGTGAGGGCCACGGTGGCGTAGCCGCTGCGCCTGTCCAGTATGTGGAAGCTCTGGATGTTCAGGCCAGCCTCTTTGAACCGCTCTGCGACCTTTGCAAGAGCCCCTGGTTCGTCGGGCAGCCGGAAGATCAGGGAGTCGTCGGTGGCGGCGCGGAAACCGGCGTCCGTCAGAGTGTGGAGGGCCCGGTCGGTGTCGTCGGTAGTGAGGGTGATGACGCCCCGGTCTCCGGCCCCCTCGGCGTTGAGTGACTCGATGTTAATGCCGGCGTCCCCCAAGGCGCGTGCAACGTCGGCGATGACGCCCGGTTCGTCCCTGGCGATTATAACTATTCTCTCCATACCCTTTATGTCCTCCATCTCAGGCAGTCGTCGACAAGTTCGTCCATCATGTCCCTGGTGACGTGGGGCATGGTGATGACGTGGGCGATGTCATCCAAGGGGGCGATCTGCCACTTCCGGAAGACCTCCGGCCCTGGCCGGGGGAAGACCACCGTTACGGAGTTGCGGTTTTTCCAAGCAGGGATGCCCGAGTCGTTGAAGCGCCGAACGGTGTACTCAGCGGTGTCCAGCATTCGTTTGGCCAATTCCTGGAAACCTTCAGTCCCGCGGCTCTGGAGGGCGTGCCAGATTATGAGGGGAGACAGTGCGCTGCGGGACCCTGGGATGGTGGTGTCCAGGACTCCCACGTACTCGATGGACCGGGCTATGCGGGCGACGTAGTCCTTTCTGGTCAGGACTACTCCGCAGGGGACCGGAGACCCTATTACCTTGTGGCCGCTGACGGCTATGCTGTCAACCCCGGCGTCGAACCCGTGAGGCTGGGGGTCGGAGACGAAAGGAAGAACCATGCCGCTGAGGGCGGCGTCGGCGTGGATATAGGACTCCCGGACTTTCAGACCTTCGAGGATTTCCCTGATATTGTCAAGGTTATCAACGGCCCCTTTCATGGTGGTGCCGATGTTGGCGACGATGATGGCGGAGGAGTCGGGGTTGACCCGGAGGGACTCCCTCAGGTCGTCGTAGTCCATCTCGCCGTTCTGCTGGCTCCGGATCATGACGCTCCGCATATTGAGGACGCGGAGGAGCTTGACCACACTGTAATGAGTGTCCTGTGAGAAGTAGACGGTGCCGTCCGGGTAGAGTTCCCGGCCCATATAGAGGCCATACATGTTGCCCTCGGTGCCGCCGGAGGTAATGTATCCCCAAGCCTGTTCCGGTTCCAGGTGCATAAGGTCGGCGAAAGTGATAACAACCTCCCGCTCGATGTCGTGGGTGTTGATACGGAAGTTAGTGCCCTGGAACGGGTCGCCGACGTTGTTGGCGGAGTATTGGAGGAACGGGTAGAGGTCCGAGTAATCGAAGTCCTGGTTGACGGGGTAGCCGACCTGAGTTGGGGCGGCTTCGGTGAAGGCGTCAAGGAGGTCATTCAGGCGTTTCCTGGCATGGTCGGGGAGCTGTGATTGCATGGCGGACCTCCTTAGGCGTGATATTGTCGTTGGCCCGCGCCTGTCTCCCTTGCAGCTATAGCAGGAATGGCTGCGTAACGGGATGGGCTGGACCGTTTCCGGCGGCAGGTCAAGGCAGGCTTTGCAAAGTAGACGCTGCCCGTAAGAAGCCTTGGGATTCCGATTCAGAAGGCAGGATGTTGGATGATGGTCACGTTGTGGGAGGCGGAGATGGCTTTACGTTCCTCGTCGGCGGTTTCGCATATCACCGCTGGAGTGACGGATGTTTGCAGGGCGTCGGCAAGTATGGCAGCCCTCTGGGAGGCCCGGGTTACGTCGCTGTCAGACGCAGTGATGGAGATTTCGGCCAAGATGTAGCGAGTGGGTCCGCCGGAGCGAGGGTTGCCGGAAAAGACCAGGTCTGTGTACAAGAGCTCGTAGCCTTGTTCGGAGGTGATGAGACCCTTTTCCTGGGCGTCATATATCATGTCGGGTAGCTGGTCATTAATCACTTTGACGTTTCGGATGCTCAGATGCTGACCCGCGATGGCGGGGAGTTGACGGATGATCTTGTTTTCGTAATTGGAGCCCAGGGCGTTATCAATCCTGCCGGTCTGGGCATTCAGGTCGGTCCTCATCCCTGTTATGTCAGTCTTCATCCCTGTTATGTCGGTCTTCATCCCTGTTATGTCGGTCTTCATCCCTGTTATGTCGGTTTTGATTACGGCAACGTCAGTTTTGAGTTGGGCCATATCGGCTTCGATGCGGTCCATCCGCGCCAGCAGGTTCTTGTTCAGGATGACCTGCTGTTCAATGAAGGCGTCCATGCGCTGCACGAAAGCCTCGAACCTGGCGGGGAGGTTGAGCAGTTCCTGCCCCAGGATCCGGTCGCGCACGGCGGCCAGCCACTGGGGATTTTCGTCCAGCGCTTTCAGGAAATCGTCCGGATTGTTGATGGTAGTCATGTGTAGCTCCCTGTTGTTATTTTAGTCCTTTGTGCGGCATGACGGCAATTTCCCTTTCTAGGGCGTCGCCAGGACTAACGGGGTGTGGCTTGTGTGCCCTGTGCGCAAGTATAATAGGCGGGCGTTATTGCCTTACGATTGGCCGGTGACGGCGTTAACCGGTTGCCATTCAATCACCACCGGCCGTTGGCCACTATTCCGTATAAAGAAGCGGAGTTTGCCCTGTGCAGTACCTTAACTTCAGTTGGTTGCTTGAAGGCTCTCTGGCCGGCGCCCAAGGCCCCACCAACCGGCGCGATTTGATGTTCCTGAAGCTGCGTGATATTGCCGCCGTCATTCGGATGGAGGAGGAGACCATCTCCGCGGAGGCGTTGGAACTGGTGGACCTGTACGAGCCGGTCCAGGACTTCACTGCTCCCACCATGGACCAACTGGACCGGATGTGCCTGTTCATTGACCAGCAGATAGAGTCTTGGGAACACCCGGTGGTGGTCACCTGCAAGGCCGGGATTGGGCGGACCGGCACCGTTCTGGCGTGCTACCTGGTGTTTGTTGGGTATACTCCGGAAAACGCTATCAACTTCGTCAGGGCGCAACGCCCCGGGTCAATCCAGAACCGTGAACAGGAAGAGGCGGTGGCGCAATACTACGAGCACGTGAAGGCCCAGGAACAGGAACGGAGGGAGATAAGGGCCCGGCGTATGCTGGGAGGCCTTTGAGGAGGTTGTCTCAGAACCTGCCGGTCTTGCCAGCGACCGCTTGTGGATTCCCGCGAAGGCGGGAATGACGGTTGCGGTGTGGCAATGGGCGGGTTAAGTACCGCGACGAGTTTTAAGAAGGTCTTTGAGGAGACCCGATATGGTCGATGCGTTGAAACCGCTGGAGATTCCACCGCAGGTCTTGAGCGAGGTGTACCGGGAAGCCCGAAGGGCCTTTCCGGCCGAGTGCTGCGGCTGGCTGGCTGGCCCCCACGACCAGTCCGTCGTTGACTCGGTACGCAGTTGTGAAAATGCCCAGGCCTCGGGCACGCACCCCACCCAAGCCGACCGAGGGGCCGAGACCGCCTACGTCATAACCGGCGACGACCTGCTGTCGCTGAACCGCAGCCTCGACAGCGATACTCCAGCGAAGGTGATTTTTCACTCCCATCCCAATGGACGCGCCTACTTCTCCCCAACCGACAGGGAGGTAGCCACCAGTCCCTGGGGGGATGGGCCGGCATATCCGGTGCAACAGTTGGTAGTGGGCATCGACAGTAGCCGCGTCGTGGAGGCCGCGCTGTTTGCTTGGTCGGACGATGAAGAGGGCTTCGTGCAAATCGCCAGCTACGCCGGGGAAGACATCTAACGCCGGGTCATGGCTACGCTTTCGGGCGGGCTGCCGGTGGACTCCGGGCCGGGTGCTTCGGAAGTCTGCCCGATGGACGTTACCACCAGCGCGGCGGCGATGTAGGTCGAAGCCATCAACGCCAGCACCGCCCTGACCGCAGCACTCCCTATGCGGCCTCGCCACAGTATCAGGCTCAACGCGGTCAACAGCAGAGCGAATGCAACGGTGCCGGCGATGAGGTGCGCTTCCTGGGCCTGGTTTATAAGGATGCCGCCACGGTACAGGGGGTCAGCGTAGCACAAAATCGTCACGTTGAAGACGCAACTGCCCACCAAGCCGCTCACTCCCAGGTCGGCGGCGCCCATGCGGGCGGCGGCAATGGTGGCCGAGGCCTCCGGCATGGTGGTCACGAGGGAGACAGCCAGGATGCCCAGAGTGCTGGAGGCAACGCCGGTAATGTCCGCAATGCGGTCCGCGCTCCACGCCAGGAAGAATCCGGCGATGACCACGCCCACCGACACCAGGATGAAAATTGTCCATGCCTGTCTTAAGGAGATACCCGGCCCTTCATCCGCGTCGGCTTCATCCTCCTGGGGGCGGGTGACGTACACAATCCACATGCCGCCCAAGTAGACCACCAACAGCACCAGCGAACTCAAGCCCGTCTGCCAGACGCCGACGTCTATTTTGACGAGGGCAAATATGACGGCCGCCCCGGTCATTACGGCGGCCAGCAACGCTAGGTAGCCTTGCTCGGGCGCCACCCGTTCCAGAAAGACCTTTCCGCCGAACACCAACGCCACTGCGGCGAAGGTGAACATGTTGAGCATGTTGGCGCCGAGGATATTGCCGATGGCCAAGCCGGGATTTGGCGGGTCGAGCCTCACAGCCGCAAAGTTGGTCGACAGCTCGGGGAGCGAGGTGACCAATGCCACCAGTATGCTGCCGATGAACACCCGTCCCAGCCCGGTCAAGCCTGCCAGAGCGTCGCCATATTTGGCCAGTTGGACGCCCAGATAAATGACCGCGGCCGCGCTGGCAAGAAAGACGGCGACGGCGATTGCCAAGTCACCGCCCATGAACCGGCTCCTCCCCCCTTACCGTATTTCCCGCCGGCGCGGGAAACCCGCCGGGGGCAGGCCTTGGCTGGCCGCATGGCAGGGGACGGCGGGTTATCGTCCCGACTCCAACGCCTTGACTATGTGCGAACCCATGTCGGTGGTGCCGACGGTCTGGCCCCCCGGCGCGGCTATGTCCTGGGTGCGGTAGCCGTCGGCCAGGGCATGGTCGACCACCAGTTCCAGCGCAGCCGCTTCTTCCGTGAGGCCCAAAGAGTAGCGCAGCATCAGGGCCACGCTGAGGATGGAGGCGATGGGGTTGGCGATGTTCTGCCCGGCGATGTCCGGCGCGGTGCCGTGGATAGGCTCGTAAAAGCCGCGGATCCGTTTGCCGGATACCGGGACCTCCGCCAAGCTGGCTGACGGCAGCAATCCCATGGACGCGGCCAGAACGGATGCTTCATCGGTCAGAATGTCGCCGAAAGTGTTCTCCGCCACTATGACGTCGAACCGTCCGGGGTTGCGAATCAACTCCATCGCGCAGGTGTCCACCAGGACGTGCTCCAACTCCACATCGGGGTACTCGGCGGACAAACGGGTCGCGGTCTGGCGCCACAGCCTGGAGCACTCCAGCACGTTGGCCTTGTCTACGGAGGCCAGCTTTCCCTGCCGGCCTTGGGCCAATTGGAACCCGACCCTGAGGATGCGCTCCACCTCGCCTTCGCTGTAGCGCATAGTGTCGACGGCCGTCATACCCTGGGGCGTCTCGCTGCGTCCCTTGGGCAGGGCGTAGTACAGGCCGCCGGTCAACTCCCTGACGACCACCAGGTCCACCCCCTCGAGCACTGAAGGCTTCAACGAGCTGGAGTCGGCCAGCCAGGGATACGCCTTTACGGGGCGAATGTTGGCGAAGACTCCAAGGTGGGCGCGAAGCTGGAGCAGGGCGTCTTCCGGGCGCATGGAAGCGTCGGGATTGTCCCACTTGGGTCCGCCAACCCCACCGAACAAAACGGCGTCGGCGCCGGCCGCGGCGTCGCGCACCGACGACAGAAGGGGCGTTCCGTGCTTGTCGATGGATATACCGCCTACGTCGCCGTAGTCCAGCCTGAAGTTGTGTCCGAACACTCTCCCGACCGCTTCCAGGGCGTTGACCCCCTGGGCGGTGACCTCCGTGCCGATGCCGTCACCCGGCAACACCGAGATATCGAAATCCACTTTCGGCTTCCCTCCTGGCCCTGCCGCGGGATTCTTTCGCCCCAGCGATCAAGGCCCATTTCGTGCCCCAGTATACAAGCAATGTCAGGGGCCTTCAAACGGCGGTTTCAGCTATGTTTTACCCTTGACACCTCTAAGGGGTTGTGATATTTTTCGCTAGGTTTTCGGCAGGGGCTCGCTTGAGCAGTGGCGGAATCCGGCATTGGGCCCCGGTGGTTGTTTTGACGCATGTTTGAAGATCCCAAAACGCTAACCGCAGCGAACTGGCAAGACATCCATATATGGCTCCAATTCTTCTGGATTTACTTCCCGTTGATAGTAACCTTCGCCGTCACCATTTTGACTGCTCACGCCATTATCCCGTCGCTGATCAACACCAAGCACGCGCCGGAGAGTCTTACTCGCCTTCGGACCCCGTTGACCGGTTTTGCTTTCCTGGTGCTGGCGGCGGCGGTGGTAATGATGGTCATGGTTATTATCAACACGCTGAACGTGGCCAAATTCTGGGACCGGTTCCTGATTTAACGGGACTATCCTCGATCGTTCCATTTGTTTGAGAGTATTGTGACAACGTTGCGGCCTTTCATGGCCGAAAGATCCCACTGGGTCAAGATAGGCACCCTGCATAACGGGACGGCCCTATAGCAGATGCGACTCGACGCAAAAATGATGACCCTGGGCTTGGTTGGCCTGACGGTTGTGGTGGTCGTGGGGTTCGTGCTGGTTGTCCTCTTGATTTCATGGTTCTCCAACCCCCCGTTCGGGCTGGGCAACGCTCCGCCTCAACCGGTCGCCTTCCCCCATACGGTCCACGCGGGCCCGGTGGAAGAGGGCAACATGGGCATACAGTGTGAGTTCTGCCATCGCAACGTCACCAAAGGAGAGGCGGCAACGGTACCCTCGGTAGAGCAGTGCCTGTTCTGTCACGGCACGGTCGAGGGGCAGACATCCGCTGCCAGAACGGAGATATCCAAGTTCCGGCCAGTAGCCGGGGCCGACGGGATAACGCCGCCGGTCATGCCCATCAACTGGGAACGGGTGCACCGGATGCCGGACCACGTCAGGTTCGTTCACGAGGCCCACATAAGGTTCTTCACCGACCCCAGTCCCGAACTGATGCGGACGGGGATCAACGGGGAGGGGATCAACGGCCCGCTCTCAGTGCAGGAAACTTGCTCCATCTGTCACGGCGACGTGGCCGACATGGAGGTGGTGAAACCGAAGCAGGGACAGTCGTTGAAGATGGGCACCTGCCTGGACTGCCACCGGGAAAACAACGTAGCGACCGATTGCACGATATGTCACAAGTGATTCTGGACAAGGACGCTCTCTAACCATGAAGTTGAGTCGGCGAAACTTTCTGGCTTGGGCCGGCCTTTCCGCCGTGGGTGCTGTGGCCTGCGAAGGATTCGGCATCCGGCACGGGGAGTTTGACCTGCAAAGCCCGGCCTCGCTGCCGGAGGACTTGGTTAGAGGGAAGGACAACTGGTACGCCACCCTGTGCCGCACCTGCCCGTCTTGTGAGGGAATAGTCGTCCGCGTTATGGAGGGGAGGGCCAAGAAAGTCCAGGGCAACCCTTCCTACCCGACCAACATGGGCACGCATAGCGCCCGGTGCGAGGCCGGACTACAGGCCCTGTACCATCCCGACCGGGTATCCGGACCGATGCGGCGGAGCAGCTACCGCGGCTCCGGTCAGTTCGAGCCAATAGACTGGGCTACGGGCTTGAACGAGTTCAGGGCTGGGTTGCAGGGGCGCTCGGAGAACATATTGGTGGTTACCGAGCCTTTGCGCGGCCACTTGGGCATGGTGGTGCAGAAGTTCGCCGGGGCCATGGGAGGACGCCATCTGGCCTTTGAGCCTATGGACACCGTCACTTTGCGCATGGCCTTGAAAAACGTTTTCGGTCAGGACACGCTGCCGGACTTCGATATTGGCAACGCCAATTTCCTGCTGTCATTCGGCAGTGATCTCCTGTCCACTTGGGTTGCCCCCAATCGGTGGAATATGGCTTATGGCGAATTCCGCCAAGGCGAGGGAAGGGACAAGCGCGGCAGCTTCTTCCACGTGGACTCGCGGTTTTCCATGACGGCGGCAAACGCCGACCAGTGGGTGCCGGTATCTCCCGGAAGGGAGGGGTACTTGGCCTTGAGCCTGGCTTACGTGATTCTTTCCGAAGGTCTGCAAGCTCCCGGCGTGGACGTTGGCAGGCTGACCGGAGGCCAAGGCGCGGCGTCGTTGGAGGCCTTCCGGCCCGACGAGATCGCCGGACTCATCGGACTGCCCGACCATCTGAACGGTCATACGCCTGTCGAAGTTATTGAGGACCTGGCCCGCAGGTTTGCGGCAGCGGAAAACAGGCCCAGCCTGGCCATCGGCGGCGGGTCCGCCGGCGCGCACAGCAACGGCCTGTTCAACCTGGAAGCAATATATGCCCTCAATTACTTGGTAGGGAGCGTTGGCGTTACCGGAGGGATAAGGTTCAATCCGGAGAGTCCTCTCCCGGACGTACCGGCCTCCTCTGGCGGCGGGTCCCTTGCGGACTGGGCCACCGTTGCCAGCCAGTTGCGCAACGGACAGACCAGGATGCTCTTGCTGCACAACGCCGACCCGGTGCACGGACTGCCCGGGGCGATGGACTTCCATGACGCAATGGACCAGGACGACCTGTTCATCGTCAGCTTCTCGCCCTTCCTGGACGACAGCAGCGTGATGGCGGACTTGATACTGCCCGACCGGATATACTTGGAAGACTGGGGCAGCGACCTGCCCGAGCCGGGTCCCGGGTTCCAGACAATCGGCATACAGCAGCCAGTGGTGAACCCGTTGAGCGACCTGGACCCTCGCAGTTTCGGCGATGTGCTGTTGACCATTGCATCGGAAATGGGCAGGGGAGACGCCCTGCCCTGGGACCGGTTCGAGGACCTGTTGAGGGACAGTTCGCGCCAGTTGTTCGAGATGAACAGGGGGTCTATCCAAGCGGCGACAGCCAACGAGTTCTGGAACAGGATGCTGGCCCAAGGAGGCTGGTGGGACGAGTCTGCCACGGGTCCCGGCTCGGTCGCCCCTCCCGACGGTCTGCTGAGGGATATAGTAGCGAAGTCCAGCCAGCCCAGGTTCCCGGGGCTGGGGACTTCGGGGAATGTTTTTCACTTGGCGCCCTTCTCCCACCATACCCTGATGGAAGGGCAGACGGCTCACCTGCCGTGGCTGCAAGCCACTCCCGATCCCGTCACCACCGTGACTTGGGAAACCTGGGTTGAGATGAGCGATTACGACGGCGCCCGGTTGGGTGTGCGCGAGGGGGATATAGTCCAGGTCAATTCGGCGGTCCGGGGTTCGATAGAAGCGCCGGTGTTCCTCACCCCGGCAAATCCGCCGGGGATAATAGCAATGCCGTTCGGCCAGGGAAGGGAATTCGGGTCGGATACGGCCACCGGACGGCCGGACAACGTAAGTCCAAACTTGATGTCAATCGTGGAGCCAAGCCAGGTGGACGATACGGGCGCCCTGGCTTGGGCCAGCACGACGGTGACGGTGGCGCCCACTGGCCGCAGCGTTAGAATATCCAAGTTCGAAGGCGCGTACCGGGCTATCGAAATAGGCACGACTCCGGCAGAGCAGATAATACACACGATTGTTCCCGAAAAGGGTTGAAATCCGGCTAACGGCTGAAGGCGGACATGGTAACTAACAGAACACCGCATAAATGGGGTATGGTCATTGACTTGGACCGGTGCACGGGTTGCCAGGCTTGTGTGGTATCGTGCCAGTCCGAGAACAATGTTCCCATCAACACGAAGGACCTTTTCCAGCAGCGGCGGGCATACGAATGGATCAGGATTGAGCGGTACTGGGAAGGGGAATTCCCCGACGTGAAGGCCAGATTTATTCCGATTCTGTGCCAGCATTGCGAGAACGCTCCCTGCGAGCCGGTGTGCCCGGTGTTCGCCACCTACCACAACGACGAGGGGTTGAACGTTCAGATATACAACCGGTGCATCGGCACCCGTTACTGCGCCAACAACTGCCCCTACCAGGTACGGTTCTTCAACTACTGGGAGCCGCAATGGCCGGAGCGGTTGCGCAATCAGTTGAACCCGGACGTGACCGTTCGCAGCCGGGGCATCATGGAGCGGTGTTCCTTCTGCGTGCAACGCATACGGCGAGCCGAGTTGACCGTAGAGCGGCAGGAAAGGGCCACCCTGGACTATGAGACCATGAAGAAGCGCAACTTCCTGCCGGCCTGCGTTCAAGCCTGTCCCACCAATGCCTTGAACTTCGGCGACCAGAAAGACCCGACAGGTCCGGTGTACGAGTATTTCAAGGACCTGAACGAGCACGAGGAAGAGGAGCGCAAGACCCGGGGCTACCGCCTGTTGGAAGAGATGGCCACCAAGCCCAACGTTATCTACCTGAAGAAGGTGGACCAATTCCCGGTCAGCAACGGTGGGGGACATGGCTAACGGACACCATGCCAACGGCCACCACGAAGGCGGCCACCACGCCGGAATGTGGGTATTTCCACAGGCGTCGGAGACGACGCAGGACGTGGTGTCGAAGACCTATACCATGCCGAAGCCGGTGGTCTACGGACTGGTCGTGTCCGGGATTCTATTGGTCTTGGGCATCGTCGGGTTTGTCATCCGGGTTGGCGTAAGCGGGTTCGACGCCCATGGCCCGTGGGGCTACTACGCGGCCACATTTTCCTTCGTCTTCATGATCACCAGCACCGCGCCCTTGGCGGCGGTGGCGTTCCGGATTACCAAGAGCCATTGGCGCAGGCCGGTGACCCGCATTTCGGAATTGTTCGGACTGCTGGGTGTCTTCAACATCCTGATGTTCATCCCGTTGATGATGGTCCTGCCGCCGATCCACAATCCCAATGCCGGTCACCATGAACTGGAAGTGCGGAGAACCCTGTGGTTCGAGGTGCCCATCGGCGCTCCTCACTGGTGGGACATGCTGGGCATCATCGGCTTGGCGTTGGCCGCCTTGGTGATTCTGTGGCTTTCAATGACGCCCGACCTGGCTGAAGCCCGGCACACCGCCACCGGCTTCCGCCGCTCACTCTACGGGATGTTGGCAGGGCATTGGCACGGCACCAAGCGGCAGTGGAACTACCAGAAGGCGTGGCTGGCGATGTTGGGCGCCTTCTACTTCATGCTGCTGATTTTCATGCACTTCACCATCAGCACCGACTACGCCATGAGCCTGATCGCGGGCTGGAAAGACTCAATCTTCCCGGTGCTGTACAGCCTGACCGGGTTCCAGTCCTCCTTGGGACTGCTCCTGATCATCCTGTTCATCCTGCGCCGGTGGGGCGGTTACGATACCTACATCGGCATCTCGCCATTCTGGTCGGCCAGCAAGCTGATACTGGCGTTCAGTCTTCTCTGGTGTTACCACATGTTCTCTTTCGGCATCACCTACTGGTATGGGAGGCTGGAGGTCGAGCAGAACATTCTCAAGTATTTGCTGTTCGAGTCCTACGGCGGCATGTTCGCGGCCAACTTCTTCTTCAGCTTTGTTGCGCCGTTCCTGACGCTGCTCTGGAACCCAGTCCGCAGAAGCGACTGGGGCCCCGCGCTGGCGGGAGCATTCGCGCTGATCGGCGCGTTTGTGTTCAACCTGCGGATTTTCGTAGCGTCGTTCAACGCCGACCATGTGTACGCCCACTTCTTGGCCGATGTGCCGGCGCCGGTGTTCCCTATGTTGTGGGACGTGTTCATAGTCCTGGGCGGACTGGGACTGGTGGCCTTCTTCTACCTGCTGGCCACCCGTTTGATACCGCTGATGTGTATCTGGGAAATAAAGGAAGGGACCATGTACCAGAAGATGGATACCCTGATCCGAGGCAGGTACTTGGTGCTGGCCAAACCCGAATAGTGGCCGGTTGTCGACGGCCAGTATTGCTGCCCGCCATCGCCAACCACTGTTCACTCGTTAAAGGAGCTTAGATGCAGGAAGGCAGGGTCCTACCCGCAAGGCAGATCAACCGGGACCTGCTGCGGTCGATTCTAGAATCGCCCCGCTGGTTCTGGCTGGCCGTGGGCATCTTCGCGATCGTCACCTTCGTCGCTTGGGGCGCTGCGGGGTTGATGATCAACAAGGGTCTCGGTCTTACCGGGTTGAACCGGCCGGTAATGTGGGGCTTCTTCTTGGTCAACTTCGTTTTCTGGATCGGCATAAGCCATGCCGGGGTGATGCTCTCGGCGATTCTGCGCCTGTCCAAGGCCGAATGGCGCAGGCCTGCCACCCGCGCCGCCGAAGTGCTGACTGTATTCTCGTTGATGACCGCGGTGTTGATGCCCCTGATTCATACAGGGAGGCCGTGGCGCACGGTCTACTGGATTTACACCTTGCCGTTCATTCCCTTCGATTTCGCCCGCGGCGTGTGGCCCAACGTAAGGTCTCCCTTGGTGTGGGACCCCAGCGCAATCTACACCTACCTGACCTCCAGTATCCTGTTTGTACTCGTTGCGCTGCTGCCCGATATGGCCGTGTTGCGGGACCGCACCACCGGCATACCTCACCGTATCTACACCGTTCTGGCGATGGGTTGGCAAGGACATCCCAGGCAGTGGAAACTTCAGATTATCGCCGGCGTCCTGCTGTCAGCGCTGATCCTCCCCGTATTCGTGTCGGTCCACAGCATAGTGTCCTGGGACTTCGGCATGACGGTCGCGGTCAAGTCATGGCACTCGACGATATTCGCGCCCTACTTCGTGGTGGGCGCCGTCCACTCCGGCGTTTCAGCGGTCGCCTTTGCCATGATCATCCTGCGGTGGATTTACGGATGGCAGGACTACATCCGCCACGAACACATTGACGCTTTGGGGCGGCTGCTCATCGTGGTGGCCACCGGATGGTTCTACTTCTTTGTAATGGAAATCCTTTTCGGGTTCTACGGCAGGGAAGCCGACGAGATCGCAGTCCGGAACCTGCAATTCACCGAGTACCCGTGGAACGTGTGGTTCATCATCTTCGTGGCAGTCGTTTATTTTATTCCGGTTGCGCTGTGGCTGCCGAAGAAGTTCCGCCGGAACCTCTGGATAATGTCCATCGCATGTATATCGGTGAACATAGGGATGTGGCTGGAGAGGTACATCATCATCGTGCCGGGGCTGACTCAAAAGCAGGTCTTCACCTTCGATTGGGGTACTTATACGCCCAGTGTGGTAGAGACGATGATCGTCATAGGCACCTTCGCTCAAGTTGCGATGTTGATGCTGCTCTTCGCCAGGGTGCTGCCGTTGATACCCTTGTACGACATTAAAGAGGGTGACATTCTCAAAACTCAAGTGCAGATTGGACGGCGGACCGTGCCGGCCACGTTCCGTGAAGACTAGAAGGACCTGCGGACCGGTACGAGTGTAAGGAGGGCAGACCCGATGGCGATACGCCCGATATTGGGACTTTTTGAAGACGCGAATTATGCTGCGGAAGCGGGCGACGCTTTACAGCGGGCGGATATTTCGCCGGACAATTACGATTTCCTGACCGATGCGCCCTACCCGGAGGGAGCGTTTGGAGAGAGGGAAGAGCGTCACCGCTTGTACTGGTTCCCGTTGCTGGGAGCATTGGTCGGATTGACCGTTGGAATCATGTTGACGGCGATGACGCAGATGGCCTACCCCCTGACCCAGGGCGGAAAGCCGATCCTGTCGTTGCCCCCAATGGCGGTGGTGACCTATGAAAGCACGATGCTGACGGCCATCGCTTTCACAATCATCGGAATCATCTTCGAGTCTCGCCTGCCCAAGCCAAAACTGGGGTTGTACGACACTAGGATTACCGAGGGATACATCGGCGTTTTGGTGAACGTCGAGGAAGACCAGCATAACCAGGTGCAGGCCATATTGACGCAGGCGGGCGCCATTGATGTAGTGAGGAATAACTGAGGTTCCCGTCCGTGCGGGAACGACCCCTTTCCCGTGTTTCCCGCCCACGCGGGAAACACGCCGGGGGCAGGCGATAGCATGAGAATAGGTATTTCCGGCGTGAAAAAATATCTGGCAGGCCTGGCTCTGTTGCTTGTGGTCGGCGCTATTGGCTGCGGCCAAGGGACCTACCCGTTGGACATCTTCTACGAGATGCACTACAGCCAGTCGTACAGGTCCGGCGAACCTCCCCGGCTGGCCGGGGTTGAAAACGCCGTCCCTTGGGCTTCGCCGGATGGCATGGGGGGGATTCCGGCCCCGAAATCCACCGCTATCTACACCGGCGAACACCTGTACGAGGTCAATTGTTCCATGTGCCACGGTACGACGGGCAAGGGTGACGGGCCGGTGTTGAAGCTGATGATGGACCAGTACGGATATGAACCTGCCGTCACCGCGGACTTGACTTCCGAGGTGGTAATCGCTATGGGACCCCAGGGCATACAGGGCATGATGGTCAGCGGCATTACGGTCATGCCCAGCTTCAGCAAGCTGTTGACGACCGAGGAAATGGAGATGATCGCCGAGTACGTGACGACCCTGAAGTAAAGGCGGCGGACGGTCTTCCCTCATCCGGTATTTGCTCATTGCGGGCGATACCCTGTATTTTCCTCTCAAGTCATTGATGAAATCGCCCCAACTAGCCGTATGGCAGGGGCAGACCGGGGCCCTATATGCGTTTTCCCTTACCTGCTACTGCTGTTTCCCCGGCCGTTCTCTTGGTCATGCTTGCCGTATCCTTGGCGGTTGCCGCCGCATGGCATGTTAAGGCCGGTCCGGTGCAGGCCCAGCAGCCGGGCCCCACGTCATCCCCCGGCGAGGCGCTTCAATACGATGAAAGAGAGGCCCAACGGATAGACAAGATGCTCATGTGCCCCGTCTGCCCGGCGGAAACCATCGACCAAGCGCAGGTGGAATATTCCAAGCAGATGCGCCGGGTGGTGAGGGAGATGCTGGCGCAAGGGCACTCCCGGGAAGAGATACTGGACTTCTTCGCCGACCGATACGGTCCACAGGTGCTGGCCGCGCCACCCAAGTCGGGTCTGAACCTTGTGGCTTGGATTGTGCCCGTAGTCGCGGTTATTGCGGCCATATGCGGCGGGTTGCTGGTAATCAGGTCGATGGCCGGGCGCAACAACGCGCCGACCGGAGACGGACCGTTGGGGGAGGAGGGCTTGGAAGAATACTTGGAGATAATCGACCGGGAGACCGGCGGCTAGTGGCCGGTCAAGGCGGCAAAGGGTAGGTCATGGCCGAACTGGGCGCGGCTTCGCTGTGGATTGCCTTGGCCCTGGCGTCTTACTCTGCCGTCGGCTCCTTTCTGGGCAAGGTGCGGGGCTCGCCGGAGTTGGTAGTAAGCGCAAGGCGGGCGGTCTACTTGGTCGCCCTGGTGTTGCTCGTGGCGACCATGAGCCTGATGGCCCTGTTCGTCAGCCAGGACTTCGAGGTAGCCTACGTAGCCGCTCACAGTGACCGGGCGATGCAGTCCCACCTCACTTGGGTGGCGTTCTACGCCGGAAACGAAGGCTCGCTGTTGTACATTGCCGCAGCGCTGGGAGCAATGTCCGCGCTGGCGATATGGAAGGCAAGGGATAAGAATCTTCAGGATACCCTGCCCTACACCACCGGCGTTTTGATGCTGGTGATGACGTTCTTCCTGGCCGTAATGGGTTTCATGGCCAACCCGTTCGACAAGCTGCCTTTCATTCCGCCGGACGGGGAAGGCATCAACCCGCTGCTCACTCACTGGGGCATGTTCTTCCATCCCCCGGCGTTGATGGCCGGGCTGATCGCGGCCAGCATTCCCTTGGCCTTTGCCATGGGGTCGTTGATCGGAGGCCAATCTGAGGACGAATGGGTGGATGCCGGCCGTGTTTGGGGCATAGTGTCCTGGGGGCTGCTGGCCTGCGGCCTGTTGCTGGGTTCCTGGTGGGCCTATACCATCCTTGGATGGGGCGGGTTCTGGTTCTGGGACCCGGTGGAGAACGCGGCCCTGATGCCGTGGCTGGGTTTGACGGCCTTCATCCACTCGATCATGGTGCAGAAGCGGCGGGGCATGTTCCGCATGTGGAACATCGTTCTCATCAACGTGGCGTTCGGCTTGGCGCTGTACGGAATGTTCGTCAACCGGGGCGGCCCGGTGCCGTCGGTCCACTCGTTCGGAGCTTCCACGCTGGGTTGGGTGTTCCTGCTGTTTCTCATCGTGGGCGTGCTGGTGCCGTTCGCAGTGTTTTTCTGGCGGTACAACCTGCTCAAAAGCGCCCGCAACCTGGACTCCATGCTGTCCAGGGAGGCGGCGTTTCTGGCCAACAACCTGCTCCTTCTGGGCATTGCCTTTGTCACCCTGTGGGGGACCGTCTACCCACTCATCCCGAGGCTGACCACCGGGGAGGAAATCACCATAGCCAGGCCGTTTTACGACCAAGTAAACGGGCCGTTGTTCCTGGCGTTGCTGTGCCTGATGGGAGTCGGCCCGTTGCTGCCGTGGCGAAGGGCGAACTTCGCTGCCGTGAGGCGGGCGTTGGTGGTACCGGTCGCCGCTGGCTTGATGCTGGCGGTGGTCCTGCTGGCATTGGGAATCAGGCAGCCCTATGCCCTGACGGGATTCGCCCTGGGAGGGTTGGTAGCGACGGGAATTGTTGCGGAATGGGTACGGGGGGCACGCTCGCGTCACCGTTCCTCCGGGGAGCTCTACCCAGTCGCCTTTGTAAGGCTGATAATGGCCAACCGGCCCCGGTACGGAGGCTACATTGTTCACTTGGCGGTGGTAATGGTGGCCTTGGGTGTTATAGGAACGTCTTTCTTCAACCAACAGAAGGACGTGGTCCTGGCGCCCGGAGAGACCGTGGCGGTGAACGATTACGAGCTCAGGTACTTGGGCACGGTTGCGGAGTTCAAGGGGAACCGCACCGAATATTTGTCCACCGTGGAGGTGCTGCGGGATGGCGAGTTGCAGCACATGCTGTACCCGAGGCGGGACTTCTATCCTTCATTCAACATGGCCTCGACCAGGGCATCCATCCGGTCCACGCCCGTAGAGGACCTGTTTGTTGCGCCAAGCGAGAACATGGCGGACGGCAGCGTTGGATTCCGCATCCTGGTCAACCCCTTGATTTGGTGGATGTGGGTAGCCGGCCCGGTGCTTATTCTGGGTACAATTGTGGCTCTGTGGCCGCAGCGTGTCCGTGCGCCGGTCCGAGTTGCGGCGGCGACGCCCGCACCCCGGACAGGCGGACAGCTACAGCGAGGAATGGGGGACACCGCCCCCGGAGATTAACCGACTGCATGTTCCTTCTGGTGGCAGCCGCGCTGGTGGTGTTGAGCATCGGCGTTCTCATTTATCCTTTCCTGAGAGGACGTTTCCAGCCGGAAACCGGCGACGACCGACAAGTTCCGGTCATGGTCGAGGTCGAGGATATTTTGGACGCCATCCGTACCCTTCAACTGGAGTTTCAACTGGGCAACGTGCCGGAGGGACAGTACCGGGAAGAGCTACTGGCTTACCGGATGCAGGCCGCCGCTATGCTCAGGGACCGGATGGGACCGCAAGACGCCGGCTTGGAATTGGAGCAAGAGGTGTTGATGACCCGGTTGAGTGTTCAAGAGTCTGGACCATCCGCCTCTGAAGCGGACTCTACGACAGACGTAGACCGGTGACGGTTTTGAGACTACGGATTGCGATAATTGCCGTAATGTTGCTTGGAAGCAGCTCTTTTGCCGGGCTGACTGTCGTCTATTCTCAGTCTCCAGACAGTGGCGTAACGGTCAACGGGCAGGTGGTCAATGGCACCCTTGGAGCGTCTCCTCCCGCCGAAGTGCTGGTATTGGCTCTGGTCACGGACGGCGACGGTGGGTTGATAACCGCTCTGGATGCCGTGAGCGACGAAGAGGGCCGGTTCACCGTCGATGGTCTGCCGGCGGTGGACAACGGCCGGTACATCTTCAGCGCCGACTATGGCGGCGCGTTGTACCGGACGATGCGGGGGGCGGGAGACTTAGATGGAGAGGTGCGGCTCACGGTGTATGAACCTACCGAGGACGTGTCGTTAGTTGAGGTTACGACGCACGTGCAAGTGATAGCCGAGGTGGACAAGACGGACCGGACGGTAGCGGCGGTGGAGTTCGTGCGCTTGGCCAACCGGAGCGACCGTACCTTGGTCCCGAACTTGGATAATCCGGCGCAGATGAGCTTTCTAAGGTTTTCCCTGCCGCCTCAATCCTTCGATTTGAACGTGCAATCCGATCTGGAAGGAAGGGACATAATACCGGTCGGCACCGGGTTTGCCGTGACGTCCCCGGTCCCGCCGGGTGACCATAGCGTCGAGTTTTCCTACTTTTTCACCTATGAAGGCAGCGCGGTTGCCTACCGTCAGGGGTTGCACCAGGGCGCGGACGTCTACCAAGCGCTGGTGCCGGAGGAACTGGCCTCCGTCCGGGTGTCGCCATTGGAATTGGCAAGCCCCATGAACATTCAAGACACCAGATACCAAGTGTGGGAAGCGAAGGAAATAGGCCCGGGGCAGGGGTTGATGCTGGAATTCACGGGCCTGCCGCAACCGGGACTGTTGGGGCGCGTGGGCAGGTCATTGACCAGCGCCGAAACGTGGCAGGTGATTTTGCCCAGCATATTGGGCGCGGTTTTGGCCTTGTTGTTGATTCTTGGGTTCCTGAGAGTCCGTTGGACTACAACTCCCATGTTGCAAGGCCGGACGCACCCTCCTGGGCTCTCGGAGGACGGGACTCCTTGAGCAAGCGCGGCTGGATTCTGCTGGCGTCGGCCGTCCCGCTGCTGGCCCTGTTTGGCCTGCTTGGATGGGCGTCCGCCCGGAGCGGCGGGAGCGCAGGAAGTTTCGGCGTCAATACGGAGTTCGGGCAGGTGAAGGTTGCGCCCGAGGCCGCGCCGGAGTTTTCGTTGGAGTTGCATGACGACGGCGCGATAACCTTGTCGGAACTCCGCGGCAAGGTGGTGATGGTGGACTTCTGGTCGTCGTGGTGCCCGCCCTGCCGCCGCGAGGCGCCGGTATTGGCCGACGTGTACCGTGAGTACCATGACCGTCCGGTCGAGTTTGTCGGGGTAGCCATCTGGGACCTGCCCCTGGGTGTGCAGGAGCACTTGGAACGTTACGAAGTCCCCTACCCCAACGGCATCGACGAGGAAGGAGAGATTGCTATCGAGTACGGGGTAAAGGGTCTGCCGGAAAAGTTCTTCATCGACCAGCAAGGCTTCATCGCCAAGAAATTCGTCGGACCGATGAGCGCGTCGGACCTGCGCGAAGCGTTGGACGAGCTATTGAAGGCGGACCCTCCTGCCAAATAGGGAATTGCTTCAAGAACCCTTGGGAATATGCCCTCTCACCCTGAGCGGATATAGCACCCGGCGCGTTGCGTATGCTCATTACTAGCCCCTACAATATGAGGTAGGAGCATACCCATGACGGCCATCAACAGCCAGGAAGATTTCCTGAGAGCGCTTGCCGACAACCCGTGCCGACCGGGAACAGTTCAACGTCAACCAGCACGAACTTGATGCAAAGACTGATGAGGTATTCATCAGCATCTACCGCCACTTGGACACGATGATTAACGACTCGGACCTGATCAAAAGATGGAATGCCCGCGCAATAGCCGTTGAATATGCCGCGGTCATCGCCTTGGATATGGGGTTTGAATACGTCCGGACCTTGCCCCGCTTGGAACTGGCATTGATGGCGCAAAGGGCAAGAGGCGGCGATATTCCTGCCAACGAACTGGAGAGCTTCCGCAACGCTGACCTCGTTATCGAGGCAAGAAACGGAGTTGAAACCAATTACATCACCGTGGAAGCATCTTTCACTGCGGACTATCGCGACACTACCCGGGCTCAACGAAATGCAAGGTTCCTGACAAGACTTATCGGACGCCCGGCCCACGCCGGCATCGCCAGCGTCAGGAACGACCACGCTACGGATGCCCAAATTGCTTCCGGTGTCATACACTGGCACCGTATCGCACAGCGGGACCTTGATCCGGAGTAACGGGAATATGACTCAGGCTCCACAAATGGTTGTAGCCATGGACTGGGGTGGGACGTGGACTCGCGTTGCTGTGGTGGACCGGCAAGGGGACATCCTCTGGCAGTCCCGGGTGCGCAACGCCGTCAGCCGGGACAAGGATGAGCTGCTGGGGACGGCCGAGGGATTGTTGAGGGAAGCTATCGAGTGGTGTAAGCCGAATCTCCCTCTGGGAGTGGGCTTGGCCATAGCCGGTCCCGTGGATGGAGAGACCGGGACGCTGTACCAGCCCCCCAATCTGCCGATGCTGGACGGCGTCTCGTTGAAGGCCTTGTGGGAAGCCAATCTGGGCTATCCCGTGTGGGTAGGCAACGATGCCGACCTTGCGGCGTTGGGCCACTTCGATTACGGGGTAGGGCGGGACGCCAGAGAGGCGGGGGAACCACCCCGTACACTGGTCTACGTCACCGTCAGCACCGGCATCGGTGGCGGAGTTATAGACCGGGGGCGGGTGTTCCTTGGCCGAAACGGGCTTGCCGCCGAAGTCGGTCACATGAGAATCGACATAGGGGACAATTCCCCAAGGTGCGAGTGCGGCAACCGGGGCTGCCTTGAAGCCTTGGCGTCCGGCACGGCGGTGGCCCGCATTGCGCGGGAAAGGGTTGCCCAGGACGACGAGCAGTCTTCCACGTTGTCGCAGATCGCTCCCGAGTCCATCACCTCGGAGCTCGTGTTCCAGGCTGCGGGCAATGGCGACGCTCTGGCCTTGGGCATAGTAGACCGGGTCGTCTACGCTCTGGGGGTGGGCCTCACCAACGTTCTGCACCTTTACAACCCGGACCTGGTGGTGCTGGGCGGGGGTGTGACGGTCGGCCTGAACGACCTGGGCTTGATTCCGGTCATCAAGGACCAGATGCTGGACGGGGCCATGAGCGGGCTGCACAAGGAGTTCAGCCTGGTCACCAGCCGCTTGGAAGACAACGCAGGCATGTTGGGCGCCGCCGGTCTTGCCTGGAGCGCGTTGGACGCGGCGGCGTAGGGTCACCTTCGCGGCTTCAGACTATGTATCGCCCGCCCACCACGTTCAGCCGGTCGCCCGTGATGTAGGCCGACTCGTCCGACGCGAAGAACAGGCAGGCGTTGGCGATGTCTTCCACTGTCGCCTGACGGTGCATCGGAATTTCCTGCAGGTGGCCGTCGGAGCCGCGGTCGCGCCCTTGAAATTCCGGGTACCATTCCGGCGACCGCCGTTCCGTGTCCGTCGAACCCGGGTTCACCATGTTGGCGCGGACGTTGTAGGGGGCGACTTCTGCGGCGATGGCGCGAATCAGTCCCAACAGCCCGGTCTTGGCGGTAGTGACGAGCGCCGTGCCCGGCCGGCCAGTGATGGCGGACTGGCCGCCAAGGGCGATGATGCTCCCGGAGCGGCGTTCAATCATGCCGGGCAACACCGCCCGGCACAGGTAGAAGGCGGAGTGCAGGTTGACTCCCAGTACTTGGTGCCACTCGTCGTCGGTGATTTCGAGGATGGGCCGGTGGGGCCGGACCGCTACGTTGTTCACCAGCACGTCGATCTTGCCCAGTTCCCGGATTCCTTCCTCGACCATTTCCGACACCCGGCTTGAGTCGGACACGTCGCCCATGACAATGTGAGTCCGGGCGCCCAACTCACGGCATTGTGCCGCCACTTCCTCCAGTTCCTGTTTGCTGGACTTGGTGTTCAGCAGCAGGTCGGCCCCCTCCCTAGCGAAGGTCAACGCTACTTCACGTCCGATATTGCGGCTGGCGCCGGTTATAAACGCGGTCTTGTTCTCCAGTCTCAAAGGTCTCCCCCTTGCTCGTTGTAGCCTTGGCGATTGAGCCTAGCATACAGGGGCTAGTGGGGCAATGAGGAGAGATGGGTGCGCGAGTGACGGAGCGGCTTGACCACCGGTTTTCATGGTGTGAGAATTGGCCTTGAGCCTGTCCCAAAATCAGCTTCAGGGAGCATCAGCCATGAAATGGTGCAGATTCCGGTCGGGTAACGACGTGGTCTACGGCATAATCGAAGGGGAGAACGTGATAGAGGTCGAGGGCAGCCCCTTCGACTCTTACACCAGGACGTCCAATACCCACTCCTTGGCGTCGGTGCAGTTGGAAGTCCCGGTGATACCGCCCACATTCTACGCTGCGGGGATCAATTACCCGGAACACGTAACTTGGGCCGCCAGGATGCGCGGGGAGGAGCCCAACCTTCCAGAGAAGGCCGACGTGGGCTACCGCGCCAACAACGCTTTGGTCCCCCACGAGCATCCCATCGTAGTACCCAAGGATGCAACGGAGCTGTTGCAGTACGAGGGAGAACTGGTGGTGGTGATCGGCAAGAAGTGCAAGAACGTCACCCAGGAAGAAGCCCTGGACTACGTCTTCGGCTACACCATTGGCAACGACGTAAGCGAGCGGACCTGGCAGCGGGGAGACCGCACCATGTGGAGGGCCAAGAACACCGATACCTTCAAGCCCATGGGGCCGTGGATCGTCACTGATTTGAATCCCGACGACCTGCACGTGAAGATAACGGTCAGCGGCCGCGTGGTGGGTGAGTATGACGTCAAGACCGCTATCTTCGGCGTGCGGGAATACATCAGCGAGATGAGCCGCTATCTCACCCTGGTGCCCGGGGACGTGTTGTGGATGGGCACCGACGGCGCCACCGAAAACATGGTGGACGGCGACGTTTGCGAGATAGAGATCAACGACATCGGGGTGCTGCGAAACAAGGTCCAGTGGGAGAAGTAGCCAGCGGTCAGCGGTTAGTTGTCAGTGGCCAGCATTCACTGACAACTGGTCGCCGGGCACTGTCTGGGTTATCCCTCTTCAGGAACGCTGTGCCCGGTTTCCGCCGCCCAGGCTTGCAGCCCGCGGCGGAAGGCAAGGGCGCCCATGGGCATTATGACGGCCTGCATGGCCTCCAGGATTTCCCGGGGGCTTGCGCCTTCCTGCAACGCCACCCGCACATGGGCCTGAATCTGCTCAACGTCGGCCCGCAGGGCGGCTTCGACGACTATCTGCAGCAGTTCCTTGGTCTTGCGGTCCAGAAGGCGTTCGCCAGTGTAGGTGGCTTGGATGAATTCGTTGTATTTCTTGGCCCACTCCAAGTCGGCTTCCGCCATGATGCGGTGCATTTCCAAGGTGTAACCCCTGCTTTGCTGACCGGATTCCAGGAAGGACTGGGCTTCTTCCGTCGACATGTGTGCTTCTCCTTGTGTGATTAGTCGTCATTCCCGCCTTACCGTCATTCCCGTCTGCACGGGAACCCAAGATTAGAGATCGTAGTGCCGTCGCGCGGCGGCCTGCTTGGGGTTGTCTTGTTGGAACAGGTCCGGGTGGGTGTTTCGGGCCAAGGCAAGGTAGTAGGTAAAAAGTTGTAAGGGCACAACGTACACCAATGGACTCCAGAACTCGCTCACCACCGGCATGGTGAAGGTCTCGGCGGCCAACTCCGACAACTGGGTGTCTTCCTGCTGCACCAAGGCCCACACCGGCGCTCCCACCTCGTTGGAAGCGCGGGCGACGTTCAACGCCCGCTCGTAGCCGGGCCCCGGCGGCGCGACCAACGTGACCAAGCAGGAATCGTCAACGGAGCAGAAGGGGCCGTGGAGCAATTGCTCTATTTGCAGGCCCTCGCTGTCGACAGCGCTGGTCTCCTTCATTTTCAGCGCCACCTCGTAAGTGTTGGCCGTGTTCGGCCCCCAACCGGCGCATATAAAGCGCTGCTGGCCCTGAAACTTCTCCGCTGCTTGCTGGATAGCATCGGTCCGGGACAATACCTGTTCTATTTTTGCGGGCACCGAGTCCAGGTCAACTCGCAGTGCCGGTAAGTCGTCGTCACTGCCCGTAGCCGCGCCAACGGCGGTCGCCATGCGGGCCAGCACGGTCAAGGCTGTCGTATAGCTGATGGTGAATGCCGCCGAGCGTTCCTGCGCCACGGTGCGTATCGAAGCGTCCGCCACCTGAAGTCTAGGACCCGGGTCGGTGGAGCTTATTGTGATGGTGTATGCTCCCTTGGCCTTGGCCAGTTCCAACGCGAGGAACGAGTAGGTCTTGGTCCCCCGGTGGCTGATGATGATAACGGCGTCGTTGGGTCCCAATGGAGGAGGGTAGCCGCAAAACTCGAAGGAGTGCCATACCTGCACCTCCATCGAGTTGCCGGTCAACTGCCTGAACCAGTGGTGGGCGATCAATGCGGCGTGCCATGAGGTGCCAATGCCGACGATATGCAGTTTCCGCTTCCCGGCGATGACCGACGCCACCTCCTCAACATCCGCCGTGTGCTCCCGCAACATGGCTTGGATTGCGACCGGTTGGCCTGCAATGGCATCGTACATGAAGTACGGATGCCCCTCTCTTATCTCCTGCTGTTGGGTCATGCTTTTAACCTCGCAGACCTTCTTGGGGTGGAATCCAGTGGAACGGGCAACAGACCATTCCCACTTGAATGGCCAGACCTTGCCAGACTGACCTAGACAATTATACCGCTCTTCCCCGGTGTGTGTTCGTAATATAATCCTCTTCACCCCCATATTGGAGGAAGCGGTTAGACACTATGCCTTAGTCTGATGTAGACGAGAGAAGTGTCGGGGCCGGTTGTTTCATCAGGTCTATGGCTGTTGAACGAGGAGGTGTGTAATGGTCGGTAATTCACAGTGGACTCTTGAACTTAGCCGACGCTGGGACCAGGGAATAGTCCGTTACCCGGACCCGGCGGTGGAAGTCCTGGACCCTCGCTTCCGCGCCTACCGAATCGGGAACGCCGCCATAGAGCGACTGTATACCGGAGCGCGGTGGGCCGAAGGCCCGGTGTGGTTCGGCGACTGGATGTCTCTGATCTTCAGCGATATACCCAACAACCGGATGCTGCGATACTGCGAAGTGACCGGACAGGTGACGTTGTTTCGTCAGCCATCCAATTACAGCAACGGCAACACCCGGGACCGGCAAGGACGCTTGATAACCTGTGAGCACCTTACGCGCCGCATTACCCGCACCGAGCATGACGGCGCTCTCACCGTGTTGCTTGACCGTTTCGACGGCAAGCCCCTCAACGCCCCTAACGATGTGGTCGTTCATTCCGACGGAGCCGTCTGGTTTACCGATCCCGGCTATGGAATTCTGGTGTCATACGAGGGCGAGCGGGCCGAGGCAGAACTACCCACGCGGGTCTACCGCTTGGATACCGCAACCGGAGCAGCGACCGTGGTGGCCGACGATCTGGTCAAGCCCAACGGGCTGTGCTTTTCTCCGGACGAGTCGCGGCTGTACATTTCCGACACCGGCATCTCGCACGACCTCGATGGGCCGGGACATATTCGAGTCTTCGAGGTAGTAGATGGTCGGAAGCTGCGCGGCGGACGGATCTTTGCCGATGTGGCCCCCGGATTTTCCGATGGGATTCGGACTGACCGCGACGGCAACCTGTGGTCCAGCGCAGGCTGGGCCGGGCCAGGGACGGACGGCGTACACTGCATATCGCCTGACGGCGAGTTGATTGGCCGGATAATCCTTCCGGAACCCTGCTCGAACCTGTGCTTCGGCGGCGTCAAAAAGAACCGTCTGTTCATGACTAGCAGCCAGTCGCTGTATTCTTTGTACGTGGAGGCGATTGGCAACCAAAGTCCCTGAACCAAAGCCAAGCCTTTTGTTGACACTCGCTTTGGCCAATCCTAAGATGTCATGGATGGGCGCTTGGTTCAGTGCTTCGGGCTGGATAAACTGAGAGGTGGTAATGCCCCGCCAAGAAGACATTGCATTGATGGCCCACTTGATGAGACGCGCGGGCTTCGGTGACCCCCGCGAGGAACTGGAGGAGCGTGCCTCCAAAGGCTACGAAACCGTGGTCGAGGAGCTTCTGCACCCGGAACGGCAGCCGGCCATAGACGAGGAACTGCTGTACCGGTTCTTCCCGGGTTACGAGGGGGCCGCTGGGCCGGCAATTAACCAGGCCGATTGGGTGTACCGGATGATCAACACCAAGCGGCCCCTGGAAGAGAAGATGGCCCTCTTCTGGCACCAGTTGTTCGCCACCAGCAACTCCAAGGTGGACAATCCACCGGAGATGACTCGCCAGATTGCCATGTTCCGCGAATACGGACTGGGCGCCTACCGCGACCTGCTGGTAGAAGTCGCGAAGTCACCGGCCATGATCTTCTGGCTGGACAACCACGGCAATCACAACGGCGCCATAAATGAAAACTGGGGGCGGGAGCTGTTGGAGCTTTTCTCCCTCGGAGTCGGAAACTATTCCGAGGATGACATCAAGGAAGCAGCCAGGGCTTTCACCGGATGGACGATTGCGCCCAAGATTCCCCGTAATCCGATAGGCCGTTTCTACTGGGAATTCGAGTACAGGCCTGAGGACCACGACGACGGGGAAAAGACCTTCCTGGGACATACGGGAAACTTCAACGGTGAAGACATCGTCGACATCATCGTGGACCAGCCGGCTACGGCCCGGTTCCTCGCCCGCCATCTCTACAGGTTCTTTGTCGCCGACGAGCCCCATGTGTCCACTTGGAGCATTACACCGCCCATCGACCCCGAAGCCATCGAGTTGCTGGTGGATGCCTACAATGAGTCCCGCGGCGACATCCGGTCTATTTTACGAGTGTTGTTCAACTCGGACTTCTTCAAGAATTCCCGCTTCGCCCGGGTGAAAAGCCCGGCTGAACTGATCGTTGGCACCGTCCGCATGGTGGGCAACTACAACGGGTTCAAGCCAGGGTTGAATAACCTGGCGTTGGAGTGCAATTGGCAGGGACAGGAGCTTCTCAACCCTCCCAGCGTGGAGGGTTGGCACACAGGCTCCGAATGGATTGACCCCGGCGTTTTGATGCGCCGGGTGAATTTTGCCGCGGGGATATTTGGAGACGTCTCGCTGCCCGGCGTGCAGGCCATCATCAAACGGGTGCTGGTGAATGTGCTGGGGAACCCGTCACCCGAGGCTATAGTGGCGGCTTGTCTTGATGCGATGGGACCGTTGGAAGTCAGCGAGGCGACTCACGCTGAATTGATGGCCCATGCCGAAAAGTGCGGCGATCTGGCTTGGAGCACCAACGAAGAGCTCGGCGCCACCATTCGGAATGTGAGCAAGATATTGACCCTGATCGCAGCCTCACGAGACTACCAGTTTGCCTAGGCAAGCGTTTACAGCCGACGTAGAAGGAAATGAAAATGGCATCAACCCATAAGGACCCCGTGCTGGTCGTATTGGAGCTTACCGGGGGCAACGATTACCTCAATACGATCGTCCCTTATGGCAATCCCCTGTATTGGGACAACCGGCCCAAGGTCCATATCGCTGAAGACCAATTACTGCCCATAGATGACGACCTCGCGTTCCGGTCGGATACGGCGGCGCTGAAAGATATCTACGACCAAGGGAACATGGCGATCATTCACGGCATCGGGTTCGAAAATTCACCCCGTTCGCACTTTCGCGCTATGGACATCTGGCATACCTGCGAGCCGGACTCCATCGGGATTAACGGCTGGCTCGGCAAGGTCGTCCGGGACCTGGACCCCGGCGGCGAGAACGTGCTGAAGGGAGTGAACCTGGGCCAGGGGTTGCCCCGGGCGCTGACCATGCGCGGGGTCCCCGTTACTTCCGTCAACCATCTCCCTACATACGGCGTGCTCAGATCGAATCCGGGCATCGCGTCCGACCAAGAGCGGGTCCAGTTGTTGGACAGCTTCGCCCGTATGTACGCTCCCGCCATCGGCGCCGGACCGACCATGGAATACCTGGGACAAGCGGGACGGGATGCGTTGAGAGGAGCGGACATCATCCGCGTTGCTCCCGAAACCTATTCTTCAAACGTAGAGTACGCCGATAATGCCATCGCGAGGCGCCTCAGAGACGTGGCGCAGGTGCATTTGGCCGGTCTGGGCACCCAGGTCTTTTACACGTCCTACGGGCCCTTCGACACCCATTATGACCAGATGGGATCACATGCCAAGGTCTGGATGGACATTTCCGCAGCCATAAATGACTTCTTCGCCGACCTGCGTGAGCACGACGCGTCAGACGAGGTGGTCCTTATGCTGTTCAGCGAGTTTGGACGCCGCGTCCGCGATAATGGCACCGGCACCGACCATGGAGCGGCTGGGGTAGCGTTCGCCATCGGCGACCGGGTAAACGGTGGAATGTACGGAGCCTATCCGTCGTTGAAACCGGAGGACCTCACCCAGGGAGACTTGGAGCCCAACTACGATTTCCGCGGCTTCTATTCCACTCTGGCGGACAAATGGTTGGGACTCGACCCGGTGCCGATTGTTGGCGGACACTTCGAGCAAATGTCCTTCGTATAGCTTTATAATCCCCAATTCGTTCACGGGGGAACGGATATGCTGACCACCGTCGCCGCCGGCCGGGTGTATGACTACAGCTACTGCATCGGCATGTACAGTCAGTCAGGCCAAGGATTCTGGGCTCCCCAGGATTTCGTCCTGGGGTCGAACGGTCGAATTTACGTGTTGAGCCGCGGCGTGGAACAATTGGGGCAGCGCGTCAGCAAGATCACCTTTGACCACAAGTTTCAAGGCCAGTTCGGCTCCGTCGGCGCGGAGGACGGGCGCTTTGTATGGCCCCGGTCAATTGATTTGGACCGTCACGGCCGGGTGTTCGTTTCGGACGAGTATGTCAACCGGATAACCATATACGATGAAGGAGGCGCTTATCGGTATCATTGGGGCAGGCCCGGCAGCGAAGACGGGCAACTGAACGGACCGTCTGGAATTGCTTTCGATTCCCGCGGAATCCTTTGGGTGGTGGACAGCTTGAATCACCGGGTGCAGAGTTTCAACCAGATCGGTGAGTTTCAGTCCAAGTTCGGGAAGCAAGGCGGCGGTGACGGAGAGCTGGAGATGCCATGGGGCATCTGCATCGACCGTCAGGACAACATCTACGTTGCGGATTGGGGAAACAACCGGGTGCAGAAATTCGACCCCTCTGGGGAGTTGCTTGTCAAGTTCGAAGGCTCCAGCGCCGGGGTAGGCTCTCTCAAGGGGCCGTCCGGCGTAGCCGTAGACTCGGACGGAGATGTTTACGTAACCGACTGGGGGAACCACCTCGTCCAGATCTACGCTGCCGACGGCCAATATATTACGGCACTGGTCGGCGACGCCCAAGAGCCTTCGCCCTGGACTCAGACCTACATCGACGCCAATCCGGATATCATCAAAGCCAGGCGGCGGACAGACTTGGAGCCTGAATGGCGGTTCCGGCGGCCGGTGGCTGTCAACGTTGACGCCGACGACCGGATCATAGTTTTGGAGTCCTACCGGCACCGGCTTCAAATCTACAACAAACTGAAGGACTACGAAGAACCCCCGATAAACCTGTAGGGGCCTGCCCGCCTCCACATTTTTGCCCGTTACTGCATTGGACTAACGAATGGCGGAGGGAGTGGGATTCGAACCCACGATACAGTCACCCGTATAGCGGTTTTCAAGACCGCCGCCTTCGTCCGCTCGGCCATCCCTCCACTTAGTCTATTATATCCAAATTCCTCTTAGAGCGGCATCGGTCAGGCACAACAGGGTTGCGTCTGTGTAAAATCTTTTTCGATACGGAATCCTGTCCCAACGCCGTCATTCCCGTGGAGACGGGAATCCATACGTGCCGATGTAAAGGAACGTTAACTTCAGCGAATGAGTGTGGATTCCCGCCGTCGCGGGAATGACGGGTTATGAATGGGAATGACGGGTATGCGCGGGAACGGCAGGTTATAAGCGGGAATGACGAGTCAGGGGTGGAGAAGCTACTTGAAGGCCAAGCGTCTTTCGTTGAGGCTGACGTAGCGTTGGCCGTTGCCCAGGACGACGTGGTCCAGCAACTCTATGCCCAGCAGGTTCCCGGCGGCGATCAAGTCCTTCGTTATCGCCACGTCCTCCGCGCTGGGGGTCGGGTCGCCTGAGGGGTGGTTGTGCACCACGATGATGGACGGGGCGTTGTCGCGGACCGCCGGCCGGAACACCTCGGATGGGCGGACCACGGAGCTGTTCACGTTGCCGATGTATATCTCCTTAACGCTCAGCACCTCGTTACGGGTGTTCAGCAACAGCACTTTCAGGTGTTCCTGTTCCAGAGTGGCCATGTCGCTCAACAGAAGATTGGCCACGTCCGAGGGGGAGCTGATAACCGTCCGCTCGTCGGGGGACATGGAGACAAACCGGCGGCCCAACTCCAGCGCGGCCAGCAGATGGCAAGCCTTGGCCTCGCTCAGCCCTCGGGCGGCGCACAGCTCGGCAAAGGTGGCCCGGCCCAAGCCGGCCAGCCCGCCGAAATCGGACAGCAGCCGGGAGGAGAGGGACAGGACGTTCTCGCCCTTCAACCCGGTGCGGAGCAGAATGGCGATCAACTCGGTGTTGCTGAGGGGCTTGGAGCCGAACTCCCGCAACCGCTCCCGGGGACGCTCCCCGTTGGGCATATCCCGTATGGTGGGTTGGTAGGGGACAACGGCGTTGCTGGTCATCAGGGCTTCAACCCTCCTCTTGATAGGCGCATCATACGCCCCGGGAAGGCTTGAGCGAAAGCGGAAATTGTCAGTGGACAGGCGTGTCCGCCCAGGGGAATCGCGTTTTAGTGGGTCACGATTGTAGGGGCAGGGCTTGTCCCTGCCCTGTGCTCGGCGGTCAGGGCAACCACGCGGAGGGTTATAGGCATTCGCCGGTTGCCCCTACAGTCCGCCGCATCACGATAGTAACAGCCTTGGTTCTGCGGCTACAGTCGGCCAAAACGCGATTGCCCGGTCTCACCACCGGGGTGATTGCGAAGGCCAGTAGACTCTAGAACTTGGAGTAGGCCCCCTCTTCCTTGGTGATGAACTCCAGCAGTACGGTCTGGCCGTTGCGGTTGACCTCCAGTGCCCGCCTGATGGCCGGCACGATTTCCTGCGGGTCGGATATTTTCTCGCTGTAGGCGCCCAGGGCTTGGGCGACCTCGGAGAATTGGCCTCCTACGCTTTTGATGTTGTACCTATCCACCGCCACCGGGAAGCGGCTGTCGGGGTAGATGGCCATGATGGAGTTGTTCAGCACGATGGTAATGATGGGAATCTCGGCGCGGACGGCGGTCTCGATGTCCAGCCCCACTGAACCGAAGGCGAAATCGCCCATGATGTTGATGACCTGCTTTTCCGGCGCGGCCATCTTCGCGCCCATCGCCAACCCAAGGCTGTAGCCCAACTGGGTGGACTTGCCCCAGCCGATGAAGGAGCGGGGCGCCCGGGCCTCCCAGAAGGGCACGACGTACTCACGGGCGCTGCCCGACTCGTGGGTGACGATGGTGTTGTCCAAGTCAACGGTGTGCATCAGGTCCCACACCACCCGGTAGGGGTTGATGGGCGTCTCGTTGGAGGTCAGCCGGGGCATCCACTGGTCCAGCCATTCCTGCTTGGTGGAGCGGATACCGTCCACCAAGGCTTGATTGGTTGGGCGGCCGTCCGAGTTTGTCTGCCGCTTCAGCTCGTCCAGCAGTTGGGACAGCACCAGCTTGGAGTCGCCCAGCAGCGGGTACTGGCACTTGTACTCCTTGTTGATGTCCCCGTCGTCGTTGGTGGAGTGGACCATAGTCTTGCCCGGCGGGATGGGCTGGCCGAAGTTGGTCTTGGTGAAACTGCAACCGATGCCGAATACCAAGTCGGCCCCGCCAAGGTAGCGGTGGACGCCCAAGGTGGTGCTGGGGCCGGCGGTGCCCACCGAAAGGGGGTGATTTTCCGGGAAGGCGCTCTTGCCCGCCAGGGTGGTCATCACCGGGGCTTGCAGGAACTCGGCCACCCGCACCAGTTCGTCGGTGGCTTCGCTGTACAGCACGCCTTGGCCCGCGTGGATGATGGGGTTGGATGCGGCCAGCAGGGCGGCAGCGGCGCGGCGCAGGGCGTCGGGGTCCGGCGCGGTGCGCATCGTCATTGGCGGGTCATAGTCCAGGTCCGGCTCCTCGGCCTCCTCCATCGCCACGTCCCGCGGAATCTCCAGCAACACCGGCCCGGGGCGTCCCGTCCGCAGTTGCTGGAAGGCGCGCCGCATCACCTCAGGCACTTGGTCGGCGGAGGATATCTGGGCGGACCACTTCACGATTGACTCGTAGCTCCGCAGGGGGCTGAAGGTGGGGTGGATGCCCAAGCGGTCCCGGGAGTCCGACGCGGGCAGCAGCAGCATCGGCACCGAGTCGGCGTAGGCTTGGGCGACGCCGCCAAAGGCGTTCTCCGCTCCCGGCCCCGCCTGCATGGAGAAAATGCCGGTGCGCCTGCCGTTGGTGATGCGGGCGAAGCCGTCGGCCATGTGGACGCCGGTGCCTTCCTGCCGGAACACGATGGGCCGGATGCCGGCGATGGCAGAGGCCTCGATGAGGGGGTTCAGCGGGATGCAGGCTATCCAGTCTACGCCCTCTTTCTTCAGAATGTTGGCAATTGCGGTAACGCCGTTCATGATTTTCCTCTCTTTAGAAGCTTGTGGATTCCCGCCTTCGCGGGAATGACAGGTTGGGTGGGAATGACGGGTTGGGTAGTGCGCCAAGTTTTAAGATGGTTGCTTAACTTCGTTCACACGCAGCCGATAGCTCTGGTAATACTCGGCGACCAACTCGCCGCGCTGGTTGCGGGCCGACACCTTCAGGGTAAGGGTATCGTCTGCGCCGCTGCCGGACTTGTCCACTACCTTGGTAACGCTGGTTATCACGTCTCCGGGGCTGACCAACGGTCCGTGGAACTCTACCTCGGTCGTCTCGGCCACGGCTCCGTCTCCGGTCGGAGTTAATCCCGCAAGGTTGACCGGCGCGTAGACGAACACCATCGCCGGGGGTGCGATCATCCCCGGCAGGCCCATCTCCCTGGCCCCGGCTTGGCTGGTATAGGCCAGGTTTTCGTAACGGGCGGCGCGGCTGTAGGCGATAATCTTTTCCGGCGTCACTTCGTACAGAAGCGGGGGGGACTTGTCGCCCGGCTTTATGTCATTCCAAAGGTCTGACAACCCGGCAAGCCCTCCATGTTGGTATGACCCGGTGCGCTCGGCTCCGGGCAAGTGTAGGTTGGGGTTGGGAAAGAGTCCGATTTCACCGGCGTCCGGTAAATTTGCCAATGCCAAAGCCGCTGCCAAATCCCATAGCGCCAGTTACAACGGCAGCCAGCAGGCTGTACTGCTCACGGAGGGTGAAGAAAATCAGCAGAAACAACAAGGCGGCGAGGGCGAGGACGAAATATAAAAATTGATACAGTCTATTTGATTTTTCGGAGGCAGCGTCCCGGTTGTTCTGGGCCTCGGCGTTGGCTATCAACTGGGTGATGTGACCAGAGGTAATGCGGCGCAGCACAGGATTGAAAACGGGTCCCCTGAACTGGACCATAGACGACATTGACCGGATAAGTTGCCGCCGGGACTCCGGAGGCATACTCTCCAGAATTTCAGGCGGGATTTGAGATTCGTCCTCTGAATCTTGATCCGTCGATGGGTCGGCCGGTTCCAATGAGGAGTCAGGTCCAATGTCTAGTTTGTCGTCAGCCAATTCAGTTGCCTAATCTCCGGCTAGTAGGGTATCGGCCCAACTTTGAAGGAGTGCATCAAGCTGTCCGTTTATTGATGCCTCAATGTAACCGGCTAACAAAAATTCAATAAGCAGAGAGGCCTGTTCTTCGGTCAGGTCGCCTTCTCTCAGTCCATTCACAACGGGCTGTAACCCTGCATAAAGGGCAGTGTTCAAACGCGCATGGGCTTGCGGTTCCATGCCTAAGGCTTGATATAAGAAAAAGGAAATATCGTCTTGTTGGCGGGAACTTTTCCCGCGGAATGAATTGGCTAACATGATAATAAGAACACGGTCTTGAAATACAAGAAATAAATCTACGGTATGCTGCGAAAGCAGTATAGCATTTGCCCCTATGGGATGCTACAAACGAAATTGCCCTGTAACTCCCCCAGTCCGTAACACTCCCAGGGCAATCGCATTATAGGTTTGGTAACCCGTTTACTCGTCATTATACGGTTATGCGGGCGGGTCCGGCTGGGCGCCGTTCTGCTCGTCTTCCAGCCAGCCGTAGCGCTGGGCCAAGCGGAGCCAGAGGCGGCGGGTGATGGCCGCATCCCGTATGACCTCCTCCAGGAGGGCGACGATTGCTTCCTGGTTGGCCAGGAGGCGGTCCAGAAGTTGGTCGTGGTTCTCGACGATGGAGTCCAAGCGGGCGATGGTCCGTTCGTGCCGCTCGGCGGCGGTTTCGACGGAGGCTACCCTCTCTTCCAGTGGCTGTTGCATGGGCTGATGTCCTTGCGGGAGTGTGGGGGCGCGTCCGCCCGGCTAGTGTAGCACGGTCCGGGCCGTTGGCGCAGGGTTGGGGCGGTTGTCCCCCAGGGCCTTTTCATTCTCTCGTCATTCCCGCGCAGGCGGGAATCCATGTGGTCTTGCCACATGAAAGCTGCCATAGGCGGCGGTGATGTGGTTTCCCGCTTTCGCGGGAAAGACGGGGCCCATGTAATCCAAACCGGGAAAATGAAAAGATCGGGCGGTTGTTCCGGTAACACTCCCGTAACTCTTTACGGGGTAAGGTTTGCTTGGTAGAAGCCCGGATGCCCGTAGAAATTTGAACAAGTCTCAAATTGACAATAACGAGTGTCCGAATCTCATTGACACCGGAATCTCAAGGGTGCTACAAATGACGAAATTCGCCATCAAGCGCATCTTGAAGGAGGAGGCTTGGCCTATGGTCGTTTTTGACCCGTCGGTGATACCCAGGCTCTTATAATCGTTTCCTTGTTCCTTACCTGGTTGGAAGGGATACCCGGCGGACCATCCCGTACAGCAGGACCAAAGCCACCGGCCGGGTCAACAAGGTACAACGGCAAAGGTTTATCAAACCCAGGCAACGATCAAGACAAGCAGGAGTTACAGGTAAATGAAAACCAGAATCGCAACCTCGTTAGGGCTTGCCTTGGTGCTGGTCTTCGGCATCGTCGGCATCATGGTCGCCTTCGGCCCCATGGGAGTCCAGGCGCATGAAAACGCCAACATAACAGAGGCTACCGACGCCGACCCCCAAGGAAACAGGGTCAGCGGCGTGAGGGTGGAGGCCATTCCGAACTCCCCCAACTCGGTAGCCAAGTGGACGGTCCAGTTCAACAACGGGACCATTATGAACATGGGCCATGCCCATATGGACACAGCCAAGACGATGCACGTGAACACTGAAGAAGCGGACAACGTCTTGGACGGCGGGACGGGCAAAGACGTGATCATGATTGAGTTCGAGGATGACGTCCAGTTTCCGGCGGCCCTGAGCCCGGGTGACATCACCATAACCACAGACATGGTGTCCGGTTACAGCACCACGGCCGGTAATCCGGGGACCGTAGTCGCCAACCCGTTGGGCGTGGACATCGTCAAGGTGTCGACATTTAATGGCCCCGATCAAAGTACGGGTACGCCGCCGGACGAAACCCTGGTGGTGCTGGAAATTCCTGACATGGTCGACTCCGACGACCACCCCGGCGCCCAAGGCATCGCCGCGGGAGCGACGGTCACGGTAGTGTTCCGGCAGTCCGCCGGAATAAAGAATCCCACCGAGTCCAAGGCGGACGAGGTGATCCAAGCGCAGAGGGATGCAGCGGTCACAGACGACGGGAAATTTGACGCCTCCAAGCTCCCTATGCTCAATGGTTACAAGGTGCAGGTAGCCACCAGCAACAACGGTCACTTTATATCCTCCGGGTCCAATAGCGCGGTCATCGCCCGGCGATTGGTCCTGAGCGACCAGGACGGCCCCCGCGGCCACACCATCACGGTGGTGGGCCTGGGATTCCGGAACTCGATCACCGCAACCGTCTGGAACGACCAAAACAAAAATGGACTGAGAGACGGCGGGGAAATCGACTTGGGCAGCGCCATGGTTACGCCCACCGACGATTTCACCACCACCATCACCATCAACAACCCACCCTTCACTTCGCAGACGGACATGAACGGCATCAACGCGGTAGACGGGCGGAACCGCACTATCATCCCGGGACGCCGGTACGTGGGCGCTATTTCCGGTGCCCAGTTCACCGAGTCGATACCCACGTTCCTGCTGGAGTCCTCCATCACAGTCACGCCAGGCACGGCTGCGATCGGAGACAGAGTGCAAGTTACCGCACGTGACTTCGTTCGCGGCGGAAATATCGGCAACGCCGATATATCCATCGGTGGCGTGAAGGTCACAGAGTTCGAACGTCCTACCGTAAGCCGGACAGGTGACGCGACCTTCGAGATGACCATTCCCAATGAGGTTGCATCGGGAACACAGAGCCTGGTCATCAAGAACGGTCCTAACGCATCCCCTCGCGGCACTTACAACCCGGATGACGGGGTCAACACTCACAATATGGTTAACACTGGCGGCGCCCGCTCCAGCATGGTTATATCCGGGGCCCAGTTGAGTGTGACCCCCAGCATGGGGTTGGTGCCGAACCAGACGGTGACCCTGTCCGGCCGGGGCTTCTCCACAGGCGGTCTAGCCAAAATCAACGTTACAGGCAGTGACGCCACGATCAGCGGAAGCGGAGAGGGCCTTAGCCCGTCCGATGGCAAACTCAACGAGGGTGACCCTATTGATGTCGACAACGCCGGCAACTGGTCTTCCTCTTTTGTGATTCCCGTTACCGACGTTACGGTGACGCCGGGAGACCAGGAACTGAGCATCACCGATACCGAAGGACGCAGCGGCTCGGTGAACCTGAATATGGCCGACCGCAGCCTGACGTTGGACCCCCCCTCCAGCAGGGTCGGAACCCGGGTTAATATCGAAGGGTCCGGCTTCCCGGCGGACAACCCCAGCGAGGGCGGCGCCCGCACCGTTACCGTGGAAATCCAGTACTCGGTGACGGGAGACACCAGGACTGTGGTGACCCTGACTCCCGACGGATCGGGCAACATTCGCGGCTGGTTCACCGTACCCCTGAATGCCGGCATACCCTCCACCAATGCGGTGAGGGCGATCTTTGACCTTCCCGATACGAACGTAGCTGTGACCACCAGCGCGGTCCACCAAGTACCGAGGGCCGGCATAACTCTGGACAAAGAGGAAGGCCCGGCAGGCACAGTAGTGAAGGTAACCGGTGATGGATTCAAACGGTACACCAACGTTGAAGATATCAAGTTCGGCTCCTTGGCAGTTGGCGACGGCGGCTACACCGACGGCGTGGGCGCCTTCCAAGCCGAATTCCTGGTGCCCGGCGCAAACACCGGCGCGCAGGCTGTCTCGGTGAGAGTCGGCGAGACCACCGCCAGCGCGACCTTTACGGTAACGGAGGATATGGTAATTGCCCCGACGACGCCGGCGGCGGAGCCGATGCCTCCCGCCGACGCTTTCGCGGCGTTGATAGCCAACGAGAACAACCTGGTGCGGGTGTGGCAGTTCGACGCCTCGATGCAGAACGAAGGGCCTGACTTCGGTTGGTCGTTGTACGACCCGCGGCCCCTGTTCGCCGACGCCAACACCATCGAGATGGTGGAGAGCGGCAACTTCTACTGGATCAACGTAGAGAACGAACAGACGGCGATGCTGGGCGGCAAGAACCGCACCCTCTACGCCGGCTGGAACCCGGTAACCTGGTAAGACAACGTACCAATCAAGGCAAACGCGGGGCCCGCTTGACGGCGGCCCCGCAGCACCAATCAGGCAGCGTACCAAGTCCGTCATTCCGGCCTTGAGCCGGAATCCCGGCAACCCCGGACCGATACGGCAGCGTGCCAACCCCCGTCATTCCGGCCTTGAGCCGGAATCCCGGCAACCCTGAATCGATGCGGTAGTGATGATGAGGAGGAGATGATGACGAAGACCAAGGCGCTGGCCCTGGCTTTTATAGCAGTCCTGTTAATGGCTTTCCCCACGGTGGTATTGGGCCAGTCGCCGCCCCGTCCGGTGGTCTTTGCCGGTACGGTGACCCTGGATGGGGAGCCGGTCTTCGCGGGCACGCAACTGTCGGCTTGGATCAACGGTCAGCAGGCGGCCAGCACGTCCGTCAAATCGGGCGGCAAGTACGCCCTGAGGATTCCCCAAGTCCCCGGCCAGAACTTTACCGGGGCGGAAGTCACCTTCAGGGTGGGCCAGAACGAGGCCCAGACCAAGGCGACTTGGCAGCCCGGCGGCGGCGGCGAGTTGAACATAATCGCTGTTTCCGCCCCGCCGACGCCGGTGCCCACGGCTACGCCTCTCCCGACGCCCACGGCCCCGCCGACGCCGGTTGTGGTCAAGGGAGACAAAGGCGACCAAGGCGAGCCGGGTCCCAAGGGAGACAAAGGCGACCGGGGCGAGCCGGGTCCCAAGGGCGACAAAGGAGACAAGGGAGACCGGGGCGAGCCCGGCAAGGACGGACAGGACGGAGCGGCTGGGCCCGCAGGAGCGCCCGGCGCCAACGGAAAGGACGGGGCCCAAGGCCCGGCCGGGCAGATGGGACCCGAAGGGCCCCAAGGACCAGGGGCCAACAACATCATAGTATACGCGACGCTGTTGATTTCGATAATCGCGGTACTGGTGGCCGGAGGCGCGATGCTCATGGGCGGCGGACGCCGGTAGGGAAAGCCGCACCTTTACAAGCACTGTCTGAATCAGGATTTCCAGAATGAAAGGATTGACAGGATGGATTGGCTTTATCCTGGAAATTCTAAAATCCGGTGAATCCTGATTCAGATAATAATCGGGTCTCCTGAATGCAGGAGAGAGGAAACAACGTAAAGACTTGGTCTACTAATCGGCTAGTACACATGGGACCGCACCCGGCAAACGGGGTGGCGGGGCCCACGAAAGAGATAAGGAGGACCCCGTGACAAAATTCAAGATCTTGACTTGGCTGGCGGTCGCGGCGCTGCTGCTGGCTTTGCCGGTGGCGGTGCTGGCCCAGGGCGACGGCCAGCCGGCGCGTCCCGCGGTGTTCGCGGGAACGGCGATGGTGGACGGCGAGAAGGCGGCCGACGGCACCATGGTGGTGGCGATGATCGGCGACGAGAAGGTTGCTTCCACCATGACCATGAATGGCATGTATGCTTTGCGCATTCCCCAGAACCCGATGATGGACTATACGGACAAGGACATTACGTTCATGATCGGGAAGCTGGAATCGCCAGAGACGGCGATGTGGACCCCCGACGGCGGCGGCGAGTTGGACCTGACCGCCGATATGTCGATGATGAGGCGCGGCCCGGCCATGGTGAACATGGGCGTGCTGGGCGTCAACACGGTACTCGTCGACGATAAAGGCATGACCCTTTACGCCTTCTCCCAAGACACCCAGGGCGAGGGCGGCACGGCGGCGGCCAGCGCGTGCACCAGCGAGCAGTGCGTGGCCGCTTGGCCTTTGGTCACCACCGACGGCGACGGCGTTGCCGGCTCCGGCGTAGACCAGAGCCTGCTGGGCATGGCCGAGCACGACAACGGCGCGAACCAGGTTACCTACAACGGCTGGCCCCTGTACCGGTTCGTCGGCGACATGGCCGCCGGCGACGCCAACGGCCAGGGCTTGGGCGGCGCTTGGTGGGTAGTATCCCTCCAGGGCGATGCTGTCCAGGGCACCGGCATGATGGGCATGGCCGGCGCTGACGGCCAGGATGGCCGAAACGGCCGTGACGGCAAAGACGGCGCTGACGGTCATGACGGTCATGACGGCGCTGACGGCGCTGACGGCGTAGACGGCAAGGACGGCGCCCCCGGCGCAGACGGCAAGGACGGCGCCGCCGGCGCACAGGGTCCCCAGGGCGAGCAGGGTCCCCAGGGCGAGCCGGGCGCCAAAGGCGATACCGGTCCCGCCGGAGCTGCCGGAGCGCCCGGCGGCGGCGGAGCCTTGGCGGTAGTAGCTCTCATCATCGCCATAGTCGCGGTGGTAATAGGCGGCGCGGGAATCATGATGGGCCGCCGGAGTGCTGCGTAGCGTAAGGCTATCCGCACCCCTCTCCCTGCTCAGGCAGGGAGACAACCCTCGCAGTTTAGTCACCCCTCCCAACCGGGAGGGGTGACTTTTTTGCCGGGTACAGACCCGGGAGGCGCCATCGGAGCACTTTGTCTCACGTATGATATAGTTTCAAGCTACATAGATGGAGTTGTGATGCTCAATGGCTACGACAGAAGAACGGCTGAGCAGTTTGGAAGGCGGTTACGAACACTTGGCGACAAAGGCGGATATAGCCCGGCTGGAAGGTAGTACAAAGGCGGATATAGCACGGATCGAGTCGGAAATAGGGCGGCTAGAAGGCGCTACAAAAGCGGATATTGCCCGACTTGAAAGCGTTACAAAAGCGGAAATAGCCCGGCTTGAAGGTAGTACAAAAGAAGATATAGCCCGGGTCGAGGCGGAAATAACCCGGCTTGAAGGTAGTACAAAAGCGGAAATGGCCCGGCTTGAAGGTAGTACAAAAGCCGAAATAGCCCGGCTTGAAGGTAGTACAAAAGCGGAAATAGCGCGGCTTGAAGGTAGTACGAAAGCCGATATTGCGGAGGTCAAGGGAGAGGTGAGGGCTTTGCGCGGGGAGGTAAGGTTGCTGATAACCGGGATGACGGTTGGCTTGGCCGCCTTGACTCTGATACTGAAATACTTGGGGTAAGTGACGGACCGGCCAAGTCAGAATCGGACCGCGCGGGCTTGGGGGGCAGGGCCACTACGGGCATGTCGAACAGTCGGACGTATGTTAGAATCGGTCCGTGAGATTGTCCGATACTTTAGGGAATCGCTGATAAACAGGAATGACCACGATTAACACCATAGAGGATTTGGTCCGTCTGCTGGATGAGAAGCCGGAATGGGCGGAAGCACTCCGCACGCGGATACTGACTCGCGACCTGATTGAACTGCCTGCCAAGTTCGACCAGTTCCAGAAGGAGATGTACCAGTTCCGTGGGGATATGTACCAGGCCCTGGCACAGACCAACCAGCGGCTGGACAACTTTATCTTGGATACCGACAGGCGGTTTGAAGAAGCGGCCGCCGACAGGCAACTAATCCGCGATGATATGAACGGGCTTCGTTCCCAGTTGAACGCTCTACGCAATGACATCGGTCCCATCAAAGCCGCGCATGTCCGCAATGCCGCCCGGGAAGAAGTCCACGACATTGCCAGGGCCGTTCAGTGCGCTTTCGTCAGGATTCTTGACCGCGAGCAGGTCTATGAATTGCTACAAGGCCAGGACACCGACGGCATTTCCGGCAATGAACTAACGAGCTTCAGGTATGCTGACATAATCATGGAAGTAACCGATAGCCGGGGCGAGCTTTGTTACTTGGCGGTGGAGGTCTCTTTTACGGCGGACGCCAGGGATACGGCCAGAGCAGTCCGCAACGCGGGGTTCCTCACCCGGTTCACCGGCAGACCGGCCTTTGCCGGAGTAGCCGGGGTGCGGTTCGACGACGAGATAGCGTCGGGCGTGGACGACGCTTTCCTGTACCAAGTGTATGAGAGGAGCTTGGAGGTAGACTAGAGCAAGGCCGTCGCCCGGCGGGTTACGCTTGGCGGGCTTGGGGCGCCAGGACTACTACGCGCATTTAATCACCCCTTCCAACCGGGAGGGGTGATTTTTGGGCTGGCTACAGACCGGGAGGCGCCGGCAGGGCCGTTTATATCACGTATGCTATAGTTTCAAGCTACATACATAATGGAGTGCAGTGCCTAATGGCTACGACAGAAGAACGACTGAGTAGATTGGAAGGTGGTTACGAACACTTGGCGACAAAAGCGGACATAGCCCGGCTCGAAAGTGCTACAAAAGGCGATATAGCCCGGCTCGAAAGCGCTACAAAAGGCGATATAGCCCGGCTTGAAGCGGAAATAAGGCGGCTTGAAGGTGCTACAAAAGCCGATATTGCCCGGCTTGAAGGTACTACGAAAGCCGAAATTGCGGAGGTCAAGGGAGAGGTAAGGGCTTTGCGCGGGGAGGTGCGGTTGCTGATAACCGGGATGACGATTGGCTTGGCCGCCTTGACTCTGATACTGAAATACTTGGGGTAGATGGGACGACGGGCCGGGTCAGACCGCACGGGCTTGGGGGGCCAGGACCACTACGCGCATGTCGTCGGGGAGGTTGGATGTGGTGACCGACAGGGCGCGCTGGGGCTGGACTTCGCTCAGGCCCATACGCCGCAGAAAGACGTCGATCTCCTGTAGCTCGATATTCACGCCGGGAATGCTGTGGTGCATGGGTACGACGATTTTAGGGGCGATATCCTGCATCGTTTGGAAGACTTGGTCCACGTCCAGGGTGCACCCCCCGCCGGTGGGCGCCAAGAGCACATCTACAGGGGACAGGTCGTCGATTTGCGCCGGGGTCGGGGGCACGGCTATGTCGCCCAAGTGGCAGATGCTGACCCCGTCCAGTTCCACGGTAAAGGCCACGTTTCGGCGCTCCCGCTCCACTTCCGGCGGCAACGGCGTCATCACCCCGCGCACCGAGATGCTGCGGTACTCGTACTCGCCTGGGGCTTTGAACACGCGCGGCTCGCCGTTGACCTCTTCCCAATTGCAATGGTTGGGGTGGCTGTTGCTGACGGTGACGACCGTGGCAGGGCGGGGGTCGGGCCTCAAGCCCAGTGACCGGGGGAAGGGGTCGGTAATTACAACGATGTCGTCGGCCCTGAGACGAAAGCAGGCATGGCCCAACCAGAGTATTTCCATCAGCGAGTCCTCACGCACACGCGCCCCAACCCAGCCTTGAGGCCCGATATCTTCAGTGGCTTAAGTAGTATAATTATTGCGGGAATTGCCGGTCAATATTGGGATCCTTTGTTAATGTTGTGGAGAGACTTGCAAGATGCCATACACTGGATTATACGGATAATTATAACCGTTCCTGCGGTCTCTAATCGTGGCAGCGGTGCTGGTTGTGTCCGGTATGGCGTTAGAAGCGCTGGTCGGTCTTACTCTCCCAAAGGAGTCAAAGTCTCTGCAAATCGTTAAGTTCTTCTTGGATGTATCTCTAGTTGGCAGCGCTGTAGCCATTGCAATGTGTGGCGCGCTTATCGCTGCTTGGGATACAGTTGTATCCACGCGGGATCTTTTATCCCGGAAAAGGGACTGATTCATGGATAGCCAAGTGTGGGATACGGTGAACAAGGTAGTCCCTGTAGACCTACGACTGATCTTATATGGCGCCATCTGTGGACTTTTGACCGGGTCTTTGAGACTGGGTGAGTCCATAGATGAAGCCACTGCTTTAGGGATTGCTATATTTGTCCAGATCACTGTGGGAGTCTGGTCAGGCTTGAGATTGTGTCGTTTCTGGATACAATTCGCCGAGAACCGCCTCAACACATTGACAGGACGATTGGAGGCGCTAGTTTCTCAACTTGATCTTGGAAATAGAATCGCGGGAGAACGGAATTCCGTCCGGCCTTCTTCGATATGGTCTATCATTGTCAGGTGTTGCATCTATATGACCCCGTTTTGGATGGTCGGCATCACGACTGGAGTCATTTTGGCGGCCATCGATTTCCAGGTAAATCTTGGTGCCTACGATCTGTATTTTCTTTACACAATAGCAAGCATTTCCCTAGTGATTCTATGCTTGGCCGTTCAATACGTCGACCTTTGGCTAAAAACCCGCAAAGTTACCCGGTTGGAACAGCATGTGAATTCAGGCTCTCCAATCAAGGAATTTGCTTTACATACTGACCACTTGGGAACCGCATATAGTAATGCGGACTCCTTCGTTTATAAGGTTACCGGGCAAAGGCTGGTTGCATAATGCCGGTCAATAACGAAGAAGCGGCCCAACTGTTCGAGAATATGGCGGTCCTGCTGGAACTGCAAGGGGACTCCATATTCAAGATTCGCGCCTACCAGCGGGCGGCGCGAACGATAGAAAACCTGTCCTTCCCGCTGGCCCAGGCTGTTGACGACGGGGTGGACCTGAAGGCCATTCCGGGCATCGGCAAGGCCATCAGCGACAAGGTGAGGGAACTCCACCTTACCGGGAAAGTCGCCGCCTACGAAAGGCTTCGGGCAGAAGTCCCCGACGGGGTGCTGGACCTGATGGCCATCCCCGGCGTCGGCCCCAAGACGGCGGCGCTGGTGTCCAAGGAACTGGGGGTCACCAACGTCGCTGAGTTGGAAGCGGCCATCCAAGACGGACGGGTTGCATTCCTGCCGCGGATGGGAAAGAAGGCCGCCGACGCGCTGCTACGTCACATCCAAGCGCAGACCGACCGGGACGGCAGGACTCATACGTCAGACCATGCGGCGGCATCGGACCAGGCCCTGCACATGCCGGACAGGCCATGACCGGGCAGCGTGAAGTCAATCCGGCGATGCTCGCCGTGGAAGACCAACGGCCGGAGCAAACGCCGGATGCGTTGCTGCACCTGAGAGCAGCAGTCCGCGAGGGCGTACCTTGGCACCAGGCCTTGCTTCAAGCGGTTGGCCTCTGGACCGTTCCCGAAGAGGTCCACGAGGACCGGACCTATCAATACTTGATTCAAGGAGAGGCTTTCGACTGGCTGGTGCTGGCCGAACGGCTATGCGCCGAACTGGACGGGTACATACCCGCCGAAGACCGCGAGTTACTGCTGTTCCAAGGCAAGCTGCCCGAAGAAGTGACGCCGGAGTGTTTCAAGGAACTTTTGGGGGCAAACAAGTACAGCGGCTACTTGAATTACTGCTACGGCGTGGTCGTTGAGGAGGCCCTGCAACTGGCAGTAGAGGAGGAAGTCCGCAAGAGGCACCGGGCGCGGGGGTATTCGGACAGCGAGGACTTTATCGAGGAGGCCTTTACCCTCCTGTACGGCGACACCAGAACGGCCCTGCTGGACCAGTTCCGCAGCAAGGAGCACCTGCACCGGAGGCGCAGCTTGACCTTGGCCAACGTGAAGCAGTTCACCTACTGGCTGTTCAAGCTGCGCGTCAACATGTGGGACCCGGCGAGGGTGGCCAGCGACACCCGCAAGGGCCTGCGGCGCCTGCGGTCGCTGGAGCCGGGACGGGCCGATTTTTGATCAAACCCCCAGGATAAGGAGAGGAAAACTTTTGCAGGCATACGATACAGAAGGACAGTTGTCGCCTCGCAGGTACCAGCCGGGCGAAGTAGTCCAAGGTGAAGTGGTAAGGATCGACGAGGACGGCATTGTCGTCGGCGTGGGGTTGAAGACGGAGGGCATAGTACCCCTCCACGAGATGCGGCTTCTCGGCCGGGAAGAACAGACCCGGCTACAGCCTGGCGACGCCATTGACGTGACCATTATCGGCGGGCGCGGTCCCGGCGATATGCCCATGCTGTCGTTCGACCAAGCCCGGGTCGAGCAGAGTTGGGCCGAACTACAGGAAAAACTGAGCGACGGAACGACGGTCACAGCGCGGATCGTGGAGCAGAACCGCGGCGGGCTGGTGGCGGACTGCTTGGGAATCCGCGGGTTCATTCCCTTCTCGCATCTGGCGCCCACGCCGGGCGTAAGCCGGGAAGAAGGACTGGCCGCCCGGGTCCATCAAGAGGCTGAGTTTAACGTCCTGGAGATAGACCGAGACCAGGGCCGGTTGGTGCTGACCGAGCGGGCCATCTGGCAAAAGCTCCAGTCCGAAGCCCAGGAAAGGTTCATCGAGCAGTTGGAGGAAGGTTCCCTGGTGGATGGCAAAGTAACGTCCATCCGCGACTTTGGGGCGTTCGTCAACATTGGAGAAGTGGATGGACTGATACCCATCTCCGAGTTGTCCTGGCGCATGGTCAAGACCCCGGACGAGGTCGTTTCCGTGGGGCAGCCGGTGCAGGTGCAGGTGCTGCGGGTGGACCGGGACAACCGCCGCATCAGCTTGAGCCTGAAACGCACCCAACCGGAACCTTGGGAAACGGTGGGAGAGCGGTACAAGGTGGGCCAGATTGCGGAGGGCACGGTAACCAACTTGGCGCCCTTTGGCGCCTTCGTAAAGCTGGAGGACGGCATCGAAGGGCTTGTCCATATCTCCGAGTTGTCCCAACGCCGAGTCAACAACCCTCGGGAATGCGTCTACCAAGGGCAGAACATCCAAGTCCTGATTCTGAGCATCGACACCCAGACCCGCCGGATTGGACTTAGCTATAAACAAGCCTTCGGGCTTCAATAACCGCCAACTATTATGAAACTGTCTCGAAATCAACTTCACCGTTGACGACCACTGGTTTCTGACTGGGAGTTATGGATTCCCGCCTTCGCGGGAATGACAGGAGAGGGCGGGAATGACGAGGTTGGACATTGCGCCAGGTTTCGAGCTGATAATTGAGAAAAGGACCGAGGGACCGAGCTATGGCAATTGATTCGTCTCACGATATGCCCAGGGCCTATAACGCCGCCGATGTGGAGCGGAGAATTTACGATACCTGGCTCTCCGCAGGCTATTTTGCCGCCAACCGAGACCCAGGGGGAGGAACTCCCTTCACCATCATCATGCCGCCTCCGAACGTGACCGGCGAGTTGCACTTGGGGCACGCCCTGGAAAAAGCCTTGGAAGACGCCTTGGTCCGGTGGCGCCGCATGTGCGGCGTACCTACCCTGTGGCTTCCGGGCACCGACCATGCCGGCATCGCTACCCAGTGGGTGGTGGAACAGCAGTTGGCGGCCCAGGGCCAAAGTCGCCACGAGTTGGGGCGGGAGAAGTTCCTTGAACTGGTCTGGCAGCACGTGGAAAGGTCCGGCGGCATAATCCACGAGCAAAGCCGCCGCTTGGGCATCTCCGCCGACTGGGACCGCCACAAGTTCACCCTCGACCCGGGCCCGGCCAAGGCGGTCCGCACTACCTTCGTTAACCTGTACAACAAAGGCCTCATCTACCGCCACGAGCGCATCATCAACTGGTGTCCCAGGTGCGCCACCGCCCTCTCCGATCTCGAAGTGGACTACCAGGAACAACCCGGGCGCCTCTATTACATCCGCTACCCGCTGGAAGACCCCTCTTCCGTCCCCGATGGAACGCCGAAGCACATTACGGTGGCCACCACCAGGCCCGAGACGATGCTGGGCGACACCGGCGTGGCCGTCCACGGAGATGACCCTCGTTACAGGGAACTGGTGGGGAAACTGGTCTTGCTGCCCTTGACTGACCGTGTCATACCCATCGTTGCCGACGAGGCCATCACGCCCGAGTTCGGCACCGGCGCGTTGAAAGTCACCCCCGGGCACGACATGCTGGACTTCGAGATAGGGGAGCGTCACCAACTGGAAATCGTCACCGTGGTCGGCTTCGATGGCAACATGACCGAACACGCCGGGAAGTACGCTGGGACGGAGCGGTTCCGAGCGCGCGATGAAGTAGCCGCCGAGCTGGAAAGCTTGGGGTTCTTGGAGAAGACCGAAGAGTACCAGCACTCGGTCGGGTGCTGCCAGCGATGCAATGCGGTGGTCGAGCCTCTGATAACACAGCAGTGGTTCGTTAACGTGGGGTCCCATGAGCAGCCCGACTCCATAGCCGGAAAAGCCTACGCCGCGGTGGTGGACGGGCGCATCAAGCTGGTGCCGGAGCGGTTCACCCGCGTATACCTCAACTGGCTGGAGAACATCCGGGACTGGTGCATCAGCCGCCAGTTATGGTGGGGGCACCGGATTCCGGTATGGTACTGCGACGACTGCGGCCAACAGACCGCCGCCGTGGAGGACCCGGACGGTTGCGCTGCTTGCGGGTCGCCGAGGTTGCAGCAGGACAACGACGTTCTGGACACTTGGTTCAGTTCCGGGCTGTGGCCCCACTCCACGCTGGGCTGGCCCGACGACTCGGATGATTTCAAGTACTTCTACCCCACCTCGGTCCTGGAAACTGGCTACGATATCCTGTTTTTCTGGGTCGCCAGGATGATCATGCTGGGGATAGAAAACACCGGCGACGTTCCTTTCAGGACGGTGTTCCTCCACGGCATGGTGCGGGATGCCTCGGGCGCCAAAATGAGCAAGACCCGCGGCAACACCATGGACCCCTTGGAACTGGTGGACCGGTACGGCACCGATGCCTTGCGGTTTGCCCTGACCACCGGCGCCGCTCCGGGCAGCGACATCCGCTTGGGAGAATCCCGGCTGGAGTCGGCCCGCAACTTCGCCAACAAGGTCTGGAACGCCGCCCGGTTCGTCATCACCAGCCTGCGGGGAGCGGACAACCTGGACGGCTGGTTTGATGGTCGGGTCTCCCGGCACCGTGAAGACCTGTGGATCATAGGACGGTTGAACCGCACCATCAATGATGTCAACAGGTCACTGGAGAGTTTCGAACTCGGTGAGGCCCAGCAGAAGCTCTACGACTTCATCTGGAACGACTTCTGCGACTGGTACATTGAGATGGCCAAGATACGGCTGCGGTCAGGCTCCCAGCCGTCGCCGCTGCCCACCTTGGCCCACGTGCTGGAGCGCACGCTGCGCCTGCTCCACCCGTTCATGCCTTTCATAACCGAGGAAATCTGGCAGAACCTTCTGGAGCAGTTGCCGACGGAAGGGGACTTGCCCGCGTCTATCATGGTGGCCTCGTATCCCAAGGCCGACGAAACCTCCCAAGACACCGAGGCTGAGGGAGAGATATCCTTGGTCATGCAGGCGATCAGGGCGGTACGAAACACCCGCGCCCAACTGCGTATCCCGGCCAACGAGCAGTTGGAGGCAATCGTGGAGGCCAACGGCTTCCAGAAAGCCATAGAAGAGGAAGCCGAGGTAATCCGCTCGCTGTCCCGGATAAACCCGCTCAGGGTCACCTCAGCCTCCGACACCGGTGAACATCCAAGGGGAATTACCTTGGTGGTCAACCCCTTGGTGGTCCGCCTTCCTCTCGAAGGGGTTGTAGACCTCGGAGAGGAGACGGAGCGGCTGCGCAAGGAACTGGACGACTGCCAGCGCAACCTGGACAGGGTCTCGGCCCTGGTTTCCAACCCGGCCTTCCGAGCCAAGGCGAAGCCGGAAGTAGTGGAAAATGAGGAGGAACGCCTTAAGTCGTTGGAAGAACGCCGGCAACGTCTGAACGAAATTCTGGAACAGCTTGAGTCGTAGGGAGGAACCATGACAACCGGTCAGCCTGAACCCAACGATTCCAGGGTTGAAGACCACGTGCAAATGAGCCATCAGTTCTTGGAACACGCCTATGTTGAGTTGCGAATGGGCAACCTTCTTCAAGCGTCGGAAAAAGTCTGGGGAGCGACGGCCCATGCTCTGAAAGCCATCGCACTGCAACGGGGCTGGCGTCACCGCTCGCACGCAATCATTTTTGACATTGGCGAACACCTTGGCAGGGAGTTTGGGCAGGAAGAACAATTCGCTAGATACTTGAACATGGCTGATGCCATGCACACCAACTTTTACGAGAACAACCGTAATGAAAGCGCCATCCGGTTGGCTTTGGCGGATGTCGAGCTGTTCGTGGAGGAGTTGGATAGAGTCAGGACCGTGCCTCCCCGTCCCTTTACGGTCAGGGACAACGATGACCGCTTGAGGTTGGGCCATATTCTGGGACTACCCAGGGAAGACCGGCCCCAAATAGGAGACAATTCTTCGGTTGGATACAGCCTAACGCACCGTAATGGCGAAGGGACCGAAACATAGCCGCCCCGACCCTGAATGGGCGCCGGAGATAATGCCCAACAATGAGTTTGAAGCTGGGAATAATCGGCTACCCTATCGGCCATTCCATCTCGCCTGTATTCCAGCAGGCCGCGCTGGACCACTGCGGGATTGACGGCTCATACCAAGCCTACCAAGTCGCCCCCGACTCCTTGGAGCAGTTTTTCCAAGACTTGCGTCAGCCGGATTTCCTGGGCATCAACGTTACCGTGCCTCACAAGGAGGCGGTGATTCCCTACTTGGACGAAGTCGATGACTGGGCCACGGCCGCCGGTGCGGTCAACACGGTCGTGAACCGCGACGGGCGTTTGTCGGGCCACAACACTGACGGGTCCGGTTTCCTGAGAGCGTTGAAAGAAGGCGCGGGGTTCCATCCCCAAGGCAGCCGCGTCCTGGTGCTGGGAGCGGGAGGCGCCGCACGCGGGGTTGTCCTGGCTCTCGTCAGGGATGGAGTAGCCGGCCTTACCGTGGCTAACCGGACTTTGGAGCGCGCCGAAAGGTTGACGGAACTGGCCCAAGCCGCTGGGGTCCAATGCAAAGCCATACCACTGTCCATCCAGGAACTCGCCGACGCTGCCGCCAATGCCGACCTGATCGTAAACTGCACCACCGTTGGTATGTCCCACGGCCCCGACGAAGTAGGTTCGCCGTTGTCAGCCGCCCAAATTCCGTCGACGGCCCTCGTGAACGACCTCGTGTATAATCCCTTGGAGACCCCCCTGTTGCAAGAAGCGCAACGCGCCGGCGCCAGGTGCTTGGGCGGCATCCACATGTTGGTGTACCAGGGCGCGGCCTCCTTCGAAATGTGGACCGGCAGGGACGCCCCGGTGGAAGTTATGCTGGAAGCGGCCACCAAGGCTATGGCGGCCAGAGGTTAGGCGGGCAAGGCCAGCGGGCAAGTATCGAAATGAACGCGAAAATCTGCGACCCCCGTGCCCTCCAAGTAGCCCAAGCCGTACACGACCGGGAAAATCCCCAAGCCACCATCCTGTTCGGGTCCAGGGCTAGAGGCGATTACGAGGAACTCCGCTCCGACATAGACATCATGCTGGTTCTACCGGAAGATCCCGGAAAGGAACATAAGGAGTCAGTCGGCGAGTGGGCGCAGGAAACCGTCGCCGCCGCCTACGGCCGGAGAGTTCCCGTGCAGTTGGTGTGGTTTGGCAGGGCCGATTTCAACGAGAACCGGCGCTATATCAACCACATTACCACCCAAGCCATGCTCGATGGTGTAGTCATGTCCCAAACCCCCGAAGAGTTCCGTAGCCAATACTCAGACGAGGAAACCGAGTACGAATACCAATGGACTGACTACCACAACAGGCTGTACCATGCCGAGTCCCACTTGGAAGCTTTCCAGCACCTAGATGCCGCCGGATTCAATGACCTCTTGGTGGCACAGCACGCCCAATCAGCGCTGGAGCACGCCATGAAAGCCATCATAACAGGCCACGGAGGCACCGCCGAAAGGACTCACAATTTGGGGAGACTGCTGGGCGCTGTGCGCAGAATCGACCCCCAAATGAACAACTTCAGGCTGAGCATACCGCCCGACATCTACTCCGAATACGCCGGAGACAACGAGTACGAAACGGAAAGGGTGCAGCCGCTCCTCACCGACCAAGACAACTACCGGGAAAGAACGGTCAACGATATACGGGCCCTCATCGAGCGGGCCCGTGAATTAGGCCCAACGATCTACAATTAGGGTTCTAAAAACTACCGGATTAAAGGAAATCCCGAGGAATTTTGGCATGGTCCGCTTTTTTACCGCCGGAGAGTCCCACGGCCAAGGACTTGTAATAATAGTCGAAGGAATCCCCGCGGCGTTACCGATTGACGAAGACTACATAGGGTCCCAGTTGGCCCGGCGTCAACGCGGCTACGGGCGCGGAGGCCGGATGCTTATCGAGCAGGACCGGGCCCACGTCATGTCCGGCGTCAGGCACGGCTTGACCTTGGGTAGCCCCATTGGCATGACCTTGGAAAACAAGGATTGGGTCAACTGGGAGACGGCCATGGCCGTAGAGGACGTGGGGGACACCAGCCACGACGAACGCTCCCGGCGGGTGACCCGGATTCGTCCCGGCCACGCCGACCTGCCGGGAACCATGAAATACGGGTTCGACGACGTTCGCAACGTCCTTGAACGGGCCAGCGCCCGGGAGACCGCCGCCAGGGTGGCGGCTGGGGCCATCGCTATCCGTCTGCTCGAGGAGTTTGGCATTGTGCTCCGTAGCCACGTGGTATCCATTGGCGGCGTTTGGGCCGACGCTCCCGATAGCATCGACTGGGAAGCGGTCGAGGAATCGCCGGTGCGTTGCGCCGACGCCGACGCTGCAACAAAGATGATGGCCGAAATCGACGCCGCCAAGGAGGCTGGGGACACCGTGGGCGGTACGGTGGAGGTCATTGCGGAGAACGTGCCGATAGGGTTGGGCTCCCACGTGCACTGGGACCGGAAAATCGACGGGCGCATCGCCCAAGCGTTGATGTCCATTAACGCCGTCAAGGCCGTATCTATCGGCCCCGGTTGGGAGATCGTCGACCGGCGCGGCTCACAAGTACACGACGTTATCATGCCGGTGACCGACCCGGACAACCCGTGGCAGCGGGAGACCAACCGGGCCGGCGGCACCGAGGGCGGGATGACCGACGGTATGCCCTTGGTGGCGCGGTTTGCCATCAAGCCCATAGCCACCATCACCAATCCCCTGCCGTCCGTCGATCTGGATACCGGCGAGATGGTGCAGGCCCACTACGAGCGTTCCGACGTTTGCCAGGTCCCCCCGGCGGGAGTCATCGGCGAGTCAATGGTTGCGCTGGTGTTGGCCGACGCCTTTATGGAAAAATTCGGCGGCGACTCCATCCCGGAAACCCGCCGCAACTACCACAGCTACCTTGAGACCGTCGGCCCGCGCAAGCGGTATGAGTAGAGTCCTGTCTCGGGTCATATCCTTTCAACAGGACCTGGGTCGCCTGGAAAAAAGCGCCGTCGGCAGCAGAACTCTAACGCTGGGCTGGCAGAGCGTTCACGTAGTTGATGATTGTACGCGCCGCATCCAGCATCCATTCCACTGTCCTGCCTCCCTCAAGAGCGACATAGCCTGTATCGTAGGTTAAGGTGTTTCGGGTGAATCTGAGTTCACTCAATAAGTGTCCTATATCCATGTCGATGGTTCTCAGAGCCTCGCCCACACGTGCATGAGCGCTACCACTTGGTCTGAATCGAGCGTATCTTTTACGAACCAACTGGTCACGGGCGGTCAAGTAGGCCGCATAGTAAGCTCGGTCCGCCGCAGACCTGAGCGACGCTGGGGTCGGTCGATGGGCCAACTCGTCCGCCAAATCGACGAGAGTATCAATAATCAGAGGTGAGAAGACGCTAGACTGCCTCGAAGCCAAACCATATCCTTTCTATGAATTTTCCCCTTTCAACTTTGCCCAAGGATTTCTGAAACGCGGTTGCTTCGTCTTGCAGAAAAGCCCGGTAATATTTCTCTGCCGTCTTCGGATCAGCCTTCAAAACCGCGCAGACACGCAAAATTTCCCACTCAGGATATTCCATGTCCTGCCGGTAGCGTATGTTAATCTGCGTCAGCGGCCATTTTCGTTCTATGGCCGCGTGTTGCATTAAATCAATAATGCCATCCAAAACCGGCCTCGCCCTCTTCCCCAAGAGACGGTCTGCCTCGGATGGGTCTGTCTTCCAAATGACCGGGACCTTCGGTGTGGCTAAATCGTCCATGGGATGCCTCCTGGTCATCATTGTACACCCCCGCCTACTCCTCCAACGTCCGTATATAGTTGATCACGTGCCATATCTCGTCGTTGGTCAGCACGCCGCCCAACGGCGCCATGCCGGTGCCGGGGACGCCATTCTCGATGAACCCGAAAAGGTCTCCATCCGGATGCAGCGGTACGTGTATCGTCAGGTCCGCGGGCGGCGGTTCCAGCGCCACTCCTCCCGGTCCGTCACCCTTGCCGGCTTCTCCGTGGCATGACTGGCAATGCAGCCCGTAGGTCGCCTTGCCTGCTTGGAGCGACTCGGGGTTGGGTGGGAAGGGGTTGACCATGTCTGACCGCTGGTCCGTCTGAATAAGCGGGGAATTGACCACCAGGAATATTCCCACGCACAGCCCCAGGATGCCCGGGGTCATCACACCGGCCCCTGCACGGGTGAACCAGCCCCCCAAGGGTAGCGCAGTCACCATGAACAGCACTCCCAAGAGCACCAGTCCGCCGCCCAGAAGGGCGTTCGCCGTGCTTGGCGAGGGAGATATGGCCGTGCTGCTTGACGCTCCTCCGGCATCTATCTCGAACCGGAACGCGGTCCGCGCGTCGAATGCGTCCGGTCGTGTCACCAGCAACTCCACTTGCCAAGCGCCGGAGATGCTGAATTGCGCCCCCTCCAACAAGTAAGACCCGTCTCCCGCCGCAATCGCGGAAGCCGTTTCGTCTCCAAGGTCCGAGTCCAGGTAACGCATCCGCAACCTCACGTCGGACGCATTCGTAATAGGGTCCCCAAGACGGTCTTCCAAGGATACGGTGAGGTTGTTGGCCCCGACCTGTCTCGGATCCACGCTCAAGGACATGGTCGTCCCCTCATCGGTGTCACGGAACACTGGTGGCGGCGGCGCCCCGATGCCCTGCCGTGAAGCGACTTGGCGGGCTGGTTCCAGGCTGGTCAGCACCGCCACGGAACCCAACACCAGCACGGCCAGTACTACCTCGACATTGACAAATCGCTTCAGCCAGACGACCCGTTCTCCTCTTTCTCTTATAGCAGGCCGTACCCACAGCAGGTTCATGGCCCCGAAGAGCAATAGGGCAACCACCAACACCACCTTCACGAATAGCGTCCACCCGTAAGGAGTGTCCATAGCCGGCAATACGGTTACTTGGGCCCAGCTATTGAATAACCCCGTGACTACCAACACCGCCACGCTGAGCGCGGCGACTACCGAAAACCTGGGGACCAAGCTCGAAAAGCACTCCCTCCGTTCCCGCGCCGAAAGAGACCGGAGTGCTAAGGGTATGCCAAGGCAGAAGTGGAACAGAGCGCCCACCCAGACGGCGGAGGCCAACAGGTGCAGGTAGTCGGAGAGAAGAGCAGCGGAGCGGATGCCTGGAGTCGCTGCGCCGTGGCTGGTCAGGCTCAGCGTCCACAGAATACCGCCACCCAGTCCAACGGCCAGCAACCGGAATGCCAAATCCCAAGGATGAGTTGGCGGTAGGGGCGCCCCTTGTGTGTGCCCACCAAGGGCGCCTCTACGCCATTGCCCGGCGGCCAGGACCAGCGCGAATGCTATCGCCAAGCCGGTCCGCCACCGCCATACCCGACCCCATTCGGTCTCCCACAGCATCGACCACAACGGGCCGCCCAAGGCTTCCGATAATGCCACGTCATGGCTGATGGCCGTTTGCAACAGCAATTGGGCTACCGAGGCGGCCAAGAATACTGCGACAGACACCCAGATGAGCTTCAGTGAGCGGGACGCCAGGGTTGTCCCAACGGCGCGTACTTGGGAACTTGCCTGCGGACTGTGCAACACCGGTCTGGACACCAGGAGGTCGAAGACCAAGCCTCCTACCATCGCCAGCACGCTGACCAGTATCACCCAGCGAACCACCGGCGCCGCTGGTGACTGGACCAATGCCTCTTCCGGCTCCGCCAGCGGCTCACCGGAGATGGGCTGGCCTACGGAGAAGACGAACGCCCCGCGGACGCCGTGCCCGTCCACGGTGGATACGTTTTTCCAAGCCACGGTGTAGGCGCCGTCGGGAATAGGTACCAACCCCACGGACATAACCGTGGCGTCGTTGGGGTCTACGACCGATGCTCCATCGTCCACCCTGTTCCCCAAGGAGTCCAGAACGCGAATCTCGCTCAGCTTGGGCTCTAGGGGTTCGGTGAACCAGATGACGACCCGGTCCGGCGCCTCTTCCAGCGCGGAATTGGGCGACGGCGTGGCCCTGTCCAGGTTAGCGTGGGCCAGAACGGCCTCACTGGGCCACAGAAGCGCCATGAGAGCCCCGGCAACCGCCAGGACCACGGTTGCCGTGCGTATAACGGCTGACGACATGCGATCGCTTAGCGCTTCCTGATAGCCATAACCATGCCGACGGCCCCCGATGCCAAGCCGGCCGCACCCAGGACTATCCCCAATATCGCCAGCGTGTCAGGGCCGGAGCTTTCCATGCTGGCCTCGGCCGTTTGTTGCGCCGCCAACGCGGTGTCCTGGGCTTGCCGCGCAGTGTCCAGCGCTCCCCGGGTCGCGCCTTCCAATTCCCGGTTGCTTACCACTGGCTCTGGGAAGTGCAGGGCCGTGGCCGGCAGCACGTCGCTGAACTCTCCCCCGCCTCCGCGTGAGACGAAGGTCTCGTCGAACTCATTCCCCTCTATGGCGCCAAAGACCCGTATCTCGTAGACGCCTTGGGCCGTAGGTATGAGGTCGGCGGTATAGTCTCCCGGCCTGCCGAAGACGGGCCGGAGGTCCAGCACCCTGGAGACGCCGGTAGGGACATGGGTGATTTCGACCTGCAAAGTCTGCTCCAGGCCTTCCACCGGCGCCTCCGTTGTCGTCTCTATGCTACCGGGCTGATTGCGGTGGACATCGTCCTCTCCGAACTTCTGGTCAGCATGATCGCCGCCTGGTGGAGGGCCGCTGGTGACCATCTGAAAAGATGACGTCCTGTTGGTCCAGACCAGGGTTGTTCCTGCCTGCACCTTCACATCCGACGGCATATACATGGAGTCATGTATCTCTATCTCCACTGTACCCGACATATCCGCGTGATGGTCTACGGTGATCGACCCTGTCACGTCGTGGTTCGCGTGGTTGTGATAAGGGATCGTCATGTCCCCCAGCATGGGGTCAATCTTGTAGCTGAAGGTCTCGCCTGTGCTAATTCCGTCCGACCCGAAAATCGCTCCGTGTCCTTCAGTATCGACTCCGGCCTTCGTTTGGCCGTGTCCTGCTCCGCCGTCATGGCCGTGTCCAGCCTTTCCGGCGTCGTGCTGCATGGTCGTTTCGTTGCCATCGTCTATGGGCTTGGTGACCCGCAATTCCACACCGTTAGGCAAGCCCTCATAGGCGGGTTCCACCAGGAATCCCACCACCACTTTGTGGCCTTCGGTTTCGGTGTCGCCGTGGGCCCACACCGCGCCCGCGGCAAGGCATAGGGCCAACACGAGGAACGCTGCCGCCCAAGCTTTGTTGCGAATTCTTGAAAGCATGTTGCTCCTTTTCGATATCGATAGTCGTATTTACACACCCTGACGGCGCTGGTCATGCGGAAGACGCCAGGACCAAGCCCATTGCCATGCAATGAAAACAGGGAACAAAGGAGCTAGGAGCGGGGAGGATTCTTGGACGACGCCACGAACGCCGAAGGAAAGATAGCGTCATCCCCGATGTGGTCCGGCAGAACGTCTCCCAAGTAAACGTGCACGTGGTCCGGGCGTCTTTCGGCAAAGTGGTGGTCAAGCTGGGGGCCAATGAAGGGCAAGAACAGCAGAAACACCAACGAGACGGCCAGCACCTGGGCGGCCATCCTCTTGAGAGTATTCCCGACCGGGTGCGCGGCGATCATGGCCCGTGAAATTCGGGGTTGTCCAGGGGATTAATGCGAATGTTGGGCCAACTCGATCAACACCCCTCTAGCCGCCGAGGGATGCAGGAAGCCGATGTCGCCTCCCGTGAGACCTGGCCTTGGGACCTTGTCGATGAGGTTGATGCCCAACTCGTCCAAGGTCTTCAGCTTTTCCTCGATGCCCTCGACCTCGAAACAGACGTGGTGCAGTCCTTCGCCTCTCCGGCTGATGTGGACGGAGATCATGCTGTCCGGCCCGGTGCCCTGCAACAGCTCCAGGTTGGTCTCGCCTACCGGCACGAAGCAGCCTCTGACGCCAATATCCTCCCGTTCCACGATGGGTCCGGGCTTGAGGCCGAACAGGCTGCCGTAGAGGTCAATACTGGCTTCCAGGTCGCTTACGGCTATGCCAATATGATGCACCAACCCGGTGGGCGCTGGGGGATTCCCCAGAATGGTCATAGAACACCTCTGCGCCGCCCGACGGCAAATTGAGGAATGGCGGAGAGAGTGGGATTCGAACCCACGATCCACACAAGGCAGATACCGGTTTTCGAGACCGGCGCTTTCGTCCGCTCAGCCATCTCTCCAGCGGGGTCGTATACTCCATGTTACCGCAAGGGCATTTCGCAATCAATCGGATGCGCGGACGGCCGGGTGGATTAACCGCCAGTTGGGCAGACTCTTCGTCTGAACTGTGATTCATGGGATTGATGGATTACCATGATTTTCCCAATCATGGTAATCACAGAATCAAAGAAATCATAGTTCAGACGATTACGCCAAGAACCGGAAGGCCCTGGGAACAGACGGTTGTCAGTGGGGTGGGTTGGCGACGGCGTTGCTCGAAGCCCCTGGGTCACGTATAGGGGTGCAGGCGAAAAATCACATTTATGTATGTACAGTGCGACATTAATGTATGTACAATACGCAGACAGTTACCGAGAGGGCATTGGGCGATGGCTGCCAGATTTGAAGTATCCCGGTTTCCCGCATGGGTGAGGGCAGAAGCGGAAGCGTTGATCGCCGAGCGGCAGATCACGTTTGACGAACTGGTGGTCGAATTGGTGTGTACCCATATTCGTTCTTCCCCGCAAAGAATAGGCACAGAGTTTACCGTACCGCAGCAGATAGCCGCCAATCTGATAGGTGACAGATTCATGGTCGTGCGGCGCTGTTCAGACGGGGTTGTGCTTACCCCATGTGAGCCGAAATCATTCGACGATGCCTTGGCTGAATACCGGGAGAAAGTTTCCTACTTGGACCCGATGTTTGAAGACCTGCGCATCGAATGAAGCGTCGTGTCGTGATTGACACGACGGTTGTACTTTCCCAGCTTACCCCCGACCCCAGGGGAGGGACTCTGTGGCACTGGATAAGGACGGGCGTGGTGTTTCCAGTCCTATCGCAGTACTTGATAGATGAGTTGATAGAGAAACTTGCACTGCCCAAGTTTACTCTCACACTGGCGACTCAAACGGAAATCGTAGCTGAATACCTCCAGTTCGCGGAGTTTCTGGTGGATGTTCCACCGTCCGGAGTTCAATGCCGCGACCCTGATGATGTGCCAATCCTGGACTTGGCATTGGCTGCTAACGTGGATGCCCTGGTAACGGGAGACAGGGACCTGCTCGACATGGACGGAGAGTTCAACTTTCCAATAGTCCGTCCAGGCCGCTTGGGGCAGATGCTGTCCGACCTATGCAGGTGAGTTGTGAACCTGGAAGTCAGCTACGACTACAACCGCCGGTTGGACACTACCGGCTCGGTGGCCAACAGTGTGCGGAGCGTCCCCAGGTCTGGCAGGCCCAGGAATCGGGAGATGCCGTCGTCCAGGGAGCGGCGAGAGGGGCAACCGGCCATGCCCGGCAAACGCTCGAACTCGGCTTCCGCCATTTCATCGAACAAGTCCGACATTGCCTGAAGCTGCGCCGGTGACAGTTGGCGCGTATCCAGGACCGGCAGCCCTTCCAGGTCGGCCTTCTTCATGGCAACCCAGCCTCCCTCAGTGCTGGTCCGTTGGGCCAGAATGGTCAACAGCCCCAGGCTGGAATTCAACCAGACTGCGATCGCCTTTTCGGTTGGTTCGTCCTCCACGCGGACAGGCCACCATACGTTTGACAGGACTCTCGTATCTGACCGCATAGCGACAACCCGCGCAGTGTCCAGCCTCAGCCTTTCGGAAACAAGAAGTTTTCCCGCTTTCGGCCATAATTGCTCAACTGCTTTGAGGTTGCGCCCAGGCCGGGGTTTGACGAGAGGAGCCAAGTATGTGTCTGTACCCGTCACCATGCGTCTTCTTTGCTCGGTATCGTGGTTTTCGACCATCGGATAAGCGGTGACCGTATCCGTGCGCTCAAAGCCATCCCACACGTCACGCCGGTCTGGACCGACTTGCCCCAGTTCCACGAGGCGGCACAGTGCGACCTTTGATGATGATTCCTCACCCGGCACGCTTATTTCCCCATCGTCCAGCAACTTGAACGCGCTGCGAATGAGATCGGCCCGTGCGAACTGGACACCGGGCCATTTCTTTCCGGTAAATCTCGACTCCGGGATTGACAACACTTCGCCCACGTGACGGCCGTCAACTTCCAGCAATGCCGTGCCGGTCCCTTCAAATGTAGCGGGCGTAGTGGCGGTAACTGCCTGCGCCACGCGGTGGGCGTCCAAGACACCATCGGGGTTCTGCCAGAGATTGACGAAAGTGGTGCGGTGTTCCGTCGAACCCGTGCCGTCCGGGCGGCGCGTAGCTACCAACAGGGCCTCGGAAAGGTCCGTGCTGTCCGAGAAGTTCCAGCGCAGCGGGTCGTGGGACGAAATGACCATATCAAGGGTGAAGTCCCGCTCGATGAGGGAGCGTGTCTGCCCCCAGGACGGGCCGGTGCATACCGTGGCGGGAAGCACCAAAGCCAGACGGCCCTCGCCGGGCCTCAGCTTGGGGGCCGCCGCCGCGACGAAGGCGGCGCCTAGTCCGGCGGTAGCCGACGCCTGCCGCGATTTCAGGCGTCGCGACAGTTCAGCCTGAAGTTTCCGCCGCTCCGCCGGGGGAAGGCTGCCGAACAGCAGATTGCCGCCTACCGAACGGGTGAACGGCGGATTCATAATCGCCAGGTCCAAGTCCGGCAGCGTGGCGGTTACGCCCTCTTCCGCGCCCCTGAGACCCCCGCCGGATACCCTGGCGGCATCCCTGGTCGACGCTCCCGTATTGTCGGAGGACAAGGCAAATTGGACCGCCGCCTCGTTCTCCCCGAGAAAATCAAGGGAGCCGAGGGATACGTTCGAGCCTTCCGACCCCAGGGGCATTACGTACAGGTTCATGCGGTCGAACTGGATTTCAGGATTGAGCATAGCCAAGCTGGTGGCGGCGAAGTGTACGGCGGACAACTGAACGTCGTAGCCGTGCAACGCCTGTTCGACCATAGCCTTGTGCAGGCTGGGTGAGTCCTGTCCTCCGGCCTCCGTATGCAGGCGTTCCGCTTCGGCAGCCACCGCCATCAGCAGCGTTCCGGTGCCGCAGGCCAAGTCGGCCACGTTTAGGGATGCCGGGAATTCGTGGTCGCTCCAGTCCACGCCCGGCGGCCAGTTGTGAAACACCAACCGGGACAGGAGCGTAGCCGCTGGCACCGAGGTGTAGTACGCGCCGGTGAACTTGGCGTCGGTCAACAGGGTATGGAATAACCGCCCGGACAGGTCGTGCCCTTCCAACCGGCGGGTGTCTTCCATCGCCTTAACGAGATGACCGATGACCGGACCCTGGACTTCCTCCGGCCCGTCGCCAAGAACGCCCAATATGTCGGCGGCCAACTCGAACACCGGCACATAGTCAATGTTGTCGCAGATGTCCCGCCATGCTTGACGCAGCCCGGAAATGCCCTGTCCCAAGGCTTCACCTACGGTTGGCACGTCTTCATTGGCCGCCGCCAGACGGTCCTGGAAAGCGAGGGCGTTGAAGAGGACCAGGCACCCGATGCGGAGGGCGGCGGCCCGGTCCTTTTCTTGGTCGGTGCTGGCGATGATGTCGGCGACGCGGCGGGATATTCGGGCGTGCTTGGTGACTTGGCCCGCTGCTTGTTCCAGGGAGTACCCCACCGCATCGGCAGCGGCGACTACCCGGTCGACGCCTTCCAGTTCCAACGGCAGGGTCCGCAGATTATCGGCAAGCTCGGCTACCGAGCCGGTGCGGACGCGAGCCGCCGGGACCGTACTGCCGCGTGACCCATGTACCCACCATTGGAGGTCGGTCGCGGCCTCCAGCCCGGCTTGCGTGTCCTCTTCCCGTCGGAGCCTGGCGGGGTAGAGAACGCCTACCACACCAAGAGCCTCGGGAAAGGCAGCCAGGCGCTCATCGAGTTGGTTTTCGAGGAGGCCGACCGATTCCTCCCATTTGCATTCCAATATGACCAGGTCGGCACTTCTCAAGTCGGCCCGCACGTCCGGTACTCCCTCCCGGCTGCGCCGCTCCGCTCTGGCAGAGATTCCCCGGTTGCGGAGCAACTGCGCCAAGTGGACGTTGACGCCCTCTTCGCGGATAGACTCGGATACATTTCGCCGACTGGTCATGGCCATAGCTGCCTGTTGCAAATCTCGCACGCCCGAAATCCGGTAACTTGGTTCACTAGGATACTATCGTTCCGGTTATACCGCGTCTACATTTCTGGATTCCCGCCTTCGCGGGAAAGACGATGGAGAAACGGTCTGTTTGCTGACAAAGGGTTGAAAGTTTACCTTGCCACCCGTCCGTAAACCGTATATAGTTGGATTTTAATCCCACGTTAATATATTGAAGCGGCGACTTGACCGCTTCGTTTTCCGCCCAGGCTACTTGGAGCTTTTATGTTGACCCAGCAGGAACTTGTAAGCCGACTCAGAGAGTGGGAAGTCCGCGTGACGCCCCAAAGGTTGGCGATAGCGGACGCCGTGTTGAACTCCACCGACCATCCAACGGTGCAACAGATATTCGAGCGGGTACGGGACCATTTCCCGTCCATGACCTTGGCCACCATTTACTCTACCCTTGGCGTCCTGCAACGCAGCGGCTTGGTCCAGGAACTGCCCTTCCAGAAGATGTCCCGGTACGAAGCCAACATCGAACCCCACGTCAACCTGGTCTGTATGCAGTGCGAGACCGTGGTGGACACCGACACGGGGCATGGCGAAGTGCTGAGGCTGAAAAACCGCATAGCCAAGCAGTCCAACTTCCAGGTGGCTTGGCAGCGGGTGGACTTCTACGGTTGCTGCCCCAAGTGCGCCGCATCCAAGCAGGAGGCCCAGTCCGCCGGGTAATACCGGCGGTCTTGCGGCACGGGTGGGGAACATGGCAACGATCACCGGCGTTATCGGCGTGACCATCTGGACGGATAACCTGGAAACCATGTTCCACTTCTACAACGACGTCATGGGTCTTCCTCTTCATGCCAGGCACGACGACTTCATAGCATTCGAGTTCGGCGCCTTCCGCGAGTTCCGCTTCAACTTGGGGCTGCACGGCAACGTGCAGGGAGTGTCCAGCGATCCGTACCGCATCATGGCCAACTTCGGCGTGGACGACATACACGAGATGCACCGGCGTCTCACCAGCGAAGGCGTGGAGTTCATTCGCCCGCCGGAGCAGGAACACTGGGGCGGCTGGGTAGCCACCTTCAAGGACCCTGACGGCAACGTCCTCCAGTTACTGCAACTGCCGTAAAGCCTGGCCGGAACTTCCTGCACTAAGAGACTATCTCAAAACTTGGCGCACTACCCAACTCGTCATTCCCGCTTACCCTTCTGTCATTCCCGCGAAGGCGGGAATCCATAGTCTCCGGTCAGAGAGGGTCACAGCAGGAACAGTTGGTTTTGAGGTAGTTTCTAAGGCCAAGTACAACGTCACTTATCCCAGGCAACCTGTCCATGAGGTCCACCATGACCAGCAAGCTGACACAACAAACGGCGGACTCAGGGAGGTATGAAAGGTTCCCGGACTTCCCGCCCAGGGACGATATGCAGAACTCCCTTCACTTGGACAGACCTGCCCACCAAGCCGTCCTTCTCCGGCACTTCGGCGGCAGTGACACCACTATCGTTTTGAGTGAGATCCCGGTCCGACGGTCTCCAGGACAACGGGCGGGTCACCGCATTCCCGACCTGCTCATTGCCTTCGACGTAGATTTCCCTCTGGCAGCAGAGCAGAACGGCTATTCCATCCGCGACCAAGGCAAGCCGCCCGACTTCGTCCTGGAAATAGCATCAGTGAGCACCGGCGTGGAGGACTACACCGGCAAGCGCGACGACTACGCTGCCTTCGGTATACCCGAATACTGGCGGTTCGATCCATCCGGCGGCCGGTATCACAGCGAGCCCCTGGCCGGAGACCGGTTGAGTGGAGATGCGTATCACCCCGTCGAGATAATGGAGATGGGCCAAGGCCACCTCCACGGACACAGCGACGTTCTCAACCTAGACCTGTGCTGGGACCATGGGGTGCTGAGATGGTGGGACCCAGTGGCCCAGCGTTACCTGCTGACATTCGACGAGGAGCAGGACGCTCGCATTGCGGAAGCGGAGGCCCGCGCCTCTGCCGAAGCCCGCGCAGACTCTGCTGAGGCCCGCGCCGACTCCGCCGAGGCCCGCGCCCGAGAGCTCGAAGCGGAACTGGAACGCCTCCGGGGAGCATGACAACACTTTTCAGGCTTCACGTTGGATTTAGTTCACACAATCAACATGGCGTCGCCGAACGAGTAGAACCGGTATTCCTCCCGTATTGCCTCCCGGTAGGCCCGGAGCACCAGTTCCCGCCCGGCGAAGGCCGATACCAGCATCAGCAGCGTGGACCTTGGCAGGTGGAAATTGGTCACCATCGCATCCACCAGGCGAAAACGGTGGCCGGGCAGAATGAACAACTCCGCTTGGTCTTGAATTGGGCGTAGGGGCAACCCTCGTGGTTGCCCTTTCTCCTCGTGGGCGCCCACAAGAGGCGCCCCTACCTCCATTCGCTGGGCCGCCTGCTCCAGCACCCGCACCGACGTGGTGCCGACGGCGATGATGCGACGTCCTTCCCGGCGGGCCCGGTTGATCGAGCCGGCCGCTTCCCCTGATACCTCGTAGTATTCCGTGTGAATGTGATGCTGGGTAGGGTCTTCTCCCTGCACCGGCCGGAAAGTGTCCAGCCCGACGTGAAGGGTCACGAAGGCCTGCTCCACTCCCATCTGTCCAAGTTGTTCCAGCAGCGAGTCGGTAAAGTGAAGGCCCGCCGTCGGCGCGGCCACGCTGCCGGGATCGGCGGCGTATACCGTCTGGTAACGTTCCGGGTCCTCCGGCTGTTGGTGAATGTAGGGGGGCAGGGGCGTCTCCCCTAGTTGGTCGATGCCCTGCTCCGACGAAAGCCGCACCAACTTGGTCCCCTGCGGATTGGACTCCAGTACCTCTACTTCCAGACCAACGTCGCTGCCCTGACCGTCAATCAACACGCGAACGCCGGGCTGCAACCGCCGTCCGGGGCGTCCCAATGCTTCCCACACTCCTGGTCCCTGGCGGCGCAGCAGCAGCAACTCTACCCGTCCGCCGGTGCCTGCCCGCCGCCCGCGAAGCCGTGCCGGAATTACCCGGCTCCGGTTGAACACCATGAGATCGCCGGCACTCAGGCATTCCAGGATGTCTGTGAACCGCCGGTGCTTAATGACGCCCGTGCCCCGGTCCAATACAAGCAACCGGGACGAGTCGCGGGGTTCTACCGGCGTTTGAGCGATGAGGTGAGGGGGAAGATCATAGTCGAAGTCGCTGGTGCGCATGTTATTTTGAACTGTGACTGCTGTGGTTTATGGAGCCAGGAAATCAGGGTAATCAGTTAATCATAAGAATCACAGTTCAGACAAAATTACGGCAAACCGGCCTACTCGCCCTGGATGCTGATGCGTGCCGCCGCCAGCGTATTGACCAGGAGCGACGCAATGGTCATGGGGCCGACGCCCCCGGGCACCGGGGTGATGGCCTCCGCTTTTTCCGACACCGCCTCGAAGTCCACGTCCCCTACCAAGCGGTATCCCCGCCTGCGAGTGGCGTCATCCACCCGGTTGATGCCAACGTCAATGACCACCGCCCCATCCTTTACCATTTCCGCCGTGATGGCCTTGGGTTGGCCGATGGCGGCCACCAGGATGTCGGCCCGGAGCGTGTGTGCCGACAAGTCCGCGGTCCGGGTGTGGCAAACGGTGACGGTGGCGTTGGCCCCCGATTGCCGCTGCATCAACAGCGCCGCCAAGGGCTTGCCCACTATCTCGCTGCGGCCGCAAATCACCACGTTACGCCCGGCGGGGTCATACCCGTTCCTTACCAGCAGTTGTTGAATGCCGGCTGGGGTGCCGGGCACGAAGGCGGCGCGCCCTTGCAACAGTTGCCCGGCGTTGAACGGATGGATGCCGTCCACGTCCTTCCGCGGGTCCAACGATTCTATCACCGCGTACTGGTCGATCTGGTCCGGCAGCGGAAGCTGGACCAGGATGCCGTGAAACCGCGAGTCCCGGTTCAGTTGGCCGATCAACTCCAGTAGTTCGTCCTGGGAAGTCGAGGCCTGCAGTGCGAAGGTATCGCTGAACATGCCCACCTCGTCGCAGGCCCGGCGCTTGTTCCTCACGTACACCGCCGAAGCCGGGTCGTCACCCACCAATACGGCGGCCAGTCCCGGTGTCACTTGGTGGTTCTCCCCCATTTCCGCCACGCCCGCCGCCACTTCGCCGCGGACTTCCTTGGCTAACGCCTGGCCATCCAGTATCTTCGCCATTGCTTGAAGACCTGCTCCTTCTTGAATGACTATCAGGATAATTCAACGACATCCTGATAATCCCAACATCCGGTAAATCCTGATTCAGACAAAGGTCCCGTCATTCTAACACGACCAACGTTTCGTTCCTGTCCGGGTTAGGAGACAGTGTCCCTGCCGTATCTGCCCTTCCGCGGGGCTTGGTAAAGGCTGAGAAAGGCCGTGATTGTCATAGCCAAAGCCGCCGGCAGGAACAGGATCCCGAAGGATAGGTATCCCAACAAGCAGAATACCAAGCAAGCAATGGTCAGTCCGAACAGCATGAATCTCTTGGGCAATGAGTCGCTGCCCAGGAACCATAACACCACCACCAGCGCCAAGCCGGTCAACACTACCGGCACGAACAATGGGACCAACACCCACCACCCGTTGGCTTCTATGAAGGACGCCGATAACGTGTAAGTGGTTGCCGCTTCTCCGCTGCCTCTTGGCGAAGCCGTTGCCTCCACTCCTCTGTAGGAATAAGGCCAAAGGGCCAGCCACAGGAACGCAGCCCACGCCAATATATGGGCGACAATAGCTCCCAACAGTGGCGGGTCGCGGCGGATGGACCTCAAGCCGGTTATCCCCCTTGGGTCAGCCTCTTCCGCGAATTATACAGTTATAATAAGGCGACACCAGCGCAGGACGTGGCCCGGCAGGAGTTGGAATGCGAATATGCTCGTTGCTTCCCAGCGCCACCGAAATGGTCTACGCCTTGGGGCTTGGCGATCAACTGGTGGGCGTGTCTCACACCTGCGATTACCCCGATGATACCAGCAGCAAGCCGGTGGTGAGCCGGAGCATCCGGCAAATCCGCCACCTGAGCAGCATCGAAATAGACTCCATCATCCAGCAGGCCCGGGCCAACAACAACCCCCTCTACTGGATAGACGAAGACTTACTCCGCCAGCTTCGCCCAGACGTCATCCTGACTCAGGAGATATGCGAGGTCTGCGCCATTTCCAGCGGGTCGGTCTACGAGACTGCGGCCAAAGCCCTGGACTACGAACCTGAGTTTGTCACTGTCCGGCCAGCGGGCTTGGAAGACATCTTCGCCAATATCAGGAACATCGGGAAAGCGGCCGACGCGCCGGACCAGTCCTCCGCCTTGGTGCGAGAGCTGCGTCAACGGGTGAAACGGGTGACGGATGCTCTCCCCGGCGATTCTCCCCGTCCCAAGGTCTTCTGCATCGACTGGCTGGCTCCCCTGCGCAACACCGGCCAGTGGGTGCCGGAACTGGTGGAACTCGCTGGCGGTGAAGAGGGCTTGGCGGTCAAATGGGGCAAGTCCAGGGAGATAGCTTGGCAGGAAGTCCTGGACTACCGGCCTGACTACATAATGATGATGCCCTGTGCCTTCCAGCCGGACCGGGTGGCGGCGGAATCGGTGGCTTGGCTGGCGAACCAACCCGGGTACGACACCCTGCCCGCCGTGCAGAACGACCAAGTATTCCTGTTCGATGGCCGCGTCCCCAGCCGTCACGGCCCCAGGGTGATCAACGTGCTGGAAGGCTTGGCTGAGGCCATGCACCCCGATCTGTTCACCGGCCTTGCACCGCAGGGCCTTTTCTGGAAAGCCGACTTAACCTAGCCCAACCCTAAGGAGCAATCATGCCTAATCCCCGCTCGGACTACTCCAACATCTTCGACCGGCCTCCGCTTAAACTGCCGGACGGCGCCCGCATCGTCGTCTGGCCCATCATCAACGTGGAGGAGTGGGACATCAACGAGCCCATGGCCCGTACCGTCCTGCCCGTTCCCCAAGGCCGCAGCGTGATTCCCGACGTGCCCAATTACGCATGGTACGACTACGGAATGCGCGCCGGGTTCTGGCGGATGAAGCGGGTGTTGGACCGCCACGGCATCCGGGCCACCGTAAGCCTCAACGCCTCGGTCTGCGAGACCTATCCTTACTTGGTGCAGGAAAGCCTCAAGTCCGGCTGGGAAATGCTGGCCCACGGCTACGTCCAACGGGTGCTCAATGTAGAGGAGGACGAACGGGCCGTCATCCGCCGCACCATCGATACCATCAAGAATTTCTCCGGCGTCGCGCCCCGGGGCTGGATGGGACCGGGCTTGGCCGAGACCTTCGACACCCCCGACATCCTGGTCGAAGAAGGAATTGAGTACGTCTGCGACTGGTGCAACGACGACCAGCCCTACCGCATGAAAGTCAAGAGTGGCACACTCACATCCATCCCATACACCGTCGAGCTTAACGACATCCCAATCTACTTGGTGCAGCACCACCGCGCCCCGGAGATATTCGAGCGGGCCAAGGACCAGTTCGACACCCTGTACGAAGAGGGCGCCGAAAGCGCTCGCGTTATGGCCGTCTCCACCCACCCCTACATCACCGGCGTCCCCTACCGCATCAAGTACTACAACCGGATCTGGGAGTACATCCGCCAGTTCCAGGGCGTGGTATTTATGACGGGGAGTGAAATTCTGGACTGGTATAACGGGGAGGTGGGGCATTAACTGGGATGAAATTACTCATATCTCTCAATGTGCGTTTGAGCAATATAGTGGGATTGAAGTATAACGTCCTATATAGTTTGGTATAGTGGAAGCAGCCCTTCAGTTGCCCTGAAATGGAGATGTCTCATTGGTTACGCCGAACGATTCTAATCAGTCGGCATTGTGGGAAGACCTTATTCCCATACTTGTTGATCACCCCGATTCCTTGCAAGAGAGCTTTTCAAAAGCTGTGAATGCAGTGGTTGAATCCAGACAACAAGGCCATATCACGGATGAAGAGGTGAATGTACTGTTCCGTGAATTGGTAGGTGTTTTAGTTGGCGCTTTGGTAAGCGCGAGGGTTGAGAATGTTGTCATGCGGGCACTGTCTGGCTCGAACACAGACGCGAATCTAGGTTCTTGATTCACCTCGAGGTCGTATGTCCCGCGGAACCGATGAAGTAGAGGACCCGGGCGAACCAAGAGCCCCGAAGTAGGTATGGGACGCTAGGCACCGCTGCCAGTAGCGACAGCATCCGCATTGAATGTACCCACGACTAACGGGTGTGGATTAGTTATTGTATTGATTCCAAGAGGGGCGAGTGCTCGGACAATTGGGACGTTCCTTCAGGGTCAGGAAGAATGTCGAATAGTTTGTCCGCTACACGCAAGAGGTCCTCATAAGAGTCACACTCGAATACTTCATTTTGGATTAGACGACACCGTTCGATGGTCAAAGCGTCCATTATCGTTTTTTCCCATGCCCGTTTGCACGGCCACGACTTCAGTACCGTAGCGGTAGGGGCTGCGGTTCTATGTTGAGACAACCTACCATTTACATTCTCTGCAAATCCTAGTTTCAGACGCCTTGGATCGAGTTCAGGCACCAATTGAATGATGTAAAATTCCCCCGAATCTGAAATCGGCGCGACGGCGTCCACGCCGAATCCTTCCTGTCGCCGCATTTGGCGAATCTGTTCTGCTTGGATATGGGTAACAGCCGTAGTAGGCTGGCCTTTGGAATCTGCCGTGCGCCGTTTGTGGGTTTCGATATCATGCTTCTTGACATACTTGAGCAGGTTCGAGTGGTCCATACCCAACTCATTCGCCAAGCTACGTAGAGTCATGTACTCATCCGTCTGTGCGTTCATTTTATCCCCCTGGTGCATCTTCCTTGATGCGATAATACATGGTAATACATGGTGTGGCAAGGGAAGGTATGGCAATATGGCTTGGCAAGATATGTATCAGGATTGCTCAGAGCAACCCTCTAGATAAAGGGCTTAGGATTGGTAAAGGATTGGACCTACCGCCCGCCGTTGGCTCAATTCCTGACCCGACGGTTTTTTTGACAGTTTGAGTGCCATATCGATGAGAGATAGTTATCAACAAGCAGACTCGTTTGAGGTGTTTTCCCGTTGGTACTGGGTCCTTTATTTTGTCCTCTATTTGGGGTTGGTCATTTTCTTATTCCGAGAGTTTTGGTATCCTACTGATAGTAAGCTCTATAATCTCCAGTTGTCGGCTAGTCTTTTTAGCACGGCCACAGGAGTAGCATCTTTTGTGGCCATTTCTTTGGAGGTCTTCTTGGGCATGGCTCTTTTAATAGGTTCCGGTTTGCTGAAGCTCCGTAACGAATGGCGTCGCGGCAAAGACATTGAAGAGCGGTTGAGAAAGCTTGAGGAGCTTGAGCGTGAGCGGGCAGAGCGTGAACAGACGCGGGCAAAGCGACGCTCTATGAGGCGAAATAAGCCAGTTTAGCTACCACAACCTCTGAACACTTCGACACACCAATTCGCTCCGGCTCACCACAGCCGGGGCGTTTTCTTTCCAGTACCCAACCCCTGATAGTAGGAACATTAAAACGGTCGCCCATTCACAACGGTCGGCGACAGGCACTTGTTTACCGGGTCGGTCGCAAGGCCGAATATCTCCAACGCGGTGGCTCCTATCAGGAAAACGCCCGGGTCGCCAAACACCACGGCGCACGGCATCTCCTTGTCCAGTAATTGCAGGTAGGCCGGCCCAATGGGCCGGGCAATCTGTGACCCGTCGGCAAGCTTGAAGTCAACGTTCTAGGATGGCTTCATGTGAAGGTTCTCCAGGAAGTCGCGTGGGAACATGGAGTAGGTGGCTCCTGTATCCACCAAAGCATCGACGTAGACGAATTCGCGGCTGTCTATGTTCCCCACGCCGATTGGCACCGTAAACGTGCTCATTCTTGGTCCTTTGATGGAACAGGTTCTTTCGTCCGGCCTCGCTGTCTCAATCATTGTGTTCACAACCTATGATACAACGCCCGTTTGAAGCTTTGCAGGTTCTTCATGTCAACATTAGAATAGCCCCGTGAGGTGGACCCAAGAAACTGGACAGGTAGCTAAGTGGGAGTCCTGCTTCTAAACTGAGGGCAGCGACAGCTGTCGAGGAGGAGCGGGAAATGTCCAGAGAGAGAAGAAAGCACAGCCCGGCCTTCAAGGCCAAAGTTGCACTGGAGGCAATGAAGGGCGAGCAGACGGTGGCCGAACTGGCTGCCCGGTTCGAGGTTCACCCCAACCAGATTCAGACATGGAAGAAGGCTCTGGTCGATGGGGCGTCCGCCATCTTTGACCAGGGCAACGGGACCAGTAAAGACAAGGGTCAGAAGAGCAAGAACAACGACGCTCTGGTGGCCCGGTTGTACCAGCAGATCGGCCAGCTCAAGGTGGAGCGGGATTTCTTGGAGGAAAGGTCCGGTCCATGAGCCTTGCACAGCGACGTGAGTTGGTGGACCGGCGACATCGACACCTGTCCATAGTGCGGCAGTGTCAGTTGCTGGGCGTCAGCCGCTCCAGCCTCTACTACCGTCCCAAGGGGACCTCACAGCAGGACCTGTCCCTGATGATGGAACTGGACCGCCAGTACCTGGAGACGCCCTTTTACGGGTCCAGGCGGATGAAAGCCTGTCTGGAGAGGCGGGGCAAGCCGGTAAGTAGAAAGCGGGTGCAGCGGCTGATGCGGGTCATGGGGCTGCGGGCCATCTACCGACAACCTCGCACCAGTCGGCCGGCGCCGGAGCAACGAGTCTATCCCTACCTCCTGCGGGGTGCCAGTATCACCCGGCCCAACCAGGTGTGGGCGGCAGATATCACCTACTTGCCCATGGCCCGGGGATTCCTGTACCTCGTGGCGGTCATGGACTGGCACAGCCGGTACGTGCTGGCTTGGCGGTTGTCCAATACTTTGGAGGTCGGTTTCTGTGCCGAGGCGCTGACTGAAGCGTTGGGCCGGGGGAGGCCGGAGGTGTTCAACACGGACCAGGGCAGCCAGTTCACCAGCCGCGAGTTCACCCAGGTGCTGGAGGACAGCGGGGTGAAGATCAGCATGGACGGGAAGGGGCGCTACGCTGACAACATCTTCGTGGAGCGGCTATGGCGGACGGTGAAGTACGAAGAGGTATACCTGAAAGCCTACGGCAACGCCAGTGAGGCCCGCCGGGAACTGGGAGAATACTTCCGGTTCTACAACAACCGCAGGCCGCACCAAGCCTTGTGCTACCGGACGCCGGCGGAGGTTTTCTGCGGAGAGTCTAAGGAGACCAAAGAGAGGAGGTGTTCGGACCAACCGGTCTTGGTATCATACGACGGGATGCAGGAACCCCACTTGATTACGGCCTAATCCTGTCCAACCAATGGGGTCCATCTCACCGTGCATAGAAGCGTATAGCAAATGCCTCCGCAGTGGGCCGCGAAGCAAATCAGGGAGGTCGGTTATGACTCAGGACAGTCCGACTCTGCCCGATCAATACGACGAGAAGCAGATTATTGAGCGTATGGGTGGGCTAGAGGCCATTCTCAAGGCGATGTCTGATTACCAGCAGGTCCTTGAGCGAATGGACCTCGAACAGGATGTTTTGGTCCAGAAGTATCCTCACAAGTGGATAGTAATGGGAAGGGACGGGTTTCTGGCCGCCAAAGATACGCTTATAGAGGCTCGGGAGTTCGCTAAGGGAAACGGTCTGAAGAACCCCGACGTTCTGTTCAGATACTTGGACCCCGATCCACCAGCGTTAATCTTGTGATAGTCGGGACATTCGGTGCCAACGGACGTCCCCTCGTAGACTGTGGTGTACTATTTCCTCGACTAAACAGAATGGGGATTGTTGCGTTCCAAGTAGACACCGGAGCCGACCATACTTGTTTGCATCCCGCCGATGCCGCTGCTTTGGATATACCATTCAGCCAGCTAAACAGAAATCAAACGTTGTCCGTCATGGGTGTGGGAGGAACGTCCCTATATTATTGGGAAGTGGCTGTCCTAGTATTCCGCGACACTACCGGAGACGTAGTTTCCCGCTCCATGAATCTGCTGATAGCTGAGCCAAGCGACATAAACGCTCCCCTTAACTCATTGCTCGGACTGGATGTCATTAACAGGTGGCGCATGGACTACGCTCCGCTTGAAGGCCGGTTGCATTTCTTCACCGAATAACCCGTTCCCTGTAATTTATGAGTTCCCTCAGAATTGGAGGTCGTTCATAATGGGAGGAATTAACACCATGCCATACCAACCAAGCATCATAACCACCATCGCCGGAACCGGCGAACCCGGCTACGCCGGCGACGGCGGCCCCGCGACCCAAGCCTTGCTGCGCGAGCCCTTCATGTGCGCCTTCGACCGGCAGGGCAACCTCTACGTGGCGGAAGCACCCAACCACTGCGTCCGCCGCATCGATAAGGACACCGGCATCATAACCACCGTCGCCGGGACCGGGGCTTCCGGCTACTCTGGCGACGGCGGCCCAGCGACGCAAGCTACCTTCAACGAGCCTTACTCATTAGAAATCGACGGCAACGGGGACATTTACATCGTCGACCGGCTGAACGCTGTCGTCCGAAAGGTCGACGCGGATACCGGCGTAATTACCACGGTAGCCGGGACCGGGGAGCCGGGATACTCTGGCGACGGCGGGCCGGGTAGCCAAGCCCAACTACGGGAGCCCAATGACTGCTTCCTTGACGGTTGCGGCGGGTTGCTGATTGCCGACATCCAGGACCAGCGTATCCGGCGTCTTGACTTGGCGTCCGGCATCATCGCCACCTTCGCGGGCAACGGGGAGAAGGTGCGGGGCGGCGACGGCGGCCCGGCGCTACAGGCCAGCATCCTGGGCGCCCGTGCGGTGTGCATGGACAGCAAGGGGAACACCTACATCGCCGAGCGGGAAGGCAACGGGGTGAGAAAGGTGGACGCCAACGGTGTCATGTCTACCCTGGCCGGCACTGGCGAGCGTGGCTACGATGGGGACGGCGGGCCCGCGCTGACCGCGACGTGGGGATCCCCCAAGGCCATCCGCTGCGACGGCAACGATAACGTTGTCGTGGTGGACACCGAGAACCACTCCATCCGCCGCATCGACGCCTCCACCGGCATCGTCACCACTATCGCCGGGGGCCGCTTGGGTGGCGAGGGTGACGGCGGCAGCGCCACCGGCGCGGCAATGGACCGCCCCCACGGCTGCTGCCTTGATAATCAGGGCAACCTGTACATCGCCGACAGCAACAACCACCGCGTCCGAGTTGTCGGGGTGTAATCTTCGAGACCAAGTAACCGTCTCAAACCTTGGCGCACTACCAATCCGTCATTCCCGCGAAGGCGGGAATCTATGAGGCGTCGGCTTAACAGTCCCAACCCTCGAACATCTTCAACTGGTGGGTCTGTACGTTTGGCGAGAAGTGTTTGCTGAGCATTCGACCGGCCTCTTGGTACGATGAACCCACCTTGGGGCCGTACCACTGCTGAGGCGGTTCGAGCATGTGCTCGAAGGTGAGAGTGCAGACTTTCTGTCCCGGGCCGATCATAAACGGGACGTCGTGCGCCCGGATTTCCAGGACGGGTTGGACTCCTCCCAACCTGCCGTCTTCGCCAAACCCGAACCCGGGGTCGAAAAAGCCCGCGTAGTGGGTGCGGAGTTCCCCGGTCGAGGTCTCATACGCGGTCATCTCGGCGGCGAATTCAGGCGGGATGGAAACGCTTTCGGTCGAGGACACCAGGTAAAATTCTTCCGGTTCCAATATGAGCCTGCGGTCTCTGTCAGCGAAGACCGGCTCCCAGAAATCCCTGGGATGGTAGTGATTGACCCGTGAAAGATCGAGGAGCGTGCTGTTTTTCCTGGCCCGGTAGCCTATGGCATGGGGCGTATCCGGCAAATTGACGCTGAGGCCGATCGAGTTGTCTCCGTTTACCCGCGGCCATTGCTCATGCTGACCAGCTTCGGGAAATATGATGGGGCTGCGCTCGTGGACGCGCAGCAATTCTCCCGGCGCGCACCTGGAGTCTCCCTTGAACAGGCGTATCTGGTTCAACGATAGTCTGGTTTGTACCTTAACAGTGAACGACCTGGAAAACACCTCTAGGTACATGCGCCCTTCGTAACCGCTGGCGATGTCGTCAAAACGGTCGCTGTAGTCGGTTATCACCCTCGTGAATATGTCCAGCCTTCCAGTGGAACTCTTGGGGTTTGTCCGGGCGCGGACGCCCTGGGGTAATTTGAGGCCCTCAAGAAGGGGGATCAGGTAGGGACGGTTTTTTTCCAGGATGGCCCCATCCCTTATGTCGATCTCGCCGATGGTAAGCTCAGGCAACTTCGTTTCCACAGGACTGGAATAGGGCAAAAAACTGCACTGGAGGATATATGCTTTCTCCCCTAACCTGAGATCCAGGCTTGCCGGTTGGTAATGCTGCTCCGGAATCCTGTAGTCGCTGTTGATTATGTCCTCTTGCACAGCGGCCCTCAGCCATCTGGAGGGCAGAATACCATCCTTCTCTATTTCGTAGATACCTTCAAACATATTCCAGTTCCGGACGGTTGCCTGCCTAGGCCCCGGCGGTGTCCCTGAGCCGTTGCCGGTAGTCCTCGGGAATCTGCCTCAACCTCGTGCGGAAGTTGGAGTTGGCCCGGTCCTCCACCCGGTAGGCCGCTTCCAGCATCAACTCCACGCCGCCGATGTAGTCGTCCATGTGGATGAACTCGGCCTCTATCCCTCCGTCAGGGGCGCCGTTGTGGTAATTACCCAGCGGAAAGGCAATGCCGGTGGTGTGGTAGCCGTACAGCGCGAACGCGCTGGCCTCGCAAACGCCGCCGCTCATCAACTGGCGCTGTGCCTTGAACCCGCCCTCGCGTTGTTGCAGGGTCTCCCTGGCCCGCACCAGTGCCGACTCGGCTTCGACGTCGAAGGTGTACCCAGCGTCGCCAACCCGTATCACTGGTCCTGCCCCTTGTTCCGCTCCTGGCAGTGTGCGGCTGGACTCCGCCGACACCACCAGGGTGTCCGGCGGCAGGGTTCCCGCTTCGGCCAGCAACCGGGCCCCTATGAGGCCCACCTCCTCGGCGCGGGTGAAGACGCCGTACACATCTCCCTCGGCGGGATGATCCGCCAAGGCAACCAGCGTCGCCAGTATGCTGCCGCAGCCAGCCAAGTCGTCGGCAGCCCGCATCGTCAGGAAGTCCCCGTCAATCTGGAAGTCCGGCAGGTCGAATACCACCGGAAGGGGCAGTTTCAGCTCCCTTGGCTCTTCCAGTTCGATCAGCACCCGGCGGTCGTTCTCGTCCCCGTGACGCCCCGCCGTTTGTGCCCGCAACCGTTCCCCGTCCCGCAGCACGACGCTCAGAGGAACTCCGGCGTTGAAGCTGGATTGGGGGACTCCTCCCAACGCCACTCCTACCAGGAAATCGCCCTCCACATCCACCGCTTCGAATCCTGGATGGTCCATGTGGGCCATAAAGGCCAATGGCGTAACGTCCGGCCTTTGTCCCGGGATGCGGACGATAATGTTCCCGAAATCATCGACCCGGAAGGGGAGTCGCGCTTCCGACAAGATGGCCGTTATCACGGACGCTACGCTGTCCTCGTAAAAAGCGACCGCCGGTTGTCCGCCCAAGCGGGCCAGAAAATCAAGGGCTTGGTCTTTCAACACGGTCTGTACCCCTCTATCCAAGTGCGGCATCTCGTTGGAAAACATAGTCGGCCGTCGTTGTTGCGGCCTATTGCGATTATAGCATCGTCTGTGGCCCGGCCAGTTGCCCAATGCTATACTGCCTTCACCCGAAAATTGCTGCCCATTGTGGCATCGACCACGGGTTGGAAACCATCGTACCAGTGCGTTTGAAGGAGTAATGGAGTGCTAGAGCAGTTTCGAGTCGACCGGGAAGAAGCGACGTTTGTGAAAGGTGACGATCTTATGGGGACCGTCGCCGGCATATTTGAGAAGCTAGGGGTGCCGCCCGACGATGCCCGCTTGGGCGCCGACGTGCTGGTCCAAGCCGACCTGAGGGGAGTGGACACCCACGGCGTTTCCAACATGCTGCGCAGCTACGTCGCCGGGTACCAGAGTGGGCAGATTAACCCCCGGCCCGACTGGAAGGTTGTGCGCGAGTCGCCCAGCACCGCCACCATAGACTCCGACAGGGGCCTCGGCACCATCATTACTCCCAAGGCCATGAACATCGCCATAGAAAAAGCCAAGGCCGTCGGCTTGGGCATGGTGACCATCGGCAACGGCCGTCACTTGGGGATGGCCTCGTACCACGCCATGATGGCCTTGGAGCACGACATGATTGGCGTGTGCATGACCAGTTGCCCACCGTCGGTGCTTCCCACCTTCGGCGCGGAGCCGCGGCTGGGCACCAATCCCATCGCCGTGGCCGTCCCGGCCAAGGACGAGCCGCCTTTCGTGTTCGACGCCGCCACCAGTACTGTTGCCGCCAACAAGATAGGCATAGCCCGCCGGTTGGGCGCCAAGCTGGAAGCCGGCTGGCTGGCCGATGAAGAGGGCACCCCCATCATGGAGGAGATAGACCCTCCCGATTCGTACATGCTGTTGCCCTTGGGCAGCACCAGGGAGTTGGGTTCCCACAAGGGTTACGGGTTGTCCTGCGTGGTGGACATCCTGGCTGGCGTTCTCACCGGCATGGGCTACGGGGCCGTCCCCGGCAGGCCCAACTTCGGCCACTACGTGGCGGCCTACAGCATCGATGCCTTCACCGACGCCGACGAGTTCAAGAGCACTATGGACGAGTGGCTCCGCATGATGAAAGGCACTAAGCCCGCCCCGGGGCACGACAGTGTGCTGGTCGCCGGTCACCCGGAGGCGGAGGTGGAGGAAATCCGCCGCGTCGAGGGCATCCCCTTCCACCCCGAAGTAGTCCAGTACATCAGGGACACCTGCAGCGAGCTTTCCGTGGCGTGCCTTATCTAGCACCGAGAAGGCCGCGACACGTCAACCGAACCTAATAATCCGAACGGCCAGCGGACTATCAAGGCATCGGAGTTCAAGGCCAAGTGCCTGAAGCTGATGGACGAGGTGGCCGCAAGCGGCGAGGAGATCGTAATCACCAAGAACGGTGCTCCTATTGCCAGGCTGGTGGCCTACCGGGAAAAACCCAAGAGTCTCTTCGTAGACGACTCTAAGAGGTATCCCTTCCTCAAAGAGGTGAGCGAAGCCCTTGATCGGGGTGAAGGTGCTGACGTCGTCTGGGAGGCTGAACTAGGCCTCATAGACGGCCGATAGTGCTCCTGGTCGATACCCCTGAATCCAGTGATAATCATGCGAATATCCAAGAGAGGCCAGATTACTATTCCCAAGCACCTACGGGAACAGTTCGACTTGAACCAGAACGTTGAGGTGATGATCATTCCCACCAATGAGGGCCTGCTGATTCGGAAGCGACCCGACGCTGAACATCCGGTGAACCGGGTGTACGGGATCCTTGGAAAGGATGCCCTTGGGAAGGGCGTCAGCGTCGACGATTACATCGAGGAGATCCGGGGACGATGATAATGGCCGTGGATACGAACGTCCTGCTGGACATATTCATTCCCGGTGAGCAGTATAGCCCGCAGTCGCGGGAGTGGCTGACTGCCGCCTACAACGCCGGTGCTATTGTCATCAGCGATGTAGTATACGCTGAGATCGTTCCCTCGTTTCAGGATCGGGTTACACTGGACAGCGTTCTGGGTGAGATAGGGGCCTCGCTATCGCCAATAGACAGTTCAATTGCCTACGAGGCAGGAGTAAGATGGAAAAGGTACCGCCAGGCCCGCGGGCCGCGGACCCGTATCATCACCGACTTTCTTATTGGTGCTCATGCCTTGGTGACCGCCAATGTATTCCTGACCCGCGACCGAGGGTTCTTCGCTACTTACTTTCCAGAACTCCGTCACTTCGAGGGCTCTTGACCCCCACTGAAGTCAATCATGCTGAGACCAGGCCCACGTACCCCCTCTCCACAATTACCAATACCGGGTCATATCATCACAGCGTGGTTCACCGTTCCAGGGCAATGTGGTGGTTGTGTGTTCGCCAGCGTTGATGACGCGGTAGTGGAAATGTTCATTAGACTTACGTGGTCACTTGGGCAAAAAACGAAGGCTTTCAGATAGTGAAACTAAAGGAAGTGCCGAGGGACAGAGTCGAACTGTCGACACCGGCATTTTCAGTGCCGTGCTCTACCACCTGAGCTACCTCGGCAGGCAGGAATTAAATAGTAGAGGCAACCCGTTCACGCTGTCAAGTTAAAGTTTGCGGCTTGTGTTTACATCCGGTGCTCTGCAATTGATAACCAAGCGACCGTCATCGTATAATACCGGCTAACGAGTGAGGATACTCCCTTTGGAGGAACACAGTAATGGTCGACGTGTTGACAGGGACCCAGACAGTTAAAATCGGTCACGCCCAGATGCTCAAGGGTGGCGTCATAATGGACGTGGTCTCCCCTGAGCAGGCCAGGATCGCCGAGGAGGCGGGCGCAGTGGCAGTGATGGCGTTGGAACGCGTTCCCGCGGACATCCGCGCCGACGGCGGCGTTGCCCGCATGACCGACCCCGGCATTATCACCAAGATAATGGACGCGGTGAGCATCCCGGTCATGGCCAAGTGCCGTATCGGCCACTTCGTCGAAGCTCAGGTATTGCAAGCCTTGGGAGTCGACTATATTGACGAGTCCGAAGTATTGACGCCGGCCGACGAGGTGCACCACGTCTGGAAGCACGACTTCACCGTGCCCTTCGTTTGCGGTTGCCGGGACCTGGGCGAGGCCCTGCGGCGCATATCCGAAGGCGCGACTATGATTCGCACCAAGGGAGAAGCCGGCACCGGCGACGTCGTTGAGGCCGTCCGCCACATGCGTGCGGTGCAGGACGCCATCCGCAAGCTCCAGAATATGCCCGACGACGAGTTGGTGGTGGAAGCCCGCAACTTGGGCGTGAGCCTGGAGTTGTTGACCCAGACCCGTGAGGAAGGCCGTCTCCCCGTGGTGAACTTCGCCGCGGGTGGGGTAGCCACACCCGCCGACGCTGCCCTTATGATGCAGCTTGGCGCTGACGGCGTCTTCGTCGGATCGGGCATCTTCAAGTCCGGCGATCCCGCCAGCCGGGGATACGCAATCGTGCAGTCCGTGACTCACTACAACGACCCGAAGATTCTTGCCGAGGTCTCCAAGGACTTGGGCGAACCAATGGTTGGAATCGGCGTCCGCACCATCCCTGAAGAGAACTTGTTGGCGCCCCGGAGCATCTAGGCGCCCGGCGGCGGAGGAACAGTTCCTGCGTTTCTCCGCCGTGTTCCGCCAACCCCTGACGTACCCCGGGACAATAAGAGAGAGCAGAAGTCGAGTTGAATGTCGGTGTTCTAGCGATACAGGGAGACTTTGCTGAGCATATTGCCGTACTGAAGCGACTGGGAGTGCAGGGGCGGGAAATAAGGTTGCCCGACCAACTGGCGGACATAGACGGATTGATCATCCCAGGCGGTGAAAGCACCACTCTGAGTCGGTTGATGAACATTTACGATCTCAGGGAGCCCATCACCCGGATGGCCAGCGAAGGCAAGGCTATCTGGGGCACCTGTGCCGGGATGATCATGATGGCCAAGGAGATCACCGAGGATGACCCTGTGCCCTTGGGTCTCATGGACATCGGGGTGCTTCGCAACGCATTCGGACGCCAGGTGGACAGCTTCGAGCAGGACCTTGTCATCAACCACCTCGACCAAGAGCCTTTCCACGCGGTGTTTATCCGCGCTCCCGTGATCATACGGGTTGGCAAGGATGTGGATGTAATGGCCTCTCTGCCCGATGGCAAACCCGTGGCCGTATGCCAGGACAACCTGATGGCCACGGCTTTTCACCCCGAGTTGACCGGCGACAACCGGCTTCACCAGTATTTTCTGGACCTTATTCCCAAGGAGTCTTCCACCGCGGCGTGATGATGCGAACTCTCCGCATCAGCGATGCAGCCCGTTGTATTCTAATGAACGTGTCCAAGGGGCCTAACCTTGTATGCCCCAAGGAAAGCATTTGCGGTGATGGAGCGCCCGGCGGTACATCCCTGTGGACAGACGCTCTGGTTCGCCGCCGCAATCGCATCTCGTTGGTCTGCTGGCAGGGTCCATACCTTATCGGTCTAGGTTCGGCCAGAAAACGCAACGGGTTTCGCGTTTGGGAAGTCGACCACCTGTACGTCCCGGCTCGGACTGACGCCGTCCGCGGTCACATACAACGCCAGCCTTGGGATTCTGCTTTCCTGGACCTGTTGGAAGCATTGGTGCGTGAGGTCGGCAAGTGCTTGGGCGAACGCATTGTTGTAAGATTGCCCAGCAACAGTCCGGTCATCTTCCAAGCTCGCAGGTCGGGTTTCTTTTCCTGCTATGAAGAGTCGTTGATTGAAGGGGCCATCATTTCCCAGTCGGTCGTTCCCCAACCCGTCATTCCCGCGAGGGTGGGAATCTACGAGGGTAAAGCCGAGTGCCGGGGCTGCTCTGACACCGTGGTCCCGCCCAGACTGTCCGACCGCTTGCCCGGTGACGACTATGGCCTCTTCCAATTGTTCTGCGCTGCTACCCCCCACGAAGTCCGCGAGAAGTTGGGACTCACCTTCGACCAATGGAAGGATACCCGGGAACCTTCTACCAGAGACCAGCGGGAATGGGTGTTGAGGCACAACGACCGCATCGTAGGCTGGTTGTGCGTCAAGCCTTTTCAAGGGGTCCGCGACTGCCAGGTTATGGCCCACCCGGACTTTCCGGCCTTGCTTCCCCCCTTGTTGGACTGGGCTTTGTTACACGGAGGCGTCCAGCATTGGCTAATCCCGGACTACCAGGGGCCGGTCAGGGACTATCTGCTCCGTTACGGACTCCGCGAAACTTCCCGGTACACCCTGCTGGTCAAGACAATAGCCGCACCCGTGAGAAAGCACGCAATGGCGGCAGTGGAGGCATAGGTTGACATTAGTGGCGAGTTTGGCCCAGCAAGAATTGGACCTGCTACTGGATGTTTTGCCCACCGCGGTGGCGGAAACCCTGCGTTCCCGCGATGAATTGGAAGACCTGCTGGAGGTGATCCTGGACCTCGGCCGCTTGCCGGAAGCGCGGTTCCCCTCCGGCGACATGGCTTTGTCGGACCAGGAGATTACTTGGACGGACCTGGAGAGTGTGGTCGCCCGACTGGGCGATTTCGGCGGTGACAACCGCGCCGGCATAGAACGGACTCTCCACCGTTTTTCCGCTATCCGGAACCGCAAAGGCCGGATAGTTGGCATAACGTGCCGCATGGGCCGGGCAGTCATGGGCACCATCAAGATAATCGAGGACCTGGCCTTTTCCAACAAGAACATATTACTGCTAGGTCGGCCCGGCGTCGGCAAGACCACCATGCTGCGCGAGATGGCCCGCGTTCTGTCGGTGGAAGCCAAAAAGCGGGTTGTCATCGTCGATACCTCCAACGAGATCGCCGGTGACGGCGACGTACCCCATCCGGCCATCGGACGCGCCCGGCGGATGCAGGTGGCGACTCCCGCCCACCAGCACTCCGTCATGATTGAGGCCGTGGAGAACCACATGCCCGAGGTGGTCATCATCGACGAGATGGGCACCGAGCAGGAAGCTGCCGCCGCCCGCACCATCGCGGAGCGTGGCGTGCAACTCGTTGCCACCGCCCACGGCAACACCCTCGACAATTTGGTGATGAATCCCACCCTGTCCGACCTCGTTGGAGGAGTGCAGACGGTCACCTTGGGAGACCAGGAGGCCCGGTACCGGGGCACCCAGAAGACTGTCTTGGAGCGGAAGGCGCCCCCCACCTTTGACGTAGTGGTGGAAATACAGGACTGGGACAGGCTGGCGGTGCACGAAAACGCGGCCCACGTCGTCGACCAGTGGCTGCGGGGTTTCACGGTAGCACCGGAAGTCCGGTGGCTGGACGAAGAGGGACGCATTAACCGCGCTACCGAGGCCACTCAGCAGCGGGATGGAACGCCTGCGCCCTGGGGAGCCGAATATTTCGACAGGCCCCCGCGGAACGCACCCATGTCTCCATCGCCCGCCGCCCCATCCGGCGACGCCGTCCCGGACAAGATCATAAGGGTCTTCCTGTTCGGTGTCGGCCGTGACAAGCTGGAAGCCGCAGCCGCCGAGGTGGGCGTGCCGGTGCAGGCTTCGAATGAACTCCGGCGCGCCGACGTGGTCCTGACCACCAAGACCCATTACCGACGCGGTTCCCAGTTGGTCCGCACCGCCGAGTCAACGGGAACACCTGTCTATGTGCTTCGCAAGAACACCATGCCCCAGGTCCACGACTTCCTGCGGACCATCGCCAGGGAGTGGGGGCAGGAGGGCAAAGCCCCTCCGCCGTCGGACGAGGACTACAAAGAGGTCCTGGAACAGGCAATGCAAGAGGCGGAAGAGGCCGCTCAGCGCGTGCTAAGCGGAGAGTCGTCCATCAAGCTGACCCCTCAACGGTCTTACGTGCGCCGCCTCCAGCACATGCTAGGCCAGCGTTACAACGTGGCCTCCACCAGCCGCGGACGGGAACCCAGCAGGGCCGTAATGTTCTACAGGCCCTGACAATCGTATCGTGGCAGCCTTCATCGTATTCGAGGGCAGCGACGGCTCGGGTAAGAGCACTCAGTGCCGCTACTTGTTGAGGCGAATGCGGCGTGAGGGCTACCCGGCCATTCCAGCCCGGGAACCGGGCGGCACTCCCAGCGGCAACGCAGTCCGGCGCTGGTTGAAGGGCCATCCGGACCTCACGCCCTTGAGTGAACTGCTCCTCTTCGAGGCTGCCCGGTCCCAGCTTGTCAGCACGGTCATCCTTCCCAGCCTCCAAGATGGGACCACCGTGGTCTGCGACCGGCATACCGCTTCCACCGTGGCGTACCAAGGGTATGGCAGAGGGGTGGACTTGGAGGTCATCCGCCAATTGAACCGGATGGCCGTTGGCGACTTGGTTCCCGACGTCACGATACTTCTGGACTTACCGGTGGAGTTGGCGTTGAACCGAAAGGAAGCCGAGAGCGGTGATGTATTCGATACCGCTCCAGTCGAGTTCCATCGTCGCGTGCGGGAAGGATATCTGGCCCAAGTGGCGGACGCCCCTGAGCGGTGGCTGGTGCTGGATGCGACCCAGCCGCCGAGGGCGCTGGCGCAGGAGGTGTGGACAAAAGTACAGCCCCTCCTGTAATGGAGGGGCCGTTTACCTTCAATGCTTACGGGACCGCTACCCCCAGGGTAAACCCCCGTTAAGGTCGTCCCCTTCTCGTCTTACCCGCGTAGGCGGGTATCAACTAGGGCAGGCCCTTATGGCGTTTGGTCTAGTTATCGGCGGGCACCATCATGGCGTTGGCCAGCCTCTGGTCGATAACCTGCCGCATCTGTCGGACCCGCGCCAAGTCAGGGTATACACCTTCAGCCTTCTTGTCGAAGATCCTCTCCCCGTCCACAAAGACTTCCATGATGCCTTGCCCTCTGGGTGAGATGGCTATTGCTGCGTCGGGTCCGTAGTGCCGGAAAAACTCGTTCGCCATCCACGTGGCGGTAGCGAGGTGTTGTCAACTAACGCAGTAAGTGATCTCTATCTGGACTTTCCCTTCCATGAACAAAACTCCTTGGGCCTGAAATTGGGTCACCCCTAGTGTAACAGGATTTCCGCCCGTGTAAACCTCTCTAAAGCCGAATAACCCTCATGCGCTGGCAGAAAAGCGTTGCCGCCGGTAGCCGCGTTCCCAGCCGAGACCGGACGTTGACAGCGTGAATACCCCAAACTACACTGCCCGTCTCCAAACGAACGTCAGGGAAGGTTTGCGGTTATGAAGGTACATCTGGTCGACGGCACCTACGAGCTTTTCAGGGCCTATTTCGCCCAACCTCCAGCCACGGCGCCGGACGGTCGTCCTGTGGCCGCAGTCCGGGGCTTGGTCCAGACCATGCTGGCGTTGCTCCGTGAGGATGACGTGTCTCACGTGGCTTGTGCCTTCGACCACGAAGTCGAGTCTTTTCGCAACCGGCTTTTCGCCGGGTACAAGACCGGCGACGGGGTACCAGAGGACCTGATGTACCAGTTCGACTTGGCGGAACAAGCCATGACCGCCCTCGGGATCGTCGTATGGCCCATGAACGAATTCGAGGCCGACGACGCCATCGCTACCGCCGCGCACATCTGGGCGGACTCTTCCGGAGTGGACCAAGTAGTCATTTGCTCGCCGGACAAGGACCTGGCGCAAATGGTGCGAGGGAGGAATGTAGTCACCCTGGACCGCAGAAGAAAGATCGTCCTGGACGAAGCGGGTGTCCTGGAAAAGTTCGGTGTGTACCCCGAGTCCATCCCCGACTACCTGGCCTTGGTAGGAGATTCCGCCGATGGCATCCCCGGCATCCCCCGTTGGGGCGCCAAGACCGCGGCGCAGGTGCTGGCCCATTACCGGCATATCGAAAGTATTCCTGCCGATTCGTCCCAATGGGAAGTGCGCCCCAGGGGAGCGCCTGCTGCCGCGGTGAGCCTGTCTCAACGTTTGGATGACGCCAAATTATACAAGCTCCTGGCGACACTGCGGCTGGACGTGCCTCTGGAAGAAACCTTGGAAGACCTTGAATGGCGGGGGGCGCCCAAGGACAAGTACCAAGCCCTTTGCAATGAGTTAGGGTTTACAGGATTGGCCGGCGCCCCCGCGAGGTGGGCCGACGGGGTGTAACAGTATCACGTCGATTACTTGACTTGAGCGTAATCTTGTAATAATATTACACCAAGCGTAAATTACTGGACACAACGCTTACTGACGAATCTCATTACCAAGTCAACTCAGGAGGTAACGTTATGGCACAAGATAATACCCCCGGGTCCGGAGAACGGGTGATCCGCGGAGTGGAAACGGTGGGCAAGGGCCTGACCGAAGTGGGCCGGGGCGTTCGCGACGCAGCCGCGGCCAGCGTGGAAAACGTCCGGGAAACCGTCCGCAACCGGATTCCCACCGAGCGCCAGAGCCGGGACAACGTGGTCATGGTGCGCGTGGACAAGGACAGCTTGGACCGTATGGACGAACTGATTGAGACTGGCGTAGTCGGCAGTCGTTCCGAGGCCGCCAACTACCTAATCACCGAGGGCATCAAGTCGCGCCAGAAGTTCTTCGACGTAGTGGCTTCCAAGGTGGAGGAGATAAGGCGGGCCAAGGAGGAGTTGAGGCGCCTGACGATTGAAGAAGAAAAGCCCCAGGAGTAGTCCTCCACAGTTTAGGCTGACGGTCCCGGTAGTGCGAACTAAAGACAGGCATCCCTGACGGCTTGGGAGATGGCGGCCAGACGCGGGTAATTGGACATGTCGTCCCGGAAGCCGTTGGTGATGTAGGCCATCGCCAAGCCGGAGTCGGGGTCGGCCCACCCTACGGACGTTCCGGCCCCTCCGTGCCCAAAGGTGCGAACGGACTGGGTTGGCGAGGCGCCCATGCGCGGGTCTCCCAAGGACAGCCCAAGCGAGCGGCGGGTGTAACGTTCGTTGGTGACGTCCATCCCCTCCACCTGTAGCTTCGTCGCTTCCGCAACGGTCTCAGGGGCGAAGATACGGACGCCGTCCAACGCTCCGTCGCCTTGCATCATGGCGAAGAACTTTGCCAGGTCCCGCGCCGTGGCAATGCCGCCGCCCGCGGGCTGGACCGCTTGGTGGACCTCCGGGATGTTGTAGGTCGAGACTTGGGACGGGCGGTCACAGTCCTCCATCGCATGAATTCTGGAAACCCTGCTCTCCAATTCCGCGGGCATCCCTACGAAGGTGTCGTCCATCTCCAACGGGCCGGTGATTTCGTCGCGAAGGAATTGGGAGAAGGGACGTCCGTCGATGCGCTGGACCACTTCCGCCAGTATCCAGCCATAGTTGCGGGGATGATAGGCCAAGACTTTGCCGGGAGCGTAGTCTGGCCTGATTCTTTCCAGCACCTCTACCACTCTTTCCCAATTCCCCCACTTGTCCCAAGTCAACTCTGCCGGAGTCTCAGGAAAGCCTCCCCGGTGGGTCAGCACGTGGCCGATGGTAACGTCCTCCTTGCCGTTTTGGGCGAACCCCGGCCAGTAGTCGGCTATCCGGTCGTCCCAATCGAGCTTGCCCCGTTCCCACAGTACGTAAACGCAGGCCGCCGTCAAAGGCTTGGTGGACGAGTACAGAACGAACATAGTGTCGGCGGTCACGGGACGGCCTGCCTCCGCATCGGCCATGCCGCCGAACAGGTCCAGCACCGGTTTGCCGTGGCGGTACACTGCCAGGGACGCCCCGGGGTGCAACCCCCTTTCTATTTGCTCGTGGAACAGCGCTTCCACGCGCCCCAAGGCTTCCCGGTCCATTTGAACAGTGTCCGCTGTGACTACCATAAAAGCTATCTCCGTTTGTCTGAGTGGGTTTCGGCGAAAGTCAGTGGGAATGGTCTACCGCAATGCGGCCAGACGCCATCAGCCACATCCGGGCGATCTCCGGCCCCATGAACTTGAAGGTCTGACGCAGGGTCTTTTGCAACGTCGCCAGGTCGTCGCTCGGCAGATTGTAGTACCAATGGCAGAAGGAACCGTGGTCCCGTTGAAGCTCTTGAATGACCTGGGCGTTGGAGATGCAGGCCTCAATTTTCTTCCGGTTCCGGATGATGGCGGAGTCCGATACCATGTCGTCGATGTCGTCCGGCCCCAGGTCTGCAACTTCGCCAATCCGCCAACCTCTAAATGCGCGCCTGAAAGCGTCGCGGCGTTGCAGCACCATGCGCCAAGTGAGACCGGCTTGAAAGACCTGTAGGCTCATCACCTCGAACAACAGGTCGTCGTCGTCAATCCGTTTGCCCCATATCTCGGTCGAGTACCATGCAACTAACGGGTCGTTTTCCGGATGGACGGTCAAACCTTTGGTCTCCTATGGGCAGGGCAATACTCAACCACAGAGGCAAAGAGGGAAAAGATGAACGGACGGCCCGAGGGCCGTCCGTCTGCGGGGTCTACAGGAAATTCAACTGCTCGAACTTGCCGCCTACAACGGGGACGGGGTCCAAGCACAGCCAACTGTCCACCATGGAGCTATAGGCTCCGCGGAAGTCGTAGTTGAAGTGCAGGTCGCCTTCCAACAGGTCTTCTTCTTTCAACGACGGGTATTCGCCGTACATCCCGCCCTTGACCCGGTCGCCGATCATGAAGGCTACGCCGCCGGAGCCGTGGTCGGTGCCCGATCCGTTGTCCTTGACCCTTCTGCCGAACTCGGTGAACACGAACATCAATACGTTGTCCGTCATGCCGTGCTCCTGCAGGTCGGCTTGGAAGTCGGCTATGCCGCGGGACAATTCCCTGATCAACCTCGGATGGGTAGGGCCTTCGTTGGCGTGGGTGTCGTAGTTGCCGTGCTGGGTATAGAAGATGCGGGTGCCCAGGTCGGCAAACATCACTTGGGCGATTCCCTTCAGGTTCTGGGCGATGGGATTGTCGGCGTATTCCACCGACGAATGGTACTTGCCCGGCGCGGTCTTCAGTACGTCGGCCCCTTTCAGGGCGTCAAGGCCCGTGCGCCCCATGTAGTCCATCACCGCGCCGGTGCCGGTCACCGGGGCGTACATACGGGCGAAAACGTCCAGTGCCTCTGACCGGTGCTGCTGGTCTGCGATCCCGGTTAGCACTCCGTAGGTCTCCAGCACCGCCACCGAGGCCACCGGAACACCGGTCAACGCCAAGGCCCTCGGGAGACCGCGGCCAAAGTTCACGCCGGTCAGAACGTTCTCGGCATGGGGGTCCAGGTCGCGGATAACGCGGCCCAGCCAGCCCTCGTGGGCGATCTTGTCCGGCTCGCAAGTGTGCCAGATGTCCATGGAACGGAAGTGGGACCGGTTGGGGTTGGGGTAGCCTATCCCGTTGACGACCGCAACCTTGCCTTGATCGTACAGTTCCTTGATCTCTGTCGCCGCCGGATTGAAACCGAAGCGCCCGTCGATGGGCAGCACCTGGTCCTGGGGAATACCCACGGTGGGCCGGTTGTCGTAATAAAGGGGGTCACCGTAGGGTATTACGGTGTTCATGGCGTCGTTGGCGCCGGTAAGTTGCACTACCACCAACACCGGGTCTTTCTTGGTTGTCGTCATTTCCTGCACTCCTTGCTCACGCTTGTGATACTGTACCAGCGCACCCAATCGCAGTCAACGCGAGTCATTAACCAAAGAAAAGAGCGGGTTATTAAACCCGCCCTCAGAGTCCCCACCGGTCCATTTATGTGACGGTTCTTAAAACCGCGAACAGCGCAGCCAATGCCGTTACGAGGGTCGTTCCCAAGAGGCCATAGCCCAGCCATATCAATTTGTCTACCTTGGTCTCCAACCGATCCATTCGTGAATTAAGCTGACGTTGCCCTTCAACTAACTCGCCGATAGTCTGGGCCGTTGCTATCGCTGATTCAGAAGCCATCGGTATCTCTCCACCTTGTTCTCCACTTCATCGGAAGTGTTGTATATCCTATCACACATGTTACTGTCTTATACCCTACAAGAATACAGGACTAACATCTGAGCTACACCCGGTAGCAAGCTACTAAATGCCCGTTGCCGTGGTCTACCAGCGGGGGGTGGGGACTGTCGTAACACACCTCAGTGGCCATGGGGCAGCGGTCGTGAAAGCGGCACCTGGGGTGGGGGTTAATCGGCGTTGCCACGTCGCCCACTATGTTTACCGGCTCCCGGCGGTGCCCCGGGTCCGGCACCGGCACCGCCGACAGCAGCGCCCTGGTGTACGGGTGGAGCGGATTGGAGAGCAACTCCTCCGTTTCGGCGACTTCTACAATTTTGCCCAAGTACATCACGGCGATGCGCTGGCACATGTACCTGGCAACTGCCAGGTCGTGGGTGATGTACAGGTAGGTAACGCCCAAACGCTCGGCAAGGTCAAGCATCAGCCGCATGATTCCGGTACTTATGGAAACGTCGAGCATGGAAGTAGGTTCGTCCGCCACTACGAACCCCGGCTCCACCACCAGCGCGCGGGCTATGGCCACCCTCTGCCGCTGCCCGCCCGACAACTCGTGGGGGTAGCGGAACATCATTGTCTCCGGCGGCGTCAACCCAACCAGTTCCAGCAGGTTGGCGACCCGGTCCAACTGCTCCAGCGAGTTGCCGATTCCCTGCACCACCAGCGGCTCGGCGACGGTGTCGAAAATGGTCCGGCGCGGATTCATCGACTCGTAGGGGTCCTGGAAAATCATCTGGACCTTGTGCCGGAAAGCCTTCAATTGTTGGCCCTTGGTCTTGCTTATATCGGCGTACCCGCTGTCGTTTGGTTGGTCGGAAAGGACATTTTCGGTATCACGGAAGGTGATGCTGCCTTGGGTGGGGTCCTGGAGTTTCACCAGCAGTTTACCTATGGTCGTCTTGCCGCACCCCGATTCGCCCACCAGCCCGAACCGTTCACCTTCCTGCAACTCGAAAGACACGTCATCCACGGCGTGAATGAAGGCCCGCGGCCCGCGAAAAAGGCTTCTGGAGACGGGAAAGAGCTTGGTCAAGCCCTTGACCGTGACGAATGGCCGGTGATCGGTGGACAGTGATTGGTTGGTTGGCTGCTGGTCACTGGTCACTGGTCGCTCTCCACTGCTGGAGCGGGTTCCAGCAGGCGGCCCAGTGGCCGTCGCGGTCCACAACAGGCGGCTCATCGCGTCGGCAGACGTCGGTGGCGTGAGGGCAGCGGGGATGGAACCGGCATCCTTGCGGAGGGTCTATCAGGTTGGGCAAGTCCCCGCCAAGAGTCACCAGTTCATGTTTCTCTCCGTGGATGCTGGGAAACACCGACAACAGGGATGCGGTGTAGGGGTGGATGGGGTTGTTGAATACTTGGGACGTATCGCCCAGTTCCACCAACCTGCCGGCGTACATCACCCCGATACGGTCCGACACCTCCGCAACGACGGCGATGTCGTGGGTGATGTAAACCATGCTCATGCTCAGGTCCCGCTGGATTGCCTTCAGTTGACGCAGGATCCGGTCCTGCACTATCACATCCAACGCCGTGGTAGGCTCGTCCGCCACCATAACGTCCGGCTGGCAGGCAAGGGCCATTGCGATGACGGCCCGCTGCCTCATACCGCCGCTGAACTCGTGGGGATACCGAGCAGCCATTCGGGCATCCAGTCCCACCAGGCCGAACAAGCGGTCCACCGTATCCCGGGCGTCGGCGTTGGATATGTTGGGGTCGTGGGTCTCGATGGCTTCAACAATTTGATCGCCGACTCGGTAGACCGGGTCCAACGCGTTCATTGCTGCTTGGAACACCATTGAAATACGTTGCCACCGATACTCCCTGATCTGCTCTTCATCCATTGCCAGCAGGTCGTCTCCGCCCAGCAGCACTTGCCCTCCAACGACACGGGCATTGTCCGGAAGAAGCCCCATCAGGGATATGGCTACTGAGGTCTTGCCGCAGCCCGACTCACCCACCAAGCCGATGACCTCACCCTTAGCCAGCTCGAAGCTGACCCGGTCAACCGCTTTCACCTCTCCCTGGCGGGTGGTGTAGTGCATGGAAAGGTCGATTACCTGCAAGACCGGCTCAGTCATCTACCAATCCTCACTGGCGCCGCAGCCTGGGATTGGCTACTTCGTCCAAAGCCCGTCCAACCAAGTAAAAGGTGCTGCAAAGCAATGTGATAGATGCTCCGGCGGGGACAATCAGCCACCAATAAGTGGTGCCGCCGGTCAAGTACCCGGCCGTGTTGGAGGTATGAATCATGATGCCCCAACTCATCCTGATGTTCAGCAACCCCAGGAACGACAACACCGCCTCGGAGAATATGGCGCCGGTCACGGTGAACATCATGTAGAGGAACGACAGGGGCAGAAGGTTGGGAATGATGTGGACCACTATGATGTGAAATCGCCCCCCGCCGGCAACCCGTGCGGCCTCGATGTAGGGTTTGACGCTGACGCTCAACGCCTGTGACTTGAGAACGATGGCGGTGCCGCCAAACCCGCCGAGAACGCCGATAATGACTCCCAAGATGAACAGGTTCAACTCGAACAGCGCGCTGAGTACGATGAGCAGCGATATGCCGGGAAGGGCAACTATCAGGTCCGCCAACCGCATGAAAAAGGTGTCTACAAGACCCCGGTAGTAGGCGGCGACGGCCCCCACGGTGGTGGCTATGGAAACCGTTACCGTCGCCGCCACCAGACCCAGGATGAACTCCGATGACGTGCTGGACAGCAGTTGGCTCAATATGTCCCGCCCCAGGGGGTCGGTCCCCAACGGGTGTCTCCAGGACGGCGGGGCAGGTTGCTCTATCTCATCAAATGCGTATCCCGTCACCGGGTTGTACGTGGCATCATCCCATATTGTCGCCATCAGTATCGGATGAGATATGGCCATCAGGGCGAAGATAACGATCACCACCAGCCCCAACACGCCGATGCGGCTTTCCAAGAACACCGCCCAGCCCTCTCGGAGCCCGCGCAGGCCCAGCCGGAGCTTGGCGGCCCTTATCTGCCAGGGAGTCAAGGCGACTGCACCCCCTTCCCCGTCATTCCCGCGCAGGCGGGAATCTCGGCCGGGGGCAGGCGTTTCGGGAGCTTGGCTCATAATCGGTGCGCCTGCATCACTGGTACCTGATCCGCGGGTCCAGGTAGGCGTAAAGCAAGTCGGCTATCAGGTGCGCCACCAAGGCGAATATTCCTATGAATACAAAGGCACCCATCACCAGGGGGAGGTCTTCTGATCTCACGGCCTGCAACAAGGTCATTCCCATGCCCGGCCACGAGAAAATTCCCTCAATAATCACACTTCCGTCAATGGCGAAGGCCAGGCTGTAAACCAGGCTAGTCACCACCGGGAGCAGGGCGTTCCGGGCGGCGTGCTTGTCCCGCACAACCTTTTCGGGCAATCCTTTGGCCCGGGCTGCCATGACAAAGTCCTCGCGCAGCACCTCCAGCATACTGTTGCGGGTGAGCAGCATGGTGCCGGCGAAGGAGATCAGGGTGAGAGTGAAGATGGGCAGCACCATGTGTTTCAGGATGTCCAGCGCCAGGTAACCGATGCCGGACATCGCCCAAGCAACCGGGACCATGACCAACCCTATCACCAAGGCCGGCAGCAACCATTGCCGCGATCTCCTGCCGCCCGCCTTTCTGGATGCTAAGACGGCGAGCAGGACGAACACGGAAAATGCGGCGGCGGTCATCAGCATGTCGTTGAACACCTTGTTGGCTGCAACCGGCGCGTCTCTCCACAACAGCGGGTCCAGGAACTTGCCCAGCGGAAACCAGCCCAATTGGAACGAGAAAATCCATATCATCATCAGGGCGAACCAAGGCGTGAACATGGTGAAAAGCACGGCCCCGGACACGGTGGCCGAGTACTCGAAGAGCCCGCCCCGCTTCCAAGCCATCAGCTTCCCCAGCGCGAACCCCACGTAAAAGGAGATGACAGTGGCGGTCAGGAACAGCATCGCGGTGCGGGGCAACCGCTCGGTGATCACCTCCATCACGGTGCGGGGATAATGCTGGAAGGACACGCCGAACTGGCCGGTGAAGGAGTTCTTGATGTGCACCAAGTACTGCTCGCCCAAGGACTTGTCCAGCCCGAAGGCGGCCTGCACCTGGGCGCGGACTTCCGGCGGCAGGTCGGGGTTCTGGGCAAAGACCGCCGTATAGTCCCCGGGCTGGGCCTGCACCAGGAAAAAAGCCACGCTGACGATGAGGAACAGCGTCAGGATGATTTGTCCGGTGCGCCGGGCCAGGTAGTTGGCCATTCAGGACCTCTGATTCACATGATTACCCATGATTAAACCACTGATTATCATGGACCTCTGATTCACATGATAATCACATGAATCACCGCCCAATCATAAGAATCCGTGGTCCTACTTTATTACTACGGTCGAGGTGCTTCCGCCGGTCCTTTGCAGTCCACCAAGGTTTTCGGTAAACGGGAAGGCGAGCCTGTCGTCCCGGTAAGTCTCCAGGATGGGCGTGGTAAACAACACCACGTAGGGCAGGTCGTCGGCCAGGAATTCCTGCATCTTGAAGACCTGGTCGCGGGCGGCGTTCAAGTCCGTCTCCACCAGGAGCGCCTCGGCCAATGCGTCGAACTCCTCGTTCGAGTAGCCTCCGCGGTTGTGGCCGTCACCCCCGAAGTGCCTCGAATGGAAGAAGGCCTCCAAGTAGTCCGGGAAGGTGGAAAGACCCCAGCCCAGTATCCACATGTCAAAGTTTTCGGGGTCGCGGGTCTGTTCCACTATAACGTTGAAGTCCGTCAGCTTGGCCTTGGCCGGGATGCCCATGTCCTTGAGCCATCGCTCGATCCAGATGGCGAAAGTGGACCGCAGGGGGTCGTAACCGGCGCTGGGCGCCAGTATCTCCAACTCGGGCATCGGGTCTCCATTGGGCATCTTCAGCCCTTCGCCTTCAACCTCCACCGTCCCGTTGTCGCTCACCTTAGGCTCCTTCTCCCAAGTGAAACCGGCACCCTTCATAAGCTCCACCGCTTTTGCCGTGCGCTCCGCACGGCTCAGTCCCTTGCCCAGCAACGACACGTCGGGGTTGTACCAGAACCCGTTGCCCTCCGGCACGGTGGTATACATGGGTATGGCTACGCCCTGCAGCACGGTGCCGGTCAGGAACTCCTTATCTATCAGGACGGCCACGGCTTGTCTGAACGCCTTGTTGTCCAACGGCGGCTTGGTGAAATTGAACCCCAAGTACCTGAAGCCGCTGCTGGGATTCTCTATGTTCGCCAGTCCGGTCTGCCCTTCCAACTGTTGTTGCAGGCCCCGTTGCAGTCCCAGCGGGTTGAGCATGAAGTCAACGTCGCCCTTCTTGAGGGCCAGGATGGCCGCTTCCTGGTTGCCGAATATGCTGTATATGGTGCTTTCTACGAACGGCCCGTCAGTATATTCCAATGACTTCTCGCCGCCGGGGTCGCCATAGGCCGTGAATTCGTACACACCCGGCTTGGTCTCGGAGTAGGCCCCGTTGGCGTAGTGCGATACCTCGGCTCCGGTGAAGTAATAGTCGTCGTTCTTTGTGTTTTCGGCGAACGCGCCCCGCTCCCATTTCTTGAACAGGTAGCCCCCGGCGCTGGGCTCGTTTTCCGGCACGTGGGCGTACAGGACCCTCTGCTGCTCCACAACGTTGGCTTCCTTTTTGGCCTCTTCCACCACCGGCTCCCAGTAGGCTTTGGACAGCATCGGCATGAAAGCCAGGCCGAACTGCCAGCGCGCCAACCCCGGCTTTTCCTTGAAGTATATCTTCAGGCGGTAATCATCCAGGGCCTCGGCGTGGTCAAGGAACTTCGGATCAACGGTCGATGACCAGTTGCCGGTCAACTCCATTTCCAGCACCGTGTGGGCGGTGAAGACAAAGTCGTGGGCGGTCACGTCATTGCCGTCGCTCCACTTCACGCCCTGTTTGAACGGTACCTCAGTGGTCCACAAGGTCTTTCCATTGACGGTCTCTTCTTCAAGCGGCGTGGAAAAGTCCGCAGCCGTCGATGGTACATAGTCGAAGCGTTGAGCGGAAAGCGTGTAAAGCGACGGCTTGCCGCCCAGAACGTAGGAATTCCAAATGGTGCCGTTAGGCCCCAAATATGACCAGTAATTTGTGGTGGTCAGGTCCTCGAAGATCCCAAGCTGGTAGACATTGGGGCCGCCGTCGCCTGCCCCCACAGTATTTGACGCTTCCTGCTCCGGCTCCTTTTCTACTTCGACTATTTTCTCAACGACCACCTCTTTAGTGACTTCAACGGGTACTTCTACCTCTTTGATGACTTCTCTCGTGCACCCGATTAATACGGCCATCACCAATACGATGGCCAAGCCTGTTGCCACTTTGCTCATCCGCGCCCCGACGCCCATCTCGTTCTCCTTGAGTAAACTAAAAGAATGATACGCATCCCCATTGGCTGTGACAAGGTATCAAATTGTACACTAACGGTCTTTTCACTATACGCTGAAACTCCACAACCGGACTTTTCGCGTGGACAACCCTGCCGTGCGGGGGTAACATGATGGCCGCCTTCCCGTTTTTCCTGCGAAGCCTGCCCCCGGCCCGGATTCCCGCCTTCGCGGGAATGATGGGGGAAGGGGGGCGGGAAGCCCACCGGAGGCAGGCCTTATGAACGGTGCTTTGAAACAGCCGGTGATAAAGGGAGTCCGCTACTTCCTGGCCCATGCGCCGGGGTTGGTGCGCCACGGCTCCAAGCCGTCCCGTGAGATTAGAAGAACGCCCGGTCTGGCCGAAGACATCGGCGCGCACCTGCGCTCCTACGAAGAGGCGGCGGCCTACCCGCCCAACCGTGCGTTTCTGGGCGGCATCTACCCCGATGAACTGGCAGACATGGATCGCCCTTGGCACCACGCAAACGCCAGTCCACGGCAGGATTCCCGCCTGCGCGGGAATGACGGGAAGGGTGCCAGCAGCGAGCGCTGGCTTCCCCACGGCGAGATAATGCCCGAGGAGGAACTGTACGGGCTGTTGAAGCTGTCCGACTCCTTTGACTTGGTCAACTTGGAAGAGGGCTTCGCCAAGCAGGCCCGAGAGACACTGGCCCGTCATCCACTCTTGCGGGACAGGGAGTTGGAAGGCCCCATTCAAGGCGTGCCGGCGTCGGTTATAGAATCGCGGGTAGCCGGAGACGCTGTGGATTCCCGCCTGCTCGGGAATGACGGGAAGGAGGACGGGAATGACGACCGTGGTGAGGGCGCGCTCCCTCTGTACCTGCGGGACGGCCGGTTGGTTGGGTGTATCATCCAAGCCCATGAGGAAGACGCATCATTGACCGCCGACATCCTGTTGGAGAACTTGGCCTGCAAGTCTTCGGCGGCCATGTCGTTGCTCACTTTGCTGAACGACCACCCGGCAGATGTTCCCAACATTGAATACGTCATCAACGCCGGAGAAGAGGCGGTTGGAGAGCGCTATCAGAGGGGCGGCGGCAATCTCGCAAAAGCCATCGCCGAGATGTGCGGGCTGGAGAACGCAACGGGCAGTGACGTGAAAGCCTTCTGCTGCGGCCCGGTGCACGCCATTGTCATGGCTGCTGCCCTGGTAAGCTCCGGCCTTTTCCGAAATGTGGCGGTGGTCGGTGGGTGTTCCTTAGCCAAGCTGGGCATGAAGTTCGAGGGACACCTTCGCAACGACATGCCGGTGCTCGAGGACATTCTGGCGTCGGTTGCCGTTCTTGTGGGGGAGGACGACGGCGTCAGCCCGGTGATTCGCATGGACTCGGTGGGACGCCACAACGTCGGCGCCGGTTCGGGCCAGCAGGCTATATTCGAGAAGCTGGTTGCCGACCCGCTGGGCCGCTTGGGCCTGGGATTTCAGGACATCGACAAGTACGCTACCGAGTTGCACAACCCGGAGGTGACCGAACCGGCGGGCAGCGGAAACGTGCCGAACCTCAACTATCGTTTGCTGGGAGCCTTGGCAGTCCGCAGGGGAGAGATTACCCGGGAACAGTTACCCCTCTTCGTGGAAACCCGCGGTATGCCCGGCTTTTCCCCCACCCAGGGCCATATAGCTTCGGCGATCCCGTTCATGGGCCATGCCGTGGACCGGCTGATTGACGGGCGGATGCAACGGGCGATGTTCCTGGCCAAGGGCAGCCTGTTCCTGGGACGCATGACCCAGTTGGCCGACGGCCTCTCCTTCGTGCTGGAGGCCAACCCGTCCAAGCCCTGAGCAGTGCTATACTAAGAATCCCTAACAAAAAGAGTTGACGAGCAGGTGGAAGAGGTCTAGATTCTCTCCAAGCCGTGGTTTGCAGCGTACAGGTGCAGCATCGGCAACAGGGTAAGGAGAGATTGATGGCGAAGCCACTGGTGAGCGATGAACTATGGGAGATGCTCCAACCGCTGCTGCCACCCGCGAAGCCCAGGCGGTTCCGGTACCCCGGACGCCAGCGGATAGACGACCGGAAGGCCCTGGCCGGCATCCTTTTCGTGCTCAAGAGCGGGATCCCTTGGGAGATGTTGCCCAAGGAGATGGAATGTGGGTCGGGGATGACCTGCTGGCGCCGTCTGAAAGAGTGGCATGAAGCCGGAGTGTGGCCGAGTCTCCATGAACTCCTGTTGTCCAAACTGCAAGGGGCTAACGGTCTGGACTGGTCCCGGGCTTGTGTGGACAGTGGGTCGGTCCGGGCAGTCGGAGGCGGGGGAAAAAACAGGCCCCAATCCTACGGACCGCCGTAAGCCTGGGAGCAAGCATCACGTGATCACCGACGCCAATGGGACTCCTCTGGCAGCAATACTGAGTGGAGCCAACCGTCATGACGTGACTCAATTGCTGCCATTGGTGGATGCGATACCGCCGGTGCGGGGCAAACGTGGCCGTCCGCGCCGCAGACCGGAGCGGCTGTATGCGGACCGGGCTTATGATTCCCGGGAGCATCGGAAATCGTTGCGTTCGCGCCACATCAGGCCGGTGATCGCCAAACGGGGCGTCGGGCATGGCAGTGGGCTGGGCGTGTACAGGTGGGTTGTCGAGCGAACCCTGGCATGGTTGCACCAGTTCCGCAGACTGAGGGTGCGCTACGAACGAATAGACGGGATACATGAGGCGTTCCTGTCCATAGGATGTTCACTCATTTGCTTCAGACGCTTATCCTCTTTTTGTTAGGGATTCTAAGAAACATACTTCAAACTCGGTGCATAACCCAACCTGTCATTCCTACGCCTTGCGCGTCATTCCCGCGAAGGCGGGAATCCAGGCCGCAATCAACCAACTTCTCAGCTTCCGGAGGGTGTCAGTGGAACTTAAAGGTAAACGTGTCATAGCCTTGGGTGAGCGTGACGGCGTACAAGGGACGGCCATCGCCAACTGCGCCCGGAGTTCCGGCGCGGAGGTCGTGCTGGAGATGACCCACTGCTTCGTTTGAACCTCGGCCGGAGCCCTTGACCTGGAGGGTCAGGAAGAAATCAAGCGGACAGTGGAAAAATTGGGAGCAGAGGGGATGCTGGTGCTCTTGGGCACACCAACCATAGAAAGCACCAAGCTGTATGCGTCCACCGTCAAAGACGGGGACCCGGCTTGGGCCGGAGCGCTGGCCGGCGAATCGCTGGGACTGCCTTCGTACCACATCACGGAGCCGGAAATCAAAGCGCAGATAGACGCCGACACCTACGATGTGGAAGTAGGCTTGGCCGACATCGCCCTGGACACCGAGGAAATAGCCTTGGCCGTCAGGGAGATACGCGGCGACTAATATTCCATACTGCTGAGGCGGCCAAACCCGTAGTGGTCGTCGAAGCGCCACGGCGTGGGCAGCGGCCCGGCGGTCGGGACGTAGTGGTCCCGGAGGCGGCCACTTATTTTTTGCGGATTGCCTATCACCCGCTCCACCGGCGGCACGGGGTCGATACCCAAAAGGTCGGCCCGGAAAAACCCGGTGGACACAATGGCATCGGCCTCGGTCACCGGCTCCAGCATGGTGGGAACGCTACCCGTGGGGTCGTCCTCGCTGGTCAGGAAGACCGTCTTGATGCCGGAACGCTCGCACGCTTGCAGGGTACGAATCACTTCGATGAACTCGTTCCCTCCCGCGTCCCAAGTGATTAACGCGCCTTCGGCTCCCATCATCTTGGCAATCTTCGCCGTTTGATTGGCGGTCATCTGCTTCTCGTGCTGCGTGGTCCACTCCGTGCGGGTGGCGATGACTCCGAGGAAGTTGAAGTCCACGCCGTGACGGCGGTACAGGTCCAGCAGTACCGGATTGTTAGCCATGTTCCAGGACATAGCGAACGCCGTCCGGTACGGGCCGGTGATGGCCCCGTCCAGGATTTCGTTGGGATGGAACAGCCAGGGAGTCGTCAACTGGGTCAGGCCGTAGGTGGAGGTGCAGAAAGTGGCGGGTGAGCCTGACATGGCTTGGGGCGAGTGCAGGCACAGGATGTACACCACTCCCGGCAACGAGGAGTCCACCTCGCCAAGCTCGAACACCTCAGTCTCCGGCGGCTCCAGCCCTGCGGTGGCTCCGGCCAGCATGTCCGATACGGTCAGGACCGCGTTGTGGACGGCATCGTTCCTGGCGTCCACGCCCAGCGCGGGTTCCGGCTCGACCACCACGCACACGTTGAGCAACGAGCTTTGGGGGATGATGTCCGCCCACGGGCCCGCCATGTCCATGTAAACGAATAGCGGGTCGCCGCCCGCCTCGTGCCAGGGAGTTTCGGACACTTCCACCACGCCAACGCCGGACAATCGATGGGTCTTTCCTTCGCCTACGGTGGTGATGGAGCGGCCGCAGATGCCGGGGTAGACCACTCCCGGCCCTTCCACTTTAACCCGCGGCTCCACTACGTCGCGCACCGGCCAAATTCGGACCGACTCGCCGGGTTTCGCCAACTCTAAATCTACGCTGGCAACGCGCGGGTCTTTCCTGACTGTCTCCAGCACTTCGCCGTAGCCAACTTCCAGGACGCCGTCACGCCACCGAGTGCGGGAACCCATGACCACGTCGTGGACCGGAAATGTGCCTATTTCAAGACGCATGGGCCATCTCCGGCGTTGGGGACGGTTCACCCGGCTCGAATAGAGTCGGGCCGCTTACTTGGGTCTGGAGGGATGTGAGGGCCGCCCGGACGATTTCGAGGCCGTAGGCAAAGTCCTTCTCTTCTCCAAGGTCCGGGTCGCCGCATACGTGTTCGATTCTGGCGCCGCGAATCACCCGGTTAGCCCCGGTGGTGAGGGCCAGGTCGTATATCGCCGAGATCATCGCCACCGGCATTCCCAGCCGTTCGATTTCCTTGCTTATCGTCGCGCCGCAACGATTGCAGGTCCCTCAAGTAGCCACGAGGATACAGGCGTCAACTCCCGCTTCCTCCAGCTCACGGGCCATTTGCGCGCCCAACCGCTTGGACTTCTCCACGGGAGTGCTTACCCCCGGCAGTGTGATGATCCGGGGGTATATTGGGCCGACCGTTCCCTCAGCCTCGAAGCGGCGAAGGTGGCTCAATGGAAGGATGTAATTCGGGTTGTCACTGGCGACCTGGTTGTAATAGCCGCCGTGGAACGCCTCCCAATCCGCGCCAGTAAGTGCGGGGAGCCCTTCGATGGGATAGACGTAATAACGGTCAGGATTTCCTGAGACCTGCCTGTCCGGGTTGCCTATGGGGATGAGTCCGCCCGTGGAAATCAGCGCGATTGATGCTTTGCTGAGGTCCGCTATCGGTTGGGCAGGCTGGACCACTTCCGGGGCTTGGAACGGCACCTCCGTATGGAACGCCTCGCCCTTCAGCTTCCGGGCCAGCATGTCCACCGCCCGCTTGTAACCCGGTTCCTCCCGGGTGGCCGTCTTGCGCAGGCCGCGCCCCAAGTATCCCTCGGCTTCTGCCGGGCCCAGCTCGCCTCCGGCGGCCAGGGTCTTCCCGATCCGCAGCATGACGGGGAGGACCTGGTTCATGTCGATGGGGCTGGCGCTGGTGGGGACTATGACCGCCTCCCGGCGATAGGTAAGCACTCCGGGGTTTTCGGGGTGCATCGCCGTGACCGCTGGTATCCCCGACTGCTGCGCCGCCACGCAGACGGCTCCGCAGGCTATGCCGTACCTTCCGGCGTCGAAGGCGGGGCCGGCGACAATCAGGTCGGGGCGGTAGTCGGTCCAAGCGGCGGTTACATCTGCAAGGGCCTGCTCCCGTTGCTCGTTGAAGTAGTTGTCGCCGCAGATGATGGTGGCCTCTATGGCCCCGTCATCTCCAAGAAGCTGCTGAAACAACCGGGCCGGGCCAATCGGTCCCTTTCTTACCTCGACCGGCGTGTTGGCCTTCTCCTCGCCGCCCACGCCGCCAAAGAACTGGTTTACGAAGTAGACCACTCGCAGTTGTTCGGCCATGCCAATGCTCCCTCGGCAACCATCTTAAAACTCGCCACACTACCCAACCTGTTGCACTTGTCGTGCTCCCCAACCCGTCATTCCCGCGAAGGCGGGAATCCATCCGCATGGATTCCCAAGGGAGTGGATTAAGCGGTCGGCGGGTTGCTCCGGTACCAGTCCACCACCTCGGAGCCGGTGGCCGCCCACACTCCGCCCTGACTCATCATGTGGGACAAGGCGTCGTCCAAGTACCCGATGCGGAAGGGCTGGCCCATCAGCCACGGGTGGATGTTGATCGCCAGCAGCCTGCCGTTTTCGGCGCCGTCCTGGTGCAGGATGTCGAACCCGTCCTTGAGAAGGTCCCGGTAGCGTCCCACCGTTACCCGCCGGCCCCAAAGGGCCACCAAGTCGTCCAACTCCACCATCAAGGGCAGGGCAAACATGTCGTCCTGACCGCTGATGATCGGGTACGGCTGCTCGTCGTTGGCCCAGTCACACACGTACCGGATGCCCGCCGCCGACAGCAGCTTGGGCGTCCGGGCCGACTCGCCGTATTCGGGGCCAAGCCAGCCCACCGGAGGGTTGCCGGTAGCGCGGGTGATGGCGTCGACGGACGACTGGATGTACTCCGTCTCTTCCTGCTCCGTCATGCGGCTGGTAATCATCCTGCTTAACGATACGCCATGACCGATAATTTCGCAGCCTCTACCCAAGCAGTGCTCTACGAGATAGGGGTAATGCTCGGCGGTAAGGGCATCCATAGCCACAGTGGCCTTTATGCCGTGTTTTTCCAAGGTGTCCAAGACCCGGAAAACGCCGACTCGATGGCCGTACTCCCGGTGGGTCAACTGAGCGTAGTCCGGCCAACCGCGCGCGCCCAAGCCGCCGCCCTGATTGGTGCTGAAGCTGCCCTCCGGGGGCTTCCATTCCATGTGTTCCAGGTTGACGACCACGCAAAGAGCAACTCTGGCGTCATCAGGCCAGCGCAGCTTGCCGCGATTTACGATAGGGTCCCATTCGTGGTGCTCGTGGTCCATCCCGAACCGGCGCTCTGCTGGCATTTACGGGACCTCCCTGTTGAATGATCAGTGGTCGGTTTTTCACCGCAGAGCACACTGAGAGCGCAGAGATTTTTGGATTGGGTGGAGACCGGAGAAAATCCCCAAAACTCTGCGGTCTTTGCGTACTCTGCGGTAAACGAACGGCAACCGGTTATTGCCCGCTGGTCACCGCCGCGTCGTAGTAATTCTCCAGGTAGTATTCGGCGATGTCGTCCGCGGTGGTCTGCCACACGCCTTCGTGTGACATGATGTACCCCAGCACATCGTCCAGGAACTTGATCCGATGCGGCTGGCCCACCAGGAACGGGTGCAACGCAATGCACATTACCCGGCCGCTCTCGGCGCCCTCTTTGTAAAGCTGGTCGAACTGGGCCTTGCAGATCTCCGCGAAATAGTCCCCTTCGTAGTGGTGCCTGAAGAGAGGCGAATCGTTCAGCTCTATGGAGTAAGGGACGGATATGAGCTTTCCATCCTTCACTTTGATGGGCACGGGCTGGTCGTCGTGCATCCAGTCGGTGTGATAGATGAGACCGGCTTCCGCCATCAGGTCGGGAGTGCGTTCGGTGCCGGATATGGCCGGCCCCAGCATCCCCTTCAGTTGCTTGCCGGTCTCGCGTTTCAGGGTGTCGATGCAGTCGCGGTAAAACTCCCGCTCCTCTTCCTCGGTGTAGGTATTGAGGTAGCGGGTGTTGTAGATGCCGTGGCTCATGAAGTCCCAGTTCCGCTCCACCATGGCGTCGCGGATTTCCGGGAAGTGCTCGAACACCGCCAGGTTGATTGACACGCAGCAACGGATGTTGTGTTTGTCCAGCACTTCCAGCATCCGCCAGAACCCCACCCGGTTGCCGTAGTCCCGGTAGGTGTACTGCTGCACGTCCGGGTAGGGAGTGCGAGGCCACGGGTCACGTACCCCGTCGAACACCGGCTCGTATTCGTAGTGCTCCACGTTGGGAGCGATCCACAACGCCACCCTGGCGTCGTTGGGCCACTTTATGGGGGGCCTTTCGATTATCGGACTGTAATTGACCCGTTCCGGTGGTAACGCCATGTCGAATCACCTCCTCTAGGATTAAGAAACTATCTCAAAGTCAACTGTTCCTGCTGACATCCCTCAGTTACTGACCTAAGCCTATGGATTCCCGCTTTCGCGGGAATGACGGGAAATGTCAACATGGCCTAGCTCAATGTGCTTGCCAATTCGTTCAGATTGCTGATTTCCGGAGAGGCTTGGTCTGCGGCCTGCCAGCGGCCTATAACGTCGCCGATGGTGGACTTGGCCGCTTCGGCGTCTCCGACGGCGGCTTGGCTCCGGCCCAGCCAGAAGGTGTCCCGCACCGACGAACGGCGGCTGAGCCGTTCGTCCAGCATATCCCGGGCTTTGTCGAACTGCTCTGCCCGGATGTAGGACTCAAGCATCGTGTCCTCGAACACCTCGCGTTGGGCGTGGCTGCCGCCGATCCGCTCCAGTTGCTTCATCTGGGGTTCCAGCAGTTGGACAGCTTCGGAGTAATTGCCTTGGGCGAAAGCCGAGATTCCCTGCGCCAAGGGCAGCGTGACCTCGGCTGCCAGGGCGTTCCCTTGGTTGGCCAGCTTGCCAAGACGGTCTATCAACCGGCCCATTGCATCGTCGTCGCCGCAGGCGCTGAACGCCAGCGCCGCATGGGCGTCCCGGAAGGCCGGGCCGTTCCCGTCGGCGGCCGGAGCGGCTTGGTCGCGCACTTCTTCCCACGGCATCGGCGGGGGCGCCTTACCGTACAACTGCAACCGCCACATAAGCGACGCACTGTCGGACAGTGATGCGGGACTCTTGGCCACCACCGACGGGCGGATGTCGGACTCGTAGAGGTCTACGGCATCCTGGTAGTGGCCCAAGGCCAACCGGAACAGCGCCAAGTGCCACGACAGATGGACGTGGTACGGGGCGCGCTTGTCAAAGCAGGTGATCCAGTTGCCTAGGAAGTCGTCGCCCGACGACGCGTCTCCCTTCTCGAAATAAACGTGGGTCGCCGAGTGGGAGGCGACGGCGTTGGTGGGCCGCATGTCCAGCGACCGTTGCGCCAGTTCCAGGGACTCGTCCAGCCGCCCGGTCTCGTGGTGGGCGAAGGCGTACTGGCTTAGGAAAGACCAGTCGTCCATGCAGTAAGGCGCGATGCTTTTGCACATCTCATACAGTTCACCGGGGAAGTTGGGCACTCCTGAGCCGCTGCACCCAAGCATGTACAACCGTTGGGCAAGGCGGGACATCAGGGCGTCGCGTGGGTATTCCTTCAGGTGCTCGCGGACCAGCGCCACCGACTGGGGGCCTTTGCCGTCCACCCAGAGGCCGATGGCCTCGATAACCTGCCTCTCCCGTTCCGATATGCCCGGCGTCAGCTCCCGGGCGCGGTCGGCACTTGCCTTTGCCGCCGCCGCATCGGCCCGGATCATCCCAACGTATGCTTGGCAGCCGTGGGCCAGAGCAAACCCCTCGTCGACGTCCAAGGCCTGTTGCAGCTTCTCTTCAGGCGCGTAGTCTTGGGAAAGCATCCGGTCGACCCCTTCCTGCCACTGGTCCACGGCGGCTTGGGACTGGGTACTCAAGGGAAGACCGAACCGGTCCTTTATCCTCGTTCCTTCCTGCATCGTCTTCCTCCAACGGGCGGGATGCCCGTCAATAACGAGCTTCAATGATAGTCGATATTGGAGCGAGTGTAAGCGGGGCCATACCTTCTGTCAACGAATGCACCGCCGGGTCGTTCGACGTTGGCGCATGTAGTTCCATTAAATCGAGTAGAATATGTGAAAGGAGTACGAAAATGGGAACATTCAATTGGCCGATACGGATTAGCAGCTTGGACGGCGAGCGGACGCGGGATATAGAAGCGACAGTGGATACCGGCGCAACCTACACGGTGTTGCCGTCCAATCTGCTTAGAGAAGTGGGAGTTTTAGCTACGAGACAGGCCCAGTTTGAATTGGCGGACGGTCGCCGAATCGATATGGATATGGGCGAGGCCCAAGTCACTATTGATGGAAAAGCCGTCACCACTTTGGTGGTTTTCGGAGAGGACGACGCCATTCCTCTCTTGGGCGCTTACACTCTTGAAGGACTATTGCTCGCAGTTGATCCTGTCAACCAGCGACTGGTCCCAACGCACGCCATCTTGTATTAGAACGGTTCGTACCGTCGTCAGGGGGAGGAGTAAACCCATGTCCTTCAAAATGGTTATCTGCCCGCCCAACTACCAGGAAGACTGGCCGGAAAGACTGAGTGCAGCCATACCTGACATAGACGTGCACCTGTGCCCCACCGTGGGGGAAGCGATGGAGGTCATAGGCGATGCCGACGCCGCTTTCGGGGACATAGTGCCGGAGCTTCTGGAACGGGCCCACAACCTGAAGTGGGTCGCTTGCCCGCAGGCGGGGCCGCGGGCCGGATACTATCACCAAGGGTTGGTTGACCGGGACCTGGTAGTCACCAACACCCGGGAAATCTATAACGACCACATCAGCGCCCACATTATGTCCCTGTTGCTGGGTTTTGCCAGGGGGCTTCAGGTCTATATACCCCAGCAGGTGCAAGGCGTCTGGCGTCAGGGATACGACACCATCTACCTGCCCGAGGCTACAGTCGTCATCGTGGGCGTCGGCGGCATCGGCGGGGAGACGGCCCGGCTGTGCGCCGAGTTCGGCATGAGGGTAATCGCGGTGGACCCACGGGTGTCCCAGCCGCCGCCTGGCGTGGCCGAGTTGCACCGCCCCGACGAGCTTGACCAAGTATTGCCCATGGGGGACTTCGTGGTGGTCACGGTGCCGGAAACGCCCCAAACCCAAGGCATGTTCCGAACGCCCCAGTTTGCGGCAATGAAGAACAGTGCTTTCTTCATCAACATCGGCCGCGGCGCCACGGTGGTGCTGGATGACTTGGTGGCCGCGTTGGAGTCGGGCGAAATCGCCGGGGCTGGGCTGGACGTGTATCAAATCGAGCCGTTGCCCGCCGGTCATCCCCTGTGGACGGCGCCCGGTGTGCTGCTGACTCCTCACGTGGCGGGCAACGGGCCTTACCTTCAGGAGCGGCGCACCGAACTATTCATTGACAACTGCGTCCGCTTCAACGAAGGCCGTCCGTTGCGGAACGTGGTGGACAAGGCCAACTGGTTCTGACGGTTGGCCTTTCCTGGTGGTTCAACTCATTTGGATTGAGGGCTAATTGTCCCGGTTCGGCAGGCTCACCACAGGCGTTCGCCCTGAGCTTGTCGAAGGGCCGTCCGTTCATGGTTCGACAAGCTCACCACGAACGGACTCCCAGTTTATTCATCAATACAACAACACCGGCTTACTACTTGCCCTGCCTTATGAAGTCCGCTACGTGTTCTCCTATGGCCATGGTGGTTACGTTGGTGTTGGCTCTCACGCAGTCGGGCATTATCGAGGCGTCCGCAACCCGGAGGTTGGTGACGCCGTAGACTTTGCCGTACTGGTCGACCACGGCCATGGGGTCCGAGTCCGGCCCCATCTTGCAGGTGCAGGAGATGTGCTGCGAGGTGGTCACCTCCCGCCTGAGCCAAGCGTCAAGCGCTTCGTCCGATGCTATGTCTTCATCGCTGGGTTCGACCCGTTCCTGGATAATGTCCTTGAACTCCTCGCTCTCTCCCAAGCCGATGCAGATTTTGACCGCCTCCCGCAGCCTCACCAGGTCGAAGTCCTCCTCCAGGTAGTGGTACTCCAGTATGGGCTGCTCCGAGGGATCGGTGGAGGCCAAGCGCAGCTCTCCGGCTCCGACGGCCAAGTAAATTCCGCCGGTCATCCGGATGCCCACGGGCTGCATTCGCTCGCCACCCCGGTTGACCCTCTCGGTGGCAAAGGACTGCATGGTAATCTTCATGTCGTTCCGCAGGTCCGACCCGTCGGCGGTATACCGGAGGGTCACTTGCGACCTGGGGGCCAGTCCGTCAAGATCGAACCCTTCCTTGGTCCGCCACGTCACCCAAACGTTGGGATGGTCCCGCATGTTTTGGCCCACTCCCGGCCGGTCGGATACGACCGGAATTCCCAGGCTCTCAAGGTGGTCGCGGGGGCCTATGCCGGACAACATCAATATCTGCGGCGAACCGATGGCGCCGGAGCTCAGGATAATCTCCTCGCCTTCCACCACGAACTTCTCGCCGCCACTCTCCAGTTCTACCCCAGTGGCCTTGTTGCCGTCGAAGATTATGCGGTGCACCGTGCAGTTGGGGCGAATGGTCAGGTTCAACCGGTGCCTGGCTTGGTCCAGGTAACCCAGGGCCGTGCTCATCCGGATGCCGTTGGGGTTGTTCAGAGGTATGGGGCCGACCCCGGTGGTGTCCGGGTGGTTGTGGTCCGGGCAATCGGGGTATCCGGCGGAAATGCAGGCGTTGTAGAAAGCGACCTGCGCCGGCAGCCAAGTGTCCCGCTTGAACCGGTGCATCACGATGGGCCCGTCGTTGCCGTGGAAGTCCCCGCTGTAGTCCGGGTCAGTCTCGATCATTCGGAAATAGGGCAACAGGTTCTGATAGGTCCACTCATCGTTGCCCATCTCTGCCCAAGTGTCGTAGTCCTCGGGAACGCCCCGCAGGAACACTTGGCCGTTGATGGCGCTGGAGCCTCCGGTAACCTTGCCCCGGGGCACCATCATTGGCCCCGCGGTATCGGTGGCCTTGCCGGTGAACTGCCAGTTGTGATCGCTGGTCATCACGTCGGCTTCCGTGGCGTACCCGAACTTCACCTCTTCAGGAAGTCGCTCGAAGTCGGGATAGTCCGGGCCGGCCTCAAGCAAAAGCACCGACCGGTTGGGGTCTTCCGACAGCCGAGTTGCTATGATTGCCCCCGCCGACCCCGCTCCGATTACTACCACGTCGTACTTCATGGTTTCCCCTCCATATTTGAAGGTTTAAGGGTATATCCGGAATTGCCTCGCTGCTTCTCCGAGTCGTTTCTCCCGCCAGTACCGACCCGTCATTCCCGCGAAGGCGGGAATCCATAGGTTGAATATCTACTGGCGGAGCGTAACAAAGCAGTTTTAAGGCGCCTTCTAAATCAATGCCTCGGGCGTGACGATTCCCTCCAGATCATCTTCGGTGACCGGGTCCTGAAGCGTCATGCCCAAGTCCCCCTCCATGTACCAGTAAATCTGCTTCAGGTGGTGGGTGCTGTGGCTCAGGATGATGTTGAGCAACTCGACCACCGTGACCTCGCCGCCGTAGTGGGCCGGCACAACCCGGTCGTAGGCGTCGTTATCGCCGCTCTCCAGGAACTCGTCAATGTTCCTCAGCACTCCCTTGCCGTACTCGGCGATCTGCGCCCCGGTGATGACGTCCTTGACTCGTTCGTTCTGCGCCGCCATGTCGTCGGAGCTCATGCTGCCGTGCTCATGGCTCAGCCATGCCAACTCAGGGAAGGATATGATGTGGACGATAACGTCCCTCACGCTCCAGGGCCGCCACGGCACCTCAGCCATCAACTGCTCGTCGGTAAGCTGGGTCGCGGCGCGGATGGCGCCGTTTATCACTTTGTCGTATTTGCCCGCCAGCCACGCGGTCTTGCCCGACAGGTCTACCTTCACGTTCAATTTCAGCGCGGGTATGAGCTTCTTCGGGTAATAGCCGATGATCACCTCGTCGTCTACGATCGTCACCGGGGCCGACTTGATGTTCCGGCTCCTCAGGTACTCCACCGCCGCCGTATCGGTTGCCAGGTCGTGGTGCTCATACTGAACACCGTTGGACGACAGAAACTCCTCCACCGTCCTGCAACTGAATCAACCAGGGTTGGTATAGACGTGCACTTCCATAGCTGCCTCCTCTTGACTCTGCGCAGGTTAGGGTAAATCGGAGGTTTGGTTAGTGTCAACAACGCAATGAGACGATGAGACGCCGCCTTGTTCAAAACGCCCCGAGAAAAAATCAGCCCCCCTTGAACAAGGAGGGCTGATGGTCTGCTCGGGTGGTTGAACACCGCTACAGGTTTATGGGGGCCTCTTCGTAGTCTTTTTCCTTATTGTATACCTGCAGGCGGGCGCGGGCGGACTCCAGCACGAAGATCCGGTCCTGATCGTCCACGTTGACGGCCGTGGGGCGGCGGAACCGCCATTCCGGCTCCATGTTGGCCCGGCGGCGAGCCTTGACCATGTCCGGGTTGGCGTCCACGTAGGTCTGCGTCCACGGGGAAGGCACCTGAGCATCGCCAATCAGCGACGTAACGAAGGTCCCGTCCGGGCCGTATACCTGGACCTTGTGGGTGCTCCAGTCGGTGACGTAAACGTCGCCCTCCGAGTCCACGGCTATGCCGCAGGGCCGCTCAATGGCTCCGACACCGCTGTCGGAGACCTCGAACTTCCTCAGGAACTGGCCGCTGGGGCTGAACTTCTGCACCCGGCTGTTCTGCCAGTCGGCCACGTAAACGTCGCCGTTCCGGTCCAGGCAGATGCCCCAAGGCAAGTCGAACTGACCGTCGTCGGTCCCGTGATCGCCCCACGCAGTGAGGAACTTGCCATCCTTGGTGAACAACTGCACCCGGTGGTTGAGGCTGTCAACCACGTAAAGGTTGTCGTCCTTGTCAAAGGCCAAGCCGGACGGGCCGTTCAGTTGGCCCTCTCCACTGCCTGGCTTGCCCCAATGTCCCTGGTAAGTTCCCGCGGTGTCGAATTTGATTATCCGTTGGGTCTGTTCGTCCGACACATACAGGATATTGTCTTGGTCGATGTCGATGGAGCGGGGCCATACGAACTGGCCGTCGCCGTATCCGTAACCACCGAACTGGCCGAGAAAATCGTGGTTCAAGGAAACCCTGGTGATGCGCTGCCCGAGTTCCTCCTGGCCCCTGCTGACGACGAAAATAACGTCGTCAGGGCCGAAGACGAAGTCCTGCGGCGCCCAGAAACCCTGGCCGGAACCCGCGTACATGCCGATGCAGTAGTTGAAGTCGAAGACGCGGCCGGCGGCAACGGTAGTCAGCATTGCAACCTCCTGTTACCGGATCTGTTTCCGTTCAAGTTGATGGGCCTACACGAAGTCCAACTGTTCGTACTTGCCGCCAACCACCGGCACCGGGTCCAGTCCCAGCCACTGGTCGACGACGGAGGAGTAGAAACCTCGGAAGTCGTAGTTAGGGGCCAGGTCACCCGATTGCAGGTCTTCAGGCTTCAGCGACGGGTAGGTACTGTAGTGTCCGCCCTTGACCTGGTCGCCTATCACGAAGGCAACGCCGCCCGCGCCGTGGTCGGTGCCGGTGCCGTTGTCCTTTACCCGGCGCCCGAACTCGGTGAAGATCATCATTATCACGTTGTCGCCGGCGTCGTGCTCCTTCAGGTCGTCGAAGAAGTCGCTGATGGCGCGCGAGGTGTCAGTCCACAGCTTGATGTGCATCGGCGTCTGGTTGAAGTGGGTGTCGAAACTGCCGTGCTGAGTGTAGAAGACCTGGGTGCCAAGGTCGGCCATGTGCACCTGGGCGATGCTCTTCAGGTTCCTGGATATGGGGGTGTCGGCGTACTCGATGCTGGATGAGTACCGTTCCGGCGCGACCTTCAGGATGTCCGCGCCTTTCAGTGCGTCCCTGCCGGTCTGCCCCAGGTAGTCCATGACCGCGCCGGTGCCGATGGCGGGGGAGTACATCCGGGCGAATCGGTCCAGGATTTGCGCCCGCTGCTCGTCGCCGGAGATGCCGGACACGTTGGAAAGCACCCCGTAGGACTCCAGGTTGGATACGGAGGTAACCGGTACTCCTTTCAACGCCATGGCCCGGGGCAGACCCTGACCGAAGTTGATGCCCTTCAGGACGTTCTCGCCCTCCGGGTCCAGGTCGCGGATGACCCTGCCGACCCAGCCTTCCGTCCCGATCTTGTCGGGTTCGCAGGTGTGCCAGATGTCCATGGAGCGGAAGTGGGAGCGCGGCGAGTTTTCGTAGCCGATGCCGTGGACGATGGCCATCTTGCCGTCGTCCCACAACTGTTTCATTGGGCCCATCTGGGGGTTGAAGCCCAGTTCGTTGTCTATGGGTATTACCTGGTCTTCCGGGATACCGACGCGGGGTCGGGCGTCCCGGTAGTTGGGATCAGTGTAGGGAATGACGGTGTTAAGGTAGTCATTGGCGCCGGTGAGCTGAAACACCACCAACACCGGGTCTTTCTTGGTCGTTGACATTAGCCTGCCTCCTCTTTTATTTGCCGCCTGAGCCGCAGAAACCGCCGGGTTCGACTTTGGGCCCTGCCCTAGCGAAACTCCGCGTTCTCTGCGATGAAAAGCCGGACGCCCCGGCCTGTACTATGCGAATTGGTAGTCCCTTGACGAAGCGATCAGCGCCAGCATGAGTCCAACCTTCTGCTCGGACTCCCTGGCGTTCTCCTCAGTGTCCCAGCGAAGCTGTCCGGTCTCCTCCGCTTGGGCCAGCAACTCCGCCCGGGTGATGTCGCTGACATCGATGGGACCGACTACGTCCAGGCACCCTTGCACCACCTCTGCCGGAGTCTGCGGGTCCATAGCCTTGACGCCGTCCACCATCGTTCGGACACCCGGCAGCGACGTGTTGCCCAACAGGCCGGCGGCGAAGTTGATGCGCCGCACCAGCGAACCGCCGTCAATCCACTCCGAGCCGGTGTGCCAACTCTCCACGCTGGGCGGATTGAGCAGTTCCTGTCCTTGGAAATCGCACTCGGCGGCCAGGGCTATAAAGCCGGGCCGATAGGTATTGTAGTTCCCGGCCAGTCGGGCGGTGCCGACCACCAACTCCGCCGGGCTCTTCACCCTGGCGAACCGGGCGTTCTTGAAGAAGTCCGACAGGAAGAGGACCCGCAGCATCTCTCTGATGTCATAGTTGGAGTCGTTGTAAGCCTTGATAAGGGCATCCACCGCCTCCGGGTCTCCCGGCGGGGTTATGTTCCAACTGGGCACCTGGGGTTCGTCGGCGACGAAGAAGTTGTACAGGTGGCGGGCCAGGAACTTGGCCGTCGCCGGCTGCCGCACCACTATGTCGATGATGTCCTCGCCGTTGAACCGGCCCCGGTGACCCAGGAATTCCTTCTCGCCGTCGTCGTGGTCTTCCGGCTTGTACTCGAAGCTCCAGTAGAACCTTCCCAGCGGGTTGCGGGGTATCTTGGGGGCGATGGTCCAGCCGGTAAACGCCCGGGACGCCTCTTTAATGTCGTCCTCGGAGTAGTTGCCCACGCCCATGGAGAACAACTCCAGCAATTCCCGGCCCCAGTTTTCGTTGATGGCGCCGTTGTGGTTGCCGTTGTTGTCCAGCCAGTAAATCATAGCCGGGTTTTTGGCCAACTCCACCAGCAGGTTGTCGAACTTGCCCAGGCCGTGCTGCCGGAACATCCTGATCTGTTGGGTAAGCTCCGGAGGATTGTCTACCTTGGAGTTGCCGGTGGCGAACAACTGGTGCCAGAAGAGCGCCATCTTTTCTTCCAAGGGCCTCTGGGTGTTTATCATGCGGTACACCCATTCGGACTGGTTGGCCGTGGGGTTCAACGCCCCTTCCAGCGCAGGGAAAAACCTGTAAAGCAGGTCGTCGTCGATCGCCGGCTGGGATTCAGGGTTCAGCAACTCTTCAACGGTGGCTTCGTACCCCTTTGCCGCCCGCGCCTCCAACTCCGCATAGGGAGCGCCGAAACCCGCCCGGCGCATCAAGTGGGCCATCAGGGAAATTTCGTCTCTGCTCGGCATCCTTGTTCCCTCCTCCATTAGTGGTAATGCCAATCGGCTGACGTTGTGGGCCTGATTGTGTTCTTACTACAGAATGTCCTGTGTGAAAACGGGCGTTTGGATGTGTCGAACGGCTATGCCGAAACGACATAAAACGCCTTCGTCATCGTAAGTGCGGGAAAGTACGGTGTCAAGATTGCGGCTGGGTTCTACAATCCCTCGGCGATAATCTGCAACTCATCCAGCACTTCCGTGAAGGTGGGGAATTGGTAGCGTTGCAGAATTTCGTGAAGTAGCTCATCTCCGGTGGTGGAGTCATATACACGGTGGTGATATTCGTCAGGGTCACGGTGTAGGTTGTGATACTTCAGCAACAAATACTCACCAAGTAGCCAACCAATGTACATATAGGTTTGGCATCGCACTCTGAGCGTGTTACCGAAGTAACGGGTCTCAAACCACTTCTCCACTTCCAACATTACATTCTTGCAGCACTGGACAAACCCACTCTGCAAAATAGTACCCTCGCCCTCATCACTGGAGGCAAGGGTATCGCTCACTACGAAGGGGTGTGCGCTCAGTCGGCGTTCGTGTATGCTTTGGTAGTGGTCCCAGGAATTCCAGTCGTGGGGGTCTTGGCGCGGAGCAATTTGGCTCCTTGATAAGCCGAATACCATCTAAGAACCTCTGCGGTCGGACGTATCGCGTCCAATTCAAGGAGCGTAGCCATCTTCTCGCTGGACATCTCGTAGCGCCGCTCGTACTTTTGCAGTTTGGCTTCCACTTCCGCCAACATCGTGCCGGGAGGGAGAACGCGCACACGTATTTCGCCTTTGGACTCCATGTTGGTCTCCTCAGATTCTACTGTGGGGGGCTAAATGTTATCACAAGCCCTGCTGTGCCACACCAAGCTATTCCTAAATTTGGCGCTCAAATCCGGGAGTATGGGGTTACTGACGTCACCCCCCCCCCCCGCCCTACGGCTCCACTCGGATCGAGTCCCCCACCTTGAAGGTGCCGCCGTTCAAGACGGTGGCCAGCATACCGCGGCGGTGGTTGATCTTGGCCAGCAAGCCCGGTTGCAGGGCCTCCATCTTGCCGCATGGCTCGCACTCGCCCACGATTTCCAGGGTCACGTCGTCGCCTACGAAGAATACCTGGCCCTCTTTGGTCTGGGACATGTCTATGCCGGTTATGGTGATGTTTTCCTTCACGTCGCCGGGATTCAGCCCGAACTCGTCCAGGGTCTCCTTGTCGATGACCAGCACCTGCCGCATGTTGGTCTCGCTGCAACTGCGGTCGCCTTCCAGGCCCTTGCCGGCGAGGGCAGTGGCTTCCTGTACCGGGTCCGACGGGGTGCCTTTGACCCTGGCTATGTGGATGTTGACGATAGTGCCTTGCTGCATGGCTATTCTCCTGCGTTGTTTGGCCCGTCCACTTGTGCTAACCTGTGGTTCGAGCCAAGCCCTTCCGCCGCACCGAGGCAGAGGGGCCGGTTGATGGAATTATAGCGACAGGACAGCGGGGCTGCCACCGGCCCGCCCCTGGCGAAGATTCCCGCCTGCGCGGGAATGACGGGAAAGGGGACGGTTGTTATGGAACATCAATTCATCCAGACAGAGACCAAGGACGGCGTTCTCATCCTGACCATGCACGATCCGCCCACGCGCAACGCCATGGGACCGGACATGGCCCGGGAGGTGCTGGACACCCTGGACGAGTTCGAGAACGACCCGGAGCAGCGGGTGTTGCTGCTTACGGGGACCGAGCCTTCGTTCTGCTCCGGAGCCAACGTCCGGGGTTTCAACCAGCGGATACAAGAGCGAGAGGCCAGGGAGCAAGCCGGAGGGGCCTCGGAAGGGTTGCCTTGGGGACGTATGGAAAGCCGGTTCGCCCGCCGGCAGTACTCGACTGAAGGCGGGGCTGCCCAAGTACCCCTGCGCATCCATGAATTGCAGAAGCCGTCCGTCGCCGCCGTCAACGGCCATGCGATGGGCGTGGGCATGGGCATCGCCTTGGGGTGCGACATCCGAGTCGCCTCGGAGAAAGCCCAGTTCTCGGAGGCTTTCGTCCGCATGGGCCTGATTCCCGGTGACGGCAGTTGCTGGCAACTGCCCAGGCTCATCGGGTTGAGCAACACGCTGCTTTTGCAGTACACCGGAGACCGCATCGACGGCGCCGAGGCCTACCGGCTGGGACTGGTCAGCAAGGTATTCCCCGACGACCAGTTGATGCGGGAGGCGATGGACCTGGCGACGCGACTGGCTCAAGGGCCTACCCAGAGTCTGTCGCTCATAAAGTACTTGGTGCACCAGAGCCTGGACATGACGCTTCAGGAGAGCCTGCGGCTGGCCCACGTGGCCCAGGAACAGGCCCGCAGCACAGAAGACCACAAGGAAGCGGTGCAGGCCTTCCTGGAGAAGCGCCGTCCCAACTTCAAGGGACGTTAGAAGGCTCGCCATGCCGCCAATCACCACCGTAATCTTCGATATGTACGATACCCTGGTGCGCAACAATGGCAGCCTGTGGTACACCACCTTTGCCCGGATTATCGAAGACCAGGGCCTATCCGTCACCACGGAACGACTGCTTACAGAATGGCGTGTCGCAGACTACGGATTCCGGGACAACCGCATCCAGCCGGGCCGCCCATTCGAGAGCTACTTCGACGGTTGGGAATCGGCTTTCAGGGGCGCCTTCGCAGAGCTGGGTTTGGCAGGAGATGCCAAGGCCGCCACCGCCCAGGTCTTCACCGACCTGTCCCGGCGGGACCCCTTCCCGGATACCATCGAGGCTATTCGGCAACTCCAGTCATCCTACCGCACCGCCGTCCTTTCCAACGCTGACGACGGCTACCTGTTGCCCATGGTGGACCGCTTGGGCCTGAACTTTGAAAAAGTGATGTCATCCGAGGCGGTCCGTGTCTACAAGCCGGAGCCGGGCGTATTCCAGGAAATGATCAAGGAACTGGCGATCCAGCCGGAAGAAGCGGCCTACGTCGGCGACAAGCAGTTTGAGGACGTGCTGGGGTCAAGCCGCGTCGGGATGCATTCTGTGTGGATCAACCGCGACAATACCCCTTTGGACCCCCAACTGCCTACTCCGTCATTCCAGATCGCCAGCCTTCTGGAGCTGCCGGCGCTGCTGGCGGGAGTGGGTACGGGATAGTCTCTAAGGCTAAACGCCCTCGGCGAAGACGATGGCCCCGCGGGCGGTGGCGTGGCGCAGCTCGATCAACTCCTGGTACTCCGGCGAGTAGTACCAAGCCCTCAATCGCTCCATGCTGGGAAACTCGAAGGCCGCCAACCCATAGGGCATCCCTTCGGGTAACCATTCACCGTCCGCCTGCTCAGTTACTACCCCTCCGTAATACTTGCCCTCGTACTTTTCCAAGGTCTCCACCGTTCGTAGCCGGTACTCCCGGAACCCATCGGGGTCAATTACCTCGGTAATCTGACTGAACGCAAAAGCAGACATTCTTCACCCTCCGGTCGAAGCGGACGCGGTTATCTGAAACAGGATTTTCAGGATTATAAGAATTTTCAGGATGATTCAGCCATATCCTGAAAATCCCGGAATCCTGTGAATCCTGATTCAGACAACAGGTCAGACCAGAAAGCCTATCATCACGGCGGCCAAGCCGAGGAACAGCAGAAAGCCCAGCACGTCGGTGAATGTGGTCACGAACACCGCCGACGACACCGCCGGGTCCATCCCCAGTTGGCGCAGCAGCAGCGGAACGCCCGCGCCGGCGGCCCCCGCCACCAGCATGTTGCCCAGCATGGCCGCTCCCAGTACCAACCCCAGCGCGGCATTGCCCTTCCAAGCCAATGCCACTCCGCCCACTATCACGCCCAGCACCAGACCGTGGGCCGCGCCCAACATCAACTCCCGTCTCAAAATCCTGAATCCCTGCCGCCGCGGAACGTCGCCCAATGCCATCCCGCGCACCACCAGGGTCACCGTCTGGGTGCCTCCAATGCCGCCCTGCCCCGCAACCACCGGCAGGAAGACCGCCAGGGCCACCACCTTGGCTATCGTGGACTCGAACAGGCTCACCATCAACGCGGCCAAGAAGGCAGTGCCCAGGTTTATCAACAGCCAGGGAAGGCGGCTGCGGAACGACCCCCGCAACGGACCCAGCACCCTCTCTTCACCCACGCTCGCTATGCGGAACATGTCCTCCGTCGCTTCCTCCTCCACCACATCCACAATGTCCTCGGCCAGGATTACGCCCGTCAGCCTGCCGCTGGAGTCCACCACCGGCAGCCGGCTCAGGTTGTAGCGCTCCATCACCCTGGCGCACTCTTCCTGGTCGGTTTCGGCGTACACTGAACGGACCGGGCTGTCCATGATGTCCTGGATCAAGACTGTGGGGCGCGCCAAGGCGAGCCTTACAAGGCTGACCGAGCCTACCAGTTGCCGTTCGCTGTTCACCACCAGCACCGAATCAATGCTTTCGGCGCTTGGCCCCAGCAGGCGCAGTTGATCCAATGCCTTGGCCGGGTTGGTGCTGGACAGCACCACCGGAAACTCCGGCGTCATCAGCCCGCCGGCGGTATCGTCGCGGTAAGCTAACAAAGCCTCGACCTCTGCTGGCGTCCTCATCTCGAGCAGGACGTTCATCCGAAGGTCTTCGGGCAGCAGGTGCAGGACGTCGGCGGCTACGTCCAGTCCAGCGAGGTCCAGGACTTGGGCAGTTAAGGAAACGGCGGCGTCCCGGAGTAACTCGACCGACTCTTCCGGCTCAAGGAACTCCAAGAGTGCCGCCAATGCGGCGGAGTCCATTTCGGCCCTGAGAGATTGCCGGAACGCTCTCGGCAGTCCTCGCAATGCCTCCGCTTGGTCCGCCGGGTGCAAACCCGTAAACAGGGCCAATGCAGAGGTACGATCGCCATCGTTCAGCAGTTGCGTGACAGCCTCGACAGTCTCTTCAGGAGTATGCAACCGCCCGGGGCGCGACGGGTCGACGGGCGCGTCTGGAATATGGTCCATAGATGCACGAACGGAGGAGAGGATGAAGTTAAGGAAACCGGATCCGGTATCTCCAGTACCTATTGTAACCCTGTAATCGAGTCCGGCCTAATAGCCTAATTTACGGCCGGAGCTTCGTCCTTTTTGGTTACCGGTAACATCAGGAAGACCACCGCCGCCGCCGCGAAAAGGGCGGCGATGAAGTAGACCGCCGCTGCGAAGCCCATCGTCTCGTACAGAGCTCCCGCGATGACGGAGGCGGTTGCCGCCATCAGGAAGCTGGCGAACGCCACCACTCCCAACCCAGTGGAAGCTACCTCCCGCCCCACAACATCAAACACCGTGGCCACCAGGATGGGCTGGTCGGGATAGAGGAACAGCCCCAGCAACGCAATGATGACGGTGAGCATAATGCCCGCGTCGAACCATATCAACGCCAAGGCCATGATGCAGGACCATATCAGCCCGGGCACCAGCACCTGCTTGCGCCCCCAGCGGTCCGACAGGTAACCCGCGCCGGTCTTGGCGACCAGCCCGACGGCTATCAGCAGCCCGATGTGGAACCCGCGATTCCACTCGTTCAGGTTCAAGTCGTTGTCCAGGTAAAGGGGAAGGATGGTGACCAGCGCCACCAACGCCATAGCCCTCAATCCCCGCACGAAGGTCAATCCCCATAGCACCGGGCTCTTCAGCAGTTGCTTGGTAATCTCCATCCGGTGCGCCATGTCCGCGCTGGACTCTTCTTCTTCCCTCACCCGCCCGATGTTGCGGAACGCCCATAGCGCCATTGCCGCCAGAAAGAAGGGAACGACGGCGTAGATGCTGAGCAAATCTCGCCAAGTGAGAAAGAGCAACAGCGCCCCGGTGGCCACCGGGCCGGCCACATCGCCGATGCTCCCTCCAACGCCATGGAAGGAAAGGGCCATTCCTCTGCGCTGGGCGAAATGGTAAGACAGCGACGCCGACGCGGGCAGGTGCCAGATGGAATGGGAAGCGGCCACCACCGCAATGCCGATAAGCAGCAGCACGTAGACCGGCGATACACCCATGACTAACGACCCCAAGGCAGACGCCCCAAGGCAAAGGGCCAGCAGCAAGCCCCAGTACCGCCGCACTATGTCCACCGCTACGCCGCCGGGCAGGGCTACCACGCCCGCCGCAATCTCCCTGGCCGAGAGCAGCCCGCCGACGCCCACCGCGCTCAGACTGAACGCAGCTTGGATTTCGGGCAGCACTACCACGAAGCTCTGCACTATCCAGTGAAACACCACGTGGCCCGTGGCCAAGCCGGGAATGATGGTCCGCCCACCCAGTGCGAGGTGGGACCGGTCAACTGCGTTGGTCGGTTCGGAGCTTTGCATCTTATGCCAGCTTATTCCCTTTACATTCTCACGGCATCACTATAGCATTGTTTTCACGGCTACAAAGCCATTCTGAAGGCGGACTGATTTTGGAGATCCCGATGGGAAGCAGTAATAGTATCAATGACATCAGTGTATGTTCAGAGACAGTGATTTCCGATACCTCGTAGCATCCCTGGCTATAGTTTTAATTCTAACAGCTTTAGTTGTTTGGTATGAAATAAGTTATGTTACGGGTGACTCTTGGTTTGAAACGATCATCGCAGTTGCTCGTTGGCAAGGGGCCGTAGTCCCAATAACCCTGATCTTTGTCGCCACATGGGAGGTATCTAAAGTGATTGCGGACCGTATCATTGCAAGAAACAGGGAAAGAATACGTGAGGAAGCTCACGCGCAAGGACGCGAGGAAGGGCGCAAGGAAATTATCCGGCAATTGGAAAGTCTGCCTGAAAATGTGCGGAGCAGAATACCCTTCTTGTCCGATTTGTCCGAAGGCGATACGAAGAAAAATTGAAGCGGCTTGGGTGGTTATTCCTGAGTAACCTTTGTTCTTGAATCCAAGGCCCCGGCCAACCGCCGGGGCCTTCTTCGTGGCAATGGCTACCATCCTACCCCGCCGACGAACTGAAGGCATAGGCCGGGTCCGCCGCCCGTATCGCCGCCTCCGGCAGCCCAAGCTCCCGACGAACTATGTTCACCCCCTGCACTATGGCCACGCACTTGTGGAACGCTATGCGGCGGGAGATGTCTTCCCGTCCGAAGCCGCAGTCTGAGGAAACCACCAACCGCTCTGCCGGGATGTAGAGGTAAACCCTCCCAACCTCTCCAATACATAGAAGAATCACGACTTGCCGCCCACCTCCAGGTCGAACCGCGAGTCGCCGTCGGTGAGTATGTCCAGCCCCGCCATCGACTGATCGGTAATGATGGTTGCCACGGCGTCCAGGTACTGCTCGCGGAACTGGGTATCGCCCATCGCCGTCTTGAACGACCGCTCCCTCAGGCCCTGGTTGTACCAGTGGGGTTTGGGATACGAACCCGTCATCGTCGTGGGCAGTACCATGTCCTTGGTAACCGAAAGCATCTGGGGACCTCCCGTCCGTCGCTGGCGCCGGGCAACTCCAGCCTCAAGATAATAGCAGAGAATACCCATTCAAGATAAACTGGGTTTGGCGCACATCCCGTGTCTGGAAACGGTGACAATGACCTGTAACAACTGCGGAAGCACGGTTGGAGAGGCGGACAACTTCTGCTCTCGTTGCGGCGCGCCTCTGGCTCCTGTTCCGGAACAACCCATGCTGGAAGAGTCTCAGCAGATCGATGGCGAGTCCGTACCTAACGAATCGACCGCAAGGCTCGACCTTGCTGCCCAGTTGGAGGCCCTTCAGAACACCGTGGCCGCAATGCGGGCAGACGTGGCCCGCAACTCCGAGCGTCTGTCTCTGGTGGAGCAGGTACTGTCCGTAGACACCGCGGACACTGGCCCCGACGACGCTCGTCCCGCTGCAACTGAGGCCTCCTCGCCAACTGCTCCCACTGTATCTGCCCCACCATCCGCCGCCGGTCAATCGGCCTCTCAAGCCGCGCTGGCGGGCACACCTCCGGCCTCGCCGCCCGGCGTTTCCCCACCCGGAGGCGGCATTCCCTTCCCCGAGAGATTGAGAGTGGGGTTCCCCAACTGGGACTGGGAATGGCTGTTCGGAGGCAACTGGCTGGCCCGGATAGGCGTGCTGGCCTTGGTAATCGGCATCGGTTTCTTCCTCAAACTGGCTTTCGACAACCAGTGGATCGGCGAGACCGGCCGCGTGGTGTTGGGACTGGTCGGCGGGCTGGCCCTGCTGGGAGCCGGCGAGTTCTGGCGTAGGAAATACCCCGTCTGGGCGCTTCCTCTCACCGGCGGCGGTTTGGCCGTCCTGTACCTTGCTATCTTCGCTGCCTTCTCCCTTTATGGCCTCATTCCCGCCATGTGGGCCTTGGGACTCTTCTTTCTGGTAACCCTGACGGCCGCTGGACTGGCCTTGCGTTACGAGTCTCTCTCCATCGCCGTTCTGGGCATATTAGGCGGCTTCGCTACGCCGCTTTTGCTGGCCGACCGCCTGCCGGACCAGCAAGTCCTGCTGGCCTACGTCCTCGTGCTGGACCTTGGCGTGCTGGCGTTGGCGACCTTCCGCAACTGGCGATGGTTCACGCTATTGGGATTCATCGGGTCGTTGGTCCTCTACGTTTTCTGGCGGACGGAACTCGACCCCGGGCTGCTCTTGGCCATAGTGGGTATCACCGTGATATTCCTGATTTTCGTCGGAGCGACTACCCTGTTCCACCTGCTTTGGCGCCGGGAGCCGAGAGCGTTCGACCATGCGTTGGTGTTGCTGAACGCCGCGGCGTACTTCGGCTTCAGCTACGAGTTGCTTTTCGAAGAGTTCCGGGCTTGGATGGGCGGGTTCACCCTGCTATTGGGACTGTTCTATATGCTGCTGGCTTACGGCATCTTCATCCGGCATAGGGAGCAGGTGCGACACAGCCTGTTTGCTATGGGCATCGCCGCCGTGTTTGTCGCCATTGCCGTGCCGGTCCAACTGGACGGACCTTGGATCAGCGTTGCTTGGGCCGTGGAGGGAGTAGTGCTGGTGTGGCTGTCCTTCCAGTTTGGTATGCCTCAACTCCGTTGGTTCGGGCTGGGAGCCTTTACAATCTTCACCTACTGGCTGTTGTTCATTGACACTCCTAATGCTTTGGGCGACGACGTCACGCCTTTCTTGAACGTTTATACCCTCACTTATGCCGTTCCCATTGCCGCCAACTTCGTAGCTGCTTTTCTGGTTTACCGGGAACGTGACGGCCTGCTCCAGTGGGAGCGGGTCCTGTTCCCCGGCTTCCTGATAGCCGGCAACCTGTTCCTTACCATCTCCATCCCGGTGCAGGTCGACGGTGCATGGGTCCCCATAGTGTGGGCGGTGGAGGCGGCGGTCATCGTGTTTGCTTCCTTCCGGTTAGGGTTGGTGGAACTGCGGCTGATCGGCTTGGGCGTGTACGGCATTACCATAGTCAGGCTCCTGACCTTCGAGACCTTCGGCTTGTCCGATGGCTGCGACTTCTTCTGCATAGACTTGGCCGACGACCGCCCGGTGCTGAGCTTGAGGTTCCTGGCTTTTGTGGTGGGCGTGGCGTCGCTGTACTGGGGCGCGTGGGCAACGTGGCGCTGGCGAGATCGTTTCTATGATGAACGGGAGCGGTACTTCCTTCCCGCCCTTCTCGTGGCGGCCAGCTTCCTGACGCTGTGGGCCTTGAGCGTGGAAATCATCATCGCTACGAACAGCGATTATTTCTCGGTGCCTGCATCTATCGCCGGAGACGTTGCCAGTGTCTCCCTCAGCATCCTGTGGGCCGTCTACTCCGCTGTCCTTATTGTAGTCGGCATCGTGCGCCGTTCCCGCTGGATTCGCATTGGGGGACTCGGCCTGCTGGCGGTGCCCGTATTGAAACTGTTCCTGGTGGACAGCTTCGCACTGGATCAGGAGTACCGCGTCGCCGCATACTTGGCGCTGGGGTTAATCCTGGTGATAGGCGGGTTTCTTTACCAGCGGTTCAGCCGCACCATCCGCGAGTTCCTCCTTGAATAATCGGCGTCGCGGCAGATGCGGACTGGTTCCGGTTTTTGGAATATTGCTGGCCTCTCTGTTGTGGCTGCCGGTGTTTCATCTTGCCTACGCGGACTTCTCCATCGGCGATTGGAGCTACTACAAGCCCGTCACTTTCCCGCCGCTGACCGAAGACGAGCAACTGGTAGAGGTCACATTGGACCGGGACGTATTCGGGGGATCGGCGCCGGAGCAGGTGGACCTGCGCTTGGTGGAGATCGGCGGGCGGGAAGTCGCCTACCAATTGGTGGTGGAGCGGGGAGGCAAGCGGCGGCAGTCCGTAGAGGGGACCGTTAGGGACTTGGGCCATGTGCCGGGGCAGTACTCCAGCTTCGTCGTTGATCTGGGAAGAGAGGGGCTGCTTCACAACAAAGTCGAAATCCTGACCGATTCGAAGAACTTCAAACGGGTGGTGGCAGTGGAAGGAAGCTCCGATGCCCGGTCGTGGTCGGTGCTACGGGATGGGGTGGAAATCTTCGATTTCACCGTCCGGGAGCGAGACTTCAACGCCCGGAACACCGAGGTGGACTACCCCGACAGCACCGCACGATACCTCCGGGTCCGGGTAATCAACAACGACGAAGCACCGTTGCGCATTTCCGGGGCCAATATCTCTTTGGTGGAGGAGAGGCCGGCCGACATAGTCGCGTATGACGCCGAAATCACGAGTATTGCGGAGAACGCCGAGGACAACGTTACGGTGGTCGAGGTAGACTTGGGCAGCGCCAACGTCCCGACCAACCGCCTGACCCTGCACACATCGTCGGTGAACTTCTACCGGGAAGTGTCCGTCGAGGGAAGCGCCGACGGGCTGCCCCCCTTCCCCCGTCATTCCCGCGAAGGCGGGAATCCGGGCCGGGGGCGGGCTTGGGTGCCGGTTTCAAGCGGGTTTGAAATCTACGCCTACGACACCGCCAAGTTCGCCGGCAGACAGTTGGACCTGTCCTACTCCGAGACAACTTACCGCTACATGCGGTTGACCATACACAACGAGGACAACCCCCCGTTGTCTATCGACGGGGTTGAAGCCCAGGGACTTGTCCGGAGGGTCCTGTTCCTGGCCCAACCGGGAGAGACCTACTCACTGTACTACGGCAATCCCAACGCCGGGCCCGTGTCCTACGACCTTGCCACACTGCTGCCGTACCTGGACACCGACTCACCCATCCCCGGAAACCTTGGCGCGCAGATGGACAATCCCGGGTTTGCCGTACCCCAGCCTCCATTCAGCGAAAGGTTTCCTTGGTTGGTGCCCGTTGGTGTAGCGGCCGCGGCGGCGGTTATGGCGCTCCTGTTGTTCGGCTTCTTCAAACAGGCGAGAAAGTCGCTGCCCCCGCAGGGCGCGAGAGACGGTTCGGGCTGAGGAATCAACCCGCCGTCACTGCTTGAGGCCCGCCGCTTCTGTGAAGCAAAGGAGACATGGCCGTGGATGCGACGGACAGCACCAGCATCAGTACGAAAGCCCAGTAGTAGCTACCCAAGTAATCGAAAATCAACGCCCCTGCCAGCGCACCCAGTCCGCCGAACATCTGGTGCACCATGGAGATGGTGCCGGTTACCGTGCCCAACCGGGCGGCGCCGAAGATGTACCTGGAAAATATCACCGTCAGGGGCGCGGTCATAAGGAAGGTGAACCCGTAGAGCAGGGCGAACACCATGATGGACGGGGTGCTCCGGTCTGCAAGAATCAAGGCGAAGATGCCGATACGCATGGCGAAGCATAGCCAGGTAGGGCGCTGGGCCCCGAAAGCATCGCACAGCAGCCCGGAGCTGATCACCCCGATCAACCCCATGAGCCCCATCAAGGCGAGGATGTTACCGGCCAACACCGGAGCGATCCCTTGGTCTTGGGCGAAGGCGACCACATGGGTCACCATGAAGAAGTCCTGGAAGCCGCATACCGCGTAAAGGAACACCAGCAGCCAAAACTGGCCTGAGCGCAAGACCGGGGTAGACACATTCGGTCCGTTGGAGGGAATTGGCTCCGTCGGAGCGGGCCTTGGCCCATCATCTCCCGCTGGCTCATCATGTGGCTTCACCCGGGGCCAAGCCACGAGGGCAGCCAATAGAAGGGGGACGGCGATGATCAGGTTGACAGCTCCCAGTGCTCCGAAGGCTCTTCGCCATCCGATGTCGGTCACGAAGGCCGCCAACACACCGATGATAACGAGTTGGCCGGTCGCGTTGCCCGACACGGCGACGCTGGTGGCGATACCCCTTCTGGTCTGGAACCAGCGGTTGATCATCACTCCCACCACGGGGTTGCTGGTGGCAGCATAACCCATAGAGTAGAGGACGCCGTAGACCAGGAACGCCTGCCAAGGCTCCCTCACCAAGCCCATCAAGCCGATGCCTGCCGCCACCACCACCGCGCCCAACGCCAATACCCAACGCAGGCTGTAGCGGTCAACCATCCGGCCGGCCAAGGGCAGCGCCAAGGCCGAGGTAACCATGAAACAGGTAGCAGCCAGGGACAGGGTGGAGCGGCTCCAGCCCAAGTCCTCGGTCATGGGCTTCAGCACCAACCCCAAGGAGTAACGAGAGCCGCCCCCGAAGAACAGTATCAGGAACCCGGCGCCAAGTATCACCCAACTGATGCTGAATCTGGGCAACGTTTTCTCCTTAGAGCCTATCTGAAAGCCGCTCATCGTCACTCCCGCTTTCGCGGGAGTCCAGTTTGCCAGGTAGTGGATTCCCGCTTTCGCGGGAGTGACGGAAAGAGTCCAACCTGATTATCGGATAGGCTCTTAATCTTCAGATGACCGGGTTGCCGCCGCCGCTAACGGGGGAAGCGGCCGCTGCACTCTATCACACCTGTGGTGGCACGGCCCCATGATTTAGGGTAAATTGGTGCCGTTACGACAGGACAATCGAGGTATGTCCTGAGTCCCGCATCCCAGCGCCGGCCGGAGGGCCAAGCTTGAAGGAGGAGACCATGCCAGAGACGATCAGGGAGGAGTACATCAGGAAAAACCCGCGCTCGGCAGAACTATATCCCAGGTTCACGGAACTGTTCCCTTCGGGCGGCGCGGGCCACGACGGCTACGTGGCCGCTCCCTTCCCGATAACCATTGCCAGGGGCCAGGGGCCACGGAAGTGGGACGTGGACGGAAACGAGTATATCGACTACGGGTTGGGGTCCGCTTCTTTGCTGTTGGGCCATTCCCATCCCGAAGTTGTGGAGGCGCTTACCCGCGCCGCGCCCGTCGGCTCCCACTTCGGCGCGCCCGTGGAGTCTATGTTGGAGTGGGGCGAAAGGGTATGCAATCTTATACCCTGCGCCGACAAGGTGCGTTTCGTCGCCTCGGGCGCCGAAGCCACCATGCTCTCCATGCGCATCGCCAGGGCCTACACCGGAAAGGAGAAGATCATCCGGTGGGAGTCCCACTACCACGGCTGGCACGACTACGTAATGCCCGGCAACCTGCCGCCCTTCGACTCCCCCGCATCCATCGGCATTCCTCAAGGTGCGGTTGACTCGGTGATAGTGCTGCCGCCCGACCTCAACGTGCTTGAAGAGACCCTGGCCAACAACAACAACATCGCCGGCGTAATCACTGAGGGGTCCGGCGCATCTTACGGCACGGTGCCTCGGCAAGAGGGCTTCGTGGAAGGCGTAAGGGAACTTACGCGGAAGCACGGCGTCGTGATGATCCTGGACGAGGTTATCACCGGCTTCCGATGGAGTCCCGGCGGCCTGCAACAGTGGCTCGGCATCGAGCCTGACCTTTGCACCATGGCCAAAATCCTCACCGGCGGCCTTCCCGGCGGTGCGGTGGCTGGCCGCGACGACGTAATGCAGGTGATGGTACAGACCGGCGACCGCCAGCACGACCGCTACGAGCGGGTGCTGCACGGCGGTACCTTCAACGCCAATCCCTACTGCGCAGCCACCGGCAACGCCGCCCTGCGCATCGCCGCCACCGGCGAGATGCAGGCCCAAGCCGACCGCATGGCCGAGAGGCTGAGGGTGGGGCTCCGCCGGATCGTTGACCGCCACGAGATAGCGGCCGCCGTCTACGGCGAGTCCTCCACCTTCCACATCTACTTCGGAGGCCGGTCAATCGAGGGCCTGGACGCCAACACCCTGAAGAACGCGCCCCCGGAAGTCCAGACCGCCTTCCGCCAAGCGTTGCAGGTCAGGGGCGTCGACCTCATGTCCCGTACCAGCGGCGTCCTCTCCGGCGTCCATACCGAAGCCGACATCGACACCAGCCTGGAAGCCTTCGACGGTGCAATAAAGGCCATGATCGACGAGGGGATAGTGAGTTAGCGCCCCGGCTCTCGTTGAGATAATGGTGGGTAAAAGATTCCGGTCGTTTCGACCTTGGAGTTGGGACGACCGGTTATTTATATTCTTGGCCGGGAATTTCCCAAGGAAGCCATGATGATTACCGTAAACGTCCATGAGGCAAAGACTAACCTGTCACGCCTGCTGGCGCGTATTGAAGCTGGCGAAGAGGTTGTAATTGCCCGCAACGGCCATCCGGTCGCCCGCTTGGTGAAATACCAACGGAAGGCCCAGCGGCAATTCGGGGCTTGGGCGGGGCGCATCACCGTTGACGACAGCTTCTTTGACCCGCTACCCGAGGAAGAACTGGCTACTTGGGAGGAGTAGCGGTTGAGGCTTCCTCCGGATACGCACGCCTACCGCTGCCGCACGTACTTGTCCACCGTCTGGGAGAAGTTGGTTGCCAAGTAAATGTCCCCGTGAACGTCTACCCAACTGCCGTGGCCGTTGGGGGCGTCCCAGCGGGCTATAACTTCGCCCTGTTTGGACATCAGGCTGACCCGACCTGACAGACCTGAAACTCCGCCCTCGCTGACGTAGATGATCCCGTCGGCGTCCACGGATATGTCCTGGGGACGCCGCAGGTCGGGCCAGACAGCCCGGAATTCGCCCTCGGCGGAAAAGACCTGGATGCGGTTGTTTTCCCGGTCGCAGACGTAGACCGTTCCGTCCCCGTCAATCAATACGCTGTGGGGCAGGTGGAAGTGCCCGGCGTCGGTCTTGCCCGGCTCGCCCCATGACTGTATCAACGTGCCGTCGGCGGAGAAGCGGTGCATCCGGGCGTTCCGATATCCGTCGGACACGTAAAGGTCGCCGGACGGTGCAGGAGCCATTTCTGTGGGGTAGTTGAAAGGCCCGGCGGCGCGGGGGACCAAGTCTCCCATGTTTTCACAGCCGGTGTCCGAGTGGACACCGCGGGTCCCGATGACCTGAAGCGCCTTGCCGTCCAGTGTGAACTTCAGCACTACCGAGTCGGCCCGGTCGGTCAGGTAGATAACGTCGTCGTAGATGCAAAGTCCGTGGGGGTCGGTTATGGCGCTGACGCCCCACGAGTCGAGGTAGTTGCCGTCGCGGTCGAATATCAGAACCGGCGGGTCCTTGCGCTGGAAAACGAACACCCGGTCCTGCGAGTCCGTCGATACCGCACTGGTGTCGCCGAAGGTCATGCCGGAGGGCAGTTTGGCCCAACTTTCGATGTGTTCATAGGTGTAATTGCCGCTGCCTACTATCGCCATTTGCGTTCCCCTCTTATAAGCCTATAAACCAAGGCTGAAGTATTGATTGATAGTCTGCCGGAGACTCAAGGGTTAAATGGATGCCCGCCCTCGCCTTTGCGGGGGTGACGTTCCTTCGCGGGAATGACAGTGCGCCGGGGCGCCAGTCTCACATTACGCTAAGGTGTCAGGATCACCTTCCCGCGGGTGCCCCGGTTGGCCAAGTGCTGGTGCGCCGAGGCCACATCCGACATCGGCAGCACCCTGTCCACCACCAGCCTGGCTTTGCCGTCGGCCAGCATCGGGAAAATCTCCGCCATTGCCGCTTGGTGGTCAAGAGTCCCTTGGGGCGACCGTCCGATGCTGAACCCGATGACGGTGCGGTTGGCGGAAAAAATGTCGGCGGCCGGCAGATTTGCCGGCGTGCCGGATGCGTTGCCGTAGGTGATCAACCGTCCGTAGGGCGCGATGCAACGGACGCTCTTTTCCAGCACCGGCCCGCCCACGCATTCAAGAACCAATTCCACACCCTGCCCGCCGCTTTCGCGGCCCACCTCCTCTTCGAAGTCCTGCTCGGTGTAGTTGATGGTCACGTCGGCCCCCAGCGAACGGCACAGGTCGAGCTTTTCCTGGGTGGATGCGGTGGCGATGACTCTGGCACCCCAAGCCTTGGCCAACTGTATCGCCACCGTGCCGACACCCGACGCCCCGGCCTGCACCAGCACCGTATGGCCCGGCTCCAAGTGCCCGCGAGTCTTCAGCAGGTGATACGAGGTCAGGAATACTATTGGCATCCCGCCTGCCTCTACCGGGTCCACGGTTTCCGGGTATGGGAAAACGAAATTGGCGTTGACCGACACGTACTCGGCTTGCCCTCCGGGTCCCATCGCCATCACCCGCTGGCCCACCGACAGCCCCGTAACATCCGATCCAACCTCGGCAACAGTGCCAGCCGCCTCCAGCCCCATCGAAGAAGGGAGGTCCGGCCCGGGATAGTTGCCGGACCGCCGCATGATGTCGGCGTAGTTGACGCCCGCTGCATCCACCTTGATGAGGACTTGGTGGGGTCTGGGTTTGGGGTCGGCGGCTTCCTCCCATTTCAGGACGTCTACGCCGCCGAACTCGTTTATGCGGACCGCTTTCATAATGACTCCTCCAAGTTAAAGCCTTAGCTACCACAGTAATGGCGCTTAATCGGGAGCGCGCCGGCTGTCTTTGACTGTGGTTGGCCCGGTCCCGCCATTATATTCGGCCTCGTATGCTGCGGCCAACCGATAGCTGCGCGCTTGACGTTCAAAGGGGCCTCAACTAAACTTGCGGCGTTGTAAAATAAACCCAAGTTGCTTTTGGGCACGGGTATTGCCCTTGGCTGAGGAAAGTTAAAAATACATGTGCGGCGTTAGCGGGATACTTTACAAAAACCGCGGGGAACTGGCTCCCGTAGGCGAGGACTTGGTCAAAATGCTGGAGACCATGACCCATCGGGGGAAGGACTCCAGCGGGATCACCGTGGTTGGCGAAGACGCTGGTGGTGACCTGGTCCTCCGTATATGGACGGACGACGAGTTGAGTGCCGCGGACATCTTGGCGCGTGCCGAAGATACGGTGATGCGCCGGGGAGGTGTTGTGGCGTCAAGAGGGACCTGGGGCCAGTTCTTGAGGCTGGCCATTCGTTATGAAGGCGAGATTCCGCCCTTGGCCGAGGCCCTTTTGAACACCGAGGGAGTGGCGTTGCACAGCATAGGCCACGTATCCGAGGTCATAAAGGATGTGGGCACGCCCGTCACCATGGACCAGAAGCACTCCATCAGCGGCATCAGGGGCACCCACGGCATCGGCCACGTCAGAATGGCTACGGAAAGCCGTGTCGACGTCAACCACGCCCACCCCTTCTGGGCCTATCCGTTTGCCGACGTTACCGTGGTCCACAACGGACAGCTTACCAACTACCACAAGTTGAAGCGCATGTTCGAGGACCAGGGTCACCATTTCCAGACAGGGAACGACTCGGAGCTTATCGCCGTCTACTTGGCCGACAAACTGGCCCGCGGAGACTCGTTGAATGATACCCTGCAAGCGTCCTTGGAAGACTTGGACGGTACTTTTACCTATTTGGTGGCGACCCGCGACGGCTTGGGCTACGCCAAGGACCAGTGGTCGGCCAAGCCGTTGGTTACGATAGAGACGGACGATGTCGTTGCCATTGCGTCGGAAGAGGTGGCGTTGCGGGAGATATTCTCCGACGAGATCGACCGGCTGGAGCCTCAGAACTACGAGGTTATGACTTGGTCACTTTAGATGCCAGCCGGATGCCGGTCCGCCAGTTGAACCGGGAACTCAAGAAGCTGGCCGCCGAAGGCGCCGAAGTCACCATCCTCAATCCCCGTGCCGGACACAACATCGCGGTAGGCATTCTGGACGCCTGCAAGATCAACATTCAGGGCAGCGTCGGCTACTACTCCGCCAGCCTGATGGACGGCCCCGAGGTCACCATAGACGGCAACGCCGGTTGGGGGCTGGGCGACAACCTGATGGCTGGGAAGATTACCGTCACCAAGGATGCCGGAGCTTCTCTTGCGTCCACAATGCGGGGGGGAGAGATCACCGTCAAAGGCAACGCCGGCGCCCGTGCGGGCATCTCCATGAAGGGCGGCACCCTGGTAGTCGGCGGCAACTCCGGATTCCTTACCGGGTTTATGATGCAGAAAGGACGCATCGTTGTCTGCGGCGACGTTGGTGAAGCCGTCGGCGACTCAATGTACGAAGGTGTCATCTACGTCGGTGGTGAGATCGGGTCTTTGGGCAGCGACGCCCAGATAGTGGACATCTCCGAGTCGGAGCTGCTTGATCTGTGGCAACTGCTGGACGAGCAGGGCATTGAGGACAGGCCACGGTTCACGAAGGTAGTATCGGCCAAAAGGCTTTACCACTTCGATTCGCTGGAGCGACTGGAGAAGACGGTTATCTGAGTGGAGGCGGGGTTAAGCATCTTGGGCGTCGGCTGTGGCTTTCAACGGTATCCGCGACTACAGGCCATTGACCACTTCCTCTATTTCTCTCACTTGGCGCACAACGTCAGCCAGGACACGGTCATATTCCACGCCGACGGGCAAATAGAGCGGCACGTTATAAGGCCCATTACTTCCATATTCAACCACCGAAGGCACTTTGCCGCGTAATTGAGCCGCGACAACCGGAACAGTGTGGTCAATCCACAGCCACAGCGGGGTGTCTCCGCTGGTTGCCCACCGGCCGAAATTCACGCACAAGAACAAATCGCCGGTAACTCCGGTAAACCTGAAATATCGCCCATAGCCATCCCTTTGCGCCGTGGCCCGTAGTCCCTTGGTGGACATCCAACCTTGCCTGACCCCGTGTCCATCTACCACGTCGTCGATTAGCTGATTAAGCCACTGAATCCTGCGAGCCAGAGAAGGTCCCAGTTCTTCCGTGTTGATCGGCAGAAACGCATCGTTATCTTCCCGCCGGGCAAGACCCCGAAGTTGCCGAATGTCTGACGCGACCAGCGAATCGGCTGGCACGGCGGCAGCCAAGCGGTCCATTAAAAAGTCCCAGCTAACCAGCATCAGTCGCTTGTCCGAGTCAACAACTCTGGCCTTGCGCATCGACTCAACCGTTTCAATCGACTCCAATGTAACCGGCTCCTCTGCCGATTCCATCTGACGCCTGATTTCTTCCCACAGTGTTGTAATTCGGGTGGCCGGGGCAATGAACATCAGGACTCCTGGCCCCGTTGCATCCAATTGGCCGAAATAACCGCTGGCTTGGCCAAGGAGCAGACTGGCCCAGAATTTCGACTCGACAATCAAGCAGTTCCGACCATCCTTGTCATAGCCAATCATGTCCGGGCGAGACCCGTCCTCGTAGGTCACCTGTGTTTGGAAATGGACCAACGAATCCAAGTTGACGTGCTCATCCCGCAGAAGGAGGTCCAATGCCTCACGGCAAGCAGATGACTTATTCAGAATGAAAGCCAAGGCGTCTGTCGCTGTGTCCTCCACACGACTTGTCAGTCTAGGCACCAGATAAGCCAGTAACGTATCGTCTTCAGCCATTGTTTCTCACCTCTGTCGTCCGTTATGACGGCTGGTTCGAGGGTCGATTTACCATTCCCGCGCCGGTCCGGTTGGGTAGTCCTCCGGCTTGCCGGTGTCGCCGGGTTGGATTACAAAGTCGCGGCGGTCGCGGTAGAGGGGGGCGCGGTTCAGCACGTAGTCTTCGACGCGGGCTTCTTCCAAGTCAAATTCTTCGTAGGGGGTCATTATCCAATATTTGTACTCGCCGATGAAAAGGTAGGTGTTTTCCATGCGGAAAAATCGCCCGGACACACCCTCGCCCGCCTTCCAGCGTTCCACTATCATTGCCAGCAGGTCGGCGCAATCGTCCTTGCAGGTAAGGACGTACTGGTGGGGCCAAGTGTCGCGATAGGTGACGGCTTCCCGCCACGGTGCGCGTTCGATAAGCTCGGCAAGGGTTGGGTCCATTCCTGTCACCTCGGCGGACGTCGGGGGCTTTGCCCAGCGTAGTATACAATAAGCCGTTGAGTGGCTATACTCCCCGCAATCAAGGGGTGTCTACAGATCGACGGACTTGGACTGGAGAAGTCCGCCAGCCGCCTTTTCGCCAGTCCGCCAATTTCGGGATATAATCCCCGTAATCCGAGGGAGATTGGACAAGGGAATGGAACACCTATGGTAATGGACAGCAGCCAAATCTGGTCCCGTTCGATCATCGACGACATTCACGCCAAGGCCGAGTTGGGCCGCTACCGTATACGGGGCTTCAGCACTTTCCAGAAGGTCACCCACTTCGACGACCTTACCTTTCTCTCCACCGGCCTTACCCGCTTTCCCTTGGAGGGCTACAAGGAGCGGTGCAACACCCGGACCGTCATTGGCGGGGCTTATGCTGAGAACCCGCTTGTCTTGGAGACGCCCGTCTACATTACCGGGATGAGCTACGGAGCCCTGTCGGCCAACGCCAAGACCGCCTTGGGCAAGGCCGCCGCAATGGTTGGCACGGCAAGCTGCACTGGCGACGGCGGAATGCTGCAAAGTGAGCGGGACGCCTCCGACAAGCTGATTTACCAAGTGCTGCCCAGTCGCTACGGTTTCAACCCTCACCACCTGGCCCAAGCTCAAGCCATTGAGATAGTCGTGGGCCAAGGCGCCAAACCCGGCACCGGCGGGCTTTTGATGGGCGTCAAGGTGCTGGACGAAATCGCCCGGATGCGGGACCTTCCCGAGGGCATCGACCAGCGCAGCCCTGCTCGCCATCCTGACTGGCTGGGGCCCGACGACCTGGCCATCAAGATAGAGCAGCTACGGGAGGCGACCGACTGGAGCGTCCCGGTGCATGTGAAGCTCGGGGCCTGCCGGGTGGATGACGACGTAAAGCTGGCCGCCAAGGCCGGGGCCGATGCCATAGTGATCGACAGCATGGTCGCCGGGACCGGCGCGTCCGCCGAAATACTCCTGGACCACAGCGGCATCCCCACCGTTCCGGCCATCGTGATGGCTAGGGAGGCGTTGCGTGAGCTGGGCTTGTACGGCAAGGTCAGCCTGATCGCCTCGGGTGGCATCCGCAACGGCGCCGACGCTGCCAAGGCCCTGGCGCTGGGAGCCGACGCCGTAGCCATCGGCATCGGGGCATTGATAGCCCTCAACTGCAACAAGGAAATTCCCGGCAGCAACTTCATGGAGGAAGTGGGCGTTCCCGCCGGCCAGTGCAGCCACTGCCAGACGGGCAAGTGTCCCGTAGGCATAACCACCCAGGACCCGGAGTTGATGAAACGCTTGGACCCGGACGAAGGCGCCGAGCGTGTCGCCAACTTCATAAACTCCATGACCATGGAAATGGCCCTCCTTACCCGTTCTTTGGGCAAGGGAGATGTCCACAGCCTGGAGCCGGAAGACATGGCGGCCTTGACCATCGAAGCGTCAGCAATGGCCCGGGTGCCGCTGGTCGGCACCAACAAGGTGTTTGGGTGGTAGCAGCCGACAGTTCAACGCAATGGCGTCTCGGCGCCATAGTTCAAGCCTCAACCTGCCGAACCACAACTAGGAAAAGGAAAGAACAAAATGCTTGAACAGCCCTGTCCTACCGCGGCGCCGACGCCCATCCACCAAAGTTATTGGGTCATACCAGGCCGATTCCTCGCCGGAGAATATCCCAGGGAACAGGACGGCCCCAATCGGTACGACAAGCTTCGCAAGCTGGAAGCCACCGGGGTGACGCTGTTCTTGGACCTGACCCAGGAGGGCGAACTGCTGCCCTACGCCTCCAAGTTGAAACAGGCACAGCACCGCCGGTTCCCGATTAGGGACGTTGACATCCCCCGATCACCTAGACAGACTGCCGATATCCTGGATGCCATTGACAACTGCTTGGACGGTGGCGGAACCGTCTACCTGCACTGCTGGGGTGGGGTTGGACGCACTGGAACCATAGTGGGTTGCTGGCTGGCCCGGCACGGGTGCGCCGGTAACGACGCCCTCGCCCTGCTGTCCGAAATCTGGGAGCAATGCCCTAAGTCCAAGTGTCCCAATCCCAAGAAATCGCCCGAAACCCCGAAGCAGGAGAACTATGTCCGCAGATGGCGCGAAGAGGGCCATACGTCGTTCAGTCAGCAACTCCTCGGGAGGCAGTCCGTAGCCTCCGAACCAGCGCAGGAAGCAAGCCCATGATTACCGAGCTTGACCGCTACCGGGGCTCATTGCTCGGCCTGGCGTCGGGGGATGCATTGGGGACGACGCTGGAATTTCGGCCGCCCGGCAGTTTTGTGACCATCGACGAGATTGTCGGCGGTGGCCCCTTTGGCCTGCGACCCGGTCAGTGGACCGACGACACTTCGATGGCCCTGTGCCTCGCCGAGAGCTTGATCGAATGTCGTGAATTCGACCCCGAGGACCAACTGAGGAGATACGTCAGCTGGTGGCGCGATGGTCATTTGAGCTGTACAGGGAGTTGCTTCGACATCGGAAACACTACTCGATCAGCCCTGGCCGAGTTCGAGCGCACCGGCAGGCCGGCAGGTCAAGCATCGGCGTATAGCGCGGGCAACGGGTCAATAATGCGTCTTGCCCCGGTTCCTATGTTCTACGCCAACGATATGAACGCCGCCGCGGAATACGCCGCCCAAAGCTCGGCCACTACTCACGCCGCGCTCGAATCTGTGGGCGCCTGCCGCTACTACGCCGCCCTGCTGGTGCGTGCCTTAAAGGGCGCGAACAAGTCGGAAATCATGGAAACGCCGCCCCGTTTCTATCCGGCAATCGGAGAACTGCCGGACAGGGTGGCCTATATCGCCAACGGCTCCTTCAAGGGGCGCAACCCGCCTGACATCCGGGGAACTGGCTACGTCATTGACTCGCTGGAAGCCGCGTTGTGGGCCTTCCACCACAGCGACAATTTCGCCGACGGTGCCCGCCTGGCAGTGAATCTGGGTGACGACGCCGACACTACCGGCGCCGTCTACGGGCAAATTGCCGGAGCGTATTATGGAGAAAGCGGTATACCGGAACATTGGCGTGACACCTTGGCTATGGGGGAAACAATAATAGACTTCGCAACGCAACTTTACGAATTGAGACCAGCTTAGCCTAGCCATGTACCGAGGAGCGGAGACATGACCACCCGAGATGATGTCCGGCAGAGAATGCGGGATGACAACATCCAATATCTCTTGGCACAGTTCGTTGACATCAACGGGTCGCCAAAGGTCAAGATGGTCCCTGCCAGCCATCTTGACGACGTTGTGGACGTAGGAGCGGGATTCGCCGGCGCGGCGTTGCCCGGCATGGGGCAGGGACCCCACTCCCACGACATGCTGGCCAAGGTTGACCTGGACTCTTACACTCCCGTACCTTGGACCGATGGTCTGGCCCGGTTCGCGTCGGACTTGTACGTTGACGACGAGCCTCACATGTTCTGCCCCCGGCAGCACCTGAAGAGTGTGCTTTCCCAGGCGCGGCAAGACGGGTACACCTTCAACGTCGGCATCGAGCCGGAGCACTTCCTGGTCACCCGCAAGGATGACGGCTCTATATCCATCTGGGACCCCAACGACGTGGATACCCTGACCAAGGCCTGCTACGACTTCAAGGGCATCGCCAACGTTATGGGCTACCTACGGGACATGATGGACGCCATGACCCGGCTGGGGTGGGACACCTACCAGTCGGACCACGAGGACGCCAACGGCCAATTCGAAATCAACTTCGTATATTCCGATGCCCTGACCACCGCCGACCGGTACACCTTCTTCAAGATGATGACCAGCCAGTACGCTCAGAAGTACGGCGCCATCGCCACCCACATGGCCAAGCCCTTCACCGACCGCACCGGCAGCGGAGGCCATATTCACTACCACATAGCCGACGCGGCTACCGGCGAAAACCTGTTCCTCGACGAGGAAGACCCACGTGGACTGGGCCTGTCGGAGATGGCTTACAACTTCATCGGCGGCGTTTTCGCTCACGCGCCGGCCCTATGTTGCGTAATGTCCCCCACGGTCAACTGCTACAAGCGGTTGCAGGTAGGCCCGGCGCTGATGTCCTCTGTGTCGGGGTTTTTGTGGACTCCGGCCTTCGTATCCTACGGAGACAACAACCGAACACAGATGATACGCACTGCTGGGCCGGGTCACTTGGAAGACCGCACCATCTCGGCTGCCTGCAACCCTTACTTAGCCTTCGCTGCCTACCTGTCGGCAGGTCTGGACGGCGTCAGGCGCAAACTGGACCCCGGCGAACCTTACCGGGAAAACCTCTACGACCTGGGGATAGACGAAATACGCCGCCGGGGAATCCGCCTGCTGCCCCAGTCTCTCGCCGAGGCCTTGGACGAGCTTCAACGCGACGAGGTTGTAAAGGGGTCCCTGGGCGTGATTTACGACGAGTTCGTCGACCTGAAGCGCGGGGAATGGCGCGAGTACCACCGTCAGGTCTCCCAATGGGAAATAGACCGGTACCTGACGCTGTTTTAGGAGAGTGCAGTATCGTCGGATTTTGCTCGCGCGAATACTATGATTATGATGCGGTCTGAAATGAATAACGCAAAACGTTGATGCAAGATGCCTTTGAAGCGTTGCCCAAAAGCAGGCATTGGCTGCGAACGGTACACCTGTCACACCCGGAAGCTACGCCAGAGAGAGTTATGGATGCTCTTTGGTACCCAACGGGCCTTCCTCAACGTCAGCCCAACGGTAATACGGTATATTACAAGTATCGAGTGCAAGAGGATATCTGGTTTCGCGTAGTGCTTGATAAGAATGGAGCATTGCATACTGCATTTCGAGATGACTACACAATGAGGACAAGAGGAAGGCCATGACCAGAAAAAATCCCGACCTGAGAAAACTGGAAATTGACTACGACGAAGAAAACGATACATTATGGATCGGAAATGGGAGACCTGCACCACGTGGGGCCGACATTATCGAGAACAGTATCATTGTCTTTTTTGAAGAAGACGGCGTAACTCCTTCAGGAGTCATGCTGTTCGATACCCTTGAATTGTTGGGTCCTCACCTGTCTGGCAAGTTGCAAGGCACTCTGGCGCAAGGTAATTGATACCGGAAATGTCCTTCCTCATTAACTGCCCCAACTGCGGCGAAAGGACCGTCCACGAATTCCGGTTCGGCGGCGCCGTCACCGCGCGCCCGTCGCCCGACGCTGGCGACGAAGCTTGGACGAATTACTTTTATTTCCGCCCAAATCCGGCGGGTGTACAGCAGGAATGGTGGAACCACCGGTACGGGTGCCGGAAGTGGTTCCTTGCAGACCGGGATACTACCACCAACCGGATCGAGCAGACCCATAAAGTATGAACATGATAGTCTTGCTCATCCTTGGTTGGAAGAACAGTACGAGGCTGAACTCTGGCCACTAACGAACATTCCAGGCTAAGCCCTAGGCCGGGGGAAGTCATCGACCGTTCAACGCCGGTCAGCTTCGAGTTCGACGGTCGAACGGTTGACGCTTACCAACGTGACACGGTGGCGTCGGCCTTGAGCGCCGCCGGTGTCAGCGTCTTCAGTCGGGGCTTCAAGTACCATCGGCCTCGGGGCCTTTTGTGTGTGGCGGGCCGGTGCCCCAACTGCTTGGTTACCGTGGATGACGTTCCCAACGTCCGCGCTTGCACCGAGCAGGTCCGCCCGGGAATGAAAGTTTCCCATCAGAACGCTTGGCCGTCTCTCCAACGCGACTTTCTTTCGGTCCTTGACTACTTCCACTGGCTGATGCCGGTGGGTTTCTACTACAAGGCCCTGCACCGCCCCAAGTGGCTGTGGCGGTTTTCCCAGAAGATTATCCGCAGGGTTGCCGGGTTGGGCAAGATAGACATTGACGCCGAACCCGAGACCCACTATCACCACCGGAACCTGCACGCCGACGTTGCCGTCATCGGCGGCGGGCCCGCGGGGATGTCTGCCGCGCTGGCGGCTGCCGAGCGGGGAGCGCACGTGGTCCTGATTGACGACCAGCCGTCCCTCGGCGGGAGCTTGCGTTATGACCGACGCCAATACTCCAGTATAGCCGGTTTTGAAGACGGTACCGGTGTCGAAGTTGGGCGACAATTAGCGGAGAAGCTATCGGCGGCGTCCAACATAGAGGTGCTGTCGGGAGCGAATGTTTTCGGTCTGTACCAGGACCGGCTCCTGGCGGTTCTTCAAGGAGACCGGCTCATCAAACTACGAGCGGCCCAGGTTGTCGTCGCCACCGGGTCCTACGAAGTCCCGCTTGTCTTCGAGCAGAACGATCTTCCGGGAGTGATGCTGGCGACGGGCGCACAGAGGCTGCTTTCGCTGTACGGCGTCCGTCCGGGGACCATCGCGGTAGTGGCGACGAGCGACGACCAAGGTTACTATGCTGCTCAAGACCTGTTGGACGCCGGAGTGCGAGTCATGGCGGTGGTGGACCTCAGGTCAACCCACACGCTGGGATCGGACATTGTAGGTTCGCTCTGGGCAAGCAACGTCGAAATATTGACAGGTCACGCCGTAGTCAAGGCGGAAGGCAAGTCCCGGGTGAACGCGGCGGTGGTGTCGCCTCTAGCCAATGGAAGGCCGGTCGGCGCCCAGCGGCGGCTGGCTTGCGACCTGCTTTGCATGAGCGGCGGGTTCCGACCCGCCGACCCGCTCCTTCATCAGTCCGGCTGCCAGTTCAGCTATGACGAATCTCTGAAAGAGTCAGTGCCGGGCCAACTCCCCGACGGTATTCATGTGGCTGGCGAGGTGACCGGACATCATGGCTTGGCCGTTTCCCTGTTGCAGGGTGCTCTTGCTGGGAATCAGGCCGCCGGATACCTGCGGGGTTACAACGAAAACGTCCAGGACTCCGAAGAAACGTTGCAACGGGACCTGGCCTTGGCCGAAGAGGAAAGCCGGAAAGCCGTTCAAGAAGTCCCCCAACTGACCCCCATGAGCGAGGAAAAGTCCCAGTTTGTTTGCTTTTGCGAGGACGTGACCGCCAAAGACATAGTGGACGGCATCAACGAGGGCTTCGAGGACATTCAGACCTTGAAGCGGTACAGCACCGTAACTATGGGTCCATGCCAAGGGAAAATGTGCCTGAAGGCACTGGTGAGCATCACCTCTCAGCATACCGGGGCAAGTATTCAGGAAACGGGCGTCACTACCGCGCGCCCGCCCCACCAACCGGTGCCCTTGGCGGCGTTGGCCGGTCCGTCTCACATGCCCCTGAAGCGTACTCCCATGGACCGGAAACACCGGGAGTTGGGAGCGCCCATCGTAGAGTTGGGAGTGTGGCAGCGGCCCCACAACTACGGCGATCCCCAAGAGGAGTGCCGGACGGTTCGGGAGCGCGTAGGCGTCATCGACGTCAGCACCCTGGGCAAGCTTGACGTGAAGGGCAAGGACGCCGGGGCGCTGCTGGACCGGGTCTATACCCACAGGTTCAGCGATCTGCGGGTAGGCCGCATCCGCTACGGGCTGCTGTGCTCGGACAATGGCACAATCATGGATGACGGCACGGTAACGCGGCTGGCCGAGGACCACTACTTCATAACCACTACCACCGGCAACGTCGATGTTATGGAGGAATGGATCAAGTGGTGGTCCGCTGGCAGCGGCATGTGCGTTCATGTGGTCAACGTTACCGCCGGTTACGGAGCGGTAAACGTTGCCGGACCGCAGGCACGAGCGATGTTGAGCAAGTTGACGGACCATGACCTGTCAGGCCCGTCGTCTCGCTATATGCGCTCATCCCGGGCAACGGTCGCGGGCGTCCCGTGCATACTTCTTCGGATCGGGTTTGTCGGCGAGACCGGTTGGGAGTTGCACTTCCCGGCCGAGTACGGCGAGTACATGTGGGACGCGCTCATGGACGCCGGGAGGGAGTTCGGCATTGCCCCCTTCGGCTTGGAAGCGCAGCGCATCCTGCGATTGGAAAAGAAGCACATCATCGTGGGACAGGACACCGATGCCATGTCCAATCCATTGGAGAGCGACATGGAGTGGGTGGTGCGGTTCGACAAGGAGGACTTCATAGGAAGGCCGGGATTGAGCCGGATTGCAGAGCAGGGCCTGACCAATAAGTTGGTGGGGTTCGTCATGCGCGACGGCAGGACCCCGGAGGAAGGAGTGCCGGTTGTTACCGGCGCTAAGCCCATCGGTAGGGTGACCAGTGCCCGTTTCAGCCCCACCATCGGTAAGGGATTCGGGTTGGCTTGGGTGCCAGCGGACTTGGCCTTGGACGGCGCCGAGATACATATCATTATTGACGGCAGGCCAATGCCGGCATCCGTCACGATGCAACCCTTCTATGACCCCGACGGCGCACGGTTGAGGCAGTAGGCAATGCCTGAATGGAGGCCCATAAGGTTGTCGGCCATGCACCACCGGCACGTTGCTATGGGCGCGACCATGGAGGAACGGGACGGTTGGCAACTGCCCGCAAGGTTCGGACCGGTCGAGGACGAGTTGCGGCGGCTCCGCACTGGCGTAGGGCTTCTGGACATCAGCCCCTGGATCAAGATTAACGTCCAGGGCGAAAACGCCTCGGCCTTTTTGAGTGCGGCCTGTTCCGGTGGGCAGTTGCCCGAGCTTGGGGCAGTGTCCCCAGTGACTATCACCGCTGGTGGACAGTCCTTCCAAGTCACTTCGGCGCGTTTGGCCGACGACGACTTTCTGGTGTTGACTGCGTTGGACCACGTTGGGTCTATGTTCGAGTCGCTTGACGCTGCGTCCGAAGGGGCCGCCCATATTTTCGACCTGTCGTCGACGCTGGCCGCGGCGCAAGTCACCGGCCCCGAGGCCTCCAGCTTCATGTCCTCCATAACCGAATTCAACTGCTCCCCGCGGGCTTTTCCCAACGGACGTTGCGCCCAGACCCAGGCAGCCGAGATACACGCCACGCTGCTGCGCGCCGATGTGGGCGACCTGCCCAGCTACCAGATCTTCTTCGGGAGGGACTTCGGTGAATACATGTGGGAAGCACTGGTGGAGGCCGCCGAAGTCCATGACGGCGCTCCCGTCGGCTTCGAGGCGATGGACCGGCTGAGGGGGACCTAAACGCGGAGAGCACCGAGATTGCGCAAAGGACGCTGAGATATAGCTATTGCAATGGTTCAGCGAGAGGAACTTGACGCCATCACGAGAAGGGTTATCGGCGCAGCTATTGACGTCCACAAGGCCCTTGGTCCCGGGCTCTTGGAATCGGTGTACGAAGCTTGCTTGGCGTTAGAATAGTAAACAACTACTGAAACTCAGCGTTCTCGGCGTAATCTCAGCGTCCTCGGCGTTAAAATAACCACGAATAGGAAAGCCATGTTCCAATTATTCAAGAAAAACCGCATGTGGGACAAACGTCCTCTCCGTGACCGTTACGATGTTGTGATCATAGGCGGAGGCGTGCACGGCCTTTCCACCGCGTACTACTTGGCCAAGCGCGGAGTCACGTCGGTCGCCGTGCTGGACAAGGGCTACTTGGGCGGCGGCGCAAGCGCGCGGACGACCGCCATCATCCGCTCCAACTACCTTACGCCGGAAGGCATACCCTTCTTCGACGAAAGCGTCAAGTTGTACGAGAACCTCGCCAAGGAGTTGAACTTCAACCTCCTCTTCAACCAGATGGGGCGGCTGGACTTGGGCCATACCGACTCCGCCGTATACGGCCTGAGAATGCGCACCGAGTTCAACCGCATCATGGGCGTGGACAGCCGGATGATCGGCCCGGCGGAGATAAAGAGGCTCGTCCCGGCGATGGACGTGCGACAGGGGAAACCCTTTCCGGTGCTGGCGGCCCTGTATCATCCGCCATGCGGCGTCATCCGCCATGACGCGGTGGTCTGGGGATTCGGCCGCGGCGCAAGCCGGAGGGGTGTCGAACTTCATCCATTCACCGAGGTCACCGGCATCGACGTTGCCAACGGCCACGTGAGGGGCGTGGAAACGAGCCGAGGGTTTGTCGGGGCCGACATAGTGTTGAGCGCGACGGCGGGCTGGAGTTCCACCATTGCCCGGATGGTGGACGTGGAGCTTCCCCTGAGCACCCACCCGTTGCAAGCGATGGTGACGGAGCCGTTGAAGCCCTTCATCGACAGGACCATCTCGTCGGCCAATCTCCACGCCTACGTTTACCAGACCGACCGCGGGGAGGTGGTGATCGGTGGAGGGGTCGACCCCTATCCCACCTACAGCCAGCAATCGGCCTTGTTGCCCATGGAAGAACTGGCCAAGCATACCTTGGAGTTGTTCCCCTGTCTCAAGAACGTCAAGGTGCTGCGGCAGTGGGCGGGATTGTGCGACATGTCCCCGGACTACGCTCCCATCATGGGTCCCGTTGATAGCGTCGACGGGTTTATCGTCAGTTGCGGCTGGGGAAGTTGGGGATTCAAGGCGGCCCCGGCGGCTGGCAGCCGCGTCGCCGAGTTGATAGCCACCGGAGAGACGCCGGACCGCATCAAGCCCTTTGCCCTTTCCCGGTTTGCCGAGGGCCGCTTGGTCAACGAGCGTGCCGCCGCCCCCGCCGCGGCGGTTCATTAGCGGCGCGATGAAACGGGCGCTGATTGTTCAGCACGCAGCGCCGGAGACGCTGGCGGGGAATTTCACGGCAGTGTTGAAGTCCCGCGGGTTCTCGCTGCAACAGGTCAACATCTTCGAAAGTGCTCCCGCCTACGACCAATTTTGCCCTCCTAGCCTTGACGACGTTTCCTTGCTGATAGTGTTGGGCGGCCCCATGTCGGTCAACGACGACTTCCCGGCGTTGCATCAGGAACGGGAATACCTGCGAGGGGCCTTGGCTGCCGGAAAGCCGGTGTTCGGCATTTGCTTGGGAGCGCAGATGATGGCCACGGCCTTGGGCGGCTCCGTGGAGCCGTCCGGCGGATTCCAGTTTGGGCTGCGGAAGATTTCAGTCACTGCCGAAGGTCACGCCGATCCCGTCTTCGGCAAGTTGACCGTGCCGTTGGTGCCTACGCTGCACGGCGACTGCTTCACCGTTCCGCCGGGAGCGGTGAAGCTGGCCGAAGGGTATATGCTATTGAGGGATGGGTGCTACCGGCGCATCAACATGGCCTTCCGTTACGGCAATTCCTACGCCTTCCAGTTCGAGCCTCAATTGACCTTGGAGGAGTTCAAGGTTTGGGACCGGGAGTTACGCAGCGACTACGAGTTGATGGGGGAGAATTTCGACCCAGCGGAAGAAGCCCGGAGAAACCTGAACGAATTTTCCCGCTTCTCGTCGGTCCACGAGGCGCAAATGCGGGACATGTTCAACGCCTTCCTGAGCAATGCCGAGTTGGTATGAGGGAGGCTGGCACATGCCCTCACGCTGCTGGCGGAGGCGTATGGATTCCCGCCTTCGCGGGAATGACAAGAAGAAGGCGGGAATGACGGACTGGGCGCTGTTACAAGGGTTGGGTGATGCGACAGGGGTTGGGCGCTCTGATAAGCATTCGATAGTTCTAAGGCGTCCACGACCTGCCCTTGGCTTGGACCAAGTCAATGTTCAGCGCCACTCCTCCGTCTCCTCCTTCCGGGAACCTGAAGCGTCCGTTTTCGATCCGTTCAGGCGGGGACAGAACCTCGGCCCGCCACTCGGCTTCGTAGACCGCGTGTTCCAAGGGCATCGAGCCGGCCACCGCCGCGGTCACGCTGGCGCTGGCTAGTTGGGACACCGGCCCGGATGGGTTGTGAAGGGACGCGCTTCCCCCTGCTTGGATGACGGCCCGGCTGGCGCGGCACGCCTCGGCCACGCCTCCGCAATACTTGATGTCGGGCATGAGAATCCGCAGGGCCCCGCTCGCCAGGAGGTCGGTGAAGAACTCCTCTCCGTAGCCGTCCTCGCCTCCGGCCATCGGCTGGGATATTTTCGTGGCAACCCGGGCCAGTTCCCGGAGGCCCGTAGCCGGGGGAATGGGCTCCTCGAACCACGCTATGTTGGACTCGGCCAACTTGTCGGCGATGATAACCGCGCTCTCTTCGTCGAAACAGCTATGGCAGTCCACGAAAATGTCCACATCGGGTCCGATGGCGGCCCTGACCGCCTCAACCCTGGCGACGCCTATAACGGCCGCTTCCAATATCGCATCGGTGGCCTGCCCGTAGGCGATGTCGTCGAAGGGTGCGCACTTGATGGTGGCGAAGCCCTCGCTTGCGGCGCGTTCCGCCGCCGCGGCAAAATCGGACGGGGTGCGACGCACGCCCAGCAGGGAGCGGTTTATGTTGGCGTAAAGCGGCACGCTGTCCTGCGTCTCGCCGCCGAGAAACTTGGTGAGGCCCTGGGCGTCGTGAGCGGCCTGCAACCCGACGACAGCGGTGCGCAGGGAACTGACAGCCACCGCCAGAGAGTGGTCACTCTGCAACCAGTCCGGGACAATGCTCAGGAGAGCCGCAACCTTTGACTCATCTTCAATGGCGTGTTGACGTAGCTTTGGCACCATCTGCGTCAAGTGGTCGGCTACCTGCTTGGTGGCGGCGCCAGCGGTTATTTCGACGATGTAGGCGGTGTCCCCATCGGACACTTCGGCGAACGCCCATTCCGTCCGCTCCGTCACCGGGACAGCATGAAACTTGAGGCTCTTTAGCCGGATGGGGCGCGCCACTACGAACCTCCGAAGAATAAACAGCCGGTATCGCGGCCAACACTTGCGATACCGGCTTGATGGCTGTATATCCGGGAGCAGGTTGTACGGCTGCTTGTCGTAAGTCCCCAAGGATCAGGTGTTATGCAGCAAATGCTCCATCCTGTCCACGAAGGTCGACGCATCTTGTAGCCGCCGTGAAACGCCCGCCCGGTCCAGTGTGTCCTCGTAAAAGTTGCCGTGCAGTGCGCGGGCGGAGTCGAACAGTCTTTCCGTATGAACAGTCCCGGTTTCCCGTGAAAACGCCTCCGCAGCGAAGAGGATGGACCGATGGCTCCGGTGTTCCACGCCCCTTTGGTCGGCGACGGCCTTGACCATCTGCGCTGCCGCACCCCAACCCTTCTCCGAGGCTTGGGTCAGGTCTCCAATTTCCAGTTCTTGGAACGCCTTGGCCAAGTATTCCCGGCTTCGTTGCTGGTAGGTCTGCGCCTGCTGCACCTGATTGCGTCCTCTATACGGCTGCTTTTTGAGCGTTCAGAACCTCGTCCCAAGGGCCAGCGAGTTGGCCGGTGGGGGTGTCGCCGTGGAGGAACAGGTCTTCCTGCCGGTGCCACTGCTCCCTGGGCAACTCGTAGTAGACCTCAATGCCGTTGCCGTCGGGATCGGTGAAGTAGATGCCCATGGATATACCGTGATCCCTGGGGGTCACTTCCACGCCCTTCTCCTTGGTGCGGACGTAGAACTCTTTCAGGTCCTCGATGCTGTCCATTCGCCAAGCCATGTGGTTCAGACCCACCTGCCCCTTCATCGGCAAAGCGGCGTTTTCGCCCACTTCCATCAGGGCGACTTCGTGGGACTCGTCCAGGTTGGCTGTCATGAATGCGGCCCGGCCAGGCACAAAGTCATAAGTATGGAGGCCGAGGATGTCCTCGTACCACTTGTGGGATAGCTCGGCGTTCCGAACGTAGATGTTCACGTGCCCCAGGTGATTAGGTCGGTAGCTCATCGTCATTCTCCCAACAATTCATCGATCTGGATGGGTGACCTTAGTATACCATTTCGCCGTAAACGCTTGACACTTCAAGGCAACCGGCATAGATTGCCATTAACGGGCGGTGAGGCCGCCTGGCCGCACTAACCACGATTTCAGCCATCCTACCAAGTTAAGGACTGATAGATGACTACTACAAGCGAACGACAGGAAACAGGGTCCGGAGAGTACCGGGTCGTTGGGACCAGGCCGATACGCCACGACGGGTTGGAGAAGGTGACGGGGGCGGCTAAGTACGGCGCGGATACCCAGATATCCGGCATGGTCCACGGCAAGGTCCTGCGCAGCCCCCATGCCCACGCACGCATCCGGTCGATAGACACCAGCAAGGCCGAGGCGCTGCCCGGCGTGGTCGCGGTAGCGACATCCAAGGACTTCCCCATCATCGAAGACCAGGTCATTGACTTCGCCGAAGCCCAGGGAACGGCGCGGCTCATGGCAGAGCACGTCATGGCCGACGACAAGGCCCTGTACAAGGGCCACGCGGTGGCCGCCGTCTCCGCGACCAGCCCCCACGTAGCCGAGCAGGCGTTGGACCTCATCGAAGTAGACTACGAGGTGCTGCCGACGGTGCTGACGCTCCATGACGCCCTCAAAGAGGACGCCCCAATTCTCCACGACGACCTGACCACCATGTTCCGGGTGGAACGGTTCGGCCGGGGCCAGGACACCGGCGTGAAGGGAAACATCGCTGGCCACATCCAGCACAGGCTGGGCGACGTTGAAAAGGGGTTCGCCGAAGCCGACGTAATAGTGGAGCGGGAGTTCGAGACCCAGACCGTCCACCAAGGATACATCGAGCCCCACGCATCCACGGCGATATGGGCGCCCAATGACCGGATAACCATCTGGACCTGCACCCAGGGTGCCTTCGCCATCCGGGCCTCCACCGCAGCCATCATGGGCATCCCCGAGTCCAACGTGAAGGTCATCCCGACGGAAATCGGGGGCGGTTTCGGCGCGAAGATCACCACCTACTTGGAGCCGGTTGCCGCGGTGCTGTCCAAGAAGTGCGGTCGCCCGGTGAAGATGGTGATGAACCGCAAGGAGGTCTTCGAAGGCACCGGCCCCACCTCGGCCACCTTCATACGCTGCAAGATCGGCGCAACCAAGGACGGCAAGATAACCGCAGCCCAGTTGTACATGGCCTACGAGGCCGGGGCCTTCCCCGGCTCGCCCGTGGGCGGCGGCACCATGTGCGCCACCGGCCCATACAACATCGAAAACCTGCTGGTGGACGGCTACGACATTGTCTGCAACAAGCAGAAAGTCCAAGCATACCGCGCCCCCGGCCAGCCGCAGGGCTGCTTCTCGGTGGAGCCGGTGATCGACGAGCTTGCCGAGAAACTGGGCATCGACCCCATGGAGTTCCGGTTGATGAACGCCAGCAAGGAAGGCGACCGGATGCCCACCGGCGTACCCCACGCCGTGCTGGGCACACGGGAGATGGAAGAGGAGATGAAGGCCCATCCCCACTACAGCGCGCGCCTGGATCGCGCTCCCGAGGGAGAGAGTGGGCCGAAACGCCGGGGACGGGGCGTCGCCGTGGGATTCCGGTGGCAGGGAGGCCAAGCATCATCGGCCACCATCAACGTCAACAGCAACGGCACCATCAACCTGATAACCGGCTCGGTGGACATCGGCGGCACTCGCACCGCGGTGGCGATGCAGGCCGCCGAGGCACTAGGTCTGCGGTCCGAGGACGTGTCGCCGACGGTGGTGGACACCGACGCCATCGGCTATACCGCCACCACCGGGGGCAGCCGCACGGCCTTCGACACCGGCTTGGCCGCCATGAACGCCGCCGAGGAAGTGAAGCGGCAGATGGCGGCACGGGCCGCGCTGATCTGGGAGGTGCAGGAAGAGGACGTCGAGTTTCAGGACGGGACATTCATCTGCACCAGGAATACGGAGGACCGGTTCACCTTCCAGGAACTGGCCGAGCGGCTGATGCGCACCGGCGGCCCGATCACGGCGTCGTCCACCTCCAACACCGGCGGCGTGGGGCCCATCATCGCCGGCAACATCATCGACGTTGAGGTCGACACGGACACGGGCAAGGTGGACGTGCTGCGTTGCACCGCCTTCATGGACGCCGGTAAAGCCGTGCATCCCAGCTATGTCGAAGGACAGATGCAGGGAGGGACCGTGCAGGGCATCGGCTGGGCCCTGAACGAGGAGTACTTCTACGCCGACGACGGCACCATGAACAACTCCAGCTTCCTGGACTACCGTATGCCCACGACGCTGGACCTGCCCATGATCGAGACGGTGATAACCGAAGTGCCCAACCCCCGCCATCCCTACGGGCTGCGGGGCGTCGGCGAGGCCCCGATCATACCGCCGTTGCCGGCGCTGGCCAACGCCATTTACGACGCCGTGGGCGTCCGCATGACCCGGCTGCCCATGACGCCGGGGGCAATTTTGGAGGCGCTGGAGGCGAAGAACGGGGGGTAGTAGACCAACCGCTTTGAAATGATGGGCAACGGGGGCAACCACAAGGAGGGTTATACGCATTCGCGGGTTGCCCCTACATACCGCGGACTGTACAGTAGGGCGTCCCTTGTGGACGCCCCTATCGTTGCCTACGCTCCTTTCCAGCCAGTACGCGAGGACTGCCATGACCAGCAAGCTGACCCAACAACAGGATGCCGGGATGCTCGAAAAGTTCCCGGACTTTCCCCCCAGGGACGATATGCAGAACTCCCTTCACCTTGACGACCCCGCCCATCAAGCGACCCTCCGCCGGCACTTCGGCAACAGCGGCGCAATCATCGTTCTCAGCGAAATCCCGGTACGACGTTCCCCAAGCCAGCAGGAAGGACACCGCATTCCCGACCTCCTCATCGCCTTCGGCGTGGACCGCGCGCTGGCGGTCGACCAGAATGGTTACTCCATCCGCGACCAAGGCAAGCCCCCGGACTTCGTGCTGGAAATAGCATCCCCAAGCACCGGCCAGCAGGACTACACCGGAAAGCGCGACGATTACGCGGCCTTCGGCATTCCCGAATACTGGCGGTTCGACCCGTCAGGCGGACGTTATCACGGCGCGCCACTGGCGGGAGACCGGTTGGTAGAGGGTGCATACCAACCCATTGATATAGTCGAGACAGACCCTGACCATCTTCACGGACACAGCGATGCACTCAACCTGGACCTGTGCTGGGAAAACGGGAAACTGAGGTGGTGGGACCCAACAACCCGGCGTTACTTGCCGACTTTCGATGAGGAGAGCGACGCTCGTATTGCGGAAGCCGAGGCCCGCGCCGACGCCGAGGCCCGCGCCGACTCTGCCGAAGCTCGCGCCGACTCTGCTGAAGCCCGGGTGCGAGAACTGGAAGCGGAACTGGAGCGTCGCCGGGGAAGCTGAAAATGCCGTCAGCAAACCTGCGACAAGCTCAAGACAGGGCTAATCTTTACGAAACGCCAAGGACAGATGTCACAATTCAATTGACCTCAAATAGCCCCGTCACTAGAATTAGCCGGAGTTGCTTCAGGTGAATGATGCTAACCGGAGATTATGTTGAGTGGTGTGGACCTCAGCCCCGGCTACGCCCTACAGGTTGACGACAGCGGGAGCCGCCTTGACGCGACACGTGCGGTGCTGAGCGCTAACCTGGATTTCCACGGTACGAACGGCAGCTACGGCTCTCATGCCTGGCACCCCTTTCCCGCCAAGTTTCCGCCGCAATTGCCGGAGTTCATTATCCGGCGACTCTCGGAACCGGGTGACCTCGTTCTTGACCCAATGCTTGGCTCCGGGACCACACTGGTCGAAGCTTTGCGACTCGGACGTCGGGCCGTCGGATGCGACATCGATCCACTGGCTCGGATGATTGCGGCAGCCAAGTTGACTCCCATAGACCCTCTCGACGCCCTCCGGGAGGGAAACAGCATCATAGCTGGCTCGAGTGACGACTACCATACAGCCCGGTGGAGACTGCAAAGGGAATTAGAGCTACGATTCGATGCCAGGACAAACAAGTTCATCCAATACTGGTTCCTGCCCCAGCACCAGCTTGAATTGCTTGCCTTGGTACAGCGCATCGAAGCGTTGCCACAGGGAGGAATGAGAGACTTCCTCCGGGTGGTATTCTCATCGACCATCATCGCCAAGTCCGGCGGGGTATCGTTGGCGCGAGACCTCGCGCATACCCGTCCTCATAGGGACGCCCGGAAGACACCCGTTTCGGCGTTCATAGAGTTCGGCAAGCGCTTGGAGCGCAATGTCGCGGCTTTCGCCAAGGACAAGCCAATCAACGCCGGCATACCCATCCGTCTCAACGGAACCAGTGAGACGGCGGAGCGAGAATCGGTCCACTCTGTGATCATCCACGCCGCTAGCGCGGCAGACACCGGTTTGGCGCCCGCGAGTGTCGACCTGATAGTGACATCGCCGCCCTATGCCAACAACGCGATCGACTACATGCGTACCCACAAGTTCTCGTTAGTGTGGTTTGGCTGGAAAATCGATGACCTCGCCCGGATTCGCGCCCAGTATGTGGGGCACGATGCCATAGCCGGCCTGCGCTACGACGGCTTGCCAAGCCAGTGCGAAGATACGCTGCTCAAGCTGGCGGACCGTGACGATAAGAAGACGTTGGTATTGCGTCGCTACTTTGAGGAAATGAAGGCCGTCATCCTGGAGATGCAGCGAGTTTTGAAGAACGGCCGTCCGGCTGTGATAGTTGTAGGATCGTCGAAACTGCGAGGCTTGGACGTAGAGACACACAAAGGACTCGCCGCCATTGGCGAGAGTGCGGGTCTGATCCTCGCCGGAATCGGCGCCCGCCGGCTGGACCGAGACAAACGCATGATGCCAGCGCGATGGGGTCAGCAGCAGCAGTCGCAGATAGAAGAGCGTATGCACAACGAGTACGTGATTGGATTAGTAAAGCCGTAACGCCCGGCAGGATCGAAGCTCTAAGGCTACGCGACATCAGTGACTTGCCGTTCGACTTGGCAACCTGAGAATTCGAGGCCAAGATAGTAGCTTTCTTGACCCCGAATATTCATCAGCCCGATGTTGTACACTCCCTAGGTTCCGTGAGGAACGCAATACCGTTGCCGACGGGTTGGGCAAGAGATGTAAGCCGGTAGCCTGGCCCCGTCAAGACCCGGCACAGCTTCACCTTCTGTTGCGTTAATTCGTTTCCCGCGTCTCGGTCAAGGGTTGCAGGATATCCAACAACACTTCCATCTCGTCAAGCCCTTCGCCAATCTCATCAGGGTCAAGGAGCATCTTGCGAGTATAGAAGTATCCGTGCAGCGCATTTGCGACAAACCCCAGATTTCGCAGCCGGGAATCACGAGACAGGTCTCGGGCCTGCCGCATTACCGTAAAAAATTCGTCGTGCCTCCGGTACTGCCAGGACTGGGCCTCTGCCACGGCCTTGACCATCCATGCGGCAGCGCCCCAGCCCTTCTCCGCCGCCTGATGCAGGTCATCGTTGGCCAAGTACTCACGAGCTTTGGCCAGGAACTCCCTGGACTGTTGGCGGTAGTCCGTCACCGCGTCGTTGCTTCGGTCGAACGGTTCCATAGGGGATGTTTGGGCCATTGGATGCGTCCTTCTCCCATCGGAATCCGGCGTTCCCTGCGCCAGTCCCACCCTCTCAGCGTTGAAACCAGGTCGGGCTACGCGGACGTAGCCCAGCCGCTGCCGGAAACGTCGATGATTACGCCGTCGGGGCCGGCGAACTTTACCTCGGCGTTGGCGTAGTTGGCTTGTCCGCCGAACAGGCCGCCAGTGCCGGGGTCCGCTACCTTGGTCAGCCTCTTGCCGCCGGCCTTCTCCATCTTCTCGACCTGTTCAGGGAGGTTCTCGACGTAGAAGCCGAAGTGGTGGATGCCGCTGAAGTTCGGCCCGTGGGCGCCCACGTCGGCGTCATCGTCGGTCTTGAACTTCAGGATGGCCATGTTGAACTCGCCGTCGCTCAGGAAGACGTTTCCCTTGTCGTCGGCCCGGATAATCTCGAGATCGAGGGCTGCCTCGTAGAACTTCGCCGCCGCCGCGGGGTCGCTGGTGGTAAGGGCTATGTGCTTGATCTTGGCCATGGTGTCTCCTCCATTCGTTCCGATTTTGATGCCTGTCCTCGACCCGGTTTCCCGCCTTCGCGGGAAAGACGAGGGAAGGGGACGATTTGGATGCCTGCTCCTGGTCCGGTTTCCAGCCCCCGCATCCGCGAGGGCAGGCTCTTCGCGGGAAAGACTGGGGAAGGGGGACGCCGGTCACCGGTACATGGGTTTGAAGAAGCTGTGCAGGTAGTTCCGCTGGTGCGCCCAGGAATGGGCGCGCTTTAAGACCGCCGTCGGTATCGGCTCGGCCCGTTTGTGAGTGATGCGCATGGTCTCGTACTTGCTGAGTTCAGGTGGGGCGTCGGCGGTGAATATCACCTCGCATTCCTGCGCCTCGAGGTACAATTTCAGGTTGGAGTAACCCTTGGGGCGCGTATTGGGGGTCTGATAAATGTAGAGTTCGGTGCTGCCGAACAACTCTTCCACGTGGTCGGCGCCGGTGCCCCGGCCACCGCCTTCCCGCAATTGCCGCCGGTGGATTCCGTGGTTCCTCAAGCTCATGTTACATCCTCATATTCGCCGTTCCCGCTTGGTCCGAACCACCGGGGACTCGTCAGGGGTACATTGCCCAGCCGACCCGGTCGGTTTCCGCCCGGAAGAAGTGTCCCTCGGTGGAGGTAACGTACAGGGTGGTCAGGTCTGGGCCGCCAAAGCAGCAGTTGGTGGGCATCCGGGCCGGGACCCGGTGGGTCTCCAGGACTCTGCCGGTGGGAGAGAAGACGTAAATCATGGGACCCGGTCCGCCGTCGGGCCAGCCGGCAGTGGCGACGATGTTGCCGTCCACGTCAAAGCACATGCCGTCGATGCCGCGATGAACCGCGTCGCGGTCTTTGCCAAAGGTGTGCAGAGTCCGGTACGGCCCCAGGCTGCCGTCCCCGTTGATGGGATAGGCCCTCAGTTCCCGGTCCAAGCCTATGTCCGCGCTGTTGCTCTCCGCGACGTACAGGGTGGAGTCGTCCGGGGACACCAGGACGCCGTTGGGCATGGTGGTATCGAAGGTGACCCGCGCCACGGTGTAGCTGCCGTCGGGTTGAGGGTCGGCCCGCAGCACCGACCGGTTGTCCAGTTCCTCGACCTCGGCGGGGTCAATGTTGCCCACGTTCCAAGGGTTGGTGAACCAGATGCGGCCTTGGTGGTCGATGGCCAGGTCGTTTGGGGTATTGAGCTTCTGACCGTCAATCCGGTCGGCGATGGTGGTGGTCGACCCGTCCGGCTCGAACCGCACGATGGAGCGGCCCCCGGAGGAGCAGCCGTACAGCCGGCCCTGGGTGTCGTAGGCCAGGCCGTTGGTATGGTTCGTGCCTCCGCGCCATTCCGAGACGCCCCCGCTGCCGGGGTCGTAGCGCATTATGCGGCTAGTGGGAATGTGGGTAAAGTAGAGCGCCTCCCCGTCCCATATCGGCCCTTCCGTCACGCCGCCGTATGGCCGTTCTATCAACTGGAAACGCCATTCCATGGCACAGCTCCTTGGGGTGGGTGGAGACTCGCCGGTAACTGTGGACGTGGGGCCGATTTTAGCAGAAGTCGCCAGCAGGGAACAAATCAACTTGAGGGTGATACAATGCCGCGTGAGGCGGCGCTGTAGCCAAGCCCTCGTCATAGGTGAACCAGGGGGCGCCGGCTTCGACCCGCGCTAATCTAAACAGTAACAAATGGAGGGCGCAAAATGGAGAAAATCAGAAACAACCACTTGGACATCGCCCCGTCCGGCGCAACTTTCAGCAGAAGCATTCGCGTTGGCAATCTGCTGTTCGTCGCTGGTTGCACCGCCCGCGGCACCGATGCGCAGGGAGCGCCCTTGATGGACCAGTTGCGGGTCACCCTCGACAGGATAGTCCGCATAGTCGCCGCCGAGGGTGGATCGCCCGGCGACATCGTCAAGATAACCACCTTCGTTACCAGCGTCCCCGACTGGGTGGCGCACAACGACGAAAGCCAAGCCATGTTTACCGAGTTCTTCCAAGGCGAGTACCCCACCAATACACTGGTGGAAATCGGTGCGTTGGTGGAACCGGGTCTTGACGTGGAGATCGAGGCCATAGCCGAGTTGGGTTAACCAGGCCCTTGCCTGGATGGAACCTCCCACGAGTGGAGAGCGCCGGGGCCGGAAGATAACAACGGGAGGCTGGCTTATGGCTACCTTGATCAAGGGCTCGAAGTTAATCGACGGCAAGGGCGGGGTGATCGACAACGCCGCGGCGCTGTTTGACGGCGACCGGATTGTGGCTGTCGGCCGCCAAGCCGATATGGCCACCGGGCCGGACGTGACCGTCATCGACGCCGGAGACAAGACCATCATGCCCGGCCTCATAGACGCCCACGTCCACATGAGCCATAACGGCGGACCTTTGGCCGCCAGGGAGTCGCTCCACGCCACCGTCCAAGAGATGATGATCCAGTGCGTGAAGAACGCCCAACTGGCGATTCGGGCCGGGCTGACCACCGTCCGGGACCTGGGCGGGAAGGACTTCATCACTGTGGCGGTGCGGGACGCCATCAACGGCGGCGTGATCCCCGGGCCTCGTGTGGTGTCGTGCGCCCATGCCATCACCACCACCGGCGGCCACTACCACGCCCATTCCGCCGAAGTGGACAACGCCGACGAGATCAGAAAGGCCGTTCGTTCCATCATCAAGGGCGGAGCCGACTGCATCAAGGTATTCGGGTCGGGCGGCACCACCACGCCGGGGAGCAACCCGTTAGCGGCCCAGTACAACGTCGAAGAGTTCCGCACGGCAGCCGATGAGGCCCACCGCTTGGGCAAGCATGTAACGGCCCATGTCCATCCAACGGTGGCGATACAGGCGGCGGTAGAAGGGGAGTTGGACTGCTTGGAGCACTGCAACTGGCTCAACCCAGAAGGCATCCGTTTGCACGAGCCGGTCCTGGAAGAGATTGTCAAACGGGGCGTGTACGTGAGCCTGGGGATGCCGGCCGCTTGGTACCGGCTGGCCGTGGACCAGATCAGGGACATTATGGTCCCGGACCGCCAAGCCCAGTTGCAACCCCGCTACCAGACCATCCGGCAGATGTACGACGCCGGCGCCAAAGTGGTGGCCAGCAGCGACGCCGGGACCACGTCCACCCGCATCGACGAGTTTGGGCTGCTCCTGGAGTTCCTGGTCAACGGTCTGGAGATTCCGGCGATGCAGGTGATAGTGTCGGCCACCGGCCTGGCCGCCGAAGCGGTTGGCTTGGGAACGCAGACCGGCGTTCTGGAAGCGGGCAAGAAAGCCGACCTGATTACCGTGGACGGAGACCCGCTGGAAGACATCACTGCCCTGCAACGGGTCGACCTGGTCGTCAAGGACGGGTCTGTAGCAGCGCAGGCGGGACAGGCCGCGCTTTAGACAACGACCAACGACCTTTGACGGAGTGAATCCGGGTTGATGTTTAGTCGTCGGCTCTGAGAATTACGGCGACGCTGTTGGCCTTGGCCAATGCCGTACGGTCTTCGTCAATATGAGCGCCGATGACTGCGGGTAGTACCGGCTGGCCAGTGACCAACTCCAGTATGCTCGCCCGGTGAGCCGCACGGGTTATGTCGGTGTTGCCAATGGTTATGGAGATTTCGGCGGCGACATACAATTCGGCGCCGTCGGCCCTGCGCCGGCCGGCGAATATGAGGTCAGACCGATCAAGTTCGTGGTTTTGTTCTTCAGTGATGACGCCGTTGTCTTCGGCGTCTTCGACACGTTCGGTGAATTCATAGTCGAGACCGGTCCTCGGCCCTTTCAGCACTTTCGTCCTTCGGATGCGGAGATATTCTCCCGCAAGGCTGCCGATGTTCTTTTCGACTTTGAATTCGTAGTCTGAGCCGGACAGGTTGTCCACTCTACCCGACAGGTTGTCCACTCTACCCGACAGGTTGTCCACTCTACCCGACAGGTTGCCCACTATGCCCTTTACCTGTACCATATCGGATTTGAGCACGGTCAAGTCTGACTTGACCACGACCATGTCCGCTTCCAAGCGGTCCAACCGTTGGTTGACCAGTTGGAAGTTCTGGTTGGTGGATTCGACGAATGCCGCGAATCGCTCGGGCAACTCCAACAACTCTCTGCTCAGGAGTATGCTGCGAATCGTTTCGGCCCAGTCGGGATTCTCCCGTAGGATACGGACGAAGTCGCTTATGTCGTTGATGGTGGTCATGTCGGGTAACGTACTGTTGATGAATTATACCGTCAGCAATGCTGGGTTGTCAGGCCGCTCCCCGACAGCATCCTTTTCCCGCGATGTGAATTATCACCCACCAGACAAGTTGACGATAGCCTCCACTTCCACTAGGAACTCCGGGCGCACCAGCGCCGCGACCATCACGGTGGAACTGGCGGGGGGACTGGACGGGAAGGTCTCGGACCTCACTCTGCTGTAGGCCGCATAGTCTTCCATGTTCGTCAGGAAGCAGGTGATTTTCACCACGTCGGCCATGGTGGCCCCGGCGGCTTCCACGATAGTCCGGATGTTGGCCATCACTTGCCGGGACTGGGCTTCGCAGTCTCCCTCGCCCACCAGGTTGCCGTTCTGGTCCTGGGCGATGCTGCCGGATACAAACAAAAAGTCTCCAACTCGAATGCCTGGGGAAAGCGCCGGGTTGGGAGCGACATCGGAGGGCACTATGGGTATCCGTTCTGCCATGGTCTTCTCCTTAAGAAAGCAGTCTAGTGATTTGAGGTCGTTGCGCGCTAGTTCGGTGTAAGGACCGGAACCGTTGAGCGGTCTCGTGTTACCTCGATGACGCTCCTCACCCCTTCGAGCTTGGCGAACAGCCTGCCAAGCTGTTCCAGGTTCTTGGTATAAAGGGTAAGTTCCATGGTCACGGTGCCGTCCGGGTGCTCCTTGGTAATCACCGATGCGATGTTTACGTCCTCGGCCGATACCGCCGATGTAACGTCCCTGAGAAGCCCCACCCGGTCGTAGGCCGTCACCCGGGTCCTCACCGGGTAAAGCTCGTAGGTTGTTCCCCAGTCCACGTTGACAATCCGCTCCGGTTCGTCCTCGTTGGACAGGTTGGCGCACCCCTGCTTGTGGACCGTTACGCCCCGGGACCTGGTGATGAAGCCGATGATGGGGTCGCCGGGGATGGGATTGCAACACGAGGCCATTCGCGTCAAAAGGTCTCCAACGCCCAGCACGGAAATGCCGGAACCCGGGCTGGACAAGGCCAGCTTGGGTTTGACGCTTTCGATGGGTGCCAACGGCTCCTGACGGGCTTGGGCCAGCCGGTATCCAACCTGGCTTTCGGTGATTCCGCCCGACCCAAGGTTGGCCAGGAGGTCGTCCATGTTGTCGTAGTTGCAGAGGGAAAGGATTTCAGCGTCGTCCAGCTTCTGGTTGAGACGGCGAAGTTCTCTTTTCAGCAGCTCCCTGCCCCTCTGGATGTTGGTGCTGCGGGCTTGACGCCGGAACCACAGGCGCACCTTCTGCCGAGCGCTGGCCGATCCCACGTACCCGCGGTTGGGGTTCAGCCAGTCCAGGCTGGGCCCCCTGTCTCCCTTGGATGCCAGAATCTCCACGGTGTCGCCGTTTCTCAGCTTGGTGTCCAAGGAGACCAACCGGCCGTTGACCTTGGCCCCAACGCAGCGGTGGCCCAGGTCGGTGTGAATCTTGTAACCGAAGTCTATGGGAGTCGACCCCGCGGTTAACTCCACGATGTCGCCTTTGGGGGTGTAAACGAACACCTGGTCCTGGAAGATGTCCTGCTTCACCGACTCGATGAACTCGTCGGTCCCGGCCATCTCCCTTTGCCAGTCCAGCAACTGGCGCAGCCAAGTCATTTTCTCTTCGAACTTCAGGTCGTTGGCCCGGCCCTCCTTGTAGCGCCAGTGAGCGGCCACGCCGTACTCGGCGATCTGGTGCAGTTCATAGGTCTTTACCTGCACCTCCAGCGGGCCGCCTCCGTCGCCGATCACCGTGGTATGCAGGGCTTGGTAGAGGTTTTCCTTGGGGTTGGCAATGTAGTCGTCGAACTGTCCTGGAATGGGGTGCCACAGTTGATGAATTACCCCCAGGGTCTTGTAACAGTCCTCCTTGGAGTCGACCAATACCCTTAACGCATACAGGTCGTATATGTCGCTGAGCTCTTTACCCTGGGTGGCGTACCGCTCCATCTTCTGATAGGTGCTGTACACCGATTTGGGCCTGCCTACCACCTCGCCGGTCACGTTGGAGACCTTCATCGCATCCCGAAGACGGGATGCCACCCGCTCGATGTAAGCTTCCCGTTCTTCACGCTTGGCCGCCAGCATGTTGGAGATTTCGTGGTAACGGCCTTCATCCAAGTAGGAAAAGGCCAGGTCATCCAAGCGCCACTTGATCTCCCAAATGCCCAACCGATGGGCTAGGGGAGAGTAGATGTCGAGGGTTTCCTGGGCGATACGGCGTCGTTTCTCTGAGGGAAGGACATCCAGGGTCTGCATGTTGTGGAGACGGTCGGCCAGTTTGATCAACACCACTCGGATGTCTTCGGCCATCGCCACCAGCATCTTCCGCAGGCTTTCCGCATAGAGATTGTCCGGCTCTTCGGACACGCTTTGGCCGTTGCCGGACTGGTGGAGACGCACGTCCAGCTTGGTCAGCTTGGTCACCCCGTCGACCAGCTTGGCTACCTCTGTGCCGAAGCGTGAGTCCAACTCGTTAAGAGTGACGTCGCAATCCTCCACCACGTCATGGAGCAACGCTGCCACGATGGTATTGACGTCCAAGCGGAGGTCAGCAAGGAAAAGGGCGGTCTGCAAGGGGTGGGCGATGTAGGGTTCGCCGGAGACGCGCTTCTGTCCCCGGTGACAGTCGTCGGCAAACTCGTAGGCCTGCTCGACCAGTCCCGCTATGTCCGGGGACACATAAGTAGATACCCGGTTGATGAGGTCCTTTGCGTCGCTGGTAGCTGTCGCCATCTCGGTCACACCGTATATCGATTTGATATTACCGTGGGTCCAAGAGTCCAAGTGAGCTACGTTGTTCGTAAACGCATTCTACCTTTTTCGTTTGTGAATTACTACACAAATACCGCGGAGTCAGGGGCGTTTTCAACAAGTCGCCTGGCGGAAAGTCCATCCATTGACACGGTGAATTAAGAAGGGAGGATGGTCGGGGCGGGCAGATTTGAACTGCCGACCTCCTGGTCCCAAACCAGGCGCCCTGCCGCTGGGCCACGCCCCGGAAGCCAACTGCGATGCCGGGACCATTACCGGCATTTGCAATGTGGGAAAAACACGGAAGAGGAGACACTACAGTAAGAATGGTACCCCCGGAGAGAATCGAACTCTCGTCTCTGGCTCCGGAGGCCAGCACTCTGATCCGCTGAGCTACGGGGGCTCTGACGACATTTAGAATATCATGGCCTGAACAAAGCAACAAGGCAAAGAGCGGGCGCAAGAGGCGGCGCCGATGGACAAGCCAATCCGTCGGCGATAGACTACGCCCACCCCCGCATCCACGAGGGTAACGGTATCAACCAGGGAGTTACGCAGGGGGGTACGATTATGCCCGTTTTCACGCCGGACTATTTGCACAAGGTCGCTTACCATATTTTCCGGGCCAAGGGCGCGTCCCACGAAGAAGCAGAGACCGTCTCCACCCACCAAGTCAAAGCCAACCTGGTTGGTCACGATTCTCACGGTGTAATTCACATCCCCGAATACGTCGAGCGCATCGACAAGGGCCACATCGTTCCCGGTGCGCCCTTCGTGGTGGAGCGGGAGGCCCCGTGCACGGCGGTGATCAACGGCAACTGGGGCTTCGGCTTCGTGGTCACCGAGCGAGCGATGCGCATGGCCATAGACAAAGCCAGGGTCCACGGCGTTGGGGCCATCACCATCCATTACCAGAGCCACATCGGCCGCTTGGGAGACTACGCCACCATGGCGCTGGAGGAGGGGATGATCGGGTTGGTGACCTCCGACTCCGGCGCGGGTCCGAAGATGGTGGCGCCCTTCGGAGGACGGGCGCGCCGGTTGGGTACCAACCCCATCTGCATAGGCATCCCCAGCGACATGGAGGGCCCGGTACTGCTGGACATGGCTACCAGCGCCGTTGCCGCCGGAAAAATCACCCTGGCCCGAAACCGCGGGGAGACGGTGCCCGATGGGTGGATCATCGACAAGGACGGCAACCCCACCAACAATCCCGAAGACTACCGCGCCGGCGGCGCCATTCTGCCGGTGGGAGCGGACCAAGGGCATAAGGGCTACGGCATGTCCTTCATGGTCGAAGTATTTTCGGGCCTGCTCACAGGGCTAGGCTTCGGCATCGACCCGTTGGCCCGGCACAACGACGGCGTCTTCATTTCGGTGTTCAACGTGGACCACTTCCGGCCCTTGGAGGAGTTCAAGGAAGAGGTAAAGGCGCTGGCCGAGTTCGTGAAGAACTCGCCCCCGGCGGCCGGTTTCTCCGAAGTGTTCTATCCCGGCGAACCTGAATACCGCACGGAACAGCGGCGAAGATCGGAAGGCATCTTCGTTGAGGACGAGACCTGGCAGCAGATAAGCGGATTGATGGAAGAGCTAGGCGTGAAGTCCGCCGTCGGCCAGGCGTAACTTCTGCAAAATCGGTATTTCGGCAATCTTTTCCTCATCCAGGTCGTCCCAGTAGATTCCCCGGGGACGCGGCAGCTCCCCGGTGCAACGGATTACCTCTTCGGGCGTTCCAACGTAGGTGAGTGGGACGTCGTGCTGGGTCCATGGCAAGTCCTCTGCCAGCAGTTGGACCGGGTGGACGGTGGTGACCACCGGGGTGCCCGGGCCGACGATGCCCGCGGCCACCGCCAAGCCGTATTCCAAATCCGCAAACCCTCCGCCCTTGCCAACCCGGGTGCCGCCCCGGTTCACGGCCACCGATCCTGATATAACCAAATCCACCGGCCGCATTTCCTCGACAAAGACCAGCCTGCCGTGGCGAAAGGCTCCGGCTATGGTGGCGGCCTTGGCTGGGGTCGCATCCAGCACGTTGGGGTCCAGCTCTACGAAACACTGCTCGCTGCGTAGACGGGGCACCGCCATGTACACGATTTTACCTTCCTGCAACGCCCGCTGGCGCAAGGGCCGCTGGGGGCGGTCGGGGTTGCTCTTGATGACCTCGGCAGCCTGCCAGGCCGCCAGGTTGCACACCTGCTCCGCCGCTTCCCTGGACCCGTGAAAGTCGGGGATTCTGTCGTGGACGTTGCGCGATCGGGACGCCCCGGACTCCACCATAGTTGCCCACATGGCTTCACGTATATCCTGTTTGCTGCGCACTACTCAGCCTCCTTGATGGTTATGCTAAGAGTTACGGTGAGCTTGTCAAGCCGCGTTGCGGCTGTGGTTAGGGCTATGCTATAATCGCAGGTGAAGCAAAAGAGAAGGGAAAAGGTCAAACGCAGCGCATGCTAGACGGTGAAACCAGAGCGCAGATCACCAAGGAATACCAGCTACACCGCAACGATACCGGCTCCACCGAACTCCAGGTAGCCATCATCACCGCGAGGATCCAGCAGCTAACGGATCATCTTCGCGTTCACAAGAAAGATGTCCACTCCCGCCGCGGGCTGGTTACCTTGGTGTCTAAACGCCGCCGACTCCTCAACTACCTCACAAAAAAGGACGTTGGCCGTTACCAATCGCTGATAACCCGCTTGGGGTTAAGGCGCTAATAATCTCGCGTATCAACAACACCCTGCCAAGGGTGTTGTTTCACTTCTAGCCACTGCCCTAGCCAATAAAGCGAGGTACCTTAGTATCACTATGCCTACCACCATCGAACGCGTCATTGGGCGCGAAAAAATCACCATCCAGACCGGGCGGTTGGCCGGTCAAGCCCACGGGGCGGTCACCGTCCAGTGCGGCGACTCCATCGTGCTGGTAACGGCGGTCATGTCCGAAAAACCCCGCTCCGCCGACGTGGACTTCCTGCCCCTTACCGTAGACTACGAAGAACGCCTTTACGCCGCCGGTAAAATTCCGGGCAGTTTCTTCCGACGGGAGGGGCGTCCTGGCCAATACGGTATCCTGTCTTCCCGGCTTATAGACCGGTCCATCCGGCCCCTCTTTCCCAAGGGACTGCACAACGATGTCCAGATAACCGTCACCGTCCTGTCCGCCGATAATGACAACCCCCAGGAGGTCCTGGCGATGGTGGGCACTTCGGCCGCCCTGGCAATATCCCAGATCCCCTTCAACGGGCCGGTCGGCTCCTCCCGCATCTCCTACAAGAACGGCGAATACATCGTCAATCCCACCTACCAGGACATGGACGAAAGCCAGTTGACCATGGTGCTTTCCAGCACTCCCGACGCCATCCTGATGGTCGAGTCGGGGTCGGACGAGGTCTCCGAAGAGGTCATCCTTGAAGGTATTCGCTTGGCCCACGAAGCCAACCTGGAAACCATCGACATGATCAACGAGTTGGTCGGCGAGGTCGGCAAGACCAAGGTGACGGTGGAGACGGACGTTGAAGCAGCCAAGCAACTGGAGTCGCGGATCAACGACGTGTTGAATGGTCGCTTGGCCGCGCTGCTGGAAAGGAACCCGGACAAAATCGCCTTGGAGGAAGAGGAAAACAGCCTTCAGAACGAGGCTATAGAGCAACTGGCCGAGGAATACGCTCTGGACAAGGTCAAAGAGGGCTTCAAGAGCGTTATGAAAGGGGAGGTGCGGCGGCGGATTCTGGAGCAGGGCATCCGCCCCGATGGGCGCGGCTTGACCGAAATACGGCCCATAAGCTGCGACGTGGGACTCCTTCCCCGTACCCACGGCTCGGGCCTATTCACCCGGGGCATGACGCAGGTGTTGTCCATCGTTACCCTGGGGTCCCTGGCCATGCAGCAACAGTTGGACACCGTTACGCCGGACGACAAAAAGCAGTTCATGCACCACTACAACTTCCCGTCATTCTCCACCGGCGAGGCCCGCCGGGTCGGCTCCCCGGGACGGCGGGAAATCGGACACGGTGCCCTGGCGGAACGGGCCATACTCCCGGCGCTGCCCCCGGCCGACGATTTCCCCTACACCATCAGGGTGGTCTCGGAGGTGCTCAGTTCAAACGGCAGCACGTCGATGGGCAGCGTTTGCGGCACGACCCTGGCGCTGATGGACGCCGGCATACCCATCAAGAAACCCGTCGCGGGCATAGCAATGGGGTTGGTCATGGGCGGCAACGGCCAGAACGCTGTGTTGAGCGACATACAGGGGGTTGAAGACTTCCTGGGAGACATGGACTTCAAGGTTGCAGGCACTGCCGACGGGGTAAACGCCCTCCAGATGGACGTCAAGATCGCTGGCCTGACCCTGGAAATCCTGACCCAAGCATTGGAACAGGCGAGGACCGGCAGGCTGCACATCCTGGGCAAGATGACCGAGGTCATCGACCAGCCCAGGAACGAAATGAGCGCCTACGCTCCCAAGATGGTCCGCTTGAGGATACCGGTGGAAAAGATTGGCGCCCTCATTGGCCCGGGGGGCAGGATAATCCGCGGCATTTCCGAGGAGACGGGCACCTCCATCGACGTGCAGGACGACGGCTCAGTAACCATCGGTGGTTCCGACGGCGCGATGCTGGAGCAGGCGCGGGCGAAGGTGGACAGCCTTACGCGGGAACTGGCGGTGGGGGACATCTTCACCGGCAAAATTACCAGGTTGACCAGCTTCGGTGTGTTCGTGGAACTGCTGCCCGGACGGGAAGGCTTGGTACGTTCCGGCGACTTGGGGGACATGGAGTCAGAGGTGGAAATCGGCCAGGAAGTCACCGTGATGATCCAGGAAATCGATTCTCAAGGCCGGCTGAACCTGTCCCGCCGCGCGCTGTTCGGCGATAACGGCGGGTCCCCTGCACAGGAGCGTCCCCCGGCACGTTCCGGCGGCTTCGACCGGGGACCGCGTTCCGGCGGTGGGTACGGCGGAGGACGCGGCGGCCACGACCGGCGCCCCGGAGGACGAGGCCCGAGGCCCGGAGGCCCCAACCACGGAGGAGGAGACCGGCGGTTTACGGGTGGGGGCAGGAACCGCTAAAGCCTCCCTTAAGATGTAGTAGCCAAACGATTATCGGCCCGGTCTTGCAAGGAGACTGGGCCATTTGCTGTTACCGGCGATTGAACCATGTTAATATCTAACGTAACCTGCCCCGGGCCCTTTCGAAGGGGGTGGTCATGGCTTCAATCCGAGTAGTAGTAAACGGCGCGACCGGCAAAATGGGTACGGAAACCGTCGCCGCTGTAAACGGCGCCGATGACATGTCCTTGGTGGGCGCGGCGTGTCACTGGGACCGCGGGCCCGTATTGGCGTTGCCCGGCGGGGGCGAGGTGAGCTTGTCCACCAACCTTGAGTCTCTGCTGGAGGACACCAAGCCCGACGTGATGGTGGACTTCACCAACGCCTCGGCATGTATGGAGGCTGCCCTGCTGGGAGCGGCTTCCTCCACGCACCTGGTATTGGGCGCCAGCGGGTTGACGGACGACGACCTGGCCCGGCTGGACGCGCTGGCAAACGACAAGGGCATCGGCGTCATTGTCGCCCCCAACTTTGCCTTGGGAGCGGTGGTGCTGAAACGGTTGGTGGAGCAGGCCGCCGGGTATTTCGATTACGTCGACATAGTGGAGTCTCATCACGAAGCAAAAATCGACGCTCCGTCCGGCTTCGCGATGGCCCTGGCCAAGAGCATCGGCGACAACAAGCGGTTCACCCGGAACCAGACGGAAAAGGAGAACTTGCCCGGGAGTCGCGGCGCCGAATACAGCGGGGTAACGATCCACAGCGTCCGCATGGCCGGGCGCAGCGCCCACCACGAGGTCATCATGGGCACGCAAGGCCAGACCGTCTCCCTGCGTCACGACACGCTGGGCCGCGACTGCTACATGCCCGGCGTGCTGCGCTGCATCCGCGAGGTTGTGAATCGTCCGGGTCTTGTGGTAGGCTTGGAAAATATCCTCGGGCTGTAGGCCAAGCCAATGCAGATTGGCCTTTCTGTCGCCGAGGATGTATTTATTGTCGGTTGAGATATACCAGAGAAGCAGCTTGAAAGACCTGACTATAGCAGTAGTGGGAGCAACCGGGGCCGTAGGCACCGAATTCCTGAATATCATTGAAGGAAGGTACGACGACCTTCCCAACATAAGGGCGTTGGCGTCCAGCCGTTCCGCCGGCAAGCGGCTCCAACTTCGCACCAAAGGGGGCGACCGTGAGCTTGTGGTGGAAGAGACCACCGAGCGGTCGTTCGATGGCGTGGACATCGCCTTCATTTCCGTAACCACCGAAATGAGCCGCAAGCTGGCCCCATTGGCTGTGGCCGCCGGCGCAACGGTCATCGACGACAGTTCGGCCTTCCGCATGGACGAGAACGTCCCGCTGGTGGTGCCGGAAGTCAACGGCGAGGATGTGGAGTGGCACGAGGGCATACTGGCCATTCCCAACTGCTCTACCACTCCTTTGGTGATGGTCTGCCACCCATTGCGGCGAGACAACCCCATCAAGCGGGTTATCGCCGACACTTACCAGTCGGTGTCAGGAATCGGGGGCGCAGCCATGAATGAACTGCGCAGCCAGACCAAGCAGTTGCTCGACGGCGAAACGGAATTGCGGACTGAGGCCCTGGACTATCAAATCGGCTTCAACGTCGTCCCTCAGATAGACCGGTTCCTGGACGATGGGTACACAATGGAAGAGCGGAAGATGATCCAGGAGACGCGCAAGATAATGCACGCTCCCGACATCTCGATTTCCGCCACGTGCGTGCGGGTGCCGGTCTACATATCCCACTGCGCCGCGGTGCACGTGGAGTTCGAACACCCGGTATCCCCGGAGGAAGCGCGGGACATTCTGGCGGCAACGCCGGGTGTGACGGTGTTGGATGACCCGGAAAACCGGGTGTACCCGATGCCTTGGGAGTCGGCCGGCGCCGATGACGTGTTTGTCGGCCGGATCCGGCGCGATGCGTCGCATCCCAATGGGTTGGTGATGTGGGTGGTGTCCGACAATCTACGAAAGGGAGCGGCCCTTAACTCCATCCAGATAGCGGAAGAGTTGGTGCGGCGAGAGCGTCTTACTCCAAGGCACAAGACGGGCGCGGCCCGATAGCGTTAACTTCAAATACACCAGCCCACAAGGGAAAGGTGGCCCAGCAATGCCATTCGGCGACAATCCGATCCAACTGCCCCTTGCCAGCCCCCTCATCATCAACGGTGTCGAGTCCCCGGCCTCGGGCGGCCAGGAATTTTCACGGGAAAACCCTGCCGATACCAGGGAAACAGCCACCGTTGCAGCCCAAGGCACCCTGGAGGACGTTCGGGCGGCTATTGACGCCGCCCGGGAGGCCTTCGACAGCAACGTAAGCAACTGGATTTACAACTACAAGCTGCGTGAACAGGTGCTTTTCCGCACCGCCCAGTTGATGCGGGAGAATGCCGACCGCTTGGCCCAGGTGGTCAGCTTGGAAGTGGGAATGCCCCAGCGCCAAGCCGTGCCTCACATAGGCGCCGCGGCGGATATTTTCGAGTTTTACGCCGGGCTGGCCGGAAAACTATACGGCGAGAGCTTTACCCTGCCCAACGGCTCGATGATCAACTTGGTCAAAGAGCCTATGGGGGTCATCGGAATGATAACTCCCTGGAACTTTCCGTTGACCCAGACGGCCCGCAAGGTGGCCCCGGCCTTGGCCGCGGGTTGCACCATCGTCGTCAAACCGGCCAGCTACACACCCGGCGCGTCCTACGAGTTGATCAAGCTGATGCACCAGACAGGCCTTCCCCCCGGCGTGGTCAACCTGGTTTCGGGGCCGGGCAGCGTCGTCGGCGCGGAAATCGTGACCAATCCCAAGATCGACAAGATTTCCTTCACTGGAGAGACGGGCACTGGCAAGGGCATCGCCGCTCAAGCCGCCAGGGACGTTAAACGGATCAGCTTGGAGCTTGGCGGCAAGGCCCCCTACGTGGTGTTCGACGACGCCAACGTCGATGCCGCGTCGCGGGCGGCCATCTTCGGGATGTTCCGCAATGCGGGGCAGGCCTGCGGCGCGACCACCCGCCTGCTGGTGCAGGAGGGCATCCATGACGAACTCCTGTCCAGCGTGGTGGACCTTGCCAGGAAGATAGAAGTAGGCGACCCGGCCGCTCAGTCGGTTGATATGGGGCCGTTAATCTCCCGAAGTCAGGAAGAGGTGGTCCAGGAGTTCATAAAGTTCGGCCAGGACGCCTTCCAGTTGGTGACCGGCGGGTCCAAGCTTCAAGGGCCCGGATACGACCACGGCTACTATGTTGAACCGACCATTTTCGACGGAGTGGATAACTCGTCCAGGTTGAGCCAGGAAGAGATATTCGGCCCCGTCGTGGCCGTTACCACCTTTCACGACGAGGAAGAAGCGATTCACTTGGCCAACGACGTTGACTTCGGCTTGGTGGCCGGAGTGTGGAGCACCGACTACCCGCGGGCCGTGCGGGTGGCGCGGCGCATCAAGGCCGGTACCGTGTGGATCTGGGACAACTACGCCCAACCGGTCGAGGGAATCTGGGGCGGCTACAAGCAAAGCGGCATCGGGCGCGAGTTGGGCTATCACGGTTTGGACGACTTTATAGAGATCAAGCAGATTTTCACCGATGGGACGGGCTTGGCCATGAAACCCCCGTTCTCCCAAGTTATCAAGGACTAACTTCCGCAGCCCGTCACCACTGTTGCTATTTTGCGGTACAATACGGTACCGCTGAGGAAGCACCCACAAAGCAGGAGGCCAGGCATGGCAGAGATAGGCAGGCTAATCACGGCGATGGTCACTCCGTTCGACGATCAAGGAGAGGTGGACTACGAACAAGCCAAGGCTCTCGCCAAGGCCCTGGTAGCATCGGGCAGTGACGGGGTCCTGGTTTCCGGCACCACCGGGGAGTCTCCGACCCTGACCGACGAGGAAAAACTTCGGCTGTGGGCCGAAGTCAAGGACGCGCTTGGGGAGAGCGGTGCGGTCATAGCCGGCACCGGCAATTACAGCACCGCCGAGAGCATTGAGCTGAGCAAGGAAGCCGAACAACAAGGCGTGGATGGCATTCTGCTGGTGGTCCCCTACTACAACAAACCTCCCCAGGAAGGCCTGTACCAGCACTTCAAGGCTATCGCGGAAAGCGTCAACCTGCCTTGTATGCTGTACAACGTGACGAGCCGCACCAGCCTCAACATGACCGACGAGACCACCATTCGTCTCAGTCACGTAGACAACATCGTCGGCATCAAGGAAGCCGGCAGCGACATGGACCAGATAACCCGCATCATCGACGGAGCCAAGGACGGGTTCCGGGTGTGGAGCGGCAACGACAACGAGACCTACTACATGATGGCTACCGGCGGCTACGGGGTGGTGAGCGTCGCGTCCCACTTGGTCGGCAGCCAGATCAGCCAGATGATGGGGTATTTGCTGGAAGGCGACGTGGAAAACGCGGCGGCTGAGCACCGGCGTCTGCTCCCGTTGTTCAAAGTCCTGTTCGTCGTGTCCAACCCCATCCCGGTCAAGTACTCCCTCAACCAGGTCGGCTTCAACGTCGGGCAGCCGCGGCTGCCACTGGTGCCGCCGGACGAGGCATCGGCCAGCCGGATACGCTCCGTATTGGCCAATTACGACATTGACTTGCCCGTTTCATCATAGGGCGTCATAGTCTCACCCGTTTGAAGTGGCCTGCCCCATTACAAAGGGGCAGGCCTTTCGTTATCCGGGCCACCCGGCGCACCCGGAAGACATCGCCCACGGGAGAACCTGATGAACATCCTTCAAGACTTTATCCGGCAGTCATTCACCACCAACTGGGAGTGGACGGAACGCTATGTTGACGGCCTTACCCAGGATGAACTGGAGTTCAGCCCCAACGACCAGTGCCACTCCATCGGTTTCATCCTGTGGCACTACGGCCGGGCCTTGGACCTGTGGGTGCAGACGTTCGCCAAGAGGGAGCCGCAGTTATACGAGACCGGATGGGCCGAGCGTTTCGGGTTCAACCCGGAGGCGATGGACGTTGGGTTCCAATATAGCGCCGACGACCTGGCGTCATGGCGGTGCCCCGACAAGGCCCTGCTCATCGAGTATGCCAACGATGCCCGCAACAACCTTCTGGAGTTTCTGTCGCGGCACGACGATGCTTCGCTGACGGAAACGACGATGGTCAACCGTCGGGGAGAGACCATCCCCATCGCGGAGATGTTCCGGATGCTGCTCTGGGAGACCAACCAGCACGGGGGCCAAGCAGGTTATCTCCGCGGGATGCAGCGCGGGTTGGACCAGTAGAAGTTTATTGGCGGCAAGCAGGGGGATTGAAAATATGGCCGAAGTCTCGCTCAGTTATCGTTACAACCCATTGCACCAAGACATCATCTGTTCCGAAAGCGCCATCGACCAACTGGCGAAGACGGTGGACGATCTGGGATGCAGCCGGGCGTTGATAACCTGCGGCCCCACCATTCTGCGGTCATGCGACGTCGTACCGCGAGTGCAGGAGGCGTTGGGCCCCCGCTACGTGGGGACCTACTCCGGTGTGGCGCCCCACTCGCCGGTGGAGACGGTGGAGGCCGGTGTGCAGATGGCCAAGGAAACGCAACCCGACGTGTTCATCAGCGTAGGTGGCGGCAGCACCCACGACACCACCAAGGCCATGGCGACCCTGCTGGCGGAAGGCGGGGATATTCACGACTACGAGATCATCTTCGAGCCTCCCAACCGGATCACCGTCCCTCCCACGCCCACGCCCAAACTGCCCATCCTGGCCGTGCCGACGACCATGGGCTGCGCCGAGTTCAGCCGGGGCGGCGGCGGTATAACGGACCACCAGTTGGGCCGCAAGCTGATCCTTGCCGGTGAAGGGGTGACCCCCAGCACGGTAATTCTGGACGGCCAAGCGCTGGCGACCACGCCGCTGCGTATACTGGTCTCCACCGCTATCGGCCAACTCCGCATTGCCATTGAGACAGTCTACTCCACCGGGCGCAATCCTATTGGAGACGGGATGGCCCTTCACGCGATCCGGCTGTTGTTCGAAAACCTGCCCCGCTGCAAGGACGGGGACATCCATACCCTGTTGAACACCAAGACGGCTTGCGCTATGGCGTCGCTGGGGTCGTTCGGCGGGTTGGGCCTGAACACGGCAACCTGCCATCACGTCGGAGGGCTGTACGGCGTGCCGCATGGAGAGGCCAACGGAATACTGCTACCCCACACCATGCGGTATAATCTGGACGTGTGCGCCGACCGGCAGCGGTTGATCGCCGAAGCTATCGGGGTGGCGGACGCCGGCATGACCGATGAGGAGGCTGGGCTGGCGGCGGCGGACGCTGTCGACGCCCTTTGCCGGGAGCTTGGGCTGCCGCGAACGCTCCGGGAAGTGGACGTACCGGAGGAGGGGCTGGAGTACATCGCCGCGGCTACTCTTCACGACCGGGGTCTGAGCACCAACCCCAAGCCCGTCGCCGATGCCGGGCCGATTATGGAAGTGCTGCGGGCGGCTTACTGAACGTCAAGCCGCTTGCGGGTCCCCGCCTGGAATCAGAATTCGTCCTCGACTTCCATGTAGTTGACGCCTTCGGCCTCGGCACGCGCCAAGTCGCGGGGATCGATACTGTACCCTACGACAACAGGGATGGTATCCGTTTGGAAGACGGTGGCGAGGATATCAGCAGAGAAGCGGGCGCGCTGGATGTCGCTTTCTCCAACCCTGTTGGATGCTTCACCGGCAACCCAGACAATGCTCTGGTCGCTGTGGCGCTGGCCGCGAATGATGCAGTCGGTGCGTAGAATCCGTATGTACTCGTCGTAGCTTATTCGGTTCTCATCCAAGGCAGCTTCGATCGGCTCGGAAAGTTCAGGTTGCCATTCCAACAACGGACTCTTCATTATCCTGGGACGCCTGAGCACCAAAGGTTGAGAGACTATCCCCCCCAGTATCTTGTGAAGACGGCTTTCCAATGCACTCCCCTTCAAGTGACCTATGTCGTTTTCGATGCGATCCAAACGTGCTGGAACGCGTAGCAATTCATCCGTGAGCAGGGCGCGCAACAACAACCGCCGGGCTTCGGGATTGCCCTCAAGCTCGGCGATGATCCGGGCGACCAAAGATTCCGCGTCAAGCTGCGGTTCCGTGACCATGTTGGTATTCTACCATCGAAGGCTGCACAACAGGGATGGGGTGATCAGGGAACAATGGGGGGCTGAATTTCGACATAACCGACTCCCTCGGTGTCCGCCCGCGCCAAGTCACGAGGGTCGATGCTATATCCTGCAACAACCGGGAGCGTCTCGGTCTGGAAGACAATGGCGAGGATGTCTGCGGAAAGTCTGGCCCGCTGTATGTCGCTTTCGCCAACCCTGTTGGACGCTTCGACGGCAATCCAGATATCAGTCTGGTCCCTTATGCGTTGTGCGCGAATGATAAAGTCGGTTTCCTCTATGCGCCCGTCTTGCTCTTCGCTGATTCTGCCGTCCTCCAGCGCATCGTCCATCCGGTCAATAAACTCGGTTAGTGGTTCCAGCAAAGGGCTTTGCATAATCCGTGGCCGCTTGAGACCAAAAGGCCGTGCGACCCGCGCCCTGATTCTCCTGTGCAGGCGGTTCTCAAGGTCGCTGCCCTTCAGATACGCTACATCAGTCTTGAGTTGAGAAACGTCAGTCTCGAGTTCCGTGATGCCCTTCTCTATCGCGTCCAAGCGGGATGGCATTTCCAGAAACTCGTCCGTGAGAAGTGCGCGCAACAACAATCGCCGGGCTTCGGGATTGCCCTCAAGCTCGGCGATTATCCGGGCGACCAAAGATTCCGCGTCAAGCTGCGGTTCCGTGACCATGTTCGTATTCTACCATGCAAGAGACTCGAGGCCTCTCAAAAGCGCGGAGGTCAGTCCTCAAAAAACCGACGCGGGTTGTCCACCATGATGGCGTCAATATCGGCTTGGGTGGCGCCCAGTTCTAGGAGGCGGGGCAGCACGTTGCGGGTGATGAAAAGGTAGCCGTCGGGGTTGAACTGCTCACGCTCCCGGCGCAATTCCTCCGAAGGCTGCACTACAGGGGTGGAGTGGTCGTGGGAGAGCATGAGGCGGTGGGTCCAGCCGGCGTCAATCAGTTGCTTGACCACCGCGGTCCGTACATTCCACTTGGGGGTTTCCGGCGTGCGTCCGCCGGGGTAGCGGTCCAATCCGAGCCAGACCCCTTCCTCTAGCAGGCCGGTAAGATAGCCCACATCGGTGTCATCGTTGCTGTGGCCGATGTAGACGCGGTTGAGGTCGACTCCCTCCTCTCTGAGGATGCGCACCTGTTCCTCGCCGACCCTATCCGGTGACCAGGTATGGGTGCTGATGCGGACGCCGGTGGCGTTGCAGGCGCGGGCGGCGGCGCGTAGCACGATTTCCTCGTTGTCGGTAATGCCGCCCCGGTCGCTGGCCACCTTGATAATGCCGGCCTTGACCCCGGTATCCTCGATGCCCTGCTCAATCTCCTTGATGAACAATGCGGCGACCCGGTCCACCGGAGCGCCCCAGAAGATGCGCGGCACGGCCAAGTGATTGCCGGTGCAGGGGATGACGTGAACGCCGGAACGTTGGCTCACTTCCACCATCATCGAAACGTCTCGTCCGAGGTCGAAAGTGGTGACGTCTATGATTGTCCGCACACCGCCCTCGTAAGCCTCGGAAAGGGCTGCCGACGCGGCGTCGGAGATGGCCTGCCGGTCTTGGAAACCCGGGTAGGTGGCCGCGGCCCCGGCGGCTCCCAGGGTGACATGCTCGTGGCTTAGGGTGAAGCCAAGGTCGGCGGAATCAACGGGGCCGAGAACTGTATTCACCTGTGACATTTCGGCGTCTCCTGTTCAGTTGCGAGTACAAACGGCAGACCTCACCATCAGTAAGCCGGGTCCAGCAGGTTCAAAGCCGTTGTAAGGTAGGCGCTGGCTGCCGCCACGTCCAGCCTGTCGTCACTGTCGCGCAGGCGGCCTTCCGCGTCAATGCTTACTCCGGCCCATTCGGACAACAGCGAGGACAACAGGGCATCCAAGTTGTCGGCGCAGAGGCCGCCGGCGACCACCAGGTCCATGCTTGGCGCTGCCTCGGCAATGGCGGCCAAGTGCCGGATGGTCCGCTGGGCGTCCAAGGGTACACCCATCCCCTCCGAGGCGTCGACGAGCACGTCGGTAACGATGCCTTCGTACAGGGCGCAGCGACAGGCTATTTCATTCGGGCGGCTTTCGGCGGCTTTCATGGCTTCTCCGCCGACTTGCAGCACAATACGCCTTGGATGGCAACGGTCGCGGAACTGTTGGAGAGCTATAGGGTCGGGCCAGGGCGCTCCTCTGGTGGCGTTTATCTGCACGCCGTGGCAGTTGACGCCGCCGACGGCCACTGCGCGGGCCAGCACGTTTGCAAGGTCGGCTTCGGCCCTGGGCCGGTAATGCACCAAGTTGAGGCAGCGAGGGTCGCTAGAGAAGATGCCAGCAATTGAGACGGGTAATGGACAGCGACCGGGAGCATCACTTATCCCGCCGTTCAGAAGCGCGTTGCTGAGGAGCACGCCGCACATCAGAAGACGCTCCGGCGAGGAGGGCAGGCTTTGGATGACGGCGGCCACTTCCTCCGGCGTCGTGAAGCCTGTGATCCCGATGTATGGCGTCATGGACTACCGCTAGACGATAACCGGCTCGACTTGAATCGTCTCTCCCCGGCTGGGGCCGGTCGATATGATCTGGACCCGGCAGCCAACCAGTTCTTCGATGCGCTTGACGTAGGCCACCGCGTTGGGCGGCAACTGGGACATGCTCGTGGCGCTGGCGGTAGGTTCGTCCCAACCGGGCAGCTCTTCGAACACCGGCTGGCATTGGGCCAGCAGCCCGGTATTTGAAGGGAACCTGGCCTGCTCATGCCCGTTGACCCGGTAGCCGACACACACCTTCACGGAGGAAAACCCGTCCAGAATATCCAAGCGGGTCAGCACAAGCCCGGTGAACCCGTTGACTTCGCGGCTGTACCGGCCCGCTACTGCGTCGAACCATCCCACACGCCTGGCACGGCCGGTGGTGGTGCCGTATTCCTGGGCTTTTTCCCGCAGTTCCTCACCCATTTGTCCGGGCATCTCCGACGGCATTGGTCCCTCGCCCACCCTGGTCGAGTAGGCTTTGAACACTCCCAGCACCCCGGCGATGGAGTGCGGGCTAATGCCCAAGCCGGTGCATGCCCCGCCAATGCTTGGAGAGGACGAAGTCACGTAAGGGTACGATCCGTGGTCAATGTCCAGAAGAACGCCCTGGGCGCCTTCGATCAGGATGTTCTTGCCTTGGTCCAGCATGTCCTGGAGGATCTGCTCGGTCGGTCGGACGTAGGGGCGCAGGCGTTCCGCCCAATCCCCGCATTGGTCGAGGACTGACTGTAGCTCCAACGGCTCTTCGCCGTATATCTTGGTGATGACCTGGTTCTTAAAGCTAAGGGCCTGCTCCAAGCGGGACGCCAGTACCTCCTCCAGTTCGAGCAGGTCTCCCACCCGGATACCTACCCTGCTGACCTTGTCGGTGTAGGCCGGGCCTACGCCCCTGCCGGTGGTGCCGATGGCGGCGGAGCCTTTTGCTTGCTCCTCCAAGCGGTCCAGGAGGATGTGATAAGGCATAATTAGGTGGGCGCGCTCGCTGACGTAGAACCGGCTGATGTCGATCCCGCGTGAATCCAGCTCCTCCAACTCGCCCAGCAACACGTCCGCGTCTATGACCACCCCGTTGCCGATAATGGCGCAGGCGCCGGGCCAGCAGAGCCCCGAAGGCACCAGGTGGAGCTGGAACGTGCCGCTTTCGTTGACGACGGTATGACCGGCATTGGGCCCGCCGGCGAAACGCACCACGGCGTCGGTCTTGCCGGCAAGGTAGTCAACCACTTTCCCCTTGCCCTCGTCTCCCCATTGGCCGCCGATTACCGCGTAGGCCGGCATGTGTCCTCCCTGAAAACGCAATCAGCCCGCCCGCGCTTGGGCCGGGCAAAAACCACGGGCAGTATAGCAAAAACCCCCTTGGTTTGGAAGTAAGCGATAACCCTTTGACGGTGTTCCGGTCAACGGACCGCAGTACGGTGGATTCCCGCCTGCGCGGGAACGACGAGAGAATAGAACGGGAACGACGGGAGAATGAAGAGGGAAAGACGGGAGAATAGAGCGGAAAGTAAGGAGAATGATGAGGCCGTGTTTGACACCCTGAAAGGCCTTGACTAAAATCCCCCCACCCTGAACATGCTCCTTGACCGGTCGCCCGGTCCAGTCAGTGAATGTGCCCCATGGCCCAAGCGGTCAGGCCGGAAACCACCGTTGAAACATCCCGTTGCGCCAGATGCTCGCGCGGGCTTCGGGACGGCTGGAGCTTTGTGTTCGCCGTAAAAGCGGAAACTGGTGGTCCGGAAGCGAATGGGGCAGAAGCGGCCGCGCCCAAGTGTTTCCTCTGCTCGCTGCGGCACTGGCCGATGATCAAGAAGTCCCTGATGGCGTCCGTCGTTGTCGGGACTCTGCTTACCCTGTTGAACCAGGGAGACTTTCTGGTCTCCGGAAACTGGGACCCCGCCCTGTACTGGAAGATTCCGTTGACCTACTGCGTACCCTTCGTCGTAGCCACCTATGGCGCCTTGTCAAATGTACGCAAGTAGCGCCGTGCAACTCCCTCGAGCGTAGACATCCGGGGGACCCGGACGGCTGGACGCCTGCCGTCGGTCTCAGGAGAACTTGCGGATTACCGCCACCACCTTGCCGTGGACTTCCACGTTACCGACGTCGCAGTATATCGGTTCCATCTGGCTATTGGCGGGCTGAAGACGTACTTGGTCCCCCTCCAGGTAGAACTTCTTCAACGTGGCTTCCTCTTCGTTCTTCAGCCACGCAACCACCGTGTCTCCGTTGGAGGCCTGATTGGTGGGATTGACAATGACCACGTCGCCGTCGTCGATCAGCGCGTCTATCATCGACGACCCGGTCACGCTCAGCCCGAACAACCGCCCATAACGACGCGGCAAATCGGGAGAGACCTCGATGGTGTCGAACTCCTGGCTGGAGGCGGCGTCCTCGGTAGAGAACACCGGGATGGGCAGGCCGGCGGCGATACCGCCGACTATGGCCACCCGGGGCACGTTGGAGGCCGGTTGGCCTCTTTCGTCCAATAATTCGATGCCTCTGGCTACGTCAGGCCGACGGTTCAAATATCCGTCCCGGTCCAGAATGCGCAGATTGTAGTCCACCACCGACGTAGAGCTGATGTTGCAGGCCTTTTGCACGTCCCGCACGGTAGGCGGGATACCGTTTTCGACGATGAATTCCTGGATAAATTCCAATATCTGCTGCCGCCTGGGGGGCAATTTCTTTCTCGAGACCATATCCCACTCCGACGTACCCATAGTGTGCTGCCAAGCTATCAAAGGGGCAAATTGCTGTCAACGGCGAAATGTCATACAAGGGGGACACGACGCGGACTGAGGAGCTTGCGCGGCCATGAAGATAAACCGCGACGGATTCAGCGAGAATGCAACGACGGTGAGGGGATAAGCAGGGAGAGTTGCCTCAAAAAGTCAGACGGCGCGGAAAACGCCCGCACCGTCTATTGAGTGATTCCCGTTATGAGGCTATCAGCTTGTTGAGCCGCGCAGTGAGGCGCGCCTTGCTCCGTGACGCGGTGTTCTTGGGGAGTACGCCCTTGCGAACGGCCCGGTCCAGCAGGCTGACCGCCTGCGGCACGGCCATCTCGGCAGCATCGAGGTCTCCGGCTCCCATGGCCCGGACGGCCTTGGCGACTCCGGTACGGGTGGCCGTCCTCACACCTCTATTTCGCTGGGCGCGTTTTACTTGTTGTCGAGCTACCTTTCTCGCGGGCAATTAGGTCCTCCTGTTCCTTTGACAACCCCTCGTCACTGACCGATGCAGTGGATTCCCGCATTCGCGGGAATGACGCATGGTCCTGTGAGGGCCACGTATGGGGATGAAAATGGTGTATCAACGACGCAGGCAATTATAAACCACCGGGGGTTGTTTTCCAACGAAGCGAACCCGGCGAAGCGAACCCGGCCGCCCCGGCTAAACGTCCAGGTTCTGAACGCTCCGAGCGTGGGCGGCGATGAAGTTCTTGCGCGGGGCCACAACCTCACCCATGAGGGTGGAGAACACGTCGTGCACCTCGTTCGCATCTTCGATGTCCACTTGTAGCATCTGCCGAGTCTCCGGGTTCATGGTGGTCTCCCAAAGTTGGTCCGGGTTCATCTCACCAAGGCCCTTGTAGCGTTGCAAGTGGGTATTCCTGGCCCCGTTCAACTGCTCGAGCATCACGTCTTTTTCGGCGTCGCTGTAGGCGTACTGGACTCTTCTGCCGTTCTGGATGCGGTACAAGGGCGGCTGGGCTATATAGAGGCAGCCGCTCTCTATGAGGGGGAACATCCGCCGGAAGAAGAAAGTGAGGATTAACGTCCGGATATGGGAACCATCAACGTCCGCGTCGGTCATGATGATGACCTTCCGGTAGCGGATTTTGTCTATGTCGAACTCGTCCCCTTCCCCGGCGCCTACCGCCGCCACCAAGGCCCGGATCTCCTCGTGGCTAAGGATACGGTCCGGCTGTTGCAGGACCCGCTCCACGTTGAGAATCTTTCCCTTCAAAGGCAGGATGGCTTGGAAGCGTCGGTCCCGGCCCATCTTGGCCGACCCGCCGGCAGACTCACCCTCGACGATGTAAATCTCCGACTTTTCCGGGTCTTTCTCAGCACAGTCGGCCAACTTTCCTGGCAGGGAGGAACCGTCCAACGCGTTCTTGCGTATTACCAACTCGCGGGCCCGCTTGGCTGCTTCCCGCGCCTTTTGCGACGTGAGGCATTTCTCGACGATGCGCTTGCCTTCCGGCAGATGCTCTTCCAAGTACCTGGCCAAGCCTTCGCTGACCACCGAGTCCACAATGCCCCGGACCTCGGCGTTGCCCAGCTTGGTCTTGGTCTGGCCCTCGAACTGCGGTTCCGTCAACTTGACGCTGACGACCGCCGAGAGACCTTCCCTGACGTCTTCGCCGGTCAGGTTGGACTGGTCGTCCTTGATGAAAGACTGCCGCCTGGCATAGTCGTTGATGACACGGGTCAGGGCCGACCGGAACCCGGTCAAGTGAGTGCCGCCCTCCTGGGTGTTGATGCAATTGGCGAACGAAAGCACCGACTCGGAGAAGCTGTCATTGTACTGTATGGCGACTTCCACCAGCGTGTCGTCCTGCGTCTTCTCATAGTAGAAGGGCAGTTGCTGCATAACGCGGCGGTTGCGGTTCACGTTGCGGACCAGGTTGGCGATGCCGCCGTCGAAATAATAAGTGCGCTCCACGTCCCCGTGCCGCTGCTGGTCGTGCCAATCGCTGACGAACTGGATTTCAAGCCCCTTGTTGAGAAAGGCTATCTCCTTGAAGTGACCGGTAAGAATCTCGAAATCGTATTCGATGTTTGGGAAAATCTCTTGGTCGGGGCGGAAATATATGACCGTACCGTGGAGGTCGGTCCTCTCCTTCCTGGTCATCCTGCCCAAGGGCTTGCCCCGGGAGTATTCCTGAACGTACAACCAGCCGTCGCGGTGGACCTCGGCCCTGAGATAGTCCGAAAGCGCGTTGACCACCGACCCACCGACGCCGTGCAGTCCGCCGGTCACCTTGTAAGCGCCGCCGCCGAACTTGCCCCCCGCGTGTAGGGTGGTCATTACCGTCTCCAGCGCGGTCAGCCCGGTCGTGGGGTGTATGTCTACGGGGATGCCCCGGCCATTGTCGGCCACCGAGACCAATCCGTCCGAGTCCAGCGTTATCTTCACTTGGTCGCAGAACCCGGCCATCGATTCATCGACGGCGTTGTCCAGCACCTCGTAAATCAGGTGGTGCAGACCCCGCTGGTCGGTGCTGCCGATGTACATGCCGGGACGGACCCGCACGGCTTCCAGCCCCTCCAGGACCTGGATGTCTTTAGCCGTGTATTCGGTATTGGACTGCTGTTGCATAACTTATTATCCCGGGCCGTTGGCCCTGTTCGCGGTTCAATTATGAAAGGGTGCGGAAACCCTTGATGATCCACCCCGCATCGTCCACCCTGCGGTTTGTTCCGGCTCTCAAGGAAGACGCGACTGCGCCTCCTCCTCGGACACTAAAGATTTCCACCCTGATTTAATTGACCGGATGAAGCAGCCTTATAGAGGCAAACCGGGGCATTGTGGATGGGGGTTGACCATTGTTGCTAAAGCGGGGGAAGACTCTTCCCGGATACGAGATGGTCTTCCGTCTCAAGCTGCAATATATAGTATAAATTGCACTTCTATTATAGCAGAATTACATAAGAGTTGCCGTGATTTTGGCGCCGCGGACCGCCGTTTCTGTGTAGCCGCGGGGAGTCATTTACTATCCCACGTCCCTCCTAACGTAGATGCCCGGCGAACCCGCGGTGTGAGTCATTTGGGGTCGTATAGTGGCGGTCCAGTCCGGCGTTTCCGCAGTCCGCCAAGCTTCCCATTCCGGGCTTTCGGCCACGGCCACCGACTCCAGTTCGTGAACGGTAATGTACTTCGGCTCGCCCATCACTGCCTCGAACCGTCGGGCGCGGATGTAGCCGGGGATTTTCGAGCATAGGGGAAGCCTTTCCGTGTTGTAGGCGGCATTGAAACGCGCTTCCAACTCCGTCGGCACCGACATGCGGCCGACCAGCATGACCGGCGGCAGGTCCGCTTCCAAGTCTGCTTGCGGCAATTGTTCCGGGAATATCAGCCGGTAGATGTTCCGTATGAAGGTTTCGCCGATGACCGAGGGCGACATGCGCTTGGACCATTCGGTGGGGTTGTTCAGCCAATATTGCCAAGCGTCCGAGTGCCACGCTTCCGGCTCACTGAGCTCGTAAAAGGCCAAGTGCTTGGGGCTTCCCTGCACGGCAGTGTAGCGCGCGGCACTCAACACTCCCGGGATCGACAACCTTTCAGGTATATGCTCTTCGTCGTACCAGCGGTTGAATTCATCTTCGTACTGGGCCGGCACGTCGGTGAAGACCGTCATCAAGCCGCGTCCTTTCTTGGCTGCCATCATTCACTCTCCGCTTGCTTGGTTTGGACTGGCGCCGTGACCGTGTATGACACCGCAGTTTAAGGTCCGGGGTAGTAGACCTGCTCGGTGCGAACGCTGTCCAGGGCGTACTGCATGGGCAGAAAAAGAGGCTGGGGAAGATCGTCCAGCGGGAACCAGCCGAACTCGGTGAAGGCATCGACCTCTGCCAGTACGGGTTCCTGGTCACCGATGTCTCCCAGGAACTCGATGTCCAGGTAATGCCTGCCGTAGGCGATGATGTTGCTGACGCACAGGAAACGGAGATCTCCCACCACCAACCCTAATTCCTCCAAGGCCTCCCGGCGGGCGCACTCCTCCAAGCTTTCTCCCAACTCCAGGTGGCCGCCAGCCGACGCCCAGGTAGCTTCGCCGTGGGAACCGTGGCGTTTGGCCAGGAAGACCCGGTTGTCCCGCAGGAACACCACACCCACGCCAACCCGCGGCGCCGTAAAGTCAGCCGTCATGCTGTCGAGTATATCATCAGAGTAAGCAGGCTGGGGAAGCAGGGTACACTTGGCCGCGGGACGCTTCTATAATCACCGTCAACCTCATGTCCACGCTGGTCTTGATTATCCTGATATTGACCAACCTGGCGCTCGCCGCATGGGTATATCTTCTCTTGGGCCGCGGCTTCTTCTGGCGCACCGACCAGTGCTTGACGGTCGGCCTAGATCTTGACAGAGACTCGCGTGGACTTCCATCCGTTGCCGTCGTGGTCCCTGCCCGCAACGAAGCCGAAATTCTTCCCCAAACGCTGCCCCAATTGTTGTTGCAAGACTACCGGGGCCGGTTTCACGTCTGGATGGTAGACGACTCCAGCGCCGACGGCACCGCAGAAGTTGCGCGCCGGGCGTCCCAGGACCTGGGTATGGAGGAACGGTTGAGCGTGATCACGGCAGATCCCTTGATGCCGGGCTGGACAGGCAAGCTCTGGGCCCTTCAACAAGGAGTCCAAGCCGCATCGGCGGAGGAACAGGAATATTTCCTGTTCGTTGATGCAGACATCGCCATTGCTCCGGGAGTGCTCTGCGCCATGGTGGACAAGGCCACGGGTGACGACCTGCACCTGGTATCCGTTATGGCGCTGCTTAAAATTCTGACGGGCTGGGAAAGGGTGTTGGTTCCGGCCTTCGTATATTTCTTCATGCTGTTGTATCCCTTCCGGTGGGTCAACAACCCGCGTAGCCCCGTGGCTGCTGCCGCGGGGGGATGCCTGATGGTGCGCCGCGACACCCTAGAGAGCGCCAGGGGCTTGCAGGCGATAGCTGGAGAACTGATTGACGATTGCTCCCTGGCCAAGCTGATAAAGAATCGGTTGGGGAAATCCGGTAAGCAGGACGTTGGAGCGGCTTCGGGAAAGATTTGGTTGGGCTTGAGCCGCGAGGTTGCCAGTGTACGTCCCTACGGCGGATTGAAAGGAGTCTGGGCCACCGTATCCCGGACGGCCTTTACCCAGTTGGAACACTCCACAATTCTGTTGGCCGCTACCGTGTTGGGGATGCTGCTGGGCTTCTGGTCCTCATTGGCCGGATTTATTTGCGGCCTGTTCCTGTTGACGTCGGGAGGTGATAGTGTCGTAGGTCTATGGCTGGTGGCCGCCGGAGCCGCCGGGTCGGTCTTGATGGGCGTGTGTTACCTTCCCACGTTGCGGTGGTACCGGGTCTCTCCCATGCTGGCCCTGCTGCTGCCCGTTATAGCCGGAGCATATACGTTGATGACAGTCCACTCCGCATGGCAATCCTGGCGCGGCAAGGGCGGGGGTTGGAAGGGACGCACCTACCGGCGCCAGCCTGAAACCGAGGTGTGAGATTGGGCGAACGTGGCCTATAATGGGGGTTGCCGCGGCTTGCGGCGTTATGACCGGACCGCGAATCTACGCTGGAGATTGAAACAATGCCTAACCTAGACAGGACTCCGCTGAATCCCGAGGCCGCTCCCGCTCCCCTGGGCCTATATTCCTTGGCAATGAAAGTCTCGCCGGGCAGCCTGCTTTACGTAGCCGGGCAGGTGGGGGTCGACGCCAGTGGAAACTTGGCGGGATCGGGTGACATAGCGGCGCAGACCCGCCAGACCTTCAAGAATATCGGCGACATACTGGCTGGGGCGGGCGCGGGTTTCAGCAACGTCGTCGAGTTCACCACCTACCTGGTGGGCAGTGAGAACATCGAGCCTTACATCGCGGCCCGCACCGAAATTTATCCGGACCTGTTCCCCAACGCCGACTATCCGCCGAACACCCTCCTCGTCATATCCGGGTTGGTACGGCCGGAGTTCCTGCTGGAGATCAAGTGCGTCGCCGCGTTGCCCTAATCCATCCCACTGAGAGGCGCAATTGGCTAACAGAGAAAGGCTTCTACAGACACTCACCGACCTTATCCGCATCGACAGCCCCACTGGTGAAGAGGACGAGATAGACCGCGAGGTGACCGGGCGGCTGGAGTCCTTGGGGTTCCATGTTCACCACGACGGTTTCAAGAATATAATCGCCAACATGCCAGGGGACGGAGAGCCGCTACTGCTGTCGGCGCACATGGACACCGTGGAGCCGGGCCGCGGCATCAAGCCGGTGCTGGACGGCGACATCCTCAGGTCCGACGGGACAACCATACTGGGAGGCGACTGCAAGGCCGGCCTGTCCATCGTGCTGGAAGCCCTGACCTCTGTGGTCGAGTCTGGCTCCGGCCACCGCCCCGTCGAAGTGGCCTTCACCAGGGCGGAGGAAGGTGGCTTGGTGGGGGTGCACCACTTGGACTTTCAGCGGTTGTCGGCCAAGACCGGCGTGGTATTCGACGGAGAGGGGTCGGTGAACCGCATCTCGGTGGCCGCCCCGTCCCAGAACGTCATCACCGGCCATATCCGAGGCAGGGCCGCCCATGCCGGGGTGGAACCGGAGAAGGGCCTCTCCGCCGTCATCATCGCCGCCGAAATATTGACCCAATTGCCGTTGGGCCGCATCGACGGTGAGACCACCGCCAACATCGGACGCATGGAAGGCGGGCTGAAACGCAACATCATCCCGGAAGAGGCCTTCCTGGACGGCGAAGTGCGCAGTCGTGACAACAGCAAGCTGGACCATTACTCGGCGGAGTTCAGGCGCATCTTCGATGAAGCCGCAACCAAGCATCCCGATGCTGAAATAAGCTTGAACATCCGCAATACCTACCGGTCTTACAATGTGGAACCGTCCCACCCGGCTGTGATCCTCCTGTGCCGGGCCTTGGCCAACATCGGCTTGGAACCTCGGTTGGAAGCTACCGGCGGCGGCTCCGACGCCAACGTCTTTTACGAGAACGGGATCGTGGCCCTTCCGGTGGGCATTGGCGTCCAGTCGTTCCATACCACCCGCGAAATCGCTGTCATACCGGAAGTGGTCCAAGGGGCCGAGATGTGCGAGGGACTGATCCGAGGAGTATAGCGTGGTGCTGGTCACCATGATTGCGTTGTTGACGCCCTTCATGCCGGGCCAGATAATTCATACTCAACTGTCATGCAATCAGATTCCAGCAAAGAATGATATGCACAAATACGCAGTAATCATCTCTTGGAGCCCGCACCCTGGCGACCAAGTGTTTGTTGCCGACGTGCCGGAGTTGCCAGGTTGCACGGCTCATGGCGACACGCATGAAGAGGCGCTGGCCAATGCCCAGCAGGCCATCTCCTTGTGGCTGGACACCTGCAAAGAATTTGACCATCCTATACCTAGCCACGATGTCATATCGTCTATAATGAGGTCCGAATACGTTGACTTGACACAGGAGGACATCGGTAAAACAAGCCCTGCCATTCTAAGGGCACAGATTGATTCTCTCTGCAAGGAATATTGTTGCGATGCTAATACGGACAGTTTGGGCAATTGCAAACGAGCGCCGTCCCAAGGTTAATCTCCATTCACAATTCTTCTAAGGAGCAAAACATGGCATCATCAATCAAACAACGCCGCTTGGGTCGCCCGGTCTCCATCGTGGGCGCCGGCATGTCCCAATTCGGCGCTTTTCCCGGCAAAGACAGCCGCGACCTGTTTGTCGAGGCGTTCCAGGACATGCTGGACCACTTGGACCAGGGCATGGACGTCCAGGACATCGAGTGCGCCTACGTGGGCAACTATTCCTCTGACCTGTTCGAGCATCAGGGACACACGGCCCCCATCATCGCCGACTGGCTGGGCATGACCCCGGTGCCCGTCACTCGCATCGAGAACGCCTGCGCCAGCAGCAGCAGCGCCCTGCGGGAGGGCATCATGGCCATCGCCTCCGGCATGTATGACATAGTGCTGGTGGGGGGCATGGAAAAGATGACCAACCTGCCCACCGAGGGCGTCACGGACGTGCTGGCCACCGCCGCCGACGGTCTGTACGAAGTGCCCGCCGGGTTGACGTTTCCAGGCATCTTTGGCGCCATAGCCACTGCCCACATGGACAGGTACGAGACTAACCTGGATCACCTGTTGAAAGTGGCCATCAAGAACCATGAAAACGGAGCCCTGAACCCTAAAGCACAGTTCAACGTCACCATCCAGAGCTTGGCCGACCGGCGTGTCGCCAGGGCGCAGCAGCGCGGGTTGCCAGTCCCGGAATACCGGGACGAAATGGACTTCCTGAACGACCCCCAAGCCAACCCGTGGATTGCTTGGCCGTTGCGGCTGTACGACTGCGCGCCGATTACCGACGGCGCAGCCTGCGTGCTGCTGGTAGCCTCGGAATTGGCCCACAACTTCACCGACAAGCCGGTCCACATCATCGGCACCGGGCAAGCTTCCGGTCGCCCGCTGCACGACGCAGAGGAACTCACTTCCCTGTCGGCGGCCAAGATAGCCGCCTCCAAGGCCTATGACATGGCGGGCGTTGCCCCCGATGACATCCAGTTGGCAGAGGTGCACGACTGTTTCACCATCGCCGAGATCGTTGCAGCAGAGGACTTGGGATTTTTCGCTCCCGGCGAGGGGCCGCGAGCGGTTGACGAGGGCAGGACGGCCTTGACTGGCGACAAACCTATCAACACTTCCGGCGGCCTCAAGGCCAAGGGTCATCCGGTGGGGGCTTCGGGCATTGCCCAGATAGGCGAAATCTTCCACCAACTGAGGGGTGAAGCCGGTCCCCGGCAGGTCAACAATCCCAACCTGGAATTGGGGCTTACCCACAACGTGGGCGGCACCGGCGGCACCTGCGTTGTGAACATCCTGCAAAGGGGGTAACGCGGCATGGCGCAGCAAAGCCGGGACGAAAACACTAACTTCACCGCCGCATCCTTCAACACCTATCTGGTGGAAGACAGGAAACTGGTGGGTGTGCGTTGCCGAAGTTGCGGCCTGCTGTCACCCGAGCCGCGGCCCATGTGCCCCTCGTGCCACAGCAGGGATATGGAGTGGTACGAGTTCAGCGGCAAGGCCACCCTCAGCACCTTCACATCCATTTCCATTGTGCCGGTAAGCATGGCGAATAAGGGTTACGGCCGCGACAACCCCTACTGCACCGGCATCGTCACATTGGAGGAAGGCCCCCGCGTCAGTGCCCGCATCACCGGCGTCGACGCCCGGAACCCGCAGAACATCAAGCCCGGCATCGCCATGGTGCTGGACTTGGAGGACGTTGATGCGGAGAATCCGACGCCGTCTTTTCGACCTGTGTAAGGGATAGCTGAATATTGCAGCAGCAATTGTGCTGATGTCAGTGGAGGATCGAAACGTGCTGTTACCCAAGGCAAGCCGGTCTCGTTGACAAATCAAGCTGGCATGTTGCAACGTCCTATGCAAAACTGGAATACCAGCAAAACTCTGACCCTGCCACAAAGGTGAGCTATGCTAAGTGAAACCATCCAACAAGCGCAGAACGCTATCAAGAATTATCTTGCTGAAGCCAAAGGTCCGGTGAAGGCAGGATCAATGCTAGACAACATTAAGAAGGATAAGGGGTTGAAGGATAATGACCTAGGTGCTGCCGTGTGGCTTCTGATTGGCACGAGTGAAATCTATCTGACTTGGGACCGAAAATTAGTCTCACAGGAATATGCGCATTTGCAGCCTGTCAGGGGTAAATCCTATGCCTCCCAGTCCTCGTGATGGACGTTTCCATCCGCATGATCGTGGGACTGACCAACGAACACCATTCCAGAGAGATCGCGATAGAATAATTTATACCTCGGCATTCCGGCGTTTAGCGTGGGTCACACAAGTGGTATCCTCTGGCGAAGGAGAGCCATTTCACAACCGGCTTACTCACACCTTGGAGGTAGCTCAAATCGGCAGGAGACTGGCCGAGAAGTTGAGGGCTGAACAGCCGGAGGAGATCGAAGCGGTGGGAGGCATTGACCCGGACACGGTCGAGGCTGCTGCCCTTGCCCACGACTTAGGGCATCCTCCGTTTGGGCACGTATCGGAAGAAGAACTGGACAAGTTGATGATAGCCGCTGGAGTTCACGGTGGCTTTGAGGGCAATCCCCAATCCTTTCGCATAGTCACCAAGCTGGCTACCAGACATGCTGGGTTCTTTGGATTGAACCTTACCCGTGCGACTCTTAACGCAATTATTAAATATCCTTGGTATCGTCAAAACATACCCGGTCGGCATCGTAAGTGGGGAGCCTATGCCAGCGAAATGAAGGAATTCGAGTGGGTCAGGGGATTTGAACCTAGAGATAGCCGAAAAAGTGCTGAAGCAGAGCTGATGGATTTCGCTGACGATATTGCATACGCAATCCATGATGTAGAAGATTTTTACCGTACTGGTCTAATCCCGCTCGATAGATTATTGAGGGACGATGACGAGATAGACCGGTTTTTGGATGGTGCCTTCTCCAGCTTGCAAAGGAACAACCAGTATGTCCCCTATACGCAAAACGATTGCCGGAGTGCCTTCAAAGAGCTTTCGGAATCGTTCCGTATAACTGGGCCCTACCTGGGAACTAGGGAGCAACGCGCTGGATTACGGAGCCTAACAGCTGGCCTTGTAAACCAATATGTCAATGCGATAAAGCTACAGACCCCAACCGCGGCAAGCGAGCGGCGGGTTAAGATAGAGGACCCTGCGGAGATTGAGCTGTTTGTACTCAAACAGTTAACTTGGCACTACGTCATTAACAACACTGCCTTAGCGTCGCAGCAGTACGGACAACGCCGGATAATCAGTCAGCTTTTCGAAATATTCAACGATGCAGCGGAATCAAGACAGTTGGACATATTCCCCGTAAGTTATAGGGAACGGTTGACCCAGCTAATTCGGGACGATCAATACGATGACAAAGAACAACGTATTAGAATCGTTGCCGACCTGTTGGCCGGAATGACAGAGCAGCAAGCTGTAGCCATGTACCAAAGACTCACTGGAGTCTCATTTGGCACTGTGATGGACACGATTGTTAGATAGTCTCTGGCACACTCGGTTATTTGTTTCTGCAAAGAATATCCCTTTACCGATATGTGGCTTGTCATCGTGTTCTTGGAAGACTATGCTCAGCTTCCCGGGTGTGGATTTCCACTCTCCCTATCTCGACCTAGAAAATACAAAGATCCCTTGGGATAGTAAAGTTCCCACATGCCGAAATCGGAAGCCAGCCAACGGTCGGGCCTTTATGTAGACGTCGAAAACCTTCAAAGCGACGCCCAGGAACTCGTCGGCTCTCTCGTGGCGGAATGGCCGGAGGGAGTTCCTGAGCTTTCCAAAATAGTCTTGTACGTCAGGGCCGACCTGGTTGCGCTGTGGGAAATGTGGTCGCTCTCCTTGGCTCCGAGCGCGGAAGTCGAGGTCAAAGGCGTCCAGCACTTCAGTATGCAGGGTTCCAAGAATTCCGCTGACATCGCCATTGCGGTAGACGCTGTCACCGACCTGGTCCGGGGTCGGATCAGCCATGTGGCCGTCTTCAGCGACGACAGCGACTTCATGGCCCTGTTCGCCAAGGTAAAGGCCGAGACCAAGCAGGCTCGGAAAGCATCGAGCCGAGCCCCCTTTCTCTGGATACTGACGGACCGCCCCGGTACGAAAACGCCTAACATCCGGCAATTCTTCCCGCCGGAATATCTTCATGTGGTGCCAATGCCATCCCAGTCGCAACCGCCTCAGCCCACCAAAGCCTCAACACCCCCGGTTGCCCAGTCCACCAAGTCAGTTAAGGCAGAAGCGAACAGTGGACTTATAGCCGAGGCTATTATGAGAGAAATTCCCGTTGGTACATTCAAAAGCCCGGCGTGCAAAGCAATTATAGTTGAGCAATTCCCTGACCATTCCTCAGCAAGCATGGATGGCTCACGCTTTGGAACATACTTCATGCAAGAGATTTGGCCGCTGCTTGAGATGAGGGGCGTTAAGTTGGCTGGTACTAGGCCTCGAAAATACGAAATGACCCAATCCGCCAAGTTTTCCGTCATAGGGTAACGTTTCCGAACTGAACGCAAATACGCCCGGCACATCGCCGGGCGTATTCATTTCGCCAAGGCCTTTCGGGTGTCAAATCAAGTTCAACACCCGGTCCACGAAACCAACGACGAAAGGACTGGCTCGTTGGATGTCGCCATCTTCCATGAAGTCATGATAGAAATTGGCATGAAATTGTTCTGCCACCAGAAAATTCCCGATCAACGTGCGGTCGTCTAACTCTTCAGCGAGTTGGTCCACTGCGGCTTTAATCGCGTAATGGTTGCCGCAAGGCCAACCTCGCTGCAATGCCACCGCCATGACCGCATGGGCGGAGGCGCCCCAAAGCTTCTCTGACCCTTGCAGTTTGTCGCCCGCTGCGAACTCGCGTCCGGCAGCATCCAGAAACTCCCTGGCAGTTTGGCCGTGTTTCTGTACAGTCGTCATAGCGGCAGGGCAACCTTCAGGGTATCGTCCTAGTCAAGCCCCCGTGTGCCTACCCAGCCCACCTGGGAGACGTCGATCATCTCGCCGTTGGGGCCTTCATACTTGGTCTCAACGTTCTGGTGGCGCGGACCGGTGTTACCGGCGTGGAGGGCGTTGTTGACCTCTTCCATTGGCTTGGAGTTGGCATCGGCCAACCGCCGCTCGATATCCTCGAGGCTCTCCACCTCGAAGCCGATGTGATGGATGCCCTCCCAGTCCTTGCCCCGCTCTCCGGCGACGGCATCGGACTTGAAGTCCAGGATAGCCATGTTGACGTTGCCGTCGCTCAACATGAAGCCCTTGGCGTTCTCCCCGTCCAGTTGAGCAACCTGACGAAGCCCGAATACCTCCGAGTAGAACTTGGCCGTCTTTTCCGCGTCGTTGGTGGCGATAGCGATATGCTTGATTTGTGCCATTTGACTACCTCATGCAACTATAATTTGGACTCTCTGATAGCGCACCCAACATACCACTTTCCTCCAGGCCGCGCTACCCCGAAGCGGACCGCCCGCGGACCCTTAGCGCCCTCTGCCCTGCTTTGCCAGCCTGTTATAGCTAATGCTTCATGCCCGTGTTAGAATGGGCCAACACCACGCCTGTTAGTGCCGCACCATTTTCTGACGGTCGCGGCTCCGGTCTTGGAGAGGTAAAACACTTGCGATTTTGAACTCTCCGGGTACTGTACCGGTTGCCTCAGCGTACTAGATTGACGGGAGGACTGAGATGGACCCAAACACCAGGATGAAATTCGGGGTTTTCATGGCCCCCTTCCATAGAACGAACGAAAACCCCACGTTGGCCCTGGACAGAGACCTCGAGTTGATCCAGTGGCTCGATGTATTAGGGTTCGACGAAGCCTACATCGGCGAACATCACAGCGCCGGATGGGAAACCATTGCGTCCCCCGAGGTGTTCATCGCCACCGCCGCTGAACGCACCCGCCATATAAGGCTGGGTACGGGCGTGATCAGCCTTCCGTACCATCACCCCTACATGGTGGCCAACAGGATGGTGCTGCTTGACCACTTGACCAGGGGCAGGGTTATCCTGGGCGTCGGACCCGGGGCGCTCAATTCCGACGCCTACATGTTCGGCATCGACATGGGGCGCCAGCGGGAGATGATGGACGAATCCCTGGGCATTATCCTCCGCTTGATGACTGAGACGGAGCCGATCACCTATAAGAGCGACTGGTTCGAGCTTCACGATGCCATACTTCAATTGCGGCCCTACCAGCAGCCGCACGTGCCGGTGGCGGTGGCGTCGGTGGAGTCTCCATCCGGGGTAACGTTGGCAGGTAAACATGGTGCAGCCGTATTGTCGATGTCGGTGCCCCGCGGCACGGTCAGAAAGACGACCCTCCAGGACCTGTGGTCCATCGCCGAAGAGTCTGCCGCGGAGCACGGACATACCGTCCGCCGGGAGGACTGGGGCATAGTCTCCGGTGTCCACTTGGCTGATACCAGGGAACAGGCCTTTGAGGATATCCGCAAGGGCGGCGCCCGGGTTGTCACCGAGTACTTTGCCAATACCCTTGGCAATCCTGCGCCCGACGTTCCTCCCGATGAAATCGTGGACTACATGGTGGAAAACAACCAGTGGATCGTCGGCACGCCGGATGATTGCATTGAGGGCATCAACCGATTGCAGGAGATGAGCGGCGGCTTTGGCAGCTTTATGGTCCGGGTTGAAGACTGGGCCCCGAGAGAAAAGGTCCTGCATAGCTACGAACTGATGGCCCGTTACGTCATGCCCCACTTCCAGGGCAGCTTGGTCGGTATCCAGAACTCCCAACGGTGGGTGAGCAACATCAAGGAAGAACTGCAAGCTTTCCGCAGGGACTCGATCCAGCGGGCTACCGACGCCTACGACGCCTCAAGGCGCGCCTGACGTATCTATACGGAAAATCAGCGATGGGTACGTGGGCCGCGCCGTCGCTGTATGTACGGCGGTTGAAGATGATTTTCAGCCTGCAACCGCCGCAAACACCGCCATCACAAACTTTGGCGGTGTTTATATTTCTGGCTTGGACCAAGGCACGAAACCTTTGCGGTCTATTGTGGCGGCTTCATCGACTTGACATAGCTATCTGTTATCATAACGCCATTCAATCCGATGGATGATTTGAGGCGTACCTCCAACAAGGGCGGTGGATTGCCGGCTTAGTGGAACATTATCGGTGAGGAGTTCTTCCATAATTCGGACCGAGGTGGGCTTCCATGCGGAAAACCAAGATCATCGTGACCATAGGCCCCTCTACTCATGACAAGGAGACGCTGGACCAGTTACTAGCAGCAGGCATGGACTGCGCCCGGCTGAATTTTTCCCACGGCACATTGGAAGAGCACGGCGAAGTGATCAGGACGTTGCGGGAACTGTCCGCCAAAAGGCATCGGCCGGTTGCCATCCTTCAGGACCTTGGCGGCATAAAGCTGAGGCTGGGCGAAATGGACGATTCCATCCTGCTTCCTCCGGGTGAAATGGTGACTATGGTGGCCGACAATGTATCCCACGAGCCGAACGTTTTGCCCTTCCCTCAACCCAACGTGTTGGCAAGCCTCAAACCGGGCCACTTGGTTTTTGTCTCTGACGGAACGGTGTCTATGGAGGTCATCGACACTGATAACGCGAAGGTCAAGCTTCGTGTCATCAACTCATCGGGCCGGTTGTCATCTTTCAAAGGGGTAAACCTGCCGGGAGTCCATATTGACCAACCCGTGTTGACCGAGGCGGACAAGGAGGCCCTCCGTTACGGGGTAGGGGCAGGCGTGGACTGGGTGGCGGTGTCGTTCGTCCGCACTGCGGAAGACATCCAGTACGCCAAGAACTACTTGGACAGCATTGGCAGCCAAGCGTTGGTCATGGCCAAACTGGAGCGGGGAGAGGGCATTGATAATATCGACTCCATACTCCTTGAAGTCGATGGGGTAATGGTTGCCCGGGGCGATCTTGGGGTTGAAATCCCAATGGAGCAGGTGCCCATCGTCCAGAAATCCTTGGTCAAGAAAGCCAATGAAGCTGCCAAGGTCTCCACCATCGCTACGCAGATGCTGCGCTCTATGGTGGACGCACCCATTCCGACAAGGGCGGAGCTGTCCGACATTACCAACGCCGTTCTGGACGGTTGCGACGCTATCCTGCTGTCGGACGAGACCGCGGTGGGCAATTTCCCGGTTGAAACCGTCAGGGTCGCGGAGACCACCATACGGGCGGCGGAAACAATGTACCCTTACCACAAGGACCACACTTCCAAAGACCGTACCCAGGCCATAGCGCTCGCTGCGGGACATCTCGTGCAGTCCCTGAAGTCCAAGCCTATAGTGATCACCAGCACCGGCCGGGCCGCCCTAGAGATTTCCAGGTTCCGGCCCGAAAACCAGGTCATCGTTTTTTCTCACGATGAAGCGGTCTTGCGGAGGCTGTGCCTTGGGTGGGGCCTTTATCCAGTGGGAGTCGTGCCGCCCGAGGGAGACGTGAGCAAACTGGTGGAGATGTTGATTAACGCATCTCTCGAAGCGGGTATGGTTGAAGCCGAGGACGTGGTGACCATAGTCCACGGATTCTTGCCGGGGGTCTCCGGGACAACCAACACCGTGCAGGTCCTGGACATCAAGGAGTATCTGGCCCGCACACCGGCCACCGACGACATAGAAGTGGTAGGCAGGTGGTGATGCCGGTGGGGGGCCAATTCAGGGGCCTGACGTCAGGCGGTAAGAGAGCGGGGCAGGTTGGTTTCGCCCATCAGGTAAAGGTCGATTGACCGGGCCGTTTCCCGGCCCTCGGCAATAGCCCACACCACCAGCGATTGTCCCCGTGCGGCGTCTCCGGCGGCGAATACTCCGGGCACACTGCTCATACGGTTTGCATCAATTTTCACGTTTCCGCGGCCGTCCAGTTCCACACCCAACTGGGTCAACATGCCGTCGTGCTCCGGGTGCAGGAAACCCATCGCCAACAGCACCAGCTCCGTTTCAACCACAAAGTCGCTGCCCTCGATCTCGGTCATGGCGGGCCGTCCGCCGTTTTCGGGCCGCTTCCACTCCACCCGGACCGCGTGCAGCCTCTCCAGCTTGCCTTCACTACCCGAGAAGGACTTGGTCAGGATGCCGTAGTCCCGGACTCCGCCCTCTTCATGGGCCGGTGACGAACGCAATATCATGGGCCATTGAGGCCAGGGATTGTCTTCAGCCCGATGATCGGGAGGTTCGACCAGCAACTCGTACTGGTAGACGATTTCGGCCCCTTGCCGGTGGGCAGTGCCCAAACAGTCTGCGCCCGTATCGCCGCCGCCCAAGATCACCACGCGCTTCCCTTCGGCGGTTATATGGTCGTCCGCCTCAACTTCCTCACCTGAAATAGCCTTGTTCTGTTGCGTAAGGTACTCCATCGCAAGGTGCACGCCATCCAGTTCCCTGCCCGGCACATCAAGCTCGCGGGCCTGGGTCGAGCCGCAAGCCAAGCAGACGGCGTCGTACTCATTCAAAAGCCGTTCCACGTCGTAATTGACACCCACGTTGACGGCGGTCTGAAAGACTATCCCCTCCTCCTCCATCAGGTCCAACCGGCGTTTCAAGACTTCCTTGTCAAGCTTGAAGTCGGGAATGCCCAAGGCCAACAGGCCTCCGATGTTGTCGGCCCGTTCCAGTACCGTCACTTGGTGGCCGGCGCGGTTAAGCTGCTGGGCCGCCGCCAAGCCGGCGGGTCCCGACCCAACCACGGCTACCCGCTTGCCGGTCCGTTTGGCCGGCGGCTCGGCCTTGATCCAGCCTTGCTCGAACCCCCGATCCGCAATCTCCTTTTCTATGTACTCAATGGTCACCGGGTCGGAGTTGATGCTGAGAACGCAACTGGCCTCGCAGGGCGCGGGGCATATCCTGCCGGTGAACTCCGGGAAATTATTAGTGGAAAGAAGGGTGCGTAAAGCTCCCTCCCAGTCGCCCAAGTACACGTAGTGGTTGAACTCGGGAATCACGTTCCCCAGCGGGCAGCCCGTGTGGCAAAAAGGCACGGCGCAGTCCATGCACCTTGAACCCTGTCCCCTTGCGATGGCTTCAGGCCAGCGCTGGTAGAATTCCCGGTAATCGCCGACACGCTCCACAACCGGCCGGCGCTCCGGGGGCTGGCGCCCCCATTCCATAAACCCGGTGGGTTTACCCATAGGTAGTTACTTCCTGTCTCCTCTCGTTAATCCCGCCGCACGGCATCGGCGCCATGCCATTCTACAAGACACCAATTATACTGTGGTATATCCAAACAACTCTCGCAAGGGAAGAGTCCAGCCGGGGACTACATCCGGGACCTCCAGGACTTCCTCGCCTGTCAGGATAACAATATCCGATCTCGAACGGTACACGGTGACGGACTGCCGCCGTGGGTCCACGACAACCACGGCTTGAGATCCCGCGTCAAGCCATTGTAAAGCCTTGCTCTCAACTTCAGTGTAAGTATCGTTCGGTGAAACTACTTCAACGGCCAGATCCGGAGCGCCGGTCCAATAACCTTGCACGTCTCCGGCTGCGTCGATTCGCGCTTGAGACACAAAAGATGCGTCTGGAGCCCGGACCGTATCCGGGTTAGTCTCCAATCGAAACCCGGTCTCTGCCGACGCCACTTGGCCCAACCCGGACCGGTCAACGTGTAAAAATAACCCGGCCCCAACCCGCATGGCGTGGACTCCATGCACATATCCAGCGGGAGGCATCTTGATGAGTTTTCCCTCCAAAAGTTCGTACCGGTAGCCGTCATCCGGCATACGCAAGAGTTCGTCGGCTGTAACCAGCTTGGCGGTGGTCACGGTGAGACCGTCCTGTTCTGCTTGTATTGAAGCCATCCCAGTATAACCCGCGCTCTATCCAAACAACTCTCGCAGAGGAAGAGTCCATCCGGGGACCACATCCTGGACTTCTAGAACGTCCTCGTCTGTCAAGACAATAATATCCGATCTCGAACGGTACACTGTGACGGAGCGCCGTCGGGGGTCCACGACAACAACGGCTTGAGACCCCGCATCAAGCCATTGGAGGGCCTTGCTCGCAACCTCAGTGTAGGTATCGTTAGGCGAAACTACTTCAACAGCCAGATCTGGAGCGAATGGCCAGTATCCTGCCTCTTGCTGAATTTCCTGGAGCCTGGCAACACTCACGAACGCCACGTCTGGAGCACGGACAGTGTCCGGGTTTGTTGCCAATCGAAACCCTGTTTCCGCCGCCGACACCTCCCCCAATTGATGGACGTCCACATGTTGCCATAAACGCGCGAGCACATGTGCCGCGTACCTGCCATGTTCTCTACTCGCCGGAGCCAACTTTGCCAGTTTTCCCTCCAGAAGTTCGTACCGATAGCCGTCGTCCGGCATACGTAAAAGGTCGTCGGCTGTAACCAGCTTGGCGGTGGTCATTGCGGCCGTCCTATGCTGTATGGGTCGGGGCACCTAGCCGTCTCTGGAAGCAGCCAGGGAGACGCTCTCGGCCTCCCGGTTCTTCCGCTCCTCCAGTACCCTGCGGTAGTCCCTCGGCATTATCTTCTTGAACCGGGGCAACGCCTCACTCCAGTCTTCCAGCATCTTTCGGGCTTGGGCGCTGCTGGTGTATTCTGCGTGCTCCTCGATCAGGCCCTTCAGGGTGGAGATGTCTTCAGGGGCTTCGACCGCTTCCAAGTCCGCCAACCCATCATTGAACCTGATGGAGAAGTCGCTGTCCTTGTCGTAAACGAAAGCTATTCCGCCGCTCATTCCCGCGGCGAAGTTCCGGCCGGTCTGTCCCAGCACCACCACCACGCCCCCGGTCATGTATTCGCACCCGTGGTCACCCACTCCTTCAACCACTGCGTGGACCCCGCTGTTGCGGACGCAGAAGCGTTCACCGGCCATGCCCTTTATAAACGCCTTGCCGCCCGTGGCCCCGTACATAGCCACGTTGCCAATGATGATGTTTTCTTCCGGGGTAAAGGTTGCCTTGGGGTCCGGGCAAACGACTATCCGCCCTCCAGACATCCCCTTGCCCATGTAGTCGTTGGTGTCCCCGTTCAAGTGTACGCTGATGCCCTTGGCCAGGAAGGCGCCGAAGCTCTGTCCGGCGGACCCGGTGAAGTTGATCCTGATTGAATCGCCGGGCAGTCCATCCTCTCCATAAGCCTTGGCCACCTTGCCACTGAGCATTGCGGTTACGGTGCGATTGGAGTTTCGTATTGGTAATTTAATCTCCACCGGCTCTTGACGTTCCAATGCCGGCTCTGACAAGGCGATCAATTGGTGGTCCAGAGCATACTCCAAACCGTGGTCTTGCTCTTCACTGCAATAAACGTTCTCGCCCGGAGTGGTCGGCTCCTGACGGTAAAGCATGCGGGAAAAGTCCAAGCCTTGGGCCTTCCAATGTTCGATGGCTTGGCGCGCGTCCAGAACGTCTACCCGGCCGATCATCTCATTAACGGTGCGGAAGCCCAGTTGGGCCATGATCTCCCGCATTTCTTCGGCAACGAACGTGAAGTAGTTGACCAGGTGCTCAGGCTCCCCGGCAAACTTCTTGCGCAGTTCAGGGTCCTGCGTTGCGATGCCTACCGAGCATGTGTTCATGTGGCACTTGCGAAGCATTATACAGCCGCTGACCACCAGCGCCGAAGTGGCGAACCCGAACTCTTCCGCTCCCAGGATGGCCGCTATCGCTGCGTCCCGGCCCGTCTTCAGTTGCCCGTCGGTCTGCACCACAATGCGGCTGCGCAACCCGTTGGCTACCAGCACCTGTTGAGTTTCGGCGATGCCCAGCTCCCAAGGCAACCCGGCGTACTTGATTGACGACTCTGGCGAAGCGCCGGTGCCGCCATCGTGCCCGCTTATCAGCACCACGTCCCCGTGGCCCTTGGCCACCCCGGCCGCCACGGTCCCAACGCCTACCTCCGCCACCAGCTTGACGTGAATGCGGGCATCGGGGTTGATGTTCTTCAGGTCATGTATCAGTTGGGCCAAGTCTTCAATGGAGTATATGTCGTGATGCGGCGGGGGTGAAATCAGCTCCACGCCGGGAGTGGTGCGGCGCACCCAACCGATGTACTCGTCGACCTTGTGCCCGGGCAGTTGGCCGCCCTCGCCGGGCTTCGACCCCTGGGCCATCTTGATTTGCAGGTCCGTTGCGTTAATCAGGTAGTTGGGCGTAACTCCGAACCGTCCCGACGCCACCTGCTTGATGGCGCTGTTGCGGTCGTCGCCGTTGGCGTCCAGCGTATACCTGTGGTAGTCCTCGCCCCCTTCCCCGGTATTGCTCCTTGCGCCGATGCGGTTCATGGCGATGGCCATGGTCTCGTGGGCTTCACGGCTGATGGACCCCAGCGAAGCCGCTCCGGTGGCAAACCTTTTCACGATCTCCGATGCCGGTTCCACTTCGTCCAACGGCACCGGCGTCCTGTCCTGCTTGAACTCCAGAAGGCCGCGCAACGTGGAGATTTTCCGGCTCTGGTCGTTGCTGAGTTCGGCGAACTCCTGGTAGACCTGCCAGTTGTTGGTGCGGGCGGCGTGTTGCAGCTTGGCGATGGTGTCGGGGTTCCATTGATGGTGTTCCCCGCCCCGGCGCCACTGGTAGAAACCGCCCATGGGCAGGTCCCGGTTGGCCGGCACATCGGCCAGATCGAAAGCCGAGCGGTGGCGTTGCAGGGCTTCACGCTCTATGGCGTCCAGCCCTATGCCCTCTACCCGCGAAGGGGTGAATGAGAAATAGTCATCGATCAGGTCCTGATTAAGGCCCACCGCCTCGAAAATCTGCGCCCCCCGGTAGCTTTGCACCGCAGATATGCCCATCTTGGACATAACCTTCAGGACGCCCTTTTCGTTGGCCTTTATGAAATTCTTTACCGCGTAGTCTGCTGTGTGGCCGTTCAGTTGGCCGGTCTGGGCCATCGTTCGAACGATTTCAAGGGCCAGGTAAGGATTGATTGCGCCCGCGCCGTACCCGATGAGTAACGCGAAGTGGTGGACCTCTCTGGCCTCGCCGGTCTCAACGACCAAGCCGACCTTGGTGCGCGTGCCCTCCCGGATAAGGTGGTGGTGCACGGCGCCGGTGGCCAGGAGGCTGGGAATAGGAGCGGCGTTGGGGCCGACTTCCCGGTCCGACAGGACTATGATGGAGCAACCGTCGGCAATCGCTTGGGATGCCAGGCTCCGCAACCGTTCGAGCGCGGTCTTCAGCGAATCATCTCCGCCATGAGGGTCGAACAGCATCGGCAGCGTCACGCTCTTGAGACCATCCTGGTCCAAACCCTTGATTTTGGCGAGGTCCACATCGTCGATTATCGGCGACTCCAGTCTCAACTGCCGACAGTGGAGAGGGGTCTCATCGAAAAGGTTCTGTTCGCTTCCTATGAACGCCACCAAGGATGTAACCAACTCTTCCCGTATGGCATCCAGCGGAGGATTGGTAACCTGCGCGAAAAGTTGCTTGAAGTAGTTGAAGAGCAACTGGTTCTGGTCCGACAGCACAGCCAACGGGGCGTCATTCCCCATAGACCCAACGGCTTCGTACCCGCTCTCTGCCATGGGAGCAGTCAACATCCGCAGTTCTTCCACACTGTAGCCGAATGCCCGCTGCAACTGACCAAGTTCGTCCGTCGATATAGTAGGCATGGATTGGGGCGCAGGCACCTCATCCAAGGCTACCTTGTTTTCCGCAAGCCACTCTCCGTAAGGCTGCCGCGAGGAAAGTGTCTTCTTCAGTTCTTCGTCGCCGATGATCCGGCCCTCTTCCAGACTTACCAGGAACATGCGTCCGGGTTGAAGCCGGCCCTTGAACTGGACATCCTCCGGCGGAACATCCAGTACGCCGGTCTCCGAGGCCATGACCAGCTTATCGTCCTTGGTCACCAAGTAACGGAAAGGCCGCAGGCCGTTGCGGTCCAGCAGCGCGCAGATGCTGCGCCCGTTGGAGGAAACAATCATCGCCGGGCCGTCCCAAGGCTCCATCAATGCTGAGTGATACTCGTAGAAGTCTTTTTTCTCCTGCGGCATCGTCTCGTGCTGGTCCCAAGCCTCCGGGATCAGCATGAGCATCGCGTGGTCCAGGTCGCGCCCGGTCATCAACAGCAGTTCCAAGGCGTTGTCGAAACTTGCGGTATCGCTGTCGCCCGCGGTCATTACCGGCGGCACCTTGGACATGTCGTCGCCGAACAGGGGGGACTGAAACTGGGCTTCCCTGGCCCGCATCCAAGTAAGGTTGCCCCGAAGGGTGTTTATCTCTCCGTTGTGGGCCAGGTAGCGGTACGGGTGCGCCAGGCGCCAATGCCCCAGGGTGTTGGTGCTGAACCTTGAGTGCACCAGCGCAAAGGCCGAGACTACCGCGTCATCGTTCAGGTCCAAGTAGAACCCGGGGATCTGGTGGGCCATCAGCAGGCCCTTGTACACCACCGTGTTGCAGGACATGCTGCAAATGTAGAAGTAATCGGCCTCTTCTTCCGTAAGCCGGCATTCGCTTAACGTATGCTCGACCACCTTGCGCACGACGTACAGCTTGCGTTCCAGTTGGGCGCCATCCATGTCGGGGGAGCCGCGCCCGATGAAGACCTGGGCAATGTGCGGACGGACGGCGCGGGAGTCCCGGCCCAGCTTCGAGTCGTCCACCGGAACATCCCGCCAGCCGAACAACTCCAGCCCTTCATCCTGAATAACGCGGGAAATGTGGTCCTGGACTTTTTGCTTGGCAGCAGCCTGGGGAGGCATGAACACCATCCCCACACCGTATTCGCCTTCCTGGGGAAGCTCCATGCCCAACGCGCGGCCTTCCCGCCGGAAGAACTCGTGGGGCATCTGTATCAGGACCCCCGCGCCGTCTCCCGTCTCCGGGTCGCGGCCGCAAGCGCCCCGGTGTCCGAGGTTGATAAGGACCTCGAACCCCTCTTGGATGATCCGGTGAGACTTCTGGCCCTTTATATTGGCGACAACGCCAACGCCGCAGCTATCGTGTTCCGTTTCCGGTGAATAAAGTCCCCATCGAGCCAAGTCTTTTAGCGGATTCATGCAACGGTACCTTGATGCCGGATTGAAGCGGGAATCGGACCTAACCCTTGGTCCTTTGCCTGTATCCCGGCAATTCGGGAAATAGGAAAATGCCCCTGTCAAAGCAGGCCTGATTGATTTGTTAAATATATCACAATATTCGACGTACACAAACTTTTGCGATGAAACGGGATTCGCTAAGACCACTGACAGGGGCCGGTCCCGTCGTTGACCGCAACCAAACTCAGGCACTATACTGAATCTACAACTTTAATAATCATTATAAGGAGTTGACAGACTGAATTCGACGGAAATAGCCGAGTTTGTGGTTGACTTGGCCTCTGACAAGCTGGCTGAGGATATCGTAATGCTGGACCTTCGCCCGGTGGCCTACTTCGCCGACTATTTCGTCATCATGTCCGCTGATTCTTCCAGGCAGATCGAGGCGTTGGAAGAGGACATCAGCAAGGCCCTCAAGGAGGCCAATGTCCGCCCCTTTCACCGGGAAGGCACCGCCGCATCAGGCTGGGTGTTGTTGGACTTCAGCGACGTTGTGATTCACATCCTCGGCTCGGAGCAGCGCGAGTTCTACGGGCTGGAAGACTTGTGGTTCCGCGCTCCCCAAGTGGTCAGGGTTCTGTAATCCAAGGATCGTTGTTCCGACCGTAGTCCAGTATCTCGTCTTCTCCGAAGAACAACGCCACCTCCCGCTGGGCGGACTCGGGGCTGTCCGACCCGTGCACCAGGTTCCGCCCGATGTTCACCCCCAAGTCCCCCCGGATGGTCCCCGACGCCGCGTTCTTGGGGTTGGTCTGCCCCATCGTGCCGCGCACGATTTCAACCGCGTCGTCGGCTTCCCATACCATCGCAACCAGCGGAGAAGATGTAATAAAGTCCACCAATCCTTGGAAAAACGGCTTGCCCTCGTGCTCGCCGTAATGCCGGTGGGCTAACCCTTCGTCCACTTGCATCATTTTCATCGCCACCAGCTTTATTCCTCTCCGTTCCAGCCGCGATATAACCTCCCCAACCATGCCCCGTTGCACACCGTCCGGCTTTACCAGGACCAATGTCCGTTCCATTCACACCTTCCATTATTCACTAGAGTTGCCCCTCGTTGCCGTCGGTCGTTGGGGCGTTCGGTCCCGTTGTTTTCGCACGCCGATGCTGGGCATACGGAGGTAGTAAGGCTGTAATCCGCTCAAGTCGTCCAAGTCACCCGCCTCAAGCCGTCGCCTCGCCAGAACAGCCAAGGATCCCAGCCGCACAGCCGGCGACGGCTCGCCCATCAACAACGCCTTGCCTCCTGACCTGTCCTTGATTAGTTCTTCCCTGCCCCTCACACCCTCGCCGCAGAACACCGTCGGTCTCTCTACGTCATCCAGTATGTCTTCCGGGACGCTGATCAAATCACCCCGGGTGCGATTCCCGTCCGGCCCGAACAACGCAGAGGCCACTTCTCCCCTGCCGGCGTCCAGCAGCGCGCAGACCTCCAATCCCGTGTCCCGGTACGGAAACGCTTCCAAGTCCAGCGTACCCACGCCGATAATCGGACGCCCCTCGATCAAGGCGAGTCCCTTGGCCGCGCTCAAGCCCACCCGCAACGCGCTGAACCCCCCGGGACCCAGGGCCACTGCCACGGCGTCCAGTTGGGATGGGGTGATGCCCCGTTCCTTCAATGCCTGCTGGACCGCCGGCATAAGTTCCCTGCTGTGGTTCACCACCGAGTACCAAGCGCGAACGGATACTACCCGGTTTTCATCGGCCAAGGCGATTCCGGCGTAACGGGTAGATGTGTCTATGGCCAGAAGCATCTAGTGTTCGGTCTCCGAAACAGAGTCGGATATAGGACGGGCCTCGTCCGGGTACTCCAGAACCGGTTGGAAACGGTCGGGCCAATCGCTGAATTCCAGGGCTCGCTCGTCTCCCCTGCCAACGTGGTCCAAGGAGACCCAAAGGGACTCCTCGGGGAATATGTCCGCCGCCCGGTCGGCCCACTCCACCACGCAGACTCCTTCGCCGAAAAGCTGTTCGTCCATCCCCAGGTCCCAAGCCTCCAGGGGCGCGTCGATGCGGTACAGGTCCAGGTGATACAGTCGCAGCCGCCCTTCGTATTGGGTGGTCAAAACGAAGGTTGGACTCCTGACGTATCCCTGTACGCCAAGACCTTCGGCAATGCCTTGAGTGAGGCAAGTCTTGCCGGCGCCCAACGGACCTGTCAACAGGAAAACATCGCCCGCCCGGGCCGATTCCCCGATCAAACGCCCTATATTGCGCGTTTGCTCCGGCCCGTTGCTCGTGATGCGGGTGCTGAACGTCATGGTCTACCGGAAGTGGTCCCAGCCGCCTTTGGCCGCCGGGACTTCGGACCACGTATCGTCTACAATCGACACCCGCCCCGGCTCCCCCTCTAGCAACTCTCCAATCACCGCAGCCCCATCGGACAACCGCGGCATTACTTGGTCCATGACGCTTGGAGAGGCAGTGAAAAGCAGCAGGTAGTCCTCCCCCCCGTGGAGGGCCAATCCCAGGTAATCGTCGGGGTAGACCTCCTTGAGGTAAGGATGGGCCGGTATCCGTTCCGCGTTCAGCCGCGCCGACAGGCCGCTGGCCCGGCAAAGCTTGCCCAGATCGTCCGCAAGGCCGTCGCTCACGTCCATGGCCGTCCGCACTCCCGCGTCGGTCAAGATCCGTCCTTCCTTCACTGCCGGTTCAGGTCTGCGGTGCTGATGCCGCAGGTAAGACACAGCTTCGCTGGACGATGCGGGATTCCGGCTCGGTTGGCCTTGTTTCCCATCGTCTCCCAGCATCAGCCGCAACCCTCCGCCGGAGCCGCCCAAGTATCCGGTCACGCCAACTAAGTCTCCCGCTCGTCCGTTGGTGCGGAGCATCGGGCTGCCTTCATGGACACCGGTCAAGCCGACGGTGATGAAAACCACTGGCGAGCGGACCATGTCCCCCCCGATTATCGCCGCGCCGCACTTGTTGGCCATCTCCAGCATACCGCGGTAAAGCTCTTCCATGTCCTCGACTTCCGTTTCCGGTGGGAGGCCCAACGTGATGAGCGCGTAGGCCGGCAGGCCGCCCATAGCTGCAATATCGCTCACGTTGGACGCGATGCACTTCCACCCCAAGTCCCGCCAGGGCGTCGTAACCCTGGTGAAATGGATACCATCAACCACTGTGTCGGTGGTGAACAGCTCTATACAATCTGAAGTCCGCCAAGCCGCCGTATCATCCCCGGTATCCACCAGCAACTTGACGGGAAACTCATTCCCATTCGTATTTCCCGCGAAGGCGGGAATCCGGTTGTGGAAAGTGGACACATCCCGCTGTCCCACAACCATCCGGTTCAGCAGGTCGATAACCCCGAACTCGCCCAGTTCCTTAATCTGCATAGCGGAGAGATTATATCTTGCGTTTGGAACGGCGCTCAAGCGGCAACCCAAACGTCGGGGCCGTTGTACGCTCTATCAAAACCATTTATGGACACGCCGAGCTCATTTATAATCCACCACAATCCGCTGGAGGTGGACTCGGCAGACTGTCAACTCAATCACTGGGCAACGCGGCCCACGAGGCTATCCATGACCACACGTTCGATCACCATGCTTCCATACCGGCGTCAGGGCGAAATTGACTACGCCAGCCTCGACTTCAACCCCGATGTGACGGAGCCGCCGGAAGACTCTATGGAACAAAACCGCGAACTGAATGAAATTCACAATCTACTCCGCGCCTACGTCACCGATTTCGATAGTCGCCCTGACATTTTCCTCGACCGCGAAACCAACATCTGCTACTACCCCGGCAACCTCAACGTCCGGGTAGCGCCGGACTTGTATTTGGCATTTGGCGTCGATGCGGAAGCCATCCGTCCGCGCAAGCTCTACCTTCCCTGGGAAGCGGGCAAGCCCCCGGACTGGGCGTTGGAAGTAGCGTCGGCAAGCACGGCCCGCCGCGACGTGAGCAACAAGCCCGCTATCTATGCGCGGGTCGGCGTCCCTGAATACTGGCGCTTCGACCCCGGCGGAGGCCGCTACTATGGACAGCCCCTCTACGGCGGAAGGCTGGTTGGCGGCGCGTACCAGGAAATCGAACTGACTACCGAGCCCGACGGCATTCTCAAGGCATATAGCGAGGCGCTGGAACTCAGCCTGTGCTGGGACGAGGGATGGCCCCGTCTCTACGACCCGTCAACCGGGTCCTATTTGGAAAACTGGCGTCAGGAACGGGCCGCCCGTGCCGAAGCCGAAGCGGAACGGGATGCAGCCGAGGCTCGCGCCGCCGACGCTGAGGCTGAAGTGAGGCGGTTGCGGGAACAGATCCGGCGTCAGCAACCGGGATAGCCCATAAGGGCCGCTTTTCATTAGGGACGATAAGAATTGGGTAATATGAGCCGATGCGGCGCAAATTGCTGACGCAAGCAGACGCCCAGGCAGTGGAGTAGCTGCCCGATGTGCGGGTCCGCAGCCTCACGGCGGCTGCCAGACACGATAACGGCTGGTGGCAAGACGCGTCGTGTCTCCCGGTATTTTCGGGATAACGTCAGCGCACGCCCCGACCGGCAGATGATCACAGCCAATCGGATAGAGCAGGTGCTGGAGAACTGGCTGTTCCGCTGCATCACTACATCGGGAGGCAGGGAGGGCCAGACGTATTGGGGCCAGGTCCGCTACAACCGGAGGGACCGCTTGATGAAGGTCGTCGTCTCCCTGGATGACAACATAATCGTCAACGCTTATCTGGACGACAAGGCGACCAGGGACTGGCACAGGCAAGGACGCCGGTACTTCGACCGGCGTTGTAAAGACGGAAGTTTCGAGGAACGACAATGAGCCTGCAAACGAGGTACAGCCCGGAAGATGACATCGTGCTGATTGCTTCATCCGAGAAAGGCGAGGGCAGTTGCGATGTTGAGGGCCACTATTGGACTACCGTAGTCTTGCCCTTCGGCGGCGGCTACAAGCCCGTCGCGCTGGAGATAATGTTCGTCAGCGACCTTATGCCTCTGGGGGCGAATGAGGGATATTCCGCCGACACCGATACTCTTCTCATTGGCCAAGGCAAAGGCGCCGCTCTGGTGGAAGAGAACGACGATCTGACGGCTTACTGGCATCCCGAGGATGGACCGGACGACCTAAGCCTGGTGGCTGTTGCCCTTCGCAATGCGTCGAAGCACTTGGCTCCGGTGATTGCCAAGCCCGCGCGTTAAACTTTTTGTGCAAAGCCCTAGCTATTCCTCCACGAGAAAATGGGACTGAATGAGAGGAAATGGGAGGCTTCTAAAGAATACGGTCGGTTGCCCAGCGTCTCTGACACGAATATTAAAAAAGCCTTAAAAATGGGTTGACACGCCCAAATCGGGTAAGTATACTGTCTCCACTGCGCCCACACGCGGGGCGTAAAAGGCACTTTAACAGTTGAATAGTGGAAGGAACTTAGGTTATTCGTTTTAGAGAGTTTGATCCTGGCTCAGGGTGAACGCTGGCGGCGCGCTTAATGCATGCAAGTCGAGCGTGCCCTATGGGCTTCGGCCTGTAGGGCAAGCGGCAGACGGCTGAGTAACGCGTGAGTAACCTGCCCTCTGGTGGGGTATAGCCTCGGGAAACTGAGGGTAATCCCGCATAAGATTCCGGCGCCTTGGTGTCGGAATGAAAGCCTTCGGGCGCCAGAGGAGGGGCTCGCGTCCTATCAGGTAGTTGGTGAGGTAATGGCTCACCAAGCCGATGACGGGTAGCTGGTCTGAGAGGACGACCAGCCAGAGGGGGACTGAGACACGGCCCCCACTCCTACGGGAGGCAGCAGCAGGGAATTTTGGGCAATGGGCGAAAGCCTGACCCAGCGACGTCGCGTGGGGGATGAAGGCCCTCGGGTTGTAAACCCCTTTTCCAAGGGAAGAGATAGGACGGTACCTTGGGAATAAGCTCCGGCTAACTACGTGCCAGCAGCCGCGGTAATACGTAGGGAGCGAGCGTTACCCGGAATTACTGGGCGTAAAGAGCGCGTAGGCGGCGGGGTAAGTCTCTTGTGAAAGCTCCCGGCTTAACTGGGAGAGGTCAAGGGATACTACTCTGCTAGAGGGCAGTAGAGGAAGGCGGAATTCCCGGTGTAGCGGTGAAATGCGTAGATATCGGGAGGAACACCAGTGGCGAAAGCGGCCTTCTGGGCTGTGCCTGACGCTGAGGCGCGAGAGCGTGGGGAGCAAACTGGATTAGATACCCAGGTAGTCCACGCCCTAAACGATGGATGCTAGGTATAGGGGGTATCGACCCCCCCTGTGCCGCAGCTAACGCGATAAGCATCCCGCCTGGGGACTACGGCCGCAAGGCTAAAACTCAAAGGAATTGACGGGGGCCCGCACAAGCGGTGGAGCGTGTGGTTTAATTCGATGCTAAGCGAAGAACCTTACCAGGGCTTGACATGTTTGTGGTAGGAACCCGAAAGGGCGACGACCTCGGGGTAACTCGGGGAGCTTTCACAGGTGCTGCATGGCTGTCGTCAGCTCGTGCCGTGAGGTGTTGGGTTAAGTCCCGCAACGAGCGCAACCCCTGTCGCTAGTTATCTTCTCTAGCGAGACAGCCTCTCACAAGGAGGAGGAAGGTGGGGATGACGTCAAGTCATCATGGCCCTTACGCCCTGGGCTACACACACGCTACAATGGCCGGTACAATGGGTCGCTAAAGCGCGAGCTGGAGCCAATCCCATCAAAGCCGGCCCCAGTTGGGATTGCAGGCTGCAACCCGCCTGCATGAACGCGGAATCGCTAGTAACCGCAGGTCAGCATACTGCGGTGAATACGTTCCCGGGCCTTGTACACACCGCCCGTCACGTCATGGAAGCCGAGAACGATTGAAGTCGCTGAGCTAACCCGCAAGGGAGGCAGGCGCCGAGGTCGGGTTTGGTAACTGGGACGAAGTCGTAACAAGGTAGCTGTACCGGAAGGTGCGGCTGGATCACCTCCTTTCTACGGAGCTACGGTCCCACTGTTGTTCCCCGGTTATCCGGGGCGGAGGAAGGACCCAACTCCCAGGTCGACCGGTGGGTGTTCCGCTTCCAAAGCCAGTTGGTTGAGCTATGCTCCCCGGCAGAGGAAACGGTCCCATAAGAAAGTCCACCGGAACACTGGTCACAATCTGCAACTGTAACCTATTGTTCCTTCCGCTATTCAGTTGTTAAAGGTGCTGAGATAAAGACCGGGCCTCAAAAGGGCCCGGTTTCTTTGTTACTATACCTACTGCCAACTCACCAAATAAGGACCCGCACGTGCCGGAGACAGAAGATCTCTACGAAATTCTGCAAGTCCATCCCTCTGCGCATCCGGACGTTATCCAGGCTGCATACCGTCGGCTGACGCTGCTGTATCACCCTGACAGAAACCCGTCTTTAGAAGCTGCGGAGATGATGACGCGGCTGAATCTTGCTTACGAGACTCTCAATGACCCGGACCGGCGTATGGTATACGACCGGACACAAGTTACCCAGCAGGCGCAGAGAACAGAAACCCGAAGCCGCGACACTCATAGCGGGCGGCCACGCCAAGGAAACCCTGCAAGAGGCCCTGCTTCACAGTCTAGGGCTACCACCCAAACGACGCCTCCCAAAGCAGGATTTACTAAAGCGCATAAGATAACGGTCGGTGCGATAGGCCTCGCTGTGGTCGTAGCAATTGCAATGTCAGCCATCTTCTCTGCTGACAGACCAGGTAACGGTGATGACGGAACCTCTCGCAGCGTCGTTGTTTTGCCGACAGAGACTCCTATTCCCCCTACAATCACATCCGTACCAGCGTCTCGATCAAAGAGGGGGTTGATGCCAATCGCGGCGCTCGCTGCTAAACCTACTCCAACCTCTTTACCATCCCCCACTGCTGCACCAATCATTACTCCACAGCCCGCGAGAGTGGGTTACTTTGCCGTTGGTTCCTCACAGGATGAGGTAAGCCGTATACAGGGTCCACCTAGTGGAATTCGTACTTACTCCGCGCTGGGACTTGAAGATTGGTACTATAGCTCTAGCAGGGTTACGTTCTCACTACCGGACAGACGGGTCAAAGAGTGGGTCAATAAAGGTAACTTGAAAGTTCGACGCGGGGAGACATCCATGCCAGCCCTTGTGTCACCGGCTAGGGCTACGCCAACCGCCACCCTGAGTCCTAAGCCAACCCCTTTGCCATCCTTCAGGCCTACGCCCATGCCGACTCATACATCTACGCCTGTGCCGACTTACACACCTTCACCCACTTATACGCCCTTGCCTACGTACACGCCCATGCCGTTGCCAACTGCCACTCCCTACCCAACGGCCACGGCATATCCGACAGCAACCCCAGCACCGAAGCCGATACCCTTGCTGTCTCCTACCGTTGTACCAAGCACTTCAGCACCAGTTATAGGAGGGGGTTACTTCACCCGCGGTTCTTCTCAGGACGACGTGTTGCGTGTCCAGGGCACGCCTGATGAGATCAAAGTTTATACAGCGTCAAAGGAAGAGGTTTGGTACTATGGCAACCCGGTTTATGTTCGGAGTACGGTTACATTCTCGATACCGGACAGGCGAGTTATAGAATGGAACAACGGGGATGGGAGCCTCAAATCCCGGCTGCTGCCAAAGGCCGGCCAGTCTGCCACTCCTGGCTATTTCACCCGCGGTTCTTCCCAAGATGATGTGCTTCACGTTCAGGGCACGCCTGATGAAATCAAAGTTTACTCAGCGTCGAGGGAAGAAGTTTGGTACTATGGGAACCCGGTCTATGTTCGGAGTACGGTAACATTCTCGCTACATGACGGGCGGGTTAAAGAATGGGCCAATGGGGATGGCAGCCTCAAAGCCCAGTTGTTGCCAAAGACAGGCCAGTCCGCAACCCCTGGCTATTTCACCCGCAGCTCTTCTCAGGACGACGTACTTCACGTTCAAGGTACGCCTGATGAAGTCAAAGTTTATTCGGCGTCAAGGGAAGAAGTTTGGTACTATGGCGACGCGGTTTACGTTAGGAGCACGGTTACATTTTCACTACCGGACAGGCGAGTTAAAGAATGGAACAACGGGGATGGGAGCCTGAAGTTTCGACCGGAACCCAGCGATTCTTCTCTTGAGTTACCCGCTACTCTGACACCTTCGCCACTCCCTACTGTTGCGCCAACCACTATTCCGACGGTCGTAGTAGGAGACTACTTCACTCGTGGGTCCTCCCAAGATGATGTTCTGCACGTTCAAGGCACGCCTACAGGGATTGAGACGTACCTGGGTTTAGGGGAAGAGATTTGGTCTTACGGTTATAGTCTGGTTACGTTCTCGTTGCCGGAGAAGCGAGTTACGGAGTGGAGTAATCTTGAAAATAACCTGAAGGTCCGGTTATTACCCATGACCGGTAATTCTCGAACTCTTGGGTACTTCACTCGCGGGTCCTCCCAGGATGATGTTCTGCACGTTCAAGGCACGCCTACAGGGATTGAGACGTACTTGGGTTTAGGGGAAGAGATTTGGTCTTACGGTTATAGTCTGGTTACGTTCTCGTTGCCGGAGAAGCGAGTTACGGAGTGGAGTAATCTTGAAAATAACCTGAAGGTTCGGTTATTACCCATGACCGGTCATTCTCAAACTCCTGGGTACTTCACTCGCGGGTCCTCCCAGGATGATGTTCTGCACGTTCAAGGCACGCCTACAGGGATTGAGACGTACCTGGGTTTAGGGGAAGAGATTTGGTCTTACGGTTATAGTCTGGTTACGTTCTCGCTGCCGGAGAAGCAGGTTACGGAGTGGAACAATGAAGGCAACCTGAAGGTCCGGTAACTGGGTGTGTTGAGAACCATTTTCCTTCCCAGTTTTCCGATCTGCAGCCCCCGGAGTACACATATCGTGAAGCCATTAAAGCCTTACAAGCTTAGACGCTGGAAAGTAGAGATTCCTACCGGCCCTGCTCACTTCTTTACCTGCGGCAGGCCAGGGAGAGAAACAGGAGCGTTTGAGGTAGTTGCTGACGACCTAGTGCATCGCTGGGTTCAGGCTCTACAGAAACTTGGTGATAAGCTGGCCATAGTTTCGCTGCTGGGAAGAAAGCCCTTCCAGATCCCCGGACTAACAAGCGACAGCGAATTCTCCTTCTATTCCTTTTGCGGGGGATTTGACACGCCTTCCGAACGCGATGGGCATCCGACATTCCAAGAGTGGATGGACCAGCACTTCAAAGGCCACCATATTTTGATCAGAGAACACCCTACTTATGACTACGGAAAGATTTGTCCCGAGACTCTTGATGCGGTAAAGAACGATATTAGAGAACTCATCTCGGCTGGCCACACAATCATCGTGGTGGATTCAGGGGGAGAAACGCGAACCGGTCAGATTCGCAAGCACATGGGTGCCGAAGAAGACTCTTGCGGCAAGCCATAGTAACTGTTCGGTCTGTAACTGGAAGCGGCGGCTATCTTGAATCAAGACGCTGGACCTTATGAACGAGAACAAGCTGTTAGAAAGAATCACAGTGGATCCGAACATATTCGGAGGTAAGCCGCTCATTCGCGGCAGGCGTCTGGCAGTGGAGCACGTGCTGGGTATGTTGGCCGCCGGAGATTCTCCTGACACCATACTCAGCGGCTACCCTTGGTTGGAGCGGGAGGATATTCACGCTTGCCTTCTCTATGCTCGGAAGATCATAGGGCGCGAGCGGATCGAAACTTTGGTGATTTAAACCTTTGCGGCTGCTTTTGGATGCCTGCGTTTGGGGAGGAGCAAAGGCGGTGCTGGCAGCCGCCGAGAATGATTGAGAGGTCGAATAGCTATGTCCATAAACGCGAGCATTATTGCCAAAGAATTTTCCCTCACCGAAGAAGAGTTGCACCGGAAGAGCCTGCGTGCCTTCCTTCTGGAGCAATTGCGCCTTATAGAAGCCGACCGGCAAGCCCGCTACGCCAAGTTCGGCGCGACCGACCTGTGGGATATGGAGCGGCTGATGGTGGAGGGGAAAGTGGAAGAGGAAGCGATTCTTGAGGACTTCCAGACAGTAGACTACCTGACCGACCGCACCAAGCGGATAAAGGTGATGCTCGAGCAAGTCTGGTGATTGCAGTTGTACTTTCGCCGATGGGCGTGCCGATTCGCCTGACTGTTGAGCGATGGGCACATATTATCGATGACCACCCGGAACTGGCGGACCTTCAGCATGGCGTTCTTGATACAGTAAAACACCCAGAGAGGGTTATGGCCGGAAGAGCAGGTGAGTTGCTGGCTATACGGGAGCACGAACTAAACAAGTGGTTCGTGGTAGCATACAGAGAGTTGAACGGGGACGGATTCATCATTACGGCATTCATAACGAGCAGAATCATCCCGTGGCTGCGAAGGGGGCAAGTATGGCCCTGAAAGACCCGACCGAAAACCTGAACGCTTACTTGACGCTGTTGCCGGCAGTGCGTCATTCTCCCAAGGGACTCTTGCAGGCTTCTTACGATGAGGAGGGCGATGTTCTTTACGTCCACTTTGGGCGGCAACCCAGACCGGCCACAGACAGCGAACTTGCCGATGACGACATCATCATCCGCTACGACGGCGAAGAAGTCATAGGGATCACCATCCTGCACGCCAGCCAGCGGTGAGCGTGTAGGTGGTACTTGCTTGACGCCGACTCCTTCCTTCAGTTCTGGGAACCCTTGCTGACATTTTCGGTTGGACGCTCCCGCGTCATTCGTATATTATTCGGCATTAACGTAGCGAGATGTCGTCATGCCTTCGGCGATTGAATGGACAGACGAAACTTGGAACCCGTTGACGGGGTGCAGCCGTGTTTCACCCGGTTGCGACCATTGCTACATGTTCACCCTCTATCCCAGGTTGAAAGCGATGGGAGTTCCGGGATACGAGACGGTGCCAGATGATATTCACCTTTTGGATAACCGGCTGGGTATCCCATTTACTTGGAAGAAACCGCGACGAGTCTTTGTCAACAGCATGTCTGATTTGTTCCATCCGGATGTGCCGTTCAACTTCATCCTAAAGGTTTTCTCGGTGATGCGGGACTCTGCATCAGACCAAGGGCATGTATTCCAGGTTCTCACCAAAAGGCCAGGGCGGGCTGTAGGGTGGTGGCTGGAACACAAGACGGAGTTCCCAGCAGGGTGGCCACCGAACGTATGGATTGGGACCTCTGTTGAGAGCCAAAAGTACGCTCCCAGGTTGACCGTGCTCGCCCGTATTCCGGCTCCCATCCGCTTCGTCTCCGCTGAGCCCCTGCTGGAACGGACCGACCTGACGCCTTGGCTAAACGATGGTTCGGTGAATTGGGTTATAGTCGGCGGCGAGAGTGGGCCTCACGCACGGCCAATGGACCTAGACTGGGTTCGAGACTTGCGTGACCAGTCTATTGCGGCCGGTGTGTCCTTCTTTCTCAAACAACTCGGTGGGGTTCGCAAGAAGCAAGGCGGCGATGCGGCGGTTATTGACGGGGAGACCTGGCGGCAGATGCCTGCAACATTGGAGTAAGCGTTGGTGGGAATGTCATTCGGAGGGTCGTGGACTCTTGAGAAGCTGAACATCCTGGAGCGTTATCTCGATGCCTACACCACAGTATTGAAGAATCGGCCTTTTCGTCTGATCTACGTCGATGCCTTCGCTGGCGAAGGGGCATTCCGTCTGAACGCTGAGTTGTACCAGGACGATTACGACGACTTTAGAGAGATGTACGACGGGTCAGCAAGGATTGCGCTGAGTATAAAAGACAAGCCTTTCGACAATCTGATTTTCAGCGAAACCGACCAGCAACGCTACCAGGTCTTAGCCAGTTTGCGGAGAGAATTTCCAGACAGGGACATTACCGTCCATAACGAGGACGCCAATGTGATGCTCCCTCGATTTTGTGAAAATCTCCAGCCTCTCGACCGGGCGGTGGTATTTCTAGACCCGTTCGCAACCTCTGTCGATTGGTCTACTATAGAAGCTATAGCAGCGACCAACAAGATAGATTGCTGGATTCTTTTTCCTGTTGGAGCAATCGCTCGGATGATGCCGACGAATGATCAGCCGAGGGAGTCTTGGGCAGTCCGACTGGACAAGATATTCGGTTCTAACGAATATTGGACAGGGTTGTACCGAAGGTCAGCACAGCTTCCACTCCTTGACTTTGACCCGGGTTATCAAAGGCCGGGTGGGAGCGGGCCAATAGCTGACCGGTATCGGGAGCGTATCGAATCGGTGTTCCACACAGTCGCGCCAACCCGCAGGATATTCAAAAACTCTCGAAATTCACCGATGTTCGAGCTTTTCTTCGCCGCCAGCAACCCTAGAGGCGCGGGTCCGGCGATAAGGATTGCCGATCATCTATTGCAAAATTGGTAAATTGGGTCATCCCCACTATTGCGCCGTCCATCCCCCGTCAATGACCAACTCGCTGCCGGTCATAAACCCCGCCTCGTCCGACGCCAGGAACAATACCCCGTAGGCTATGTCGTCCACCGTTCCGATGCGGCCCAAGGGCGTCCTCCCCAGCAACTCCGCTCTCATGGTCGGTTGCGACGTTACCCTTTCCGTCATCGCCGTGTCGATGTAGCCCGGATGCACCGAGTTGCAGCGGATGCCGTCGGCGGCGTACTGGATGGCGGTCGATTTGGTCAGCAGCCGCACCGCTCCCTTGGAACTCCCGTATGCGGCGCTGGCCCCTCTGGCCAGCGGCAGTCCCACCAACCCCGCGATGGACGAAATGTTGATGATGGAGCCGCCCCCGGAGTCCCGCATCGCCGGTATCGCCGCCCGCGTTCCCAAGAACACCCCCTTGGCGTTCACCTCCATTATGCTGTCCCAAACCCCCACGTCCACGCCGTCAATCTTCGGAGCGTCCGGGCCCACGCCGCTCACCTGCATACCCGCAATCCCCGCGTTGTTCACCAGTATGTCCAGCTTGCCGTAGCGACTGACCGTCTCCTCCACCGCCGCCCGCCACTGCTCGGCGTCGGTCACGTCCAAGTGAAGGTAGCTCGCGTCGGCGCCCAACTCCCTTAGCTCCGCCTCCAGCTTCATTCCCTCCTCGTCCAGGATGTCGCCGATGACTACCGCGGCGCCCTCTCTGACGAACAGCTTGGCCTCTGCCGCTCCCTGCCCCCTGGCGCCCCCGCTGATAAGCGCCACCTTGCCTTCCAATCGCATTTTAGTTCTCCTTTGTCAGAACAAACCTTAACCATCAAAGTATCTCGCCTGCTATTTGATCAAAATCTTCTTTAGTTATGCCAGCCTGCTGCAAGATAGAGTTCAGCATTGCGGGGCTAAGCTTACCTTCGTCGTTCTTCTCCATATCAGCCGCCGCCGTGTCCTCTTTGGGTGTGACGAGTCCCGGGCGCGGGGGTAAATCAACTTCCACGGTGCCGACTACCACATGCTCCGAATAGGCGTGTTCCAAGTCGAACAGGTCCCAGTCGGTGGGTTCCTGCAAGTTCAATTCCAAGCTCTCTTTGGCCATCAATAATGCTTCCGAAACCGTCTCCCCCTGCGTCGTGCAATATGGAAAGGTTGGCATGATAGCAGTGTAGCCGCCGGCTTCATTGTCGTAGAACAGCACTACGGTCACTTTTTTCTTAACCACTAGAGAATCTCCTCTGCCCAACGGTGAAACTCCCTTGAGGTCATGCCTGCTTGCCTCAAGATCGAACCGAGCGTACCCGGCCTGAGTTCGCCGCGACGTTCCGGAACTGACACCGTCTTCTGTCCGTCTGGCAGCGCCAGTTTAACATGGCTGCCTTCTTGTCCGACATACTCCCAACCGAGACGTTGAAGTACATAGATAACTTCCCTGTGCCGGTAACGTCGTGGCATCCTATACTCTTGCCCCTCTCACGGCCCTCTCCTCGTTTACCTCTTCCACAAATCTCGTCAGCAACCCGGAAAACCGCCTCGGCACCTCTACGTTTGGCGAGTGGCCTATGCCGTGAAAAATATGAAGGTGGCGCAAGTCTTCCGGCAGGGCAAAATAGTCGGCGATGATGTTGTCTACTCCCACGGTGGTGTCGCGGTCGCTGCCCACCACCAAGGTTGGGACCCGGATTTCATTCAACCGGTCCCGCAGCCTCAAGGCCGCCATCGAACGCCTGCCACCAATGGCCCGCTCCACGGGGTTCTTGAGAATAATGCCGGTAACTTCGTCCTTGAAGTCCTGGGTCACGTGGGGAGCGTTGAAGCCCATGTCCCCCTCGGTAAGGCCGCCTCTTGCGACCAGCTTGCGCAGTTCGTTCTCCCAGTCCAGGCCCAGCCTGCGGCCGTGCAGCGGCGTCGAGTTCAGTAGCACCAACCCCTTCAGCAACTCTTGGTGGGCCAGGGCGAACTGGGCGACCGTCGCGCCGCCCATGGAGTGGCCGACGAGGGTGAAGTCACTCAATCCCAGCGCGCTTACCGCATTGAAGAGGTCGTCCGCGAAGGTCTCGACGGTGTAGTCGCTTTCGGACTCCGAGCGATCGGACTCGCCCGCGCCCCGGTTGTTGAAAGCGATGATCCGGAATCCTCCGCCGGCCTCCAACGCATGTACGGTATACCGCCAGATGGGGGCGTTGGATGCGTAGCCGTGCACCAGCGCCACGGTCTCCGGTCCGTTGCCGCTCTCGAAATACTCCAATCGCACCGCCCCTGCTTGGACGAAACTTGACTGCATGATGGTCACCTCTACTGGGCTTTCTTTACTTCTGGAAGAAGGACGTGGTTAAGGGATTGTTGACCCGGCCCTCGGTTGCTTGGCTGCGCGTTTTCGCCGGTTGGGTTATGCTACCACACGTCGGATTACCCTGAGAGGAGGAATCATGAGGCTGGAAGGAAAGGTTGCAATGATAACCGGCGGCGCCCACGGAATGGGAGCGGAAGAATGCCGGCTGTTCGCCCGTGAAGGGGCCAAGGTGGTGATTGCGGACGTGCGCGAGGATGACGGGCGCCGGGTGGAAGCGGAGATCACCGAGGCCGGGGGCGAGGCCATGTTCGTACTGCTCGACGTTTCGGACGAAGCCAACTGGGAGTCGGCGGTCCGCGACACCGTGACCCGGTTCGGCAAGCTGGACGTGCTGGTCAACAACGCGGGTGTGACCGGCAGTGGCGAACCCAACTACGCCAGCAGCAAGACTTGGGACCGCTTGATGGACATCAACGCCAAGGGGCAGTTCCTGGGAATCAACTCCGCCATTCCTGAAATGTTGAAGGCGGGAGGCGGGTCTATAGTCAACATTTCGTCGATTTCCGGCATGGTGGGGCAGGAGTACACCCACCCCGCCTACAATGCGTCCAAGGGCGCGGTCAGGTTGCTGACCAAGGCCACGGCGGTGCAGCACGCCAAGAGCAACATCCGCATAAACTCGGTGCACCCTGGTGTGCTGCCGCCCATGCTGAACTCGTCCGAGCGGCGGGCCCAGTTCCAGGACGACATGGTGAAGGCCGTTCCCATGGGACGGGAGGGATTGCCGATAGAGGTTGCCTACGCCGTCCTGTTCCTGGCATCGGACGAAGCTTCCTACATCACCGGGACCGAGTTGATGGTGGATGGTGGGTTCATGGCCCAGTAGGGTTTTCGTGCTTGTCCTTGGACCTGGTTGCCGCGTCCTACTCCCCCCGCTTGGCCCACCTCCCAGCCTCTACCGCGGTTAGGAAATCCGAGACGGTGCGGTTGAAAAGGTCCGGCTCCTCCAGGTTGATAGCATGGCCGCTCTGAGGAAAGACCGCCAGTCCGGAGCGGGGAATACAGCGTTTCATGAACACCGCCGGTTCGATGCAGGGCTCGTCCTCGTCACCGATCATGATTAGGGTGGAGACCTGCAACGCCCGTAACTGTGGCTCCAGAGCGTAAACGGTGGGGCGGCCCATTACAAAGCCCCGGTAGGTTAGCGCCGAACCAATGGAATCGTGGGCCGAAAGCAACCGCATGAACTCTTCGAACCCGCGGGGGTCCTTACGCCGTAGTTGGGTCCTGGTGTCGCTGGTGCCGTAGTCTGGGGCGACCTCTCCCATACCTTCAGACATTAAGCGCTCGGTCATTGCTTGACCGCTGGCGAGAAAATTCTCCCGGTCGGTGCTACCCGATCCGGCGGAAGCCACGATTAAGGACCGGGCCATCTCCGGGTGGGCGATGCCAAAGTTTAGGGTGACGCTACCTCCCATGGACAATCCCCCAATGTGCGCTTGGCTAATTCCCAAGTGCCGCAGCAGGAGGTATAGGTCGTTTACCAGGATGTCTTGGGAATAAGCCTCCGGTTGGGTGGGCACGTCGGAAGGGGGCCAGCCCCGGGCTGCATAAGTTATCACTTGGTAGCGACGAGTAAAGTACCTGACCTGAGTCTCCCAGCTCTCTTGCGACCCTCCGAACTCGTGGCACCAGACCAGCGGGAACCCCTCACCGGCGACCTCGTAATGGATGTTGACTCCTTGGCTTGAGAAGTTAGGCATTTCTTACCTCTGGAACGGTGATTGCCGCCCATTATGCACTAATTTCCGGCCCGCCGTAATGCACATGTCCAGGATTGATTCCGTGGTCGAAAACGGCTAGGCTTTAAGTAGCCAAGATGCTCAAGAAGGACGGTATGTTCAATTGAATTCACCGACCGCGGCTTTGAGATGTAAGTGAGCCACTCATGCCTCCCAACATTACCGTAGACATACTTGACCGGATGCGTCCCAACCTGGCGTCGCTGGTTGGCGAGCGGGCCAAGCGATTGCGTGGGTTGCGGTACTGCGACCTTCGCATCCAGGTAAAGGAAGAGAAGGGCGCCGTTGCCGAAAACGGGAGCGAAAAGGCCAGCAACGAGGACTATTCCTTCGACTTCGGCGTCCGGGTGATCGCCGGGGGCAGGCGGAGCGCGTCGGGCTACTATGGCCGCATCCTTGGGGCGGCGGATGCCGAAAACATTGAGAAAGTGGTGTGGGAAGGTATACAGCAAGCCCACCAGCGGGCAAGGGCCAGCGCCCGTCTCAAGGACCTCACCGGTCGCAGGTTCGGCAGCTTGGGCGATAGCTTGGTATCGGCAGACCTTGCTCCAGTCAAGATAGCCCAGGACACTGTCCCTGCTACCTACGTCGTGGACCCCCGGTCCATTTCCTTGAATGACACGGTTGCGATGGCGGTGGACGGGTGCAAGGCCGCCCAAGGCCAGAGCAATCGCATAGTTTACGCGGCCTCCTCCGCTTCTACATTCCTGCTGAGGGAAATGTTTTTCAGTTCCGACGGCGCGGACATCGACCAGAGCTTTGCTCAGACAGAGGGTTTCGTGATTGCCATTTGTGCGGGGGAGAATGGCAACTTCGAACTCTACGACTTCATCGGTCACCAGCGCGGCTGGGAAATACTGACCGACGGTTACAATAACGGCCCAATCGTTCTTCCCAACTTCATGGACTTCTGCTCCAAGCTGGGGGCCGATGCAGCCGAAGCAGCAGCAGCGCCGCCGTTGAAGCCTCCCGACAAGGAAGTAGTGGTGGTCACGGACCCTCACTTCAACACGCTGCTGGTGCACGAAGTTGTGGGGCATCCCTCAGAACTGGACCGGGCCTTGAAGTATGAGACTTCCTATGCGGGACGCTCTTGGTTCCTGAACGACCTGGAGGACAACCAGATTGGCCGACAGATAGCATCGCCGCTGGTCACCGCATTTTCCGACCCGTTGATGGAGGGATACGGGTCGTTCAAGTACGACCACGAAGGCACCTTGCCGCGCCGGGCGTACATCATCAGGGACGGCATCCTGGAAGAGTTCCTGAACAACCGGCAGACGTCTGCCATCATGGGAGTACCACCCAATGGGTCCGCCCGGGCCACCGAGGCCTATCTTGTACCGTTAATCCGCATGACCAACACGGTGTTCGCCCCGGGCCAACAAGACCCGAAGGACATCATCGGAGAGGTCGACTCGGGCTACTACGTATCCGGTCACCGCACGCCGTCCATCGCCGAGTCCCGCGAGAACTTCAGGATTACGGCGGTGAAGGTCTACGAAATCAGGAACGGGCAATTGGGGCAACTGTACCAGGACGGCGGCATCACATCCGACTCCCGCAGCTACTTCATGTCCATCGACGCGATAGGCAACGACCTGCGGGTAAATCCTATTCCCAACTGCGGCAAGGGCCAACCCATGCAGGCCAAGCGCATGAGCAACGGCGGCCCGACCATGAGGGGTGTCGCCCGGCTCACCGGGCCGGGCTAGATTTCGGCGACTGGCAGTCGGCCCTGACAAGTTCAATAAGCCTGACGTAAGGCGCTTTAGGATATGTAATGGGAACTTTTGCGGTTTCAATTGAAGTAGGCGACCCTGAAGGCAATCGATTCGAGAATGTCGAAGCCCTTGTAGATACTGGAGCCAGCTATACCATGATTCCCGGCAACATCCTGAAGGACTTAGGTGTGGAGCCCCATACGCAGTTCAACTTCATCATGGCCGACGGTAGCTACATAGAACGGGAAGTGGGCCGCACTTGGGTACGCGTTGGCAATCAGTCGGAAATCACCCTGGTGGTGTTCGCCAATGAGGACGCCGAACCGTTGCTAGGGTCGTATACATTACAGGGAATGCTTCTGGCCGTAGACACGCCGAACGAGCGGCTTATCTCGGTGCCGGGACTGTCAAAAAGCATGGAGGACGCCGCGAGAGGATGAGCGAACACAACAATGACAACAAGGTCTGGATAGTCACCGCATCCATGCTTGTCCCCTATATGATCGAGTCTGATACCCATGTGGTTGGTGTATTTTCCACAAAGGCACAAGCTGAGGAGGCAGAACGCTATTGCCAGGATTGGATGCAAACCTTACCGAATGAACACCATCGCGTAATGAAGGCAGTGTTTTCGACCGATCTCAGTTGCTTTGAAATGGACGTAAAATACAAGCCTTCATTTACTGGCGTGCATGAAGATAATACCTCAACCCAGTGGGATAATCCTTTTGAACCAAGGCCGGAGTAGGGGACAGTGGCAGTGTTTGTAACAGCAGACGACGTGGAAGTGAAATCAAGTTGACCAGGCAAGAAGCATACACTGAGGCAAGTAGGCAGTTCTTGAACAAAGCGTTCGCTGAACTGGCGCAAGGAGACGTAGTACAAGCATCGGAGAAGGGCTGGGGAGCAGCAGCCCAGATGGTCAAGGCTATTGCGGAACAACGGGGATGGACTCACAATAGCCACCTTTCGCTTCGCCAAGTCGCCCGGAGGCTGGCAGGAGAGACCGGGGACCGTCAGTTGTTCAGGCTGTTCCGCGTCGCCAGCGATTTGCATACCAATTTCTATGAAAACTGGGACTCCCCTGAGGACGTCCAAGAAGGGCTGCACGACATTCAATTACTGCTGGACAAGCTTGAGCCTTTGCTGGAATAGAGCTTCCGCGATTCAACAATGCCAAGGGTTTGTTTAGCATGATCCCTCTCAGCAAATTACGCACCGCGACCCGACAAGCCCTCGCCCACGTCTCAGTCCAACCTGACGTAGCCGAGGCGGAAGTGTTCGCTTCCGCCAACGGCAACCTTACCGTCCGGCTGAATTACACGTCCCATATACCCAGCAACGGGGTGGAAGAGGTCAAGTCGGTGGAGTCCTACGGAGTGGGGTTGCGTGTCGCCTTCCGGTCCCATGATGGTATCAGGACCGGATTCGGCAGCGAACCGACGGACCTGTCGTTGGGAGGGGTGCAGAGGGCGTTGGACAAGGCCCGGCAGGGCGCCGTCCTTGACCCCGAGTACACTTGCTTGCCGATGGGGCCGGGTGGCGATCAGACCACCACCGGAGAACCAACTACGCCTTCTTTGCGGCAGTACCACGACCCGGCAATCATGCGGACGGGCAACGGCCGGTTGGTCAGTGCCGGATGGAACATGGTGGACCGGGCCTTGGAAGTCTTCCAGTCGTCGGAAGACCTGATGGAGATGGTTGATTCACCGGAAAGCCTGGGCTCATTGGGCCTCATTCTGGGCGGCGACCTGGTGGCGTTGCAGGAACGCATAGCAATCGCTTCAACCCACATGCCCAAAGTGCAGACCGATGAGTCGACCCTGCTGATGTCTTTCGCCACCGCTATGGTGGAGCGGCAGGCAGCCAAGGGGAGCGGCTGGTCGGTGGGGACCAGGTGGGCGGACTTCGACGGAGGGTCGGCAGCAGAGGCTGCAAGAAACGCCATCAATTCCATGGGCGGTGTGAGGGTACCTTCCGGGGAGTACCGGGTTGTCCTTGGGCCACAAGCCCTGGCCGAGATATTGGAATGGATCTTGATGCCGGGACTGCGGTTGGACATGCTTTACGCCGGGGTCTCACCGTTTATGGGACAGGTGGGGCAACCGGTGGCGTCGTCCCAATTGAACATCTATGACGACGGGGCTGCTCTGGGAATGGCCGCTTCCAAGGCCATCACCGACGAGGGTCTTGCCACAGGACGCACCGACCTCATCCGGGACGGTGCGTTGGTGGGTCTTTTGTCCGACCACTACAACACGCAACGCATCCTGCGCGATCCCAAAGGACGGGACAAACTGGGAGTAGACCCCGCCCAAATGGGCCAAGCCATCGCCCCACGTAACGGGTTCCGCCCCGGCAACGGGGGCGGGCGGGACTTCGCATCTCCGCCGGGCATAGTGCCAACCAACCTGATTGTGCGCGGCAACAGTCCAATATCGCAAGAGGCATTGTTGCGGACAGTCGGCGACGGCGTTTACATAGGCCGTATCTGGTACACCTATCCCATAAACGGAATAACCGCCGGGGACTTCAGCGGCACGGTGGTGGGTGATTCCTACGTAATCCGCGACGGGCGTTTGGCGGAACCCATCAGACCCAACACGCTGCGCATGAACGACAACGTTCTGAGGGTGATCAACAACGTCATCGGCGTGGGGTCTTGTCAACGGCCCACGGTGCGCTGGTCGTCGGACCAAGTCACTTGGGCGCCGGAACTGGCAGTGTCCGGCTTTCGGCTGGAAGAGATTGCGGGAGACCTGGGAGCAGGCCCATAGCGGGACCTAACCCCAGCGTTATCCTGCCATCTTGGAGGGATTATTTGATGGCAGGCGACGATGTCAGGCTCACCAAGCAGGGAGGCGTGGCGACCATTACGTTGGACCGTCCTGAGTCCCGCAACGCTCTCACTCCTGATATGGTGGGTGACTTGGGCGAAGCGATACGCTCCTGCCGAAGCGCAGAAGTTCGGGCGGTGGTAATAACCGGCGCGGGCGGATTTTTCTGTTCCGGGGCCGACGTAAAGGACTTTAGAGACCAGTTCGAGCAGGGCGGCGCTGAGGCGTTGCGGCAACACCTGGAGAGGCTGGCGGGCGCCCTTCACCAGGACGTTGTTCTTCAAATCCGGCGACTCGAGAAGCCCGTTATCGCCAGCATCCACGGCGTCGCCGCCGGAGCGGGGTTCAGCTTGATGCTGGGATGCGACATGCGCATGGCGGCAAGCGACGCCAGGTTTCTGATGGCCTATGGCAACATCGGGGCCACCGCCGACGGCGGGTCAACCCATTTCCTGCCCCGCCTTGTCGGAGCCGGCAGGGCGATGGAACTTTACCTTGCCAACCAGCCAATGAGCGCCGAGAGAGCCTTGGAGATAGGGTTAGTCAACCAGGTTTGCCCCTCGGCTGACCTCGACCGGCATGTGCTGGAGACCGCCACCCGGCTGTCCGAGGGACCGACGGCGGCTTACGGCAAGGTAAAGGCACTGTTCGACGCATCCTGGGACTCCGACCTGGCAACCCAGTTGGATGCGGAAACGGAGGTCATCACCAGCATAGCCTTTACCCGCGACTTCCAGGAGGGGATACGGGCGTTTTCGGACAAACGGCGGCCTTGGTTTCAGGGGCGGTAGGGGCGACGGTAAGATGTTGACCAACATCACGGTACGCAACTTCAAACAATTCGAAGATGTATCGGTAGAACTGGACGACGTGGTGGTGTTCGTTGGCCCCAACGACTCCGGGAAGACCACTGCATTGCAAGCACTGGCCCTTTGGGAATTGGGGTTGAGGCGTTGGAGAGACCGTTGGGGAATGATGCCTGCCGACGAGATGCGCAGGCCGGGGGTTTCCATCAACCGCTTGGACCTGTTCTCAGTGCCGGTGAGTCATGCCAACCTGCTTTGGCGGGGTCTGCGCACCCGAGAGGCGAATCGGCAGAATGGCGGGACCAGCAATATCAGAATCGAGGTGACCGTCACCGGAATTTCCAAGGCCGGAAAGAAATGGACCTGCGGACTCGAATTTGACTACGCCAATTCTGAGTCCTTTTACTGCCGCCCGTTGAGGTCCGAATCTGCCGATGGGGTTGAGAGCAGGATGCCGATACCTGCGGAGGCTTTCGAGGAACAAGTCGCCTTTTTGCCGCCGATGTCGGGGTTGTCTTCGTCCGAGGCTATGCTCCAACCGGGGACCGTAAACGTGCTCCTGGGGCAAGGACGCACGGCCGAGGTCTTGCGGAACCTTTGCTTTCAGGTCTTTGTTCAGCATCAGCAGGAATGGGAAGAGGTGCTGGTGCCGCAGATGCTCCGGTTGTTCGGTGCAACCATTCTGGACCCGCAATACAATGCAGAACGCGGCGAAATCTCTCTGCGTTACCAAGACGGGCACATGGCAAACCTGGAACTGGACCTGTCGTCGTCGGGCCGTGGATTCCAGCAGACCCTTCTGCTAACAGCCTATATGCTGTTACATCCCAACTCGGTCATCATGCTTGACGAGCCTGATGCCCACTTGGAGATCCTGCGTCAGCGACAGATTTACGGGGCAATTACAGAGACAGCAACACGCCAGGGCAGTCAACTACTGATCGCCACGCATTCAGAAGTGATTTTGAACGAAGCCGGCGACCGCCACACCGTGACGGCTTTCGTGGGGTCTCCCCATAGAATTACCGGAAGAGGCTCTCAAGTCTTAAAGTCACTGTCTGAGATTGGATTTGAGAGTTACTTGCAGGCCGCCCAGGCCGGTTGGGTGCTGTACCTCGAAGGCTCAACGGATTTGACGGTCTTGCAAGCCTTCGCCCGGCGCTTGGGACATCCGGCAGGTCATGTCCTGGAACGCCCATTCGTTCATTACGTAGGCAACCAGCCTATGCAGGCCCGCCATCACCTTTACGGGTTACGGGAGGCTTGTCCCGACCTGCGGGGCTTCGCTTTGTTTGACCGGCTGAATCTTCCTGACAGCGGAAGTGAAGTCTTGAAGGAGCATAGTTGGCAGAAACGGGAAATCGAAAACTATCTGTGCACCAGGGAATCTCTGTTGCGTTGGGTATATGCTGAATTCCCCTTGTTTCGTTCAGGTATGGAGGAAGCCATTGCCGAGGTTGAAAATGCCCGCCGCATATTAGGCCAGTCTTCACCGTGGGATGACAACACCAAGGTCTCAGAAGAATTTCTGGGGCCGCTTTTTCAGGCGTTTTTCAACAAAACAGGAATGTCAGGGGGGCTGGCAAAGTCAGACTACCATTTCCTGGTTGATCACACGGAAGTTGAGGAGATTGACCCGGAGGTTATTTCCGTCCTAGACGGCATAGCGACGGTCGCAGGCCAAGCAGTTCCTGCCTCTTGAATTCTACCCCAGCGCCACCACCGTCACGCCGTCGTCGCTGGTTTCGGGGTCGAAGGGCGGCCTTGCCGTCAAGGGATGACTGCCGAGGTACTCGCGGATGGCCCTCCGCAGGGCGCCGGTGCCCTTGCCGTGAATGATGCGCAACTCGCTCACGCCATCCAGGGCGGCGTCGTTCAACAGCACTTCCACCCGTGTCAGCGCCTCGTCCACCCGGAACCCCCGGAGGTCTATCTCCGACGTAGCAGCCCGCCGCACGGGACGGTCGAAATAGACGCCCTGCCGTGCGGCGACTGCATGGGCCGCGGCGGGGCGTTCAAGCTGGTACACCGGAATCCTGGCCCGCATGGTGCCCAGCAAGACCTCTACTTGGTCTTCGGCGTCCAGTGGGCTGATGACCTCCACCGGGCGGGGTATGCCGCGTATGAATACCCTGTCGCCGCTGATCAACTTCTGCTGCCAAGGCGTTCGTTTTATTTCTATGGGCTGCCACTGAACAGAGCGGACCTGCCGGGAGATTTCCTGCAACTGGGACCGTTGTTCCCGGACGTGCTCTGAAGAGTCGGACCGGTCCAAGGTGCGCTCGGCCTGTTGCAACCGGTCCAACAAGCCGGCCGTCCGGTCCAGCAATTCCTGGCGGGTGTCCTCCAGCATCTCCGCCTTGACCGCTTCGATGGACGACAACCGTTCCTCGACCTCGGCTTGTTGTTGCTTCGCCAGCGCCACGGCCTCGATTGCTTCCTGCCGCAGTTGATCGACGGTCCGGCGTTCCTCCTGGATTTCACCCAGGAGGTTCTCTACAACATGGTCCGACGGCGACATCCAGGAACGCGCTTCATCGATTATCCCGGCGGGCAGCCCTAACCCGGCGGCGATGGTCAAGGCATAGCTCCGCCCGGGCATACCCTGGGTGACGTGGTAAGTGGGCGCCAGGGTCTGGGGGTCCAGGTCAACACTGGCGTTGACCATGCCGGGACATTCCTGCACGTAACGAGCAACTCCCCGGTGGTGGGTAGTGGCTATCAACATCGGGCCCTGGCGTTGGAAGTGGCTTAGTATCGCCGCGCCAAGGGCTGCGCCCTCCTCGGGATCGGTACTGGTCCCCAACTCGTCCACCAACACCAGCGAGTAAGGGGTGACTTGGCCCATGATGGAAAGGAGATTTTTCACGTGGGAGCTGAAGGTCGACAAGGCCTCTTCAATGCTCTGCTGGTCGCCGATGTCAGCGTAGACGCGGTCTATCTTCGGGAAGGAGGCCTCCTCGGCTGGCACGTGCAGGCCTGCGTGGGCCATCAACGCCAGCAGCCCTACGGTTTTCAAGGCCACCGTTTTGCCGCCGGCATTGGGGCCGGTTATCAGCATCACTCGGTTTTCCCTCCCGAGTTGCAGGCTGATGGGCACAACGGCGCCAGTGAGCAGGGGATGGCGGGCCGCGCTCAGCCTCAAGCGCCGCTCGTCTGCCGGAGGGTCGGTGACCTGGGGAGCGGCAGCCCGTAACGCCATGGAGTGATGCCCCTTGGCCATGCTCATGTCCAGCCGCGCCACCAAGTCCAAGGTGAGCAACAAGTCCTGCCCCGCTTGGCTGACTTGGTGAGACAACTGCCTCAGCACCCGTTCGACCTCCCTCTCTTCGGCCAGCCGGGCTTCCCTCCAGCGGTTGCCTTGGTCAATGGCGCCCATGGGTTCGATGAAGACGGTTGCGCCGCTGTCGGAGACATCGTGGATGATGCCGGGTACCCGCTGCCGCATTTCAGCCTTGATCAACAATACCAAGCGGCCGTTGCGCTGGGTTATCAACGGTTCCTGAACCACCTCCATCCGTTGGAACCGGCGCAGGCTGCGCTCCATTATCTGGTTGAGCCGCTGTTGAATGTCGCGGCAGTCCTGGCGTATCTGGCGCAACACCGGGCTTGCGTCGTCGAGCACCTCACCGGCGGGGCTGATGGCGGCGGCAATCGCCATGCGTACCGGCGCAAGGTCGGGAATGTTCTCCGCATAGGCGGACAGCAGAGGATATTCCTCGTGGCGGGAGAGGTTGTCCCGGTCGTAACGGGCGGCGCGAATCAAGTCATGGATAGCGTAGAGTTCTTCCCCGCGAATCAGGCCGCCCAACAACGCCCGGTGAACGTAGCCACGGAGATCGATGCCTGGCCCAAACTCCAGAGCGCCGCCGCGTTCCAAGTACTGCTTCGCTTCGGCGGTCTCCTGTTGCCGGTTGGCGATTTCGAGCAGGTCCTGGGATGGGGCGAGCGACTCAGCCAGTTCCCGGCCAATATGAGTTCGGGTGTAGGCCGCCACTTGGGCGCGAATCTGGTCGAACCCCAGGAGTTCCTCGTGGGCGCCCACAAGGGGCGCCCCTACATTGGCGCCGTTTGCTGCCGACGTGACGTTGTTATCGTTCATGTTTGCGGTCGTGAAGTCTACCATTGGAGAAGGTACACGCGGCTTTCCCGCAAGAGGGCGGGTACCTGTTCGAGAGCATCGCGTTTCGGGTCGCGCACGTTGATGCGCCGACCAAGAGTGATCCGTTGAAACCGCTGCAAGGAGGGACAGACTTTCAACAGGCCGTTGAGGGTTATTTTCTCCCCGCCCAGGAAAACGTAGTCCAACTCCCGGGCGTAGGGCGCGAACTGGGCTTGCACAGCTTCGCAAGTCTTGTCGTATATCTTGCGTATCTGGCCTTCGCGGATTCGCTGGAACCGTAGTTGAGAGGTACCCCCGGCATGGTGCTTACCCTTCACGTACCGGGCGTCGGTCTTGGATGACAACAGGCGGTCGCCTTGGTAAACGGCCACCGAAAAACGCCCCAACCGGAGCAACACCACGCCGATGGTGTAATCGGCCCGCACAAGCGCCAGCAACGGAGAGGGGTCCCAACTGTCGTAAAGTTGGTTGGTGTCTACCGGAAAGGGAGGCGCCACGACCAACACTTCATCTCCGAGGCGAAAGCCAACGATGCCCGTGTCCGACTCTACAACCCCGCGGTCCAGAACGGCGAGCCGCTGCTGCCACTCGACGCCTACTGAGCCTTGTGATGCGAGAAATTCATCCATTCCGCCAGGTTTCAAGTACAAAGTGGACGCGGTTGAGGACTGCGATGGCGGTCCGGCATCAAGAACGCGCTCCAAGCGGCTTTTGGCGACAGAATGACCGGACTGCAAGCCACGGAAAGTGCTGTCTCCAGTAGTTGTTAAGGCAACGGGCGGCGCGGCTTCACTGTCCATGCGAGCCTTCGGCTCAAGGCGGCGGAGGTTACTGTTCCGGGCTATCGGTAGTACTCCACGTGCGCTGATGCAGGAAGCCTAGCTGACGAAGGAATTTCGGAAGCGGTAAAGGGTGAACTCCGGTTCGACGGGAGCGACCGGCAGGTATTCGGCCTCTTGTATCTTGGCCACGATGAACCACGGGCCATCTTCCTGGAGAGCACTGAGGAACACCCCTTCCAACTCTTCCAAGTCGGAGACGGTTGCCGTGTTCGAGATGCCGCAACTTCGGGCGACTTGCTCCAAGTCAGTCCCGTGGGCTGTATGGCTTGGCTGGTGCCCCGTCTGCCCCCACTCCTCGTTGTCCCAGACTATCACCACCAGGTTCTTGGGCTGTTCCCGGCCGATTGTTCCGACGGTGCCAAGGTTCATCAGTATGGACCCGTCGCCGTCGAGAGAGATTACTTTCTCATCGGTGCCCAAGCACATGCCCAAGGCAATGGAGGAGCACAGTCCCATGTTGCCATAGGTATAGAAGTTGCGGTCCCGGTGCCCCGCGTGCCAAAGCTCATCGCTGGTCGGTCCCAGGTTGGCCACGATGGGAAGGTCGCCCGCGTGGCTGAGGACAAGCTTGGTGGCCTCCAGTCTAAACACGCTTGCCTCCGTGCAGCATCGAGGTCAAACAAATCGCCACTGGCTGCCGACTGGCATGGCAAAGCTTCATCGCTCCGTCCAACAGGGTGTCCAAGCGATAATCGTCGTCAATGGTGAAGTGGACCAGCCCCAACAGGTCCAGGATGGGCTTGGTAGTGCGGCCCATAGCCACCTGCGCGATGTTGAATTCCCCCGGACCGCCCCTCATGTTTATGAAAAAGGGTATCGGGGTGCGAGCGGGAATACACAAACTGGCGATCGCGTTGATCGTGTTGCCAAACCCGCTGGTCTGCATGAACACCGCGGCGTTGCGTCCCACCGCGTAGGAGCCGACGGCAACGCCGATGGCTTCCTCTTCCCGGGCCGCCGACACCAAGTGAAAGAAGGGGTCCTCGTCGATGATGCTGGTTACATGATGGATGGAACTGTCGGGCACGTAAGCGACCAACGAGGTGTCCCAGTTCTTCAAGCTTTCTACTATAGTCTCTGCCCAAGTCATAAGTCGGCACGCCTCGCTTGCGGGAGCATGAGATTACCCGGTGTCAGAGAACGACGCCCCCAAACAGTCGGGGGATGGATTCCCGCGAAAGCGGGAATGACGGATAGCCTTGTGAGTGCCATGTATGGAGATATAAAAACGTCTAATTTCATGTGAATGACGGCGTGGCGCGGTACCGGCCCGCCATACCGTCAGGTCTCGTCTCCGGTGGTGGAGCTTTCGCCTTCTATGTAGTCATGGGCGCCGGCGGCGTGGAAACTGCTCAGGGCTTCTTCCAGCCGGTTATGGAAAGTTTCAGAGTCCCGTGGTTGCAGCATAAGGCTCCGGCCGTTGACCATCCGCACACGGAGCCGGTCTCCGATGGAGGGCAGGCTCAAGAATTCCACATGGGAAATTTGTTGGAACGGTATAACCTTCCTTCTGGGAGTCCCGAACAGGATGACCATATAGCCGGGATATATCATGTAATGCTTGGCCGTGGTAAGCCAACTGTAAGCCGCTACCGCCAAGCCCAAGGCCAAGACCAGTCCGTTGTCGCCGGCGCTGAACATGCCGTACAGGCCAAACGCGGCTACGATCAGCGCAAAGATCAGGGTCAGGTTCATGCTCCGGCGGTTGCTGTCCCAGTGTATTGGTACTTCTTGAGGCGCTTGCATGAGGCATATTTTAGCACAAGTGTAAATTCATTTGACAGACTGAAATACTCAATTCTCCGGAGTGTCCCTGGGACCTGACTTGGTCCCGCCGTGTACCGTCTTCGTTGACAGCCAAATGGGGCCTAAACTACACTCGGCCTTGCTTACAACTGGGGCGGGACCGCTCGAATGAGGGAGGGCACGATGGAGCTTGAAGACAAGATTGCGGTGGTAACCGGCGCCGGCAGGGGAATGGGCCGGGCCATCTCGTTGCAATTGGCGGAAGCCGGGGCCCACATTGCGGTTTCCGACATCAACGCCGAGTCGGTGGAAGACACCGCCGCCGCGGTGAAAGAGCTGGGGCGGCAAAGCCTGGCCGTTCCCGCCGACATGGGAAACATCGACGACATCGACCGCATGATCGCCCAAGCGAAAGAGACTTTCGGCCGCATCGACATCATGGTCAACAACGCGGGCGTTACAAAGTACCTTTACATCATGGACGTGGTCGAGGAGGACTGGGACCGGATACACCGGGTGAACGCCAAGGGAGTCTTCTTCGGGATGCAACGGGCCGCGCGGGAGATGATAGAACAGGGCAATGGAGGGCGGATCATCAACATAGCCTCCATCGCCGGCAAGGGCTATTCCGGCACCTCCAACGCGGCCTACGCCGCCAGCAAGGGAGCGGTATTGGCGATGACAATGATCGCCGCCCACCAGTTGGCCCGCTACGACATTAACGTGAACGCTATCTGCCCCGGCGCGACCCTGACCGTGATGGGTGAAGAGACCATGGCGGGCCGCGCCGCAACGTCGGGAGCAACCATCGAAGAGTTGGCGCAAGCCCGGGACGCCAGGATTCCCATCGGCAGGGCCAACGAGCCGGAGGACATAGCAGCCATGGCCCGGTTTCTATCCGGCCCCGGCGCCCGTAACATAACCGGCCAGTCCTTCAACGTGGACGGCGGGCTGGTGATGCATTAGGAGTTGTGGAGATTCAAAATCCGCTCCATAGTCTCCACGAACTCTTCCACATCCCTTAGCCGCCTCCGCACACCCCTCGCACGAAACCGGTTCTCGTAGAAGTTGGTATGAAGCGATTCAGCAGCGTCGAATAAACGGCTCAATCGGTCGTCTCCCATTTCATCGGCTAGGTCATCCACCATGCGTGACAGAAAAGGGTGCGCGTAGTGGGCTTCACCCCGTGCCTGCGCCACGGCCTTCACCATCAAAGCAGCGGCGCCCCAGGCCTTCTCTGACGCCTGTTCAAAGTCCTTGGCTTCTAGTTGCTCCCGGGCTTTGGCCAAGAACGCATGACTCCGCTGTTGATAGGTTAGTGTCTCTTGCACGGGCAAATACTGAGGTGGACCCAAGAAACTGGACAGGTAGCTAAGTGGGAGTCCTGCTTCTAAACTGAGGGCAGCGACAGCTGTCGAGGAGGAGCGGGAAATGTCCAGAGAGAGAAGAAAGCACAGCCCGGCCTTCAAGGCCAAAGTTGCACTGGAGGCAATGAAGGGCGAGCAGACGGTGGCCGAACTGGCTGCCCGGTTCGAGGTTCACCCCAACCAGATTCAGACATGGAAGAAGGCTCTGGTCGATGGGGCGTCCGCCATCTTTGACCAGGGCAACGGGACCAGTAAAGACAAGGGTCAGAAGAGCAAGAACAACGACGCTCTGGTGGCCCGGTTGTACCAGCAGATCGGCCAGCTCAAGGTGGAGCGGGATTTCTTGGAGGAAAGGTCCGGTCCATGAGCCTTGCACAGCGACGTGAGTTGGTGGACCGGCGACATCGACACCTGTCCATAGTGCGGCAGTGTCAGTTGCTGGGCGTCAGCCGCTCCAGCCTCTACTACCGTCCCAAGGGGACCTCACAGCAGGACCTGTCCCTGATGATGGAACTGGACCGCCAGTACCTGGAGACGCCCTTTTACGGGTCCAGGCGGATGAAAGCCTGTCTGGAGAGGCGGGGCAAGCCGGTAAGTAGAAAGCGGGTGCAGCGGCTGATGCGGGTCATGGGGCTGCGGGCCATCTACCGACAACCTCGCACCAGTCGGCCGGCGCCGGAGCAACGAGTCTATCCCTACCTCCTGCGGGGTGCCAGTATCACCCGGCCCAACCAGGTGTGGGCGGCAGATATCACCTACTTGCCCATGGCCCGGGGATTCCTGTACCTCGTGGCGGTCATGGACTGGCACAGCCGGTACGTGCTGGCTTGGCGGTTGTCCAATACTTTGGAGGTCGGTTTCTGTGCCGAGGCGCTGACTGAAGCGTTGGGCCGGGGGAGGCCGGAGGTGTTCAACACGGACCAGGGCAGCCAGTTCACCAGCCGCGAGTTCACCCAGGTGCTGGAGGACAGCGGGGTGAAGATCAGCATGGACGGGAAGGGGCGCTACGCTGACAACATCTTCGTGGAGCGGCTATGGCGGACGGTGAAGTACGAAGAGGTATACCTGAAAGCCTACGGCAACGCCAGTGAGGCCCGCCGGGAACTGGGAGAATACTTCCGGTTCTACAACAACCGCAGGCCGCACCAAGCCTTGTGCTACCGGACGCCGGCGGAGGTTTTCTGCGGAGAGTCTAAGGAGACCAAAGAGAGGAGGTGTTCGGACCAACCGGTCTTGGTATCATACGACGGGATGCAGGAACCCCACTTGATTACGGCCTAATCCTGTCCAACCAATGGGGTCCATCTCAGGTTTCCTTGCTTGCGGTAATCGCGCAAGTACCAAGTTTGGGGCCTTTGTGCCCCCTTGTTTGATTACCGCTTGGGAAACCGTAGCAAGTTCCTGCATTTGGTGCTGGCAAGGGGGTTCCCTTATGGTATTCAAGCTCCTGGTCCTCTTGACGGTGGTGATTCTTGTTCCCGCCCTTTCTTGTGGCAGCGAAGGAGATAAGCCCGTCGTTCCTACACCAACTCCCATAGCCGTTTCCGCCTCCGAATTCTATTCCGCCTATCAACAGAACGAAGTCGGCGCGGAGGCCAAGTATAACGACAAGCTGGTGAAGGTCTCCGGCAAGGTTGGGCAAATAGATGGTTACGACGTCAAGCTAATCGGTGGCGCAATGGGAGCCTCCGGTATAGCAATAGGGATGCTGACCGAGGCTATTATTTGCAAAGTAGATAAAGACGACAAAGACTCAATAGTAGACCTGAAGGTTGGTAGTGATGTTACCGTGGTTGGTTCAAGCAAGGGACTCGGCTTTACCGATATTGAGCTACAAGATTGCAAGGTTCAATAACCATGCGTGGATGTCTTATGTGGCTCCTCTATATCGGACTCGGATTGATTGGTCTTGAGGTCCTTTGCTACTTCAATGCTTTTTGCATCCAAGATTATCTTGAGCCAATATGGGAGCTAATAGCTTGGTGGCTATTTCTGGTGTGGTTAGAGCTACTATTGTGATAACAGAGATGCTTGAAGGAATGGACGGGATTCGAACCCGTGGCCCCTGTTAGGTTAGAGGCAACCCGATTAGGAATCGGGCGCATTAAACCAAGCTCTGCCACCATTCCTTCAAGCATCCCTAATATCATAGCCGGTATGATGCCACCGCCTTGGTCAGTTGCTTGGTCGACCAGCGGTAGTATTATTCCTTGCCCCGATGTTCTCCGCGTCTGGGTAGTCGGATCGTAGGGCATAATAACCCCGAGCAAATGGTCGTATAAACCGCCTCTTCGGGTCGGTGTTCAATTTTGCGGAGAGGGACGCTTCCGGTCTCGCCCCGCCCAGTTTCACACCTCGTTTCATCACTTCATCCGACAAGTCCTTGTAGTGCATTGGCTCCTTGTTTCGCTCAGCAAGAATGACCTCCACAATATCGCAGACAGTTGGAGGAACGCTGCCGTGGGAACCCGGAATAATTGTGCTTTCGTGGTTGGATGGATGGTCTGACTTGGGTTCCCCTAGTAATGCTTGCACAAGTCGCAAACGAGGGACGATTTCGTCCAGTTCTTTCTGAGCGGTCATTATAGTTTTCTCGTGTTCATCCCGTTCTCTAATTAGTCTGTCACGCTCCTCCTGGAGCGCATTGTCAAGGTTGTCAGACATTTTAACTCTCCTTGCGTTATATCGCATAACTCATAATAGGTTCTGTTAATGACTTTATCTGAAGCATTTACCTATAGTCTACAAGAAAATAGGTACCATGTCTAACAAATGCGATATCTGGGGTTCTATAATTCCACCCAATAGCAATGGCAAGATTATCATCTGCAGAACAGATTTCATGCTGGGCCTCTCTTTTGTTATAAATTTTATGTGTTTCATCACTCCTCCATAACGATATCTTTTGAACTAACAGTAGTGGATTATAATGACTAGAACAACTTTAGTCAATAGTCAGTTATAGAATATTATTAGATTTGTTATCAATCAGTTTAAGAGGTATAAGTTACCCTTCGCATATTACAAGACATGAGTGCTTCCAATCGAAGTTCCTAGAACTCAATAATAAAGTGACCATGAGAACGAAGGACATTTGTAAGGGTCAAGGCTGCAAGGTACAACCGTCGGGAATCGTGGTGACGGGTTGAAGCGGCGTGGTTATAATTGGCCTAGGCTAACTACTCATGGAGGAAAATCGCGGAAGGGACGCCCCAACCTCCATCGGACATTTCAGGCCAGACTTGGGCCACTTACCGGGACAGCGGGCAGAATTTCCATGCCCTCGACTTCAGAAGCGCCTTGGCGGCGATGATTGCCCGCGCCATGCTCAAGGGATGGACAAGGTAGCTAAATTCTCCCGGAAAAGGGCCTGTCGGTATGATTGGACTAGCACGATATGATACCCGTCCGCCTCAACGTTAGAAATTTCCTGTGTTACCGGGAAGACGTGCCGGCCCTTGATTTCCAAGGTATACACGTCGCTTGTCTGTGCGGGTCCAATGGGCATGGCAAGTCGGCGTTGCTCGACGCCATTACCTGGTGCCTGTGGGGCGAGTCTCGCGCCAAGACCCAGGACGCGCTGATCTCCTACGGCGCCGACGAGATGCGGGTTGAGCTGGAGTTTGTAGCGCGGGACACGGCGTACCGCGTTATCAGGAGCCGTTCCCGAGGGGGAGGCCGGCGGCGGCAGGGGGCTACCGACTTGCAGTTTCAAGTGTTGGGTAGCCCTGTGCACGACGGGACCGGAGAGGCCCGGCCCATTCCCGGCAACAATATCCGCGAGACCCAGGCCAGGATCGAACAGACCATCGGCATGGACTACGACTCGTTCATCAATTCGGCCTTTCTCCTCCAAGGCCGGGCCGACGAGTTCACCAACAAGACTCCCGCCGACCGCAAGGCGGTGCTGGCCAAAATCCTGGGCTTGGAGGACTATGACCGGTTGCAGGAGTTAGCCCGAAGGTCCCTGGACGAGAGCAGGACCGGCGCCGCGGAGATGGAAGGGTCGCTGGCGCGGCTGCGCCATGACATTGAGTCCATCGGCGACCCGGCGGACGAATTGGAACAGGTCAAGGCCCAGCTCGATGCCATGGAACGCCAGGAGGAAGACGGGCGCCGCGCCATCGACGACCTGCGGGCCAGGGTATCGGAGTTGGAGCGAATCAAGGCCCAGTCAGCGGAACTGCAGGGGCATATAGAGGCCCATCGTCGGGAAATACGGCAGTTGGAATCGGCCGAGGCCGCCAGCCGGGAACGAATCGAGAATTACCTGAGGCTGACGAGCGAGGCCGATGCCATACGCGTCGGGGCGGAACGGTTGGCGAAAGCCCGGGAACGGCTCGACGCCTTGGAAGCCGCCCGTTCCCGGTTCGACCAACTTACCGAGGAGGAGCACCGACTGCTGCGGGGTATCGAAAGTAACCGGGCCATCCTGGAAACCCAGATCAAGCAATTGACCCGCAGGATGGAAGAGGAGTTGCCCCCCAAAGTCAATGCCGAGGCCGGCCTGATTGAGCAACGAGAGAGGGCCCGCGCCCACTTGGAGGGTTTGGAAAGGGATAGAATAGCGGTTACCGCAGGGCAGGGCAGGCTGAACAAATTGTCCACGGCCATCGGTGAAGCCCAAAGCGCAGCCGAACGGTACAGGGTTGAGGGGCTGGAATTGCGGTCTAAGCTGGAACTGCTAGAGCATTCCAGCCACGGGGGTGCGGGCGCCGTCTGTCCCCTGTGCCAGTCGTCCTTGGGCCGGGACGGTTGCGGTCGGCTTGCAGAGACCTACCAGAGAGACATTACCGAGAAGCGCAACCTCTACCGAAAAAACCAGGGGGCGTTGCAAAAACTGGAAGCCGATAAGGCCGAGTTGGAAAAAGAAACGGACCATCGGCAGCAGGCGTTGGCCAAAGCCCAAAGGGAAGGTGACGCAAAGCTTGAGAGGCTGGAACTTCTCATCCGGGAGTCCCGCGAAGCCCAAGCCGAATTGGCCCAAGTGAAGACCCAGCTCGAAGCCGCTCGCCTCTCATTAGAGTCGAAGGAGTACGCTCGGCAAGAATACTCACGACTCAAGGGTTTGCAGGCGGAAATCAAATCGCTGGACTACAGTGAGGAGGAACGCCAGCGGTGCTATGCCGAGGCCCGAAGCCTCCAGCCATTCGAGCAGCAACTAGCCGGCTTGAGCCAAGCCCTTGTAAACCTGCCGGTGGAAGAGGAGTCCCTTGCCCGTATCCGGGAACTGGTGGAGCGGCGCCGGAACGACCTGGAGTTGGCCCAGCAACGTCTTCAGGCCGACGAAGAGGCTGTTTCCGCATTACCTTTGTGGGAGCAGCGTCTGGCGGAAGCCGAAATTGTCCAGTCTCGGGTCAGGGACTCCCGGCAGGTGGCCGTTGCCCGCCAGGGATGGCTGGAAGGGGAGCGGCAGCGTCTCGTCAACCTGCGGCAGGAAGCAACCAAGGATGAGGCCCGCTTGGCCGTACACCGGGAAGACGAAGGCATTTACCAGGAGTTGATGACCGCCTTCGGACGGCAGGGAATCCAGGCAATGCTCATCGAGACGGTGGTTCCCAGGCTGGAAGAAGAGGCCAACGCGCTTCTGGGCCGCATGACCGACAACCGGATGCATGTCAAGATGGAGACCCAGCGAGAGCGGCGCTCCGGCCAGGGCGACCCCATCGAAACGCTGCAAATAAACGTCAGCGACGAACTGGGCCCGCGCAGCTACGAGATGTACAGCGGCGGCGAGGCCTTCCGCGTAAACCTAGCCCTACGGATAGCCCTCTCCAAGGTGCTGGCCCAGAGGATGGGCGCGCCCCTGCCCACGCTGTTCATCGACGAAGGTTTCGGTTCCCAGGACCTCGCCGGGCGGGAGCGCATACTGGACGTGATCAGCGCCATAGAGGACGACTTCGATAAAATCATTGTAATCACCCACTTGGAAGACCTGAAGGACGCTTTCCCGGTGCGCATCGAGGTGCAGAAAGAAGAAATGGGGTCGACGTTCTGGATTAGTTAGGGCGTGCCGGTTGTTCGAATCTGTGTAGGACTGGAGAAGGAAAGCGATATGTCCAGTGATCAGCCTCTCGATCTGAAAGTGCGGCGCGCCACCCCCGACGACCAAGCAACTATAGTCCGGTTCAACGAGGCCTTAGCTTGGGAATCGGAGGGCAAGACGCTGGATGTCGGCACATTGACTACCGGCGTTGCTGCCGTGTTCGCCAGCGGCGACCGGGGGTTTTATTGCATTGCGGAGTCGGAGGGCCGTGTCGTAGGCCAGCTCATGATAACCTACGAGTGGAGCGACTGGCGCAACGGCTACTTCTGGTGGATTCAGAGCGTGTACGTATCATCCGAGTACCGGCGGCGCGGCGTTTACCGGGCCCTGGAGGCATACGTCAAGGCCCAGGCGGAAGCTGAAGAGAACGTCTGCGGGTTCAGGCTGTACGTGGAGAAGAACAACCACGTGGCGCAGCAGGTCTACGCTAACCTGGGCATGGTGCAGTCCGACTACGATTTATTGGAAATCGACTTCGTGCTGGGGTCCTGATGTGGAGAGAGTGATGAAGGGCTTGCTTCGGGTGATGCTCGTAGTTCTTATTGCGACGATGGTGGCGTCCTTGTGGACAGCCTGCACACAGGAGGTCCCCGCGCCGCCTTCAACCGCTACCCCACCGACTGAAACCGTTGCGGCGGCGACTCCTTCGTCCATCAGCCCAGTTCCGCCTACCGCAAAACCGACCTCCGCACCTGCGATGACTGCGGTCGCTCCCCGCACTACAACAGCCGGTCCACCCCCAACGGTTGCCCCGGCAAGGCGAGAATCGAAGGGCGCTTCCCTGAGATTGATAAGCTCCAAGTCGGCCACCGCGCCGTCCAGCATACTATCCGGGTTTTCCGTCGGTTTCCACGGTTCAGTCGTGCCCCAAACCGTGCCCACCGAGGGCGGACTAACGGTTTCGGCCATCGGCTCGGTGACCGTGGCGGCTGATGAGGCTTACGTAGTTGTAGTGCCCGAGCAGTACTTCGGCCCCTCCGGGTCTGGGCAGATGACAGACGAGGACCGCCAACAGATCAGGGATAGTTTGGCCGAAATAGGCATATCTGAGGAGCGGGTTGAATTCAAGGATGTGGCAAGATACGGCCCTCCCAGCATTTCCGTGGAGGTCGAACTGGACGAATTGGCCGAAAAGCGGGAGTCAATACTCGTTGTAGTGGAGGACGTGGTCCGCCGGTACGAATCTCATGGAGTCATTTACAGTCTGTCGGAGGAAAACTGCGAAGCCGCTATATCCTTGGCCCGCCAAGAGGCCATCCCGAAGGCGGAAAGGGCCGTTGATGATTTGGCGCAAGCCTTGGGGGTGAGCCGAGGGATGATCGTAGGCGCCTTGGAGTACCCGCTAACCGCTCCGGGATTCGGGCCATGGGGGATAAGCGCCCACGCCTGCGGTGCGCAGCTACCCCTGCCTTATCCTAATCTCGTTCCTTTCGATGCCGAGCCGGAGGTCGAGGTGACCGTCGGGCTTCAAATTACTTACAGCATTCGTTAGGCTTGCGGCAGGACTTGTTCGACGATGTTGGACTACTATGGACCCGGCGGTCCAACGATTAGCAGGAGGAATACATGCTTCCCGACAAGGTAAGAGAATTCGCTACGCAGACCCACCGGGGCGTACTAACCACCTTTCGACGCAATGGCAACGCCCAGATGAGCATCATCAGTTGCGGCCCCTACAGGGACGGCATCGCCTTCACGGTCACCGAAACGAGGGCCAAGCTGCACAACCTGCGGCGCAACCCCCGCTGCTCGCTGCTGGTGTCCAACGAAAGCTGGTGGGGGTTCGTGGTGCTGGAGGGCCAAGCCACCGTACTGTCGGCCAACAACACCGATGCCGATGAGTTGCGGCTGGCCTTGCGGGAGACCTACAAGGCCGCGTCCGGAGAGGACCATCCCAACTGGGAAGAGTACGACCAAGCGATGCGCGACGACCGCCGCTCGGTAATCATCGTTGTGCCGGAGCGTATCTACGGGACGGCGGCGTAGGGCGGTTGTATCAACGCTGGCAGGCAGGGCAGTAGTAGGTGCCGCGGCCCCGGACGCGGATGGCGGCGAAGGGGCCGGCGCAACGGGGGCACGGCACTCCCTGTGTACGCGAAATGGTCCAGCCGGTCAGGGCGCGCGGCGGGTCAGGCCACATTTCATCCCTGGCCTTGTCGTATACTGACACGCCGTAGGTCAGGGCGGTGACGATGCCCTGTTGCAGCCGTTCTATTTCTTGGCTGGAAAGTTCGCCCGCCAAGCGCGTTGGGCTGATTTCCGCCAGATAGAGTGACTCGTCGGCGTAGATGTTCCCCATGCCAGCCACCACCGATTGCTCCAGCAGCAACCCTTTGATGGGGACCTTGCGGCCTTCCATCGATTTGGCCAGCCACTCCACCGTCAGTCCACCATCCAAAGGCTCCGGGCTCAGTGGCGGAAGGACTTCCGCCGGGTCGTCTACCAGCCACAGCTTGCCGAACTTCCGGCCGTCGACGAATCGCAGTTCGTCGCCGTCATCCAATGGGAAGGTGTGGCGCACCATTGGGTCTAGGGCAGTGTACTTGGGATAGACTCCCAGTCCCCCGGTCATGCCCAAGTGCAGGATGAAGGTCTTGTCCCGGCCTTCATCGTCTAGCAGTGGGACCAAGATGTACTTGCCCCGGCGGTGTACGTCCAAGGCGCGACTGCCCCGCAGTCCAAGGACAAATTCCTCGAGCGCCGGCGTCTTGACGGTCTTCGCCCACCCTACCTCTGCCCCGGCAAAGGTCTTGCCGGGAAGTCCGGCGCGGACCAAGCAGCGGCGGGCGTTTTCTACTTCGGGAAGCTCCGGCATCGGATGGCCCGCTTATATGCGGCGCACCCCCAGCGTTATCTCCATCCCCTCGACCTTGGACTCCTCTGAAGCCGCGCCTTCCCCGTGCCATCCGGCGGGATCCGGCGGCGGGCCGGCCACCAAGTCTTCGCTGAGGGTTTCCTGGCGGATGTAGTCGGAGAAGTTGCCCCGCATTACGCTGCTGATTTCCGACGGCGCGTCGTAGTAGGTGACGATCCGGTCGGTCAGTTCGAACTGGGCGGCGCGGCGCAGGTTCTGTATCCGGTGCACCAATTCCCTGGCCAAGCCCTCCTCCGCCAGTTCCGGGGTGATGGTTGAGTCCACCGCCACCATGTAGCCGCCTTCCAGCGCGACGGACCATTTCCGTTCGATCCCTTCTCCGGGGGACCATTCCACCTGTACAACTCCTTCTGTTTTATCTTCTAGTCTCCCAAGTGCCATCTCATATAGAGACGACGACAACTCATCAATGAAGTCTTCCTTAACGTTTAGTTCCTCTAGAATCTGAGGCCTTATCCAGCCAAAGTATTTTCTCTCTTCAGCAGACCTTGGCTTGATGAGTACTCTGGCAAGCGGCTGGCGCACCTTGAGTCCGGCCTTGGAGCGGGCATTGCGGCCCATGCTGGAGATACGCATTGCCAGCCGCATCGCTTCCATCAACGGCTCTTCGATGAGGGATTGATCAGGTATTGGGAAGTCGGCCAGGTGCACACTGTCGGGTGCTTCGGCGTCCACCGAGCATACCAGGTTCTGGTATATCTCCTCGGCGATGAAGGGAGACAAGGGAGCCATCAGCTTGGAAAGAGTCACCAAGCAGGTGCGCAGCGTGATGTACCCCGACAGCTTGTCTTGGTCGTTCTCGCTCTTCCAGAAGCGGCGGCGGCTGCGCCGGACGTACCAGTTGGACAGTCGGTCGATGAACTCCTGCATCCGCCGCCCGGCGTTGGTGGGGTCGTACCCGCCCAGGTACCCGTCAACCTGGCCGACAAGGGCGTTCAATTCCGACAGTATCCACCGGTCCAGTTCGTGCTCCGGCTTCCACCCGTCCGGCGTCTGATCGGGATGAAACCCGTCGATGGAGGCGTAGTTGGTGAAGAACGAGTAGACGTTCCAGAGGGTCATCAACACCCGGCGCAGCGTCTCGTTGACCAGCTTGGCCGAGAAACGGCGCGCCTCGCCCGGATGGGACGCGGTGAACAGGTACCAGCGCAGGGCATCGGCCCCGTGCTGGTCCAACACCGGAATTGGTTCGACGACGTTGCCGGAGCTTTTGCTCATCTTCCGGCCCCGCTCGTCCAGGATCAGGCCCAAGCAGATTACGTTGCGGTATGAAGGCGTGCCTTCCAGCAACGTGGACAGTGCGTGGAGGCTGTAGAACCAGCCCCGCGTCTGGTCGACGGCTTCGCAGATGTAGTCGGCGGGAAACCGCCCGTCCTGGCTGATGCCAGGATTGTCGAAGGGATAGTGCCACTGGGCAAAGGGCATGGCGCCCGAGTCGAACCAAGCGTCCATCACCTCCGGGATGCGGCGCATCTGCCCTTCGCATCCCTCTTCCGGGCACTTCAGCAGGACTGTATCGACGTATGGGCGGTGCAGGTCCAGGTCGTTCAACAGGGGTGTGTGCTCCGGGATGGCATGGGACTTCAGCTCCTCCACGCTGCCTATGCACATGGTATTGTTGCAGTCATCGCACTGCCAGATGGGTATGGGCGTTCCCCAATACCGCTCCCGCGAAATGGCCCAGTCCACGTTGTTGCGGAGCCACTCCCCGAACCGGCCTTCCTTGATGTAGTCGGGGTACCAGTTGATGGAACTGTTGCCGGAAACGAGTTGGTCTTTCAGCGCCGTGGTGCGGATGTACCAAGAGTCCTTGGCGTAGTAGAGCAGGGGCGTATTGCACCGCCAGCAGAAGGGGTAAGTGTGGTAGTAGGTGTCCTTGTTGAACAAGAGTCCACGCTTGTCCAAGTCCTTAATGATTTCTGGATCGGCGTCCTTTACGAACTTCCCCTTCCATTCGTAGTCCCCGGTAACGTTGCCTTGAAGGTCAACGGGTTGGACAAAAGCCAGGCCTTTCTCCCGGCCCAGACCCAGGTCCTCGTCGCCGAATGCCGGGGCAATGTGGACGATGCCGGTGCCGTCGTCCATGGACACGAAATCGGCGGCCACTACTTGCGGATTGACCGTAGTATCGGCTGACAACTCGGTGATCGTACCGCCGGGGGTCTGTCGGTGCATGAACCGCTGGATTTCCACGCTGTATTCCGGAGGTGAGTACAGGGGCCGGTAGCCGATGCCGACAAGGTCGGCACCTTTAACCGTGCCTAACACGCCGTAGGAGTCCCGCATGTTGGCGTCCAGCAGTTCGGAAGCCAAAACCAGCCGTTCCGTAGCCCCGTCCCTTTCCAATTCCACTATGGAGTAGTCGGCGGCCTCGTCCACGGCCAATCCCGTATTGCCGGGAAGGGTCCAGGGAGTAGTCGTCCATGCCAGAAGGTAAGTGGGCACGCCCGAAGTCAGCATAGCCGCTCCGTCGTCACCCTCTGGTGCGGTCTCTACCAAGAACTTGACGAACACTGACGGGTCGGGGGTGTCCTCACGATAACCCAGCGCCACCTCATGTGAACTGAGGCTGGTGACGCAACGGGGGCAGTGGGGAGTGCCGCGCATGTCCCGGTAGAGGAGACCCTTGTTCCACAACTCCTTCAGGATCCACCATCCCGACTCTATGTACTCGTTCTCCAGAGTCACGTAGGGGTCGTCCATATCCACCCAGTAGCCGATGCGGTCGGTCAGCACTTCCCACTCTTTCAGGTAGTGGAACACACTCTCCCGGCACTGCTGGTTGAACTTCTCTATGCCGTACTCTTCCACTTCGCGCTTGGTGCTCAAACCGAGGGACTTCTCCACCTCCAACTCCACCGGCAGGCCGTGGGTGTCCCATCCGCCCTTGCGCAGGACACGGTAGCCCTTCATGGTGCGGTAGCGGCAGATAACGTCTTTGAACACCCGGGCCAGGACATGATGGATGCCGGGACTGCCGTTGGCGGTGGGAGGGCCCTCGAACAGGGTAAAGAGAGGGCTGTCCTCCCGTTCGGTCTCGGTGCGGCGGAAGACGTCCTTGTCTTTCCAGTATTGCAGTATGCCGGCGTCCACCTCGGGAAAGTTGACGCGGCTGGAAACGGGCTTAAACATGTGACTTTACCATCTGGACTAGAGTTGGGGCGTTCGGTATCCCCCAGAGATTGACGGGAAGGTGCCCCGGTTGCCCTTATTATAACGCCCTTGCCCGCTATTCAAATACCACGCTTACAGGTAAGTGAAACCAGGCAGTACCATACCCCCGTCAAGCGTGTCCTGATCGGTGAGTGCCACAACTGGGGCATCGAGTTGGTGTACGTATATCGTTCTTCTGTCGGGATCGACTACCCACACCAGTCTCGCGCCATTATTGAGCCACATGTGCGCCTTATCATGGACTGCTCGCAGGGTATCGCTTGGTGAGACAATCTCTACGACCAATTCAGGGACTATATCCGCGTAACTGTTGACCCTTTGCCCCAGCGGCAGCCGTTCGGCAGATATAAACGCCACGTCAGGCTCGCGCACAGTGTCGGGTTCCCGTTGCAGCCGAAACCCGGAGTCTGATCCGACGATTCGCCCCAATCCCGCGGGTCTGACAAAGGCCCGCAGTTCTCCGCCGATGTTCATCACAATTTGGCCGTGCTCTATGGTGGCGCTCACCGTCTCGCACAACACTCCCATAATGAGTTCGCCCTTGACGCCCTGGCTATGCACGCGGAGCAAATCCTCGGCGGTCAACAACTCTCTTTTTGTAGTCGTCATAGTACGATCAAGCCTTGCTGTTGTTATGACTCCTGAAATCCGTGACTGCCGGTCCCAACTCCATTCAACCGGCATCCTCCCACAAACGCCACAGGTGGCTCAGCGGGCCGTGGCCCTGGCCGATGGGGAAGGAGTGGCGGATGGCTTCGGTCACGTATTCCTTGGCTGCGCCCACGGCATCGAGTACAGGCAGACCCTTGGCCAAGCCCGCCGCCACCGCCGAGGCAAAGGTGCAGCCGGTGCCGTGGGTATTCACCGTGTCTATACGGGCGGTGGTGAATTCGTGAAACTGGTCGCCGTCGAAAAAGATGTCGGTGGCGGGCCCTTCCCGGTGGCCTCCCTTGACCACCACCGCCTTGGCCCCCATCCCCACAATGGCGCGGGCGGCGTCCCGCACGTCCGCGTCGGAACTAATGTTTATCCCTGTGAGGACTTCAGCCTCCGGTACGTTGGGAGTGACGACCGACGCCAAGGGGAGCAGGCGGATGCGCAATGCCCCGACAGCCTCTTCCTGCAAAAGAGAGTCCCCGCTCTTCGCCACCATCACCGGGTCGACGACCAATGCCGGAACGCTCCAATGTTCCAGGGCATCGGCAACGCATTCTATGATGGCGCTGCTGGACAACATGCCCGTCTTGACCGCGTCGGCCCCTATGTCGGTCAGCACCGCGTCGATCTGTGCCCTGATGACGCTAGTGGGTATCTCGTGCACCGCCGTTACGCCCACCGTATTCTGGGCTGTGATTGCCGTCAATGTGGACGCGCCGTACACACCCAAGGCGGCGAAGGTCTTGAGGTCGGCCTGCACCCCCGCGCCGCCGCCTGAGTCTGACCCGGCGATGGTCATGGCTTTGGGTCTGGTCGTGGGAGTCATCATTCTATCGGCGTCGATTGTTCGGGAGACAGTTCCACTGACTGGAATACACCAGCAGGGTCTTCCGGCGACCTGTCGGCGAGGAAGCCCATGGGTATCGCCGGGAGCGTTTCGATGTGTAGTCCGGTCCTGACCCCTATCTCAACCGACAGGCGGGCCACGGCATCATTGTCCTCGGCGTCCGCCATCATTACGAAGTCGTAACGTCCCAAAACCGCGTATTGGCCCAGCAGCATCGCCCCTTCTATCTGCACTTCCCTGGCGGTGTTCACCACCAAGTCCGGGTCGCGGTGGACCATGGTCTGGCCCGAATAGGTCAGAGTTCCCAGGAGAAAATACAGCGACATGCCTGCCTCCCGACGAAAAGTCCGGTTGGTCACCGGGTTGAAGTATATCATCAACCCATCAAAAGCGACGACGGGGACCGTGACAGTCCCCGTCGTACTCGCGTTCCAACGCTGTCTTGAGGGCGAAAGGCGGGCTTAAGCGTCCTGGTAAATCTTTCCTCCCGTTTCCCTGAACTCCAAGGCCTTCTGCTCCATGCCGTGGCTCAGGGCCAGGTCCGGCGTCACCCCCGTCTCGGCGGCGTACTCCCGGACATCCTGGGTAATCTTCATGGCGCAGAACTTGGGACCGCACATCGAGCAGAAGTGGGCTACCTTGGCGCCTTGGGCCGGCAGGGTAGCGTCGTGGTACTCCCTGGCGGTGTCCGGGTCCAGGCCCAGGTTGAACTGGTCCTCCCATCGGAACTCGAACCGGGCCTTGGAAAGGGCATCGTCCCACTCGTGAGCCTTGGGGTGGCCCTTGGCCACGTCGGCAGCGTGAGCAGCGATCTTGTAGGTGATGACGCCCTGCTTCACGTCCTCCTTGTCGGGCAGCCCCAAGTGCTCCTTGGGGGTCACGTAGCACAGCATCGCCGTGCCGTACATCCCGATCATCGCCGCGCCGATGCCCGAGGTAATGTGGTCGTAGCCGGGCGCAATGTCGGTGGTCAACGGCCCTAAGGTATAGAAGGGTGCTTCATGGCACACCTCAAGCTGCCGGTCCATATTCTCCTTTATCTTGTGCATCGGCACGTGGCCGGGTCCCTCGATCATCACCTGCACGTCGTGCTCCCACGCGATCTTGGTAAGCTCGCCCAAGGTTTCCAACTCGGAGAACTGGGCTTCGTCGTTGGCATCGGCGATACTGCCGGGCCGCAAACCGTCTCCCAGGGAGAAGGCCACGTCGTAGGCCCGCACGATCTCGCAAAGCTCTTCGAAGTGGGTGTAGAGGAAGTTTTCCTGGTGGTGGGCCAAGCACCACCCTGCCATGATGGAGCCGCCCCGTGAGACGATGCCCGTAACCCGCCGGGCGGTCATGGGCACGTACCTGAGAAGCACGCCGGCGTGGATGGTGAAGTAGTCCACTCCCTGCTGAGCCTGCTCGATGATAGTGTCCCGGTACAACTCCCAAGTCAACTCCGCCGGGTCGCCGTCGACCTTTTCCAAGGCTTGGTATATGGGCACGGTGCCGATGGGCACCGGCGAGTTGCGCAGAATCCATTCCCTGGTGGTGTGAATGTCCCTGCCGGTGGACAGGTCCATCACCGTGTCGCCGCCCCACCGGGTGGACCACAGCATCTTCTCCACCTCTTCCTCGATGGAGGAAGTGACGGCGGAGTTGCCGATGTTGGCGTTGATCTTGACCAGGAAGTTGCGGCCGATGATCATCGGCTCCGATTCGGGGTGGTTGACGTTGCTGGGTATGATGGCCCGGCCGCGGGCCACCTCGCTGCGCACGAACTCCGGTTCCATCCCCTCGCGGATGGCGATGAACTCCATCTCCGGCGTGATGACGCCCTGCTTGGCGTAGTGCATCTGGGTGACGGCCCTGCCGGGCTTGGCCTTCAAGGGACGGCGTTCCAGTCCGGGAAACGCCTCAGCCACGTTTCTGCCACTGATGGGAATCAGGATCCGGTCGGTCTCTTCAACGTCCCCCCGTTCCAGAATCCAGTTCTTGCGCAGGGCGGGCAGTCCCTGGCGCACGTCCAGAACGGCGTTGTCGTCGGTATAGGGGCCGCTGGTGTCATAGAGCCGCATGGGCGGGTTTTGCTGTACGCCGAAGCGTCCGCCGGTAGGGGTCAGCGCGACCTCCCGGAAGGGCACCAGTAAATCGGGGCGAGACCCCTGCTGGTACACCTTCTTGCTCGCGGGGAAAGTGGACTTTCCTTGCAATCGAATTGTTTCCTCGGTCATTTGGGCCATGAATTACCTCCGGGAAGATACAGGCACAAAAATAAAGGCCGCCAACGTAAGCGTGTTGGCGGCCCGATAAAGAGCAGACCAAAAGCAAAGCGCCGTTTCCCTACGCTGGCATTACCCAGATCAGGTTCACAGGGTCGCCCCGATACATCGGGGCCTCTCAACCCGGCCAAACCGAGCTCCCCTACGTGCCTCGACCTTCTTGAGTTGTTAAAGATGGGCCATTATAGGAGAGGGTAAAGTGGGGTGTCAAATTGGACGCTCTGATGTCAGGGTAACCGACTATCCAAAAACGGGCATTTTATTGTTCGTCGCTACTTCGCTCCAGATTACTTTGTCATTAACTCTGGGCACAGAAAAACTGCTTTAATGCCGTGGCGACGTGACCCTTCACGATGAATCCACCAGTCAGTATCTGAAGCGTTCAGGATATCCGGCTCGTTGCCGCTGGCATGGGCCACCGCAACGAACTTCCGGTCGCTGCGGTCGAAGGCCATAAGGTCTGGGTCATCAGGAAATTCCTCGAAATCCCGGTCAGAGTGAAGGTTTACTGTTACTTTACGGCAATGTTCCGGGTTTGCCTGATTTTCAAAGAGCCACCGGAAAAAGGCATCCCCAATCCCGGGCTGCCCGGACGGGTGAAGGTTGTTACGGTATTCCGTGAGGATCAAGCTGCTATCGTTCAACAAGACCCAGCCGTCATTCTGTATACGTTGCAACGTCCGTATGCACTTAAGTATGCAGTCCAGTCCTGCCTGTTGGGTCTTGCCGTTAGCCACAACAGCAACGTTTGTGTCTATTACTACCTCCAATCCCGTCATGCCGGCTCGGAATTCTTTTGTCGGTTCAGGGAGGCCTCGCTCATGGCGGCGATCTCGCCAAATTGGTCTCCAAAGAAATCCCTGGGCCAATTGACAATATTCCCGTATTCGTCGAGTTGAAGGTGACTGAGGCTTGAACTCCCATTCTCTCCCATAGAGCAGAAATACAGCCCTACATCATCTTGCTCGATACCCTCTTCGGCAATGCGTCGCTGGAGTCTGCGAAGCAGATGTTCGCTGTGACTCTCGAACAGTATCTGAATTCGATAATTCTTCCAAGCGTCGATGAAGACATCGGCAAGGTCGGCTTGGGCGGAGGGGTGTAAGTGGATGTCCGGTTGTTCTAAGATCAAAGTAGACATTGGAGGCACATAGAAGCATAAGACAAGAACCGGCAAAACTTGGGAAATTCCAAACCCTACGTCTGCTAGGAGAACCTCAGGGGCAGTGGGTGACCTCCGCACCGTGGCTTCAAATAAACGGTTGCCAGCGTCCAGTGCCTCGACTCGAAAGTCATGGGCGAGTCCGAGCCGTTTAAGCCAGCTTGCGATGTATGCGTCAATTCTGGAGAATCGTAGTGCAGAGTCATCCCATATAGCCCGACCATCCTGCTTGGATGCGGCTATAGCGCCGACTACAAATTCTCCTGTCCGACCCACACCTGAGGGTCGGGTACCGGACCAGCGGTATATGCGCTGTGGCTCGGCACGAAGAGGGCCAAGATAATGCACATTGTGCAAGAGCGATTCTAGCCCGTGCTGCAAGCTGGAAAGGAAACCACGGTCTTCAAAGTCCCCCTCTATCCAGCGACTAAAATCGTTAAACTGAAGTGTCGGTGTAGGAATTATTTGCCCCGGGCGAGGATTGTGTTTGAACTCCTTGCCATCGACCAATTGGGCGTAACCCCGCCCATTTGGTAGACGTCGCACTCCGAATCGCCGACGATGGGGAATCCGATAAGACATTTCTTTCAGTACCGGAGGCCCTCTGAATTCGACGACCTCTTTGCCTATTTCAGTATCGAAACCGACGTCGGCATGACTGTCTACAGAGCTGTTCCCATACTTTTCTGGAACCACTATTTCTCTTTCGGATTGCCAGTCTAGCGAAAACTTAATGGTCTGATTCGTGTCTTGACAGTGGATGACACCCTCGAAGTCGCCTACGGCGACGAGCGTTCGCTCGTCGCCGAAATGGAGCACGACTCCGCGGTCTGAAGAATCAACTGTCTGCTTCATCAGGAGTAGGGCCTGAAGCAGGCTGGTCTTGCCGGAACTGTTTGTCCCGAATAACCCGGTAATGGGCTTCATCGGGATATCCCCGGTATCCTTCCAGGACTTGAAGTTCTCCAGCCGCAGCCGCGTAAGCATCGGGATTCTCCTCATAAGGCCCAGGTTACTCGGACTGGTCTGCATCCCATCGGATGCCTGTGCTGAAAATGTCGCCCTTGATTTCGATCTGGTCCCGCAAGCTGCCGATCAGTTCTGCCCATCGCCCGTCAAATGATGTGACCTTCGCAACAGGCTTTCCATTCCGGGTGATAATCAGTGCTTCGCTGCCGAGTTCGTCCAGAAGCCTCAGGCACTGTCCTTTGAAACCAGCCACGTCAATGGTTTTCATCATGAATCACTTGATCTAATCTGGATACATTATCAATTGTACCCATACCCCACTACCAGCCGCATCCAGTCAGTCATCCTTCTATTCGAGCTTCGGAAGGATCTGGTACCAACCAGAACCGAAGAGAAGGCCGTCGTGTCGAACGACCCAAGAGTGCTTGTACTCCTGGTTGCCTGTATTGGGGTTGAGGAACAGGTAGTCTACCCACAGCCCGTCCTCTCCGGCCTCCAGCATTACGTCTCCGAACCGGTAACCCGCCGAATCGACGCCCAAGTCGCCCTTCAGGTCACGGCCCAACTGCTCAGGAACAGCATGGGCGATGATCCGGTCATCTTCGTCCAGAATAAACACATACCATTCCCCATTCACGCTCTCCGGGGAGTTGTAATATCTGACGGTAGCCTCCCGCCCTTCCTTGTCATATCGTTTCAGCGCCTGCTTCACTTGGTCAACGGTAAACTCACCCCGGTCCGCCAGATGAATGCTTTCATCTTCACTTTCGGCGACGCTCATTGAGGAGACCAGTGTGAAAATGGATACGGCCAGCGCGGCCACGGCCACCACCGACGCAAATGACGCGAGAATCACCGCTTTGCCCATCTTAATAACTCCAAACGGTCGAGAGGTAATTGTAGCTGCAACCAGTCCTGTGTGGCGGCAAACGTGAGACATTATCTCAACAATGAGGCCACTTTGAAAGAGAGGCCTCTAACCCTCATTTGTGACCGTCAACGTAGGGTGTTAAACTGAGGCCGATTCGAAAATCGTGAGGCGCAGGGTACTTCCATGAAAGTCTTGTTTGTTTGCAACGCCAACGTGTCCCGCAGCCAAGTGGCCGAAGCCCTGTATGTCAAGCTGTCGGGCTGCCCTGCGGAAAGCGCCGGCACGCGAGCCGACGAGGTGCTGGCGAGGACGGGTGGACCCACCAGGATGCTGAAGGAGACCCCCAGCCGGGCAATGGCCTACATGGAGGCAGAAGGCGTTGACATTTCCGAGAACCTGCGGACCCAGTTGACCGCCGAAATGGTTGAGGGGGCCGACAAGGTGGTCGTCATGGCCGACGTCGACAGTTGGCCGCCCTACCTGCGTAACAACCCAAAGGTGGTTCACTGGGAGTTGACCGATACCATCGGCTTGGACGAAGAGGCCGCCAGGAAGATATTCGACGAGATAAAGCGGCGGGTGACGGAGTTGGTTAGCCAGTCCGCTCAAGATTCTTAACTCAACGTAACACCCAGTCATTTATTAGGAGAGGACGCGATGACTACACGCACGTCAGAGGAAGTCAAAGCCCTGCAGGAAACTGCTCTCGAACACTTGTGGGTCTACCTCCGGGAACCCAGCGACATGGCCGAGAAGGGCGAACCCCAGATTTTCGTGGAAGGGAAGGGCGTCCACGTAACCGACGCCCTTGGCAACCAGTTCATCGACGCCATGTCCGGCTTGTGGCTCAAGAACGTGGGCTACGGACGGACGGAGATAGCCGACGCGGCCTACCAACAGATGCTCCAGTTGACTTACATGCCCATGGGGACCACCAGCGAGGCTGCGGTGCGGCTGTCGGACAAGATAGCCAGCATCACCCCCGGCGACCTGTCCCGCTGTTTCTTCACCAGCGGCGGATCCGAGTCCAACGAGACCGCAATGAAGCTGGCCCGCGCCTACTTCAAGCGGGTGGGCGAGCCGGGCCGGTACAAGTTCATCAGCCGCAAGGGGTCCTACCACGGCGCCACCTTCGGCACCCTGGCCTTGGGCGGCACCACCAACTTCCCCAAGGGCGACTATGAGCCGTTGCTGAGCGGCGTCTTTCACGGGCCTCAGCCCAACCCCTACCGCTGCGAGTACGGCAGTACCACGCCTGAGGAATGCGCCGAGCTGTCCGTCAAAGCCATCGAGAACATCATCAGGTTCGAGGGACCTGATTCCATCGCGGCGGTCATCGCCGAGCCCGTTTCCAGTCCCCAGGGCGCGGTCGTGCCTCCTCCCAACTACTGGCCCATGCTTCGGGAGGTCTGCGACCGCTACGGTTGCCTGCTGATCGCCGACGAGGTCATTACCGGGTTCGGCCGCACCGGCAAGATGTTCGCTTGCGAACACTGGGGGATCACCCCGGACCTGATGACCATGGCCAAAGGCATCACCAGCGGCTACATTCCCATGGGAGGGGCCATCGCCCGCAAGCCGATTTCCGACGCCTTCGTGGGCAGCGCCCAAGCTGCCTTCCGCCACGTAATCACCTTCGGCGGCCACCCGGTAGCCGCCGCGGCCTCCCTGCGGAACATCCAGATTATGGAAGACGAGGGACTGGTGGAAAATTCCGCCCGCATGGGCCGGTACCTGCTGGACGGCCTTGAAGAGCTGAAGGAAAAGCACACCATCATAGGCGACGTGCGGGGTCTGGGTCTCCTCTGCGGATTGGAAATCGTCAAGGACCGCGAGACCAAGGAGTACTTCCCCGCCGATGCGGAGTTGGGCGCACGGCTGACCCAGGGATTCGCCGAAAGCGGCGTGCTGCTGAGAGGCGGCGACGCGATGAACGTTGCTCCGCCCCTCTGCGTCACCGCCGGGGAAATCGACGACATCATCACCGCGATGGACAAGGCCTTTGAGAAGACCTCCCGCGATCTGGGTATGGCGTAGCCCAAGCCCTTTACCCGAAGATCCCGAAGGGGTTGAGGGTGCGCGGATTGTCGTAGGCGTCCATTTGCTCAGTGCGCTTGAGCCAGCCCACCACTAAGTAAGTCAGGGGGGTCGCGGCGGCTTCGTACAGAGACTTGGCAATCCAGCCCGTGACCACCAGGTTGAACGCCTGCGTCCAAGTCAGGAAGCCCGACACTCCGAAAGCGATGGTGAAAAAGAGCAGGGAATCAACCCCCTGCCCTATGACAGTGGACGAAATGGTGCGTACCCAAAGGAACCGCCCCTTCGTCCACAACTTGAGAACCACCATGACCCCGGCGTTTACGAACTCTCCGGTAATATAGGCGGAGAAGGACCCCAGCAGAATCCACCCGGTGGAGCCGAGTATTGTCTCGTAGGCTTCCTCCCCCTCCCAGAAGGCCGGGCCGGGCAGAATGTTCCCGACCCAGAACAGGAACACCATCAACAAGTTGCAGGCGAAGCCCAGCCAGATGACGCCCCGCGCCGTTCGGAACCCGTACACTTCCACCAGTACGTCGCTGATGATGTAGCCGATTGGGAAGCAAATAATGGAGGCGGCGATTATGAACTGGTCGCTGCCAATAAAGCTGAACGGCATGGTGAACAGGTAGACTTGCTTGACCGCTATGATGTTGCTGACCAGCAGCACGGTGACGGCTAAGGCGACGATGATTACGAGTTTCCCGGAGAATTGCATCAGCTAACGGTCCTTGAAGTCTGAAGGTTGTTTGGAGCCGGGCTTCATCGACCTGCCTCGGCGAATACAGAGGCCAATCGTTTCACCCGGTCAAGCTCTATGGGGTTGCTGACCACCCCGTCCCTTTTCAGGCTGGTGCCTACGATCGCCCCGTTAGCGTGGGCCAGCAGGCCCGGAGCGTTGGTCTCGGTGACGCCGCTGCCCACCAGGATAAATCCCTCCGGCACAGCCTTCCGGGCTGCCGCCACGTCCGACGCATCGGTGGCCTGCCCGGTCACGGGCCCGCTCACTATCAGCCCGTCGGCCAGGGCCCGGTACATCGTCTCTTGCGCCATCTGCCCCAGGTCTTGCTCGCCCACCGGAACGGCGTGCTTCACCAGCACGTCGGCCAGTATTTTCACGTCTACGCCCAAGGATGCCCGCCTTCGCAGGGTATCATAGGCCTCTCCCTGCACCAGTCCTTCTTCAGCCGCCATTACGCCGTAGTGGATGTTCACCCGGATGAAGTCCGCGCCGGTCACCGCCGCGATGGACAGGGCGGCGCGGGCGTCGTTCCGCAGGACGTTGATGCCGATGGGAAGCGACGTGACCTGCTTCACTTGGTCCACCGCCAAAGTCATGGCGGCCACCGTCTCCGGCTCGACAGGGCCGATGCGGAATGGGGCGTCCCAGAAGTTTTCGACTATGATGCCGTGAGCGCCTCCTCGTTCCAGGGTTTCCGCCTCCGCTTGGGCCTGCCGCATCACCCGCATCATGTCGCCCCCCCAACGCGGCGAACCGGGTAGCGGAGGCAAGTGTACGACGCCGATGAGGGGTTTTTTGGCTCCAAACAGTGGGTCATTCATTGGTGGCGCCGTTGCCCTTGGGTCCGGTTCCACGTCGGCCTCGATGTCGGTTGCCGCGCGGTCGGCGGCTGCGCCGGGTGTGAGCGAATCCGGCGTCGGAGTGATATCCAATGGGATATCTTCGGCTCGTAAGATTTTCCAAGCGGTCCTGGTCGGCTTGGGTTTTGACAGTAACCGGCCTTGGAGGGGAAGAGCGCACCTTGTCCAGTTCGGTAACAAACTGCTCTATGTCATCTATGGCGGTACTAATGGCTTCTTCGCTTCTCTGGTTCTCGTAGAAATTGATGTGATGCGCGCTGGCGACATCCATTGACCTGTGAAAGTCGGGGCGGTCGAACTCCTTCGCTATTTGCTCGGATATTGCTGTCAACTGGCCGTGATGCCTGTGCCTCCACCCGCGCTGCATCCCGATAGCCTTGAGAGCATGAGCGGTTGCCCCCCAGACTTTCTCGGACGCTTGGAGACGATTGCCCCGCTCCAGTTCATCCCTGGCATGGGCAATAAACCTGTGGCTCACGGTCACGTGATCATCAACATTATTGGAACCGGGCGTGGGAAGTGTCGTCGTCATCTTACTGCGTTCCTCCGCTCACATTATACAAGGCGCAAGGATTCGGGCGGTGCTAAAATAGGCCGGGAAAGAAAAAATGCAGGTGTGGTGTGATGCCCCAGGAATTCATCGTTGTCAAGGGCGCCCGTGAGCATAACTTAAAGAACGTTGAAATATCCATCCCCAGGGAAAAGCTGGTGGTCATAACCGGCGTTTCCGGGTCGGGCAAGAGTTCGCTGGCCTTCGATACCATTTACGCCGAGGGCCAGCGTCGCTATGTCGAGTCGCTGTCTGCCTACGCCCGCCAGTTCCTGGGCAGGATGGATAAACCCGACGTCGATTACATCGAGGGTCTGTCTCCCGCCATATCCATCGACCAGAAGGGAGTATCCCACAATCCCAGGTCCACCGTTGGCACCGTAACTGAGATTTACGACTACATGCGGCTCCTCTTTGCCCGTGTCGGCACGCCCCACTGTCCCAAGTGCGACCGTCCTGTCGAGCGGCAGACGGTGCAGCAGATCGCCGATGCCATCATGGCATTGCCGGAGGGCAGCCGCGTATTGTTGCTGGCCCCCAAGGTGCGGCGCAAGAAGGGTGAACACAAGGACGTTTTCGAGGCGGCCCGCAAGGCCGGATTCGTCCGTGTGCGCGTCAACGGAACCGTCCACCTGCTGGACGAGATGGGCGACCTGAACCTGGACAAGCGCAAGTGGCACTACATCGAAATCGTGGTTGACCGGCTGATCATCCGTGAAGATACCGAAGTCAGCAGGGTCTCAGAGTCAGTAGAGACTTCCATAAGGGAAGGGGACGGCGTGGTCCAGGCCGTGGTGGAAGGTGGAGAAGACCTGACCTTCTCCGAGCAGTTCGCCTGCGTCAACTGCGGCACCGGCTTGGTGGAAATAGAGCCGCGCACCTTCAGCTTCAACAGCCCCCACGGCGCCTGTACCGAGTGTACCGGGTTGGGGTACCGGCTGGAGGTGGACCCGGACCTGGTGATATACGACAAGTCGTTGTCCTTGGCCGACGGCGCCATAGCTCCCTGGTCACGGGGCGGCCCGTCGGCCAGTTGGTACGTCAGCCTGCTGGAGTCCATCGCCGACGCCCACGGCTTCTCCACCAAGGTCCCGGTCAAGGACCTGAGTCAGGAGCAGGTGGACCTCGTCCTCTACGGCAACGGCACCAAGAAAGTGACCATCCGTCACAAGACCCACCGGGGCCGGGAATACAAGTGGGACACCTCCTTCGAAGGGGTGATTCCCAACCTTGAGCGGCGATACAAGAAGACCGAGTCGGACCACACGCGCCAGGAGATCGAGCGTTACATGGCGGCCCGTCCCTGCCGCGGTTGCGGCGGCAGACGGCTACGCCCGGAGGCATTGGCTGTCAAAGTCTGCGGGTCCGGCATTATGGACGTTTCCGCCAGGAACATCCGCCAAGCCCTGGAGTGGGTCAGGGAAATAGACCCCGACGCACCCTGGAGCGGGCCGCGGCAGACCCTCACCGTTCGTGAAAAGACCATTGGCAACCAGATTCTCAAGGAAATCGAAGGGCGGCTCAAGTTCCTTGAGGGCATCGGGCTGGACTATGTGACCCTGGATCGCACCGCCCGCACCTTGTCCGGCGGCGAGGCCCAGCGGGTAAGGCTCGCCACCCAGATAGGCTCCGGCCTTACCGGCGTTCTCTACGTCTGCGACGAGCCGACGGTGGGACTCCATCCCCACGACGACCACCGTCTCATCAACACCCTCAGCAGCCTGCGCGACATGGGCAACACGGTGCTGGTGGTGGAGCACGACGAGGCGATGATGCGGGCGGCGGACTTCATCGCCGACATGGGCCCCCGGGCCGGCGAGTACGGGGGAGAGTTGGTGGCATCCGGTGACATCGAAGAGATAAAGAAGTCCCCCGACTCGCTTACCGGCCAGTACCTGAGCGGGCGTAAGGTCGTGCCGGTGCCCGAAGAGCGGCGCCCCGGGAATGGATTGCACGTCGGCGTCCAAGGTGGACGTGAAAACAACCTGCGAAATATCGACGTGACCCTGCCCTTGGGCCGGTTGGTGTGCGTCACCGGCGTTTCCGGTTCCGGCAAGAGCACCCTGATTTACGACATCCTCTACAAGCGGCTGGCCCAGGTCCTCAACCGGGCGCGGGACCTGCCCGGCAAGCACGACCGGATACTGGGCGTGGAAAACATCGACAAAGTAGTGAACATCGACCAGTCGCCCATCGGCAGGACTCCCCGCAGCAACCCGGCCACCTACACGGGGGCCTTCACCCCCATCCGCGAGTTGTTCGCCAACCTGCCCGAGGCGCGGATCAGGGGCTATGCCCCCGGCCGCTTCTCCTTCAACGTCAAGGGGGGCCGTTGCGAGGCCTGCCAAGGCGAGGGGTACAACCAGATTGAGATGCAATTCCTGCCCGACGTTACGGTGCCCTGCGAGGTCTGCCACGGTAAACGCTACAACAACCAAGCCTTGGAGGTCACCCTGCGGGGCCGGACCATCGCCGATGTGCTGAACATGACGGTGGACCAAGCCCTGGAGTTCTTCGGCAGCTTCCCCCGCATCCGGCCCAAGCTGGAAACGCTGCGGGACGTGGGGCTGGGCTACATCCGGCTGGGCCAGCCCGCCACCACCCTGTCCGGCGGCGAGGCCCAGCGGGTCAAGCTGTCCACCGAGCTGTCCAAGCGGGCCACCGGCAAGACCCTCTACCTGCTGGACGAACCCACCACCGGCCTCTCCTTCGAAGACTGCGCTGCCCTGCTGCGGGTGCTGCACCGCTTGGTCGACGCTGGCAACACCGTGGTCCTCATCGAGCACAACCTGGACGTAATCAAGAACGCCGACTGGATAGTGGACCTCGGCCCCGGCGCCGGGGATATGGGCGGCCAACTGATCGCCGCCGGCACGCCGGAAGAAATCGTCCAAAATGCGGAGTCACTTACCGGGCGGTATTTGCGGGATGTGTTGGCGAACGGCAAGCATCCGGCGGAGATGGAGGCTGCGGCGGTGGGGTGACTATAGCGGCTATATGGCGCGAGTAAGGCGGGCAGGGTCTTTCACGTCTTGGTGATTTTCGGGCCGACGTAAACCACGTATAGAGGCTCGCCCGCAGGCACCGGCCAGGAAAAATGAAGCCGTATTACTTCTGTCTTTACCTTGCCGTGCCAAGTGCAAAACAGGCGTTGACCGGGTGAGTCGGGGTGGGGAAACGTCAGATCGTTCTCGAAGCGGCTCTTTTCAGTGGTTGAGGAGTCCGTAAACCAAGCATTTCCTCCGGTGAAATGGTCCTGAAGTATCCGGTAGTTCTCCGGTGTGTAGTGGCCTCGTTCGTCGATAGCCCCCATAAACCGGTCGAGGGTATTCAAAAGACGTTGGATGCCGTGGGCGGCTCCCGGAACAAAAGGATGACCTTCCAAGGGAGCGAAACTATCTTCCGAGAACCTCAGTCTTTGATAGCGTGAAATGGAGATGTTTTCCAATTGCCGCCAAGTGGTAACTGGCGGCTCTGCGCGCTCCAGCGCCGCCGCTAGTCCCTTCTCTTCCCACCAGTTAGGCGTCTCGATAGTGTCCCTGCCGTTTTCCGTCAAGACGACAGGGATGGGCGAATATTCCCAAGCCGACGGAGATACGCTCACCAACTGGCGGTCGATTCCCATAGTTTTGCAGTAGGCAGCCTCGCCGACAGCAGTGTCGGTGACAATCTTGCCGCCGCACTCCAGCCAATGGTCGGGGTTATGTTCCCGCACATCCTCCCAGAATGGCCCTTGTTTTGTCATCCACGACAGAAGAGACCCCTTTTGGTCACGGGAAAATGTCTGGAGGGCTTGAAAGACCGAAGTGGACGGGTTGATAGAACAGTTCAGTGTGTTCCTGTGGCAATGCAATTCGCGGCCAAATCGCTGGGCGAGTCTGCGCATCCCGACGATTCGGCCAATGGCTACCCGGAACACCGCTGCATCGTGAAACTGCTGATGAATCGACAGATCGTTGAGAAGAAGTTCCACTTATTCGCCCCAACCGGCAAAGTAGTCCAGGTCCTTGTCGAACTGGTCGAAAAAGCCTTCAGGCCAAACGTCAATGCTACCGGAACTGTCCAGGGTTGGACTCAACACTTGGGAAGCACCCCGAGTGCGTTGCCTGAAAAAGTGAATCGCTACCTCATCAGCCGAGATGCGCTCCGACTTGACGGACCGGCGAATCCCGTTGAGAACATGGTCACTGTGGGTTTCCACGATCGTCTGAATACCGGCATGGGCAACGTCCGCCAGCAATTGTCCCATAAGGGCCTGTCCGGCTGGGTGTAAATGCACTTCCGGGTTTTCTATCAGCATAAGACTGCCCTTGGTGACAGTGAGGGCAGCGACTATGATCGGTAGGATTTGCGTAATGCCAAACCCACAGTGGACTGGTCTTAGGAACCCCGTATCGTTGGAAGTGCGGATTCCCAGGGTCGCTGCATTGGCGTTAGGCACCTGCTGCACGTCAATGGCGCAACCCGGGAAGAATGACGAGAGCCTTGCCCCGACCTGATGTAGCAGAGTCGGAAGATCGTCCTCTAGCAAGAGATCCCTCGCGATAAGTTCATCTCCTCTGCCCCAGTATAAAACGCTTACCGCATTCTCCCCCTGAGGGCCAACTAATGTGGCGATATGCTGGTCTTCCAGTAGATAAGTTTCACGGGGTCCCTCACGCTCCGCCGTAATATATGTTAAATTTCTAATCTGGCTTATCAAAGATATGATGGCATCGTCCGCATCAGCGGGCAACAGGTAATGGAGAGTGTCAGGGTTATCATATCTGGCATCTCCGATCTGAACGCGATTGACTTGCATAGACATGTCCTGCCGGTCGCCAGTGAAGGACCATCGACAAATTGCACTTTCGTCCATGAGTCCAATGTCGAACCGGCGAGTGCCATTTACCTGGTCAACCACGTCCGTCACGGTTCCAAGTTTGGTTATTGAGCCGTTAAGCATCAGACGAGTGGACCATTCACGTTCGCGCATGGTTTGGTGTAGTAAGACGAGAGACTGTATAACCGTAGACTTTCCAGACGCATTTGTTCCCGACAGTAGAGTAAGTGGGCAGAGCGGAAGTCTCAGAAGTTCAAAGCACTTGAACGTCTCGAGGTCAAGTCGAGTCAGCACCAAACACCTCCTGAAACATCTTCGCGGTTGCATTGAACCTATGATCAACCCTTCGAGTATCGTTGGTGCCGTAAGTGATGGACGTTATGAAATCATCATCTTTCATAAGCTTATGGAATGCTTTCTTGAGAGCACATGCTCGGCTCTTGACCAACTCTTGCGGGAATCGTGAGAGGCCGGTCGTCATAACATCCCACAAAGAGGCATTGATGACACTCCGGCGGCTTTGGCCTTCGAGATGCTTCCGAAAAGCGTGTTCTTTAAACACTACAAAGTTGTTGTTCAACCCAGTGTAAAACTCGGCTGATAGCCTTGAAAGCTCAGCATCTCCAAGATGATTCATAAGTTTGAGTGTGTCCGCCAGAAAATCATCCATTTCACCACGATAAGTGTCACGCGACAAAAGTTGAAATCCACAGAAACGGTTCACGAACTCCCGGTCGCGCATTTGTGCGGTGTTCAGACTGCCACCCGTAGCTTCCAGAAAAAGAGGTTTATTAGCTTCTTCTTTCAAAAAGCGGGTTCCTGGCCCCATGTATAGGCAATTCCGCATCTGTTGGCGGGTCAGGGGTGCACCGCCGTTCACACGCTCAAATATGTCTAGGCGTGCCCTTTCAGGCGCTTTTGAGTCTATGATGTATAGCGTAAGGTTACAGTCCTCAATTCGGTTCTGTAGCCTGGACGGTAAGTCATTAAAATGCTTCCCGTTCAATTCGGGATGATCGTGCAGCCGTAGAGCAAGTCTATTGTCTACGAAGTTCTGAAAGGTAGAAAGCCGTTGCAAGCCGTCAACCACGACCATCCGGCCGTCTTCATTTTCCGCGATGTAGAAGACCGGCAATGGTATTCGCATCAACACCGACTCGATTAACTTGCTTTGTTTATCTACAGGCCAAATGAAGTCACGTTGAAAGTCTGGGTCCATAATGAAATTGCCTTGGCTAATCCTTCGCAGCACGTCGTGAATAGTGCGACTCTCATTGCGAATAAGCATAGTGTCAAGAGGATATTCGCCTAGAGCACTATCTTCAGGACTCCCGATGCCTTCAGGTTCTTCTACTTCTGAATCCACCTGTTGCGTAGTCACGAACATTACCTCACTGACATATCTGTCAGTTCATTTTATCATTAGGAACAACTTGGGCTGGACCAAGCGATTTACCCTTCTTGACTCTATTCCGTCCTCCCCTTTTTGTCACCTTCAATCCCGTTTGGTAGAATATTCCCGCCATCCAGGAAAGAATTGGGAGAGGAAGAATGCCGCTGCATTACGACGGAGAAATCAAGATTACCAAGATAAACATGGGGCCCTACGACAACAACGGCTACATTGTGACCTGTCCGGAGACCAACGAGGGCATCATCATCGACACGCCTGCCGAGGCGGAGAAGCTTCTCAGCCGGATTGGCGACGTACAGATTAAGCACATCCTTATCACCCACAAGCACCAGGACCACCTGTTGGGGTTCGACGACATCACAGGCGCCGTTGACGCTCCCGTTGGTATCGGAGTGAACGACGTGGACGGCCTGCCTCGAGCCCCCGAGACCGAGCTGTCTGACGGCATGATAATCAGGTTCGGCAATCAGGAGATGAAGGTGTTGGACACCCCCGGCCATACCGAGGGAGCGACCTGCTTCCTTCTTGGCAAGCACCTGTTCTCCGGCGACACCCTGTTCCCCGGTGGGCCGGGGCGCACTCGCAGCCCCGAAGGCTTCCAGCAGATCGTCGACAACATCACCAAGAAGCTATTGACCCTGCCCGACGATACCCTTGTGTACCCCGGTCATGGGGCGGACACCACCATCGGCAAGTCCCGGGAAGAGTACCAGAACTTCGCTTCCAGGCCCCACGCCCCCGACATTTTCGGCGAAATCACTTGGTTGGGCGGCTAGGTCAATCCGGCATGATACGGTTACCATTCCAGGGAGCGAAGTTTTTGCTCCCTGATTTTGTTCCGGGACTTTGAGGTGTGAATGTACCAGCGTTCAGTCTTGGATAATCAACTCCGGGTTTTGACATCCACCATGCCCCATACCAGGTCGGTGTCCATCATGCTCTGCGTCGGCGCTGGGTCCCGGTACGAGTCGCCTGACATGGCCGGCGTGTCCCACTTCCTTGAGCATCTGCCGTTCAAAGGCACTCGTCAATGGCCCACCGCCCAAGCGGTCAGCGAGGCTATCGAGGGAGTGGGCGGCATTATGAACGCCAGCACCGACCGTGAGATGACCGTCTTCTGGTGCAAGGTGGCCGCGATTCACGTCAGGAAGGCCCTGTCGGTGATGCTCGACATGGTCATCAATCCCAGGCTGGACCCGGAGGAGGTGGAGAAGGAGCGGGAGGTTATCCAGGAAGAGCTGCGGATGACCTACGACCATCCCACCTACTGGGTTGACCTCTTGATAGACGAAGCCTTGTGGCCGGACCAAGCCATGGGACGCGACGTGGGCGGCACGCCGGAGACGGTGGAAAAAATCTCGCAGCAAAGCATCCGCGATTACATGCTTCGACAGTACACGCCCGCCAATACAGTGTTGGCCGTGGCCGGGAACGTTGCCCACGACGATATGGTGCAATTGGTGGAGGAAGCTACCGCAGGTTGGCAGCCTTCCCAGCAATCGTTGGACTGGGAGCCGGTAGCCAGCGGCAATACTGGCCCTGTGGTGCGCCTGGAAAACCGGAGGACCGACCAGACCCACCTATGCCTGGCTCTGCCCGGGTTGTCCATGAACGACCCGGACCGTTACAACCTGACCATCCTGAACGTTATTCTGGGAGACGGGATGAGCAGCAGGTTGTTCCAGCGCTTGCGTGAAGAGCAAAGCCTGGCATACGACGTGAACAGCACGTTGAGTCATTACCGGGACTGCGGGGCATTGACCGTTTACTGCGGCGTGGAGCCAAAGAAGAGCCGCAGCGCCGTGAAAGAAGTTGTTCACCAACTGGAACAGATGCACGAGGAGGTCACCGCGCAGGAACTGGCCAAGGCGAAGGAGTACACCAAGGGGCGGCTGTTGCTTCGGATGGAGGATACCAGGGCCGTGGCCGGTTGGTTGGCCAGCCAAGAGTTGCTACAGGGGAAGGTCACCACTCCCGATGAAGTCGTTGACATGATCGACGCCGTAAAGACCGAGGACATTGCCAGGGTTGGGCAAAAATTGCTGAACCCCGATAGTCTGCGGCTTGCCGTTGTCGGCCCCCACCGCGGAGACCAACAGTTCCTGAAATTGTTAAGCTTCTAACCCAAGCCAACGCTGAGTAAAAGAGGAACTTATGGTAATGACAGACGACCGGTTAGACCGACTGGAAAACAGAATGGAGGGGGTAGAAAACAGGGTTTCCCGTCTTGAAGAATCGGTGGCTGGACTGGTCGAGAGAGTTGCCCGTCTTGAAGGCGTGGTAGCGGAAATGTCCAGCCGGGTAACCAGTTTGGAAACGCGGGTGACTATCATGTTCGCATCAATGGTCGGTATGTGGGCGGTAACGATGGGCACGGTGTTGGCGTCTCTCTTCCTCAAGTAGCGTGCGGTGTAAATCCACAGATCCGCGTCGTCAGGGCTTGGAAGGATCGAACTCCTCGGCTACCGGGTTGCTTAGCACCCCGATGCCCGCCACATCCACATCCACCGTGTCGCCGGGCTTGATGGCGCCGGTTACCCCGGCGCAGCCGGAAAACACCAAGTCCCCGGGCCGAAGTGTGACGGACTGGCTGATGTAGCTCACGATATCATCAAAGCTGAACAGCATATCCTTGGTGTGAAACCGTTGCACTTCCTCGCTGTTCAAGTGAACAACGATTTCCAACCGTTGGGGGTCGCATTCGGTCTCAATCCAAGGACCGACCGGGGCAAAGGTGTCGGCTCCCTTGGCTCGCCAGAAAGAAAAGTCTCCCTTTTGCCACGTCCGTTCGCTGACGTCATTGCCGCAGGTGAAGCCCAGGATATACCTCTTGGCCTCCGCCGGGGTTACCCTCCGGCAGTTCTTGCCGATGACCGCTACTACCTCTCCCTCGTAGTGCACCTCGCCGGTGGAGTCCTTGGGAATGATTATCGGGTCGCCGGGGCCGGTGAGGGAACTGCGGGCCTTTTGCCAAGGGTTGGGATGATCGGGTATGGGCACCACGTCTTTCCCCAAGGCCATCGCCGCCGTTTCCAGGTGATCGGCGAAATTGATCCCAGGACCCCATATTTCCTTGGGGTCAGTTGGAGGCAGGATCTTCACCTCCGCTAGTGGGTGCCGGGTGTCAGTAAGCCTGAAGCGGGAGTATATGCTTCCCCGTATTTCAATGATTTCATCTCCGTCTACAACGCCAAAAGCCACTCTGCGAGCGGCACGGAAACGCGCAATTTTCATAAGGTGAGAAACCTCGTTGACATAATAAAAGAAGAGTAGGAGCCGATTTTAACCCTTGCCCTACACGTCGGCAAGGGAAATTTTGAGCTTGTTGACGCGTTGCTTCGAGACTAAAATGGAGGCGTTTACCGGTTATCCGGTCAGTTGCCGAACGCGAAGTTAGTCTTGTAAACGGGAGCTGCTTTGAAAATCGGAATGTTGGTCAATAGCCAATATGTGGTCGGGGAGTCCATGCCCGTCAAGATACAGGAAAGCGTGGAACAGGTACGGGCCGCGAGGGACGCGGGCTTTGACATTATCTGCGGCGCGCAACACTACCTGACCGCGCCTTATCAGATGAGCGCCACCCTGCCCTTGCTGGGACGCTTGGCCGCCGAGGCAGGGGACATGGAAGTCGCTACGACAATCGTGTTGCTGCCCTTGCACAACCCGGTGGAAATGGCGGAGAGCGTCGCCACCATGGACGCGATATGCGGCGGACGTTTCATCTTCGGCATCGGCTTGGGGTACCGGGACGAAGAGTATACCGCCTTTGGCATGGACCGCACCCAACGTGTGGGCCGTGCGCGAGAGGCGCTGGAGGTAATGAAACTTCTCTGGTCAGAGGGCGAAGTGGAATTCCACGGGCAGTACTACAATGTCCCCAAGGTGCAAACGGCCACTCGTCCGGTCCAGCAACCCCATCCTCCAATCTGGGTCGCCGCCAACGCCGATGCAGCGATTCGCCGGGCGGCCCGCTGGGGCTATCCTTGGTTGATCAACCCTCACGTAACCGTCGCCACGGTGGCTGAGCAGCTTTCCGCATATCGCCGGTTGGCGGCGGAAGCGGGCCATACCCAAGTACATTCCTTCCCCATGATGCGGGAGCTTTACGTAGCCCATGACAGGGAGACCGCCTTCCTGGAAAGCCGGCCGTATTTGGAAAGCAAGTACGCCGCCTACGCCTCTTGGGGCCAGGACAAAGTGCTTCCGGGAGAGGAAACCTTCTCGGTGCCTTACGATGAGTTGGCCGCAGACCGGTTCCTGTTGGGTTCCCCGGACGACGTCGCCGGGGATATACAACGCTACGGTCAGGAACTGGGCGTTGACTACATGATTTTCCGTATGCAATGGCCCGGAATGGGCCACCGGCAGTGCATGGAGCAGATAGATATCATGGGCCGGGAAGTCATCCCCCGTGTAAGGGCCGCCGGTTAGTCGTTCTTGGAGCATTCGCGGGCGGCTTTCATACCGCAACTTCTACGGCGGGTGAGACTAGCCCCCCACGAATCCGCGAACAAAGTCTGTTACCAGTTGCGGCTCGCCTTCGGCGGACATAGCTCCACTGGCCAGGGCGTTACCCATCTTCAGCCTGCCGAAGATTGTCATCACGTAGGTTCGGGCGTCCGAACGGAAGACTACGTCGGCATCCCCTTGTGGTGAGGAGTCGTAGACGACTCCCTCAGATGACAGTACGACGTCGTCGGTAGTGTTTACCGGCTCCCCGATTTCGAAACGGTAGCGCACCGGCTTGGTCCGGTTGGAGTCCGGGCGAAACGCCCTTCTTGCCGCCCGATAGGCGGTGTTCACCATGCCCGGCAAGCAGTCGTCCGGCAGTTGGACGCCAGGGTCGAAAGCCCAGCGAATGTCCCACTCGTGCATCGCCAGTTCCGTCAACCGTATGTCCACTTTCGACCGAACAGTCTCCAGCCTCAGGCGGTGATAGCACGGAGTGTCCCAGTCCTGCGGTCCCAACCCCTCGATCACTTGGTCGAAGCGCCGGTCCTGGTCGGATAACGCCGCCGCCAGTTGGTCTCCCAACCGCATCCGCAGGTCCACCGCGTCGCGGCCCAGGTCTTCCCGGAACTGGTCCTCGTTCGTTGGCGGGCCGGGAGGAGTGCCGGGCGACGCCGACGTGTCGCCCGCTAGTCCCCTGGCAATCTGGTCGGGCATAGGCGCTCCCCGTTCCACCAGATGGGCCACCACGTCAGCGACAGTCCAACCTTCGCAGGCGCTGGGGCGAGTCCAGTCATCCGGCCCCAGCGTTTCCAGGAACCGTTCGAGGCGTTGGGCCGCGATTTTCAGTACAACGGGACGTTCGTTGTCGGTGTACATGTTTCGACTTCCAGTTCATCGTTAAGGTGATTAAGCTTCAGGGGGTCCACGCTGGTCGTTAGTCCGCTTGGATGCGGGTCAACCGTGAATGCAGACGGTGGTACATCGTCATATAACGGAGATATCCCACGCCGAAGCGTGTCGTTCACCACCTGCTTGAACGACTGATTGAGAAGCTTGGCCCGCTCCTTCAGGTAGTCGGCAATGTCGTCGTCAATCGTCAGTGTAGTTCTCATGTCAACATCATCATATACCATCTTACCGATGGCAAGACATGGGAGTGATAGTACCACCAAGATTTGCGCTTCGCTGGTTGGCCTTCAAACCCCCGTGTTAAACTGTATGCCGTGTTGAGCCGGGAGAGTATATAGACGTGGTCCCTCCAGGAGACATAGGCCCAATCCCCATTTGGGCAGGCGTCTATTTGGCTTTGCTTGTAGCCTGCGCCATATCGGGTTACGTGCTGTACTGGCGCGTTTTCCGATTGATTCGCCAAGGCAAGGGTGTAGCACGGTTTGACCGGCCGTGGGAAAGACTCAAAGGGGCAATGATAATTGTCCTTGGTCAACGCCGGGTGTTGCAGCGAGTACCACAACGAGACTGGGCCGGTATAGGCCACGCGCTGATATTCTGGGGATTTCTCTCCTTTTCTCTCAGCTACCTCATCTTCATTTTCATCGGCTCCGTCTGGCGGCCATTCCCCGAGGTACTGCTGACGGAGACCGGTGTAGGCGTTTACAGCGCTTACTTGGATATACTGGCGTCGGTGCTTCTGGTAGTCTTAGCTTGGGCTTTGGCCCGCCGTTGGATAGCCAAGCCACACCGCTTGAGTTTCGATTTGACCCGCAACTGGGACTCGGTCGTGGTGGTGGCATTGGTTGCCGCATTGATGGTTTCCACCCTGTTGACTCATGCCTTTTATGTCGCCGGCAGCGGCGAGGGGCCAGAGGCCAAAGTGTTCGTTGGAGGCATGATCGGTAACGGCTTCACGGCTTTGGGCCTGACACCTGCTGCTTCCGACATTCTCCAAGCGGTATCCTGGTGGGTGCACCTTGGGATAGTTCTCGGCTTCATGGTATACATCCCCTTCTCCAAGCACATGCACATGGTGGCGGCCCCCATGAACGCCTTCTTCCGCTCCTTGGAACCGCGGGGTGTGCTGGCGTCCATGGACTTGGAGAACTCGGAACGGTTCGGCGCGTCTCGCGTCCAGGACTTCACATGGAAGCAGCTTCTGGACGGGTACGCGTGCGCAGTCTGCGGACGGTGCACGTCCGTTTGCCCGGCCAACCTGACCGGGAAAGTCCTGTCGCCCATGCACATTGTGGAAAACTTGAAGGACCACATGATTGCCATAGGGCATCAAGGCGTCCGGGATGCGGAACACGTCGAACCCGCGCCATTGGTCGGCGGCCCCATCTCCGAGCAGGCGATATGGGACTGCTTGTCCTGCGGCGCCTGCATGGAGGAGTGCCCGGTGGTGGTGGAGCATGTGCCTACGATCATCGACGTGCGGCGACACTTGGTATTGGAGGAGACCAACATCCCCGAAACAGGCATGAACGCATTGCTCAGCATGGAGCAGCGGGGGCATCCATGGCGCGGCAGCCAGTATACCCGGACCGATTGGGCCCAAGGTCTGGACGTGCCGACGCTAGAGGAAAATCCCGGGGCTGAAGTGCTCCTCTGGGTGGGGTGCACCGGCGCATTGGAACAGCGGAGCCAAGCGGTCACCAGATCGATGGCCAAGGTGTTAAGGTCCGCAAACGTTGATTTTGCCATCCTGGGTGATGAGGAGACCTGCACCGGCGACCCTGCCAGGCGGATGGGAAACGAGTATCTTTTCCAGATACTGGCCCAGCAGGCTATAGAGACGCTGGACCGGTATGGCGTGCAGACCATCGTGACCCTTTGCCCGCATTGCTTCAACACCATGCGAAACGAATACCCGCAGTTCGGCGGCAACTACCGGGTACTCCATTACAGCCAGTTCGTTGATGGCCTGATCAAGGAAGGCCGAATTAAGCCGGTGAAGATGATGGATGCTACGATGGCCTATCACGATTCGTGCTACCTGGGGCGTCATAACGGTGTTTATGACGAGCCGCGGAATATAGCCAATGCAATCCCCGGACTCAAGCTGGTGGAGATGGAACCGAGGTGCCGGGAGCGCGGCTTCTGCTGCGGCGCCGGCGGCGGCCATATGTGGATCGAGGACAGCCAAGGCACGCGGGTAAACCACGCACGGACCGGCCATTTTTTGGAGACCAGCGCCGACACTGTGGGGGTGTCTTGTCCTTTCTGCCTGCAAATGTTGACAGAGGGTATCCAATCTGCCGGTCAACAGGAAGACAAGCAGGCGAAGGACGTGCTAGAGATACTGGCGGAAAGCTTGGAAGACTGACCACGGAATCACAAAGATTGCCAACACTCGACAACGGGGAGTGTGTACATGCCTGACAATGATTTGGTTATCACGCAAAGTTGCGGCGATTGCGGCCACGAGGTGGGGTCTTTCAGCGTTAAGAAAGACAACATGATGCTCATGTCGAAGGAACTGGTCTGGTGCCCTGAGTGTCAAGCCGACAAGCCGGAAGTCCGGGACTTGGCAGGCCGCAGTTCGGCCATACAAAGGGAGCAACAGAGCTACGCGAAGAATGAGGCTGTCCAGTCTGAGACCCGTGTTCGAAACCCTACATAACGGACCTCGTCCTTCCGGTTACCGGCAGGATGACCCGTATCAACCTCATCAGCAAGCCTTCCCTGATAGCGTACGCAAATCCGACGGCATGGACTTTGCCAGTCAAAATCCTCGTTGGCTTTACCCTTTTATGCCTGTTGGCGGTGTTTTTGTTCTGGCCATTAATTGAGAGGCGGTTTGTATTCTTTCCCACCGCGGAAATCGTCCAGACCCCGGCCGCAGTGGGGTTGGCCTACGAGGAAGTGTTCTTTACCACCAGCGACGGGCTGCGGTTGCACGGTTGGTTCGTGCCAGGGAGCGGCGACGTTACTTGGGTGTGGTTCCACGGGAACGGCGGGAACATAGGCCACCGGGTCGACGAACTTGCGCTGTTCCATCACAAGCTGGGCGTTGACCAGTTCATCTTCGATTATCGGGGCTACGGACGCAGCGAAGGGACACCCTCGGAAAAAGGGACATATCAAGACGCCCGAGCCGCTATGGCGTACCTGCATAGCCGTCCCGGCATAGACGCCGGGAAGATTGTCTACTTCGGGCGGTCTTTGGGAGCGGCGGTAGCGGTTGAGTTGGCCGGGAGCCATCCGCCATCGGGCCTGGTCCTGGTTGCTGCCTTCTCGTCGATGGAAGACATGGCCCGGTTAACGTTCCCCTTCCTGCCGGTGCATTTCCTGGTGAAGGGCCATTACGACTCCTTGAGCCGCATCCGGCAGGTCCATAGCCCCCTCTTGGTCATGCACGGTGATTTGGACGACACCGTGCCGCTTGTCCAAGGCGAAAAGCTGTTCAACTCGGCCAATGTTCCCAAGCGGTTTCACCTGCTCACTGGCGCGGGTCACAACGACACCTACCTGGCCGGGCAGGGCTATTGGGAAGTGCTGGATGAATTCCTGGCCGCCTTGTCCGCTGCCGGGTCAAGCGGCGACCACTAGAAAACCGCCCCGGATGTCGTCCAGAGCGGTTTCTTGTAAGGTTGCCGGTTAGTCCTTTGGAGTTTGCGAGTGCTTAAAGCTGTTCGGCGTAGTCCAGGTTGTGCAAATACTTATTGCCTTCAAACTCGCCTTCAACGATAACTACCTCGTGGACATTGACCTCGTGGGACTCCACGTTGAGTGAAACTCCGGTCGTCTCAACCGTTAATCCCGAGCGGGTCTTGAACCGCAATCCAGCTTCCACACTGGTCATTTCCGCATAAGCCAATTTCCTTTCCTCCGTTTCAGGACCATTGTCCTGTGTAATTTTGATTAACGAAATTTTACTGTCGTGCTGACACGCTTGAAGCTAACTGGAATCCCGGATACGCAGCCTACAAGCGATTGCATCCAGAGTACCCTCCAGCGTCAGCAGTCTACAAATCGAGCTTTATAACGTCAAGCCTTCTATTGTCCAGTGTTCGCTTCAGTTACACGGAATGAGGTCCAACATTCGTCACGCGAGCGGTTAAAAGCCTGACATAATCTCTATTTCGTAGTCCAAAAGCTCCAAGTCGTCGCGGCTCTGCTCCAAGAATTCCACCACTTTGGAGAGAACTTGATTCGCGTGACGAGAGTCATTGCTGAGGCAACATACGGCAAGAGTCAAGTGCTGCCATAGCTCGTTGTTCTCGGACTCCGCCACGGCTACGTTGAACTTGTTGCGAATCCTCGCCGTGACGGACCGGCTGACTTGGCGTTTGCCTTTCAAGCTATGGTTGTCATGCAGGTGGATCTCCAGACGGCAGAACCCAATGTGTAAACTCATACTCTCGACTTTTACCGCTGATTATCTTGATTTATCAGATAAATCAAGATAATCAGCGGTCCATGATAATCAAAGGTCGGTTTTCTTGACGCAACGTAAACAAACATTATAGATTATGGCATGGACTAACCTCATTTGGAGCGTCTCTGACGCGGAAACCAACCCATACTACCGGGCAAGGCTTGCCCCCCGCCTGGCCCCAGGTTCCCGCCTGCGCGGGAAAGACAGAGTGGGGCGCGGGATGCCCGCCTACGCGGGCATGACGGGAAGTGGGGGTTTCCACGCCGGCACACCCTCTGTTGACGGCGTCGTCGGGACGAACAGGCACGATTATGGCGGCCGATTCCCCTATCCGCCACCAGCGGCGCGAAGAAGCGCCTGAAGTGGTGGTTGCGAGACTACCCCAGTACGTTCGCGTACTGACTCGCCTGCTTCAGGACGGAGCAGAGGTAGTCAGCTCGCAGCAACTGGGAGAGACGCTCCAAGTTACTCCGGCCCAGATCAGGAAAGATTTAAGCTACTTCGGCCGGTTCGGGAAGCAGGGCCGCGGTTACAGCGTCCTTCACTTGCTGGAACGCTTGAAACAAATCCTGGGTCTCAACGATTCCTGGAATGTAGCCGTCGTGGGCGTAGGGCGATTGGGCAGGGCGATATTGAGTTATCCGGGGTTTACCCCGGACGGGTTCCAGCTTGTTGCCGCGTTCGACGACGACCCCAGCGTGATTGGACAAGCAATCGCCGGGCTTACGGTCGAGCATACCGATATGATGGCCGCCGAGGTGGAAGCCAAGGACATCAGCATAGCTATAGTCGCCGTGCCAACCGAGCACACTCAAGAGGTTGTGGACCGGTTGGTAGAGTGCGGAATACGGGCGGTGCTGAATTATGCTCCCATCACCCCTCAAGTGAAGGACGGGGTGATGGTCCGAAACATCGACCCTGTACTGTCGTTGCAGTCGATGACTTACTATCTAGCTAGTGGTCAGTGCTGAGTGGTTAGTGACTAGCCACTATTCACTGGTCACTGGCGGCTGGCCGCCGCCCCTTGACCTGCGCCTGCGGGCCACAGTCAGCCGTACTTGGGCCCGACGCAGCGACGCCATTGCCTGCTCCAATTGAACATCGCCTTCCCGGCTGTTTATCCGCTCCCTGGCGCGTTCAATGGCCTCTTGTGCCCGCTGCTCGTCGATTTCGTCGGACCGCTCACAGGCGTCGGCCAGGATGGTGACACGGTTTCCCATGACCTCCATAAACCCGCCGGATACCGCCAGGAACGAATCGTCGCCGTCTTTGCGGATGAGGATTTCCCCCGGCTGCAACGCGGTCATTAACGGGGCATGGTGAGGCAGGATGCCCAATTGCCCCTCTAGGCCGGGAGCGACCACCATGTCCACTGCATCGCTATAGACCTGCTGCTCGGCAGTAATTATTTCAAGCTCCATTGGGGGCATGAATGTTCCTCCAAGGTAACCACAAGGCCTGTCCTCGGCGGGATTCCCGCCTACGCGGGAATGACGGGAAGGAGGTTACCCCTACAGTGTAGGGGCAGGTCTTGTACCTGCCCTATGTCAGGCGCCTACGAGTCCGATGCAGGTTATGCAGCCACCCTGGACTGCTCGGCTTTCTCCAAAGCTTCGTCGATGGTGCCCACCATGTAGAAAGCTTGCTCCGGCACATCGTCGTGCTTGCCGTCCAGGATTTCCATGAACCCGCGCACCGTCTCCCGTACCGGAACGTATTTGCCCGGTTGGTTGGTGAAGGTCTCCGCGACAAAGAAGGGCTGGGTGAGGAATCGCTGTATCTTCCGGGCACGGAAGACCGTGGATTTGTCCTCTTCGGAAAGCTCTTCGATGCCGAGAATGGCGATGATGTCTTGCAGGTCCTTGTAACGTTGGAGTACCTGCTGCACGCTGCGGGCAACGTTGTAGTGGTCGCTGCCCACGATCCCAGGTTCCAGGATACGGGAGTAGGACGCCAAGGGGTCAACCGCCGGGTACAGGCCCTGGGCTGCAAGGGAGCGCTCCAGCGACACTACGCCATCCAAGTGACCGAATGTCGTTACGATACCCGGGTCGGTGTAGTCGTCCGCTGGCACGTAAATAGCTTGGAACGACGTTATGGAACCAGTCTTGGTGGAAGTGATGCGCTCCTGGAGCGCACCCATTTCGGTGCTCAACGTGGGTTGGTAACCCACCGCGGACGGCATCCTTCCCAGCAGCGCCGACACTTCCATGCCCGCCAGGATATAGCGGTAAATGTTGTCGATGAACAGCAGCACATCTTGGTGGTCTACTTCCCGGAAGTACTCGGCCATGGTAAGGCCGGTAAGCCCGACGCGGGCCCTCACTCCGGGGGTCTCATTCATCTGGCCGAAGACCAGCACGGTGCTGGACAACACGCCGGAGGACTGCATCTCGTGCCAAAGATCGTTTCCTTCCCTGGACCGCTCGCCAACACCGGCGAACACCGACACCCCTTGGTGGACAGCTCCGATGTTCCGAATCAACTCCTGAATGATCACCGTCTTGCCAACACCCGCGCCGCCGTAGGCTCCGACTTTCCCGCCCTTCATAAAGGGAGTGATAAGGTCGAACACCTTGATGCCCGTCTCCAAAATCTCCACTTCCGGGTTCTGGTCGTCAAAGGTGGGCGGGTCGCGGTGTATGGGCCAGTTTTGCGCTACTTCCACCGGTCCAAGGTTGTCCAATGGCGTGCCGGTCACATCGAAGAGACGCCCCAGGGTTTCCGGCCCAACCGGTACTTCAACCCTGTGTCCCATGTCGTTTACTTCTACGCCGCGGGCCAAGCCCTCGGTAGCCCCCAAGGCCAGGCACCGCACCCAGTTGTTGCCTATGTGCTGCTGGACTTCCAGTATCAGCCGTTCACCCAAGTTGTCCACTTCCAGTGCGTCGAACAGGTTGGGCAACTCATCCGGGGCGAACTCCACGTCTACGACGGTCCCGATTACTTGTACTATTTTTCCGGCGGCCATTTGAATTCTCCTTTACCCCCGTCGGGTTTCCCGCCCTGCCCTCGGCCCCCGCCTTCACGGGGGAGACGATGGGTGTGCGGGAAAGACGGGAAGGGGCTTAAGCTCGCAGTCGAAGGGCTCGAGGGTCTACGGTGACAGACTCTTGGTCAAGGTCAAGACTTATCTTCCAGCGTTGCATCATGTCCGCGCCGATAATCATCTCCTCGGCCAAGTCTGGGGCAATGAGGAAGGTATAAAAGATCGGAGCGTCACCGATTGCAAAATCTAAATTGATAGTCTGGTCAACTGTCAAAGCAACTGTACCATCGGCTAGTGTGAATCTCTGTGGTTGGGGAAGGGCTGCGGGCGTCCCAATACGTTCCGCGATGTCCTGCCTCAAGAACGAGGCCCCGGCGCCCGTATCGAACAGAGCATTTACAGTCGCCTTGCTCCGTTCCCCTGATATTTCGTAACTCTTGTAAATGAGACCCATACCGCACTAACCTTCCAGCGCAATCTGGCCGCCGATGAGGTCCAGCAACTCGTTGGTAATGCTGTCCTGCCGCAGCTTGTTCATAACGACGGTGAGGTCGCTTACCAGTTCACTGGCGTTGTCGGTGGCGTTGCGCATGGCGACCATCCGCGCCGATTGTTCGCTGGCGATGGACTCCAACAGGCTGTGGTATACCTCCATTTCCACGAAACGGGGCAACAGGCTGTCGAGCACCGCCAAGCTGTCGGGTTCGTAGATGTATCCGACACGCTCCGCTCCGGTCAACTCCGCGGGAGTTACCGGCAGCAACCGCTCGATAACCGGACGTTGGGAAACGGTCGAGACGAATCTGGTGTAAGCCAGGTACACCTCGTCCACCTCTTCCTCGATATAGGAATCGATTACCATCCTGGAAATGGCGATGGTGTCGGCGAGTACGGGGCGCTCCGATATTTCGGTAAAGACGGCTTTGACGTTCTGCCCTGACCGAATCATAAAGTCACGGGCCTTTCGCCCCACGATTATGGAGGTTACCGGCGAGACACATTCCTGGATGAACCCGCCTACGGCACGGTTCAGGTTTGAGTGCATACCGCCGCAGAGCCCCCGGTCAGGGCTGATGATCAATATCCCGATGCGTTGCACCGGGCGCACTCGGAGCAGGGGGTGTGCTTGGGCCCCGTCCTCGCTTGGCTGTGCCGCGAGGTGAGTGATGACCTCCTGGATTTTCTCTGCGAAGGGGCGGCCCTGGGTCACCGACATTTGAGCGCGCCGCATTTTCGACGCGGCAATCAACGACATGGCGTTGGTCACTTTGCCGGTGTTCTCCACGCTGCGGATACGGCGGCGCATGTCTCTTACACTGGGCATTTTACGCTTCCCTGAACAACCGGTTGCAAGACTTGCCGGGGTTGGTTGCGCAGTCCCTTTCCACGCTAAACGTTGAAACCGCCCTTGAACTGGTTTATTGCGGCGGTCAGGGCCGTCTCCGTCTCGGGAGTCAAGTCCCGGGTCTCGGCAATGCTGTGTTGAATCTCCGGGTGAGTGGAGGAAATAAACCGGAGCAACTGGTCCTGGAAGTCTCCGCAACGATTGAGAGGGATGTCCTCGGCGAGTCCCTCGTTGACCGCGAACAGGATGATTACCTCTTCTTCCAAGGAGAGGGGGTTGGAGTGGGGTTGTTTCAGCATCTCCGTAGCAAGCTGCCCGCGGGTCAACTGGGCCCTCGTGGCGGCGTCCAGGTCGGCGGTCCCGAATTGAGCGAAGGTCGCCAACTCCCGGTACTGGGCCAAGTCCAGCCGCAAGCGTCCCGCCACACGGCGAATAGCCCGGGACTGGGCGGCGCCGCCGACGCGGGAGACGGACAGACCAACGTTGACCGCCGGGCGTATGCCGGCGTTGAACAACTCGGTTTCGAGGTATATCTGTCCGTCGGTGATGGAGATCACGTTGGTTGGGATATAGGCGGAAACGTCGCCGGCTTGGGTCTCAATAATGGGCAGGGCCGTAATAGACCCTCCGCCCAACTCCTGGCTCAACCGGGCGGACCGCTCCAGCAACCTGCTGTGCAAGTAGAAAATGTCGCCGGGATAGGCTTCACGGCCTGCGGGACGGCGAAGCAACAAGGACATCTGACGGTAGGCCCAAGCGTGCTTGGTAAGGTCGTCGTAAATGATCAGGACGTCTTTGCCCTGCTCCATAAACTCCTCGGCCATGGAGCAGCCGGCGTATGGAGCCATGTATTGCAGGGGCGCTGAGTCTGACGCGCCAGCGTTTACGATGATGGTGTGGTCCATCGCGTTGTTCTGTTCGAGGGTCGTTACTACTTGGGCTACTTTGCCCTGCTTCTGACCGATTGCGACGTAGATGCAGATAAGGTCGCCGCCGCGCTGGTTGATGATGGAGTCCAGCGCAATGGCCGTCTTGCCGGTGGAACGGTCGCCAATGATCAGCTCCCTTTGCCCCCGGCCTATGGGGATCATTGCGTCGACGGCCTTGATGCCGGTCTGCACTGGGGTATCCACCGATTGGCGCACCACCACGTTAGGGGCGACCCGCTCAACCGGGCGTGTGACGGTCGTATTGACCGGCCCTTTGCCGTCCAACGGACGCCCCACGGGATCAACCACGCGGCCAATAAGGGCGTCTCCCACCGGCACCTCAATGATTCTCCCGGTGGAACGTACCCGGTCTCCTTCTTTGATCGCGTTCGGGTCGCCTAGGATGGCCGCGCCCACCAAATCGGCCTCGAGGTTCAAGGCCAGCCCCAGAATGTCGTTGCCGAAGTCCAGCAACTCGTTGGATCGGACGCCTTGAAGACCTTGTATGCTGGCGATGCCGTCGCCAACCTGGACTACGGTCCCCACGTCGACCAAGGTCAAGTCGCCGGCGAACTCTTCGATCTGGCGCCTGATCAAAGAAACGATTTCTTGTCCTCTAATGGCCATTGGCTGCTCCCTTGCGCCCGGTTCACGACCGGGGCACGATGATCTCCGAGTGCATTCGATTACGCAACGCTTCCAGTTGAGACCGTGTGCTGCCGTCAAGCAGTTGGTCGCCGACCTGAATTACGATCCCGCCCATGATGGACTCGTCCACCTCGGTCGAGACAACCACCTCTTTGCCGGTCAGCGCAGCCGCGAATTGGGCAACACGCGTTGATTCAGCATCACTCAAGGGTACGGCCGTTGTGACACGGACCCGTTGCCGCCCGTGGTGCTGGTCCAGGAGAGCGTTGTAAGCGTCTTCCAAGTCAGAGGCCGCATCCACCAGTCCCTTGGTGACCATCAGATTGACCAGGTTCTGCATCAGGGGATGAATCTCACTCAACACTACCCCGATTGACCTGGTCTTCTCTTCAAGCGGGACCTCGGCGTGGTTCAGGAAGGCGCGAAATTCCGGGTCCTGCAAGACCTGGCTGGCCAGTTGCAGGTCTACGGCCCACTGGTCCACTTGCCCATGTTCCAAGGCCAACTGGAATATAGCTTGGGCGTATTGTTTGCCCGAAACGCGTCTGGGCATCGCCTACCTCGACCGCGAGCCTTCGTCCAACACTTGGGCGATGAGTTCTTCATGGGCCTGACGGTCCAGCGAGCGCCGTATGACCCGTTCGGCAGCCGTTATGGCCAAGTCACCGAAGTTTGCGCGCACTTCCTGGATGGCGGCGTCGCGTTCTCGCTGGATTTCCGAGCGGGCACGCTCTATCATCGCGTCGGCATCGTTTCGGGCCCGTTCCATCTCTTCGCCGCGATACCTTTCAGCCGCCTCACGCGCCTGGTCCAAGAGTTGTTGACCCTGCCGCCTGGCTTCGTTCAGTTGCTCTTCGATGGCCTCTCTTGAACTGGACGCTTCCTGCCTGGCTTGGTCCGCGGCCGAAAGGCTTTCCCTGATCCGCTCGGCTCGTTGGTCCATAACCCGGATCAGCGGCTTGTAGGCGAACAGGAAAAGGATGCCCAGCAGAATCCCGAAGTTGATCACGTAAGCGATCAGGCTGGGGAGGTTAATTCCCAGTTCGGTAATTCCCAAGAGTATCATGTCACACCACGAATAACAGTATTACGGCTACGATCAAGGCGTAAATACCAAGCGCCTCAGCGAACGCGATGGCCAGGATCATGTTGACCTGGATTTGTCCGGTAGCCTCCGGGTTGCGGCCGATGGCCCCCATCGCGCCCGCTCCCAGGATTCCGATTCCAATACCCGGTCCCACAACGCCTAATCCAATCGCCAAACCGGCGCCGATAAACTGTGCCGCTTCCTTGGTGAGCGCCTGTAAAAGGACGAGATCCATGCCCAATTAACCTCCTATGAACCGTTTTAAGGTATCAATGCTCTTCGTGGCTGACCGCCACCGATACGAATACCAGAGTAAGAGAAGCGAATATTACTGCCTGTATCAGTCCCACCAGCAACTCCAAGCCGAACACGAACTCCACCGCCACCAGAGGGACCAGGAATGTGATCATTACTACCAGGATCTCCCCGGCGGTCATGTTGCCGAACAGCCGGAAGGTAAAGCTGACCACCCGCACCAGTTCACTGATAAGCTCGAGAAAGCCCACAAAGGCGTCAATCAGCCCAGTTGGGCGAAGCCGCAACAGGTTGCCCAGGGCGAAAAACTTTTTCAGGTAGCCAAAACCGTTGTACTTGAACCCCCAGTACTCGACGAAGACGAACGAGATCAGCGCCAAGGCCAAGGGCATATTCAGGTCGGTGCCGGCGGAGCGTATCAGGTGGGCCTTGAGGTGCCCATCCTGCATGAACCCAAGGAATTGATAGAAGGGCAGCAGCGCCAGCCAAGCATTGAACAGGACAAAGAAGAAGATGGTGGCTACTACGGGGAAGGCCTTTCGCCCTAACTCCGGACCCAGGACACTAATGCAGAAGTTCAACCCTGTCTCGATGAGTATCTCCACCAAAGCCTGAAATCTGCCCGGGATAATGCTTCTCTTGGCGGAGCCGAGCACGAAGAAAAGGATAATGACGATAGTGGCGAACCAAGCCGACAGCAACGTGTTAGTCAACGCCACTTGGGTCATGGTCAACGGTATTGCGTGAGGTTTCTCTCCCTCTTTGACCTCGTGTCCATCGGCGGACGTCAACCCCAAATGTTGGTCTCTGAGAGCTGCGGGGAAAATTGGCTGCGGCGCCAAGTGTATCTCGGGCTTCTCTATGAAACCGTCGCCTTGGGTCAGGATTTTCTGGCCGATGACGCCTATGATTAGACCGACAATCAACAGGACTATCAGCCCTACCGCGGCCAAAAGCAAAAGAGACCTGGTGGCGCTGGCCGACACTAATTATCTCCCTTGCTGGTATCCGACCCCGTCGATTTTACGCCGTAGCTCGACAAGAACGGTCGAACCATCTTATAGAGACCCCAAAAGGCTATCGTGGTGCCCAACACTGCTCCCAATAGAAGAAACAAGACCTTGGTGCCCGCCAGCCGGTCCAGCCATGCTCCACCCGCCACGCCGATAACGATACACACGGCCACATACCAGCCCAAGCCTGTAAGGCGTAAGGCAAAAGCCCACCACTTCATCCCTGCCGCCAAGCCGCGTGAATATTAGCAGGATGCATTTTAAAAGTCAATTGAGCCTCGCTTTACGAATTCCTGCGATTCGGTAACGATTATCGGCCCCGGCATAGACCATGCCGGGGCCGATATGAACAGCTAAATCGCCCTTATTTCACCTGCCGGGCTGTGACTTGCCGAAGTCCTCCAAGTCCAGAGTGTCAATGAAGTCCGTGAACGCCGACATCCGCCGAAGCTCTTCTTCGTTTACTTCGGAAGGCCCTTCCGCAACCTGCTGCTCTTCCGCGCCCGGCACTATGGGCTTGCCGGTTTCCTTGTCCAACAGGATGCCAGCCTTGTCCAACACCGATTCGTCCACGTAAATCGGCACCTGCACCCGTACCGCCAAGGCCACCGCGTCGCTGGGGCGACAGTCTATCTCCGTCGCCGTCCCGTTGGTCTGCAAGGTTATCTTGGCGTAGAACGTGTCGTTTTGGAGATCACTTACCAGGATGTGCTTGACCGACGCCCCCAACGTGTCGATGACCGTCCGCAATAAGTCGTGGGTCAGCGGGCGAGGTACGGAGAGGTCCTGGAGTTTGACGGCTATCGCATCAGCTTCGGCCGGCCCGATCCAGATAGGGAGGTAGCGATCGGAGTCCTTCTCTTTGAGGATGACTACACGCTGGTAGTTCATCGGGCTCACCCGAATGCTATCGATACTCATCTCCAGCATTGATGTCGCCTCCGTCTTTCATCCCTGAGCAGTACCGAATTTTATTCTCCGCACAATTTCAATGTCAACCCAGACGGGCGGCCTATACAGGGCCCTAAGGATGTTGCTCAATCAGTATGCCAACCGTTCTTATACGAGAATGAGGCGGCGTCATATCCACGCCGCCCCATTGGCTTGAGACAAATTGCAATGTTGGATGGGACTATTCTTCTTTGTAGTGACCGTTGCTCGCGCTCAACACGGTATCCGGCGCTAGCATGTCGATACCTTTGCGCACTGAGGCCGTGATGCTGTTAAGCTGCCGTTCCAGGTTCCGAAGACTGTGCAGCGCGTAGGCGTCCGCGTCGGATATTTGTGACCTGGCGGTGTTTTCGGACTGGTGGATCAGCCGTTGGGCCCGTTCCTCAGCATCCGAGATGATTTGGTCGGCTCTCTGCTGCGCTTTATTGATGATGTCGTTCTGGTCCAATCGCTCCCGATAGTCGTCCTCGGCTCGAGCCTTGGTGCGCCGGGCGTCAATAATGGCCTGATTGATGATTTGGTCTTTTTGCGCCAGTACCTCCTGGGCCGCCTTGTACTCTTGAGGTATGGCCAAGCGCAGTTGGTCCACCAACTCCATCACTTTCGTTTTATCGATAAGAAGGCCGCCGCTCACAGGCACAACCTTGCTGGTGTCGAGTAGGGTCTCCAACCGGTCAATAACATTTATTATATCGATGATGTCCTCCTCACCCGGCCTACGCTAGTTCGACGCCGGTGCTCCAAATTTTCGATAGACCGCTTCCGCTACGTAAGGCGGCACCATGCCGGTGATGTCCCCGCCTAACATTGCTACCTCTTTAATTAAGCTTGAGCTAAGGAACATGTGTTCCTGCGAGGTCATGAAGGAGACCAGGTCCACTTCAGGGGCCAGCTTCCGGTTCATGATTCCCATGTCAAATTCATACTCGAAGTCCGAACCGCTGCGCAGTCCCCGCACAATGACATTAGCTCCCATGTCCTGCGCAAACCTGACTACCAACCCCTCGAATCCTCTTACTTCCACGTTGGGCAACCCCTCAACCGCTTTGGTGAATAGCGCGATACGGTCGTCCGAGTCGAACAACAAGTTCTTGGAAGGGGTTGCGTAGACACCGACTATCACTTTGTCGAACAAAGCCGCGGCGCGCGTGGCAATGTCCAAGTGTCCGTAGGTTACAGGATCGAAGCTTCCCGGATAAACGGCAGTCAATTTGTCTAGGCCTCGTTGCGATAAAAGTCTACGGCGTTGTCGCCATAGCGACGCTGGGAGGTGATCCGCAAGGACCCGTAAGCATCCTGAAGTTCCGACCGTTTGGAGTGCCCGGCTACCACCATTCCTCCGACACTCACCAAGCCCGGCGTGGATGCGATGGCGTCTAATACCTCTCCCAAGGTTTGGAGGCGGTATGGCGGGTCCAGCAGGACCAATTGATAAGGCCCATTGAGTCTGCCCAGGGCCGATTCAACCGAGGTGCAACTGACCTTTGAGAGGTCCCGAAAGCCAGTGGCATCCAGGTTGGCTTGAATCACGGCGCACTGGCGGCGGTCTTGCTCCACGAAGTCGGCCCACCCGGCGCCTCTGCTAAGGGCTTCTATACCCAGGCTGCCCGTCCCGGCGTACAGGTCCAGTACACGCTGGTCCTCATACGTATGAGGCTGAAGGATATTGAAGATAGCCGCCCTCACTCGCTCTGTGGTAGGCCGGACCGCCTCGGAGGTTGCACCCCTCAGCCGACTGCCTTTGGCCTTGCCGGCTACCACACGCATAACGTTTCCTGTCGGTATTTAAGCATAATGTCAATATGGTTACCAAGGAACTGAAATATCGATTTCGACCACTTTAGAGGCCAACGGGAAAACCCTTCCAGCTGCGGCTTGGCGCTGGATGTAATGGGAATGTTCATCGGCCCGGAAACGGATTCAAGTTGACGCTCCTATCTGGCTATGCTACCATCCGAACGCATCGAATGTTAGAATTTTAACGCCGTTTTCCCTGCAAAGGTCACGTCTGACGGGGGATGGTACCCACGGAACCTGAGTCGGCATGAAGTTGCAACAGTGCCTTGCCACCGTCGCCCCTGACAGGGATACGATCGTGACCGTCGGCGTCTTCGACGGCGTCCACCAAGGCCATTGCCATTTACTGAGACGTTTGGTTGAACTGGCCCACCCGCAGTTCCTGCCCACCGTTCTCACCTTTGTCAATCACCCGATCACCGTTCTGCAACCCCAGAGTGACGTCCGTTATATAACTACGCCAGAAGAACGGGTGCGCCTGTTGAAAGAGCAGGGAGTGGAATTGGTGGTGTGCCTTGACTTCACGCAGGAACTTTCCCAAGTTACGGCCGACGACTTTGTCAGCGAAATGGTCAGTGGCTTGAGAATGAAGGGACTGGTGGCCGGACCGGACTCGGCGTTGGGACGAGACCGGCAGGGAGACTTGGACTTCCTGAAAAGAAAGGGCGAGGAGTTGGGTTTTTGGGTGGATTCGGTGCAGCCCCTGGAGGTTGACGGCGATCAAGTGAAGAGCCGCCGCATTCGCGGGAACCTGGCCGAGGGCGACGTAGCTACCTGCGCCAAGCTCCTGGGTCGCAAGTTCTCTCTGGACGGCATCGTAGTAAAGGGTTACCAGCGCGGGCAAACGCTGGGCTTCCCCACGGCCAACCTCCAACCTACCCCACAGATGGCGCTGCCCGGCGACGGTATATACGCAACCTGGGCAATCATAGATGGCGTTCGCCATCCTTCCGCCACCAGCATAGGCGTCCGGCCCACATTCAACTTGTCCGAAAGACTGATTGAAGTATATGTGATGGACTTTGACGACGATTTGTACGACAAGAGGTTGGGGGTGGAATTTGTAAGCAAGTTGCGAGACCAGGAGACTTTTAACAGCGTCGATGAATTAGTTGTCCAAATTAACCAGGACGTTGCGGACTCCAGAGCAGCCTTGAACGAAGACATGGAGGCCGGTATTGCTTAGCGACGAAGCAATAGAGAGGATAACCCGGCGGGGAGTTTCCGACATTATTTCCCGGGAAGAGTTTGTCCGCATGTTGGGCCGGGGCGAGCCTCTCCGGCTGAAGATGGGGTTCGATCCCAGCCGCCCTGATATTCACTTGGGCCACGTAGTAGGCCTCCGCAAGCTCCATCAGCTTCAAGAACTGGGCCACCAGGTCATATTGATCGTTGGCGACTGGACTGCCCAGATAGGAGATCCCAGCGGCCAGTCGGCAACCAGGCCTGTGTTGACTCACGACGAGGTGGTCGCAAACGCCGAGTCATACCTGCGGCAGTTCTTCAAAGTGGTAGACAAAGACCGCACCCAGGTAGTCTGGCAAAGCGAGTGGTTCGGTAAGTTCAGCTTGGAAGACGTAATCAAGCTTACCGGCAAGTTCACCGTGGCCCAGTTCCTGGAGCGGGATGACTTTGCCAAGAGGTTCCACGAGCATCGGCCTATTGCGATTACAGAGTTGTTATACCCCCTGCTTCAAGCCTACGACTCGGTTGTGATTCAGTCCGACGTAGAGTTTGGGGGCACCGACCAGCGGTTCAATCTCCTGGTTGGGCGTGAATTGCAGGAGATGGAAGGGCAGAGGCCTCAACAGTGCTTCCTCATGCCCATTCTCGTAGGCACCGATGGTGCACAGAAGATGAGCAAAAGCTTGGGGAACTACGTGGGTGTCGAGGAACCGCCGGGAGACATGTACGGCAAGATAATGTCTCTGCCCGACGAGTTGATCAGGCCTTACTTTGAGTACCTTACCGACATGCCGGATGAGGACCTGACTGCGCTGGCCCTCGACTTGGAAAACGATGCCGTAAACCCAATGGAGTTCAAGAAGCGGCTTGCCCTGGAGATAACCGCCCAGTTCCACGACCAAGCTGCCGCCGATGGGGCGCAAGCCCACTTCGAGCGTGTGGTGCAGGGCCGGGACCTACCTCAAGAGATACCGGACTTCCCCGAGCCGTCGCTGTGGGCAGCTTCTGAAAACGAGAACCGCCGCCTTAGCAACATTATCGTGGAAGCAGGCTTGACCTCCAGCGTCGCAGAGGCAAAGCGCTTGATAAACCAGGGAGCTGTTCAAGCTATAGACGAAGCCAATGGAGACACGCGCACCCTGGACCGGGACGAGCGGGTATCGGGCCTGGCCCTGCAACCGCGGGTCGTGCTCAAGGTAGGCCGTCGCCGCTTCGTGCGCTTGGTGGCGAATTAAACTGTACTCCTGACATCCGCATTGCGTGCTTGAGTACGATGCGGAGTCTTTCCTGAATGTTCCCATTACAGGTCAAGGGGTGTTTCATATCCTCGCCGGAGGTGCCCGTTGTACTCCCACGAACAGTTGCAACATCTCAGGTCGCGCCTTGCCCAACGACGCGAAAAGAATTCCGCCCTTGTAGAGCGTAGGAAGGAGTTCAAGACTCCTTCGCAGATACCGGTGAACACGGTGTACACCCCCGATGACCTGTCTGACGTAGACTACTTGCGAGACCAAGGCCTGCCCGGCGAATACCCCTACTTGCGCGGAGTGCATGAGACGGGTTACCGGGGACGGCTGTGGACAATGCGGATGTTCGCCGGATTCGGCATGGCCGAGGAAACCAATGAGCGGTTCAAGATGCTGCTCGGCAACGGGGAAACCGGCCTGAGCGTGGCGTTCGACATGCCGACCCTTTACGGTTACGACACCGACGATCCAAGGGGCGCAGGAGAGTTCGGCACCTGCGGCGTCGCCGTATCCAGCTTGGCGGACATGGAAGTCCTATTTGACGGCATCAAGCTGGACGATATAACCACGTCGATGACCATTAACAGCCCGGCTGCCATCATCTGGGCCATGTTCATCGCGGTAGCCGAGAAACAGGGCGCCGACATACGCCGCATCGGCGGCACGTTGCAAAACGACATTCTGAAGGAGTTCACCGCTCAGAACGAGTATATCTTCCCGCCTGAGCCGTCGATGCGGTTGGTAGTCGACACGGTGGAATTCGCCACCAACCACATGCCCAGGTGGAACCCTATCAGCATCAGCGGTTACCACATCCGTGAAGCCGGGTCTAACGCCACGCAGGAGTTGGCGTTTACTTTGGCTGACGGTTTCGAGTACGTGCGTCAATGCGTGGCGCGGGGTATGGACGTCGACGGCTTCGCTCCCAGGTTGAGTTTCTTCTTCAACGTCCACAATAACTTCTTTGAGGAGATCGCCAAGTTTCGAGCCGCCAGACGCATCTGGGCCCGGGAGATGGCGGAAACGTTCAAGGCGCAGAATCCCCGGTCCGGTTGGCTGCGGTTCCACGCCCAGACTTCCGGCGCCAGCCTTACCGCGCAACAACCGGAAAACAACGTGGTGAGAGTTTCCTTGCAAGCGTTGGCCGCAGTCCTGGGTGGCTGCCAGTCCCTGCACACCAACGGCAAGGACGAAGCTTGGGCGTTGCCGTCCGAGGAAGCGGCTCTTCAAGCCCTTCGGACGCAGCAGATCATCGCCCATGAGACCGGCGTCACTGACACGGTGGACCCCTTGGGCGGCAGCTACTTTGTGGAGACAATGACCAACCGGATGGAAGAGGGCGCCTACGACTATTTCCGCCAGATCGAGGACCACGGCGGGGTAATGGCGGCCTTGGAATCGGGTTTCTTCCAGCGTGAGATCGCCAACGCGGCCTACGTTTACCAGATGGAAGAGGACAAGGGCGAGCGGATAACCGTTGGCGTCAACGAGCACCGGACTGACGATGAACTGGAGATACCGCTGCTCCGGGTAGACCGGGAGGGTGAACGGCGTCAGATTGAAAGGCTTAACTTGGTCCGCCGCAGCCGCGACAACCGCTTGGTGAAGGAAAAGCTAAGGGCCTTGGAACAGGCCGCCCGAGGATCGGACAACCTGATGCCTCCACTGCTGGAAGCGGTCAATGCCTACGCCACCCTGGGCGAAATGATGGACGTTTTCCGGGACGTGTTCGGGGAATATCAGCCGTCATGGGGCTTTTAGGTGGAGGTATGTCGTCCATGACCACGTCACGCCCAAAAGTCAGGTTCACTTACAGCGACTATTGCCTGCTCCCCGAGGACAAGCGTTACGAATTGATCGGCGGTGAATTGTATATGGCCCCCGCTCCCCTAACGAGACATCAGGTCATCTTGCTCAATTTGGTGTTGTTGATCGGGCCTTTTGTCAGGCAACGTAACTTGGGCCGCTTATTGCCTGCCCCGGTCGATGTCATTTTTTCCGACGAAGATGTGCTCCAGCCGGACCTCATTTTCGTAGCTGCGGACCGGGAAGCAATCGTTACCGAGCGGGCCTGCGAAGGGGCGCCGGACCTTGTAATCGAGATACTGTCTCCATCCACCGGGCGGCGTGACCGGGAGTTGAAGCGCAAGGTCTACGCCAACTACGGGGTGAAGGAGTACTGGCTGGTGGACCCGGAAAGCGACTCAGTGCACGTCCTTCGGCTTGGCGACGCAGACTTCACAGACTGCGGTATCTTCCGGTCAGGGGCCAGTATCACCACACCATTGCTCCCAAGGTTGGAACTCCCGGTCTCCGATGTCTTTGCCCCTTAAACTGCGCCGCCGGAAATTCGACAGGGATGCGGAGGCCCCGTCCCATTTTTAGATGGACGGGGCCTTGTTTTTGACAATATCCAATGGGCCTGTAGCTGGTCGGGGCGCCCGGATTTGAACCGGGGGCCCCCTGCACCCCATGCAGGTGCGCTACCTGGCTGCGCTACGCCCCGACAAGGTTAGAATATCATACCGGATGTGCGGCTTCAACCAGCACACCCGCACATACTTTTATCGTCTCCGCGCTACCCTTGCTACCGGGATAGGCTGTGGGCATAATATGGCAAATTTATCCCCCCGCAACGGCGTGCGCCATGATTGAGCGTTGGGGTAGTCCTTTGCAGGAGAGTGCTTATGTCCGGACCATTGGAAGGCATAAGAGTTGTGGACTTTACCGAGATCATCGCCGGGCCTCTGGCCGGTCGCCTTCTGGCCGAAATGGGCGCCGACGTCATCAAGGTGGAGCCCCCTTGGGGTGAGCCGTGGCGCACGACCCAGCGGTTTGCTCCAACCGAGAGCCGGGGGTTCATGGCCTACAACGGCGGCAAACGCAGCCTTCCTTTGGACCTTACCAAGCCGGAATGCCAGGACGTTATCAGCCGCTTGATACCCAAGACCGACGTTGTCCTGGTCAACTTCCGGCCTGACGTCGCGGCGAAGCTGGGGGTGGACTACGCTACGTTGAACGAGTTGAACCCAAGGTTGGTCTATTGCGAGATTACCGCCTATGGGCGGGAAGGCCCCGATGCGCATCGTCCCGGTTACGACATGATCCTGCAAGCCTTGACCGGGTTGATGGCAGCGGAGACGAAGCTGGAGAATGGCGTGCCGCAGCAGATCTGGGCGTCGCCGGTGATAGACACCACCGCCGGGTTCTGCATGGCTTGGTGTGTTTGCAGCGCCCTGTTCAATAGAGAACGGACCGGCCGCGGGCAGAAGATTGAGACCAGCCTGTTGGGCGCCGCGATGGCATTGCTGGGAACGCGGTTCCTGCACGTGGAGGACCTGGACAAGGAGGTCCGTGCCAAGGCATTGGATGACATAGCAGACCGGCGGGCCGAGTCGGCATCATACCAGGAGATACTGGACGCTTCTCCGGGGAGCCGCCGTCCCAGGCACCACACCAACGTGTACTACCGGACCTATTTGACGAAGGACGGCCCCATCGCCGTCGGCTGCCTCAGCGACCCGCTCCGCCGCCGCCTGCTGGATACCTTGGGGCTGACCGAGATGGCCCCGGAGCTGGAGTTCAGCGCCAACGATCCGGACGCCCAGTCCAGGGCCCGCAAGCTGGAGGCTGCGGCGGAAGAATTGTTCCGTCAAAAGACGTCCGACGAGTGGTTGAGCATAATGGAGGGTAGAGGGATTCCCGCCGGGAGGGTCCGGTTTGTCGAGGAACTGTTCGACGACCCGCAAATCAAGGCCAACGGGTTGGTGAAGGAGTTGGAGCACAGCAAGGCAGGGAAGGTCAGGACAATGGGCGCCATAGCCCGCTTCAGTGAGACGCCCATGTCGGCGGACGTTGCGTCCCCGGCCTTGGGACAGCATACGTGGGACATACTCAGGGAGTTGGGCTACTCCGAAGAGCAAGTCCGCGAATGGGAAGCCGCCGGTTCCCTTGGATATACGGGACCATAACGAAGGGCTCCGATGAAGGAGCCCTTCGCAAGAACGCCGGAACAGGGGTTGGTTAGCGGTTTACCATGTCGTAGCTGCGGAGCAGCTTCCCCGGGGTGGCCCCGGTGCACACCGTGCCCTCGGTGAAGGTAACCTCACCGTTGACGATGGTGTAGCGGATTCCCTTGGCCTTCTGGATGATGCGGCGCTCACCGCCCGGGAAGTCGGTGTCGTAGACCGGGCTGTCGAACTGGAGACCCAGTTTGTCCAGGTCATAGACGATGATGTCGGCCGCGAACCCCTCTTTGAGGATGCCGCGGTCGGTGAACCCGGCAATCATGGCAGGCAGGCTGCTCATCTTGTAGTGGGCCTTCTCCAGGCTCATCATTCCTTGGTCCCTGACCCGGTCGGCGATCATGTTGACCGGCCATGAACCGAGGGTCTGGTACCTGGTGTGGGCCCCGCCGTCCGACACGCAGGGGTGGGTGTAGGGGTGGTTCAGGATTTCGGACACAGCCTTCCTGTCGGTGCCTTGGGCCGAGTCGAAGGTGAACTCGGTGCGCAGCCCCTCGTCAATGGCAAGGTCGAGCATGGCGTCCATCGGATGCTTGCCCATCATCTCGGCCAACTCGGCGATGGTCTTGCCCTCGTACTTGAGATTGCGGTCTTCCCGGACCTCGACCACCCGCATCTTGGACCACTCAGAGGCAGCGTCGGCAGCGCCACCCTGACCGGCGTATGCGCCTACGTCCTGGCGCATCTTGTCCCGGTTCTCGGGGAGGCTCAGCTTGGCGATGCGTTCCTCGGGGGTGCCGACGAACGGGTCGATCCAGTTGGGCATGGCGTCAAAGCCGTTGTATTCGGCCAATTCGAACACCGGCGAGGGGGAATAGGCCGTCGTCTGGGCGAACATTGGCGCGCCTTCATGCCGGGCCCTTTCCAGGAACGCCAACTGCTCCAGGTACCGGCCGGGTGCGTTCTCGTTGAAGGCCACAGCGCCCCACTGGATGGGCCGACCCGCGGCAATGCACATCTCGATCAGGAAGTCCTCGCGGCCGCGGCCAGGAGCGTCGCCTTCCACCGCGTCCATCAGGATTGCCGACTGCCCGGTCACGGCGGCCACCGCGGCCCCGGGGTCTCCGCCGCCGATCAGGTCCGGCTCACCGGGGGGCAGCGGACGCTCGGCAGGGCCGCGAGTCCAGCCGATGTGGCCGACGCCAAACTCGTTCAAAACCTTGGCCAACGCCAGGAACTCGTCGTTGTGGGCGACCTGGCTGGGGATGAAACGCCCGTCGTCGGGACGGTTGGCCAGGGTCTTCATGGCCGACCAGCCGAAAGCGCCGGCGCGCATGGCCTCCCGCTGGAGTTCCTCCATCTGACGAATCTGTTCGTCGGAGGCCCGGACGACCGTGCGGGAGTCTTCCACGCCCATGACGTACATGCGAAGGGTGTTGAAGGGCACCAGCGCCCCCACGTTGACTCCGAGGGGATGGCTGTCAAGGCTGTCCAGCCACTGGGGGAAGCTCTCCCAGTCCCAGCGCAGGCCCAATTCCATTGTTCTCATAGGAATGGCTTCGATCCTGGTCATGAGGCGCATCGCTGCTTCCCGGTCTTCGGGCCTGCAGGGTGCGAAGCCGAAACCGCACTGGCCGATGGTCACCGAAGTGACGCCGTGCCAGCCGGACATGGTGGCGTAGGGTTCCCAGTTGAGCTGGAGATCGTAGTGGGTGTGGAGGTCTATAGCGCCAGGAGCTACGATACAGCCCGTGGCATCCAACTCCTCCGTGGCCGACCCCTGGATCCGCCCGCTGATCATGGCGATTTTGCCGTTTTTGAGCGCGATGTCTCCACGGAAAGCCGGCGTACCTCCAGTGCCGTCGACAATCGTACCGTTGCGAATAATTTTGTCGTATTCCGCCATCAACTTCCCTCTCTTTCGTGGCGATTTGGTGTCACACTCACCTTACCTAACAGCAATACACCCGTCAAGACCTGGGTTCCATTTCCAGAGGCCTGTCGTGGGGTGAACTATAGCCGGAAAGGCCCTGCTCCGACGGGAACCCCGACGGCGGGGCGTTGGGCGGCGTTGAAAGCACCCGGTCGGGGTCGTGAATCGGGAAAACGAACAGCAAACGAGCCGGAGTCTGGGAGCGGTTGACGAAACCGTGCACTGAACCGGCAGGCGCGAGGACTACGTCGCCGGGTCCAATGGTCATTCGCTGTGAACCCACCAGTGCCTCCAACTCGCCTTCCAGCAAGACCATCGCCTCTTCGGTGTTGGTGTGGGTGTGGCGCGGCACGCGGGACATGCTGGCGATGATCACTTCACCGAGTCTCAGAGACGTGCTGCCGTGGAACGCGTCCACGATGCCGAAGGACTCCAAGCCGGGAGAGGTTACATTTTCTCTCTTGGTCCTGTCGCTTCTCTTGATGATGGGCATGTCGCCTCCTTTCCAGGTTGTATAGGCGGGGGCTACTCCAGCCAACGGACAAAGTTGGATACAGGCGTGCGCTGGGAGTTGGGGTCTTCGGCGGGATAGCCGATGGAGAGCATCGTGGCCAGCGTCCAGTCTTCTTCGGCGCCCAAGGTTTTGGCCAAGTCCGGGTGGCGGGTGGGGCCGCCGGTCTCCCAAGTTACGGCCAAGCCCTCGGCCACTCCCGCCAGGGCGATGTTGTGGGCGGCGCAACAGACTGACGCGTAGTTCTCCTTGGTGCCTTCTTCGTCGCGGCCGGGAGTGGAGTACAGGTAGATGATCACCGGGGTCTTGAGCAAAGAGTCGCGGGTGGCTTCGGCGCGCCGGGCGTCGCCGCGCCGCTCCAAGGCGTAGTCATGGGCCAGACCGGCCACCTTCTCCGACGCCGCGCTGCCTTTCTCCATGACGAATATGCGCCAGGGCTCGGTGAGGCGATGGTTGGGCGCCCAGACCGCGGTGTCCAACATGCGGTCCAGGGCATCCTTGGGCACTGGTTGGTCTTTGAAGTCCCACGCCATGCGGCGGCGGTAGAGGGCTTCGTAAACGGTGACGTTCGTCTCCGGTACGGGGCAATCGGCGAAGCCTACTTTTTCCGGGCTTCCGGACTCAGTGGACATGCTGGCCTCCTCTCGCACCACTGATTATCATGGACCACTGATTATCCTGATTTATCAGATGAATCAGATGAATCAGCGGTATCCCATGAATCAGCGGTAGGCGTTCCTGTTTCCTGTTCCGTCGTTACAAACGCTTCGGGTGGGTGTATACGGTAAACGAGACAGGCCGGTCCCATGCAGCCTGCCCCCGGCTTGGTTCCCGCCTACGCGGGAAAGACGAGGGAAGGGGGATGACCGGCCTGTCCAATCGTGTAGCGATATGCGGGCTGTTAAGACCCTTGGGAAATCCGGGTGAAGGCGGCGTACTCGGTGGTGTTGGTGTCGGCTCCCTGCCAGCCCTCCTTGGCGACCTTGAGGTTGTCCTGGGCTGCGGCGAGGTCGCCGAGTCCCTGCTGGGCGCGGGCCATCCAGTAATTGTCGCGGGGCGACTCTCGCTTGGACAGGCGGTCCTTGAGCATTGCCGTCGCCTTGTCGAACTCTCCGGCCCTGAGGCAGGCTTCCACCAGAGTGTCCTCGAACACCAGCCGCTGGGCGTGGCTGCCGCCGACCCTGGTCAGTTGCGGGAACACCGGCTCCATCAACCGCACCGCTTCGGCGTAGTCGCCCTGACCGAATGCGCCGATGCCCTTGACCAGCGGCAGGGTGGCCTCAAGAGCGGTGGCGTCACCGCTGTCGGCCATCGCCTGAAGGCCGTCGACCAGCTTGTTGAACGACTGCTCGTCGCCGGCGGCGGTAAAGGCCAGGGCGGCGTGGGCATCGCGGAAGGACGGGCCGGGCCTGACCGCGGCCGGCGCGGCAAGGTCGACAATTTCCTGCCAGGGAGCGTCGGGAGCTTTGTCGCCGTAGACGCGCATCCGCCAGATGAGGGACGCGCTGTCGGCCAAGGCCTGGTACCTGAGACCCTGCACCGCCGGGCGGATGTCATTCTCGTACCATCCCAGGGCGTCGTTGTAGCGGCCCCGGGCCAGTTCGAACAGGGCTTGATGCCAGGACAGGTGGACGCGGTAGGCGGAGCGGCGGTCGTAGTCCTCAAGCCAGTTGCCCAGGAAGGACGCTCCATCTTCATCCTGGCTCAACTCGTAGAAGACGTGGGCCACAGAGTGGACGGCCACGCCGTTGTCGGGTTTGATGTTGAGAGAACGCTCGGCCAAGTCCATGCCCTCGGCCATCAGGCCAATCTCATGGTTGGCCCAAGAGTACTGGCCCATGAAGGCCCAGTCGTCGCCGTACTTGGGCGCCACGCCACTCATCAGTTGGTAGAACCGGGGCGGGTAATCGGGGATTCCGGCCCCGACGCATCCTTGGACGTAGAGACGCTGGGCCAAGCGAAGGATCATTGCGTCGAGGGGGAACTCGTTCAAGTGCTCGTGCACCGCCGCGGTAGCCGGAAGGTTCTGTCCGTTGACGAACTTGGACACAACGTCGATATACTGCCGCTCCCGCTGGGAGATGCCGGACGACTGCTTGACGGCGGTCTCAGCGCTCTCCCGGGCCTCCGGCATGGCGACGCGGGTGGCCTGCATGAAAGCCAACGCTGCGCGGGCCAGGGCAAACCCCTCGTCGGCCTCGATTGCTTGGGCAAACTCCTCTTCGGCGCCGTAGCTCTGGGCCAATGCCAGGTCCAAGCCCGTTTCGAAGTGGGCCAGCGCCGTGTTGGAAGATGTGGACACGGGAAGTCCGTAACGATCGTTAGGCATGAGTCCTCCTTATGAAGATGATGGATTCCCGCCTTTGCGGGAATGACGGGGGGATAGGGCGGCGTTCAGCCCAGGCCGGACAGGAACTCGTTGATGATGCGGTTGAACTCGTCGGGTTTCTCGGCGAGAGGGAAATGACCGCATTGATCGATTTCCCGGACGGTGGCGTTGGGGATGGCGTTGGCGTAGAGGTGGGCGCATTCCACCGGGACCACCGCGTCCTGGGAACCCCAGATAATCAGCGTGGGGGTGTCGACCTTGGCCAGATAGTGAGGCAGGCTGGGGTTGTGCAGATAAGGCTTCCAGCAGAGCCGGGACGACATCTCGCGGTTGGAATGGTCAACCAGAGTCTCTTCCGGAGTCAGCTCGCGGGTCCAGTACGCCTTTTCGACCTCGGGGACTTGGGACTCGTCGTAGAAACGCTGGGCCGCGCGGGTCTGGGCCGACACCATGAAGACCTCGGCAATCTCCCCTTGCACGGGCTTGATCCCCGCGGCGTCCACCAGCACCAGCCCCTTCAGATCGTGGTGGTCCATAGCGGCCATCTCAGCGGCCACCCAGCCGCCCATGGAAAAGCCTACCAGGACATAGTCGCGGAGGCCAAGCTCGTGGACCATGGCTTGGTTGAAGTGGGCCAGGTCAGTAATGGTCGAAATCCAGGGAGGCCGCGGGGTGCCGTTGTATCCGGCTTGGGACGGCGCGTAAACGGTGTGGGTCCGGGCCAGGTTGTCCAGATACGGTTGCCATCCGGGACTTCCGCCGGCCCCGTGGAGGAACAGCAGGGGCGGCCCGGAGCCGCCGGAAAACATTTGGACTTCGTGCCCTTGTACGGTAATCGTGGACTCGTGTTGACTGGCAGTAGTTGTCATTGAGACCCTCCAAACGCCTTCCAAGTCAGGCCAGGTCAGGCGTCACGTTCACCCGATTCTGGTACAGAATCAATATCGTGTCAAGGTTGGGGCCAGTGACCGTAGTGTTCCGCCTCGCGTGGTCAGTCCAACGATGACGGCACGGTGGATTCCCGTGCAGGCGGGAATGACGCGATGTGGTTGAGGTTACCGCCAGGATTTGGCAGCCGCTGTGAAATTCCAATGGAGATATTCTACGTAACCGGGTTTGCTTGATCACCTGAACCATGCCTTGGCCGATGATATAATCGGCACGAGGACAGTCGGCATGATAACGAACATCACACTGGGCAACTTCAAGTGCTTCCGGCACGTGAGCATCGATCCGAAGCTGGTTACGGTCCTGATTGGGCCCAACGGCACCGGCAAGTCGGGGGTTCTGCAAGCGTTGATGTTGCTGAAGCAATCGAGGGACGATGTCAGGTCATTGAAATTGCATGGTGATTTGGTGTGGTTCGCGCCGGAGGCATTCGTGTTTCAAGGCTGGGATAGGGCATCGGACGAAGTCGGGCTGGCTCTGTCCGGATATTGGCTGGTCGAATCAAGAGCTGCTGAAACTCAGGTTGATTTTACGGTTGAGCTTCGGTATTCAAGAGACGCCCAGTTACAGGGAAGGCGAGGGAAAACGACACTTAAGGCATTTGGAGAGAATTGGGAGATTCCTGTCAGCCCCACGGACATACAGGATCGCATTGATACTTTCTCTGGTGCGCTCGTTTATGTGAGCGGACATGGAATAAACGATTTCAGGGGTAACGGTGTAGGTAGGGTAGTAGCAGAATACCCTGAACTTTGGGAACAAGTATCACGAGCCCCCGGATCTGTCGTCGGCAATCTGAAGATGGTCCCGGCAACCAGGGCGTTGACTCGAGGCACCTATCACTTGGGGCCAGAGCCTTTCGTGGACATTTCGGGCGTGGAAGGTCTAGGCAAACAAGAAGAAAACACAGCCACTACCTTGGCTTATTCGCGGCGCGATGTCGAAAAAGTTTCCCATTTGATGAAACGAGTCACAGGGGTGGGATTCAGAACGGACACTGTTCCTCCGCAATCGGCAATGCCAGTTTCGGAGTCTCCGGTTGGTGATTTCAGTCTCGTTGCCGAAGGATTCGGGACGAACGCTTTGGTGCAACTTCTGTTTGAAGTGGTGAGGGCTGTTCCGGGGGTTACGGTGTTGATCGAGGAGCCGGAAGTCCACCTTCACCCCAGAGCGCAGGCCGATTTGGCGTCGGTGCTGGTGGAGGAGGCCAAGGCGGCCGACAAGCAGATAATCATGACCACGCACAGCGAGCATGTAGCGGGGAGACTGCTTACACTGGTGGCGGAGGGGACACTATCGCCGGACGAGTTCGCCATCTACTCTTTCGAAAAGGATGATGACGGTGTCTGTTCCGCACAGAAAATCGAAGTAACCGAACATGGTCAGGTCGTGGGTGGCCTGAGGAGCTTCTTCGAGACCGACCTGGACGAAATGCGGCGGTTTGTGGATGCGCTGCGCGCCAAGGCATGACGCCACGTTTCATCTTGGACGAAAACGTTGTAATACTGGCGCAACAGGGGCTTGATGAGAGGGGGAATCTCAATCCCGTCTGCGCCGAACTGATCCAACAGATCATAGAGATATGCCACACCATTGTGGTGGATGATGTTTTGTGGGACAAGTTTGATGAGCAACTCAACCGGGCCGGTCACCAACAGCCTCAAGCGGGTTCCGTCCTATTCCGTGTCCTTTGCAACGCCCTCGCGACGGCCAATAAGATGGACGGGTTGGGTCACACCGCACCGTCCTTCAATGAAGAAGGTTCGATTCCGCCCGGAAGCATAGACGACACGTATATCGTCCGACTGGCGGTGGAGTCCGAAGCGGTCCTTGTCACTACTGACGGTCCTCTTCGAGACGACCTGCGGGAATGACCATCCAAGTCGCCGGAACTGGTCTGATACGGTACGATATAGACATGTTGAAGCAAGAAGATAAACCGCTTTATTGGGACAACCACGAGGGGTTTCGGCGGCTGCTGATAATCGGCAGTATCTCGCTGGTTATCGGTGTCTTTTTCGGCGACCAGATTGGGCTGTCTGATGGATTCACGTGGCTTCGAGGATGGTTCCCGATTTTCATGTGGGCTTCCGGGCTGGTTACCTTGGCTATATGCTTCCTGGTCCATCCACGGCAGTATTCAATTTACCCGGACTACTTGGCGGTTGAGTGGTGGTATCCCCGCCGGAAGGTCGTCCCTTTCAATGAAATAACCGAGCTCCAAGCTTGGACCAGCGTGGGCCGGCGGAAAATCATCGTGCTAAGCAAGGGTGAGGACTACGATTTCGGCTTCGACGCAATCGCGCCCCGGCGGGTAGAAGTATTTGCCCAACGGCTGGAAGAGTCGTTGAACCGCCACCGTTTCTATGCAGGCCGGGACCCCCTCCAGATTCGGCCGGAACGGTCGCGCCGGGACAAGGATAAGGGCTAGAAGTCCCAACCCCGGAACCGTGTGTGCACTCAATTAAGCCGTGTTGACATTTTGAAAAACCATACCGTCATTCCGGCCTTGAGCCGGAATCCAGTGCTCCAAATAAGAGTAACTGACCCGAAGTTAGATACGCTCAAACCCACTGGATTCCCGCTTTCGCAGGAATGACGGGAAATGTCAACATAGCCTAGTGTGTGCGAGACGGGTAGGAAAGGCAATACTGGCTAACGCTACCGGCTCAGATCGTTTAGCATCCTTCTCAGCCCTACACCTCAATCCCCGTGGCCCTGGCCACAATATCTATGTCCTTGTCCCCGCGGCCGCTGAGGCAGACCAAGATAGTCTGGTCCTGGGGGAGGGTTTGGGCTAGTCGGGCGGCGTGGTAGATGGCGTGGGATGGTTCGAGGGCGGGGATGATGCCCTCGGTGCGGCAGAGGAGGTGGAAGCCTTCGAGGGCCTGGGGGTCGGTGACGCCGGTGTAGGAGGCGCGGCCGGACTCTTTGAGGTAGCTGTGCTCGGGGCCGACGCCGGGGTAGTCCAATCCGGCGGAGATGCTGTGGGTCTCGTGGACCTGGCCGTGTTCGTCCTGCAGCAGGTAGGACTTGGAGCCGTGGAGCACGCCCGTGCGCCCGGCGGTCAGGGTGGCCGAGTGCCGGTCGGTCTCGACCCCCTCGCCAGCGGCCTCGATGCCCACCAGCTTGACGCCGTCGTCGCTGAGGAAGGCGTGGAACGCGCCGATGGCGTTGCTGCCCCCACCCACGCACGCCACCACGTAGTCGGGGAGATGCCCGGCTGTATCGAGTATCTGCTGGCGGGCTTCCACCCCGATGACGCGCTGGAAGTCGCGCACCAGCATGGGGTAGGGATGAGGGCCGACGACGCTGCCGATGAGGTAGTGGGTGGTCTCGACGTTGGTTACCCAGTCGCGGATGGCCTCGTTAATGGCGTCTTTGAGGGTGCGGGTGCCGGACTCGACAGGGATGACCTCGGCCTCCAGCAGGCGCATCCGGAAGACATTCAGGGACTGGCGCTGGACGTCCTCGGCGCCCATGTAGACGATGCAGTCCAAGCCCAGCATGGCGCAGGCGGTGGCGGAGGCGACGCCGTGCTGGCCCGCACCGGTCTCGGCGATGATCCGCTGTTTGCCCATGCTTTGGGCCAAGAGGGCTTGGCCTAAGGCGTTGTTTATCTTGTGGGCGCCCGTGTGGGCCAAGTCTTCCCGCTTGAGATATATTTTCGCGCCGCCGCAGTGCCGGGTGAGGTTCTCGGCGAAGTAAAGGGGAGTGGGACGGCCAGCGTAGGTGTTGAGGAGGTGGCCCAGCCTGGCTTGAAAATCCGGATCTTCTTTAACGGCTGCATAGGCGGCCTCCAGTTCCTCCAAGGCGGCCATGAGCGTTTCGGGGACGAATTTTCCGCCGAAGTCGCCGAAGTGGCCCAGTTCGTCGGGAAGGGTGTCTATCGGGGTTATCGCCATGCGGTTTGCGCCTCCTTGTTTTGGTGGCTGGTGTTTGTCTGAATCTGGATTCTCGGGATTTGACGGGCGGATCTTGGGAATCCTGTAATCCAGTGAATCTTGATTCAGACGATTTCCTCTGGTCACCGGCTACGGGCGTTCTGGATGAAATCGCGGATTTTCTGGTGGTCTTTGACGCCGTTGGTTTCTACGCCGCTGGAGACGTCCACTCCCCAAGGGTGGGCTACCGCCACAGCGTCGGCCACGTTGTCTGGCGACAGGCCCCCGGCCAACAGGAAGGGATGGCCCTCTCGGGAAAGCTCTGCCGCAATGCTCCAGTCGAAGCTTTCCCCGGTGCCACCCTGGAGTCCTTCGACCAGCCGGTCCAAGGTAACCATGTGGGCCGCCTCGGAGTGGGTCAGAATCCTGTCCGACAATTCCTTGGTAGATGCCGGTGATGCTTGGCCTTGGGGGACGTGCAGCACCTTGATGACTTGGGCGTTGGTGTTGCGGCAGTAGTCCAAAGATTCCGCACCGCATAGTTGGGCGGCGTCCAGGTTGCAGGCGTTGATGATATGGTTGACTTCTTCGAGGGACTGATCGGCAAACAGACCGACGACCTTGGGAGGGGTTTCCAGGGATCCCTTCAGTCCGGCCAGAATCTCTCGGGCGACTTCGAGTTCCAAGCGTCTGCGGCGTCCTGGAACGAAGACCAAGCCGATAAAGTCCGTCCCGGCCTGCGCGGCCACCACGGCGTCGTCAAGGGTGCGGATTCCGCAAATCTTGACTCGTGTCATGCGCTTGCCCTCAAGGGATTCCCGCCTTCGCTGGAATGACGGGAGTGGACGAGTGTAGGGATGACGGCGTTGGATAACTCCCGGACCTTTTGTCCGACGTCGTCGGAGGTGACGATGGACTCGCCCACCAGGACGGCGTTGACGCCGTAAGCCGACAGGTCGCGCAGGTCGTCGGGGTTGTGAATGCCGCTTTCGCTGACCAGCACCTTGTCCTCGGGGACCAAAGAGGCCAAGTCGCGGGTAACCTGGAGGTCGGTGACGAAAGTTCTCAGGTCGCGGTTGTTGATGCCAATAATTTCGGCGCCGGCGTCCAGCGCCACGTGTACCTCATCGGGTTCGTGCACCTCTACCAAGCAGTCCATGCTGAGGCTGCCCGCCAGTTGGAGGTATTCCTTGATCTGGGAAGGATTCAGGATGGCTACGATGAGCAGGATGGCGTCGGCCCCGGCAGCTCGGGCCTCGTGGACTTGGTAGGGGTCGAAGATGAAGTCCTTGCGGAGCACCGGGGCAGTGTTGCTTGCTCCGGCGGCTTTCACTTGGACGATGTGGTCCAGTTCGCCCTGGAACCTTGGGTCGGTGAGTATGGAGATGGCCGACGCGCCGTTGGCCGAATAGGTGCGGGCCAGGTCCACGGGGTCGAAATCGGGCCGGAGCAGGCCGCGGGAAGGCGAGGCTTTCTTGACCTCTGCGATGAGCCGGACGCCCCCGGCTTTAAGGGCGCCGGACATGCTCAGGGCGGGCGGCTGGGACGCGATTTTGTCAGCCAGCGCCTCTATGGGTACAGCATACTTTTGTCGGGCCAGTTCTTCTGTCTTGGCGGCTACTATTTCGTCGAGGATGTTCGGCATATCAGCTTCTCTAGCTCCCATTCCGGCCCAAGCTCTGGGTAAGCTCAACGAACTTGTCCAGCTTATCCAATGCCGCGCCGCTGTCGATGATTTGCGCGGCCATTTCCACGCCCTCACGGATGGTCGAGACCAGGTCTCCCACCAGCAAAACGCCGGCGCTGTTGAGCAGGACCATGTCGCGCACCGGCCCCGGTTCGCCCTGGAGGAGCCGGCGCATGGTGGCGGCGTTCTGCTCCCTGTCTCCACCGCGCACGGCCTCGACCGGCGTGAGGGGAAGGCCGGTATCGTCCACATGCAGGGTCCATTCCCTGACTTGGTCTCCTTGAAGTTCCCAAACGGAGGTGTCCCCGGATAGGGATATTTCGTCCAAGCCGCCGTGGCCGTGGACAATCATGGCGCGGTGGGAGCCAAGCAGCCGCAGCACCTCGGCCATGGTCGCGCCCAGCTCAGGGAAGGCCACGCCGATAAGCTGGACTTGGGCGCCGGCGGGATTGGTTAGCGGTCCCAGGATGTTGAACACGGTGCGTATGCCGATTTCCCGCCGGACGGGGCCCGCGTGGCGCATTGCGGGATGGAAGGCTTGGGCGAACATGTATCCGACGCCCACCTCGTTGATGCAACGGGCAACGACGTCGGGTGTAAGCTCGATGCTTGCGCCTAGGGCCTCAAGGATGTCGGCGCTGCCGCAGGAGCTTGAGGCGGCGCGGTTGCCGTGCTTGGCGACTTTCAGTCCGGCGCCCGCTGCGACAAAGGCGGTGGCGGTGGAGATGTTGAAGGAGTTGCTGCCGTCGCCGCCGGTGCCCACGGTATCCACTACCGTTCCGTCAACCTCCACTCTCAGGGCGAACTCGCGCATGACGGCGGCCATGCCGGCTATTTCCTGAGTGGTCTCCCCCTTAAGCCGTAGGGCTGTAAGGAAGGACCCCAGTTGGGCCGGGGTAGCTTCGCCTCCCATGATTTCACGCATCACAGCCGATGCGTCGGCCATGTCGAGGGAACCGCCGGAGACTACTTGGTCGATTGCTTCACGGATGTTCAAGGATGTTGCTCCTGGAAGATGGGCGTCAAATTCTGGTCGGATCGTTTCATATTCTCCGAACTCAAGATTGTCTGACGGCTTGCAGAAATTCCTCTCTGGTGACGCCCAGTTGGGTACAGATAGCCCTTAATGTAGAAGACTTCAGGGTGCGATGATTTGGCATGACTAACGGAGTTTCGGTCCCGTCGCTGTTGTCTCTTGTCATGATTATATGTGCGCCCGTCCTGATAACCCGAAATCCAAGTATCTCAAAGGTCCTGATTGCTCTGGCTCTTGATAAATCTCTGGGAAATCTTGCCATCAAACTGGAATTTCGGCGTCAACCAAATAAGCTTCGAGCATAGAAGTATGTTCTTCCAATGAATCTTTCCCGAAGGTTGCTACGTATAAGCAAATTGCCGACTTCACGTCTTCTAAAACTTCTTGATAAGTATCACCTTGCCCCACGATGACGCCTTTCAGGCCTACCGGATAGGCAACGAATCCATCGTGGTGCTTTTCGACCAATACTTTCATACGTTTCATGAAGTTCCACCGCTAAATTAAAGTTTGCTAAGGTCGGCTAACCTTCGCATGACCTCCTCGTGGGGGATTCCTTCACCATTGTCGAGCTCTTCAAGCCCTATCTCGACTTTAAGAATCACGTACAGCCAATCCACCGCTTCATCAATCGTCTCGTCGTGAGGCAGTCCACCGGGCAACCGCTGGAACGACTCGATCACTTGGGCTTTCTTGAGGGGGAATGTGGCTCCGGGAGTGGCTTTCCGCCCATGTTTTGGGTGTTCCAAATTCAACGGAACCGTGTAGAGCTTGCTTAACCGGACGACGGCTTCGTCAAAGGTGAAGTGGTCCGGGAATCCCTGTATCAGGTTCAGGATATCTTCTTTGGCAGTCATGTTGATGCCTCGGCGATTTCTTCTAACCGGATTATTGTTGCATTGTACTGTATTCTTCCACGCGGTTGAGGAAGTTTTGCAGCAGGTGTTTGCCGTCGGGGGTCATTATGGACTCCGGGTGGAACTGGACGGCTTCGACCGGGTATTCCTTGTGGCGCAGGCCCATGATGAGGCCATTGTCGGTCCAGGCGGTTACTTCCAGGCAGTCGGGAACGGTCTCGGGGTAGATGACGAGGGAGTGGTAGCGTATGGCCTCGAAGGGTTGGGGCAGGCCCGACAGGACTCCGGCGCCGTTGTGGTGGATCATGGATGTCTTGCCGTGGCGAATCTCGCCGGCCCGGTCAACCTTTGCGCCGTAGACGTGGCCGACGCACTGGTGGCCGAGGCAGACGCCCAAGGTGGGAAGTCTTGGACCAAAATGGCGGATGACGTCGTTGGAAATGCCTGCTTGTAGAGGTGTGGACGGGCCGGGGGAAATGACGATTCCCTGGGGCGCCAGGTCTTCTATTTCTTCTAGGGTTATCTTGTCGTTGCGGAAGGTCATGACCTCCGCGCCGAGTTCAGACAGGTACTGGTAGAGGTTGTAGGTAAAGCTGTCGTAGTTGTCGATCATTACAAGCATTGGACTAACTCCTCTTGTAAGCGGAGAGTGGTTGACAGGCCTTCGACAGGCTCAGGGGGAACGGGAAGGCACGACTAACAACTCTCCACGTTGGGTCATTCCCGGCCCTCGGCGCGGTCGATGGCCCGCATCAGCGCGCCCGCCTTGTGTCGCGTCTCTTGGTACTCGTCTTCGACGACGCTGTCGGCGACGATGCCGCCCCCGGCCTGGACGTACATGACACCGTCCTTGTAGATGCCGGTGCGAAGCACCAGGGCGGTATCCATGTTGCCGGAGTAACTGAAGTAGCCCACCGCGCCGCCGTAGGGGCCGCGCTTTTCACCCTCTACCTCGGCGATGATTTCCATGGCGCGAATCTTGGGAGCACCGGAGACAGTGCCGGCCGGGAAGCAGGAGCGCAGGGCATCGTAGGGGGTCAGGTCTTTCCGCAGCCGACCCTCTACGTGGGAGACCAAGTGCATGACGTGGGAAAACCGCTCTACGTCCATTAACTGGGTGACGTGGACGGTGCCCGGGTCGCTGACCCGGCCGATGTCGTTGCGTCCAAGGTCAACCAGCATGATGTGTTCGGCCCGTTGCTTTTCGCTGCTCTTCAGCTCAGCCTCGTTGGCGTCATCCTCGCCCGGCGTCCGTCCCCGGGGGCGGGTGCCGGCGATGGGGTGGGTGGCGGCGATGCCGTTCTCGACCTTGACCACGGTCTCGATGGCCGCGCCGACAATCTGGAACCCGTTAAGGTCCAGGTAGTACATGTAAGGCGATGGGTTCACGCTGCGTAGTGCGCGGTAGACCTGGAAGGGGTGGGCGTCGGTGCGGCGGGAGAAACGCTGGGAGTTGACGACCTGGATGATGTCACCAGCGTAGACGTACTCTATGCACTTTTCAATGGCTTCGGCGTAGCGTTCGGTGGTGAAGTTGGACTCTATGTGAGCTGAGCCGTTCGGGCCGAAGCTTCCGTCCTGCAATTCGGGCGGCAGGACCAGAGGCTGGGCCAGCCTGTCAACCATTTCGTCGATGCGGCGGGTGACTTCGGCGTAGGCCTTTTCCACGTCGCCGTATAGATAGGCGTGGCTGACTACCTTGATGTCGTGGCGCAGGTGATCGAATATCATGATGCTCTCGCCGAACATGAAGACCGACTCGGGCAGCCCTTGCGGGTCGGCGGGCATAGGCGGCACCCTCGGCTCGAAGTAACGGATAGAGTCGTAGGCCAGGTAACCCACGGCCCCTCCGTGGAAGCCGGGCAGACCGTCGACCGGGACGTACCGGTACTGGCCCATCTCCTCCTCAACCGGCAGCAGCGGGTCTATCTCCCCCGCCTCTGAACCTGGACCGGTCTGGACCACCTTGTACGGTTCGGTCCCGATGAAGCTGTAGCGTCCCAGCCGCTCCCCGCCCTCCACACTCTCCAGCAGGTAGGAGTAAGGGCCGCGGGCTACCTTGAGGTAGGCCGAGACGGGGGTTTCCAAGTCGGCGTTGATGGACCGGTAGACCGGGACCAGGTTGCCTTGATCAGCCAGGGCTTTGACCTGTTCGAGGGAGGGATAGTACATGGGGTTCTCCTCACAGGATTGCGATAGTCAAAATAAAAGACCCGCCCCAAGGGACGGGTCTAACTCGCGTTGCCACCCTCATTTCCGGGTTGGCCCCAAGATGTAGACGGGCTTTGCCGGAATCTCAATCGGCGGGAGGGACCTTAGTCTACGTGGTCCCTGTGCCGGGGGCCTTTAACGGCGCCCAACCGTCGCAGCCTAGCACCGGGTCTACAAGTGTACCCGAATGATCGGCCTGCGGCTCCGGGGTCCATTCGTCTTTCTGCGCTTGGCGCCGGCTCCCACCTAACCCGGCTCTCTGGGCCACGCTGGAAGACTACTACTCCCCTTCACAGCCTTTGAAGCTATTCATTTTTCACGTAATCAGGCTACGCCGTCAGTGATACGGCTGTCAAGTGGTGAAGCTAGGGGTCATTAGTCATCCCGCAATAGAGCCCGAAAGCCCGCGGCCTCGAAATCCCGGTCACTTGTCAGCGCTTTGGTAATACCTTCCTGTTCCATAATCAAGAAGCTGGAGCAGTCGATGAGACTCCATCGCTGGTCAAGACGTTCCGAGTAGAGTTGGGCGGCTTCCCAAAACCGTTGGCTGGTTACTGGCACAATGCCGACGTGTGGGTCGCTTTGGAGACTCGCTACTTTGTTGGCAGCCAACATACGGTTGTATTGTCCCAATCGAGCCACATGATTTAGAAACTCGGCCAATACTAACTCGGTGGTAATTGTTTCCTGAGGGTCCAGTTGTTGTGAGATCATGTTCGCTTTCTGATGCAATGCGTCACTGGGATACAGGAGCGCAACCCAGTAGCTGGTATCTGCAAAGATTTTTTCCATTACTCTTCCCTCGGGAAGTCGTAAAGGTAATGGTCGAGGTTTTTGGCAAAATCAGGTGGCGGCGGCTCGTATCCCTCTGGCTCAGGATGGGCTTTTCGGAGTTCCGCGACCATTTTCACAATGGAAGCGCCTGCGTTGCTGAATTGGTTGATGTTCGTTTTAGCGGGGTCGCGGTGTGGTTCTATGAAACCGGACACGGCCACAATCGCCAAAATTAGATTCTCAAGTTGGATGGACCCGTTGCCATCGCTAATCAAAGTGAAGTCATCGTGAGACAACTTCACCTTGAAGCGGTCCGCGATGAGTTGAATAGTCTCGAAGTATGCATGGCCAGACGTCAACCACTGCTTTCCGGCGTCCGACAGGGTATCACCCCAGTCAGTAAACCGCACTATTTCACCTTTGAGGAATTGCACTTCAACGGCGATACGATTACCGTCCGCCCGCCACAATGGCGTGATGATATAGCAGACGCCGCCTCTCTCATGCACCCTCATGCCTAACGTCTGTGATTCAAGGTATGTGGCTACAACCCTACCGGCTTTCTCCGAACTGGTCATAGAGCTTTTGCTGAAGCTGGCCACCGCATCATCTCCTAATATATGTCTAGCATACCACCGGACTCACACCGTCGCTTCCCCCAAGCCCCCTTCGTCAGCAGGGACGGCTTCATCTTCGCCGGGCCAAGGCGGGGAGGTGAAGCAGAGGAAGCGGAGGGGCGCATCGTTGTTGGCGCTGAACTGGAAGCGCCAGCCCGTCGGGATGGTCAGGGCGTCGCCGGGGGCTACATCTACAGGGGGATATTGGACGGGAGAGGCGCCGGGCGGGCATCTCCAGACATGGCCCCGGCCTTCCAAGATGTACCAGATTTCTTCGACGGTGCGGTGCCAGACAGGGCGTGATACTTGGCCCGCTTGCAGGGTCACTTCGACCATGCTGGCGCGGTCGGCGAAATGGCGGGCGTCCACCAGCAACCGGATTTCGGAGCCGTCGGGTGCGGTTATGTCGGGGTCTTGGGCACGGCGGGACAGAGGGGACAGCGGCGGCAGGGGCGGTTGAGACATGCCTTTCTCCTCATGGGGTCAAAGAGAGACCGATCAACTTCCAGTATGGCAGCACTATAGCAAACAACACCGCTACGGTGACGACCGTCATGACGAGGCCGAACTTAAACACCTCCGGGCCGGGGAGGTTGGCCCGTTGGAAGATGATTACGCTGGCGGTGGCGCTGGCCGGATAGTAGACTACCGAGTCCCCGACTACCACGATGGCAAGCCCGCAAAGCAATGGGTTGAGCCCCAAGGGACCGGCGGCGGCCAACACCACCGGGACCAGGAAGGCTAGGTACCCGGCTATGTTGGGCATCATCCCCCTGACGAGGGCGGCAGCGACGGACAGGGCCAGAAGCAGGACGAGGGGAGAATCGTGCAGCATGCCGGCGCCGCCGACCAGGGTCTCGGCGAACCAGGATGCGGCGCCGGTGGCCACCAGGGCTTGCGCCAGCGAGAGGGACGTGGCAACGACGATAAACACGCTCCAGCCCAGTTCCTGCTCCAGGTCGCGCCACGACAGCAGGCCCATGCCCGGCATGAGGATGGCGCACATGGCGATCAGGGCCGGCATCGCCGGGTGCAACCCGTGGGCGAAGTCGGTGAACCAGAGCAGGGCGGTGCCCGCGGCGATGATTGCCGCCTTTTTTTCTGAGGAAGTAACCGGTCCAAGTTTCAATAATTCGCCGGCGTATGCCGGCGTAGCAGTGAACCCTGACCTGTACTGTAGGAACAACGCCAAGCCGCCGAATGCCAGGAGGGCGTAGAAGGGAAGGGCCATCAGGACGAACCATCCACCCCAGGAAAAGTCGCCAAGCAGCGACGACGCCACAACGGGAGTGATGCCCCCGGCCAGCAGGGCCGTGGACGCCAACCGGTTGATGGAGCCCATGCCCAGCATAATTGCCTTGTGAAGGGTGGACCCGGCAGCCACCTGCCAATGGTCCAGTGCCTGTTCGTAGATGTACACCATGATGGCGCCGCGAGTGCTGGCCGACGGCAACACGTAGGCCAGCGCGGCGAAGGACACCAACATCTGGAAGTACAGGCTCTTGGGGTTGCCCGACGCCAAGCGGACGAGATGCACGGCGACGCGCTCGGCGAGGCCCGACTTGTGGACGGCCAACCCCAGGGAAAGTATTCCAATCAGGAAATAGGACACCGGTTGAGAAAAGCCGTAGAAGGCTTCGACTACGTCGGGAACGGCGTTGACCAGCACTAGAAGCACCACGCAACCAAGGCCGGTCAGGGCGATGGGGACGACTTCGGTGGCCCACAGGACCACCGCAAGGGCCATGACCGCCAACGCCCTTTGCCCTTCGGGAGTCAAGCCGCCGGGAGTGGGGGCCAGAAGCACGGCGAAGAAGACCATGACGGCTGCACCGCCCTTCAACGCCGTCGGCAAGCCTTGGCTGATAGCGGGGAGAAACGTATCGCGCAAATAATACCCGGGTTTCGATGGATTAAATTAACGCCCCCAGCAGTGCGGCCGGGGGCTGAAGGACATACCGGAAGTGTACGGGCGTTGGCTAGGTGGCGATAGGCTTGCGCCCCTTGCGGTCCAGGAAGTCCTTGAAGCCCTCCTCCACCGACAAGCCCCTGAACCGGCCCGCGCGGGCATTGATTTCGTTGAGGTACTGCTGTTCCTGGGATAGCCCGCTGTGCTCGTGCAGCATCTGCTTGATATTGGCCACGCCCTCGACCCGGTTCTTGGCGATGCCGGCGGCGATCTCCACTGTCTTGTCAAGCAATTGTTCTGACGGCACCAAGTGGTTGATCAGTCCCATGTGGTAGGCCTCGTCGGCGAAGACCTCGCGCCCGCTGTAGAGCAGCTCCTTGGCTCTCGGCAGCCCCACCATGACGGGGAGGCTCCAGGTGGCGTTCATCTGGCCGTAGTTGACGGCCAGGAATCGAAAGCTGGTGCGTTCGCAGCCAACGAGGAAGTCCAGGGAAGTAGCCATAACGGTGCCGCCGCCGTAGCACAGCCCGTTGATGGCCCCGATTACCGGCTTGGCGCAGGTGGCTAGGTGCCACGTGTACTCGGACCTCTGCTCGGTTACCACCGCCCGCCTTTCGTCGGTCAGTTCCCGGTTCTCGTGAATGTCAGCCCCCGCCGAAAAGGCCCGCTCGCCGGCCCCGGTGATGATGATGGCGCCGACGCCGTCGTCCCGCTCCATCTCGGTGATGGCCTCGTCCAGCTCGGATACCAATTGCAGGTTGAGGGCGTTCAGCACCTCGGGGCGGTTCAGCGTGATTATGGCGACCCGGTCTACTTGGTCGGTCTTGATGGCCTCACGGCTCATAACAGTCTACTCCTGCTTGTCTCGTGGCTCATTCAGGTTGCGGGCGTGATGCCGAGCATCGAGCCGGGGCTAATCATAAAACACTGCCAAGGCCAACGCAAACTCGTTGGTTTATCCCTGCATCTGAAGGGCGTTCTCCAGCCTATGGGCAAGGGAGTCAAAGTCCTCGGGGCATTTCTGGCGGATGGCGGGAATCCGTCGGGATGCCTCTTCTGCCAAAGCCCTTCTGCCGCCTCCGGTGGCACTGGCCAGTCCGCGCTGGACGGCCATCGGCTCGAAGTACCGTTCCTTGACGTCCACCTCTGCCCGCACGTCCGCCCATCGCCATTCGCTAGGAAGAGTCAACCCGGCCAGAACCCAGGTCTCAAGCTCTTCCCATGCGTTCTCGGCCAGGAAAATCCGGGCGTTTCCCAATTCCTGCTCAATCCGGTCCAGGCTCTGCCGCCGTCCCAAGTCGCCATCTCGGTCTACGCACAGTATGAAAATGTCTATCATGCCGCCATACCGTTGGACGATTCCCGCCAGACGTTCCAGCGTCAGAGCTTGGTCTACTCCCCGAAACCGGGGGTTATAACACATCCGAACATCCGTTGAAGGAGATCCGATGCTTCTGAACAGCCGGGAGAAGAGCGGCATGAGGATGTGCTGGTCTTTAAAGAAGTCTTCGGGAATTATCATGACCTTCATTCGAGTATGCCCTACCCCCAATCATCCTCATCATCGTCGTCCAAGGGGGCCAGACTGGGATCTCCTTCACTGCACGACATCGCGTGTTCCAGCCAGCCTTCCGTTTGCAGTTCGCCGAGAGTGAAATCCTTCCGCAACTCCCGCAGGTTGTACAGCCCGGCTATCGGGCGGATTACGCTGTCGGCCCAATGGTCATAGCGGTAGACGACGGAGGTGTTCTCAAACGTCTCGTCTCGAATCCATGACAGCAAGGCTGGCGAATGGGTGGTGGTTATCACTTGGACGCTGCCCTTGGCGGTCTGACGTTCGATGAAGTCTGTCAGCAGCCACAGCCGGTTGGGGTGGATGCCGTCATCTATACCTTCGAAGAAGTACAGGCCCCCTTCGTTGGGGCCCAGCAGAGCCGCCAGTATGCCTAAGAAGCGCAAGGTGCCGTCGGAGGCGCTGTAGGCTGACACCTTGCGACCGTTGCGCTCCACGATATGCAGATGGACCCGCCCGCTGGGGTCACGGGGGAAGTCGAAGTCCTTGACGTCCATGGGGGTAAGCTCTTGCAACCAGGACATCAGGTTCCGCCCGCGTTGGGAATCGGAGCAGATTGATTCCAGGACTGACGGAAGGTTCTGGCCTCTGTCGCCCAGCATGGTTGCGCCGGGGATAGAAGGCTCCCGCATCAGGTCTGGAATCAAATCCAGAAAGCGCATGTTGGCGAAGGTATCTTTCGGACCGACCGCCGGGTTTTTTATGGGTTTGGTTTCACCAAGATGCCAGTAGGTCGGCATTGCATCGGATAGATAAGGTGCGGTATGCTTTCTTGGATACTTGGGATTCTCCGGATCACCGATGTCCACGAAGAGGTTGTTTCCCTCCCTGTAGCATGTGAAGAGTAGTCTCCCGTCTATCTTGAGCTGCTCGCTCTTGACTAGAAACGTACTGTCTTCAGAATAGCCGTAATCGACCTCTAGTGAGTAACAAAAATGTGAACCTTCAAGCTTAGCCTGTACTTCGAAAGAAAGGGCTTGCTGGCCCAAGCGTATGACCTCGTTCATTGCCCCGCGAATACCTGCCCACTCCAACTGTCCCCCCGTTCCATACAGCCCGCCCAAGTTCTCCGCCAACGTGTAGCCGCGGCCGATGCCATGAAGAAAACGGAAGGCATCTCGGATGTTGCTCTTGCCGCTGGCATTGGCGCCGACGATGACGGTGAAGGGGCCTACCTTCAGGGTTTCGTCGGCGAAGTTTTTGAAGTTGACCATGCGGACCGAGGTTATCATCGCGGTTCTCCCCTACGGCGTTCCAGTTCCGCTTCGAGTTCCCGGACGCGGGCTTCGGCTGATTCGGCACGGACTTCAGCGGACTCGGCACGTGCTTCGGCATTGGCGCGGGCGTCTTCAGTTTCGTCGAAGGTCAGCAAGTAACGGCGCGCGTTGGGGTCCCACCATCTAAGCCGCCCGTCTTCCCAGCACAGGTCCAGACCCAGGATGTCGCTGTGTCCGTGGAGATGGCGCGGACCTAGCTCCACGACCTCGATGGGCAGGTACGTGCCCTCATCCAATCGGTCTCCCGCCAAGGGCGCTCCGTGATACCGTCCGCCCGAGGGGTCGAACCGCCAGTACTCGGGAATGCCGAAGGCGGCGTAGTCACGCCGCTTGCTGGTGTAGTCATTCTCGCCAGTGCTCGGAGAGGCGATCTCAAGGACGAAGTCCGGCGGTTTGCCCTGTTCCCGGATTGAGTATCCGTTCTGCTCGACAGCCACCACCCGATCCACGCCGAAGGCGATCAGCAGGTCCGGGATGCGGTGGCCTTCCCGCTGTCCAGGGGACTGTCGCACCGGTATTTCGCTCAAGACGATGGTGGTGTCGGCGTTGTCGAAGTGCCGGCGGAGGGCGGCTTGGTGGGCCGGGTCGTCCAGGTGGAGAGAGTTCTGCATATCTTCTCTAGGTGGGAAGTCCGGGAACCGTTCCAGTGTCCCGGTATCCTTCTTCTGTCGGGTCAGCTTGCTGGTCATGGCGGTCCTCGGTAGATGGGCGGGTCGAATTGAAATGTTGACCGGATTGTACTACAGTAGGTTTCAATCCAAGACCACTTAGCCATACTATCTGCGACTTCACCAAGCGCCTGATACGGGCTATTAAACGGATTTGTCAGGAGGGGTCGATGACCACTAACAGGCGGGAAAAGTCTCTCGTAGTGATACAACTAACGGGGGGCAACGACTATTTGAATACCGTGGTTCCTCACGGCAGCGGGACGTACTACGATTCCCGGCCCGTGGTGCGCATTGACCAGGACAAGGTGCTTCCGATAAACGACCACATCGGTTTCGCCCCCGCCCTTGGTCCCATCAAGGAACTGTGGGACCAAGGGAACGTGGCGATCATCAACGGCATCGGCTACTTCAACCCCAACCGCTCCCACTTCCGCTCAATGGACATCTGGCACACTGCCGAGCCGGACGCCATCGGCACCGAGGGCTGGCTTGGACGGGCCACCAGGGACCTGGACCCCCACGGCGAAAACGTGCTGACCACCATCCACTTCGGCCGCGGCCTCCCCCGGGCCCTGGGTTGCCGGGGCGTCCCGGTAGCCTCGGTGGGAGACCTCCAGACCTACGGGTTGTACCCGGACCTGGAGGACGACCCGCTGCGCGACGCAACGCTGGAATGCTTCTCCCAGATGTACAGCGGCGCGGTCGGTAGAGGCGCCGTCCTGGACTACATCGGTCAGACCGGCAGCGACGCGCTGAAGGGCGCGGACATACTCCGCACCGCCCCGGCCATGTACTCGTCGTCGGTCGAGTACGGCCCCGACGGGCTGAGCCAGAACATGAAGAGCATGGCCCAAGTGATGTTCGCCGACTTGGGCACCCGCATCTACTACACCACCCACGGCAGCTACGACACCCACTCCGGGGAACTCGACACCCACGCCAAGCTATGGGACTCGGTCTCCAGGGGAGTGAGCGACTTCATGGCCGACTTGATGGAGCACGGGCGGCAGGATGACGCGGTGGTGCTGATATTCTCCGAGTTCGGCCGCCGGATCAAGGACAACGGCTCCGGCAGCGACCACGGCTCCGGGGGAGTGGCCTTCCTGATAGGCAATTCGGTCAATGGCGGTCTCTATGGCGAATACCCGTCGCTGGAAGAGAAGGACCAGTTGGAGGGAGACCTGAGGGCCAACAACGACTTCCGCAGCACCTACACCGCCTTGTTGGAACAGTGCCTGGAGTTGGACGCGGCCTCGATAGTCAACGGGCGGTTCGAGGCGTTTGATCTGATAAGGAGATAGTAATGACCAGTCAAGACACGTCCCTAATGGCCCACCCGCGAATGCGTATATCCCACCTTTTGAGACGGGCGGGTTTTGGGGCGACTCCGGATGAGTTGGACCAGTACATGGCCAAGGGATACGACGCTGTAGTTGAGGAGCTTCTATACCCCGGCGACCCCCAGAACATTCCAGACGACCTGATCCGGCGGTATCACGCCGAGATGTCGGAGGCGAGGGACTTGGCCGGCGCCGGCGCCTACTGGATGTACCGGATGATCAGCACCAAGTGCCCTCTGGAGGAGAAGATCGCCCTGTTCTGGCACGGCCTTTTCGCCACCGGGTACGCAAAGCTCAACCAAGCCAGGGCTTTGTTGAACCAGATAGACATGTTCCGCCGGTGCGGCTTGGGCAACTACCGGGACCTGCTGGTGGAGTTGTCCAAGGACCCGGCCATGATCCTGTGGCTGGACAACAACGAGAACCACAAGGAGGCCATCAACGAGAACTATGGCCGGGAGCTTCTGGAACTCTTTTCCATGGGTATCGGCAATTACTCCGAGGATGACATCAAGGAAGGCTCCCGGGCCTTCACTGGCTGGACCATGGCCAACGCCGAGTACATGGCCATCCGCGCCAGCAAGGACTCCATCTGGCCCTACAGCCGGATTGCGTGGCACTTCGAGTACCGCGACGAGGACCACGACGACGGAGAGAAGACCTTCTTGGGACACACCGGCAACTTCAACGGCGAGGACATAATCGACATCATAGTCCAGCAGGAGGCGACGGCCCGGTTCATATCCACCAGGCTGTTCCAGTACTTCGCCGCCGACGAGGTGGACGAAGACGGGGAAGCGGCGGTCCAGGAAATGATGCGCTGCTACTTCGAGTCGGGCTACGAGATACGGTCGATGCTCCGTACCCTCTTCCACTCGGACTACTTCAAGTCCGAGAAGGCCCGATTCGCCCGCGTCAAGGGCCCAGTGGAACTCATGGTCGGGGCCATGCGCATGGCGGGAAGTTACCAGTCGCCGACGCTGGGCATCGAAAAGGTCACCAACCAGTCGCTGTTCATGGGGCAGGGCCTCCTCCAGCCCCCCACGGTCGAGGGATGGCACGAGGGCGTCGAGTGGATCGACAGCGGCTCGTTCGTGGAGCGGCTCAACTTCGCCGCCAAGGAATTGAGCAATGTTACCCGGCCCGGCATCCGGGCCATAATCGACCGGCTGGCGCAGGAGAGCGGGGGAACGTTGACGCCCGTCGAGCTGGTGGACCGGTGCCTGGACATCGTAGGGCCGATAACCGTGTCCGACTCGACCCACGATGCCCTGGTGACTTACGCCAACCGTCAAGGCGAGCTGGACCTGACGGCCCGACAGCCGGGGGACGAATCGGAGCAGCGGGTCGGCAATATGCTACGGCTGGTTGCTTCCACCAGGGAGTTCCAACTGACCTGATTCCCGGAACGGCTTGGCCGTTAGACGGGCGGAGCCAATAGTATCTATGCAAATTCAAGGGCTGCGATATTCCGCAGCCCTTGGCAGGTATGGAGGCTTTTCAGTGAGCACCAACGCCTCAACCAAGACAATTGAAATCGACTACGTCAAGACCATCGGCATCGTCAACAACGGCTTGAACGGCCGCGGTTTCACCACGCCTTTTGACTTGGCGGTGGCCGACGATGGCAGGATTTTCGTCCTCAACCGGTGCGATCCGGGCCGCGCCCCTGGCGTCCGGGTAGGCATCTGCAACCTGGATGAGGACTACTTGGGAGAGTTCGGCTACGGCTACGGGGCCGGCGACGGCCAGTTGGTCTGGCCGGTCTGCGTCGCGTTCGACGCGGAGCAACGCCTGTTCGTTACCGACGAGTACAACCACCGCATATCAATCTACGATGCGGATGGCAAGTTCCTGGACAAGTGGGGAGAGGCGGGCGCCGGTGAAGGCCAGCTCAACGGTCCGGCGGGGATAGCGTTCGACTCGCAGAATAACGTCTTCATCGCTGACCAGCACAACAACCGGGTACAGAAATTCACCGCCGACGGGGTATTCTTGCTGGGATGGGGCGGCCCGGGCGACGGCGAGGGCCAATTCAATCTGCCTTGGGGAATCGCTGTGGACGGTGAAGACAACGTCTACGTGGCCGACTGGCGCAACGACAGGGTACAGAAGTTCAGCAACAGCGGCCAATTCATTGCCAGCTACGGCAAACCGGGGACCGGTGAGGGAGAGTTCAACCGCCCCGCCAGTGTAGCCGTGGACAGCGATGGCTACATTTACGTGGCCGACTGGGGCAACGAGCGGGTGCAGATATTCGACGCCGACGGGGGATTCCAGGTCCTGCTGCGGGGAGAGGGAACCGTTTCCAAGTGGGCGGCGGAGTACTTCGAGGTGAACCCGGAAGAGAAAAAGGAACGGGACACGTCTAACCTGTTCCCCGCATTGCCGGAGCACCTGACCTCTCCCTACCACGTTTCGTCCCAGACCGAGCCCTACTTCTGGGGCCCCGTCTCGGTGTCGTTGGACAAGGATGGGCGACTCTACGTTACCGAGACCAACAGGCACCGGTTCCAGGTGTACCAGAAGCGTTAATCTCAATCGGTGGGTGAAAAGTTGGCCAAGATTTACTTGTTGGGGACCGGGACCCCTACCCCAACGCCTACCAGGTTCGGTTCTTCTCACGTCATCGAGGTTGGCGGCCAGTACATCATGTTCGACTGCGGCCCTGCCACCACCTACAAGCTGGTGCAAGCGGGACTGTGGCCGACCCAGGTAGACTATCTGTTCTTCAGCCATCACCACTTCGACCATGACGTGGACTACCCGTGCTTTCTGCTGTGCCGGTGGGACCAGAGTTCGGGCAAGGAAAACGAGCTGAAGGTGTTCGGGCCGACCCTGACCGAGACCATCACCGACCGTATCCTGAACGAGGAGCACGGCGCGTTCGCCCACGACTGGCGGGCCCGGGTCAATTCACCCGGCAGCCAGCGGGTCTTCGTGAACCGGGGCGGCACCCTACCCCGCAAGCCGCCGTCGGTGGACGTCCGGGACATTGGTCCTGGGCCAGTGTTTTCGGGCAACGACTGGAGCGTGACCGCTTCCGTCGCCGAACATGCCCAGCCTTGGCTGGACTGCTTGGCTTACCGCTTGGATACGCCGGACGGCAGCGTGGTGTTCACCGGCGACACCCGTCCCTGCCAGTCGGTGGTGGATTTGGCCAAGGACGCGGACGTGATGCTGTGCATGTGCTGGGACGATTCGGACGAGATGGAGGCCACTGGGGAAGGCCAAAACAGCATGTGCGGCACAAGGGGCGCCGCCGGCATGGCGCAGGAGGCGGGGGTGAAACGGTTGGTGCTAGTGCACACCGGACCCCACCTGAGCCAGCACGGGCCGATGGAAAAGGGCATCGGCGACGTGAAGGGGATTTACGACGGGGAACTGGTCTTTGGCGAAGAGCTTATGACCCTGAACTTGGGCCGCAAGTAACCCGGCCTGACGCGAGGATCACGCGGCCCTCCAGTCGTGGCGGGGTTTCCATCCCAACATACGCTGTGCTTTCTCGGTGCTTATCACGCTGGCCGTGCCTTCCAGCCCTTCCCGTATCTCCACCCGGTCGCCGAAGTTGGTCTTGATGATGTCCACCGTCGGCTCATTGAAGCGGCTGGAAGGCTGGGCGATCATGAACGCTTCATACTCTTCTATCTCCGCGTCCAGCGACAATACGTGGGCCTCGGCAACGTCCCTTGCGTCGGCGTAGGCCCACATCACCAGGGTAAGAGGGTTCTCCGGCGTGGGCGCAGGCCAAGGGAACTCGGCTTGGACTTCAGGGAGCGCCACGTTGGTGAAGCGCAGGCTGACCACAGTGGTGTCCGAATTGCGGGCGATCATTCTGCCAATGTCTTCCCCGACCTGCTTGGTCAGTCCGTAAGGCTCGAAGGGCATCATGGGATGCTCCTCGTCCAACGGGAGGTACAGCGGCACGAAAGCGTTGCCGTCGTGGGCCCAGCCCATGCCGAAGGCGCTGGACGAGAACACTACCCGCCGCAGTCCCAACTCCGCCGCCGACATCATGACATTGAAGGTGCTGGCGACGTTGTTGTCGAAGATCACCCGCGGGGGGTGACGCAGCGGGCCGGGTATGGCTCCCATGTGAACGACGGCTTCCGCGCCAGTCAGGAGTTCCCCGACAGCCGCGGCGTCGCCGAGATCGCAACGAACGAATTCCGTCGGCAGGTCATCGGCGTCCAGTATGTCGGTTGCCAGCACCTCCGTGCCGCGGTCCACCAGCAACTGCGCCACCCTGCGCCCCAGCCTCCCTGCCGCTCCGGTTACTACTATCCGCATCTGCGTATATCCCTCCTCTTTTCCTCCAAGCCTTTACCGCCGAGCGCGCCGAGAATAAATAAAAATACTCTGCGGCCTCTCCGTTCTCTGCGGTGAAAAGCGTCTCCCTGCCATGCGGCCAGCTAGGGCTTATCAAGCCCGTGAATGCCGCGGTAATCCACCGTTGGAGGCGACTGCCAACCCTCCAGGAGTTCCGGGCCGGGTTGATAAACCTCGACCCCCAGCGGGTGGCAAGTGTCGATGGGATCGACGGCGTCTTCTTCTCCCCAGACCTGCACCGACAGGTCTCCGTGGGGACAGGTGGAAATGGCGCAGAGCAGGTCTATCTCGGCAAAGAACTCGAAGTAGTCTCCCTTCCTCCCCGGCGAAGGTTTGACGAAGTAACGGTCGTCCTTGGTAAGTCCGGTGACTTGGAAGATGTTGAGCACGTCGTGGACGTCGCTTTCGTCAAGATGATAAGGGGTTATTGCCCGCACCAGGTTGGAGTGGCAGCAGTAATCGAAGTCCTCGCCGTTCAGCAGCTTGTGGACGTATGGGTCGCACCGGGTGCCCAGCAGGTCGTGGCACCCGGCGCCGTCCTCATCCAATGGATAGTCGATGGTGTCGCCGGTGATGGTCAGCATGGGCCGCAGGTAGGGCAGGCATGACCAAAGCCGGTCGAAGGTGGTGACGTGGGCGCTGTGCAACTGCTTCGAGCGGGCCGCCCAGAACCGTTCCCGTGGGTTGTTCAGGTTCCAAGCGTTGAAGTCGGCCACTTGGGCGCCTTCCACCACGACGATGCGGCAAATCTGCCCCGCCAGCACCGGCCAGGCTCTGCCGGAGCGGATGGGCACCACGAACTGGTCGACCAGGCTGCGGCTCTCCGTTTCCCGGCCCAAGCGTCCGTAAAACTCGCGGTCAACGTCGATGAGGCTGCCGGGTTTGGGCAGGTAAATTACTCTGGGCTCTGGCATAAGACCCCCGTTGGAAGTGGACTTGCAGTAGGCGGTATCAGGTTACCATAAAGAGCGGGGCTGTAGGGGCAACCCTCGTGGTTGCCCTGGCCTGCGGACACAGGGCAGGGACAAGCCCTGCCCCTACAACCGTGACCCATTAGAACTTGATTGTCCTGCATTACGAAGCCCGGGTGCGCTGGTGGCGGCCGATGTAGCCCACTATGACCTGCTGCCGGGTCTTGTCCCAATTGAAGGCGATGCGGATGGTACGGCGCGGGTCGAAGCTGTTTCCCTTGCCGATGTGCTCCTCCAGCCATATCTGCTCCCCATCCACCACGGTGGTGTAGGAGTTGGGGTAGGCGGTCATGGTGGTTTCTCCCTGGGTCGCCTTGTACCACATGTCGCAGTGTTCGCGGCAGGACGCGTCCAGGTCGGTAACCGTCAACTGGCCGGACCGGGAATCGTAATAGGTCGTCGCCAGCCACTCCAGCGCGCTCAATACCTTGTCGGGCCACTTGAACTGGCTTTCCTCTACGTTCGACTCGGAATTGGCGGCGATCACCAAGCGGTGGGCGAAGCTGGCTTGGGCGAGCCTGACGGCGTCTTCGACGCTTGCCACTTCCGCCGCTTCTGCAGGGGGGACCTCCGGGTCCGATTGATTTGCCAGGGCTAATCGCAGACCCGCTTCCTTGTTCTGGGCGTCGTACAACTGCTGCCGCAGTCGTTTGCAGGTCTCCTCGATGTCGTCGTTTTCCTGTTCCAGGTCCCGGTTCAGGTCTCGCAACTCCCGCACCTCTTCCAGGAGAGCAAGGTAGTGGTCTATAGAGCAGGAGACGGGCGGAGTTTCCGGTACAGCGTCGGATTCCGAGACAGGCGGGGCGAGGGGTGTATCTTCCTGTGCCTCAGATCCGGGAGCTTCAATGCTTGGTTCGACTTCGGAGTTTTCCGCTTGGGTCGCGCCGGATATCAGGTCGGCTAGTTGCCGGAATTCCCTGTCGATGGCCTCCTGCATTTCGGCGCGACGTGAACTGCGAAGTTGCTCCTCTTTGAACGTAGCCGCTTGGCCGTGAATGGGACGGTATTCGTCCAGTTTGCGGGAGACCGAGTCCACTTCCAGCAGGTTCCGGGCAAGGTGATGCAGGCGCAGGCGGGTATGCTCTTCCAGGAATGTCCTCAGCCTTTCGGCCAGTTCATCCAAGGAACTGTCAGAGTCGTCCGGTCCCGGAATCAACGCGGCCAGCCGCTCCCGGTCCTGTTCGAAGAAATCGAGCAGCGCGGAGTGTTCGTTCCCGATGTTCGACAAGGCGGCAGCCAGTCCGGTCGCCAGGGCCTGCTCGATAAACTTGGCCTTCTGTACCTCTCTGACGGCCTCGGTGAAATCGAGACCCTGCAACTCGTCACCCACACCGTCGGGGCAACGGGCATTCAAACCATTGAGAAATTCGTCTACCAGCGCGGCTGATAATTGGTCGAAGGAGTCATCCCGCGGCAGGGAAAGCAGCCGTTCTCGGATTTCGGCCAGCATTTCGCCGACGCCAAGACCGGTCTCATCATCGGTTGCCGGCCCCGCAAGACTGTCGGGATTGTCCGACGACTCCGGTTCTTCCCCGGTCTCCGGCATTCGTCCACTGACGAAGCAACTCATCAGCCACAGATCGTCTTTGCTGAAATCGGAGTGACGCTCAATCAGCCTGTTTACAGATTCGTCCCAGTGGCTGCCCGGCGGAAATGCAAGGACCGTTTCCTTCGGATAATCGCCGCCGTCGTCCAAGAGCGATTCCTCCTCCATGAAAGCGACGACCGTATCCCGCAATGGCCCATGCGACTCCGCCCAGACCCTTAACACACCCTTGGCTATGGCATTGACGGCGCCTGCCTCGTCGGCTACGGGTCCAATCAGAAGCGGCGGTAATGCCCTGTCGGCATTTCTGAACCCGTTGACCTCGACATGGGCGTTGATGGCGTTGTTCAGGGCGGTCCGGGCAGCGGGTGATACGAAGGAACGGGAGTCCAGCGCCCGTTTCACCACTTCACTGCGGTAGCCGTCATTCATTGCTCGAAACACATGGCTCAGACCCATTGGTTTTCCGGTGCCCCATTGACCAGTTTCTCTATCAGCCAAGGCTTCACCGCCTAGCCAAGAATTTCAACGCATATCTTAAGCAGGGTTGGAGACCGGCGTAAACCCACCACGGAATACGATGCTATACTACCGCCAAATTCCATTTTCCAGTGAGGTTGCAATGCAATTTGGCGCGGCGATTTTCGCTACCGACTATTCCATCAGGCCCGACGACTTGGCAAAGCTGCTGGAGGACCGCGGGTTTGATTCCATGTGGGTCCCTGAGCACACTCACATCCCGGCGAGCCGGGTCAGCCCGTGGCCGGGGGGCAGCGACCTGCCGAGAGATTACTGGCACACCTACGATCCTTTCGTGGCTTTGACCGCAGCGGCGGGGGCTACCACCGACCTTAAGCTGGGCACCGGCATCTGCCTGATGATGGAACGGGACCCCATCACCACGGCCAAGGAAGTGGCCAGCCTTGACATGATTTCCAAAGGCAGGTTCATCTTCGGCATCGGAGGAGGGTGGAACGCCGAAGAGATGGCGAACCACGGAACGCAGTTCCGCCGCCGCTGGCGGGTGCTGCGTGAGAACATCCTGGCCATGAAGGAAATATGGACGCAGGAAGAGGCCGAGTTCCACGGCCGCTACGTCTCCTTTGACAAAATGTGGTCCTACCCCAAGCCGGTGCAGAAACCCCATCCGCCCATCATCATGGGCGGCGACGGCCCCACCACCTTCGACCGAGTGGTGGAGTACTGCGATGGATGGATGCCCATTTCGGGCCGCCCGGCCCAAGGCCCCGGCCTTGGAGAGAAAATCGCCACGCTGAAGCGCCGGGTAGAGGACGCGGGAAGGGACCCCGATTCCATAACCATATCCTCTTTCAATGCCCGTCCGGAAGCCGAGACGGTGCAGCGAATGGAGAGCGACGGCGTGGACAGGGTGGTCTTTATGCTGCCGTCCGCGGAGAGCGACGTGGTGGTGCCGTTGATCGACGAGTGGGCCAAGTTGATCGGTTAGGGCGGCTCGGCTTCATGGCATGGGTTCAAGCAGGTCAAAATCCGGGATGGAGGACTAGCGATGCCCTACGGAGGTCCTGACTGGCTGGCTTTGACGCCTGAGGAGGCGCTGGAGCCTGAAATTCCCATCTGCGACTGCCATCATCACTTCTGGGACGGTCGGCCCGAATACATTCCCTACCAGCGTTACCTGCTCCACGAGCTGAGCGGCGACATCAACGGCGGCCACAACGTCCGCTCGACGGTGTTCATCGAAGCCAGTTCCATGTACCGCCCAAGCGGGCCGCCGGAGATGCGGTCGGTGGGGGAGGTCGAGTTCGTACAGGGGTTGGCCGCCGCCAGCGCGAGCGGCCTGTACGGTCCGGGCAAGGCTGCGTCGGCCATCATGGGGTCGGCTGACCTGAAGATGGGAGAGGGGGTCAGGCTGGTGCTCGAAGCGTTGCAAGCCGCCAGCCCCAACCGTTTCCGAGGCATCCGCCACTCCGTTGCTTGGGACAGCTATCCCGGGGTAGCAAGCCGGGACATCCGCGGAGCGCTGGCCACTGACGGCTACCGGGCCGGGGCCAGGGTGCTGGCGAGCATGGGGCTGCGCTTGGACAATACGATCTACTTCCACCAACTGCCGGAACTGGTCGAATTTGCCAACGCGATTCCCGACCTGACCATCATCGTATGCCACATCGGCGGGCTGCTGCGCGTCGGTCCGTACGCCAACCGGGACGAGGAAGTGATACCGGCATGGCGCGAGGGGATCGCCGCCATAGCCCAATGCCCGAACATCGTGATGAAGCTGGGAGGCATCGGGCAACTGCGGTATGGCTACGACTGGCACCTTAGGGACAAGCCCATAGGCTCGGAGGAACTGGCCGAGACCGTCGGGCCGTTGATCAACTACTGCATAGAGCAGTTCGGCCCGGACCGTTGCATGTTCGAGAGCAACTTCCCGGTGGACAAGGTCTCGTATTCCTACAACGTGCTGTACAACGCTTTCAAACGTCTCACCCAAGGATATTCGGCGTCGGAACGGGCGGCTCTGTTCCACGATACGGCCGTGAGGGTGTACGGAATCGAGACGTAAAGGCAGTTTGGCACGACGTCAGTGCCTTTCGATTCTTCGTCTGAACTGTGATTCATGGGATTGATGGATTACCAGGATTCGGAAAATCATGGTAATCCCGGAATCAAAGAAATCACAGTTCAGACAATTACGCCAAGAACCGAAAGACCCTTGGCATGGCGCCGTTTCTTTGCAGTGACACCCAGCCAATAGTATAGTGAAGCCCAATCATCACAGGAGGACGGACAAAATGTATGCCAAGAACATGTTAAGCCTGGAGCAAGCCCAAGCCGCAATCACGGCGATGATAGCGGACTACAACAGGGACCCGAACCGCCGCAAGGTGGATATGGCGGTGGTGGACGACGCCGGGAACCTGCTGGCCTACGCGCGCATGGACCGCTGCCTGAGGCCGACGTTTGCCATCCGCAAGGCTTATACGTCGGCAGTGCGAGGCATGGACACCCAAGCCTTTGCCGCGCAGTTGAGCGACTCGGGTCGCAGCATCGATTCCTTCGGCGATCCTCAACTCATCGCCCTCGCCGGCGGAGTTGTGGTGATGCACGACGGGGCGGTTATCGGCGCCATCGGGGTTGGGGGACTGCCCAGCGGGATCGACGACGAGTCCATCGCCAAGGCGGGGTTGGCCGCCCTGGGTGTGTAGGGGTCTTCAGCCGGTTGTTTGAGATCGGGGTTACGCCGTTTGCCGGGCTGCGGCTGACGGCGTGGCCGCCGGTTTCAGCACCGGCTTTTTTGCCATCAAAAAGAAAAACCCTCCCAGCAGGTTCAACGCTGCCAAGGAAAGAAAGGCCATGGTGTAGGTGCCTTGGGTGTCGAACATGTAACCCGGAAGGGGCGCGGCGATGATCAGCAGGAAGTTCATCGGCACCGTGGAAATCCCCAGCAGCATCCCGAAGGACGAGCGGCCAAAATACTCTCCCCTGATGGCCGTCGTCAGCGGGTTGCGCCCGCCAAAGCCGATGCCGAACAGGACGGCGAAGCTGTAAATCATGAAGGCGTTGGTGGCGAAGGTCAGTACCACCACCGAACCTGCCTGTATCGCGCTGAAGATGAATATCGCCAGGTTTTTGGGCATGTGATCGCCCAGATGGCCTCCCACCACTTGGAACACCATTGATACGGCGGAATAGACCGACACCACCAACCCTGTCGTCTGGATGTCGAACCCCAGGTCGTTCATGAACAGGCCAAGGTGGGCCATGATGGCAATGATGATCATGGACGTAAAACCGTGGCCCCAGGAGATAAGCCAGAAGGCGGGGGTCGCCAGCGCTTGGGCCGTCGTGAAGTCTACGTTTACCGGGGCAGCCTGCGCTGCGGGCTGGGAACTCCGCGGGGATGCGTCAGGGACGGTCGAACGGGAAGGCTGTGCTCCGTCCGGCAGAAGGCCATAGTCCTCCGGGCGGTCCCTTATCATTTTGGCCAATGGTCCGGCGGTGGCCAAGGTAAACAGTCCCAGGGACAGCGCGGTGAGTTCCCACCCCAAGCGGTCCTGATCGGGGTTGATGGCCCAAGCTATCGCCGGCACCAGCAGCAGGGCGCCCAAGCGGCTCCATGTGTTGGACCAGCCCATGGCCTTGGCCCGGTGCCTGTTGAACCAGTTGTTCAGCAGGGTGGTCATGGGCACCCACCCGCCAAGCCCGTGGCCCAGGGACATGACCACGAAAGCCACGTAGAACATCCAGAGGCTGCGGACCTGCCAGAAGAACAGGAAGCCCAGTCCCATCACCAGCAAGCCGATGAGCACCATAAGCCGCGCACCGAATCGGTCGGTAAGGTACCCTTCGATGGGACCCATGATGCCGCCCTCGATGCGGGTGAAGGCGAAGGCCATGGACAACTGGGTGCGGCTCCAACCGAAGTGGACCTCTAGGGCCACCGACCAGATGGTCATGGCATGAAAAAGGGGTGCTGAGGTCAGCACCCTGATGAACCCGGTGATAGGGACCAGCCACCATCCGTAGAACAGCCCGGTGGCCCACGGCCGCACCAAGGGCACCCCGGCCATGGTCACGCAAAGCAGGCCGAAGGCCAGGAGGACCAGACCTATGGCGGTCATTGGGGGAACACCCGGCGGTCTCTGCCTGCGGGTTGTGGTGGGCTACCGGGTCCAGATCTTGATGTCCGCCGTGGAGCCGGGGATAAGGAACGGGTTGCGGTCATCGAGAGAAATCTTCACCGGGATCACCCGTTCCAGCCTGCTTGGAGTGGCGGCCTGGCTCCGTTCCGGCGGCCTGCCGGAAGCGTCTGCGGTGGCCGGCCATACCGTTACCACCCGACCCGTCAGGGTATCGTCCAGGTAGTCCACGTCAACTTCAACGTACTGGCCCGGCCTTACCCTGCCGATCTTTCCTTCCTCTACGTTGGCTTCCACCCAAACGTCCCGCATGTCTATCAGCGTTACAACTGGTTGACCCGGAGGGACAGTGTCGCCTACGTTGGCCCACCGGGCCGAGACCACCCCGGACCTGGGCGCGACCACCTCCGCCAATTGGTCCTGCACATCCCGAAAGCCCGTTTTGGTGGTGGCAGTGGTTGCCGAGCGGGAGATGCCGGTGGGAATGTCGACGGTTGCGATTACCTGGCCTTCGAGCACGGGAGTTCCAACGTCCACGTCCATCGTCACGATGCGGCCGGCGTTGGTGGAGCCCACTTGGACCAAGCGGGCGGCGACTTGCGCGTTGTTGGTGGACACAAAACTGCCGGACAGGTCGGATTGGGACCAAAGCCCGTACCCTCCGAAGCTGCCGCCGACGATGACCAGAATCAGCCCAGCCACCAGCAGTATCTTATAGCGACTCTGCATGACCGATTAGAACCTCCCGTTGCTGCTTACGACGTATGGACCTAATTCTCCACTATTCTCACCAAGGTCCCCTCGGTGAGAAGGTTTTGACCTTGCACTACTACTTCGTCGCCCGGACTGACGCCGCCCAAGATCTCGGCGTACCTCCGGTCTATCAGTCCCAAGTGGACCGGCGTTTGACGGGCCAGCCCGCTTTCCACTACGAAAACGGTGGACTCCGTTCCTTTCCGTTGGACGGCTTGCTGGGGCACCAGCAATACCTGGTCGCGCCGGGTCTCGACAGATACCTCTCCCGACATACCGGGTTTCAGGTCTTCAGCATCGGACACAGGACTCAGTTGCACAGTGAAGGTGTGGCCCATTTGCTCGCCCCGCGGGGAGATGTTGTCGACCTTCAAATTGACCACTTGTCCCGGCAACGCGGGGCTCTGGAACTGAAGTTGCTGCCCCGGTTCGATGGAACCCACCACCGTCTCTTCTACCTCGATGTACACCAGCACGTTCTTGCTGACGACTGACACCACCGGAGTAGCGCGGTTGACGATGGTAGTGGCCCCGCCGGATACCCATATCTTGGTGATATAACCGTCAAACGGAGCCAGGACTTGGGTTTCCGCAATGCGTTGCTCAATCTGGCTTACCCTTGCTTGGGCCGCGTCTATGCCGTATTGGGCATGGGACTGTCGACTGAGCGCCAGGGCTTGTTCTGCCGATGCTACGGCCGCCTTTGCCGATGCCACGGAGGCTGCCGTAGGGGACTTCAAGCGGTCAAATCGAGCCGCAGAGGCATCCGCCGCAGCCCGTGCCGCGTCCACGGCGTGATTGGCGTTCGTGACCACGTCGGCGCTGGGATTCTGCAACTCCGCTTGGTTGGCCTTGGCGGCATCGAGGGCGGCTTGGGCGATGGCCAGGTTGTTTTCGGCCACCGAGATGGTGCTGTCGCTGGGGTCCTGCAACTCCTTGAGCCGTTCGGCGGAGGAGTCGTAGGCCGCTTGAGCAATGGCCACATTGTTCTGGGCCAGAGACAGCGTTCGTTCGGTGGGATTTTCCAATTCGTTCAGGGATTCCTGCGCTGCGTCATAGGCCGCTTGAGCGATGGCCACGGCGTTTCGGGCGGGCACCAGGATGTCCGGCCCTGGGTTTTCCAGGTCGCTCAGCGACTCTATGGCCGCTTCCAGCGCCTTCTGGGCCTCGGACTCAGTCCATAGCGCCGACCGGATGTCTTCAGGGATCAGGGACTTTGTGTTGATAACGTCTTCCCTGTCTCCCAAGGGAGATATGCTTACGGCCGCCAGGAGCTCATCAATCAACTGCTGGTTATGGGCTATGGCTTCCTCGGCGTCCCTTCTGTCCTCGGGTCTCAGTTGTTCATTCAACGCCGAGTTGTCTAGGATGGCTTGGTTGGCCTGCAATCTGGTCCGGGCCCCCAACAGGCTTTGCCAAGTGGTCCCGGGTTGCTTGGCGATGGCGGCGTTTACCGTAGTCTGGGCGTTGCTCAACCTTGCCCTGGCGTTTTGCACCGCCTTCTGGGCCGATGCGAGATCGCCTGCTGAAGGGTTCAGTATGTCGTCCAGCCTGGTCTGCACGATCTCCAGGTTCCTTGAGGTGGTCTCAACCGTGCTCTGAGTTCTCTTGAGGCTGGAGGCGGAGGGGTTCTGCGCTTCGTCCAGCTTGATTTTGGCGCTGTCCAGGTTGTTCTGCGCACTGGCCAGTGCGCTTTGGGCCGCTTGCACGTCAGTCGTCAGGGGGGTGTGCAGTTTTTCCAGCCGGGTCTCGGCGCTGGCAAGGTTGCGTTCCGCGGTTGTCACCGCGGTCTGCGCCTTCTGGATGTCTGACATCCTGGGGTCGAGGAGACGCTCCAACTTGCTCTCGGCAGTCTCCAGGTTAGTCTCAGCGGCCTTCAAGGCGCTCTCGGCGGCTTTCAGGTCGGCTGGCGGCGGGTCCAACAGTTCGTCCAGCCGGGCCTTGGCGGCTTCCAGCGTTGCTTGAGCCTTGAGTTCGTTGGGGCCTGCGGCTCCCTTGGCGGCTGCCAGGTTGGCCTTGGCCGCCATCAACTCCGCGTCAAGGGTCCCCCGGTTCAACTCGGCGATGACCTGTCCCTTCTTGACCTCGTTGCCAACGTCCACCAGCACCCTTTCAACCCTTCCCGTCGGTAGCGGGACCACGTCAACCGAGGAGTAGGGCGCAACCGTAGCCGCGTAGGAAGAACCAACACTGATGCTTCCGGTAGCGGCCGGGGCTACCCTCACCGGAACGGGCCTGGGTTCCATCATCGATTCCTGAATGGTGGGCGGGGCGGGCGGGCCGCAAGCGACCAGGACGGTTGCACCCAACAGCCCAGCGAGTAGCGCGAGTATCATCCTCCGTAAAGCTGCGCCTGCCATTGTATATTCACCTTCCCAAATAGAGATATGAGGCATCTCTTCCTACTCATTTGGTGACAATCATTCTACGCCGCCACGATACCGCCGTGCGGGTCCCAACGCGCTTACCGGCCATTTTCCAGTGGCGCCTATGCTGTGACAATGCCAACGAAACGATGCCGGTGGGGACTTTTCGACAAACACAAAAGACACCGGCGCATTCCGCAACGGAAGCCGGTGTATCGTGTTTTTGGGCGGCATGGTCCGTGCGGGGCCTGATGTGAACGGCCACCGTGGAGCAATGCGCGGCAGAGATCGCTGGACCGTGTGAGACGCCTCCTTGGTTATCAGCGGCTATCAGCATGGTACCGGATGCCGACGTGGCATATGCTGAACTAAGCTGGCGGAGGCTGTCGGTCAAGAGGAGCGCCGGCGACATCAGGCCGCGGGCGCCAGGCTCGTAATTGGTTGGACTTGGTAAGTACACCGGTGGGCGCCGCCCGCCCAGAGTTGAGCCGGTATTTTGACTGTAGTCCCGTCGCTAGTCGACAAATCCGAATTGCCAGCGGTGAGTGTACCACATCCCGCCCAGGATTTGTCTGAAATCAAGGGCCTGTTGTAGCTGATTTATGGCCGGTACGCAGGATTTCAGCCTGTTGACGATGTTGGGCATCGCAAGTACCATGGGACAGTCTCAAAGAACACTGGACATAAGTCCAGCAACCTGATAGCACGAGGGTTTTTCAGATGGCTACAACTCCTCTCTTTCCCGTAACCGTGGTGGGAAGCTGGACCCGGTCGCCTGCTCTGATCCGGGCCCTGCGACAGAAGCAAGCGGGAGAGATATCCGAAGCAGACTTTGACGCCGTGGCCGACCAGGAAGTAATCGCCACCTTAAGAGCCCAGGAAGCGGCCGGGGTGGACATCCTGACCGACGGAGAGCAGCGCCGGGACAACTTTTACTCCTTCGCCGTAGGCAAGCTTGCCGGGATGCAGTTAATGAGCGTATCGGACCTGCTGGACTACGCGAAAGACCGGGCCCGCATGGAAGAAGTACTGCGTGCCTTGGACGTGCCGGCCTTTGCCATCAAGAGCCCCATAGCAGTAGGTAAGCTGGAGAACCAGCACGGTTTAGCGTTGGACGAGCTGGAATTCGTCAAGAAGAATACCGACCGGCAGATCAAGATACCGATTCCCGGTCCCTACATGCTGACCCGCTCCAGTTGGTTCGAAGGCTTGTCCGACCAAGTATATGGATCGGTCGACGAACTGGCCGAGGACGTGGTGCAGATTCTGAGGCAAGAGATAATAGCCCTGAAAGAGCAGGGCTGCGACTTCATCCAGTTGGACGAGCCCATTCTCAGCCAGGTTGTGTTCGGAGAAGAATCGGCCGAGACCTTTATGTGCGCTCAACTGCCGCAGCGCAGGGACCCCACCGATGAACTGGAGCTGGCCGTCCGGCTGATGAACGAGACGGTGGAGGGCATTTCCGATGTAAAGCTGGGCGTGCACGTGTGCCGGGGCAACTGGAGCCGCCGGGAAGACGTGTTGCTGACCGGCAACTATGGCCCTATGCTTCCCTACCTGGTCCAGATGAACATCGACCAACTGGTGCTGGAGTGCGCTACTCCCAGGGCCGGGGAGATGGAGGTCTTCAAAGAGTACGCCAACGAAAAGGAAATCGGCTTCGGCGTTGTCAACCCCCGCACCGACGAGATTGAAACGCCAGAGGAAATCATCGACCGGGTCAAGGAGCTTCTGGAGTACTTCGACCCCGACAAAATCTACCTGAACCCCGACTGCGGGTTCGGCACCTTTGCCGAAAGAAACGTGAACACTCCGGAGATGGCCGAGAAAAAGATGCGAACTATATATGAGGCGGCCAAGATCCTCCGGGCCGAGTACAGCTAGCACCGAGGGCAACCACAAGGGTTGCCCCTACCAGCCCAGAACTGTACCGTATGGGCGTCCACAAGGGACGCCCATATAGCATGAAACCACCGCAAGCACGGCTACCCATCATTGTTGTTTGGACTAGCCGCCGCCGCTTTTGTTGACTTCCCGTTTGTCCTAGTTGGTATCGTCGTACTCGGGCCGCTTTACCCATTTCATGCTGTTGGAGTCGTGAGCGATCTCGACCTTGTTGCCCTGCGAGTCCGCGATTCCGAGGGGATGGTGGACCAGTTCGATGATGTTGCCGTTGGGGTCGGTGACGTAGGTGTAATGGTTTCCCGAGTACTCCCTTTTCCCCCAGGACGATTTGTCTTCTGACCCCGGCGGCCTTCTCAAGGCTGTGGAGTAAGGGACCCCCAGCTCATCCAAGTGGGTGATCAGTTCGTCCCAATCTGCAATCTCCGCCGCGAAGTGGACGGCGGGGACCTGGACAGGGTTTGGAGCGTCGTTGGTGTGGACCTCCGCGTTGCCGATTCTGAACTGAAGTTGTTGCCGGTTCAGCGTTGGCCCACGGTCAAGAAACTCGGCTCCCAGCACCTTTTCGTACCATTCCCTCGTCTTTTCGCGGTCCCTGACCTGTATATTGATGTGGTGGATCATTGTGACCCTGGACATCGAATTACCTCCTCAGGGTTGGATGAGTGTTAGACTTGCGTCGTTTCGCCATATAATATGCTAAGGTCGCCATCCGAACAATAACGGGCCGCTCTCTGCGGTGGCGGTCGTCCAATCCATATTGGTCTGGGGGAATCATGGGAGGAAATACCTACATCGGCGCGCCCATAATTCGCCAGGAGGACCGGCGGTTCCTTACCGGGTTGGCGCAATACGTCGATGACGTAAAGCTGCTGGGGATGCTCTACGCCGCCATTCTGCGAAGCCCCCACGCCCATGCGCGCATCCTGTCCATAGATGCGAGCGAAGCCCTGAAAATTCCCGGCGTAGCCGCCGTTTTCACCTACCAGGACATCTTGGATACGGTGGAACCGCGGCCTATCCCCATGCGGAGGGGCGTCTACGGAGGGCTGGACCGTTTCCTCCAGTACCCCTTGGCCAGCAACAAAGTGCGCTACGTCGGCGAGCCGGTGGCGGTGCTCGTGGCGACCAGCCGCTACCTTGCCGAGGACGCGCTGGAATCGATTGAAGTGCGTTACGACCCTCTCCCCCCGGTCGTGGACGCCTTCCAGTCGGAGAAGGAGGACACGCTGCTCTTCGAGGAACACGGCACCAACCTGGCGATGGAGTTTGCGGGGACTGAAGGCGACATTGAGGCGGCCTTCCAACAGGCCGAGTACACCCGCGCCGAGGAGTTCCGCTGCCACCGGCACACCGGCAACCCGCTGGAGACCAGGGGGTTGGTGGCGTCGTATGATCCCGGCGCCGAGCGTCTTACCGTGTGGGGAGAGACCAAGGTGCCGCACTTCAACCGGGGAGTTCTGTCCAGCCTGCTGCAAATGCCGGAACACCGCATTCACTTCATCGAACCGGATGTCGGCGGAGGCTTCGGGATTCGCGGCGAGTTTTACCCGGAAAACTTCTTGGTGCCGTTCGCGTCCCTGAAGCTGGGCCGCCCCGTCAAGTGGGTGGAAGACCGGATGGAGCACCTGATCGCGGCAAACCACTCCCGTGAGCACGTCTGCCGGATGGAGGTCGCCGCCAAGCGGGACGGGACCATCCTTGGTATGCGGGCGGAAATCTACGGAGTATTGGGAGGTTACGTCCGCACCCACGGCGCCACCGTCCCGATTTTGACTGCCGCGATGTTGACCGGGACCTACCACATACCCGCCTACCAATGGCGGGTAAAGTGCTATCTGACCAACAAGGTCGGCATGGGCACTTTCAGTGCTCCGGGGCGTTACGAGTCGTGCTTTTTCCGCGAAAGGATGCTGGATATAATCGCCGAAGACTTGGGCATCGACCCGGTGGAGCTGCGGCGCAGGAACCTCATCCAGCCCTCAGAGATGCCGTACAGGGTCGGGTACACCCGCCCGGAGACCACTCCCATCGTTTACGACAGCGGCGACTACCCGGCTCTGCTGAGCAAGGTCATGGAAGTGCTTGACTACGACGACCGCAAGCACCTGCAGGGGCAACTGGTGGACGGTGAGTACCACGGGATCGGCGTGGCCTGCTTCGTGAAGAGCACCGGCGGCGGCCAGTCCTTCGAAGGCGCGCGGGTGGTGGTGACTGGTGGAGAGGCCGTGGCCGTATACTTGGGCATTGCGACAATGGGACAGGGCCACGAGACAGTCATGGCCCAGATATGCGCCTCCGGGCTGGGAGTGCCCATAGAATACGTGGCCGTATATCACGGGAGCACCGACCTGATGCCATTCGGCGGCGGCACCCACGCCAGCAGGGGCACCATCATGGCGGGCAACGCCCTCTACATGGCGTCCCAGAATCTCAAGGAAAAAATCCTTCGGATCAGCGCGGCTTACCTGGAGATCGACCAGAAGGAGCTGGAGTTCTCACAAGGGAAGGTCCACCGCAAGACCGACGGGCCGGAGTCGCCCCTGCTCAACTTGGGAGAGGCGCTGCAACTGGCCAACCCGGCCAGCGTCCACAGCCAAGGGGAAATCGGGTTGGAAGCAACCGATTACTTCAGGTCCTCCGAGGACTGCTATCCCTGCGGCGCTCACGCCGTCCACCTGAAGGTAGACCCGGAAACCGGGAAGATTACGATACTCAAGTATGCCGTGGCGGAAGACGTGGGCCACGTAATCAATCCGCTGTTGCTGAAAGGGCAGCTTGTGGGCGCGGCGGCCCAGGGCATAGGGGCCACAATACTCGAGGAACTGGTGTACGACGAAAACGGGCAGCCCTTGGCGGGCACCCTGGTGGACTACCTGCTGCCCTCCAGCATGGAGATCCCGGTGATCGACAGCGTGGTCGAAGACCTTGCCCCCTCTCCCCGGAACCCCTTGGGAGTGAAAGGGGCGGGCGAGATCGGCATCGTAGCCACCGGCGCGGCCATATCCAACGCCGTTTCCCACGCTCTTGGCTCGAAGGGAGTGCAGGTGAAAGACCTGCCGTTGAGCCCCGACCGGGTCCGGCGGATGATCAACCAGCTTTGATGAGGTAAAACATGGTTTCAAGTGTTGGCGGGCCAATGATCGGCGCGTCTCCCAGGAGAAAGGAAGACCCCAGGTTGATCATGGGCGATGGCGTCTATACCGGCGACGTAGACCTGAGACGAATGGTCTACATGGCGGTGCTCCGGAGTCCCCACGCCCACGCCCGCATACTCAACATCGACGCTTCCCAAGCCTTGGCCGACCCGCGGGTTTTGGGCGTTATTACCGGGGAGGAAGTGCGCGACCGGTGCAAGGACCAGTTTCCGTTGAACCGGGTCAGCGAGGGCACCAAGGTGAAGCGCAGTTGGCCGATGGCCGTCGGGACGGCTAAGTACGAGGGAGAACCGGTGGCGGCGGTTGTGGCCGACAGCAGCATCGCCGCCCGGGACGCCCTGGACCTTATCCATGTGGAATACGAGCCGCTGCCCGCCATTGTGGACTTGGAAAAGGCGGCGGGACCGGGCTCGCCGCTGGTCCACGACGACCTGGGTACCAATGTTTCCGTGCGGTGCACCGGGACTTCCGGAGACCCCGAATCGGCCTTCCGGGAAGCCGACGGCGTGGTGTCAGCGCGCATAGCGATGCCGCGGTTGATACCCAACCCCATGGAGTCCAGGGCGGTGGTCGCCAGCTACGAACGCGGCACCGGGAACATGACCATCTGGCTCTCCACCCAGTCGCCGCACTTGGAACGCATCGTCATCGCCCAAGTGCTGGACCTGCCGGAAAACAAGATAAGGGTCCTGTCCAGGGACGTAGGCGGCGGGTTTGGTTGCAAGATAGACACCTACCCGGAAACGGTCATTACCGCAATCCTGTCCATGCAATACGCCCTGCCGGTGAAGTGGGTCGAGGACCGCCAGGAGCATTTCCTGGCGACGATCCACGGCAGAGGAGAAGTGCAGCACGTTGAAGCCGCCTACAAGAATGATGGTACGCTTACCGGGCTGAGGTGGCGCTACTACACCGACCTGGGCGCTTACTCCAACGGGGGGGCCCACTCGGTTGTCGAGCTGACAACGCCCTCGGGGGCGCAGGGGGCGTATCAAGTAAGAAACTTGGAGTGGACCGGGCACGGCGTATTTACCAACAAGGTCCCGGTTGGCCCCTACCGGGGATACGGCCACCACGCGCCCGGTTACGTGATTGAGCGGGTCATGGACCTGATCGCCGGAAAGCTGGGCATGGACCCAGTGGCAATCAGGCGAAAGAACTTTATCGCCCCGGAATCTTTCCCGTACATGACGCCGATGGGGCGGGAATACGACACCGGCGATTACGAAGCAGCGTTGGACCAAGCATTGGAGTTGGCCGGTTACGACCGGCTCAGGGAGGAGCAGCAGAGGCTGCGGGAACGGGGCGTTGCTATGGGAATAGGCATTGCCACAACCGTAGACGCAACAGCCAACGGCCCATCGGGAGGCCTCAGCGCCAGGCCGGGCTTCGACAGCGGCAGCCTGCAAATCAGCCCCACCGGGCGCGCCACCGCAATCACGGGCCTGGCTCCCCACGGACAGGGGTTAGAGACGACTTTCGCCCAGATAGTAAGCGACGAACTGGGAATCCCCTTTGACGAGGTGGAAGTTATTCATGGGGACACCGCCGTCACTCCCAACAGCACCGGCACCCGCGCCAGCCGTTCCTTGGTCATCGGCGGCACCGCCCTCGTCCTGGCCGGGCGGGAAATCAAGGAGAAAGCGGTGAAAATCGCCGCCAGCCTCCTGAATATCGACCCAGAACACGTTACCTTGGAGGGAGGGAGGTTCTCGGTGGAGGACATCCCTGACAGCTATGTTACCTGGGCCGACGTGGCCGAAAGGGCCTATAGCGGGCAGATGTTGCCGGAGGGTATGCAGAAGGGGTTGGAAGCAACCGTCTACTGGGAACCCCGGTCTCAGACATACTCTTACAGCGCCAACGTGGCTACCGTGTTAGTGGACATGGACACCGGCACGGTCAACTTGACGGGGTTTGTCTCCGTGGACGACTGTGGAACGGTAATCAACCCGATGGTGGTGGACGGCCAAATCCACGGCGGGTTGGCCCAAGGCATCGGGGCGGCCCTGTTCGAGGAGGCCGTTTTTGGCGAGAACGGCCAGTTGCTCAGCGGCAGTTTCATGGACTACGCCATGCCCTCGGCCCACCAACTCCCGGAATTTACAATAGGAAGCAGGCATACGCCGAGTCCTCTCAATCCCTTGGGGGCCAAAGGGATGGGGGAAACCCCCACGATAGCCGCCCCGCCGGCCATAGCCAACGCGGTGATGGACGCCCTGGCCCACTTGGGGATAACCCACTTGGACATACCCTTCACCCGGGAAAAAGTCTGGCGCGCAATCCATATCCGGTGAGAGGGTGATGTGTCAGACCGTAGAGTTCTTGTCGTCGAGGATGAGGAAAACCTGCTTGCGGCCCTGAAGTACAACCTGGAGCGGGAAGGATACGCCGTTACCACCGCTGCGGACGGCCCAAACGGCCTGGATTCCGCCCGTTCCGTCAACCACGACCTGGTCATCCTGGACATTATGCTGCCAGGGTTGGACGGCCTTGAATTGTGCCGCGCCATTCGACGGGAAAGTTCCGTTCCCATCATCATGCTCACGGCTAAAGCGGAAGAGGTGGACCGGATCGTCGGCTTGGAACTGGGCGCGGACGACTACGTGACCAAGCCGTTCAGTATGCGGGAGTTGATGGCGCGGGCCCGGGCGATGCTTCGCCGCTCCCGCATGGGGCAGAATAGCCCGAACGGTCCGGCATCCCCGGAAACCATACGCGCCGGCGACCTGGTGGTGGACCTGACCGCCCATACCGCGGTCTTGGGAGACCGCACCTTGGAACTCAAACCCCGAGAGTTTGAGCTGCTTGCATTGCTGATGAGCAACCGCGGGCGGGCGTTCACCAGGGACCAGTTGTTGCAGCGGCTGTGGGGCCAGGACTACGTTGGCGACAGCCGCACCGTGGATGTCCACGTTCGCTGGCTGCGGGAAAAAATCGAGTCGGAACCCGGCAAGCCCAAGCGCATCATCACCATACGCGGCGTTGGCTACCGTTTTGAGCGATGAGGTCCCTGCCTGACTCTCGGAAGCGCGTCGTTTTCGGCGGTATCGGCATCGTGTGTCTTGCGATGGCGGCGGTGGGTTTCTTCCTGGCGGATGTTTTCCGGGACGGCTACCTTGCCGACCTGGAGGGCCAAATGCAGCGGGAGGCCGTGCTTCTGGCCGGGATAGCGTCAGCCCGTTTGGAGGCCCGGACCGACGCGGCCTCTCAACAAAGCGTACTGGCCCAACTTCCATCCAGCTACTCTCAACTCCCGTCCCGTGACTCCAACCCTCCCCCCCAAGACTCTCATTCTTCGGCTCGACACTCCGGCCCTTCTACCGGTCACTCCGGTCCTTCTGTCCGTCACTCCCGCGAAGGCGGGAGTCCAGCCCGTGTCACCGTCATCCTCGCGGATGGGACGGTCGTGGCTGATACAGCGGAAGGCGCCAAAGCCGCTGGCAGCCTGCTGGGGCGTCCTGAAATAAGGGACGCGTTGAATGAAGGTATGGCTGGCTCGATGACTCTGCGGCTGCCGGATGGCGAGGAGGTTGTGTATGGCACTGCGCCGGTACAGCAGGGCGGTCGGACGGTTGGCGTAGTGCGGCTGGAAGTCCCCGCGTCCGCAATACAGGACGACGTAAATCTCATCAGGTACGTCATAGCCTTTTTCGCATTGACGGTGATCGTCTTTTCGGCCGTCGTGGCTTACATTCTGGCACTCCGCACCTCCCGGTCCGTGCGGGCGGTGACCGATGCCGCCCAGAGGCTGGCCCAGGGCGATTTGGACCAGCGGGTGGCCCCTTCAGTTGAGGATGAGACCCGGGAGTTGGCCAACGCCTTCAACCGTATGGCCGCCGCGCTGAGGACTTCGATCAACGACTTGTCCGATGAGCGGGCCAAGCTCGCCGCTATCTTCAACACCATGGCCGACGGGGTGGTTGTGATAGGAGAGGACGGCAGGGTCCAGCTCACCAACCAAGCAGCCGAGACTCTTCTGGGTGTCAACAGCTATCGGATCGAGGGGCATCGTTTCATAGAGGCGGTGCGGGACCATGAACTTCAACAGCTTCTGCTGGCTTGTTTGAACGAACGGGAGCCGCGGTTCGGAGAAATCGAATTGCTGCGCCCCCGCCGCTTCCTCAGCGCTATTGCCATCCCGTTGAATTCGGAGCACGACGCCCCCAGCGGTCATTCCCGCGAAGGCGGGAATCCAACAGGGGCAGGCGGCGTCCTGCTCAACCTGCATGACCTGACGCGTATGCGCCAAGTTGAAACGACCCGCCGGGAATTCGTCAGCAACGTGTCCCATGAGTTGAGAAGCCCGATAGCCTCGGTGAAAGCCTTGGTGGAGAGCCTGGAGGACGGTGCGGTCGAGGAACGCGAGACCGCCAGGGACTTTCTGCAACGGATTCACCGGGAAGTGGACCGGATGTCCAACTTGGTGGCCGAATTGCTGCACCTCGCCAGGCTGGAAACGGGACAAGAGTCGCTGGACCTGCGGACCGTAGACCTGAAGTCGATGATCGAAGAACTGCTTTCAGATTTCCAAGCCAGCGCCGACGCCGGCCGCGTCGTCTTGAGGTCGGACGTTGCCGACAACGTACCCCCGGTGGTGGGAGACGAGGAGAAGCTGAGGCAGTCCTTGGTCAACCTGATGAGCAATGCGTTGAAGTTCACACCCGAGCATGGGGAAATTACTGTACTGGCCCGGGCGCACAACGGCTCGGTGGAGGTCTGTGTGGAAGACACCGGTATAGGAATCGCACGGGAACATCTGGCCCACATTTTCGAAAGGTTTTACAAGGTAGACCGCGCCCGCCGCGACGGCGGCACCGGGCTGGGACTGGCTATAGTCAAGCACATCGTGGAAGCCCACGGGGGAGAAGTGCTGGTGGAGAGCCATGAAGGGTCCGGCAGCACCTTTGGTTTCACCGTTCCCCGGGCCGATTAGACCACCCCCGACTATCCCTCGGTTGACCATCCCAATCCCCTCTGACGGGAGGGGTCTTTGTTTGCTGTTTCTTAACGGTTTGTTAACCCCGCGTTGAACTTGTCGTAATTGGCGGTTAACACGTCCCTGCTATCGTTGTTCTCAGCGGGCAAGAAAGGAGGTCAAAGGCCTCCATGTCACCAAGGAATCTGTCAGTGTTAACCCGTTGTTAATTGTTTGTTCACAAGCCATTAAATCCCCCTTACTACACTGAAGAGGAGATGATTAGACCTATGACACAAGTGGTGAATCGGACCACACCGGCGGTCCTTCTGCTTATTCCTTTCCTGTTGGTCGTTGTGCTGGCGGGGTGTGGAGGATCGCAGGCGTCAGCAAGCCCTGCTGACTCATCTGCCCCCGCCAAGGGATCGAAATCAACCGAGTCGATGTCAGCGGTTGAGTTGAAAGGCAACATTGAGGTAGACGGCTCCAGCACGGTATTCCCGGTGACCGAGGCGGTGGCCGAGGAGTTCCGCAAGGTGCACCCCCGGGTGCAGGTGAACGTTGGCGTCTCCGGCACCGGCGGCGGGTTCAAACGGTTCGTGGCGGGTGAGACGGACATCAGCAATGCTTCCAGGCCCATCAAGCAGACAGAAAGCGACGCAGCCATGAAAAACGGAATAGATTTCATTGAATTGAAGATAGGCACCGACGGGATGTCGGTGATGGTGAGCCCCAGCAACGACTTTGTCGAGTGCCTGACGGTGGATGAGTTGAGGCGCGTTTGGGAGCCGGGTTCCACGGTAAAGACCTGGCAGGACATACGGCCGGAGTGGCCGGATAATAAATTGCGACTGTACGGACCCGACACGGACTCGGGGACGTTTGACTACTTCACTGAAGTGATAGTTGGGGAAGCCAGGGCCAGCCGTGCCGATTACACCGCCAGCGCCGACGACAATGTGCTGGTGCAGGGCATAGGCGGAGACCGGAGCGCAATGGGGTACTTCGGATACGCCTACTACGCAGAGAACCGGGACAAGCTGAAGCTGGTGGCGGTGGACTCGGGTGATGGCTGCGTGCTGCCCACGGACGAGTCGATCGAGTCCGGGGAGTATAAGCCCTTGGCGAGACCTATGTTCATCTACGTCAGCGTAGAAAGCTTGGAGCGGCCCGAAATCAAGTCGTTCCTGGAGTTCTATATGGAGAACGGGACGCAATTGGTGCGTGAGGTGGGGTACATACCCCAAGCTGAGGAAGTGTACCAACAGGGCTTGGCGAAGGTACGGTAACCGGACCTCGCCCGGCGGTTGGTGATGGGGAGCGCGGCAGTCTGGAAGGGGAGACCAGCATTGCCGCCTCCTCATCTTATCAAACCCGGACCCCGCCGGATCGCGTATAGAAGACGGAGTTGGCCTTGAACAGATTTGCGGCAAGGACCTCTGCGAACGATTCTCCCGTCCAGCGGGCTTGGGGGGCGGAGTCAGCCGCCCGCCACCGGCGGCGGGTGGCGTTGGAAGGCCGGATAGTCAAGGGTATTTTCTTCACTTGCGCCTTGATCTCGATCTTCACCACGATTGGCATCGTGGTGAGCTTGGTTTCCCAAGCAATGGGTTTCTTCACCCAAGTCCCCCTGTGGGAGTTCCTCTTGGGAACAAGATGGTCTCCCATTTTGATTCCCCAGTCCTACGGTGTCCTTGCGCTGGTATGCGGTACCCTGCTGGTGGCCATCCTCGCCGCCTTCGTTGCCGTGCCGGTAGGACTGGCCACCGCCATTTACATGTCGGAGTACGCTCCCAACAAGGCCCGCCGGATACTCAAACCTTTCCTGGAAATCCTGGGCGGCGTGCCAACGGTTGTGTACGGGTACTTCGCCCTGACCTTTGTGACCCCGGTGTTGCAGGGAATCATCCCGGACCTGCTGGTCTTCAACGCTTTGAGCGCGGGGTTGGTGATGGGGTTGATGATTATTCCCATGGTTTCCTCGCTCAGCGAGGACGCCATGCTGGCAGTGCCCCGGTCCCTTAGAGAAGCTGCCTATGCGCTGGGCGCAACAAGGCTCGAAGTGGCCATAAAGGTAGTGGTGCCGGCGGCGCTTTCGGGAATTGTAGCTGCCTTCATCCTGGCCATTTCCAGGGCCATCGGCGAAACGATGCTGGTCACCATAGCCGCCGGGGCCACTCCCAGGGCAACCTTCAACCCCTTGGAAAGCATCCAGACCATGACGGCTTACATAGTGCAGCTTAGCTTGGGAGAAACTCCCCACGGCACTCTGGAGTACAACACCATCTTCGCCGTGGGCCTGCTCCTGTTCCTCATGACCCTGGCCATGAACATACTCGGCAACTGGGTGGTGCATCGATGGCAGGAGAGGTACTGAAAAACATCGGAGCGGGAACGCTCCACTACCGGCTGTCGGCGCGGAAACTGGTCGGGACCGCCGCCTACATGTTGTTCCTGCTGGCGGTGATGGTGGGTATCATCGGGCTGGTCACCCTGTTGGTGCAGGTCCTGGTCGAGGGACTGCCGTGGCTGAGTCCCCACTTCCTGACCAGCTACTCGTCCCGCCACCCGGAAGAGGCCGGGATAAAAGCGGCAATGGTCGGGACTATCTGGCTCATGGGCCTCACCGCGGCCTTTACCATTCCCGTGGGAGTGGGGGCGGCAATCTACTTGGAAGAATATGCCCCCGTCAACCGGCTGACCAGGCTGATCGAGGTCAACATCGCCAACCTGGCGGGCGTGCCGTCGATAGTCTACGGGCTTCTCGGTCTCGCCCTGTTTGTGCAGGCCTTGTCCATGGGCCGCAGCCTCTTGGCCGGCGCTCTCACCCTCTCGCTGCTGGTGCTCCCCATTGTCATCCTCTCGTCGCGGGAAGCAATCAAGGCGGTGCCCTATACCTACAGGGAAGCCGCCTACGGACTTGGCGCGACCCAATGGGAGGTTGTGCGCCGGGTAATCATTCCGGCGGCCTTACCCGGGATTCTCACCGGGACCATCCTGGCGATGTCCCGTGCCATCGGCGAGGCGGCGCCGGTGATTGCCATCAGCGCCTTGGTATACTTGACCTTTGTCCCGGTGGACCCGCTCGACCGGTTCACCGTATTACCCATCCAGATTTTCAACTGGATGTCCCGTCCACAGGAAGACTTCCGGGGCTTGGCGGCGGCGGGCATTATAATTCTGCTGGTGATTCTGTTGTCGATGAACTCGGTTGCCGCCTTCGTTCGCAACCGTTACCAGGCGAGGTCCGAAGAGTAACATGGAACAAGACTCGATAGTGTTGCGTGCCCAAGGCCTCAATGTTTGGTACGGCGAGTTTCAAGCCTTGCGTGACATTGACTTGGAGATACCCCGCAACCGGGTGACGGCCTTTATAGGCCCCTCCGGCTGCGGCAAGAGCACGTTGCTACGGTGTTTCAACCGCATGAACGAGCTGTTGCCCAACTCATCGGTACAAGGTCGAATCCTGATGGAAGGGCAGGACATCTACGCCTCCAACGTAGACCCGACTGAAATCCGCGCTCGCATCGGGATGGTCTTCCAAAAGCCCAACCCGTTTCCCAAGTCTATTTTCGATAACGTGGCCTTCGGCCTCAAGGTCAACGGGTTCCAAGGGAACGTACAGGAAGTGGTTGAACGGTCGTTGCGCCGCGCCGCCCTGTGGGACGAGGTCAAGGACCGCTTGAACAGCAGCGCCCTGCGGCTTTCCGGCGGCCAGCAGCAGCGGCTGTGCATCGCCCGTGCCCTGGCGGTGGAGCCGGAAGTGATCCTGATGGACGAACCGGCCTCCGCGCTGGACCCCATCGCCACCCTGGCGATAGAGGACTTGATGCGGGAATTGGCCCCGGAGGTTACAATCGTCATTGTTACCCACAACATGCAGCAGGCGGCCAGGGTCTCCTACCAGACCGCGTTTCTCATGATGGGCGAGGACAGGGCGGGATACTTGGTGGAGCACGGAGCCACTCCGGAGATATTCACCAATCCCAAGGACGAGCGTACCGAGGCTTATATCACCGGGCGGTTCAGCTAATCCGCCGGACCCCGCCGTATGGCGTGAGCCGGGCCCCGCCGGATGGCATGAGGAGGGACCATCATGGTGCGACCAAACCTGGACACTAGCTTGGACCGGTTGACCGACGAACTCTTGGGATTGGGGAGCATGGTGGAGAAGGCCCTTGCCAAGTCGTTGGACGCTTTGAAGCGCCGTGACTTGGAGGCCTCGTCGCAGGTTGTTCAGGAGGACGACGAAATTGATCGGCAGTGCGTCCAGTTGGAGGAACACTCCATCGAACTGATTGCCAGGCATCAGCCGGTGGCCAGGGACCTGCGTAGGTTGATAACCACTCTTCACATCGCCGTAGAACTGGAACGCATGGGAGACTATGCGGAAGGCATCGCCAAGATCAGCCTTATGATGGGTAACGAGCCGCCGTTGAAGCCGCTGATAGACATCCCGCGAATGGGAGAGAAGGCTTCCGAGATGCTGCGGCGCAGCTTGGATGCCCTGGTTAACCGTGATACCGTGGCGGCGATGGGCGTATTGTCGGCGGACGACGAGGTGGATGGACTATACGATCAAGTGTACCGCGAGTTGTTGACCTACATGATCCAGGACCCTAACTCCATCCAGAGGGCGACCTACCTTCTCTGGGTAGCGCATGACCTTGAGCGGGTGGCCGACCGGGCGACCAACATAGCGGAGCGAGTGATATACTTGGTGACCGGAAGGATGCCCGAGGTGGGGTCGTCCAGCCGAATTTTAGTGGACTAGCCCCGGGAGAAGTCACGAAGAAATATGGTAAGGCCCAACTGGTACGCCGAACACCCCACAGCCTGCACCTGTGCCCAATGCGAGGACAAGCGCACGGTGCATCGGCTGGAAAACCGCAAGATCGGCAGAAATGAAAAATGCCCCTGCGGCAGCGGCAAGAAATACAAGCGCTGCCACGGCGGGTGAGAAGTCGCGGCGCGGTTCGCATGGTCTACAGGCCGTTGGTCTCTTCATATCGGTCTCTTCTATAGTAGCCATCGTTGACATTTGCGAAATCAGGCGGTACTGCAACCCCATATCGTCATTCCCGCGAAAGCGGGAATCCAGCAGTGCTATCAACCAGTCAGGTTCTCTCTCGCTAGAAGTCTGTGGATTCCCGCGCAGGCGGGAATGACGAGGAAATGTCAACAGGACCTGGCGAAAATACCTTTGGCCGCATTTTGTTGACCATTTATTCCCAGGCAAGCGTGGTTCCGCCCTCAATTGACCCAATGAACGTTGCTGCGCAACATGGCGTGCGGTCGTGTTGCCGTAGCGTTGCCCCTGCTTCTCCCTATCGAGGCCTGAATGCCTGACCCTCTGGCCTTGGCGTTCCTGATAACCGTCTCCGCCGTGGTGTTCACAATCGCCGGGGTGGTGGGGTTTGGCGGGGGCATAGCCATCTTGCCGCTGCTGGTGTGGTTCTTCGGAGCGCGGGATGCCGTTCTCATCATTGCCATCGTGCAGTCGCTGTCCATCGTTGCCCGGGCTTCCCTGAACATCAGGGAGGTCTCCTGGCCGGTGGCCAAGTGGTTCGCCCTGGGGGCGGTGCCCGTTTCCGCCGCGGGCGGCTTCCTGTTCGTCATTACCCCGCCCGATATCCTGGTGCGCCTGTTGGGATGTTTGTTGATTTTGCTGGTGATACACCGGCATACCCGGTGGGGGCGTGAGTGGAATTTCGGGTTGAAAGGGTTTTCCGCAGTGGGCGCGGTCAGCGGGTTTTCGTCGGGGTTTTTGGGTACGCCGGGACCCATCGCCGCGCCGTTTATCCTCTCACACGGACTCTCGGGCAGGGCTTACGTCGGGACCTTCGCCGCCTGCTTGCTCTTTACCCAAGTGCCCAAAATGGCCGTGTTCGCCTCATCGGACCTGTTCGTCGAACAGGTGTTGTGGTTTGGATTTGGAATCGGCGCCATCGCGCTCGTGGGTGCATTCCTGGGCCGGTTAATCATCCCTATGGTGCCCCAGCGATGGGTTGAGTTGGCGGTCGATGCGTTGATGGTGACCGGTGGCGTATTGCTGCTGGCGAGGGGGTGACGGCGGCCCGCCGCCTCCCGTACTACGCTTCCCGTTCCCAATGTTTCCGATGACTTGCCCGTGGTTGTGTTCTATACTTGCATCTGCCAAGACGCTTTAGAAAGGACGAAGCAATGGTAGAGGCTGACGAACGGATACTGCTGGACTGGGATGCCCTTGAAGTGGGAGAGACGTTCCAGAAATACGAGTACGTGTTGACCCAAGAGATGATCGACACTTACAGAAAGGGTGTGATGGACCCCGAGGCTAGCTTTCCCACCATCTCCCACAAGGTCGACGTCAAACAGTACAACGCCAAGTACCGGGATGCCGGCTCAGTCAACGCCCGGTGCGCCTTTTATTGCTACAACCCGCCGGTAGCCGGCAAGAAGTTGACCGTTACGGCGTGGATCGCGGACAAGTACCTGCGGCGTGGGAAGAACTACATCGTAACCGAGGCTGTGTCCGTCGACGAGGACGGGCGGTTGATCGACCGGGTCATAACCCACGAACTGAAGCAACCGACCGAGGTTGGCAAGAAGTGGGGGGGCTGATGCAGGACCACAAGATCGGGGACGAAGTCGGCCCCATGACCAAGGAAATGACCCAGGAGGCCATCAACCTTTTCGAGCAAAGCTCCGGCGATACCGGTCCTTCCCAATTCACCGACGAGGCCACCGCCAGGGAAACGCTGGGCACCGCGGGCACCGTTGCTTCCGGCCGGATGTCGCTGGCGTTCGCAATAGAACTTCTGCGGAGGCACTTTGGCGGCGCGGTGGTCAACCACACCGGCATGGTGGACCTGCGTTTCCTGCGTCCCGTCCGCCCCGGCGATACTGTTACCTTTACGGGCAAGATAACCGACATGACCCGGGAGGCCAACGGCAACAGGGTTTCAGTGGAGATAAAAGTAGAGAACCAGAACGGCGACACCACCGGCGTAGGCTCCGGCAGCGTCATCGTCCCCACCGCCTTTCTGTCGCCACAGGAGTAGAGGCGCTTGATTCATACGACAGAATGAACGGGCGGGAATTCATCCGGAGAGCAAGGCGGTACGCCCGGAGGGCAGAGCGAGATTTCTATCTCGATACAGGCCGGGGTAAGGGTAGCCACTGGACCGTTTATATTGATGATCGCAACACTATCGTACAGCATGGTGAGATCCCACCTGGAACCTTGGCATCTATGTTGCGGCAACTCAACATCAATCGGAGGGAGTTCTGACCGGTGAAATACGTCTACCCGTGCAACATCGTTGTCGATGAAGAAGAGAAAGCAAACACCGGGCGCATTGCGTATAATGTGACGTTTCCTGACGTCCCCAATGCCATCACCTGTGGATGGTCCTGGGAAGAAGCCGTGGAAATGGCGGAGGATGGGTTGGTAGCAGCCCTTGGAGTCTATTATCGCTTGGGAAAGGATTTACCACTCCCCGGACCCGTCACGAAAGGCCAAGTTCCTATATGTCTCCCGCCCATCGCAGCCGCCAAGGTCGCCCTTAACCTGGGAATGCGAAAGAAGAGTTTGACCAAGGTGGCCCTTGCCGAAAAACTGGGTATAAACGAGACTGCCGCTGTGAAGCTCTGTGACCCCGATCACGGCTCTCACATGAGCACTGTGGAACGGGCGCTCAGGATAGTTGGGCTCCGGTTGGCAATTGAGGACGTGCCGGTTGCCAAGGCTCCGCCGTCGTCCCATTCTTTAGCCCATGACAAGGAGCCTAGTCGCTCCCTATGAACACCCGTCCCATACCTGAGCATATCCATACCGAAATAGGAGGTCACAATCATGCCAGCCGTCACCAGTTTGGGACACTTGGGCATTTACTGCCAAGACCTTGACAAGATGAGGGACTTCTACAGCCGGTTCATGGGCATGGCCATTACCGACGAGGACCTGGACCGGGGCATTTGCTTCCTCAGCGCTGACCCGGAGAACGAACACCATGAACTGGCCCTTGCCAAGCTGCCCGACAGCGGCCAGCCCACCCAGTACCTGCAGCAGGTGTCATTCATTGTAGACAGCATGGAAGACCTGACGGACTTCTATCACAGGCTCCAAGATGAAGGGCTGAAGATCGATCGCACCGTCACCCACGGTATTTCCTGCAGTATCTACTTCTTCGATCCCGAGGACAACCGGGTGGAGCTGTACTACAAGACCGGGTATAACATCCGCCAGCCCTTGGGCGAACACATCGACCTGGACCGGCCCGCCGAGGAGTTGCTGGCCTTCTCCAAGTCTTTCGAGGAGAAACTGGGGCCTCCCGTAGGCCGGGTCAAGTAGATAGATTTTGACGACGTGCAGAACCGTGGCCCCGCACGTCGTCCCTTTCCCTTATACTGGGAACTCCCGCATTTCGGGACCCACGTTCGGATTGGCGGCGCGAAGGTCAAAGTAGTCCGTGCTGGGTTTGTAAATCTCCAGGATGCGGCGCAACTCCACTAATGGCGTGGCGTGTTCGTCCACTCTCAGGTCTATCCTGGGGAAAATCTGGTTGTGATAGACCAGCAGCCCCGCCGAGTGGTAGGGAGTTGCATCCGCAGCCTCTCCTCCGGCAGCTTGCCCTGCCTCCATAGCCCGCATCAAGCGTTCTTCCAGCGCCTCCGATTCCGACTCCTCGAAGGCGCTGGCCATGGCTTCCACCACCCCTTCGTTCAACAGGCCGTTCCCCATGGCGACGAAGTTTTTCTTGGTTATGTGGCCGGCCCAAGCGTTGTTGAGGTTGCCGGTACGGGCCGCGGAGTGGCCGTCCCGGTCCACCAACCCCAACTGGCGGCGTTCGATGTGGGGGTCGCTGGCCTCAAGTTGCTGTATCGCCCCGACGGCCGAATAGCCTGTCTCCATCAAGCGCAGGGCGAATGGCCCCAAGCGCGGGTCCGTCGTGGCCTGGGTTGCGGCCGCGCCCACTAACTGCTTGACGTAGGAACACCGGCCCCCTACCGCGATGTCGCTGGTGGTTATGGCTATCCCCAGCATACCCGTCCGCTGGCACCTGCCGGTAATGGAAAAGGTGTGATACTCGATACCTGGAATCGTAGTCAACGGCTACCTCCTGACAACATCAATTTGCTGAGTTTAACAATCGTGGATGACTCTGGATTCCCGCGCAGGCGGGAATGACGGTTGACTGTGAAATGGTCGCCGGAGACTCGCACGTCCCCCGGTTTACTCCCGCTGCCGATTGCACACCTCCAAGGCGGTGAGCGCCAGCACCTTGGTGCAATGGACCATTTCGCTGATGATGACACAACTGTCGTCCTCATCCGCGTTGCCGCGTACTACGCCAGGGCCGTACAGCAGGCAGGGGATGCCCGCCTCCCACAGGTGGCAGGTATCGTTGGCGGTGTAGGTGAAGGGCAGGATGGACCCTACGGCTTGGGGCGGTTTCCCGGCCACAACCTCGTAGTTCCTCGCCACCGCCTCGACTATGTAGGTGTCCAGTGGCACGTCCAAAGGGTTCATCACCAACCGCCGTCGTCCCTTGAAGGACGCGGGAGGCGGCATTTCTATCGCAAAGTCCAATCCCGGCACTTCGTCTTTCAGAGGGTCGAGGGCCCGGTGCAGGTCGGCCAGTATGCTGTCCGCCGTCTGCCCCGGAACGAAATGGACGTCCACGATGATGGTGCAGATGTCCGGCACGTAGGGCGGCTCCACCAGCACGTAGTCCGCGCCGAGGCCTCCGATGATGCCGCCGACGTTCAAGCGAGGCAGGGCCTCCATGTCCTGCCGCGGCTGGTAGGTGAACTCTACCTGTTGCAGGCGGTCTATCACCTTGTTCATCATGTAAATGGCGTTGACCGTGCTTTCCACCTGCCGAATGTGCCCCGTAATGCCATAGGTGTGAATCGCCATGTGGGCGACGCCGCAGTGGACCGTAACCAGGTTGTGGGCGCCGAAGGGTTCGGCCACCACCGCCATGTCGGTCCGCATACCGCTTTCCATCAGGAAGTGCGTACCCTCGCCGCCCTGGGTCTCCCCGACCACACAGGCAACCACCAGGTCCCCCTTCATCTCCGCCTGCGAAAGCCGCACCGCTTCCGCGGCCATGATGATGCTGGCCAAGCCGCCCTTCATATTCTGTATCCCGTGGCCGTAAAGACGGTCTCCCTCCACGGTGGGCGTCCAGGGATCGCGCGTCCAGCGCCGGGTCAGGGAGTTGATGTCGGTGTGGCCGTTCAGCATCAAGCTGCAACCGCCGCCGGTGCCCGGCAGGGTGGCGATGGTCTGGAACCTGCCCGGTTCGACCTCTTGCAGGTCGACTTGGTAGCCGCGCTCCTCAAAGAAGCCCTCCAAGAATTTCGCAACCGCGGTCTCGTCAGGCTTGAAGCTGGGAATTCTGATCAGGTCACTTGCCAGCTCCACGATGGCGGCTTCGTCTACTTGGCCGAGGACTTTGTCGATGGTTGTCTGGTCCATTGTTCGCACCTGTCTATTGAATCGGAAAGTTGGGCGTTTAGAGACTATCGTAACACCTGTCGCACTACCTAACTCGTCATTCCCGCGAAGGCGGGAATCCATAGGCTCTCCGTCAGCAACCAAAGAACAACAGCGAGAACAGTCAGTATTGAGATAGTGTCCTAGTCCGGCAACACGGCGATGGCCTCTATTTCGATTTTCAGGTGTGGTTCCACCAGCCCGGCCACCTGCACCCTCGTGCTGGCCGGCAGGTTTTTCCCGAAGTACTTCACCCTGACGTCATGGGTGGCGGCCCCGGCTTCGCGGGAAATCTCGGTTACGAAGCTGGTGATCTTGACCACGTTCTCCAACGAGCCGCCCTCAGCCTCCAGGATGTGCTGGATTCGTTTCAGGATCACGTCGGTCTGCTCGGCAATATCGCCGTATTCGGCCTCGGTGCCCCTGGCGGTGGCCCCGGCAAGGAACAGCAGGTTTCCCGCGCGCACCGACTGGAAATGGGGCGCGCCCGTCGGGGGAAGTTCCGGGTAGTTCTTTCTGACAATGTCCATTGTTGCCTCCCGTTGCGGCGGCCGGTTTACGCCGCCTCAAGTTGATCGACTAACGCTTCCAGGGCTTGGTTGAAACAATCCATGGGCGCCCGGACGATGCCCGCCCCTACCTGCCCGACGCCGGCCTCCCTGTGGGCTATGCCGGTGTTGATGGCGGGGGCGATGCCGGTCTCCACCACCTTCCGAAGATCTATGCCGCAGGGCACGCCTTGGTAGTCCAGGTTGGGAATCAGCAGATGGGTGTGTTGCCCCACGGTAATCTCTCCCATCTCCTGCGTATAGTTCAGGGCATCCCGGAATCTGCCCGCGCCGACGAACCCCACCACGGCGGGGGAGCCGGCCATTGCGAAGGCCCCCAAGCCCAGGGTCTCCAGGATGGCGCTGTCGCCCATGTCGGGATTGGCGTGTTCGGCGCCGAAACCCGGGAAGTACAGTCCATCGGGCATCAAGGCCGGCGCGGTGAACCACCGGTCCCCCAACGCCGCCACCCGTATGCCGAAGTCGGTCCCGTTGCGGCTCATGGCATAGACCATGGTTGACCCTTCAACTGACTTGGCGGCGTCCATCGTCGCCTTGGCGGCGGCCATAGCCAGGTTCAGGAAGAACTGGTCGTTGCTCACCAGGAACCTGGCTATCTCCTCCAAAGATTCGCCCGCGGCTGAACTCCCCGCCAAGCTTGGGGCCACCGCCCTGAAGAAAAGCGACGTCGCGGCGACGTTCCTTTGGTGCATCTCGTCGCCCATCGCCAACGCCTGCGCCATGAGAGGACGCAACTCGATGGGGCCGCCCCGGTTGACCGCCTCTTTGAGCGCCGGCCCCAATGTGCTTTGAATCCAATGAAGCCGGTCTATTACCGAGTCGTCGTTGGCGCCGAAACGCAGCACCCGTCCCAGTCCCTCGTTGATGGTGCAGTACGCCCTGTTGCCGCCGGTCCGGTTTTCCACCACGAACACCGGCATCGACGGGGTTATGATGCCGGTCATGGGCCCCACCGCGTCGAAGTGGTGCGCCGGATGGAAGGCGACCTGACCTCTGGCAGCCAGACCTTCCGCCTCGGTCTCATCCGAAGCCCATCCCTCGTACCTGATGGCCCCGATGATCGCGCCCTTCATCGGGTTGGCCATGGCTTCCCACTGGATGGGCGGCCCTGCGTGAAGCAGCATCCCTTCCACAAGCTGAGGCATGGCTTCGCTGGCCGGAACAACGTCTATTAGGACCGGCTCCGCGCTCTGGACTTTTTCAAGGGCGGCTTGGTTGGCTTCGTCGATGCGGTTCAGCAACGGTGTTCGCTCCTCGTCTCCAAACGGCTCAACAGCCCCGCCAGTCGCTGGTCGCCTCCCGCAGGGGGCCTCCAGTCTACCTGCACTACCTGGAATCCCAACTCCGATAATGTCTCGGCAAAGTCCTCTAGCCCCACGTTGACGATGTGCGGTTCCCGGCCCAACAGGTCTTTTCGAGGTCCTATGGTCTACTCCTCCCTTAACAACAGTCCGTCCGGACGGTTGAGGTTCAGTGCGTTCGTGCTGATGACCGAGGCGTTGCGTGCTGCCAGGGCGTTGGTCCGCATCACAAGGGCGCCCGCCTCGGTGAACGCTTGGTGTTGTTTTTCCAGTCCCTGCGGATCGTCCGGCGCGCCGCACAACGAGATAACGAACGCCAGTTCCCGGCCCCCGGCCTTTTGGGGGGAACGGCGGGCCGTCCGCCGGGCCGCATTTAGCGCAGGTACCAACTCCGCCGCCGGGTCGGGGTGCGCCCCATAGCCAATAATCACGTCCAGCAGTATAACGCCGACTTCAGGCCGGGACGCCTCCTCCACTATGCGCTCGCACCGGGCGCGAAAGTCAATCATGGGGTGCGGGCGCCCCACGGTATACCGGTCGTCGCCCAAGTCGGTCAGTATTGCATCCACAGCCTTGCCATGACTGTCGGAGGCCCCTTCGTCGTCCAGGTCCTCTTCCAAGCAGACTGGCTGGCCCAACGTCTTCAGCACGTTCAGGGCTTCATAACACAAGGTGCCGCCGGAAAATAGCCCCCGGATGCCCCGCCCGGTGTCCGGCAAGCTGGCGGAAATGGTCTTCATCCATTCCGCGTTCTCCCGGCTGACGCCAAGCCAAGGCGGGTCCGTTTTTCCCAGTAAGGTCAATGCCCTCAGCGCGGCGTCCTCCAACGTCGTTTCCGCGTAAATGTGGTCCCCTTTCCCTCGTCTTTCCCGCGCAGGCGGGAATCCGGGCCGGGGACGGGCCTTGGCAATGACCTCGCGTTGTTCACCCAGGAAGGCGACGACGCACGGCTTGGAGGACTTTGCGACGGCTGCCATCACCCGCTCCCTGGCGGTGGCCGACGGCGGCTTGGAGATGAGGACGATTATCTCGGTGTCCGGGTCCTGCTCCAAGGCCTGGAACCCCTCCACCATCATTATTCCGTTGACTTGTTCCGAGAGGTCTCTGCCGCCGACGCCTAGAGCGTGGGATACGCCTTCGCCCGCTTGGGCCAGAAGACACATGACCTGTTGCAGGCCGCTGCCCGACGCGGACACCAGTCCCACCCGGCCCTTGGGCACCGCGTTGGCGAACCCCAACGGCGCGCCGTTGATCACGGCGGTGCCGCAGTCCGGCCCCATCATGAACAGGCCCATGCCCTTGGCGTGCTGCTTGAGGCTGACCTCCTCCTCGATGGGAACGTTGTCGCTGAACATCAGCACGTGAAGGCCAAGGTCGAGGGCTTTCCTCGCCTCGCGGGCCGCATACTCTCCCGGTACTGATATAACGGCCAGGTTCGCATTGGGCAAGGCCTTGACTGCCCCCTCCAAGGACCTGGGGCGATAACCCTGCCCGGCGCTCAAGCCCTGTTCCCGCGCCTCCAGTCGTTCCCGGAACCATTGCAGCGCCTGTGGCTCCAACTCCGGTGAAGCCAGGTCGAACGCCACTATCAGGTCGTTGGGGCCGGCTGCATGGCCAGCATCGTCCAACAGACCTGCTTGCCGAAGCAGTTCTTTGTTGTTGTCGGTGCCCATGATGGTGGTGGCTTGGGAGACGCCTTCAATGGACTCCATTTCCCGCGACAAGCGCATCAACGCGACCGAGTCGCGGTAGACGTTCCTCAGGACATGGTTCTTGAGCATCAGGCCCTTGCTCCGGCTATCGGCCCGCTCCCTGCTGTAGCTCCGATAGTCTCCGTTAGCCGCAGCGCAAGGCCAGTGCCGAACAGTATCCCGGTAAGAGCGTCCCACCCCGACGTGTGGCCCCAGCGCACCAACCCGGCTACGGCGGTTTCCAAGCCTGTCACTGGCGTGGCCTCGAGCAGGCATCGCACCACCCGGTGCTGGGCCGCGCTACCAATACCCAACGCCGCCTGTTCCAGCAGGGCGGCGCTTATCCTGTTGGTGCGGGTGGCATGACGGACGATGCTTCGGGAAAGTTCGTCAATGATGGAGACGTTGCTTGATTGAAAGAACCCCAGGGTCGTTGCCTCGTTGCCGTCAACGGGTCCCAACGCCGTCCGCAAGGCGACCATCAGGCCTACCAACATATCGTCACCCGAGGGCGTCAACCCTGGGCCAAGGCCGGTCAGTCCACGCACCGCTTGGTTGATCGCGTCGTCATCACCTTGAACGAGCCCCTGAGCCAGCATAGCCACGTTAGGCATAGCAAAGCGGGGCACAATGCCAAGGTTGGGAACTTCCTGCACATTCCCACAAGCCAATTGGTCCAAGTGACTCGTCAGCGGCCCCAGCCCTTCCGCTGGTGCATCGGCTGGCACGGAATCGACCAAGGCCCACAGGCGGCGCGCCACTTGCTCGTTCAATGCTCGTGGCCCCAGTGGTCCAGGACGCCACAGAGCGGCACCAGCCGTCCTCAGTATCAAACGGTCGCCCAACCGGAAGTCCATCCCGTCGGCGACCAGGTCTGTCCCTTCCTTGACGCCCAGTTGGTCTAGGTGAACCCCGTCCGGCAACACCACGCCGATGGTCAAAGGACCTTCGCCTGATTTGTGGCCGGCAATGGCAAAAAGCCGTCCGTTGGGTGTTTCCATCCAGCAGGACCGGCTGAAAGGGGCGATCACGGTCCCGGCAAGGCCGCGTCGGGGCAGCAGGTCAAAGGCCGGCTTGCCTATAAACGCTATAGGGCAGTCGAACAAGTTGACGGCCATGTGGTTGGCTGAAGTTTTGTCGCGGGAGGTCAGCATCATTTGGCCGCCCCATAATAGCCTGTCCATTTGTCTGTAGCAAATGGACTCGATCCACTTCATTTTGGATGGAAAATGTTACGGACGTTCTTTCCAGGAAGCCTTGATTGCCAGTCGTTGGGCGTACTGGTCCTGTGCGCTCGAATCGGTAACCGCGGCGTCCGGAAGGATAATGTTCGCATGATATGGATTGGCGCCGTCAGCCAAAGGCGCGGCTTCCACGTCGCAACCAGCATTTCTCACGTCAACAGCGGGGATTACCGCCCATCCATAAAACGTCCTGTTAGGCCCTCTCGCCCTGGCTATCGCTTCGCCGTTCTTCACTGCTTGGTCTATTGGGGCTAGGGAAAGCCGGTCAACCGATATTTCCCTGTGGCCGTCTCGTTCCCTGGACACCGAGGCGGGAACACCATGCTGACGCGATAATCTGGCCTGCTGGCTTGAAAACACCCCGCGCCCCAACTCCTCTGTGTCCGCAATGGCGCTCCCTGCTGCGTCGGCCTCGCTGACCGGGTCGCTCATTACACAAGCCCTGTTTCCAATTCGTTCAGAGCTTGGCGGACAAAATCGTCGGGCAACCTTTGACTTGTTGAATAGATTGCCCGTCGGTCTTCACCATCGATGGTTACGATACATCGGGCATCTCCACTGGACCCGCACATCATCATCACGGCGCGGTCGTCGCCACTGCGCCCGTCAATGGCAATGTAGCCCTCAGGCATTGGATATACCATGAAGCGACGTGGCGAAATTGAGTACATTTCAGGAATGAGTCGGCGCGCAACGGAGAACGCAGTTTCTGAAGGTTCCTGAAGTTCTTCTTCTCGGGCCGCGTCGGAGACCTCTTCAAGATCTCGCAGAGCATCTTTCAAATCTGATAAATGATGTCGAATGCGGGTCAACCGTCCCTGCGTCCTTCTCTTGGCTAACGAGTCCTTTCGGCGAGACCCGGGCTTTGGTCGTTGGCCCATCCGTTGCCGTCGGATAACTCTCTTGGCCTGATAAGTTCGACGGAAACTCACTCGGGTTAGTACAGACCTGGTTGAGGTCATCCTTGGCCCTCCTTAGGCCATGATGGCTTGGGTTGCATGGGCCGATTCCGAAAGACGTATGTTTGGACGTCGGATGCGTCCCGTTGAAGTTCCGGCTTGCTGATAGTGTCGAACTGGACTTCTACCCAAGTAATGTACCATACATCGGGTAATGGATTCGGTTGCAGCGGCTGGCGGATGTTATGATGAGGTGATACGGCGTCTCAAGCTTGACACTATTCCCTTCCCGGTTACAATCAAGGCGGAATGGTTTCCAATACATACCGGAGAGCGACCTTATGAGCGATACAACCGACACGACAACGCAAGCAACGCCGGGCCAGGGTGGGGCCGGGACTATAACCCCCGCCGACCTCCAGGACTTCCGGCGCAGTTTCGAGAGCAATCCCTCCAACCGTTTGATGCAGAACGTGGTGACCCAGCACGACGTGAACGACGTCGCGCTGGACAGGGAGATAGTCGCTGGGGCCACCCACTCGTTCTCGACCCTGCTGGACGATTGGTCGGTCACCAACCAGTCCAGGACAGGGCGCTGCTGGATGTTCGCCGGCCTCAACCTGTTCCGGGCCGACAGCCGAAAACTTCTCAACCTGAAGCAGTTCGAGTTCAGCCAGAACTACATGATGTTCTGGGACAAGATGGAAAGGGCCAACTTCGTGCTGGAAGCCATCATCGAGACCGCTCACCTTCCGGTGGACGACCGCACCGTCGCTTGGCTGCTGCAACGTTCCATCGAAGACGGCGGGCAGTGGGATATGTTCGTCGGGTTGGTGCAGAAGCACGGCGTAGTCCCCAAGAGCGTTATGACGGAGACCCAGAGTTCGTCCAGCTCCATGCGCATGAACTCCAGCTTGAACTACCAGATGCGCCAAGGTGCAAAAGCTATCAGGGAGCTTTACGCCAGCGAGTCCGGCTTGGAGGAGATGCGGAACTCCAAAAACGAGACTCTTCAGGCCATCTACCGCATCCTCTGTATCCACTTGGGCACTCCGCCCCAAAGCTTCGACTGGCAGTGGAAAGACAAGGACGACGAGTTTCACCGCGACGGGCAGATGACCCCGCTGGAGTTCGCCACCAAGTACGTGGACACTCCGTGGGAGGAATACGTCTGCTTGGTGCACGACCCGCGGGAGACCTCCCCAACGGGACGCACCTACACCATCGCTTACTTGGGCAATATGGTGGACGGCCCGCCCGTCAAGTACCTTAACGTTGATATAGACGTGATGAAGGACATCACCCTGCGGCTGTTGCAGGACGGCAAGCCGGTGTGGATGGGCTGCGACACCGGAAAGCAGATGCACCGGGACAAGGGGCTGTGGGACGCCGACCTGTTCGACTACGCCTCGGTCTACGACACGGACTTTTCAATGGATAAGGCGGCCCGCTTGGAATACCATCAGACCCGCATGACCCACGCGATGTTGTTTACCGGCGTGGACGTGGTCGATGGGAAGCCGCGGCGTTGGCGCGTCGAGAACAGTTGGGACGATAAGGTGGGCGACAAGGGGTTCTTCATGATGAACGACTCTTGGTTCGCCGAGTACATGTTCGAGATTGCCGCCCCCAGGAGCTACTTGCCCGCCGAGTTGCAGGCTGCCCTGGAGCAGGAACCCATCGTGCTGCCGCCGTGGGACCCGATGGGTTCTCTGGCCCGTTAGAAGTTCGCCTCAAAAGCTCGATTAAAGAGGAACGATAGTCCCGTCTATCCGGCCCTCGGACAACTCCAGGAAGCCGATTGACGGGACTACTTTGAACCGGCGCTTGCCCGCCGCTCCGGGGTTGAAGAACAGCACGCCGCCGATGCGCTCGTTGAACGCTATGTGGCTGTGGCCGTAGACAACTACGTCTATTCCCTTCCCGACGTAGGGCTTCATCGCGGACTCGGTGGGATTCTTGGGCGGCTTTACTTGGTGGGTCAGAAAGAATAAGCGCCCGTTCAGGTCGAAAGTCACCTCCTCAGGGTACAGCGACTCCGGCCCCGTGCGGTCATTGTTGCCGCACACCACCGTAACCGGGGCCAGCTTGCCCAATTCCTGGATAATGGCGTCGTCGCCTATGTCCCCGGCGTGGAGGATGTGTTCCACCCCGGACAGCAACCTGGGCACGTCGGGGTGCAGGTAGCCGTGGGTGTCCGAGATGACCCCTACCAACATGCGGCTTGCTCCCGGCCTGTTTCCCGCCCCTTTCTGTCTTTCCCGCGAAGGCGGGAAACCACTGGGGCAGGCTGGGCGGGAACGACGGAGGAATAGTAGCGGTCCATTACAGCATAGCCTCGTTGAGCGTTACTCCGAACCCCGAAGCGTCCGACGGTTCCAGGAAGCCGTTCTCCGGGGCCGGTTCGCCCAGCCACAGTTCATCCCGTCCCTCTCCCCGGTTGCCAGGATTTCTCTCCGCCAGGTCCATGCAGTCGGTCGCCACTATGAAGTGTAAGCCCCACACTTCGCCGCCCCGGTGCGGCACAACCGGGATGGACTCCTCCCGCGCTATGTCCAGGATCCGCTTTGCCGCGGTGATGCCGCCGCACCAAGTGATGTCCGGCTGCCACAGGTCCAGGGCTCCGATTCGGGCGATGTCGGCAAAGCCGTACTGGGTGAACTCGTGCTCGCCGCCCGAAATCAGCACCGGCTTCACCGGCTCGCGCAAAGCCGCCTGCCCGGCTAGGTTGTCGGGAGTGAGCACGTCTTCGAACCAGTAAATGTTGAAGTCCGCCAGCCTTCGGGCCATCTCCAGCGTAGCCTCGGTGCTCCAGGTCATGTAGGTGTCGATCATGATCATGGCGCCCGGCCCGAACAACTCCCTGGCTTTCGCCGCCGACGCCGCGGCGTCATCATAGTCGGAATCTTTCCCCGTCCATCGGTGAGGAAACTTGTGGTGCATGAACCCGGTTTCCCGGTACCACTCCGAGTCGCCCCCTGTGGCGTACACGGGAACCCGCCCTTTCTTCCTCCCGCCCAGCAGGTCGTACACCGGCCTGTTTTCCGCGCGCCCCAGCAGGTCCCACAGCGCCAGGTCCACGCCGCTCAGTCCCATAATGGCGATGCCCTTGCGCCCGTAGGGAAGGGAAGCGCGGTAGAGAAAGTCCCAAGCCGCGGAGATGTCCTCCACCGAGTCCACCGTGCGCCCCAGCAGCAACTCCCTGAAATGCGTGTTCACAACCTCCACCGCAGCCACCCCGCCCCCGCCGTAGCCGTACCCGGTCACGCCAACGTCCGTGTCTATCCTCACCGCGATCTGCCACAAGTGAGTCCGCCACGACGGCACCACATGGCGGTAGTTGGGGTAAACGGCCTTCACGTCGGTGATTTTCATGTGTGTCCTTTCGATTGAGGCTTGGCAGGCTTTGCGAGGGCACAACCTGACCGGCAACTACATAATAGTACATGCGATGGGAGTATACTCAGGTCTTTGATTCACCTTGCTCCTGCTCCTTCTTATTGCCTCTGATCACCTTCACCAGGTCCGCTATCACCACGTAGTACACGTAGAGACCAGCCAAAGAGAGCCACGCTACGGTGACCCAATGATTGATGATGTAACCGATTTCCGGCACGTTCAGCTCCCCTGTCTTCAATATCTGCCCTTGAACTTCCACACCCCGGTTTCCACTATTTGCGGGTGGTGCCTTCGGCCTCTCGAAGGCTGTTGAAATCGAACGGTTGCGGTCTCAGTACAGTCCACGGAATGGCGATAAGAGCAGACACGCTCAGCACAATAACGTTCCCCCAGACCACCCCCCAGAGGAGGTCCATCCCTGTTGCCATCCAGTATGTTATGCCGCACAAGCTGCCGATGATGGCGGCCCAGAACGCGCCATTGCAGTTGGTGGTCCGCACAAAACACGCCATAATCACGGGTATAACTGCGGACGAGAAGGCAATTCCCATAGCCTGGTACATGCCCGCAAAAGAGAATCCTATGTGTCGAAAGAACAGGACAACCGCCAGGAGCGTGCCCGCAATTATGAAGAGCGATGCCCTGCTGGCTACGAGTAGTGTCCTGTCCTTGGCTCGTGGGTTGATATGTCCCTTGAATATGTCGTTCACAAGAACGGTCGTCACGGCGAGTATCTCCCCCGCGCCGGTGCTGACTGTAGCGGAACCCACTGCCAGGATAAAGATGGTCAACCCCACGAACCCCAGCACAAGGAAGGCCATCACCGGGGCCACCGCCTCCGGTTCGGTGAACAGAATGGTCGCGGAGCCGTAGCTGTACGACTCTCCGACTACTAGCCCTTGTGACAGGGCGGCGACACCCAAGGCCGTGCCCGTCGCCAGAGGGATCGGCCACCAGCAGACGGCGGCGGTCATAAAAGACTTGAACACCGTCTGGGGATCTCGGGAGCCGGTCACCCTGGACCAGTAGGTCTGGTTACACATGACGGCTCCCAAATTACCCACTGTGTTGACGATGAGAAATCCTAAGCCCGATGGGTTCAGCCAGTTCAGCCCGTCCCACTGACTGCTGTGCTCCACTTCGTCTGCTCCCGGATGCAACGTAGGCTGCGTACTGGCGACCTCTATGAGGCCCGCCCATATCTCCGAGGGGCCAATCTTGACCAGCACCGCTGCCGCTATGATCACTAGGCACACATAGAGCATTAGTGACATGATCGTATCGGCGAAGATGCTGGCCCACAGTCCGGCGAACGGGATGTAGGAAACGAATATTATCACTATCAGCAAGGCGATGGCCCAGAACGGCGCGCCCGTGAAGACGTGCCCCATCACCGCTCCGCCGGTGATGATCATGACCGTGATCCAGAGCGCCACCACAATAGAAATTAGAGAGTGCAGCACATGGTTCTTTCGGTCTAGCCTGTTCAGCATGAACTCCGGGTAGGAGGTAGCCTTGGGCATCACGGTCTTGACCCGTCTGCCTAGGTAGGCCATGATCGGCAGAGGAACAGTCGCTCCCAAAGCGTACCACCACGGCCCGATGAACCCGTAGTGATAGCCTGTCCAACTGCTGATCATCAACGTAGCCGCCCATATCCAGGTCGCTACGATCGAGGCGTTGATCATGCCGTGGCCGATATCCCTTCCACCGGAAAGGAAGGCCTCTGCTGTTTTCCCTCTGGTCCTGCCCAAGAACCAGACCAGAAGGGCGTAAGTTGCTCCCTGAGCTATCAGGATCGTGTAAATCGACCAACTCGGCAAGGGTGCGGTATCTGCCATATTTGTTGTTACTCTCGTGGTGCATGGTTGCCTGCGGAAAGCGTGAGATTAGGGCCTCCCTGTATAGCCAATGTCCCCACTTCCCAACACCACATCATCATTCGCGGTGTCCTGATTGTACATCTACACCAACACACGAAACACCCGCGCACTCCCATCCTTGACTGCCAAAATCAATTCGGCTATAAATGGGCGGCGCCACCAGGAAGTTTTGTGCGTGAACACGCCTTTCAAATAGTGTTCACGCCATACTCACAGGAGGACTGACGTGAACGGCGAAACGGCTATTGCGAATATTCTCAGGATGGAAGGGACCGAGCACCTCTTCTGCTACCCGGCCAACACCTTGATCGAGGCGGCTGCCATAACCGGCATTCAGCCCATCATGTCCCGCACCGAGCGGACGACAGTGAACATGGCCGACGGCTATACCCGCATCACCAACGGGCGCCGCACCGGCGTCGTCGTGACCCAATCGGGGCCGGGCATCGAAAACGCTTTCGGAGGCGTTGCTCACGCCTACGCTGAGTCAACGCCTGTATTGGTTCTGCCAGGAGGCACCGAGACCCTCCGCCAAGGCCAGTCTCCCGATTTCGACGCTGTCGCTGCTTACCGGAGCGTTACCAAGTGGGCCGCCCAGATAAACCATGTAGAACGCATCCCGGAGATGATGAGGCGCGCCTACACTTACCTGCGGACGGGAAGGGGCAGCCCGGTAATGGTGCAGGTGCCCCGCGACGTCGGGCAGGCCGAGTTGGACGAGGCGTCCTTCAACTACCGCCCCGTCAAGGGCTACAAGAGCGCCGGAGACCCGGCGGATGTTGCCGATGCCGTGAAGGCTTTGCTGGCCGCCAGGAACCCGCTTATCTACGCGGGACAGGGCGTCCTGTGGGCCGAGGCGTCGGAGGAGTTGGTGCAGTTCGCCGAGTTGGTGAACGTTCCGGTTATGACCACCAACACGGGCAAGAGCGCATTCCCGGAGAACCACCCCCTGTCGGTAGGAGTCGGCGCGGGAACAATGACCCGCATGGCGCGCCACTACCTGGACCAGGCCGACCTGGTGTTCGGAATAGGTTGCAGCTTCACCACCAACCTGGCGTCGGTGGGCATTCCCCAAGGCAAGGTCTTGGTCCAGTGCACCGTCGACGAGAAAGACCTGAACAAGGAAGAGCAAATTCACCACGCCGTTATCGGCGACGCCAAGCTGGTGCTGGCCCAACTGACGGAAGAAGTCAGAATGCAGGCGGGCGCCAACGGCAGGCGGGGCAACGGCTCGGTGGAGGCGGAAATCAAGCGCATCAAGGACGAATGGCTTGCCCAGTGGATGCCCCTGCTCACGTCGGACGAGGTGCCCATCAATCCCTACAGGGTGATATGGGACCTGATGCACACCGTCGACCGGACCCAGACCGTTCTAACCCATGACTCCGGCCATCCACGCGACCAGACCATACCGTTCTACGAGTCTATCGTTCCCAGGGGCTACTTGGGTTGGGGCAACTCGTCCCAGTTGGGCTACGGCCTGGGCATTGCCTTGGGCGCCAAGCTGGGCGCGCCCGACAAGTTGGTGGTCAACATCATGGGCGACGCCGCCATCGGCATGGCCGGCATGGACATCGAAACGGGTGTGCGACACGAAATACCTATCCTGACCATAGTCCTGAATAACCACGTGCTCAGCGGCTACGCGGCCAACTATCCGGTGGCCGCCGACAGCTTCGCGTTCACCAACCTCTACGGAGACTACGCCGACTTGGCTCGGTCGCTGGGCGCCTACGGGGAAAGGGTGGAAGACCCGGCCCAGATTATCCCCGCCATCGGCCGGGCGCGGGCCGCCATAGCCGATGGACAACCCGCCCTCATCGAGTTCATGACCAAAGAGGAGAACACCCTTTCCCGGCTGGCGCCGGGCTCGGCGTAATCCCGATACAGTCCAATTGGCGTGATTGGTGGGCGATGGTTCAGGGAGGACAGTGCACGGTGGAAATGGGAGACTAATGACAACTGCATACGAGGTTGAAGCCCTGTTTGCGGATGCGCGCTCTTTGCACGAATCGGCGCTTCGGCAGATGGACCAAGGAGATATTCGGGATGCTGCGGAAAAAGCTTGGTGCGCCACTAAAAGGGCGACCGATGCCTTGCTCTTGTCACGCACCGGAGAGGACTCGGCGGTTACTGCCGGGACCTCTGATGGATTAGACCTGCTGGCCCAACAGGATTCCTCCGTAAAAGTTCTTGTGGGCCGCTACTACAGCCGTATCCATCAACTCCACGGCAAGTGTTTCTATGAGGGAAACTGTGCGGGTGAAACTATCCGGCGCATCCGGGAGACGGACCTATACATTCACGATGCAGAGAGGCTGGCCCTGGGTTAGCCAAGGCTTGGGGCCTCGCTATCAGTACCGAGCATCTTGGCTCCTACGCCGCCGACGTAGAGGCCGTCCTGACCTCCATGGGCCGGGAAGACCTGACTGGGCGGATTTGGCGCAAGGACCATACGGTCTGGAAGCCGTACCCCACTGAAATCGCTGACCGGTTGGGCTGGCTGACAGTAACCGATGACATGCGCCAGCAGACCGTCGAGATTACAACCTTCGCCGACGATGTGCGTCGCGCCGGATTTCGAGACATAGTATTGCTGGGTATGGGCGGCAGCAGCCTTGGCCCGGAGGTGTTGCGGCAGACCTTCGGCAGCACCCCCGGTTTCCCAAGTCTGGTGGTGCTGGACTCCGTAGTGCCCGACCGGGTACTGGAAGTCAAAGACGCGGTTGACCCGGACAAAACCCTCTTCCTGTTCTCCTCCAAGTCCGGCTCCACCATCGAGCCGAACACCTGCTACGCGTACTTCCGCGACTTGGTAGCACAGTCTGTGAGCGAAAACAAGGCTGGGGCCAACTTCGTCGCAATAACCGATGCCGGCACATCCTTGGAAGCATTGGCCGCCGCCCACGGTTTCCGCAAAGTATTCCTGAATCCCCCCGACATAGGGGGGCGCTACTCGGTCCTGTCATACTTTGGGCTGGTTCCTGCTGCCTTGATAGGCATCGACGTGGAAGAGTTGCTGGCCCGCGCTGACGACATGAAGGGCCGTTGCCTGCCGGAACTGCCAGCCACGGCAAATCCCGGCGCACGGTTGGGAGCGATCATGGGTCTGCTGGCAGGACAAGGCCGGGACAAGACGACGCTGGTGACCTCTCCCTCCATAAGTAGCTTCGGTCTTTGGGCAGAGCAACTCCTCGCGGAAAGCACGGGTAAAGAGGTTACGGGAATAGTCCCGGTCGCCAGCGAGCCGCTGGGAACGCCGGAGGAATACGGCGATGACCGTCTGTTCGTTTACCTGAGGCTGGAAGGCGACGACAACGAGGAAACCGACCTTGCTATGGAGTCATTACAGGCAACAGGGCATCCAATGGTTCGTATAGACCTGCAAGACAAGTATGACATTGCCGCCGAGTTCTTCCGTTGGGAGTTCGCCACCTCCGTGGCTGGGTCTATTTTGAAGGTGAACCCATTCGACCAACCGGACGTGCAGTCGGCCAAGGACATGACGGACGCTGTTCTGGAACGCTTCAGACGCACCGGCGCACTTCCCCAAATGGGACCCCCTGGATCACTGGGGGACTTGCTGGCCCAAGCCAAGCAGGGCGACTACCTGACGGTGCTGGTCTACGCCGTAGAGACGCCGGGTGTCAACGAAGCTCTGCAAACCCTGCGGCGCAATGTGATGCAGCGTTACGCCATCGCCACTACCGTTGGCTACGGCCCCCGGTACCTTCACTCTACTGGGCAATTGCACAAAGGTGGACCCGATTCGGGCCTGTTCCTGCAACTCACCGCAGACCATTCCCGTGTGGTTGATATACCCGGCCAGGGTTTCGGGTTCGGGCTGTTGGCCGACGCCCAAGCGTCGGGCGATATGCAGGCCCTGCGCAACGCTGGTCGGAGGGTGGTGTGCGTCCACTTGGGCGACAATCCCGAGAATGGGATCACCCAATTGGTCGAAGAGTTGATCTAGCGGGGAGACGACATGGAAATAGGCATGATCGGCTTGGGCCGTATGGGCGGCAACATGGTTCAGCGGTTGTTGAGGGGTGGTCACCGTGTGGTGACCTACGACGCCAATCCCGACGCCGTTGCCGTCAGTCAAGGCCACGGGGCGGTGGCAGCGGCTTCGTTGAGTGAGTTGGTGGATGCCCTGTCCTCGCCCCGCCCGGTCTGGATAATGCTGCCCGCAGGTGAGCCGACCGAGTCCACCATCGACAGCCTGATACCACTGCTGGCGTCGGGAGACATCATTCTGGACGGAGGCAACGCTAACTACAAGGACAGTATGCGCCGGGCCGATAAGCTGTCCGGCTTTGGTCTGGAGTTCATGGACGTGGGCACCAGCGGCGGAATCTGGGGCTTGACCGAGGGGTATTCGTTGATGGTGGGCGGCAGAGAAGAGACCTACCGGCGCATGAAGCCGGTGTTTCAGACCCTTGCCCCGACGGAAGACAAGGGCCTGAGCCACGTTGGCCCCGCCGGTGCGGGACATTTTGTGAAAATGGTGCACAACGGCGTGGAGTACGGCCTGATGCAGGCCTACGCCGAAGGGTTCGAGATTTTGCAGGCCAAGTCCGAGTTCGACCTGGACTTGACGGAGATTGCAGAGACTTGGCGTTACGGCAGCGTGGTGCGTTCCTGGTTGCTGGACTTGGCGGCGTCCGCCTTGAAAGAGGACCCCGGCCTGGAGAGTTTACAGGCCTACGTGGACGACTCCGGTGAGGGCCGCTGGACGGTCCAGGAATCGGTGGACTTGGCAGTGCCCGCGCCGGTCATCACCGCGGCCCTGCAGCAACGGTTCAGGTCGCGCCAGGAACAGCCCTTCGGCGCAAAGCTGCTGGCGGCGCTCCGCAACCAGTTCGGCGGCCACGCCGTCCGCAAGGCCCGTTAACCGGACTGTATCTCAATCGTGGCGAGAAGCTTTTCCAAGAGACGTGGCAGTCCAAATTAGGAGACCGGAAATCACATGACAACAATACCGCCGTTGCCAGAACCCGGGTTGCAAAGTCTGGAAGATCGTAGGGCTATAGGTCGCTGGTTTATTCAACAAGCGCGAGAGGAACTGGATAAAGGTCACCGACTCCAAGCAGGGGAGAAAGCATGGGGTGCGGTTGCCCATAATTTGAAGGCCGTTGGAGAATTGCGGGGATGGCGCCACGATTCACACCGGCACCTTGAGAATATCGGGCGGCAAATCGTGGCGGAGTGTAGAGATACGGAACTTGGCAACGCTATCTCGGACGCCAACCACATCGGACACTTCAACTTCTACGAAAATCAACGTAGCCCTGAAGCGCTTAGAGAGCTAATACAAATGGTGGAAGAGGCTCTGCCATCACTGGAAGCTTTGCAAGACGAGCCCCCGCGGTCCTTTACCATCACTTCCAATCAACAGCGCCGGCGGTTGGCGGAGCTTACGGGTAACGGCGGATTGCGAGTCGGAGATACATCCCCTGTAGGGTTCTCCTTACGGCATCAGCCTTCAGGGAGTGAAGGCCCTGTATAGAAAAGCCTTGCGCTATTCTTGGCACAGGGCTGGGGGGCGTTAACCCGTCTATGCGGACCGCCGTCCGTAGGACCGGTTAGGCGGCCTATTCTTGGCCGCTCCCCTCTCCGGGCCGCATCCGGGTGAACTCCACCCCTTCCTGCCACACTTCGGCGCGGCCCTGTGTGCCCTGCCGAATCAGCACGTTGCACAGCCAGTCGTGGTCGTTGGGTTCCGGGTAATCGCTGCGGAAGTGGGAGCCGCGGGATTCCCGGCGGGCTAAGGCGCTCAGGCAGGTCACTTGGGCGACGGTCATAATGCTCCGCACGTCCAGCCACTCTTGCCACGCTTGGTTGTACTGGCGGACTGCCGGGACCGGCGCCTGCTCGACCCGGTGGCCCAGTTCGTCCAGGGAGGCGATGACCGATTCCAGGTCGGGGCCGTTGCGTACTATGCCGCCCTTGTCCCACATCAACGACTCGATTTCCTGCCTGATGAAGAAGATGTTCTCGCTGCCCGTGCCCCCCAATGGGAACATGGCGGATATCACGGCCGATTCCACTTCACGCTGGTCGACGGTGGGCAGGGTGCGGTCAACCACGAACTCCGCCATGACGTCACCGGCTATAGCCCCGAACACGGTGGACTCGGCTACCCCGTTGCCCCCGAGCCGATTGGCGCCGTGGACGCCACCTGAGTCCTCTCCGGCGACAAACAGCCGGTCCAGCCCGCTGCGGCAGTACTCGTCAATCCGCACGCCTCCCATGTGGAAGTGGGCAGTGGGCGACACCTTGACTGGCTCCCGGGCCAGGTCGAACCCCACCTCACGGCAGCGCGCCACCATTCCGGGGAAAGACTTCTCTACAAACTCAGCTCCAAGATGAGAAACGTCCAGCATCACTGCGCCGTCGGGTGTACCCCTGCCCGCCTGTATTTCCATGTATCCGGCCCGCGAGACCATGTCGCGGGTGGACCGCTCCATGCGCTCCGGGTCGTATCGCTCCATGTAGCGTTCGCCCAGGCTGTTCAACAACCGGCCTCCCACGCCGCGCAGGCCCTCCTCCAGGACGGCGCCGGTTACGATGGTGCTCCCGGCCACCAGCCCGGTGGGGTGGAACTGGTACATCTCCATGTCCTGCAGGATGCAGCCGGCCCAGTAGCAAAGGGCCATGCCGTCGCCGCACTTCTCCAGCGACGGCGCGGCGATGGAGTACATCCTTGCGCCGCCGCCGGCTGCCATCAGCGTCGCCTTGGCGCCCACGGTGACGAACTGGCCGGTGCGCACGTTTAGCAGCAGCGCCCCGCCGATGCCGCCGGTGGAGTCGTGCAGCAACGATACCGCCCGGTGTTCGTCCAGCAGCGTCAGGTCAGCGGCCAGCACGTTCTCCTTGAGGCGGGACATAATCTCGATGCCCGTAAGGTCTCCCCGGTGTACCGTGCGGTCGAAGCTCTGTCCCGCAAAAGCCTTCTGGTAGATGTGCCCCCGGCTGTCACGGTCGAAGAAGCATCCCAACTGCTCCAGTTCGGCGATGATCCTCGGCGCGTGATTGACCAGTACCCAAGCCAATTCCTGGTTGTTGATGAAGGCCCCGCCCTGGATGGTGTCTTCGAAGTGTTGCTGGAACGAGTCGCTGGGGTCCAGAACGGCGTTGTACCCGCCCTGCACCATCCGGGTGCAGCCGCTCTGCCCTATCTGCCCCTTGGCGACTACCACGATACTCAGGCGAGGGTTCTTGCGGTAGGCGTGCAATGCGGCCATCAACCCGGCCCCGCCCCCGCCTATGATCAAAATGTCCGCGTTCAGTTGCTCCTGCATGGCGCTCCGAAATACGAATGAATCACTGGGCCCGCCCAATATAAGCCAGTTTTAGCTGGGTAGCAACGCACCGGACGCGGCAAGGAGCCGCTTCTGCCAAAACTCACTCATCCCTCTGTTAGACTCCTTTGGAGCGCGGGCGTCCCGCCCGCCCAAGTGGAGGCGCCGCCCGTTCCTCAATAGACCGGACCCAACGCCAATAACGCCATAGCAGACTTTCCCGCGATATATCCGACGTGCACCAAGCCCGCTGGATGGCCTACGCCATAATCGCCAATGTTCTGTTAAGGGGATATAATCGCACCGTATGACGGATTTCTGGTCGATCTCTTGGGGTGATGTAGCCACAGTAGCCGGAATTATAGTCTCATTGATCGGCCTCGGTTGGGCTATCAAAGAAGCCCGTGGTGCAAGGTCTGCTTCGGAGGCAGCACAAGCGGCCGCGAGTGAAACTAGGGACCAAATGGCCCACCATTTGCAGACGGTAGATTTGCAGCGCGCCATCGGGCTGATCGAGCGCATCAAGACCTTGCACGACAATAACCGATGGGAGGCCTCTACGGAGCATTACCAAACATTGAGAGCGATGCTGTCTGACGTCATAGTGCGGTGTCCTGAAGATCAGTCCGCTGTTCGAGAGAACCGGGCGGCTGCAAGAACAATTGTCTTTGGCATGGAAAATTCCGTTCGCCCGCGCGTTGGACAGGATATTCCCGAGCGCGACCGCTCTCGGTGGAATCGAAGTCTGAACGCTATCCAAAGTGATTTGGAAGAATTGGCGAGCAATGTCGGTTTTGGTGATTCTCAAGGAGAGACGAAATGATCGAGTTAGGCCAAATCTTGGCAGGATTAGTTCAACGAACGTCGGAAGGCAGATTGAAATGGAGACGGGCCGCTGAAAATTGGCAATTCGTCACCTCTGTGGATGCAATCTCAATCATGATTGTGGAGATTGTATCAGGAAGCCGTTACCGTCTCGACATACTTGATGAATCAGGAGACATCGTTGAGTCCCTTAGCTGCGAGGATACAATGGGAAAAGAGGATGAACAATTGGAACGTCTCTATGTGTTGGCCCGCCGTTCAGCTCTCAACATCGACTCGACCTTGGAAAAACTAGCTAAAGCTCTGGAGTTGTAGCCAAATCCTACACATAACAATTCCGTTCCTTTTAACAGGTCTTGATGATCATCGCCTTCGCTCGCTGCTGTGAGAACTTGCCACTCTTCATGCCCTTCCCCTGACACTTCCCGCTTGCCAGTTCGTAAAACACTTCTCTACCATATTCCTTATTCCTTGTCCTGCTTAACGTCCCATTGGACGAGGACAAATCAACAAAGCTAATCAGGCAACATGATAATTGATGCCTTAAATGACCTCTGTGACCAAGCACTCGCACCTAACTGCGGCCTTGACTACCTTCCAATCCCTACGCTCCCTCAATGTCCTGAAATGTCCGCAAATGTCCGCGTTTCTGAAATTTCCCTGCCCAACCGTCATTCCCGCGAAGGCGGGAATCCAAACGCCGCTCAGGCAAATAATCTTCTGGAGAGTTGACCATCATGATGAGTGAAATAAACGCCCTCTGGCGCCGCGTCCGCGCCCTTCAACGTAAATTGGCCCGCGAACTGGCCGAGTACCGGCTGGGCCTCATTTGCGATGACCTTTGCGAACACTGGTTCGCCGCCTGGTCCGACCACAAGCCTCTGCCCGAAATCCGGCCCTTCATCAAGCGGGTGATGGACGCCGGCTACCGGCTCCTCCCCTTGGGTGCGGCCAACAACTACCTGGAGCGTTGCCTTGCCAAAGATAACGCACCCGACCCCCAAGTGCTGCTCGAGGCCATGCTCCCCTCGACTGGATAATATCCCGCCTGCGGGTCCATCGGCTGACGCATCGGGCGCCGGGTCTTTCAGGGCAACCGCCCGTATGGTATGTTTAACGGGCTGCCGAAACGGGGCTGTCCTTTTCCGGCGGGTTGAACTTCGACTGTAGGGTAACTGAATGTCCACCACGTCTACCGCGATCTCCCGGGACCTGATTTACCAGGTCGGCTATGAGACCAACAAGCGGGCCGCTATAGTGGTGCCCCAGGATGGCCTGACCGCTTTCGGCGAGGCCTTCGAGCGGGAAAGCAAGCCTCTCGCCCACTTCATCCTGGGCCAGATACTGGAAAACGCCAAGCTGGCGGTTGTCGATTCCCGCCCGATGTGCGGCGACACTGGTTTGCCCCGCTACTACGTGAAAATGGGCAACGAGGCCCGTATCGACGGCGGTGTCGTTGCCTTGGAGCGGGCCCTGCGCCAAGCGGTGGCGGACGTTACCCAGGACATCCAGTTGCGCTCCAACAGGGTCCACCCCTTGACCCGGCGCAACCCGGGCAACAACACCGGGGTATTCGCCCCCAACATCGACTACTCTTTCGAGCCGGACGGCGATTGGATCGACATAATCGCCGTACACAAGGGAGGGCTGTTCGGCACCGATTACCGGATGCTGTTTCCCGCCGACGGCATCGACGGCATCAAGCGGTTCCTTCTTGATAACATGGCCGAGTTCGCCCGCCGCGGGTTGTCCTGTCCCCCGGTAGTCGTAGGCGTCGGGCTGGGCGGCACCAAGGACCAAGCCGTGAGTCTGTCCAAGGAAGCCGCTTGCCTGCGTCTCATCGGCGACCGCCACCCTGAGCCGGAAGTGGCCGAGTTGGAAGAGGAGTTGCGCCTGTTGGCCAACCAGACAGGCTTCGGCGTCATGGGCGTGGGCGGCGATACGACGGCCCTCGACGTTCATGTGGAAATCGCCTATACCCACACCGGCGGGTTGCCCATTGCCATATCTCAATTCTGCACCGCCTATCGCCGCTCCGTGGCGAGAGTTTTCCCCAGCGGTGAAGTGGAGTTCAGAGAAGACCCTCAATGGTTCACTCCGTATTACAGGCGCGAAGGCATCGAGTAGCCGACGGGGACCTATCACGGATTCGGGAGGACGAATAGTGTCTCAAGCCCAGAACCGGGAGTGGTATCTTACCTGCCCTTTGCAGCAGGATGACATCGAAAAATTGACGGCGGGCGACATTGTCTATCTCAACGGTCCCGTTTACACCGCCCGTGACGGCGTCTACAAGCACATGCTGGTGGATGGCAATTCCCCGCCGATAGACCTGCAGGGCTTGACCAACGTCAGCTTGCAGTCGTCCCCTGCTGGCGTGGAGGTGTCTCCCGGAAAGTTTGAGGTGGCCTCCCTGCAAGCCACCGCCGGGTTCCGTTACGCCCAGTATATGCCCCAGTTGCTGGAACAGTTCGGGGTCAAGGCGGTTGTGGGCAAGGCGGGTATGTCCGAGGAGGTCTACCAGGAAGTTTTCCGGAAGCACGGAGCCATCTGCCTTACCACGTTGGGCTACGGCCTGGGCGCAATTTACGGCCGGGCCATCAAGGAAGTGCTTGGGGTCTACTGGGTCGAGGAACTCGGCATCTCCGAGGCCCTCTGGACCTTTGAAGTAGACAAGCTGGGGCCTTTGCTGGTGGAGGGCGACGTTCAAGGCAACAGCTTCTTTACCAGGGTCAACGAGGAAATAAACCAGCGGTTGGGGCCATTGTACGAGGGGTTGAAGCCCCCGGTGTTCGGGCGCATGGGCGAAGAACAACGCCCCGAGATTGAGTTGTTTTAGAGGACCCAGTTGGCCTTTTCCTTCCGAAATCTACCTCTCCACGGCAGTTCTCTCCAGGACCGGTACTCCGGGACCCGGTCCGGCTGGTGGGCATGGTTCCTGCAACGGCTGACCGGCGTGGCGCTGGTGGGCTACCTGTTCCTGCACATCGCCGTCATATCCACCGCGCGGGCTGGCTCCGAAGTCTTCGACGCCGTTCTGATATTCCTGCAAAAGCCTTTCTTCGTGGTATTGGACCTGTTCCTGATAGCGGCCGTCCTTTACCACGGCTTGAACGGCGTCCGGGTATTGCTCTTCGACGCTGGTATCGGCATCAAGCATCAAGCGTTGATGTTCTGGATTTGCATGTTCCTCACCGCCGCTATCACCTGCACGGCCGGGTACTTCAGCCTGCCGCTGATTTTGCGGGGCTAGGGTTGGACTTAGGACAGTACGAAAGGGCATGGCCGCTCCATTGACCAACAACGAGGAACGTGTGGTAATCGGGTTCTGGCCCTGGTTCTACCAGCGCGTCAGCGGGGTGCTCCTGATATTCCTGGTTGGCGTACACATCTGGATGACCCACTTCTCCGGGTTGGGCGACGTGATAAAAGGGGAACAGGAGGAGTTGGTGCTGTTCGAGATAGTGAAGCAGCGCCTTACCCAGGGACTGTTCATCTTCGTCGATTTTTCGCTGCTGGCCTTGGTCCTGTACCACGGGTTGAACGGGATGAGGAACATCCTCCTGGAGTGGGGGCCAGCGGCCAGAAGGGCGAAAGGCATGACCATAGGGCTGTGGGTGCTTGGAGTAGCAACCTTCGCCTACGGCTCCTGGGCCCTCCTCGCCTTCATACTGTAAATCCATCCGTCATGGCACAGGCTACCGCATGGAAAACGTAACTCTGTCGATAAGACGCAAGCCGCCCGAAGAGGGGTCGGAAGGCTACTGGCAGGAATTCGAGGTGCCGATATTCGCCGACACCATGAGCGTCCTGGACGCCTTGGTATGGGTGCAGCGCAACGCTGATCCGTCGTTGGCCTTTCGGCGGGCATGCCGGGTGCAGATGTGCGGCACTTGCGGCGTGGTGATAAACGGCAGGGAAGGGTTGGCTTGCGGCACCTTGGTCCGCTCGCTGGTGGGCGATGACGGCGGAGTGGTACGGGTCCAACCGCTGCGGCACCTGCCCGTGGTGAGGGACCTGGTTATCGATCCTGGAATGTTCTTTGACCAGTTGCGGAGCATCGACCCGAACTTCATCCCGGAAGAGGGCGTCGAAGGGCCTGTGGTTCTATCACCGGACTCCAAGGAAAGACGCACCATAAGCCCCCACCGGGAGTGCATCTACTGCGGGCTGTGCTACTCCGCCTGCTCCGTGGTCGGCTTGGACTCCGGGTTTCTGGGTCCGGCGGCGTTGAACCGGGCGTTCGCCCTGGTTTCCGACAGCCGTGACGGTTCGGGCAAGCAGCGGCTTCAGGCGGTTGCCAGCGAGGAGGGACTGTGGCGCTGCCACACCATCTTCGAGTGCACCGCGGTCTGCCCCAAAGGTATCCCCATAACCCGTGCTATCCAGGGCCTCAAGCGGAACGTGATAGTAGACAAGTTCAAGGGGCTGTTCCGCCTGGGCCGGTAATCTTCCACCAGACCGACACCGGTCAAGAATCTTGTTAGACACCCGCCTCAAAATTTGCCGCCGTACTCAACTCGTCATTCCCGCGAAGGCGGGAATCCATGCGCCTTGGTTAGTTACGTCTGGAACTCGGCAGGGCCGGTTGCTTTCGATACAATCACTACGACGTTACTACACCCGCCGTTGTCAGAGCCTCCAAAGCCCGCATCACTATTTCCCGGCGCAGCTTGCGTTCTTCATCAGCGACAAGGTCAGCGTTCCCCAAGAGGTTCACGATCCCTTCGCCCAGGACGATGCGGGTTGACCCCACCGATTTGGCGACCGATGGTATGGCGGTCACATGGGCCACGGGCATACCGGCCTTTTCCAGTTCGTTCACAATCGCAGCACCGCTGCGGGTGCTGGTCCCTCAAGTGGAGGTCAGTATCACCGCGTCCACGCCGGCATTCAACAACCGCTGCGCCATCTCCCTTCCCATCCGGCGGCTGTTGTTGATGGGGTTCAGGTTGCCGGTGGTCGACAGGAATTCCGGGTGTAGGCCGCCAATCACGCCGTCGCGCTCCAAGCCCCGCAGCACGTCAACCGGCAACAACCGGTGTGGGTCTGTCCTGACTGGTCGGTTGTCGTACCCGCCGTGGCTGACGTCGTATTCTTCGGCGTTCAACGCCTCTTTGTCGGCAATGTTGTATGCCCCCCATACCTTGGCAAATGCAAGAGGGATGGCGTCGGGGTTTCCTTTGGGCACGAGACCGCCGTCGGTGACCAGCGCGACAGTCGCTTTCGACAGGTCGGCGACGGGTAAGGGAGGCGCAGCCGGCTCAGCAATCTCGATGGGCACTTCCGGTTCGTAGGGCTGGCCTCGAAGCTTGGCCAGCAGCATGTCGGTCAAACGCTCCGCCGCTGTCTTGTCAACGAACTGGGAGCGCAACAACCCCTTGGGGAAGTAGCCCATCTCCGCCGGACTGCTGGGGTCCTCACCGTTGGCCAACTTCGTTCCCAGCAACGCCATCCTGGCGAGAACATCTCTCATCTGACCAACGTCGTCCCCGGAGTCAACGATATAGACTTGCTCGCGGTACAGGTCCACGCCGGGGTTCTCTCTAGACATCGCGGTTACCGACGGGACGCCCAGTTGTTGATGGACCGCGGCGCATACGGCGCCCGCCGCAATGCCGTAGCGGCCCGCTTGGAAACAGGGGCCCGCCACCAGCAGGTCGGCGTGTGCGTCCGTAACTTGCGCTAACACCGTTGCGGTGACTTGACCCAAATGCTCCGCAGCGTAGTTGTCGCCGCAAATCACTGTCGCCACCACCTCCGCGGTATCAGGCAACAATTGGGTCAAGAGACGGCCCGGCCCTACGGCCCCAGCACGAACTTCCTGGGGTATGTTGGCGTGTTCCTCGCCCCCCAAGCCGCCGAAGAATTGGTTGATGTAATGGACTACGCGCATGGTCTCTCCTATGGCTGTGTCCCGGATTCTAAACCAGCATGGAACGGAGGCGCGACGCCCCCTGGTTGTTGGCCACCCCGCACACATTGACGGCGACCAATTCCCGCAGTTGGGCCAATTTGGACACTACCTCCGGGTTACCGGCAACTACCCGCTCCACCTGGTTGGCCGGCCAGGAAACATCCACGCCCTCGCTGTGGTTCACCACGGCGTCCACGCCGGGAATGTTCATCAGCGTGGCAGACTCCCATCGCCGGTCAAGGGCGGTGTCGCTGACCAGCGCGACGGTCTTGATTCCCAGTTCCTCGCATACCCGCGCCGTCTCGAACATGTCGGTATGGGGCGCCCCGCCCACGTACTTGGTCAGAACCACGCCGTCGGCCTTCAGGTCCCACTTGGCGATGTTCGCGGCCATCATGCTGTTGCGGTCGATTTCGTCGCGCCGGTCCGACGAAACGGTGGCGACAGCGCCGGCTAAGACTATTTCGCCCGCGTCGTGTAGCCGGTACAGGTCCAGGATGATGGGGTGGTTCTGGTGGAAGTAGGTCTCCAGACCACGAGCGCCCCAGGAGTAAGAAATAACCACCGCTCCGTCCAGCCACTCGTTGGGATGCAGAAGCACGGGCATCATGCCCACCGTGTTGCCGCCGTACAGAATATGCTCGTCGGTCTCGGTGCCGTGCTGATGGCCGTGCACCTGACCAATGTAGGATACCCTCGGGGCGGTTGCTCTCTGTTCCAGGGCGGACGAGTCCAGGTCAAATACCTCGGTGTACGACGGAGTCTTGCCTGCCGCCGCCCGTGCCAGGTAGACGGCGGCTTTCACCGAAGCCAACCGCAGGGAGTTGAGAACGGCGTGGCGTGTGACCTCCGGGAAGGCATGGGGGACGACAACCAAGTGGGCCAGTCCGCCATAGGCCGACGCCTCGGCGGCGGGGCCGCTCATTTCTAATACCTTCGATACACCGCCCCTTCTGGATGCATAACCCAACTCGCCGCCAGGTTGCCCGCCGTCTACCACGGTGACGGCCGCACCTCGGAGGACGTGGGTGGTCCCCCGGCCCGCCGGCGCCAACGGCCCCAGTATGCCGGGAAAGTCCGGGCCGTCGCCGGGGGCTTTGGCCCGAGGCTCCAGCACGTCAAAAACGTAGCCAACCCGGCATCTGTCCCCAGGGTAGACTATCTCCAGGTCGACGCTTTCCAGCCGGTGGTCCTCCAGCAAATGGTCCCGTAGCTCGTTGATGTTCACGGTGAGGACTTCGCCTTCTAGGTTGGTCTTGTCACTGGAAAGAATCCTGTTGACAGGGTGAAATGCCAGGGACAAAGCCACTAAAAGCAACCTCCTTGGGGCTGTGCGAAGTCAGGCCTGATTGACGCCGGTACGTGCCTTAATAGCTTGGGTGCGCGGAACTCAGGAGAAAAAGTAATGGCGGCCGCCCTGCTGCCACAAGAAAGGCCTGAGGGGTGGGGCCGCCATGAGTTTCGAGGGTAAAGACAGTCTGGGTTTCCCGCCGGGGCTACCGGTCCATCACCCTGATGGTCCTTTCCTCTGGGTTGTACTGGTACCTGGTCACGCGGTCCAGCTTCTGCGATTCCAAGCGCACCACCAAGGCGCGGCCTCCGGTGATGTTTCGGGTGTTGTGAATCTCGCCGGGCAGGAAGAAAGAAACCGCGCCGTCGCCTTGTACGAACTGTCCCGTCTGTTGTATCTGGACTTCGTCCACCCCTTCCCCGGGATAGAACCAGCGCCACTTGGTCTGTTCGATTTCTCCTTCGTAGACCCCGTAGACTACCCAAGCGGCGCCGTGGTCATGGGGGAGGTTGTCTTGGTCCGGCTTCTGTACCGACGCCATCAGCCAGAATCCCGGCCCGGGATGGCCGGCTTCCTCTTCCAAGTGGAGGCTGACAGGACCATAGCCGCCGTCTTCGGGCAGATCCAGTCTTTCCTCCAGCCAACCGGGTACCGCCAGCAAGTCTTTCAAGTGGCCGGCGACGCCCTTGGCTTGGGCCAACGGGTCGTTTGTCGACTCGAAAATGTGCCTGACGTCGTCCAAGAAACCTTCCATGGTGTAAGCGGTGGTTTGTGTCATTTAGACCTCCTGAGTGACTGACAAATGCTAATGTGCATTCATTCTCATACTAGGTTGAGCCAGTGTCAATGACCGCCCATGTTTATAATGCTCTGTACCACGATGCCCATCATATAAACAAGACGTTGAGTTTGCCGAGCACTTCTTCCACGACCCTTGCAGGTGCCAAGCAAGCAAACCTCGCATTTCTGGCCCGCCAATCCAAACCCTTGATTTGGTCGGCCAGCACTACACTGAAGACCGGGCTATCCTGGGGTAGAGCAACCTCAAATGGATATCCTTTCATCGCCGAGGTGACGGGACACACTAACGCCATGCCGGTCTTGTCGTTGTAGGCTAGTGGACTCAAGACCAAGGCTGGCCGTCGCCCTGCTTGCTCGTGTCCGGCTTGGGGATCGAATGTCAGCCATACGATGTGCCCGCGGTCGGGGGCATAGGATCGTTCTACCAAACCTCGTTGCCTTGAGCCGGGCCAGTAGTTAGCTCGTGATGCAGGTTATCGACAGTAATTCGGGACAGTATGTCATCCAGGTCGTAGCCTTCCTTGCTTAACGTCAATTGGTCTCCGTCTTGGGTGATCTCAATCGGTGATCCCACCCGTATGCCCCATTGTTCGGCTATCGGATTCGGAATCCGTACAGCCAGACTCGTTCCCCACTGGTCTACGTAGGTCCGTACTCCCATTCGCAAGCCTCATTTTAACAACCTACTGCTGATTCATGATCATTTGCAAACCTATTGGATGAACAGGATATACAGGATAAGGGTTTTCTTTTATGCTGTACATCCAGTTCATCAATGTTCGAGTCGATAAGGGAGAGAGCCAATGCCGGAACGAGTATGGGAACCCTACCTTACCCCGCAAGACCGCGCCCACTTGGCGATGTCGCAGCACGAGTCCGTCGGTTTTGGGGAGAAGCCGGCGTTGCTGCTGGTCGACCTTTACCGGTGGGTATACGGCGACGAGCCTCAACCGTTATTGGAAGCCATAGAGGACTGGCCGGGCAGTTGCGGCTTGGCGGCGTGGGACGCCATTCCCCACATCCAGACGCTGCTGGAGGCGGCGCGGAAAGCGGGGATACCGGTGGTACACGTGACCGGTTTAGGCGATGCCGGTATCGAGTCTTGGAACGCTCAGAAGAGGGATGTGGAGGGCCGCGTCAAAGACGCCGCCCAAATCGACAGGGAGAAGCGACGTTTCGACATCATCGACGAAGTGGCACCCATCGACGGCGAGGCGGTGCTGCTCAAGTCATCACCCAGCGCCTTCTGGGGCACACCATTGATGGGGCACCTGAACTACCTGGGGATAGACACCATCATCACCTGCGGCGAAAGCACCAGCGGCTGCGTCAGGGCCAGCGTGGTGGACGGGTGCACCAACCGGTTCCGCATGATCGTGGTGGAGGAGTGCGTGTTCGACCGGCATGAAGCGACCCACGCAATCAACCTGTTCGACATGGACCAGAAGTACGCCGACGTGTTGCCATTGGCCGACGTGCTGGAGTGGCTGGCGGAAGGCGCTTACGACAAAGCGACGGCCAGGTACGGTTAGAAACTATCGCAAAGTCGGTTGGCTCCGCTTGCAACCGCTTCTCGCTAACTGAAGGTCATGGATTCCTGCCTGCGCGAGAATGACAACTGGCGACCAGATGTGACGGACAGGGAGCCGGAATGACAGAGAAGGCGCTGTGCCCGGTTTTTGAGACAGTTGCTGATGGTTACTAAATGATGCCTTGCTCCCGTAAACTGTCGATTTCCGAGGCGTCCAGCCCCAGCAGGTCCCCGAGGACCAACTCGTTGTCGTAACCCATGGGGACCGACCCACGCCATATTTGACCGGGGGTGAGGGACATCTTGGGGGTGATGCCTACTCCCTTTACCTTCCGGCCAACGTTGAAGTCCTCCCATTCGATGTGCATGCCCCGCATCTCGTAGTGGGGGTCCTCCGCCATGTCCTTTGGGGTCATTATGGCGCTGCAACCAACCCGGGCGGCGTTCATGGCGTCCACCACTTCCTTCACGGTGCGGTCTTCAATCCAACCGCGCAATATAGCGTTGAATTCAATTCCTTTGATGGACTCCAGGTCGGTATGGGCCGAGCGCCAGTCGTCCTCGTCGGGGTCCAGTCCTATGACCCGGCACACCCGGTCGAAAACGGAGCCGACGGTGGCGATTACTACCCAGCCGTCCTTGGCTGGAAAGCAATCGTAGGGTTGCATTAGCCCTGCTGCGTTGCCGGATCTCATACGGTTAAGTCCAAGTTCGTAGTAGGCGACCATGGTGCCCGCCAGGATGTGGTGAACTGCCTCGTACTGGGCCAAGTCTATAGACTGGCCTTGGCCGGTGCGTTGGGCGTAAACGTAGGCGGCCAACGACGACCAGAGGCAAAAGAGGGCAGTGATGAAATCGCCCGTCCAGGGCGCGGCCCGTACCGGTGGCTCGGGATCGGGAAACCCCGTAAGGTTCATCAGACCGCCGAAGGCTTGTCCTATCATGTCGTAAGAGGCGCGAGCCAGATAATCGGGATGGCCTGTCTGGCCGTAGCCGGATACGTGGGTGATGACCAGCTTGGGATTGACCTTGTGGACCGTTTCGTCGTCCAGGCCCCACTCCTTGTAGGTGCCGGGGATGGAACTTTCCATCCATATATCGGCTTCTGCAACCAACTGAAGGAAAATTTCCTTGCCGCGAGGCGTTGAAAGGTCCAGGGTAATGTCGTAGGTGTTGCGCTGGGTCTGCATCCAGCCAGCGGCGATGGCGCCGCCGCTCTCGGTGGGCATGGCAAATTCGACGCTTCGCCAAACGTCGCCCAGCTTGGGCCGCTCGATGTGAATGACTTCCGCTCCCATTTCAGCGGCCATTCCGGCGGCAAAAGGCTGGGCGAGAATTGTGCCGCTGGAGATGATTCGGACTCCCTGTAGAGGGCCGAATTGTTCCGAACGCATTGGTGGCCGGTCAGACTGCATACCACCCTCCGTATCCTGCGAACCAGAGTCGTTGTTGCGCGGTGACATTATAAGGCACTATTGAAACCTTCGAACAATGCGCTTGGCTGATAGAAGACTCCCCGCTGCCCCCCGGCCCAGTCAAGAGTTTCTGGAATATCCGAGGTATCAATTTGGTCGTCCGGCATGTTCTCCAATGCAAGAAGCTGGGCTTCCTGGTCTTCCGTCAGTTCCACTTTGTCATTCTTCATAAGCCGCTCTTTCGCCTTGATTTTAACTACAGCCAAACCCAGCGGCAAGGCATGTTCAAGTTTCGACACCGGAGACAAACGTCTGAATCAGGATTATCAAGATTAAAGGATGCGCAGGATTAGGAATATCCTGAAAATCACCAAATCCGGTAAATCCTGATTCAGACAATTACTTTGCACAGGCCTTTTCCGGCCTTCCGGATTTCTTGCGTGGCCCAAGTGTGTGTGATACCTTTGCCCGTGCTACCCAATCTCCCAGAAGGAGACGCAACATGAGCTACAAACCCAAGTACCTCGGCCATGTGAATATGTACGTGCGGAACACTGAGAGGTCTCAACAGTGGTATTCCGACGTTCTGGGCCTGCACCTTTATGATCGCAGACCGGGCGCGGCCTTCATGTCGGCCGACTTGGACCAGTCTCACGAAATCGCGTTGGTGGAAGTGGGCGACGACGCGGCGGGCCCGGAAAAGGGGCGCGTAGGCCTGAACCACATGGCGTGGATGATGGAGAGCCTGGACGACCTCAAGGAACTCTACCATAGGCTCAAAGAAAAGAACGTTCCGATAGATAGGGTGTCGGACCACGGCATATCCATAGGAATCTATATTCGAGACCTTGACGGCAACGGCATAGAAGTATCCTACGAGATGCCCCGCAGCGAGTGGCCCCGGAATGATCGCGTCCTGTTCGGGGAGGGCGTGGGCAAAGGCAGGTTCCCGGGTCCCTGGGACGAGCATCTGACCCCACAGGCCGCCGCAGCCAGATAGTCCCCATTTTCCGGCCGCGGCCTGTTCGGTGCCTTTTCAATTTGGCCGCCGTCGTGTGTACGATTCGGGGAGGAGAGTCTTATGCCGAGAGTGGCCCTGGATCTGAACAATGCTGAGCACAGGAACATCGTCAAGGGACAATGGCGAGTTGCCGACGGCTTGGTCCCAGGCGAACCTAACGAAGGACTGGTTTCCCAACTTTTGGCCAGTCCGGCCCGCTTGGCCGATTACGACGACTCTTCATGGGATGAATGCCCCAACATTCGTGACAGCCGCTCGGTGGGGTTTACCTTCGCGTGGTACCGCATCACCGTGGAGTTTCCCGAGGCCGTTGACGGCGTATCGTTGGCTGGCTCCCGGGCCTTCTTCGAGACCAACCCGGACAACTATGGCGAGGTCTGGATTGACGGACAGGTCGAGCGCGGCGTAGGGACCATCACGGGGCTAAACGCTCCCCAACGGATTGAAATAAGCAACAGCGCAACGCCCGGCGAGAGACACGTCATTGCGTGCTTGATCGCCAACGGACCCTTGGCCGAACCCAGGGGCGGTGTTTTTATGCGGTTCGCAACCCTGGCGTTTGAATCCCCCAATTAGCATTTGACGCCGGGAACCGGCTGCGGGAGGCGCTTGAATGAGCCAGGACCCAGTGAGCCAACCAAATGTACGGTTCGGGCTTTTCGACTGGATTGAACAATACGACCATTCGGACAGCGAGACCTACGAACAACGTCTGAAGATGCTGGAGTACGCCGACCGGGCGGGCTTCTATAGCTACCATTTGGCCGAACACCACATCACTCCTCTCAGCATCGCCCCATCGCCGGGCATCTTCCTGGCTGCAGCCTGCCAGCGTACCAGGAACATCCGATTGGGGCCGTTGGTCTATCTGCTGCCCTTCTACAACCCTTTCCGGTTGCTGCACGAAATCTGCATGTTGGACCACCTCAGCCAAGGCAGGCTGGACGTGGGCATAGGCCGCGGCATAGTGCCCATGGAGGCGGAACGCTACGGCTTTGCACTGGAGAAAGATGGGCGGGCGATGTTCGAGGAGGCTCTGGAGGTCCTGATCAAGGGGTTCACCCAAGAGTCGCTGAGCTATGAAGGCAAGTACTACCAATATCAGGAAACACGGCTGTTGATGCGTCCGTTCCAGAAACCGTACCCGCCTCTCTGGTATGCCAGCAATAATATCGAGACGATTCCCTGGATAGCCCGCCACGGTTTCAACACCTGCACCGTCTTCTCCCCGTCAAGCGCAGTAAAGCCCCATGTGGACCTGTACATGCAGGCTTGGAAGGAACACCAAGGGGACGACGGCCGGCTGAACCACCACGTCAAGGATCCGTTGGTCGGGCTGGCCCGCCATATATACATTGGTCCCAACGATCAGGACGCCGTATCCGATGCCCGCTTGGCCTACGACGTGTGGTTCTCCAACATCAACCACCTCTGGGAGCAGGCCGGCGACCAGCATTTGGAACTGCTGAGGAACTTTGACGGTTTGCTGGAGAGAGGGGCAATCATCGCCGGTTCCCCGCCGTCGGTGCTGGAACAGGTCCGGGAGACGATAGCCGAGTCCGGCGTGAATTACTTCTGCCCTATATTCGCCTTTGGAAACCTGACTCACGAACAGACCATGAGGTCCATGGAATTGTTCGTCAGCGAAATCATGCCTCACTTCCGGTAAGCCCTCGCCAAGCGGCTTGGGTTCCGGTAAGTTGCTTGGCATCCGGATATAGCACCAAGTCTCATTCGGCGCAGCTTTTTGGAGGAGCTATGAAACTGGTCTTTTTTGACGATTTCAAGCTGGGTGTTTTGAAGGGCGACAATGTGGTGGACGTGACGAGCGCGGTGTCCGGCGTTGTTCACACGTCGCCGCAAGACCTGATCAACCGGGTCATAGGTGACTTCGACAGTCATCGCCAAGCCATCGAACAGGCCGCCGCCACGTCTGAGGGGACTCCGGTGAGCGGCGTGCGGTTGCGCGCGCCTCTGCCTGAACCCGTCCGCATCGTTGCGATGGCGGTGAACTACATGGAAAACGGCACTAGGGAGAGGGCCGCCGACATCGACGCTTTCCACAAGTCGGCCAGTTGCGTCATTGGCGACGGGGACACGGTGGTGCTGCCCGACTGCCAAGCCACTATCTTTGAAGGCGAAGCCGAGATGGGCTTGGTGATAGGCAAGACGGCCAGCAAGATCAAGGCAGAGGACGCCTATGATTACATCTTCGGCTACACCAACTTCATCGACGTGTCCGCGCGAGGGTTCCGTCCTGAAAACCGGGGGAGCTTCTTCTGGGGCAAGACGTGGGACACCTTCGGTCCCATGGGGCCGGCCATTGTCACGGCCGACGAGGTGGACAAACCGATGGACCTGAACGTGCGAAGCTGGATCAACGGCCAGTTGATGCAGGACTACGTTACCAGCGACATGGCTAACGCGATTCCCCGGGTGGTGGAGTGGGCAACCTGGCTCACCACCCTGAAGCCGGGGGACATCATTGCCTGCGGCACCAACCACCGCGGCCTCTGCGCCATTCAGAACGGGGACAGGCTGGAAGTTGAAACCGAGGGGTTGGGCAAGCTGACCGTTCACGTGAAGGACGAACAGGGACGTGAGTGGGAGCGCAAGGTGAGACTGGACAAGACTTCCGAGGAAATTCAAGCTATTAACGGCCCCGCGGCATTGGGCAGACTCTCACCAAGCGGGTAGCAAATTCCTTTCCGCGCGATATGACTAGCAACGGGGCAACCACAAGGGTTGCCCCTACCTGCCGCAAGGGTCTTTTAATTGTCTGGGGATAAGCCGATGAGAGTCAGGGTCTCCCAAGGTTTCCAGCCGTAGTGGCGCAGGGCTGCCGCTATGTTCTTCACTCCGGTCAGCCGCAACAACCCCATCACCAGGTTTCGCAACGCCGCCAGCAGTTGCGGCGCCGATCCGGTGCGCACCTGGCTTTGGTCTTCGCCAAATACCACGTCCCTTACCCAGTGCACCTGGTTCTCAATCCCCCAATGTCCCCTCCATATCTCCAGCAACCGGGCAGCATCCGCCCGTTCCGGGGGCAGGCTGGTGACGGCATAGGCAAGCTCCACTGACTCCTTGCCCTTTCGCCTCCTTGTCCGTTCCACACAGCAGACTTGCCCCAAGCCAGGCCAATCCAAGTACTCATTCAGGGCCGTTGAGGCCCACAACCGCCGCCGTTCCTGTCGGTCTCCGTGCCGGCCCTCCCGGACCGCCTCATCAAAACACTCTCCCCACGGCGGCTGCTCAAACAGCAACCTCACTGCCTCTTTTACCCATGGCTGGTTGTCCTTCACTACCCAGAAATAGTCTCCGCCCATCTCCGCCACTCGCCGGCTCAACTCCCGTTGGGCGTATAGCGCGTCCCCCGTCACCACCCTGCCGCGCAGGTCCAACTCTGCCAGCAGGCTGAAGGCCACTCCCAGTTCACTCTCCTTGCGATGACCCCTTACCCCCCTTTTGTCCCACCACCAGGCCGCTTTCCCGAGCATATGCCGCCACCAGCCTTACCCCAGGCAATTCCTCCCCGTGAATCCCGCGCAGGGCCTTGCCGTCTATGGCGATGGTGCCCTCTCCCTCTCCCATGGACTCTTGGGCCCAGCGGCCCAGAGCCGACTCAAAAGCCTCCACGTCCAACCGGCGGAAAAGGTGGTGCAGCGTTGCCACGCATGGGGTCTGCTCCCGGCTGAACCCCAGACTTTGAGCCATTCCGGGATGTTCCCGTCCCCACTGGGCAATGGCATACAGGCTCCTGGCCCCTCCCAACATCGCGCACACCGACAGCACCAGAATCGCTGGCAAGGGATGCCGAACCCCGCGGGGCTTCCTGGGGTCCTCTATCCCCTTCAGGGCTTCCAGCAATCCGGGACCCCATTCCCCAACTCTCTCCTCCCACAAAACCATCCTCCACTTTCTCGAACTCTCCCATTGTCATCCAGTACCCTACACCGTACTCCAGACAATTAAAAGACCCTACTACCTGCCGCTGTACCGTAGGAGCGTCCCTTGTGGACGCCCGTATCGCTGCTGGATGTCAGTCGCTGGCTGAGGGCGCGGGCACCATCTGCTGACGCGGCTGGAACTTGAATGCTGAGATGCTGGCTGCAGTCAGGAGTATGGACGCCATAACCAGGTAGGCGTTCCGGGTACCGATGGTAAAGGCGCCGCAAACGGCCGCGCCGCCTCCGCATGAAACGGCCGCCAGCGTCGGCTCGTAGCCCATCGAGCCCATGGTGCCGGTAACTATGGCGGTAGCCATCGCTACGCTGGATACGTTGGCAGAGTTCCTGATCAGGTTCAGAAAGCCGGAGATAGTTCCATAGTTCCTGGCCTCCACCGCACTCAGTATTGAACTGGTATTCGGAGAGTAGAAAATCCCCATTCCGCTGGAGGTCAGCACCAACGCTATTATTACTACGACTATGGAGGAATTCTCGGTCAGGGTGGACATCAACAGCATACCCGTTGCGGAGGATAACAGCCCTCCGACGGTGAACTTCCGCCAGCCGAAAGAGTCGGAGAGCCGTCCGCATACGGGGCCCAGCAACGACATGCAAATAGCCCCCGGCACGACTGCAAATCCGGCTTCCACCGCGCTGTAACCCAGGACCTCCTGAATATAGAAGGGTGTCAGGAACTGGATCGATGAACTCCCCAAGAATATCAGGAAAGCGGCAGCCACACCGAAGGAAAATGTCCTGTCCCGGAAAAACCTGACGTCCAGCATCGGGGAGGTCACTCGAAGCTCCCAGAAGACGAACGTGATCATAAGGACCGCAGAAGACGCCCCCGCCGTCAGGATCCAACCCGATGTCCATCCCTCCCGGTGGCCGTACATGATGGCAAGCAGCATAGTCACCAAGGCCCCGGTGGACAAAACGGCGCCGGTCCAGTCAAAGCGCCCCTGTACTACGCCCAGGGCCGCACGCAACGCCCTCCCCGAGTCCAATATCATTACGGTGGCGACTATCCCGATGAGCACCAAGGGAACGTTCAGGAAGAAGACCGCCCGCCATCCCAACCAACTGACCAGTCCGCCGCCTATCGCCGGCCCCGCTACCTGTCCCGTGCCGACGATGGTCATGACGAGGCCTACGGCCCGGCCTCTTTGGTTGGGAGGGAATATCTGCATGATGATGGCCATCCCCGTCCCCTGAGTCATGGCCGCGCCAATCCCTTGCATGATGCGGAACAGGATAAGAAAGATGAAGTCCTGGGAAGACCCTACGAGTGCGGCGGAGATTACGTAGATGATGGAGCCGAATATGTACACTTCCTTGCGGCCCAGCATGTCGGATACCCTTCCCATGGGGAGCAAAGTGGCGCTGATGACGAGAGCGTATCCGATGATGACCCACTGGATCGTGGGCAGATCGGTGTGGAAGTGTTCGGCCATCGTCGGGAGGGCCACGTTGACGCTGCCGTGGTCCACTACTGAAGCGAAGAGCCCGATGGCTATTGCAATGAAACCCCAGTACTTGTAGTTGGGGCTCTCCCTGAGGGAACTGATCGCGCCTCCCCTCAGGTACCTGGCGATGCCGGGGAGGATGGAGGCGGCAATGAAGGCAATGCCGACGCCGAGGATGAAGAAGCCGGTGAACGTCATTGGGTGGGTGAGGTGTCCTGTCGAAGATCGATGGTGCGCCGGGCCTTGAACTGGGTACGCTCGAATTCCCCCACAGGCTTGAGCTCTACCGCAACACCGATCCCCAGTGCCTGGCGCAGTCGGCCAGCCATTTTTTCTGTCAACGCGGTCATGGTTGAGGTGTCATACTCCGCAGTGGAGTAGATGTCCGCGGTCACTTCGGCCTGTACCGTGAGGCGGTCCAAGCGGCCCCGGTCCCTTTCCAACACCAAGCGGAACTCGCCGCCGAACTCTTCCATGCTCCGCAGAACGTCCTCTATGTGGGACGGAAAGACGTTCTGCCCCCGCACTATTATCATATCGTCGGTGCGCCCATAGATTCCGCTGACAAGGGCGGGGTAAGTGCGTCCGCAGGGGCAGTCGACCATGTCCCAACGGGCAATGTCCCCCGACCAGTAGCGAATCATGGGCTGTGAGGTGCGCTCCAAGTGGGTATAGACGGGGACGCCTTCGCCGCCCAAAGGTATTGGCGTTTGGGTTGAGGGGTCCACCATCTCAGTGTAGACCAGGTCCAACCACAAGTGCATTCCCCCCGGAAGGTGACGGCAACCGGAATTGCTCATCCAGGGAGTCATTTCCGCCATGGTGCCCTGGTCCACGATGTAGCAGCCGAAAGTGTCCTCTATCTCCTTTCGCGTTGAGGGCACACTGGCGCCGGGTTCGCCGGAGAAAAACATGAGGCGAAACGAAAAGTCTTCACGCGGATCGTACCCCATCTGCTTGGCCGTTTCAGCCAGGTAAAGGGCGTAGGAAGGGGTGGCGTACAGGGCCGTCGGCCTGACCATGGATGCCCACTCTACCGCCCGCTCGGTCTGGCCGGGCGCACCGCCGCCGAAGGGAAAGCAAGTGGCCCCCAGCCGTTCGGCTCCCACCAAAGCTCCCCAACTACCAATGTACAGGCTGAACACCGCCGCGACCATCACCCGGTCCGATGGCCGCAGGCCCACGCTCCATAAGATGCGGGCGTGGGCCTCGGCAATCCGCTCCCAGTCTCCGCGGCTGATCCCGAAGATGGTGGGACGGCCGGTGGTGCCCGACGTCCCGTGGATGCGGTACACATCGTCCGGCTGGACACACAGGAACCTTCCATAGGGAGGATGGGCCTCCTGCTCGGCGCGGATGTGCTCCTTGGTCAGAATAGGAAGCTGGGCCAACTCCTCGAAGCTGCGGATGTTGTTCGGGTCTACCGGTGCGTCACGATACAGTTCACGGTAGAACTCGGAATGAGTGTAAGCGTAGCTGATCTGGCAGCGCAGCTTGTCCAGGATGATGGCGTTCCGCTCTTGAGGCGGCATGGTTTCCAGAGGCTCGGACCAATACTCCGAATCTTCAGCCGGGAAGTAATCGGTCGGGTATTGAGGAGGCCAATGGTCCATCGGGCGTCACTCTTGCCTCGTTTCAGTAATAACTTCGCCCGACAGGTTGGCGGGCTGCGGTTCTCCGGCTTGATGTTGGAACGGGGAGGACTTGCCGCTCTTCACGTTGGCTTGGATGAACTCCACCATCTCGCTGGTGAAAGCGCCCACTGGAAACACGCCGTGGACTCCCAGTTGTTGCAAAGGCTCCACGTCCTGGTCAGGAATTGTTCCACCCACGAGCAGCAGAACGTCGTCCATGATGCCCCTGTCGGTCAACGCTTGGGCCAGCCGCGGGACCAAGCGCATGTGAGCGCCGGAAAGGATGCTTATCCCCACCACGTCGGCGTCTTCCTGGAGGGTGGCTTGGGCTATCTGGTCGGCAGTTACGCGCATACCCAGGTAGACCACCTCCATACCGGAGTCACGAAAGGCTCGTGCAATGGCCTTGACGCCCCGGTCGTGGCCGTCCAAGCCCATTTTGGCCAGCAACACCTTGATGTTTCTATGGTGGAGTTGGGTAGTCATCTCCGGGCTAAAACACCCCAGGGTCTACATATTCACCGTACACGTCCTGCAACGAGGCCATTACCTCGCCCTCGGTAGCATGGACCTTCACCGCCTCCAGAACATGGGGCATCAGGTTTTCGTCCTTGGCCGCTGCCGATTTGAGGTTGCGTAACGAGTCGGCGACTTGGGCATCGCTGCGGGAGCGTTTAACTTCGGCCAGGCGATTCAGTTGCCGTTCTTCCTCTAAGGCGTCGAACTCGAACAACTCCGGCAATTGGCTGCTGGTGGGCTGGTACTGGTTGACGCCCACTATAACCTGGTCGCCGCTCTCCACCTTCTTGAGGTACTCATAAGAGGCGCGAGCGATTTCCTGCTCTATGTAACCGTTACCGATAGCCTCGAGCATTCCCTGGCACAAAGAGCCGTTGCCCATCTCGTCGATCCTGGCGATATATTCATTGGCTTTTTCTTCCATCGTGTTAGTCAACGACTCAACGAACATGGAGCCGCCGAGAGGATCGACGGTGTTGGTCACGCCGGACTCGTGGGCCAGGATCAACTGGGTGGCCAATGACATTCGCATGGCTTCTTCGGACGGGATGTCATAGGCCTCGTCGTAGCCGCTGACATGGAGCGACTGGGTGCCGCCCATAATCGCGGCCAGCGCCTGCAAGGCGCCGCGAACGATGTTGTTCTGAGGGTCCTGCCGCATCAGGGTGGACCCCAAGGTCTGCGTGTGAAAGCGGAGCCGCATCGACTCGGGCCGCGTGGCTTGATACCGGTGGCGCATGGTCCGCGCCCACATGCGGCGGGCGGCGCGGAACTTGGCTATCTCTTCAAAGAAGTCGTTGTGGCAGCCGAAGAAGAACGAAAGCCTTGGCGCAAAACTGTCAACAGGCAACCCCCGATCCATCGCCGACTCCACGTAAGCCATGCCTTGGGCCAGGGTGAAGGCCAATTCCTGAACAGCGTCGGCCCCGGACTCGCGGGTGTGGTAGCCGGAGATTGACACCGTATACCAGTTCGGGACGTGCTTGGTGCAGAACTCAACTATGTCGGTGGTGAGTTTGAGGGACGGGCCCGGGGGAAGTGCAAAGGTCTTCTGGCCGTGGAACTCTTTCAGTGAATCGTTCTGCACCGTGCCCCGTAGCTCGGACCAGAGTATGCCCCGGCTTTCGGCCACGGCAAGGAACATGCTCAACATGACGATAGCGGGATGGTTGATGGTAAGGGAGACGCTGACCCGGTCCTGGGGAATGCCTTCGAACAGTTCCTCCATGTCGGATACCGTATCTATGGCTACGCCCAACCGGCCAACCTCTCCCTCCGCCAACTCGTGGTCCGAGTCGTACCCGGTGAGAGTCGGGTGGTCGAAGTCAGTGCTTATGCCGGTCTGTCCTCGATCCAGCAGAAAGCGGTACCGTTGGTTGGTGGCCTTGGCGGTGCCAAAGCCGGCGATCTGGCGGCGGGTCCACAACCGCCCCCGGTACATGGTCGGGTATGGGCCGCGGGTAAATGGGTATGCGCCCGGCTCGCCCAGGTCCTGCGAGTAGTCCAAGCCCGCGTCTTCGGGGCGGTATACGTCCTTGATATCGATGCCCGACAAAGTACGGAATTCCTGCTGGCCGTCGGCGGATGACCGTGGGTTAGCAGCCATTTACACTTCCTGCCGGTGTTATATCCAAGAGACTATCCAAGCAGACGGTCCCATCCTCTTGGCATCCACTCGTCGATGGTTGCAGCCCGTGGATTCCCGCCTTCGCGGGAATGACGGATAACTGTCTTCTAACCTTGGCGCACGTACTTGTCGATACTTCTCTCGGCGGTCAGGGCCAAGTAGATGTCGCCATGAGCGTCAACCCACGACCCGTGGCCCGACCGGGAAGGAAACCTGGCAAGCACCTGCCCATCCGGGCCCAGAACGCTGACTTGGGGAGGCGAGCCGTTTTCCGCTCGCTCGGTGATGTAGAAGACTCCCTCGGAGTCCTGGGAAATGTCCAAGGGGCGGTGCATGTCGGTCCACATCTCAATGTACTCGCCCTCGGCCGAGAATATCTGGATGCGGCTGTTCTCGCGGTCGCAGACGTATATCCTGCCGTCCCGCCCTACTATCAGGCTGTGGGGCAGGTGCATCTGGTTCGGGCCGCCCTTGCCCGGCTCACCCCACGAGGAAATCAACTGCCCCGCACTGGAAAAACGGTGCACCCGGGCGTTGCGGTAGCCGTCGGACACGTAAAGGTCTCCATTGGCCGCGGGGACCAACTCAGTAAGGTAATTAAACGGTCCTGCTGCACGGGGCACAACCTCCCCAGAGACCTCGCAACCCGTATCGGAGTAGACGCCATGCTCACCGATGATCTGCAACGGTTTGCCGTCCAAGGTGTATTTCATGGCGACCGACCCTTCGCGGTCGGTCAGGTAGACGATGTCGTCCTCGATGTAGATGCCGTGGGGATTGACGAAAGCGCCGTTGCCCCATGACCCGAGGAAATTACCATCCCGGTCGAAAATCACCACCGGAGGCTCGGCCCGCTGGAAGGCGTAGACCCGGTCTTGCGAGTCGGTGGCTACGGCGCTGACCGAGCCGAAGGTTTGGCCCGGAGGCAACTTGGCCCAGTCCTGAATCAGGGTGTAGGTATATTTTCCTGAGCCTACCGTCGTCATGACTCCTCCCGCCTGTGGAAGCCTACTGGCGTAATAGTACCATACTATGAGGGCATATTCGGTACAGGCTTTGAGCCATATGCGAACACGTAAACGGTCTACCAGGCATCCCTCAGCCGGGATGTTCCCGGCTAGGGGAGGATGGCGTTCAGCAGGACTTGGGGGTCGGGGGCGTCACCTTTGCGAAGGCAACGGTCCAGGTAGTTGTTGGCCGCGCCCAACGGGAGGAGGTGGTAGCCGGCGTCCATCACCCGCTTGATGAAGGGCCGGATTTCAGGCAAGGGTTTGTGGTCGGACCAAGCGGCGAACCAGCGTTCACAAAGGTCGTCACAAATAAGGCCCAGCCGGTACTCGGCCAGTTCGCGGGCCAATTTACGTTGAAGGGCGCGGACGCGACGCCAGAGGGCGTTTATTTCACTCATCATGGTGGGGACTCCTCAAGATATGGTCTATAGATGGCCAGGGTCTTTCGATTCTTCGTCTGAACTATGATTCATGGGATTGATGGATTACCATGATTTCCCGAATCATGGTAATCACAGAATCAAAGAAATCATAGTTCAGACGATTACGCCAAGAACCAAAAGACCATGTATAGATGGCCCCTTTGCCGGAAATTTCAGAAACGCGGACTGCGATTATATTTCTGTGCCATTCCGGCTCGGGTCTGACCCCAACGCTGACTGGCTCTAATGCCTTCCAAATGATCTGTCGGCTCGATCCGGAGATGGCCGATACGGCGCCAACGGCCATTGGAGCAGTGACCTCATAGGAGCATGACTTAAAGTCCCTTCGCAGTCTTGTCCGCTCGTCTGGCCGACGCGCTACTCCTAGCAGGAGGCTGAAATGACAACAGTCGTCGGTCGCGAAGTCATCCACGCTTCTCAGGTGGTCATCGGAGTCGATACTCACCAAGACGAGCATGTGGCCGTTGCCATCGACCAGTGGGGCGTGCGCCTCGCCGAGCACTACGCCCCAGCGACCAGCCATGGGTATGGGGAGCTCGAACGGTGGTCCCGGAAGCTGGGTGAGGTTCGCACCTTCGGGGTCGAGGGCACCGGTTCCTACGGCGCCGGACTGGCCCGATTCCTGACCGGTCGCGGCTTTACCGTCGTAGGCTTTACCGTCGTAGAGGTCAACCGGCCTGACCGGTCAACCCGATTCCGGAAAGGTAAGAGCGACCCCACCGATGCGGAGATGGCAGCACGGGCGGTTCTGGCCGGAGTAGCCAACGCCACTCCTAAATCAGGTGAGGGCGAAACCGAGATGATCCGTATGCTCAAGAGCGCCAAGGACTCGGCTGTCAAGGCACGCACCCAGGCCATCAACCAGATGAAGGCCCTGGTCGTCACGGCTCCGGCCGAACTACGAGAGACACTGGAGAGTCTGACGGCCACTGCCCTCGCGGCACGGTGCAGGAGATTTCGTCCAGGTCGTCTTGAGAACCCCACGGCGGCGGCCAAGTACACCCTTCGGTCTCTTGCCTGCCGCTACATCCAGCTCGACAAGGAGGTCGGTGACCTGCGGGCCGAGCTGGAACGGCTCACCCGGACGGCAGCCCCGGCCCTCGTCAGCGTCTTCGGAGTAGGACCCGACACGGCAGCAGCTCTGCTTGTCTCTGCTGGCAGTAACCCCCAACGCATCCACTCCGAGGCTGCCTTCGCCTCTCTGTGCGGAGTGAGTCCAATACCGGCCTCCTCCGGGAAGACCAATCGGCATCGGCTGAACCGGGGTGGCGACCGTCAGGCCAACGCAGCTCTTTATCGCGTGGTTCTGGTCAGGCTCAGTCATGACCTGAGAACCAGGCAATACATGGATCGCCGCACCAAGGAGGGGATGAGCAAAACCGAGGTCATCCGTTGCCTCAAACGCTACGTCGCCCGTGAAGTCTTCTCGGCCTTGTGTCGCCCCTCCAAGGTGCCCAATATCGCTCCTTGACATATATAGGAGCATCATTTGCGGACATTTCGGGACATCCAGGCACGGTCACCAACGTTGGAAGAGGTCTCAATGCACCGATTTGATGCAGAAAGCTTGTTGGTAGAGGTGGTTTCAGTCATAAATCACCATATTGCCTCATTGGCTTTGTTAGGCTTGTCCGCGTCCGATGGGACGTTGTGCTGCACAGGTAATATGGTAGAGAGGTGTTTTACGACGTGGCAAGCGCGAAGTGTCAGTGCGGGGAGGAGTGGCCACCGTCAGTTCTCAATAACAGACTGACATTTCAGGTTAACCATTCGGTTGAGCTTGTGGGATAATCGGTGTTGAAAAATGTTGCGCTGCCGGAGGGCGAGATGGTCAGCCCCAAACCAAAGACCAAGTTGACCTACGAGGACTACGCCAAGACCCCCGACGACGAGCGATGGGAGTTGATTGACGGGGAGTTGTTCAGGATGCCGTCGCCCAATGTCGCCCACCAGATAACTTCAGGACGCCTGTTTTTGCGCATGGCCCCATTTGTGGACGAAAGAGACCTGGGGATAGTCTTGGATGCGCCTATGGACGTTGTCCTGTCCGACCACGACACCGTGGAGCCGGACTTATTGTTCGTCTCCAAGGAACGCATGGGCATAATTGCCACTCTCAACGTCCAGGGCGCCCCCGACATGGTGGCGGAAATCCACTCCCCGTCCACGGCCCACCGCGACTTGACGGCCAAGCGTGAACTGTACGCCAGGCACGGTGTAAAGGAGTATTGGCCGATTGACCCCGTTGCCCGCACCGTGACGGTCTTGCTTCTGGACGACGGAAACTACGTGGAGGCGGGCGTTTACCGGGAAGGCGACACCGTGACTTCCCCTACCCTGGAGGGTTTCAGTTTCCGGGTGGAGGAGATATTCCCTGGCTGAGCCTGGGTCCTGCGCCCCGGTTCCAGGGGGGCAGGGCGATGATAAATCGCTCCACCACTGGAGGACGAAGATGGTCAGCCCCAAGCCAAAGACCAAGCTTACCTATGAGGACTACGCCAAGACCCCCGACGACGAGCGATGGGAGTTGATTGACGGGGAGTTGTTCAGGATGCCATCGCCCAATATCGCCCACCAGAGAACTTCTATGCGGCTGACCATGCGCATGGCGCCTTTTGTGGAAGAAAGAGACTTGGGCATAGTCTTCGCCGCCCCCACGGACGTTGTGCTGTCAGACCATGACACCGTGGAGCCGGACTTGCTGTTCATCTCCAGGGAGCGGATGGGAATCATCGCCACTCTCAACGTCCAGGGCGCCCCCGACTTGGTGGCGGAGATCCACTCCCCGTCTACGGCCCAACGTGATTTGACGGCCAAGCGGGAGCTTTACGCCAGGCACGGCGTAAAAGAGTATTGGCCGATTGACCCTGTTGCCCACACTGTGACGGTCCTGCTTCTGGACGGTAGCGACTACGTGGAGGTGGGCGTTTACCGGGAAGGCGACACCGTGACTTCCCCCACCTTGGAGGGTTTTAGTTTCCGGGTGGAGGAGATATTCCCTGGCTGAGGCTCGATATCCGCCCGGCTCCAATCCGCAGCGCAATTGCAAGCATTCCGGCATTCATCACAGGGTCTTTTATACGCTTGGAGCAATTGTCAGAATCAGGATTTGCCGGATTAGAAGATGTTCAGGATAAGACAAATCCTGGAAATCCTTTAATCCCGAAAATCCTGATTCTGACGAACAATTACAAGGCCCTAGCATTCATCATATCGGAGGACATCCATGATGGAGTTCGGTGAACTTAAGGATGTCCCTCTCCGCGAAGCCTGGCCCCACGAGGCCAACAACTTCACTCCTTGGCTGGCCGAAAACCTGCACCGGCTGTCCCACGCCATTGGCGTAGACTTGGAATTGGAGGGTACTGAAGTGTCCGTTGAAGGGTTCTCAGCCGACATACTGGCCCGCATCCCCAGCGACGGAAGCGTGGTCGTGATTGAGAACCAGTTGGAGAACACTGACCATACGCACTTGGGACAGGTCTTGACCTATCTGGCGGGGCTGGAAGCGCAAACGGTTATCTGGATTGCCCGGCGGTTCCACCCAGCGCACCTCTCTGCCATCCGCTGGTTGAATGAGCATACCACTGACCCGTTCGCCTTCTTCGCGGTGAAGGTGCGGGCCGTGCGAATCGGCGACACCCCTGCGCCAGTCGCCCCACTGTTCGAGGTGCTGGAACGCCCCAATGACTGGGATCGGCAGGTTAAAGAGGCCGTAGAGGCCCGCGTCGGTAGCAGGCGGCCCGATCTCCGTCCGCTCCGTCGTGACTTCTGGAATTTCTATGCTGAGCGTTACCCCGGTGACGACATCCCGCCAGACCACTCTCGCCATGAGGCCGAGCATAGTATCGGGGGCGTGTTTGTCTTTCAAACTCTGTCACAGGATGGCGCAAATGTTTACGTGTCTCGGAATAACCCGAAGTACGATGCTCAGACCAAAGACTTGGCGATTAAATATGAGACTGCCGTAACTAGCGAACTTGGTAACCGTAGCAGGTCTCTCATTATAGATACTTGGAACCGAGATAATTGGCCCCAGATGGCCGAATGGTTGCACGACCGACTAGGCCAGTTCCGTCGCATCATCACTGAATACGGACTGGAGACGGACGACGCTGAAACGGCGCCGGGTGAGTAGTCCGCCACCCTCTGAGGACGCTAAACCCGGCTGTTGTAACGGTAGTGGGGCTGGCCTTCCCCGTCGCCCCAGGAACTGTAGAACCGCTCCACATAGGGCGTTAGCTGCTGCACCATGTTGCGCATTTCCAGGACCGACGGTTCTATGGGCCGGGCGAGTTGCTCCCGCAACTCCCTGACAACGTCGGCCTTGCTCAATCCGGGGAACTTGCCGTCTTTCAATACCACCCTGCCGTCTATGAGCACGGTGTCGATGTGCCTGGACTTGCCCCGGTACAAGAGGGCGTCGATGATGTCCACGTCCGGGTCCATGTACGGTTCCTCGATGGCCGACATTTCCAAAAGCACCATGTCGGCCCGTCTACCCACTTCCAAGGCGCCGATGCGGTCGTGGAAGAAGGTCGGGGCGGCGGCGTTGATGGTTGCCATCGCCAGGACTTGATGGGAACTCACCGACGGCGAAACAATGGAAGGCTCCCGGTGCAGCCTGGAGACCAGGCGCATCTCCTGAATCATGTCGTCATCGTCGTTGAGGGCGGTACTGTCTGTGCCCATGGCGACGTTCAATCCCTTGGATGCCATGGCGTTGACCGGCGCGATGCCGTTCTTCAGCCGCAAATTGGAACTGGCGTTGTGGCAGACCGTTGCGCCGTGGCCGGCCAGCAGGTCTATGTCCTGTTCCGTGAGCCACACGGCATGGGCGCACGACAGTTCAGGGCCCAGGAAGCCCAGGTCCTGCAAATGGGCCACCGGGGTCTTGCCCCAGGTCCTGACGCCGAACTCCTTCTGGTAAGAACTTTCCACCAAGTGCATGTGAATGCCGACTTGGTGTCTCTCCGCGAGTTCCTTGGTGCGCTGGAGAAAATCGTCCGACGCCCACTGAACGTTGCTGGGGCTCAACAGGATGTTCACCCTGCCGTCGGGGTCGCCGCCGTACTGCCGGTGGAGGCTTTCGAAGATGGAGAAATAGTCGTCAACCGACAGGTCGTTGGCGGCGAGGAAGTTCCGGAGGCTGGCCGCCAAGTCCGCGGGCAGCCCGGCAAGGAACTGCTGGTCGTCAGAGTAGACAACGCGATTCTGGCCCCGGTAGTAGACGGAGAAGGCCGTCCTCATCCCCACGTCGTTGAAGGCCCGGAGCACCTCGTTGAGGTCGTCTTCCAATCCTTGGGCCGGGGTCTGCCCGTGGTTGTACATGACGGTAGTGGTGCCCGACTCTATCATTTGCATTGCGGTGTACAGGGTCATCAGGTAGTGGTCATGAGGGCGTCGGGTCCAGCCGTTGAGAATCCAAGTCTCCAGCGAGTTGTCGCAGTAGCCCATTTGCAGGCTGGTGACGCCGCGCCCGTGGTGGTGTGAATTGACCAGTCCCGGGAACACGACGTAGTTGGGGCCGCCCAACTCCTCATCCGCGTTACAGGAAGCCTTCAACTCCTCGTAATCCCCCACCTGCTCGATTACGCCGTCCCGCTGAAATACCGCGCCGTTGGATATGACCGTGCTGGATTCTGCATCGGAACCTGCCCGGCAGATAATGTACTTGCCGCGGATGAGTGACGTTGGCATGGTGATCACCTCTCTTCGGTTGCCGTTACAATTTGGGTGATTTATCTTAGGTGGGTCTTGACTGCCAAGCAACGAGGGCAACCACAAGGGTTGCCCCTACCAGCCGAGGACTGTACCGTAGGGGCGTCCCTTGTGGACGCCCATATAGCATGAAACCACCGCAAGCACGGCTACCCACCATTACAAAGATTTCGCACCACTAGGCCGTTGCGCCCAAGTGAAGTGGATTATACCCCAAGACGGGTTGTATTGACCGATGCTATTGGTGAAACGGATACGGGAGGTGCTACATGCCAGGACTGGAAGGTAAGATTGCCTTGATTACCGGGGCCGGAGGGATGCGCGGGGTGGGGCGGGCCACCGCCCTGAAGCTGGCGCGGCAGGGAGTCGACCTGGCTCTCACTGACGTTCAACGGGAGACATCCGATCTGCCTCCACAGGAGGTCAGCGTCGGGTGGCGCGGCTTGGACAGCGTGGCTGAGGAAGTCAGCGAACTGGGAAGGCGCTGTTTCACGGTGTTTTGCGACTTGGGCAACGGCGACCAACTGGAGGAGATGGTTGAGCGGGTGGTCGCCCACTATGGCCGTATAGACGTGCTGGTCAACAACGCCCGCGCCATCATTGGACGGGACCGGGTGCCGGTGACGGACTTGGACAAGGAAGTGTGGGACCATTTCCTTGCCATCAACACCACCGCGGTCTTCCTGGCCACCAAGCTGGTAGGGCAGCAGATGGTGAAGCAGGGGACGGGAGGGCGGATTATCAACATCGCGTCCAACGCCGGAAAGCAGGCCAGCGCCATGGGGGCTGCGTATTCGGCGTCCAAGTTCGCCGTTCTGGGGCTGACGCAGGCGTCCGCTCTCGACCTGGCCCAATACGGGATTACGGTCAACGCCGTCTGCCCCGGCCCGATAAATACGGACCGCATGAGTTACTGGGAAAGGGACCAAGCGATGGAGCAGGGAATGTCCCAAGAGGAGTTTCGGCGCCAGATAGTTGAGTCTTCGGCCCAGAGGTCACCCTTGGGCAGAATCGCAGAGGCCGAGGACATAGCCAACATGGTGGCGTTCCTGGCCTCCGACGACGCCTCTTTCGTTACAGGGCAGGCCTACAACGTAAACGGGGGAATACTGTTCCATTAGGCGCCGGGGTCAGGCGCCGAACACGGATTTTCTCAGTGTGTCGTTCAGACGGGTCTGCCAACCTGGGCCGGTGTCTCGGAAATGGGCGGCCAGGTCGGCGTCGATATAAACCGGAATACACTCCTTGGAAGGATCCGTTTGCTTGCCACGCGCTCGACGATGCCGTTCCACGATATGCGGGACCACCTCGCTTGCGGGGCGCATACGCCGGATTTCTTCGGGGGTTAACTCCCAAGTGTCCGGGTCGGCAGCTATGCCCGCTTGGATAAGGGCTTCTTCCTCAGGCGTCGGGTAGATGACTTCTTGATTGACGTTCATCGCTATAAGTCCTGTTCTGACAATGAACTCCAGTCACGGCGGCGGTTGGGTGCTTGGACCCAGGGCAACCACAAGGGTTGCCCCTACGGGAGACCGTTCTGTAGGGGCGTCCCTTGTGGACGCCCTTATCGCCCGCAGCAATGACGAAATAGATTGCTCATCATTTCAAAGATTTCGCACTACTATGCGCGGGCAAGGAGGTCCTGCACCGTTTTGATTACCCGCGCCTCGTTGGGGATGTAGGTGTTTTCCAGCGGACGGCTGTAGGGGACGGGGGTATGCGGTGCGGTTACGCGGGACGGCGGGGCGTCCAGGTAGTCGAAGGCCTCCTCTGCGACGCGGGAGCAGATTTCCGAAGCCAGGCTGCATATAGGGGTGTCTTCGTCCACGACGACCAAGCGATGGGTGCGGCGGACCGAGTCGATTACGTGGTCATAGTCAATGGGCGATATGCTCAGCAGGTCCACCACCTCGGCGTTGATGCCGGACTTGGCCAGTTCTTCCGCGGCCTCGGTGCAGACCCAGGTCATCTTGGAGATGCCCACCAAGGTGATGTCCGATCCCTCCCGCACCGTCCGCGCTTTGCCGATGGGCAGTTCGTAAGGCTCTTCGGGCACATGGCCGGTCATACCGTAGAGACCCTTGTGCTCGAAGTAGACCACCGGGTCGTCGTCGCGTATCGACGCCGTCAACAGTCCCTTGGCGGTGTAGGGATCGGAAGGCGCCACCCCTTTCAGGCCGGGGATATGGCTGAACATGGAGTAGTAAGACTCCGAGTGCTGGGCGGCGCTGCCGAAACCCGCGCCGATGCGGGTCAGCAGAGTGAAGGGCACCTTGACCTGCCCGCCGAACATGTAGCGCATCTTGGCGGCGTTGTTCAACAACTGGTCCATGCAGACGCCGACGAAATCGACGAACATCAACTCGGCGATGGCGCGCATCCCGGTTGACGACGCGCCGATGGCCGCCCCCACAAAGGCCCCCTCGGACAATGGCGTGTCCAGCACCCTCTGGTTGCCGAATTCTTGGATCAAGCCCACCGTGGTGCGGAAGGGGCCGCCCCAAGCGTCCACGATGCCCAAGTGTTCCCGGCCCGCGCCGCCGGCGATCTCCTCGCCCATGATGATGACGGTCTCGTCCCGCGCCATCTCTTGGCGTATGGCCTCGTTAATGGCTTGCCGGTATTGGATTTCCCTTGTTGCGGTGGTTGTCATTGTTCGCTCCTGTTGGTCTTTAGTTGTCCGGCCCTGTGTTCTTGGTGCCGGTGACCGTAGGCTCGCGGCACCATTGGTTGCGCAGGATAGCCAGTTGCTCCACGGCGCTGTCGTCCAGGCTAAGCACTTCCTTCAGAAGGCGGCGGTCCAGCTCCTGTCGCACGGGGTCGCGGTAGGCTTCGTTGGCCGGGAGCATCGGCTTTTGGCACAGGTCGTCGTAAATTTTGACGGCAGCTTGCAGCTTGTCTATGTCTAGTTTAGTAACGTCCAATGTAGGGATGTTGGGTATGGCTCTCACGGTGGTGCTGCCACGCCCGCTCTGTGAGCGGTTGCTGTTTATCCAATAACTAATGAGGCCCAGCGTGCCATTCAACCATGCGCAGGTGGCTTTTTCCATCTCCAAGCTTGCCATAAGGAAGTTAGGCCAAGCCCGGCCTCCGGCTGACTTTCTTTCGGTGAAGGCGGCACTGGTGGAGTTGGAATTGAACCGGAAATCGTAGTCAATATGCAGGTTGCTTACCCGTTCCCAAAGAGCGGAGGCGTCATCTCTTCTATCGTCTTTTGGAATGCCGTGACTGTCCGGCGTCGTCATCATGCACTGCTGGTTCTTGCTGTCGTGATTCCAGAGAAACGGCCATTCGGAGCCACTGTCAGCACCGTCATGCTTAGTGAAAGGGCCGCGGCCGGGTTCCCGGGGGCCGCTGGCGATGTCCCTAGACAGGGGGCCTACTCTACCCATCTTGCCCATTTGGGCCATCAGGACAGGCACGGGGTCTTTGTGCTGAGGCAGCCGCAGCTTCCCCGCGGCCAGTTCTTCCGCAGCTTGCACCAAGTTGAGATTGGCAACACGGACGGTAGTCCATTTCTCGGTTGGATTGACCCTTTCCAGCCGGACGGATGCAACCGGGTTATCACCGACATAAACGTCGGAGTGCGTTCCCGGTCTGGTCAGATTGGCAATCGTTTGCCTGATTGACTTGGCGGTCTCCTGCGCCGCCAGCTTGCTGGCCGGGCGTTCTGCAAGATTGACGAAGCAGGCCACGGACTTAGGTTTTTCGCCATGCTTCAGACGCTGGGCGACAATTATTACCTCAGCCATGTCGGTGTCTGCGGAAAACGAGGAATCTATGTCTTTATTTTGCGCGATGCTGACGACGATGATGTCGTTATAGTTCTGAGCCAGTAGACCGCGCAATTTCAGCCAACTTTTCGCGGATGGGCTGTCGCTCCCACCGAGCATTGCGGACAAGGGCAAAATCAGCGCAATATGGCCGCCCGGCTTGACCATATTATTGGCGATGGCGGTGAATTGAGTGCCAAGCCCGGCGTTGCCGTCGCTGATGGTGCCTTTCGACAGCTTCTTTACTTTGTCCGCCATCACCCTCTGCTCCGCCGGAGTGGTGTTGAAGGCGGCAAAGGCCGGGTTGCCTGGCTTGGCATGGTCGGCGGCGTTATTCGTGGGAGTGGTGAAGGGCGGATTCATTATCACCAGTGATTGGCTGAGCGGACTCATGTCCACTTCGATGGCTCGGCGTTGCTGCGTTGCGCCCAAGGCCATCTGCTGGTTCAGCGGCAAGACCGCCTGGTGTCTGGTGGTGCTGAGGTCAAGCAGTTCCAGCGATCCGATGTCCACTATGGGTCTGCCCTTGTTGTCCACTTCTCCGGTGCCGCCGAAAGGATACAGCACGTTACGAGTTCCAGTGTAGCGCTCGCGGGGAGCCACCGACGACAGCAGGGATGAGGTGAGATGAACGGCGGCGGGCATAATATCGCAGGCGGTGAGGCTGTTCTCCATCATATAGCCGTGTAAGCTGTCGGGGTTGCCGCCGTAATTGCGATGCAGGTCCCGCGCCCGCTGGTAGGCGGCCAGCACCAGCCCGCCGGAACCGCAGGCGTAGTCGGCAATACGGTAGTTCTTCAGCGTTTCCGGTTCTGCCCAGTCCAAGCTGTCTGGAACGGCCAGATAAGCGGCCAAAGTAGTGCTTTCCGGGCGGGTGTAGTAAGTAGCCAGGGTTTGCCGGTCGGCAATCAGCCTTTGGAACACCGTCCCGGCGACGTCGTTCTGCTGGATGGCTTCCTGAATAGCACTGGCGGTCTTGGCTGCCGCCTCAAGCAACCGGGTAGCTGTCGTAGGCGGAATAAGCAACAGGAGTTTCTTGGCGATATGGAAAATCGGCCAATAGTTGATTGACAGGATATTGTCCCACTCTGAGATTACATTGTCAGGATGCAAGCCGCCGGTGGCCTGACGGACTTGCCCCAGGTTTTTGATTGTTCGGATTTCCCGGTGCCCGTCAACATCAACTTCGGCAGAGAATCCGGCCAGGTTCTGCTGAAAGGCGAGGGCGTTTATCAGCATTGCGGCCGTCATTTTAGCCGTCTGCTCCCGGGCGTTCTGGTCCGCCTTTTCCTGTTCCAACTCCGCCTTGGTATCGGGAGGCTGAGCGGGATAAGCCGGCCACTGCTGGCGCAGTTCAATTCCGATGGCCTCGCCGATGCCGGTATGCCGGGCGCAACCCTGTATCAGGGTGGCGGCGTCGGCCACGCCATACTCGAAAACCTCGATGGCCCGGTCAATGGTCTCCTGTGGTTGGGCAGCCGGGCGGATGAAGTCAACCAAGTCGCGGATGTTGCCTCTGATATAGCCGGATTGGGGAAAGCGGATGTGCTCTTGGGGCTTACCTTGATATACGGCGTACTCAATCTCGTGGCCGTCTTCCAGCATCCGCTGGGCGTCGTCGCCGGTGACGCATTGATGCAACTCATCCGTGGCCCGGATGGCGATAACTGTGTTGACCCTGCCGGAGGCATCCGCCACTGACGGGTCCAGTTCACGCCCGATGCTCTTCATGCAGTCGTCAGCCACCGTTGCCGCCGGCGGGTACTCGGTTTCCAGCACGATGGGCGGACCTTCGGTACGGGTGATCAACACGTCCGGCTTGGTTTTCGGACCGCGCAAAGCCCCCCGGAGTTCTTCACGGGCCTGCCAACCAGCCGAGTTGGTCAGCTTGTTGATGATGCTGGCGATGCGCCCGTTCAGTTGGGGTTCTTCCAACATTGTCCGGTCCTTCGCCTAGACTTCCATGTTGGTGCCGCGCCTCAAAAGGTCAATGGAGTAGTCAACGTAAACGTCCTCGTAGACCTCCGCCGGCTCCGGCCAGTTGCTGGCGTCGGCGAACTGGATCGCGTCTTCCATCAGGTCGGCAGCGTCTTTGTCGATCTGGTCCAGCTCTTCGGCGGTGATTTCTCCCAAGGGAAGGACCGTGTTGCGGAACTGGATCAACGGGTCCCTGTTGCGCCAGTGCTCCTCTTCTTCACGGGTCCGGTATGACAGGGGGTTGTCGAAGACCGTATGGCCATAGTACCGGTAGGTACGGCACTCCAGCAGCGACGGGCCCTCTCCGGCCCTGGCCCGCGCCACCGCTTGACCGGCGGCGTCGTAAACGGCGAATACGTCCATGCCGTCCACGTTAAACCCGGGCATGTTGTACCCGGCGGCGCGGTCGGACACGTTGGCCACCGACAAGGCGTACTCGACGGGCGTAGACTCGGCGTAGCCGTTGTTTTCACAGCAGAATATGACGGGCAGCTTCCACACCGACGCCAGGTTCATCGATTCGTGGAGAATCCCTTGGTTGGCGCCGCCGTCGCCGAAGAAGGCGACCGCAACCCGCCCCAGGTTCTTGAGCTTCGATGTCAGGGCCGCTCCCACCGCCAACGGTACGCTGGCGGCAACCACGCCGTTGGTTCCCAGCATCCCCTTGCTCATGTCGGCGATGTGCATCGAGCCGCCCTTGCCCTTGTTTGGGCCGGTGGCCCTGCCGAACAACTCGGCCATCATCAGCTTGGGGTCCACGCCCTTGGCGATGCAGTGGCCGTGGCCGCGGTGAGTGCTGCCGATGTAGTCGTCTTCGGACAGGTGGGCGCATACCCCGGTAGGCACGGCTTCCTGGCCCGCTGAAGAGTGGACGGACCCGGACATGCGGCGCTGCCCCGTCTCGGGGATGCCCCGCTCCTCAAAGTTCCGAATGGTGGCCATGGTGGTGTAGAGCTTCAGCAGAGTCTGGCGGTCGAGTTCCATGGTCCCTCCCCAAGCGTGCCCGACGGCGGGCTGGCCGTGAATTTCCACCATAGTAGCATGGAGCAATTGTATGTCAATACCGATATTCGGGGCGTGGTACCGGGGCAATGGAACGACTACTGATGTGTGAATTATCAGCTAAACCCGGATTGCTTTCATCTTTACCTGATGGATTCCCGCCTTCGCGGGAATGACGGAAGGGATGTTTAGATGTTTGCTCACGTATCAGTAGAGGCGTGGTCCCGGGGTGGTGGAACGCCTAATTTGGAGCGGAACGGTTGATTCGTACCGGCTCGCCGGCGTTGGCTCCCAACGTCGTGGCGGCGTTCCCGTCGGGTACGGCAATTTCCAGGTAGCCAAGACTGCCGCCTATGAGCCGGGCCGTTTCGCCCCTCTTCCCGTCATTCCCGCCTGCGCGGGAATCCTGCCGGGGGCAGGCCTCCGCGGGTCCAGGCGAGTGGAACGTTCTGCTCAGGCCGTGTATCCGGACGCCGGTTATCTCAGTTACTACGTTGGCCCAACCGGCGATGTTCTCGATTGGGATGTTGGTTATCAGGTTGCCGAAGCGGTCCACATAGACCACCTCACCGTCCAAGCTGTTGTCGTGCGTCACCGGTTGGGGAATGGGACTCCACTCCAATTCGTGGACTCGCGGCCCAAAGTCGGGAGGCGGCACACCCAGGGACAGGTGGGCCGCTACCGGGGCGAACACGTCCCGCCCGTGGAAGGTATTGCTGAGGGGATGCAGCCAATACTGGTCGTTGGTCAGGTGGTAAGCCTCCAAGCCGTCGGGCACCCATACCCGGCCGGGTTGGCTTGGCGGATTGTCCACGAAGGCCCCCAACACTTGGCTGAGGAGGCCGTTGTCCGGTGCGATGAATTTGGCGTCGGGCGTCACCAGCAACACCGGTCTGCGGTCGGTTCCAACACCGGGGTCTACGACAGCGGCGTGAATGGCGCCTCGAGGGAAAAACCGGTGGCTTGTCCCCAGCAGGAAGGACGCTTGCCGGACGTTCTGGGGTTGGATGTGATGGGTCAGGTCTACGACCGCGGCATGGGGGTTGATCCCCAGAATTACCCCCTTCATCACTCCTACATAGGGGTCGGTAAGACCAAAGTCGGTGGTGAGGACTATGGGAGGGGTTGCCATGACTGCTATCTACGATTAACCACAGAGCCGTTCTTCGACGGTTCGCGGTTGTCCGAACGCCGTTGCTACCCGATGCGGGCGCTCAGTATGGACAGGCCCAGGAAGACCACGGACAGAACGATGGTGAACTGGAATAGAGTCTTATCCAGGCCCCTCCTTGTCCGGACGGTGGTGCCGGGAGAGCCGAAAAGCCCCGCCCCGCCCTCTTTTACCTGAAGCAGGATGACCAAGACTATGATGACGGAAACCAATATTTGAGCGATGTTCAGATATATCCCAAAGTCCACGTTATACCACCCTACCACTGCTTGTGTTATCGGAATATCAGGACTAGAAGGCTACGGAGCCTGTTCAGATGCCGCCTCTCGTTTCGCGGCCAGTTCCCGGTTGACCAGTTGGTTGACCAGTTCAGGATTGGCGCTGCCGCGGGTAATTTTCATTACTTGGCCCACCAGGAAACGGGCCGCCGTCTCCTTGCCTTGGATGTAGTCGTCGACTGCCTTCGGGTTGGCTTCCAACGCCTCTGCTAAGGCTTTTTCCACCGTTGACGAGTCGTTGATCTGAGCATAGCCCTTGGCAGTAACTATTTTACCCGGAGAGTCGCCGCTATAGAAGCTTTCCTCAAGCACGGTCTTGGCAATGGTGGAGCTTATATTGCCGGACTGCACCAAGGCGACCAACTCGGCCAAGTGGACGGGAGTAACCCGGCAAGCGGCGATGGGCTGTTTTCCCAAGTTCAACAGCCGGCTCAAGTCACCCAGAATCCAGTTGCAGGCGTTCTTGTAGAGGTCTTGCAGTTGGTCAACGGCGGGCCGCATTTGTTTCACGGCAGACTCGAAGTAGTCGGCTACCGGCTTGGATGCAGTCAGTTGGCTGGCGTCGTAGTCCGAGAGACCATATTGTTCAGAGAACCGCGCCCGGCGGGCAACAGGCAACTCCGGCAGTCGGTCCTGCAGTGACGACACCCACGCCGGGTCCAGTATCAGCGGGGGCAGGTCCGGCTCCGGGAAGTAGCGGTAGTCGTGGGCGTATTCCTTGCTGCGCTGGGACACGGTCACGTTCCGGTCATCGACCCAGCCGCGAGTCTCCTGGACCACCTCGCCGCCGCCGTCCAGCACCCGCCGCTGCCGCTCGACCTCGTACTGCAAGGCCAGGAAAACGTTGTGGAAGCTGTTCACGTTCTTGATTTCGGTCCGCTTGCCGTACTCGGCGCTGCCTTCGGGACGGATGCTGACGTTGGCGTCGCACCGGAAGCTGCCGTCCTGCATGTTGCCGGTAGAGACCCCCAAGTACACCAGTATGGCATGGAGGGTGGTCAAATAGGCGCGGGCCTCTTCCGGCGACGACAAGTCGGGACGGCTGACGATCTCCATCAAGGGAACGCCGGAACGGTTCACGTCCACCAAGCTGTAAGACTCGCCGGCCTCCGAGGGCAAGTGCTGCAACTTGGCAACGTCCTCCTCCAAGTGGACGCGTTCCACGCCGATGCGGCGCACCTCTCCGTCAACCTCAATGTCCAAGCGCCCGTCCACTGCCAAGGGAAGGTCGTACTGGGATATCTGGTAGCCCTTCATCAGGTCGGGGTACGGGTAGTTCTTGCGGTCGAACTTGGAGTACTCCGGTATCCGGCAGTTCAAGGCCAGGCCGGTCATAACGGTGTACTCTACGGCCTTGCGGTTGATCACGGGCAAAGCGCCGGGCAGACCGAGGCAGACCGGGCAAACCAGGGTATTTACCCCTGCCGACTGGTAGTCGGCGCGGCAGGAACAGAACATCTTGCTTTGAGTAGCAAGCTGTACGTGGACTTCCAGACCTATGACTGTTTCGTACTTCATGTGCTAAGAGATGCTACCAGCCGGTACATTTTCTTCTATTTGCGATTCCTAGATTCCCGCCTTCGCGGGAATGACGGGGAAATGTCAATAGGCCCAAGTGTTGCAACGTCGGGACACATCGCTATGTAATGCTTTGCAACAGTTTCTGCGCGGTTACGCCGATGTCGGCCGGGGTGGGAATGATTACGGCGCCGGCGTCCTTGAGGGCTGCCACCTTGGCCTCGGCCCGAGCGCTATCCCCGGTGATGATCGCTCCGGCGTGGCCCATTCGTTTGCCCGGCGGGGCCGTGGCGCCCACAATCAGGGCGCACAATGGCTTGTTGAAGGACTCCTTGATGTAGGCGGCGGCTTCCTGCTCCATGGTGCCGCCGATCTCCCCTATCATCACCACCATGTCCGTGTCCGGGTCTTCGTTGAACAGCCGCAGCACGTCAACGAAACTGGTGCCGATAATCGGGTCTCCGCCAATGCCCACACAACTGGACTGGCCTATGCCAAGCTCAGTCAATTGCCCCACGGCCTCGTAGGTCAGGGTGCCGCTGCGCGACACCACGCCCGTTCTGCCGTGCTTGTGGATGGCGCCCGGCATAATGCCGACCTTGCAACGGGCCCCCGGCGTGATGAGACCGGGACAATTGGGGCCGATGAGACGCACCGGCTTGTTTTCCAAGTACCGGCTTATGCGCACCGTGTCCAGCACCGGCAGACCTTCGGTGATGCAAACGATCAAGGGCATCCCGGCGTCGGCCGCCTCGGCGATAGCGTCGGCTGCGAAGGGCGGCGGCACAAAAATAAGGGACACGTTGGCGCCGGTGGCCTGTACCGCTTCTTCCATTGAATCGAAGATCGGGACTTCATCCTCGAACCGTTGCCCGCCGCGACCGGGAGTGACCCCGGCGACCACGTTGGCGCCGTATAGCCTGCAAGCGGAAGCATGGAAGCTCCCTTCTCGTCCGGTGATGCCCTGCACCACTATTCGAGAGTTTTCGTTCACCAGAATGCCCATTCAAGTCCGTTCCTTGGAGAGTAGTTGCCCCGGAAAGTCTCTACCTCACCCTTTCCTTGGTCCTTGGAATATGTGAAAAGCGTAGTTAAGTCCAAGTTCAACGGGACTGCCGGATGGCATCAGCCGCTTCCGACAGAGTGTTGGCGAAAGTGACCTGCAACCCCGATTCCTGCAATATGCTGCGGCCCTCTTCGGCGTTGGTGCCCAGTAGACGCACGACCAATGGAAGGTTGGAACCCATTTGCCTGTACGCCAGAACGACCCCCCTGGCGGCCACGTCGCACCGGAGTATGCCGCCGAAGATGTTGACCAGTACCCGCGTGACCTTGGGATCGGAGAGTATGATCGAGACCGCGTTGGCTACCTTTTCGTCGGTTGCGCCTCCGCCAACGTCCAGAAAGTTGGCCGGAGCGGCTCCGGCGGCGTTAGTCACGTCCAGAGTAGCCATCGCCAAGCCGGCCCCATTGACCAAGCAGCCCACTTCGCCATCCAGATTGACGTAGGCTATGTCCATATCGGCGGCTCGGACTTCCAGTTCGTCTTCCTGGCTCCTGTCCCGCAATTCAAGGAGGTCCCGGTGCCGGAACAGCGAGTCGTCGTCAAGGTTGATCTTGGCATCCAGCGCCACCAAGTCTCCTTCGCCGGTGACGATCAAGGGGTTAATTTCCACCAGCGAACAATCGTTGTCGGCGAATATGCGGTACAGGTTGCCCATGACGCCGGCGCAGGCTTGGGCTTGGGGGCCTTCCAAGCCCAGCTTGGCGGTCAGGCGGCGGGCTTGAAAGGGCATGAAGCCCATGACAGGGTCGATAACTTCGCTGTGTATGTCCTGGGGCCTGGTGGCGGCCACCTCCTCGATGTCCATGCCGCCGGCCGGGCTGGCGAGAAGGACAGGACTTCGGGCAACCCGGTCGATGGTGATGGCGATATATAACTCGCGCGATATGTCTGCTAATTCTTCAACCAGAACGTGGTGCACAGGGGCCCCTTCCGGCCCCGTCTGGGGGGTGACGAGACGTTTGGCCAGGATTTCGTCGGCGACTTGATGGGCTTCGTCAGGGGAGTTGACCACCTTGACCCCGCCGCCGTGGCCCCGGCCCCCGGCGTGGATCTGCGCTTTCAACACGGCGCGCCCGTCGAAGTCCGCCGCGGCTTTCCGGGCCTCTTCGCCGCTGGCCGCCAAGCGGCTTTGCGGGACCGCAATGCCGTAGCGGGCGAAGATTTCCTTGGCTTGGTATTCGTGGATCCTCATTAGGCGCTCCTGGTTTGTCCCTTGCCTATAACCGTGTTCGCCACAACGGCCAAGCCCCTGCGCGCGGCATATTTCCGTGTACGTTGGGAGACGAATCCAATTTATTGGATTTTGCCCTACTCGTCAAATGAGTTGCGGCCTCCGGGGGTGGACAACAACGCGGCGAGGGCCGGATAATCCAAGACTGAAGGGTAAGTTCGGGGCTACGCAAATCGCATTATGGAGGAATATCATGGCCGAAAAAGTTCGTTACAGCAGGGTTGTGGACTTACTGGAACAAGGCCGCCCGGTGTTCTGCTCCGGGCTGGTGTGGAACGGCAATTTGGACGACATAACGTTCATTGCCGATTCGGAATACGACATGGTGATAGTGGAGATGGAGCACGAGGGGTTGAGTTTCAACAACCTGCGCACCTCGCTACAGTTCCTGTTGAACCGCAAACGCATAACGGAAGGGGACAGCCTTCAGGCCAGTCCAACTCCGTTCGTGCGGATACCTCCCAACTCCAGAGAGCAAAGCCAGTGGGTGATAAAGCAGACCCTGGACACCGGAGTTTACGGGCTGGTGCTGCCCCACTTGAACACGGTGGAAGAAGCGAAAGCGGCCGTGGTGGCGGCGCGGTATCCGCAGGTGCCGGGCGCGGCGGACTTCGAGCCGCAAGGGGAAAGGGGTTGGTGGCAGCGTATCGCCCCGCGTTACTGGGGATTGAGCGCGCAAGAGTATTACGACGCGTCGGACTTGTGGCCGCTGGACCCCGACGGGAACATGATGTTGATGGGTATCGTGGAGGAGCCGGAGGGGGTGAAGAACCTCCCGGACATTCTGCGAGAGGTGAAAGGGATAGGTGCCATCTGGGCCGGCCCCGGCGACATGTCGGTATCCATGGGGCACCGGGGAAATTCCAACCACCCGGAGGTCCAGGAGAACCTGTTGCGGATTCTCCGGACCTGCCAGGATGCTGGGGTGCCCTGCGCCACCGGGGCGACTGCCGAAGAGGTGCCGATGCGATTGGAGCAGGGCTTTCGCATCATCATCACCTCCCCAGTCAAGTCGAATCCGGGACTGGATGAGGGCCGGCGAATCAGCGGGCGTTAGTGCGGCTACTCATCGGTCAGTTCAAGCTGTCCCGGAGGCTCCTGCAGGTACTTGAAGATGTCCGCCTCCGAGGACAGGACGACGGTGGTCTGGGGGTTCATGAACTTGGGGTAGGCCTCCAGGGTACGGCGGAAGGCGAAGAACTCCGGGTCCCTGTTGAGGGCGTCGGCCAGAATGCTGATGGCTTCAGCCTCCCCGCGGCCCCGGATTTCGTTGCTTTCCTGCTCGGCCTCGGCCAGGATGATTTCCCGGTTCTTGTTGGCCTCGGCGCGGATTCTCAGGTCCTGCTCGTCACCCTCGGAACGCAGCCTGGTAGCGATTTTGTTACGCTCGGCGCGCATCCGGTTGAAGATGGTCTCCTGCACCCGGTCCGAGAAGTCGGCCCGTTTCAGCCGGACGTCGATCACCTGGATTCCGAAGTCGCCTTCCTCGACTCTCTTTTGAACGGCGTCGAAGACTATATCCAGCAACTCGGTCCTGGACTCGGTGGACTCGATGCGGGGCAGGCCTTCCTCATCGGTCAACTGTTCCCCGCTGATCGGGTCCAGAAGCGGCTTTGCACCGATGATCTCGGTCCTCTGCCTCACTGCAATTTCGTCGCGCAAGCTGGATGTTACGACGTCCCCGATCCTCGTGGCTGCCGTGTTCTCGTTCTGGAGGGTCTTGAAGAACTTGAGCGGGTCCACTATCTGGTACCGGGCGTAAGAGTCGATGGTCAGGTTCTGCTTGTCGATGTCAGGCATGGACACCGGCTGAGCGTCGATTCGCAGCACCCGGCGGTCGAACCGGAGAGCAGTGTCGGCGAAGGGGGCCTTGATGTACAAGCCGGGCGTTTTCGCCACGGTCCTGGGGTCTCCGAACCGGGTGACCAGCACCTGCTCCGTCACGTCGACGACGTACAGAGACTGCGAAATGAGGATGAGGGCGACCACTACCACTACACCGATGATGGCTAAGTTTCTCATATCAGGACTCCTGAGCCTCTACAGGTAAGTCTACGGGGAGGGCCTGGGACCCAGCGGCACCGGGGTCACCTCGCCCCTGCCTCCCAAGAGCAGCACCGATTCCGTGTCCGGTGAGACGATAATCTTGTTGACGTTGGGGAGGATGCCTTCGATGGCTTCCAAGTAAAGCCTTTGCTGGGTTACTTCGCTGGTCGCCGGTATCGTAAGGTCCTCTTTGTTCAAGTACTGAACGGTGAACACGTCTCCCGGTCCCACGGAGGCGCCTTCGCTGACTTCGAACCTGGCAATGTTGGTGTAAGGGTCGAAATCCGAAACGCGAATACCTGCTTGAGCGCCGTTCGGGCCGGTTACGATGGTAATGTCGGACGCGTTGACGCCGGTGGACATGTCGTCGTCCCGGTCGCTGTTGTTGGTGTCCAGAACGGAATTTCCAAGCCTGACCTCAAAGGGGCCGGACCCTGCCAAGTCCGGTATCCTTATGCTCTCGTTCCCCAAGTAGGCTATGGCGAACCGCTCGCCGGTGACCGGTTCGCCCACCCTGGCTTGGAAGGAAACGTTGAAAGCGCACCTGCTTGCCCCGTCCCCGGCAGCCAGCAATTCAGCCTCGGAGAAGACACAGTCCGCGAGGGTACCGGTGTTTGCCCCTATGACGGACAAGGAGTCCACCAGGATATCGAACCCGTCGTCGTTGGTCTGCCTGCCGTCAACCACCATGACGTCGGCCAACCCTATACCGGTAGTGGAGTCACCGTCGCCGTCGGCGTTGTTGGTGTCCTGAAGCTCGTGGCGCAACTGGATGGAGTGGTCACGGAACGCGTCAAGCACTGAAATGAACCGGCCCGCTTCACCCTGTGCCCTCGCCACGCGGGCCAACCTGAACGCTTCAGCTTCCCGCTTGATTCTCTCCGCATCACCCTGGGCCCTGGGTATGATGCTGTTCTCGTAGGTGCGGGCCTCGTTGATCCTGGTCTCCTTTTCCTGGCGGGCGCGGAGCACGTCTTCAAAGGCCTCGAAGACTTCTTCAGGCGCTTGCGTCTTCAGCAACTGCACGCTGAGGATGTTGATGCCGGACTCGTAACTATCAAGAAACTCTTGCAGACGTTCCTTAGTCTCCGATTCCACTTCGGTACGCTGCTCGGTCAGCACGTCCTCAATGGTGCGCTGCCCCACCACGAGCCTTATAGCGGCTTCGGCGGCGTCTTTCAAAGTACGCCCGTCGGGTTGACCGGGAGGGATGTTCCGGTCCAGTTCGCCGGGATCGTCCACCCTGAACAGGTAGCCCGCAATGTCCTTAATGTTGTATTGGACTACCATCTGCACGTCGACGATATTGAGGTCGCCGCTGATCATCAGGCCTTCCACCGCCACGCCTTCGGCAGACCCAGTACGGAAGCCCAACTCCATGCGGCGGGTTTCCGTGACTTTCACGCGGTCCTTTTTGCCGACGGGGCTGGGCCACCACCAATGAAGTCCGGTCTGGGTAACGATGCCGGCGTTCTGGGTACATGGCCCGAAAATTTCCCCGCAGATGGCACCGAACCGGCGTTGGGCCGTCTGTTCACCGGGGCCGAGCCGGTAGATGCCGGTGGCAATCCATACGACTACTATCAGGCCGATGCCCAAGAGAATAACCCCCCAGATGCCGCCGCCGCCCAACCGGCCGCCGATTCTGCCGAGGTTGTTCCTGAGCCCTCCGATAATCTGGTCGAAGTCTACCTCCGGTTGCCTGGGTCCTCCTGGTGGATACATAGCAGAGCTTCCTTACCTCGTGGTTGATTAGATGCAAGGCCTTGTAGGGGCTGGGCTTCGGGCGACCACAAGGGTCGCCCCTACCGTAGCGGGCAGCCCTTGTGGCTGCCCGCGATCCCTACAGAATTGATTCTACCATTTTCGACCCCTGATTATAATGAGGGCGACCACGTAGGGGCATCCCTTGTGGGCGCCCTTTCCTTGCCCTGGGGCAACCAATAGGTCATATACAGGCAGTCACCGGTTGCCCCCCCTACGGGCAAGGCTTGTCCCTGCCCTAATCAACGGTCTGAATCACATAAATCAGTGGTCCTACGCGCGTATGGATTCCCGCCTTCGCGGGAATGACATGTTGGGTACTGTGACGAGTTTTGAGATAATTTCTTATACCATTTCGGAGGAGGTTTGTACCGATGGCTGAGACCGGATTGACCGTGACGCCGAGCGACGGAATGACCCGCATCCAAGCTACTTGCGAACATCAGAGCGGGCTGATCTACGTGGTGCCTGCACAACGGAGTTGGGTGTGCTCCCAAGAGATGATGCCCGCCCACGCACTGGCCGGTTTTTTTCGCGAGTTGATCGCGTTGAAGCAGCCGTCGGTACAGGAACTGATGCAGGACTGGGGCATATACTACCGGCAGTTGCCCATCGTGGCGGAAGAAGGCTCGAACTCCGCGTAAACAGGAATTCGCGCCCTCCTTCCCGTCATTCCCGCGTAGGCGGGAATCCCGCCGGGGGCAGGCGTTCACGGTACCGATTACCTGCGATGAGTCAAGGGAAGTCGGAGTCAACCGTCGGAGTCGCCCGAAACCGGCAGCGGCCCGCTGCTGCTGGAAAGCGTCGGCGCAGGCTGAGTCACAGGGGCTTGGGGCGGCGCCGGTGAGTACGGGGGAGCATTAGGCGGGATGGCCGGTGTTCCCGGGCCCGGGTCCTGTCCGAGTTCTCCTTCGTCGATCAACCGGGCAAGATTGTCCCCGTTTATGGTCTCGTGTTCTATCAGGTACTCGGAAAGCTGCACCAGCTTGGGCTTGTGGGTAATCAGGAGGTCCTGGGCCACTTGGTAGGCCCCGTTGACAAGCACCTTAACCTCGTCGTCTATTTCCTCGGCGACCTTGTCTCCATAGTCCCGTTCCTCGCTGATCTCCCGCCCCAGGAACACCAGTTCCTGCACCTTGCCGAAGGTCCGTGGGCCGAGGGAGGAACTCATGCCGTACCGCTTGATCATGCTGAGGGCCACCTTGGTTGCCCGCTCCAGGTCATTGCTGGCGCCGGTGGTGACCTCGTCGAAAATCAACTCTTCGGCCACCCGGCCGCCCATGGTCACCGAGAGCATGTCGCGGAACTGGTTCTTGGTCCACAGGTAGCGGTCTTCGTCGGGCAACAACGAAGTGTGACCGCCCATGTTGCCTCGAGACACTATCGAGATTTTGTGCACCCGGTCGGCGTGGGGCAGCATGTGGGCTACCAGGGCGTGGCCGGCCTCGTGGTAGGCGGTCATCTCCTTTTCCCGCGAACTGATGACCCTGCTCTTGCGCTCCGGCCCGGCGATGATACGCTCCACTGCTTCTTCGAACTCGGTCATCTGGATAGTCTTCTTGTTGGCCCGAGCAGTGAGGATGGCCGCCTCGTTCACCAGGTTGGCAAGGTCTGCCCCGCTGAATCCGGGGGTTTCCTTGGCCAGGCTGTCCATTGAGATTTCCGGCGACAGCGGCTTGCCGGCGGAATGGACCTTCAGGATTGCCGTTCGGCCCTTGATGTCGGGTAGGTCGAGGGTTACCCTCCGGTCGAAGCGTCCCGGCCGGAGCAAAGCCGGGTCCAGAATATCCGGCCTGTTGGTGGCGGCCAGCACTATGATGTTGTTGTTGGTCTCGAACCCGTCCATTTCCACCAGGATCTGGTTCAGGGTCTGCTCGCGCTCGTCATGGCCGCCGCCCAGGCCCGCACCGCGGTGACGTCCTACTGCGTCGATTTCGTCGACGAACACTATACAGGGAGAATTTCGCTTGGCTTGGTCGAAGAGGTCCCGGACCCTGGCCGCACCCACGCCAACGAACATCTCAACAAATTCGCTGCCGCTGATGTGGAAGAACGGCACGCCCGCTTCTCCGGCTACCGCCCGGGCCAGCAGGGTTTTCCCGGTCCCGGGCTGGCCTACCAGAAGCACTCCCTTGGGTATCTTGGCTCCCAGCGACAAGAACCGTTCCGGGTACTTCAGGAACTCCACCACTTCTTGCAACTCGGCTTTAGCCTCGTCCACGCCCGCAACGTCGGTAAAGGTAACTGTGGGGCGGTTGAAGGGCATCATGCGCGCCCGGCTGCGCCCGAAACTCAGGGTCTGGTTATTGCTTCCCTGGGCTTGCCGCATCATGAACAAGATGAGGCCGCCGAAGAATATCAGTGGGAGGAAGTTGATCAGCAGTCCAAAGAAGCTTCCAAGTCCTCCCCCGCCTTTGTAGTTAACCGTAACCCCGTTGGGCGGGCCAACCGCGACGCCGCTTTCCGTCAGGAGGGTCATCACATCGGTATTGGCGCCGACGCGGCTGGTGAAACGGTCGGCGCCGACCCTGCTGTCAGGCTCGGGGACGACGGTAAGTTTTTTGCCGTCGGCGATAATCTCGCGGATCTCGTTGTTCTTGGCCATCGATATGACGGTCGTTACGGGTAACTCGTTACCGCCGCCGATACCGGGCAACAGTGTATAGAAGATGACGATAACGCCAATGATGACCAGCAGGTAAACGAAGCTATTTCTCAGCCACCGATTGCTTCCCATTCCAGCCTCTTGAGGTTTCTATCCCAAAGACCTTTTCCGGATTGTCGAGTAGTCAGTACGATGATAATAGACAAGTAGACAAAATGCAAAACACGATGGGACTAATCGACCCCATCGAAGGAATGTTACGAACACGATTGGTGAGTTTACAAGGGAATACGGATACGAATGTCGTTGACTATCGAGGCTTCGTATCCGTAGCTGGTTACGCGAGCGAAACAAGGCCTTTCAGTTACCGCGCCGGGACCTCTAGTCAACCGGAGACCGCCGTCGATAAATGGAAGGCCTTGCCGTATGCCGCCATTGGTCAAGCCGCGCCTGCTACCAGTGCCAGATGGAATCGTGCGAATCGTAAAGATCCGCGACCTCGTTCCGGCTGATCACCTTCAATCCATCTGCCAGTTCATCCTGGCTGATGCCGCGGTCCTCAAGGTCTTCTTTGACCGCGTAGGTTGGCACATCGGCGGAGATGAGGTTGACGATGTCTTGGTCCAGAGTTGGCGGCACGTCCAAAGCGACCGACCCAAAGGTCAGTCCGCTGGCATCCTGCCCCATAACGGCGTAGTTCACCGCGTTGCCCCGCAGCAGGATCGAGATGTCGGCGCCGGCGTTCTTGAACATGTGACTGGCCCACAGGATGGTGTCATCCTGCTCTTCGATGGTCCCGTGATATGCGCGTTCTACAATGGACAAAATCTTAGCCACGGCGGCCTCCTATCTCGTGCCCATGATCAGGGTATTGTCGCTTTCGTTTGACCAGTTGACCAAGTCGGTCGGGGCACCCCGCCTCGCACCGTCGATCCAGTTGCCCGCGCCCCGTTCATCTACGCACATGCCGCAGTTGATCCAGTCCACCTTGCCGGTGGCCAGCAGGCCGGCCACGAAGTTGGCGGTGGTGGGGTGGTCCTGTTCCTCTACTGAGGTGCCTTTGACCGGGTTGGGATGGGGGGCCTGGTCCTTAATGGTCAGGCTTACCGCGCCCTCGTAAGCGAAGACGTTGACGCTGTGGCCCTTCCTGACCGCCGCGTCGACGATACGCATGGCCGTGGTCGTGGTGCCCGATTCGTAAGGTGAGTCCATCAATGCGATCGTTAGCTTTGCCACTATGCTCTCCTTGAATTTGACTGTCTTGACTAATGCCAGACGATCTTGGTGTCTTTGTCCACCAGCCTGTCCACCAGATTGTCTATGTTGGATACCGATACACCTTCTTCGAGGTTCCCTGCGGAAATGCCTCTTTCCCGAAGGGAGAAATCGTCGGCTTCCACGGTCACCGAGGGGGCGCCGTTGCGCAGGCTTATAACCGGGTTGTCTTTGACGTTTTTCCGGGCGCAGAACACGCCGTTCTGAATGAGGAACAGGGTTACGTTGTTCCCTCGTTCCGCCAAGTCCCCGGCTAGGTCATACATATAAGTGGTGTCGGCATATTCGAAGGGGTCCCGGGACTCTATCAACAGGTATGCGGCCAATTTTCACCTCCTGGCAACGGGAGAAGCCGGCAAGGCAGGGCTGCCGCAGTCGCGTAACCGATGCCTTGGACCAGCCTTTTGATGGGATCGACTTAGGCCCAATGCTAACGTTGGGGGATTCGCGTGTCAACCAAAGATTTACGGCCTGGTACAACACTTTCCGAGCGTTGTTCACGGTATGCGAGCTCCGGCGGCCCCCCAACCGTTAATACATCCGTCACAAACTCGCAATTACAACGTAACAATCCGGCAATCCCGGCGTAACAGGTCTGCCATAGAGTAGAGCATATTCTGTATCCAGAGGCGTGAAATGCTGCGCCGTGTATTGCTTATCCTGCGGACCAAGCCGTGGAATCTGTAACAAAGAGTTTACGAGTTTGCAAATTGTCTGTAACACCGTCGCACAATAATCGCGCGCAATGATTGTTCAAGGGCTGCTAAGGAGGAAAGCATGGACTTCCTCTTTCCCGGAACGCCAATCTGGTCGGGAAAGTTATTCCAAAGGACTATCTTGGGATAGCCGGAAACCCTTACAATTATGTATAGTAATAGGTGTGCTCAATACCATTGGAGGGTTAAGGACAATGGCAGAATTCTACAAGGCGGAATATATCTGGGTAGACGGACAACAGCCCACGGCCAAGCTGCGCTCCAAAGGCAAGATCGTTCCGGTGGGCGAGGAGCCGCCCGAATGGGGGTTTGACGGTTCCAGCACCGGACAGGCCCCGGGCGAAAACTCCGACTGCGTTTTGAATCCGGTCTTTGTATGTCCCGATCCGGTGCGCGGCGGGAACAACAAGCTGGTCATGTGCGAAGTTTTGCTGACCGATATGTCGCCTCATCCGTCCAACACCAGGGCCGCCTGCGCCGCCGCCGCGGAAAAGTACGCCGACTTGGACTACTGGTTTGGCATCGAGCAGGAGTACACTTTCTTTGAAGGTATAAAGCCACTGGGTTGGCCTAACAACGGTTTTCCGGCGCCCCAGGGCGGTTACTACTGCGGCGTGGGCATCGACGAGGTCTTTGGCCGACCCATTGTAGAGGCGCACATGGATGCCTGCCTGGACGCGGGACTGGCGATTTCCGGCATCAACGGGGAAGTAATGCCGGCCCAGTGGGAGTTCCAGATCGGACCCATGGGATCGCCTCTTGTCGCCGACCACCTGTGGGTAGCCCGGTGGTTGCTTTACCGCATAGGCGAGGACCTGGGAGCCAGCGCGACTTTGGACCCCAAGCCGGTGAAGGGCGACTGGAACGGCGCCGGGGCGCATACTAACTTCTCGACCAACACAATGCGGGAGAGCTATGAGGCCTGCGTTGCTGCGGCGGAAGCCCTGAGGACGCGCCACGACCTGCATATCGCCAACTACGGGGCCCGCATAGAAGAGCGGCTTACCGGTCTCCATGAGACCTGCTCCTACCGCGAGTTCCGCTATGGCGTCTCCGACCGGGGAGCTTCGGTGCGGATTCCGTGGCAGGTTCACCGCGACGGCAAGGGCTACATCGAAGACCGCCGGCCCAACGCCAACTGCGACCCCTACGTGGTGACCCGGTTGATAATGGAAACGGTATCGGAAGCGGCGTTGGCCGCCGCTTAACGAATCTACGGCAGGTTGCCGATTGCGACGCCGGTCTCAGGAATGAGGACCGGCGTCGCTCTTTTTCGCGGCTTTCAATTTGCAGGGATAACGAATACAGTTGGTGTATGCGGGAGTTCAATCTGGAGGCTGGTTGATGAGCCAGGACTGGGTTGCCGAGCGGGACTTCGTTATAAGGAACGCCAGGGAGAACGACGTGAAGTTCGTGCGCCTCTGGTTCAGCGACATTCTGGGCAACCTGAAGGGTTTTGCCATTAACGTTGAGGACTTGGAGGATGCCATTGAACAGGGCGTGGGGTTCGACGGGGCGGTAATCGAGGGATTCGCCCGGAGCAATGAGAGCGATATGAGGGCCTTTCCCGATCCCTCCACTTTTCAACTCCTGCCTTGGCGGCCGCGGCAAAACGCCGTGGCCAGGATGTTTTGCGATATCCGCACTCCGAGGGGCGATCCGTTTGTCGGGGACCCGCGTTTCGTTCTCAAGCGCAACTTGGAGCGCCTGTCACGTTTGGGGTTCACCTACTACGTGGGGCCGGAACTGGAGTTTTTCTACTTGAAGAACGCGGATACTCCCGAGCCCCTGGATGACAGTGGCTACTTCGACCAACTCTCCGGCCCGTCCTCCGCCGATTTGCGGCGCGACACCGTATTGAACCTGGCGGAAATGGGGATTCCGGTCAAATACTCTCACCATGAGGCCGCCCGGGGCCAGCATGAAATCGACCTGCAATACACCGACGCGCTCACCATGGCCGACTCGGTGATGACCGCCAAGTTGGTAGTCAAGGAGTTGGCCCTGCTGCAGGGGGCTTACGCTTCTTTTATGCCCAAGCCGATAACCGGCATGAACGGCTCAGGTATGCACACCCACCAATCGTTGTTCCAAGGTAACAGGAACGCGTTCCACGACGAGGATGATGAGCATCACTTGTCATTGACAGGGAAACGTTTCATCGCCGGACTGGTCAGGCACGCGCCGGAGATAACCTTGGTAACCAACCAGTGGGTAAACTCCTACAAGCGGTTGGTGCCGGGATTCGAAGCGCCGGTGTACATCTCCTGGGCCCACATAAACAGGTCCGACCTGATTCGCGTGCCTGCTTACAAGCCCGGGTACGAAAGCTCGGTGAGAGTGGAGTATCGCGCACCGGACCCGGCCTGCAACCCTTATCTTGCCTTCAGCGCCATGCTGGCGGCGGGACTCAAGGGAATCGAGGAGGAGTACCCGGTGCCGCCGCCGGTGGAGGGCAACGTGTTCGCCATGTCGGCTGAGGAGCGTGAGTCTCGAAACATCAAGACCTTGCCATCCAGCTTGGGATCGGCCATTGCGGTTGCCGAGGACAGCGACCTGCTGCGTGAAGCACTGGGAGAGTACACCCTCAACAGCTTCATCAGGAACAAGAAGATCGAGTGGGAGGAATACCGGGCAACGGTGACCGACTACGAAGTATCGCGGTATTTGTCCGTGCTTTAGCTGACTTGGACCGCGCGGCCCGTCTCCATTGACTCGTAGGCTTTCAAGACTACCGTCACGTCCGCCAGCCCTTCGGCCCCCGACGTTTCGGGAGGACGGCCTTCCGCAATGCTGGCGTAGAACTCCAACGACATCGGCTTCAGGCCGTAGTGGTCCGGCTCCAACGCCAGCCTTTGCTCGCTCCGTCCGTCGTCGAGAAGCAACTCTGAGGAACCCATTTGGTAATAAATGCGGCCCGAGGTGCCGGTAACCGATAGCCACATTGGCTGGGGCCGGGCGGTCCGCGCCCAGCAATGGGTGATGATTCCGGTTACACCGTTGGCGGTGCGGGCAATCATCGCCAACCCGTCCTCCGCGTTTATACCAGGTTGCGCCGATGGAACTTGCGAGGCGTAGACCGTTATTGGTTCTCCGGCCAAGTAGCGGAACAGGTCCACCTTGTGAATACCGCCGTCCATGAACGTGCCGCCGCCGTTGAGATCGTGATCGTTTCGCCAGTCGGCAGGCCTGAATTCAGCCTCTTCCTGTAGTTGCACCAACCGCACGCCGCCGATACGACCGGAGTCTATCAATTCCTTGGCCAATCGGACGCCGGACATGAAGCGGTAGTTTTCAGCAACCATGAGGGTTATGCCCGCTTGGTCAGCCGCCCGTATCAACTCGGCGGCTTCGCTCTGCGAACGGGCCAAGGGTTTTTCCACCAATATGTGCTTACCGGCGGCGGCCACCAGGGACCCGTGCTCAAGATGCAGGTAATGGGGCGTGCAGATGTACATGGCGTCCACACGGGGATCGGCGGCAGCGGACTCGTATGAGCCGAAATGGCCGATGCCGTTGAACTGCGCCGCATAGTCCGCTGCCTTCCGGGAGTCGCGGCTGGCGAACATCAACTGCACCTGATCTGGTATGGACTGCATGGCCCGGGCGAAGGTCCGCGCGAAATCTCCACAACCGACTACGCATAACGACAGGACCATCGTTCGGCCTCGCTTGGGAAGTATTTATCAGGGTTGGGAGTTCCCCGGCGGTTCGAAGGTCAGAGTGTAGTCGGCCCGTTGACGGGTCTTTGGAGCCAATGCCGCTACCGCTACCACCAACTGCTCCAGGTCCTCGGGCCGTTCGATTGTAAACTGGCCCTCGTTGTTTCCATCCAAGGCAACGGTCGTTACGCGGGGTTTGGCAGTCACCTCTATCACCTGGACGATGTAGTCCTGCGGGACTATGTTGTTGGTGAGGACGAATCCCCGCGGTTGCCAACCGTCGATGGATTGAGGGGGGCCATCGCTCATCACAGTGGCTTGGCGCAGGCATAAGCCGATTCCGTTGACCGCATCATCGGTGACGTACTGGAACCGCAGCAGCACCTGCTTCCCGGCAAACTCGCTCAGGTCTACCGATTCTGTGACCCAACCCATGCTTTTCCCAGTATAGCCCACTCCGAAGTTCTTGCCGAACGGGTCCTTTGCCGTGGTCCCGGGGGCGTCCAGAATTGACCACTTGGCGCCGCCGTCCAACGACGCCGCCAGGTATACGAAGTCCCAGCCATCCTCGATGTCATACCACATTTGATAGGAAAGAGCGGCACGGCTTAGGCCTTTCAAGTCCAGAGAGGCGGTCAACGTGGAGTTTATGGAGTCTCCCGAATTGCTCCACCAGCAGCCATTGGGACCTGTTTCCGCGGGCAGCAGGGAGTTTTCGGCCTGACCCTGAAATTTTAACCGGAGTGGGCCGGGAAAGTCACTGAGGTCGAGGTATTGCACCGAATACTGGGGGATGCTTGATTCGTATTCGGACGAATCGGCGGCGATCTTCCGGACCCTGGGCTTGGTTTGCAGGACCGCGTACCCATATTTTCCTTGAGGTAGGCCCAGCAAATTGGCCACGACCCAGTCTTTGAACACGTCGCGGAAGACGGCGTCATAGCCCGCGTTCCTCAGGTAAGCCGTAACTCCCGCGGCGCCGTTCTCCGGTTGCTCCATCAAGTCCTGCGGGCCATTCCTCGAAGGGTAATGTTCGAGGAGGTAGTGGACAAACAGCGACGCGCCGCCGTAATTGGCCACTGACGAGCCGCCGCCGTAGGGCCAGTGGACCAAGGACACCGGGCCGGTTTTCAGGAATTGGCGGGTAGCCATCAGGGGCTTGCCGATGGCGGTAATGGCGTACTCAGCCAAGCCTTCGTTGACCCAGACCACTTCCGTGGGGTCGTGGCGCCAGTGGATGGCATGGGACAGTTCGTGGGCCAGGACATCCTGGTAAGAGGGGCTGCCGGGAGGTATGGCGACAGCGTTTATGTATATGATCTCACGATGGTTGCTCAAGGGAGCGACGATGGGCGGCTTCGCGTCGTCCGATGAGAAATAGCCTCCCGCTCCTCGAAGGTCTGCGTTCAGGATGGTCAGCCGCGGGCCGCCGTTCTCGCCGGTGTACCGGTTTTTACCGAAGGCGTCGACAACCCGTGGGTAGACCTCTTCTTCGAAGTATATCCCCGCTTGGGCCAAGTCGGCTTGAGGCACATCCAAGCCGGTTTGCACGTACCAATTGGCGTGTTCGGTGATTAACCGGAGTTCGAACTCCGGCCGGTGGGCTTCTTCAGCCGCCAGGTCTATCAACCAGAAGGTCTCCAGGTCGCCGACCCGGTTTTGGTCGACCGGTTGGGTTGCGGCTTTTATCTCTTCCCAAGTGAGTCCGGGCACCAACTCGACGGCAATGCTGGCCAAGTCCGCGTCGGGCGGGACGGTGCGGACGTCTCCGAAAGGGGCTTTGCTGATAACCGGAGTCGGGTCCTCATCCCCTGACTCTGCGTCCACGGGCGTGGCCGGCATCGACCCTTCGGTAGTAGGCTCTGGCGGGGTTGTCGGATTGGTCAGGGCGCCGGGTCGGGTGGACGGTACATCGGGAACCGTCTCCGGACCCTCGCCGGAACAGGCGATTGCGCCGGCGATCAGCAGGAATAGGAAGAGGAGGAGAAAGCGATCCATTTGCTTAACCGAAGGGATGGTTAAGGTCAATAATCGTGTAGCGGAGAAGCCAAGCCAAACGGTTGATTTGACTATTCCGGCGCCCTGTTGAAACGGTTCATGGCCGCGTCGATACCTTCTTCCATCATGCAGTTGATGGCTTCGATTACCCGGGCCTCGGCATCGTCGATTACCTTGGCCTCATCTTCCGAGAAGCGGCCCAATACGTGGGACACCCAGTCCTCTCCTGGGGCGGGCGGGCCAATTCCAATGCGAATCCTGGGGAAGTTCTGAGTATGAATCGTTGATATGATGGAGCGGATGCCGTTATGTCCGCCATCGCTGCCCGATGGTCTTATGCGCAGCCTCCCGACGTCCAGTTCCATGTCATCGTAAACGATGACCAACTCTTGAGGCTTGACGCCGAACCGGGCCATCAGATACTCGATACATTCCCCGCTGTTGTTGACGAAGGTGCGAGGCTTGGCAAGCACCACCGGCTGCCCGCTGCGGTGTCCCTGCCCCAATACCGCTTTGGCGCGCTTGTCGGACTGGCGGATTCCCCATATCTCGCCCAGCTTGTCTACAAAACGAAACCCCAGGTTGTGGCGCGTGCCCTGGTAGCGGGCACCGGGGTTGCCCAAACCAACGATGACAAGCATTGGGGTGCGGGACTCGGTCAATTGACCGGCTCCGTTGAACGCTGGTCCAACATGGCGAGGAAGGCGTCTTCATCAAGCACTTCCGTCCCCAGACGGTTGGCAGTGTCGAGCTTGGAGCCGGCGGACTCGCCCGCCACCAAGTAGGTCGTCTTGCGGGTTACCGAAGAGGTTACGGAGCCGCCCATAGCCTTGATTCGCGCCTCGGCTTCGCGTGAGTCTTTGTTTCGCATATACTGATTAAATACTGTTATAGCAGCATCCATGTATTGAAACGTGGTGCCCCCAGCTTCCGTAATCTTGATGTTTCCCTCCGTATTCTGTGGTGGTTTCGACGCAGAATGCAAGCAGGGCTAACATCAGACTTACATTTGCTTGGGCAACGCTTTATTCTTGGGAATTATATACAGTCTTACACAGGTCGTATTTTGGAGGGTAGATGTCGAATATCATATCAATACATGAAGTGCCATCTCAGTCTAATCCTCGCAACACCTATACTGTCACGATTTATGACACGCATGCGTCCTGTTCGTGCCCTGCGTGGAAGAAATCGACATTGTCCACAAAAGAACGCGTTTGCAAGCATGTGGAGAGCATAACGGGTGAGTTGCGAAAAGGTGACGCAAAACTCACTGATGCGGAATCAGCATGGGTAATACGAAAACTGCTTGGCACGACTGAGAAGAATTTCCGATCTATGGCTGATGCGGTTGAATGGGAACTTTTGCACGATGATTCTCTGTCCAGATACGAGCAAATGTTGGCAAGCAACGTCATTGAAACTTTACGAGGAGGACGGAGATGGGACGATGATGAGCCTCCGGGACCGGACGCACAACAAGCGTTAAGTCTTATCCTAAGAGCACTGAAAAAAGAGTAGACCTTATCGGCAGATGCCCTAAATCTCTCCCAATCTTGTCTATGCAACGGGACTCCCAAGTTGTGGCGTGTCCCTCGTAGCAGGCTCCGGATTGCCCAAGCCAACGATGGCAAGCATTGGAGTGCGGGATTCGGTCAATTGACCAGCTCCGCTGTGCGTTGGTTCAACATTCGTTCCCAGTATTGCTCGGCGAAATTCTTGAAGTCCTCTTCACTGGCGTAATGGTCATGGGGAACATAACGCCAATCCCATTGTGGAACTTCATACCATTCGCTTTTTGTCTTATTCCATTGCCAATCGGTGATCTGAACGTGAACAAACAAGTCTCTCTGTCGAGTTGGGGTCCCCATGATGGTTGGGAAAAACATTTCTCGTTCGATGAGACGGAAAGCACATAGCTCATCTTCACGCTGACTCAATACCCCACGATACCTATACTTCAAGGGACCCGTCGCCACGCCTGTGAACGCAGAGACCTCTTTCCATCCACGCATTGTCGGATGTGGATATGCGAAAGTAGAGTTTGAATTTCCCGCTGTTTTCGGGATGTCGACCTTATGTTCTCCAATAGGGAACCATTGTATATTTTTGGGCATTGTTCGGTTCTCGTATGATTAAGTTAAGTCGAAGGAGAAACTGATTCCAAGTAATATTCCATGAACAAAGCGTCAGCTCCAGATAAGACCGGTTTCTCACCAGAGCGGACGAAGACTCGAGTGATATGTTTACAAACTCGGACTCCATCCTTGAGTTTGAACTTCCAATCAGGGCATGAACAAGACCAACCATTGATATCGTCGGTAATAACCACGTAATCGTCTATGGAAGACCCCTTTACAGTCCATAGGTTTCCTTCCCGCCATGTGACGGCGAGAAGCTCATTCATGGATGGTCTTTTCCTCCATGTTTTTGACATTCTTGATGTTGCCATCATTGGTGTAATCAACTACACCAGATTCGTTCAACATGGCAAGGAAGGCTGACTCATCCAGTATTATAGTACCCAAGCGGTTAGCATCGGCTAGTTTGGATCCCGGTGACTGTCCAGCGACTAAGAATGTCGTGTTACGAGACACTGACGAATTGACGGAACCGCCCATCGCCTTGATACGATCCTCTGCTTCTCGACGAAGGAAGGCCGATAGTGTACCGGTTACGACAAAGTTTTTTCCCGTCCATGGAAGGTTGGCCTTGGATGAGTTTGAGATTTCATGGGAAAGCGCAATACCGGCACCCTCCAATTTCTTTAGGACTTCTAAGTTATGAGGAACTGCGAAGTAATCCACGATACTTTTGGCGATTTTGGGCCCTATCGGGGGAGCCATAAGATCATTCTGAGTTGCTTCGTCGAACTTCTTGATGCTGGGATACCTTTGGGTGAGCGTTTCTGCAATTTCGGAACCAACATGGGGAATGCCTAGGGCAAATAAAATGCGATGTAGAGGCCTATGGCGACTGGCATCAATACTGGACAATATGTTACTGGCCAGCAGCTCTCCCATACCTTCTAATGGCAACAGATCATCCCTAACTAGATAGTACAGATCGGCAACATCTTTGATTAGTCCCTCGTCGATGAGGACTTTGCACCACTGTTCCCCTAACCCATCAATGTCCATAGCACCCTTGCTGACGAAATGCTTGAGCAGCTCAAAGAACTGTACTGGGCACGAGCCGTTGGGGCAGCGATGCATAGCATCAGATTCGGATTTGATCACTCTGGAACGGCAGTCAGGACATTCGGATGGCATTCGGAATGCCTTCTCTTGGCCGGTCCGTTTGGCAACGATTGGTCCGATGACTTGGGGAATCACGTCTCCCGCCCGTTCCACAACAACCCAATCGCCGATACGGATGTCTCTACGGACAATATTTTCCTCGTTGTGCAACGAAGCCTGCTGCACGGTAGCGCCACTGACAATGACCGGTTCCAGGATGGCATAAGGGTTTAAGCTCCCAGTACGGCCAACGTTGATGCCAATTTCGCGCAATTCGGTGACCGCCTGCTCGGCGGGAAACTTGAAGGCGATGGCCCACCGGGGTTCCCGGCCCACTACGCCCAGCGCGTTCTGGTAGGCGAAGGGCGACACTTTGATCACCACTCCGTCCACCTCGTAGGGCAGGTCGTGGCGCTTTTCCAGCCAACTATAGTAGTAGTCGCTCGCCTCCTGAAGGGTGCGGCACAGCTTGTTTTCAGGATTGACGCGGAACCCGGCGTTGCCCATAAAGTCAAGGGCATCCCAATGGGACTCGATCCCTCCCGCTTCATCGTGATTGCCCAGCGAATATACCCACATCTGCATGTTGCGGGACGCGGTGATTTTGGGGTCCAACTGCCGCACGCTGCCGGCCCCGGTGTTCCGGGGGTTGGCGTATAGGGGTTCGCCCCGTTCTGCCCTTTCTTCGTTGAGCCTGCGGAACTCCGCGACGGGCAGGTAGACTTCCCCGCGCACCTCGAGGCGAGGGTGGACGGAGTTTTCCAAAGACAAGGGTATGGAGCGTATGGTACGGAGGTTCGACGTTACGTCCTCGCCGGTAACTCCGTCGCCCCTGGTCGCGCCCTGTGCCAATACGCCGTTTTCATAGACCAAGCTTACCGCCAAGCCGTCGATTTTCAACTCGCACACCAAGTCAAAGTCGGCGTCATCCAATAGTCCCTTCACCCGCCGGTGCCAATCCTCCAATTCCTCCTGGTCGAAGGCGTTGCGGAGGCTCAGCATGGGCAAGCGGTGCTGGACCTGAGAGAAACCTTCGGCGGGAGCGGCCCCCACGCGCTGGGTAGGGGAATCGGAGGTTACCAGTTCGGGGTGCAGTTCCTCGAGCCGGCGCAGTTCCACCATCAGCCGGTCATACTCGGCGTCGGGCACCGTGGGGTCGTCCAGGACGTAGTAACGGTAGTTGTGATGGTTGAGTTCCCGCCGCAGTTTAGCTACCCGGTTGGTTACTTGGTCGTCCGCCATGCTTGGCTTTTCTCTCCTGTGGGTATGACCACAAGTATAATGGCAATGCCGAACATGGCGTAAGGCTGGAGGTGTCATGTTCCGGCGGTTTTGCGGAGGAGACGCTATAGAGCGTTGAACAAGCCTTTGGCTTCTTCGATGCTTGGGGTAGGTGACGGGTCAATGCCGCGCAAGAGGGCCAGATAGTAGCTGACGTAGTCTCCCAGAGCCAGCATGGACAGGACCTGCGCCAATGGGCCGGCGCCTGAGCCGGTGATGATACGGTGGGGCATATCGTGCCGGCGGAGCATCTCGGTGACGACGCGATAGGAGCACGCCCAAGGGGTTGATCCACTGGTTGGCTGAAGCAACAGGGCCATTAATTCCTGACCCATTCCGTCATTCCCACCCGATCCTTCTCCGTCATTCCCGCCTGCGCGGGAATCCGGGTACGCCTCAACTGAGTTGTGCAGCAATTCAGGTACGCTCTCGAAAAACGCCCACACCTTGGCGTTCTCGTTCAGTTGGGACTTCCAACGACGGGCCATCCCTTGGAAGAAACCGCCTCCGTAGATGATAGGGAGCTTGCCGTATATTGCTTGGGCCAGTTGCTTGGCGAGATTTTGCTTTGCAGGTACGGCGGTATCAACTTTGTCCACCTGCCGCTGCATTGCAATGACCGCCCCCTTCACCTCTTTGCTTGTGAATGACGGGCGGCGCAGCCGTTCCAAGAGTCCCAGGAGAAGCAACAGGTTATATCCAACGGCGCTGCGAGGTTCGCTTTGCGCGGTAATATGCAGCGTCGGGATATTGTGCTGATCGGACAAGCTGGCCAGTTCGCCGCCAGCGGTTATGGAAACCACGTGAGCCGGAGATGTGACCGCTTGGTGATACATGGAAAGAGTTTCCTTGGTGTTGCCGGAGTAACTGCATACTATAACCAAGGTTTGCGCGTTAGGCGTGAAGGGCAACCGGAAGTCCCTGACGACGGTGACGGGCGCGCCGCCGATGGCTGCGGAGAGGTCAAACACCAAGTCCCCGGCAATGGCTGACCCGCCCATACCGCAGATGACAACATGGTTTGTGACGGCCGCAAAGTCCGGCAGATTGGCCGTTTGGACTTGTCGCCAGGCCTCGGCGCACTGGCGCGGCCCATCCCGTAAGCGGTCCCGCAGTCTCGAAGGGTCAAATGTGGCGTATGTACGGGGGTCGTCAAGACTGTTCATGTCAGGTGAAAGTTTGAAACCTTCCGTCAGGGTCTGCCGAGATCGAAAAGGGACTGTCGCAGGAACGGCACAAAGTCCAAGTATTCGTTCCAAGTCCGTTCTCGGAAGTCATACCACTCCTCGATATCTTTCGCCGTCAGCAGCAGCCCACCGCTGACTGCATGTTTGAAGCCTATGCTGGTATAGTTCAGGACTTTCACGTCAACCGGGTAATGGACCAGTCGCTCCAGAACGGTGTCAAGCTTGAATTCGTAATTAAGAATCTTATGTTTGGGCACCTGTGCCGGGTTTACCCAGACACCGATGTCAATGTCCCGGAATCCAAGGTGAGGGTCATTGAAACTGCCGTGCAGGGAAGCGAATCGGATCTCCGTTCGTGCTGTCAACGGCGGCTCCAGGTTTTCGATGATGTCCGCCTTGGCGTCTGCGGACAATTTGAAAAGCCGACTCATCATTCCCCTCGCCCAACCACGTTGCAGACGGCATCCACGTATTCTTCCAAGTCTCCCAGGTTGGACCGTAAAATCTCCCAAACTCGGCTGTCGTCTATTTGGTCGTAGACGTGGACCAACAAATTGCGAAACCCAGCCATCCTAGCCAACCGGTCCGCCAACTCATTAGTGATGATGCCGCCTGAGGCCAAAACAGCGAAACACTCGGCGTAAGTGCCCGGGGACTTATTCAGCATCCTGGCCGCCAAGTGATTGCATATAGAGATGGCGGCTTCTATGGCCATTTGAAGCCGATACTTACACGCGTCAACCGCCTCTTCGTCAATCACAAACTCTTCCATAGGGCGGTTGGAGCGTCGGCGCAGGGCGGAGATTGCATACCTGATTTCCCCGAATCGCTGACAGAGAAGACCGAGGTTTATATTTGCCGGACTATCTGGCATTCCGAGTTCGTCTCCGAAGTGGGTACAGCATTGTCGGGGGCGCCTGTATGATACCATGCCTACACTGCGGAATAATTTGTATTTACGCTGTCCTAAGGAGACTTTTGCATGAACGAACGGCAAGCGGCAAGGCTAGAAGCAGTCCAACCCCCGGCAACCGTCGCGGCGGGCGACCGGGCAAGGGAGATGGCCCGGCAAGGCAGGGCGGTCATCGATCTGGGGCAGTCGAGCCCTTATCACGATACTCCGGCCCATATCGTGGAAGCGGGCATACAGGCGTTGCGCGACGGGTTCACCAATATCGAGTCACCCAAGGGCCTTCCTGAGTTCGGCGAGGCGATGGCGGAGAAGTTGGCGCGGCACAACGGACTGACGGTCGATCCCTTGGGAGACGTTCTGGCGACCCCCGGTAGTAAGCAGGGACTGTACTATGCTCTGAATGCCTACGTGGGCCCGGGTGATGAGGTGCTGCTGGTTGAGCCGACCTGGGTGAGCTTCAGGCAGCAGGTGGAGCTTTCCCAAGGTGTGCCGGTAGAGGTGGCTCTGAGCGAAGAGGAGGAGTACACCCTGACTTACGACGGGTTGCGCCGGTATGTTACTCCCATGACCAAGGCGATGGTCATCAACAACCCCAACAACCCGACGGGCAGGGTCTACTCACGGGAAGAGCTGGAAGCGGTGGCCCGGGTTGCGCTGGAGAACAACATCCTGGTGATTTGCGACGAGACCTATGAATACTTTGTCTACGGCCCCAACACTCACCTCACGCTGGCGACCCTGCCGGGAATGTGGGACCACACATTGACCAGCTATACCTTCACCAAGTCTTACTCAATGGCCGGGTGGCGTCTGGGCTGCATCGTCGGCCCGGAGAGGTTGCTGGAACCTTTATTGAAGATTCACTCCCATACGGCCAGTTTCGTTTCGCCATTTATCCAGAAGGCCGGCGTGGCGGCTTTGACCGGGCCGCAGGACCACATTGCGGAGTGGCGGACTCAATGCGAGCAGCTTGCAACGCAGGTGGCGGACCGGCTAAACGCGGTTCCCGGCGTACACTGCAACGTGCCGCAAGGCGCGACGTTTCTGTTCCCGCGGTACTCTGGCGAGGTCTCTTCCAAGGAGATGGCCGGACTGCTGGTGGACCGGCACGGTGTCGTGGTGACTCCCGGCTCGGGGTTCGGAAACGTTGGAGAAGGGCACTTTCGCGTCGCCTTGATGCGGTCTCCCGCGGAGCAGGTGCTGGAGGGAGCCGACCGGATAGCCAACGCGTTGGAGTCGATGGCGTAAGTCGGTTCGGAGGCTGAATCCAAAAACCGGACAACGACGGCCTACCGGTCTCGCCAGTCGGGAGTTTCTTCGTCGACACAATGCAGGAACACGAACGCTCCGGTGCGGCCAAGGCCCACGAACTGGCCCGTCAGCGCGGCCACCCTTTGGTAATAGTCCATGCCGTCCAGAGACCGCAAGTACCGGAAAAACGAGCCTTGTTCCTCTATAAGTTCCAACATGCGCGCGGCGTTGTCGATTGCGCCCAGAATCTTTCGCCGGTTGCGAACGATGCTGCCGTCGTTGAATAGCCTGTCGATGTCCTCTTGACCATAGGAGGCTACCACCTCCAGATTGAAGCCGTTGAATGCTCGCTGGAACGCCGGCCACTTCTCTCGGATTACCCGCCAACTGAACCCCGCTCGAAAGATTGCCTTGGTCAACTCTTCAAAGTAGCCGTCGTCTCCTTCGGGGCGTATCCTGTCGGGTATTTCAATCTGTGTGACCATGCGAAAGCCTGTTTCCGAAGGTCTTTGGTGTGGTTGACGCCGCCCGCCATGATACCACGGAAGATTACGACCCGCGCCAGAGGCGCTGATGATGCCAATGTTCGATGCCCTTGGTATACTTAGCGCAACGCTCCGCCACGGCGACGGGAGGTATCCGCATGAACTGGGCATCTGCGATTTCCGAACAACCTGACTTGGGATTTGCAATCGGCGAGTGTGTTGGCAGTCTGGGGAACCAATTGGATGGTCAACAGCCTCATCTGGCGGTGGTATTCGTATCCCCGCATCACAGGGCCGACTATCAAAAGGTAGTCCCGTTGGTGCGGGAATACCTGCCGACTGCCCGGGTATTCGGTTGCTCCGGCGGAGGAATAATCGGCAACGGACTAGAGGTGGAGCAACGCCCGGCGGTATCCATCACCGCCGGGGTCTTGCCCGACGTCGAAATCGTGGAATTCCACGTGGAAGCGAACGACGTCCCGGACTTGGACGCCGGTCCAAACTCGTGGGAAGAATTGGTCAAGGTGACCGCCAGCGACGATCCCCAGTTCGTGATGCTGGCCGACCCATTTACGTTCCCGACGCAGAACCTCCTACTGGGCTTGGACTTCGCTTTCGCCCGCGCCGCCAAGATAGGCGGGTTGGCCAGCGGCGGGCAGCAGCAGGGAGGCAATGCGCTGTTCCTGGGCGAGGAGACCTACCATTCGGGGGCCGTTGGACTGGCCCTGCACGGGAATATCACGGTGGACACGGTGGTGGCGCAGGGGTGTCGCCCAATCGGGAACCTTATGCGCATAACGGAAAGCCGCCGCAATCTCCTGATGTCGCTGGATAACAAGTCACCGCTGGCGGTGCTGCGAGAGTTGTTCGAGCAGTCGGACGAACGGGACCGCGGCTTGATGCGGCATTCCCTGTTCTTGGGCGTGGTGATGGACGAGTTTCTTGATTCACCGCGACAGGGAGACTTTCTCATCCGTAACGTGGTTGGGATGGACGAACGCAGCGGAAACCTAGCCATCGGGGAACTCTTGAAAGAGGGCCAGATGGTGCAGTTCCACCTGCGGGACGCCGAGACCTCGGCCGAAGACCTGACGTCGGTACTGGACCGTTACGCGGCCGACAACAGGGAGAACCAAGTCCAGGGGGCGTTGCTGTTTTCCTGCCTGGGTCGGGGCCAATACCTCTACGGCCGGGCAAACCACGACACGGGCATATTTCAAGACAAGATCGGGCAAGTGCCTTTGGGCGGGTTCTTCTGCAACGGTGAAATTGGCCCGGTCAGCGGCACCACCTTCCTCCACGGGTACACCAGTTCCTTCGGGCTGTTCCGGGCCAAGAGCTAGGGGTATTCGCCACGCCCATCAAGGTTGGCCTGCCGGTGTCGCTGTCCGGCCCGTTTGCAGTGCAGGGGCGGCAGACCCTGGCCGGGATTCGGGCTTGGGTAGGAGACGTTAACGCCTCCGGTGGGCTGCGTGCCAGCGAGGGGTCGTCCGAGCCGGTGGAATTGGTCCACTACGACGATGCCGGGCAGCGGGACAGGGTTAGGACGGCCACCGAACGGTTGATCCTAGATGACGGCGTAGACCTGCTGGTTGGGCCCTATTCAGCCGTGATGACCCTGGCGGCCGCGGAAGTGGCGGAGTCTTACGGCAAGCTGATGTGGAACCAGGGCGGGGCATCGCCGAACGTTTACCGGCAGGGCTACAAGTGGGTGGTTGGAATCCTGTCCCCGGCTACCTCATACCTGTCGGAGTTGCTTTACGCAGTGCGCCAAACTTGTCCAGACGCCTCTTCATTGCTTATGGCCAAGGCCTCACGCGGGGCCTTTCCTCGAGACGTTTGCGCCGGGGTAGAAGAACAGGCGGCGGCATTGGACTTCCGGATAGTCGGGTCGGTCCGGTTCGAGCCAGAGTCGGAAGACTTTTCCGAAATAGTCGCGGCAGTCGGGAAAACGAGGCCGGACGTTTTTGTTGGCGTCGGCCGCTTTGAGGACGACCTGCGCTTGGCGCGGCAGTTGGCCGAATCGGGAACAGGCTTGGCCGCGGCGGCAGTAGTGGCAGCGGGCGTTCACCAATTCGGAGAGGAACTAAGTGAATTGGCCGAGGGATTCATCGGTCCAAGCCAGTGGGAGGCCGAGGCCGGATACGTGGCCGACTTCGGCCCGTCGGCGGCCCAAGTGGTTGCTTCCCTTCGGCGCGCCGGGAATCGGGACGTGGACTACCCGATGGCCCAAGCCTACGCCGCCGGAGTGGTGGTGCAACGGTGCCTGTTGGAAGCGGGATCACTGGACGATGCCGCCCTCAGGCAGGCGTCGTCGTCGCTGGACTTTACCACCTTCTACGGCCGGTTCAGGATAGACCCGGCAACGGGTCTGCAAACAGGCCGGTCTACGCTGCTGGTGCAATGGCAGGGCGGCCTCAAGGTGATAGTATGGCCGCCAGAGTCGGCAAACGGCGCCCTTCGCTGCCCGTGGCGGCATTAACCACCAATCTCTGGGTTGAAACAGACTAAGAGGAGATTCGCGTGCAACTGGAAAATAAGTCGGCCATCATTACCGGCGCCGGGCGCGGCATTGGGCAGGCCATCGCGTTGGCGTTTGCAAGGGAAGGGGCGCGGGTGGCGTTGGCAGCCCGCAGCCAGGCCGAGCTGGAGGAGACTGCTGCCCAAGTCGAATCAGTCGGTAGCAAGGCCTTGGTTGTTCCCACCGACGTTACCGACCAAGGGCAAGTGGAGCGACTGGTAGCGGCGACGCTGGACGCGTTCTCTGCCGTGGACATACTGGTGAACAACGCGGGCATTTCCGGGCCGCTGGGCCCCATGCAGGACAACGATGTGGCGAGTTGGCTGAACACCATCAACGTGAACGTGGCGGGAACGTTCCTGTGCTGCCGGGCGGTGATACCGGTGATGATGCGGCAGGGCGGGGGCAAGATCATCAACCTGTCGGGGGCGGGCGGCACGGGCGCTTGGGCCAACCTGACGGCCTACTGCACCAGCAAGGTGGCGGTGGTGCGTCTGACGGAGGTGCTGGCCCTGGAGTTGCAGGACAAGGGCATCACGGTCAACGCCCTGGGCCCTGGGTCGGTCCACACGCGGATGTGGGAAAACATGACGGAGCAAGCGGCGCAAGTCGGGGCCGACTTTATCCACGAGCTTGGACAGCGGGTCACATCCGGCGGGGGCGCCCCCATAGACGATTGCGCCGAGCTCGCCCTGTGGCTGGCGGGCGATGCCAGCGGCAACCTGAGCGGCAGGCTGATCTCGGCGGTGGCCGACGACTTCCGTGCCTTGGGGCCACGCGTGCCGGACATAATGGCGTCGGATGCCTACACCCTGCGGCGGATGGAATTGGGGTAGGAGGGACAAGCGCCCTCGCCCGGTCTTGGACGACGCCCCGATGGGCAGTCAACCGGGCAAGGACACTTTACGCCGTTGCTGGGTTAGCTTTCCAGCTTCACCGGGTTGCGCAGCACGCCGATGCCGCTGATGTCGATCTCGCAGACGGCGCCGTCGCCCATGTCTTGCGTGGTGCCGGGAGTGCCGGTGAAGATGCAATCCCCTGGCTCAAGGGTGACGTAGCGGGTGATGAACTCGATCATCGTGGGCACGTCGAATAGCAGGTGGGACGTGCTCTCGTTCTGCTCCTCGTTGCCGTTCACCCGCGTCCGCAGGTGCTGGTCGTGGGGGTCGAGGTCGGTCTCGATCCAGGGGCCCATCGGCGAGAAGGTGTCCGCCGACTTGGCCCGCCACCAGTCAGAATTGTTCTCGTTCCGGTCCCGGCGCTGCCAGTCGCGGGCGCTCACGTCGTTGCCGCAAGTGTAGCCCAGCACGTGATTGAGGGCATCCTCCTTGGAGACGTTCCTGCACTTGTCCTTGATCACCACCACCATCTCGCCCTCGGCGTCGAACCGCTCTACCTCTTTGGGGCGGACAATGGAGTCCTCCGGGCCTATGACGCTGGTGGGAGTCTTGTGGAAAATCATCGGGTATTCGGGGCCGGGCCGGTCGCCGATGTGGCTGGTGTAGTTCAGGCCCATAGCCAGAATCTTGCCCGGCACAACGGGAGCCAAGAGCTTTACGTCGGACAGGTTGTGGACGTGGTCGGTGCGGGAATGTTCCTCGAAGGGGCTTGCGCTCAGGGCGATAACCGAGTCGCCTTCGATCACTCCGTAGTGAACGCTTCCATGTGCTTCGTACCTTGCTATTCTCATGGTCTTCTCCTAGCTTTTCTGAACAGGTCTGCGCTGCCGGAACGGGGCCGCTCAGGCAGCGTCAATGCCGAATAATTCTAACCCGTGCCGCCCCGGTTGGCTACCGGAGGGGACGTTGTCTGAACTGTGATTCGTTTGATTTGGGTGATTACGCTGATTCGGTTGTCTCTTGGCTGTGATGGTTGGTGTAGGCAGGGTAATCAAGGCAATCATGGGAATCATATAAATCATAGTTCAGACAAGTGATTTGGGTGATTGGTGTGATTTGGTGGTTAAGGTTGGCAATGCTGTTTTAGAATGGTGGAACGCAAGAGTTATGTGGCAGGGTAGTAATGGAGGTCTAAATCGGATGACGACTACTTTACGGCCCAACAGGGATGCCCTTTCCAGAGCAATTGACATCTACCGGGATGCGATGCGTCCGTTCATATTGCGGTCTCTCAAGAGAATGCCTGGCGTCTCGGTGGAGACCGCGATAAGGCAGTCGTTGCCTGACAGGCAGGCGGACAATTTCCGTGCGGCGCTGGGGTCGGGTGAAGACCTGGAATCAGCACTGGACGTCAACATCTTTCCGCCGCTGGTCAGCAACTTCAGGAATTGGCGTGAAGTGTTCTCCACCGAGTTTGGCGGGGACCAGACGGTCCAGAACGAACTGTGGATGATCAAGGACGCGAGGAACGAAGTTTCGCACCCAGGCACGCAGGACCTGGAAGGTGAGTACACCAGGACGCATCTTTACCTCATCGCCGACGTACTGGGTCGAATTAACGCGCCGCAACTGAAGCAGGCCGTGGAAGACATCCGGGACCAGCTAATCACACCCGCGCCCGCTGCGGAGCCGGTCCAAGCAGTCCAAGAGACCGGGCCGTCTCCTCAAGAGCAGAACGCTCAGCCCAGAACGCGGCAACAGTCCCGTTCAACCGGCAGTTTGAAGCCTTGGCGGGAGGTTATCCGGCCCAACCAGGACGTTGCCCAAGGCAGCTATCAACAGGCCGAGTTCGCAGCGGATTTACAGCAAGTGTACGACGGCCGGGCCGACACCACCCAGTACGGGAACCCGGTAAGTTTCTTCGACCACACCTACATCACGCCGGGCATCAGGGCGTTGCTGGTCAATACCCTCAAACGCTTGAACGGTACGGGGGGAGACCCCGTCATACAAACCAAGACAGGGTTCGGCGGCGGCAAGACCCACAGCCTCATCGCCCTGTACCACTTGGTGCGCAACGCCGGCGCGCTGATAAGCCGCCAAGCCGGCGACGGGTCGCGGACCAGCGATGAAATACGCTCCATCATGGAGGAAGCCGGATACGACCAGAACCCCGATGGCTTGGGAGAGGTAGCGGTGTTGGACGGCGCTTACCTGTCTCCTACAGACGCCACACCGACGTTAAGCGGGGACCCGTTGAACACCTTATGGGGCGTCATGGCGTATCAACTGGGCGGCCTGCAAGGCTACGACATCGTCGGGGAGGCCGCCCGGCAAGGCACGGCGCCCGGGGGCGCCCAGCTTGACGCTCTCTTCGAACACGTAGGGCCGTGCGTCATCCTTATGGATGAGCCGGTGGCCTACGTTCGCAACGCGGGCGCCGCCCAAGACAGCATTTATACCTTCATCCAAGCCCTCACCCAGTCAGTGCGCCGAAGCAAGGATGTTGCCTTGGTGATTACCCTGCCCCAGAGTCGTGTGGAGGCAGGAGGCGAAGGGGGCGCAGAGGCCATGGACCGTATCGAGAGCATATTGGGCCGCATAGAGGCGGTGTGGGAGCCGCTGGCAATCAACGAGACGTTCGAGGTGGTGCGCCGCAGGTTGTTCGGGCCGGTAACCGACCCGGATGCCAGGAACCGCACTTGCGAAGCCTTCTCCAACATGTACTCCAGGAGCCGGCGGGACTATCCACAAGGCGTTGCCGAGCAGAACTACCAAGAGCGGATAAGGGCTTGCTATCCAATCCACCCGGAGATTTTCGACCGGCTGTATTCCGACTGGTCCTCCATCCCGGAATTCCAGCGCACCCGCGGCGTCCTGCGGATGATGGCCAAGTGCGTCAACCGCTTGTACTTGAGCAACGATCCCAACCCGCTGATAATGCCCGCCGACCTCCCTTTGAGCGACGAAACCCTGGCCAACGAGTTCATCAGGCTGTTGCCGGGCGAGTGGCGCCCCGTCATAACCGAAGTGGACAGCGACAACTCCAGGACCGACAACATCGATCAAGAGTCGCAACGCTTCGCTGACGTGGGTGGTGCGGCCCGGCGCATTGCGCGAACGGTGTTCCTGGGCAGCGCGGGCAGCGGAGCCATCAGGGGTGTAGACTCGCGGCAGATCCACTTGGGCACGGTGCAACCGGGGCAGGGCGTCACGGCGTATACCGAAGCGCTTAGCCGTATGACCGGCAACCTTTACTATCTGTACAACAATGGCGACCGCTACTTTTTCTACTCCGAAGAGAACCTGAACAAGGTGGCCAACGACCGGGCCGACGCCCTGGATAACAGAACGATAGACGCTTACATCATCGACAAGCTGGAAGAGGCCAGCTACCGGCAATCTGACGTGGTCATTTACGCCCATGACACCGGTGAGATACGGGACGACGCCTTCGTGCGGCTCGTGGTATTGCCGCCTGCCCTGTCCTTGCCCAGCCGCTCTTCCGAGAACGATGATGCGTCGCCGGAGGCGCTCAAGATACTCAATCAGCGGGGCGACGCCCCCCGTGTCCGCCGCAACACGCTTCTATTCCTGGCCGCCCGGCGGGACGAAGTACGCAACCTGAGGAACGCCGTCAGGAGGTACTTGGCTTGGCACTCCATAGTCAACGGCGAGACCAGGATCCAGAACCTCACTGGTGACCGCTTGGGCCAAGCCAGGTCCGCCGTCAACAACGCCGACAGGGAGGTCAGGAACGAGTTGGTGCGGGCCTACCGCTGGGCGCTGGCGCCGTTCCAGAGGGACCCGCAAAGGGCGGAGTACGAACTGAACCAGTCCCAGACAAGCGCCCCGGACTTTGGGGAAATTTTCAAGAGCGCCTTCGACAAATTTGTACAGGACGAGGCCCTGGTGAACCTCATTTCCACCACGTCTTTGACCAGCATGTTGCAACAGTACATCTGGAACAGGGAGGACAGCAGCGACCATCTCAGCGTGGATGCTTTGTGGGACCTGATGACCAGCAACGTTTACATGCACCGACTGAAGGACAGAACGGTCCTGGAAAGCTGCATCGAAGATGGAGTAGAAGGGGGCGCGTTCGGCTACGCCGCCGGTTATGACGGGGAGCGGTACGAAGGGTTGCGGTACAGTGAACCGTTAGCCGATTCCAGCGGTTTTGCTGGTGAGCGTAACCGTCGGCCAGGGTTCCTCGTGCGTCCTGACGCGGCGGCCCGTCAAAAGGAAGCAGACGCGATTCCGACGCCGCCAGAAATTCTTGACCGCCCTGATGTCCCCAGGCCCGATACTCCACCGCCCCCGGACCTACCGCCCCCGCCCGGCCCCCGGCTTTCCCGCCGCATCGTGGCCCGCAAAACCACCGGGGCCAATATATCGTTGGACGACGTCAACGTGCTGCGCGAGGAAATCATCCGCAACCTGACCAACGACGGCGGCGAGGTTACAGTGGAGATCATCGTTTCCGCCACCAAGGCTGAGGGGTTTTCCGAGAGCATCGCCCGGTCTGTACGGGAGAACAGCACCCAGCTTGGCCTGGAGTTCAGTGAGGGCGAATAGTACGAATGATTCAGGGGGCAAAAAGAAACGCCCCCTTGCGGGAGCGTCGGCCCAGCAGCATCACCCGCTGGGGGGGTAACGTCAGATTACACTAATAAGGATAGTATGTCAACACCCAGCAGCATAGCGTTTGAAGGCAAATCACCGGCCCAGCGCGTGGCAGTGTACGTTGACGGCCTTAACCTGTACTATGGCCTGAAATCCCGGCGCTGGCGTCGCTACTACTGGCTGGACCTGAGGCGGTTGGCGGAGCGCCTGTTGAGACCGGGCCAGCAACTGGCAATAGTCAGGTACTTCACTGCCCGGTTTGAGCCGCAAGCCGACGACCCCGACCAACATGTCCGGCAGGATACATACTTGCGTGCATTGGAAACCCTGCCCGACCTGACCATCCAGTACGGCCAGCATTTGCCAAAGAATGTAACCTGCCAGTGTTGTGGAACGACCTGGAAAACTTTTGAAGAGAAAATGACCGACGTCAATATCGCCGTGGCCCTTCTCCGCGACGCGACGCAGGACGTTTTTGACACGGCCATCGTCATTTCTGCAGACAGCGACCTGACCGGCCCGTTAGACGCCGTGCTACAAGGCTATATTGGAAAACGGGTAGTGTTCGCTTTCCCACCGAACCGCAACTCCGAACGCTTGCGCCGCCACGCCACCGCCGCCTTTACTCTGGGCCGCAAGCTCATCAGTGACAACCAGTTTCCCCCGCAGGTAGTCAATCCCGACGGCTACGTCATCAACAAGCCTTCGTACTGGAATTGAGGTGCCAACGCCATGACCACCCAACCCATCTACCGCAGGAAACTCATCGAGGTTGACCTGCCCCTGGACGAGATCAACAAGCAGTCCAAACGTGAGAGGGCCATTAGACATGGGCATCCATCAACCTTGCATCAATGGTGGGCAAGACTCTCCCTAGCTGCCTGCCGCGCTGTCATTTTCGCTAGTATGGTGGACGACCCGTCGTCCTGCGAGGAAGAGTTTCCTACGGCGGAATCCCAAGATACCGAGCGTAACCGGCTCCACAACATCATTAGACATCTGGTAAATTGGGAAACCACCGACGAAACTAACCCACAGAACATCGGACTTTTAGCCGAGGCCAGATGGGAAATCGCCCGTTCCGTGGCCCGCTCCAGGGGCGAAGCGCCACCGGACAAAGCCAACCCGGATGAAGTGTTGCGTTACCTCGGCGACAAGGCACTGCCCATCTACGATCCCTTCTGCGGCGGCGGTTCCATTCCCTTGGAGGCACAGCGGCTGGGGTTGCAAGCCGTGGGTAGCGATCTCAACCCGGTGGCGGTGTTGATTACCAAGACCCTGATCGAGTTGCCGCCCAAGTTCGCTAACAAGCCCCCGGTGAACCCCGACGCTGACCCTATGGGTATGACCGTCGGCAAAGGCAAGAAGGCTCAAAAAGTGGCTTGGCGGGGAGCGGCGGGCTTGGCTGATGACATTCGCTACTACGGGCGGAAGATGCGGGAAATGGCTTGGGAGCGCATCGGCCACCTTTACCCCAAAGCCAAGCTGCCAGACGGCGGCGAGGCTACTGTCATTGCTTGGTTGTGGGCCAGGACCGTCCCTTGCCCCAATCCTGCCTGCCGTGTGGAGATGCCGCTTACGAAGACCTTTCAGCTATCTACCAAGCAGGGCAACCAGCATTGGACCAGGCCCGTCGTTGACCGGGACACCAAGCTCATTTCCTTTGTAGTGCAGAACCACCGTGGAGATGTTCCGAAAGAAAGTACAGTGGACCGAAACGGGGCTACCTGCATTGCCTGCAACGGTACTGTCCCTTTGTCTTATGTCCGGGAACAGTCCCGGGCGGGCCACTTGGGTGAGCAAATGACGGCCATCGTCGCAGAGGGAGACCGAAAGCGACTGTTTTTGTCGCCCACTGATGAGCATATCAAAGCTGCTATGTTGGCAAAGTCAGAATGGCGGCCGGGCGGTAGCTTTCCGAATCGGACAAGAGATTTTACTCCTTCAGGCTATGGGATTACTTACTGGCATCAACTTTTCAAGGAAAGGCAGTTAGTCGCGTTGACTACCTTGAGCGAGCTAGTTGCAGAAGTAGGCGACCTTTTTGTGAACGAAGGGGTTGACAAAGGGTATTCCAACGCAATTTGTACTTATCTTGCCTTGGCAGTCGACAGAAAATCGAACGCTGGTTCTAAATTTTCCACATGGCAAAACGCTGGAGACTTTGTCTCCAGCGTTTTCAAACTTCAGGCTCTGCCAATGGTATGGGATTTTGCTGAAATAAACCCCTTTTCTGGTTCAACTAATAACTGGATGGCGCAAATCGAATGGATTGCTCGAATCACCGAACGTCTGCCAGCCAAAGTAAATAGTGGGATAGTTCATCAGGCAGACGCTTCAACTACAGTGCATGCCAATGAGGGCCCAGTAATCGTTACTGACCCACCCTACTATGACAATGTGGCCTACGCCGACCTCTCCGATTTCTTCTATGTGTGGCTACGCCCGATGCTCCGGGGCATCTACCCTGGATTGTTCGCTGGGATCGCGACTCCCAAGTCTGAAGAGATGATAGCAGAACCAAGCAGGTTTGAGCATTCAAGGGACAGATTTGAAGCACTGCTGAATCAGACACTACAACTGATAAGGGAGCGATGTGGTACAGAGTTCCCTTCGTCCATATTCTATGCCTATAAGCAGCAGGAGGAAGAACGGGAGGGACGGACATCCACTGGCTGGGAAACGATGCTATCTGCGGTTGTTTCAGCAGGATTTCAGATAGTCGGTACTTGGCCGATGCGCACAGCAGGTGGACGGGTTCGTGCTGTGGATTCTAACGCCCTCGCATCCTCTGTTGTCATAGTCTGCCGCCCGCGACTTGAGGATGCGCCAAATGCGACACGCCGCCAATTCCTGGATGCACTGGAAGCCGAGTTACCCCAGGCCCTCGACCAACTTACCCAAGAGAGCCACATTGCCCCGGTGGACTTGGCCCAGGCCGCCATTGGGCCGGGGATGCAGGTCTATTCCCGTTATAGCCGGGTTGAGACCATCGGAGGCGAACTGGTGCCGGTGCGGGAGGCACTGGTTAACATCAACCGGGTTATCGCCGAGTATGACGAGCTGCAGCAGGGCGACCTGGATGCGCCGACCCGCTTCTGCCTCGATTGGTTCAAGCAAAACGACTACAACGAGGGAAGGTTTGGCGAGGCGGAGGACCTGGCCCGGGCCAAGAACGTGTCGGTGGAGGAACTGCGGGACGGCAGCGGCCTGCTGACCGCCGGCGCCGGGGTGGTGAAATTGCTGCCCTTGGACCAATACGGCCCAGAGCGGAGTCTCCGGTTGGGCGATATGACGGCATGGGAAGGGTGCTTCCGCATGACCTACCATCTGGACACCAACCGGGAGGACGGGGGAGGCGTCGAGGGTGCGGCGACGGTTGCGCGGGCGATGGGCAGCAACGCCGAGAGCGTGGAGCGGCTGGCCCGGATCCTGTACAACCATTATGACCGGAAAGGAGACTCCCGCAACTCGGTGATGTTCAACAACCTGGTGACCGAGTGGCCGAACATCCAAGCCAGGGCGCAAGGGCCGGAGGAGCCCACGCTGCTGTAATGAGCAGGCCGGGCGGCGAGACCACTCCCTTCGGGTTGAAGTACCGACTGGAGCGGGAGCTTCGCCCTTTCAACGCGGACGAGGTGCGTAAGCTGCCCCGGGGACGCACGGGAGTGTACGCGCTGTGGCTGCCGTCGGAAATCGGCGGCGGGTATGACGCCCTGTACGTGGGCATGTCGGATGCCTCCGTGCGTCAGCGGCTGCTACAGCACCTACAGAACGAGACCAACCCGGAATTGCTGCGTCAGCTACGGCTGTTCCGCGACATAGTGATGTTTTCGGCGGCCTTCACCAGCGGCAGGGAGGAGACCCTGGCGTTGGAGACCGCCGTTATCCGGGACTGGCAGCCCATGACCAACCGGAACAAGCTGGGGTAGGGTGTCTGAACTGTGATTCGTTTGATTTGGGTGATTTATATGATTCGGTTGTCTCTTGGCTGCGGTGGTTGGAGTGGGCATGGTAATCAGGGCAATCACAGGAATCCCATAAATCACAGTTCAGACAAATGGCACGCAGCACCTCTTTTCCTTGCCAATAGCCCAAGGGCTGGTCTATCATCCAACCGTCTTGTGGCGTGACCGAAACGACTGAAGCGCAGCGGGGTATCCATTTGGTAACTCATCGGTTTGTTGAAGAGGCCCGGCGGATTGTGGGGGAGGAGTACGTCATCCACCACCCGGACGATTTGCTGGTCTACGAGTACGACGGGTCGGTGGACCGGAACGTTCCGCAAGCGGTGGTGCTTCCCAACTCCACCGAGGAAGTGAGCCGGGTTATGGCGCTGGCCTACCGGGAAGGGATTCCCGTCGTGGGGCGGGGGTCGGGCACCGGGCTGAGCGGTGGGGCCATCGCGCCGGAGGGCGGTATCCAGATTGCCTTTCCGCGGATGCACCACATCCTTGAGGTGGACACGGAGAACTGCTCCGCCACGGTGCAGCCGGGAGTAATCAACCTGGACCTGGACACCTACGTGCGTCGTTTCGGGTTCCGTTACGCTCCCGACCCTTCGAGCCAGCGGGCGTGCAGCTTGGGGGGGAACATAGCCGAGAACGCGGGCGGGCCTCATTGCTTGGCCTACGGCTGCACCACCAACCACGTATTGGGGATGGAGGTGGTGCTGGAGGACGGCACGATAGTGAACCTTGGGAGCACGGCCCGGCAGACGCCGGGGTACGACCTGCGGGGAGTGTTCACCGGGTCGGAGGGGACCTTCGGCATCGCCACCAAGATAATGGTGCGGCTGCTGCCAGTGCCGGAAGCGGTCAAGACGTTCCTGGGAGTCTACCCGGACGTGGACTCGGCGGCCACGGCGGTATCGGCGGTCATCGGGCACGGCATCGTCCCGGCGGCATTGGAGATGATAGACGCCCTGAGCATCCGCGCGGTCCAGAACGTGATGGATGCAGGGTATCCCGAGGACGCGGGAGCGGTGCTGCTGGTGGAGCTGGAGGGCCTGCAAGAAGAGGTGGACGAGATAGGCGCGGAGGTGGAGGCGGCGCTCTGGGAGTCGGGGCCGTCGCTGGTCAGGGTGGCCGAAGAGGAGAACGACCGGGCCAACTTGTGGATTGGTCGGAAGGGGGTGCTGGGAGCCTTGGGATCTTTGGCCCCGAACTATTACTTGGTGGACGGTGTGGTGCCTCGGACGCAACTGACCCAAGTGCTGCGGCAGGTTAGCCGGATAAGCGAAGAGTATGGCATACCGATCGCCAACGTGCTTCATGCCGGGGACGGCAACCTGCATCCCTCGCTGTTGTTCGACGAGCGGCAACCGGGAGCGTTGGAAAGAGTAATCGAAGCAGGCGCGGAGGTAATGAAGGTCTGCATAGAGGCCGGGGGCGCGTTGACCGGCGAGCACGGCGTGGGCTTGGAGAAGAAGGAGTTGATGCCCCTGTCCTACTCGCAGGACGATATGGACGCTATGCTGCTGGTGCGGCAGGCTTTCGCGCCGGAGAACAGGCTGAATCCGGGCAAGATATTTCCCGACGGTACCCATTATCAACCACCGGCACGCCGCCCGGAGCCGGGGATGACGGTCTAGCGGTGGTCAGTGCCAGTGATCAGTGGCTAGTGGTTGGTGATGGTGGATAGGTCCTCTTCAGGTGCATCAGGCCAGCGGTCAGCGGCGACTGACCAGCGGCCACTGGATGCAGCCCACTGGCTTGGCGACGACCTGCTCGGTGACTATGCCATAGACGGCCAAGCGCCGGACGGCGTGGTCAGGCCGGAAAGCCGGCAGCAGGTGGCGGAAGTGGTGCGATGGGCGCGGCAGGAAAATGTGGCCCTTTTCCCCAGGGGCGGCGGCGTGCATGTTCCGCTGGGCAGCCCACCCGGCCGGAGGGGGGTTGTGCTGGACCTGAGCCGATGCAACCGGGTACTGGACTTCCAGCCTTCCGACTTGACGGTAACAGTGGAAGCCGGGATTACGCTGGACGCATTGCAGCAGCATTTGGCGACTGGCGGGAAATTCCTGCCTCTGGAGTCTCCCATTTCCGGCGCGGCGACGATTGGCGGTAGCCTGGCGGCCAACGTCACCGGCCCTTTGCGGTCGAGCTTCGGCCTGCCGCGAGAGTGGCTGATAGGGATAGGAGTGGTCAACGTCCAGGGAGTAGAGACCAAGGCCGGGGGCAAGGTGGTGAAGAACGTCACCGGCTACGATCTCGACAAGTTGTACACCGGGTCGCTGGGCACGCTGGGGATTATCGTGGAGGCCGCCTTCAAGCTGGCGCCCCTTCCCGCCGAGTCCGGGGCTTTGATGGCAGTGCTGCCCTCGATGCAAGCCGGGGTCGATTCGGGAAGCGTGCTGGCAAAACAGGTCTACGCGCCCCAAGGGCTGCAAGTCCTGGAGCAAAGGCTGGCGCGCCGGTTGTCTCGACGGATTGGCGTCAATCCATCCCTGTCTGGCATCCAACTGCCGGAGACGGGTCAAGGGGAATGTGTCGCGTTGGCCTTGTTCAGCGGCCGTGCTGCGGCCGTAAGGCGCAAGCTACGGGAATCCGCCGCGTTCTTGAGAGATAGGGGAGCTTCCCAACTCACCGAGGTTACGGGGGGGCAGGCCGCCAGGCTTCATCGCGCAGTCACTGATTTGGGCTGGGAGCAGGATGATTTGCCTCGCTTGACGCTGAGGGTCAACGTGGCGCCGTCGGACACGGGGAAGGCGTTGGTGTGGTTGTCCGGGTCGAATGAAGCAGACTACGCTCCACAAGCGGAGATGATTCCGGTAGACGTAATCGCGGACCCCGGCTTCGGCATGGTGCGAGTGTTCGTATGGCCGGACGGCCCGGAGGGAGGAGCAGACGACGCCCAAAGTATGGATTCCCGCCTGCGCGGGAATGACGACCGGAGAGGAGAGCCGCAGATCAGGGTGGATGACGCGCAACAGGCCTCTTTTGTTTCGAGGGTGCGGGAGTTGGCAAGGGGTATTGGAGGGTCGGCGGTAGTGGAGCGGGCGTCGCCGGAGTTCAAAGGCATGGTTGACGTATGGGGGGACTCGCCCGAAGGGTCTCACATCATGGAGCGCATCAAGGATAAGTTCGATCCGACGGGCATTTTCAACCCAGGCCGCTTTACTGGAGGGATATAGTGGCGGGACCTGCAACGCCACACGGGATGACGCCGTTGACGTCGCAAAGCGGCTTCATCGGGGTTGACGCACCTGCAGAGGCGGACATGTACCGGTGTGTCCATTGTGGATTGTGCATCAGTGCGTGTCCCACCTATGGGGAGTTGTCGCTGGAGGCTGAGTCGCCCCGGGGGCGTATCGCCCTGATGAAGGCGGTAAACGAGGGGCGGTTGACCATCAACCCGCGGGTGGTGTCGCACTGGGATATGTGCCTCCAGTGCCGGGCCTGCGAGGCGGTGTGCCCCTCGGGAGTGCCCTACGGGCGGATTATGGCGAACACCAGGGCGCAGGTGGCGGCGCAGAACCAAAAGCCGGCCAAGCAGCGATGGGTGAGCCGGTTGTTCCTACGGGGAGCGCTGCCGCACTCTGGACGACTGCGATTGGGGGCGCGGCTGGCGCAGGTCTACCAGAAGACCGGGTTGCAGACGCTGGTGCGTGGGAGCGGCATTCTCGGCTTGCTGCCCGGCGGGCTGAAAGGGCTGGAAGCCCAACTGCCGACGTTCAACGGCCCCTTTTTCAAGGCTGATGGCCAGAGGTACGCCGCAACTTCAGAGAGGAAGATGACAGTGGGTCTCCTGTCGGGCTGCGTGATGCCGTTGATGCAGGGGAACACCATGAGGGCGGCGGTGCGGGCGCTGACCAAGAATGGCTGCGATGTGGTGGTCCCGTCGGGACAGGGTTGCTGCGGGGCGCTCAACGTGCACGCGGGGGACTTGGAGTATGCCAGGGAAATGGCCCGGCGGAACATCGACGTTTTCCTGGAGACGGGGGTTGACGCCATCGTTACGGCGTCGGCGGGATGCGGCTCGGCCATGAAGGAGTATGACGACCTGTTGAAGGACGATGCCAGATACTCCGGACCGGCGCGGCGGCTGGCGGAGATGACCAAGGACATCACCGAATTGCTGGTGTCGCTGCCTTTCGATCCGCCCAAGGCGTCCCTGAGCCGCAGGGTTACCTACCAGGACCCGTGCCACTTGGCCCACGCGCAGCGGATTACGGCCGCGCCCAGGGTTATTTTGAACGCCATTCCGGGGGTTGAGTTGGTGGAGATGGAGCAGGCTTCCCGGTGCTGCGGCGGCGCGGGCACCTATTCCATGGTGCAAAGGGAATTGTCGTCCAAAATCCTGTCCACCAAGATGGGCAACATCGCCGCCACGCAGGCGGAGCAGGTGGTTACTGCCAACCCGGGTTGCATGATGCAACTGGAACAGGGCCTTCGAGAGGCCGGGAGACCGGGCAGGGTGCTCCACGTGGTGGACCTTCTGGACGAGGCCTACCGGAACGAGAAATGATAGTGGGCAGTCTGTCAAGGGCCGGCTAACTGCCTTTCCTCTATCTCTGCTGGCGAAAGAGCTTCCACACAGGGGTAGAGAAGCCGGGGAGCAAGTCTCCCCCGTCCAGTTCGTCGTCCTCGGTTAAAGTCACCGGGTCTACTCCGGGGCGGTATACCGTGACAGTCACACGGCCCGGGTCAGCCATCCACACTTGACTGGACCCGTAACGGAGCCACATCGCCGCCTTGTCGGCCAATTCCGCATAAGTGTTGCTCGGTGACTTGATTTCCACGGCCAAGTCAGGGGCCAGTTCCGGGTAGCCCACAGTGTCCTGCGGCACGCGCCCAGGGGAAATCCAGGACACGTCAGGCGCGCGAACCGTGTCGGGGCTACTTTCCAGTCGATAGTGAGGTTCCACGCAAAGACCGTCATAGCCGATAGACTCGCCGTACAGGAAAAGCAGCCCGCTTATCCTGCCGCCTACAAATCCGTGCATATATCCTGGAGCCACTTTCTCGCTCAACACACCCCGAATCAACTCGTGCCTTCTGCCTTCATCCGGCATAAGGAGTAGTTCTTCGGCGGTAACCAGCTTGTGCTTGGTGGTCATCTGGAGGTGTTCCTAATCATTTGCCAAGGCCTGCTGGGCGGCGGCTAGGCTGGCGCCTTGGGCTACTTCGTAGCCTTGGGCCGTGAGGATCCGCTCCAGGGCGGAGAGGAGGGCGAAGACGTTGGTCTCGCGGGCGGAGTCGCCCATCAACCCGATGCGCCACACCCTGCCGCGTAGTTCTCCCAAACCGCCGCCGACCTCGATGTTGTAGTCCCGGAGCAGCGCGGCCCGAACGGTGGCATCGTCTATGCCGTCGGGGATTACGGCGGTGGTCAGCGGGTTGAGTCGGTGGTCCTGGTCGGCCAGCAGGCCGATGCCGATGGCCTGCAAGCCTGCCCGCAATGATCCGGCGACACGGGCGTGGCGGTCGAACCGGGCCTCCAGCCCCTCTTCCATGAGCATCCGCAGGGCTTCACGGAAAGCGTAGGTCATGGAGATGGGGGAAGTATGGTGATAAGCCCTGGCTTGGGACCAGTAGCTTTCTAGGTCCTTGATGCTGAAGTAGAAGCTCTGCACCTTGCTGCTGCGGTTGTTGACCACTTCCATGGCGCGGGGGCCGAAGCTGACGGGGGCTAGTCCCGGAGGGGCGCCCAAGCACTTCTGGGAGGCGCTGTAGGACACGTCTATATCCCAGTCGTCCAGCCGTATGTCGTGGCTGCCGAGGGAGGTCACCGCGTCCACAATCACCAATGCGCCGTGGCGGTGGGCCAAGTCGACTATGTCGGGCAGCGGGGTGAGCACCCCGGTGGATGTCTCGCCGTGGACCACTCCTACGGCCTTGACGCGGGAGTGTTTCCCAAGCTCGGCGGCAAGCTCTTCCAAGGCCACCGGCTTGCCCCACTGGGCATCGACGATGTGGACTTCTGCGCCGCACCGCTCTGCGATGTCGGCCAATCGCGCCCCGAAATACCCGTTTCGGCAGACGATCATGGTGTCGCCGTGTTCCAGGATGTTGGCGCAGGCCGCTTCCATGCCGCCGGTGCCGGTGGCGGAAAGGGGCAGGGTCATGGCGTTGGAGGTGTGGTACACCTCTCGCAGCATGTCACCGACCTCGTCCATGACTTGGAAGAAGTCGGGGTCAAGGTGGCCTACGACCGGCAAGGTCATGGCTTGGAGGACACGGGGATGGACGCTGCTGGGTCCGGGTCCCAGAAGCACCCTGGAAGATGGCCTCAACTCGTTAAGGTAGGAAGTAGACAAGTCGCTTCGCTCCAAATTAATTGTCAGTGGCCAGTGACTAGGAGCCAGTGGCCAGCACGCAGTGGCGGTGGCCGCTAACCACCGTTCTATACTACCGCCGAGACGCCGCCGTCGATGTTGACGGCGATGCCGGTGAGGTAGCTGGCACGGTCAGAGGCCAGGAAGGCGATGACGTCGCCGGCTTCCTCGGGTTCGCCGACGCGGCCGATGGGCACCGACCGGCCTTGGGCCAACTGGTCGTAGAACACGTCTTCGCCAAGGCCGGGCTCGGTCTGTAGCCGGGCCTCGTACCGCCTGCGGTGCTGGCCACTCTTGATGAGGCCGATACAGACGGTGGACACGAGGATGTTGTCTTGGGCCAGGTCCTTGGAAAGGCCCTTGGTGATGGCTATTCCGGCGGCCCTGGAGATGGACGTGGGCATGGAATTTGCGCCGGGGGTGCGGCCTCCCAGGTTGGTCACGTTGATGATGCGGCCGCCGCCGACCTTGCGCATCTCCGGGATGGACTGTTGGATGAGCCGTATTGCGCCCCACACCTTCAACTCGAAGTCGAACTCCCAGTCCTCCTGGCTGACCTGCTCAAAGCCCTTGGCCATAGAGGTGCCGGCGTTGTTGACCAGAATGTCCAGCCGCCCAAACCGGTCCAAGGTAGTCTGCACAACCCGCTCGGCAGTGTCGGCGCCGGTTACGTCGGCGGAGAGGGGTATAACGGCGCCCTCGGTGGCGGCCCAGATTTCCTCGGCGGCTTGGTCGAGCATTTCCTGCCCGCGGGCCACGATTACAACTTTTGCGCCCTCTTTGCACATGCTGAGGGCGGCGGCCTTGCCGATGCCGTCGCTGCCGCCGGTAATAATTGCTACTTTGTCCTGAAGTCCAAGGTCCATGGGGAGAACTCCTGAAGGGGTGGATGAATCTGACCGTGGGCCATTATACAACATGTTGGAGGGACGGGAGTGGGGGCTTCGGGAGAAGCTTGTGGCATGACAGTGGAGCAGAGGAGGTTATGACCGCCAAGGTTTGATCCCTTCATATCCATTCGTTCTCTGATGTCAAAATCGCTTGGGTGAACCCACAGGTGGATTCATGCAATCGTTCTGACAAGGCAGGCGACAAATACAAAGACTCCACGGTTGCGTGGTCAACGCCTAGAAGAGTTGATTGACTTGACCTTCCAGCGTGGATATCCAAGCGAGTCAATTGCAGATGTTCAGGAAGCGGCTTACCATACTGCTTTTCTCCAGTTCTTCCATCATAGCTGACCATAAATGACAGCCGCCGGTCATTCATCCAAGCCAATGCTTCTATAAACTCACCAAATGAGACACCCTCGTAGTAACGATGATCTCTAGTGAAGGAAGTGCCTTGGTATGGCGGGTCCATATATAGAACATCGATGAGTGTAGCGGAAGCCGCAACATCCCGAAAATCGGATGACGACAGAACCGTTCTGTCTGACAAGGCCTCGGACACGGCCATAATCTGCTGACGCATCTTGAGAGGATGCATCCCCATTCGCCTATTGTCGGGGCTTTGGTTGAAATTGCCTTCAGAACTGTACCTGACCGAGCCCTTTACTATCCGTGCTAACAAATAAAGCAGGTGGTGCGGTTCATGAGTAGAGTTGAACTGATCGCGCACTCGGGAGAAATATTTCTTCCGGTCGGGTTGTTGATCGTGCCATAGTCGCTCGTATCCGTCAGCCAGCTCAGCAGGACGCTCCAAGATCCAAGACCACAAGGTCATCAGAGACGGGTTAATGTCATTAAGCCAAAATCTTTCCGCGAATCCATGCGCCGCTGCCGCAATAGAAATAGCTGCGGAGCCGCAAAACGGCTCGACCAGCGAACCGTCATTCTTAGGGATGAACGGCAGAATGTGGCGCGCAATACTTCGTTTGCTGCCCTGATAAGGGAACGGATGCGGAGTTCGAATTGTCATGGTCTACACAATATGGAAACTATAAACGCAGAGTTGTGATAGTCAAGCGGAATGTGTCACTTCACTCGGTTTATTCGATTTATAGGGAATGTTACCTGGATTATATCTTTCAAATAATATTGACCAAGCCGGTAGGGTCTTTTAATTGTCTGGGGATAAGCCGATGAGAGTCAGGGTCTCCCAAGGTTTCCAGCCGTAGTGGCGCAGGGCTGCCGTTATGTTCTTCACTCCGGTCAGCCGCAACAACCCCATCACCAGGTTTCGCAACGCCGCCAGCAGTTGCGGCGCCGATCCGGTGCGCACCTGGCTTTGGTCTTCGCCAAATACCACGTCCCTTACCCAGTGCACCTGGTTCTCAATCCCCCAATGTCCCCTCCATATCTCCAGCAACCGGGCAGCATCCGCCCGTTCCGGGGGCAGGCTGGTGACGGCATAGGCAAGCTCCACTGACTCCTTGCCCTTTCGCCTCCTTGTCCGTTCCACACAGCAGACTTGCCCCAAGCCAGGCCAATCCAAGTACTCATTCAGGGCCGTTGAGGCCCACAACCGCCGCCGTTCCTGTCGGTCTCCGTGCCGGCCCTCCCGGACCACCTCATCAAAACACTCTCCCCACGGCGGCTGCTCAAACAGCAACCTCACTGCCTCTTTCACCCATGGCTGGTTGTCCTTCACCACCCAGAAATAGTCTCCGCCCATCTCCGCCACTCGCCGGCTCAACTCCCGTTGGGCGTATAGCGCGTCCCCCGTCACCACCCTGCCGCGCAGGTCCAACTCTGCCAGCAGGCTGAAGGCCACTCCCAGTTCACTCTCCTTGCGATGACCCCTTACCCCCCTTTTGTCCCACCACCAGGCCGCTTTCCCGAGCATATGCCGCCACCAGCCTTACCCCAGGCAATTCCTCCCCGTGAATCCCGCGCAGGGCCTTGCCGTCTATGGCGATGGTGCCCTCTCCCTCTCCCATGGACTCTTGGGCCCAGCGGCCCAGAGCCGACTCAAAAGCCTCCACGTCCAACCGGCGGAAAAGGTGGTGCAGCGTTGCCACGCATGGGGTCTGCTCCCGGCTGAACCCCAGACTTTGAGCCATTCCGGGATGTTCCCGTCCCCACTGGGCAATGGCATACAGGCTCCTGGCCCCTCCCAGCATCGCGCACACCGACAGCGCCAGAATCGCTGGCAAGGGATGCCGAACCCCGCGGGGCTTCCTGGGGTCCTCTATCCCCTTCAGGGCTTCCAGCAATCCGGGACCCCATTCCCCAACTCTCTCCTCCCACAAAACCATCCTCCACTTTCTCGAACTCTCCCATTGTCATCCAGTACCCTACACCGTACTCCAGACAATTAAAAGACCCTAGACCAAGCCGGTCGTTTCCATTGACGGTGTTGCTTGCCTGTGATAGCCTCTCTACGGCAAATTTCCGGCATTAAAGTTTTTTGTAGATTTCTATAGATTTTTGATGCTTGAACAACAGCCTGAACCGGAACGATGGCTGCCGTTGCGCGATGCCTGCCGCCTGCTCGACGTGAACGAGGCAACGCTCCGTCAATGGGCCGACAACGGCTACGTGAGAGTGTACCGGACTCCCGGCGGCCATCGCCGATTCTGGAGCAGCGACGTTCTATCGCTGGCCGACGACGGGGCCACTCCCGGCAGTCGGGGCCATGACAACGGGTTGGAGGGGTCCGCTCTGCGCCGTATCCGGCGGCGTTTGCACGGCGATACTGTAGCCCGGCAGCCTTGGTACCAGAGCGTCGAGGAGGAGGGACGGGACCGGATGCGCCTGTTCGGGCGCCGGTTGCTTTCGCTGCTCGTACAGGAGCCGTACCGCCGGCGTCAACGCCAGGAAGCGCTGGCCGAGTCCCACGTACTGGGAAGGGAGTACGGCAGCGAGATGGCCGAACGCGGCGTGGCCTTGACCGACACCCTGGAGGCGTTCGTCTTTTTCCGGTCGATGGTGCTGGAGTCGGTGGAACCCAAAGCATGGACACGGGTGCTGGAGTTGGCCGACCGGGTCATGGTGGGTCTGGCCGAATCGTACCAAAGGCATTCAAGCCAAACACATTCAAGTTAGAGAGGGATGGACTTTCCGCTATGGACTTAACCGATCGCAAGCTGTTGAACATCATCCAAGGGCGTTTTCCACTGGTCGACCGGCCCTACCAAGCCTTGGGCGACGAGTTGGGGATAGGCGAAGATGAGGTGATCGAGCGTCTGACCGTATTGAAACGCCAGAACGTGCTGCGGCAAATCAGCGCGATTTTCGATACCCGGCGCTTGGGGTACAAGACCACGCTGGTGGCAATGGCTTTCGAGCCGGAAGACTTGCATCGCAGCGCCCTGATAATCAACAGGCATCCCGGCGTAAGCCACAACTATGCCCGGGAAGGGTCCTACTACAACCTGTGGTTTACCGTGGCGGTGCCGCCCGACCACGAGCTTGAAGACACCGTCGCCTTCATGGCCCGCGAGACCGGTGCCCTGAACTACCGCGTGATGCCTACCATCCGGTTTTTCAAGATCGGCGTCAACTTCGACATGGTCAAGGGAAAGGGGTCCTCCTACAACTACAGCCCGGACGGGTACAACAATAGCGCCGCCAAAGACTGGAACAAGGCTGTTCCCTTGACCGACACCGACAAGGCGGCAATCCGGGAGTTGCAAGAAGACCTTGCATTAGTGTCCGATCCCTTCGCGGAAATGGCGACCCGGCTGGGCGTATCCACGGCGCAGTTGTTCACTATGGCCCAAGAGTTCCAGGACCGGAGGTTCATGCGCCGCTACAGTGCGGTGTTGCACCACCGGCGTTCCGGGTTCCGTTCCAACGCCATGATTGTATGGAAAGTGCCGGAGGAACGGTCTGAAGAGGTTGGGATGACGATGGCTCAACACGATGCCGTTACCCACTGCTACCAGAGGCCCACCTTCCCCGACTGGCCCTATACCCACTTCACCATGGTCCACGCCACCACCAACGAGGGATGCGAGGAGATCGAGCGGGAGATAAGTGCCGCGACAGGAATTACGGACAGGCTGATGCTCTACAGCACCAGGGAATACAAAAAGACCCGGGTGCGTTACTTTGTGGATGACTACGACAGGTACCGGGCGACCCAAGAGGCTACGCCAAGCCATTCGTCGCAGTCCGCGATGGCCCAAGCGTAGCGGGGGAGCCAGTATGCCAGCCTACTATCCAGTATATTTAGACCTGACAGACAAGCTATGCCTGGTTATCGGCGGAGGGGCCGTAGCCGAAGACAAAATCGCCAAGCTGAAGGGGTTCGGCGCCAGAATTTCAGTAATCAGCCCGGCCTTGACTCCATCGTTGCAAGCGTGCGCGGAGCGGGGTGAGTTGGAATGGCATCCCCGCGAATACCAACCGGGCGACCTGCGCGGGGTATTCCTGGGCATCGCGGCCACCAACCGCCGGGACGTGAATGAGTCCATCTTCAAGGAAGCGACGGAGTTGGGTGTGTTGATGAATGTGGTGGACAAGCCGGACCAATGCTCGTTCATCGCTCCTTCCGTGGTAAAGCGGGGAGAGGTTACCCTGGCCATATCGACCGGGGGCGCGAGCCCGGCACTAGCCCGCAAGCTTAGGGAAGAGTTGTCCGCATGTCCCACGTTGGAGTGGGCCGACTTGGCCGACGTTCTGGCCCAAGCTAGAAAAGAGGTCAAGGACCGTCGGGTTGCCATCGACCGGCAGCGGTGGCAGTGCGCGATGACGCCGGAGTTGTTGCAACTGGTGCAATCGGGTTGCCATGAGGAAGCCCTGGATACGCTGCTTTCCAATTTGTTCGACCCGGAGACTCCGGGGCTGTGCCAAAGGGTGGACAAGTGCGGCGCGGACACGTGCGCCCGGAGTCTTGAGGCAAGAGACTAACCGGCTGGAGCGGAGCCCGTGAGCGATTCCACGACAATCAGGACCGGCACCAGGGGCAGCATCCTGGCCATACGCCAGACGGAAGAGGTACTGGCCCAACTTGGCCCCAAGTTCCCGGACTTGGATTTCCAAGTGGTGACTGTCCGTACTCAAGGGGATATCAACGCCACCGCCTCGCTCACGGGGATGGGGCTTGGCGTGTTCGTCAACGAGATCGAACGCATGTTGCTGGACGGGGAACTGGACATGGCAGTCCACAGCCTGAAAGACATGCCCACCAAACTGCCGGACGGCTTGGTGATCGGGGCCATGACCAGCCGGCTGGACCCACGGGACGTGCTGGTAAACCGCTGGCATTGTAACCTACCAGACTTGCCGGAAGGCGCCCGCATCGGCACCAGCAGTCCCCGCAGAAGGGCGCTGCTAAACAGCCTGTGCCCCCAAGCGACGGTTGTTCCCATTCGCGGCAACGTGGAGACTAGGCTGAGCAAGGCCCAGAGCGAGGACTACGACGGGGCGGTGCTGGCCGCCGCGGGGATGGTGCGCCTTGGGCTGACCGAACACATAGACGAGTACCTGTCGCCCCAACGGTTCGTACCGCCACCAGGACAGGGGGTATTGGCGGTAGAGGTCCGGGAGGACAACCAGCGGATGATAGAGATGTTGCGCAGCGTAGACGACACCGCCACCCGCTTGGCCGCTACCGCTGAGCGCGCCTTCCTGGAAAAATTGGGCGGGGGTTGCCAGATTCCGGTGGGCGCCTACGCCCGCGCCGAGGGCGACATACTGTTTTTGACCGTTTTCCTCAGTTCCCCAGACGGTCAAAAAGCCTTCCGCGCAAAGATCGACGGACTGAACATGGACCCGCTGCAACTCGCCAGTGATGCTTACTTGGCGGTGATGGAGCGGGGCGCGGGACCGTTGTTGGAGATAGAGTGGTCCGAGGTGGAACCGTAGGGCCTTGGTTGTGCTGTATTGTAGGGAGTATGACTCAATCGACAGGCAAAGCGCACCAAGTAACGTCAGCCCCCGATAAGTACGACGCCAACGCGTTGGCCGTCGGTCAAGCCGTGTTGCGAGATACCGCTGCCGCGGACGTTATCCTGTTCGGCTCACGCGCACGAGGAGACTATCATAAAGACTCCGACGTGGACCTTCTCCTAGTCCACACCAACCGGCAGAACGACGAAATACGGAGCAAGGCCTATTGCGCCGCCGGTGCAGCGGTCAAAACTCTTTACGGTACCTCGGTCTCCGTCGATTTTGTCTGGTTCACTCCCGAAGAGTTCGAGCGGTTGCGGCATAGCGTCAACAGCGTAGCAGCGATTGCAACCAAGGAAGGCATTACCATGGACGGCCAGCCCGCCGGGGACGAATACCCCAACGACGACGAGGACTATTCCAGCGAATGGGATATGACCGAACAGCGCTGCTACCATGCCAGGTCGCACTTACACACGTTACGCGTGGTCATAGACAATCGTGGAACGGGCATCATGGTGGGTCAGCAGGCGCACCAGACCTTGGAACACGCTATGAAGGCCTTGATTTCGGCTAGGATACGACGGTACCCGCACCATCACAACTTGGAGGACTTGGAGGACTATATGCGCCGAGTTGACCGTGGGTTCACCGACCCGTTGGAGTCTCCCCTGAAAGCTCTCAACGACTACGGCGGAGGCTTAAAATACGATGGACCCTACGCCTCCTTTGGTGACCGGAACGAACTCTATGAAAAAGTCCTGAACGACACCCGGCAAATCTTCCGGCGCGTGGCTTTCCTAACCGGCAAAGACCCTTGGCAAGAGAGGCCCGAAGACCAATAAACACGGGTAACCACAACCTACTTTACGGTATCAGGAGCAAGTAACTCAATTGGCAGGCAAAGTTTATCTGGTAGGAGCGGGCCCCGGAGACCGGGGCTTGATGACGCTGAAAGGGATGAGTTGCTTGGAGCAGGCCGACGTGGTGGTCTACGACAGGCTGTTGGACTCCTCGCTTATTGACGCGTCGCCAGAGTCGGCGGAGCGTGTCTTTGTAGGGAAGGAACGGGGCCGCCAGGAGTTGACTCAAGCCGAGATAAACCGCTTGTTGGTAGACCGGGCCGCCAAAGGGAAAGTAGTAGTCCGGCTGAAAGGCGGAGACCCGTTCGTCTTCGGGCGCGGCGGCGAAGAGGCACTGGCGTTGGCGGAGAGCGGGGTAAGTTTCGAGGTAGTCCCCGGAGTGACTTCCGCTGTCGGCGCGCCCGCCTACGCCGGCATACCGTTGACTCACCGGGGTATCGCCACATCCTTCACCGTCGTGAGCGGCAGCGAAGACCCGATGAAGGGGGAAAGCTCGGTAAACTGGTCGGCCTTAGCCAAATCCGGCGGGACGATAGTCGTTTTGATGGGATGGTCTTCCTTGGAGGCTATCCTTGCCACGTTGGCGCAGGAAGGTATGGAACCTTCTACCCCGGTGGCATTGGTCCGGTGGGGGACTTGGCCGGACCAGGCCACGGTGACAGGTCGGTTGGACAACGTTGTTTCCCTCGGCCGCGAGGCGGGCCTGAAGCCTCCGGTGGCGGCGGTAATAGGACGGGTTGTGGACCTGCGTGAAAAGCTGGCTTGGTTCGACCGGCGCCCCTTGTTCGGCAAGAAAGTTTTGATTACTCGTTCGCGGGCCCAAGCATCCCAGTTCCGGGCTAAGCTGGAGGAACTGGGGGCCCAGCCGGTGGAGATTCCGACTATACGGACAGCGCCTCTTGAAAACTACACTGAATTGGACGGCGCGCTGGGCCGGCTGTCTTCCTATAGCTGGGTTATTTTCGCCAGCGGGAACGCAGTCGACGCGGTATTCAGCCGGTTGACCCATCTCGGCAAGGATGCGCGGGCCTTTGGCGGAGTTTGCGTCGGCGCCATTGGTCCGGCCACGTCCGACGCTTTGGCCCGACGGGGAATAGACGCTGATTTTATCCCGACTCGCCCCGTTTCTGAGGTGGTCCTGGAGGAACTGTCCCAACGCGACTGGGACGGCGTGCCGGTCCTGCTTCCCGGCGCAGACATCGGCAGGGATGTGTTGCAACGCGGGCTTACAGGACTTGGGGCCAAGGTGGACTTGATTCCGGCCTACAGGACCGTACCGGTTACCGGCATGAAGGACAAAGCCCGCAAAGCATTGGAGTCCGGGGTGGACGCGGTGACGTTCACCAGTTCTTCCACGGTGAAAAACCTCTTGGACCTGCTGGACGGCGACGGGAAAGCGCTGGAAGGCAGCAGTATCGCTTGTATCGGCCCCACCACAGCGGCCACGGCAGAGGAGTTGGGGCTGACAGTGGACTTGGTGGCCGACGTGCACACCGTCGATGGCTTGGTGGACGCCTTGGTGTCCTATTTGGGCAAATAGGGAGGAAAAGAGAAATGGTCAGCTTTCCAGACCTGCGACTGCGCCGTGTGCGGCATCAGGAGCCGTTGCGCCGCTTGGTGCGAGAGACTCGTCTTTCACCTTCGGCATTCATCTATCCCATGTTTGTTGCCCACGGGCAGGGCGTCAAAGAAGCCATAGAACCAATGCCCGGTTGCTACCATTTCTCCATCGACACGATGGTAGAAGAGGTAGGAGAGGCGGCGGAACTGGGCATCCCCGGAGTCCTGTTGTTCGGCTTGCCCGCCGAGAAGGACCCCTTGGGCTTGGAGGGGTACGACCCTGAAGGCATCATCCAGGAGGCGGTGCGGGCGATAAAGCGGGAAGTGCCCGGCATGATGGTCACCACCGACGTCTGCATGTGTGAATACACCGACCACGGCCATTGCGGGGTCATCGACAACGGGCGGGTGGACAACGACGCCACGCTGGAGTTGCTGGCGCGCACCGCCGTCACCCACGCGCAAGCCGGGGCCGACTTGATAGCGCCCTCAGCCATGATGGACGGGCAGGTGAAAGCGATCCGGGACGCCCTTAACGATAACGGCTATACGGATACCCCGATAATGGGCTACGCCGCCAAGTACGCATCGGCCTTCTACGGCCCTTTCAGGGTGGCCGCTGATTCCACGCCTCAGTTCGGCGACCGCCGCACCTATCAGATGGACCCGGCCAACGCCCGCATGGCCATGAGGGAGATTGAAAGCGACATTGCCGAGGGCGCCGACATAGTGATGGTCAAGCCGGCGCTGGCTTACCTGGACGTGATTCGGCAGGCGAAGGAGCGGTTCGACCACCCGCTGGCGGCATACAACGTGAGCGGCGAGTATTCTATGGTCAAAGCCGCCTCACAGCAGGGATGGATCGACGAGAAGCCGGTGACCACCGAACTGCTTACGTCCATCAAACGGGCTGGGGCGGACATCATCCTCAGTTACCACGCCAAGGAACTGGCGCAGTGGTACCGGGAGGAGTAACAAACGTGGGAAGGGCAAGCGATGGCAATTGATAACCCCCCTGATCCCATTGCTCGAAGATCCGCGGAACACCAGATGTTCCGCGAATTGCTCAAGCGGGGTGTGCTGCCATACGTGCAGGCGGCCGGTGTTGCGCCCGGTTTCAGGGTGAGGACACCCAGTGGGCGGACTATTGATGTGCGAATCGAGCCTTCAATCTGCGACGGCGATGGGGATGAACGGCGGTTCCGAGTCCCCTGCTTCAAACCGCGCCCGGAACTCATATTCCTTTGCGTGGAATTCTCCGGGGACGAAATTAGCTGTGTTTGGGTGTTGCCTTCGACTGTGTTCTTCGCATACTCCGACCCGGACGAGGAACGCGGCTTGCGAGAGCTCAACTTGGACGTGAAGCGGGAGCGTTATTTTGATGAACCGTTCCGGGAATACAACTCCTTCTTTCGTAACCGATGGGAGTCAATCACGAAGTTCGATTCCTACAGCCGTTATATGAAACCATTAAAGTCACCGGGATTTGCAGAAGGGTGGGAAGACTTTGAAGATGCGATGATGGCGTTAGAGGTATTTGAAACCCGGGAACCTCGTGAAGAAAGCATTGCCTTTGACCCTCTAATATTCAGTGACGCCGCGACGCTATAGAGTTGAGTATGGCAGCCGCCGGGTCGAGAGGGAACTAAGACGGCTTCCACTCAGCGATGCCACGAGGATCGTTGCGGTCATTGAATCGCTGGCCGATAATCCGAGACCTGAGATCTCAATCCCGGTGCAAGGGCATCCAGGTGACTTCAGGATACGGGTTGGTGACTACCGTATCATATATCAGATAGATTACGAGAACAGGACCGTCTACGTCGACCGTATCGTCCGGCGGGACGAAGGCACATACAGGTACAGATAGCTTCCACTCACATCCTACACCCAATCTACAAACGCTAGGTCAGTCATGCAACAAACCAAGTCCGAAGCCCTCTTTGCCCAAGCGCAGCAATACATACCCGGCGGGGTCAACAGCCCGGTGCGGTCTTTCAGGGCCGTTGGCGGGACGCCGCCGTTTATCGCCAGGGGGCAGGGCTCCCGTGTGTGGGACGTGGACGGCAACGAGTACATCGACTTTCTGGGTTCATGGGGACCCTTGGTGCTGGGCCACGCGCATCCGACTGTCGTCGCAGCCCTGCGGGAGGCTGCCGAAGGGGGGACCAGCTTCGGCGCGCCGGTCGAAAACGAGGTGGAGTTGGCGCGGCTGATATGCGAGGTGCTGCCATCAGTGGAAATGGTGCGGCTGGTCAACTCGGGCACCGAGGCCTGCATGAGTGCGATCCGGCTGGCCCGGGCCTTCACCGGCCGCGACAAGATTATCAAGTTTGCGGGTTGCTACCACGGCCACGCCGACGGTCTGCTGGTCAGGGCCGGTTCCGGGGCGTTGACCCACGGGATTCCCACCAGCGCCGGAGTACCAGAGTCGTATGCCACGGAGACACTGGTGGCCGACTTCAACGATCTGGGCTCAGTGGAGAGGTTTTTCGACTCGTTCCCTTCCGACATCGCCGGCGTCATAGTGGAGCCGGTGGCGGGGAACATGGGCGTGGTGCCGCCCGCCGACGGGTTCCTTGAGGGGCTGAGGGACCTGACCAGCAAAAACGGCGCCATGTTGATATTTGACGAGGTAATTACCGGGTTCCGCGTCGGGCCGCACGGGGCGCAGGGCCTGTTCGGGGTGACCCCGGACATTACCACGATGGGGAAGATAATCGGCGGCGGCCTTCCGGTGGGGGCCTACGGCGCGCGCAGGGAGATCATGGAGCGTGTCGCGCCGCTGGGGGACATGTACCAAGCCGGAACACTGTCCGGCAACCCGCTGGCTGTCAGCGCCGGTGTGGCCACCCTGACCGAGCTACGGTCGCCAAGTGTTTATGAGCACATAGACCGCCTGGCGCAGCGGTTGACAGACGGCTTGTCCGAGGTCTTTCAAAAGGTGGAAATACCGTCGACGATAAACCGGGTCGGGTCCATGTTCACCGGCTTTATGAATCCGGGACCGGTTGACAGCCTGGAGCGGGTTGAGGCGTCGGACGCTGGTCTTTACGGGCGATATTTCCATGCCATGCTGGAGCGGGGCGTTTATATCGCGCCGTCCCAGTTCGAGGCGGGCTTTGTTTCCACGGCCCACACCGAGGAGGACATTGACCGGGTGATAGAGGTAGTAGAGGACGCGCTAACCCACTTGCGCTGAGCGGCTGCGGCGCGTTTCCGACATCTGCCAGTCCTGGATCACGGCCGTTCCTTGCTGACGGCCGAATCGAACTCCACGGTTTCGCCTGGATTGACCTTGAACCATCCCTCTCCCGGTCCCGGCAACGGCGTGGGTCCTTCCGGCTTGGGCCGCTGCACAACCCGGACTCCCAAGGTGGCGAGCATTCCATCTATCTGACCGATGGACTCTGCCACGGGCTGCGATACCCGGCCCGATGAGAGCCGCATCCGCACCTCCAAGAGTTCGTTGGTAAGCCGCAGCGCCAGTTCCACGCCGGCCAGGTTCAGCCCCATATCATCAACGAAGTGCTTGATGAGCCTAAGGCGGGCGACGTCCTCATCGGAGTAGGTCCGCAGACTCCCCATTCGCAGCGGCTCGATAAAGCCGGCGCGCTCATACTTGCGCAACGTTTGCGGGTGCATATCCAGGGTCTTCGCCACCACGCTGATCAAGTAAATTCCTCGAGTCTGCCTCATTTAGTCCCCCATGATGGATCGGTATCGGCACACCCTTGTTATACATAATGCTGAAAATCTTGTCAACTTCATATCGAATAGTTAATGTTATACATACATATAATTGACATGAATTATATCAACTGATATACTCGGCTCACATTCTTTCAGAGGAGGTGACGCCGTGGCAACGGTAGAACTTCTGGAGCGGGACCAAACACAGGACATAGTCAATGATGGGTCGGGGGACAGATTGTCCCAAGAGCTGGAGAGCATCGTGGAAGACGCCGAACAGGCCCAGGATGTGGAGCAGCCCAAAGCTCGGCATTGGTATTACAGCGTGCCTTTCGCCGGTGTGCGTTACTACTCCTTTTAATCCGGCCGGTTGACGCCGATTATCTCTTGAACACACAGCAAATGAAGAATGGAGGAAAGATTATGTTGCAACGATGGGACCCTTTCAACGACCTGCGGCAGATGCAGAACACCATGGACCGGATGTGGCGGAGGTTCGGGAACAATTCCGGTGAGTCCTTCGAGAACCCTGAAATAGAGGCTTGGGCCGTCCCCTTGGACGTGGTCCGGAAGGGAGACGACACTTTCATCCGCGCCTCTATGCCGGGAGTGAAGCCGGAAGACATCAAGGTGTCCATAGAGGACAACGTGCTGACCATCCAAGGCCACACCTCTGAAGAGCACCAGGACGGCGACGGTACGTTCCTGATGCGGGAACGGCGGTCCGGCTCGTTCCACCGCGCGTTGCGGTTGCCCGAGTCGGTCGATGCGGACAAGGTCCATCCCCATTACCAGAACGGGGTCTTGACCATCACCGTACCCAAGGCGGAGGCCAAGAAGGCCAAGCAACTCCAGGTGCACTTCGTCGATTCTTCGCCCAACCAGGAAGCTTAATCTTCCACAACCGGCTTACTGTCCACGGGGCGCCGGTCGGCGGAAATCAAAGGGCAGCGCGGGAACGATTCCTGCGCTGCCTTGCTTTTGGGGAACTACTTCCACGAAACCGGAGAAAAACGAAAGGCGCGGGGTCTATTTCTAGGCCTCCGCGCCTTTTTGCCTATGACGCTGCCGGTCTCAGACTGGGAGCGAGGTTAGGTCCCGTAGCGGGCTGCGGCGTTGGGGTCGCTGTATTCCACGTTCTTCGTTGCCCAGAAGGAGGCGGCGATGTCGTCGCAGGCAGCTACCAGGTTCTGCGCGTTCTCCATGCTGACGCCCTGCTTGCACTGGCCGGCCAACTTGAGGGCGGCGTTGAACTTGGCGGCGATTTCGTTGGCGTCGACGCCGGGCCAAGCGTAGTCGGCCCAGAGGATGCGCAGCTCTTCCTTGCACCGCTCGGCGTGGTCTTCCTTCACGGCGATGTAGCGGGACATGGTATTGGCGTAGGCCATATGGTCTTCGCCCTCCTCCAACGCCTGCATCCGAAGCACCATTTTCTGCACTGTCTGGGCGGCTATCTTGGCGACTATGGGGTCGTAAATCCCACATGGGATGTCACAGTGGGCCTTCGCCCTAGGCACACTCAACCTCTTAAACAAGTTGAACATACTTGCGCTACCTCGTCTTGTAGAATTGAAATCCCGAACCAGATTACAAGAAAATCACCTCATCCGCAACCTGAACCGGCTTCTACACAGGGCCGGAGGAAACCGCTCACACTTGGTGCGGGCGTCCCGCCCGCGCTCCTTCGTGGCGGGGTTTCGGGGAGGGTTGGCGCTGAGCAACGGGTGGAAACGCCGAGGTCACGACCGCTTCTATGACCTGATGAGTCCTCATCTTGCACTTTCGCCTTCTCCGGCAGACCGCGAGGCTTGAAAAGCCCTGGACCGGTCGACGCAGCCGACATTGACCCGGCGGCGCAGCAGTCCTCCGCCGGTCCCTTTGCATACTGCCGGGAAGTTTGCCCCCGGACGGCGCCGGGGGCGCGATGATGCAAGGAAATTTTCTCTCGCGGGAGATCTCATCGCCTGCCCAAAAGCAGGCGGAATGACAAATCTGACAGTGGACCGGCGGTCCTTGTGTAACCGCCGGTCCGTCGATTGCACGTAACACCTTTACGCGATGGGTCTCATCCGGAGCGCCGCCGGAGTCAAGTCCGGCGGGCCGGGTACAGGCGGCGATCAAAGCACCGCCGCGCCGCAAGCAGGCTATGGAAGGCCCGCCGGGCGATACCGTTTCCACCCGTTGCTCTTGCGCCAGTTTCCCAAGGTTGGGCAACCAATAGGTTTCACATAGGTATTCGCCGGTTGCCCCTGCGTGTACCCGCTGGATTCCTGCCCCCGCTTTCGTGGGAATGACGAATAGGGAGCGGGAATGACGAGGTTGCCTCTGCGTGTACCCTCTGCGACAGCCAGAGGGGGATTTACAGTCTGTGACCTCCTTTATTGAGTAGAGGGCGGGCTGCGCAGTCCCGGCCCGCTTTCCAGTGGATACAGGCTAGAGGGGCGCAATCCTGTGTGTCAACAGGGAAATGTCAGTGGAGGGGCTTTTCACACTTGGCCGGGAAATACTTTGAACATGCCCTGGCTTCACCAAGACTGTCGCTTGGGCCTTTCGCCGGGCGGTTCTTGAAAGTCCGCAGCGTTGTAACCGATAGTCGCCGTAGTATAATCAGGTTCCTTTCCAAGGCCAATTTAACTAAAACATGAATAGCGCGCCGAGACGTCGCAGGAGGAAGTCTTATGGCCACCACGAGCAGAAACCTGACACTCAAACACCGGAGCAGGGAAGTTACCGAAGGGCCGGACCGCGCCCCCGCCCGCGCCATGCTGATGGCGATGGGCCTCACCGCGGAGGATATCGACAAACCCTTCGTGGCCGTCGCCAATCTTGCCAGCGATGTTACGCCCTGCAACGTTCACTTGGACAGGCTGGCCCAAGCCGCCAAGGAGGGTATCCGCTCGGCCGACGGCGTGCCGTTCGAGTTCGGCACCATCACCATAAGCGACGGCATCTCCATGGGCACCGAGGGCATGAAGGCTTCATTAGTCAGCCGGGAGGTAATAGCGGACTCCATAGAGGTTGTAACTTTCGGCGAACGGATGGACGCTCTTGTGACCGTGGGGGCGTGCGACAAGAATATGCCCGGCTGCATGATGGCCATAGCCCGCTTGAACGTGCCTTCGCTGTTCATCTACGGCGGCACCATCATGCCGGGCAATTACAATGGACGGGACGTCAACATCCAGGACGTTTTCGAGGCAGTGGGAGCCTACGCCAGTGGTGACATGACACTGGACCAGTTGCGCGCCCTGGAGTGCGTCGCCTGTCCCGGCGAAGGTTCCTGCGCCGGGTTGTTCACCGCCAACACCATGTCCACTGCCATAGAGATCATGGGCATGTCCCTGCCCGGCGATGCGTCGATCCCGGCCATTGATCCTCGAAAGGTCGAACACACGCGCCAAGCAGGGCGGACGCTGATGCGGTTGTTGGAAGAAGACCTGCGCCCGCGGGACATTCTCACCCGCCAAGCCTTTGAAAACGCCATCACCGTAGTGGTGGCTATGGGCGGGTCCACCAACGCCGTTCTGCACCTCATGGCCATCGCCCATGAGGCGCAAGTGGACCTGAGCCTGAGCGACTTCGACCGCATCAGCCGGAGCACGCCCTACATCACCGACATGCGCCCGGGAGGTCGGTACGTCATGGCCGACCTGGACCGCTACGGAGGAGTGTCCCTTGTCGCCAAGCGATTGCTGCAAGCCGGTCTGTTACACGGCGATACCATGACCGTCACCGGCAAGACATTGCAACAAAACGTGGAAGCCATGACCACCATTGATGATCAGCCCGTGGTTATGCCCATGGACCAACCCCGCAGTCCAACCGGCGGGCTGGCCATACTTTACGGGAACCTGGCCCCGGAAGGCGCGGTCATCAAGGTGGCCGGACATCAGGAAAAGGTCTACCAAGGTCCTGCGCGGGTGTTCGACCAAGAACACGCGGCGTTCCAAGCCATCCAGCGTCGGGAGATCAAGCCGGGCGACATAGTGGTAATCCGCTACGAAGGTCCCAAAGGCGGCCCCGGAATGCAGGAAATGCTGGCGGTAACCGGCGCGCTTATCGGACAGGGGCTGGGAGACGACGTGGCCCTGATGACGGACGGTCGGTTCTCCGGCGCATCCCACGGCCCTATGGTGGGGCACGTGACGCCCGAGGCGGCAGTCGGCGGCCCCATCGGGCTGTTGCAGGAAGGAGACATCATCACTCTGGACATACCACAGCGGCGTCTGGACGTGAAGTTGACCGAGGAGGAGTTCAGCGATCGCCGGGCCAACTTCAAGCCCATGCCTCCCAACTACACCACCGGCGTCCTGGCCAAGTACGCCAAGCTGGTGTCGTCGGCGTCGGAGGGGGCGGTTACGGGGTAGGGGCGCTTCCCACTGCACATCGGGTTGGCTAGTTGCGGCTTTCCCAAAGGGTGAAGTAATTGGGCGGGTCTCCCTGCATTACCTCGCTCAATTCGTTCAGGTTCTCCTGCTGCAAGACCTGCTTCTCGCCGGCAACCAAGCGGGCAATGGTGTCCTCCCAGTCTGCGGCGGCGGTGTCGCTGCCGTGGGCCGTTATTAGCTCTCGGAGTCCGTCCAGAACGTGGTCGGAGTGAGTGGTAAGGGCGCCTCCGCTGATGACGAATACGACCACGTTGGGGATCTGGTCGTAGTCGGTTACCTCCACGCCCAAGTTCCTCAAGATGAGGGTCATGGCGGTGTCTCTCATTATCTCTTCTAACCGAAGCGGAAGGTCGATCAAGTGACTGAACGGGAAGTCGGTCTCTTCGCGCAACACTTCGGCGAAGTCGGATTCCACGATTCTGAAATAGTCCTCGACGAATACGTCCTCGGTATGAAACAACGACACTCTGCTGGGACGTTCTCGCAGGTCTATCACCAGGAATTCCTTGAGATGCGGGAAAATACAAAGCTGAATGTCGGGCGACCGACCGCCAGGGAGTTGGGTATCGAATAATTCATCCATGGAGAGGAACTCTCCTTTCGGTGCGGGTAAGTCCGGTAAACTCCGGTCCAAGGCGCATTTACTGAGAATGTCGATCAGGTCCGCTCATCGTTCACAACAGCCTTTCTATGTCCTGTAGCTGGCATCGCAGCCAGTGGGTGATGTCCTGCCGGTGAATAGACTGGGACAGCAGGGATGAGCGGCGTTCACGGTCTTCCGGCGACATGGTGATGGCTTGATAGAGGGCTTCCATTGTTCCCTCTATGTCGGTTGGCGATATGCTCAACGCGCCCTCTGCCAGTTGGTGATGTACACCGCTGCTGGCGGACAGTACCAGCGCCCCATTGCGGGTGTTGACGACAGGGCCTTCCTTGGCCACCAGGTTCGTGCCCTCGAAGATGGTGTTCACCAACAGGGCGTCGTACAACTTCATACCGGCGATGGCTTGCGTATAGTTATTTTCCACGAATGTGTGGATAGGCTGCCACTCTTCATTTCCGAAGGCGGAATTCACCTGCTGGACAACCTGCATCACTTCCTCCATGTACCGTTGGTACTGGCGTATGTGGGTGCGCGAAGGCACCAGGAAGGCCAGGAAGTTCACCTTGCCATGCAGTTCGGGATGACGGGACAGCAACAGTTCGTAAGCTCGAAACCCGCGGACAATGTTCTTGTTCGGCTCAACCCGGTCTATGCGGACTATGGTGTTCTCGTTGCAATATGCCTGCAAGCGGGCCGCGTATTCATTGGCACGGGGAGAGTTGGCGATTCGTTGTACCTCATCCACGTTGATGGAGATAGGGTAGACCTTTACCGCCGTGGTGTTGTCCTGCCAATTTACCGTAAATCTGTCGTGGTCGATCCGGGCGTCGGGAAGGAATTCTTCCACCGTGTCCAGGAAGCAACGCCGGTCCTGCGGGCTTTGGAACCCCAACAGGTCCGTACAACACAGGGCGGAGCAGATGTCCCGGATGATGTCGTAAGGCACCATCTGCCAGTAGCGGGCGGTGGGCCACGGTATATGGACAAAATGCTGTATGACGGCGTTGGGCAGGTCGCGCCGCACGTACTTTGGCATCAGGTATAGGTGGTAGTCGTGTCCGATGACTATGGGGGCGTCGCCGACCTCTTCGGCCTCCTGTACTACGGACTTGGCGAAGGCTTGGTTTACCGGGACGTACCCGGTGGCCCAAGCATCGTATACCGCGGCGTCTATGCTGGGGTTGTAGGGCGGGTTCCACATGTAATGCTGCAGGAACCACAACAATGGGTTGCACAGGACATTGTAATACTTGTGATAGACCCGGCGGGGCGTCACCACGTAGCGGAGGTTTATCCTGTGCCCCGGCAAGGGAGACCGGATGTGGGAACCTTGGCCGTTGCGGGAAACCACTCGGTCGCCCTCCCCGGTAGCACTGGCAATCCAGGTAAACTCGGCCGACTTGGTCAGGGCGTTGAACGCGGTGACCACACCGCCGCTTCCCCTGCGGGGTTCGGGGCGACCCTCCTCGGTCATCTGGTGCTCCACCGGCCCCCTGTTGCTTGCCAGGACCAAGGGACGCCGCGCCAGGATGCCCGCGCACAACTCTTGCAGCGCAGCCTCATTTTTTTCCGAGTCGGTTGCCAACACGGCTTGCTCAGCCAAGTAAACCTCATCCTGCATGGATGTCATGGTCAATGCCCTGCCCCCGGCCCGGTTTCCCGCCTCTGCGGGAAAGACGAGGGAAGGGGGTTGGGCCGGCCGCGGCCGGCCAGCTTGGAAACGGCCGGTACGACTTCTGCCAAGTCCGAAACAATGGCGTCCGGCTGGGAGTCCGGGTCGGCCGGGTCCGGTCCTTCGGAAAACCCGGCGATCCAGACCGTCTTGAGACCGCAACGGTTGGCGCCGGCAATGTCGTTTGCCACGCTGTCTCCCACATGCACAACCTCGTCGGGCGCAACTCCCAGGGATTCGAGGGTCAGATGGAAAATTCGAGGCGCCGGCTTGGCAATCTTTACCTCGTCGGAATATGTCATCGTATCGAAGTAATCCAGAAGTTCGTGTTGGGCCAGGAACCGCCGGAAAGCCTCACCCGGCGTCATACCGGTATTGGATATCAACCCTATTCGCAAGCCCATCTCTTTGATATTTCGAAGCACCGACGCCGTGTCCGCGTGCACCGTTGGCGGGTAGACGAAGAAAGAGTCGGAATAGGCTCGAGCGACCTCTTCTATCGTATCCTCTTCCAAACGGTCTACCAGTCCGTGGTCGATATTTTCGATGAAAATCTCCACCTGTTCACGAAAGGCGATGTCCCGCAGACCTTCACGAATTTCGCGGCACTGCTGAGCGCAGGCCCAATAGGCTTCCCGGATGTGTTCCAGGTCGTACCGCTCGCCACGGCGGGCCAACGCCTGTTCCGCGCCCTTCAACCTCAGCTCGGCCCGTGCCAACCCCCGCTCCCGGTTGTCATACAGCAAAGTTTGCCACAAGTCGAAGGTGACCGCGATTATTTGGGGATGCGTGGACATTCAAACGGCTGCCAAGCGTTGGGCTTCCTCAATGTAAACGTCAGTGGCACGAACCAGCGCGGCCATCTCTGCTTCCGGTTCGCAGCGTCCCTCATAGAAGCAATCAACGTGCAACAACCGGGCCCTGATGTGGTATTGGCCATGTACAGGTTCGATGTCCGGGACTCTGCTGCTCAGTCGCAGCAGTGCACGCCGGGCCTGCCCGGCCGACTGGGGTTCGTCCCCCTCCAAGGCAAGGACCAAGGCGTCGGTCGCCCGTTTGGTGGCGCCCCACGCCTTCTCCGCAGCGTTGCGCAGCTTGCCTTGGTCAAGCATCTCCAAGGCGTCGGCATAAAGGGTCCGGGCGTCGGCGAACAGATGTGTAGTTCGATCAGTAGCTTGCATGTTACCGGCCTATTGCTTGGATAGCCCAGCCCTTGGTTATGTTGTTGCTGGGTTTACGATTAACTTTGCCGAGCGGATTTTCCGACGATTCGACAAACCGGCATCCAAGCCTATATGGGAGGTCTCCGTGTATGCCAGTCGGTAGCCTGCTCGTAAGCGTGGGCAGCGCGGAGGACGGTCACTTCGTCGAAAGGCCGTCCCGCCAGTTGGAGTCCAATAGGCATTTCCGCACTTGAAAAGCCGCAAGGTATGGAGATGGCGGGCGACCCGGTAACGTTGTAAGAACGGGTGTATTGGGTCAACGCCGGCACTGTCGGGACCTCCCGCTCTCCGGCTTGGACCGTTTCGGCCAGCAGACGGGGGGCGGTTACCGGTTCGGTCGGCCCGGCCAGCAGGTCCACCTGTTCCAGCAGTTCGCGGACTTGGCGGTTGAATACCGAGCGCCCCTGCTGTGCGCGGAGATAATCGGCCGAGGAAATGAAGAGGCCCGCCTCCAAGCGCAGCCTCACTGGGCCGTAGATTTTGTCGCCGTCGCTCGCCAGCAGGTCCCGGAAGTGGGCCGAAGCCTCTGCCATGAGGATGGCCGTGGATATGGTATGGGAGTCCTGGAACATAGGAAGAGAGACCTCAGAGACCACGGCCCCCATGGATTCCATCAACGCCAGCGCGTCATGGACTGCTTGGGCGACTTCCGGGTCCAGCGGCGCGTCGAAATACTCCCTTGGGAACCCAATTCTCAACCCTCTTATATCCCCGGTAAGGGCTGCGGTGTAGTCCGGGACGGCGATGTTGGCCGAGGCCACATCATTGGGGTCGTGTCCGGCAATGGCGTTCATGGTCAGCGCGGCGTCTTCCACTGTCCTGACCATCGGGCCGGGATGGTCCAGACTCCAAGAAAGGGGCGTCAACCCGTGCCGGCTTACCAGCCCGTAGGTGGGCTTGAGGCCCACTATGCCGCAAAGGGCCGCCGGAATGCGAATCGATCCTCCGGTGTCGCTGCCGGTGGTGATAGTGCATTGGCCCGCCGCGGCCGCCGAACCGGACCCGCCGCTCGATCCCCCGCTCACCATTTCCGGGTCCCAAGGATTGTGCATGTGGCCGTAGTCCGGGTTTTCCCCGGTAGGACCATAGGCGAACTGGTGCATATTCAGTTTGCCCAGCAGGATGGCGCCCGCTTGCCTGAAACGGCCGGCAACGGTGCAGTCCCGCTCGGGGATGAAGTTGTCAAATATCCGGGAACCGGAGGTGGTGCGGACGCCCGCGGTGTTGTACAGGTCCTTGAGGGCTACGGGTATACCGTGCAGCGGGCCGCGGTAGTCGCCTCTCTGAATCTCTGACTCAGCCCTGCGCGCCGCGGCGCGGGCCTCCTCCGGCAACACGGTGATGTATGAATTGAGCACCGGCTCGGTGGCTTCGATCCTGGCCAAGTGAGCGTCGATAATCTCTACCGGCGAGAGTTCTTTTTGTTGTACAAGCCGGGAAAGCGTCCCGGCGCTGGCGTAGCAGAGTTCCGTGGCGTCCATAAATTCAGTTCCTTGATGGTTTGTGCCGGGTCCGAGCGGGGTCTACATGGTAATCGGGCCGATGACGCCTCCCGATGGGGCTATTCGGGCGAGGGCCTGAAAGCCATGTCGGGCTCCGCTCCGTTGACGTCCAAATTCTGAAGCGGCCTCAAGCCATCCAATACACCCGACGTGTAGGCGTACAAGTCATCCATGTGGGGGCTTTGAATGTCCAGCCCGGCTTCCGCGGCCATACGCAGAAAGAGTTGGTGGCTCAAGGGCGTTTCAGATGCCATTGCAATAGTCCTCCCGGCAAGCGGCCGCCTTGTGCAGCCTCTGGGTATTATCCTCTCCAATAGACAATCTTGCAATTTTGAAATGTAAGTTCCGGCGGGGCGGTTGGAAAATCATGCAATGTTGCTATACTCAGCCAATTGACCGGCACTTGGAGACTCATCGTTGCACTGCGCCAGTTGCGGACACCCCACAACAACCAACAGCGGGTATTGCACCCGGTGCGGGCAACCCTTGGCGCCTCTGCACACGGAAGCAACCCCTGAGGGCGTCAACGCGAGCGGGAGGGTCCAGTGGGGCATCGGTGTGGTGGCGATAGGTATTTTTCTCGTCCTCCTGTGTATCTTTCCGGTCACCGGAATCTCGACCGTCCTGGCCAAGCTCGCCGGCGACACGGAACATGCGGCCATCGTATGGTACAGCAGCAACTTCATGGGGTTGGCGCTCCTGGCGGTGGTATGGTTCCTGGCCCTTCGCGGTCGCAGCGGAGGGGTCGCCTCCCTGGGGCTGACCGTGCCGACGACTCCCGGACTTATGCTGGTGTTGATGAGCGCCGGCGCCCTTGGAGCAAGCCTGGGCTTGACCGCTTTGTATTCGACCATTGTCAACTGGCTCGGCGCAACCTACATTGCTCCCCCCGAAATCCCCAAGGATATAATCTTTCCCGGCTTGGCCGCCGTCCTGACCTACCAAGCAGTCGCCCTCTGGACGCCAATCACTGAAGAGATATTTTTTCGGGGCTTTGTTTACGCGGGCTTGGTCCCCCGCTTGGGCGCAGGGCGGGCGATTCTGGCAAGCGCGGTAGTATTCGGCAGTTTTCATATTCTGCCGGGCCTGCTCATTCCAACTTTCATGACCGGGCTGTTGTTGGCTTGGTTGTACTACAAAACAGGGTCCATCTGGCCCCCCATCGCGGTCCACGCCGGGCAGAATGCGTTGGCCTTGACAGTGACATTAATGGGGGTCTAGACAATGACATGGATGTAAGATACATTTGTGCAAATACAGCAATCGAATTACGGAATCCAACTATTACGGCAATAGCCGGAAAGTCGTGAAATGAACAGGGACCGACTGAAAGAAGCCTTTGCTGCTATAAAGCGCGAGCAGAGGTGCGGGCTGATCGCATTTTTGACAGTTGGATTCCCCGACATGGAAGCGACGCTGGAGTTGGTCCCAGCGTTGGCAGCCGCGGGGGCCGACGTAATTGAACTTGGCGTGCCCTTCAGCGATCCCTTGGCCGAGGGGCCGGTTATCCAACAGTCCAGTTTCCTGGCCCTGCAACAACAGGTCACTCTGACCGGTTGCTTGGACGCCGTGGAGGAACTACGGGACAAAGTGCCCGACACACCACTGGTGTTCATGGGTTACTACAACCCCATATACAGCTTCGGACCAGAGCGGTTCGCCAAAGAGTGTGGGCGGGTAGGCGCAGACGGCCTCATTGCCGTGGACCTGCCGCACACCGAGGCCAAGTCCCTCGCTTCCCAATTGGCGGCGGAAGGGGTACATAACATTCCGCTGCTCGCTCCCACCAGCACCGAAGAAAGCATCCGGAACTCTGCCAGCAGCGCGACGGGGTTTATCTACTGTGTCAGCCTGACGGGCGTCACCGGAGCGAGGGACCAGGTCTCGGATCGGGGGTTCCAATTGTTGCGGAGAGTCCGCAATTACACAGATGTGCCGCTGGCGGTCGGTTTCGGCATTTCACGCAGGGAACATGTTGAGCTGGTCTGCCGGGAAGCGGAAGCAGCGGTGGTAGGTAGCGCAATAGTGCGGGTAATGCTAGAATCGCCCCGCGACGAAGTGGTGGCGAGGACCAGTAACTTTGTCGCCGAACTGGCGGGGAAGACGGTGTCTCCGGTGGAGGCTGCAGGCAAGTGACCGTTTGCCGGGGCATCAGGGGAGCGACCATCGCCGACGACAACACGGCGGAGGCGATATACTCGTCCACCAGGGAGTTGTTCGAGGCCTTGGTTGAGGCCAATGGCATCGTCGAGCACGACGTGGCAGCGGTCTACTTCACCATGACACCCGACCTGAATGCAGTGTTTCCCGCCGCTGCCGCTCGGCAAGCAGGCTGGACCAATACGGCGCTCATGGGCGGAATGGAGATCGCGGTGCCCGGCAGCCTGGAGAAGTGCATACGCATCCTGGTCCTTTACAACACGGATAAAGAGCCAGGGGAATTAGTGAACCTGTACCTCAAGGGGACCGACGTGTTGCGTCTCAAGGGAGTTGAGCCTGCATGATGACAACCTGCTCTTTTTGCCCCAATTACATCCTGTACTACGGCCTCTGGGCCGTGAGATTGTGAGAGATTGTATCAAGTTATTCGGAAATCTGTCCCTTTCATAATTTGTGAGCGGCGCCACCAACGGTGGCGTGCCATAAACCGAGGTTAACTTAGACATGATAGTAGTCATGGGCAAAGACAGCTCACCCGAACAACTAGAGGAGGTGAAGGGGCGGATAGAGGCCCATCCCGGGCTCAAGCCCCAGGTGTTTGACGGGGTGGAGCGGATAGTGGTGGGTGTACTGGGTTCCATCCCGCCGGACCTGAAAGACGAGATGGAGGTGCTGCCCGGCGTCATCGAGGTGGTCCGCATCACCAAGCCGTACAAGTTGGCCAGCCGGGAGTTTCACCCCGACGCCACCAAGATTATGGTGAAGGATGTGGAGATTGGGGGCAAGACCCCTATCATCATGGCTGGGCCGTGTTCAGTCGAAGACGAAGAACAAATGGTGTCGACCGCCAAGGCGGTCAAGGCCTCCGGCGCAACTATCCTTCGGGGCGGTGCGTTCAAGCCCCGTACCTCGCCTTACAGCTTCCGGGGGATGGGTATCGAAGGATTAAAACTACTGCAGTTAGCCCAGCGGGAAACGGGTCTGCCAATCATCACCGAGGTAATGGCTACTGAGGACGTTGACACCGTTGCCGAGTACGCCGACATCCTCCAGATCGGCGCCCGGAACATGCAGAATTACAGCCTGCTGGACGCCGTCGGCGCCGTCAGGAAGCCGGTGATGGTCAAGCGCGGCTTGGCCGCTTCTTACGAAGACTGGCTGCTGGCCGCCGAATACGTAATGGCCGGAGGAAACGAACAGGTCATGCTCTGCGAACGCGGAGTAAGGGCCTTCGAGCAGTACACCCGCTTCACTATGGACGTGGCCGCTATCCCGGTTATCCAGCGGCTGAGCCACCTGCCGATCATCGCCGACCCGAGCCACAGCACGGGGCGATGGTACTTGGTGACTCCGGTGGCCTTGGCCGCCGTTGCCGCCGGGGCCCACGGCCTGCTGGTGGAAGTGCACCCCAACCCTGACGTAGCCAAGTGCGACGGCCCTCAGTCGCTCACCTTCCAGAACTTCGATGGGCTGATGACCCAAGTGAAGGCGGTGACTTCGGTGCGGCAACAACCTGCACAACCCGTAGCCGTATCTTAAGAATGCACGGACGCCCTCGCGGCGTTGAATGGTATCGGGCCTGACAGGGGCCGGGGCAACGCTCCCGGCCCCTTTTATTTGCGCAGCAACCCTATGCTTCGATTGACACTCGCAAAGACAGGTGCTAGTAGACCAACCGCCTTAAAATGATGGGTTAATTGAGCGGGGCCGTACCCTATTCAGATTCTGTAGGTAAACGCGACACACTCAATTAACCCTCATTACAAAGATTTCGCACTACTAGGCTCTGTTAGCGAAATTAGATCGGATATAATTTTACTCTCCATAATAAGATCACCTATGTCGTTCCCAAGAAGGTTGCTTGTGGGCATAAGAGTTTACAAGGTCATTTTGGTTGCCAGCTATGCCCTCGGCATTCTAATGTTGCTATCTGCTTGTGGGAAACCAACGCCGGGTCTTTTCGATCTTTCTCCGGGGGCAATAGTACGCGAGTTCGACAAACTCATTGAATGGAATTTGGGCCTGGATGAGCGCCGGGCAAAAGGCTGCCGTGAGGAGGTCAAGGAATTCGGCATTGATGTGGGAGCCTACCGGACCACATTAAATCGTCAACTAGCCGCCGAAAATTACGAGGAGGCTCGGACTACCGTCGACCTGCTGCGGCTGCAGGTCAAGGACTACGACCACCGAGTACGACAAGCCGGGTGTCCTTTATATCTACCCGGCGCCAAATATCAAATACCCACTCCTGCTTTTCCACCGTAAAACAAACGGCCCCGGGCTGGCTTCCCCGGAGCCGTGAAAATGTTAGCCTTGTCGGCCTCCCTTGTCAGCTTCCTGGTCTGGTTGATGGTGGTGTCTTTCCCCGGCTCAACCCATCGCGGCCCAGGAGCACGCAGAAAGATTGGATGACAATCACTAAAACGCCCGTTTTTGTGACTGGGCGACGCATGATAACAGGCCTTGTCTCATAGCGCTACGGCGTTCTGTCAGGGGGTGAAGGGGAAATATCGGGGCTTTGCCCAATACTGGTGGGTTATGGTTGAGCTGTCAGGAAAGCTGGTTGGTGCCAAGGGTTATCGACCTCCACTTGTGCGTGGTTGAAAGGCACTCCAGCGAGCTCGATCTGTTCCTGGACTGGGTTGATGTGCTCCTTGCTGGAGACGATGACTTTGATGCCGCCGAAACCTCCTGCATTGGTTGTGTAGATTCTGACGACCCCGGGATGTTGGTCTAGGTTGATGTCTTGGAGGACTTTGAGCCACTTTTCCACGTCGGCTACGGGGTATCCAATGTCCTTGTAGATGCGGAGGGGTTCCGGGCTTTCTTGAGTTGGTGTTGGCAGTGGAGTTGGAGTCGCAGCGGCACAGGCCGCTGCGACTGTTATCCAGAGGGTCAAGGCTGTTACGGCTAGGTTGTTCACTTGGTCCTCCGGTTAGCAGGTGTATGGGGAGGCGCAGGAGCGCCAGTTGGAACTCTGGCCGAGGTCTTTGTATATGCCGGAGATCGGGGATATGACCCTGGAGCCGCTGTTTGGATCGTAGCCTACGTGGGTGCCGTAGAGCCTGACATCCGTGTTTGAGCCGGCCAACTTGTAGTACGGAGCCCCGCTGTCACCACTCCCGGACACGATTGTGATGAGGTGCTGGCAGAGAAGCATCCGGTTGTTCCCTTCGTTGGTGTTCTCGCAGGTATCGTCTATGGTGCCGGACCTGTAGCCGGTGGTCCTGCCAAACCTATAGAGGGTGTGGCCAACTGAAAGTCGGCCACCCTCATGTTTGACCTTTAACTGGTCACCGGAGGCTACTTCTATTGACCCGATGGCATCGGGTTTAGCGATGTAGCCGCGCTGGTAACTGACACCTGAGTCAAATTCGATGAACGCGGCGTCGGACCTGCGGCAGGTCTTCCCGGCAGGGCAGTGTAGGAGTGCGGAAAATAAGGGGTCTATCTTTTCGTTGCCGATCTTGTGGTCTGGATTGGCGTTGGTCGGCTGGTAGAAGGCGACGTTGGTAACACCGCCGTCCCAGGGGTCTGCTTCTGTGCAGTGACCGGCTGTGACGACGCCGGCTTTGCTGTCTCTTTCGGTGACGAAGCCGATGGAGCACGCTCCGAAGCTGGCGGTCTTTGTCTGGTAGGCGCCCATGATCTCGTCGCTGTTGGCCCTGTCACGGAGGTCAAGCTCTTTGACTATTATGCCTCTGTGGGTGATTTTGACCGCGGCGTGCGGTAGTCGAGCTTGGTGAGTATGGCCAGGATTTCGCTCTTCTTGGTCAGGTCGAGGATGCCGATTTCCAGGCGGTTGCTCTGCTCTTCAAGGTCCGTGGCGGCCACGCTGGAGTTTGCCCAAACGTCATTCTGCATGGAGGAATACCATGTCTTGAGTTGGGTCATGGTGTAGTCACCGCTGATGACGTTGAGCCGGGCGTCCGCATTGGCCCCGAACTTGTTTTCTACGGCGTCGCGGGCCGCGTTCTGCTTGTCTGTGCTGCTTTCGTCCCCGGTGAGGTAGATGTTGAGGACATCGCCCTCAGCGTCCTTGGAGAAGTAGTAGCCTCCGAACTCGCTGACTGTGTTGCCGACTTCAGCGAGGAGTTGGTTGTGGTCCTTGTGGGTGGTAACGTCGAGGTTCTCGCCGGTGTCCTGGGCGGCGACGTAGCTCACTCCTGTGATGAGCAGGACGAACAGGGCTATAACTGCAAAAAGCTTGAAAGGGAACATCGGGGATACCTCCGTTAAAGTGTGATTGCCGGGGACACTCTGTTGATGTTAGCGATCAACGACGGAGGTACAGGTGTGCCAGTGACGCGAGAAGCCGGTCATGGCGACCGGGAGGAGAATAAGTGCGAGGTCCTGGGTAGCCTAGAGAACGCCACGGCATCACCTCCTTTACGCTTCAAGCTACCCGGTAATTTACAAAAAGTTCCCAACGTTTCATAGTAGGGAAATCCCTACTCTTTGGCTGAATATCCACCTAGGGTTTGCCCGGTCGTCCTTTGGTACTGGTTCTGGGGATGGGACGCCGGAGTTAAGGGGCCCAATATATTGGTCGCCGGGAGTTGAAGAATGAGCAGTGCGAACGTACAGGAAATAGCGGCAACCAGGACAGCATCGTTGAGGAGAGAAATTGCCAGCCTCAAAACATTTACGGCTGACCTGACTGCCGCCGACCTTTCTTTGCCCAGTTCATGCACCGAGTGGGAAGTGCAGGACGTCGCCGCCCACTTGGTGGCCGCCGCGGAGAATTGGGCGAACATAGTAGAGCGAGCCTTGACCGGCGCCGCCCCATCCACCCTCGGGCGGTCAACCGGGCCTGCCCAGCCCGATGAAAACGCCGAGACCGCCATCAGGCTGAGGAAAGAATTGGGAGATAGGCTGGTACCCACTCTTCTCGATAACCTGAGCCGCTTGGACCAAGCGTTGACCCGGATCACGCCGGAGAATTGGGAGACCGAAGTTCGGCACAACGCAGACGGCCAGATGCCGCTGTGGAGGTACATAATTTCGATAACCAGGGGAGTGGGCGTACACGGGTGGGACATGCGCTGGGGCCTTGACCACGACGCGCCGCTGGGGGCCGATTGCGTGCCTGGCCTGGTGGACTCTATAGAGACTTGGCTGAGGGTGTTTTGTTTTCACCCGAGTGAGCCGTTGGAAAACCCGATACGGTTCCGCTTTCTGCTCTCGGGCCCGGTTACCGGCAGCAGGGATGTGGTCGTCAAGGGCGACGATTTCGAACTACAGGAAAACGCGACCTCTCCCGCAGACATCGTCTACCAGTGCGACGCCGGCGTCTTCGTTTTGATGGCTTACGGACGGTTGACACGGCATGAGGCCCAGTCCCGGGGCCGGTTGACCGTTGACGGTGATGAAGGCTTGGCCGCCAGGTTCGACGAGTGGTTCAACACCGGGTAGCCGTCTTTCCGGGCTGATACCCTCCGGATTCATCGTCCTCCGCACCGGCGCGCGATATTTATTATGTAATTGCGCTCCCATAGTGTATAGCGACTCCGGTAACGAATCGCTGGTATATTATCTGTATTCGGCGCCATAATGGATATATATGGCGTGTTTGCTATCGTATGAGCTTTTACATGCCGATTGATTTTAGATAGGCTGTTTGCTAAAATTCAGCCTCTCACAACCTTGGGCATTCACGGCTTCACCCCTGACCCATGCCATCTTGCCGGAGGGAGCGCCATGTTCCCAGAAGTTGAACTCAAAACCGGGACCCGGGAAGACATCAAACGAATCATGGAATGGCTAGAAGACGCCGAAGTAAATTCCATGTGGTACGGCTTGGGAGATGATGGCAAACCGCTTCACATTGGTTACGCTCCGCACGAATTGCTTGAAGCGCCGGATGAACAGGTCCAGCATGTCTTTGAAGACGAGACCCGCAGGATTTATTCCATATACACCAACGACGGTACGCATATTGGCGAGGGGCAACTCGTTATCGAAAGTCCGCTAATGGAGGCCCAACTCTTCCTGCTGGTCGGCCGCAAAGACCTGTGGCATCATCACTACGGCACGATGGCTATGATCAAGCTTCTCGACGAGGCCTACGAAGACCAGGGGTTGCACCGGGTCTGGGTGGACGTGCCCGAATACAACGAGCATGCCCTTCAGATGTGCCAGCACCTGGGTTTCGTTCTGGAGGGGCACTTGCGCAAGACCCATCGCAAGGATGGAGAATGGTACGATTCTTCGGCGATGGGGTTGCTGGCGGAAGAATATATGCGCCGCCGCTCGCGGCTTATACCTGACGCCTGAACTTGAGGTAAATCGACCAAGTAAATTTCGGTCCAAAATAACGGGTGCAGAGGAGGATGCTATGCCGGTGATCACTATCAACGGACCCATCGGCTGTGGAGCAGTCCCTATCGGGCAGATGGTTGCCGACCAGCTTCACCTGGACTTTGTGGACCGGTTCGTCTTTACGCAGGCCGCCAGGCTGGTGGGCACTCCCGTAGGCTCCCTGATGGACAAGGAACACCGGGTAGACCGGTTCCGGGACCGGTTGGGCCGGTTCATTCAGACCATGCTGGAACGCTCAGCGGTATCCGGCGTCAGCGGGGAGCCGTATTTTGGCCGGGGTATCGAAGCCCTGCCGCCCGAGACTTACATGGAGTTGGCGGGTGAGGGCAGAGGGAGCACCCAGACGGTTGGGGACCAAGCGTTTATCGACGCTACAACCACCGTGGTAAAGGACGTGCACGAGCGGGGCAACGCGGTAATTCTGGGCCGGGGGGCCCAGTGCATCCTGGCCGACGCTCCCGGAGTGATGCACGTGGCGTTGCAGGCTCCGGTGGATATGCGCGTAGAAATAATGATGCAGCGGGAGCACTTCGACCGGGATGAGGCGCTGGGGTACGTGGAGGAATTGGACCGGTCCCGCGTGGCATTCATGCGCAAGTTCTTCAGGGTCAGCCCGGACGACCCAAGCCTGTATGACATCATGCTGAACATGCGGCGGATGGAGTTCAGGACCGCCTCGGAGATAATCGTCCACACTGCCGGAGACTTCGTGCACTGAACCGTCCCGGCAGTCACTCGCAACGTGCAGGACCAACGCCTTGGATTGGGCTTGATTAGCGCCCTCATCTGAATAGTCGATAGATAGGAAGGCGATTATGCCGGAAGTGTGGATACCAACGGGAATGCAGAGCCTGACAGAGGGAAACCAGATAGTCCAGGTCGAAGGCGCCACCGTGAGGCAGTTGATCAACAACCTGGAGCGCCAGTTTCCAGGCACCAAGGAGCGGCTGTACGACGGCGAACTGGATGAGCTTATACCCGGCGTGGCGGTCATCGTGGACGGCGAGGCCAGCCAGTTGGGTCTCCTGGAGAGGGTCCGGGAGGACAGCGAGGTCCACTTTCTGCCCGCTATCGGCGGAGGCCGTTAGGCACCGCACATTCCCAGACTATTATGCTCCAACTGTATAGGCTGGACTTGCGGATATTGTATTCTCACCGTTAATCACTGGCGACTGACATCATCCCCTTGACAGGAACACTGGCTTCTTAGTGTATAGTTAAATCGGTCCAGGGGAGAAGAACTTGCAAGCTGAGATGTTCGTTGCCGAAAAGTATGAACCCATTCCATCTGTATGGTATGGCAACGACGATGAGCTTTTGGAGCGAATGCTCCAGTTCTACCCAAAACGACCACCAGACCGGATTCTGGATGCCACGGTCAATAAAGGCAGGTTTTGGCGTCGCTCCATGCGGCCCGTGTTGGGGATGGACATTGACGCCCGGCACCGACCGGAGGTCTTGGGCACTGGCTTGAACATGCCTTTCAAATCAGAGACCTTCGATGTCGTGGTATATGACCCGCCTCACATTCCGAACCAAGGCAAAGACCGTCGTAAAGATTTCCAAACCAGATTCGGCTTGGGTCCCAAGTCTTCCGCAGAGACGAAATACAACTTTTCCCACACGTTCCCGCCATTCGCATGTGAGGCTTACCGTGTCCTCAAGCCGGAAGGGATACTGTTCTGTAAAATTTCCGACTACATCCACGGTCATAGATTTCAGTGGGCACACATTGACCTCATCCAAGCCGCCACATCAGCCGGCTTTTGCGCCTGCGATTGCATCATCAAGGTCCGCAAGGGGCCAATCATAGATTCCCGGTGGAAAGTAGCGCACCACGCCAGGAAACAGCATTGTTACTGGCTGGTGTTTCGCAAATCAGACCGGTGCGAGTGAGCACTCGACCGTCTACAGACGTTGGTCCCATGTCCGCAAGATGTTGCACTGGTCCAAAGTCAGGTTTCTGATTTGGCACTTACCGTCCGCTCCGTCGTAATGAACATGGAATGCAATCTCTCCTTCCATTGAGACGTCCCCGCCAAAGCTGCGTCTGCCCTGCCTCCTACCCACGTGCGATAACTCTGCGCTACGGATAAGCCTGAGCAATTCAAGCGGCACGTCGACCAGTTGATAATGCAGGGCGTTTTCACTCCAGACCGTCCGCAGCATGAGCATCCTATCGTACCTGGACAGATGGTCGATGGTCCGGTCGATTAAAACTCCAGCATTCCAAGGTTCCCTTTCTGTTGTACAAAGTTTCGTGATGGCGATTCGTTCCGGTTTAGTACCCCTTCCTGTCTCAGTCTTCAGGGAAATGCGTTCCCCTCCGATAACTATGTCGTGTCCTGGAGTGTTTCTGGCAGTCGGGGCAATATGGGCGGATGGCAGGCCTGACAAATGAAAAGCCCACTCCGCTAACGCCTCAAAAAATATCCCTTGGGGTGGGATCCGTGGATATATGGTGTGGTGCTGTGTAATCAGGCTCTGGACCGTCATAAAGAAACGGTCACTGTATATCTCCATTGCCCAACATAGCCCTTCCAACCCTGCAATTTATCATCGAAGTGGATGCAATGCTGCCGAGTTTTCTGATTATCAGGTTTGCTTGATGCACTACCAAGAGAGGCTCTAGACCTGAACATGTTCAATCTTTACCGTCCGCCCATCCCATGCCGATTCAATCATGGCCAGGACCACTTCCACCAAGCGCAGCCCGTCCATGCCGGTGGACGCGGGCTCTCGGTCTTCCTCGATCGCTTGGTGAAAGTCGCGTAACTCGTTTATGAAGTTTCCCAAGAACTCCTCGGGGTATGATTCGGTCCGGTTGACCGTGTCGCTGATTACCTCTACGTCACCCTGAAAGCCTTCCCACAGGGTGGCTCTTCCATTGATGCGCCCCTGGCTGCCGTAGATGGTGAAGTTGTTCTGCGAATCGGGCAGCAGCCGTCCACAGCACACGGTGGCGATTGCGCCGCCGTCGAACCGCAGGCTCATGGCGGCTACCTGCTCCAATGGCTTCTGCTTGGTCTGGCCGTCGGTCACCGCCGCCACCTCGGTTACTTCCTGGCCCAGAAGGAACCTCAACAGGTCCACCGCGTGGACGCCGGTGCCCATCATGGTGGATGCGCCGCCGATGGCTTCGGGCGAGTCCCACCACAGCCGCAACCCGGTCCGGGCAGGGAACTCGGCTTGGCCGCGGACGCCAAACCCCCACTGGGCCTGCGCCAGCGCCACCCGTCCCAAAACGCCTCCGGAGATCAGTTCTTGAGCAAGGATGTGGCCCGGATGGGTCCGCAGGTGATAGCCCGTCCCCAGCTTGACCCCCTTGTTGCGGCAGCCGCGCACCATGGCGATGGCGTCTTCCAAGGTAGTGCTCATGGGCTTTTCCGCCAAAACATGCTTGCCTGCTTCGGCGGCTTGCAGGGTGTGTTGACAGTGCAGGGAGTTGGGAGATGAGACGAAAACCGCATCCACCCTGGCGTCCTGCAGCATGGCATCCAAGGAATCGTAGGCCGCGGCCGCGCCGTGCTTTTCAGCGAACGCCTCCGCCCGCCCTTGGTCCCGGCTGTAAACGGCGACCAGTTCCTGCCCCTCGACGGCGTTGATTGCCGGGGCGATTTTCAAATCGGGATGGTTTCCGGTGCTGACGATGGCCCAACCTAGCGCCACGATACTCCTCCTGGTTCAATTCGACAGTAGCTTAACACAGGGCTGCGAGGTCCATCCAAATCAACGGCCGGCCGGGAATCTCCATTGGCCTTTCATCGGCTAGGGTGTAGTATGGGAGTACAATTCCAGCACGAAAAACCGTCAAGAGGGGAACTGAATTGGCAGCTTATTTTATCGCACAACTTGAAGTAAACGATCCGGCGGGGTTTGAAGAGTACCGCAAGCTGGTTGGTCCATTGGTGGACAAGTACGAGGGCAAGTACGTGGTCCGGGGCGGAGCCATCGAGATCATCGAGGGTGACTGGTCGCCCAAGCGCCTGGTGATCATAGAGTTCGAGAACGCCGACAAAGCCAAAGCGTGGCACGACTCCGACGAGTACCGGCCAGTGATGGAAATGCGCCACCGGACCGCCGTGACCAGCGCCATCATAGTAGAAGGAGTATAGGCTCCGTACCATGTCTCAACATCCTGCCCGGACTTGACCGGATGATTCCATGACCACCCAAGTAGACCACCCGGTAGAAACCATAACCCTCAACGTGCAGGGCATGACCTGCGCCGCGTGCGTTGTTCACGTGGAGGCGGCGCTCAAGGGTGTGAACGGCGTCCTGGAAGCCTCGGTCAACCTGGCCACCGACCAAGCGCGGGTCGAATACCTGGACGGGTTGACCGGCTTTGACAGCCTCTGCGAGGCTGTTTCCGACGCGGGCTACTCGGTGGAGGGCATCGCCTCCGAGATGGATGCGGAGGCGGAACAGCAGAGGCTGGCCCGCACCGTAGAAATCGCGTCGTTGACCCGTAAAGTCGGCTTGGCCGGGTTGGCGGGCATCGTCATCATGGCGCTGATGTACGTTCCGTTGGAGGCCCTGCGGTTGAGCGCTTTCCAACTCAACGTGCTTTTGTGGGCAATGGCCACGCCGGTGCAGTTCTGGGCCGGCGCCGTCTTTTACCGCTCGGCTTGGGGAGCGATCAAGCACCGCACGGCCAACATGAACACTCTGGTGGCGGTGGGCACCACTGTCGCTTATGTGTACAGCACGGCCCTGACCTTCTTCGGCGGCTTTTTCAGCGAGGCGCACCTTCTCCACGCCAACTCCGCCTTCAATCACAACACGGCAGTCTACTTCGACGCGTCGGCCATGATCATCGCCCTGGTACTGCTGGGAAGGCTGCTGGAGGCCCGCGCCAAGGGGCAGACCTCCGACGCCATTCGTAAATTGCTGGGGTACCGGCCTGCCTCGGCCAAGGTAGTCCGCAACGGCGAAGTGGTCGAAATACCGATAGCCGAGGTGGTTACGGGCGATACGCTGGCCGTCCGTCCCGGGGAGAAACTGCCGGTGGACGGGGAAATAATCGACGGCATGTCGGTGGTGGACGAGTCCATGCTCACCGGGGAGAGCATTCCGGTGGAGAAGGCTGTCGGAGCGACGGTGTACGGAGGCACGGTCAATACCACCGGGAGCTTCCGGTACGTCGCAACCAAGGTGGGCCAAGGGACCGTGCTGGCCCGGATCATTCGCATGGTGGAAGAGGCGCAGGGTTCGAGGGCGCCCATACAGCGGCTGGTGGACGTCGTCGCCAGCTACTTCGTTCCCATCGTCATAGTCGTCGCGGCGATAGTCTGGGCAACCTGGTTTTTCTTCGGGCCGGAGCCCGCGCTGGCGATAGCGATTCTGAACACGGTTGCGGTGCTGGTGATTGCCTGTCCATGCGCGATGGGCCTTGCTACGCCCACGGCCATCATGGTCGGCATGGGCAAGGCGGCGGAGCGCGGCATACTTATCCGCAATGCCGAGGCGCTGGAACGCGTCTGCAAGGTGCACACCGTTGTGCTCGACAAAACTGGCACCCTGACCGAAGGGAATACTAAGGTGACGGATGTGGTCTCGCTGGGACTGCCCGAAAGCCGGGTGCTGGCCTTGGCTGCTTCGGTGGAACAGGACTCGGAGCATCCCTTGGCGCGGGCCGTCGTGGCCGAGGCCAAGGAGCGGGGCTTGGACCTGGAGCCTGTTTCCCGGTTCCAAGCGCTGCCGGGCCATGGGGTGCTGGCGCAGGTGAACGGCCACGAGGTAACGCTGGGCAACCTGGCTCTTATGAGGGACAGAGGCGTGCGGGGCGACGGCGTTGAGGGCCAAGCATTGGAAATAGCCCGCCAAGGGAAAACGCCGGTATTCGTGGCCGTCGATGGGTCGGTGTCAGGGATTATCGCGGTGGCCGACACCGTCAAAGCAGGGTCGAGGGAGGCGGTGGAGTCTCTCCATTCACTGGAGCTGGAGGTCGTGATGTTGACCGGCGACCACCGCAGCACGGCGGAAGCGGTCGCCAAGCAAGTGGGTATAGGCGAAGGCCTCCGCGGAGAGAATGACCGGGTGATGGCCGGACTGCTGCCGGACCAGAAACTTGAGCAGATAAGGCGTCTTCAAGCGGAAGGCAAGGTTGTGGCAATGGTGGGCGACGGCATCAACGATGCGCCGGCGCTGGCGCAATCCGACGTGGGCATCGCCATCGGCACCGGGACCGACATCGCCATCGAAGCCGCCGACGTTACGCTGATGCGAGGCGACTTGAGAAATGTCGCCGATGCCATCTTTCTGTCCAAGGCAACGGTCAGGACGATAAAACAGAACCTGGTGTGGGCCTTCGGCTACAACGTAGCGTTGATTCCGGTGGCAGCCGGGGTACTGTACTTGCTGCTGGACCGGGCGCTCAACACCGCGGTTCCGGCCGGCCCGCTACAGTTCCTGCTGGGAGACCTCGGTTTCTTGAACCCCGTAGCCGCCGCCGCGGCGATGGCTGTCAGCTCGGTGTCGGTGGTGACAAATTCCCTGCGGCTCAAGAGGTTGCCGCAGGGACCGTAGAGAAATAGCGGGTAGGCCAAGCGTTTTCCACGGTAAATCTGCATTTCGCGGGGGTGCTGTAATGGTGAACCGGGTATTAGGGTTTCTTGGCAGAGGAGGAACGGCTGAGGACCCCGTTTGCCACATGCAGGTAGATATGAAGAACCCGAATGGCGGCACCCATGTCCATGAGGGGACGACCTACTATTTCTGCGCCCCGGGTTGCAGGGTAGCCTTCTCCAAGGAGCCGGAAGCCTACCTCTCCGGTGACAAGCGCGTGGAGATGTAGCAGGGCGGACTTACCCGCGGTCTGCAAGGGGGCGTCAGGCGGTTGCGCCGCAACACCTCTTGTATTTCTTGCCGCTCCCGCAGGGGCACTTGGCGTTCCGGCCGATCTTGTTGGCGCCGGCGGCTACGGCGTTGCGATTCCGCTGGCTTACCGCCTGCATCGGGCTTGCTTGCTCGTTGGCTGCTTTCCTGGATCTCTGACGCCCGTCTCCGTTGCCGTTGGCCACCTCCGGCCCCAACGAGGCGTGGAGCAACGTGTGGACAACGTCATATTGCATCCGGCGCAGCAACTCTTGAAACATTTTCTGGCCTTCGGTGCGATAGGCGACAAGAGGGTCTCGCTGACCATAGGCCTGAAGCCCTATGCCGGTACGCAGATTTTCCATTGACGTAAGGTGGTTGACCCAATGGACGTCGATGGCCCTGAGAAGCAGCAGGCGGCTCAGCATCCGCATATGCTCCTCTCCCAGTTCCTGCTCCCGCGCTTCATAGACCGTTTCGGCGTAGTCCGTAACTATCCGGCGTATTTCGTCCAGGCTGTGATTGTATACATCGTCCTCAGAGGCCAACTCGGGAGGAAGTGTGCCGATCTGGCGCAGGTCGTTCAGGAAGGCCGATACGTTCCAATCGTCGGCGTGCCGGGTGGGCAGGTGATTGCGGACCAACTCTTCGAACTCGCTCCTGAGCATGTCCACGACCTTGGACTTCAGGTTGACCTCGTCCAGAATTTCATGACGCTGGGTATAGATGGTGCGCCGTTGCTGGTTCAACACGTCGTCGAAGTTCAGCAGGTGCTTCCTGATGTCGAAGTGGGAGCTTTCGACCTTGACTTGGGCGCTGCTGATGGACTTGGTAACCAGCTTGTTTTCTATAGGCGTGTCCTCTTCGAGGCCGGTCCAGCCCATCATATTTTTGATGCGTTCACCGCCGAACCGTTGCATAAGCTCGTCTTCCAAGGACAGGTAGAACTGTGAACTTCCGGGGTCCCCCTGGCGGCCGGCGCGGCCCCGTAGCTGGTTGTCTATACGCCGGGCATCGTGATGCTCGGTGCCCAGCACATGCAGCCCGCCCAACTCGACTACCTTATCGTGCTCTTCCTTCCAACCGTCTCGGTCCGTGTCGCTGCCGCCGAGGATAATATCGGTGCCACGGCCGGCCATGTTGGTGGATACGGTCACCGCTCCTATACGGCCCGCTTGGGCCACTATGCTTGCTTCGTGTTCGTGGTTCTTGGCGTTCAGCACCTGATGGGAGATGCCGCGCCGTTTGAGCCGTTCACTCAAGCGTTCCGAGTCGTCAATAGACGTGGTTCCAACGAGTATCGGGCGCCCCGTCTCGTTGGTGCTGGAGATAGCGTCGACAACATTGCGCCACTTGGATTCCGAGTTCTGGAACACGAGGTCGGGTGCCTCGTAACGCGCCAAGGGCAGGTTGGTGGGTATTACCACCACGTCCAAGCCGTAGATCTTCAGAAATTCGTCCGCCTCGGTCTCGGCGGTGCCGGTCATGCCAGCCAGCTTGTTGTACAAGCGGAAGTAGTTTTGCAGGGTGATGGTGGCGTAGGTAATGCTTTCGCGCTGGATTTTCAGCCCTTCCTTGGCCTCTACGGCTTGGTGCAGACCGTCGGACCAGCGACGCCCGAACTGGAGACGCCCGGTGAACTCGTCCACGATGACCACTTCGCCGTCCCGGATCACGTAGTCCTTGTCCCGTTTCTTCATCACGTGGGCGGTCAGGGCGTTTTCCATATAGTGGACCAAGTGGTAGTTTTCCGGCTCGTACAGGTTGCCGACCCTGGTCCATTGCTCCATCTTGCCGATGCCTTCCTGCGTTAAGGAAATGGCGCGGGTACGGTCGTCGATGGTGTAGTCTTCCTCTTCGGACAACCTGGGCACTCGCTTGGCGAACTCGTAGTAGTGGCTGACCGGCTCTTCGGCGGGGCCGCTGATGATAAGAGGAGTCCTGGCTTCGTCGATAAGGATATTGTCCACTTCGTCCACGATGGCGAAGTTCAGTTCCCGCTGGACCCGGAGCGACGAGTCCAGGGCCATGTTGTCCCGCAGGTAGTCGAACCCGAATTCGTTGTTGGTGCCGTAGGTGATGTCGGCCTTGTAGGCATCGGCCCGGCTGACCGGGCGCAGGAATTTCATGCTGCCTTGGGAGTCCTTTGACCCGTTAGACCCGGTCATCTCAGGATCGAACACATAAGCGCCGTCGTGTTGCAGACAACCTACCGACAGGCCAAGGGCGTGATAGACGGGGCCCATCCATACCGGGTCGCGGCGGGCCAGGTAGTCGTTCACGGTGACAACATGCACCCCGCGGCCCGGCAGGGCGTTCAGGTAGACGGGCAGCGTGGCTACCAAGGTCTTTCCTTCGCCGGTCTTCATCTCGGCGATTTGTCCCCGGTGAAGGACTATGCCGCCGATAAGCTGGGAATCGTAGTGGCGCTGCCCCAGGGTGCGCCAAGCGGTTTCACGGACGACGGCGAACGCCTCCGGAAGCAGGTCGTCGATGGTTTCCCGTCCGGCAAGCCGTTCCCTGAACTCGTCCGTCTTGCTCCGCAACTGGGCGTCGCTGAGTTTTTGGACCGCGGCCTCGAGGGCGTTTATTTTCCCGGAAGTTGGGCGAATTTTCTTGACAGCTTTCTCGCTGGTGTCGCCCAGAATTCTGTTGATCATGGAAACCATATCGGCACCGCCTTGATCGATGGTATCCCGGTCCCTGTCACTTCGCCGTGACGGACGGTCACCGGTCGGGATAACGTAATGTCGAGTCCGTCTATATTTTAACCAAAGGGGCGTTGCGTTTCATCAGGCGGGTCCCGGCGTAACGCGCCTATCAAGTCGCCAATGTTACTGACGCCTTCTTCCTCCATATAGACTTGCAGTTGCTCCAGGACGCGAAGCGGGGTTTCAAACTCCACCAGGTTGGCGCTGCCTATTTGCACTGCGGTCGCCCCGGCCAGGAAGTACTCCAGGGCGTGCTCGGCGGTGAAGATTCCCCCGACGCCGATGATCGGTATGTCTACGGCTTGGGCGGCGCGGTAGACAAGAGCAACGTTGACCGGGCGCAGACCATGTCCGGAAAGACCGCCGGTAATGGCGCCCAGCACCGGGGTGCGGGAAGCCACGTCGATGCGCAGAGCGGGCACGGTGTTGCCGATGGTAATGGCGTCGACGCCGGCTTTGGCTGCGGCGCACACCACCTTGGCAATGTCAGGCACGTTGGGCGCCAGTTTCGCCAGCACCGGAAGGTCGGTGTTGGCCTTGACTGCCGTCACCGCTTCCGCCGTGAGGTCGGGGCTGTGCGCGAACAGGGCGCCGTTCTTTACATTGGGACAGCTAAGGTTAAGCTCCAGGGCCTGGAACCCGTCCACACCCTGGGTCATGGCCGTCATTTCGGAAAACTGGGCGACACTGTCCGCCGCCAAGCTCATGATGACGGTAGTGTCCATGTTCGCCCATTCGGGGGCCAAGTCGTTCAGGGCCGTTTCGATGCCGGGGTTGGCCAGCCCGATGGAGTTGAGAAAGATAACCTCTCCATCGTCAACGGCGCGACGATAGGAAGTTGGGTGCCACTGCGGCTCGGGATTGCCTTGCCGAGGATGCCGGGTGACCGTCTTGGGAACAACCGCTCCCAGTTGGTCCAACGGCATCTCAGGCGGGATTCCCCGCCCGTAGCCGTCGAACCCAAAGGTGCCGGAGGCGATCATGACCGGGTTCTTCAACTTCAGGTGGCGGGGGTTGTTAGGAGCCAAATCTACCTCTAACGCCACTGACTCCACGCTACCCCCTCCACAACAGAACTGAAAACCACCGTTTGAACTAAGAGCCTATCCGAAAATACCCATCGTCACTCCCGCGAAAGCGGGAGTCCAGTGTGCCAAGTAGTGGATTCCCGCCTTCGCGGGAATGACGGAAAGTATCCAACTTGATTATCGGATAGGCTCTAAACCGGGTTGGACGCTACTCCTGGGCTTCTTCGTCGGACGATGGATTCAGGAAACTCTCCTCCGGGCCTTCCGCCATGCGAGTCCCCAGGCCTCCCGCATCATGCCCGTTTTCCGGAGTAAAGCCGCCGCCGTTGCTTGCTTGCAAACCGAAGACCCTAGCGGCATCCGCCAAGGCGTCGTCGGAGTCTTCTTTGAAGAATTCCTCAGCGTCGCTCAGAAGGTCATAATCCGCCGGGTCCAGGTCATCCGGTCCAGAGCCAAATCCCCCGGTTTCCGAGGGCTGACCTATGCCCAGCCAGCCTCCCGGCGCCACACCGGCCAATTCCGGTATAGGCTCCGGCTCCAGCAGTTCGTCCATGCCCGGAATACCGACCCTGGCGGGTATCAGCCGGCCTATGATGACATTCTCCTTCAACCCCAGCAGCCAGTCCTGCGCGCCGCTGACGGCGGCCTGGGTCAACACCCTGGTGGTCTCCTGGAAGGAGGCCGCGGACAGGAAACTGTCGGTCAGCAGGGAAGCCCGCGTAACGCCCAGCAGGATGGGTTTGGCCGTAGCAGGCTCGCCGCCCTCAGCCAGCACGTTGGCGTTCTTTTCCTGGAACTCGAAACGGTCCACCATCTGTCCCGGGATAAAGTCCGAGTCTCCGGTGGATTCCACCTGCACCCGGCGCAACATCTGCCTCAGGATGATTTCGATGTGCTTGTCGTGGATGCTGACGCCCTGGGACTTGTATACCTGCTGCACTTCGCCCACCAAGTACCCTTGGAGTTCGTCCTTGCCTCGGATATGCAGTATGTCGTGGGGGTTCAGCGGCCCGTTGGTCAAAGCGTCGCCCGCCTTGACTTCGTCCCCGTCCCTCACCAGGATATGGGCCGATACGGGGATTATGTGCTCCCGCTCTTCCACGTCTTCCCAGATAATGGATACCCGCCCCGGGCTTATCTCCACCCGACCGCCGATGTTGGCGATTATCTGTTCCTCCGGTTGGGGTTCGTCGGAGATGTCTCCATCCCCCTCGGTAAGCGCCGGCATTACGCCCGCCAGGATCATCCCGGGCTCCACGTACTCCCCGTCGTCCACCAACAGGTTGGCGTCATCGGAAAGGTCGTAGTCTTCCCGGAACTCCTCGCGGCTGTACACCCGCAATCGGCGGCCTTCCTCCTCCGCCTCTATGGTGACTGTGCCGTCGATGTCCGCCAGTATCGCCGCGCCCTTGGGGACGCGCGCCTCGAACAACTCCTCAACGCGGGGAAGGCCGGTAGTGATGTCAGTGCCGGCGATTCCGCCGGTGTGGAAGGTCCGCATGGTAAGCTGGGTACCCGGCTCACCGATGCTTTGCGCCGCTATAATCCCGACCGCTTGGCCTTCCTCCACCATCATACCGGTGGCGGGCAGATAGCCGTAACACATCCGGCAGATGCCGCGATGCGACTCACAGGTCAACGGTGACCTCACCGGCACTTCGGTTATTCCCGACTCAATAATTAGCTGGGCAGTGACCTCGTCTATCGGTTGGTTCCGGTCCACCAGTATCTCGCCGGTTTCGGGATGGACAAGTTGATCGGCGGCCATCCGGCCCAGCAACCGTTGCTCCAGCGGTGAGTGAAGAGGGTCGTCCTGCCCCCCGGACACCAGGTAGGCGTCGAAGGTGTCGCAGTCTTCCTCCAGTACAATAACTTCCTGGGCCACGTCGATCAACCGCCGCGTAAGGTACCCGCTGTCCGCGGTCCTCAGGGCGGTGTCCGCGAGACCTTTGCGGGCGCCGTGGGTGGATATGAAGTACTCCAGGGCCGTCAGGCCTTCCCGGAAACTGGACTTGATGGGAAGGTCGATGATTCTACCCTTGGGGTTGCTCATCAGCCCGCGCATTCCGGCCATCTGCTTGATCTGGGAAATGTTTCCCTTGGTGCCCGAGTTGGCCATAACGGCGATGCCGCCGTAGTTGTCCAAAGCTCCCCTTACCAGTTCCTCGGTTTTGTCCGACGCTTGAGTCCAAGCCTCCACGGTGTTCTCGTACCGCTCGTCTTCGGATATGAGGCCCGACAGGTAGTCGTCCTCGTAGGCGGCCACCTTTCTCGCAGCTTCTTCCAAAACATCGGTTTTTTCATCCGGCACCTTGATATCGTTAATGGCGATGGTGATGCCGGACGCGGTGGCGTATCTGAAACCCAGACCCTTGATCTTGTCCAGCGCCTCCGCGGTGCCTGCGTTGTCCAGGCTCCGGTAAAGCTCCGCGGTCAGGTCCTTGAGCTCGTTCCGGTCCATCAACCGGTTCTTGTAGGGGATGCTGTCGGGCAGGATTTCGTTGAACTCCAACCGGCCCAGGGTGGTATCCAGCCACTCTTCATGGTCGGATCCCGGGACATTACGCACTTGGATAACGGCGTGAAGGTCTATCAGGCCCGTAGCGTGGGCGATCCGCGCCTCGTCAAAGTCGTAAAACTTGAGGCCCTCTCCTTTCGCGCCTTCCCTTATCTCGGTCAGGTAATAGCAACCCATCACCATGTCCAGGGTAGGGGCCACCAATGGCTCTCCCGACGCCGGCGACAGCATGTTATGGGTGCTAAGCATCGCCTCGCGAGCCTCCAGCACCGCCATGCGGGACAGGGGCACATGCACCGCCATCTGGTCGCCGTCAAAGTCGGCGTTGAAGGCCGAGCATACCAATGGATGTATCTGGATCGCGTTGCCTTCGATCAACTTGGGCATGAAAGCCTGGATCCCCAAGCGGTGCAGCGTGGGAGCGCGGTTCAACAGCACCGGACGGTCTTTGATCACATCTTCGAGGATGTCCCAGACTTCCGGACGGGTCCGCTCCACCATGCGCTTCGCATTCTTGATATTTGGCGCGATGCCATAGACGGCAAGACGGTGCATCACGAAGGGCTTGAACAACTCCAATGCCATTCGTTTGGGCAGGCCGCACTCGTTGATCTTGAGCTCCGGCCCCACCACGATCACCGACCGGCCGCTGTAGTCCACCCTCTTGCCCAGAAGGTTCTGCCGGAAGCGTCCCTGCTTTCCCCGCAACAAGTCCGACAGGGACTTGAGCTTGTGGTTGTGGCTTCCCTGGATGGGGCGGCCCCGCCGGCCGTTGTCTATGAGAGCGTCAACGGCCTCTTGGAGCATACGCTTCTCGTTGCGAATGATAATCTCCGGGGCGCCCAGGTCCATGAGGCGCTTTAGCCGATTGTTCCGGTTGATTACCCGGCGGTAGAGGTCGTTGAGGTCACTGGTGGCGAACCTGCCGCCGTCCAGTTGGACCATGGGCCGCAGCTCCGGCGGCAGCACCGGCAGCACGGACAGGATCATGTCTTCGACCCGGTTCCCGCTGTTCCGGAACGACTCTACGACGCGCAGCCTCTTAATGGCCTTCTTGCGGCGTTGACCGGAGGTGGAGTGCATCTCGTTTATGAGATGCTCCCGCAATGCTTCAAGGTCTATGGTCCTGAGAATTTCCAGGATGGCCTCGGCGCCCATACCCGCCTCGAACGCATCGCCGTAACGCTCGTTGAGCTCCCGATACCGTGACTCGGGGACCAGCTTGTGTGGCCTCAGGTCGTTGAGTTCGTCGACCGTGAGCTGCTTCTGGTCTTCCAGTTGTTTTTCCTCGTTGGCCAACTGGTCTTCCAGAGCGTCGATCTCGGCTTGGATGGCCGCGCGCTCGACCTCCACTTCCGCATGGGCTGCCAAGCCTTCCACGTCAACATCATCGCCGGCGATGGCGGGCGATTGGTCCAGTTCTTCCAGCTTCTGGCGCAGCGGGGCCAACGACTGCTCGGCGTTTTCCCTCAGCTTCTTTACGTCGACTTCGAACCTTAGCTCCGCTTCCTCTATGGTCTCACTTCGCACGTCCTCATCCACGGACACAATGATGTGCTGGGCGAAGTAAAGGACGCGCTCCAGGTTCCTGGGAGACAAGTCAAGCAACAGCCCCAGTCTGCTCGGCGTGGTCTTGCTGAACCAGATGTGGGCCACCGGGGCGGCCAGCTTGATGTGGCCCATGCGCTCCCGGCGCACCTTGGACCGCGTGACTTCGACGCCGCAACGGTCGCATACCACGCCCCGGTACCGGATGCGCTTGTACTTGCCGCAGAAACACTCCCAGTCCTTGGTGGGGCCGAACAAACGCTCGCAGAACAGCCCGTCTTTTTCGGGCCGCAGGGTGCGGTAGTTGATGGTCTCCGGCTTGGTCACCTCGCCGTGAGACCAGTTCATGATCTGTTCGGGAGACGCTATGGAAATGCGTATAGCATTGAAATTGGTGCCTTGAGTTTCGGTCCTGTCAGACATTCTGACCATTAATCGGCCTCCAGCGGCTGGTAAAGCTCGGTATCGTCGGGTATTCCATGGAGCAGAGGAGGACGGGTGTCTTCGTTCAGCAACTCCACCGCAAGCCCCAGGCTTTGGAGTTCCTTCAAGAGCACGTTGAACGACTCGGGAACTCCCGGCTGTCCAATCGGCTCGCCCTTGACTACGGCTTCGTAAGTCTTGACCCTTCCCGCCACGTCGTCGGACTTTACGGTTAGAACCTCCTGCAGGTTGTATGCCGCGCTGTATGCTTCCAGGGCCCATACCTCCATTTCGCCAAACCGTTGCCCGCCAAACTGGGCCTTGCCACCCAGAGGCTGCTGGGTGATCATGGAGTAAGGCCCGGTTGACCGGGCGTGAATCTTGTCTTCAACCAAGTGAATGAGTTTAAGTATGTAGATGTTGCCGACGGTCACCACTTGGTCGAAGGGTTCCCCGGTCCGTCCGTCGAACAGCTCGAATTTTCCAAACGTGGGAGGCGCCTTCCGGTCGGTCTGGTGTACCTGCAAGGCCTGCCGCTGCATCTCCTCAATGCTCATCCCGTCTGCGGAGATTCCTGCTTCCTCTTCCAGCCAAAGGCGCAGGCAAGCTTCCCTGGCCTCGCCGATGACCTGTTGATCGAACAGCCGTTTGCCGTTGTAGCCCTTCCTGTCCAGCCAGGACTCAACCCTTCTTTGGTCTATTACCGGGCCGGAGTGAGAGGATACGGTGTCTATGGCGTCGGCCTGCTGCACGAACCATACTCTGGCCAAGGCGTCTTCAATGGCGTCGTCCCGCGCTCCGTCGAACACCGGGGTGCTGGCCCTGAAGTTGAGCATCCTGGCGGCCCATCCCAAGTGGGTCTCCAGCACCTGCCCCAGGTTCATCCGGGACGGCACACCGATCGGGTTCAGGATGATGTCCATTGGGGTGCCGTCGGCCAGGAAAGGCATATCCTCTTCCGGCAATATGCGGGCTACCACGCCCTTGTTGCCGTGACGCCCGGCCATCTTGTCGCCGACGGATATTTTCCGCGTCTGGGCAATCCAGACACGCACCGCCTCGTTCACGCCGGGAGACAAGTCGTCCCGGTTGGTTCGATTCAGTACTTTGACCTCGATTACCTTGCCCCGCTCGCCGTGGGGGACGCGAAGCGAAGTATCTTTAACGTCCCGGGATTTTTCACCAAAGATGGCCCGCAACAGTTTTTCTTCGGCGGTCAGCTCGGTTTCGCCTTTGGGGGTTACCTTGCCGACCAGGATGTCTCCGGGGCCTACCTCCGCCCCAATGCGGATGATCCCCCGCTCGTCCAGGTCCCGGAGGCTGGTCTCGCCGACATTCGGTATATCCCGGGTGATCTCCTCCGGCCCCAGCTTGGTCTCGCGGGCTTCCATCTCGTGCTTTTCTATGTGGGTGGACGTGAAGTAGTCCTCCTTGACCAGCCTTTCGCTGATGATGATGGCGTCCTCGTAGTTGTACCCCTCCCAGGACATGAACGCCACCAGCACGTTTTGACCCAAGGCAAGCTCGCCGTCCTCGGTCGAGGAACTGTCGGCAAGGATGTCGCCCCTGGCCACCACGTCGCCGGCCGACACCGTAGGCCGCTGGTCGAAGCAGGTGCCTTGGTTGGTGCGGGCGAACTTGATCAGCGGATGGACAACGTCGTTGCCCTCCACATCGGTCACGACTATCTCGCGGCCGGTCACCGAGGTGACCACGCCGTTGATTTGCGCCATCACTACTTGCCCGCTGTCGCGGGCCACCCGCTTCTCGATGCCGGTGCCTATCACCGGCGCTTGAGGCCGGAGCAAGGGCACGGCTTGGCGTTGCATGTTGGACCCCATCAGGGCCCGGTTGGCGTCGTCGTGCTCCAGGAAGGGGATCAATCCTGCCGAGACGCTCATAATCTGCATCGGCGAAACGTCCATCAAGTCCACGGTATCGGACGCCTCCTGCATGTACGCCTCACCTACTCGCAACTCCACGCGGTCGTCCACGAACTGGTTGAGGCTGTCCAGGGCCGAATTGGCTTGGGCGATCCGGAACCTCTCCTCCTGGTCTGCGGAGAGGTAGATTATGTCCTCGTCCCCGCTGGCGACGAATGGCCGCACCTGGATCATGGTGCCTGCCGGCAACTGGCCCAAGGCGGCTATCCGGTTGGCGCCTATGGACCGGCCCTTGTTGACAATGACCTTTCCCGAAAGGTCCGTCACCGTTTCGGTCACGGTCCGGCCCTTGAGGTCCGGCGAAGTGCACGGCAGCGACTTGTACACCCGGCGGTACGGCGACTCGATGAACCCATACTGGTTCACCCGCGCGTAGGAAGCCAAGGAACTCAGCAGCCCGATGTTAGGTCCTTCAGGCGTTTCGATGGGACAAATACGTCCATAGTGTGAGAAGTGCACGTCCCGCACGTCGAACCCGGCCCTCTCCCTGGAAAGGCCGCCGGGACCCAAGGCCGACAAGCGGCGCTTGTGGGTCAACTCGGCCAGCGGGTTGGTCTGGTCCATGAATTGGGACAACTGGGAGCCGCCAAAGAACTCCCTTACCGCGGCCACCACCGGGCGTATGTTCACCAACCCCTGAGGGGCGGCCGTTTCCGGGTCTACGAGAGTCATCTTCTCCTTGACCATGCGCTCCATGCGCAGCAGACCGACCCTCACTTGGTTCTGCACCAGTTCGCCCACCGCCCTGACGCGGCGGTTGCCCAAGTGGTCTATGTCGTCCGGTTGCCCGTCTCCCTGGTTGACCCGGATCATGGTGCGGATTACCGCCACCACATCATCAACGGTGAGGGTCATCAGGTCGGCATTCTCGGTCTGGCCAAGCCTTTGGTTCAGCTTGTGCCGCCCCACCTTTCCCAGGTCGTAGCGGCGCGGCGCAAAGAAAAGGTTCCGTATCAGGTTCCGGGAGTTTTCCAGGCTGGGCGGTTCACCGGGCCGCAACCGGCGGTAGAACTCTATCTGAGCGTGGGCGACCCGTTTTGCCAGAGCCGAATCGAACTCCGCCTTCTCTGCTCCTTCTTCCACCTCGGAGTGCAGCCAGTCCCAAAGGTCTCTAAGGTCGTCATCCTTGAAGTTCATGTCCTTGGGATCGGCCACCGGGTCACGATCCAGGGTAGAGCGAATGTACTGGTGGTTCTCGTCGGTATCCACGTCGGCGAACAGGTCCAGGATTTCCTCGTCCGACGCGATGCCCAGGGCGCGAAGGAAGGTGGTGGCCGAGACCTTGCGCTTGCGGTCGACCTTGACGGAGAGCACATCCTTGGCGCTGGTCTCGAACTCCAGCCAAGCGCCCCTCGAGGGGATCAGCTTGGCGAAACAAAGGTTCCTGTTGCTGGCGGCGTTCCGTTCGTAGACAAAATAGATGCCCGGAGAGCGCACCAACTGGCTTACCACCACGCGCTCGGCGCCGTTTATGATGAAGGTGCCGTTCCCGCTCATCATGGGGATGTCCCCCATGAAGATCTCCTGCTCCTTTATCTCCCCGGTGTCTTTCATCACCAAGCGGGTCTTTACGTACAACGGTTGAGAAAAGGTAATCTCCCGCTCCTTGCACTCCTGCGGCGAGTACTTGGGATCGCGGAAATAATGGTCCTGAAAATGCAGTTCGTACTTCTTGGTGGTGTAGTCTGCAATGGGCGAGATTTCCCTGTACACTTCCTGCAAGCCGGAGTCCTTGAACCACTCATACGATTGAAGCTGGCTCTGTATGAGGTTCGGAACGTCCAGGACCTGCTCGATCCGGGAGTAGGTCTTCAACTCGGGAAGCGACGTGGTATGGCCATTCTGCGGAGCAGAAAATCCCATTCCTTTTCTCCTTATGGGTGAGTGGATGCGTACGCCCAAGCGGCCTGAATCAGGGCGCAAAAAGGGGCCAGGGGCTGGGGACTGTTGGAAAGATGACCGAAGACGCTAATTAAGGCATACGTCAGTAACCCTCTATTATACACATGGGAAAAGGCTTGTCAAGGGTATATGCAGGCAAAAATCAGGGCAATCGCATTGATAACGCGATTGCCCTGGCGATTTCCTACCTACGTTTTTCTAACGTCAGCTATGTCCGCTATAAAGGGACTATTTCGGCGTCTCCCCGCACACCATCCATAATTGGCTATTGGGAGTTTGAGGATAATCCGCCACGCACGAAAGCCACATTGCTTCCTCCAGCGGATAATGCCTGGCGCCTTCGGGTATTTCGAGAAAATTATAGACGGCATCGTGCGTGCCTCTCACGTCCGTTAAGTCCAGGGAGTGCAATACGCTGAACAATTGCGCGTATTGCGCTACCTCAACGACGACATCAAACCACTGCCCTCCTTTGCTAATGCCCTCTGATAACGATGACAGCATACCGCTCAAACGCCGCTGGTTGCTGATTTCGGGGATTTGAAGCGCTAAGTCAGACAGCTCTCCGATCAGCTTCGCCTTGTCAGCGAGCGTCGCTTCCCCTGTGATAAGACGATATGTTCCCTGTGTGACCTTAAAGCGAGTTCCCCATTCGGTATCCAAAATCTTGGCTTTGAAACCCAACGGGTCGTCGCTGACCAACGGATTTTTGCTGAGGTCCGTGTGCGTCATGTCCTCAAACCCGCTCAACACCCCCAGCACTGTGTCAAAGTCACCATCCAGTTCGTTGCCGGACAGGAACAGCCCGATAACCTTGTTCGGCTCTTCCGGGGCGGTAATGACGCCGTGCCACTGGCTGATGGGATTGTTGCTGACCCAGTTAGCGTCCTCTCTCCAGTGCTCGCCTCCCGCCGTGTGATAGAGATCCTCAAGCCAGTGCTTGTCGGTGCAATTATCAAGATAGGCCGCCACTGCAAACCCCTCCGGCTTGCAGGTGAGCTTGGGATTCTTCAGCAGGCTGGACTTATTCCGGTCCAGTTCCAGTCCGGCCAGTGTGGGCGGCACCGCGCCCTCCAGGTTGTTCCCCGACAGGTCCAGCGCCGTTAGATCAGGAAGGAAGCCCAACTCCGGCGGAATCCGCCCGCTCAAGCCGTGCTGGCCGCTGCGCCTGTTATCCGACAGGTCCATTTCGACCAGGTTCACCAGTTTTTCCCACTCGATGCCGCGGGGATGGTCCGGATTTTGTTTGCTTATATCCCCCCGGAAAGCATTGCCCGACAGGTCCAGGTGGGTGAGCTTGGTCAGTTGGTCCAGTTCCGGCGGCAAGGCGCTGCTCAAGTCATTGCCGGAAAGGTCCAAGTAAGTAAGGCCGGTCAAGTCGCCCAGCATCGCCAGCTTGTGATGCCCAATGAGGACGCCGAGCTTGCGGATGCCATTGTTCAGGTTGTTGCCCGCAAGCTCCAGCCTGGTGACGCGGCCGTTCGAGTCAACGGTCACGCCGCACCATTCGCTGACGTCTGAGTTATCGTTGTCCACTTCCCACCGGGAGCATCCGCTCTCCCTATCCTGCAACTTCTCCCACTCCCATCCACCAGAGGCGCCGCCGCCGGTAAGGTTGTGGAGATCGACCAGAGCCTCCCGGTCTGCCTTCAACACCGCCCGCGGCGCTGGCGTCAGCACGACGCGTGGACGCCGACCCTCGCCGGGCGTTTCGGTGGGACCCGGTTCCGGCGTGGGTGCGTCTACGATGATCGTCGGTCCCGGAACGGGACCGCCAACAGTGGCGAACTCCCCGTCCGGCGGCGAGGCCTGGCCAAATCTATTATCACCCCAGCACTCGACGGAGCCGCCCACCTTCACCCCGCAGGTGTGAGAGTCCCCGGCGCTGACCGAGGTGAACTTCCCGGCCGGCGGAGATTCGTCCTGGAAACCGCCGCCCCAGCAATCTACGGAGCCGTCCCGCCTCAACCCGCAGATGTGATAGGAACCAATGCTGACGGAGGCGAGCTCCCCGGCCCACCGCCCAGCCCACATCATGAACTCGTTAGTGTAATGGCCCCAGCATTCGACGGAGCCGTCCACCTTCATCCCGCAGGCGTCACCACTCCCGGCACTGACCGAGGTGAACTCCCCGGACGGCGGCGTGTACCGGACAGATCCGTCACTAAACCAGCATTCGACGGAGCCATCCACCTTCACCCCGCAAGTGTGATCGCCCCCGGCGCTGATCGAGACGAACTTCCCGGCCGGCGGCTCGGCTAGGCCGACCAAGTTGCCCTGCCGGTCTATAATAGATCCCCAGCATTCGACGAAGCCGTCCATCTTCACTCCGCAGGTGTAGCCATCCCCGGCGCTGACCGAGGTGAACCCCCCGGCCGGCGGCGTGGCCTGACCACCATAATTAAGCCCCCAACATTCTACGGAGCCGTCCACCTTCACCCCACAGGTGTGATAGCTCCCGGTGCTGACGGAGACGAAGTTCCCGGCCGGCGGCGTGGCCTGGCCATGTTCATCATTTCCCCAGCATTCTACGGAGCCGTCCACCTTCACCCCACAGGTGTGCGAGTTTTCTGGGACGGACGCAGATCCCCAGCATTTAACAGAGCCGTCCACCTTTACCCCGCAGGCTAGGAGCCCGCCGCTGACGGAGACGAACTTCCCGGTCGGCAGCATGGCCTCGACGTACAGCTCGATGTACTCAGTGCCCCAGCATTCTACTGTGCCGTCCGTCCTCACCCCGCAGATGGGCCCGTTTCCGACGCTGACCGAGGCGAACTCCCCGGCTGGCGGCGTGGCCTCGCCATACGGATTATTGCCCCAGCATTCTACTGTGCCATCCATCCTCACCCCGCAGGTGTGCCAGTAGGCGCTGACCGAAGTGAACTCCCCGACTGGCGACTCGGCCTGGTCGCCATGAAAATCACGGCCCCAGCATTCTACGGAGCCGTCCTGTCTTACCCCGCAAGCGCGCACGTGCCAGATTGTGTGCGCCCCGACGCTGACGGAGGCGAACTCCCCGGCCGGGGGCTCGACCTCGACAAGGAAGCCAGGTCCCCAGCATTCTACTGTGCCGTCCACCTTCACCCCGCAGGTGTTCGCGCCCCCGACACTGACGGAGGCGAACTCCCCGGACGGCGGCGCAACCCGGTCATCCTTAAAGCCAGGTCCCCAGCATTCTACTGTGCCGTCCTGCCTTATCCCGCAGGCGTGCGCGTCCCCGACGCTGACGGAGGCGAACTCCCCGGACGGCGGCGTGACATCGCCATCGTCAGCCGAGGGAACGCTTGCAGCGGGTTCGCTCCGCGGTGTGGCCGCCTCCTCGGTGGCCGCCGGACCGGAGGTGGGAGCGCCAACAGTGGCGAACGCCCTGGCCGGTGGTGTGGCCCGGCCATCGCCAGCCACGGGAACTCTCGCAACGGGCTCGCTTCGTGGCGTGGCCGCCTCCTCGGTGGCCGCAGGTTTGGGGGTGAGAGCCGGTTCCTGGGCCGGCGCCGTGGGTAGCGTTGCCGCGGCCGTCGGTGGGCGCGTGGGACGCTCGCTGACGTCTCGCTCCGGGGATGAGCCGCCCTCGCAGGCAGTCAGGGCCATGACCAGCAGCAGGGGCAGGATGATAATCATCCGTAAGAATCGAGCAAAGGTTGTTTCGCCAAGCGCGCAATTAACTCGCATGACATCTCCAAAAGCCTCGGGAAGGGCATTCCGTTACCTAAAGTTTGCGTGGGGGACTTGACCCGTGTGTGACCTCCGGTTCTTGAGAAGGTATATCAGTCTAATTATACCTATCATCACGCTACGTAATAACCTAATTGTACCTGCTGCCAATGAAAAAACAACCAAGCAACAGGTTAGGATATAACAACGTCGGGAAAACGGAGAACCTTCAGGGTGACCGTAGGCTGAAGCCTGGTTTAGCGTGTAAAAACGCTAATCCATGAAATGAAGGTAGGCAAGAGGAATAACGCTATGATTTCTCTATGATTACGCTATTATTACGGCGCAACGTGTCCCACTGTTCCCGATGATAGTTTGACGCTGCCCACGCCGCCGTTATAATCGAACGTCAACAGACCCCGGCTATCGTCCCCTGGTTACGAACTTGAACGGCCATCAACCTGCATGAAAATCGGACTGATTTCAGACACCCACATGGCCGGCAACGGGCGCGACCTACCATCCCAAGTGATGGAGTCGTTTGCCGGGGTGGACCTGATACTCCATTGCGGCGACTTGGAATGTCTGGGCGTGATGGACTACCTGGAGACGGTGGCCCCCGTCCTGGCGGTGCGCGGCTACGAAGACCCCACCGAGCCCGGCGACCGCTTGGCCCATACGACCCGCGTGGTGCAAGCCGGGGGCTTGGCCATCGGCATGGTGCACGACATCCAATGGCCCGGCCCAAGGATAGACACCGGCCCGGACGGCGACAGACTGCGTTTGCCAGCGGGGCCTGCCAGGGACATTCTGGAGCGGAAGTTCAAGGAGCCGGTGGACATAGTGGTCTTCGGCGACACCCACGAGGAGTTGGTGTGCTACGCCGACGGGGTGTTGTTGGTCAACCCCGGCAGCCCGACCTATCCGGGCAAACGCCACCGGCCCGGCAGCCTTGGCACGGTAGGGCTTCTTGAGATTGAAGGAAGGACTGCCGGAGTCCGGTTGATTGACTTGGAGAATACCAACGCAATCGCGTTTTAACTATCGGTATACCAAGATAGCCAAGTCTGCCGTAAATTCCTCCGTCATTCCCGCGAAGGCGGGAATCCGGGCCGGGGGCAGGCTTCGCGGGAATGACGGGAGAAGGGGGGCGGGAATCCACACTGCCTAGCAACGACAAATTTGCCTAGCTTGGCGACCGATGGATTCCCGTTTCCACGGGAATGACGGGGGCGATAGTGCGCGATGTTTGTCGGTAGTGCGCGACGTTTTGAGACAGTCTCTTAGCCCAGGTTGATGAGGGGAGTTGCCTTCAGGAATACCGGCGCGAATACCAAGGATACGATAGCCATCAGCTTGAGCAGGATGTTCAGCGAAGGCCCCGAAGTGTCCTTGAACGGGTCTCCAACCACGTCGCCCTCGACAGCCGCCTTGTGCGCCTCGGACCCTTTGCCGCCGAAGTTCCCCAGTTCAACGTACTTCTTGGCGTTGTCCCAAGTCCCGCCCGCAGAGGCCATCATTATCGCCAGCATGAACCCCGCGGAAACCGACCCAATGAGCAGCCCGCCCAACGCCGCCTCCCCCAGAATAAATCCTGTGGCGATGGGGGCTACGACGGCCATGACGCCGGGCAGGATCATTTCGCGCAAGGCGCTCCGGGTGCTGATGTCCACGCAACGGGCGGAATCGGGTTGGCCGGTGCCTTCCATCAGGCCGGGAATCTCCCGGAACTGGCGCCTGACCTCGTCAACGATTCCTTGGGCCGCACGGCCCACCGCCTGCATGGTCAGCGCCGAGAAGAGGAAGGGCAGCATGGCCCCGATGACCAAGCCCACCAGTATCTGGGGTTGCAATAGATTGATGCCCGCGGAGCCGGCGGCCAAACGCCCGTCCTCGCCAAGAGTAATCAGCTTTGCGCTGACCGAGTAGGCGGCGAGCAGCGCCAAGGCCGTCAGCGCCGCCGAGCCTATGGCGAAGCCCTTGCCGGTTGCCGCGGTGGTGTTGCCAAGGGCGTCCAGCGCATCGGTGCGCTCCCTTACTTCGGGGGCCAACTGGGCCTGCTCCGCGATGCCGCCCGCGTTGTCGGCTACCGGACCGTAGGCGTCGGTCGCCAGCGTAATGCCCAAGGTGGAGAGCAACCCGACGCCGGCCAACGCCACCCCATAGAACCCGGCGAACCAGTAGGCCAGCAGTATGGCCACTGACACGCAAGCCACCGGAATCAGGGTGCTGAGCATCCCGGTGGCAATGCCGCTGATAATGACGGTGGCCGCCCCGGTCTGCGAGGACTCGGAGACCCGCTTGGTGGGCATGTAGCTGTAAGACGTGTAGTACTCGGTTGCCAGCCCGATTATGGTGCCCGCCACCAGACCCGCCACCACGCAGCCGAACCAGGACCACTGGCCCGTCATGGTAATGGTCAGGATGGCCGCAAAGATTATCAGCAGTCCTCCGGCGGTGAATATGCCGTACCGCAGGGCCCAGAGTAGCCGCTCGAAATCGGCCTGCTCGCCGCTCCTGACCACGAAGGTGCCGATTATGGCGGCTACGATGCCGGCTCCCGCCAGAAGCATGGGGAATACGGCTTGCGGATCGGTGTAGCTCCCCCCGGTGGCGCCAACCGCCAAGGCGACGGCGCTGGCCGACAGGGCAACGGCGGAGATAATGCTGCCGACGTAGGACTCGAACAGGTCCGCGCCCATTCCGGCCACGTCGCCCACGTTGTCGCCCACGTTATCGGCAATGACTCCGGGGTTGCGGGGATCATCCTCCGGGATGCCAGCCTCCACCTTTCCTACCAAGTCAGACCCCACATCGGCGGCCTTGGTGAAGATGCCTCCGCCGACCCTGGCGAACAGGGCTATGGAGCTTGCGCCAAAGCCGAAGCCGGCGACGGCGCTGATGTTCTGAAACACCAAGTAAAGGATCGTTACTCCCAACAGCCCGACGCCGACGACGGTTACGCCCATTACCGAGCCGCTGGAGAAGGCGACGCGGAGAGCCGGGTTCAGTCCTCTCTGGGCGGCGGCGGCGGTCCTGACGTTGGCGCGGACGGCGATATTCATGCCCACGATGCCGGCCAACCCGGAACAGATGGTGCCGACCACGTAGGATATGGCCGTGGCCGGTACGGGAAGGTTGTGCGTAAACAGGGTGTAGTCCAAGACAGCCAGAACGACGGTTACTACCAAGGCAAAAGGCAGGAGGGTCATATACTCCCGCCGGAGAAAGGCGTTCGCCCCCTGCTGGATCAGGTTTCCAATCGCTTGGACCTGATCGGTCCCCCTGTCCGCCGCCAGTACTCGGGCCGCCGTCACGGCGGCGAAAGCCAAGGCCAAGCCGCCGGCGACGAGGGCTACGATTATCGGTATCATTGCCTATCCTTTCACGGCAAAAGCCGCCTGTTTTGAGGCGTGGGAAACTTATCATACCCTTAAACGGGCGTCAAGCAAAACCGCACCGCCTAAGTGCGGCGGCATCGTGCTATTATGGGCTGGGAAACCTGTTGACCACGGGTTGCGGACATGACGCAACCGCTTGAGGAAACATTTCCATCCTTGCAGGAGGACGCATCGAGATGACAACCAGCGCTCAAACCTGGAGCGAAGAGATAGTAGAGGCGGCGGGGGGGCCGGTGCAATTGGCGAGGGGAGGCCAAGGGGAGCCTCTGCTGATATTCCACGACGAGATAGGCGACCGCAATTGGTTAGACTACCATCAACAACTCGCCCAGGACTACAGCCTTCTTCTTCCTTCCCATTCGGGATTCGGCGCGACCCAACGCCGCGAATGGATTGCAAGCATGAGGGACTTGGCGGGGTGGTACCTTGAACTGATGGAAGACTTGGAACTGGGCCCAGTCAACGCCATCGGCTTTTCTATGGGAGGTTGGCTGGCCGCGGAAATCGCCAGCATGTGCCCCCAAGTCTTCAAAAAGCTGGCCTTGGTGGGGCCAATGGGGATCCGGCCGCCCACCGGGGAGATATATGACATGTTCCTGGTGGTGGCCAAGCAGTTCATCACCGACGGCTTTCTTGACCCAGACAGCGTGCCCGAGTTCGCGACCCTGTGCCCCGATGAACCGACTCCTGAGAACATCGACGTTTGGGAGGACTCCAGGGTGGAGGCCAGCAGGCTGGGCTGGAGGCCGTACATGCACAACCCCAGCCTTCCCAACCTGCTTCACCGGATCAAGTCCCTTCCGACTCTCATCGTGTGGGGACAGCAGGACGCCATCGTGCCGTTGAGCGCTGGCCAAGTCTACCAAGAGTCCATCAAAGACTCTCGATTGGCCGTGGTTGAAAACTGCGGCCACCGGGTAGAGGTAGAGAAATCCGGCGAGTTCGTCCGGCTCATCAAGGACTTTATGTCGGCCTGACGGTCGCCGCCCCCTCCAGGAACAACGGTGGTATAATCGAGCGAAATTGGCCCCTCGTGCCGAGGCACGTCAGTGGGGTCGAGCGGCCGCCCTAAACGAAGGAGGTTACGCATGTTTATAGGCTACTTCACGGAACGGCCTTACCAGGACCCCAAGTCCGGTTTCTTCGGCGCCACCGGCAAGCCCATCATGGACTTGACCGTGAGCAACGACATCTACGATGCCAAGCTGGGGGCCGATCTTTACAACCGTTACCTCGACGAGAAGATTTACGCCGAGGAGATGGGCTTCGACGGCTTGATGCTCAACGAGCACCACGGCACCGCCTTCTGTATGGGCGGAGCAATGAACGTGGAGGCCTCCATCCTGGCCCGCATTACCGAACGGGCGAAGATAGTCCTGCTGGGCAACATATTGCCCCTGTGGGACGACCCCCTGTGGCTGGTGGAACAGCTTTCCATGATAGACATGATCTCCCGTGGCAGGCTGGTTTCGGGCTGGGTGCGCGGCACCGGGCGGGAGAGCGTCTCTCACAATATCGAACCGCATTACAACTGGGAGCGGTTCCAGGAAGCCCACGACCTGATAGTAAAGGCTTGGACTACTCCGGGACCCTTCCGCTGGGAGGGCAAACACTTCCACTACCGGCACGTCAATCCTTGGGTCAAGCCCTACCAGACGCCGCACCCGCCCATCTGGCTGCCGGGCGTAGTAAGCCGCGATTCGCTCATGTGGGCCGCCGAGAAGCGCATCCCCTACATCATGCTGGCAACTGAAATGGACCCGACCAAGCAGGCGTTCCAGATATACCATGACGCCGCCGCTGAGTTGGGCTACCAGTCCGGCCCGCAAAACCTTGGCTACCTCTGGAAAGTCCACGTTGACGAGACCGAGGAACTGGCCGAGCAGACGGGCCGCAAATACGTGCAGGGCCCGAGCAATCCCTTCCTGGCAGGCAACGAAGGCACCGTGAATCCCGCGCTAGTCAACCTGCCCGGTCTTACCTCCCGCAGGAGAGTGTTGCCCACCCAAGCCGTGGCTACGCAAGCCCGCGGCGGAGGCGGAGGGGTTGCCGGCGTGCTGGGAAGGCCTTACGAGCAGCAGATCGCCGACCATACCATCATATGCGGCACTCCCGACACGGTGATTCCCAAGATACGCCACGTCTTGGAGTACATCCGGCCCGGAAGCATCTTCTTCTGGGACGGCGACGGCGCCATGACCCACGACGACGCGATGCGCAGCCTGCGGTTGATGGGCCAGGAAGTCATACCGGCGGTGCGCGAGATGGCGAAGGAGCTGGAGCTTCCCGGCCCCTTCGAGGTGGACCCGGCTACCGGCAAGTCCTTGACAGAGAACGGGGGAGCGCCGGAGGCTGGTTCTCAGGAAGCCGCGTAGAGCGGCAAGTCTGAGCGGCGGCTAAATATAAGGAATTGACGAACAACAAAGAGACCGGTGATGGTAGCAACTGACCGTGTGCGCGAGATATTTGCCGATGTAAGGGCGATGCACGAGGCGTCGTTGGAGCGTTTGGAAGCAGGCGACGTCCGTGATGCGGCGGAAAAGGCTTGGTGCGCCACCAGGAGGGCTACCGATGCCTTGATTCTGGCATGGACAAACAGGGAACCGGAGAGAGTGCCGGAAACAACCCGTGAATTGCGGAGATTGGGTAACGACAATCCTGGTGTTGCCCTGCTGGTAGACCGCTATTGTGCGGTGCGGGACTTGTTGCACGGCGACTGCTTTTATTTCGGGCTGTGTGACCCTATTGAGGATACCGAAAACCGCATCCGCCAGACCCGTGAATACATTGATGATGCTGCGCGACTGGCAGACCTTGGCCGGAATGGTTAAGTTCATGTTTCAAGGGCAGTGTATACCGCTGTCTGGCGGACGGTAAACTTGAGAAGCTAAGGATATAGGTTCCTCAAAAACCTCCGGCGCCATCCCAAAACGGTGTGGCGCCGGTATTCTTTTCTCCTCTGTATCGACAATGAGGAAATCGCTTTGACCGCCCAACAAATGCAGACAAACGCCGTCGTAATCGGCGGAGGGCCTGCCGGGAGCACGGCGGCGGCCATGCTGGCCCGCCAGGGTATGGCGGTCATGTTGCTGGAAAGAGAGCGTTTCCCACGGGAGCACGTCGGCGAGTCGCTGCTGCCGGCCAGTATGCCTGTTCTGGAGGAACTGGGTGTGTTGGGCACGGTGCAGGAGGCGGGGTTCGTGCCCAAGTTCGGGGCCACTATGTCATGGGGCCGGGACCGAGCGCCCTGGAGTTGGTATTTCGGAGAGACCAACGCCAAGTATCCCCATTCTTACCAGGTCTGGCGTCCCCGGTTCGACCAGATATTGCTGGAGAACAGCCGCTCCCTGGGCGTCGACGTCCGTGAGGGTCACCGGGTAGCTGAGGTTGTTTGGGATGGACAAAGGGCTGCGGGTATACGCTTCCGTACAGAGGACGGCCACACCGGCAGCGTCCGTGCCAACTTCGTCGTTGACGCCAGCGGTCAATCCGGGCTGCTGAGCAGGAGCATGGACCTGCGCCAGTGGGACACCTTCTTTCAAAACCTGGCGGTCTATGGGTACTTCACCGGCGCCCAAAGGCTTCCGCCGCCCGACGACGGCAACATCTTCATCGAGTCTTACGAGCACGGTTGGCTCTGGACCATCCCGCTGAACGATGGCTGGAACAGCGTGGGGGTGGTGGCCGACAGCGAAACAGGTCAGCGTCTGATAGCCAAACACGGCCTCAAGGGATTTTTCGATTCACAGATCGCTCAAGCTCCCTACACCGCGGGGCTGCTCAAGGGGGCGGGCTTGGCTTCCGGGCCTTTCATCGTAAAAGACTGGTCTTACGTATGCGACCGGTTGGCCGGGGATGGTTATGTGCTGGCGGGCGACGCCGCCTGTTTTGTGGATCCGCTTTTCTCTTCGGGCGTGCATCTGGCCTTGATGTCCGGGGTGCTGGCGGCGGCATACGTCAAGTCGGCGCTCACCGACCCAAGCATTGCCGAGGCGGCAGGACAGGCTTACCGGGAACTGTACCTGAAGGAGTACAGCCACTTCAGGGAAATGGCCAGGCTGTTTTACTCCAGCAACCTCACGTCCGATTCATACTTCTGGGAAGCCCGGCGGATTTTGGACACCGGAGACGCCTTCTCACCGAGGCAGGCCTTCATCCAAGCGGTGGCCGGCCAACCACCCCGGGGCTATGAACGGGCGGTGCTGGAGCACGGCCAAGCGCCAGAGAGCTTCGCCTCCAGCGTCCAACAGGTCGAGGCCGACCGGGCGCAACGGAGCAGCCGCTGGAGGGATACCATTTCCACTGCCCAAGGCCAGCAACGACTGTTGTCGGCCGTTCCCCGCTTGGCCGAAGGCGCGTCGGTGCAGCATAAGCCTGTCCTGGGCGCCGGAGAGTTCGTGTGGGGTTATACTCTAACCACGAGTGGTCAACCGGAGGGGACTCCGTGCAGCAACCTGGTTGCCCAACTGGTTTCACGCATTGACGGCGTGGCGACCGTGGGGCAGTTGATGACCCAACTTGGTGCACTGGTGCAAGCCGACAGAATCGAAGACTTGCAGCGCAGCGTTCTGGCCACGCTGCAAATCCTGTACGTGGACGGGACGGTGGAAGAACTGGCCGGTTTATGAAGGTATAGTGGGTTGTGTCCCGCGATTCTCCGGCGTTATATTGACCTTCCTATCAATTGTTCCGTCGAGAGCAGCTACTGACGAAGGACTGTCCTCATGCCCAACATCAAGTTCCAGACCACACTGCCGGCGACTCCGGAGCAGGTATTCGAACATATTACGTCTTTTCCCGCCGACGGCAAGGTCAACCAAGCTGAGTTGGAGAAAGTCTACGGCAGAATTGTGGAGCGGGACGGCGACACGTTTACCTTTGAAGACCGTTCCGAAGACCACGTGAACTGGGCCTGCACCTTCGACCCTCCCAGCGGGCGCGCCATGAAGGCGCTGGAGTCCAAGTGGGCCGACCGTTACGACTGGTTCGAGGAGGCGCCCAACGGGACCCGCTGGACGGTCGTATGGGTGCCGAAGGCCACCGGGTTTACCGGGTTGGTCCAGTGGGTGGGCGTCAAGCTGAGGGGCAATGCCCAGATATATAGGAACGTGGTGGCGCCGGTGGTCCGTCACTTCAACGAACCGCCGCCCGCGGCGGCCCCCGAGAGGACCACACACAGGCGCACAATGAGCCGGCGCGGGCGCAGGGGCCGGCGCCAAAGTTGAGGGGCTAGTGGTGCGAAAATTTGTAATGATGGGTAGCCGTGCTTGCGATGGTTTCATGCGATATGGGCGTCCACAAGGGACGCCCCTACAGTGCAGTCCTAGGTTGGTAGGGGCAACCCTTGTGGTTGCCCTCGTTGCCCGTCTTTCAATGCGGTTGGTCTACTAGCTCGAAACCCGAGTCGGACACCAACCCCGTCATTCCCGCCTGCGCGGGAATGACGATGGTTGAGTGGGAATCCATTGCACCTCAACCCGCTGGAACCGCCACCCTCTGCCCCTCGTCCGACGACTCCCGTATAGCGTCCAAAAACCTGTGCAGTTCCACCGCCGTATCGAAGTTGGAGTCGCAGGGTTGGCCGGAGCGGATGGCCTGTCCGAACAGGTAGTACATCTGCCCAACGTTGTAGGGCGCGCCTTGGGGCATCCCTTCCAGAACGTGGACGTGGCGGCCGGGTATCTCCAATTCGCGCAGGGTCTGGTCGCCGGCCTTGGCGCCTCGGACTCGTATTTCGTTCAACTGCGGCGACTCGTCAGAGTCCGCTACCAGGGTCCCCTCTCGCCCGTACACCTCCATCTTCCAACCGCTGCCTGCCCACGGAACACTTGCCACATGGACCGACGCCACCCCGCCGTTGGCCAGTTTGCCGCTGACCAGGATATTGTCCGGCGCGGTTACGTCCACATACTGCTTGGTGTCGGTCTCGAACCACTGCGGGGCTTGGGTAGCTACGACCGAAGATACGTCGCTGAAATCGCCGACCACGTATCGCAGCGCGTCAATCGAGTGGCCGCAGGCGATGGTGAGAGTAGTTGCGCCCAAGGAATCGTCCCGTTGCCAGGTCCGGTCGGAAGTGCGCTCCAGCACTCCCCCGCGGACCAGGCTCATGTGGCAGGACATAACCTCGCCCACGTAGCCCGTCTCCACCAACTCCTTCATGTAGGTCACGCCGGGCGCGGCCCTTGCTTGCAGCCCCACCATCGTTTGCACTCCCTTGGCACGGGCAAGGTCGGCAAGCTCCTGCGCCTCGGCCAGCGTCGCCCCCAAGGGCCACTCGGTGAACACGTGCTTTCCGGCGTTGAGCGCGTCCAAGGTCAGTTGGTAGTGGCTGGGCACCCTGACCACCACCGCGACCGCGTCGATTTCGGGGTGGGCCAGCATGTCGCGGTGGTCGTGGAAAGCGTACTTGGCCCCGAACTTGGCCGCCGACTCCTCGGCGCTTTCCCTGCGCGTGGTGCACACGCCCGTCAACTCGAACTCCGGGCTGGCCAGCAACGCCGGAAGATGGGACCTGTGGGCCCAGCCCACGCTGACGTTGGCTCCTATGACGCCCAATCTGATCTTTTCGGATGCCATTACTTGTCCTCCTGCAAACACTCAGGACCGGTTGCCCCTATCCTAACATCCGGCCCTTGCAAGGGCCATGCTCCGGCTATAGTTCGTAGGAGCCGTAGCGCTCGCTGTAGCGGCGGCGCTTACCGGCGGGCAAGCTGTCCCCGTTGCCGGACTTCAGCAAAGCCCTGGCCACCCGGCGGTCGCGCTTGTGGTCTCTCAAGCCCGTTGCCCTATCGTCGCGGGCGACCAGAGTGCGCAAGTCCTGCTTGCCATCTCGGCCCGGGCCACTAATGTAGCGTCTGATGGTCCTGCTCATGTGGTTGTTGACCCTTGGCGATGCCGTACATCTATCATAATTGCTTGCTACAGTCATTCCCGCGCATGCAGGAATCCATCCACTGGCGCATCCGGATCATCTGGCGTGTTTCCGGGCCTGAGGTCTGTAGATCATCGTGTAGGGCGTCGGATAGCCGACACGCTCGTGCCAAGTTATGGCGTCAGGACGTCTTTTCAACAGCCGTTTCCTGGCATCGGCCTCCATTTCCCCTACTTCATAGTCGCCGCTTTGCACATCTATGACCACGGAATCGCCTTTTTCCGCCGTGATTTGTCTTCGAATCCGGTTTTGATACAGGTCCCTACCCAATGCCCGCACGTCCAGTTCTGTCCCATCCGCGCCCCTTAACGGTTTGCTGGTCGCGGCTCGCTGCAATCTCGAGCAGGCTTGGGCCCATATCAGACATTCGCGTATGTTCTCGGCGTATCCCAATGCAACTTCGGTTTCCGGTGATTCGGGGGCGCCGGACAGCATCTCACATGCTATGTGAGCGTAGGCGATGGCATCGGGCAAATTTTCCCACGCACGGGCCAGTTCGTAGTTGGCAGGTTCGAAACTCGGGTCTGCCCCAGGGTCCGCCAGTTCGTTGACCGCCTCTAGCAAGTCTTTGACGTAGTCCTTGCTTATGATACGGAATAGCTCCATTGCGTGATGTTGGGCTTTCAGAGTGAGGAGTCCAACATCACGGTTACCGCGCCATTCCGCCTCACTTTCCAGGATTTCCTCCGGCGTACCGGCGATTTCATCAGGATCGAATTTTCTCAAAGTTGCCACGAACTTCCGGTACTTCGTCCCAATGTGAGGGCTGGCCAAGCCAAACACCAACTTTCGGTACCAGGGCGGCAGGGAGTATTCATTCGAGACTTTCCCTTGGATGCCGCCCTCGATGAAGTACAGGATTCCGTCGATCACTTGACGCTCAATAGGGCCTGCCTGCCTCCTCAAAGCCAACAATTCCTGCTTTGCCACTTCAAATTCACTCATGGCGGTTTGCTCGCGCTGTTCTGCCCAATCTTCTTTCTTCATTATTTCGCTCATCTAATGCGCACCTCCGCAGGCTACTCACCCTCACGGGAAATAGCTGTAGAACTCGCCACGCGGCAATTTTAGCACTGACTAAGCCCATCTTCGTATATAATCTCCTTGAACAATTCCGTTAGCCCAATCGTCTTACCGGCCTTGAGCCGGTAATCATAGGAGGGAATCATGGCAGGAGCGTGGCAGACCATCAATGTGGATGGCTCGGACATGCGGATGTACGTAAGCATACCCGAAGGGACGGGACCCTTTCCGGCGGTGCTGGTCAGCCAGCACGGGCCAGGCGTCAATGAGTTCATCCAGGACGTGGTCAACAACCTGGCCAAGGAAGGGTACGTCGGTATCGCGCCCGACCTGTACCACCGGGTTACGGAGGAGATGCTGGCCGACGGTTCCGGACCGGGCGAGCACATGACCGACACCGGCACCGTCAACGACCTGAACGCCACGGTGGACTATTTGCGCAGCCACCCATCCGTTGACGGGGAGCGGTTGGGAATCACCGGCTTCTGCCAAGGCGGCCGGACTACCTGGCTGGGCGCCGCCTCCAATGCCCATTTCAAGGCTGCTGTCCCCTTCTTCGGCGGCAATATCATGGTTGCCAGGGCCGACGCCGACAAGAGTCCTTTCGAGCTGACTCCCAATATCAAGTGCCCGGTGTTGTTCCACTTCGGAGGGATAGACACCAACCCGTCGCCGGAGGACCAAGCGACCTTCGATGCCGAGTTGACCCGGCTGGGAATCCCCCACCAGTTTTACAGCTACCCGGAGGCCGACCACGCCTTCATGGACTACAACCGCCCGCGGTACCACAAGGAGTCCTCGGAAATCGCTTGGCCCAGGACCCTGGAGTTTTTCGCCACTCACCTAAAGGCCGTAGCGGTCAGCTAATCGTCTTAGAATCTATCTCAAGACCTGGTGCGGCGCGCAACCTGTCATTCCCGCGCAGGCGGGAATCCATAGGCGTTCCGGGTTACCTGTGCGAGAATTTCGGCAGGATGGTTGGTTTTGAGATAGTTTCCTAAACCAGTGTTACAGGGGTACAGAATGCGCTTTGGCAGCTTCGTTTTTACCATCAGTGGCGACCCTGACAATGACCAGCACGTAATCGAGCGCACACTGCGGGAGGTGGAACTGGCGGAAGAGGTAGGGTTGGACGCCGTTTGGCTTACCGAGCACCACTTCGACGGCGCGGTCGCCTACGCCGACCCGGTGGTGTTCGCCGCTGCGGTCGCCGCTCGGACCAACCGCATCCGCATCGGGTTTGCCGTTGTGGAGATGGCGTTGCACCACCCGGTGCGGCTGGCGGCCCAGACCGCACTGCTGGACAACCTCAGCCGGGGCCGCCTCATCATGGGAACGGGCCGCGGGTCGGCTTTCAACGAGTACGAATACATCGGCTTCGGTCAGTCCATGGAAGACAGCAGGGAAATGCTTCCGGAGGCCGAGGAACTTCTGATGAAGGCGTGGACCGAGGAGGACGTACATCATCAAGGACGGTTCTGGCACGGCTCCTTCCCGCTCATAAGGCCGCGGCCATACCAGCATCCTCATCCCCCGATGGTCCGGGCCTGTATCAGTGAAGCGTCGGTGGTGGAAATGGCCAGTATCGGCCGGCCGGTCCTGATCGGGGTGCAAACGGTGGACACCCTGAAGCAACGGCTGCAACTGTACCGGGACACCATGCTCGCGGCAGGGTTCGGTGAGGAGGCGGTTGAGGCTGCGTTGGACCAATGCTGGGCCCAGCGGGGTCTGTGCATCCGCGACAGCGACGACGAGGCGGTAGCCATCGCTTCAGAGGGTCTCGGCCGCTACCGCAAGCACCTGATGGATGCCCGCGTCATGTATAACCCCGGCGGCGTGCCCCAAGAGGAGATAGACACTCCCCGGTTCCCGGCGGAGTACGTGGAACACGCCTTTCTGGCTGGCACCCCGGAGACGGTGGCCGAGGGTGTCCATCAATTAAAACAGGCCGGCGTCCGCAACCTGATGCTCAACTTCAACGTGGGCGAGTTGACCTCCGAGCAGGTGGAGAACTCCCTGCGTATGTTCGGCAGCAAGGTGCTTCCCCAATTCAACGACTGACGCGGGATGGCTCGGAATGAAAGCAAGCCAGATGTTCGACTTGACCGGGCGGGTCGCCATCGTCACCGGGGGCAACGGCGGCTTGGGCTTGGCTATGGCACTGGGGTTGGCCGGGGCGGGCGCGGAGATTGTGGTAGCCGCCCGCAATATGGAAAAGACGGCCCAAGCCTGTGCTGAGATCGAAGCCCTGGGTGTGAGAGCGGTCGGGCTTGAGGTGGACGTTATACAGGAAGCGGACATTTTACGGATGGTGTCCCGGACGATAGAGGCTTTCGGCAGGGTCGACATACTGGTAAACAACGCTGGCATAACGGTGCGCAAGGAGCCCCAGGACCTGGAAACGGGGGAGTGGGACCAAGTGCTGGACGTCAACCTGCGGGCCGCCTTCCTGGCGTCCAGAGCCGTTTATCCCCACATGAAGGAACAGGGCGGGGGCAAGATAGTCAATATCGGCTCCATGTTCTCAATCTTCGGGGGAGGAGGCAGCGGCGCGCCCTACTCAGCCAGCAAAGGCGGCATCGTGCAGTTATCCAAGAGCTTGGCGGTGGCATGGGCTAAGGACAACATCCAGTCCAACGCCATCCTCCCTGGCTGGTTTATGACCGATCTCACCGCCGCCGTACCGGCGACACAACCGGAACGGTACGACTTGATCAGCCGCCGGATACCCTACGGCCGGTGGGGCGAACCGGAAGAACTGCAAGGGGCGGTAGTCTTCCTGTCCAGCGCGGCGTCAGACTACGTAACCGGAGCGGTGATTACCGTGGACGGGGGGTATTCGGTGACGTGATTGGTGAGAGATGTCCCTAATAGTCAAGTATGACGCAGAGGTCGACGCTCTGACGATTCGGACTGGTCATGTCATCCAAACGTCTTCCTCCATTGAGGATGATGAGAGCCTGATTGTCGATTTCGGTAAGGAAGACGGCTTTGAAGTCGTTGGCTTCGAGCTACTGGGAGCCGCCAAGTTGCTTGCCCCATTCTTGGAAAAAATGAGGCAACGCGCGACCGCCGGGTAAACCACAGCAGTTAGAGCAGATTCATCCAGTCTTTCGGTACGGGTAACTGGGATGGTCCGGGTACATGTCAATAATAAAATCGCGCATGTACCCACCGATGGAGTCAGAGTTCATCAATTGCTGGTGCACCTCAGGCGGCACTCCTTCATACCACCAAGTGCGTCCGCTATTGAACACCGCTACCAATTCCTGCGTGTCCGGGTCGTAACCCACGGCGTAGAGCATACTGGAATCTACGGTTACGATGTTCATCTACCCCACCTGCGCCAATGCCTGCCTCGACAGCATCATCTTTACGGGGCTGATGGGCCTGAACGTCCGTGAGACTCGCACGTCCCCGGCGACGCTGAGCAGGGTGTAGGCATCGTAGGGTTCCATGCCTTTTTCCTGCACCAGGAAGTCCACCATATCCCGCACCGACTGGCGCATTGCCGGACCCAGGTCTTCGCCGTGGGACAGGATTACGAAGTAGTCGGGAGTGATGGCCCTGGGGCCGGAGATGTTCATCCCCTTCTCCACCGTGACCCTGACGTGGGCATCCGCGGAGCACTCGGCGCCCGTGCCGGCTACTGCGCCATCGCCGACAACGGCGTGGCAGTCCCCCATGGCCAGCAGGCCGCCGGGGACGAATACGGGAAGGTACAGGGTGCTTCCCTCGACCAGTTCCTTCAGGTCGATGTCGCCGCCGTAGGGGCCGCTGTCGCTGGCGGTGTTTTGAGGATAGGTCGGGGTGGTTGCAACCAAGCCCATCGAGGGGTTCAGCGGCAGCTTTATGCCGCTGGGCAGCACCGCGTGGCCGTCCTTCAACTCGATAATCGTGGGATAGGCTTCGGTGAAGTCCTCATCCAGGAATCCTCGGCCCGGCATGACCATGTGGGCCGCGGTCTCCTTGGGCGTGATGCTGATAAAGTCGATTTTCAGTGCGTCGCCCGGCTCGGCGCCGTTGACGTAGATGGGTCCGATAGCCGGCCCTTTCAACGAACGGGCGTCGATGACCGCCGGGTCCCGCTCACCCTCGAATGCGTCCCAAGTCTCGATGATGAATTCCTCGCCGGAGTCTATGGTCATCGCGGGAGTCGCGCCCGGCTCCAGCACGTATATCTTGTGTTCCCTGCTCAGCTTTTGCATCCTAAGACCTCCAGATTTCGCGCCTCCACTCCCCATCTTCGATAATGGCGAAGGATGCGCTTTCTATGTCTATCGAGAACAGATGGTATTCCGGCTCTTCAGGCATCCATCCGATTTTATCGTAAAGCGCCGTCGAGTAACGTTTCCGTTCCTCCAAGTCTTGTACATTGATCGCGTGCCCGTAGAGTTTGAACTCGCCCTCCCCGCCGCTTTTGTCGGATACCGCGTTGTGCAGGCTGCAACGGGAGTCCCGGAGCAGGTCCAGGGCCTTGCGAGACTGCCACATCATGCCCAGGTACAGGTGGCCGTGGGCGATCACGAACTCCACCGGACTGATTCTGGGCCAGCCGTTCTTTCTGAGGGTGCCCAGCAGGACCAAGCCCGTTCGCTCAAGGCATTCTTCCCCCATATCTGCAAGTGCCGGCGCGTTGGCTTTGAACGCCGCCCAAGTCAATCAGACGCCTCTCTCAGACATCGAATCTCTGCTTGTAAGGGCAACCTGCCTCCAGGACACCCCGTTTACCGGGTCCAGGTCCACAACGGTGACGCTTCCCAAGGGGTCGCTTTGCGTCCAACCTCGGGCTGTTCCCGAATAGACCGCCGTAACACTTCCTTGTGAAACGTCCGCATGGCGGTCCCAGTGGCCCAGCGCCAAGTAGTCGCAAGGGGCGTTGGCAACTTCCGACGGGTAGATGGGGGACGATCGACGGTCCAGATCGTCGTCAAAGTGGAAGTGGCCGTGGGCCAATGCTACCAGCCATAGGCCTTCTCCGTTGTCGGGCATCCCTTCCAAGGGATGGAAGTCGGGCGTGTGGCTTGGCATTGCTCTGCCCCACACCTTCAGGGTCAACTCCGGGAAGGTGATGGTCTCCCCGTCCGCTTGGGTGATTATGTGCAGATTGTCTGGCTTGTCGCGGAACGCCGGCCGCAGGTAAACGGATCCCTCGTTGTACAGGTCATGGTTGCCGGGAAGAATAACCGTCTCACAGGATGCAAGGCGGCCCAGTTCTTCCAAGAATCCCTCAACAATGTCGTCGGGCACCCGTGCGTTGTCGAAAATGTCACCCGCCAGCAACAGAACATTCCCCTCTAGGCGCAGGGTTGCTTCCACCACCGCCCGTAAGGCGCAATCGGCCATAGGGTGACCTGAACGATCCCCAATATGCAGGTCGGACGTGTGGACCAGCCTTACTTTCTTTTTCTTTGAAGACACCAATATCCTCTATGCTTTTGGCTCGTGAGTTTCCCAGGGCCTCAGTCCTTGGGGGTAAACGTCGGTTACATCGGTCCCGCTGAGGTGATGAATGTGACCCAATAAAGCTCCTACCAAGCGGCTTATTGCCTCATGCAGGTCTACTCTTTCGTCCTGAGTTATCTGATGCTCCGTTCCATCGTACCGGTAGATAACCGCATAGTTGGTCAGCCAATCCTTTATTTCTTCCGGGTATGACGGATCGGAGTATTCTATGTAGTCGAACAGGCGCTGCCCGGCTTCCTGGATTTTCCGAGTCTCTTCCTTGTCCAGTTCACCCAATCTGTCCAATTCGTTCCATAGGTCACGGAGATTGTGGGTGTAACTGGCGTTTTGATTCAGACATGACAGCCAGCCCTTCAGAGCGTTTTCCACCGTTTGTTGAGCCTCGAATCCCATACCTTCCTGGTCCCAATGACCGGATTCTACCTTTTCACTGTAGTTTTTCAGCCATCTCTCCGTTGCTCTGATTCGTCGCTGGGTTTCCGGCCAGTGGTCGGGGTAGCCGTCGCCCCGCCTGTTGCTGTGCTCCGGTATTTCTCCATTCATCACTATTCCGTAGCTGTCCGCCTGTCCCGCAATGTGCTGCTTGGCCAACCTGCACCGGTTGAACCTTTTCCGGGTCATGCCAATGATGTCGTCGGGGATTACGATGCCGGTCTGTTTCCGGTGCGACCTCACCCCGGCGCTGGCGGCCAACACTGCTTTCCTTGGCTCCGCATCGTCAGTTATGACCAGCAAGTCTACGTCCGAGTCATCGCGGTAGTCCCCGCGGGCGCGGGATCCAAACAGCACCACTACTGCCGGTTTAGCCCATTCCTGGGCTGTCCTAGCGATTTCGAGGGCCAATGGGTCCGGTTTACCGACCGTGTCATTTTTCATCCGGTCTCACTAACCCCGATAACTCCCTTTTGCCGTAACTTCTCTATCTTCTCCCCGTCGTAGCCGCATTCGGCCAGAATCTCTTCGTTATGCTGGCCCAGCATGGGCGGGGGGCGGCGGATGCTGGGAGGAGTCTCAGCCAGCTTGAGGGGAGAGCCGGGCACCTTCAAGTCAGGCACCCTGGGATGTGGCATGTCTACTATCATGTTGCGGGCGTTGACCTGAGCGTCTTCGATGACTTGAGGCACCCGGTTGATGGGGCCGCAGGGCACCCCGGCCTCGGATATGACGTCGACCCAGTGGGCCACCGTGTTGGCTTGGAATATCCCGCTCAGCACGTCCACGCATTCGGCTCGGTGTTCCACCCTGGCCGTATTGCTTGTGAACCTGGGGTCTTGGAGCAGGTCGGTCCGGTCGATGCCCCGGCAGAGTCGCTCCCACAATCCTTGGTTGCCGCATCCCAGAATGAAGTACCCATCGGACGCCGGGAAGCTCTGGTAGGGAACGAGGCTGGGATGCCCGGAACCCAACCGTTTCGGCTCCACTCCCGTAGCCAGGTACCCCGTGGCGTGATAGCTCATAGTGGCGACTTGGCCGTCCAGCAGGGCCGCTTCGATCCGTTGTCCTTCGCCCGTCTTTTGCTTGTGGTGCAGCGCGGTCATTATGGAGCCATAGGCCATCATACCGGTGAACAGGTCCACCAAGGAGAAACCGACCCGCAAAGGCATCCCGTCCGGCTCTCCGGTAAGGTTCATCAAGCCGCTGTAGGCTTGGATGATGAGGTCGTACCCCGGCTTGTCGGCCATCGGCCCGGTGCGTCCATAGCCGGAAACGGAGCAGTAGACTATTCCCGGGTTTACGGCCCGCACCGCGTCGTAACCCAGTCCCATCCTGTCCAACGCCCCGGCCCGGAAACTCTCGATCATCACGTCCGCCTTGGCGGCCAAACCCAAGACAATGTCTACCCCTTCTTTTTCCTTGAGGTTGACGCTCAAGCTGCGCTTGTTGCGGTTGAAGGACAGGAACTGGGTCCCTTCTTCGTTCCAGAAAGGCGTCCATGAGCGTGTCTCGTCGCCAAGATTCGGCTCTTCGATTTTGATGACGTCGGCGCCCATGTCTCCCAACATTTGGGTGCAGAAGGGGCCTGCCAGGGTACGGGTAAGGTCTACAACTGTTATATCGTTCAGCGCGGTAGTCATATCGAAATACTCCGGGCTTAAATATAGCGTTTCTTGCCGGTCTTTTCCTCGAACAACTGCCAGGTGCGCTCGTTGAAAGGGTAATACTTACCCGGAGAGCATTGCTCTATCTCCAACTGCGCCTTGATTACCTCCTCCACCTCTTCCCGCTGGTGCGCTATGGTTATCACCTCGTCCACGACCGCCCTGGGCACTATCACCACCCCGTCGTCATCGCCCACCACCGCGTCTCCGGGCCGCACCAGCACGCCGCCGCACTGGATGGCGTCGTTTACCTGCCAAGGCCAGAACTCGCCCGGCCCTTGTTTGGCGGTGGTGCTGGCGCTGTAAACGGGGAAGCCGTATTCCTTCAGCGAGTTGCTGTCCCTGGCCCCGCCGTCGGTCACCAACCCGCCCACGCCCCGCTGGTGCAGTCGCAGGAACTTGATGTCGCCGCCTATGGAGCTGTAGGCCCATCTCATGGCGTCGATAACCAGCACCTCTCCCGGCCCGCACAGCTCGAATGCAACGTATTCCGCCGACTGGTCGCCCTTGGGTTTGTCTTCCGCCAAGTCAGGGCGATGGGGCACAAAGCGCAGGGTGACGGCCCGGCCGGCCATGTGCTGCCCAAGCTGCAAGGGGCGCGCTCCTTCCACGTACCCCATGGGCCAACCCTTGACCCACAGCGCGTCCACCAGGGTTTGGGTCGGAATCTTTTTCAAGACCTCCAGGGTCTTGTCCGGAATGGGCTGGAATTGCGGCAATTTCGTTCCCTCTATACCTACGATCATCGGTCGGTCTATAGTTGCCCCATTTTATCCGCATAGAGAGACAGTGTATAGAACTGGTGACCACCTTCCGAGCGTATGTGAATTGCAGGACAGGCGTCGGCACGGCTTGGAATAGCGGGTTGGAACCCGCGTCAGTCCGTGAATATAATGCCGCCATCGACCTTGACCAGCTTGACCCGGCTTATTTTGATGCCGGAGACGTGAGTGATGATGAATGAGTCACAAATAGTACCCAAGGGCCCAACCGGAAAAGTACGTCGTTTAGGCTTGGGGTCCGGCTTGCTGTCAGGCGTGTTGTTGTCCGCGCCGCTGACGGCGCTGTTGTACTTGGCGGACAAGCTGGCCGGTTTGCCCTTTGTCCCTTTCGCGTTGTTCGACTGGATTGCCAAGGTGCTGCCCGGTCCGGTGGTCACCTTTGGCATTGACGCCATGATCGACGGGATGAGGGCCGTGGGCATGAGCGTCGCCGTCAGCGCCAAACCGGCCGAGCAGATAGCGGCTACCATCTTGTTCTTCCTCATCGGAGTAGCTATCGGCACGGTTTTTATGGTGGTCTTGAAGTGGCGAGACGCCGACCCTATGTTCAGCTATGGGCTGATAGCCGCGGCCGTGTTTGGCATACCGATGGTGGCGGTCAGCCTGCCTATGGGGCAGTCAACCGCCGACCCGGTTATGACCGTGTTTGTGCTTATGGCGCTCTTCATCGGCTGGGGCTTGGCCTTTATTCCCCTTTACCGCCGCCTGTTGCTGGACCCCAACCGCTTGGAAACGGAAGACCAAATCCGTTGGGCCAAGAGCATTAACCGCCGGCAGTTTATGGTGCGTGTCGGCGCCGCAACGGCCGCCATAACAGTCATGGGCGCCGGCCTTGGAGGGATGCTGTCCCGGACGGAGCGGCAACCAATCGCGGAGGTGGTCGATTCTGCCGGGGAGCCGGCCATCAAGAGCAACGCCCCTCCCCTGCCCAACGCCAACGATCCGGTGGAACCGGCGCCGGGCACCAGGCCCGAGTACACGCCGGTAGAGGACCACTACAAGGTGTTCATCCGCTCCGAGCCTACCTACATCGACGGCGCAAGCTGGGTATTGCCTGTCATTGGGATGGTTGACAATCCCTTGGCGTTGACCCTTGACCAGATACGCAACAACTACGAATCGAGAGACCAGTTCGTCACCCTGTCGTGCATCTCGGGACGCATCGCCACGTCCCTCATAAGCACAACTTGGTGGACCGGCGTCAGCCTCCAGAAAATCCTGGCCGACGCCCAAGTGCAGGAAGGGGCCAAACATCTCGTTATTACGTCGGGCGACGGATTTCACGAGACCGTGGACCTGGATCTTATAGCCTCGGACGAACGCATCATGCTGTGCTACGAGTGGGACGGCAACTCCCTTCCATTCGACCACGGCTTCCCATTGCGTATATGGTTGCCCGACCGGTACGGCATGAAGCAGCCCAAGTGGATAACCGGCATGGAGGTCACAGCAGATTACCGGCCTGGCTACTGGGTGGTGCGCGATTGGGATGAAGTGGCCCAAGTCAAGGCGACTTCAGTCATCGATACCGTTGCCGTGGACAACATCGTGGAGCGCGACGGGCAGATGCTGGTCCCCGTCGGCGGCATCGCCTTCTCCGGGGCGCGCGGCATATCCAAGGTCGAGGTGCAAGTCGACAGCGGTCCTTGGGAAGAGGCCAAGCTGAGAACGCCCCTATCGGAAACTACCTGGGTCATCTGGCGGTATGACTGGCCCTTCCAGGAAGGAAAGCACACCTTCGCGGTGCGGTGCGCCGAGGCCGACGGAACGCCTCAAATCGAGGAGGTGCAGGGCAACCGGCCCAGCGGCGCAACAGGAATCCATCGCCGCCAGACCAAAATGTGAGCGAAGGGATAACGGCGGACGGCATTCCTGCCACCCACCGTTTGCTGGTCACTGGCGCTTGGGCCTGCGCAAAATCTGCATTGATGCAAAGTCCGTTCGTGGTGAGCTTGTCGAACCATGAACGGACGGCCCTTCGACAAGCTCGGGGCGAACGGAAGGATTGAGTTGCTGACAGACTTTGCGCAGGTCTGTCACTGGTAAGGTTGCAGCTTGATTTCCTTGAGAGCGGGCAACACTTCACGCCCAAGAAGCTGGACCGACCGCATCACGTCGTCGTGCTTAATGTTGCCGTCGCTTCCAATCAGGATCAGGTAGCCCGGATTGAGGCTCGTAATGGTCTGGGTCAACTTCTTCGTCACGGTCTCAGGACTGCCCACTACGATGGCGCCCACTTCCTGTAGCTGCTCGTAGGTCATCCGCGAGTCCGGGCCGCCGGCGCGCCGCCTGCTTAGCTGGGCGGCTACCACCGACTGGTAACCTGGAGGATCGTTGTGCTCCCTGGGCCCGCGCATCCGGTGGTCTACGTTCCACAGGAAGCCCTTGCCTATTTCCTGGGCCTTTTCGTCGGTGTCGGCCACGACGGCCCGTATTTGATAGCCGAAGTGTTCCGGCCCCGGCTTGAACCCGGCCTCGTTGGCGGTATCGATGTATACCTGCTTCAACTCAAGGGTCAGGTCCATCAATGCTCCGAGATTGACATAGGTGTAGCCGCGGCTTGCCGCCCAGATAACGCTTTCGGGGCTGCTCCCGCCGGGGAACCATATAGGCGGATGGGGTTGCTGCACCGGAAGCACCCACGGGTTCACCACCCGGTGGTGGTAGTACTTGCCTTCCCAGCGGAAGGGTCCCGGCTCCGTCCAGCACTTGATGATCAGGTCGTGGGCCTCCTCGAACCGTTCCCGGTTCTCGGTGGGGTCGATGCCGGCCATCAGGGTTTCCACAGCTCCTCCCCTCACGAACCCGGAGACCAGCCGTCCGCCTGAATAGCAGTCCAGCATGGCCAGTTCCTCGGCCATGCGCACCGGATCGTGCACCGGGATGATGTTGCCCAGGATGGCTATCTTGGTATTTTTCGTTACCTTGCTGATAACCGCTGCATCCAGGTTGGCCGCGGGCTTCATGTTCCAGTAAGAGGCGTGATGCTCGTTGGTCATTATCCCGTCGATGCCCTCTTCGTCGGCCAAGGCGTACTGTTCGTGGTACTGGTTGTACAGTACGTGCGCCTTTTCCGGGTCGAAGTAGGTGTTGGGAAAGTCGATCCTGCCAGACTTGTACTGGGAGATGTCCTCTTCTGTGATATGGGTATAGGGTTGCTGCGAGTGAAAGTACAATTCAATGGTGTCTTTCGTTTCAGCCATGGATTCCTCCTGCGGCTTTAGCTTTAACCCGATTATCGGAAGCACCCGGTTGACCTGTCGGGCTTGACTTAGCCCTCGTCTATCAGTCTACGTGCAAGGGACAGCAGCATCAAGTCGCTGCCCCGGCAGCCAACCAGGGACAATCCCAAGGGAAGGCCGTCAAGGGATGCTATAGGGAGGCTGACTTGCGGAAGACCTCCCAGACCCGAAATGCACAACAGGCACATGGCCTGATGGCGAAACCTGACTTCGATGTCATCGGTGGGAGTATCTTTCAATGGAGCTGCCCTGGGTGAGGTGGGCAGGCACAGCACATCGCCTTCCCCTATCACTTCGTCAATCCGGTTTCTTATCCTGCTGCGCTTTTCCTTCTCAGCTTCCACGTCAGCCGCCTTCACTTGGGAAGCCCACTCAAACCGCTCCCGCACTCCCGGCCCGAAATGCGGTTTTACCGACTCGATCCACTGCCCGTGGTTGCCCCATATCTCGGCAGCTTGGAGCACGCGGAAGGTCTCGAACCAGTCGGCCAATCCCTCAGGACTTATAACAACCTCTTCCTTGGAACCGATAATATTGGATGTTTTCAGTAAGGCGTCCTGCAAGGCATCCGTCACTCGTTGGTCTACCATATCGAAGGCGTCACGGGCCACCAGCAACCGCCGCGGCGACTGCGGCTCCGAATGATCGTCCAGCAGGACCTGTCCCACCCGTTGGAACAGACCAGCGTCGCGGGCAAACCAGCCCGCCACGTCGAAGCTTGGCCCGAATGGTATGGCCCCGTCCAATGGTACCCGTCCGTGGCTTGGGCGCATCCCCAGGATGCCGCAATAGCTGGCGGGCAGCCGCACCGACCCGCCGCAGTCGGTGCCGATGGCGAAGTCCACCAGTCCTCCCGCCACCGCCGACGCCGACCCGTTGGATGAACCACCGGGCACCCGGTCCGGGTCGGCGGGATTGACCGGGGTGCCGTAATGGACGTTCTGCCCGCTCAGGCTGTAGGCCAACTCGTCGGTGTGGGTCTTGCCCACCATGGTTGCCCCCGCCTGTAGAAGCCGTTCGACCGCTACAGCCGTGACCTCCGCGGGCGGATGCAGCCGCAGCCAGTCCGGGTGGCCGAACCCTGTCCGGTGACCGGCTATGTGAAAGACGTCCTTGACACCGAAGGTAGTCCCTTTCAAAGGGCCGTCCGGCGTCCCTCGAAGAGCGGCGTGGTTATGGGCGCAAAATGCGCCCAGCGGGTCTTCGGGAGGTCTATGTGATTGCACGTCCGTCATATTGGCAATTGCAACGCTTTTTGAATTTCCACGCTCCGGGAGGAATGGGTCAGGGACGGTGAAGCTCGGCAGGTTGCCGGGTAAACGTCGCCCGACCCCGCTTGAACCCCCACAGGGGCGCCGCCAATTCGGCAACGGCCGATGCGCGGTCGAAACAGTCGACCACTACCATATCGGCGGACTTGCCAACCGCCAAGCCGTAATCATCCAGCCTGAGCAGTTTGGCGGACCGGTTGGTGATCATTTCGTAACACTCGACAATGTCGTCGTGGGCCCCTACGTGACACACGTTGGCGTACAGGTTCGCCATGCGAATCAGGGAACAGTCGCCGAAGGGCGTGAACGGGTTGAGCACGTTGTTGGTGGACAGGGAGCAATTAACGCCCCCGTGGAGGAGCTTGTGTGCCGCCGTCACGCCCCGCATATTGCTGTGGTCCTGATCTCTCCCCATGAGGAAGAGGTCGGTGGAGGGCACCACGGTGAGGGCGACACCGGCGTTGGCCAGACGTTGAGCGCTTTCCTGAAGCCGCTCCGGCGTGGCTGCCGACAGCTTGGTGACGTGACCAATGGCCACGCGCCCCCCATAGCCGAACCTGTCCGTAAGCTCGCAAACATAGTCCAGGTCCAACTCCGCCGGGTCTGCGCCGAAGTCCAGGTGCATGTCGATGTCTATGTCGAACTCGCGGGCCATCTCGAATATGCGGTCAATCTGACCGTGGGGGTTGGTGTCGGTGTAGGGGGCGGCGCCAACCACGGAGCCGCCGTTCTGAAGGGCTTCCACCATCAGTTCGTCCGTTCCCGGGTAGTTCAGCAGGCCCTCTTGGGGGAAGATGCACACCTCGATGTCTATGGCCCACTTGTACTCGTCAACCAGAGCTTTAACGCCCTCCAAACCGCGGAGACCTATGACGGGGTCCACTTCGAGTTGGGTGCGCATGTGGGTGGTGCCGTTGAGGATGCACTTCTCCAATGTCCGCTTTCCCCGCTCGTAAACATCCTCGGCCGTGAACTCACGCTTGGCCTTAGCCACCTCTTCAATAGCCTCCGGCAGGTCGCCCCTCTCCGATCTGCACCGTTCCAGGATGCAGGACTTGTCCAAATGGATGTGGGTCTCGATAAATCCGGGGGTGACCAAACGGCCGCCAACGTCGATTTCCTGCGCCTCCGCATTGAGGTTGGGCTGTAAGGCGGCGATACGGCCCTGGTCGATGCCGATGTCAACGGTGGGCGCGTCCGGCCCATCGTCGACGCGGGCGTTCCGCAGGATAGTGTCCATCAGAACCCCCTGGCTTCAGCCAGCCGGAAAACGTCGGCCCCGGCATAGACGAGATTGGTTTCCGGGTCAACCATCACGCCGACGGGATTGGCGAACCCGCTCTGTGCGGCAGTCTCTTCCTTCACCAGCATGTGATGCCCCATTCTTTCAAGGGCCTCGATGGTTGCTTCGTCCATCCGCGAGTCGACGAAGTTCTCCCGGTCGGCCGAATCGACGCGCGGGGCGGCGATGGCGTCTTGGATGCCCATGCCGTGGTCGAGAACGTTGAGCACCACCTGGGTGTTGCAGCATATAATCTGCCGTCCGCCCGGGGCCCCGACGCCCAGGAACGGTCTGCCGTCTTTCATTACGTGGAGCGGAGTCATGTTGGCCAAGCCGCGCTTGTAGCCGGCGATGGAGTTGGCTGCGCCGGGCTTGGGGTTGAAGACGATCATGCCGTTGGGGAACAGGACTCCGGTGCCGGGAGTGATGATGCAGGAGCCGAAGCTGCTGACGGCCGTTTGGGTACAGGAAACCATGTTGCGCTGGCGGTCCACCGCTCCGAAGTGAGTGGTGCAATCGCCGATGCTTGGCGGCGATGCCCCGACGGGTTCCAACGGCTTGGCTTGAGGGTCGAATGCCCAGGGGTCGTGCAACGCGTTCTCGGCAAAGGCCACCCACGGCTGCTTGACACGCTCATCCTCCAACAATGCCCTGCCCCTGTCGATGGTCTCGGATATTTTGCGGGCATACTCGCTGGACAAAATTCCGGCGAGAGGGACGGGCGAGAAGTTCGGGTCGCCCAGGTAGCGGTAGCGGTCGGCGAAAGCGTGGCGAGCGGCCTCGATAAACAGGTGCAGGTGCTCCGGCGAGTTGTGGGCCAACGCCGGTAGATCGAAGTTGTTCAGTATGCTGAAGATTTCCAGCGCCGTGGTGGACCCGGACGGCGCTGGTATCCCCAGGATTTCGTATCCCCGGTAGGAGACCGATGCGGGGGCGCCCACGACAACCTCGTAGTCGGTGAAGTCGTCAACTCTCAGGTAGCCCCCGTTCTTTATCATGTCCTCTTCTATGGCGTGGGGGATATCGCCCCGGTAGAAACCGTCCCTGCCGTGCTTGGCTATCAACCGCAAGGTCTGTCCCAGGTCGCGCTGGACCACCTTGTCAATCCCAACCCGCGGCGGGTGACCGTTTGGCAGAAAGACGTTCGCGGCCTCCCCGTACTTCAGGAAGGCAGTCATGGCGTCCGAGATGCGCAGGACGTTGTTCCAATCGGGCAGGTAGCCCTGCTCGGCGTAGTGGATGGCCGGCTCCAATAGCTGCTCCAGGGGCATGGAGCCGAACATGTCCCGGGCCTTGCACAACCCGGCTGTTACTCCGGGTACTCCGATGGACTGGTAGCCGATGACGTTGGCGTTGTCCTCCACCATGTATATGGAGTTGCCCGCCTCCGACTGGCCCAGGATGCGGTACATGTCGGCCGTCGCCAGCTTGGGCGCGCGGTGGGAAAAGTCCAGGGCCGTAGTCCTGCCGTCCATGTGCACCAGCATCTGGCCGTGGCCGGCTATGCAGGTGCTCTGCGGCTCCACCACGGCGGCGCAGAACCCCATGGCAACCGCGGCGTCTACCGCGTTGCCGCCTTGCCGCAATATCTCCACGCCGGTCTCGGAGATCAACGGACGCTCGCTGGAGACCGCGCCGTTCTCGGCTATCACTTCGTCTTTATTAGGGCGCCAAACGCTCCGTTTGGTCATTCGCTTCTCCTTGCCTACCGGATGGTGTTTCCGGTGATTATACGCTGTCACGGGTTAACCCGTCATGGAAATTAATGCCGTATGGCGCTGGACGGGTGTAAAATCGTTGTAGAAGACCAAGTTGTCCCTGACGTTGAGGCTTTATGACGCAGAATGAAACGCCTGCGCCCGGCGGCGTGGTGGTGCTGGGTGGAATCAACATTGACCTGGTCGCTATGACCGATCGCTTTCCTCAAGCCGGTGAGACGGTGGTTGGCGACAAGTTTCTGACTTACCCCGGAGGAAAGGGGGCCAACCAAGCGGTGGCCGCCGCCCGGATGGGTGCGCGGACTACCATGGTTGGAAGAGTTGGCAGCGACGTTTTCGGTGAACAATTGAAAGAGTCGCTGTTGTCAAACGGAGTAGACGTATCAGGAGTGGGGGTTACCCCTGATACTACGACTGGTATGGCTGTGATCGAAATAGACTCATCGGCGCAAAACCGCATTATTCAGATATTGGGGGCCAACGCCACTTGCGGCGAAGGGGAGGCTGACCAAGTAAGCCGAGCCTTGAATGACGCATCAACCCTGTTGCTGCAACTGGAGGTCTCCGTTGAGTTGTCCCTCCGGGTGGCGCGCGAGGCCTTTGCCAACGGTAAGACCGTTATTTTTGACCCCGGCCCGGTGCGGGACTTTCCTTCCCAGTTTTATTCCTGCTGCTCCGTCATAACTCCCAACGAGACGGAAGCCGAAGCGCTGGTGGGCTTCCCGGTAGTGGACAGGCCTTCCGCCGTTCAAGCGGCGGGACATCTTCTGGGTCTGGGCATAGGCGTGGTGGTAATAAAACTCGGCGCCCAGGGCGTTTACTACGCGACCGCGGAAGGCGGGGACTACATGCCGCCTTTCCCCGTGGAGGCCGTGGACTCGGTAGCCGCCGGCGACGCGTTTAACGGGGCATTGGCGGTGTCGCTGTCCGAAGGCAAGGACCTGGCGGACGCAGTCCGGGTCGCCGCTGCTGCCGGAGCATTAGCCGCTGCCAAGTCCGGGGCGCAGGACTCCATGCCGTTGAGATACGAAGTGGAAGAACTGATTCGCATCACAGGGTAAACGCTCGCAAAACCGACCAAGGCTCTCAGCATCAATGCGGTCCCGTCGGTGCTCACCCCTTGAGCATCGACGTCAACTCGGTCACCGACTCCAGTTCCTGCAATTCGTATATACTCTCTATAACCTTCGCTTGGTCCGCCTCCGACAGCAACCCGCGGGCGCAATCCCCGAACTTGTCCGCCAGTTCCTCTCGCGTCATGGGCCGTTCCGGAGTGCCTCGGGAGGAAGACGCCTCTTGGGACAGGACAGTCCCGTCCCGCAACTCCACCTCTATCAAGCTGCGAATTCTCTGGAACCCCAGGGCCTCCAGCCCTTCGTGCAAGTAGGGCGTGACCCGCGACATCATCTCCCGCACGTCGGGGCGCAACACCACCTCGTCGGTAAACTGCTCGATGCCGCCGCGCCCCTCCAGCACCAGTATTCCCATGCAGAAGGGAATGCTGAATTTGGCCTGCAACTCGTTTATGGGCTCGGCATACCGCAAAGCCGCCAGCACGTTGGAGGTAGTCCCCAAGCGGACTGCGGCGACGTTGTCCGCTTTCACGTCGTGTTCCCGGAGCAGGTCGATCATAGCGTCCATAGACGGGTGAGCCAATGAACCGCAGGGATAGGGTTTGATCGACACCCCCGGGTCCACCAGCGAATACGGATTGCCCAGCTTGCCCTGTATGGCTTCGGCATCGACTCCGCTGCCGGCAACCTGGAAAAACCCCCAAGGCCCGTCCAGTGCCTCCGGCGCCGTGCGGTAGCCCATCCGGGCCAGTTGGGCGGCCACTATTCCGCCTTGCGCCGCGGCCCCCGCGTGGTAAGGCTTGGTCATGGTGCCGAAGGCGGCACGTATCCCGGCGCTCTTGCTCGCGGCGATACCCAAGGCATGGCGGATGGTGTCCGTGTCCAGGTCGTACAATTTCGCCGCCGCCGCGGCCGCCCCGAATATGCCGATGGTTCCCGTGGAGTGAAAGCCGTTCCGATAATGGTATGGCTTGATAGCTTCGGCCATTTTGCAGGCCACTTCGACACCGCAGGCATAGGCCGTCAGCAGGTCGCGGCCGCTGGCGTCAACCTCTTCCGCAACGGGGACCGCGGCGGAAAGGACGGGCGTAGTCGGGTGAGTCAACAGCCCGTAGACCCGGTCGGGCAACTCCGATATCTGGGTGTCGTCGAAGTCCAGCGCATGGCCGCTCACCCCGTTGGCCAGGGCGGCGTACTCCGCAGGAAGTGTAACGCTGCTGCCCATGACGGTCGACTTGCCATTAACGCCAAGGGTGTCGATGTAACGCCGGATTAACTCGGTGCAGTCGGCTGAATAACCCGAAAGGGTAACGCCGATACCGTCGATGACCGCTTCCTTGGCGCGGAAAAGCATATCCTCCGGCATATCTTCATACTTGACCGAGCTTACATAAGTAGCCAGTTCCTCGGTCAGCGATTCGTAGTTGCTTGACATGTGTATAAGCCTCCGGTTGACGGGATTCCTTGCAGGACAATCGACATGCGCCGAACATCCAAGGGACATAATAGCCCATGATGGTATGATGGGGAAGTTATGATGCCCAACGACAGGTTTTGCCCGTCCTGCGCCGCGCCTCTTGAGACCAGGGAGGTTGCGGGCAGGCAACGCCCAAGTTGCCCGGAGTGTGGTCGGGTGGTCTTTTACGATCCCAAGGTGGCCGCCATCTGTGTTGTCGAACGCGGCGATACGCTGTTGCTGGTCCGACGCGGCAACGAGCCGGGCTATGGCTTGTGGAGCCTGCCCGGAGGCTATGTCGACCGGGGCGAGGTGGTGGAAAAAGCCGCTGTCAGAGAGGTGTGGGAAGAGACCGGTCTGGAAGTGGAGATTAAGGAGTTGATTGGCCTTTTCTCAGAGGAAGGGCAGGCGGTGATGGTGGCGGCCTACTCCGCCGTCGAACTAGGCGGAACGTTGACGTTGGGGCCGGAAACCTTGGACGTGGGTTTCTTCGGAGACAACGACCTGCCGCCCTTGGCTTTTCCCAGGGACGGGCAGATCTGGTCCCGCTGGCGCGCCCGCAATAACCGGCTGTAATATGGCGTTCGTTCGGATATAGTGTAACGACCAGGAACCAAGAAGCACATTATGACCACCATCAATAACATCGCAGACCTCGTGCGAATCCTCCGGGAACAGCCCGAGTGGGCTGATGCCGTTCGCAGTATCTTGCTGAGCCAAGAACTGCTCGAATTGCCGGACCGATTCGCCAAGTTTGTTCAACGGGTAGACCAGAAATTCGAGGCCATCGACCAGAGGTTCGACGACCTCACTCAGGACATGAACGCCCGATTCGAAGAGGTGAACGCCCAATTCGAAGGAGTGAACGCCCGATTCGAAGAGGTGAACGCCCAATTCGAAGGAGTGAACGCCCGATTCGAAGAGGTGAACGCCCAATTCGAAGGAGTGAACGCCCAATTCGAGGGAGTGAATGCCCGACTCAACAGGCTGGAAGGACAGGTGGGCAACCTGAATGGCTACATCTACGAGCAAAGGGTGAAAAACGCGGCTCTTGTTCGGGCCAGGAACGTTCTGAGATTGCAAGACCCGCGAATCGTTTTGACGCGGGACACCGGCAGGACAGTAGAATTGGACAGGTTGGTCAACCGAGCGTTGTCGTCCGGCGCCATTTCTCTTGAGGAGGAAGAAGAACTACAGGAAACGGACGTCATCATAACGGGCGCTGACAACCGCCACGTAGCCATCGAAATATCAATTACCGCTGACAATAGTGACATACAGCGAGCAAGGCTGCGCGCAGACATCCTTGCCAAAGTCACCGGCGGTGAAGTTACTCCGGTGATAATCACCGCAAACCTGAACGAACCACAACGCGTATTCGCGGAAAATCAGGGTGTAACCGTATTCACCATGAGAAACTGAGTGAGTCCGCCCTGGCGGCTCCTGGACACCACGTCACTTGGGAAACAGGCAAGGATCACGTCCTGTTGGAGGCCTTTTGCCGCTGACTACCGCCTTGACGCAGTTGCCCAAGCTGGCGTTGGACCTGCTGTTCCCGTTGACCTGCTTGGGGTGCCGTCGGGAAGGCAAATTGCTGTGTTCAGGTTGCGTCGGTGATCTGCCGCGCCTCAAGACGCCCTACTGCCGCATTTGCGCCGAACCCAACGTTCGCTCTTTATGCCGATGGTGCTCCGACGTTGCCCCGGCCTTCGACGGCCTGCGTGCCCCATATTTGATGGAAGGAGCGCTGCGCGAAGCAGTCCACGCCCTGAAGTACCGCGGCATCAGGGCCGCTGCATCCCAGTTGGCTGAACTTCTGGCTGATTTCCTGAAATCGCATTCCATACCGGGAGAGGAGCTTGTTCCGGTGAGCCTGCACCCTCGGCGGCTTCGAGAGCGCGGCTACAACCAGTCGGCATTGCTGGCGAAAGAACTGTCGAAACGTACCGGTCTGTCCGTAAATGAAGGTTGCTTGACCCGTATAAAAGACTCGCCGCCCCAAGTCAAGAGCGCCTCACGTCAGCAGCGCCAGGAAAACGTGTCCGACGGTTTCCAGTGCAAAGATGACATGACCGGGCGAAGGATCATCCTGGTTGACGACGTGGCAACCACCGGCAGTACCCTTTCCGCCTGCGCCTCCGCCCTGAAGGAAGCCGGGGCGGCATCGGTGTGGGCTTTGGTACTGGCCCGGGAAGGCTGATTCCTTCGGGGAGTTGCTTCCGGCAGCCAGTCTTCTCCTACTCCGCTTACCGTTCGTCCAAGGCCCATCGCCGACGAAATCCACAGATTGACAAGCGTGGGGCCGTCTGGTGAAATTACGATACACTCAGGAGGCGGCAGATAGCTTTTTCGTCTTGGCTCGTCGTCCTGAACAGCTATTTTGCAGACTTGGAGGTAATGACGATGGCGGACAACACGTTGATATACGTTGGCGCGGAAGCCAGCGGCCTGTACCGGAAAGAGGCCAACGATTCCCGCTGGGAAAACCTTACCCGCGGCATGGCCCCGGCGGCTCAAGCGCGGGCCATTGCAATTCATCCCGACAACCCCGAAATAGTATTCGCCGGCACCCAGCGCGGCGTCTACCGCAGCACGGACCGGGGCGACAATTGGGAGCGGATGAACATGCCCGAGGGTCGCCACATATGGTCCATCAAGTACCACCCCAACGATTCCAACATCATGTTCCTGGGTACCGAAGGGAGCGAGGTGTTCCGGAGCGACGACGGCGGGGAGAACTGGGTATACCAAGCCACCATATCCAACCCCGCCCAAGTGCAGATGGCTTTCGCCACCCGCATCCTCGGCATAGGCATCGAGGCCGCCGACCCCGACCACATGTATGCCGCGTTGGAGGTTGGCGGGGCCGCCTATAGTTCCGATGCGGGCAAATCCTGGCGAATAATGAACAAGAACTTTGCCGGAGACGTGGACCTGATGGACCTGCACGGCGTCGCGGTCGGTGCGGCCGACTCCAGCGCGGTGTTCATCTCCAACCGCGTCGGCGTGTGGCGCACCCGTGACCGGGGCGAAAACTGGGAAAACTGCCAGTTCGAGCGGTTCTCCAACATCCAGTATTCCCGCGGCATCCAAGCGGCCCCGAATGACCCCAATACCCTGTACGCCTGCGTAGGGTTGAACTTCGGCAGTGAAGAGGGCGGCGTGCTCCGCACCACCGACCTGGGCGAGACTTGGGAGCGATTCGACAAGGGCATCAGCCCGCAGAGCACCACCTTCGGTGTGGCCATCAACGCGGCGCAGCCGGAGCAGGTGTACTTCTGCACCCGCAAGGGACAGGTATTCGGCACCCACGACGGCGGCGCAAGCTGGCAGGAACACCCCCTGCCCGAAAGCGCGACCAGCGTCATCAGCGTGGCGTGTAGTTCGGCTTAGCCGCAACCGGTAAGGCGCTTCAGGGCAACGGCGGAGAGAGAAACACCATGGTCAATGCGGCTCACCAGGACTTCATAGCCAACGCCATTGCCCTGAAGCCGACAATTCGTCAATACCGGGAAGAATTGGACTCCGGCGCCCGCTTGCCGGCGGAACTGGCCCGGCAACTCAACGAAGCCGGGCTGTTTCAACTGGCGTTGCCGCGCTCCATGGGCGGGCCGGAGTCCGATCCTCTCACTTCTTTTCGGGTGATCGAAGAGCTTTCCAGGGTGGACGGGTCCGTGGGCTGGTGCGCCATGCTGTCCAGTTCATGTTCTCTCTTCGCCGGATGGCTCGAGGCGGATGTCGGGAAGGCCATGTTTGGGCAACCTCCCGACTTCCGCATGGCCGGATCTATTCGGCCCCAAGGCGAGGCCTTGATCGTGGACGGTGGTTATCGTCTGCGGGGCCAATGGGACTACGCCAGCGGGGTACACCATGCCAACTGGCTGTTGTGTACCTGCAAATTGGTAGATGCCAACGGCCCTCTCACCAACCCGGACGGCACTCTCCAGATCCGCACTCTGCTGGCGCCTGCGGAAGCCGCCGTTCTGCACGACACTTGGTCGGTTGTGGGCCTGCGGGCCACCGGCAGCCACGACTTTGAGCTGACCGACGTTTTCGTGCCCGAAGAGCACAGTTACGCCCTGTTCAATCCCGCCCACGAGCAAGGTCCCTTGTACCATCCCCGGTTCACCCTGGTAGCCGCATGGACGCCTATAGCCGGCAACACGCTGGGGATGGCCCGCGGCGCAATGGATGCTTTCGTAGAGTTGGCCACCGGCGCGGGCACTACCATGTCTGATATCCGCCTCCGGGACCGCCCTATGGTGCAGACCAAGGTAGCCGAGGCTGAAGCCATGATCGGCGGCGCGAGGGCTTACGTGTTCGACGCCGTGGGAGCCGCTTGGGATGCGGTATGCGCCGGAAATCCCGATCCTAGCCCCGAGATAGCCAGGGCCAGGCTGGCCGTCACCAATGCCATGAGGGAATCGGTCAAGGCCATAGACCTGCTCTTCCACGCCGCCGGGACCAACGCGATACACCGCAGGCATCCCTTGGAGCGGTTCTTCCGGGACGTTCACGTAGCGGTGCAACACGTCAGTGGCCTGCCCTCCAACTTTGACTCGGCCGGACAGGCCCTGCTGGGAATCCGTCCCAGCGACCCAGGTTGGTAGCCTGTAAGAGACTATCCGATAATCAAGTTGGACACCTTCCGTCATTCCCGCCTGCGCGGGAATCCACTACCTGGCACCCTGGACTCCCGCGAAAGCGGGAGTGACGCTTGCCCCGGTGGAGACGTGGGAATGGTCATTTTCGGATAGGCTCTAAGCGGGTCCCCTTGGTTATCCGCTACGGCTCGCTCCTGTCCCAGTCCGGCATGGTGAAGTAACCCACCTCGGGAAGGTCCACCGCCGTTTCCAGTCCCTGTGCACGCTTTATCCGCTGGATGTTGTACAGATGAGTAGTATGCTCGAAGTACCGGTGACGGATCGTGTTCTCCAAGCTGGCGAAAATCTTGGATGAATCGTTGGGGTTTTCCCGTAGTCCCCTGGGGAACAACTGCGGGTAGTTCACCATCACCCCGTTGTTGTCCAACTCTATCTCTTTGGCCCTGAGCGATCCTACCGTCTCTGCCGAAATCACCGTCCACCAGAGTCCCTGCGCCCGGCGCAGCATTTGCAGAATAGTCCCGATTTCCCAGTAAACGTTCTCGTCCAGTCGCCGGTCGTGCGGTGATTCCACAATCCGGTCCAGTTCCTCGCCGTCGGGCAGGCCGTCGGGGTACAGGGTCTTGCCCCACCGCTGCCAGAACCAGCGGAAGTCTCCGGATGCCATGTGGCTCAGGTTGCGGCGGATGCTCCACCCGCTCCAGCCCCACCGGTCCGACTCGAAGTCCAGTTGTTCGTCGGTAAGTCCCGCAACTTCCAAGGAAGCCCACTCATAGATCTGGTTTTCAAACTCGGGGAACAACGCCGTCCCCGGCGCACTGTCGGGCAATTGCTCGGTCGCCATGTCGTCAGTCCTCCTGGATTCCAGTTCCCGTTCGGGCGGTAGGTTATATTAAGCTTCGTAGGGTTTCACCCAGGTCTCCGACCAAGCCAGGCAGGCGGTGCTGCTGACTCTGTCCCCCCGCATCTCTTGGTACACGTTGCCTTCGGCCACATCGCCGTTGCAGGTTATCTGCGCCCTGCGGGCGGGCACAAAGCAACTGTAAACCCCGTGGGCCCTGCCCGGAGTGCTGTTGGCGGGAGACACCAGCATGAAGGGCTCGCCGAAGTCGTACCAAGTCAGCTCAATCAGCTCTTCGCTGCTTTCCACTGTCTCGGTCCAGTATGACCGCCCGTCGCCCGACTTGATGAACTCCGCCGCAATCACCGGCGTGTCCTCGTCGGCAAACTCCGGGAAGAGCATGGACTCTATCTCCCCTTGCAACCAGCGGGCAAGACCGATGTTGTCAGAGTATATTCTGACTTCGTCGTCATGAAGGTCACTTTTGATGTACAGCACATGGCCCGGGCCGGCGGGAGACAGCAGGATTCGCCAGTGGCTCACCCTGGTGGACGACGGCCCGCCCTCCTCTGCAGCCAATCGAATGAAGGAGTTTTCGCCGGTAAGCCTTACTTGGTTGGGGTCCGTGGGGTTGGTAGTCATGAATTAACCTCCGTTAAAAGGTATACAGTATGGTTCCTCGTATGACCGTGACTGCTTTTCCGAGAATATCGACCCTGTCACCCTTGGCCCGCACTTTCACAAATCCGCCCCGTGCCGAGGCTTGGTAACCGTCCAACTCTGCCTTGCCCAGTTTCCCTGACCAGAAGGGAGCGAGGCTGCAATGGGCCACCCCTGTCACCGGGTCTTCGTTGATGCCGATTTCCGGGTGGAAATACCGTGAAATAAAGTCCACCAACGGAGAGGTGCTTTTCGCTGTCGCCACTATACCGCCGAAGCACCCTTGCCGCATCAACTCGAAGTTGGGGTGCAGCGACCTGACTGCGTCGTCCGACTCAAGCTCCGCCAGAAACCCGCCCGCTTCAATCCGGTACACGTCTTTCGGAACCGTTCCCAGCGCCTCATCGAGACCCTCGGGCCTTTCCGTCGACGTCACCGGTCGGGTTGGAAAGTCCAGGCAGACCCAACTATCCTCGTTGCTTGCCCGCAGGGCTCCCGCCTTGGAGTGAAAGACAATTGCGTCATCCCCGCCAACCAGCCCCTGTTCCCAGAGTATGTGGGCCGACGACAGGGTGGCGTGCCCGCAGATGGGCACTTCAGTTTGCGGAGTGAAGTAGCGAATGTCGTACCCCTCGTCCGCCTTGACCAGGAAGGCCGTTTCTGACACGTTCATCTCCCGGGCCACGTGCTGCATCCAAGAGTCTATGGCAGGCTCTTCCAGGATGCAGACGCCGGCCGGGTTGCCTTGGTACGGCTGGTCGGTGAACGCGTCTACTTGGAATATTTCCGTTTCTCGCCTCATGTCAGCCTCGATCTTCAGGAAGGGGCGGGTCGGTCAGGTTATGCCAGGCGATTTGGGCTTCGCGCAAAATTGGGGCCGCCCAGTAGAGGGCGGCCCCAACGTTTTCAGTCCAATTCGGCGCTGCTACAGGGGCCCGGTTAGTCCTTTGCCGGGAACCAGTCCTCTTTCCAAGGGAAGTCCCCGTCAGCCGAGTCGAACGCCGGCAGTCCCTGATCAACCCGGTCCCGGTAAGGGCTGGTGACCGGCTCCCGGTAGGGATAGATGCCACCTTCGTAGGCGGAGGGGCCGTGCTTGAAGTGCTTGGCCTGCTCCAGGGTTTCCACGAAGGGCATGTTAATGTCGTACAGGTCTTCCACCTTCTTGGGCCGGGGACCGGCCTTGGAAACGTGACCGTACAATTCCCTTCCTACTATCCCCTCCAGCATCCAGACGCAGTCGATGAGCTTGTTGATGTCGACGCCGGTCTCGACGCCCATGTCCTCGAACATGTGCAACAGGTCTTCCGTCGGGGCCATTCCGGTTGCCCGTCCGTTGCCGCAGTAGGGGCAGCCACCCAAGCCGCCTATGGTCCCGTCCAGCTCCAGGGTGTCCTCGGGGCCAAGCACCCGCACCGCAGCGTAAGCCGACGCGATGGCCATGTTGCGCCCGTTGTGCAGGTGGAGGCGGAAGTGGTCTATCTCCGGCCATTTGTCTTTGACCCTGACTATGCTCTCTTCAACCTTGGCCGGGGTGCAGTGGCTCATGGGATCGCCCAGCGAGCAACTTTTCACCTGGATGCCGACCTCGTCCCACATGTTGTGCTCTTTTTCCAGCAGGGTCATAAGGCTGTCCACCGGGAACTCTCCCAGGAAGTTGGACCCCCAACTGGCGTTGCAGCCGATGCCGGCCTCGGTGATGTTCAACTCCTGCGCTTGGGCCAGTATTCCCGGCCACCGCTCCATTTCCTGCATCTGGGAGCGGTTGGTGTTGCGGCGGGCAAACACGTCGCACATGTGGCAGGTCAGCCGGGGGTACTTGTCGCGCTCTATGGTCAGGGGCGGCGAGTAGTTCCGCGCCCGCTCCACGCCGCGCGAGTTCAGCGCCAAGGCGGTGTAGGTCACGCCCTGCCTCGGCGTGAACTGGGTAACGATTTCGTCGATGCGTTCCATCTGGGGCGTCCACTTGGGACTGACAAATGAACCCACCACGATTTGTTGCAGGCCGGTCTCGGACAAAGCGTCGAGAAGAGCTACTTTGTCCTCCACCGAAATTTGCGCGTCTTCAATCTGCATACCCTCGCGCATGCCTTCTTCTTTGTACAGGATCTTCGGGTAGCTGGGCATGGGGTCCTCCTGTCCCAAGTTGGATTGGACACGATGAAGTCTGAACGTTCAGCACGCCAGAGAGACTCGGCTGAACGGGCGCCTGTTGGCTGGATTGTATTGCTCCCCTTGAACGGCTGTCAAGGAATCGCGGGGGCGCAGCAGGGTCTTTTATTGACGCGTGAGCAAACATCTAAACATCCCTTCCGTCATTCCCGCGAAGGCGGGAATCCATCAGGTAAAGATGAATGCAATCCGGGTTTAGCTGATAATTCACACATCAGTAATTGTCTGGTGATAAGCCGATGAGGGTCAGGGTCTCCCAAGGTTTCCAGCCGTAGCGGCGCAGGGCCGCCGCTATGTTCTTCACTCCAGTCAACCGCAACACCCCCATCACCAAGTTTCGTAACGCCGACAGCAGTTGCGGCGCCGATCCGGTACGCACCTGGCTTTGGTCTTCGCCAAAGACCACGTCCCTTACCCAGTGCACCTGGTTCTCAATCCCCCAATGTCCCCGCCATGTCTCCAGCAACCGGGCAGCATCCGCCCGCTCCGGGGGCAGGCTGGTGATGGCGTAGGCAAGCTCCACTGTCTCATTGCCTTTTCGCCTCCTTGTCCGTTCCACACAGCATACCCCCGTTTCCACGAGGGCAGGCTCTGGCTCAGACCAGGCCAATCCAAGTACTCGTTCAAGGCCGTTGAGATCCACAATCGCCGTCGTTCCTGCCGGTCTCCGCGCCGGCCCTCCCGGACCACCTCATCAAAACGCTCTCCCCACGGCGGCTGCTCAAACAGCAGGCTCACTGCCTCTTTCACCCAAGGCTGGTTGTCCTTCACCACCCAGAAATAGTCTCCGCCCATCTCCACCACCCTCCAGATCAACTCCCGCTGGGCGTAAAGCGCGTCCCCCGTAACCACCTTGCCACGCAGGTCCAACTGGGCCAGCAAGCTGGAGGCCGCCCCCGGTTCACTCTCCTTGCGCTGACCCCTTACCCCCTTTTGTCTCACCACCAAGCCACTCTCCCGAGCATATGCCGCCACCAACCCCACTCCAGGCAATTCCTCCCCGTGAATCCCGCGCAAGGCCTTACCGTCTATGGCGATGGTGCCCTCTCCTTCTCCCATGGACTCTTGGGCCCAGCGGCTGAGAGCCGACTCGAAAGCCTCCACGTCCAACCGGCGGAATAGGTGGTGCAGCGTCGCTACGCATGGGGTCTGTTCCCGGCTGAACCCCAGCGACTGGGCCAACTGGGGATGTTCCCGTCCCCACTGGGCAATGGCGTACAGGCTCCTGGCTCCTCCCAGCATCGCGCACACCGACAGTGCCAGAATCGCTGGCAAAGGATGCCGAACGCCACGGGGCTTCCTGGGATCTTCTATCCGCTTCAGGGCTTCCAGCAATCCGGGACCCCATTCCCCAACCCTCTCTTCCCACACAACCATCCTCCACTTTCTCTAACTCTCCCCTTTTCATCCAGTACCCTACCCCGTATTTCCGACAATTACTGACACGTGAATAAACATCTAAACGTCTCCCTCGGTCATTGCCATGAAAATAGGCCATTTTCATGTTCATACGTGGCCCTAAGGGCCATGCGCAATTCCCGCGAAGGCGGGAATCCAGTGGGGCAAGAGAGAGAAGCGGGCTTTATTTAGCGAATAATTCACGCATCAATAAAAGACTCTACGGGGGTTAAGACGTGCAGGCTGACTGAAACGCTATTGGCCGGATTGCAGGGAGCGCAACCGCTCGCGTAGCAAACGCACCTCGTCTTCTGCGGCTTGCCGCGCCTCCTCTGATGTCTGCAAGGACGCCTCAGCAGTTCGTCGCGCCTCTTCCGATGTCTGCAAGGATGCCTCGGCAGTTTGCCGCGCCTCTTCCGATGTCTGCAAGGATGCCTCGGCAGTTTGCCGCGCCTCCTCTGATGTATGCAAAGCCGTCTCGGCTGTCTGCAAGGATGCCTCGGCAGTTTGCCGCGCCGACGCTTCTTCAAGCCGGGCCGCCTCGCTCTCCCGGGGGGTGAGGAGCCATTGCCTGCTCACCGGGTCGTACAAGCGCAGTTCCAAGTCTGGCAGCACGCAGATGTCCAGTCCCAGAACGGCGCTGTGGCCTCGCAGGATGCCAGCGCCGTCTGTTTCCAGCGGCAACGGCCGGTACTCGCCGTCAATCAGCCGTTCGCCCGCCAAGGCTGGAGTAAAGCACTCCCCCGTTGGGTCGAAGCGCCAGTATTCCGTTACTTCCATCCCGGCATAGATGTCGCGCTTTTCGGTTACATCCCTCCGCCAAGTGCTTTGAGACGCTATCTCCATCACGAAGTCCGGGGCTTTGCCCTCACGCCAGACCAGCCAGGAATGACGGCGATGGTTGCCCGCGGCCCCGAACACTGCGAAAACGTCGGGCGCGACTCGCGTGGCGTTGTCGTTCATTCGGTAGTACATCAGCATGTCGCCGGCGACATAGACGTCGGTGCGGTTGATGAACCAATTGCGCAAGGCGGCGATTGTGTCGGTCAAGGGGACGTACTGGAAGTCGGTTTCCGCCATAGGTTCGCCGTCCGAGGAAGGGTATTCGATGCTCAGGTCGTCTTCCCCAGCCTCAATGAGTCCGCCCGATGCGGACTTGAGGGCCGCCGGGGTGCGTTTAGTAGTCATACGCGCCGCTCTCCGGGTGAGAGATTAGAGTGAGTCGAGTATAGATTAGCACAAGTGGAACGGGGTGAGTTGTATGGATGCCGAATTTATGAGTCAATCCACTACCTTGACCCTTCCAACCCGCCCAGCCTACAATCGCCTACAAAGACAGCCATTGGACATTGCAATAAGGACGTTGAATCGTGCTGGAAAACCTTACCGAAAGACTTACCGGGATTCTGAACCGCCTGCACAGCAAGGGCCGCCTTACCGACAAGGACATCGACGATGCGTTGGGACAGGTGCGCCGGTCCCTGCTGGAGGCCGACGTCAACTTCCGCGTGGCCCGTGACTTCGTCAACAGCGTGAAGGAGCGGGCACAGGGCGCGGACATCCTGGAAAGCCTCACACCGGGCCAGCAGGTCATTAAGATCGTTAACGAGGAACTCACGTCGCTCTTGACCGGGTCGGAACACCGTATCGTCCCGGGTCCTCAACCCACCAACGCGCTGATGCTGGTGGGACTTCAAGGCTCCGGCAAGACCACCACCGCCGCCAAGCTGGCGCTGGCGTTGCGGCGGCAGGACCGGCGGGCCCTGCTGGTCGCCGCCGACCTGCGCCGCCCGGCAGCCATCCAGCAATTGGAGACATTAGGCCGCCAGTTGGACATCCCGGTCTACACCGAAGACCCGGCATCATCGTCCGCGGTCCAAGTGACCAAGGCTGGCCTGCGCCGGGCGGAGGACCTTGGACTCCATTGGGCCATCATCGACACTGGCGGGCGCCTGCAAATAGACGATGAACTGATGGAGGAACTGGAGGCGGTCAAGTCCGCCGTGTCCCCCCAGGAAGTCCTGCTGGTGGTCGACGCCATGACCGGGCAGGACGCGGTCAACGCGGCCGAGGGGTTTCACCAGCGTGTGTCCCTGACCGGGCTGATAATGACCAAGATGGACGGCGACGCCCGCGGCGGCGCGGCCCTGTCCGTCACCCGCGTCACCGGCGTGCCCATCAAGTACATGGGCGTGGGGGAACGGCCCGATGCCCTTGAACAGTTCCACCCGGACCGGATGGCCTCCCGCATCCTGGCAATGGGAGACGTACTCACCCTTATTGAAAAAGCCCAGGAGTCGATGGACGAGAAGCGGGCCAAGGAGATGGAACGCAAATTCCGCCAAGCCAACTTCGACCTGGAGGACTTCCTGGAGCAGATTCAGGCCGTAAAGAAGATGGGTTCCCTGAGCCAGATTGCCGAAATGATTCCCGGCATGAACCAACTCACCTCGCGGATGAAGAACGCGGACCTCGACGACCAGCAAATCAAGCGGGTCGAAGCAATCATCCGGTCGATGACGCCTGAGGAACGGCGTCGCCCGGAGATTATCAACGGAAGCCGGCGGAGGCGCATTTCGCGGGGCAGCGGCACCACTCCCCAGGACATCAACCAGTTGCTCAACCAGTTTAAGCAGACCCAGAAAGTAATGCGCCAGCTTTCCCGCACCCGCAACCCTAAGAGCCTGATGAACCTGTTCCGCTAGGCGGGCTGGCCATTCGCCGTGACATTCAGCCTGGCCCAGCTAGGAGCGAACGCAAGGCCTCACGTTCCCGTCCTGCCCGCGGCAAGATGTTGCGGTGTCTACGATCCTGAAGCTTCACGTCCTGGCCGGGCAGATTACGCCAGAGGGTAACGTCTACCTCCAATTTGCAAGCGGTGTTCAGGGTAAAGTAGGCCAATCCGGCGGCGGTAGCATTCAGGTATATTCCACGAATACATGCTCCGTCGGCCCATCTCAGTGTCCGGCTCCTGTTACCGGGGCGAATGGGAGCTTCGACTCCCAACTCTTCAAGAAGCTGAGCACAATCCTGATAATCCATGCTTCTACACGACCACCTTCGACTGGAGCACTTAGGCCGCTCCCGTTCTCATGGACGTGAACATGTACACCGTGGCGTAGGTGCGCCACGGCGACCAGCGGGCGGCGAACTCCTCCACTTGGCGGTCGTTTACCTCTTCGCCGTTGAAGTATAGCCGCGAGACCACCCGGCGCAGGGCCAGGTCGCCCAGCGGCAGGGCGTCGGGCCGTCCCAGCGCCCGTATCAGCAGCCATTGGGCTGTCCATGTTCCCACCCCGCGGAGGGCGACCGTATGTTTGACCACCTCTTCATCACTCAGCCTGTGAAGGCCCTCCATTCCCGTGGGGTCTTCCAGGGCGGCGCAGGCAATACCGTGCACGTACTCGGCCTTGCGCTGGCTGAGCTTCAGTTGGCGCAGGTCGTCGACCGACTGGGCGGCGAGGGTCTCGGGCCGGGGAAAGGCGTAGTAAGTCTCCCTGTCAACGGTCAACCGGGGCCCGTGGGTCTCGATGAACAGGCCGCGAATGACGCGGGCGACGTGGGTGGAGATTTGCTGACCCATGATGGCCAAGACCAACGCCTCGAATACTGACGATGTATGGGGAAGGTGCAGCCCGGTGAACCTCTCGATCATTCCCGCCAGGACCGCGTCTTTGCCGGCCATGTCGTAAAAGGGCGCCAAGTCCTGGCCGGTGCCCAACAGCCAAGCCACCCGCTCCGACGCTTGGCCCACAACCTCCGGGGTTAGGCCGTCGCCCTGCAATTCCACCTCCAACCGGGGACTGTCGATGTCCCCCGACGAAGACACCGATGCCAACACCAGCGCACCGTCCAAGTCCAGCAGGCGACGGTACACCCCGTCGGTCAGGGAGTCGGTGCCGTAGCGGCCTTGGAAGTAGGTGTGATAGCCCGCCGTCAACTCGAAGTCGAATGGCGGGACCGGCTCTATGGTCGTATACGCCTTTTCCATTCCAGTACTCAACCCGGCACGCCGTTCGACAACGGGGCGAATCCCAGGGAGTCATAGATGGCCCCTTGGGGTGTCAACGTGCTCTGTACCAAGTGCATCGAGTCCACCGTCCACGATTCCACTGGCCCCAGACCGGTTGCCGACATGACTTGGCCGATTCGCTGCTTGGCTGGTTTCCCGACGTTGGCCCGCACCCGTCCAATGGTCAAATGGGGATTGAAGCGCCGCTTTTCCCGGCGGAACCCCAACGCCAGCATCGCCTGCTCCACCTCTTCCTGCAATCCGGCCAGGGCCTCCATGTCGCCGTTGACGCCCGACCACAAGACCCTGGGCTGGCGCTCGTTGGGGAACACCCCCAAGGAAGACAACCGCAAGTCAAAGGGAGCAGCTTGCCTGCCAACGTCTCCCATGGCTTCCAGCACCGGCTCTTTCCAGCCGGCGTTGATGTTGCCGAAGAACTTCAGCGTCAGGTGGATTCCTTGGGGGTTAACCCACTTGACGCCCGTCGGTACTTTCGCTTGAAGCTGGTCCATGGCCCCGGACAAGACTGCACGGCTCTCGTTGGGTATGAGCAACGCGACGAAAACGCGGATGTCCCGGCTTCGTTCTAACATCCCGTCACCTCGTCCCGCAGTTGCCCCAGCTTCCGGTACCAGTCGGCCAAGTCTTCCAATGAGTACACGGCGTTGGCGGGACTGGGATTGGGCGTAACGAAGACCTTGGTCTCGCCGATGCTGCGGGGCTGCAAGCCCAACTCGGACTTTTCCCTGATGCCCAACGCATAGCGAAGGTAGGCGTTGTACGCCGTAACGCCGTGAAAACATGCTATGCGCGGCTGAAACTCCAGCAGCTTGCTTTCCAGCACCGGCGCCCACCGGGCGAAGTCGGCCGCTCTCAGCCCCGACCCTTGGGCGGTGGGACGCTTTACCACGTCGGTAAACCCGATGCCGTCCTCCAGGAGGCTTGCGTCGGACTCCGGGGAAAGCTCCCGGGACACCAACCCGGAGCGGTTCAGCGCGGGCCAGAACCTGTTGCGCGGGTTGGCGAAATAGCGGCCTGCCCTGATGGAAGGCAGGGAGGGATTGAGGCCGACGAATACAATGTCCAACCCCGGCCGCAGGTAGTCCGGCAAGGTCTCGAACTCTTCCATCAATCGTCCTGTTCTTCGACACCGAATAATCGCGCGGCGTTGGCGCCCAGAATCAGGCCCTGGTCGCCGGCTTCCAGTCCCGACGCCTCCACTTGGGACAGCAAACGGCGCGGGCGTATGAGCGGGTAGTCGGTGGCGAAAAGTATCTTGTCCGCACCCACCAACCGGGCCGCCACGCCGAATATGTCCTGATTGTACAGAAACGGAGAGGCCGCCGTGTCGAAGTAAACGTTCCGCAACGCTCGGCCCACCTCGGGCATCAGGGCGTAAAAGGGAAGGCCGCCGCCCCAGTGGGCGCAAATGATGACGTTCTCCGGGAAGTTCTCAATGAACCGGCACAATTTGTCCGGCGTGGTGTGCCCCTTCCCGGGGTACAAGTGTCCCACCGGCTCGGAAGAATGGACCAGCACCGGCATTCCCAGCCGTACCGCAGCCTCCATGAAGGGGGCCATGCGCGGCCCGTTGGTGATGTCCAGCCCTTGGGTATCGGGATGGATTTCACCGACCCCTTTCAGTCCCGCCGCAGCGCACCGTTCCACCTCGTCCACGGCGGCGTCGCCCCAGAAAGGGTTGACGGAGCAGAACCCTGCCAGCCGGTCCGGGAACCGTTGCACCGACTCGGCGATATAGTCGTTGGACTCCTCGGCCAGCCCCACATCGTTCCAGCCTATCCCCACCACGATGGAACGGTCCACACCGTCCCCGTCCATGCTTTCCAGGAGGGCCTCGGCGGTTGCCAGCGCCGCCCTGGGGTTGGAAAAAAGATCGGCGAAGGTGGCGTCGCGGCGCGCCAGTTCGTCTCGCCGCCGCTGGAAGCTTGCCGGGAAAATATGACAGTGGCTGTCAATCACCATATCGCGCCCGGCAATTATAGGTTCGGCGTGGCTCGTTTGCCAGCGGGAAGGAACTCGACCTTATATTGTCCAAAAACCCCTATTTTATTCCCTCAAAAAATTTGCAAAAAACCAGTTTGATTTGCCCTCTGCCGATATAGTAAAGTGCAGTTCGTTAAGCCCCTCTTCGATTGGGAGAGGGGCCTTTTTTCGTGCCTGTCGTTCCAACCAATTCATCTTAATCTTGAGGAGTGTGAACATGTCTTTGGGAAATTCCTACGTAGAGTTGTGCGATATCCGCATCCGCTACACCGAAGGTGTCCGTTGCGAGTGGCGGGGAGAAGCGGAACCCTGGCACGATGCGACGGATGACCTCTACCAGTGCACCCGCAACGTTGTCTACCGGCTGGACTACGATTCCGTATTCTACGATTTCAAGGTATGCACCCAGCACGCTAAGATAATAGTGAAGCGCCAAACCGGGGAAGAGGTAACAGCCAAAGGTTTAAAGAATGCCGCGGACCAAAACAGAACAATCACGTTGATCGCCTTGCAATCCTTCAACGATGGATGGTCTGCGGCTATAGAGTCTATTAAGGAGAGGGACTCGGTTGAGTAAAGGCTTCGTCTCCCAAACCCCACCCTGAGAAGGTCTTACCCAGCCCGCGTTTAACTCGCATTCCGACGCTACTATATGCCAACCATCCCCTTGCACTGAAGCCGACGTTGGATGTGCATTGGTGTGGTTTCAGTAAGATGGCGTCGCGGCGTGCCAGTTCGTCGCGCCGCCGCTGAAAGCTTGCCGGGAAAATATGACAGTGGCTGTCAATCACCATATCGCGCCCGGCAATTATAGGTTGGGCGTGGGCCGTTTGCCAGCGGGGTGTTTGGCAATTGTCCCTGAACTTGCCGCACTACTCGACCTGGATTCCCGCGAAGGCGGGAATCCAGAGGAAAGGGGGTGGTACAATCCAAACACTCAAACAAAAACCAGTGCACTTCCCGGGGCGGCACGGACCACATCGACAACCTGCAACTGCTCTGCTCAAGCTGCAACCGCATCAAGGGCAACCGGCCCTAGGAGTACTTGGTGGCAAGGCTGGCGGAGATTGGAGTTTAGGCCAATACGTCGTAGTGGAAGAGAACTAATGCAATATCAATTGAACATCCCGATAATCGACTCTGAGCCGTTGACTATACTCCTTGAAGCTGGGAGTAGGCTATTCGTCCTTGGTCCCAACGGCTCGGGCAAGTCGGCGTTGATTCAACACGCTGTCACATCCCTCGGTGCGCAGAATGTCAGGCGCATATCTGCCCATCGCCAAACTTGGATGCAGTCCGGTGCCATTAACTTGACACCACAAAACCGTCGGGAATATGGCCAACAACATGACAACGAAGAACGCAATCCCATCTATCGCTGGAGGGAATGGAACCCTCAAGGGCAACTATCGTCAGTCTTGTTTGACCTAGTAGCCAAGGACAACGACCAAGCTCGTCGCATCGCCGACTTTGCCCGTGCGGGAAACTACACGGAAATTGAAAAAATAGTGAATGGCGAACCAGGTGTATTCGACCAGATTAACGAACTGCTTGACCTAGCAAATCTGGCAGTAACGATAGAGAACTCCGCGGGCGAAAATCTGTTCGCTCGGCGTAAAGATGCTGAAGGCAAGTACGACATAGCGCAAATGTCAGATGGCGAGCGCAACGCAGTCATACTGGCAGCCAACGTACTTACGGTCAATCCAAGAACCGTCCTTTTGATAGACGAACCAGAGCGTCACCTCCATCGTTCGATCACCGAGCCATTATTGTCGGCATTATTCGCGCAGCGAGAAGACTGCGCGTTCATTGTGTCGACGCACGAAATTGCTCTGCCTATGGCCAACCCTGAAGCCGCAGTTCTGATAGTGAGTTCGTGCCAATGGGCCAACGACAGGGCAAACGCATGGGATGCCAAACTCATCGAAACCGACGCTAATCTGCCCGAAGACGTCAAACGGGCAATCTTGGGTTCTCGGGAAAAGATCCTGTTCGTGGAAGGGCAGCCCCAAAGTCTGGACGTACAGCTTTATAGTACGCTTTTCGCTGATATTTCAGTTGTCCCAGTGGGTAGCTGCGACGACGTTATCAAGGCGGTGGAAGGGATGCGCAATTCCAGCGACCTTCACGACGTTGAGGCATTCGGCCTGATTGACGGCGATAATCGGGATAGTGCAGACGCGAACCGACTCACGGAGAAGGGCATATATTCCCTAAACGCATACTCAGTGGAGTCCATCTACTTTTGCTCCGACGCGATGAACGCCGTGGCACAACGGCAAGCAGAATCTCTTGGCCGCGATGCCGATCAAATGGTTGAGGATGCTAAGAACAGAGCACTCAACGAATTGGGCCAAGGAGACTTAGCTGCAAGAATGGCCGCACGACTCTGCGAACGCAAAGTCCGCGAGGAATTACAGTCCCAAATGCCCAACTGGACGACTATCTCAAGTAATCCCAGCCATACCATAATGTTAAACACCGGGAAATGGCACCAGGAGGAGATTTCTTGCTTTGAGCAACTCCTGGCTGACAAGGACCTTGAAAGGATCATTGCCCGATATCCGGTGCGTGAAAGCGGTATCCTGGGAAGCATAGCCACAGCATTTGTGCTGAATAAGAACACCTATAGAGACACGTTGATTACCAGACTCAGGGCAGACGCCGACTTGGCAGAGAAACTCAAACAACACATCCAGCCTTTAGCCGATGCTCTAAGCGAGACCGCCAATGTGGAAAACGCATGAACGCCTTCGGCTTAATGCCAAGGGAGGCCCTATGGATGCCCTTCAGAAACCGGTAGGACTCTATCTGGTCACCCTCGGCGCGGCGGTGGGGGCGTATTTCATCATCAACCCATTCCTCGTCAAGTCATTCGACGTTATGAGCGTATGGCATATCCTCAACATCCTGATAGTGATAGGGCTGGCGCTGGCCCTTATTTTCAATCACGCCCGCAAGAAAGAGGAGTGAGGGCGCGATCCGGAGGGACCCGTTACCCTCCGGATTATCTGGATGGGAGGTACTATGAGTGATAGCCGACAGAATCATAAAAAGGTTGCATGAGCAAGACCGAGAGAAGTGGCGGGCTGAGGAGCGGGCAGCACAGGGTGAGAGGTTACGGCAAGCCATGGAACGGTTCGGGGTAAAAGACGAAAAGGGTCAAGTCTCGATGCCCATGACACAAGAGGTGGTGGATTTTCTCACCAGCGACGACTCGGATTGAATGTTGACAATACCAGGCCCATGCCAATATGGACACTATAGCCGGGACAGGCTTATAATTTGCCGCTGTACCCCCTCTCCCCAATGGCATCCCCAACCCTTGTGACCCCGCCAGTTATGAGCGCGCGTGGGTCATGGACTTGAAGGAAAGCGGCATTGGCCACACGAACGGAAAGCGGCCCTTCTGCGGCCGGAACTTCAACCTATACCGTCGACCAACTGAATGACCTCTGCCGGGAAATACGCAGGGACATCATCCAGACCATCTATACCGCCGGAAGCGGGCATCCCGGCGGCTCCCTTTCCGAGTTGGAAATTCTCGTTGCCCTGTACTTCCGGGTGATGCGGCACGACCCGTCCAACCCGTCCTGGCCGGACCGGGACAAGTTGGTGCTCAGCAAGGGCCACGCCTCGCCGGGGTTGTACGCCGTCCTTTCCAAGGCAGGGTACTTCCCCAAGGAAGACCTGGACACCTTCCGCAAGTTGAACAGCCGCCTCCAAGGCCACGCCCATCCCATGACTCCGGGCGTGGAGATGAACTCCGGCTCCTTGGGCATGGGCCTGTCCTTTGCCTTGGGCTGCGCGTTGGCGGCGAAACTGGACAACAGGGACAGCTTGGTCTACGCCATCCTGGGCGACGGCGAGTGCGACGAGGGGGAGATATGGGAGGCCGCAATGTCGGCATCCCACCACCAAGCCACCAACCTGATCGCCATCGTGGACCGCAACCGGATTCAGAACGACCGGTTCACCGACGACGTGATGACCCTGGAGCCCTTGGCGCAAAAGTGGCGCGCCTTCGGCTGGCGTGTCTTCGACGCTCCGGGCCACGACATGCCGGTGCTGCTCGAAACCTTGGAGAAAGCCAGACGGCGGCGGACCCGGCCCACGGTGATCATCGCCCAGACCGTCAAGGGCAAGGGCGTCTCGTTCATGGAAAACAACCCTTCGTTCCACGGCAGGGCTCCCACCAAAGAAGAATTTGACAAGGCAATGGAGGAGTTGGCCTGATGGCGGCGCAATGGACGATGGCCTCCACCCGGGAGACCTACGGGCGCACCCTGCTGGAACTGGCCGAGGAGTTTCCCGACATCGTGGTCCTCGGCGGGGACCTGAACGTGTCGGTCTTCACCCACCTGTGGAGAGACAAGTACCCGGAACGGTTCTTCGATTTCGGCCCGGCGGAGCAGAACCTGGTGGGCGTCGGCGCCGGATTGGCGGCGTCGGGCAAGATACCCTTCGTCAGCACCTTCGCCGTGTTCGGCGTGGGCCGCCCCTTCGACCAGCTAAGGGTGCTGGTGGCCCAAGGCAATCTGAACTTCAAGCTGGTCTGCACCCATGCCGGCATCCTCACCGGGGAGGACGGCATGTCGGCCCACGGGATCGAGGACCTGGCCTTGGCCTGCTCCCTGCTGGGGTTTACCGTCGTTTGCCCCGCCGACGCGGTTGAAGCGACCCAAGCCGTTCGGGCGGCGGCCGCCACCAAGGGGCCGTTCTACGTGCGCTTGTCACGGGCCGCCACGCCGGTTATCCATTCGGACGACTACCGGTTGGAGGTGGGCAAGGCCCACGTGGAACGGGAGGGCGGCGACGTAGCCATTGTCGGCACCGGCGTAATGGTCTCCGTGGCCCTGGACGCCGCCGACCTGCTGGCCGAGTCGGGAATCTCCGCCCGCGTGATCAACATGCACACGTTGACCCCGGCGGACGAAGCAACGCTCCTGGCCGCCGCCAAGGAAACGGGCGCCATAGTGACGGCGGAGGAGCATTACATCCACGGTGGCCTCGGCAGCATCGTCGCCCAGATAATCGGGCGTTCCCACCCGGTGCCACTGGAGATGGTCGCCCTCCAAGGCTACAGCGAGTCGGGCCGGGCCGAAGAGCTCATGAAAAAAGCCGGCCTCACTCCCGAGGCGGTGAAGCAGGCCGCGGAGCGGGCTATAAGCAGGAAAACGTCCTAAGGGCCTGCCAAGCTTACTCACCCGAATCTGTGGCGGCAATACAAATCCCGGCGAAGTTCAGTCGTCAGGCATCAGGATAACGGTGACGTTGTTGGCCGCCGCCATTGCTGACCGCGTGTCGTCTATCCGGGACCCAATGACCGCCGGTACCACAGGCTGTTTGATGACGGCCCTCAGTATGTCGGCCCTTTCGGTTGCCCGTGTGATGTCGGTGTTGCCAATGGTTACGGAGATTTCGGCGGCGACGTGAATGGTGGAGGCGTCATCTCTACGCCGGCCATCAAATATGAGGTCGGTCAGTCCGAGTTCGTAATTTTGTTCTTCCGTGATAATGCCGTCGTCCTCGGCTTGTTCAATAAGGTCCCTCAGACTAGGGGCTAAACCGATCCAAGCGCCTTTCAGGATGTTGATTCTGCGGACTTGAAGATGCTGTCCTGCTATGCTTCCGATGTTCTTTTCTATTTTGATCTCGTAGTTTATTCCCAATGCGTTACCCACTTGGCCTTTGACTTGGCCCATATCAGTCTTTATGACGGCCACGTCAGCCTTGACCTCAGCCACATCGGCCTTGACCTCAGCCACATCGGCCTTGACGGTGGTCATGTCGGTCTTGAGGACCGCAACATCGCTTTCCAGTCGTTCCAACCGTTCGTAGACGAGTTGGAAATTCCGGTTGGTAGTTTCGACAAACTTGGCGAATTGGTTGGGCAGGTCCAGCAGTTCCTTGCTCAACAAGAGGCTTCGAATGGCGTCGGCCCATTCGGGTTGCTCCCGCAGGATTCGAGCAAGGTCGTCGATGTTGTTGATAGATGTCATGGCAAATGGTCTACTCCCTGGTCTGGCCTTCCCCCATCACAACCCACTTGTACGACGTAAGCTCCCTCAGCCCCATCGGCCCTCGGGCGTGGAATTTCTGGGTGCTTATGCCAACCTCGGCTCCCAGCCCGAACTGGCCGCCGTCGTTGAACCTGGTGCTGACGTTGACGAACACCGCCGCGGCGTCCACCTCGTCCATAAACCTCATCGCCGCCGTGTAGTCATCGGTCACTATCGCCTCAGAGTGACCCGATCCGTAGGTCTCTATGTGCTCCAGGGCGTCGTCCATGGAGTCAACTACCTTGACGGCCGCAGTCAGGGACAGGAACTCCTTGCCCCAGTCCTCTTCACTGGCCGGCAGCACTCCGCTGGACGCGCCATTCCCCTCACCGCCGGGGAAGGGACCCAGGATGCTCAACGCCCGGTGGTCGCAGTGCAACTCCACCCCGGCGCCGCGCAACTCCCGCGCTACCTTTGGCAGGAACGCGGGCGCGGCATCCACGTGCACCAGGATGGTGTCCAGGGCGTTGCAGACCGATGGCCGCTGCACCTTGGCGTTGTAGACTATCTTGGCGGCCTTGTCGATTTCCGCCGCGCTGTCGACGTAAGTATGGCAAACGCCCACGCCTCCCGTGACCGCCGGCATGGAGGCGTGTTCCGCCACGTAACGAATCAGGCCGTCGCCGCCCCGCGGCACCAGCAAGTCGATGTACTCCTTCATGCCCAGCATGGTGTCCACCAGCGCCCGGTTGGGATTGTCGACGAACACGACGCCGTCAGCCGGCACCCCCGCTTCCGAAATAGCCCCGCGGGTCAATTCCACTAACGCCTTGTTGGAATGGATACTCTCCTTACCGCCCCGCAGCAGACAAGCATTGCCCGACTTCAGGCACAGGGTTGAAATGTCTATCGTGATGTTGGGGCGGCTTTCGTAAATGCTGGCTATGACCCCCAAGGGAACCCGGCGCTTGCTCACCCTCAACCCGTTGGGCAGAGTGGTGGCGTCCATGGTCTCGCTGATGGGGTCTGGCAGGGCCGCGACGCTGCGGACGCCGTCCGCCACGTCGTGGAGCCGGTCCGGAGTCAGCAACAGGCGGTCGAGAAACGCCTCGCTCAGGCCGTCGGCCTTGCCGGCCTCGTAGTCTTCACGGTTCGCCGCAAGGACTTCATCCTGCCGGTCGTCCAGGGCCTGTGCAATATTATGCAAGGCCCGGTCCTTTACCCCACTCGGCAGCCGGGCCAGTATTTTCGACGCCGCCCGCGCTCTTTGCCCAAGCTCAAGCAGGTCTTCTATCGTGTTAGTAGCCATAGTCCTCGGTGACTCCTTCCGTGTCCATCACAAAAGCACAAGATTATTGCGGTGGACAACTTCCTCTCCATAATGGTAACCCAAGGCGTCCTGAATATCGTCGGAACGTACACCTTGTATTCGCTTTACATCCTCGGAACGGTAGTTGGCAATGCCGCAAGCAATTCGGCGCCCTTCGAAAGTGACTACGTATACTACGTCTCCCCTCTCGAACTCGCCGGTCACGCCGGTAATACCTGCCGGCAACAGGCTGCGGTGGTCTTTCTCCAAGGCTGCCGCCGCTCCCCGGTCCACCAGCACTCCCGCGCGCTGGGATGCGAAGCCCAGCATCCAGCGCTTCCGGGCTTCCATCTTCCCTTCGGCAGGACGGAAGGTAGTGCCGATGCTCTCCGCTCCCGCGGCCCGCAGCAAGGCGTCTTCCGCCGCACCGTGGCACATGACCATCGTAATGCCCGAGGTGGTCACCAACCGCGCCGCGTCTATCTTGGTGCCCATTCCCCCGCGGGACCAAGGACTCCGATTTTTGCCGGCAAGGGCCTCTATGGATTCGTCCACCTGATCCACCACCGGTATCAACTCCGCCTCGGGGTGCAGGTTGGGGTCGGCGGTGTACAGCCCGGCCGTGTCCGTAAGTATCACCAGCAGGTCGGCATCCACCAAGTTGGTCACCAACGCCGACAGCCGGTCGTTGTCGCCGAACACCTCGCCAATCTCGTCCACTGCCACCACGTCGTTCTCGTTGAGTATGGGCACCACTCCCCGCTCCAGCAGACCGTGAAGCGTGTTGCCAACGTTCAAATAGGACTGACGGTCCGACAGGTCCCGGATGGTCAGCAGCACCTGGGCGACCTTCAGCCCGCGGAACTGGAACATCTCCCCATAGGTATGCATCAAGCGGCTCTGTCCCACCGCGGCCAGCGTCTGGCGCGAAGGTATATCCCTGACCACGCTGCCCCGCCCCGACCCCAGTGCTTCGTGTCCAGCGGCTATCGCGCCTGAGGTTACAAACAAGACCTCCAAGCCAAAGCTGGTCAGCTCGACTATCTGCCTCACCAAGTCGGACATAACGGTCAGGTCCAACTGTTGGTGAGACGACCCGGTGGTAAGAATGCCGGTGCCGGCCTTGACCACAACGCGCTTGTAGGGAAACCGGCGTGAACCCGCCTCGTCGGTGCGGAAATTGGCCGCAAGTTGGCTGTTCAATGACAACTGGGATGCCTCTTCGACGGTGAGGAGTAGAGTCGCTGTAGCGGGAATTATATCACGCACTACCCCGATCCCAAGTTGTGGAACTCGCGGCAGGCAGGTCAAAACCGTGTTGTTCTGTCCGGCTCCATCCCATAGAATGATTTCATAGGGCTGACGCGCTGCGTCAGCCTTGTTGGGCGTGGGACAAACTCCGCCCGAACTAAATTCAGACCAGGGACGGTACGAAAGCACATGCCCTTAGAAGGCCTCGTTTCTCTGCTCAAAAGCCATCCGGTGTTCCGCCGCCAAGCGCAAGGCATCGGCCCCGGCGGGTCTCCCCCCAGGGTGTCGGTGCGCCAGGGAGCCGCCCCGGCCTACGTCGCAGCCCTGTGGAACCTGCACCAATCCCCAACGCTGGTAATCACACCCCGGGCTGAAGACGCCCGGCGTCTCCACGACCACCTGCTGACCTACTTGGGCGACGACGGGCCAGCGTTTCTCCTACCCGAGCCGGAGGTGCTGCCCTTCGAGCGTCTGGCGGTGGACGCCAATACCAGCAACCAGCGCTTGGCCGCCCTGGCCGCCCTCGCTTCATCCGATCGCCGTCTGCCTGGACAAGCGCCGCCGGTGGTGGTGGCATCCATCAGCGCCGCCATGCGTCCCACCCTGCCAAGGGATGTGATGGCCGGGAGGCTGGGTAACGGCTCCGATGGCAACACCCTGGAAGTCGGCCAGCGGGTGCGTCTGCAAGACCTGCTGGTCCAATGGGTGGAGCTCGGCTACCGCAACGAACCCGTCGTCGAGTCGCCCGGCGCCTTCAGCCAGCGCGGCGGCATCATCGACATCTTCCCGTCCAATGCCGATCTGCCCTTCCGCATCGAACTGTGGGACGACCAGATCGACACCATCAGGCAGTTCGACCCCCAGAGCCAGCGGTCGGTGGGAGCCGCCGAGCGGGTGGAGGTAGTCCCGGCCAGGGAGCAGCTCCCCGGAATCGCCGACCGCCGCCGAGTGGAAGACCTCATCGCGGGGATGGATTTTTCCCGGTGCGACCGGGAGGTGCGCGAGCGCATCGAGGATGAACTGGTGACCCTCTTCTCCGCGCCCAACGTCGAAAGCCTCATCTTTTACAACGGCCTCCTCAACAACGCCAGCCTGCTGGAGTACCTGGACGGGGACGGCGTAGTGGTACTGGAACGCCCCAGCCAAGTCGAAGACGAAGCCCTGGAGCTGGAAGAGCGGTTCACCAACATGCGGATGGCGCGGGAGGAACGGGGCGAGTTGCCCCGCGGCTTCCCCACGCCCTTCTTCCCTTGGCTGGACTTTTCCGCTTCATTGGAGCGGCGCCCCAGGCTTTTGCTGCATAGCTGGTTGAGCGACATAGAGGACGAACTGTTCCAGCCCGCCACTCCCTACTACGGCCGCTTGGAACAGCTTGCCGGCGACCTGCGCCGCCACGCCAGCCGGGGCGGGGCCACGGTGGCCGTCACCCGCCACGCCCGCCGCCTGCGGGAGATTCTGGAACAGGACGACATCGGCGCGGCCATAACCGACGACCTGCAACCGCCCCTCAACGCCGGAGAAGTCCACTTGGTCAACGGTTCCCTCTCCGAGGGATGGGTGCTGGACGCCCTGTCCGGTGACGGCGTCTCGTCCGTCCAACTCCTGACCGACTCGGAGCTGTTCGGCACGGTCAAGGAGCGGCGCTACCGCCGTCCCCGTCGGGTTGAAACCGGAACGGAAATCACCGCCCTGTCGGATTTGGTCATCGGCAACTTCGTCGTCCACATCGACCACGGCGTGGCCCGGTTCGCCGGCACTACCACCATGGATGAGGACGACGAGAACAAAGAGTACTTGGTGCTGGAGTACGCCGAGAACGACAAGCTGTACGTGCCCACCGACCACCTGGACCGGGTGACTGCCTACGTCGGCGCCCAGGACCAGCCGCCCAGCCTTACCCGCCTCGGCTCCGCCGACTGGGCCAGGGTGAAAGAGAAGGTCAAGGGCGCGGCCCGGGAAATGGCCAAGGAATTGCTGGACCTCCACGCCGAGCGTGAAGTCGCCCAAGGCCACGAGTTCGTCCAGGACACCGTCTGGCAGCAGGAGTTGGAAGACTCCTTTCCCTACGAGGAGACCCCCGACCAAGCCGCCGCCATCACCGACGTGAAAGCCGACATGGAGAAGCCCAAGCCCATGGACCGGCTCATCTGCGGCGACGTTGGCTACGGCAAGACCGAGGTGGCCTTGCGGGCCGCCTTCAAAACGGTCAACGACGGTATGCAGGTCGGCCTGCTGGTGCCCACGACGGTGTTGGCCCAGCAGCACTACGCCACCTTCAGCGAGCGCCTCAGCCCCTTCCCCGTAAGCGTCGACGTTCTTAGCCGCTTCCGCACCCACAAGGAGCAGCAGGAGGTGATCCAGTCCCTCAAGGACGGCTCCCTCGACATCGTTATCGGCACTCACCGGCTGCTGCAAAAGGACGTGGAGTTCAAGAACCTGGGCTTGGCGGTGGTGGACGAGGAGCAGAGGTTCGGCGTCGCCCACAAGGAGCAGATCAAGCGGTTGCGGAAGGAGGTCGACGTACTGACCCTGAGCGCTACCCCCATTCCCCGCACCCTCAACCTGGCCCTCTCCGGCATCCGCGACCTCAGCACCATGGACACCCCGCCCGAGGCCCGCCTGCCCATCAAGACATTCGTTTCCGAGTACAGCGACGATGTGGTAAGGGAGGCCATCCTGCGGGAGATGGAGCGCGGGGGACAGATCTTCTTCCTGCACAACCGGGTCAGGACCATTGAGCGCACGGCGGCCGAATTGGCGGAGTTGGTGCCCCAAGCCCGCATACTGATCGGCCACGGGCAGATGCCCGAGTCCGACTTGGAAGACGTGATGGTGGCCTTCTCCAACGGCGAGGCCGACATCCTCGTCTGCACCACCATCATCGAATCGGGGCTGGACCTGCCCAACGTCAACACCCTGATCCTGGACCGGGCCGACCGGTTCGGGCTGTCCCAGCTTTACCAGCTACGGGGGCGCATCGGCCGCGGCGAACACCGGGCCTACGCCTACCTGCTGGTGCCCCGGGGCCGCCGCATCACCGAGACCGCCCAGCGCCGCTTGCAGGCCATCCTGGAGACCTCCGAACTGGGTGCCGGATTCCGCATCGCCATGCGCGACCTGGAGATTCGCGGCGCCGGGAACCTGCTGGGCACCGCCCAGAGCGGCCACATCCGCGAAGTCGGTCTGGACCTCTACAGCCAGTTGCTACAGGAAGCCATCACCGAACTCCAGCACTCCAACAGCCAGAACGGGTCCTCTCCCGGACAGCCCGTCGAGTTGCCTCGGGTAGAGCTTCCCCTGCAAGCCCGCATACCTGAGACCTACATTGAGCACATGCCCGCCCGCATGGCGATCTACCAGCGCGTCGCCAAGCTGGCCGACCGCAGGCAGGTCCCCGCCCTCCGGCAGGAACTCCGCGACCGCTTCGGCCCCTTGGATGAAGAAGTGGAAAACCTCCTCGTCATCGCCGACCTCCGCGCCCTCGCCGCCGGCCTTGGCATAGAGTCCATCCTCCACACCAACGACGCCTTCGTCTTCCAGCTCCGAGTCCCCGTCGGCGGCGCCAGAGTAGCCCTCCAGCGCGCCCTCGGCTCATCGGTAAGCGTAGGCAACCAGCAACTCCGCCTCCCCACCCGCCAACTGGGCGCCCAGTGGCTAACCCGCCTCAGCCGAACACTGGAGCGGTTCAGGATGTTCCAGGAGAAAGTGTTGAGTGGGGGTGGGTGAACGGCAACGGCTGTAGTTTCCGACACGTCTGTAGACCGACTCGCAACGCCAGAGGGCGGTAACTCCTGAACCTTTCGATACCAATTTCCCTGGTTCGTGGTTCAAGAGCGTAAGGACTATAGGTTTAAGAACCCCTAACAAAAAGAGGATAAGCGTCTGAAGCAGATGAGTGAACATCCTATGGACAGGAACGCCTCATGTATCCCGTCTATTCGTTCGTAGCGCACCCTCAGTCTGCGGAACTGGTGCAACCATGCCAGGGTTCGCTCGACAACCCACCGGTACACGCCCAGCCCACTGCCATGCCCGACGCCCCGTTTGGCGATCACCGGCCTGATGTGGCGCGAACGCAACGATTTCCGATGCTCCCGGGAATCATAAGCCCGGTCCGCATACAGCCGCTCCGGTCTGCGGCGCGGACGGCCACGTTTGCCCCGCACCGGCGGTATCGCATCCACCAATGGCAGCAATTGAGTCACGTCATGACGGTTGGCTCCACTCAGTATTGCTGCCAGAGGAGTCCCATTGGCGTCGGTGATCACGTGATGCTTGCTCCCAGGCTTACGGCGGTCCGTAGGATTGGGGCCTGTTTTTTCCCCCGCCTCCGACTGCCCGGACCGACCCACTGTCCACACAAGCCCGGGACCAGTCCAGACCGTCAGCCCCTTGCAGTTTGGACAACAGGAGTTCATGGAGACTCGGCCACACTCCGGCTTCATGCCACTCTTTCAGACGGCGCCAGCAGGTCATCCCCGACCCACATTCCATCTCCTTGGGCAACATCTCCCAAGGGATCCCGCTCTTGAGCACGAAAAGGATGCCGGCCAGGGCCTTCCGGTCGTCTATCCGCTGGCGTCCGGGGTACCGGAACCGCCTGGGCTTCGCGGGTGGCAGCAGCGGTTGGAGCATCTCCCATAGTTCATCGCTCACCAGTGGCTTCGCCATCAATCTCTCCTTGCCCTGTTGCCGATGCTGCACCTGTACGCTGCAAACCACGGCTTGGAGAGAATCTAGACCTCTTCCACCTGCTCGTCAACTCTTTTTGTTAGGGATTCTAAGTTTCGACTAACTTTCGCCGAACGGACAAGGCTAACCTGTGATACTCGGAAGACCTTGGGGCACTGACGGACTCTCATTGTAGACTTCCCTCTGGCCGTGCTACTATCTGCCAAAACCAGCCGAGAGGAGTGGTCGAAATGGAGTACGATGTAAACCGCGCCCTTCAACTGCTCCGCATCGGTTCTGGCATAGCTGACGCGCAGTTTAGGGAAGCACAAGAAGACGCAATTCGTCACGTCTTGGAAGGAAAAGGTAAATTACTCGTTGTCCAGAAGACAGGATGGGGCAAGAGTTTCGTCTATTTCATAGCAACCAAGTTAATGCGTGAGGTTGGTGCAGGCCCGGCTTTGCTGATTTCCCCACTGCTGTCGCTGATGCGCAACCAGATAGCAGCTGCAGAGCGTATGGGTGTCATGGCGGTCACTATCAACTCCGATAATACGGATGAATGGGACAGCGTAGAACGTCGAATACTTAAAGACGAAGTGGATGTTCTTCTCATTTCGCCAGAACGGCTAGCCAACGAGGATTTTCGAGAAAATGTCCTCCCAGGCATGGCGGCACGGGTCTCAATGCTGGTAATTGATGAAGCTCATTGCATCTCCGATTGGGGGCATGATTTCCGACCAGACTATCGTTTGATTGAACGGATTACCCGTACACTACCATCCAACATCCAGTTGCTCGGAACAACGGCTACGGCAAACGATCGGGTTATAGATGACCTGAAGGCGGTGCTTGGCCCTAATCTGCATATTATGCGAGGAGACCTTAACCGCCCGTCTTTGCTGTTGCAGACTATCAAACTTCCAAGCCAGGCAGAGCGTTTGGCTTGGCTCGCCGAGCAGTTATCGACTATTCCAGGTAGTGGGATAATTTATACTCTGACGATTCGCGATGCCGGACAAGTAACGGAGTGGCTTAAGTCCCAAGGACTGGATGTACAATCCTATACGGGCCGGTCCGAGAATCGGGAAGAACTGGAGCAGGCGCTGCTTGAGAACCACGTCAAGGCATTGGTAGCTACAACGGCGTTGGGCATGGGGTTTGATAAACCGGATCTGGCGTTTGTCATTCACTACCAGACTCCGGGTTCCGTGGTAGCCTACTATCAACAGGTCGGACGTGCAGGACGAGGGTTAGACGCCGCCTATGGGGTACTATTAAGTGGTGCTGAAGATACAGAAATTACTGACTATTTCATCCGTAGCGCCTTCCCGACACGAGATGAAGTGCGTCTGGTGATTGAGGCTCTTGAGAACGAACCCGAAGGCCTTTCTGTGTCCCAACTTGAGCAGGACGTAAATATTAGCCGCGGCCGAATCAACCAAACCATTAAATTGCTATCGCTCGAATCCCCAGCGCCCATTGCGAAGCAAGGAATGAAGTGGCAGTTGACTGCTGCAAATCTGAGCAATGAATTCTGGGACCGTGCGAAACGTTTGACTGATCTCCGCCGCGAAGAGCAAAACCAGATGCAAGAATATGTAGCTTTGGATTCAAAGCACATGGAGTTTCTCATCCGTGCTTTAGATGGCGATCCGGAAACGTTGCAACAGCCTAACTTGTTGCCGCTTCCCACTAGCGTGGACGAAGGAACAGTACAGAATGCAATTGAATTTCTGCTTCGCACCAACCTGCCCATTGAGCCACGTAAACGATGGCCAGTTGGCGGCCTGCCACAGTATAAGATGAGTGGCAGTATTCAAGGAGAGCACCAAGCAGAACCAGGTCGTGTACTTTGCTATTGGGGAGATGCTGGATGGGGCAGTTTGGTTAGGTCTGGGAAGTACAAAGATAATCATTTCTCCGATGAACTGGTTTCAGTTTCTGCTAGGCTGATAGAAGACTGGAAACCTCAACCATTCCCAAGTTGGGTGACCTATATTCCGTCACAGCGTCATCCCACGTTGGTATCGGATTTTGCCAAGCGATTGGCTGATGCATTGGGCTTGCCGTTTCATGTGGTGCTGGTAAAAACTGACGCCCGGCCTGAACAAAAAGGAATGGCCAATAGTGCCCAACAGGCACGCAATGTTGACGGCTCACTTAGCTTTTCGCAGAATCCAGTGCTGCCCGACCCAGTCCTGTTGGTGGATGACATGGTAGACTCCGGCTGGACATTCACAGTTGCGGCATCGTTGCTGCGAGGCCGCGGTTGCAGTGCAGTAGTGCCGTTCGCGCTTGCGGACACTGGAATTAGGCAAGGCTGATGAACACGGAATTATCGTCTAACACAAAGGCTATCCTGTTATTGACGGCCCCTTTGGTTGTAGGGAAAAGTATGTCGTCGGTGCGGCCACTGAACTCCACAGAATACGGTAAACTGGCTCACTGCCTCCGGGAATGTGGCCGTCAGCCCGCTGATTTGTTGGAGCATGTAGTTGCCGATGTACTGCGTAAGTGCTTGCCCGAGTTTGACAACGAACGGATAGTTCAACTGCTTGAACGAGGATTTCTACTCAGCCAAGCGGTTGATCATTGGCAAACTAGGGCCCTTTGGGTAGTCAGCCGAGCAGACCCGGGTTATCCCAAGCAATTCAAGAAACGTCTAGGACATTTCGCGCCACCAGTGCTTTACGGTTGTGGCGAGGCAACTCTCTTGGAACATGGAGGGCTGGCGGTAGTTGGGTCTCGCAACGTGGCCGATGGTCTCATGGAGTATGCGGAAGACATCGGTCGACTGGCCGCGAAGGCACAATGTTCTGTTATCTCTGGTGGAGCTCGCGGGGTTGACCAAGCGGCGATACGAGGCGCATTGGCAGAAGGTGGGACGGCTGTAGCAGTCCTCTCTGATGGTCTAGAAAGGACAGCGATGGATCGCGGGAACCGTGATGCATTATTGGATAGCCGACTAGTTCTAATCTCTCCTTATGACCCTAGAGCGAGCTTTAATGTCGGCCACGCTATGCAACGCAACAAAATGGTGTATGCACTGGGCGACGCTGGGCTGGTAGTGGAGTCTGACTACAACAAAGGCGGTACTTGGGCTGGAGCTGTTGAGCAACTGGACAAGTTCCGTCTTGTCCCTATTTACGCTCGCGCCAACGGAGACATAAGTACAGGTCTACGAACCTTGCAACGGAAAGGTGCACTAGAATGGCCTAATCCTCGTACCCCCGATGAATTCAGGCAGGTTTTGGCAGGCTTGCCAATGTCATGGACATCTGTACCACCCCAGCAAGGAACGCTTTCACTGAATATTGACGAAGATGTCATTGATTCCGACAGTAGTAAAGAGGTGGAGCGAGTTTCCTCTCAATATCCTGCTATACAATCAACCCCTGCTGATGAAATGGTCCCTGCAGATGCCCTCTTCGCGATGGTAGAACGATTGCTTAGGACAATTAATACACCTACGACTGACAGAGAAGTCGCTGCCTTCCTTGGAATCTCTAAGAATCAAGCAAATGACTGGCTGAAGCGTTTGGAACGAGAAGGGAAGTATCAACGTCTAAATAGGCCAGTTCGTTATGAACGAGCTAATGCCAATAGTTAGTGCCTTAACTTGAAAATGGGAATGTACCGAGGCTCTATGCGCAAAGTGTGATGGGAGTGCGGCATTTTATCGTTCCAGTATACCCATTGCGAACAGCGGCGATAAGTAATGACCAAACTTCTTATTGACGAACCCACTGACATCCTCCGGTTGACACACCGTATTACCGCCCGGTAGCGTAAACCAATCAAAAAGCGGGCCCGCACCAGACCAACCAAGGAGGCGCCCAAGCCAAGAGAGAACCCCGGCAAGGCCATAGCAACAAGAGGCTCAAGAGCAACAGGTGGACCCAAACCATACGCCTGGCGGATAATCGGTGCTCCATGCCCCGCCCAAGGCGAAAAATAACCCGACGCAGTGTGCGTCGTTTGATCAGGTCAACGTTCTGACCAATCCGCCTGCTTTCAAACAGGCGAAGAATTTCTCTAACGAGAAATTGTATCCTTGCATTTGCGCGCCCCCGACGGTTTCGGGGGCAAACTTCCCGGCAACCCGCATGAGGACCGGCGGAGGACCGCTACGCCACCGGCCATGTCGGCGGCGGCGACCGGCAACCCTGGCCTTCAAAGCCAGCGCGGGCGTATCGCCGACGAAGGCGCAGGTGTGAGATGAGGAGTCATCGAGGACATCCAAGCGGTCGTGACCTCGGCGTTAGTCCACCTGTTGCTCACCACCAAAAAATCAACACCAAGCAATCCGCACACAAGCCACCCAAGTAAGGTATAATGGAACAGTCCTGTCGGTGTCGGCAGCGTCGGGGTGTAGCGCAGTGGCTAGCGCGCTTCGTTCGGGACGAAGAGGCCGGTGGTTCGAGTCCACTCACCCCGACCATTTTTATGCTTTTCAAAACGCTCCCTACCGGAGAGAGGCGCCGGGACTTATCCCCGGCTCAGCCTCTCCATCTCCACCGCGAACCACAACGCCATGCTGCCGCTGCGGTCATCGAACCCGAAGACCGCCGGGCGGTGCAGGTAGGCGCGCAGGTCTTCCAGCACGCCGGTGCTGATGCAGGCGTCCACCACGTCACCGTTGTCCTCCACCCGCTCCGACACCCCCTGCCATGCCATCCGCAGGGACTCGCGGAACGACTCGTCCAGCCAACCGCGCCGCAGCCCACGGGCCATGGCGTAGCCTGCCATGCAGGTGGACGTGAACTCGTGGTACGAGCCGGGGACGTCCAGCGCCTCTGGGTACATCCCCGACGGCTCCTGCACTCGCCTCATGCCCTCCAGCCCCCTGCGGTACATCGCCAGCACCGCCTCCCGGTCCGGGTGGTCTTCCGGCAAGTAGGTGAGCGTCTCCGTCAGTCCCAGGACTGCAAAGCCGTTGCCCCGTCCCCAGAAGTAGGGCGCGGAGCGGCAATGCCAGAACAGGCCGTCGTCCTGCTGGATTTCGCCGTCCAGCAGGAACCGCGTCAATATATCCAGGTAGCACCGCTCCCCGGTGATGCTGAAGGCCCGGCCCAGCATGGCCCCGGCCATGAACATGTCCTCAGTGCGGAAGTCCGGGTCGCAGGGCGGCGGCGCCGTTCCCCTGGGAACCGTCTCGTACCGCTCCGCCACCTGCACTATCAGGTCGGAATAGCGGGAGTCGCCCGTAGCCTCGGCCAGTTCCTGTCCCCATATCAAACCAGCCAGGTTCGCCCCGCTGGGCCGGTCTCCAAACATTGGGACCGCTCCGGACACGTAAGGCTCCAGCAGTTTCACGATGCCTTCCGCCGGAGACGGTGCGCTTGGGTCCAGCCGCGCCAATCGAAGCCGCCCGCTTATGGCCACTCCCTGCGTGTAGTTGACCGGGTCCAGAGCGTAGCCGTACACCCCGGCCAGCAACCGGCCCACGTCCATGAACGAGCGTTGCCGCCGCGCCGCCAGCACGTTGCGGGCTGCCGATGCCCCCAGTGGATTGGGTTGGCCTCCAATGATGTTCCACAACCGCTCCATCTCTCCATCGAGAAGGGACTCGGGGACCGTCAACCGCAAGCCCGGAACCGTCCCCAGGTTGTCCGGCGTCCCGCGGCCCAATGCGCCAATCAACGACGAATCTTCCGGTTCGGCTGCCGACGCGCCAAGCACGGCACTCAAGTCGCTCGCCGCCACGTTTGCCTGCCACTCCACCGAGCCTCCGGCGCGAATCTCCAGTACCAGGTCCGGCGCTTGGAAACACAGCCACCGCCATAGATAGCGAGTCTCGGGTGCGTCCGCGTCATAGAAGAAGTTCCCCTCCGGGGGAAATCCCTTCGAAAGGTCCGCCCCACCTTCAGGGTTGGCCAACGGTACACCCGTCAAGGCGATGTTCCCGGAGTCTTGGGAGTGTCCAGCGCTCCACTGCAAAGCCCTCAGCCCCAGGGCCGCATCTTCCGCATTCCCCGACAGGCCTGCCACCAACACTATGCGCCCCCGCTCCGTCTCGGCGGCGTAGGCGTCCGTGTGGACCAGGGCCGGTATCGACCGAAGTCCGGCGGTCACGCCGCAGGCGGACAACCTCCAACTGCCTCGGTTTCCATCAGCTAACGATTGAAGGGCCGCATTAACGTCCGAAAGACTATCGTTCATGGCGTCAAATCGCATCTCGCTTAAAATGTCACCCGATTCTACAGGTTTTGTTTTTTCGGCGCACGGATGCCTCGTGAAGTTTGTCTGAACTGTGATTTGTATGATTAAAGGATTACCCTGATTTGTCCGCTCATCTAAATCATAAAATCACAGAAATCAAATGAATCACAGTTCAGACAACTACTCCCGGTGGACAATCGACCATCCCCCAAGTACCATTCCGACCTGTGACGTAACAAAGACCCGAGATAAAACCGTCTGAAGAGGAGGCAGAAGGATGCCTGACTATAGTATCCAGGTTGGCAACGTGGAGTTGGTGTCGTTGAGCGACGGCTTCCCCCAGCGGTCTCCGTTGATACCCTTCCCGGACACCACCATCGAGCAGTGGCGGGAGTTCCCCGAGTTGTTGGACGAGCACGACCAAGTCCGCAGCAGGTATGGCACCGTGGCCGTCCGGTCCTCCGGCAAGCTGATTATCGTAGACACCGGGTTACAGGCCGAGGACGGGACGCTGCTGAAGGATATGGAAGAGAAGGGCATCGACCGGGAGGCGGTTGACCTGGTGGTGTTCACCCACCTGCACCCCGACCACGTGGGTTGGAACTTGACCAACAGTCGCCCCAATTTCCCCAACGCCCGGTACTTGGTGCCGCGGAAGGACTGGGACTACTGGACTCAACCCAACGTGGTGGCTGGGGCCGAGCACATCACCAACCAAGTCATCCCGTTGCAGGGCCTGGACATCATGGACCTGATCGACGACGAGTACAACATCACCGACGAACTGACCACGGTCCCAACGCCCGGCCATACTCCGGGCCACGTTTCCATCACCATCGCGTCAGGCGGAGAGCGGGGCTACATCCTGGGCGACGTAGCCCACAGTGTGGCCCAAGCCCACTACACCGACTGGTGTCCTATCTTCGACATCGAGCCCGACGTGTCCCGGCAGACCCGTCACACGGTGCTGGACATGCTGGAAGCCGAGGGCATCATCGTAGCGGCGGGCCACTTCCCAGACCCCGGATTCGGCCACTTCGTCCGAGGCGAAAGCCGCCGCGTGTGGCGGGGAATCTAAGATACCCCGATTCTCTGGCGATGCCCTTCGGGACAGAATTACCTTTGCCTCAACCTTGGGTCGAGGGTATCCCGCAAGGCGTCGCCCAAGAGGTTGAACGCGAACACCGCCAAGGCTATGGCCAGTCCAGGGCCTACCGCCAAGCCCAGCCCTCCGGTGAACAATTCCTGGGATGCGGTGTTGACCATCGCTCCCCACGACGGGGCGTCGGGCGGCGCGCCCACCCCGAGGAAGCTGAGGGCTGCCTCGGTTATTATGGCGTTGCCGATGCTGACGCTGATCAGGATGATGTAGGGGGCGATGGTGTTGGGGAAGATGTGCCGGGCCATGATGCGGACATGGGAACAGCCCACGGCCCTGGCGCTGTCGATGTAGGTCTGTTCCTTGATGCTCAGGGCCGCGCCCCGGATAATGCGCGCCCCGCCTGGGATGAGCAGGATGGCGATGGCTATGATCACGTTATTGATCGATTGGCCCAATGTCACCATAATGGCCATCGCCAGCACCAACCCCGGGAAGGCTTGAATCGCATCCACCACCCTTTGCACCACCAAGTCCAGCACACCGCCCACGTAGGCGCTGACAATCCCGATGAACGCGCCAAAGCTGACGCCGATCAGGACAGAGACAATCCCTACGTAGATGGATATACGGGACCCCATGATGACCCTGCTGAAAACGTCCCGGCCCAGTGGGTCCGTGCCAAGCCAGTGCTCGCCACTGATGGGCAGGCTGCGGGCGAAAGAGGCGTCGAGAGGGTCATAGGGCGCAAGCAGAGGCGCAAACACCGTTACGATGCCCATCAAAGCCAATACCAGCGCCCCGGCCATGCCCAAAGGCTTGGCTTGGGCGAAACGCCGCAGGGTGGTAACGGCCCGCTGGTCTATCCGGGGCGCTGACACCTCTATCGTAGACGGCGCTCCGCCTTGCTCTAAAGCCACACCCTACCTCTCTAGGTGTAACGAATCCTGGGGTCCAGGTAACCGTAGACGACATCGACTATAAGATTGATACCCAGCATGATCAAAACGTTAATCAGCACCAACCCTTGGATGAGAGCGAAGTCCCGGTTGGCTATGGCTTGGACGAACAGGCTTCCCAAGCCCGGTATTACGAATATGACCTCGATAAGCACGGCGCCGTTGACCAAGCGGCCCAAGTCCCACGCCAGCATCGTGAATATAGGAATGACGGAATTCCTGAGTGCGTGCCGGTAAACGACCGACCGCTCGGACATGCCCTTGGCCCTGGCCGTGCGCACGTAGTCCTCTCGTAATACCTCCATCATTTGGGCGCGGGTCAGCCGCAGCAGCGGCGCGCCTTGGCTGTAAGCCAGGATCAGCACGGGAATCAGCATCTTCTTGAAGTTGGTCGCCGGGTCCTCCAAGGGCCCCGACCAACCTACCGGAGGAGACCATCCCAGCAACTGGGCCAGGAATATCAGGGCCAACGTGGCTATCCAGAAGTTGGGCACACTGAGCCCGGCAACGCTGAATATCTGGATAGCCCGGTCAACATTGGTGTCCGCCTTGGTGGCGGCCAGCACCCCCAGCGGAATACTCCATAGGAACGTCAGTATGATGGTAAGGACCGCCAGTTCCACCGTCCGGGGAAACCGCTCCCCAATGACGGTTATGGCCTTGCGGCCGCGCTGGGTGAAAGACTCCCCCAAGTCCCCTTGGGCCAGTTGCTTGACCCAGTCGAAGAACTGGACCACCAAGGGACGGTTGAAGCCCATTTCCTCCCGGAGCTTCGCTTCCAGCGCCTTGGACTCCTCCAAGGGGCCGGCGCCGCCCTCCTCGCCATAGACCATTATGGTGACTATGTCTCCGGGGGCGGCCTTCATAATGAGGAATACTATGAAGACCGCCAGGAGGGCGGTAGGGACGAAGAGCAGCCCCCTTTTCACCAAGTAACTGTACAAGGCTAGTTGCCTTTATCGATCCAGACCCGGTCCATGCGGTTGTGTTCGAACCAAGGGCCAAGCGAATGCCAGCCCTTTACCTCGCTCCGCACCAGGTTCACGGCGTGGTTCCACGTCATCGGCACGTGTCCCGTGTCCACTTCATAGACGAACTTTTGCATCTGGAGATGCAGGTCCCGCCGCTGCTCTAGGTCGGTGGCGTTCAGTTGCTCGTCGTACAACTTGGTGAATTCCGGATGCTCCCACCGGCCCCAGTTCCGCCCGGCGTTCGGGGCAATGATCAGCCCGAAAATGGAGTCCGGGTCCTTGAACTGAACGCCCGAGCCGTGGCCGTAGAGGGTGAAGTCGCCCTCGGCGACACGGGCGAATACCGACGGCCGGTCTTGGAGTACGATGTCACAGTCAATGTTCAGCGCAGTTCTCAGTTGGGCGATGGGGACTTCCATGTACAGCCTGCCCTGTGCGGTGTTTTGGCCTAAGCACTCGTTGTCTTCCAGCTTGAATCCGTCGGGGAAGCCGGCCTCGGCCATCAGGCGCTTGGCCTCGGCTAGGTCCTCGTCCTTGGGCTGGCGCACTCCGGGCATCTGGTTGACCTCTTCCAACGGAATGGCCACGTCTCCATAAATCGCCGGGTCCAACACGGCCCCCGCAACACCCTGGCCGCGCCAGACCTTGTCCAAGTAGTCCTGCCGGTCCAAGGCCAGGAAGACCGCACGCCGGACCCGAATGTCGTCGAATGGCGGCCGCTTGGTATTGAAGATGAAGGTCTGGTTGACGCCCACGGGGTAGGGGATCGCGGTTACTTTGTCGGCTCCCATTTGCTGCTGCACCTTCTCAATATCGGTGGGCCTGGGTGGAGCGGCGAGCCACATGTTCATCTGGTCGGAAACCAAGGCTCCAATAATGGTCGCCCGGTCATTGATTTGAAGGATCCTCACCTTGTCCAGGAGGGGGAGTCCTTCCTCGAAGTAGTCCGGGTTTCGTTCGTATACCAACTCCACGTCCCGGTCCCACTTCACGAACTTGAACGCACCGGTGCCGACGGCCTTTTCGCCCAACGCCTCCTCTTCAAGGACGTGCTTGGGGACGACCATCATCCAGTTGGACGCCAGGGTGGGTATCAGCAAAAGGCCTGGCGAGGTCTGGACGAATTTCACTGTCCGGTCGTCGATCAGGTCCACCTGCTTTATCAGCTTCTTGATATGACGTTCGACCCGGGTGCTGTGAAAGTCGGGGTCCAGTCCTCTGTCAAACGTCGCCTTCACGTCGGCAGCGGTAAAGGGTGTTCCATCGTGGAAACTTATGCCATCTCTGAGTCGGAAGGTGAAGGACAAGCCGTCGTCGCTTGGTTCCCAGGTACTGGCAAGGTCGCCGATAATCTCGTTGGTGTTTTCCGGGTTGATGCGAAGGAGGCCGTTATACACCGGGGCGGCAGCAATCAAGCATGAACCCGGGCCGCAACTCTGGAAGTCCAAATCGCGCGGCTCACCCGGGTTCATGTTGCGCACCAACTCGCCGCCGTACTTTCCGCCCGCCGGCAATGGCGCCAGCTTGCCGGTGGCCACCGGCGCCGGAGTGGCGACCACTATCTTCTCAATCACTACCTCTTTCTCTACTTCGACCTCTTTGATAACCTCTTTCTCCACTATTTTTTCCACCGGGACTTCCCGTATGACTTCCTTCTCAACTACTCTTTCTACGGGAACTTCCCGTACAACCTCTTTTTCCACTATCTGTGGCGCGGGGGCGGCCCCGCCACAGGCTACTACGCCAACCAATGCCAATATAAGCGATAATGGAATCAGGGACATCAAACCACGCCGGTGCACGGCCATTACTCATCCTCCAGTTTTATGATTTCAGCCGGAACGGGGCTGAAACATTGCGATAGTATAGACTGCTTTGTACAGTGTCAAACGGAATGGAATCATCTTCAGTTGGCCAATAGTTAGGAGGCAGATATGGCAACTACCCTGGTGCGCGGCAAATACGTAATATCCAAGGTTACCGGTCCTGATACCGCGGAGGTCGTATCGGACGGCGCGGTGTTGCAGCGGGACGGCGAGATTATCGAAGTCGGCGGCTACCAGGACTTGCGGAGCCGGCACCCCGATGCGGAGTTGTTGGGGTCTTCCAACTACTTGGTTATGCCGGGACTGGTGAACGACCACTTCCACGTCGGCCTTACGCCATTCCAGTTAGGTGCGCCCGACCTGCCGCTGGAGTTGTGGATGCTGGCCCGCATCGGAGGGCGGGCAATAGACCCCTACCTAGACCAACTCTACGGGGCAGTGCAGATGATCGAGTCCGGCACCACCACCGTCCAAGCCATTCATTCACCCGGACGGGGCGTCCCGACGGTCAGCATGGAAGTGGCGGACAAGGTGGTCAAGGCCTTTCAAGACTCGGGAATGCGAGTCTCCTACGCGCCGTCGGTGGCCGACCAGAACTCCATGATCTCCGGGCGGGATGGTGGTGAAGCGGAGTTCGCCGCCCGGTTGCCCGGAGACCTGGCCGAAAGGTACCGGTCATTCATGGGCCGCACCTACTTGCCCGTGTCCGAGGTTATTCCCATCTTGGAGGATATATTCGCCAAGTACGGCGACAACCGCTTGGAAAAAGTCCAAGTGACCATGGCCCCCAGCAACGTCCACCGTTGCTCGGATGACATGCTGGTGGCACTGAGAGACATCGCCACCCGCCACAGCACCGGCATTCACATACATTTGCAGGAAACGGTCTACCAGAAGCTGTACGGGTTGACCGTCTACGGCAAAACACCGCTCCAGCACCTCAACGACTTGGGTTTCCTGGGTCCGGACGTAGTGTGCGGCCACAGCGTATGGGCCACGGAAGAAGACCTGGCGATTATGGCGGCAACCGGGACAAACATTTGCCACAACGCCAGTTCAAACCTGCGATTGCAAAGCGGCATTGCGCCGATGGGCAGGATTCTGGCGGCGGGAATCAGGGTAGCCCTGGGCAGCGACGAGGCCGGCATAAACGACGACAAGGACATGTTCCAGGAAATGCGAATGGCGCTCAGAGTTCACCGCATCCCCGGCATAGACCATACTCCCCCAACCGCCCACCAAGTCTTTCAAATGGCGACGGTGAACGGGGCCTACGCCAGTTGGTTCGGCGACCGCATCGGGACGCTGGAGCCGGGCAAGCGGGCCGATCTCGTGCTGCTTGATTTGAGAAACATCGAGGAACCGTTCCTGGACCCGGAGGTATCCATCGTAGACGCGATGGTGCACCGGGGCCGCGCGATTGACGTGGACACCGTCATGGTCGACGGCGAGATCGTCCTGCAGGACGGGCAACTGACCAAGATCAATAAAGGGGACCTGTACAAGGAACTGAGACAAGCCCTGGACCGGCCTCTAACGCCGCAGGAGCAGGAACGCCGTGAGTTGAGCCGGATGGTGGAACCTCACCTGAGACAGTTCTATCTCGGCACTATACCTGAAGATACTGTACCTCACACCGCTTACAACGCCCGGTCGTAAACCTTATGTAGTAAACTATGATGGTTTAGCAGGGAGTAGTTCCATGACGACAGAACCCGACGCAACCCAAACCCTGGGATACTTGGAAGGACGGATAACCGAACAATCGGCCATGCTCCAACAACTCCACACGGATATGACTGCCGGATTCCAACAGCTACGCACGGATATGATCGCAGAGTCCCAGCAGTTACGTGCAGAATCCCAACAACTGCGCGCGGATATGATCGCAGAGTCCCAGCAGTTACGTGCAGAATCCCAACAACTGCGCGCGGATATGATCGCAGAGTCCCAACAGTTACGTGCAGAATCTCAACAACTGCGCGCGGACATGACCGCAGAGTCCCAACAGTTACGTGCAGAATCTCAACAGCTACGAGCCGATATGACCGCCGGATTCCAACAGTTACGTGCAGAATTCCAACAGCTACGCACGGACATGACCGCTGGACTCCAACAGGTCAATTCCCGGATTGACCGGGTGCTGCTCACTGGATGGATCATCGGCGGCGCCATCATCGCTTCCCAGATCGGCTTGGTGGCTACACTGATAATCCGGGGCGGCTAAGCAGCAAGACGGACTGGCTGTTGTACGCTTGGACAACGCCGTTACTGGCGCAGGCCACTCCAACGAACTGCGTTATTACTTCGGGAAATAGAATAAAGACCCAATAGGGCGGAAGGGCTTTCGCAAGCGAATAAGTTGGCGGCGTTAGACACCATAAGCCGGTTCGTGCCCGTATCCATGAGATACGGGCATTTCCGATTCTACTGGTTGGCGCTTCTCGCCGGGGTCACCGGGCACCAGATGTTGCTCCAGTTCACGCTGGGGTGGTTGATGTTCGACCTTACCGGTCAAGCGCAGCACCTGGCCTACCTGGGCGTCGCAATATCCGTGCCCGCTCTGCTTCTCAACCTGCTAGGAGGAGTGCTGGCAGACCGCTGGGAACCCAAGCTGCTGGTTGCTACCGCGCAGACGGTCTCCGCTACCGTCGTCGGGCTGGTGGGAATGCTGGTGCTGACGGAAGCGGTGGAAGTGTGGCACATCCTGGCCGCCGCATTCATCATCGGCGCCATCCAAGCCTTCGATCAACCCAGCCGTGCCAGCATCGCCCCCCGCTTGGTGCGCCGCGAGCACATCGTGAACGCGGTGGCCCTGGACTCCATAGTCTGGAACCTGGTCCGCGTACTGGCCCCGGCGCTGGCCGGCATGATTATCGCCCGATGGAACATTTATTCGTCCATCTTCATAACCGCCGCATCGTTCTTCTTGTTGGCCGCGGTGCTTTCGTTCCTTAACGTAAGGCCCCGCCCGCCGGCCACCGGGCAGTTCGCCCGACAAATTGTCGACAGCCTTGCATTCGTGCGCCGGAACCCCATATTCCTCAACATCATGCTGCTTACCTTCTGCAACAGCATGTTCGGCATGGCCTACATCTACCTGATGCCGGTCTTTGCCAAGGAGGTGCTCTACGTCGGGGCCGAGAGGGTCGGCTGGCTGCTGGGAGCGTCCGGTGTCGGGTCCATCATCGGGACCTGGTTCATTGGCAACCTGAGGCACGGTTCCGCTAAGGGACACCTGATCCTCATCGGCGCGACGGTGTTCGGCATGGGGCAGGTCCTTTTCACCATCGCCGCTTGGCAGGGGCAGTACGAAGTGGCCATGGTGATGCTGTTCGTGGTTGGAGTAGCCAACTCCCTGTACTTGGTGGGGGGGCTCAGCACCATACAGCAGTTGGTCCCGGAACAACTTCGCGGACGGGTGATGGGGCTGTACGGCGTCACGTGGAGCCTGTCTCCCATGGGCATGGCGCAAGGCGGCACGGTAGCCCAGCACATCGGCGCTCCCTGGGCCGTGGCCATCGGCGGCATAGTGATCATACTGATGGCCGGCTTCACCTTTTTGATATGCCCCGAAATACGCTCCCTACGGGCCGGAGCGACCCAGATGTTGGAGCGCACGACGCCCCGTGCGGTGGTGGCTGAGGGTACTGACGATTAAATGGGCCGGGCGAGTCCGAAAGTCCGCCCGGCCCACGGAGAATCAAGGGGCGTGCCCGTTACTGGTGGAACAAGTTCAGCGCCGAGCCTACCCTGAACCATTCGATTTGCGGCTGTCCGAAGGAGTGGTTCAGGCTCAGGGTTTCGGAGGTACCGTCGGAGTGGTGGACGGTGCAGGCAACCGGCTTGTCGGGCGCCAGTTCGGCGAGGCCGATAAGATTGATCCGGTCATCCTCGCGGATCCGGTCGTAGTCGTCGGGATTGCTGAAGGTCAAGGCTAACAGGCCCTGTTTCTTCAGGTTGGTCTCGTGGATGCGGGCAAAGCTGCGGGCGATAACCGCAGCTCCGCCTAGCAGCCGCGGGCACAACGCCGCGTGCTCTCGGCTGCTGCCTTCGCCGTAGTTGTCATCGCCGATTATCACCCACTTGACACCCTCAGACCTGTAGTTGCGGGCTATGGCGGCGATGGACTTTTGAGCTTCCCCGGACAGCACGTCCAACCCCGTACCTCGGTCGCCGGTGTAAGCGTTGGTGGCGCCCATCAGCAAGTTGTCGCTGAACTTGTCCAAGTGACCCCGGAGGCTGAGCCATACACCGGCGGGGGAGATGTGGTCGGTGGTGCACTTCCCATCCACCTTCATCAGGACCGGCATCTCGGTGAAGTCGTTGCCGTCCCAAGCGGGCCAAGGGTTCATCAACTGCAACCGCTGGCTGTTGGGGTCCACCGCAATCTCGATATCGCTCCCGTCGTCCGGCGGCGCGATGTAGGAGGCGTGGCCGGGGTCGAACCCAGTCTCCGGGACCTCGGGCGCCGGCTTCGGAGGCTCCAGCATCACTTGGTTGCCTTGGGCGTCGGCCAGGGTATCGGTCAAGGGATTGAAGGACAACCTGCCGGACAGAGCGAAAGCGGTGGTAATCTCCGGGCTGGCGATGAAGTTCATCGTGGTCGGCTGACCGTCGTTGCGTGCGGGGAAGTTGCGGTTGTATGACGTCACAATGGAGTTGGGATGTTCGGAAGCTTCGCGGGACCGCCTCCATTGGCCGATGCATGGTCCACAGGCGTTGGCCAGCACGGTAGCGCCAGCATCACGCAGGGCCTCCAGTTGCCCGTCCCGCTCGATGGTGGCGCGGACCTGCTCTGAACCCGGCGTAACCATGAAGGGCACCGACAGCGTGATGCCGTGGGCGCTGGCCTGCCGCATCACGTCAGCGGAGCGGCTCATGTCCTCATACGAGGAGTTGGTGCAACTTCCTATCAACGCCGCGGAAATCTGGTCAACGAAGCCGTTGGACTCATCTGCCACTTCCTGGGCGAACACCGAGATGGGACGGGCGCGGTCAGGAGAGTGGGGGCCGACTATGTGCGGCTCCAGCTTGGAAAGGTCTATCTCCACGATTCGGTCGAAGAACTGCTCCGGGTTGGCTTCTACTTCCGGATCGGCGGACAACATGTCCTTGTGTTCATCGGCCAGCCTCGCCAAGGCCCCTCTTGCGGTGGCTTCCAAGTAACGGGCCATCCGTTCGTCATAGGGGAACACCGAGGTGGTCGCGCCTAACTCGGCGCCCATGTTAGTGATGGTTGCCTTGCCAGTGCAGCTTATAGAACGTGTGCCAGGCCCGAAGTACTCAATGATGGAGTTGGTGCCGCCGGATACGCTGAGGGCGCCGGCAAGGTACAGAATCACGTCCTTGGGAGCGGTCCAGCCGTTCATCTCGCCGGTCAGGTACACGCCGATGCGGTTGGGGTACAACACCTCCCAAGGCAGACCGGCCATTGCCTCCACGGCGTCGGCGCCGCCCACGCCCACGGAGCAGGACCCCAACCCGCCGCCGTTGGGAGTATGGGAGTCAGTGCCTATAATCACGGCGCCAGGGAAGGCGTACTGCTCAAGATTGACTTGGTGGATGATACCCGCGCCGGGACCCCAGAAGCCCACGCCGAACTTGGCGCTGGCGGAGCGGAGAAAGTCGTACACCTCGTTGTTCTCGGCCAAGGACTCCCGCAAATCGGACGCGCCCTCCACACGGGCCTGGATAAGATGGTCACAGTGGACGGTGGTAGGCACCGCGGTACTGGTGCGCTGGGTCTGCATGAACTGGAGCATGGCCGTCTGGCCCAGAACGTCCTGCAGGATTACCCGGTCGGGCCTGACCTGCAAATAGCTCCTCCCAGGGACCAGTTCCTGGTTTTCGGGATCGTCCAAGTGGGAAAGCAACAGTTTGTCCGCCAGTGTCATGGGCCCGCCGACCCGGCGACGGACGATTTCCAAGTTGCGCCGCATCGTCTCGTACACTTTGGTCACGAATTCCGGAGTTGAATCACTAGCTACCATGAGGCACACCTCATAGAACAAATTGAAGGGACGCCGAGGCAAAACCTCGACAGGCCGGAGTTTAGCAGTAGGCTTAAATTGCGTCAAACGGACAGAATCAGGGCCGTGTTAAGTGGGAGTTCCGCCTCAACTCTCAATAACTATCTTGCCGTAGAAGTCCCGGTCCTCCATAGCTTGATGGGCGGCGGCCACTTCGGTCAACGGGAAGGTGCGGCCGGGGATGCCGCGGAGGGAGCCGTGGTGGACGACCTTCATGAAGTCGGCGAAGGTGCGGTTGCTGCGGCCTCCGCTGCCCATCAGGTGAAGGGGCTTGCCCTGCAACAATGACAGGTTCAGGTTGGCGGTGGCGCCCGAGGTTACGCCGGTGATGACCAAGCGGCCGCCGGCCTTCAGCGACAGCAGGTTCTGTTCCCAGACGTCGGCGCCTACGCAATCGAATACCAAATCGACGCCCTGTCCGTTGGTCAACTCCTTCACCCGGTCGGCGAAGTTGGGGGTCTCCCGGTAGTTTATTACCTCGTCGGCGCCCCACTCCTTGGCCTTGTCCAGTTTCCACTGGCTGCCGGCGGTGGTGATGACGCGGGCGCCGACCATTTTGGCTATCTGGATGGCCATGCTGCCGACGCCGCTGCCCGCCGCCTGCACCAGCACGTCGTCCCAAGGCTTGACTTGGGCTTGGGTGACCATGCAATGCCAAGACGTATGAGCGGCAATGGGCAAGGCTGCGGCCTCGGCAAAGTCCATCGAGTCAGGGATGACGTGGGCGTTGACGGCGGGGGCGGTGATGTACTCGGCGTGGCCGCCGTCCAGGTCCACGCCCAACCGTTTCTGGTTGGGGCACCACTGGTCGTTTCCCATGCGGCAATGCTCGCAGCCGCTGCAGGTGACCCGGTTGTTGAGGATAACTCGGTCGCCGACCTGCAACGAGGTGGAGGCGGCGGGACTGATGGACACCACCTCGCCGGCCACGTCGCAGCCCAGGATGCGGGGCAGGGCGCCACGGTAGTTGCCGCCCCGGCGCAAGCCCAGGTCCAGATGGTTCAAGGCGCTGCCGCGGACACGGAGCATTATCTCGCCGGGAGCTATCTCCGGCTCAGGGCGGTCGCCGTAGGTCAGTTTTTCGGGGCCGCCGTGTTCTTCGATGAATACCGCTTTCATTGGATTGTCCTCCTTGATGGCTTCCGGACCTTGCCGGAGACTGGACACGAGGAATATTACGCGGGGCGGGAAGGGGCGTCAAAGGGCGGCGGTTTGTCTGAACTGTGATTCAGGTGATTTTTCTGATTGATATGATTCTGGTATGCCGCCGGTCAGGGTGACCGGGCAGCGCTTTGGCGGGCTACGCGGAAGTTCCACCAGACTATGACCGGCGTGATTACCAGGGTGGGAAGTATCCAAGCCAGCCAGACGGGGTTGGTGTCTACGTTGACCACAAGGACAGCGGTTACCGTGGCGATTGTTCCGGCGAGCATATTGGTCAGGTGGCGCGATATTCGGCTGCGGGTTGAGACTCGCTTGGCCCGGAAGAACAGAGCGTCGGCGCCGCTGAGACCGAAGGCGATGACACCGAACAGGGTGAGGGTCACCCATTGGGAGTTACCATCGCGGGCCAGCAGAGCGGCGTAAACCCACATGCCGAGTCCGGTCAGGGCCATTACCGTCACGGCAGCCCAATCCATGGGTTGGGGGTGCCCTCGGCGGTTACGAGCGAAACGCCAACCGGCGAAGACCATGTAGAAGCTGAATAAGGCGATGAAGAACAGGAAGACATTGGCTCCGAGCAATGCCAGCGGGACGGCGGTGACGAAGACCACGGTCATGGCGAGGGCGTAGACCCGGCCAACCTTGACGTGGTTGGGCCCGCCCTTGGCGGTGACCAAGGCCACCGGAGCAGCCAACAGGGCCGTGGAGCCGGCGGCGATGTGGATGGTGAGCAGGATGAGGTTGAGCAAGTTACCTCTACTGTCTGAATCAGGATTTACCGGATTTCAGGATTCTCAGGATAGCACCAATTCATCCTGTTAATCCTTCTATCCTGAGAATCCTGATTCAGACATTTCAATTGACTGCCTTCAACCACTCGTCTACACTCGCAGCCATCGGCGGGGCGGCGAATGGACGACGAGGCGAAGATCCTGGCGGCTATCAAGGAGCTTGGACGACTGTACCGAGGGTTCTCTTGGGAGTCCCAAGTGTGGGCCAAGGACGGTCTCCGCCGCAGTCCCTACCGGGCACTGGTGCTGTTTGGCCTGAGTGCGAGGACGAAAGACCGGCTGCTGGTTGAGATGTGCACCCGGTTCTTCCGGTTATACCCCGAGCCGCGGAGCTTCGCCGGCAGTTCGCCGTTGGGCGAACGGGAATGGCGGGGCATAGTGCGGGCCGGGCAGGTGTCCTTCGTAGAGTCGGCCATTGAGGCTATGGCCCTGAACGGCTGGCAAGTCCCGCGGGACCGGCAGCGGTTGATGGAGATCAAGGGCGTCGGCGACAAAATCGCCGAGTGCGTCGTCGCATACGGCTGGGGCGAAGAGGCCCTGCCCATGGACGGCAACGGGCGGCGGGTGGTTGACCGCATCTGCGGCTACCCTATCGACGGGGGAAGCCCGCACACGGCGCAGGTGCGGGGCTGGCTCAAGGAAGTCTACGAGTCGAACAGGGGATGGATGGCTGAGCGGGGTGTGGCGATGGTCGACATCCACGAAATGCTGCGGTTGCACGGCCAGCTTGTTTGCAGGAGAGTAGCCCAATGCCGCCTTTGTCCCATAGCGGACTGCGCGTCGCGGACCTGCCCTCCATTGGAGAATGATCGGGTGACAGTGGGCGTCGCGTTGTGGGACGAGTGGCGGGAGTTGCTGCTGGAACCTATTTGCTTGGTCCGGTACGGTTAAAGGTTGGTTGTGTCAGGCGGTCCTGTCGGGTACGCAATTAAAGTAGAGGGCTTGGAGAAGGCGTTCGGCGACCGGCCGGTCCTCTGGGGGTTGGATTTGACGGTGGGATGGGGCGAGTGCCTGGGGTTGCTTGGGGCGAACGGGGCCGGCAAGACGACCTTGCTGCGCATCTTGTCCACCCAAGTCAAGGCCGACGCCGGAGCGGTGGAGGTTGCCGGTTACGACCTTCGCCGTCGCCCCGATTCGGTGCGGCGGCGAGTTGGCGTGGTGGCCCACGACACCTTCCTGTACGATGATCTGACCTGCCTTGAGAACCTTGTTTACTACGGAAGGCTCTTCGGCTTGGAAGAGCCGCGGCTGCGGGCGGAAGAGGCACTGGAGCGGGTGGGCCTGGCGGACAGGGCTATCCAACGGGTGCGCCTGCTTTCTCATGGAATGCAAAAGCGGGTGTCGATTGCCCGCGCTATACTGCACCAGCCGCCGGTGCTGTTGCTGGACGAGCCCGAGAGCGGATTGGACCGCGGTTCGGTAGCGGTGCTGGAAGACCTGCTGACCGAGTGGACGGCGTCGGGCAGGACGGTGGTGATGAGCACCCACAACATTGAGATGGGGTTCTCTTGGGCCAGCAAGGTTGGACTCTTGGTGGACGGCAGGATTCACTTCTGTGGCGGCTCTGATAATTCCAACCCGGACCAATTCCGGGAGTTGGTGGCGACTTCCCTGGGAGCCGGGAGCGCCGCCAGTTGATGCAATTCGTTGGCCCCGTATTGGTATTGGTGTGGAAGGACCTGTTGCTGGAATGGCGCTCCAGGGACATGGTGGTCTCGGTGCTGTTCTTCGGCCTGCTGGTGGTGGTGCTGTTCAACTTTGCGCTGGACGCCGGTTCGCAACAGATAGGTTTCCTGGCCCCGGGAATCCTGTGGTTGGCGTTTACCTTCGCCGCCACACTGGCGATGAACCGCTCATTCGTCCGTGAAAGGGAGCAGGGAGGACTGGATGGGTTGCTGCTAACGCCGGTGAGCCGGGACGCCATATTCTTGGGCAAAGCGTTCAGCAGCCTTGTTTTCATGCTGTTGGTGGAGGCGGCGCTGTTGCCGGTGTTCGCTGTGCTGCTCAACTTTTCCGCCTTCTCCTTCACCTTGATTTTGACCATCGTGATGGCTACCCTTGGTTTCGCGGTGGTGGGGACCCTCTTTTCTGCCATCGCCGTCCAGACCAGGTCACGGGAAATCATGCTGCCGGTGCTGTTCTTCCCGGTAATCCTGCCCGTCGTCATAAGCGCGGTCGAGGCCAGCACGACGGCCATCGGGGTCCGGCCAGGCGGACGAGTAGAACTATGGTTGGCCCTGCTGGCCGTTTTCGACGCGCTTTTTCTAGTAATATGTCCCTGGATTTTCGGGGTGGTGGTGGAAGAGTAGCCTGGGAAGACACCGCCGGAGAAACACGAAGGTATGCCAAGTACGCGGACTTTATTATTGGCGGCGGCGGGCATCTTGATGCTGGCCGACCTCTACCTGATATTCATGGTTGCTCCGACCGACGCCGTGATGGGGGACGTACAGCGGGTGTTCTACTTTCACGTCCCGGTAGCAATCGTGTCGTTCCTGGCCTTCTTCGTGGTGTTCGTGGCCAGCGTGGGTTACTTGGTGCGGCGCGGTCGCCGTTGGGACAGCATCGCCCACGCATCCGCGGAAGTCGGCGTGCTGTTCGTTTCGCTGGCGCTGATTACGGGTATCATCTGGGGGCGGCCGGTGTGGAACACTTGGTGGACATGGGAGCCGCGCCTGACGACGACCCTCATACTATGGCTCATCTACGTCTCCTACCTGATGATCCGCTCTTACGCTCCCAGCCAGGACAAGGCGGCCCGCTACTCCGCCGTCGTGGGCATCATAGGGTTCGTGGACGTGCCCATCGTCTATTACTCGGTCGTCTGGTGGCGGTCGATTCACCCTTCGCCCGTAGTCGGGCCCTTCGCCGAGAGCGGGGCGCTGGAGCCGATCATGCAGGTGACGCTGCTTTTCTCCCTGGTTACTTTCCTCGTCCTGTTTGCGTTTCTGGTCTGGGAGCGGGCGTTGCTGCGGGACAGCGAGGACCAGTTGGGAGAAATGCGGTTGGCAGCGCGACGGGCCGGCCGATTGGCGGAATGAAGTTGCCCCGCGCGGTATTGTAAGGAGTAGGTCTTATGCCAATGGTCCTGTTGCAGGCGGGCGCGGCTTCGGGAAATATGCCCTTTTTGTTCGCCGCCTTTGCGGTAAGCTGGGTGGCGTTCTTTCTGTATGCTTGGTTCCTCAACCGGCGCCAACAGGAAACGGCCAGGGAAATCCGCAGGCTGAGGCAGGCCTTGGAGGGCCAAGAGGCTGTGGACACGGACCAGCGTTGACCCCAGGGTCTTTCGGTTCTTGGCGTAATTGTCTGAACTATGATTTTTTTGATTCTGGGATTACCATGATTGGGGAAATCATGGCAATCTATCAATCCCATGAATCACAGTTCAGACGAAAGGATCGAAAGGCCCTGCGCGATTCAGTCAATCGTAGCAGGGCGCCTGAGCTTCATTATATAATTTCAAGGCATCATTACTGTTATGGGAGGAGCCGTTGGAGGGCCTTACACACGAAGGGGCGACGCCGGAGAGCGATACCGAAAAGGGGCACCGCAGCAACCGGACCCGGTTCATAGTGGTGGCCGTGGTGGTGGTCCTGGCGTTGGGTTACATGGTGTACGCGGCGTTTCCCGGAAACGCCCTGTACTTCCTGACCGTTGATGAATTTGTCAACAAGTCGGAAGTACACGACGGGCGTTTGTTGAGGGTATCCGGTAAGCTGGTGGACGGCTCTTTCCAGCGAGAGGATCGCTCGACCACATCTAGTTTCCGCCTCTACGACAAGGAGTTGGGGTCGGAAGGAGCGCAACTTGATGCTCAGTACGTAGGCGTGCTTCCCGACCTTTTCTTCAACCCGCACTCGGAGATAATCCTCGAAGGAAGCTACGGGCCGGAGCCAGTCTTTCACGCCGACTCCATCCTGGTGAAATGCCCCTCCAAATACCAATCGTTGGAGGAAGAGCTGTCCAAGGGGGATGTGACGGGAAGCAGTGGTTGAACGTCTTTAGCGGGACAGTGAACGGGTAAAGTAAGACCCCTCCGATACTGCTCGGGGGGGTCTTACACTTCACCGATGTGTTAACCCTCGCTCACCGATACGGAGCGAACGGACAGCGGTTAAAACTCAAAGGCGTCCATGAGTTGCTGGACGGTTCGGGTGCGCGCCCTGGCCCACATGCTTTCCACCTGCTGGTCAAGGGAGGGCCGATCATCGTCCTTGTATATGACGCCTACGGGGATGCCGCCCTGTTGCAGCACGTTATAGGCGGCGGCCTTGTCCGAGGGATCGTGGTCGTCCGGGAGGGCCCACAGTACGGGTTCGATGCCCTTCTTCACGTTCCCCTTGAGGGCTTCGTAGGTGTCGTTGTAGGTGGTGCAGGGCGACTGCACGTGAACAATGGAGAACCCCGGGTGTTCCATGCCCTGGGTTATGAGCTTGGACAAGGGGCGGGGTTGGCTGGAAAAGCCGGACGCCACAAAGGAAACGCCCAAGGTAAGGTACAACTCCAACGGGTTTACCGCCGCTTCCAGCTTTCCGAACGGGGTGGAACTGGTGACCTCGCCCATCTTGGTCGTGGGGGAGCTTTGCCCCTTGGTCAGACCGTATACGCCGTTGTCCATCACCACGGCGCACACGTTGAGGTTACGGGCCGCTTGGGGGCCTATATGTTCGCCGCCGATGCTCAGGAAGTCTCCGTCGCCGGCCACAACGACCACGTTCAGTTCAGGCCGGGCCATTTTCACTCCCAGGGATATGGGCAGCGACCTTCCGTGGATGCCGTGGAACCCGTAGGGTTGAGCGCCTTCCAGGAGGTGGACCAGATTGCCGGAGCAGCCGATTCCGGCGACAACCACGTTATTCTCGATGGGCAGCCCGGTCTCTTCCAACCGGTCTATCATCGCAAACTCCAGAGCGCGGCGCACACCAAAGTCCCCGCAGCCGGGACACCATTTGAAGTCGTACTCCGGGTTCTTCTTGCTCATACCGTGGCTTTCTCCTTCTTTAAGGATTGGGTCATTTCAGTGACCCGGTTCACCAGGTCACGTACTTTGAACGGCAATCCGGTGTACTGGGTTATGGCTTCGGCCTTCACTCCGTAGGAGCGGAGGATGCTGGCGAACTGGCCCTGATAGTTGAGTTCGGGGACGATGACCAGTTCCTTCTGCCTGAGTTCTTCAAGTAACTTGGGTGGCAAGGGACTCAGGAGCATGGTGTAGTACCAGCCTACGGGTACACCCATTTCCTTGAGTTGATTGTAAGCTTCCAGTCCCGGCCCCTTGGAGCCGCCCCAAGGCATGAATGCGATGGACTCCTCCGGCCGGTCACGCTCGTACTCGTCCTCTTCGAGGAGCTTGAGCTTGCTGAACCGCCGTTCGGTCATTTGCACGTGGCGGGCCGGCAGGTGGGTGGTATCGCCCATGTCGTCATGTTCGCTGCCGTTGGCGACGTAGGCGCCGGGGTTGCCGGGAATCGGCATGGGGGACAGTTCGAAACCGGCGTAGCGATGGTACCCGTTGTTGCCCCGGTATATCTCCCTGGAACTGACCTGCACCTTGGACAAGTCCGGCTTGGCAATGTTCTGGGCGCGCTCGGCCAAGGACATCTCGGTCATGAGGATGACCGGGCCCTGGTACCTTTCGGACCAACTGAGGGCCTTGATGGCGCCGAAGAAACATTCTTCAACCGTGCCGGCGGCTATAACGGGCAGTTTAACGTCGCCGTGGGCGGGGTACATGCAGGCCATGAGGTCAGACTGCTCGGTCTTGGTAGGCAACCCGGTCGCCGGGCCTCCGCGCTGCACGTCTACCACCACCAACGGTATCTCAGCGATCCAACCCAAGCCCAGGCCCTCTCCCATCAAGGAAAAGCCGGGGCCAGCGGTGGCGGTCATGGCTTTCTTGCCGGCGAAACCGGCGCCCAGGATAGTGGTGATGGACTCAATTTCCGAGCTTACTTGATAAGCGAACTTGCCCTCTCCCACCAGGTTCCTTTCCATGTAAACCAGGATCGTGGTGGCGGGAGATATGGGATAACCGACGTAAAAGTCGAGGCCGGCGGCCAAAGCGCCAAGGGACAAAGCCTCGTTGCCCTTGAGCATCAACTGCGCATAGTCCGGCGGCACGGGCGGGGCCAATGCTCCAAGGGAGAACCCACTGGCGGACATGTGCTCCCGGCCCAGCGAGAGCGCCTTGATGTTGGACTCGATTATCTCTTCGTCGCCGGCCCTGCCACGGCTGAACCGCTTGGTAACGAACTGCTCCAGATATTGCTGGGGCATGTCCACCAAGTGTCCCAAGGCGCCGATGATGACCATGTTGGCGGCCCTGGCGTTGCCGGTGGAGCGGGCCAGTTCGTCGAACGGAAGTCCGAAACCGCGAGGGTCTCCTTCCAGTTGGAATTCGTTGGAGTTGAAGATAATGACGCCCTGATCGCGCACCTCGACGCCATGCTCGTCGTAGGCTTCCTGGTTGAAGGCCACCAGCACGTCCACGTCGTCGCCGGGGCTCAGCACCGGGTCAACCGATATGCGGGCTTGGGTCCAGGTAGGGCCGCCCAGGATCTGAGATGGGAACGTGGCGAAAGTCAGGGCGTGATAGCCGACCTGGGTGGAGGCTTGGGCCAGACCTTCGGCGGAGGTTACCACCCCTTGACCGCCTTCGCCGGCGAACCGGACGACAAAATCACGCATTTCCATGTGAAATCCTCCCCGGGTAGAGATCATAGCGACAAGCGTCGCGGTTCAAGGTTGACTGGTCTGTGTCCAATGGGAAATGGGTCAGGGGAAACTGGGGGCCGTGATTTGAGGCAAGCAGATTTTGTGGCGGATGTCATCGTAGTCGCTGGCTACGGGCCGCAAGGGCAGAATTGCCCTCGAAAACTGACTTCTAAAGATGTGATGCGCTTCGTTGGCTCGGTGTCGAAATATAACATCAGGCTCACTCTATTGTCAATTCAGATTGGCGGCGCAGAACGTCAAATCAGGTCAAGTTAGGGAGTTTGGAGAAATGGTCGATGAAGTTGAGATAGGGTCGAAATGAATCTCTCAACACGGTTAAACCCAAGGCATATTGGAAACTTCCGAGCAGTATTCATGTATGAGCATATATGGTATCTACAATATTGTTGACAACCTTTCTGTATTAAAGCAAAATGCTCTATGACCGCAATGACTTGTGGAGGTTCCGATGGCCCCGATTAGACCTGAAGACCACGCCTTCGTTTTCCAAGCGACGGTTCTCGTTGAGATTCGGCGCGAGTTAAGTCTTAGTCAGGCCCAGTTGGCCGAACTTCTTGACATTCCCGTAAACACGCTTTCTCGATGGGAGCGTGGTAGCAACATTCCTGACGCGAATGCGCTGGCCGCGTTATTTTCAGTTGCCAAGGAGCGTGGCGTTACACCCGAATTTTTTAAGGAAAGGAGCAGAGCAATTATGAGACGGCATAGTCGAAAGACATTAGTCGTTCAATGGGACTATCAGAACATTGCCGTTAATACGAACGCCATAGGCAGGTTTATATCCGAGGTACGGGAATATATGCGACTCCTATTTCCAACCTTGGAGGATTCGACCGCAACTGCATATATATCCGGGTGGATGAATTGGGATGTTAGCAACGCCTTGAAGAGGGCAGGGTGTGAAGGGAAATCAGACTACTACAATGCTGACAGGCAGTTGATTCAGGACGCGGAAACCGCTTTCAAACTGCCTCAAAACCAGAGTTCATCCGTGGTTCTCATACCATTTCATACGACTGACCCTACTCGTGGGTTTTTATTAGCAGCCGATCGACAGGAGATAGACCCTGTCGAGGCCGTTTACGTGCTAATTTCCAACGACAGTGATTACGCCGATTTATTGGGAAGGCTAAAGAAAGCAGGGGCTGAAGTGTTCGTGTGTGGCTACACCTATTGTAGCGAGCGACTAATTAAGACGGTAGGTGCTGACCATTTCATTCCGTGGCAACGTCCGTATATGGTAGCCAAGTGCTATCAAGTGGCTACCAACATAGCTGGCAAACCCATTACCAAAAGCGCGTTTGGCAACCAGTGCAGGGTTGCCTTGGAAGAGGACGGATGGGAAGGAGATGAATATGAGGAATTGTTGGAGGATAGCGGATTCAGTCTGAACCGTCCTTTTGCCAGCGCATTGCAGCACATGAACACGATGGGGATATTGCGGGTTAAACAGGCTGGGAATGATCCTAACCGAGTCAACATAACTATTCCCGGAAGGTAGCAAGCTGGCAATTTACGGGGCAACGCCAAACGCTGAAGGTAACGCGCCTTTACGTTGCGCGTATGGATTCCCGCCTGCGCGGGAATGACGAGCTTGGGGAAGAATGTCGCCGTCAGAAGAGACTTTGCACAGGCTCTGCCCTTACGCCCTTGCACAAGCGTCGTTGTTTGGGGATTTGGGCGTGTGCTAGAATCGCTCGCATGACGGACATAAAGTATTGGGTGGCTTTGAACCAGGTCTCCCGGTTGGGGACGGTCAAGTTTCGGAAGCTCGAGGCCTTCTTTGGGAGCCTCGAGAGGGCTTGGCAGGCGAACGCTTCCGACCTGAAGTTTGCCGGTATGGACGATCGTGTGGTCCAGGATGTTGATGCGGTCAGGGCGCGGACTTCCCCCGACCTTGAGATGGAGAGACTTGAACGGGCCGGGGTGCAAGCGGTCAACTGGCATGACGAAACGTACCCGTCGCGCCTGAAGGAAACCGCCGACCCACCGGCAGTCTTGTACTACAAGGGGACGCTTCTCCCCTCCGATGAACGTTCGGTGGCCGTTGTGGGAACGCGCGGCCCGACGAGCTATGGAAGGGAGGTTGCCAGCGCGTTGACCCAGGACCTTGCCAGGAACGGCATCGCCGTCGTCAGCGGCTTGGCCCGGGGCATTGACAGCGTCGCCCATCGCGTGACCTTGGAAACCGGAGGGCGCACGGTAGCGGTCCTGGCCAATGGGTTGCACACCATATACCCTCCGGAACACGCTAACCTGGCGCAACAAATTGCCGAAAACGGAGCGGTGGTCAGCGAGTACCCTTTGGGAGTCAGGCCGGAGGCGCGGAGCTTTCCCCGCAGGAATCGCCTGATTAGCGGTATGACCTTGGGAACCTTGGTGGTGGAAGCCGGGGAGGGAAGCGGCGCCAGGTGGACGGTGTACCACGCGCTGGAACAGAACAGGGAGGTCTTTTGCGTTCCGGGCAGCATCTTTTCCCCAGCCAGCAAGTTGACCAACCGGTTGATTCAGGACGGGGCCAAGCTGGTTTCCAGGGTCGAGGACATCCTTGAAGAGTTGAACCTGACGGCGGTCACTTATCAACCGCCTTTGCCCTTGCCGGAGATGCCGGAGGATGACGATGAGTTATCGCTGTTGAGGCATCTCAACGATGAACCGTTGCACATTGACGACATTCGCAGGACCGCAAACATCCCCATTACTGACGCCAGCAGCATGTTAGCAATATTGGAACTCAAGGGTCTGGTCCATCAGGTGGGGTGTATGCATTACGTTAGAGTTCGGGAGGTACCCCAAGTATATGGCAACTAAGTCCAAACCCGCGGCCAAGACACCGGTAGCCAAGACCAAGGCACGCAAGGCTGCGTCCGGCGCCGCCAAGAAATCGACGAAATCAACATCTCGCGGCAGCGCGGCCGGCAAGAACCTGGTGATAGTAGAGTCTCCCGCCAAAGCCCGCACCGTGGGCCAGATACTGGGAAGAAGGTATGTCGTGGCGGCGTCCCAGGGACATGTGCGCGACCTGCCGAAAAGCAAAATCGGCGTGGACGTGGAGCATGACTTCGAGCCGTCCTACGTTGTGATGAAGGACAAGAGACCCATCCTGAACGACTTGAAGAAGGCCGGAGAGGGCGCTTCAAGCATCTACTTGGCAACTGACCCGGACCGGGAAGGCGAGGCTATTTCATGGCACCTGCAAGCCGCCGCCAAGTGGGACCAGAGAACGGTCCCGCCAAAGAGAGTGGTCTTTCACGAGATAACCAAGGATGCGGTGGAGGAGGCTTTCAAAAACCCCAGGGACATCGACATGCAGTTGGTGAATGCCCAACAGGCCCGGCGCATACTGGACCGGTTGGTGGGTTACCAGATCAGTCCGCTGCTGTGGCGGAGGGTGCAACGGGGGTTGTCAGCGGGCCGGGTCCAGTCGGTGGCGTTGCGCTTGGTGGTCGACCGGGAGCGGGAGATACAGGCGTTCGTCCCGGTGGAGTCGTGGACCATAGACGCTCTGCTCCGTAAGGAAGGCGACAAGACCGAGTTCGGGGCAGCGTTGCACTCGGTCAAGGGACAGCGCAAGCGCATCAGCATTGCCAAGGAAGAGGAGGCCCGCCAGTACGAGACCGAATTGACCGGAGCTGCCTACAAGGTTGCGGACGTGCGCAAGCGCGACGTGAGGCAGCGCCCATCGGCCCCGTTCATCACCAGCACGCTGCAACAGGAGGCGGGCCGCAAGCTGCGGTTCACCGCCCAGCGGACCATGGCCGTTGCCCAGCAACTGTACGAGGGTTTGGACGTTGGCGGCGGAGCTCCGGTGGGGCTGATTACCTACATGCGCACCGACTCCACCCAGGTTGCCGAGTCGGCCATTGCCGAGGTACGGGGGTACATCGAGGAGCGCTACGGCAAGGACCACAGGCCCGCCAAGCCCAGGGTGTTCACCCGGCGGGCCAAGGGCGCCCAAGAGGCCCACGAGGCTATTAGGCCCACATCCATCCGGCGCGACCCGCAATCGTTGCGTGCCCATCTGACCGCAGAGCAGTTGAACCTGTACACCCTTATCTGGTCGCGGATGCTGGCCAGCCAGATGGCCGATGCCATATCCGAGGCCACCACGGCCGACATTGACGCCGCCTGCAAGTCAGGCAGCGTGTACAACTTCCGCTCCACCGGCTCGGTGCTGAAGTTTGCCGGCTTCAGGGCGGTCTACTTGGAGGGGCGGGACGACAGTAATGACGGCGACAACGCCAAGACTCTGCCGGTCCTCGCCATCGACGACCCTCTGGAATGCTCGAAACTGGAGGCCAATCAGCACTTTACGGAGCCGCCGCCGCGCTATACTGAAGCTACTCTAATCAAGGAAATGGAGGAAAAAGGCATAGGACGTCCCAGCACCTATGCCCCTACTATAGGCACTTTGGTAGGCCGCCAGTACGTGGAAAGGGAGCGCAATCGCCTCACGCCGACGCCCTTGGGCTTCACCGTGACCGACCTGCTTACCGAGCACTTCACCGACGTCATGGACCTCGACTTCACTGCCAGGATGGAAGAAGACCTGGACGACGTGGCGCAGGGTGAACGTGAGTGGGTGCCGGTGTTGCGCGATTTTTACGACCCCTTCCATGAAGCGGTGAACCAGGCTATAGAGACCTTTACCCGCGCCGAGGAGACCGATGAGGTCTGCGAAAAGTGCGGCAGTCCCATGGCGATAAAGTCGGGCCGGTTCGGACGTTTCCTTGCCTGCACCGGCTACCCCAAGTGCCGCAACACCAAAGACATGGGCGACAACCCGTCGCAGCCCTTCGAGGAAGAGACCGACGAGGTCTGCGAGAAATGCAACCGGCCGATGGTTATCAAGTCGGGGCGCTACGGCCGCTTCCTGGCCTGTACCGGCTACAACGCCGATGAGAATCCCTGCGACAATCGCCGCAATCTGTTGAAAAAGACCGGGGTTGCCTGCCCCAAGTGCGGTGGAGACATAGTGGAACGCCGCGCCCGGGGAAGGGGCGGCCGCCCGTTCTGGGGCTGTTCCAAGTACCCCAACTGTGACTTGCTGCTTAACCAGCCGCCGTTGCCCACGCCTTGCCCCGAGTGCGGCGGCCTGATGGTGCAGAAGGGCCGCAACAACTCGGCGTGTACTTCGTGCAGTTGGCAGGAGGCGGTCGGGGATGTCGCCCAGGAGTTGGAGGCAGTTGGTGCTTAACCATTCTACTGGCCAACAGGCTGTGCTCCCCAACGGCGGCGATGAGCAGGCGCCGAGGGGAACGGAGCCTCATGATTCCGGGAACGCTACAAGTCCGGAGTTGGCCCGGTTCGATGCACTGGTGGAGCGGTATCCATACTACCTGAGGGGGCAAAAGGGCCTGTCCGAAAACACCGTCCGCGTTTATCTCGACGACATAAGGTCATTCCGAACGTATCTTCAACTGCACGAGTTGACTCTTGAGGACATGGACCGGCCCATGCTGCGAGGGTTCTTGGCTTGGCTGGCCATGGAGGCGAAGGAAGGCAACAAGGGTTACGCCAGGGTCAGCATCTCCCGGAAGCTGACGGCGCTCCGGTCGTTTTACCAGTTCCTGGTGCAGCAGGGGTTGTTCAACGTTACCCCCGTTCCCTCAGGCCGCAGCTTCACCGTAAAACTCGACAAGCCCCTTCCGGTGTTCCTGGGCCAGAAGGAAGTGGAGCGATTGCTGGATGCGCCGGACGAATCGACCGAGACCGGCATCCGGGACCGGGCGATTCTCGAGGTGTTGTATGCCTGCGGAGTGAGGCTGGCGGAAATCCAGTCTATGGACGTATCCCATATAAACTTTGACCGCCAGGAGATATTGGTGAGGGGGAAGGGTTCCAAGGAGCGGTCGGTTGTGTTCGGCCAACACGCCGCGGACGCCTTGCGCCGGTATCTCCAAGAATCCAGGTCCCAATTGGCGTCCGGCCCTGAGCCGGCGCTGTTCCTGAACAGATACGGGAAACGGCTGTCCCGCAGAAGCATCGAGAAAATGGTCGAACGTTACTCCGGCCAAGCCGAGACACGCGACGGCGTCCACCCCCATACGCTGCGGCACACCTTCGCCACGCACATGCTGGAGGGCGGCGCGGACCTGCGGGTGATACAGGAGTTGCTGGGCCATTCCAGCCCCAACACGACGCAGATTTACGCCCACGTGACCAAGCAGGAGGCCTTGGCGTCGTACCTTGCCAACCACCCTCTTGCCGATGCCCGGACCGTGGGGTCTACTCTCCCTCCCGTCGTTCCCGCGCAGGCGGGAACCACGCCGGGGGCAGGCAACAGTGATCAGGGGCCAGTGGCCAGTGAAGAGCAATACAGGCCACCAACCACTGATCACCAGCCACTGAAAATGGAGGCCAACTGAATTGGCTAGGTTCCTTGTGATGAACGGGCCCAATATCAACATCCTCGGTCGCCGCGACGTCAACATTTACGGTACGAAGACGTTGGACGAAGTGAACCAGGAAATCGCTTCCGTGGCTGACAGGCTAGGAGTCGAAGTCACGTTCTTCCAGTCCAACCACGAGGGAAGCCTCATCGACTGCATCCAGGAAAACTGGGGGAAGATTCAGGGCATAATCCTGAACCCCGGCGCCCTGACCGGATACGGACTTTCGCTGAAGGACGCCTTGATCGACGCCAAGGTGCCGGTGATCGAGGTCCACTTGGGCAACCCTCAAGCCAGGGAAGAATTCCGGCGCCACTCGGTAATCAGCGATGTAGCGATAGGCACAATTGCCGGGTTTGGCTTTAGAAGCTATACTGCGGCCTTGGACATACTTGCTGCGCAAACGAAAGAGGAGGATTTCCCCCCATGAGCGACCGCTTGGACAGGTTGACAGCCCGGTTTCCCGAGAAAGAGTTGGACGCCCTGTTGATTTCGGCGCCGGAGAACCGGCGTTACTTGTCGGGCTTCACGGGGTCTGCCGGCTATCTTTTTATCACTCCGGAACGGGCGGTCCTTGTCACCGACTCCCGGTATACCGAGCAGGCAACCAACCAAGCGCCCGACTTCCAGGTAATACAGGTACGAGGGGGCTGGGACTGGCTTCTGGAGCAAATGAAAGAGACCGGCGTTAAGCGGGTGGGTTTTGAAAGCCGGAACATGACCGTAGCGACCTACGATAGCCTGATAGGAGCTATCAAGGACGACAGCGCCCTTAACCAGGTTTCCATGATCGCCACGGCTGAGATACCCGAGGAAGGGCGGGTGTTCAAGGACCAGCGCGAACTGGCTATGCTGCAAAGGGCAATAGACGCCTCTGACTCGGCGATGGAAGCGGTGTGCCCCACCATAATGGTGGGCATGACGGAGAGGGAAGTTGCTTGGCGGATGGAAATGGCGATGCGGGACTTCGGCGCCGATGGCATCAGCTTCGACACCATCGTCGCATCCGGCCCCAACGGGGCCATGGCCCACCACCGCCCCTCAGACCGGGTGATACAAGAGGGTGAGCCGATAGTGATCGACATGGGAGCGATCGTGGAAGGGTACTGCTCCGACATCACGCGCACCGTGGTGGTTGGGGAACCCGACGAGACTTTCAACAAGATTTACGACATTGTGCTGGGGGCGCAACTTACCGCGATCAACATGGTCAAGCCCGGCATGACCGGAGAGGACTGCGACGACCTGTCGCGGGCCGTGATTGCCGAGGCGGGCTATGGGGACAACTTTGGCCACAGCCTGGGCCACGGCGTTGGCTTGGCCGTTCACGAGAACCCGCGGGTCAGTCCCAGGTCTCCAGACAAGTTGGAGCCGAACATGGTGTTCACCGTGGAGCCGGGCATCTATTTGACTGGCTGGGGCGGGATCCGAATCGAAGACATCGTGGTCCTGGGGGACGACGGGGCCAAGGTCCTGAGCAAGGCAGGCAAGTAGCGGTACGACATGCAAGTTCGAGAGCACAGGGAAGTCGCTCAGGAGTTCTTGGAGGCGGCGGACCGATATTTCGCTGCCGGAGACCGGTTTCAAGGATCTGAGAAGCTGTGGGGGGCCGCATCTCACGCATTGATAGCGATTATTTCTGAACGTGGTTGGCGTGGCACCCGCCATCGTGATATGAAGAATGCCGCGGACCGGCTGGCTGTTGAGTTGGATGACCCCACCATTGGGGCTTTTTTCTCGGTGGCCGAGAAATTCCACAGGAACTTCTACCACGGCTTCTTGGACGATTTCGAAATAGAATCAGACCGCGTCAGGGTTAATCAATTCGTGGCTCGAATGCTGGCCTTGGCGGAAAACGGCGCTCCCCAAGAACCAAGGGACGAGACAGGGTAAGAAGAAAGTTAAGGCGGGGGAAATACCAATGAGCATCAACTTTGGCGATTTGAACCGGGGCATGGTCATCGAGCTGGACGATCAGCCTTGGGAGGTTATGGACTACCAGCGCCATAAGATGCAGCAAAGGGCGCCGGTTACCCGAATCAAGATGAAGAACCTGATCAGCGGTGCGGTTGTGGAACGGACTTTCCAACGGTATGACACCGCCTTTTCAGTTGCCGATGTCGATAACAGGTCTACCCAGTACCTGTACACCGACGGTGACTACTTCTACTTCCTGGACCAAGAGACCTTCGACCAGTATGAGCTCGATGATAAGATGCTCGGCAGCGCCTTGGACTACCTGACCGAGCAGATGATGGTGGAGCTGGTCTTCTACAAAGGCCGCGCCATCAGCGTCAACCTGCCCACCCACGTAGACCTTGCGGTTACGGAGACTCCGCCGGGGTTCAAGGGCGACACGGCCCAGGGCGGCAACAAGCCGGCGACCCTGGAGACTGGCTTGCGGGTCAACGTGCCCATGTTCATCTCCACCGGGAATGTGGTCCGGGTGGATACTCGCACCGGAGCCTATACCGAGAGAGTCAGCTAGCCAAGTGGCGGCGGTCCATGGCGTCAGCCAAGTTTCACTTTACCTGAAACAGGTGCTGGAGACTGACCCGCTGCTGGCGGACCTGCTGGTGGAGGGAGAGGTTTCGAACCTGCGGGTTTCGGCTGCGGGGCACTCTTACTTCACCCTGAAAGACGATTCCAGTGTGCTTAACTGCGTCATGTTCCGCGGTCAGTCAGGAGCGGAACTGCTGACCAACGGCAACGCGGTCCTCGCCCACGGTCGTATCCGGTTCTATGAACCCAGGGGCACGACAGATTTCATGGTGGACATGGCCGTGCCTGCTGGAGAGGGCCAGTTGGCCTTGGAACTGGAACGGCTGCGGCTGCGGCTGGAAGCGGACGGGCTTTTCGAGGAAACCCGCAAGCGCCCGCTGCCGCCGTTTCCCCGGGTAGTCGGGGTTGTCACCTCCCCATCCGGGTCCGTGTTCCACGACATCCAGAACGTTGTCAGGCGTCGCTTTCCCTTGGTGGAACTGTTGCTGTCGCCGTCCGCAGTCCAAGGCGCGAACGCGGCGGGTGAGATCGTGGCGGCAATCGAGCGGTTGAATTCGGATGGGCGGGCTGACGTCATCGTAATTGCCCGAGGTGGCGGCTCTCTGGAAGAGTTATGGCCCTTTAACGAAGAGGCTGTAGCCCGTGCGATCTATGCCAGCCGAATCCCCGTGGTGTCGGGAGTCGGACATGAGACCGACTTCACCATCGCCGACCAAGTGGCTGACCTACGGGCGCCGACACCGTCCGCGGCCGCGGAGTTGGCAGTGCCCGACCAGCAGGTCTTGAGAAGGCAACTCAACGAGTTGCTTGAGACGTATCACCGGGCGTGTGACCGGCAACTCGAGGCCCGGAGGGCTGCGGTAAGCAGGCTGTTGGACAAGAGCCTGCGGGCGTTGCCGGACACCAACGGACTGCGGCGGCGGGTGGACGATGTGGCGAAAAACGCCGAAAGCAGCATGTCCAACCGTCTCAGGTTCACACGGATGCAGGTCAACAACAAGGAAGGCCGTATTCGGGCATTGGACCCGGCGGCCATTCTGCGCAGGGGGTTCTCGGTAGTCCAAACCGTCAAGGATGGACGCATAGTCACCAGCACGGGCCACGTCAGGGATAGTGAGCCGTTGTCCATCACCGTCAGCGACGGGTCGATACTCGCCACCGCAGGGACCGGAGACGGCAAGACTCCTGCCGGCCCGGATGTAGTGGACAACGGGAAAGCTCCCGCCACCGTGGGCAAAACCTCGAAGCCGAGACCTGCGAGGAAGAAGCGGGCTGATGCCCCGGCCCCCGGCATGAGGCCCTTGTTGTAGTCGACGACCATTCCGTGTGAGGCATTGGAGATGGTAGATTCGCCGGCCCCCGAAGCAAATACCGACGTGGACTCACTTTCCTTCGAGGAGGCCTTCGGGCGGCTGAATGAAATGGCGCAGTCGCTTGAGGATGGAGGGCTCAGCCTGAACGAAGCGACGGTCAAGTTTGCGGAAGGTATGGACTTGGTGCGCCGGTGCAATCAGCTCCTGGACGAAGCCGAGTTGAAGATAAACACTTTGAAGGACGGTATCGTGGGGGCGCCGGACGAAGAGACGTGGCTTCCGGAAGAATGATTGAAATAGGGTGGTTCTCCACCGGAAGGGGAGAGGGGTCCCTGGGGTTATTACGTTTCGTACAGGACCGCATCAGCCGCGGGTTGCTGGACGCCCGGATAGGGTTCGTGTTCAGCAACCGGGAGCCGGGTGAAGCTGAAGGTTCGGACCGGTTTTTTGCCCAGGTCAAGGACTACGGGTTGCCGTTGGTCACTCTGTCTTCCGCCAGGTTCAGGCGTGCCCGACGCCGTCCCTTTGCCGAGGTGAGGGGCGATTACGACCGGCAGGCGATGGACCTTTTGCGGCCGTACCACCCGGATATATGCGTGCTGGCCGGGTACATGCTTATACTCAGCGGCGCCATGTGCCGCGCATACTCGATGCTGAACCTGCATCCGGCGTTGCCGGACGGCCCCATAGGCGCTTGGCAGGACGTTGTGTGGGAACTTATCGAGACCGGGGCAACCCGGACTGGGGCGATGGTGCACTTGGCTACCGAAGAGGTGGACCGCGGCCCGGTGGTTTCCTACTGCACCGTTCCTTTGACAGGCCGGGGTTTTGATGCTCACTGGAAAGGACTGGAGCGGGCGGACCTGAAATCGGTCAAAGAGACCCGAGGAGAGGAGTTCCCCTTGTTTCAAGCCATCCGCCGGGCCGAGTATAGAAGGGAGCCATATCTGCTGTTCGAGACCCTCCGGGCCGTGTCCCAAGGCCGAGTATCGATAGAGGGCGAGGCCGTTTTGTATACGAGCGGCATTACGGATGAGAAAGCCGATGGCCGTCACGGACTTTGCCTGGATGCGGAAGTGGAACAGGCGATGGCCGCAGAGGATGTTTACACTGACGGCTAGGCCGCTCTTCGCATCGGCCCCAGCGTTATGGGGAGAACGTCCCCCTTTTCGTCCAGCAGCGTAGCATTGGCATTGCCTTCCACGGCTTCCCGTCCTATTCGGCAGCGTGTCACACCGGTGAGAGACGGGACCTCGTACATAACGTCCATCAGGGTTTCCTCGATGATGTAGCGCAAGGATCGTGCGCCGGCCTGTTGGGCCAAGGCACGTTCCGCGGCTGCCTCCAATCCCTCCGGCGTGAACTCCAGTTCAACGCCGTCCATGCCCAACAGGTGGTGGTACTGCTTGACAATGGCGTTTTTGGGCTCTGTCAGGATTCTTACCAGCGATTCCAAGTCCAAGGGCTCCATGGTCACGACGACCGGGATTCTCCCCACCAACTCAGGGATAAGACCGAAATGGAGGAGGTCCTCCGGCGTCACTTGGGCCAAGGGGCCAACGTCGCCGTTGTTGCCCGGGTTTTCCGCCAAAAATCCAAGCCTGGGAGAGCCCGGAGCCATCCTGCGGGCGACGACCTCATCCAAGCCATCGAAAGCGCCGCCGCAGATGAAGAGGATATTGCGGGTGTCTATCTGCAGGAATTCCTGATGCGGGTGCTTGCGCCCTCCCTGTGGGGGAACGTTGGCCACGCATCCTTCAATGATCTTCAATAGTTCCTGTTGCACGCCTTCACCGGAGACGTCCCTGGTGATGGACCGGTTGACACCCTCCTTACGGGCTATCTTGTCCAACTCGTCGATGTATATGATGCCGTGTTCCGCCCGGGACACGTCCCAATCGGCGGCTTGGACCAAGCGGAGCAGGATATTCTCCACGTCATCGCCAACGTAGCCGGACTCGGTGAGAGAGGTCGCGTCGGAAATGGCGAAAGGGACATCGAGGGTTCGGGCCAGCGTTTCCGCTAGGAGAGTCTTGCCGCACCCAGTCGGGCCGACAAGCAGGATGTTGGCTTTTTGAAGCTCTACGTCCGGCGGGGTGCGGTTGCTCCAGATTCTTTTGAAGTGGTTATAGACAGCGACGCTCAGGATTCTCTTCGCGCGTTCCTGGCCAACCACATAGGCATCAAGGTTGGCGTATATTTCCTGGGGCACAAGAGGACTGGGAGGACTGGGATTGGGTGTGGGAGCGGGAGGCTCGTCTTCCACCAACGTTCCGAGAATGCGGATGCATCCGTAACAGACGGATGCCTGTCCCTCTCCCGCCATCACTAACCTGGACTTGGCCTGCGGCTGTTCGCAGAATGAACAACACCATAGTATCGGTTCGTTTTTGTTGCTGGACACCACCCCTCCTCTTCCACACCAACACTGGTGGAGCCTTGCCATTTTAATTTAAATGGCCGCCATGCGTACTCGCTTCCCGGCATGGTGGCCGGACCGGATTTCCGCCCGGTTGCGTATGTCTTCCGGCGTTATGCCCCCTGCGCCGCCCCCTCCGCCGATGCGGTTGCACCGGACCCAAGAATTTCATCCACCAAGGCGTATTCCACTGCCTGTTCCGCAGTGAGATAGAAGTCCCTGTCGGTGTCTCGGGCTATCTTGTCGTAATTTTGGCCAGTGTTCTCCGACAAGATAGTCCGAAGCTTGTCTTGCAGGCGAATGATTTCCCTGGCGGCGATCTCAATGTCGGACGCTTGGCCCTGGGCTCCACCGATGGGTTGGTGCATGTGGATCGTGGAGTTGGGCAGCACGTACCTCTTTCCTCGCGCGCCGCCCGAGAGTAGAACGGTGGCCATGCTGGCGGCCATTCCAAGGCAGATAGTGGATACCTCGGGGTTTACCAGTTGCATGGTGTCGTATATGGCCAAGCCGGAGCTGATGACTCCGCCAGGGCTGTTGATGTAGATATTGATCCCCCGGTCGGGGTCTTCCCGTTCCAGGTAGAGCAATTGGGCGATGATCAGGTTGGCGACCATGTCGTTAATGGGCGTGCCGAGAAAGACTATGCGCTCCTTGAGTAGAAGGGAGTAGATGTCGAAGGCCCGCTCACCACGAGGACTGGTCTCCACCACCATGGGAATGATGTTTTCCGGCACCAGCAAGCCGGAGTTACGGATGTTCTGGACCATGGACTCTGCCTTGTCGCCGGCGGAGTACCGGGACAATGAAGGATCGAAATTAAGCATCTGACTCTGCTCCTTGAGGTTCTGGTGATTCGGATGAGACGGAATCCTGGGGAGATTCGGGCCCCGCTTCAGCTTCCGCGGCCCCTGCCTCCGGCGGGATTCCCGCCTCCGCAGGAATGACGGGAAGGGGGTCGGGCGCTTCGTTGGACTTCTCAGCATCCTCGGAAGCCCCTTCAACGATCTCTACCAACCGTTGCAGTACATGCCGGTTGACCAAGGAAGACCTGATAGACTCGCGAGCATTGTCGGTGGAGAAGCTTTGCTCCATCGCCTCCTTCATGTCGCCGGCATTTTCAAGGGCTGAATCTATCTCTGCTTGAATGTCTTCCGTGGAAACTTCGATTCCTTCGACCTCCGCCAGCTTGCGGAGCACGAGGTAGGTATTAAGCCGCTCTTCGGCCCTGGGACGCAATTGCTCACGCCATTCTTCATCCGTCTGGCCCACGAAACGCAAGTAGGTGTCGAGGTCCAGCCTTTGATAACTCAAGGCGCGTTCCCGTTCCTGCTGCATCGATTCCAACTCTCGTTGGTATATCAATGGCGAGGCTTGCACCGAGGCTACCTTGAGTAACTCTTCCAAGCTGCGTTCCTGGATGTCCCGGTCCGACACGGACTGGGCCGACTCGGTCAACTGTTCCCTGACGTAGTCCCGCAACGCCTCCAGAGTTTCGTACCCGTCTCGAACACCCTTGGCGAACTCATCGTCTAATTCGGGCAGGTTCTTTTCCTTCACCGAGAGGACTTCCACAGTGAAACGGCATTCCCCTCCCGCATATTCCTCCTGATAATGTTCCTCAGGGACGCTCAGGGTGAACTCTTTCTCTTGACCGGCGGTCATTCCCTCCAGGTACACAGAGAAGCCGGGCACAGGCAACTCGTTTTCCAACTGCGGGATGAAATCGACGCCTTGGTCGTCAATCGCGGGTTCACCGTTGATTATGCCGGTGACGTTGAGGCTGAGCAGGTCGCCGAACTGGGCGGCACGTTCCACGGGTTCCCACGGCCCGGCTTGATACCGGAGTTGCTCCACAACTTCGTCGACCTGCTCATCGGTGACCTCCACCGGCTCTCGTTCCAACCGGATTACACGGAAGTCACCCAAGTCGACCACCGGTTCCAGGGGCACCACCGCCTTGAAAGAGACCGGCTCGATCTCCAGCAGGTCAAGCTCGGGTTCCATGAAGGCCTGAATTTCTTCATCTTTCAGAACCTGGTCCAGGGTCTCCGGGATCATGAACTCCAAGGCTTCCTGGACCAGGGCAGGCCTGCCCACATGGCTTTCGACTATCGACCTGGGCGCTTTGCCGCGCCGGAATCCAGGTATCTGGATTCGGCTGACCAGACGACGATAAGAACGCCCGATAAACGGTTCTTCATCCTCCGGTTCCATCTCCACTACGAGAGTGACTTCGGTAGCACTGGCCGATTCCTTGGTCACGTTCACCGGCGGCTTTCTCCGTTGATTGAGATTGCTTGCGCTCCCGGTCGTTCCTCATCCGAAAAAGGGAGCCGGGAATCGAAGCGGGGTAAGTATAGCATAATGCCCCCACCTTCAAAAGGTTGCCGGACTGGCGGCAGGCGACTGTGCCGAGCCAGTCAGCGAGTTGGTCACCCTGCTTGTTTTTATCCTTTTCTTAAAATTTATGTAAATATATTATTAAATTATGTTGACAATTTGAAACACGGATTGTTATCGTCACACCACGGGTTGTGGGACGGGGTGGTCGGTAAACGTTGGTCCTTCCCCCCGGATTCTTGGAAGGATACCCTTCCGTCGCATACCGGCGGGTACTTGACAGGCTTACCTGATACTGCATTGGAGACACGGTGGTTGTAACGGCGCTGACAACTGAAAACCGCTCCATAACCTTCCGGTATGAAGGCCGCTGGGAGATTTCATTGCCAGGTGAGGAAGAAACGGTTTTTCACCAGCCGGTCCTCGTACCAGAGGTCTTGCAACAGTTGCGCATTGGTCGCGGCGGCGTCTTTGTTGATGCAACGGTCGGTGAAGGAGGACATGCCGGCGTGATGCTCCAAGCATCAACGCCGGATGGACGGGTCCTGGGGATAGACCGTGACCCAAGGTCCTTGGCGAGGGCTTCCGCGACCTTGGCGGGTTCCGGTGACCGGTTTATGCCCGCACAGGGGAACTACGCGGACATGGAGGCCATTGCCGCGGAGAGATCAATCTTTGCAGTGGACGGCGTTCTGCTGGACCTGGGCTTGTCCTCCAGGCAGCTCGAAGCGCCGGGTTACGGGTTCAGCTTTCAGGTCGACGACCCTCTGGACATGCGCTTCGATCCCCAATCGCCGTTGTCGGCGGATGACTTGGTCAATACATACTCCGAACAACGATTGACCGACATCATATATGAGTATGGAGAGGAGCCAAGGGCCAGGCGAATTGCCCAAGCGATAGTGCGAAATCGCCCAATACATGCCTCCAACCAGTTGGCCCGCATCGTGGCCGGCGTCCATAACAAGGGGAGCCTGAGAGCAAACAAACGGCGAAGGAGTCATCCTGCAACGCGGACTTTTCAAGCTCTTCGTATAGCGGTCAATAACGAATTACACCACGTCGGCCAAGGTTTAAGCGCAGCCGTGCGGCTTTTGTCTACCGGCGGACGGCTTGTGGTGATCAGCTACCACAGTCTTGAAGACAGAATCGTGAAGCAGACCATGGCCCGGGAAGCCTCATCGTGTATTTGCCCTCCGGGTTTGCCCGCCCCCTGTGTCCGTGGATCATTCTGTGGCCATGAGCCATCTGTGAAATTGGTGAACCGCCCCGGTAGTCGCAAGAAAACAATCAGGCCCTCTTCGGAGGAAATTAAATCGAACCCGCGAAGCCGCAGCGCACGGATGCGGGTGGCGGAACGGCTTTGACGGCGCAGAGGCGAATCAACCCAACCCCCTCCACGTCATTCCCACGCAGGCGGGAATGACGTCCGGGGGCAAGATTGAGAGGACGGTAACACCTTGATGAGAGAAACGTTTTACACGGCCGTTGACATTGGCAACAGCAAAGTATTGTCCATCGTCTCCAGAATTGGCCCGGATGGCTCCCTGAAGATTCTGGGAACGGGAGTGGTTGCCTCTCAGGGTATGCAAAAAGGCCGCATTGAGAACATCGAAGAGGTCAAAACGGCGGTCGGCATATCATTGGACGATGCTCAGCGGTACCTCGGACAGGGCATTATCACCGATGCCTACGTAAGCGTCAGCGGCACTCATACTCGTTGCTTGAACAACAAGCAAATGCTGGATAACCCCGGTGATGACGGGGACGTAACCTCCAGTAGCTTGGACGAGTTGATCCAGGGCACTGTTCCTGAAGTTAGACCGGACGAGGAATTGTTGCACATCATCCCGATCGGTTACGAGGTAGACGGTCTGACGGCGGTGCGGAACCCTTCGGGTTTGCACGCCAGGCAGGTCAACGTTCAATCCCACATCGTCGTTGGTGAAGCCTCCGCGCTGACAAACACCATAAGGGCGGTTGAAGCGAACAAGGTTTCGGTCAGCAGCTTGGTGCTGGGGTCCATTGCGTCGGCGGAAACGACCCTTACGGCCGACGAAAAAGAGATGGGCGTAGTGCTGGTGGACATCGGCGCCGGCGTCACCGATGTGGTGATATACCGACAAGGCAGCCCGTGGTATTCATGCGTGATCCCGGTGGGCGGCAACCAGATGACCAGAGACTTGGCCGTGTCCATGCGGGTCCCCTACTACCTGGCCGAAGAAATCAAGGTCAAGTGGGGCCACGCCATGCCGCAGATGATGCACTCTGACGAGGATGTGGTAGTGCCCAGCTTCCAAGGCCAACCCAAGCGCATAGTCAGGAGACAGTCTATGTGCGGACCGTTGTATGAGCGAACGCTGGAGTTGTTCAAACTGATCTTGCTGCGAATACGGCAGTCGGGGTTGCGCCAACTGCCCACCGGCGGCTTGGTAATCACCGGAGGTTGTGCGGAAATGCCCGGTATCCAGGAACTCGTGGCCAAAAACCTGAGCTGCCCCGTGCGAATAGCATGTCCAACGGGAATTGTCGGACTGCCCAGCCAATTGCAGAAGCCCGGTATGTCCGCCGGCATTGGACTGCTGCTTTGGGGCATTAAACATCAAGGTGAAAGTCGTACTTACCGCGACGGGGACCGACCCGTAAAGCGACATAAAAACGATGACAGGTCCGCGAAACCGCATAAAAGCCTGCGCGAGCGCTTGTGGAGTGGTCGTCGGAAGGAGCAGAAAGTGACGGTGGAGTGAGGGTTGAAGGACCGTCGTAACCTAAAGACTAATAAGTGACTCGGGAGGGAAACCATGGTATTGGAAAACTCGGGCTATTGGGAACCTACACTGGGCAATATGGACCCTTTAGGCAAGTTGCCGGAAGTCGGTGTAGGAGTGCCCCATCTCAAGGTCGTGGGTATAGGTGGGGGTGGCAGCAACGCCGTGAGTCGAATGTTCAAGGAGAAGTTGCCGGTCGTCGAATACTACGCCATCAACACCGATGCCCAACACTTGTTCCGGTGCGACGTATCCCATCGTATCTCCATTGGCAGTGATTTGACCCGTGGCTTGGGCGCGGGCGCCCAGCCTGACCTGGGCAGACAGGCCGCGGAAGAGAGCCGCCATGAAATCGAACAAGCCCTGGACGGGGCCGATATGGTCTTCCTTGCCGTGGGTATGGGTGGCGGCACCGGCACCGGGGCCTCTCCGGTTGTGGCCCAGATCGCCAAAGAGTCGGGCGCATTGACCATTGGTGTGGTCAGCAAGCCCTTCTCATTCGAGGCCAATACCCGCCGCAAGAATGCGGAAGAAGGAATAGCCCGCCTCAAGGACCATGTAGATACGTTGGTCGTCATCCCCAACGACCGGCTCTTGACGATGAACGAACACGGTGAACAGACCTTTACCTGGGAAGACGCCTTGAAGACGGCCGACTCGGTCCTGCAGCAGGCGATCCAGGCCATCGCGGAAGTCGTGACCGTTCCCGGGGAGATCAACGTGGACTTCGCGGACGTTAAGACCATCCTCAGCAACGCTGGGCCGGCATGGCTGGCTATTGGCCGCGGCAAGGGCGAAAACCGCGCCGTCGAGGCGGCCAAGATGGCCACCAAGAGTCCCTTGCTGGATATAGCCATGGACGGGGCCAAGCGTATTCTGTTCGTGGTGGGCGGCGGAGCGACACTTAGCTTGAAAGAAGTCCAGGACGCCGCCAACGTCATCCAGGACATGTCGGACCCCGAAGCGAACATCATCTTTGGGACTAGCCGCGACCCCAAGCTGGAGGACGAAGTGAAAATCACCATGGTTGCCGCCTCGTTCCCCGTAATGCAAGACCTGAGCCATGGCAGGCACGCCGACCTGGACCGGCTGTTGCAGGACGTCATCCCGGAAAGCGAAGAAGAACTGGACGTTCCCAGCTTCTTGAGGCGTCAGTCCTCTTCTCGGAACAGGGGCTTTTTCCGTTAGACTTCAAACGGCGTTCCGGCACCTCGCAGGGACGCCGCCGTTTATCAGTTCATCCCCTTAGAGGAATATTCTCGGATGCCTGAGAGCAGCACTACTAACGCTATTTAGCAACAATTAATATCTGGGCGCCGAGAACCTTGTTGAGGCCGTCCCGTTACGGGGCGGCCTTTTTATTTTGCAGGCGGCCGCACCGGTCTCTGCTACGCTGGGCCTGCTTCGGCGACAGGCGGCGCGTGGTTGGAGCCCGCACGGTGCCCATAATCGAAAAGGTCTTTCGGGGGGCGGAAATCGCCGGTTTCATATTGACTAGGCCGGGGGTAGATAATACAATTCCGACTACGATATGTTGTAGTTTGACATAATATGTACGCACTATATGGTATTTTCGGAATAATTCGGAACTTATTCTAAACTTTGTTCAATTATGCGTTGCCCCCACTGCTCACACGGCGACTCCAAGGTAACCGACTCCAGGGTCGTCGAAGCCGGAATCCGGCGTCGAAGGGAGTGCCAGAGTTGCGGCCTGAGGTTTACGACTTACGAGCGGGTCCAGTCGACGGCCCTCATGGTGTCAAAACAGGACAACCGGCGCGAGGAGTTCAACCGGGACAAGGTGATTCAGGGCATTCGCAAAGCGTGCACCAAGCGCCCCATATCGTCCCGCACCATCGAGAAGATGGCAGAGGACGTGGAATCGGAGTTGCAACACTTGGGACATGCGGAGGTCCCTTCCTCCATCATCGGGGCCATGGTGATAGAGCGGTTGAAGGACTTGGACCGCGTGGCGTACATTCGATACGCCAGCGTGTACCGGGATTTTCAGGACATCGAGAGTTTCGAGCAGGCGGTGAACGAATTAAGGGAAGAGAACACCCAACTGCCCTTGATGGATACCAGTCCCGCCGAGCCCAAGAGAAGAGGCCGCCGGGCTGCCAGTGCCTCCGGCGGCAACGATACGGTGAAAAATAGCCGTGGCGGCGTCAAACGTCGCTCCGGGCAACCTGGTGAAAAGGGAGGAACCACTCTTGAAGAGCGATAGTTTCGAAAGCCCCGTCCTGACCCGGTTGTTGATGCTGAACAACGAAGTGCACGATTTGGAGAACGAACTCCGCCATAAAAAGGTTCCCAGGCTGCGCTTGGAGCACCATATACGGTTCGAGGGCGACAGAATAAACGAGATCGCCCGGATACAAGACGAGATGGACCAGGGCGTGCGGGCCAGCTTGGCGACTTGCTGGCTGGGGATGCCAAATGGCAGGTAGGGATGAGTGGATCAATGTAGGCGGCCTCGACTTCCACTGCCGCGATTGGGGCGGCTCGGGCCAGCCCATACTTCTGCTGCACGGTCTGGCCTCCACCTGCCATGTCTGGGACCAAGTAGCCCCAATCCTCGCCCGCAGCTTCGCCGTGGTTGACATGGACTTGCGCGGACACGGCGAAAGCGCCAAGCCGGACCACGGTTACGACTTTGCTTCGGTCAGCGGCGATGTCGCCGGCGTGATTCAAGCCGGGAACCTTTCGAAGCCCATTGTCGTGGGCCATTCCTGGGGCGGTGACGTAGCCTTGGAACTGGCGGTGGCGTACCCGGACATTCCCGGCGGCCTCTGCTTCGTCGACGGAGGCATGATAGAGCCTTCGACCCGGTACGAGAGCCTCGATGAGGCCCGGGAGCAAATGGCCCCGCCGGACTTTACCGGCATGAAGTTCGAAGACTTCCGGGAGCGCGTGCAGCAACGGGCTGCCGCCAACGGCCCCGCCTTTGTGGATATGGTGCTGGCGAATTTCGAAGTGTTCGAAGACGGGTCTTTCCGGGCCAAGCTGAGCCGCGAGAACCACCTCCGCATCGTCGAAGCCCTGTGGGACCATCACCCCCCGGCCCTTTACTCGAAGGTCGCCTGCCCGGTGTTGATCATGCCGGCCCGGCAGAAGGACAACCCGGACGCGGCGGCCCGGGGACTGCTCCGCGCCGAAACGGTGGCGGCCGCCGGCGCGGCGATCCCCAGCAGCAAGACGGTCTGGATGGAAGACAGCATCCACGATGTGCCGGTGCAGCGTCCGGAACTGGTAGCCGGGGTCATCAAGGACCATATAGATGCGGGATTCTTCCGCCGCGACTACTCCATGCTGGACCGCCCGGCGATATCGATGAACGCCTTCTATCCCAGGCCCAACTGGACGGCGACGCCCGATGGAGCGTCGGACCACATCATCCAGGTTGAAGAGGGCGTGGCGCTGTCATCCCGGTTCTTTCCCGTCGCGCAGGACGCGCCCACGGTGCTGTTTTTCTACGGCAACGGCGAGACGGCTGCGGATTACAACAACATCGCTCCTTTCTACAACCAAGCCGGCGTGAACTTCTTTGTCGCCGATTACCGTGGCTACGGACAGAGCGGCGGCTTGCCCACCTTTTCATCCATGCTGGCCGATGCCGGCAAGGTGTTGTCGTTCGTGGAAGAGTTGCTTGAGACCGGCGGCTACAGCAAGGACATCTACGTTATGGGGCGGTCTATGGGGCGCCATTCGGCCTTCGAACTGGCGACTGTCCACGGCCAACGCCTCAAAGGGGTGATTATCGAGAGCGGGCGGCCCAACCTGGCCACCTTCACCCGCAGCTTGGACCCGTCCGTGGCCGCTGCCCTGGAGGCCGACTACGAGGCCAAGGCCGCCTCCATTGCCATACCCGTCCTGGTAATTCATGGCGAGCGGGACACATTGGCCCCGGTGCAGGACGCCACCCGGATGTTCGACAATTTCCAGTCAACCAACAAGCACATGCTGGTCGTCCCCGGCGCCGGTCACAACGACCTGCTGTACCGTGGCCTGCAAGAATATTTTTCCGCAATACGCGACTTCGTTACGCGGTAGCGTAGAGGGCTGCCAAGCCCTGAAGTTGGCTGGATTCTGTTTGATTTTCACTTGACAACTCCCTGAAAGACTGCTATACACCGATGACCTGATATACTGATTATAGTAGTTATATTTACATAACATACATGATATAGTATCGGCACGCTGTTTCAAGGGAGCCTGCACCATGTCTTCGACGCAACAAAGATTCATGCCAAGCACCCAAAGTCATACCCTCCGTATAGCCGAGGCGTTGGCCGAGGCGGGCATTGCCCAGCAAATCAACGACCGCTCCGGGGAGCTTACCGAGAACGCCCGGGTAGTCTTGCATCGCCGGTATCTGTCCAAAGACCGGGAGGGCAATGTACTGGAGGACCCGGACGGGATGTTCCGGCGGGTCGCCCGGAACTTGTCGCAGGCCGACCTGAACTACGGGGCCACGGAGGAGCAGAGGCAGGCCACCGAGGACGAGTTCTACGACATGATGCGGCGGCTGGAATGCCTGCCCAACTCGCCCACGCTGATGAACGCGGGCCGCGAGTTGCAGCAATTGTCCGCTTGCTTCGTCCTGCCGGTGGACGATGCCCTTGATTCCATTTTCGATAAAGTGAAGCAGACGGCGTTGATTCACAAGAGCGGCGGCGGCACCGGGTTCTCGTTCAGCCGCCTTCGGCCCACCGGGGACGTTGTCGGCTCCACCGGCGGCGTGGCCAGCGGGCCGGTCAGCTTCATCCGGGCCTTCGACACCGCGACCGACGTGGTCAAACAGGGCGGCACACGGCGCGGAGCGAACATGGGGATTCTCAGCGTAGACCACCCGGACGTGCTGAGTTTCATAAGGTCCAAGGAAGACGGGCAGAACCTGAACAACTTCAACATCTCCATTGCCGTCACCGACGACTTCATGGAAAAGGTGAAGACCGGACAGGACTACGACCTGATCAACCCCAGGACTAGAGAAGTCGTTGGACGGCTCAACGCCAGGGAGGTCTTCCAGGAAGCCGTGGATATGGCTTGGAAAACCGGAGACCCGGGGCTGATATTCATCGACAAAATCAACCGGGACAATCCCAACCCCCAGTTGGGCCGGATTGAGAGCACAAATCCATGCGGCGAGCAACCGCTTTTGCCCTACGAGTCCTGCAACTTGGCGTCGGTCAACCTGGCGCGGATGGTGCGCTACGGCGCAAACGGTCCCGCCATCGACTGGGAGCGGCTGTCCCGTGTCGTTCGCACGACGGTCCGCTTGCTGGACAACGTTATCGACATGAACGACTACCCGATTGAAGAAATCGAGGAGATGAGCAAGAAGACCCGGCGCATCGGCCTCGGCGTGATGGGCTTCTCCGACCTGCTGATACAGTTGGGGGTCAGGTATGATTCCGAAGATGGCTTGGCTGTGGCCGAGGAGGTAATGGGCCGGATAAACGACGAGACAGTCAAAGCCTCCAGTGAACTGTCTGAATCCAGGGGCACTTTCCCGGCTTGGGATGGGAGCGCTTACAGCCGGCCCGGAGTTTTTGGCGATGCCAGGCCGATGCGCAACTCGGCCCCCACCACCATCGCTCCCACGGGCACAATCAGCATCATCGCCGGCGCCTCCAGCGGCGTCGAGCCGTTGTTCGCCCTCAGCTACGTCCGCAACGTCATGGACAACACGCGGCTGGTGGAAGGCAACCCCTACTTCGAGGCGGTGGCCAAGCGGGAGGGGTTTTACTCGGATGACCTGATGCAGCAGTTGGCGGAGACCGGCAGCTTGTCCCGGCTCGACCCCTCGCTGGGCGTGCCCCAGTGGGTCAAGGACGTGTTCCGCACCTCCCACGACATCAGCCCTGAGTGGCACGTCCGGATGCAGGCGGCTTTCCAGAAGTACACCGACAACTCGGTGTCCAAGACCATAAACTTTCCTCACGACGCCACCACCTCGGACGTGGCCACGGCATACACCATGGCCTACGATCTGGGCTGCAAGGGCATTACGGTGTACCGCGACGGCAGCAAGGCGGGCCAGGTGTTAAGCACTGGTGAAACGGGCAAGCAAAGCGATTCGGCGGAGGCCGCCGGAGGAGACCGCGACGCCCTGACGAATCTTGTGGGGCCTGAGTTGCGCGGCTACCAGACTCCGCGGCAACGACCCCAGACGATCAGAGGGATCACCGAGCGGGTCCGTACCGGCCACGGCAACATGTACGTGACCATCAACTTCGACGAGAGTGGAATGCCCTTTGAGGTGTTCGGCAACCTGGGCAAGGCCGGGGGCTGCGACTCGGCCCAGTTGGAAGCCATCTCGCGCTTGGTGTCCCTGGCGCTCCGGTCCGGGATCGATCTGAAGGTCGTGATAGAGCAGTTGAGAGGAATCACCTGCTGTCCTGCTTGGGATGAGGGAGTCCTGGTCAGGTCGGGCCCCGACGCCGTGGCCTTGGCCATGGCCCGCCAGGTCGAAAACAACGCGGAGTTCGGCAGGGCGTCGGAAAACGGCGTGCAAATGCAGTTCGTGGTGGGGAACGCCAGCAACGGCAACGGGCACTACCACATGAACAAGTGTCCGGACTGCAACGCACCCGTTGTATACCAGGAAGGATGCCTGAAGTGTTCGTCCCCGGCATGTGGCTGGAACAAGTGCGAATAGAAGGGAGGGCTGGGCGTTCAAGCTCCAAGTGACGTAGCAGGAGCCTGCCTGCTCTCCTCCCAGGGCCCCCGGTAACCCCGGGGGCCTTTTCCTTTTCCGGTTTGGGTTGCATAGATTCCGTCTTTCCCGCGCAGGCGGGAAACGATATAGTCTTGCCACGAAAAGTTGCCATATACTGCGGCGATGTGGATTCCCGCTTTCGCGGGAAAGACGGGAGAATGAAAAAAGCCCCGCCGGCTAACCAGGGGCCATATTTTTGTCCGGGCGCTCTTCCGGTGGCCAGGTGCTATAATTTCGGCGTGCTCGACCGGTGACGTTCGAGTCATTCAACCGGATGACAGGAGATGGGAATGACTGCTGCAAGCGACAGACCGGCTATCGCCATAACCATGGGAGACCCTTGCGGCATCGGCCCGGAGGTGGTAGTCAAGGCCCTTTCCGACCCGCGGGTATACGCTTCCTGTCGTCCATTGGTCGTGGGCAACGTTTACGCGATGCAGCGGGCCGTCGAACTGACGGGACTGCCGCTACGCATCAACGAGTCCGACGACCCGGAGACCGCAGGCCTGGATGACCGGGTGGTGGACGTTCTTGACATAAGGAACCTGGACCCTGAAGACATTACAGTGGGCCGGATCAGCCCCGCTTGCGGCAAGGCCGCTATGGAGTGGGTGACCAAGGCCGGGGAGTTGGCCCTGTCCGGGGCTGTAGCGGGCTTGGCGACCGCCCCATTGAACAAGGAGGCCGCCAGCCTCGCTGGGTACCAGTCCATCGGCCACATGGAGTTGCTACAGGAGCTGTCGGAGGCCAAGACAGTCGCCACCATGCTGATGGCGAAGAACTTGAGGGTGGTCCACCTGTCTACCCATCGCTCCCTGCGGGTTGCTTGCGACTACGTCAAGCAGGACCGCATCATTGACTATCTTCAGTTGACCCACGACAGCTTCGTCAAGTGGGGGTTCGAGAGTCCCAGGATAGGGGCGGCGGCCCTGAACCCCCACGGCAGCGACGGTGGGCTGCTGGGCAACGAAGAGGCGGAGGAAATCGCCCCGGCGGTGCAGGCCGCACGGGAACGCGGCATCAACGTCACCGGCCCGGTCCCAGCGGACATCATCTTCCACCAAGCGATCCAAGGCCACTATGACGTGGTCCTCGCCATGTTCCACGACCAAGGGCACATACCGGTGAAGGTCTACGGCTTCGAGGAGAGCATCACCGCCAACCTGGGGCTGCCCTTTGTCAGGACCTCGGTCGACCACGGTACGGCGTTCGACATCGCCGGCAAGGGAATCGCCAGCGAGGCCAGTATGCTGGAGGCGGTCCGCCTCGCGGTGGGGCTGGCCAAAGGCAACGGCCTGGCGGACTTTTGACCTTTGCGCCGTTGCGGCATCGGTTCCCGGGGCACGTCCAGCCGCACATGCGATGTTATAATTGACGCCACATTAATAGTGGGATGGATCAGTCAATGAAACTATCTTTCATCGGCGGCGGCGTGATGGCGGAGGCGATTCTTCGCGGGGTGCTGGACGCCAAGCTGGCCAAGCCAAGTGAAGTCGCCATAGGCGAACCCCGCCCCGACCGGCGGGACTACCTGACCTCCCAGTTCGGCGTCCACGCCCATCAGCATAATCTGGATGCCGCCGCGGGCGCGGACTTGCTGGTGCTGGCGGTCAAGCCGCAGGACATCCCCGCGGTTTCACGAGAAATGGCGGACCGGCTCGACCCAAGCCAAGCTATTCTTTCCATCGCGGCCGGCGTGAAGATGACCACCTTGTCCGATACCTTCAGGCACCAATCGGTCATCCGCGTCATGCCTAACACCCCCGCCCAGATAGGCCACGGCATGAGCATGTGGACGTGTACGCCCCAAGTGGACGACGAGAAAAGGGAAATGACTCGTTCCATCCTGTCCACCGTGGGCGAGGAGATATACATCGGCGACGAGAAGTACTTGGACATGGCGACAGCATTGAGCGGCAGCGGCCCGGCCTACGTGTTCATGTTCATCGAGGCGTTGATAGACGCCGGCGTTTACGTGGGCCTGCCCCGCGACATGGCCCGCGTCATGGCCCTGCAGACGGTGTACGGCAGCACCAAGCTGGTGATGGACACCGGGCGCCACCCGGTTGACCTGAAAGATATGGTGGTGTCCCCCGGCGGGACCACCGCCGAGGGCCTGCAAGCACTGGAACGGGCCGGCCTCTCCGCCGCCATCGTGGACGCGGTCAACGCAGCCTATCAGAAGTCCGTCAAACTGGGGCAGGGATAGGCAAGGCGCCGTCATGGAAGAAATAGTCCGTATCGTGGCTATTGTCCTCAGGGTGTTGTCTATTGCGATCATAGCCCAAGCTATTCTGTCGTTCATAGTGCCCGTGATGGGTGACAGGCCTCATCCAATAGTAGTCAACCTGAATCTCATGCTGCGCCAGATAACCGAACCGCTCCTGGGCCCAATACGCCGGGTGCTGCCTACGGTAGGGATGTTGGACCTCAGTCCTATGGTGGCGATCATAGTGTTGGAAATCATTCGCTCCGTTTTGGTGAGAAGCGTCTAATCGGGCGCGGCGTTGTGCGCTTCGGCGCCGGCGTGTAAAGTAGCCAGGGTAATCATGCCTCTAATATTCGTGAGGCGACCGGTCCCGGATCATTTACGGATAGTCGTGAATAATGCACCAGCAAGAATTACTCAAGGGCAACACTGAAACGCTCCTATTGGCGCTGCTGGAATTGGCACCGATGTATGGCTACCAGATGGTGAAAGAGGTGGATGCGCGGAGCAGCGGATACTTCGCGTTCAAGGAAGGCACTCTATACCCGGCGTTGCACCGGATGGAGCGCGACAAGCTCGTGGAAGGATTCTGGCAGGATACGCCCAACAACTCGCGCCGGCGTTACTACCGGATCACCGCGAAAGGCAGGCAGGCCCTGGCAGACCGGCAGAAGGAGTGGCAACGCTTCAGCCGGGCCATGAACTCCGTCATGTTGCCGGAACCAAACGGGTAGACTTGAGGAACAACGGTGGCGGCACATGTAACAGATTACCTGTCCTCCTTGGCGCGCCAGTTGCGGCTGGACCCCGACCAGGAACGGGAGATCATCCGGGAAGTCGAAGCGCACCTGGAAGACAAGGCGGCTGAGTACGAGTCTCAGGGAGTGCCCAGGGAAACGGCCTTGGAACTGGCCGTAACACATATGGGCGCCCCGAAGTCCGTCGCCAGTCGTATGTATGCCGTCCACAGCCCCGGCGTCTGGCGTGACGTACTCCTCGCAACCGTGCCCCACTTCCTGCTGGCGTCCCTGTTTGCCCTTCACCTTTGGAGCCACTACTTCCTGGTGGGGTTGCTGCTGATTGGAGTAACCTTGGTCACTTGGAAGAACTGGAGGGCGGGCCGTCCCAGCAAATGGTCCTATTCCTGGCTGGGGTATACGCTGGCCGCGCCTATTTTGTCCTGGTTGCTGTCCCTGATTACCCTGGCCTACGGCGGCTGGACGCTGGTCACTACCGGGCAACTCCCCTTCAACGTGATCCTGTTCTTTTTGCTTATTGGATATGTTCCCTTCTCCATGTGGATTGTGTTCAACGTTGTCCGGAAGGTGGTCCGTCAAGACTGGCTTCTGGCCTCCCTTACCGCCTTGCCCTTCCCCTTTCTGACCTCTTGGGTGCTGTTTCTCAACTGGCAGGGCGGGCTTTGGAGCGACCACAAGGAACGTATGCAGGCAACCGATACGGAGAGGGCGCTGGTCTTCCTGGCGTTGGCCGTCACGACGGCCGTGTTCCTCAAGGTTGGCCCGCGCTTGGTAAGAATAGGCTTGTTGACTGTTTGCACCGTGACGATGGTCATAATCACGGCGGCCTCCTTGCCGGTCGATTTCAACGCGTTGGCGATTTGCCTCATGCTGCTGGCGTCGCTGGCGGTGTTGCTCAGCCCGGCCATGATTGAGTCCCAGATCGCGCAACGCGAGGCCCGCTATTCCTCATCGGAGCCCACCGGCGAGGTGGTGACGCATTGGTTTGCGGACACGACGTAGCCGTCGTTGTAGACAGTAGTAGTTGTCTGCCTCCCGACTTGGTGCACAGGTGGAACATTACCGTCGTTCCTCACGAGTTGATCATCGACGGGATGTCTTATCGTGACGGTGTGGACCTGCTTCCCAACGACTTTTACCAGATGCTGCGGGAGCATAAGGTAGTCTCCACCACCGCGGCGCCCAGTCCCCAAGCATTTCTCGAAGCCTTTCTCTCAGCCCGCGAAATAGCGGCTAACATCCTCTGCCTCACGTTGTCCGCCAACTTCAGCGTGGCCTACAAGTCAGCCTTGATAGCGATGGAAGAGGCCGGCGGGCGCCTGTCGCCTTGCGCGATAAAAGTGATTGACAGCCAGGCCGCCGCCGGAGCGTCCGGCCTTATTGCTCTTGCCGCCGCCCGTTGGGCCAAACAGGGCTATACTCTTGAAAAGATAGAGGCAGGCGTCAGGAGCTTGATGCCGAAGGTCAATTTGCTGGCGTTCCTTGACACGTTCTATTATCTGCGCCGCAGCGGGCGGGTGAGCTCCATCAAGGCGTGGGCCGGCTCGCTGCTGGGAGTCAAGCCCCTCACGGAATTCAAGCAGGGACAAGCGTTCATGCTGGAACGGCCCAGGGGTCGCTCGGCCGCCATGGAACGCGTGGTGGACATAATGCGGCAACGTGTGGGCCAAACTCCGGTGATGGTGAACGTCATGGAAGCCGACGCGGCGGATGATGCCCAGACGATGCTACGGCACATCCAGCAAGGTCTCAACTGTCGGGAGTCCATTACCAGCCAGTTTACCCCGGTTATGGGGTCCCACACCGGGCCAGGACTGTTGGGTGTCGCCTTCCATGCTTACGATGATGAACAGGCGCGCCTTCAGGAATGAATTCGCAAGGCGAGAGCCAAAGGACCAGGCTCGAAGGGACCCGGTCCTGGATGCCGTCGCGTTGTTGCGGAGGGTCCTGCAGCGGGATGCCGAGATCCTCCCGACAAACTCTGCCGGTGGACCGTTCCTGCTGGTTTTGACCGGTCTGCCGGGTACCGGCAAATCTCACTTATCCAAGAGACTGCAACGCCGCCTTCCGCTGCTGGTCCTGGAGAGCGACCGGTTACGAAAGGCGCTGGCGTACAGCCCCAAGTACACTCCCGCCGAGAGCGCCCGCCTCTTCTCGGCATGTCATCTTCTGATCGAAGAGTTCCTTGGGCAGGGACGGCAGATACTGTTCGATGCTACCAACCTGACCGAGAAGTTCCGCCAGCCGTTGCGCAACATCGCCGCAAGACGCGGAGTCCGTTTCCTGGTGGTGCGCTGCACCGCCCCCGCCGACCTGGTCAGGCGACGGTTGGCCGACCGTGGCGCGGGCGCACATCCCAGCGACTATTCCGACGCCGGTTGGCGCATCTACAGCAGGATGCACCCCTACGAGGAGGCCGTGGAGGGTCGCTATCTGAACGTTGATACTTCGTTGGATATCCTGGGTGTGGTGGAGGAAGTCGTAAGCGTGGTCAAGTCTGGGCTTCCCCGCCGCGCCTCGCTGGACGACAGGATAGAGGCCGTAAGCCGGGGTTGGAGTTGGGTAAATGAGCGACGTTAAGGCGCTGCCCTATTCCGAGCTTCCCAGCAGCTACCACCGGTGGAAGTGGCGCATCCTGCTGGCCTTCTGTGTTTTTTACCTGTTCATCTATCTGGGCCGCTTCAACTTCTGGCCCGTCGCTCCCTTGATCAAGGAAGACCTGGCCCTCAGCCACATGGAGATCGGCCTCATCAACGCGCTGCTTCTCTGGGGCTTCGGGCTTGGGGACATAGTCCACGGAAGATTGGCCGAGGCCTACGGGCTTCGCTTGTGGGTGTTGATGGGCGCGGTGCTTACTACCGTGTTCAACTGGGTCACCAGCTTCGGCACAAGCGCGTGGAGCATAGCCATCCCTTGGGGCATCGTCGGATTCGTCAACGCCGCCTGCTGGGCTCCGGCAATCAGCATGATCTCTCAATGGTGGCCCCGGCAGGACCGTGGGATGGCTATGGGCATCCTCGGCACTTTCACCGGCGGGGCTATGCTGTTGATGTGGTGGGTGTCCGGCGCCGTCGGCGCCCAGTTCGGCTGGCAGGCGGCTTTCAGGTACCCGCCGTTGATAATCGCGGCGCTGGGCATCGGGTTTTTTCTGCTGACGAGAGACCGTCCCGCCGACGTGGGGCTGCCCGAGTATATCGAGGAAGACGCGGTCTCTGCGACTCCGGAGGCAATGTCCGCGGAGCGGCTCAAGGGGTTTGGCCCGTATAAAGAGCTGTTGTCGAACCCGCGGTTCCAGTTGGCGAGCCACGTCAAGGGGCTGGAGAACGTGGTCCGGTACGGCCTGACCACCTGGGTGCCAATCTATTACTTCACCCAAGGCGGACTGTCCATTGAGTCGACCATTCTGGTCACTTTCCTGTTGCCCTTGGGTTACCTGCTGGCGCCGCCGCTGGCCGGGATTATTTCCGACCGGTTGCTGCACAGCCAGCGCAGTCCTATGGTCATGGCCTCGTGTTTCATCAGCGCCTTCGCCTTGGTCGCTATCGCGCTGGCGCCGCCGACCAACCTTCTGCTGGGCGCGGCGCTGCTCCTGATCGGGGGCGTGTCCATGGGGCTGTCCCTTATTGGTTCGATAGCAATCGACATCGCCGGCAGACGAATGTCGGGCACGTCGTCGGGGTTGATGGACGCCCACGGCTATGCCTATGCTGGGTTACAGGCGTTGGTGTTCAGCGTGGTGCTGGACATGACGGGCAGCCCGTGGCCCATTGTGTTCCTGTGTATGGCTGCCACCAGAGTGTTGTCGGCCGGCATGATAGCGGCGGTAAGGGTGTAGCCAACTATTTACCCATGTTTGAAGTCTACGAAATGTTCAATTGTTGATGAGGACGGTACTGTGGGAATGGGTCAAACGTTTTTGCTTGGGCCTCGTCATGCTGGCGATGGCCTTGTGGGTGTTTTTCGCTGTGGTCCCGCAAGGTAGGGCGGCGTTCCACACCGCGCTTTTCGTGCTTCAGGTGCTGGAGTTGGGCGTCAAGCCCCAGTCCTGGTTCACCAAAGCGCCGGTGCGTGAAGAGACAGAGTACCCGCTTCCCGATGGAGCGGGCCAAGCCGACATCTACCGGGTGCCGGACGGCAAGCCGCGGGCGGGGGTGTTGCTGTTCCTTGGCGCCAACGCAACGGGCCGGGATGACAAGGACGTGGTCAACTTGGGGTACGCCCTCTCCCGGGCCGGGTTCGTGACGATGTTCCACTGGTCGGAGACCATGGGTATGCGCCACAATATAGACCCGGATGAGATAGAAAACCTTGTGTGGGCTTTCCAGTACTTGACCTCCCAGGAGTTCGTGGACCGGGACCGGGCGGGCATGGGCGGGTTTTGCGTGGGTGCATCCTTCGCGCTGGTGGCGGCGGCCGACCCGAGAATTAACGACCAAGTGCGCTTCGTAAACGCCTTTGGCCCCTACTTCGACGGGTCAGACCTGTTGTTGCAGTTCGGCAGCCGGTCGCGCTTTTACGACGGAGAAAGGGAGCCGTGGGAGCCGGACCAACTGACCAGGAGGGTGTTGGCCAACGAACTCATCGACACTGTTGACGACCCTCGTGCGAAAGAGATACTGCAACTTCGGTTCCTGGCGGACCAGGACGTGTCTATGGATGGACTGGCGGAATTGGACCCGCAGGCGGAGAAGGTGCGCCAGTTGCTGGAAGGCGCAAGCCTAGAGCGGACGGAAGAGATTTACCGGGAACTGCCGGGCGAATTCCGGGACAAGATGGTAGAGATTTCTCCCAGTTCCCACGTCGGACAATTGAAGGCGGAACTCTTGATAATGCACGACCGCAACGACCGGTTGATCCCGGTAGCCGAGTCGCGGCGCTTGGCCGACGCGATGGAGAAGCGGGGCAACTTGCGCTATACAGAGGTGCAGACCTTCGACCACGTGCGGCCGGGTAGTGGGGCTGGCTTGTGGGCGCTGGTCAAAGAAGGGGTCAAGCTGTACCGGCACATGTACGGTCTCGTTCGCCAGGCCGTTTGAACGATATGATTAAGGGACTATCCTCATAGGAAAAGGCCCGGTAAGCGAAATGCCGGGCCTTTTGTTTTGGCACGCCAAATGGGCCGTGTAACGCCGCCGCCGGAACTCTACGGTTCGGTCTGCTCGGTGTCGCTCCCTTTCACGGTAACGGTTATGTGCGCCATGGAAGTCGAGTCCGGCGCCCCGTGCCAGTGGTTCTCCCCGGCGGGAATGATTACAACGTCCCCCTCGCTTACTTCCAGGACTTCATCGTCGGTGGCAACCTTGCCGGTCCCTTCGGTGATGATGAGGATCTGGTCGCCGGAGTGCTTGTGGAACTTGTTCCTGGATCCGGCGTCGAACGCAACGATGGCGAAGTTGAAGTTGTCGCTGTCGTCGGCGTCCAGAATCGCCTGCCGCCACACCTGTGTTCCCGTCATCAGTCCGCCGGTCATCTCCGCCTTGGTCCTGGGAACGTCACTCATGGTTACTTTTTTCATATCTGCCTCCCAACTGGATTATGGATCGGTTAAAAGCCTTTCATTGTTCCGCGGCTTGGGGTTAAACCGGAATTGCGCCTTCGATAAGGATAACCCGCGGCAAAGGCCAAGTCTACCGGCTAGTCCGGGCCACGCCCGCGCATGGCGTCCAGAGATTCGGCGATAGTCCTGGCCAGCAACGAGGGGCGTTCGGTATACTCCGGCGTTGGGTACCATTCGTAATCGAAGCTCCGCAGCACCGTGCCGTCTATGCTGCACCGCAGGTTGGAAACTATCACTTTGAAGCCCAGGGACTGGGTGGCCTGCTCAGCCAACATCTCCAGCACTACTTCCGGGCAATCGTACACCACCAGAAAGCCGCCCTGCTTCTCCCCTTCAGCCACCCTGGCGCGGAACACTTGGCCGTACAACTCCACGTCCACGAGGGTGTAGGCCCTTTCCGGTATTTGATGGTCCGGCCAGCCTATGTTTATGGAACCGCCTACGTGCCAGTGGTGCACTGCTCCCAGTCCTCCCCGATCCGGCCTTCGCGCCGCCGGTCACGCTGGATTATAGCCTACTGCCGCGTTCGCAGCATAAGGAAGGCCAACGGCGCCGATGAGGCCAGGATCAGCAACAGGGCCGGCGCAGCTGCTTGGGCGAAGAATGCTTCCGATGCTGCCGACCAGATGGCCGTCGCCAGGGTCTGAAACCCTATGGGACTCAGGACCAGGGTAGCCGGCAACTCCTTCATGGTGAGCAGGAACACCAGGGCCGCCGCCGACAGAAGGCCAGGCCTGACCAAGGGCAGCGTAATAGATGTAAAGACGCCAAAGGAGGTCCTCCCAAGTCCGCGGGCCGAGTTTTCCAGGTCGGGGCTTACTTGCAACAGGGACGCCCGGATGGAACCAACCGCCGCGGAGACAAACAGCACCAAGTATCCCAATACCAAAAGCCCGGTGGTCTGGTACAGTAGCGGCGCGTAGTTGGCGCAGAAGAACACTAAGGCCAAGGCGATGGGGATGCCCGGCAACGCGAACCCCACGTATGCGACACGTTCAAGGAGGTTGCTGAACATCCCGGCGTGGCGCACCGACAGAACGGCTATGGGCACGGCGGCGGCCACTGATGCCAATGCAGCCATACCGGAGACGATGACCGAGTTTCGCGCCGCTTCCCACAATATCAGCAGGGGTTCTCCGGCAGACACCCCGCGCACCAGCCAATAGACGAGCACCGAGATTGGCAGTATCAGCGAAACCACGATGACCAGCACTATCAGCCCGACGGCGGGCCAGCGCCATCTCCCCAAGTGTACCGGAAGGTTGGGCCTGATCGCGCCCGATCCGCTCCGGTAATACCGCCATTGGCCCCTGGTGAGGCCCTCCGACGCCGCCACCAGCAGGGCGACGGCCACCAGCGCCAGAGACAGCACGGCGGCCAGGTTGCGGTCCAGGGCGGAATCGTATTGCAGAAAAATAGCCCAAGTGAAGGTCTCATATCGAAGAAGCGACACGGCGCCGAAGTCGGCGAGTGTGTACAGCGCCACCAGCAATCCCCCGGCGGCGATTGACGGACGAAGGGCGGGCAACACGACCCTGAAGAAGGTCGACCGGGGGTTGTGCCCCAACCCCCTGGAAATCTCTTCCAATGCCGGGTCCATGCGGAGCAGCGCGGCCCGGACCGTAAGCAGCACGTAGGGATAGCTCAACAGCACCAGGGTAAGCGCTGCTCCAGGGAAGCCGTATATGTCGGGCAGCCGGTCCACGCCGAAAATCGGCTCCAACAGCTTTTGCAGCATCCCCTTGGGCCCCAGGGTGACGACCACAACGAAACTCGCCACATAGCTCGGCATCACCAAGGGCAAAGCGGTAGTTACTGCCCAGAACGTGCGGAAGGGAATGTCGGCGCGGACGGTTAACCAAGCCAAGGGCACCGCAACGAGTATGGAACCCCCGGTCACTGCCAGTACCAGAAGCATGGTGCGCCCGAGAATTTCCAGGACTCTCACCCGCAGCAGAATATCCAAAGCGTCGGGGCCCGCCCCGATGGTGCGCAGGAGCAGATAGACCGGAGCCAGAAGCACGACGGCCGCCACCATGCACCCCGCAAGAAGCAGGAACAAAGGGGGGCGTCCCGGCCGGCCCGCCAGTGCTTGGATCAGAGAAGACGCGCGCCGGTTCAAAAGTTTAGACTCGGTTGAGTTGGCCGTTTGCATCACTGAACAACGCCCGTGATTCGGTTGGAACTACAGTGGGCCCGCGTATGTCTTGAATATTCCGCCAGGGAACATGTTGCCACGAATAATATATTATGTACATACATACCCCGAGATTGGGCGGCTGTTTTGGAGGCTGTGAATCACAACGCTCCGTAGAAGGGCGGGACTGTGGCTATTGGAGTGGAGAGTTGCGAACACTGAACATAATGCGACCTTCCGCGTCCGATCCAGTGATTCTGCCCCGTGGCTCTCTGACGTGCACATAAAAATCAAGGATACGTGTGTTGACATATAAGTTTCCGATGCGTACACTTGCGCACTGTGAAGTAGGGATATGGTCAGGTTGGTGATACGCACTCAATGTAATCATCGACCGCATTGACCGGGCTGAGATGGCAGGCAGTCCCTGTAGTGCCTGTGGACAGAGGCCCTGAAGCGACAGGCATACAGACCGGACCAAGCTTGGAGTTTTGACTAACTCTGTATCGGGTAAGAGAGGAAGACTTTGAGGCTGGCTTTCCCGACAATCGGCGAAAAGGCACGAAAGGATGGTCCTTCAATCTGTCACGACGTCTTGGTTGGTGAAAGAGCATCGAACTCCGTGGCGTTGGAATGCCGCGGCCTGACCAAGCGATTTGGCGACGTTCAAGCCGTATCCGGGTTTGACTTGACCGTGAAACCGGGCCAGATCGTAGCCCTTCTCGGCCCCAGCGGCTGCGGCAAGACGACGGCATTGCGTTTGATCGCCGGGTTCGAGCAGCCGGACACCGGCACAATCGCCATTGGTGACCGTACGGTGAACGTGCCGGGCTATTCGACTCCACCGGAGCATCGAAACTTGGGTATGGTATTCCAGGAAGGCGCCTTGTTCCCCCATCTTAACGTGGCGCAAAACATAGCCTACGGACTGCCCAAGGGCGACGGGCGCACCGACAGGGTAAACGAAGTGCTGGCCTTGGTGGGAATGACCAGTATGGGCCGGCGAATGCCCCACGAGCTTTCTGGCGGACAGCAGCAAAGAGTCGCGTTGGCGAGGGCATTGGCTCCCAGACCTGATATACTGTTGATGGACGAGCCGTTCTCTAACCTGGACCAGGGCCTCCGAGAGCAAATACGACGGGACGTGCTGGAGATCCTGAAGAAGGGTAAAATTACGGTGGTGTTCGTGACCCATGACCGCGAAGAGGCGCTGTACATGGGGGACTGCATCGCGGTCATGAATCAGGGTCAGATCGAACAGTTCGAGTCACCAACTGGTATATTCCACGATCCGGCTACTCGGTTCGTCGCTGAATTTTTTGGAATGGTTGACTTCATCCCTGCTTGGAGGGACGGAGACAGCCTCATGACAGAGGTGGGTTCGGTAAGTTGGCCTGATGCCATCGACGCAATAGACTACGGGCCGGAAAATGCTGACTCCCCGAACAGCCCGCTAGAGGTCATGGTACGAGCGGACTGTTTGGACTGTCGCCCCTCCGACGAAGGGAGGGCGATAGTCGTAGAAAGGGAATTCCGGGGTGCTTTCTTTCTTTATCGCGTGTTGCTGCCTTCAGGCCGTTCCGTGCGCTGCCTCTTGTCTCACATCATGGAGATTCCCGTAGGAGCTACGGTCTCTGTGGGTCTCCGTGATGGACATACGCTTAAACCCTTCGTCAGGGGAAAGGCCGTGGCCTTGGCGTAGAAAATGCCGGCGACCCGATTGATAGCCGCGATCTCCAGGGGCAAGTTATGCCGCGACCGAGACGGGCTAACAGACGGGCTGACGCAAGTGAATCGGATTCCCAGGACGAACGCCTTTCCCCGGGAACCGAGAACTATCTTCTCAGCCTTTACACCTTGTGGGAAGATTCAACGTTTCCCACCACGACGCAACTTACCGATACCTTGAGACAGCTTCCCCCTACCGAGGGACTGGGCACCTCGGTGCCGTCGGTGGCCGGAATGGTGCGCCGAATGCAACGCCAGGGACTGGTGGACATCGGCCCCGACAAACGCATCCGGCTCACCAATCGCGGTGTCGAAAACGGAGCAGACATCGCCCGCAGGCACCGGTTGGCCGAATGGCTGGTGGTGCGGCTGATAGGAATGGAGTTATACAAGGCTTACGTTGAAGCCCATCGCTTGGAGCATGGCATGTCCCAAGAGTTCCAGGAGAAGCTGATGGAACGGTTGGGCTACCCCAGCAAGTCTCCCTTCGGCCGTCCCATTCCCGGCAGCGGCGAACCCAACATACCCTCCGATGCCCTTACACTGGACACCGCTACTCCCAACGTAAACTACGTGGTGGACCGTGTGCCGGAGGAGGACATGATGCTGCTCAAGTTTCTGTGTGATTCAATGATCATGCCGGAAAACGAGATCACCGTGGACGAAGCCACCCCGTACCTTGGCGTAATCATGGTTGCGTCAGCGGGGCAGCGATTGCCCATTGGATATAACGTGGCCCGTCAGATCCTGGTCCGGCCCAGCACGGAGGCTTAAGTGCCTGGGGATATTTCCCGTCATTCCCGCGAAGGCGGGAATCCGGGGACTCCTGTAGAGCGGCGGTCTCGTGCACTGGTGTGCACTCGAAGACTGGGAGACTCTACTCGCTCAACGCCATCAAGGTGTCGCGGACCAAGCCCCATCCCTCTGCCATGGAACGCTCTGGAAAGGGCGGCAATTCGTCGTCCCGAATCACTTTTACCAGGACGAACACCGGTCCGGTCTGCTCCATCACCTCCTCCATGCCGATGAGCAGCTCCTCCAGCCTTTCGAACTCGTAGGACTTGGCGTACCCCGCGCCGTTGGCCATGGCGACCAGGTCCACCTGTTCAATTCCTCGAATGGGGATGCCGTCGGTGGACGGGTTGGTCGCGTCGTCGAAGACAAAGTGGACGAGGTTTTCCGTTTGCGACTGGCCAATGGTCGCCAGCGATCCCACGTCGGTTCGCAGGGTGGAGTCGCAGTCCAGCACCAGGACTTTGCGTTTGGGTTGGGCCAATGCCAAACCCAGGCCCACCGCGGGCGCCCGGTCCATGCAGTCCGTCAGGTCCACGTCAAGGTTGCGGCGTTCCGATACCGTGCTCCAGTCGCGCAACGCCGAGGACGTTGCCACTACCAATGAGTCCTTGCGATGGAAGTTGATTGCCTTGGTTGCTTCTATGGAGGGAATCACCGCGGTTGTTCTCCTAAGGCGTTGCGATGCTTGTCCGGGCGGAGGATTAAGGCGCCCGTCGGCCCGACACCATGATATACATGCCGATCAGTATCACCAAGCCGCCCAATACTCCCAGGAGGATGTTATGACTCAGGAAAGCCCTGAGCAGCAGCCAGAAACCCAGGAGAAGGGCCCCATAGCTCAGTAGTCTGCCGGCCAGACCCGTTCCCAACGTTTTCATTCAGCGTCCCGTCCCGGCATCCAATATAAAAGCGACCGAGGCGATGTTCAAGTCACCGCCTCGGATATTAGCGACGTTCAGGCCGCCCCGTCGCGTCACGGCCCGCGATACTGTAGACGGGTTACTTCACGCCAAGAGCCGCGGGCAACTCCCGGAAAGCGGTCTGCACCGAGCGGCTGGGCCGCGGGCGGAACTGGACCGGGGTGTTTTCGATCTCAGGCTCTATGGCCAACCGGATGAACACCGGCCCGGCGGTGGCCAACACCTCGTCGATGCCGGTGGTTAGGTCCTCGAGGTTATCGAAAGAATACACGGCAGCGTAACCGGCCCCCCTCGCCAAATCTTCCCAATCGGTATCGCTGGACCCGGGCACCGGCTGGCCGCCGGTCACGGCGTAAACCCCGTTGTCGAACAGGAAGTGGTAGAGGTTTCTGGGGGCCTTGCTCGCCGCGGTGACCATTGCTCCCAGGTTCATCAGCAGGCTTCCGTCGCCGTCGAGCACCATGATCTTCCTGTTGGGTTGCGCCAACGCCAGCCCCAAACCAACCGAGGACGCCTTGCCCATGCCGCCCGATATTGGAAAGTCCAACTCTTCCCTGGTGGTGACGCTGGGCAGCCCGAACCGACTGTTTCCCGCGTTCATAGTGGGCACAATCACCGAGTCTTCCCGTTTGCTGTCCAGAAGTCTTACAGCATCAGTGTTCCCTATCATCTGGCATTTAACTCCCTCAAGATCGGCTACGCCCCGAACTCGGTCCCTACCAGGACCGCTACGGGCTTCTGGGTGCGGTCGGCCTCTTCCATCGCCACCGTGATGCGTCCGGCGTCGTCGTCATCCTCGATCAGGTAGTAGTTGATGCCCCAAGCGTGGAGGATGTGCTCGATGAAGCGGGCCGCCGAGTCCGTCGTGATGCCGTGGCGGCTCCAGCCCCGATAGCCGATCAGCATAACGAGCGGTTGATTGACGTCCAACCCCAGTCCGCGAATGGAATCGCCGGACTCGAAAATACCGGTGTTCTGGATGAGCACCACGGGCCTCATGCCCCCTACCCACAGACCGGCGGCGATGGCCATGGTCTCACCTTCGCGGCAGACCGGCACCAAGTCAAGCGACGGCTCGTTGGTTAGCAGGTGGTACATGAAATTTGTTTCACTGTCCGGAAGCCACACCACATGAGTGATGTCGTTCTTTTTAAGCTCTTCTACGATGGCTGCGGGATGCAGCACCGCCTCATGTGTCGTCATCAAGTCTCCTTCTTGGGCGCCCCGGTTCACGAATTCGCCCCATTATATTCGGGGCCATTTGGAGCGTCAACAAAGGATTGAGACACTCCTTGGACGCGGTAGCGAGGGGGACACGCTGACAACTGGCCCTTGCATCGCTACTACTCGTCGTCTAACAATAGCTGGCATCCGCTCGGACATCATATATTTTTGAACGCAGGAAGGGAGAGCAATTGCGAGGGGCTGTACTGTTCGTTGGTGGAGTGGCAGTTTGTCTAGCCGTCTACACTTACGCACTCGACTTGGCATTTCAGGAAGTCGGACAGGTCAAAGATTTGATGGGAATAGTCCAAGCGTCGGTTACGGCGCTGGCGATAGCTGCCGGTGGTGTGTTTGCCGGAGCCAAGTTGCAGGTGTTCCGGGAATTCGAGGCACACCTGACCATCACCCATGAGGTCTCACATCGGTCGATTGGAGACAATTATATACACGTAGCAGTGACGGTTACATTACGTAATAGTTCCAAGGTGGCGGTGGAGGTACGTAATGGCTTTTCACGGTTACAGCAAGTCATCCCTGTTTCGGATGAAGACGTCGAGTTCTTGTATGCGCAAGCATTTGTACATAAGGAAGAAGATTACATCCAATGGCCCACATTAGAGGAGATACCGCGTGCTTGGGACAAAGGTATTCTTCTGGTCGAACCCGGCGAAGCGCATCAGGTGCCATTCGAGTTTATAGTGTCGGTGGACGTACGATCGGTTATCATATATACATACTTCAACAATCAGCGGTTCTCACAGGCGTCTTCAAGACCATCCGGCTGGGATGCAACCACATTCTATGACCTTGTGAATCCCAGTTAGTGTCACATGTACGTAGCAGGGAATATGTCGCGAAAAAGAGCCGACTCCAAAGATATAGAGGCAGGACCCTGGTCAATGACGGGGCCTGATGCCAACCAGAAGATCGTCGTTCATAGAGGAGATCCCAGGGTAGCGCCTCCCAAACTCTGGGACCCGAGTAAGCCCCCTGGTGGCAAGCTGCCCGAAATACCCAAAAAGCCAAAAGAAGCGGCGGCAAGTGACAAGGAAGGTTGAGAGCAGGATGGACGCCAATTGGCTGACAGTGCACTAATGTAATTCAGCGGCGCCCTATTCCTTCAGGTACAACGCCGCAAAGTTGGCGGCTCGGTCAGTCCTCCGGGCGGTCTGGTCACCCGGCTGGCCTTCGGGGCCGGTCTCGACTTGCAGGGGAGGGCAGCCTACCACCATGTCGAACTTCCTCCGGGCCATGTACACCGACGCGGGAAGGTTTTTAAGGATGTGCAGCCATAGATTAACCGGGGTGTCCAGGTACAGGTTCACTAACTTTTCAGCAGTATCCACCATGACTCCGGCGGCATAAGGAGTCAACGGGTCCGGTATCGGCGTGCGGGGTTTGGCGGCGACGAGGTAGTTGTAGAAGGCGTTGAGGACGTCCTGTACCGCATCCCCGCGTTCTTGAGACAGGGTCCGCATTTGGGCGCCGTTCAGGTAGTTGGGCAGCCGGTCGAACAACCAATTGAGCATCTCCGGGTTGCCGGCGACGCTCTCCGGTATTCGGAAGACCGTATCGCGGTCGTGGGTCTCGAACAGGTAAACATGCTCTTGGGCACCGTCTTGGTCTGTCGACGGTTCCTCAACGTCGGGCAGCCGGGCCCCGTCGCACAGGTACACCGGCATGAGAAAGGGCGGATGGACACCGGTCACCATTTCTCCCAACGCCATCAGGTAGCCGACCCTGGCGATACATACTGCCAGAGGATTCGGGTCCATACCCATTACCTGGTCCAGGGTGTGCAGCAGTGCGTCGAAGTCGTCCTCCCCTCGTTGCTTCCGGGCCTCTGCAATGGTTCGTACTGCGACGGCAAGAAACGTGCCCGAACCGCACCGAGGGTCCAGTATGTTCTGCTCTGGTCTCTTTGCCGTCTCCAACCGGTCTCTCAATAACTCCTCGTACAGGTTGTAGGGAGCATTGTTGTGGCTGGTCGCTTCAAACCCCGGCGGGTGTGCCAAGTGATCGTACAGGGCGGTGAGCACGTCGGGAGGCGCTTGGCGAAAGTCGTAGCTCGATAGTGAGTCGCATAACCGGGCTATGAATTCAAGGCCGATGTCGCCGGCACAGGGAGCCACTATCCAAGTGAAGAAGTCGTCCTCGATGAAGTTGTCGATCCCTTGTTCCTGGAAATACTTGCCTGTGATGGTGTCCGATAGGGCCTGCGGGTCGCGGGCGGTGAACCGCGGGTCCAGGAAAAGCCGGGCGGCGAGCCTTGCCAGGGTGGAGAGATACGTGTGGCGCACGAACAGTTGCGGGTGGCCCACCTGTGACCCGTAAGCATTGTCGACGAACCGGCGCCACTCCCGGTAGCGAAGGCTCACCTCCGGCGTGTCTTCGCATTGATGGAAAAGGCCATCCAGGTCGGCGGCGGCGCGGCGAAAGCTGGGAGAGTCGGGGCCGAGGGCCTGGAGCAACTCCTGGAGCGTCACAGGTTAGAACTCGGCGTTCTTTGGCGTGCGCGGGAAGGGAATGACGTCCCGAATGTTGGACACGCCGGTAACGAATTGGACGGTCCGCTCGAACCCCAGTCCGAACCCGGCGTGGGGCACGGTGCCGTAGTTCCGCAGGTCCAGGTACCACCAGTAGTTTTCTTCGTCCAGCCCGCTTTCCTTCATTCGCGCCAGCAGAACGTCGCGTCGCTCCTCTCTCTGGCTGCCGCCGATGATTTCGCCGATGCGAGGCACTAGGACGTCCATGGCGCGGACGGTCTGGCCGTCGTCACCCAATCGCATGTAGAAGGCCTTGATTTCCTTGGGGTAGTCGGTGACGATGACCGGCTTTCCGATTTTCTTCTCGGTTAGATACCGCTCATGCTCCGATTGCAGGTCGGAACCCCAGGATACGGGAAATTCGAAACGCTCTCCCGACTGCTCCAGCAATCGCACCGCCTCGGTGTAGGACAATCGCTCGAAATTGGAGGATACGATGCCCTCCAGGGTAGCGATGGCGTCGTTGTCGTACCACCGATTGAAGAACTCCATGTCGCTGCCGCAATTCTCCAACACATGGTTGAAGATATACTTCAGAAAGTCCTCAGCCAGATCTGCCACCCCGTCTAGGTCGCAAAAGGCTACTTCGGGCTCCACCATCCAGAATTCGGCCAAGTGCCGCGAGGTGTTGGAGTTCTCGGCGCGAAAGGTTGGGCCGAAGGTGTACACGTCGGACAGGGCCAACGCGAAGATTTCGGCCTCCAACTGGCCGCTGACGGTAAGGAAGGCGGGCTTCCCGAAGAAGTCTTCCTCGGAGTCGACTTCCCCGTCTTTAACTGGCAGGTTGTTCAGGTCGAGGGTGGTGACGCGGAACATGGCGCCCGCCCCCTCGGCGTCGCTGGCGGTTATCATCGGCGCTTGAATGAAAAGGAACCCGCGGTCCTGGAAAAACCTGTGTATCGCGTAGGCAAGGGCGTTCCTGACCCGCGCCATTGCCCCGAAGGTATTGGTCCGGGGCCGCAGGTGGGCAATCTCCCGCAGGAACTCCGGGGTATGCCGCTTCTTCTGGAGAGGGTAGGTGTCGGGATCGGCTCCGCCGATTATTTCCACAGATTTCGCTTGAATCTCGTAGCGTTGGCCCCGGGCCGGGGACTCGACCAGCGAACCGGCGACACTGACGCTGCACCCGGTGGTCAGCGAGTCCACCTCCCGGAAGTTAGGCAGGGACTCGTCCGCCACCACTTGGATGTCCTGAAGAGAAGAGCCGTCGCTGACCTGAATGAAGGAAACGGACTTGGACGACCGCCGGGTCTTCACCCAACCCTGCACCAGAACGTTGCCGCCTGCGGTGTCCCGTTGGAGGAGTTCCCTTATCTTGGTGCGCAACATAAGCCGGACTCCTTTATGACCATTCTAGCACTGGCGCGGGTAGGGGCCAAGGACGGCTTGACCATTCCGGTCAGGAATATTCCATAACCGTTGGGGTCGAAGGGCTTATACTATCAAAGCATCCGTGGGAATCAGTCTCTGGCCTACGGGATCCACGGCCAATAAGGCGCGTTCCAGAGTGTACACACCCAGCAGCGCCGTTCCGTCATCATCACCAAAGACCACTGTAGTTGAAAAGGTCTGGCCCTCGATTCGCACCTGGGTTTCACCGATAGGGCGTTGTATGACCGTATCATCTGCCAATCGGAACCTGGCCCTTTGCGACGGTTCCACGCCGAGACGGTCGAGAATAGCCGATGGGATCACGGTGAACGTTGCACCGGTATCTACCAGGGCATCAACCTGTTCGAACTGCACGCCTTGCGGGTCGCTGATTTCCAAGGGGTATCGGAAGATACTCATGCCGGTATTCTACTCCAGTCCAGGCCTTGCCCTGTGCCACTCCGTTGCCTGTTCGTAGGCGTGGGCGATGCCCAGCAGGCGTTTCTCCGACAGGTGGGGGCCGATTAGTTGGAGGCCAACGGGCAGTCCTTCCGAGAAGCCGCAGGGCAACGAAATGGCGGGAAGACCGGCTATGTTCACTGGCAAGGTGCAAACGTCGATCAGGTACATCTCCACCGGGTCGTCAATCTTTTCACCCAAGCGAAAAGCCACAACCGGCGATGTAGGTGTAACGAGGGCGTCCACCTGTTGGAACACCTGGTCGAAGTCGCGCCGGATCAGGGTCCGGGCCTGTTGGGCCTTCAGGTAGTAGGCGTCGTAGTACCCGGCGGACAGGGCGTAGGCCCCCAGCATGATCCGGCGCTTGACTTCCGGGCCGAACCCTTGATGACGGGTCTGCTCCATCGCTTCCCACATGTCGTTGGTGTCTTGGTAGGAGTAGCCGTATTTGACTCCATCGTACCTTGCCAGGTTGGCGGAACACTCGGAAGGCGCAAGGATGTAGTAACAAGCCAAGGCGTGCCGCGTACTGGGCAGGGAGACCGGTTGGACCGAGGCGCCGAGGGCTTCCAGTGTGCCGATCGCCTTTTGCACGGCTTCCCTCACCCCGTCCTGCATCCCCTCCACAAAGTATTCTTCCGGGACGCCAAGGCGAACCACTCCATCCCTCCCGGCGTTTGCCAGCGGCCGTGCCGGCAGGTCTCCCATCAGGTGGCTGGCGTAGTCCGATTCGGGCCGCGTCAGGGAAGTGGAGTCTCGATGGTCCTGGCCGGCTATTGCGTTCAGCACTAACGCCGTGTCGGCAACGTTTTTGGCTATTACCCCGATTTGGTCGAAGGATGATGCGTAGGCCACCAGCCCGAAGCGGCTGATCAGTCCGTAGGTGGGTTTCAGCCCGACAACGCCGCACATGGAAGCGGGCTGCCGGACACTGCCTCCGGTGTCCGACCCCAAGGCGTACACCGCCTCTCCGGCGGCCACAGCCGCCGCGCCGCCCCCGCTGCTTCCGCCAGGAACACGGTCCAGGTCCCAAGGGTTATGGGTCGAAAAGAAGGCCGAATTCTCGCAGGAGGACCCCATGGCGAATTCGTCGGTGTTGCCCTTGCCCAGCAGCACCGCCCCTTGGGCAAACAGCCTCTCGGCGACGGTGGCGTCGTAGACCGGGACATAGTTTTCCAGCATCCTGGAGCCACAGGTGGTTGGAACGCCCTTGGTGCAGATGACGTCCTTGATTTGCGCCGGGACGCCGGTCAGCGGGCCGGAATCCCCAGAGGCGATGCGGCTGTCCGCGGCTTGGGCCTGTTGCAGCGCCAGTTCAGCCGTGACGGTTATGAACGACCTGACCCGGCCATCCAAGCGCTCAATCCGGTCCAAGTACATCCGGGTAAGCTCGGCCGAGGAAATTTTCCCATTGGCCAGGCTCTCGCTGGCTTGCCTGATGGTGAACAGGCCGTCGCCATCCACGGGTCTTATTCCTCCAGTACCGCCTTGACCCGGAAGTACTCCCGTTCCCGTCGCGGGGCGTTACTGAGCACGTCTTCCAAGTCGAGGGAGTCCCGCGCTTCGTCTTCCCGCATCACCGCTTGCAAGTCAACGGCGTGGCCCGTCGGCGGAACTCCGGATGTGTCCAAGTCCTTGAGCGCCTCGAACTGGTCCAATATTTCCGACAACTGTTCCTGGAATAACTCGACCTCGTCGTCGGTCAAAGCGATCCGGGCCAGCGTGGCGATCTGCAATACCTCGGTGCGGCTCAAGGGCATGGTTGGTTCTCTTCAGCGTCCGTATGGGTTCCGGTCCCGCCTTCGCAGGGGTGACGTTCCTGCGCGGGAATGACGAGTAGGCGCGGGAGTGTCTGCCAAGAGTGTGATGACGGTCAGTTCATTTCCTGGCCGCCGGCCACGCTGATGGAGAGACCGGTCAGGTAGTCCGACTCACCGGAAGCCAGGAAGGCGGCGGTCCTGGCGATGTCGTCGCCCACGGCCACTCTGCCCAAGGGGATGACTTGGGACCGTTCCCGGATCATCAGGGCCCGGTGCTCTTCCGCGGACTGACCTTCCGGGGCCAGCGCCGCAGCGATAAAGTCGGTCCGCTCGGTGTCAACCAAGCCGGGGCAGATAGCGTTGACGTTGACGCGATGCTCGCCCAACTCCTGGGCGAGCGACTGCGTAAATCCAACCAAGGCGAACTTGGAGGCACAGTAGGCGGCGAAGCGCGCCCGGCCTCGCTTGCCCGCGCCGGAGGAGATGATGATGATCTTGCCGCCGCCGCCTCTTCCTATCATGTGGCGGGCGACTGCCTTAGAGCACAGGTAGGTGCCCTTCACGTTCACCTGCATCACTTCGTCGAAAGCGTCCTCTTCCAAGTCGACCACCAGTACCCGGTCCCTGCCGGGCTGGGAGCCGGCGTTGTTTACCAGGATGTCAATTTGGCCGAAGCGGTCGACCGTCTGCTTGACCATATCGTCAACTTGCGAAGCATCGGACACATCGGAAAACAGGCCCAGTGCTTCCCGGCCCAGGTTCTCTATCTCTTCCACGACGCTGGGCAGGCCGCGCCAGCCCGCCTCGCGGTCCTCGGCCCGCATGGCTTCGGTGCTTCTCTGGACGTCCGTTACCACCACGTTCGCCCCCTCTTGGGCCAACCGCAGGGCGATGGCGCGCCCGATTCCGTGTCGGCCGCCGGCGCCGGTAACAATTGCGACCTTGCCGTTCAAATCGTACATTTCGCTACTTGGTCCTCCACGCGAGAATCAGGAGTTTTCCGCCGACACGCAAATCTTGCACCGGCCGTAGACCTCCAGCCAGTGCCCGCTGAGTTCGAAGCCGTGGGCTGCCGACACATAGCGGAGTTGGTCCAGAATGTCGCATCCGGCCAAGTCTTCCGACGCTCCGCAATGTACGCATAACAGGTGGTGATGGTGGCCCCGGCGGCTCAACTGGTAGTGCAAATTGCCGTCTTCCAGAAGCACCCGGCAGATTACGCCCGAATCCACCAGTAGCTTCAGAGATCGGTAGATGGTTGCCCTTCCCACGCGCGGCAATTGTTGCCGCAGCTCCTCGGCGGTGAAGTGATGCGGCAGGTTGGCGATGGCCTCGGCTATCGCTTTACGCGGCGATGTAGACCTGTACCCCTGCTCGCCAAGGGCCTCCAACAACTCTTCAGCCAGTGAGTCTGCTGATTTAAGTACCATAATAACCTTGGCCTTGGCGGGCATCCAAACATCCGATGGATAGTGGACCCCGCTTGCTGACGTTACTGTAACCTATCGGGGCATTCCGACGCCATTGCTTTGCGACCGTCCGGTTGCATGTTGTCGGACCGGTACGCCGTCACTCTCGGCCAGGCAGGGCTACTACGGCTGTTCCCCCAACATACCGCTCTCCCTGTGGGCCGGTCATCAGTATGTCGCACTCCACCAGGTTCTCGTCTCCCTCCTGCCGGGTGTCGGTCACCGTAGCCGATATGGTCAGAGGGCTGTGGTGGGGCACCGGTTGGCGGAAGACCAGGTCCAAGTCCCTGAGGTTTTCGTGGCCTGCCCAATCGGTCAGAAGACGGGCCATGATCCCCATCGACATGATTCCGGGGACTATCGGGCCCGGCAACCTCGCTTGCTCCGCGATCGCACGGTCGGTAAAACGGTTGGGCCCGGGCGTGCCCCACACTTCGCAAAAAGAGGCTACGCCGTCATCGGTGGCCTCCGTCACCAACGGGCCGATTTCGTCCCCCAGTTCAACGTCGTCAAAGAAAGGCAAGATTCCTCCCGCGGTCACTCGGAATTGGCGGCTATAACAGGCCTGTGAACGGTCACTCTCTTGAAGCGTAAGATTCCTGGACGTCGGCCACGACCACGCCGTCCTGATTACGGAAGGTGGTCTCCCAGACGACAAACACCATCGTGCCGCTCCGTCCGGTCTTGGGGTATACCTCTTTGAGATGAGACGAGGCGATGATGGAATCACCGGCGACGATAGGGGCCTTCGACTGCACCCTTTGGCCGGCGTGCATCGTCGTCCTGCCGAACTTCAGATTGATGTCCGGCAACGAAACGCCCCGCACCAACACCGTGGGAAAGGTGGGCGGCGCAACCAGGCCCTTGAAACCCTTGGCCCGTGCGGCGGCAACGTCCGTGTGGACCGGATTTGTCTCCCCTATCCCCTCGCTGAAGGACGCAATCTGCTCATCCGTTACGTGGAAGGGGCCGGCCTCGTGTTCCTGTCCGTACAGTGAGCGGTCGTATTCCAATTCCATTACCATGCAGATAACTCTCTATTGTCAGGTCTAATGCGGCATCACCGCTGTCGCAACAGTGGGTAATTCCACAGCTTGGTCAGGCCGGTTCTCCGCCGTTTTTGGACTCTTCCAGCCATACCGGCTTGAAGTCACCGGACAGCAGGGCGTCGACCAACTCTGCCTCATTGTGGATGTGAGCGGTGAATTTTGTGAGACAGAAGCCGATGTGGCTGCTCAGGTGGGCGTCGCTCCCGCCGATACCCTGGTAGCCCAAGCGGTCACAAAGCTCCCAAGCTCTCTCGTTTTCGCCCTTGCGGCTGCCGCCGTTCAGGCGTTCGGCGATTTTCACGTCGTCGAATGTCTCGCCTTGTGCGATGTACTCCGTCAGGCCTATGCCGAACCGTCCGGGATGGGCTGGCACCGCGATGGCGTGGTGGTGCGCCGCCGCCTTGACCAACTCCCTCGAGTCCATGCGAACGTCGGAAAAGTCTATCTCGCTGGCCAAGGCGTCGGTAACCCCGTAAACCAGGAAGTGGCCGTGCCGCGTGTCCAGTTCGGAACCCTTCAACACCAGAACGCCGTACTGCTCGGCCAACGCCGAATAGTCCTTGTCGAAGTCGAACTTGCGGTGTTCCGTCAATACTATTCCATCCACGGTATAGTCCCGCTTGCGGAGCACTTGAATCCACTTGACGTATTGCTCAACGGTAGCCCGGGAGTCGTCGGAGGACACGGAATGGCTGTGAAGGTCCAAGTACAAGTGAAAAGTCGCCTCCATGTTCGGTCAGGGGCCGGGAATACGGTGAAAACCGTCCAGACGCCGTTGACGGTTGTTTGACCTATCATAATTGCTTGCGGCGTAATCATCAACTGTGGGGACCGTTGGACCAGCGCATCCTCTGGACTGCGTGTATCTCTGGACTAACCAACGGGTCTAACCTACAATTCCGGGAAACATAATCCTGGGGGAGGACTTCATGAAAAACGGCATTATCCAAATAGGGCTGATCGGGGCTGGGGCAAACACCACGCTGCGGCACATACCCGGGTTCCGGGAACAGTCCGGCGTGGAAATCGCCGCGGTCGCCAACCGCAGCCGTGAGTCGGGAGAACGGATTGCCGGCGAATACGAGATTCCCAAGGTGTACGACAACTGGCTTCAGTTGATGGAGGACGACAGCATCGACGCCATTTGTATCGGGACCTGGCCCTACATGCACAGGAACTTGGTCCTGGCCTCATTGGAGGCGGGCAAACACGTTCTCACCGAAGCGCGAATGTCCATGAACGCGCAGGAAGCCCACGAGATGCTGGACGCTTCCAGGCAGTTTCCGCACTTGGTGACCCAGATAGTCCCCGCGCCCCAGACGTTGCAGGTCGACAATACCGTCAAGGACCTCATCGCAAGCGGATACCTCGGCGATGTTCTCGCGGTGCGGTTGCGGGTGTGCGATTATCACGGACGCGCCGACCGCGCCGATACGTTCATCGACCCGGATGGCCATCTGCACTGGCGACAGAACCGCGAGTTGAGCGGCTACAACATCATGGGCATGGGTATCTGGTACGAAACGATCATGCGCTACGTCGGCCCGGCGTCGAAAGTCTCGGCCATGACCCGGACCTTCGTGAACCGCCGGAAGGACGATGACGGGGTGTTAAGGGCGGTGTCGGTGCCCGACCACGTAAACGTGTTGTGTGAGATGGCTTGCGGCGCGCAGGCCGACTTCAGTTGGAGCACGGTGACAGGGCTTCAGACCGGGACCGATTTCTGGATTTTCGGCAGCGACGGCACTATCAGCCTGCAGGGGCCTCCGTTCAGTACCGTTCTGGCCGGGAAGCGGGGCGACAAGGAACTGTCGGAGATTCCCATTGCTCCGGAAAGGCGCGGCAAGTGGCGGGTGGAAGAGGAGTTCTGCCGGGCCATCCGAGGCGAGGAAAAAATCACCCATACCCCGTTCGACATAGGCGTCCAGTACATGGAATTCACCGAGGCGGTTACCCGCAGCGCCCAGTCCGGGAAGGTTGTGCCCTTGCCCCTGTATTAGTCCTTGTTGACAGTCTCCTGTCTCCACGAGGGCAGGCGTCGTTCCTGCGAAGGAACGTCACCCCCGCGCAGGCGGGGGCGGGAACCCGGAAACTTCGAATGGTTCGCGGGTGAGGGAGTCTTCCTTCACCCAGCCCTACCGGTCCACCAAGTGCTGCATTACCTGGGGCGCGGCCACCGCGGCCCGTTGCGTCAACTCTTCGTGGGTCAGGGTAACGATGGGGTGGTCGATTATGGTCAGGCCATAGTTGGCATCGCCCCGCATCCGGGCCATTGCGCGAGCCTGGCTTACGAAGGGCGTGGTGGTCAGCACCGTGGAGGCCGCTCCCAGCAGTTCCGATTCCATTGCGTCGTGCACACTGCACGAAGTACAGGAGCCTCATTCAGCCGTGGCGTGAATAATCACGTCGCAGCGGCGCGCCAGGTCCTCCAGCGCGGCGCGGTCGGCGGGCCACTGGTGGCCTCCCTTGTTGTATTCCACCACTTCCTTGATGGCGTAACGTTGGCCGACGAGTCCGGCTACCATCCGCAGAAGTTCCTCGGAGTGCGGCTTATTGTTGGACAACAAGCCCAACACCTTGCCATCCAGGCTGGTAGGTCTGGTCGCCAGGACCGCCCTCGTGGATTCGGATTCGTCCCTGGGATCGATCGTGTAGATTCCGCCTGTGGAGTCGGGCATTGGTGGTCAACCTCCGTGAGTATCTAACCTGAAGCGAGGCCGGGAACCGCGATTTCCTTGGTTACGGACCGACTGCTGCCCCATGCCGAGATTATGGCCATGAACTCCCCGGCGTCGCCCCCTGCCGGGACAACGGTGATGCGGTCCGGCGATGCCACGGAGCCGATGACGCGGTCGAAGTCGGCATTGGGTGGCAGTTTGTCCATGCGCCGCCAGCGGTCCCAGTCTCCGGCGGTCAGTTGCGAATTCTCGTGGACAAAAGCTTGGACCTGTTCCCGGCTCCATCCTGCGGCGACGATATGGGCCATCAGCTCCGCGCTGATGACCAGCACTATCTCCGATAGGGAAGGGCCCAAACCCATCAGGACGTGGGCCGCGGCGGTCAGAAACCCTTCCGGTTCCCTGTCGCCGTGGCATTCGAATTGCAACGGCGCGTTGGCGGCAATCATGGTCACGGTGCTGCTGCCCCGTTGAAATCCCTTGTGTTCCGCCAAGGGGACCCAGGGGCTGATTCTCAAATTCTCGGCGAAGCAGAAACTGAACTTGCCCGAGTGACCCAAGGTGCTTTTGTCCATGTCGCCGGCGACCGAACCGTAGTAGTTGGACTTCACCAAATTTATCGCCCGGCCGATGGTTGCGTTGGCCCGGTTGCCGTTGCCCATGAGGTTGACGCCGTCGTTCATGCCGATCTGGGCGGAGTAGGGGCCGCTGACCAGCGCCAGGTTGGTGATGCCGTTGGTTGACGTGCTGCTGGCGTGGAAGTTGTAGGTACGCTCGCAAATGGCGGAAATCGCCGCAACGACCGCCGGAAAATACTCGGGCAGGCATCCCGCCATCACAGCGTTGGCCGCCACCTTCTCCGCAAGGAACGACTTGTGGCGGATCCCTTCGGCGCCCAGTACGTCTCCGGCAGCCAGCCCGCAGTAATCGAGCATGGCCTCCACCCGTTCCGGCGTTGGCGGGATAATCGGAAGGCCGTCGGTCAGTCCTTCGTCGAAGTAGTAGTCTTGGGCCTCGGCCCAATCGGTGAAGTGCATTCGAGAGGAAAGTGTGCTCACGTGTCATCCCCGATCAAATTTGACGCTGCCGCCGCCCGGCGGAAGAACGGCCTCATTGTAGGCCAGCCTTATTGAAGGGCGCAATCCCACGGCGCAGCACGAACGGGCTGGGTACGTTTCCAAGTGCTGGCCGTTGCCCGATGAGATAATTTCCGGTGGATGCACGGGGGCCGGATACGCCTGTAAGCCGGGTTCTGTATCCGCTCAAAGCGGACGGTGGCCATCTATCTAGCCCGCCTTGCGGCGCTTGTGCGCAGCAGGGCCTTCGTGAAGCACGAAACGACGTCTCCATCGGGGTCAAGCAGCCAACCCGGGGACGGGCCGGGCGCCCATAGTCCCTCTATTCGGCCTTGCTCCAGGTGGGGTTTGGCCGCCGCTGCGTCACCGCAGTCGGCCGGACGCTCTTACCGTCCGATTTCACCCTTATCCCGGCAAGCCGGGACGGTATGTTTCTGTGCCACTTTCCGTCTTCTCCGACACTCCAAGGACTGCCGGAGAATCCTGGGAGTTACCCAGCACCCTGCCCGGAGGAGCCCGGACTTTCCTCCCCAACGCTCCGGAAGACCGGACCGTTGCGGCGGCCACCCGGCGTACCCGGCGCCCGTACATCCACCCATAGTATACGACCAATTCGTAACGTTCGCGTCAACAGCATCATCGCAGGCAACCTGCCAAACGGACCACTCAGTCGTCATTCCCGCGAAGGCGGGAATCCATAGACTCCGACGATCGACGATTGAGTGTCAGCAGTCCCCGCAAGTTTCGAAGCGGCCGTTACGTGGGCAGCAGGATACGGCCGCAGGTGCTGCATAGCACGGTTTGCCGCCCGGTTCGCACCTGTTGAAGATGCATGGTCGGCAGGGCCATGCGACAACCTTGGCAGAGACCCCTTTCCACCTTCGCCACAGCCACTCCGCCTTTCGACCGGCGCAGGTTTTCGTATTGACGCAGAGAGGCCGGGTCCACTGTCGCAGCCAACTCCTCCCTGCGGCCCGCCAGCCTTTCGCGTTCGGCTTTAAGCCGGGTCATCAGTTGGGTGAGTTCCGCTTCTTTTGCTTCCCACTTGGCCTTGGTCTCGACGAACTGCTGCTCCATCTCGGCGTGTTTCTTCTGGGAATCGTCGATCTCGATGGAAATCTCCAGCAGTTCGCTGTCCTGCTCGTCCAGCATTCTTTTTACGCTGGCGACTTCCACCTCCAGGCTCTCCAGGTCCCTGGGGTTGGTGATTTGCCCGTCATAGAGATGGCTCTCCAACTCGGCGGCTCTTTCCCGTTGGATGTCCGCTTCGACCCGCTGGACCCGCATACGGGTACGGAATTCCTCGAGTTTGACGCCCTCGTTGTGCAAATCTTGTTCCAGCTTCTCCAGCCTAACCCCGGTGCCCAACTCTCTTTCCGTTTGGGCCATTTGGCTGTCGATCGAGGCGAGTTCCAAGTCAAGTTCTTGAAGGGAGAACAGGTCTTTCAAGGTGCTCATAGTACTTACGCCCAAGGCTTGGTTTGAGGATGAATGGCTTTTTTATTGCGCTTTTGGTGATTCTAGGAAAGCGCAAGGATGGTTGTCAATGTAGCAGTCATGTATATTTGGAGGCAGTTCGTCCTACCTGGCTTCACGAGGAGCTGCCTTGGCGCCTCTTGTACGGAGTAAGGACGCATTGGCAGAGTATATGCGAATTCTTCACTTTTCCGACCTTCACATAGGCGTGGAGAACTACGGCCGGACCGATCCCGCGACCGGGTTTTCCACCCGGTTGGTGGACTTCCTGGACGCGTTCGACGAACTGGTGGAATATGCCCTCTCGGACAACATCGACCTGGTGTTGCTGGCCGGGGATGCCTACAAAGGCCGGGACCCGTCCCAGACCCACCAGCGGGAGTTCGCCAAGCGCTTGGCCAGGTTGTCGGCAGCGGGCATTTCTACTTTCCTCCTGGTGGGCAACCATGACCTGCCCAACTCGCCGTCCAGGGCTACGGCGGTGGACATCTTTCCCACGTTGACTGTGCCTAACGTTTACGTTGGAAACAGCCTCCAGAACTACTTGGTGCCGACCAAAGCCGGGCCTTTGCAGGTGCTGGCCGTGCCCTGGCCGCGCCGCAGCGGCATCCTGAGCCGGGAAGAGTCCAGGGGCTTGACCATAGACGAAGTCCGGGCAGAAGTACAGGACCGTATGACCCAGACGATACAGCTTCGGGCCCAGCAGCTTGATCCGAACTTGCCCGCGCTTCTGGCAGGCCACGTCACCGTCAATGGGGCCACGGTAGGCACGGAAAGGTCCATGATGTTGGGGCAGGACCATGTTTTGCTTGCCGGCAATGTCGCCCAACCCCAACTGGACTACGTGGCGTTGGGTCACATACACAAGCACCAGGTGTTGCGCCGGGAAGCCCCGGTGATGGCATATTCGGGCAGCCTGCAAAGGGTGGACTTTTCCGAGGAGGGAGACGACAAGGGGTTTTGCGTACTTGACCTGGACCCGGCGGCCCCCCAAGGCCAGCGGCTTGCCGACTTCCAGTTCCGTCGGGTAAACGCCCGGCCCTTCGTGACAGTGGACGCCGTAGTGTCCGAAGGCGACCCCAACCCCACGGCGACCATCGTCAGGGCTATCGGCAGAAAAGATGTCAAGGACTCCATAGTGCGGGTCAGGATTACCTTGCCGGGAGAGTTGGACTCGCGGGTCCGGGACTCAGATATCCGTGACGCCTTGCAATCGGCGCACTACATAGCCGCCGTCACGCGGGAAACGCCGGAAACAAACCGCAGGACCCGCTTGGATGCCGAGTCGGCCAAGGACCTGCAACCGATGGAGGCGCTGCGTTTATACTTGGAAAACCGGGGAGTAACCCCCGAACGCCGGGAACGGGTGCTGCGCCGGGCCGAAGAGTTGATGGAAAGAGGGTTTTCCGACTGACTCGTCATTCCCGCGAAGGCGGGAATCTAGCATCATTAGTCAAGCACATGCCCCGATGACTAAGCGGCGGCCAATTTGCTTGCGGGCCGCGTTTTAGACGATAATACCCAATCATCCAAGCCCACAATCTGATCGGGGGTTTCTGCTATGTCGAAAATCAGCATGATCCACCACATCAACATCCAGATCACCGACCGGGAACGCACCAGGGAATGGTACGAAAGGGTCCTTGGGGCCGAATTCCTGGACCGCGGCCCGGCATTGAACCGGCGCCAGTTGCAACTGCGTATCGGCACCGCCGAGATTCACACCTCGGACACCGACGATATGATCCAGATCCCGCGGGTCCACTTTGCAGTGGAAGTCGAAAATTGGGACGAGATGCTGGCCCACTTGGATGCCGAGGGCGTGCCCTATTCCAAGTCGGGGAACGGTTCCTTCTCCGGGACTCCCGGCGACGACCCGAAGCAGGGGAAGCGCGAAGACACCAACGAGCATTACACCTACATCCACGACCCAGACGGCAACATGATCGAACTGGTCTACCACCCCTTGGGGCTGGAAAGCTCCGGCGGCGAGTCGATAGAACTGGTCCACGACGCCGATAACGTTCGTTGGACGCAGATAGAGGGCTTTGTCGAAGCCGCCTACGCCGACAGCAAGGTGCTCAGCGCCTGATTCTCCCGCCGTTTCGGCGGCGGCTTTCGGAAATTGCCACGCCGGCCCGGACTGATAACTCCACCGGGCCGGCAGTTTTATATGCGGCGAAGGAGATGGTATGGTCATAAGCCGGAACGACAACGACCTGCTGACGCGAACGGACCAGGGTACCCTGATGGGCGACTTGATGCGCCGTTACTGGATGCCGGCCCTCCTGGCGTCGGAATTGCCCGAGCCTGACTGCCCTCCTGTAAGGGTCCGATTGCTGGGTGAAGACTTGGTGGCCTTTCGGGACACCGCCGGCCGGGTCGGGTTGTTGGACGAGTTCTGTCCCCACCGCCGGGCGTCTCTGTTCTTGGGGCGAAACGAAGAGCACGGGATCCGGTGCGTGTTCCACGGGTGGAAGTTCGACGTCGCCGGTCGCTGCCTGGACATGATGAACGAGCCGCCGGACAGCGACTTCAAGGACAAAATCTCCATAGCCTCCTATCCGGTTGTGGAAGTGGGGGGCGTCATCTGGGCCTATCTCGGCCCCGCCGACCGCAGGCCGCCGGAGCCAAAGTTCGAGTGGGCGCAGGTCAAGGATACTCACCGCTGGGTGTCCAAGAACCGCCAGGAGTGCAACTGGCTTCAGGGCTTGGAGGGCGGGCTGGACTCTGCCCATGCCCCCATCCTTCACCGCACCATCAGCAGAAACACCACCCGGGCAGGCATCGGCCTGGACACCAACTTCGTAACCGGCGGTGCGCCAACATTAGAGGTCGACCATACCGACTATGGGTACCGTTACGCAGGCATTCGCAATTTGCCTGACGATGCGACTTACGTCCGCACCTACCACTACATTCTGCCCTTCCATCAACTGCGGCCCCGCCAGTCGGGCTACAAGGGCCAGCCCGGAAAGCCCCACATCGCCGGCCATATGTGGGTGCCGATGGATGACGAAAACTGCATGATTTACAACTTCGTGTACAGCTTTGGGGACGAAGAAATCTCCGAAGAAGAGTGGCTGGAAATGGAGCGGGGTTATGGTCGCGCCCCGGAGCACCTGCTGCCCGACTACCGCACGGTGGGAAACAGGGGCAACGACTGGCTGATTGACCGCCAAGTCCAAAAGACCGAGACCTTCACCGGGATCGAGGGAATCAACGCCCAGGACGTGGCGGTGCAGGAAAGCATGGGGCCGATAGTCGACCGCAGCAAGGAGAACCTGTCTCGGAGCGACATGGCCATCATCGCCACCCGGCGTATGCTGCTTCAGGCCGCCCGCACCGTGGCCGACGGCGGAGACCCGCCCGGCGTGGCCGCCAGCTACTATAGGCTGAGGGCCATCGAAAAGACCGTGTCCGGCGGGGTCCCGTGGCGGGACGCACTGCTGCCGGAGATGTACCCGGAATAGGGAGGGTGAAGTTGTAGAGTATCCAGCCGGGTTAGGAGGGTGATATGTCCAGGTATGGAGGTGGAGGAAGTTCTTCCGGGTATCGCGGGCCTAGCCCACCCGTAATCCGTGAGTGCCGTGACTGCGGCAGCACCAGTGTGGGAGGAAGAACAAATCTGCGGAAGGTCTCTCTGAGGAATATCATCGGATGGATATTCGGGATATTCGCAGCAGGGGCTTTTCTCCTTTTACTCAGCGGGATATACACCTTAACTATGTCAGTGGCGGTAGGTGTGATTATAATAATTGTGACTGCTCCTCTCTTCGTCGTCAGCGGTTTTATCAGCTGGTGTTTACTGGTAGAGGGAGAACGGTATTGCCTGTCCTGTGGCAGCACGCGCACCCGACGCAAGTCAGATAGCTATGTGAGCAGGTATTGATAGACACAGGCAGGCCATAGGGCATTTCCAAAGCCTTTATCTGCCGTAGCTGTCTGGATCAGGAGTCGCAGGCGAGGCCGATGCGGAACAGGGTCTTTCGGGATATGTGTCCCGGATAGGGATCATTGGCTGCGCGGCCGCTACTCCTTATTGATAGGGTAAAGGACTGGTGTGTTGTTCCAGCCACGGGACCAGATTATCAAACCGGAACGAATTGGATTCGTACAGGCCAATGAAGAAGGAGTATGCGATTTCGTTGTCACAGTCGATGAAATATCCGTTCAGGCGCAGAAAAGCATCTGTGACAAAGAAGGAGACGCGCTTGTTGCCGTCGACGAAGGGGTGATTGTTGGACAAGCTCTCCATCATGGCGGCGGCTTGCTCAATCAGACTGTTGTAATAGCCAATCTGGGGTCTTAGCATGGCCGCGTCCAAAGCTCCCAAGTCCAAGACTCCGCGTCCACCGCCAAAAGCGTCAATCAATTCTTCGTGCATGGCAAGGGTTTCTTCCGTGGTTGGAAACCGGGGCGTCATTGGGCAAGCAACTCGCCAAGCCGCCGGTTCCTTTCCATGCTGGCTCGGAATTGGTCCATAACCTCCGGCCGAATCTTATTCTGAGTGAGTCTGAGGCTTACGGCGGCACCGTCGGCGCCATTAAATTCCACAATCTCAACATCATCGGGTATCAGGTGACCATGGTTCCTGATGTAATATTGCGCGAGGGTTTCTTTTCTCTTATCGCTGTAGTCCCTAAGCACGAACATGATTTTGCGGTATTCCGACGGTGCAAGGTGAAAGTAATACATGGCCTCGTTCCAAACAGTGATTTTGGCGCTCGGGACGTTGCCGCCGGAGGTCCATTTGTGAGATTTACATTCGACCAGCACTGGCGGTCTGCTTGATCCGAGGTCGAACTGCCGCATTTTCTTGTTATCACCAACTCCAATGAGGACGGAGTGGCCTTTTTCGAGCAAAATGCCCTGTTCTCGAAAGTATGTTTGAGCGGCAGTTTCAAAATCACGGCCCGCATAAGAATTCGACCTTGAACCTTCTCGCTGAAAGTTGTTAACCATACAAATTGCCTCATCCGGAAATGTACTCCAATAGGCCGAGCAACTCGCGTAACGTCAGAAGGGCGGGTTAGTCCCGCCCTTTCTTCGTTGCCCAACCGTCACTCCCGCGAAGGCAGGAGTCCAACGGAACGTAGGTCTATCCCACCCCAATCGCCAACGCCCCTACCGCAACCGACGGCAGGTCAACCGGTAATTTCTCCCATGTCTCTCCCCGGTCCTGGCTACGGAACAGACTGCCTCCGTCGGTGCCGGCGTAGACTGTGCCCGGCGTTTGCGGGTCCCACTCAAAGGCCACCACCATATCTTCGGCGTTTTCGCCCTGCCCAACCGAATCGACCAGTTGCCAATGACTGCCGCCGTCGGTGGAGCGGTAGAACTGCGGGTTCTGCCGCCGGGCGTTGGTGGATACGGTGACCAGCACGAGGTCGGCATCGTCGGGGGCTGATGCTATGTGCAAGGCGTACCGTCGGTCGATGCCGCTGTTTATCAACTCCCAGCCGTTGCCCTCATTGTTGGTGCGGAACGGGCCGTTGGCGGTGGCAACGTAGACGCTGCCGGGCCGGTCGCCGCTGAGGTTCACGCAGTGGATGTCGTCGTCGATACCCGGCAATTGTTGCCAGCTTGCGCCCCCGTCGCGGGAACGCACCATCCCGCCGACTTCGATACCGGCGTACAGGTAATTGGAATCGTTGGGTGACACGCGCAGGTCGCGCACGTGAGAATCACGGGTCTCGGCATGGAAGTACCACTGGCTCGATTCCGGCACCGTCCGGAATCCTGCACATTCTTCCCAGCTATCACCGCCGTTGGAGGAACGGAACAGGGCTGCGGGTTCGCTGCCCACGTACACCGTTTCCGCTTCTGAGGGGTGGGCCAGCACGCTGTGGGCGTAATCGGTGGGGTAAGAACCAATGTGCTTCCAAGACAGCCCGCCGTCGTCCGTCCGGTACACGCCCGCCTCGTATGCCGCCAGGTAGGCCCGGTTCGGGTCCACTGGGCTGGAAGTTAAGCGGGCCGCCGCATGGGCCAGGGTCGTTACCGGTCCCTGCCGCCACGTCTTGCCTTGGTCCTCGGTAATAACGGCGCAAACGCCGTCGTGCATACCAATGTAGAGCCTGCGATTTTGCGACATTATCGGCCTCCCTGTTTCGCAACGGCGCTCGCATCTGCGCCGTGCTTGGTAAGGTCTTTGAAGCCGGTAGTATGAGGTGTGCTAATGGAACCAGCGGCTACGGAGGGGGAATGATGATTGGAAGGGGTTCTACGTTTTCCAGCCCCGGCGGGTTGATGGCGTCCAGCGATTCCAGCATGGCGTTGAGGCTGTAGGTCACTTCGGTCAGCTCAGGGTCTTCTATCTCCAGGCCCACCGCGTGCCCCATCGCTTTTACTTCGTCCTTCGTCAGGTCGGGCATAATTTCCTCCGGCAGGTATCGGGTATGAAATTGAGGCTATGTTGCAAGAAATGCCGCCATTCGTCAAGACGATGGGTGACCCACGACGGCGAGCCACGGTCACTTGAGCGGCCAACCGCCCTTGGTTATACTACCGGGGGCTAAGCTGCGGCCGGTGTACGCGGCGGCCTGCAACCAATCTTCCAGCAGTGAGCGATAGATATGGACCTTGGTCCCGAGTCGAGCTTCACCAAATTTCCGGCCCAGATCTACCTGAAAGACTGGCCTTTCTTCCTTCTGCGCAACGATGACGGCTACAAGCTGCTGTCCGCCATCTGCCCCCACCAGGGCGGCGAGGTGGTGGACTGGGGCACGACTTTCCTGTGTCCCGACCACGGATGGCGGTTCGAGCAGAGGGACGGCGTGTGCATCAACGGGCCTAACTCCAAGATGTGGTCATACGAGGTCACCATTCAGGACGGGCATCTACACGCTGACGTGCCCATCCGGTAGCCAGTGCCCCATTCCTTAGCGGACGTACCCGTTCGTTAATGAACCCCTGCTCAAGGCCGGAGGCTTGCTTGACCCATTTGCCTCCGGCCCCGCACCGTCAATCTCGCGCCAAGCTCACCGTCACTCCCGCGAAGGCGGGAGTCTATGGGTGTTCCTGCCTATCCGAGGAGGCCCTCTCAGTACGTCTTGATCTCCAGAACGTGCCCGTCGGGGTCCTTGAAGTAGACTGCCTTCCCCAGGCCCTTGGCCCCGGTGGTCATGCCCGGGCCTTGCATGTTGTCTTGTGCCCTGGGGCTGTCGCCGTAAGGAATTCCCGACTCCTTGATCCTGGCAAAGGCGGTCTCGAACTCGTCCGGCTCCATCGCGAAGGCGTAATGTATGCTGCGGAAGTCGTCCGACTGCCGGAAGTCGAAATTCAGGGTGTCGTTGATCTTGACCGCCAGGAACGGCCCCACCTCTCCCAGGTCCTCGAAGCCAAGCATGCGGGTATAGAACTCTACCGACCTCTCCCGGTCCTGAACGGGTACGATGGTATGGTCTAAAACTGTAGCCATTTCTCCTCCCTCTTCCCGTTGAATGAGTCTACCCGGCGCAGCCCGCCGTCACCCCTGCGTAGCCGACCGGCACACCCGCGAACAACACTGTCACCCCTGCTGCTTACACCGTCACTCCCGCGAAGGCGGGAGTCCATCGCCGGGGGGTTGGTTCCCCGCCTTCGCGGGGAAGACGATGAACTGGCGAATTAGCGTCCGCAACATTGCACATGCCGTGAGTCCAGGGGCGTGGGACTGCACCCGGATTTTAGTATACTTCATCCACGCGCCAAGATTCACATTCCCAAGACGTATTCGACCCCAGGAGGAAACGCATGGACCGGCAGGACATACCGTTCCTAACCCTGACCGAGCTTTCCGGGTTGATTGAGAGCAGGGAGGTGTCTCCCGTCGAGGCGACGGAGGCTTACCTGGCCCGTATCAACGAAATCGACGGCAAGCTCAACTCGTACATAACGGTGACCGCGGACGACGCCCTGGCCGCCGCAAGGCAGGCGGAGCAGGAGATCGCCCGTGGCAACTACCGGGGGCCTATGCACGGCGCGCCGGTGGCGGTCAAGGACCAGTTCTATACCAAGGGTGTGCGAACGACCGGCGGGGCCAGGGTGCTGGCCGACTTCGTGCCAGAGGAGGACGCAACGGTTATCGCCAAGTTGAAAGAGGCCGGGTCGGTGATACTGGGCAAGCTGAACATGAGCGAGTTCGCCATGGCCGGGATTTACGACCATCCCTACGGCACGCCCCGCAACCCGTGGGACTTGACTCGCAACCCCGGCACCTCCAGCAGCGGCTCCGGCGCGGCTACTGCGGCTTTCCTGTGCGCCACGTCGTTAGGTGAGGATACGGGCGGCTCCATACGCACTCCCGCCAACTGGAGCGGCTTGGCCGGCTTGAGGCCGACCTGGGGCCGGGTGAGCCGCCACGGCGTCCTGGGCGGTTCCTGGTCGATGGACACCGTGGGGCCCATCTCACGCACGGTGGAGGACGCCGCCATCACCTTTGCCGCCATCGCGGGGCGCGACGAAAAAGACCCCTACACTTGGGACACGCCAGTCCCAGACTACCGCAGCGCCCTGACCGGTGACGTCAACGGCCTCCGTGTGGGGGTGTTGCGCGACAGGCTGGAGTCCGACTTGGTGGAGAAGGAATTCGGGGAGGCCGTTTCCAAGGCCATATCAGAGTTGGGAGAGCTTGGGGCCACCGTCGAGGATGTCCACATTCCCTTGGCCAAGGACGCCGGGGCCTTGTCGATGGCTATCATCGGGGTCGAATGGTCGGCCCTGCACCGGCAGTCCTTTGTTTCCAACTTCAAGGACTTCGACCCCAACAACCGCATCCGGTTCCTGACGGGAAGCCTGATTCCCTCCCTGATGTACTACAAAGCCCAGAAACTGCGGGCGTTGTTGCGCGAACAGGTGCTTGAGGTGTTGGACAAGGTGGACGTTATCGTCCTGCCTACCGGGCCTTTCGCGGCCCTGCCGGTGGAATCGGTCCCCGGCGTGCAGAGCAAGGAGCAGGCTATGGCCGACCTGTCTGGGCGAATCAGCTTTACCGGCCCCTTCAACCTGGCCGGCGTGCCCGCCCTGTCGGTGCTTTGCGGCTTCAACTCAAGCAACCTGCCCTTGGGGCTTCAGATAGTGGGGCGCCCGTTCGACGAGGAGACGGTGCTGCGGGTGGGCCACGCCTATGAGCAGGTAAACCGTTGGTACACCCGACGCCCGCCGATTTAGGGCCTATCCGGGAACCGCAGAGACCGCGGAGTTCGCCGCGATTTTTTGTGAGGCATATCCGGTTGAGGCGGACAATACTAGGTTTGTGAGCCAATCATTAAGGACGGAGGACGAGTCATGTCTGAGGCTGGACTGTTCGACACGATCTATAACCAGCGGCAAATCACCCGGTACCGGCGCGACCCGGTGCCCAAGGAAGCCATCGACAAAATCATCGAGGCCGCTACCAAGGCCCCCAGCGGCGGCAACAGCCAGCCGTGGCACTTCATTGCCATTACCGACCCGGAGTTGATTGCCAAGGTAGGCGGCCTGTACCGGGACCTGTGGCTGGGAGGCCGGGGACACACTCCGCCGCCCGACGAGCCACCGGCCTACGCCGCGGCCCGCTACCTGGCCAACCACATGCCGGAAGTGCCGGCTATGATCCTCATTTGTGCCGACCACTCCGTCGGCTACATGGACCGACCCCAAGGAGAACCGATTGAGCGGGGCCGCTACGCCTCCTCCATCTGGCTGGCGGTGCAGAACCTGTTCCTGGCGGCCCAAGCCCTCGGCCTTGGCACCCGCATCACCACCACCCACATCCGGGAGGAGGAGAAAATCAAGGAGTGGCTGGGCATCCCGGACCACATCGAGACGGTCTGTCTCACACCCTTGGGCTACCCCAGGGGGCGTTTCGGCCCCACCAACCGCAAACCAGCCGCGGAGGTCACTTCCTACAACCTGTATGGCAACAGAGGGTAAGGCCTGTGGACATTAGATGTCTCCCCAGCAGCCTAACTGAACGCAGGCAGACAACGAGGAACAGTATTACTTCAAACAACGAACTGATCGAGCGCATCACGGTCAGGTCTGACGTCTTCGGTGGGAAACCAATCGTCCGCGACATGCGCATCGCGGTCGAACACATTCTGGGTATGCTCGCCGCAGGCGACACCCCCGAGACAATATTGCAGGAATACCATTTCCTCGAACCCGCAGACATACAGGCCTGCATCCTGTACGCTCACCGGTCACTGGCTGGCGAGCAGGTATACGACCGGCAAGTCTAACGGTTGAATGTATATACAACTGGGAGGGTGGTTCGAGAGTCCGTTCCCCTTGGAGAGAAGGCTGGGATGAGCCAGAACGCCCTTACACCCCCGGCCCCCAGGTTGTGCCGAAGTCGGCGCGGGCCGCCAGTTGTCCGGTAAAGGTGCTGGCGTCCTGCAGGGCCAGGTACACGGCGCATGGGCCGACGGCGCTGGGGTCTGCCCTTACGTGCCAGTCGCGTTGCGTCCAGGGTATCGCCGCGGAACCCTCGCTCCGCAGCGGGCCGGGACTGAGAATGTTGACCGCGATGTTGTAGTCCCGTACCTCGTCGGCCAAGCATAGGCTGAACATCTGGACCGCTGCCTTGCTGGCGCTGTAGAGGACGCCCCCGCCTTGATTGGGGTCGGTGGCCATCCGGGACCCGATGTTGATGATGCTGCCCCGCCGCTGCTCCATCATTGTTGGCAACACGGCCCGGCTGCACAGATATGGGCCGTTTACGTTGACCCGCATCAGTTGGTTCCAGCGAACGGGGTCTATTTCCAGGATCGACTCCCCCAGTATCATGAAGCCGGCGTTGTTGAAGAGCACGTCGATTTTGCCGTAACGGTCCATCGTCTGCCGGACCATTTCCTCGACCTGGGACTCGTCGGTCACATCGCAGTCGATGGCAAAGACGTCTCCGCCGGCGCCCAGGATGTCCTTGGTCGTCTCTTCCAGGGTTCCGGACAAGCCGGTTGGGGACTGGCTGCGGGCGCAAATGACCACGCTCGCGCCTTCCTTGGCGTACTCCTTGGCGATGGCCCGCCCCAAGCCCCGGCTGGCGCCAGTGACGATTGCGACCATTCCGTCCATCTGACCCATAGTAACCTGCCTACACGAATTGGGCCTTGACCCACCCTTCGTCGAATGGAGTCCAGAAGTGGGATGTCAGCTTCAGGTGTTTGAACATCCAGACGCCGTTTACCCTGATATACTCCTCGTCGTACCTCGCCGATCCCCAAACCGCCCGGTCGCCGTCGGCGTAGGTGCACGCTTGGAACAGGTACCAGATGCCGGTGGCGGTGTCCCCGTTCACCTCTATGATGGGGTTCATCACCATGTGGATGGCGAAGGGCAGCCTCTTTGAAGCGTTGACGAAAAAGTTGCGGATTTCATCCCGCCCTTCGGCCTTGCCCCGGATGCCGCCGTCCCACACCGCGTCTTCCACGAACAGGCTGGCGATTTTGTCGGCGTCATAGTTGTCGTCGCAGTAAGTACAGTAGCGGGCTTTCAGCCGCTTGATTTCCTCTACATCTTCCAAGGCTCGAATCCGCCTTTCCAGGTCCTCTAAACTCATTGCCTGTTTCCTCCGTAAGGGTGCGCTGACTTCGATGGCTCAGGTGGCTTGGCCTCCGTCCATTTCTATACATTGGCCCACTATGAACCCGGCTTCCTTGCTGCACAGCCACGCAATTACATTGCCAATTTCGTCCGGAGTGCCGGCCCGTCCCAAGGGAATGGTCTGCAAGCGGTCGTGCCACTCCTGGCTGCGGGGATAGCCGTACAGCGCGTCGTTGCGGGCGGTGTCGGTGGTGCCGGGGCTGACCGCGTTTACCCTGATGCCGTGGGGCGCCAGGGCGCGGCCTGCTTTGCCGGTGAAGGTGTAGAGGGCGCCGCTGGCGACGGCGTAGGCCACGTCGGCGGCGCGGGCGATCTTGGCCTCAACGGAGATAACGTTGACTACGTTGCCTCCGCTGCCCTGTTTAAGAAATTCCTTGACCACCGCTTGGGTGCAGAGGAAGGCCCCGGTGACCTTGATGTCCAGCACGCTGCGCCAAGCGTCCTCCGACAGGTCCTCAAGTTGGGACCATGCCGCCAGCCTCGGTGCGCTGGCGTTGTTCACCAGTATATCGACGCGCCCGAACCGTTCCACCGTCCGGTCCACCATGGCTTGGACCTGGTCGCCCTTGGTTACGTCGGCCACCAGCGATAAAGCCTCGCGGCCCAAACCCTTGATTTCTTCAGCTACGCTGTCAACGTCCCGCCAACCGGCAGCCTGCTCGTCCTGCGGGAAGGTAGCCGGGTCGCGGCCCGTGCCGGTTACGACCACGTTCGCTCCCTCATGCGCCAAGGCCAGCGCGGCAGCGCGCCCGATTCCCCTCATGCGGCCCGCTCCGGTTACAAGGGCTACTTGTCCGTTTAATTTGTTCATCGGTGTTGTGCTTAAACTCCCGTCACTCCAGTGTAATGTCCCAAGGCTTGATTCCTTCCGGGTATACGTCGGACTCGGTAGTCCCGCTTATCGTGTGGATTCTTTCGATTACGGTGGTAACTACGGCGTTCACCCTTGCCTGTAGAGTAAGCCGTTCTTGCCGGCTCATGTGGTAAGAACTTCCGGCGTAGCGATATAAGACCCCGAAGTCTGTCAGCCAGTCGCATTCTCTATCGGGACGGTTGGGGTCTTCATACTCTACGAGGTTGAACAACTCTGATACGGCCTCGTAGACCCGGCCAAGTTCCGGGTTGGACCAGTCCTCGATCTGTTGGATGTCTCTCCACAGGGGTATCAGGTCATGTCCAAAAGTCCGGTCGTCGTTGTAGGCCGACAGCCATCCCTTCAGCGCGTTCTCTACAGCCTGCCGGGCAAGGAAGCCTATTACGTCCTGGTTCCAGTGATTCAAGTCAACCAAGTCGTTGAAACTGTAGTTGTTCTTTTCGATATTTTCGATGCGGCGCCTTGTTTCGGGCCAATGGTTCGGTAGCCGTCATGGTAGTCCGGCGGAGGACCGAGTGTTTCGCCGTTCATTATTACTCCATAACGGGCGGCCTGCCCGGCGATATGCTGGTTGGCGCGGCGGCAGTAGTCGAAGGTCTTTCTGGTCATCCGGATAACGCCGATTTCCAGCTTGGGTGGGTTGACCTTCAGGTGGTCCTGATTGATGTGATACGCGTTCGGTCCGATGCTCGATGATCCCTCGTCGTCGGTTACTACCAGGATGTCTACGTCGGAATGTTCGTGGTGCCGGCCGGTAGCGCGGGAGCCGAACAGGATCACCATGTCCGGGGCCTCTCTTTCCTGGACGGCCCGTGCGATGGCGATAGCGTGTGGGTCAGGATTGTTGATTTCCATGGGTTGAGTCCTTGGAGAACTTACTGGGCCGTCCAACCCCCGTCCACAATAAGCAAGTGGCCGGTGGTTGCCCTCGCCGACGGGCTGGCGAGGTAAATCGCGGCCCCCACCAGTTCCTCCGGCTCCATGCGGCGGCCCAAGGGCATGTTGTGTTGGATGTCCTCGGCAATCTGTTCCGCCGTCCAAGGGTTGGCAGCCAACATGCCGGGCGTGACAGTGGGCCCCGGCCCGATGGCGTTCACCGTGATGCCGTACTGTATCCACTCCAGCGCCAAGGCGCGGGTCATGCCGGCAACGCCTGCCTTGCTGGCGGTGTAGGCCACTCGTCTTGGCCTGGCGACAAGGGCCATCTGGGAGGCGATGTTGATGATACGCCCACGGCCCTGCTCCACCATGTGGCGGGCCGCCGCCTGCGCGCAGAAGAACACTCCTTTCAGGTTGGTGTTCACCACGGCGTCCCATTCGGCCTCGGTAAGCTCCAGAGCGGGCTTTGGCCTGCGCGTCGCCGCGTTGTTAATCAGGATGTCCAAGCGTCCGAAGTCCCGGACCACCGCGTCGACGGAGTCCCGGATGCTGTCCAGGTCCAGAACGTCGAGGGCGTAGGTGGAACTGGTGCGGTCCAATCCCTCGATTTGCTCTTGCACCTGTTTCGCTTGATCTAGCATTGTGGGTATGTCGGACACCGCCACGTTGGCCCCCGCTTCAGCCAATCCTATCGCTAAGGCGGCCCCAATGCCGCGGGCCGAACCGGTTACCAAGGCGACATGTCCTTCCAAGCTTAGACCGGAGTAAGGCAAGGTATTGGACCTCCTAGTGGGAATTGTGGTTGCCAAGGAAACGGTATGGACGTTTCCGATGGCTATGCGTGGGCTGTCACCGGCTGTACCAGTTCGATGCGCACGTTGTCCGGGCCTTTGACATAAGAGATCAGGCTTCCGCTTTCCATGCTGGTTATGGGCAAAAGCACTTCGGCCCCGTGAGCCTGGACGTGCTCCATAGCCGCTTCTATGTCCTCTACGTCGAACCCGAAATGGTCCAGTCCGTAGTGGTCTTCGGAACTGCCGTCAGGCAAGGGCTTCCCCCCAGGTTCGCTGCTCACGTTGATTCGCGTACCGGCGATGTCCATCCGGATGGTCGTGGAGCCTGCCAGCCCCGCTCCTTCGCCGAGATACTTGGCCCCGAACACGTCCACGTACCACTGCACCGTTTTGTGAGGTTCGGGAGACCGCAGGTGGATGTGATTTACGACGAACATGCTTGGCAACCTCCGTTTGTTTGTCGGATTTTCTCGTTCTACACAAACTATCTCAAGCTTGACACTGCACCCAACCTGTCACTCCCGCGAAGGCGGGAATCCATAGGTCTCGGGCATCAGAAAATCCGGCTGATTTTGAGATAGTATCTAAATCGCGGCGCCGCGGAAGAGCGTCCAATGGCGGTAGCATAGCACAGGCACAAACGCCGGGCTAGGTGTGCCCTGTCCATCGTCGGTCTCCCTTGCCAGAGCCACGCCTTGAACGTAGAATCGCCGTGGTAACCCGCCAGGCTTGGAGTATAAGTCGTTGGAACCGGCCGCTGCGGCCCCGGTAAACCTGAGGCAGAGCCGGGGCTTTATTCTGGGAAGCATTTCCATCGGACACGGGATATCCCACCTGTACGACCAAGGATTTCCCGTATTCATGCCGGCAATAACCGCCTCGCTGGGACTCAGCCACCCTCAAGTGGCCAGCCTGTTGGGCGTCAGGCAGGCCGGGTCCGGCGTGGTCAACCTTGGCGGCGGCGCGATAGTCGACCTGTTGAAGAGCCAGTGGGGACTGATTCTTACCGGCTGCATGATAGGCTCAGCCGTGTCTTACGCCTTCGTGGGGGCTGCGTCCAGCTTTGCCCTCCTGTTCCTTGCCGTACTCCTCATGTCCGTCCCGGGCTCCCTCTGGCACCTTCCCTCAACTGCCGCCCTTTCGCAAAGGTTCCCCGACCGGCGGGGATTCGCCATTGCCATGCACGGGTTCGGCTCGAACATAGGCAACGTTCTCGGTCCCGTCATGGCCGGCGCGTTGTTGAGCGTGCTCTTCTGGCGGCATGTGTTCTTCATTTATGCAGCGCCGGCCCTGCTTGTCTCGTTGTTTGTATGGTGGTCGCTGAAGGACGTGGGGAGAGGATCGGGCCAGGAACTCCAGATGCCGCTGGCCGCCCGGTTCAGGCAGGGATTTGCCTTTCTCCGTAATCCGTCGGTCATGGGCCTCACCATAACCGCCAGCTTGCGGGGAATCGCCCTCAGCGCCCTGTTCAATTGGACACCCTTCTACTTGGAGGACGCCGAGACGGGGTTGGGTATGAGTCCCTTCGAGGCCGGCGTCCACTACGCGCTGGTTGTGGGGATGGGCATCATATCGGCACCTGTATTGGGGTCGCTGTCCGATCGTTTTGGAAGGAAGGCGGTGATGGTGCCCGGCTTGGCTGTCTCCGCGGTCCTGTCCTTCCTGGTGGTGATGGTTGGAGACTCCCTTTTGTTGCCGTTGGTCTTGATCGGCTTGGGGCTGGGAGCTTTTGCGCTGCATCAAATCATCCAAGCGGCGGTGCTGGACATAGTCGGTAGAGGCACGGAAGCCACCGCTGTGGGGCTCATCTTCGGGATCAACGGGATCATTGGCGGCGTGACTCCCTTCTTGGCTATTCTGATAATCGAGCATTTCGGTGGGTATGGTTCCATTTACTACTACAGCGGCGCGTTGACGGCCGTTGCGGCTTTCCTGGCCTTGGTCGTGCCCCTGCGGCGGGTCTGACGGCTTGACCCGCCGTCTTGACACCCTTATGGGTCACTCCTAAACTTGTACCCTACCAGCAACGGTAATCGACTCGCCGCGTACCCTTGGCTGGACGCGAGCAACAGGTTTTCCGCACACAACCACTCTTTTGCGCCGCTGGGATCCTATGACGACCGAGACGGCCATGCTGCTGAAACTGTTTCCCTCTTCCCCTTCTGCGACTTGGGGTCCTCCCTCCTGCTTCGCGCTAAGGCCTTTTCCGGCCGGCGATGATGCCGGAGGACGCTGTTGAACGCCTCCCTCACTGCGGTCGAGGGCTTGGAAGTGGGGCATTATACCGACGTGCCCAACGCCACCGGCTGCACCGTGATCCTGTGCCGGGAAGGTGCGGTGGGCGGTGTGGACGTCCGCGGTGGGGCTCCGGGCACCAGGGAGACTGACCTGCTGAGGCCCGGGCGCCAAGTCGAGCGGGTCAACGGCATCGTACTCAGCGGCGGCAGCGCGTTCGGCCTGGACGCCGCCTCCGGGGTGATGCGGTTCTTGGCCAAGGAGGGTGTCGGATACGCCGTAGGCAACACGGTAGTTCCCATCGTTGCCTCGGCCATCCTGTTCGATCTGGGCTTGATCACATCAGAAGTCCGGCCCGGACCTGAAGAAGGATGGGCGGCCTGTGTCGCCGCTAACACCGGCCCGGTTGAGGAAGGTAGTGTCGGGGCCGGTACGGGGGCGACGGTTGCCAAGACGCGGGGTATGAAGGCGGCCGTCAAGGGGGGCATCGGCTCTGCGGCGTTGAAGCTGCCCGGCGGCGTCCTAGTTGCAGCGATTGTCGCGGTCAATGCCTACGGTGGCGTTTTCGACCATCGGACAGGCCGCCTTGTTGCCGGCCCGCGGTGTAAAAGGGGCGGCGGCATGAATGACCCGGTGGAGTTGCTGTTGTCGGACTTCGATGGCGGTGACTCGCCGTCTATGACAAACACCACCATAGGCGTTGTGGCCACCGACGCCTCCCTGACACGGGAGCAGGTCAATCGCCTTGCGACACTGAGCCACGACGGGTTGGCCTTGACCATAAGGCCTTGCCACACGATGCGGGATGGTGACACAATGTTCGCCCTCGCCACGGCCCGCCGTCCTGCGCCCGCCGATACTACTGCCCTCGGCGCAGGCGTAGTCGAGGTGACCGCTCGGGCCGTGCTTCGCGCAGTAGAAACGGCTGACGGACTGGGCGGCGTCCCTTCGATCAAAGAAATTGGAACCCCTTCCCGTCTTTCCCGCGAAGGCGGGAAACCCGCCGAGGGCAGGTATGGTTGATAAAGACTTGGCCATTGGGTTCATCGGGATTGGGGTGCTGGGCAAGGGGCTTCCCCTTGCCCAGTCGGCCCGCGGGTACCGCGTTGCCGGCGCCTGTAGCCGGTCGGCTACATCGGCTCAATGGCTGGCCGACAGGATTCCCGGATGCGATGCATACACATCGGCACAGGAACTGGCCGATACCGCAGACCTGGTGTTTATCACCACCCCGGACTCTATCATAGGAGAAGTGGCGTCGGCGGTGGACTGGCGCCCGGGGCAGGCCGTAGTCCATTGTTGCGGCGCCGCCTCTACCGGACTGCTGGCTCCCGCCAAGAAGCTGGGCGCGTTGACCGGGGCGTTTCATCCATTTCAGACCTTCGCCGGAGTCCAAAACCCTGAAGAGTCCAGCGACCGGTTGGCCGGGGTTACCTTCGCTATCGCCGGAGATGGGTGGCTGGCCGGGTACCTGCACGATATGGCCCGTCTTCTCGGGGGCTATCCTGTAGTGGTAGCCGATGAGTTACGGCCCATCTACCACGCGGCGGCGGTGTTGGGGTGTGGCTACCTTGTGGCACTGTTGCAGGGCGCGGTAAGCCTCTGGGAAGAAATGGGGTTTTCGACCGAGGAAGCGGTACGGGCCCTGTATCCCTTGGCCAACGCTACGCTGGACAACGTTGCGAGACACGGCATATCGGCTGCGGCCACCGGGCCGGTGGTGCGTGGGGACGCGGTTACGATGCGCTCGCACCTGGAGTCCATATTCTTGCGTATGCCCGAACTTCTGCCGGTCTATTCCAGCTTGGCAAGGGCGTCGTTCCCGTTGGCGGTCAAGCATGGCGTCGGCCCGGACCAATTGACGGCCATGGAAGAGTTGGTAGACCACTACGTGGGATACGACTGAACGAGGAGGCAACGGTCATGGGGAAGGTAACGGTTCGTGACATCGCCCGCATGAAAGCGGACGGGAAGAAGATTCCCATGATCACCGCCTACGACTACACTTCGGCATGTCTCGCCGATGAGGCCGGTATTCCCATAATTCTCGTGGGAGACAGCCTGGGCATGGTGGTCCTGGGCTACGAGTCCACCATCCAAGTGACCCTGGAAGACATTCTGCACCATGTAAAAGCGGTCAGCCGCGGCGCCAAGCACGCCTTGCTGGTCGCCGACATGCCCTTTATGACCTACCACGTAGACGCGGGACAGGCCTTGACTAACGCCGCCCGGTTGATGCAGGAGGGCGGCGCCCATTCGGTGAAGCTGGAAGGGGGCGAACCGATGGCGCCAACGGTGCACCGCTTGGTGGAATGCGGCATCCCCGTAATGGGGCACATCGGCCTTACTCCCCAGTCGGTCAACGCATTGGGCGGCTACCGGGTGCAGGGACGCGGCCTGGAAGCGGCGGAACGGCTGTTGCGGGACGCTATGGCCTTGGAGCAGGCAGGGGCATACGCCATTGTCTTGGAGTTGGTGCCGTCGCCGTTGGCCGGACTCATTTCAAGCCGGCTCACCATTCCAACCATCGGCATCGGCGCGGGGCCGGAGTGCGATGGCCAAGTCCAGGTGCTCCACGACATGCTGGGGCTGTTCACCAACTTCGCCCCCAAACACGCCAAGCAGTTCGCCCGGTTGTCCGATTCCATAAAAGCGGCCTTCGCTCAGTACGTGGAGGAAGTGGAAGCGGGAGACTTCCCCACGGACAAGCAGAGCTTCACCATGGACCAGGCCGTATTGCAGGAGTTACAGGCCCTGTCCCGGTAAACAATCGTCCCCCTTCCCGTCATTCCCGCGAAGGCGGGAATCTACAGGCATCGCCCGGTTACAAGTGGGTGTCGTCCAGACCAGCCGGTTTTAAGATAGTCTTTTAGCAATGCAGGTAATTCACACCGGCAATGACATGCGCAGCATTTGCCGCGCCCTGCAACGCCCCTTGGGATTGGTGCCCACCATGGGGGCGTTGCACGAAGGGCACTTGGTCCTGGTGCGGCGGGCCAGGCAAGAGAACAAGACCCTGGCGGCGACCATTTTCGTCAACCCCACCCAGTTCGGCCCCGAAGAGGACTTACAGCAGTACCCCCGCGATCTTGAAAAGGACTTAGGCCTGCTGCAGAAAGAGGGTGTGGACGTGGTATACACCCCCGGTGTTGAAGAGGTCTACCCGTCCGGGTTCGACACTTGGGTCGAGGTTGGCAGCTTGTCAGACAGGCTTGAGGGCGCTCACCGTCCCGGTCACTTCCGGGGCGTCGCTACGGTGGTGTCCAAGCTGTTCAACCTCATTCAACCCGACCGGGCCTACTTCGGCCAGAAGGATGGGCAGCAGACCGCCATAGTGCGGAAGATGGTCAGGGACCTGGACTTTGGGTTGGACATCGTGGTGGTCCCCACGGTAAGGGACGCCGACGGCTTGGCCTTGAGCAGCCGGAACGTTTACCTGACGCCAGAGCAACGGGAGGCCGCCCCTGTCATCTACCGCTCACTGTGCGCCGCAAGCGACCTGTGGGATGGTGGCGTCAGGGACGGGAACAGGCTCAGATCGGAAGTCCTGGCAATGCTGCAACAGGAACCGCTGCTCGACGGAATCGATTACGTCAGCGTTGCCGACGCCGAAACCCTGGAAGAGTTGGATCGGGTGCAGGGCCGGGCGATGGTGTCGGTGGACGTCAGGTTGGGTCAGACCCGTTTGATAGACAACATTGTCCTGGAATAAAACGGTCCCGAAATAGTAAGGGGTCGGCGGTTTGATGGTATCATGCCTTTGGAGAATGACCGTTGACAAATCAACCTGTCAAAAACACGCCTGAGTGGTACTGGTACTTGAGCCAGGAATACATCTTGCAGGCCGATAATGAATTCGAGCAGCAGGACTACCGCCAGTCTGGAGAGAAGGCTTGGGGCGCGGTATCCACCGCCATAAAGTCCGTGGCCGAGCAACGAGGTTGGATACATACCCACCACCGCAGGATCGGCGACGCCTTGCGTGAATTGGCCGACGAGTTCGCCGGTGATGTAGATGAAGACCAAGTAAAGCGTTGGTTTTCATACATCGAATCACTGCACACAAACTTCTATGAAGGTGAATTGGCGGATTCCGACGTGGCATTGGGTATCAGGGACGCGAAGCATCTCTTGGAGTTTCTCGACTCAATCCGCTGGGAGCCTCCGAGAGATATTCCCGACCGGAGCAATACAAAAAAATCTCGTTGGGAGGCCCTCAATGGTGTGCGTTGGGACGACGCGCACCCCTGAATCTAAGCGATGGTAAGAAAGTACAGCAACAATCAACGGGTACGCTTCAGGACCAGAGACGGCGGTCCTCAAAAGCCGCCGCCGAATAACTACAAGGGCACCTACGGGACTATCGCGGAACAGTCCACGTCGGACTGGCTGAGAGCGGCAAACTCCCCTCATACCGAGACGCCGCCCTCCTATTACGTCGAGGCCGACGACGGTTCCATGCAACTCGTTGGTGAAGACTGGCTGGAACCGGCGTAAGTACCCTGTTTACTGGGCGGTGACTCCGCCGTCCATCACCATCTCGCTGCCGGTCATAAAGGACGACTCGTCCGACGCCAGGAACAGCGCGCCGTAGGCTATATCTTCCACCGTGCCGACCCTGCCCAGGGCGGTCCTGGCGATAGACTGTTCCCTGCTCTGTTCGTCTCCCTGCCAGATGCCTTGGATCATGGCCGTGTCGATGGGCCCTGGGTGTATCGAGTTGGCCCGGATGCCTTCCCTGCCGTATTGGACCGCCGTAGCCTTTGTGAACAGCCGCACCGCTCCCTTGGATGCGTTGTAGGCCGCGCTCCTGGGACTGCCCACCAAGCCGGCGGTGGAAGAGATGTTGATTATGGAGCCGCCGCCTGCCTTCCGCATTTCCTCGATGGCCAGCTTGGTGCCCAGGAACACCCCTTTTGCGTTCACGTCCAGTATCGCGTCCCAGTCCTCTACGCTAGTGTCTTCCACGCGGCCCCTGCGCCATATCGCGGCGTTGTTCACCAGAACGTTGAGCTTGCCGAAACTGGAGACGGCCGCTTGGATTGCCTCCCGCCAATCGTCCTCGCTGGTCACGTCCAAGTGAACGTACAGAGCGTCGCCTCCGGCCTCGGCAATATCCGCCGCCACGGCCATGCCCTCCGCGTCCAGCAGGTCGCCGATGACTACCTTGGCCCCTTCCTGGGCGAACATCCTGGCCTCGGCGGCGCCCTGGCCCCGTGCGCCGCCGCTGATAAGGGCTACCTTTCCGTCCAGCCTTCCCATAACTCTCTCCTTACAGGCACAATACTACGTCAAGGCTCACTATAAGACTTCCGGGCCGGGAAAACAAAACCGGGAGCAGTCTTCTCGGAAATCGTGTCCAATACAACTTTTCATGCCGCGTACTGGAACGCCGGGGCTACTTGCTTCATAATAGACAAGCCTTGCCCGAGGTAGGGCCATTCTCTTATTCAAGCAATCGACCACGCATAAATATCCGCTGAGAAGTCGCGCTTGGTCTTCCAGACACAAATCCAAGCCATCTACATCCCTAGTTGTTCGCCGCGATGAACCGGGTTGTGAATCTGTGCCATCGGCTGGTCAAGACGCGAGCCTTTGAATATGGCATCATCGCGGTCATCATTGCCAACAGTATATTGCTGGGGATGGAGACTTCCGTCACCCTGGAACGGCACTACGGACATTGGATGCACTTGGGCAACCAAGTGGCCCTCGGCATATTCATTGTTGAAGCCGTTCTCAAGATCATAGCGGTGGCGCCCCGTATCCAAAGATACTTCTTCGATGGCTGGAACCTCTTCGATTTCCTCATAATCGTGCTGGCGTTGGTCCCGTCCACCGGCCAGTTCGCCATGATCGCCCGGCTGGCCCGCCTGTTGCGGGTGCTGCGGCTCATCACCGCCATCAAGGAATTGCGCCTTATCATCGCGGCATTGATGCGCTCCATCCCCAGCGTGGGTCACGTCATGATGCTGATGAGCATCATCGTGTACATCTACGCCGTGATGGGTTACCACCTATTCAGCGAACATGACCCGGCCAACTGGCGTACCTTGGGCATCAGTTTGTTGACCCTTTTCAACATAATAACGTTGGAGGGTTGGACTGATATTATGAACACCGCCATGCAACTCAACCCCTTCGCTTGGATATACTTCGTCAGTTTCGTGGTAGTAGGCACTTTCGTCGTCATAAACATGTTCATTGCAATAATCATCAACAACCTGGACGAAGCCAAGGCCGAGCGTCTAAGAAAGTTGCAGCAGCCCGTCTCCAGGGAAGATCTTCTGAACGAGCTCCGCTCCACAAGGGAAGCGCTCCGTCGGCTCGAAGAACGTCTTGAGAATGGGGACAGGGAGTGACACGTCCCCGGCGCCAATGCTTTCCGTTTCCTGTACCGGGACCGATTGATTGTCAGGGAGAGTCGCTTAGATGCTTGAAATGAGGACCGTAAGGCCCGACGAGTTTTTCCAATGGGTCTGGGCCGAGGCCAGGGCTTACGGCAACCGGTTGAACGTTGACCCGGAGATATTGCGGCCCCATTTTGACTTGGACCGCTCCATCGCGGTCTTCGACCAAGGCAACATTGTCGGCGGCGCCCACTCTCACGAACTGGAAATTTCGGTCCCCGGCGGCATGGCCATCGTTGCCGGAGTCGCCAACATTGCGGTGCAACCGACGCATACCCGCCGGGGCATCCTCACCAGGATGATGGACCACCAACTCAAGGACATCCACCAACGCGGCGAGGCCTTGGCCGCCCTGTTTGCTTCTGAAAGCGTGATTTACGGCAGGTACGGGTACGGCATGAGCACCTTCCGTGAGCAGTGGTCCATCGAGCGGCAGCACAACCGGTATGTCCGTCCCTATGACAGTCCCGGCCGCATGGTCTTCATTGACCCGTCAGACATCACCAAGGACCTGCCCGAGGTTTTCCGTCGCAGCACCAAGGACCGGCCGGGGGTGTTCCAGAAGTCGCATCACCTGTGGGAGCGGGAAAAGCGGGCGCCCGAGCACCGCCAAGGCGGCCAGGGCGGCGTGTTCTATATTGCCTACGAGGAAGGCGGGAGAATAGACGGCTATGCCAGGTACCGCACCAGCGGCAATACGCTTACGGTGAACGAGTTGATGGCAACGACTACCGAAGCCAACGCCGCGCTATGGCGCTTTTGCTTCGACCTGGACTTGGTCACCCGGACCGAGGCGGAGCGGCGTCCTGTGGATGATCCGATGCCGTGGATGCTGGCCGACCCGCGCCGGCTGCAAAGGTCGCCTCGAGACGGCCTGTGGCTGCGCTTGGTGGACGTAGCCGCGGCCCTGGAGTCACGCAACTACATGGAAAGCGGCCGGTTGGTATTGGAAGTCACCGACGATTTCTGTTCCTGGAACCAGGGATGCTTCGAACTGGAGGCTTCTCCCGAAGGGGCCGTGTGCCGCCCCACCACTGCATCGCCCGACTTGACCATCACCGTCGCGGCCCTGGCCTCGGCCTACCTCGGCGCCGCCGGTTTCACCAGGCTCTCCCAAGCCGCCTTGGCGGACGAACGCACGCCCGGCGCATTGCACCGCGCCGACCGCATGTTCGCCACCCGGCTTGCCCCTTGGACGCCGTGTGGGTTTTAGAGGGTAGCGAATGGACGGCTGGACAGGACGTGTAAATGACTGAACAAGGACATCGATTGAAGGCTGGGTGCTTATTCAGCGGGATGGGTGGATTTGCTTCAGGACTTAGCAAGGCCGGATTCGCGATAAGCTGGGCTAGTGACAATGACGAATTTGCGGCTGCCACATTTCGTTATCGATTCCCTGGAGTGCGATTGATTGAGAAAGATGTACGCGACTTGACAGTGAAAAGTGATGGACTATCCGATATTGACGTCCTGGCCGCGGGGTTCCCTTGTCAGAGTTTTTCCCAAGCCGGCGGCCGTGCTGGCTTCGACGACGATCGTGGTGAATTATTCTTCGAGATACCTCGCCTTCTATCGGAGTTTGACGAGGCACTGCGACCACCCTTAGTTGTTCTAGAGAATGTTCCTTTTCTGCTTTATGGTGCTGAAAGAACTTGGTTTGATGCCATACGTCGTGCATTGCGCAAGGCGGGCTATTGGTTCAGAGAAGAATCCTGCTGGACAGTGAATGTCAAGGAAGTAACCGACTTACCGCAGGATCGTGAACGTCTGTTTATGGTTGCAGCGTCGCGCCAACATTTTCCATATAATCCATTCACTCCCCCGTCTGTTGGGAACGGGGCAGGAACACATCGGCGGCGCCTTGATGAATTCGTCGACCGTACAAAACCCGGTGCAGAAGACGCATACCTGCCGAAGGACAACCGTTATTACAAGATGATTGAAACGGCAATGAAGTCAGGCGAATCGGAAGCGAACCTTTACCAACTGAGGCGGTCTTATGTTCGAGAGAAGAAACAAGGCCTTTGTCCTACTTTGACAGCTAACATGGGAGTTGGCGGTCACAACGTGCCATTTGTTCGTGACGCATGGGGAATCCGCAGGCTAAGCGTTGACGAAGTGGCGAGGTTCCAGGGATTTAACATTGACCAGCCGCTTTTTCCAGACATTCCTGTTTCAGAGCAATACCGTTTGTTGGGAAACGCGGTTTGTGTAAACTTGGCGCATTTGGTAGGGAGTCAATGTGCTGACATTCTGGAGGGAGAAAGAGAACAATGACCTCAGAAATAGGCTGGGCGTTTCCTCCTACTAACGGCGGCCGGGTCGACGGATTTAATGACCCAGGTATTGCCCACTTTAGTGGAGCGCCATTGGCAAGCCTTGCGCGGGAAACGATACAAAACTCCCTTGACGCCCCAGGAACTCTTGGAGAGCCGGTTCAGGTTTCTTTTGAGATAATCGACTTGGGGCCGGACGACCTTGGACGTGACGAACTAATGCGCGCTATTCATCAGTGTGAGCAGGAGGCCACTGAAGAAGACGATGCACGCGCGATACAAGCTTTGCAGGTAGCGCAACAAATCATCAAAGGGTCCCGGGTATCTTGCTTGCGTGTATCTGATCGGAATACAACCGGGTTGCGCGGGCTCCAATGGCAAGCACTGGTCAAGAAGCAAGGGGTAAGCCTTAAACCGGATATGGATGGTGCGGGTGGCTGGCACGGTATTGGGAAATATGCTCCTTTCGCAGTTTCGATGCTTCGGACAGTTTTCTATTGGACTTGCTATTTGGAGGACGGCAGAGAAGTCGAACACTTCCAAGGCAAGTCAGTCCTCATGTCGCATCAGAATAACGACGAAGAGACGCAAGGGACAGGTTTTTATGGTATTAAAGAAAAATGCAAAGAGCTGACAGGGACTGCCGTTCCAGACCGTTTTCGTCAGCTCAAACCTGGTGGCGAACCTGTACACGGGACCAGTTTAACGATAGCGGGGTTTGCTGCGATAAAGGACTGGCGTAGACGTATTGCAACGAGCATAGCTGAAAACTTCTTCTATGCTATCGATAAAGGCAACTTAGAGGTGATTATTGAGCCAGAAGCGCAAGATGACCTATTCGAGATAACACAAGCGTCTTTAGGAGAGTGGTTCGAAAAGTTATTGACTGAGGACGGCGTCGAAGTAAACGGAGGAGAAGAAGGCGACAACGGATTGATGGAATCGCGCGCTTTTTATGAAATCTCTCGGGTAGGTAGCCCGGCTGCTGAAAAACAAGACCAGGATTTGGGCCATTGTCGGTTGTGGATTCGGGTAGAGGATGGCTTACCAAGCAAGGTCGGGTTTGTGCGCCGTTCAGGGATGTTGGTAACGACCCAACAGAGTGGCCTGATTCGATTCCCAGGATACCGGGACTTCGCAGCCTTGTGTGTATTTGAAGATCCTCAGGGCAACGAGCTTTTACGGCGTATGGAAAACCCGTTACACAATAGCTTCGAACCGGATCGGCTTCCTGAAAGTGAACGAAACCGCGGTAGACGGGCGTTGAAACGTATCACGGATTGGGTTCGGAGTGAAGTTAGGAAAGCCGCAGGCCCACCAGAAGGTGGCAAGTCAACGGTGCTCTCTGAGCTTGCAGTCTATCTGCCGGACTTACAGCCAGACGAACCATTGGACGAAGGTGCATCTGAAAGTGACGGAACCGGAGAGCCTGGATTCGCTGACCGGATCAAAATTACTCTCAAGCCAGTTCGACGTGCGAAGGCTCCAGATTTGCCTCACCAGAATGAACTGACAGGTGAAGGTGAAGGTGATGGAGAAGACACTGGAGATGTTGGCGGTGGTGGCACTGGCACGAACGGTGGTGATGATGGGACAGGAGGCCCGGGCGAAGGTGAAGGGGAGGGGGGAACAGGTACTCGTGGCGGCAGTAACCCGAGGGGAAGGCGTATCCCGATATCCAACGTCCGCATCCTTGCCATTCAAGGGCGCGACAATTGTTATCGCGTTAGTTTTCGGGCAGACGGTAATGGTGTTGCCCGGCTTGATCTTGAGGAGGCAGGGGATTCATCGACCATACCGCGCGATGATGTTCGGCCAATTTCGGAAAACGTGTCCTTGGACCGCTTTCCGCTCGTGAGTGGGGAGCGGACACAATTTGAAATCACGGCCGACGCCCCGATTGGTGGCAGAGCTTGGCGACTAGCGGCTACGGAAGCAGTGGGGAATCAAGAATGAAATTTGATCCAAGTAAGGCTTGGCCACACCCGGTTCTTCGCCCCCCGTCTTATGGTGATGACTATCCGCACGCCGAATTCGAGGTCGAAATTGCGCTTAATCGTGTTGAAGGCAGTACCTCTGTTGAAGTTGATGCGGAGTTCCAATTGAGTGACCCGGACTTACTTCGCCTTGTCAATGAAGGACTGAGCAAGTATGTACTATTGCTCAGGGCTTCCAGGACCCATTTTAGAGACCTGATGGAGTCAGATACACCGCACATTGCAAAGGTGTTTCCAGCAGGAGATCTATCGGGCCGTGTAGAATTAGCACCGTTTCTGGTATGTACTCAAGACTTGGTGGCGTTCCGAGCAAACGGATGGCACGAAGATTTTTTGGGGCGTACATTCGACATCGCAGTGGGCTCGGTGTTGGCAGAGGATGTACCTAAAGAATATTGGATAGATACCACCAACGAGGCGCAACTCGGTTCGATTTTCGGGCATAGACCCCGCCCCGGTTTGCCGAGTGGGCAATGGAAATGTGAGCTTGCGGAAGATCGAATTTGGATTGTGATGTCCGAGGCCGACTCTTTACGTTACGATTCAGCCAGGAACGCGGCAAATAGTAGGCCCGAAGGACAATATCTGATGAATGGGTTGTATTTGCCTGCCCTTATTTCCGTGCTGAATGAAGTAGACCGTTCTCATGAAGAATACCGGGACTTCCGGTGGTTTGCGTTTCTGGACCAGCGCTTACAGCAAGTGGATTGCTCTCCGCTGGGGACTCCTAATGTTGACCGTTTAACTGACGCCCAAAAGGTGCTGGATTGGCCTTTCCCCAAAATGCCAATGATCGCGGAAGCGGAGGGGGCATGACACGGCTCCGTTACTTCACAACGAAAGCGCTTGAGGAATTGCGCAATACAATAACCGACCGCTTGGACTGGTATTATGCGCCGTCAGAGGATTCTCCTGCGTTTATACCAACAGCGGAAATTAGAGAATCGCGTTTAGAAGTAATTGGGCTTGCTGAGCAACTTGTGATGGACGATAAGCAGCCATCCAGTACAGATGTCGACAATGCACTCGTAGTCTATGACGCGTTATCGGAATTAACATCGCATCAGGCATCCATAGAACGATTATGGGTTTACCTTTCTCATTGCGATTGTCCGCAATACATCGCCACTCGTTGGATGACTCGTAGGCCAGAGAAAGATGAGGATGCCACTCGAGATGTGAGAAATCACTTCTTCGCCACCGGAAACAGAGCGTTGATTCGCGACAACGGAGTCTCTCGTCTCTGGTGGTTAGGCAAGATTGCTCACGACGTAGACCCTGCGAATCCTCGTGAGTTTCTAACTATCTTGTTGCACCGGCAGGACGTCAGGTCAGCTTTAATAGAACGCCCTTCAGTGTCAATGAATCGGCGTGTACTCAGAGGGATATATGAAGTAATGCAGGACCACTGGGCCAACGGAGGAGCACTGTTTGAGCGTGACGCATTTAGGCGTTGGATGGTGTCTTTGAACCGGCGTGGAGGCGTGGTGCTTTTGGATGCGGTGCCACAGGATGCGTTAACCCATCTGTTGCGAGAAGAAGCCGACCACGCGATCGGATGATAAACACGTGGATAATCTGACCCCTGAAAGCCGTTCATGGTGCATGTCTCGAATACGGTCAAAGGGCATGAAACCGGAGTTGGCTGTCCGTTCGATGGTGCACCGTCTCGGATACAGGTTTCGTTTGCATAGGCGCGACTTGCCGGGTGCGCCCGATCTAGTGTTGCCACGACACAAAGCAGTAATATTCGTCAACGGTTGTTTCTGGCATTGGCACCCGGACCCAAATTGCCCTATTGCCGGGCTGCCCAAGTCTAACCTTGAGTATTGGAAACCCAAACTCGAACGGACCCGAATTCGAGACCAGGGAAATGTGGCTTCATTGTTGTCTCAGGAATGGCGGGTTCTGGTTTTGTGGGAGTGTCAATTGCGGCATCCAGAAGCTGTACTTGATACGATCAGCGGGTTTTTAGCTTCGGGCTCTTATCAGGAAGGTACACATCCACCGGATCCTTGCTCCGCGCCGACTGCATGTTCGCCACCCGCCTCGCCCCCTGGACGCCGTGCGGGTTTTGAAAGGTAAACCTCTCACCGCATTAAAAACTCCACTATCCTTGGGTTTACCTCCCCCGGCCTTTCCTGGTGCATGAAGTGGCCGGTACCTGGGATGATTACTTTCTCCAGCCCGCCGGTGAAGTAATTGTCCATGTGTTCGCTCTCGAAGGACTCCAGCCGCTTGGGGCGGTCGCGGGTGCCGTGCAGGGCCAGCGTTGGGACGGTCACCGGACCGGCGTTGATCCGCTGCTCGTCTCTCAGCAGCGCCGGGTCCTGCGGCGCGGGGCCGAACCTCGCCCGGTAGTAGCCAAGCGCCGCTTCCACCACACCCGGCTTGCGGAAGGTCTCGCGGATGCTTTCCAAGGCCGAGGCCGGGATGTCCCACTCGGGTGACGCGTCCCGCCACCACTGCTCGACATAGGCATAATCGTTGTGAGCCACCGCCCTTTCGGCGAAGGGCATCTGGAAGAAGTAAAAGTGCCAGGTGCCCCTGAGGTACCAGTAGTCCAACGCCAGTTCCTCGTCCACGCGGCCGGAGGCGATGATCACCAGCTTGTTCACCTTCTCCGGAGCCAGCACCGACGCGCCGATTACGGCCCCGGCGCCCCAATCGTTGCCGATGAGGTACGCCTGCCCGCCGCCCAGGGCATCCACCAAGGCAACGGCGTCATGGGCAAGCGACACGGCCCGGTAATTGCCGTCCTTGGGCGCATCGGTCGGAGCGTATCCCCGCATGAACGGGGCAACTGCCCTGAACCCTGCTTCGGCCAAGTCCGGCAACAGGTGGCGGAACGAGTAAGCATGGTCCGGGAACCCGTGGAGGCACAACGCCAGCGGCCCTTCGCCCATTTCCAGATAGTGAAAATTGATGCCGTTGGTCAGCACCGCTCCGGTCTTGAAATCGGTCATCATGCCTCCCGAATGAATTGTTCCTGATGGTTACGGCGTCATCTTGGCTTGATGGGTTCTAACCGTTGGCCCATCGTTCTGCTTCCAGGATGTAGTCGCCAACTCCCCTGATCTCCGATATGACCCTGGACGGCGGCCCTAACCGCCCATCGTAACAATAGGTGCCGTACAACAGGCCTTGAAAAACGAAATAGGACCTTCTCAAATCAAACAATCGGCAATCGTCATTGACCAAGTCAACCAGCCCATGAGTCACTTCGGTAGACCGCACCGGTAATTGGTCTGTCCTGGCCAGCACCAACGCCGCCGTCGCCCTGTTTACCGCGCCCCACGCTTTTTCAGCCGCGTCTCGAAGGTCTCCTTCTTCCGCAACCTTCAAAGCGGACTCGTGCAAATTCTTGGCGTCATTGAAAAGCCTGAGTACATCTTGGGCTGCAACCATTCTCCCTCGTCGCACCTCTTGATAGTCCGGCTATTATACCTTTCACTGTTTCTCTTGACAGGCTGGCTGGGGAAGTACATATTGACGGTATCGGCGTCGGTCGCTAATTGAAGGGTTGCGATGCTGTAAGTCCGGCTTTCCCGCGCAATCCGTCGTAACCCCAGCCGCCTTGTGGAGGTGAAGAGCAATGCCAGTTCGCACCGGACAGGAATACATCACCGGCCTCAAGGAACGCCCCAGGGAGGTGTGGCTCAACGGGGAAAAGATTAAGGATGTAACCACCCATCCGGCCCTGCGCAACGGCGTGCGCTCCGTGGCGGCCCTCTACGATATGCAACACGATCCGTCGCTGCGCGAGGAAATGACCTTCGCCTCGCCCACCACCGGTGAACCCGTTGGTCTGTCCTTCATGGTGCCGAAGACCATCGACGACCTGGTGCGCCGGCGGGAGATGATGACCCGCTGGGCTTGGGCCAGTTGCGGTATGATGGGCCGCTCTCCCGACTTTATGAACGCCATATTCTCCGCGTGGGCCGGGTCGGCCGACTACTTTGCCCAGGACCGCCCGGAGTTCAAGAAAAACGTCCTCAATTACCACGAGTTCATCCGGGAGAACGACGTAACCCTCACCCACGCCCTGGTGAACCTGCAACGCCGTCGCAACCCCGGCCCTACCGACATACTCAGTGGCGAGGTCGCCCTGACGCTGGTCAAGGAGACCGACGCCGGCATCGTGGTAAAGGGCAGTCGGACGTTGGCGACCCTCGGGCCTATCTCCGACGAGATCGCAATATACCCGGTGGCCAGCCACCGCTTGGACGAGACCGCCCAGCGCCAGTCATTCTCCTTCTCCATCCCATGCGACACGCCGGGGGTGAAGTTCCTCTGCCGCGAGAGCTTCGACCTGGGCCGCTCCCACTTCAACCACCCTCTCGGGTCCCGTTTCGAGGAAATGGACTCCGTAGTGTTCTTCGACAACGTGCTGGTGCCTTGGGAGAGGGTCTTCCTGCTGGGCGACGTGGAGTTGTGCAACGGCTATGGCATGGGGACCCAGTCCGACACCCATACCGGACACCAGATTTTGAACCGCTGCTTGGTGAAGGCGGAGTTTACCTTGGGCTTGGCCGACCTTATCGTGGACACCCTGGGGTCGGGCACTATTCCCCACGTGCAGGAACAGGTGGCGGAGTTGATCACCTACCGGGATGTGTTGAGGTCGTGCATCCGCGCCGCCGAAGCCGATGCCGCTCCCAACCAGTGGGGCATGATGAGCCCGGACATAAACGCTCTCCGCGCCGGGCGCACCGTGTTCGGAAGGTCCATGTACCCGCGGATGGTGGAGATAATCCAGCTTCTCGGCACCGGCGGCCTCATGGCCCTGCCTGCCGAGGCCGATTTCGACGCCGCCATCAGGCCTGAGATAGAACAGTACTTCGCCACCGACACTTCCAACGCCCGCGACCGGGCCAGGCTGTTCCACTTGGCTTGGGATGCGTCATGCAGCGCCTTCAGCGGGCGGCAGGTCCTCTACGAGCGAATGTTCGGCGGCAACCCCGTCCGGAATTCCATAACCCTGTACCAGAACTACGACAAGGAGCCCTTCAAGAAGAAGGTCCGCAACTTCCTCGAAAGGGAGGACTGGCCGTAAGGCCGGGCTAATCGTCTTGGAAGACAGGCATGGCCGGGAATTGGCGACGTTCCTCCGGCGGCTGGCGGCATACACGCTGGACCACCTGATGTTTGCCTTGCCTCTTGCGCTGGGCATAATGGCGATTCTTGCCGGTCTGTGGCTTGCCCTTCCCGACAACTGGAGTCCCGACCCCGATGTTGATTTCGGCGCCCTGACCGTAGCGTTGTTCGTCGTCGGCTTCATTGGCCTGGCCCTTGCCGCCGGGTACGTTATCTGGTGGTTCAGGGCGCTGTCGTCGGGACAGACGCCCGGCAAGCAACTGGTGGGAATTCGCGCAATCAAGAGTCGCGGCGAACCTTTGGGATGGGGCAACACCTTCGTGCGCGAGTTCCTCATCAAGGGACTGCTTGGGGGCTTTCTATCCTCCCTCACCGGAAATATCTACGGCCTTGTAGACGGCCTGTGGTCCCTGTTCGACCGGGACAGGCAGACCATTCACGACAAGATGGCGAACACCATAGTAGTGCGGGACCGCTGACCGTACCGCATCCCGCAAAATCGTTCCAAACTCCTAACCCGCCGGAGGTGAAACCACCATGTCAACCCAAAACGCCGGAAGCAAAGACGCCTTGGCGTCCAACTCCAACTCGGCCATCGAGTCAGCCAAGCAGGAGTTGTTCGACCTGTCGATAGACGTCCACGACCACCCCGAGTTGAACTACCAGGAGTTCTATTCGTCAGCCGCCCTGGCCGGGTTCCTGGAAAAGCATAACCTGCACGTCGAACGGGGCATCGGCGGGGTGGAAACGGCCTTCCGCGCCGTCATACCCGGCGGCGCGGGCGATGGTTCTACCATCGCCATCCTGGCCGAGTACGACGCCCTGCCGGAGATCGGCCACGGCTGTGGGCACAACCTCATCGCTATGGCAGCTATGGGCGCCGGCCTTGGCCTCCAAGCCAACGCCCAAGCCCTGCCGGGCCGGATAATGGTCATCGGCACGCCCGCCGAGGAGGGCGGCGGCGGCAAGATACGCCTTCTGGAAGCCGGTGTGTTCGACGGCGTAGACGCCACACTGTCGTCCCATCCCTTCTCCAACCGCACCATAATACCCACCGATGCGGCGGCAGGCGAAAGCTGGAGCCTGGCTATGGTGGGCTACCGTTACATGTACCACGGCAAGGCGGCCCACGCCGCCGCGGCCCCGGAAATGGGCATCAACGCCCTGAACGCCGTCATCCACCTGTTCACCGGCATCGACGCCATGCGCCAGCATCTGCGGGACGACGTCCGAATTCACGGCGTCATAACCGACGGCGGCACCGCGCCCAACGTGGTGCCCCAGTTCGCCGCCGCCAACTTCATGCTGCGCTGCCGCGACCGCCGTTACCTCAGCGACGTTGTCGTCGGCAAGGTGAGGGACATCGCCGAAGGAGCGGCGTCCATGACCGGCGCGCGGCTGGAGGTGGAGGAATTCTACCCCTTCTACGAGAACGTCCGGCCCAACGCCACCCTATCCCAAGCGGTACGGGCCAACGCCCAAGCCTTGGGCATGAAGCTGGACGACCCCATCCCCGGCCGTCCCGGCAGCGGCGCATCCACCGACTTCGGCAACATCAGCCATGCCATGCCGGGCTACGAGATGAGGTACGCCGTCAGCGAAACGCCGGTGCCCTCCCACACCAAGGAAATGTGCGAGACCGCCGTCACCGGTCTGGCCCTCTCCAACGCCCTGTCCGTGGCCAAGGCCCTAAGCCTCACGGCAGCCGACCTGCTGCTGGACCCGTCGCTGGTGGAGGCGGCCAAGGCGGAGTTCGCCAGTCGCAGCGTTTGACGGCCTGTTGCCCTTTACCGGTCCGTCATTCCCGCGTAGGCGGGAATCTATAGGCCTCGGTCAGCAAGCCAACCTCTCCGTTCGTCCTGAGCTTGTCGAAGGGTCGCCCGTTCATGGTTCGACAAGCTCACCACGAGCGGGATGTCACTGACGAGGATTTCGCACATTCTCCGTTCAGCCGTTTGCCGTCAGAATAGAAATGTGCGACATGGTGGACTCCTTCTTGGCCCCGTGCCAGTGGTTCTCTCCCGCTTTGATGTGCACAATGTCGCCCACGGCCACTTCTCGTTCCTCGTCCTCGGTGGCCACGATGCCGACACCAGCGGTTATCACCAATATTTGATCACTGTTGTGAACGTGGAATCCCGTCGTTGCGCCCTTGGTGAAGTTCACCACGATGGCGTTGTAGAATTCCGACGTTTCGGGCGTAACCAAGGGTTGCTGGGTGCGGGAGACCGGCCCGCCAGTCCAGCCCGGTATAGGAGTAACGGTCGGCATGGATTGCTCGTCAATTTCGCTGGTCCTGATAACGCGCATATTTCCTCCATTTTTGGTTATGACACCGTAATGCGTGGGGATAGTAGGTTAGACCCGCGTGATTGTCTACTATAATAGACTGGCAACACTGATAGACTTGGCGCACTACCCAACCCGTTGTTCGTACTACCCAACCTGTCATTCCCGCGAAGGCGGGAATCCATAGACTTCGGTAAGCGGCGAGTGAATAACATGACAACTACCACAGAACAAGGCGTTCAGGGACCCGGTAACTTCAAGGTGATCGGCACCCGCCCCATCCGCCACGACGGATTGGAAAAGGTGACCGGTCAAGCCCGCTACGGCGCCGACGTGAACCTGCCCGGTATGCTCCACGGCAAGATATTGCGAAGCCCCCACGCCCACGCCCGCATCCGGTCTATAAACACAGACAAAGCCCTGGCGTTGCCGGGGGTAAAGGCCGTCGTTACGTCGGCGGACCTGCCGGTACTGTCCGGCAGGCCGGTGGACGTTGGCGAGGGGGCTGCGTTGAACCCGCGCTTCCTCAGCAACAACGTTCTGGCCGCCGACAAGGCCCTATACCGGGGTCATGCGGTAGCCGCGGTGGCCGCCGACAGCCCCCACGTCGCCGAACAGGCCCTGTCCCTCATAGAAGTGGACTACGAAGTGCTGTCGGAGGTGATGGACGGGAAGGAGGCGATGGCGCCCGGCGCGCCCATACTCCACGACAGGCTCTACCACTCCGAGGGTGAGTACTTCCGCCCCGGCGGGTTGCTTGACGAGGGCGACGACGCCGAACCGTCCAACGTCGCCAGCCATTTCGTGTTTCAACTGGGCGACATTGAGCAGGGTTTCGAGCAGGCGGACGTTGTGGTGGAGCGAGAGTTCCACACCAAGACGGTGCATCAGGGCTACATCGAGCCCCACACCGCCACCGCAATATGGCGGCAGGACGGGACCATCACTATCTGGGACAGCTCTCAGGGCCACTTCTCGATGAGAGACCTTTCGGCGATGGTTCTGGGCGTTCCCGTCTCCCAAATCAAGGTTGTGCCCATGGAGATCGGCGGTGGGTTTGGCGGCAAGCTCCACGTCTACATCGAGCCCGTGGCCGCGTTGCTCTCCAAAAAGTCGGGACGACCGGTCAAGATAACCCTGGGCCGGGATGAAGAGTTCCAAGGGACTGGCCCCACCTCCGGCGGCCACATCCGGGCCAGGATCGGCGCCGCCCGTGACGGCCGTATTACCGCGGCCGAGGCCGTCTTCATTTATGAAGCCGGGGCCTATCCCGGCTCCCCCATCAACCTTGCCACCCAGTTTATTTTCGGCCCTTATGACATCGCCAACGTCCGCGTCGAGGCCTATGACGTGGTGGTCAACAAGCCCAAGGTCGCCCCTTACCGCGCTCCCGGCGGCCCGGCAGCCGGATTCGCCGGGGAGACCCTGATCGACGAGCTGTGCGAGAAGCTGGAGATTGACCCGTTGGAGTTCCGGTTGCGGAACGGCGCCAGCGAGGGCACCCGGCGAGTGACCGGCCTCCCCTACCGGCGCATCGGCTACTTGGAGACCCTGCAAGCGGCTAAGGAACATCCCCATTACTCCGCGCCCTTGGAGGAACCCAACAGGGGGCGCGGCGTGGCCACCGGCGTTTGTTTCAACATAGCCGGCCCCGCCTGCGCCCTGGCCAACGTAAACGCCGACGGCACTGTCAGCTTGATCGAAGGGTCGCCGGACATCGGCGGCACCAGGACCGCCGCGGCCATGCACGTCGCCGAAGTGCTGGGAATCCCGGCGGAGGATGTTCACCCGTCGGTGGGCGATACCGACACCATTGGCTTCACCGGTTTCACCGCCGGAAGCAGTGTTGCCTACAAGACCGGCTGGGTTTGCTATGACGCCGCCCACGACGTGAAGGCGCAATTGATTGACCGGGCCGCCCTGATTTGGGACGTGCCGCCGGAGAACGTGACGCTGGAAGACGGCGTCTTCCGGCATACTTCCGATAGCGAGTTGGGGATGACCTTCAAGGAACTGGCCGCTCGCCTGGGTTCCACGGGAGGGCCGGTGGTGGGCCGCTCTATGGGCGATCAGGGCGGGGAAAGCCCCTGTTTCGCAGTCCACATTGTGGACGTTGAAGTCGACCCCGACACTGGCAAGACCCAGGTGCTCCGCTACACCGCGTTGCAGGACCCCGGTACGGCGGTGCATCCAAGCTACGTGGAAGGCCAGATGCAGGGAGGCGCGGTGCAGGGAATCGGCTGGGCGTTAAACGAGGAGTACTTCTTCGACGACCAGGGCCGGATGCTCAACTCAACCCTGTTGGACTACCGCATCCCTACCAGCACCGACCTGCCGATGATAGACACCCAATTGGTTGAGGTGCCTAACCCCGGACATCCCACCGGGGTCAGGGGCGTGGGCGAGGTGTCCATAATTCCGCCGGTGCCAGCCCTCGCCAACGCCATCTACCGGGCTGCGGGCGTCCGTATGGCGAAACTACCCATGTCCCCTGGCGCAGTCCTGGAGGCGATGGCCGGAGAGTAATCGCAGGGCCTTTTCATTTTCCGGGTTGGGTTACATAGGTTCCGTCTTTCCCGCGAAAGTGGGAATCCATCATCGTGGGTTTGGCTCCCTGCCTTCGCGGGGAAGACGGCCGACGAGTCTTGGGAAGCCAGCCGGAAGGCTTTGGTTCCCCGCCTTCGCGGGGAAGACGGGTCGGAGCGGGGTTTAGATTTGGAAGGGGACTTTGCACATGCCCTGATAGTAACCGGATGAATTGTATTTTTTGCGTATATGTTGGGGTATAATACGGAGTTAGTCCGCCCCGGATAGGGTTGGGCTCGAGAGCACCTGTCATGGGCTGGGTTTGACAGCGTATCTCCCTTGATTACCAGCAGCAGGTATGGCCGGTCCTTGTTGTGAGACTCTTGGAGGAGTGATGGCAACGACGGCATCTAGGATAAAGCGGGTAGTGCTTCTTCAGCCGGCATCCGCCGGCGGCAACTTCGAATACATCGCCATTCCGCGGCAGGGAATGTTGTTCCTGTCCGGGGCCCTCGCCCAATGGGAAGGCGACTACTTGTACGAACGGGAAATCTGGTTTGAAGACCGCTGTGGCGTAATCGACCCGGATAGAGACCTGGACGGGGTGGACATACTCATGGTCACCGCCCTGATTAACGAGGCTCCCCGGGGCTACCAGGTCGCTCGGCAAGCCAAGCAATACCATCCCGGCATCATCACCATTGGCGGCGGGCCTCAAATGAGTCCCCTCAGCCAGGAAGCCTTTGACAACGGCCATTTCGACGTAATTGTCCAACGGGAAGGCGAGGACATCATTGGGCAGCTTTGCGACATCCTGTTGTCTTACAAGCCGGGGGAGCGTGAGGCCTACCTCAACAAAGTGCCGGGCATAAGCTACTTGGAAGATGGTCATATCATTCAGACCCGGCGCGCCGGCCTGGTCAGCCCGGACTTCGTAGGACTGCCCGACTTCAGGTCTATCAGGGACCTGACCCCGGCGAACCCGATGGCCGGCGGGGTATTAGAGACCGTCAGGGGCTGCACCGAAAGTTGTACCTATTGCCAGGTCATCCAGCAGTTTCTCGGGTATCGCTTGGTTTCGAGGGAGACGGAGATCAAGCGGTTAAACCAACTGCGCGAACTGGCTTCCGATGGACTGATCCATAGCTCCCGCAACGGCAAGTTCCAAGTGTTCATCTCCGATGACCTTCACCCGCCGCCCCTCCGGGCGGTCAAGTACCGCAACGAGCGCTTGGAACGCCTGCAAGGCTGGAAGGGTCACACCGACGACATGTACTTGATCTGCCAGGCCCGCGCCGAGATTGGACAGGACGCAGAGTTGGCCAACGCCATGACCGAAGCCAACATCAAAATGGCCTATATCGGCGTTGAGTCTGACAACGCGGAGAACCTCAAGCTGGTCAAAAAACGTCAGGAACCCGGTCAGATGCACAAGGACCTGGTCACTCTTAACGAGATCGGGTTCTCCGTGGTGGCAATGACCATCATTGGCCTGCCCTTCGATACCGAAGAGAGCATTATGGCCTTGGCCGATTGGGTCACCGAGGTCAGCAAGTACCAGACCGTGAACCTGTTAACCCCGCTGCCTGCCACTTCCAACTGGAACAGCTTGCAGCCTTTGGACGAGAACGGTGACCTCCTTCCCGAAGGAAAGATGCGTCCCTACCACTTGTACACCGGACGCCAGTTCGTCCACTGGGACGAGCGATGGTCCATGGCGGAAAGCCGGGAGTTGTTCGACCGTTATTCAGACAAGTTGACCCCGGTGGATGACCTTTACCGCCGCATATTCCGCATCTTGCGCACTTACCGGTTGCGCTTGGCCGCTACCAGCCGGGACTTGGGCGACAGCATCAGCGCCCGGTTGGCCGACGCCACGGAAAACCTGCGTAATTGGTCCGACCCGGTATCTTTGGCGGGACTGGAGTTCGGGGATAACCTGTCCCAGCGGGTAGGGGAACTGGCCGACAAGTTGAGGTCCGTGTCTCAACCGCTGGCCAACGCCCGCCGTGAGGTTGTGGACAACATCGGCACGAAGATTACCGAGCTGACCGACTCCCTGGTGGCCCTTTCCGCGCCCGTCAACGCCGGCAGCAAGGAGTTGGAAGCGGCAGTGTCCCACCGGATCAACGAGCTCAGCGAGATCGTCAACAACGTAATCAATGAGCCGCGGCGCAACACCGCCAATCAAGACTGAGCCGCGCCGTATTGATGAGCAGATTCCGCCGCGTTTTCGTCACCGGAATGGGGATTATCAGCCCGTTGGGCTTGGATGTCTCTTCCACTTGGGACAACCTGGTGAAGGGGAATTCGGGTATCGACTTTATCACCGCTTTTGACGCGGAGAGTTTCGACACTCGATTCGCGGGCGAGGTCAAGGGGTTCGACGGCGAGCGTTACCTGGACAGAAAAGAAGCCCGCCGCATGGACAGGTTCGCCCAGATGGCCGCCGCCGCCGCTCAGGAGGCCTGCCGTCAAGCCGATCTGGACCCCAGGGAAGGCGATCCCTTCAGGGTGGGCGTCATCATCGGCAGCGCCATCGGCGGCATTCTCACCCTGTCCCAACAGTTCGACGTGCTGAGCCAGCGAGGCCCCCGGCGCGTCAGCCCGTTCTTGGTCCCCATGATGCTGGGCGACATGGCCTCCGCCCAAGTCTCCATGGTCACCGGCGCTATGGGCGCGAACTATTGCCCGGTCTCCTCCTGCTCCAGCGGCGCCGACGCCTTGGGCCAAGGCTGGGAGCTTATACGCCGCGGCAAAGAGGAGGTCATCCTGGCCGGCGGAAGCGAGGCGTCGATTACCCCCATAGCCGTCGCGGGGTTCAATTCCATGCGCGCCCTCTCCAGGTTTAATGAAGACCCGAAACGGGCCAGCAGGCCATTCGACGTCCAGCGAGACGGGTTCGTGATGGCCGAAGGCGCGGCCGTGCTGGTCCTGGAAAGCGAGAGCCACGCCGCAGAGAGAGGCGCAATCCCCTTGGCTGAGCTACGGGGCTATGGAGCAACATCCGACGCCCATCACCTGACCGAGCCGGGGCCCGAGGGGGAAAGCGCGGCCCACGCTATGAAGCTGGCGATGGAGTCCGCCGATATCGGCCCTGCCGACGTGGACTACATCAACGCCCACGGCACTTCTACCCCGCTGAACGACAGGCAGGAAACCAAGGCAATCAAGCTCGCTTTGGGCGAACACGCCTACGGACTTCCCTTGAGTTCCACCAAGTCTATGACCGGGCATCTGCTGGGTGCCGGCGGCGCGCTGGAGGCGGCGGTCTGCATAATGGCCATCCGCAACGGCATCGTCCCGCCTACCATCAACCTCGAAGAGCCGGAGCCGGACTGCGACCTGGACTACACTCCCAACCAAGCCAAGCCTCACAACGTCAACGTCGCCATGAGCAACTCTTTCGGCTTCGGAGGCCACAACTCGGTGTTGATCTTCGCGGACTGCGGCCAAGCCTGCTGAGCCACATTACAAGAGCGGCGTCATCCCCGGCGAGTCCCCCCGTCATTCCCGCGTAGGCGGGAATCCATGCCCGTCGACGCAAGCCCTCAGCGAACGGTGGACTGGTCGACCTATTCACTGGCGCCCGGTCTTACGATCTGGGCTTTGAACACCAGGAGAGGGATTGCGATTACAATCACGATCAAGGCCAGCACCTGCGCTTGGTTCAGGAAGTCGAAGTAGGTCTGGGACTCCACTCGCAGGAAGCTCAGGAAGAACCTCCCGATGGAGTACAATGCTCCATAGAGCACGAAGACCATGCCCCTAGGCCGCAGCCTGTTCCTCAACGGCCAGATGACCGCCGCCAACGCCAGGTCGAACAGCAACTCGTAGGCCACCGCCGGGTGGGAGATGGGCCTGCCGAAGCCCAAACTCTCGGGGTTGGTGTAAACGAACCCCCAAGGCAGCGACGTGGCCTTGGCGAAGTGCTCCCCGTTAATGATGTCGCCGATTCGCCCGATGGCCATGGCGATCAACAACGCCGGGGCTACGATGTCGGCCATGTGCCCGATCCCGGGAAGCGGCGCCTTGTGGGGTTCGGGGAAGATTGGGATGGTCCTGCGCAATGCCCCCCAGAAGGCCAGGAACCAGTCCGAGTTGCGGATGATGATGTACAGTCCCCCGCCGAAGAACCCGCCAAGGATGGCCCCGTAGATCGCTACGCCGCCTTCCCAGATGGAGAATACCCGCACGAAATTGCTGCTGTAAATCTCCCAGAAGTCGATCACGTGGATGACCCTGGCGCCCACGATGCCGCCAATAATGGCCCACAGGGAGACCGAGTATATGGCGTCCACATTGAGACCTTCCCGGCGTCCCCACGTGGCCGCCAGGAACACCGCAACCGCGACGGCCACGAAAGTGAAGAAGCCGTGCCACGCCACCACAAAACCGGCGGACTTGAACAGGTAGGGACTCATGCCTATGCTGATTGCGCCCAGAACATCCATTGGCTAGCTCTCTGAGTTCGTAAAATACATCGACTCAGCCAGGCGTCAGCGCCAAGTGGCCGCAGTCGACGGTCTGTACAAGGTATACCCGCGCTTCACCGGGTTGCAAGGCGTTGGATATGGCCTCATATTCGTCTTTGCTCGAAGGCAGCAAATACAACGCCGGGCCCGCGCCTGAAAGGCGAGGTGATCTTCCCGTCGCCTCAATCAGCCGGTCCCTCAACTTTGACAGACCGGGGAAGGCGTCAAAAGCCACTTCCTCGAAAACGTTGTACAGTATATCCGATACGGATTTCCCGGCCTTCAGGTTGTCCACCAAGCGGTCGGTGTAAGACCCGTCGCTGAAGTGCGCCGGGGTGAGGCGTGAATACAAGCGCGCCGTCTTGTTGGGGATTTCCATATCAGGACAGACCAGGGTCGCCATTGTACCGGGCAGCGGCGCGACGGTCGAAATTTGTTCTCCCCTTCCTCCCGCCAGTGCAGTCCCGCCGGTGAGGAAGAAAGCAACGTCCGATCCTGTTTCCGCCGCCACGAACTCCAATTCCTCGTCCGGCAGACCGAGGCCCCAGAGGCGGTTGAGCGACGTTATCGCCGCCGCCGCGTCGCTGCTGCCCCCGCCGAGACCCATTGCGATCGGAATACTCTTTTCCAGGAAGATCTCGGCCTTGGGTTCCACGCCTCGGCGGCTGGCTAGTGCTGTCGCTGCCTTCCAGACAAGGTTGTCCTGGTCGTTTAACGCGGTGTCTGCGCACCGGATGCTGAAGCTGTCAGCGGGCCGCACTAACAGCTTGTCCGCCAAGTCTATGGTCTGCATAACGGTCCGTACCTCGTGGTACCCGTCGGACCGCTTGCCCAATACCTCCAAGGCCAGGTTAAGTTTAGCGTAAGCCCGTAGTTCCAACTTTCCCGGTCTCTTCCCATCGGCGGTAGATCAAGGCCCATTCTTCCAGGGTCAAAGTTTCGGCCCGGCGTGAGCTGTCCAACTCCAGGTCGGCCAGAAGTTGGGCTACCTTAGCCGGGTGCTCGCCAAGGCCGTGGCTCAGGGAGTTGCGAAGTTGTTTCCTCGGCGCGGAGAAACCGGCCCGGACCAAGTCGAAGAAGGCCGCCGGGTCTCGCACCGCAACGGCCGGGGTTTGCCGCACGTCCAACCTGACCACCGACGATCTCACGGCCGGAGGCGGGCGAAAGCTGCGGGGAGGCACGTTACAGACCAGAGAAGGCGCGGCGTAAAATTGGGTAGCCACCGACAGCATTGTCATGGCGCCCGGCCCCGCCAACATGCTCTCGGCGACTTCCTTCTGCACCATCACTACCAGCGACTCCGGCGCAGCGTCCGATTCCAAGAATCTCCGCACTATAGGATTCGCGGCGTAGTAGGGCAGGTTAGCCACGACTTTGTAGGACGGAGCGTCCCCAAGCAACGGCTGTAAGTCTATCGTCCGCGCGTCCCCTTGGACCATGTGGAGGTTCGGTGGATGATTCAAGCGGGACGGCAACGAACCGGCCAATTCCCCGTCCATTTCCACCGCAACAACCTTACGGGCAAGCTGCACCAGTCTCCGCGTAAGCACCCCGGGACCGGGCCCTATTTCCAGCACCAAGTCATCGGGCTGTATGTCAGCGGCAACTAGGATACGCCCCACGATTCGGCCGTCGTGGAGGAAATGCTGCCCAAGGGCCTTTCGCTTGGCGGAACGAGAAGGAGAGCGGCTCCCGCCGGGCCGGGCCGACAGGACGCCTGCGTTGTTGGTCGAGTTAGAGACCGCGCACCTCCCTTTGACGAAGACCATTGAGCGTGTCCCGGGCAGTGACTCGGGTCAGGCGATCCCACGGCGCCCGCAGTGCCCTGCTTACCGTTGCTCCTTCCGGCCTGGCGGAGTTCGCAAGTCTGCGCCGCGTGGGGCCCAACCTTCTACATCACCGATTCGGAATAGGGGCCCAATAGCCCCGCCTGGGGGAGGCATTCAACCCCGCTATAGCGGATTGCGAGTTCAGGGCACCGCTAGCTCCCCGTCTAGCACGGCCTCAATTTCATGGTAGGCCAGCCCTCTCTCCATGTCAATTGCTATGGCCCACGGATGGTCGGCCCTTTTCACTGTCGGAATCGCCATGCCCAGCCACGTTGTAGCTCAATCGGCCCGGTGATAGAATGGCCCCGCATCAGGAGGAGTCATGGAAATCACGACTGCGGTGATACCCGCCGCCGGGCTTGGGACCCGGTTCTTGCCGATGACCAAGTCGGTGCCCAAGGAACTTCTGCCCATTCTCGACAAGCCAATGCTCCAGTATGTGGTTGAGGAGGCCTCTGAGGCCGGTATCGAAAGGGTCATCATAGTCACCGCCAAGGGAAAAGAGTCCATAGCCTCCTACTTTCAACCCAATGCGGCCTTGGAACGTCATCTGGCCGCCGTGGGCGCGGACAATCTGGCCGAAAAAGTGCGTCATGCGTCGTCCCTGGCCCAAGTATCGTTTGTCATTCAAGAGGAGCCTCTAGGCTTGGGCCACGCCGTGCTGACTGCGGAGGATGCGGTGGATGGCGAACCGTTTGTCGTGATTCTCCCGGACGACATCATCGCCCACACGCCCGGCGTAGTGGCACAGATGCTGGAGGTTCAACAGCGCACCGGCGGGGGCGTCATCGCCGTAGAACCCACGCCTTGGGACGTGGTCCACAACTATGGGGTGGTGGACGCCGAACCAGTGGGAGACGGCCTGCACCAAGTACGCGGACTGGTGGAGAAACCGCCCAGGGAAGAAGCCCCGTCCAACCTTGCGATCGTAGGGCGGTACATTCTGCCCCCAGACGTTTTCGAGTGCCTGAAGCGGACTCCTCCGGGGGCCAAGGGCGAGATTCAACTGACCGACGCTCTCTTGCTGCTGCTGGAGCAGCACGACATATACGCCTACGAGTTTGAAGGAACACGTTACGACGGCGGCACTCCTATGGGCCTGCTGCGCGCCTCCATCGAGTTCGCCTTGGCCCGTGAGGACACCAGGGACCAAGCCCGGGCGTTGCTCGATTCCATCACCCGCAGTTGGTCCGCGGGTCCGACACTGGCGACGGACTCGCCCGGTGCTCATTCCAACCCAGGGGAGACCCAATGACCGTTGTATTTCAGATTATCCTCGCCATTCACATCCTGTCCGCCGTGGTGCTCATCGGCAACCTGATTACCTCGGCGTTCTGGAAGGTGAGAGCCGATCAAACTTCTAACATCGAGACCATCGCCTCGACCTGCCGGGCCCTGCTCAGGGCCGATTACATGTTCACTATCCCCGGGATAGTGGTCTTGTGGGCAAGCGGCATGTTGCTGGTGGCCTTCACCGGGTGGCGGCGGTTTGAAGAATTGTGGCTGGGCCTGTCCTTTATTTTGCTGATCGTTGTTACGGTTATCTGGCTTGCAGCTCTGTTGCCCCTGCAACGCCGGATGGCGCGCCTGACCCAGGAAGGCTTGGCCCGCGGCCAGTTGGACCCGGCCTATTCCCGGACCAGCCGCCGTTGGTCGATGTTCGGAGGCATTGCCACGCTTCTTGTGGTCATCATATTGTTCCTTATGGTTCTCCGGCCCTGAGCCGCCGATAGTGGAAAAGGATGGGCACGAATAAAAACACCAACTTGCAGACTGTTCGGACTATCCGGGCGGAACTGCTCGAACTCCTGGACGGAATGGACTACTGTTTGGACTGGAAGCCCGACCCGGACGCTTGGTCGGTTCGTGAGGTGGTATATCACCTGTTGGACACGCCGCCCGGAGGCATCCACACCGTCCTGCGGCAAGCCTTGGCCGGTGAAATCAGCGAATTAGACTTGCAGTCTGACCTGACCAACATGACCGAGGACCGCTTGGCATACGATATGGACCGGGTAGTGGAGGACATCAACCGGCTGTTCCAGGGCATGGAAGCAGTCTTGGAAGTGGCGGGCGAAGGCGACCTGTCGGGCAGGTCCGTGATGGTGCACCAGCGCAACCGTGGGTGGGACGAGCCGCGCACCTTGCAGCAACTTCTGGACGGGTTATTTGCGCGCCACTGGCGGGAGCACTTGGCGCAGGTGCGCGAGTTGCGGGAAGCCTTGGGCGTGTAGCGTTACTGGTTGCCGATCTTGAGCAGCGTGAGAAAGGCCTCCTGCGGCACCTCCACGCTCCCAACCATCTTTAACCGCCGCTTACCCTCTTTCTGCTTTTCGAGCAACTTCCGCTTGCGCGTAATATCGCCCCCGTAGCACTTGGCCAGCACGTCCTTGCGAAGCGCCCGGACTGTCTCGCGGGCGATGATGCGGCCCCCGATGGCGGCTTGGATCGGCACCTCGAAAAGTTGCCTGGGGATGGCCGTTCTCAACCGCTCCACCACTTCTCTGCCTTGGGCCACGGCCCGGTCCCGGTGCAGGATCATGGAAAGGGCTTCCACCGGCTGCTGGTTGACTAGCACGTCCATTTTCACCAGCGGCGCCGCTTGATACCCCTTCAGGGAGTAGTCCATTGAGGCGTAGCCCTGTGTGCGGGACTTGAGTTGGTTGTAGAAGTCGGCCAGCAACTCCACCAGCGGCATGGTGTATTCCATTACCACGCGGGACTCGGAGGTGTTCGTGGAGACGCCGTTCGGTTGGGAGGCGCTGCCCTGTATGTACTCCATTCGTTTGAACTCGGACCGCCGCGAGTGCATCAACTCCATGATGGCGCCCACGTACCGGTCGGGAACGACAATGGTCAGGTCGAGTACCGGCTCTCGTATCTCTTTCACTTGGTGCGGGGGCGGCAGCTTTGAGGGGTTGTCGATGCTTATCTCTTCCCCCGTCGCCAACAGCACAGAGTAGGAGACGCTGGGTGAGGTGGCGATGATGTCCAGATCGTATTCCCTTTCCAACCGCTCCTGCACTATCTCCATGTGCATCAGGCCCAGGAAGCCGCAACGGAAGCCGAATCCCAGCGCAGTGCTGTTTTCCGGCTCTATGGTCAGGGAAGCATCGTTCAGTTGCAGCTTGTCCAGGGAGGCCCGCAACCTGCCATAGTCCTCTCCGTCCGACGGGTACAGCCCGGCAAACACCATTGATTTCAGGGGCATGTAGCCGGGCAGAGGTTCGGACGCCGGATGGTTGTTTCCGGTCAGGGTGTCCCCTACGTTGCACTCCCTGACGTCTTTGAAGCCGGTGGCAACATAACCCACTTGTCCGGCGGACAGGGCATCCACCGGCTTGGGCGCGGGTGTGAATACGCCGACCTCGATGATCTCGGCCATCTTCCCTGTTGACATAACCTGGATGCGCTGGTCCTTGGATATCTGGCCGTCGTCCACCCGGATATGGGCGATGATGCCCTTGTATGGGTTATACAAAGAGTCAAAGACCAACGCCCGCAATGGCGCCTGGGTTACTCCGCTTGGAGGCTGGATCCGCTCCACAACGGCGTTAAGGATCTCCCGGGCTCCGGTGCCTTCCTTGGCCGACACGAACAGAATCTCGTCCTCACGGAAACCGAACACCTGCTGTAGTTCGCTGGACACCCGGTCCGGCTCGGCTTGGGGGAGATCGACTTTATTCACGACCGGAATCAGGTCCAGGTCGTATTGCATCGCCAGCAAGGCGTTGGCGATGGTCTGCGCTTCAATTCCCTGGCTGGCGTCCACCACCAGCAGGGCCCCTTCGGCGGCGGCCATAGCCCTGGAGACCTCGTAGCTGAAGTCCACGTGCCCTGGCGTGTCGATCAAGTGGAGTTGGTATGTCTGTCCATCGGGAGCAACGTGGTGCATGGCCACCGCTTTGCCCTTGATAGTGATGCCCCGTTCACGTTCCAGGTCCATCTGGTCAAGGAACTGGGCCTTCATGTCCTGGGCGCGGACGGTGCCGGTGATTTCCAAGAAGCGGTCCGCCAGTGTGGACTTACCGTGGTCTATGTGAGCAATGATGCAGAAGTTGCGAATCAGTAGTGGGTCCATATACCCTCGATGGTATCACGGAGGGACTGCCGCTACAAGGAAGGAAGGCGTCGAATTTCGGCGCCAAGCAAAAGGGGCGGTCCATTTCACGGACCGCCCCTTGTTGTACACTCGTGTCAACCGGCAGGGATTAAACCCTAATAGGTGCCATAACCCTCGGCGCGTATGCAGGAGGCCCAGTGGTTCGGTGAAACCTCTCGCAACTCCGGCATGACCCGGGAGCAGTCGTCAATGGCGGCGGGGCACCGCGGATGGAATACGCATCCGGAAGGGGGATTCAACGGGCTGGGAACCTCTCCTGTCAGCAGGATTCTTTCCCTTTGGGCGTCGATGACCGGGTCCGGGATGGGCACCGCAGACAGCAGCGCCCGCGTATATGGGTGGACCGGGTTCACGTAAATCTCGCCCCGGTCGGCCAACTCGACTATGTGCCCCAAGTACATCACCCCTACCCGGTCGCTGATGTGGCGCACCACCGACAGGTCGTGGGCGATGAACAGGTAAGTCAGGTTGAACTGCTCCTGCAGGTCTTCCAGCAGGTTGATGATCTGGGCTTGAATCGACACGTCCAGCGCGGAAACCGGCTCGTCGGCTACGATGAACTTGGGACCCACCGACAATGCGCGGGCCACACCGATCCTCTGGCGCTGACCGCCGCTGAACTCGTGGGGGAACCGGTCAGCCATATAGGGGTTCAAGCCCACGTTTTGCAACAGTTCGGCCACCCGTTCGCGGTACTCCGCTTTGCCTTTGACCAAGCCGTGGACCACCAGCGGTTCCCCGATGATATTGCCGGCGGTCATGCGCGGGTTGAGCGAGCTGTAGGGGTCCTGGAATATGACCTGCATCTCGCGCCGCATCGTTCGCAGTTCGCGGCTGGCAAGGCCGGTCAGCTCCCGGCCGTCAAAAATAATCTGGCCTGCGGTGGGCCTGTATAACTGGAGTATGCAACGGCCGGTAGTGGTCTTGCCGCATCCGCTTTCACCCACCAGCCCCAGGGTCTCACCCCGCCGAACGTTGAAACTAACCCCGTCGACCGCTTTGATATGGGCCACGGTCCGCTGGAAAATCAGCCCGGACGTCACCGGGAAGTACATCTGGAGATCCCGCACTTCAATGAGATTATCGTCAGCTGCCGGTTGTCCGTTGCCCTGGGTCTGAACGTCTGTGGAAGTGGTCATGGCTTTTTGCCTCTTAATGTTGGGCTTGTGGGAAGAGAGCCAAAGTCTCGTCTGCGCTGCTAGGGTTGACCAGCGTAAGTTTCCTGCGCGAGCACATGCAACTCCTCAGCTCGCCAGCAGGCCGACCAGTGACCGTCGCCGGTGGGCATCAGAGGCGGGGCCTCGATGGCGCATTTGTCGATGGCCCAGCGGCACCTTGCCCGGAATGCGCAACCCTGCGGCACGTTGATCAAGTCCGGCGGCTGTCCTTCGATGGGGTCCAGCTTCTCCCGCCGGGGTTGGTCCAACCGAGGCACCGAGTGCAATAGACCGACGGTGTAGGGATGTCGAGGGTTGGCATAGACCTCCATGGCCGTGCCCCGCTCGATGATTTTGCCGGCGTACATGATGTTCATCCGGTCTGCATAGCGGGCCACAACGCCGAGGTTATGGGTGATGACAATCAGCGCCACCCCGAACTCGGTGGTCAGCGACTTCATCAGCTCCAGGATCTGCGCTTGAATGGTCACGTCCAACGCGGTTGTCGGTTCGTCGGCGATGATCAGCCTGGGGTTGCAACTCAGGGCCATGGCGATCATTACCCTTTGCCGCATTCCGCCGCTGAACTGGTGGGGGTATTGCTTGATGCGGCTTTCAGGATCGGGGATACCCACCCTTGTCAGCAGGTCCACCCCTTCCTGGCGGGCTTCCGCCTTGGTCATGCCCATGTGCAACTCGAGAGTCTCCGTGAGTTGCTTTTCCACAGTCAGCACCGGGTTGAGAGAGGTCATCGGCTCCTGGAAGACCATGGATATCTTGCCGCCCCGTATGCGGCGCATATCGTCCATGTCCACCTTCAGGATGTCCTCGTTCTCGAACTGTATTTCTCCGTCGACGATCTTGCCCGGCGGGTCGGGAATCAAGCGCATCACCGACAGGGCACTGACGCTCTTGCCGCAACCGCTCTCACCAACCAACCCCAAGGTTTCCCCTTCCTCAAGCTCGTATGAAACCCCGTCTACAGCTTTAACCACACCCTCATAGGTGTAGAAGTAAGTCCTCAAGTCTTTTACTTCAAGTAAAGTAGCCACCTGACCTCCTAAAACCAAAGACTTAAGATAGAGCAGCCTATTTGTGCAGGGACCGATTTATCGCTACAGCCAAAAGGGCCCACCGCCCGTATGGTGGTGGGGAAGGGGAGACTCGAACTCCCACGCCTTTCAGCACATGATCCTAAGTCATGCTCGTCTACCAGTTCCGACACTTCCCCCAGCAGACTGTTCCCGAAAGTCTCCTTCCTCTTAGCGGCCTCTAAGTCAAAACGAAACCCTCTGACGCCAGAGTTATCCATTGACGTAGAGTCGCGGTATTATATCTGACGGTATATCTTCCTGTCCAGCCCAGTAAAAACGGTGGATTGTCAACATTCAATTTTTCCGTGCGTTGATTTCCGCCAACCTTACACTCCAACTTTCTCTCCCATGCTTCAGGGCCTGATGACCTCCAAGTAGTCATCAGCGCGGGTCGTCGCTGGTGAGGAAATCCACCACCTCTTGTGTCATGGGCATCGATACTTGACCCTTTTCGTCTTTTACCCCGAACCGTTCCATGGCTTGCCGTAACCTTTCACCTTGTGCTGCCCGCCACTTCTCTCGGTCTTGCTCACGCAACCTTTTTATGATTCTGTCGGCTATCACTCGTATTACCTCCCATCCAGCTAATAAAGCAACAGTCAGCGGGACACTAATCTGGACCTTACTGACCGCCGCAAGCATGGCCTCAAACCATGACCGGGGAATTTCTTTCTCCAGTTCATACCATGCTAACAGTGCGGTCAACGCCACTATCAAGATAAATCCCGCGACCAGATATTTGAATTCATTGTCCCTAATCATTGAACCCCAATCTCCGCCCGACGCGCTTGCGGATGCGCCGTGGGCCATTATTGGTTACTCCTCCTTAGACGTGGGATCAATCACGGTTATGGACCAACGAATTGGGTCGGGATTGCCTGCGTCAAGATAGCGCCTCATAACCGTTGACGGCTCCAACCATTCCACCCACATATCCATGGTCCTTGACAGTTCTGCCAAGGACAATTCAATCTGGCTCTGTGGATCGTCGTCCTTAAATCGCTCGTCGCTAATCGAAATGCTCCCGTCTTCGAATACTATGCAATGTCCATGGAGAAGCGCATTTCTGAAATCCCACATTTTCTTCAGTTGATCTTCTGGGATGGTATCTGCACTCCATTTAACCATGCCGCTAAATATGCGCCCCTCAGGGGTCCTCTTACAACTCTTTATTTTGTACATCAATTCTCGGCGGCCGGCTAACGACGCAATCACTCCCAAATGAAGATATGCTTGTTCCTCACTCTTGCTTAGATGTAGCGTTCTGCTGCCGTCTGGGTTCCTTTGGACGTGCATGAAAATATGTCCTCCTTCCCTAAATCCCAATCTCCGCCAGCCTTGCCACCAGATACTCCTGGGGCCGGTTGCCCTTGATGCGGTTGCAGCTTGAGCGGAGTAGTTGCAGGTTTTCAAGGTGGTCAGTGCCGCCCCGGGATTGGGGGATGACGTGGTCAACCTCGAACAGCTTGAAGGGGAAGTCTCCCTTGCAACTGTTGCATGGCCCCTCTTGCTCGCCGAAGAGGGTGTGTTTGTTCTGCCGGTAGCTGCGCACGCTCGTACAAAAAGTCATAAATTCAAGCTGCGACAATGCCAAAAACGGAATAAGGATGCCGTCAATATATCATGCTTTCCAGTCTGACGACCCCGGAGAAGACCTTCTTTGGATTCAACGACAGGCACGTTAGAGGTCATTTCAGACTCCGCGCCAAGTCCGCCGGCTCCGCAACAAAAGGGTCGCGCTTCGGGCGTTCGCAAAGCCCGTGTGCTGGTATACTTTCCCAAGGTGTCATATCAACCAAGAGGGTGAAATGCAATGACTACTGAACGTCGAAGAGGGACTGTGTCACTGCGTCAAATCAACGGCTCTGCCCGGTCTAAAAAGGTCAGGGCTGACTTGGGGGAAGAGTCTTCGTTTACGGCGTTCCCCGCGCCGGTCAAGGTCGGCGACGCTTCCTACTTCCTGGTCCGGGGCCGGGACGGCTACAAGCTGTTGTCAACAGTGTGCCCGCACCAGGGGGGCGAGATTATGGACGAAGGCGATGACCTGTTCGTTTGCGACGGCCACGGCTGGCAGTACGACAAAGCCGCGGGTCTTTGCGCCAGCCGCCCCGACTTCCGGATGAAGACGTTCCTGGTTACCGTGCAAAACGGCCGCCTCGTCGCGTTGGTGCCTGACGAGTAGCGGGACTGCCGCCGCTGGTTGGAGAGTGATGGTTGGGACCACAGGAGGCAAGCAACATGAAACAGATTACAATCAGGGGCTTGGACGAGAAGTTGTCCGAAAGCATCCGCCAATTGGCGGAGAAAAAGGGGATTTCATTAAACAAGGCCGCGTTATACATGCGCCACGTCGGCGCCGGCCTCCCGCCTCCCCCCACTCCCAAGAAAGGGCCCATCGGCAATTCGCTGGACGATTTCATCGGTTCGTGGACCCAGGAACAATTGGATGAGATGCTTGCCCTCATTGAAGAGGAGTTCGAGAAAATCGATGAGGAACTCTGGAAATGAGAGCACTCTTGGATTCTAACGCATATTCATATTTGGGTAGAGGTAGTCGTGCGGTCGAGGAGATTGTCAGGACGGCTGATGAAATCTTCCTTTCAGTCATAGTTATGGGAGAGTTGTTGTTTGGGTATCGGACGTGGTCACTGTTCGAGAGTAACGCCACGGAGTTAAGCACATTCCTCGCCCGAGACAACGTTAAGTTGGTGCCCGTCACACCCACCACAGCAGACTACTACGCCAGAATCTCGGCCTCTCTAAGAGCCAAAGGCAGGCCAATCCCTACCAACGATATATGGATTGCGGCCCACGCGATGGAAACCGGCGCCGACTTGGTATCGGCGGACAGCCATTTCGAGTACGTCGACGGGATTGCGTGGGTAAGAATCCCTGCCAGGTGATAACGGCAAACCCGGTTGTAAATTGTGAGGCCCCTCCTTTATAGGAAGGGGCCTCTTCTTTCAACTGAAACCGGCCGGGTACCGGGCTACCGGGTCATCGCGTAGGTCTACCTAACCATTTCGTAGCTGCGCAGCAGCTTGCCCGGCAAGGCCCCGGTGCATTCGTTCTCCACGAAGGTCACCGTGCCGTTCACAAGGATGTAACGGATTCCGGTGGGCTTTTGCACCAACCGCTTCTCGCCGCCGGGGAAGTCGGTCTCGAACCTCGGCTTGTCGTAGAGCAGCCCCAGCTCTTCCATGTTGTAGACCATGATGTCGGCCCAGTCGCCCACGCGCAGAGTTCCCCGGTTCTTCATGTCCGAGAACTGCGCCGGCAGACCGCTCATCTTCTGGTGGGCCTGCTCCAGCGTCATCAGGCCATTGTCACGGACCCAGTGCCCCAGGAAGTAGACCGGCCAGACGCTGTTGACCAGGAACCTGGTGTGGGCCCCGCCGTCCGACACCGAGATGTGCGCGTAGGGGTTTAGTAATCTCTCGGCCCGGACGTCCTCGCCCTGGGCTGCCGCCGGGTGGGCGAACTCGGTCTCCAGGTCCTCATCCAAGGCGATGTCCAGGAAAACATCCAACGGATGCTTGCCCTCGGCCTCGGCGATGTCGGCTATCGACAACCCTTCATATTGCAGATTGCGCTCCAGCGCGACCTCGACTACCTGCACTTGGGTCCAGTCCGTCCTGGGGTGAGGCCGTTCAAGCACGTCCAGCTTCATACCGTCACGGATGCCATCCTCGGACAGCTTGGCGATGCGCTCCTCCTTGGTCCCCACCAGCGGCTGCACCCAGTTGGGCATGTAGTCGAACAGGTTGTATTCCGAAAGCTTGAACTCGGCGATGGTCGGCACCGACCCCTGTTGCGCCACGATCGGCAGGCCTTGTTCCCGCATCTCCGCCACCCAATCGTAGCCTTCGTCGTCGCCCAAGGCTACGTGGAGCGGGCGGCCGCTCATCCGTACCATCTCGGCCAGCATGTCCCGCTGCTCGGCGCGGTTGTCGGAGATGCCGATGGTCCACCCGAGGTGACCTACGCCGAACTCGCTCATAACCTGGGACAGGGCGTAGAACTCCTCCGGCGACGCCACGTGGCTGGGCAGCCAGCTTCCGTCCTCCGGTCGGTCTTCCAAGTTCTTGTCGGCTGAAATCCCGAACGCCCCGGCTTTCATCGCGTCGTAGAAAATCTGTTTCATCTGGTTGAGCTCGTCCTCGGTGACCGAGGTGCGTTCGCGGGCCGGTATCATGCCCAGCACGTAAGCCCTGAGAGGAGAGAAGGGCACCAGCGCGCCCACGTTCACTCCCAGTCCCTGCCGGTCCAGGCTGTCCATGTATTCAGGGAAGGTCTCCCAGTCCCAGCGCATTCCCTGGCGCATCGCCTCCAAGGGAATCGCTTCAATGCGGTTCATCATCCGCATGTTCAGGTCGCGGTCTTCCGGCCTGGTGGGCGCGAAGCCGAACCCGCACTGCCCCACCGTGAGTGACGTAACACCAAACCAACCCGACAGCGAAGCGTAGGGGTCCCAGTTGAGCTGGGCGTCGTAGTGAGTGTGCAGGTCCACCGCGCCGGGGGCTACGATACAGCCGCTGGCGTCCAACTCCTTGGCCCCGCCGCTCATAATCCGCCCGCTGACCATTGCCACGCGGCCGTCCTTGATTCCAACGTCGGCGCGAATCCGAGGAAGGCCTGTGCCGTCGATTACTGTTCCGCCACGGATAACCAAGTCAAATTCAGGCATACAGTCGCCTCCTGAGATAATTTGTGACGATTTCAAACCACCTTCAAGGCTAGGGTCTTGTGAAGTGTAAGTCTGCGATACATTCAAGTCAACGTTAACGAGCACTTATTCAGTGTCCTTTGTTAGAATAGACCACGCTTTCCAAGGGTCTTAACACGGCCCGATACGTATGCAACGAGGTGAACTACATGGACTTGATCGTAATTAACGGCCGGGTAGAGACCATGGACGCCAACAACAGCGTGGTGCAGGCGGTAGGTATCCGGGACGGCAGGATAGCGGTGTTGGGTACGAACGGCGATGTGATGGCGGAGCGACACGCCGGCACTACGATAATCGACGCCAAGGGCAAGGCGGTGCTGCCCGGTTTTATCGAGCCGCATAACCACATGGTCGGGTATAGTACCAATCTGCTGGAGGTGGACGTTCGAACTCCGCCCAACCGCAACATCGGCGACATCGTCAACCGGTTGCGTGAGCGGGCGTCCACAACCACTCCGGGCGATTGGATACGCGGTCGGGGTTACGACGATACCGGTCTTCAGGACGTCCGGCACCCCACGCGCAACGACCTGGATGCCGCGTCAACCAATCATCCCATCGCCATCGTCCACAACTCCGGGCACATGCTCGCCGCCAACTCCACCGCACTGGAGATGGCCGGGATTCACGATGAAACGCCGGACCCGGCCGGTGGCCGCATCGGCAGGTTCCCAGCTACAGGCGAGCCCGACGGGATGCTGTACGAGACGGCCCAAGGACTGGTGCACCAGCTTCTGCCCACCTACACCGAGGTAGACGTCCGGACGGGTTTCGTTCAAGCCCAGGATGAGTACCTGCGCCGAGGCATAACCACCATCCACGACGCCAGCGTCAGCAACGCCCGCGGCGTGGATATTCTGCATACCTACCAGCAGGCCCAACGGCAGGGATTCCTGAAGTTCAGGGTCAACATGTTCATCCAATGGGAATACTTGAAGGACTCGAACTTCGCTTGGCAGACCGGGGGTGGCGACGAATGGGTCCGGGTTGCCGGATGCAAGATCGTTTCCGACGGTTCGATCCAGGGAATCACCGCCGCCTTGCGCGAGCCCTACCACTGCGATCCCAACGAACAGGGGTGGCTCATCTATGAACAGGACGAACTGAACGAAATCGTCATGACTTTGCACCAGAGGGGCTACCAGATCGCTACCCACGCCAACGGCGACGCGGCTATCGACGCCGTGCTGGCAGCTTACGAGAACGCCCTGCGGGCTATCCCGAAGGTCGACCATCGTTTCCGCATCGAGCACTGCCAGGTATGCGTCCCCGAGCACATTTCCAAGATGCGGGACCTTGGAGTAATTCCCAACTTCTTCCCGAACCACGTTTACTACTTCGGCGACCGGCACCGGGACCGGTTCCTGGGGCCGGACCGGGTCACACACCTTGACCCCATCGGTTCGGCGATTCAAGCCGGCATAAAGCCGCTGCTTCACTCCGACTGCCCGGTAACCCCGGTGAACCCCCTCTTCTGCATCCAGAACGCCATCGACAGGGTCACCAGCTCCGGCAAGGTCTTGACTGAGGCGGAGAGAGTCGCCGCCAGGGAGGCTATCTCCATGATGACCGTGAACGCCGCATACGGCGCCTTTGAGGAAAACGTGAAGGGCAGTCTCGAAGTCGGAAAGCTGGGCGACCTGGTGGTCCTGAACTACGATCCCTTCCTGGAGGCCCCTCACGAACTGGGTCAGATCGAGTCGGCCGCCACCGTGGTCGGCGGCCAGGTCATGTACCAGACCGACGACGTTTCCATAGGGTAGCGATGTCGGGGGGCCGCGTGAAGTTGGCGGGCCAACCTCTGAGGTTGGCTGACTACCTGTACTTGTCGATCAGGTCTTGAAGGCCGGTCCTGCCAAGTCCAGTCTGCTTGACTCCCAGAATCAAACCCAGTGTACTCTGCGGCAAGGGAGTGGACTTGTCTGGAATTATAGTGGACCGGGGGCGTGCCTCTCCAGGGAAACGTCGGTAATATAACACTCCGTGGGTCCTGCGTCCCCCGTTGGTCCACCCGTCCTGGTCTAAGAGTCTCATTAGAAATCGGCCTGATACGTTCAAGTCTGCTACGCGCCGGTAGAGGCCACGGCAAATCCCGTTTTGCAAAGAAGCGCATCCGCCCCGATTGGCACGATGTGGACGCCGTTGTCCTTCAAATAGTCATGAATGTCGCAGAGTTGTGCCATCCCATCAAGTTGGAGTTCCACCGCTTCCCCCAACTCAACTTGCACTTGTTTCAGGGTGTCTGAGTGAGCCGCTGTCCCTAGTTCCAAGCAGGCGCCCACCCACTGGCCCTCCTCTTCTTGAAACTCAAAAGTCAGATGGAATACGTAGTCAGCAGAGCCTTGGGCGGCCCGGTGAATTACTGTAACTGTATCTCGCACGGCATCCCCTCCAGCATAGAGACGGGCGCCTCAATCCGGGAGATTGCTGCCCATCAAAGGTTCCTTTCCAGCGGATTATAGCATTGGATATCGCTTCCGGTATCTCACCGCCCCAGTATGGGATACCCCTCCAGGTAGTCCATCTGGACCAGTTCTAATCGGGGCGCTTGCCGGGCCAGTTCATGCTCGATTGGCTCCATGTCGGTGGGACCGGTCACCGGAGGGTTCCAGTCGTCGTGATGTCCCAGCACGATGCTCCTCGGCCGCAGCAGGTCCGCTTCCCGGGCGACGAACTGGGCCAGGGTGCCTTGGATGGGTTCTCCGTCGATATTGCCACGCCCGGCGGCAGCAAGGAGCGCCACGTCAGGCCGCAGGTCGCGCAGGATTCCGGTCCAGTGGCCAGACGTGTCTTTCCACAATATGGTTCCGTAGGGAGTCTCGATGAAGTAGGCTAACGCGCCTCCCTCGCCGCGAGGTTGCTGGAGGCACTCGGAACGATGGGCCTCGGCCTGCGCCATTTGCGGGTCGGTCGATGTGGTGCGCTGGGTTGCCCGTTGGTCCAGGTTGGCCTGCCGTTCCTGCAGGGTAAGGCCCAGGTCTCCTACCAATGCTTCTCCCGAAGCCCCGGCGGTGCTCCAGATGCACGAGTGCTGGCTGGGAAACACCCGCACGGAGACGGCATTCGATAGCTGAACGCGCTCCCCACCCGCGACGGCAACCAACTGTTCGTCCGGCACCTCTTCCATTTCCATCAGCCGTACCGACTCATGGGAGCCGATTATGGTGGCTCCGGTCTGGTGGGCAATCCGCTCGGCCCCCCAGAGATGGTCGAAGTGTGAATGCCCCACCAGCACGTAATCGGCCCGTTGCACGTCTGCCACGCGCATCCCTACCTCAGGCGCCAGCGGATTACGGTCTATGTAGGCATCAAGGAAAATAACAAGGTCGTCCACGGTCAATCGGTAGGTGGATACGCCCAGCCAGTCCAGCGACACGCTCATCGCATTCCTCCACGTTCATATTTGATTGCCAAGCGTTGGTCAATTTGCGATAAACTTCTGAAACAAATATCGCTTATCATAATATACTTAAGGCCTGTACGACACCTCAGGAGCAGTCTGCCCAAATGAAGGTATTCCCGGCATGACGGCCACCGGGCTAATGATCCTGGTTTCAGGACTCCTGCTCATTGGCATTGGCAGTATGCCCCAGGTTGCTATGGGGGCGCGTAAGACCAAGGGCGTCTACTTCGGTTGGTGGGTGCTGGTGTCCACCTTCCTGCTGGGCGTCATATCCGGCGGAATCTTCTCCCACAGTAACGGCATCTTTTTCGGCCCCATCAAGGAGGACCTGCGCCTCAGCAGCACCCAGACTTCCCTGATCTTCAGCTTGGCCCGCGCCGAGGGTAGCGTCGCCGGGCCGATAGTGGGGCCGTTGGTAGACCGTTTCGGCTCCCAACCCATGATCATCATCGGGGGTATCATCGCCGGTCTGGGGTTTATTGCGCTTCACTGGGTCCACGGCTACCTGTTGTTCGTCGTGATTTTCATTGGCTTGGTCTCCACCGGAAAAAGCGCCGGGTTGGGCCAGGTATTGCTGAGCGCGGTAAACCGCTGGTTTATCCGCCGGCGTTCCTTGGCCATGTCGATCTGCATCACCGGCTTCTCCTCCGGCGGCGCGGTGCTTTTGCCATTGGTCACCATCGGCGTCCACACCATCGGCTGGCGCGACGTAATGCTCTACTCCGGGATATTCATGTGCCTGATAGTGCTGCCGTTGGCCGCTATCATTCGCCATTCCCCTGAGAGAATGGGTCTGGAACCCGACGGCATCAAGCCCGGCGCTTCCCCCGCGCCAACCCAGGGTACAACACAGCCGGCCCGGGATACCTCCGGGGACTTCACCGTCGCTCAAGCCCTCAGGACTCAAGCGTTCTGGATATTGTCCGCGGGAACCATCATGCGGATAACCCTCTGGGGCGCCATTTCCATCCACGCAGTGGAGATGATGGTATGGAAGGGTATGGGTCAGGAAACGGCCGGGCTGATGTTCTCCTTGATGTTCTTCCTGTCGATACCCATGCGCATCGGCGCCGGCGTCCTTGGAGACCGGATGCCCATCCAGCCGTTGATGTGCGGCGGGATGCTGGCGGCCGGCCTGGCTACACTGGCATTGCTTGTCATTGAGGGAAATATAGGTATCTACCTCTTCGTCTTCCTGATGGCCGTGGAGCAGGGTGGAAGCACCCTGAACTGGGTTGCGCTTGGCAACTTTTTCGGACGTTCCAGCTTCGGCACCCTGATGGGCATGATGAGCTTCTGCTTCAACATGGGAATGTTGGTCTCCCCCATCTACGCCGGCTGGATCGTCGACCAGACCCACAGCTACACCCTAGTGCTGCTCACTTTTATCCCGGTGTACATGGCCAGCGGCGGGCTGTTCCTGCTGGCTAGAAAGCCGTCACTCCCCCGCTCCGCAGTGCCCGCTCCCGCAGCCGTTTAGCAGTCTACCTAAGCTTGTTGGAAAACTTCTGCCTGACCTTGGCGACTTTGGGGTCGATTACTATCCGGCAGTACATGCTTCCCGGGTTGTTCTGGTAGAAAAGTTGGTGCTCCCATTCCGCCGGATAGAATGCTTCGAACGGCGCAAGCTGGGTTACCACCGGCCCCCTTTCAGTCCCCGACTCATCCAATGCCTTGATGAATTTCGTTGCCTGGTCTCTCTGGGACTCGGTGGTGTAGAGAATCACCGACCGGTATTGTGTGCCCCGGTCCGCCCCCTGGCGGTTGAGAGTGGTGGGGTCGTGGCTGGCGAAAAACACCTCGAGTATCTCCGGGAAGGTGATTTGGCCGGAGTCGAATTCCACCTTCACCACTTCGGCATGACCGGTCCGCTCGCTGCACACCTCATAGTAGTTGGGATTGACCGTGTGACCGCCGGAATATCCGGAAGTGACCGCCGTTACCCCCTGTATCTCGTTGAAAACGGCCTCAACGCACCAGAAGCATCCGCCGCCCAACACTGCAACCTCGATATTTTCGTCGGACACCTTATCTCCCTCCCTGTCCCAGTATCTTCATCAACTCCCCAACATCGGCCAGGTTTTCCAGATTCTCCAGCATATCCAGTACCCGCATAGTATCGCTTTCAGACAAGGCTCGGTGGAAGCAGTCGCGGACCTTTGCCAACCGTTCCTCGCGGGACATGGGGTTTTGGGCCGAGCCCCGGAAGGCGCTGCATTCGGCGCTTATCGTGGAGCCGTTCTTCAGCAGGGCGATGGCCAGGACAGCCCCGGATTCCGGGCCTTCAGGGTCCACCCGGATGCGGCTCAGCATATCTTCCATGTCTGCGGCGAAACGGCGCGCGTCGGTAAAGGTGTCGATACCCACCTGACCGTCCAGAAGGGCGGCGGCGGCGCAGTACTCCACGCTGAACTTGCCGTCCAGTCCACTGAGAGGAATGGGACCGGAGTGGCCCCGGCCTTGCCTGTGAATGGTCACCTGTTCGATAGATTCTGTGGACAGGCCGTTCTCCTCCCGCAGCTTGAGCACCGCTTCGATTACGTTCTGCATGTAGACTTGCGCCGGGAATCTCTTGATGTCAAATCCGGGGTCCGTCAGCCTCCACGAGATGCCCAGCCCGCCCGTCGCAGCGTCCCAGTCGAAGTCGCCGCCGAACAGGGCGGCGGCATAACCCACCGGCGATTCCAGGGCCTCGTCGCTGGCGGTGTAACCCATGCTTGCCAGAATGGCCGCCTCGGCGCCCATGCGGGCGGCGTTGCCGGGATGGGTGGACTTGACCATGGTGCCGGTGTTGGCGGTCAGGCCTCCGGTGCGGGATGCGGCAATGCCCAGGGCCATCAGGGTTTGCCGATCGTCCAACCCAAGGGTCTTGGCAGCCGCTGCGGCGCCTCCCAACGGGCCCACCAGACCCGGCGGATGGTATCCCGGAGCGGTGGCGGGAGCCGACGCCGTCCGCAGCCGCCCTTGGATTTCCCATCCCAGCGCGTAGGCGCTGATGATTTTCTTGCCGGATGCTTGATGCTGCTCCCCCAGCGCCAAGGCAGCCGGCAGGCAAGATGAGGTGCCGTGAGTGGGCGGAAACCCTTGGATCTCATAGTCCAGGCAGTGGCCGAAGACTCCGTTGGCGAATGCCGCCGACGGAGGATTGGTCTTGTAGCCCCAGCCTACCACCGAGGCTTGAGGGGATCCTCCGCTGTCCCGCACGTACCGGCCGATAATGTCGGCCAATTCCTGCACCGAGCCGGCCGCCATGTTGGCAACACCGTCCAGAATGGCGGTTTTGGCGGCTTCGACCACGGAGACTGGCAGAGAATCGTACTCGGTGTTGGCTATAAACCGGGCCAGGGTTCGAGTTGCACTCATAAGGGTTCCCCGTCCTGTTCTATTGAAGCGGATTACAGCGTTGGTAAGTCTTATTCATTTGGATGTAGTCGGTCCCGGCGGCAGTGAGGCACAGCGGAGTGGCCATAACGGATGATTCGTACTTCCGTGTGCAACATCCAGTGCAATTGGAGGCCGTGTAGAGGCTTGGAGCGTCTAAGAATTCCAGGCTGCCGAATGAGGGCGCTGAAGAGGTTGACGATGCCCTATGGGCCTGACTGAGTATCTGGAATTGGTGACCCGCCTCGGGGTCGAACCGAGAACCTACGGATTAAGAGTCCGTTGCTCTGCCAGTTGAGCTAGCGGGCCGTATCAATTTACAGTGTATCCTGTCAGGCTGTAGCGGGACAACATCCCGCCAATTCGCCATAATATGAATGTAACCGCCGTTAAGTCGGCTGTCAATGAATTCCTGCGCATGTATTTGCCGCCGTCCTCAACCAATCCCCATCGTTGGACTGAAAAGACGCAGGCTGTTCACGTCTTGGAAGTGGAATCCTCAACTCGGAGGTGCACTTGTACAATTGCAGACCGTTAGCGAAACTATCAGGAAACAGGTAACAAAACTGGCATTTGAACAGGATGATGTAGCATTGGAAGGGCCTTTGCCTCGTACAAGCGAGGCGGTTGACTGGTGGCTGGAGCAGTGGGGACGGAGCGGCGTGTTGGCTGGCGACGAACCCATGTCCCGTGAGGATGTTGAGCGGTTGATATGCGCCAATGGCGGGACTGCCGTCGGCTTGGACCTTACCTTTAGAAATCTCCACTCGGCCGACCTGTCCTGCATGGACCTCCGGGAAGTATGCTTCCATGCAGCCGACTTGGGGCGAGTCGATCTCAGGGACGCCGATCTGTTCCGGGTGGACCTTCAGGAGGCCGATCTTTTCCGGGCTGATCTCCGGGGCGCGTTTCTGGTGCAAGCCAATATAAAATCGGCATACCTGTTGGCTGTGAGAATAGATGATCAGACCAACTTGGAGGACATTGACTGGGGGGACAAGTACATCAACGGATGGGAGCATATCAATTTTTACCGGAACGCCCGGGCAGTCTACCGGCAACTTAATACGTGGCACCAGAACCACGGGCACTATGACATCGCTGGGGAATTTCTATACCGGGAATGGGTCTGCAAACGATTGGAAGCCGGGGGCCAATTAAGCGACGGATTAAATTGGCGTCGCCCCCTGCATACGTTGCAAGCCCTGAATTTCCAGTGGTGGCGTACCGTGGTCTGGTTCCTGTGGCTCGTCGTCCACGAGTTGACCTTCGGCTATGGGGAACGTCCCATGCGGGTGGTCTTCGCCGCTGCGTCCGTCGTTCTGGGGTTTGCCTTGCTCTACTTTCTCTACCCACTCTCGGAGGTCGTTGCCGCGGGTAGAGGCGAATTTCTGGCTAGATTGTGGTATTCCTTTTACTTTTCCTTGGTGTCCTTCACCACCCTTGGCTATGGCGAATGGATCAAACATCCCGACAACTGGCTACGTTATCTGGGCGGGTTGGAGTCCTTCATCGGTCTGTTTCTGACCGCTACGTTTCTGGTGACATTCACCCGTAAATGGACCAAGTGATGCGCTCGTGATCCGTTCGTTGTGGGGCGCCGGACCTCAATTGTCTCTAAGCCGCCCCATACAAGTCCAAGCGCCCCTTGCTCTTCTTCTTCAACCGGCCTTGCTTCTCCAGTGACCTTACCGCCCGTAATACCTGCGGGTCGCCATGCCTGCGAAACTGGCCGAGAATTTTGCTGCGGCTTTTCGGACGTTCGCAGTAGTCCCAGACTGCCTCGGCCAACATGGCGTCCGCCCCCGGAAGTCTTTTCCGGGGTGTCACGACGGTATGGCCCGGATTGCCGTCGGCGCGTTCTCCGGGAGTGAATTCCAAGCAACTTTCCTGGGTCTCGAGGAATGTCCGTAACCGTTTGAGCAACACCCCTCCTTCTCCGCTGGAGCCATAGCCGTGCACCACGTCCAGCTTGACCGAGGTTAGATTGGCGGCATTGTCAAATACGTAATTGTAGAAGCTGATGAATTCCTCCAGCGCCTCTGTCCGCTTGTAACCGTGCAGGTCCAAATTGAACGAAGTCATCTTCCTGTAGTCCGGTCCTTTTCTGTTAGCGTCAGCATATGTTTTCAACATATTGTACAGCCCATCATATCAACCCGCCTGTTCGCCGGTAGCCCAAAGGTGTATACTGCCGGGAGTTTGCCCAAGGACCGTTCGGTTCCCTTGGTCGGTTATCAAGCGATAAAGGCAGGTTCAATTCCTTGATCAGGTCTACCAGCGCCGGCGCCGCGCCATTGCAAGAAAACCGTGGAGGCGCGAAAGCCAGGACCATCGCCTCCACCATCCTCAGCGCCCACGGACTGGAGCACCTTTACTCCCACAGTTTCCCCGTACTGGTGGCGGCGATTTACGCCGACCTGGGCTTGAACCCATTCCAAGCGGGCATCATGTCCGCCGTCAGGCAACTCACCGCCGGCGCAACCAGCATCGGCAGCGGCGTCCTGGTGGACCTTTTCCGCCACCGCAGCGAGCAGGTGCTGGCCGGCAGTATGGTGTTGATGGGCGTCGGGTTTTTCCTGGTGTCCATATCTCCCGTGTACGGCCTGATCCTGGCCGCCCTGTTCATTGCTTCCATAGGAAACGCCCTCTGGCATCCTCCCGCCTTGGCGCTGTTGTCCCAACACTTCCCCAAGCAACGCGGCCTCTATATCTCGCTCCACAGGGCTACCGGCAGCATTGGCGACTTGGTAGGGCCGCTGTTGGCCGGCGCATTGCTCGGGTTCGTGAGCTGGCGCTGGATCATGGGCGGGGGCACCCCGCTGGCCGTGCTGATGGGGCTGTTGGTGTTGGTGCTGCTGTGGAAGGTAGCCGGCGTCCAACCCGCTGCCGCCTCAGTGCGCAGCAACTTTGGAAACCAGATAACCAACCTGCGCCGGGCCTTTCATGGCGTCGGCATGTGGGCTATCTTTATCGTCTCCGCCGTCCGTGGAATGGGGGACAGGTCCTACATCTTCTTTCTGCCTCTATACCTCAGTGAGGGACTGGACAAAGGGTTCATGTTCGCGGCAATCCACGTAGCATTGGTGTCCGCACCGGGGATTGTCTCCGGCCCCCTGTTTGGCGCATTATCCGACCACGTTGGACGCCGCCCCATCATCGCCGGTCTCATGGCCGTCTCGGTCCTGCTCTCCGTGACCACCGTGATAAGCGGCGGCAGCGTCTGGATGACGGTCTCGGTTGTCCTGTTCGGCCTCTTCCACTCTTCGGTAAGTTCGCTGACGCAAGCAGCGGCCATCGATGAAGTGGCGGGGCGGGGTCTGGATGCCACCTTCATGGGGCTGATGTGGGGCAGCAACGCCTTTTTCGGGGCCGCCGCGGCCGCGGTGGTAGGCCTGCTGGTGGGGTTCTGGGGATGGGAAACGGCCTTTTATTGCGCCGCCGTGCTGTTCTTCCTGGGGCTGGTGGCCACCATGTTCATGCCGGGAAACAATTCCCTGCGCGCCCAAACGGCTTAGTACTAGAGCCGCACATAAGCTGACTAGATAATTTCGACCTTGGTGAATGGACAATGTCGTTACAGGAAGAGACGTTGCCCTTAGCCGGAGGCCGCGGCAATTGAGGTTGACCAATACCTCGGGAAACCAACTGCGTCTGTAGTACTAAGAATCCCTAACAAAAAGAGGATAAGCGTCTGAAGCAAATGAGTGAACATCCTATGGACAGGAACGCCTCATGTATCCCGTCTATTCGTTCGTAGCGCACCCGCAGTCTGCGGAACTGGTGCAACCATGCCAGGGTTCGCTCGATAACCCACCTGTACACGCCCAGCCCGCTTCCATGCCCGACGCCCCGTTTGGCGATCACAGGCGTGATGTGGCGCGAACGCAACGATTTCCGATGCTCCCGGGAATCATAAGCCCGGTCCGCATACAGCCGCTCCGGTCTGCGGCGCGGACGGCCACGTTTGCCCCGCACCGGCGGTATCGCATCCACCAATGGCAGCAATTGAGTCACGTCATGACGGTTGGCTCCACTCAGTATTGCTGCCAGAGGAGTCCCATTGGCGTCGGTGATCACGTGATGCTTGCTCCCAGGCTTACGGCGGTCCGTAGGATTGGGGCCTGTTTTTTCCCCCGCCTCCGACTGCCCGGACCGACCCACTGTCCACACAAGCCCGGGACCAGTCCAGACCGTCAGCCCCTTGCAGTTTGGACAACAGGAGTTCATGGAGACTCGGCCACACTCCGGCTTCATGCCACTCTTTCAGACGGCGCCAGCAGGTCATCCCCGACCCACATTCCATCTCCTTGGGCAACATCTCCCAAGGGATCCCGCTCTTGAGCACGAAAAGGATGCCGGCCAGGGCCTTCCGGTCGTCTATCCGCTGGCGTCCGGGGTACCGGAACCGCCTGGGCTTCGCGGGTGGCAGCAGCGGTTGGAGCATCTCCCATAGTTCATCGCTCACCAGTGGCTTCGCCATCAATCTCTCCTTACCCTGTTGCCGATGCTGCACCTGTACGCTGCAAACCACGGCTTGGAGAGAATCTAGACCTCTTACACCTGCTCGTCAACTCTTTTTGTTAGGGGCTCTTAGTCCAAAGAGTCGTTCCGTCTCCGCACCCACCTGTCATTCCCGCGAAAGCGGGAATCCATAGGTTTCACTCAGTGGGCGATGGGTCATAGGCAGAATTAGACGGTTCTGACGTATTTTCTACGTAGCCGCCTTCAACACCGCCTCGTACTGCTCCGGCGTGTTCATGTCCCAGAGAATCTCCGGGATACCCACCTCAACCCGCTGGACTGATTCTTGGTGGCGTTGCACCACTGCCTTGATGCCAAGGGTCTCCTCGTTTATATCAAGCAACTCGTCCAGCAGTGAACCGTCGAGGATAATGGGATGCCCCCCCTTGCCGTTGCAGGTGGGTATGGTGACCAAGGCATCGCCCGACCGGTGTTCCTTCAGCACCCGGCTTATAACCTCCGCGCTGCGCGGTTGGTCCACGTTCAACATCAACAGGCAGTCCGGCCGGTCTGCGATAACCGCCCTGACGCCTGTCTTGATGGACGTGGTCTTGCCCTGGAGGTAGTCCCCGTTTACTACCCAGTCAACCCCGGTCAACCCCTGTAACTCGGGCAGCAGGTTTTCCGGCTGGTGCCCCAGCACCACCACTACCCGCTCCGCGCCTGCGGCGGTTAGAGCGGCAACCTGGTGCCTCAGTAATGAAGAGTCCCGCCACGGCAACAGGGCTTTGGGACGCCCCATCCGGCGGGACTCTCCGGCAGACAACAGTATGGCGGCAACGCCGGACACGTCAGTCCCCGGGTGCCTGGACTTCGACCTTACGTTGAACGATTTGCTCCGCGCGGTCTACGAACCATTCGGACATTTGGAGAGGAGAACCGGCCCCTCCTCGCCGCACCATGATGACCTCGGACATGATGCTGACCGCCAGTTCTTCCGGCGTGAGCGCGCCTATATCCAAGCCAACGGGGGCGCGTACCTGCTTCAGCCTGTCCGCCGAAATGCCCTCACGCATCAGGCGTTGGTAAATCATCATGTTCTTGCGGCGGCTGCCCAGCAGGCCCAGGTACCGGGCACGGGTGGACATCGCGGACTCCAGGGCCATGTCGTCGTAGCGATGGCCCCGTGTAGCAACCACCACGAAGCTGTTGACGTTCACCTCAAGGTGGTTGGCCCATTCATCGTAGTTGCTAACTACTGTCTGCTCGGCGTAAGGGAACCGCTCGGTGTTGCAGAACTCGGGCCGGTCGTCGACCACGTACACCCGGTATCCCAGCGTGTGGGCCAGGTCCGCCGTGGCTTTGCCGACGTGGCCTCCCCCAACCATCACCAGGGTCGGGGGCGTGGTGAACCCTTCGATGAATACCTCGATGCCATCGTCGGTGGTGAAGGACTCTATGTTGCCGACTTCAGCTACCCGGACGGCAATCTCGACCGCCCTGTCGTCCAACGCGGCGTCGCCCAGGGTGCCGACCGTCGTTCCGTCCATCCTGAGCAGCAGCTTAGCGCCCAGGCCGGGATGACCGGCAGGAACATTTACCACCGTGGCCAGTCCTACCGGCTCTCCGCCTTCATAGGCTTGAACGAGTTCCGCGCCAATGGGCACAAAGTCGTCCGGTTCCCACACTGGCTCCAAATAGAAGTACATCGTGCCGCCGCAGACCAGTCCGTCCCGTGCGGCGATGTCCTCGTTAAGGAAATAGTCCTTGAATTCCGGCCCGCTGTGCCGGCGTAGCATCTCTTTGGCGGCGAACCAGATGTCCCCTTCGACGCACCCGCCGCCCAGGGTCCCGACCCCGGTGCCGTCGGCGCGCACCAGTAGCATGGCGCCCGACTTCTGCGGCGTAGATCCCTTGGTCCGTACCACCGTAGCCAACACTCCCGGTTGGCCGCCTTGCAGGAGTTTGATCGCTTCCTGTATGACTTCCTTCATATCGCTCTCACTCGCGAAGGTGTATACGGCCTAACTTTACCAAACAGGGCCTTCAGAGGCAATTGCGTCAAGGCCATACGAAGCATTACTTCTTGCCGTCGTTTACCGTCCTGCAGAGGCCGCATCACAGGGATTGGCCGTCAATCATCCTCCCGATGTGTTTGACTGAACCCAACCTTGGAGTGGCTGCCTATTGCCGGCCGCGCTCCCCGACGGAGTCCCAGCAGACTTCCCAGACGGTCCCTGTCCTCGTTGTCGGTGACCGTGAAGGGTCGGGGCGGCGACACTCGGATCTCATCCAGCTTGGCGACGAAACTCTCAACGTCATCTATAGCCGACAGGATAGCGCCCGCTCTTCTGTTGTTCTCATAAAAGTTCTTGTGCATTGAGTCTGCCGTATTCATATGGGCGTCAAAATCATCCCGGACGAACTCCTTCGCCAGTTGTTCGCCAATGTCAATAATGTTTAAGTGAGAGCTATGGCGCCAACCTCGTTGGATCGCGATAGCTTTCAGGGCGTGGGCAGCCGCGCCCCAGATTTTTTCAGATGCTTGGAGCCTGTGGCCCCGGCGCAATTCAGACCTGGCATGGTCAATGAAACGGTGGCTCATTGCCACGTGGTCATCAATATCGTTGGCTCCTGCCGGTGGTAGTCCTGTTGTCATGTTCCTTTTGTTCCTTCATCCGTTGGCCTGGCAAACCGTATGGCGGCCTGTCCTCAATTTCCCCAGCGTTATGCCCAATTGTAACGCAAAAAACTTTGCCTGGAGAAGGAAATCGGGGTATAATAATAAAGATTATGCCTCTAATTGCTGTTACCTCTGACGGTCTTCGTAACGCCCGCCGCTACATTCAAGTCATAGAGTCCTTGGGCCTCGAAACCCGCCTCATAACCCCTGCAACCGGCGGTTCCTCTTCTGTACCGCAACTCATGGGCGATGCTGGCGCCCTCCTGCTGACTGGAGGACCGGACATTGACCCGTCCTACTACGGCGAGTCGCCGCATCCGGGCGCGGGGGTTGAAGTCAACCCCGGACTGGACGATCTGGAGTTTCGGGTCTTGGACTACGCGCTGGAACGGGATATGCCCGTGCTGGCCATCTGCAGGGGTATGCAGTTACTGAACGTGGCTTTCGGCGGCAAGCTGATTCAAGACCTTCCGGACCACAAATCAGAGCGCAAGGACGGGCGTTGGGTCCCCAAGTCCCATCTCATATGTCTGGCCCCCGGGTCCAAGGCTGCGGCTGTGATCGGTTCGGCGGGTTTCTTCAAGGTCAACAGTCTCCATCATCAGGGCCTGAAGGAGGCCCAACGGGCGCCAAGGTTGATGGCCACGGCCTTTTCGGTGGATGACGGCTTGGTTGAGGGTCTGGAGAGTCCTGAGCATAGCTGGGTGATCGGAGTGCAGTGTCATCCTGAACGCCAGGACGAAGTGCCCCGCTCTTTCGCCAACCTCTTCAAGGGGTTGGCGCAACGCAGCGAGGCCTTTTCAGTGTGTCGCTGACAACGTGCCGGAGAATCGCCGGGGTAAACGATGGCCGGAACAGGCTTGACCGCCTGCGTAGAAGGCCCATGACACATCGAAAACCAAGGGGCAAGTGAAGGACGGGTCGAGGAGGAGCGAATTATGGTGACCACCACACCAACACCCCCATCGGAACATATCAGGCCGGTGCACATTGAAGAAGAGATGCGCACGTCGTACCTCAACTATGCGATGAGCGTCATCGTATCCCGTGCGTTGCCCGATGTGCGCGACGGGCTGAAGCCGGTCCAACGCCGGATTCTGTACGCGATGCACGACATGGGCATACGCCCCGGCTCGGCCCACCGCAAAAGCGCCCGTATCGCCGGAGAGGTGCTGGGTAAATTCCATCCCCACGGGGAAGCCTCCGTTTACGACACGTTGGTCAGGTTGGCCCAGCCGTTCTCGCTTCGTTACCCGCTGATCGACGGGCAGGGGAATTTCGGCAGTGTTGACGGAGACCCGCCGGCGGCTATGCGCTACACCGAGGCCCGGCTGGCCCCGATAGCGGACGAAATGCTGGCGGACATCGACTACAACACCGTAGACTTCAACCCCAACTTCGATGACTCCATTCAGGAACCCAGGGTGCTGCCGGGCCGGCTTCCCAACATGCTGGTCAACGGCGCAACGGGAATTGCCGTCGGCATGGCTACCAACATCCCGCCCCACAACCTCACTGAAGTCTGCGAGGCGATTGGCTACCTCATAGACCACCCCGACTGCGTCACTGCCGACCTGATGCAATTCGTCCGCGGTCCCGACTTCCCCACCGCCGGCAACATCCGCGGCAGTACCGGGATCGTCGATACCTACACCACAGGTCGGGGCCGCATCATCATGGAGGCGGCTACCTCCATCGAAGAGATGAGGGGTGGGCGAGAGCAGATCATAGTCACCGAACTTCCCTACCAAGTCAACAAGGCTACGTTGGTCGAGAAGATCGCTCAACTGGTCCGGGACAAACGGGTTGAAGGGATCTCCGACATCCGGGACGAGTCCGACCGCCACGGAATGCGCATTGTCATCGAACTGCGGCGGGATGCCCAGTCGAACATCGTTCTCAACAACCTGTTCCGCCACACCGCCCTGCGTAGCTCGTTTAACAGCATCATGCTGGCGTTGGTCGACGGTCAACCGCAAGTGCTGCCGTTGAAGCGGGCCCTTTCCCTTTTCATTCAACACCGGGAAGAGGTGATACGCCGCCGCTCCGAGTTCCTCCTGAAAAGGGCCCAGGACCGCGACCATGTAGTCCAGGGACTGTTGCTGGCCTTGGACCGCATCGACGAAATCATCGCCATCATCCGGGGCTCCGCCGACGTGGAGACCGCTCGCAACGAATTGATGGGACAGATGCAACTCAGCCAGGTGCAGGCCCAAGCCATCCTTGACATGCAGTTGAGGCGCTTGGCTGCATTAGAGCGGGAACGGCTGGAAAAAGAACATCAGGACCTGTTGAAGACCATCGCCGAATTGGAAGCCTTGCTGGCAAGCGGAGAAAAGATACGCGCGGTGGTGAAAGAGGAAACCGAGAAGCTGAAGAAGGACTTTGGCGACGCCCGGCGCACCGTCATCCACAACGAAGAGGTGGCGGACCAGACGGCGGAGCAGTTCATTGCTCACCAGGACGTGGTCGTTACCCTGAGCCAAAAGGGGTACATCAAACGGACTCCTTGCCAGACCTACCGTACCCAGCACCGGGGCGGCAAGGGAGTGCGGGGGATGACCACGCGGGACGATGACGCCCTGCTGGACCTGGTGGTGGTCGACACCCACGACACCATCTTCTTCTTCAGCAACCGGGGGCGTGTATATCCACTCCGGGCCTTCCAGATTGGCGGCGACTCTTCCCGCGCCACCCGCGGTATCCCGCTCGGCAACCTGCTACCCCTGTCCCGGGGTGAGCAGATTCAAACAATGTTGTCCATCGAAAACCCCAAAGACGACTATCTCCTGGTGCTGGCCACCCGTAAGGGCCAGATAAAGGCCCTCAAGACCGGAGAACTCTCCAACATCCGCAACGCCGGCCTGATTGTAATGAACCTCGATCAAGAGGATGAGCTTGTCGGGGTGAGCCAGGTCGGCGACGCCCCCGACATCATGATGGTGTCTGAGAACGGTCAGGCCATCAAGTTCCCGGTGGACAATCTGGTCCCCAGGTCAAGGTCGGCCGGCGGCGTCCGGGGAATGCGATTGCTGAACGGCGACCAAATCGTGTCTATGGCTCCGACGCCTCCCAATAGCCACTTGTTAATCGTCAGCCAAGGGGGATACGGTAAGTCCACGCTGGTTTCCCGTTACCCCAGCCATTCCCGGGGAGGCCAGGGCGTCCGCACATTCAGGGTATCGGAAAAAACAGGGCCGGTCGCCGCCGCCCGCGTCGTAACCGATACCCCCGGGCAGGAAATCCTGATAATTTCCGCCAAGGCCCAAGTGGTGCGGATTACGCTGGAAGACGTTCGAGTCACCGGGCGCGATGCCCAGGGCGTGATCGTGTGGCGGGACCGGGAGTCGGACGATTATGTGGTGTCAATCGCCTGTTTCCAGGAAGGCTTGCACACAAGGGCCGAGGCATCGTCAAACGGGCGTCACTCTAGCAATGGTTCTTCAAACGGCGCCCAACTTCCATTGTTGGACGGCAAGTAAATCGGGGACGCGCGACGCAGCGTGGCAAGCAAGTCTTCCACAAACCGCTCTATGGTTCTCCAAGGCAATTTGCTCTCTTGATTTAACCGTTGATTGCTTCTAGAATGTGGAGCGAATAATATTCGCTCTACATTATCATGATTGGGCGGTATGCAGCGAAAAGCAACTTAGTGAGGAGTGTATGAAACTGGTCTTCGTTCACGGCGCTGGCGGTTCGAGCTTATCGTTCTACTATCAATTGAGGCACTTCCGTAACTCCAAGGCCATCGACCTGCCGGGGCATCCCTTTGGAAAGCCCTGTACCTCTATCGAGGGATATGTGGAGTGGGTACGGGGGTTCAACACCGCGCGCCGGTACAAGGACATCGTACTTTGTGGTCACTCCATGGGCGGAGCCATCACCCAGCTTTACGCCTTGCGCTACCCGGATGAATTGAAGGGCATCATATTGATAGGCACCGGCGCTAGGCTGCGCGTCCATCCCGATTACATGGACCTTTGCGCTAATCCGGGTGAGGACAACGCCGATTGGATGGAGTCCCAGAAAGGGTACTACAAGGGCGTAGGCCAGGACATTTATGACGTGCTGCTGAAGAGGGCCGGCGAGGTGGGGCCTGAAGTGGAACTGAACGACTTCAAGGCATGTGACCAGTTCGACATCATGCAGGAAGTCAACGGCATTTCATTGCCTACCCAGATACTCTGCGGCAGCGATGACGTGATGACCCCGGTGAAGTACTCGGACTATTTGACTGATAAGATCAAAGGGGCGAGGAAAGAGATCATACCGGGTGGCAGTCACTACGTGCAGTTGGAAAAATACCGGCAGGTCAACGAACAGATAGAGCGGTTCCTGTCTGCTTTGAAGTAAGCGCCTGCGGATTGATGTGTTCTGGTATCAGCCTGCGGATGGGTTGTACCACCGGCTCCGGTAGAACATGAGCGGGTCGCCCGGATCGTTCTGCTTGATCTCCTTCACTTCTCCCAAGTAGATCGTGTGGTCCCCATATACGTGGGCCCCGATCACTTGGCAACCGAAGAAGACCATGCTCTCGTCCAGGGTGGCGGGCCCGACTTCGCCGGCGCCGTAGCTGTAGTCAACGTCGCCTTTCCTGTCTTCCGGGCGTTTTGCAAAGTAGGCGCCCAAGTCCTGCTGTTCCTGCCGCAGGATGTTCACCCCGAACCGGCGGTCCTTGTCCAGGAATTTGTAGGTGTTCGTCCCGTGGGCGACGCACACCAATACCACCGGCGGCTCCAAGCAGACCGACGTGAAGGAGTTGGCCGTCATGGCGTGGGGCTGGCCTTCATCGTCAATTGTGGTGATCACCGTGACTCCGGTGGCGAAATGGGACATGGCAAACCTGAAGTCGTCTTTGGAAACCAACTCTCTACTCTTCCCTGGAAGTTTTCCCTATTATAAGCATTCTGTTAAAGCCGCGCCAATGGCAGCCGTCGTCGGGGCAGCGTCTCATTTTAGGTGGTTTGTTTCCCAATCATCCGTCATTCCCGCGAAGGCGGGAATCCAGATAGCATGACCGGGCGGCTCGACCACCTGATTCGGAACTCTATTCGCCATCTGGAGGGATTTCCGTCGTCCGTCGCTTATTCCACCTGTATATCACGCCCCCGGCGTTGGAAAAGGCTTGAAGCACTGGGATATGTCGCCGGGAGGTAAGCTTTCGCCCGTCGTTGGATTGAATTTGAGGACTGTATCCGCGGGTATGTGCCCTTCGAAACGGTCGGGATTGATCAACTGGGCCAGTATCTCCAGCCCCTGTATCACCCTCGGCCCCGGGTTGCTGAAATATACGTGGTCCATCAGGTACACTTCGCCGGCTTGCACTGCCGGGATTTCCCACCAGCCTTCAAGTCCCGCAAGCCAGGAGACCTCCCGCAAACCCCGTCCCAAGTCCGAAGAGCACAGGTCTATAAACAATTTTTCCGGCGCGTAGTCCCTGATAGTCTCCCAATCGGGACGGCACGCCGGAGAGCCGGGCGGGAACGGTCCCGGGCTTCCTCCCGCCAGTTCTAGCAGGTCGGGTATCCAGTGTCCCCCGACCGCGATGGGATTGACTCCTTCCAATGAGAAGACCCTTGGCCTGTCCTTCAGCCCCGCCGTAACGCGCCGGACTTCGTCCATGCGGCCTCTCAACTTGGCCGTCAACGCCGCCGCATTTTCCTCCGCTTCGCACACCTTCCCTATCTCCAGGATGGTGTCAAGTATCTCGTCCAGCGTCCGCGGGCGCAGCACTACGACCTGCGGTTGGGCGGGCAACAGGTGGACCGCTTCATTGACCGTGGAAGCGTCTATTTCGCAAAAGTAGCACAGGTCCTGCGTCAGCATCACGTCCGGAGACTCGCGCCATATCCACTCCAGGTCCAGCTCGTAGGGGCTTTCCCCGGCTTCGAGAATCCGGCGCATCTGCTCCTCTACCTCTTCACTGGACGACGACGCAACATCGATCCGGCTGCGGGACACAACAGGTTTTTCCCGCGCCGCCGGAGGGTAATCGCACAGGTCGCTGACCCCTATCAGTTGGTCGTCCAAGTCAAGGGCGTAAAGGATTTCGGTGCCGCTGGGCAAGAGCGAGCAGATTTTCAAAACGGGCGTAACTCCACTTGATTCAACGACCGTTGCTATCCGGTTTCCGTATTATCATATATAAGGGCCAGCCCAACAGGTTGTGTTGTATCATAGCTGACTAAATATGTCATTAGCAGCGGAGCGCGACTGGACCAGCCTGACGCTGTTGAGGCTCAACGCCCTCGGCGTTGGAATGAGCGGGTTCTACTTGGCCATCGACACGGTGGTCTTACCCGTTTTGGTCTTGGTGCTTGCTCCGGAAGCCCTCAAGAACACCTTTCTGGCAGCCTTGGGCCTCTCCGGCTTGATGGTGGGCGGGTGCGTACAAGTCCTTGTGGGGCGGTTGAGCGACCGCACCAGGACTTTTCTTGGCCGGCGCGTCCCGTACCTGATTGCGGGGTGCGGCTTGGTCAGCGTCGGAATGGTCGGCATCGGCTTGGCGCCCGTTTACTGGGTCCTCTTCGCTGTTTGGCTTTTCGTTCAAGCCGCCGTTAACGTCGCTTACGGCCCCTACCAAGCGTTGATCCAGGACTTGGTGCCCCCCTCGCGTACCGGCGTCGCGTCGGCTTTCAAAATCCTTGCCGATGCCATCGGCGGCTTGGCCTTCATCAAGATTGCCTCCATGTTCATGGGTTGGTACGACTTCGGCAATGCCATAGAGTGGCTGTGGATTACGCTGGCGGTGCTGGGGATAAACCTGATTGTAGCGACCGGCATCACCTCCTGGACCGTGTTGACCTTCCAGTCCCGGCCCCAGCGACGACGGCAGGCCTCCCCGGGGGCCGGGTTGCATCCCCAGCTCAAGCTGTTCGTCACGTCCCGGCTGTTGATGGTCACCGCTATCGCCGTCTTTCAGACCTACGGCCTGTTCTTCCTTCGTGACAAGGTTGGCTTGGAGTCACCTGTCCACGACTTTGGCAACATGATACTGGTCGTGGGTGGAGCGGTGGCCGTCGGTGCGTACTTGGCGGGCCGGTTCTCCGACCGGATCGGATACAAACCGGCTATCATTGCCGGGGCGGTCGGCGCGGCGGCCGGCACACTGTTGATGCTCTACGCCGACACCACTACCGAAGTGCTGGCAATCGCCACCGTCATCGGCTTTTCCGTGGGTGCTTTGCTCAGTTCCAACTGGGCCTTGGCCAACGAGATGGGAACATCGGGGAAAGAGGCCCTCCACATGGGGTTGGTTAACCTGTCGACCATCGGCGGCACAGCCTTGGCCAAGCTCCTGGGGCCCGGGGTGGACCTTCTCAATCGCGCCCAGGACGCATCGGGCTACTCCGCGCTATTGATGGCCTGCACCGCCTTGTTCGTGTTGGGAGGGCTGCTCTTGCTGCCCCTTAAACCCGACGCCGAGGGCTCGCCTCCTTCAGATGCCTCCCCTGGAGTCCCCTCTCCCCCCGGGAGAGGGTTGGGGTGAGGGCCTGCTCCCTAACCCCGGGCCTTGCCCAGGAACTGGCTGGCCCCCCGCGCCATCCAAGCGTTCCAGGACGTCATCACGAACCTGACCCCCTTCGCCGCGTAGGATGCCACGTTGTCGTCGTTGACCAGCGTCCCTGCCGTCCTGCCTGCGGCAAGAATGCGGCTGATGGCGTCGTCGATGGCTGATTGCACCTCAGGGTGGCCTGTGTCGCCGATGTGGCCCATGGTCTGGGCCAGGTCCGACGGAGCCACGAAGAACACGTCGATGTTGTCCACTTGTAGTATCTCGTCCAGGTTCTCCAGGGCCTCGGCCTCCTCAAGCAGCACAATCAGCATGGTCTGGTCGTTGGCCCGGTGAAAGTAATCACCCACGCCGAACGACTGGCGGCCCCCGAACATCCCCCGCTCTCCCAGCGGAGCGTACTTGGTGCAACGCGCTGCGTGTTCAGCGGCGTCCCTGGTGTTTACGTGGGGCACCACAATGCCCATTGAACCCCGGTCCAGCGTGCGTGTAATCAGCGACGCTTCGTTGGCCGCCACCCTGGTAATGGGTGTCATGCCCCACAGGTCTGCCGCCCTGGTCATATCCCCCAACTGTTCCCAGGTCACGCCCCCGTGCTCCCCCTCTATCCACGCGGCGTCAAACCCGATGGGCCCTAGAAAGTCGATAATGTCGCTCGATTGCAGCCCGGATATAGTGATAACCAACTCATTGCGTTGCAGCTTTTCCTTGGCCCGGTTCGGCCTGATTTCAACCATTTGACTCTTCTCCAAGTACCAGTCTCAAAACTTGGCGCACTACCCAACCCGTCATCCCCGCTCCCATCCCGTCATTCCCGCGAAGGCGGGAATCCGTAACCCTCGGTCTGCGCCGGCCACCAGTGTAGCAGAGTGTCGCCGCCCGCGTAGTGATTAGGAATCTACCCCCTGACATCTCCCCGTTGACACGCCGGATTATCCCCCGGTAGCCTGTAACTGTCGGGAAGCGGACACGGATTGAGCAACCTGACCACTCAACCGCGGCGACTCTTCCGAGCACGGCAAAATGTCCGTGAATGTCCGCAAATGTCCGGCGACTACAAAATCCACCCCACGGCTACAAAATCCACCTCATGGCTACAGCGCCGTCCTGAACATCCTGGTCCGGTGGGACAACGGCCAACTCAGGTGGTTCGACCCGGAAACCAACGAGGAAGTCCCCACATTCGACCAGGAACGGGAAGGTCGTCTCGCCGAGCAGGAGGCAAGAATACGGGCAGAGGCCCGTGCCGAAATAGCCGAGGCCAGGGTTCGTAAACTGGAGGAGGAACTGGAACGCAGGGACAGAGGCGGTTAAAGAGAAGCCGGCCAGATCGTCCCGGTTGACAGTCGTAAAGGCCCCGCCGATAATTTGACCCACCTGTTTCTCGAGGTCATTGGATGGCTGATACCCCCGACGTGATAGTGGTGGGCGGCGGCATTATTGGCTGCTCGACGGCCTACTACCTGTCGCGCAGCGGCGCCCGTGTTCGGCTTTTCGACAAGGAGTCCATCGGAAGCGGCGCATCGGCCCACGCTACCGGCTCTCTCAGCCTGCTGGGAGCCGAGTTCACCGAAGGACCTTCCTTTCAGTTCGCGTTGAATGCCTACCGGGAGTTTCCTCCCTTGGTGAAAGACTTGGAGGCGGCCACTGGCGCCGACCTGCTTTTCCAGCAGCGTCCCTCTTTGAGACTGGCGTTGGACGACGAGGAAGAGAAGCTCATCAGGGATCTCATGGCTTGGCAGCAGCCCCACGTTTCCATGCGCTGGATCGACCGGGAGGAAGTCAACGCCATCGAGCCCCGCCTCACCGACCGGATTCAGGGCGCGGTCTACGAGGACGAGTCCGCCCAGTTGGACAGCTACCGCCTCACCTTGGCGCTGGCGCAAGCCGCCGAGCGGCTGGGAGCGGAAATTCACTTGCGCGAAGTGACCGGCTTGCTGGTCGAGGGGTCCAAGGTGACTGGCGTCCGCACTGCCTCCGGCGAAACGCATTGTGACGTGGTGGTCCTGGCGGCCGGAGCTTGGGCGGCGGCCTTCAGCGAGGACCTCCGTTTCCCCGTCCCGGTCCGACCATTGAAGGGCGAGCGCCTGATGCTTCGTTACGACGGCCCGCCCCTGCCGGTGCTCATCAGTTCGCCCAAGCGCGGCCATATGATAAGCCGCTTGGACGGGTTGTTGAGCGTGGGCAGCACCGGCGGGCGAGACTACGATCAGGAACAACTTTTCTGGGGCGAGGAGTTCGACCGTGTTCCCACCGAAGGGGCCAGGCTTGAACTGTTGCAAAGGGCCATTGACGTTTTCCCGGCATTGGAGTCGGCCGAGTTGGTGCACCAGTTGGCCGGGTCGCGCCCATTGAGCCCAGACCGGATGCCTATCATCGGGCCGGTCCCCGGAATGGACGGCGTGGTCCTTGCCACCGGACACACCACCAAGGGTATCCACTTGGGTCCCATCACCGGGCGGGTTATCGCCGATTACGTTATGGGTGGCTGCGTTAAGGTGCCGGAGGACATCGAGGCGTTCCTTCCCGGCCGGTTTGCCGATCTGGCTGCGGCGGACTTCCATGCAAGCGGCCGGTTAGTGGACGAGTAGCATCCCGCGCAACACTTCATTCGTAAGGAAGGCGACAATGACAATAACCGCCCCGGCCCGGGAAATATTCGATGATGCCCGGCAGCTTTACCAGTCCGCCATCGAGCGGCTGGAAGCAGGCGATGTTCGGGATGCAGCGGAAAAGGCTTGGTGCGCCACGTTGAGGGCCACAAACGCATTGATTCTCACCAGGACCGGGGAAGAGCCTCTGAAAACACCTGAAACCAGCCGGTTGTTGGATGCCATCGTAAGTGAAGACCGTAGGGTGGCGGAGTTGGTTGGGCGATACTATTCCAGGCAGACCCGGCTGCATGGCGATTGTTTCTACCTTGGATTGCCGCCGACTCCAGATATGGAGCGGCGCATTCGAGAGACAGACCTCTACATAAGGGATGCTGAAATTTTGGCCGATTCTTGACGTACACGCTTGAAATTCGCTTTGCGGTCCAGTTTTCATTATAAAAGGGAGGTAAGGCAGTATGGGCATTCAAATCAACGGCGTTGGGCATTTGGGCATACTGGTGTCGGACTTTGACAGGTCGTTTAAGTTCTATACCGAGGTAATGGGTTGCTTGGTGACCAATCTGCGCAGGGCTGAGGACGGGCGGCAGACGGCGTTCCTCCGGTTCGGTGAAAACCACCACGACATTGTCATCTCGGAAGCCCCGTCCACCGTGGACGTTACCGCCAACCAGGGCGGCGAGCGGCTGATCCAGCAGATCGCCTTCATGGTCGAGGACCGGGAAGCGTACTTGAACGCCTTGGCGCACCTCCACTCCCACGGCATCGAAATGGTCAGCGGCCCCCTGATTCACGGGCCGGAAGGCGGCGGCGGCGTGCTCGGCAGCGGCAGCAGGTCCTTCTACTTCAACGACCCCGACGGCAACCGGCTGGAAATCTACACCGACTCCGTCAAGGTCCGCAACGGCGAGCAGTTCCCCAGCCCTGAAATAGCCGCCGCACTCAAGCACTACACCAACGTATAACCGACTCCAGGAGTGTCATTCCGCTCCCCCGACAACGTTATCCCGGCCCTTCCAACAACGTTGTCCCGGCTCTCCCCCAAACGTCATTCCGGCCTTGAGCCGGAATCCAGGAGAAAGTCATGGCAAAGATTCGTCACATCGCATTGACCACCGAGAACCCGGAGCAGGTCGCGGCCTTCTACAAAGAGGCCTTCGAGATGGAAGAGGTGCGCCGCAGCGACAACGGTGCGGTTTTCCTTTCCGACGGTTACATCAACCTGGCCATACTCAACTGGAAACATTCCGACAAGGATGCCGATGTCGGCCCCAACGGCAACAACTACAACGGCATCCACCACATAGGGTTCCTGGTCGACGACCTGGACGAAGCTTGCGAGAAGCTGGAGCAGGTCAACGGAACGGCCATCACCACCAGGGAGGGGCTGGACATGATTGCCCCCGGCGCGCCGCGCAACTTCGAAATGAAGTGGTCCGGACCCGACGGCGTGGTGCTCGACATATCCCAGACAGGCTGGGTAACCGGCAAATAACCTGCTTCGCATCCTGCCATCCGCATCATGTGGGGCCGCCTGTTGTCCATCCCAAGGTTGGGCCAATAGAGCGGCCCTATCATTCGCATCTCGCATCGTTCGCATCCCCCGTCACTTTGAGTAAATGGAGGCCGGCCATGCCTGAATCAACCGCCATCACAGTGCAGTCCAACGTCGCTGTTCCTATGCGGGACGGAATCACCCTGTACGCCGACATTTACCGTCCCGAGGGCCCGGGACCCTTCCCGGTATTGCTCCAACGGACTCCCTACGACAAGGGCGCTCCCCTGTCCATGACGGCCCTCGACCCGTTGAAGGCCGCTCGTAACGGCTACGTCGCCATGATACAGGACGTGCGTGGCCGCTACGCATCGGACGGCGAGTTTTACTGCTTTGTCAACGAAATCAACGACGGCTACGATACGGTCGAATGGGCCGCCGCCCAGTCCTGGTCAACCGGCAAGGTGGGCATGTACGGCGCGTCCTACGTCGGCGCGACCCAATGGCTGGCGGCCCTGTCCAAGCCGCCTCACCTGTCGGCCATCATTCCCACCGTCACCGCCTCCAACTATCACGAAGGCTGGACGTATCAGGGCGGCGCATTCGAGCTTGGCTTCAACGTATCCTGGACTTTGCTCCAACTTACCCTCGCCAACCTGGCCAACATCGCCGCCGCCAAGACCGTCGCGCCGGATACGCGGAACAAGCTGGTCAAGGCCGTGGACGGCATGGAAGAGTCGTTCAAGGTCTATCCCCTCAACGACTTCCCCTACCTCAAGGACGGCTTGGCCGACTACTTCTACGACTGGCTGGTCCATCCCGAATACGACGACTATTGGAAGGCGTTGTGCATCGAGGCCCATCACGCCCAAATCGACGTTCCCGCATTGAACATCGGCGGGTGGTACGACATCTTCCTGGGCGGCACCATCCGCAACTACCTTGGGATGCGGGAAAACGGGGCCGGCGACGACGCCCGGCGCGGCCAGAAGCTGATCATCGGCCCTTGGCAGCACGGCTCCCGCGGCACCAGCATGGCCGGCGAACACTACTTCGGCCTTGCCGCCGACGCCCTGGCCATCGACATGGACAAGATATACTTCCGCTGGTTCGACCACTGGTTGAAGGGCGCGGACGACGGCGTGCTGGACGATGCCCCCGTCAAGATTTTCGTAATGGGCGACAACGCTTGGCGCGATGAGCAGGAATGGCCGCTGGCCCGCGCCGTCAACACCAGCTACTATCTCCACAGCCAAGGCAAGGCCAACTCGCTCCACGGCAACGGCGTCCTCAGCGTGGACGCCCCCGGCGACGAGCCGCCGGACGTGTTCCTTTACAATCCGTCGGACCCCGTTCCCACCAAGGGCGGCCAACTGTGCTGCAACCCCTACTTCGCGGCCAACGGCGCGTTCGACCAGAACGAGGTGGAGAAGCGCGAGGACGTGCTGGTCTATTCGACGCCGCCGTTGCAGAGGGACACCGAGGTCACGGGGCCGGTTACTGTTACCCTGTGGGCAGCTACCTCGGCGACGGACACTGACTTCACCGCCAAGCTGGTTGACGTGTGCGAGGATGGGTGCGCTCGCAACCTGACCGACGGCATCATCCGGGCCAGGTACCGCGACTCAGCCGTTTCCTCGACGCTGGTTGAGCCGGGCCGGGCCTACTGCTACACCATAGACTTGTGGGCCACCAGCAATGTCTTCAAGGCGGGGCACCGCATCCGGGTGGAAATCTCCAGCAGCAACTTCCCCCGATTCGACCGCAACCCCAACACCGGCACGGTCATCGCCGGAGAGCCCCAACTCAAACCCGCCCTCCAGACGGTGCTCCACGACGCCCGGCACCCGTCCCACATCACCCTGCCAATAGTCCCGCGGTAACGGCCGAGATGGGGTGTTATTGATGACGGGCCAATACGAGCGAGGCCCGACACGCGACCTGCGGTCGGGCCTTTAGTCCTGTGCTGTCATTCCCGCGAAGGCGGGAATCCAGAATGTGTCAGAGAGGGGCGCTTCTATTCCTGTTGACCCTACGGCACGTTCTTTCTAGCCTCGCAGGAACGGGTAGCCACGTCATCGTCTCCGCCTTGGCCGTCGCACAGGTCCATTCCGTGCCCGCCTACTAGCAGGTCTTTGTCGTCGCCGCCGTAGAGCACATCGTCACCGGTCCCGCCGAACACCCAGTCGTCGCCGCCTTCTCCTCTCAATATGTCATTGCCGTAGCCGCCGGTCACCAGGTCGGTGCCGTTGCCGCCCTTCAGGAAGTCGTTGCCGGCCCGGCCCAGGACTATATCGTCGCCGTCGCCTCCGTACATCACGTCCGACCCGGCGCCGCCAATCAACCAGTCGTTGCCCCCCAGCCCGATAATGATCAGGTCTTCGGTCGATTTTTCGCAGTTGATGGTGTCGTTCATCGGTGTGCCAATGATGATGCGCCCCGTTTTCACCCCGTCGCCGGTACACACAGGCCGGGTTTGGGCGTGGGCTACGTCGCCGACGTTGAATGAGACCAGGGCCACCGCTGCAACCAGCAAGGCGAGGCTGATATGTCTTTTCATGTCTGTTATTCTCCCGATGCCTTCCGGTAAAACGATTACACATTACTACAAGAACCGGCAGACAGCCACCGCACAACCGCCCGCCGTTGACAGTGGAAGTAGCCTTATTTACACTCGCTTACGCTTCACCCCCACGGACCACCGCACCGAACCGGCGGCGACGGTGTGCCGTAATCAACCGGTCTACGGAGGCATGATATGGCGGACGCCAGAGTGGACACCATAATCCACGGCGGGCAGGTGGTTACATCGACTCAGACCATTGATGCTGCCGTCGCTATTTCCGGAGAAAAAATCGTCGCGCTGGGGCCGGAGGGACTGCTGCCCCCGGCGGACAATTACATCGACGCTACCGGCAAGTTTGTCCTCCCCGGCCTGATTGACGCCCACGTGCACCTGGACGGCCACGACGACTACGAGCTTGGCTCGCTGGCCGCCGCTCGGGCGGGCTTGACCACCCTGATCCCCTTCGGGTCCTACGACGTGGAGAAAGAGGAAACCCTCCCGCAGGCCATCAACCGCACCAAGGAAGAGATAGCAACGTCGGCGTTGGTGGACTTCGGCTTTCACTTCATCCTGCAAAACCGCCCCTACATCCTCAAAGACCTGCCCCAGGCGCTTGAAATGGGTGTCAAGTCGTACAAGATGTTCATGACCTACAAGAAGCGCCCCAACCGCATGTGCGACGACGACTTCATTTGCAGCGCCATGGAGCATGTCTCCGCCGGCAACGGTGTGCTGCAACTCCACTGCGAAAGCGGCAACATTATTGAATACCTTGAGAACAAGCTTCTGGGTGAAGGGCACGTCCACCCCACCCACTTCCCGGAAGCTTGTCCCGACTGGGCCGAAGAAGAGGCCATCAACCGCGCCATTCGCATGGGCGCCGCCACCAACTGCCCCACCTACGTGGTGCATCTCAGCACCCAACTGGGGCTGGAGCGCATCAAGCAGGCCCAAGCCACAGGCCAACTGGTGTGGACCGAGACCTGTCCCCAATACCTGCTGCTCTCCGACGCTGAAATGGCCAAGGTGGGACCCTTGGCCAAGATCGGCCCGCCGTTGCGGGCAGAGGACGGCCCTGACCGGGACGCTCTGTGGCGGGGGCTTGAGCAGGGCTACACTTCCATCGTCGCCAGTGACCACTCGCCCCACCCCTGGGAACTGAAGCAAATCGGGTGGGACAACATCTTTGTAACCCCGGAAGGCGCTTCGGTGCCCTTCGGCTCTCCGGGTGTGGAGACGATAGTCTCTTTGATGTACAGCGAGGGCGTGGTGAAGCGGGGGTTGCCCATCTGGTGGCTGGCCAGGGTAATGTCCGAGAACCCGGCCAGGATCTTCGGCCTCTATCCCCGGAAGGGTGTGATACAGGTGGGATCTGACGCCGACATCCTGATAATCGACCCGCAGGGAGACCGCATCATCACCGCCAAGGACCACCAGAGCAACGCTGGATATAGCCTGTTCGAAGGCTGGGAGGTGAAGGGCAGGCCTTGGATGACCTTGCTGCGGGGCAAGGTGTTGCTGAACCCCGACGGAGAACTGGACCAGAAGCCCGGCTATGGCCAGTTCCTTTCCTGCACCGGCCCCAGGTCTCCCATGGGCGGCCCCGTGCAGTAAGGCCCATACGTCCGGCGCCGCGGGCGCAGCGGCGCCGAGACGGGTGTGGTGTCTACTTGAAGTTGGGGATGACCTTCTCGGTCAACAACCGCACCGAGTTCATAACCCGGTCGTCGGGCACTTGGCCGCCATAGTTCATCTCCAGCACCACCCCGGAAATATCCAGTTCGTCCCGGTACTCTCGCAGCCTTTCGGTCACTTCCTCCGGGGTGCCGTACATGACGCGCTGCCGTAGTACGTCTTCATAGGGCGTCTGGGCCATTTGTCTCAGCCGTTCGGCGCCCTCTTCGCTGGCCGCTGTCTTGATCAACTCCGTCGCGGCGTAGGTTATGGCGTGCATCGTGCTGGACTGGGGTTCCGACCGGGCCGCCTCGGTGGTTTCCGCAACGTAGGCGGGTATCCGTAACACCACCTCTCCCGGCCCTTCGTGGCCGGCTTCCTGGCGGCACGCCCGGTAGTCGGCCAACCGTTCCTGCAGCTGAGGGATAGGCGTGTTGGCGCTGATGAAGATAGGATGTCCCAGCTTGCCGATCTGCGTGTAGGTGTCGGCGGATGCCGCGGCGACGCGGGTGGGCGGATAGGGTTGCTGCAATGGTTGAGGCACCACCTGCACGTCCTGGTAAGAGTAGAAATCTCCCTCGTATGAGAATGGCCCGCCCTGCCAAGCCCGCATGATCACTTCCAGCGACTCCAGGAAGCGGCTGCGGCTTTCGGAGTAGGGCACGTTGTAGCCCTCGTAGTACTTGGTGAGTCCGCTCCGTCCAATGCCGAACTCGAACCGGCCCTTGCTGATATGGTCCACTGTGGCGGCTTCCTCGGCGACTCGAAGAGGGTTGGTCAATGGCAGCACTTGCACCGCCAGCCCGATTCGGATTCTGCTGGTACGGGCGGCGATGGCGCTGGCGATTACCAGCGGCGAGGCCAATACCGACCTCTCCGGGCTGAAGTGGTGCTCCGCCAGCCACACCGAGTCCATGCCCATCTGCTCGGCCCGGTCAATCTGGCTGAAGGACTCTTCGAAGGCCTCCGCTTGGGTCATGCCTTGGCGAACGTGGAAGTCGGTAAACATGCCGAAATCCATATTCCTCTCCTTTTCACGGTAAGACTTGGGAATCTTTCGTTGATTCCGAGTCTAGGCGTCCCCTCTGACGGCGTCAATCCCGTCGCCGCTATTCCCGGCTGACGCCGATTTCAATGAAGCTGGTCTTCAAAGGCGTGTCGCCGCCGAAAACCAGGTTGGGGACTACTTTCCTTCCTGGCGGCTGCACCGTGCCCATGACGATGGAGACTTCCAGCAAATCGTCTGCGTCCACCACCAAGGGAGCAGGCAGCCAGGCCGCAACTTCGTAGCCGCCCGTCACCAATGTATGGCTGTCGAAAGCCTCCCCGCAGGAGCGGCCGGCCTCCTCGCCGTTGATTCGAAAGGCCACGCACCGGTAATAGACGGCGTCGTCCAGCGGGCCATTCAGTTGCATCACCAACCGCGCCCACTCGGTGAACGGCCAGGACCCCGATATTCCGGTGCCGGAGAAGACTAAAGAGAACTCGGTCCAGAGGAACTTGCGTAAATGCCCCCGGTCCTTCACCGGAACGTCGAACAACAAGGGTACTGATACGATGGCCAGCCCTCCCGGGCTGTTTGGTGACAGCGACAGATTATGCTCTCCTTCCTCCGATTGCACCAAGTACAGGGTGACTTTCCCCGGCGTGGGCACCGGCGACCATGCTGGAGCGTAGCCTCCCCCGGTTGTGACTTGCTGCAAGGCCGTGCCGTCGGGCCGGATGATGTACACCTCCCTTTCGCCGCCGCGGTCCGATTCGAAGGCTATCATCGAGCCGTCCCTCGACCAGGACGGCCACATATCCTCCCCCGGGTTGTTGGTCACCCGCGTTTGGCTGGTGCCGTCGGCGTCCATCACGTAAATCTCCGCGTTGCCGTCCCGCCGGGAGTGGAACGCGATCTTCGTTCCGTCCGGCGACCATGCCGGCCCCGCATCTTCCGCCGGGTCTGTGGTCAGCATAGTCTGATTGGCGCCGTCGGCGTCCATAATCGCTACGTTCAGACCGTCTTGGTGGGACGTGAACGCGATTTTGGTCCCATCAGGCGACCAAGCGGGCGTAGTGGCTTCCCCGCCCTGTTGGTCGTCAAGGCCTCGCTGGTCCAAGCCGCTGGAGTGCATCAGGAACACGCCAGGGCCTCCACTCCGCTCCGAGGTAAAGGCAATGGTCTCGCCGTCCGGCGACCAAGCCGGGTCTGTGTCCTCGCCCGGATCCCGTGACAGATTGATTGCGTCGGTGCCATCCGCGTCAATCACGAATACTTCCTGGTTGCCTTGGCGGTCCGACGTGAACAGCAACCGTTTGCCGTCCGGAGACCAAGCCGGACCCCAATCGCTGGCCTCGTTATTGGTGAGCCGGGTCAATCCGTCCCCGTTGGCGTCCACCGTGTAGATGTCCGGGTTGCCGTCGCGGTCAGAGGTGAAGGCAATCAGTCCCAAGGCCGTTACGTCCAAGGTTGACCGTGTGTCGTTGGGCGGACTCGTATCGGTTGGAGAAAGGGCGGCTGTGGGTGTTACGGCAACGGACGGGACCGTCGGTGGAGCCGCGTTCGGATCGCACCCGGTGAGAGTTATGGCGGCAAAAATAAAGAGAACCAAGAGAGCAGGGAGCCGTCGCAAGACTTCTCGGCGATGCAGGCTCCCGACGTGTTCATTTGCCATGTGTTTATGCAAGGCCTCCAACTTTCGCCTATGTTTCGGTATGGGATGCCCCGGGCCGGAAATAGCCGGGTTACCGCGGGTAATGGCGGCGCAACTCCGAAGTGTAATTGCGCCCTATCAAGTCCCCGTTCTCGTTAATCCATGCGCGAAACGATGTCTTGCCCAGCGGCGGAGATGATGACACCAGCAGCCCGGCCATCAACCCTTCTATCTCTTCCTTGGTCAGCACCACGTCGCCAATCACCTTCCCCACCACGCGGGACAGCAACAAGGCCAGCATCGGGGGGGCGTGGACTATCCCGGTCCTGCTCCCGACTGCGTGGGTAATTATCCGCACCAATTCATCGAATGTGTAGTTCTCCGGCCCTGCGGCGTCCAGTACTTGGTCTTCCCTGCTCTCGCCCGCTTGTACGGCCAGTTCGGCCAAGTCTTCCACGAAGATTGGCTGAAGCCGGTAGCCACCGTCTCCAGGCACAATAAAAAAAGGAAACTTCCGCACCAGCCAGCCGATGTTGTTCAACAGGACATCTTCCAAGCCGAACACCACCGTCGGCCTTACAATGGCGTAGGACAGTCCCGAAGCCATGATCGCCTCTTCCACCATCCCCTTTCCCCGGAAGTAAGGCAACGGAGACTTTGAGGACGGATTGGTTATGCTTACGTGAACAAGCCTTTTGACACCCGCCTCTTGCGCGGCGCGAACGAGGGTCTTGATGTTCTCAACCGCCGAATCAAAGGTCACTTGGCCCCGGTCGAACCTGATCCAGTAGGTGTTGTACAGCGTCGAAACACCCGAAAGCTGTTTGGTCAGTTCCGAGGGGTTGTCGAAGTTGAAAGGCTCCGCCTTGACCTTTCCTTCAAAGGGGTCAGGCCGATTGGGATGGCCTGTAAGCGTCTTTACCTCAACCCCCATGTTCAGAAGACGCCGTGTAATGTACCTGCCGGTATACCCGAAAGCACCCGTTACTACATCCATTGGAGTAAACCCCGGTGGCATCTTGATGGTTCATATCCCATATTACACCCGCTCGGTTGGACACGCGAAGACAAAACGCGGTGGTCTCTGTCGTATTGAGCGCCGGTGCCATTGGGCGTACAATGGGCCGGCTGCCATAGGGAGAAATGAATGCTCAAGGTCGATCTCAGGCCGGCTCACATGAGCGTCGGCACCCGACGCATCCACTACGGTTGGATTATTGTAGTCCTGGCCGGTTTGATGTGGATGACCAGTGGCTCCATCCGTTTCTCTGCCTCCGTTCTGGTGCCCCACTTGCACGATCCCGACGGCATGGGGTGGAGCTACGCTGCCGTAGGATTTGCCTTCAGCCTTCAATGGTTCCTGTCAGGATTCGCGGGCCCGGCGGTTGGCTGGGCTTGCGATCGCTACGGTGTCCGCCGCACCATGTTCGTGGGAGCGTTGCTCTTCATCGCCGGCATGATGCTTACTGGCACCATGACCCAACTCTGGCAATTCTACCTCTACTTCGGCATTGTCCTGGGCATCGTAATGTCCATCTTCCAAGTCCCGCTCGTATCCGGGACGAGCGGCTGGTTCAGGACCCACCTGGGTCTGGCGATGGGCGGCCTCCAGTTCATCCAGAGCTTTGGCATCGTGATGTTCATTCCGTTGATGGCGTTCCTTTTCGCCAACTACGGGTTGCTTGGCACCTTCTGGGTCCCCGGCATCATCGGCGGCGTGGTGCTGCTCCTTTTGATACGCCCCTTTTACAACGAGCCCGCCGCGGTAGGGATGCGGCCCTTTGGCGCTCCCGAAACCGAACCCATAAGCCGTCCGCAGACTGATGCAACAGCGAAACAGCGGTCCAGCGTCTTCTTCCGCCAAGCGCAACGCACCGGCGCCTTCTGGAACCTCATAGGCATCCACTTCTGGGGATGCATGGGTCACAACGTATTCATAGTTTTCCTCATCGCCATGATCGAGGATCAAGGCATATCCAAGGCTTTGGCCATTGGCGCCTTTATCACGATGCACGCCGTCAGCACTTCGGCGCGGTTCCTGGTGCCGGTGGCAGCGGACATATTGGGGGCCAAGCCCATCATGGTGGCGTGTTTCGCCCTTCACGTTTTCCCGCCGCTCCTTCTGGTCTTCTCCCAAGACCCGTGGTCCTTCTACCTGTTTGCCGTCCTGTTTGGCTTGGGCTTGGGCGGCGAGGTCCCGTTGTTCCCCATCATCAACCGACAATATTACGGCAGCGCGCCCATCGGCACCGTCTACGGTTGGCAGATGTTTGGCAACGGGGTCGGCATGGGTCTCGGCCCGTTGGTGGGCGGGTTCCTGTGGGACATCACCGGCAACTTCCTCAGCATAGTGTACGCATCTATCGGGTTCAGCTTGGTAGGTCTTCTCTCGGCGCTTGTTTTGCCGCGCACGTCCCACGTATTGACTCCCCACTGGGAAGACGCCCTGCCCCCGGAGGCCCGGTCCGCCCCCCAAGCCTGAAGCTCAACCCACCCCAGCCACGGCCTGCGTGTTAAAATATGGCCGCTTGGCGCGTACCTGCGCCGCATCACCATGACGAAATAAGGAGGTAGTTCATGCCAGGAAGTTGGGTAGACATAGACGTTTCGGGCGAGACTATGGAGGGTTACCTCACCAGGCCGGAGGGGTCCGATGAGCCGCGGCCGGCGGTGATAGTGATCCAGGAAATCTGGGGGGTGAACTCCCACATCCAGTACATGACCGACCGGCTCCCCGCTATGGGTTACGTGGGTCTTGCCCCGGCCATGTTCCACCGGCAGGGCAAAATGCTGATGGGCTTGCATGAAGAAATGGAGACCGCAGTCTCCAGGATGAGCAACTGCACCGACGCTCAGATCGTCGCCGACGTTCAAGCGGCGGCCAACTACCTGAAGTCCCAGCCTTTCGTCCAAGGCGACCGCATCGGCATCGTCGGCTTCTGCTTCGGCGGCAGGGTGTCCTACCTGGCCGCCTGCAATGTGGCCGACATCAAGGCTACGGTGGTCTACTACGGCGGCCGTATCATGAATTCCTTGGGCGACGGCCCGTCCCCCTTCGACCAGACCTCCAAGATAAGCTCCCCCATCCTTGGCTTGTTCGGGGAGGATGACGCCAACCCGACGGTCGCCGACGTGGACCAGATATCCGCCGAGTTGACCAAGCACAACAAGGTACACGAGTTTCACCAGTACCCGGGATGCGGGCACGGCTTCAACTGCAACGCCCGCTCCAGCTACCGGCCCGAGGCGGCCAGGGACGCTTGGGCCAAGGCCACGGCCTGGTTCGACCAGCACCTCAAAGGGTAAGCGTTCCGGCTGCCAAAACAATTCGGACCACCGCAATAGCGGGGAGAGCTTCTTTGAGAGGGCCCTCCCCGCTACTACTTATGTGACACGCCATAACTCATGCACCAACCGCCGCTCCCGGCAACGTCCGACGCGGATCATGCTCAACAGTCCCTGACCAGCCTTCAGGTGATCAGGGGCTACCGGGACTTTCGGCTCATCTGGGCCGGGAATTTCGCCGCCCAAAGCGTCCAATGGCTGCAAATGCTCACCGTCGGCTGGCTGGTGCTGCACCTCACCGAGGGCAACGCCCTGCTGACCGGCACAGTTGTCGGCATCCGCACCCTCCCCGTATTGCTCATCGGCCCTTGGGCCGGCGTGTTGGCAGACCGGATGGACCGGCGAAAACTGGTGATGGTCTCCCAATCGGTGATGGCCGTCATCGCCGCGCTGTTTGCCGTGATGGTGCTGTCCACCGACTTGGACTCCGACCCGATGTCCGGCCCGCTCCGCTGGTGGCACCCGTTCATCTACATGGCGTTGGCCGGGATAGCCCACGCGATCATCCAACCCGTGCGTCAAGCCATGGTGGTCAACACCGTGCCCAGGCACGGCCTCACCAGCGCCCTTGCCTTGAACGGGATGGTCTATCCCACTACCCGCATCCTGGCCCCGGCCGTCGGCGGAGTGCTTATAGCTACCTTGGGGTTCAAGTGGAATTTCTTCCTGGAAGCTATGGCCTATCTTGGAATTGTCCTGTCCCTGCTCCCGGCGCGGCTCCCATACCGGGGCGGCAACTCCGGGCGTCACGCATCGGCGCTGACCAGCTTGGTGGACGGTGTCCGGTACGTGTGGCGGGACAAGACGATAGTCCAGTTGATAGCGCTAGCGTTCATCCCCAACTTCATCTTCCAGCCGGTGACTTTCCTGTTGCCGGTGTTCACCTCCGACGTGCTGGGGCGGCAGGCGGACGCGGGCGGCATGTTGGCCGCCGGCATCGGCGTTGGGGGTGTTTGCGCCGCCGTCATCATCGCCGTCTTGGGGTTCGTGCTGCGAAAGGGAGCAATCAGCTTCGCCGGCCTCATCGGGGGCTGCGTTTTTGTGGTGCTGTTCTCCCAGTCCCAGTGGTTGATGATTTCCTTTGCCCTGTTGGCTGGGATGGGTTTTTGCCAGTATGTCTTCAGGGTCTCGAACGGTATCCTGGTCCAGTCCATTGTCACCGACGATATGCGGGGCAGGGTCACCAGCCTGTACCAATTGGAACATGGCTTGGCGCCTCTGGGGACGCTGATTATCAGTTCGATGGTCCACCTGTGGAACCCGGCGGACGCCGTCACCGCAGTCGGCGCCGTCGCATTGGGCGGCGCCGTGTTGATGGCCCTTGCCTTCCGCTCGGCGCGGCGGTTGGAGTGACTTTGACGATGGCGAGCCTCGGCCCATATCATTGCTGAAGTAACCCTTTTATCAGGAGTGCGGTATGACTACAACCTACTCGGTAGTTGGCACATCGGTGGCGCGGGGTGAAGGCCCTGACAAGGTCTCGGGCCGGGCCGTCTACCCGGCCGACGTCGTCCTGCCCGGAATGCTCTGGGGCAAAGTGTTGCGCAGCCCCTTCCCCCATGCCCGCATCATAAGCATCGACACCTCCAAGGCGAAGGCCGTGCCGGGCGTACACGCCGTCATTACGGGCATGGACCTTCTCGACAGCAACGTCGGCAGGCTGTTGCGGGACTGTCCCGTCATGGCTAGGGACCGCGTGCGTTTCGTCGGCGAAAAGGTAGCGGCGGTGGCCGCCGAGACCCAGGAGGTGGCGGACGAGGCCCTGCTGCTGATAGACGTCGAATACGAGGAACTCCCGGCGGTCTTTGACCCGCAGGACGCCATGCAACCGGGTGCGCCCGCTCTGCACCCAGATATGGCAACCTACGCCGGGCTGCCCTACCCCGTCTCCCAAGTCAACAACGTTTTCGCGGAGAACCACTGGACCAAGGGCGACGTTGAACAGGGTTTCCGTGATTCTGACCTGATTTTCGAACACACCTTCAACGCCCAATTGATGCACCAAGCCTACATCGAGCCCCATGCCTGCGTGGTGCGGGTCGACGGTTCAGGCCGAGCGGAAATTTGGGCCAACAACAAGGGGCCCTTCATGCTGCGGGAACAGGTTGCCGAGGCCTGCGGCATCTCCAAGAATGCCATTACCGTCTACCCCTGCAACATCGGCGGCGACTTCGGCGGCAAAGGCTCCTTCATGGATGTGCCCCTCTGCTACTACTTAGCCCTCCACGCTGGCCGTCCCGTCAAGATGGTAATGAACTACATCCAGGAACTGATGGCCGCCAATCCGCGCCATCCCGCAACGATTAGGTTGAAGACCGGCGTCACCAGGGACGGACGGCTCCAAGCCAGGCAGGCGACCGTGGTGTTCAACAGTGGCGCTTACGGAGCCTTCAAGCCCCGCGTCTACATACGTGGCGCAGACCACGCCGGGGGCGCCTACAACATCCCCAATGTAGACATCACCAGCTACATGGTCTACACCAACAACGTCCCCTGCGGCCACATGCGCGCCCCCGGCAAGCCCCAGGTCATGTTTGCCGTCGAGTCCCACATGGACATGATCGCTCAAGAGTTGGGGTTGGACCCCTTGGAGTTCAGGATGCGGAACGTGCTTCGGGACGGCGACGAGACCCCGGTCGGAGAGCATCTGCAAGACATCCGCGCCGAGGAAACGTTGCGTGAAGCGGCCTCAGTTGCCGGTTGGGACAGCCCCAAAAACAAGCCCTTTACCGGGCGCGGCATCGCCATATCCGACCAGCCTACCGGCACAGGGGAATCCGCAGCCAGGGTGGTCATGGACGGCGAGGGCAAGGTTGACCTCTTCATGTCGCTGTTCGATACGGGCACCGGCGCCCACACTATCCTGCGCCAGTTGGTGGCCGAAGAGTTGACCATCCCGGTGGAAGACGTCCGCATGGTGGTCGAGGACACCGACGCCGTGCCCTACGACTCCGGCTCCGGCGGCACCAGGGTCACTTACACCAACGGCCAAGCTGCCTTGGGAGCGGCCACCGCGCTCCGCCGGACGCTGATCAGCCGCACCGCCGAGATGTACGAGACCACCGAGGACCGGGTCACGCTGGAGAAAGGCAGTTTCATCATCAACTCGGCCACCGGAGAAACAGTTTCCGTGCGCGACGTTGCCGCCAGGGTTGTATCCGCTTCATCGGAACCGTTGGCCGGAGAAATGACCCACACCTCGTCCTCTCCGGAGATCACGTCCTACTGCGCCCAGGTCGCCGAGGTGGAAGTGGACCCGGAGACCGGCCAAGTCAACGTCATCCGCATCGTCACCGCTCACGACGTTGGCACGGTGCTCAACCCGTTGACCCACCAAGGCCAGATCGACGGCGGCGTAATCCAGGCATTGGGCTATGCCCTTATGGAAGAACTGGAGACCGAAGACGGCCACATCTCCACCCTCAGCCTCGGCGACTACAAGATCCCCACCATGCCCGACATACCCCAACTTGACACCGTCCTTCTGGAGTCCTCCCCCGGCCCGGCCCCCTTCCAGAGCAAGGGCATAGGCGAAAGCAGCAACGTCCCCCTCGCCGGCGCCATCGCCAACGCCGTCTACGACGCCATAGGCGTAAGAATCACCGACCTGCCCATTACCGCGGAGAAGGTCCTGCGGGCTTTGCGGGAGAAGGAGCAGGGATAGTTATATAGGATCAGGGCATGTGCAAAGTAATTGTCTGAATCAGGATATTCCCAATCCTGAGCATCCTTTAATCTTGATGATCCTGATGAAGGGAGCAATCCTGACTGTCCTTTTTGTAGTGGTTGCCGGCATACTGGCCTGCGATAAGACCCCGCCTGGTGCGCCGCTCCCGCCGCTTCCTACACCCTTGTCATCATCCGACGTTGGGCGAGTAGAATTGAGCACCGACGGCCTGTTGACCGATATGTACGGAGACAATGCCGTCGGCATAACCGACGACGAAGAACTGTTGCTGGTGAACGTCCGCACCGGTGAAGCCCGACAACTAACTGACGATGGTCACTACAAGAGGGATGCGGTATTGTCCGCCACCCACGTCGCTTGGATTGACGGACGCCGGAATATCTTACTGCCCAGAGATACCGGCAGGGTCATGCCCGCGGACGACGTGTTCGTGATGGACCTCCGCACGGGCGAGCAACGCCGCATCACCGACACGCCGGCGAACCGGTGTAGCCTACGCATATCCGGCTCTCGCTTGGTTTGGGAGGACAATCGCAACGAACTGGAAGAAAACTCGGATAACCACGACATCTACGCCTACGACCTGCGAAACAACCAGGAAATCCCTGTAGTGGTTGCCCCGGGCAAGCAGCGGCACCCCGCAATTCACGGCGATATCGTGGTCTGGTCCGATAATCGCAACAGCCCGGACATTGGGACCAGCGCCGCCGGTTGCCACAACCTGCCTGACCGGCGTTGCGACATCTACTCCTACAACTTAGCCACTGGCGAGGAGAAACTCCTGGTGCAGACGGGCAATAACAACGGTTCACCCTCCATACACGGTGAGTTGTTGGCTTGGCAGAAGTATCTTGAAGGAGGCCGGTCACTTGTCGTCCTGCTGGACTTGGACACCATGGAACAACGCAACATCGGCTTCGGCGGGCGTTCCGAAACCCGGCCTTTGGTATCCGGGAGTCATGTAGTCTGGCCAGTGAGACAATCCTGTGACGTAAGAGGCGTCGATGGCGATAAGTCCGCGACGGGCGCCTTTGCCTACCGGCTGGAAACCGGCGAGGTGCGCCGGTTGTCCAGCTACGTCGAGGCGACGACGCTCCTGCATGACAACGTAGCAGTGGTTACCGAGGGTTGCCAAATCGCATTTCGAAGCTACGCCGTCTTCCTCGACTGACCATGTGGACCATCCAACTCGTCCAAGGTTCATAACGGCGTTTCCGCGGCTATCGCCACGGTCTTGGCGTGGCAGGCTCGCCCTGTGACCGAGGCTGACCTCACTCACGCTCGATAGATGGAAACGGAACCCGCGGCAGTTTGCGGTTGACAATCCAATTACAAAGTGATACGGTGTCTCACCGACCAAAAACAGGCGGGAGCTTTCAGCGCAGATAATTGAGACATGCTATCAATAAAAGGCCTTGTGATTTCAGACGCAAACCTGATGCCGGTGTTAGAGGAGATGGGCTACAGGGCCACTGCTCCCAGGAAAGCGATAGCCAAGCTCCTGGAGCAGAAGCATGACAGCTTTACGGTGGAGTCACTCAGTGAAGAACTGCCTTCGGTGGGCAGGGCGACGGTATACCGCACCATCAAGCTGCTTCTCGAGGTGGGGGCGGTCTGCAAGCTTGCCACGATAGACGGGTCTCAGATGTACAGCCTTTGCCGGGTTGGTCATCACCATCACCACTCAGTGTGCATACAATGCGGCGCGGTGGAAGAATTCAGGGCCGCCGCGGTCGAACGGTTGATCAGCGCACTCAGCGCCGAAATTCCTGGAGAGGTCATCGACCACCGTATCGAGTTGTACGTGGTCTGTGGCTTTTGCCCATCCGACGGGGGTAAGTAAGGGTTTGCTCCAACCAACCGGGACCCCGGCGCCGCTTGTTAGGTACTGATACTAAGTATCATTAGATACCTGGCCCACAGTAAGGTCCACATCAAGTTCAAATCACAATCAGGAATGGAGGACTCGAGGATGCTATTGATACAAGGTCGCAATATAAATTTTGGCCGTCTGGCCCAGGCGTTTGCTGTGGGTCTTGTCGTATTAAGTGTGGTTTTCTTGGTTGCCTGCTCAGGTGGTCAGGACCCGCCGGCGACAGAAGGGCCGGAGCCCACTGCTGCCGTCGCCGTTGTGGCCGCCGATTCCCAGCCAACCCAGGAGTTGGCGCGCCAGGGAACCACATCTACCGGCGCGGGCGTTGTTGAGGCCTCACTCTCCAACCCGCCCGTCAAGGTGGTCACTTCCGCCAACTTTGTGGGTGACTGGGCCAGAATCGTGGGTGGAGACCGGGCGGAGGTCTTTGCCATGCTGCCGCCCGGTCAAGATCCACACTCCTACTCGCCGGGAGGTCGGGATGTGGCCAAGGTCGCGGATGCGGACGTAGTGTTTACCGTTGGCCTGAACCTGGAGGACCAATGGCTGTATGACCTGTTGCGCAATGCCAGTACGGATGAGACCGGGTTAATCGCCCTTGGCGAATCCGTTGACCCCATTGAGTTTTCCGGGCCGGACCCGCATGGCCACCACGGGGATGACCATGGCGAGATGATGACAGACGACGACCACGGCGAAGCGACGATCATGGGGCGTTTGCTGATCGGCGACGGGGAGGACGGCAAAGTTTCCCTGATAGACTTGGAAACGGGACACGTGGACCAGGACCGTTTCGATCTGGGATCCCGGGCCGGCCGGATTTACCCCACCCGAAATGGCCGCTATGCAATCGCCGTTTCCTCTGACGCCAACACCGCCCACCTGTTTGACGGCGGCATATTTATGGAACCCCACGGCGACCACTTCGACTTGGTGGAAACACCGACGCAGCAACTTGAAATCGACTTGGCGGGGGACCGCCCGGTGCATCTGTATGTGGGCGAAGAGTGGGCGACCATTTTCTACGACGGCTCGGGGGATGTAGTGCTCATCAATGAGCATGAATTGGGAGAGCAGGAGGACAACTATGTTCCTGTACGGATGAACGCAGGTCCTCAACACGGAGCGGCGGTGCCTCTGGAAGGCGATCTGTTCGCCGTGTCTATTCAGCACCCGGACTATTCCCAGAACCCCGAAGAATACCGATCGCCCATTGGCGCGGAGATCAGGGATCTGGACGGCAACGTGCTGTACGGAGTGGAGGGTTGCGACTCGCTGCACGGAGATGCAGGCAACGGTCACATGGCTGTCTTCGGCTGCGTGGGTGGCGCATTGGCCATAGAAGCCCACGACGGTGAATATGACCATGTGTTCGTCCCCGCTCCAGATGGCGCACCTGACGACTTCCGGCTCACAACAGTTTGGGGCTACCACGGCTTGGACCACTTCTTCGCCTTGGGATCGGAGGTGGGGCTGTACATGGTGGAGCCGGAAGAGGAAGAGATGGAACTGCTAATCCCCGCCACGGAGAATCTCCGTCCAATCCAGGCCCAGCTTGGCCATGGAGGTGAAACCCTGTTAGTGGTCATGAGCGACGGCGAGTTGCGGATGTACGACGCTCACGACCTGGACCTGTTGGCTTCCTCGGACGGCCTTTTGACCACGCCGGTGGAAACCGGTTTCTGGGCTCGGCCCCACCTTGCCACGGCGCCGGGCGCGATTTTCGTCACTGACTCGGTGGGGGGACGGGTGCTGCAACTGGATGCCCACGACCTGACGGAAGTCGGGCACTGGGATGTCTCCGGGTCCCCCACCAAGATCGCTTTCGTCGGAATCATGGGTGGCGAGGCCGGCCACCAGGACGAACACAGCCAGGACGGCCACAGCCAGGATGAACATGGCCATGAGGGGCACGACCACGGCCTTCTGGACCCCCACTTCTGGTTCGATCCAGTCAGGGTGAAGATCGCCGTCAACGAAATAGCCGCTCAGCTTTCGACGCTGGACCCCGATAGCGCGAGCGTCTACTACCGGAACGCCATCGATTATGGAAAGCAGCTTGACGAGTTGCACGCCTGGATCCAGGAGCAGGTTGATATGGTTCCGCCGGAGCGAAGACTGCTGGTTACATCCCATGACACCTTCGCCTACTTTGCAAAGGCTTACGGATTTGAGGTCGTCGGCTTTGTCATACCGTCTCTGGCCCCGGACTTGGAACCTTCGGCGGACCACATAGCGGGACTGATTGAGGTGGTCCGGGAGCACAATGTCCCCGCTGTGTTTGGCGAGACTACCGTCAACGAAAGGCTGGCACGAACCGTAGCAAGGGAGACCGGGGTGGAACTGGTCCAGCTCTATACCGGCTCCATGGGAGTAGAGGGCAGTGGCGCGGACACATACCTTGGCATGGTGCGGACCAACGTGGAACGGATAGTGGATGCCTTGAAATAAACCCAGACCCTCAGCAAGGTGGACCGGCGAAGGGGGGCGTTGGCCTACGTCCCCCTAATGCGACAGCGGCGGCAGTGCATATTTCCTAGTTGATACATCGTGGCAATGGCGACATCGCTGGCTGCAATCTTCAATCGATACATCATCTCAATAAAATGTAAAGAGGATTCTATATGAACACGCCGCGCAAAGTACCTGCCACCATCCTCACCGGCTTCCTCGGCTCTGGCAAGACGACCCTACCCAGCCGGATCTTGACTGAGCAGCGTGGAACTGGGCGGGTACATGGCCCTGAGCAAGGTTACATTCGATGCAAGCGCAGGTACCCTGTTGGGCGTCGTCGGACCCAACGGAGCCGGTAAGAGCACCCTGTTCTATACCTAATCTCAATCAAACCTGAAGGAGGATTCTATATGAACACGCAGCACAAAGTACCTGTCACCATCCTCACCGGCTTCCTCGGCTCTGGCAAGACGACCCTGCTCAACCGGATCTTGACTGAGGAGCACGGCAAGCGTATTGCCGTGATCGAGAACGAGTATGGGGAGGTCGGCATCGATCAGGCGCTCGTCATCAACGCTGACGAGGAGGTCTTCGAGATGTCGAACGGTTGCATCTGCTGCACGGTGCGCGGAGATCTGATTCGGGTGCTCAACAATCTCAATAAGCGCCGCGACAAGTTCGACTATGTGTTGGTGGAAACCACAGGGCTCGCCGATCCCGGTCCGGTCGCGCAGACATTCTTCATGGATGACGAGCTTCGCGCTGAATACGCGCTTGACGGGATCGTCACGCTCGTTGATGCAGCCCACATTGATCAGCAGCTCGGCCGAAGCGACGAAAGCACGGAGCAAATCGCGTTCGCAGACGTCCTCTTGCTCAACAAGACGGACCTCGTCAACGACGAGACCCTTGATAATCTGGAGTCTCGGCTCCGGGGCATGAACCGAATGGCCCGAGTCCTGCGCAGCGAGATGGCGAACGTACCGATAGACACCGTGCTCGACTTGGCCGCCTTCGACCTGGACCAGGTGCTCGAGCGTCGTCCCACCTTCCTCGAGCCGGAGTATCCCTTCGAATGGACGGGCGTCTATTCCCTCGGTGCCGGCCGCTACGAACTCAGCCTCGCCGAAGGGCCTGACCCGTCAATGTCCCTGGTCGTCGTACCCGATCAGGCCACGGATGACGCTGCCCTCCGGGAGGGCGCGGAGTGGTGTGTGCGGCAGTACGCCGAACCCGCGGAGACCATTCAACCGGGGGAAGAGATTCCGGTCGGAAAGCATGTGGACCTCCGGCTCGATTCCCCAGGGCGCAAGTCGTTCTTCTTTGAGGTCGCTGCGCCGGGTCGGTTTGGCCTCTTCACCCAGCACCTCCCGGAGGAGTTCGATCTCCAACTGAGGAATGCGGATGGAGAGGCTTTCAAACTGGGGGGCAACTTTTGCTCCGAGCCTGCCTGCATAGAGGAAGAGACAGACACGAAACGCATCAAGGGAGCGGCGGTTCCCGCCGAAGCCGAGCGGACCTGGGTCGCCCAGCACGAGCACGACGACGAGGTGGGGTCAATCTCCATCGAGATAGACGGCGACGCCGACCCCGAAAAGCTCAACGCCTGGCTTGGCCAACTGCTCCGGGAACGCGGGGTGGACATCTTCCGAATGAAGGGCTTCATCAGCGTCGCGGGGGAGTCGCGTCGCTTCGTCTTCCAGGGGGTTCACATGCTCTTTGACGGCCAGCCGGACCGCGAATGGGGGGACGCCCCCCGCCGCAATCAACTCGTCTTCATCGGCCGCAACCTCGATGGACAGAGTATGCGTGAGGGGTTCGAAGCATGTCTGATTTAAATGCCGACGGCCCGAAGAGTGTTCTTACCCAAGGCTGGTTTGCGTCGGTCGGCGACTACGCCATCGCTGGGGGATGGATCCTGCGTGGCGAGGCGCTGGTGGCCGGCGATGCCGAGGGCAGCGTCTACGGATTCGACGGCGAGTCCGGCGCGACCGCCTGGGAGCGGCCCGGGGTTCATGAGGGTGGAGTGCTCGCGGTGGCAATCCACCCCAGCGGGGCCGCGTTCGCCACGGCCGGCAAGGACGGCCGGGTCTTAATCTGGAACGCCGCCGAAGGTCAGGTAAGCCGGGCTATAGACGTCGGAAGCGGTTGGGTGGAAAACTTAGCGTGGTCTCCGGACGGCCAACGGTTGGCGGCCTCCTGCTCCCGGCAGGTTTACATGTATGACGCGGACGGCGCGGAGGTTTGGCGCTCTGATGATCATCCCAGCACCGTCAGCGCCATCGCCTGGTCGAGCGCAAGGGAACTGGCGACGGCCTGTTATGGTCGGGCGAGCTTCTTTAACGCAGCCACCGGCAATCTCCGCCAGAAGCTGGAGTGGCAGGGATCCCTGGTGTCGATGGTGCTGAGCCCGGGCGGGGGCATCGTGGCCTGCGGCAGCCAGGACAACTCGGTGCATTTCTGGCGCCGCTCCACGGGGCAGGATTCCGAGATGTTCGGATATCCTGGCAAGCCCTCGGCTCTGGCTTTCGATGACACCGGCACCCTTTTGGCCACCAGCGGCGGAGAGGCGGTGACGGTCTGGAGCTTCCGGAAAAAGGGCCCCGAAGGTACGCAGCCCGGCGTCCTGGAGTTTCATACTGAATCTGTAACGACCCTTGCCTTCGCTCCCGGCGCGATGCGCTTGGCATCGGGGGGGCGAGATGGCGCCGTGGTTGTGTGGTCGCTGCGGAGAAGTGGAAAAGGCGACCCGATAGGGGCCGAGGATGTAGGAGCCGCAGTGTCCAAATTATACTGGCAACCTGACGGGGGCGGCCTTGCCGCCCTCGACGCGCGGGGTGGCGTGATGGTTTGGCGGATAGACCCGACAAAGGGCCGGGGTAGCCGCGCCCGCGCAGCGCGGCGCCCCGGTTCGGGCGGCGGCTGATCCTCCGCCCACCCATCGAGCAGTCACACCTGTTACACCTGAAGCCAGACATCGGTATTTGTCCATCGAAGTCGAGTTGAAGGATCGTCATGTCCAAACTATTGATGCAAAGTGTCAGATTTATCATCCTGGTGCGCTGGGTGTCCTGTTATCCCTGGCGGTAGCCTGCGGGGCGTCATCCGCGGCCAGACCACCGTCAGCGAAAGCTGGCGCAGACCGTGGCAAGAGAAACCGGAGTGGAACTGGTCCAGCTCTATACCGGCCCTATCCTTTCAACCCCAAAGGCAAAACGGTATCCGGTTTCCAAAATAAATCCCCGGACTCTGTCAAAGTCCGGGGATTCTAACATTTCAGCCTGTTTGACTCCCGCTACTTCTTGAACAACGCCGCTATGCTTTGACCCACAATCTCAGCCTCTCCGTCATACAACCCGAATGCGTGAAGCTCGATGCCGGTCTCTCCGTCGCGGACACGGGTCCAGATGGGCGGGTCGCCCTCCTTCAGCCGGGCCACAACGTCGTGGTCAGTGAAACCGGCGACATCCGCGTCAATTTCCAGTTTCACGCCGTAGGGCATGTGGCCGATGACGTTGTCGATCAGTTTCGCGTCCAAGCCTGGAATGCCTACCAGCGGCGCGAGCATGGTGCGGGACTTCTGCTCCGCGTCGGCCAGCCGGTCCTCGTGGTTGATGGTCATCCACCGGCGAGTCGCCGCCACCGCGCCGATTATCTCTTGTCGGTCCACCTTCTGCGGGCGGCCCACTCCCCGCACTCGCCGTCCCTCGTAGCTGGCGAAGGCCTGTAGGCCGACCTTCCGAATCATCTCCCTGGATCCCAGCGCCAACCCAACCGACTGGGGCGCTCCCATGTACTTGGCGGCGATGCACTGGAAGTCGGCACCCATGCGGATGTACTTGCCGAAATTCTCCAGCGGGTAAATCTGCCCAGCAGCGTCTACGGTCACCAGGACGTCGTGGGCGTGGGCAATCTCGATAGTCTTTTCCAGTGACAGAGCGTGCGGGTCGTGTTCCTGCTCCACCGCGTAGTAGTGGACGGCGGCAGTATTCGGCCCGATGGCCTTCTCCAGGTCCTCCTCGGTCGTCTGCTCCTCTGAGCCGAAGTTCACCAGCTTGGCCCCTGCCAACTCCAAACAGCGGTCGTACCAATAACGTTGCCGGGTCTGGATGAGAATCTCGTTCTTCATCCCGGCCGTGTCCGGCAGTTGCTGTATTTTGTCGTCATCGTCTCCGGCCATCGCGGCCGCTGTCGCCAGTGTCAACGCCGACCCGGCGCCCGACGTTATATACGCCGCCGGAACGTCCGCCATCCTGGCTATGACGTCCCCGGCTTTTTCCTGCAAGTCCATCAGGGGTATGTAGGCGCTGTTGGCTTGCGCCATCGCCTCCAGGACTTCAGGCCAGGGAGTCGACCCTCCCAGCATGGTTACGCTTCCCGTGGCGTTGATTACCGGCATGGCTCCCAGTTCTTTGTAAATATTTCCCCAGTCTGTCCCTGGCACGATGTCCTCCTTCATGTCCGGTCTCGGCCCTTTGCCGGACGGTGCAGGCTGTTTCCGTTGAGTATCATATCCACCACTGCCCGCCGTGTCTAGGGAGCGATTGCCGAAGGTCCGTTTCGTGTAGTTCAGACCGTTGTATTGGTAGGGGCAACCCGCGAATGCGTATAACCCTCCTCGTGGTTGCCCTAGCTTCCCTCGCCAGAGCAGCCTTCGCCTAGCCACTGCCCACGTTACCAAGAGTGGGCTATAATGCCTCTGCCCATCGTATTCTCCCCAACGAAGGAGTATGACGTGAAAAGCATCGAGCTGGACTATTCGAAACGTTGCGCCGACGAACCTGAAAAAGGCCATAACCGTTGGCACCCCGACGTACCTCCCGCAGTGGAGGCCGAGCCGGGCGAAGAAGTTGTTATGCAGACCAGGAACGCCCTCGACGGGGAGGTCACTCCCAATTCCAAGGCCGAAGACCTTCGGAACGTCAACCTTAACCTGGTACATCCCCTTACTGGCCCCGTCTATGTCCAAGGCGCCGAGCCCGGCGACTTGCTGGAGGTAAACATCCTGGGCATCGACCCGGCAAGCTGGGGCTTCACCACTATCATCCCCGGCTTCGGGTTCCTGCGGGACGTCTACCTTGACCCCTACGTGGTCCACTGGGACATCCAAGGCGATTACGCCGAGGCAGCCGACCTTCCGGGTGTGCGTGTCCCCGGTGCGTCGTTCATGGGGACAATTGGCGTAGCCCCGTCCCGCGCTCTGAGGCAGGAAATACTGCTGCGGGAGGACGAGTTGCTCCGCAGGGGCGGTGCGGTTTTGGGTCCGGAACCCAGCGGGGCAGTGCCAGCCTATGAACCATTGGCCTCTGAAGGTCTGCGCACCGTGCCGCCCCGTGAACACGGCGGCAACGTAGACATCAAGCAACTCACCGCTGGGACGCGCCTGCTCCTCCCCGTCTATACCGAAGGCGCCCTTTTCTCCGCCGGCGACGCCCACTTCGCCCAGGGCGACTCCGAGTGCTGCGGCACCGCCATCGAAATGGATTGCACCCTCCACGTCAGTTTCCAGGTCCGCAAGGGAGAGGCCGCAAGGCGGAACATCGGCGGGCCTATGTTCGAGCGTGACGACTACTTTACGACCCCCGAAATGGCCGCCCCACGTCGCTTCCTCGCCACCACCGGCATGTGCATCGTCGATGGCGTCAACGAGTCCGAAAACGCCACGCTGGCCGCCCGCAACGCCCTCCTGAACATGATCGATCTGCTCATGGAGCGAGGATGGTCCAGGGAGCAGGCGTACTGCATTTGCAGCGTAGCGGTGGACCTGAAGCTGAGCCAGATAGTCGACGTGCCGAACTTCCTGGTATCGGCGTTCTTGCCCCTTGACATCTTCACATCTTAGACGTTGGGACGTTCAACGAAGAGACTGTCTCAAAACGTCGCGCACTACCCAATTCGTCATTCCCGCGAAGGCGGGAATCCATATCCTTCAGTTTGGCCGCCTAACCGGGGCTTGGTCATGTTGTCATGCCCCGGTCCTTTTCCTGAAGTTTCGAGACCCTCTAAACCCCGCTGCTCTTGGGCAGGCCGTTCAAAACGTTCTGGTAATTCTTCCGGCACAGCCAGCACAACCCACCCATTGGCGTGATGTCTTCTTCGCACAATTCCGGGTACGTCTGGAAAGCGCCACTACCGAGGCCCTGGATCTGTTGTCCGAACTGGCAAATGTACTGCGGGTCCAGGTAATGGACTTTGCTGGACGTCTTACCGGGACTGGTTCCTACTATATACACATCCATAGAAATGGCGCACCTCATACGGCCTGTTGTCGCCGTGGAATGAAGGTATTGTATCCAATGACGTAAGACTCTCGCCACGTAAGCTATAATGTCCACATTCAGCGCAACTCTGGTCGGATGATTTTGCATCCCAGTAAAAGTCCTGGTCTGAGCCGGTGAAAAGGAGAGTGCCATGCTGGAAGACAAGACGTTATTGATGGAAATGCTCCGGCGCATGATACGCATCCGCTTGTTCGAGGAGCGGGTCATCCAACTTGTTGAGCGGGGAGAAATAGTCGGCGCGGCCCACTCCTACATCGGTGAGGAAGCCGTCGCCGTCGGCGCGTGTCTCGCCCTGCGCGACGACGACTGGATGACCGGCAACCACCGCTCCCACGGGCATCCCATCGCCAAGGGTGGCGACGTGAAAAAGGCAATGGCCGAGTTGCTTGGCAAGAGCACCGGATTCTGCAAGGGCAAGGGCGGCTCCATGCACTTGGCCGACTTCAGTGTCGGCATCCTGGGGGAGTCGGGGATCCTGGGTTCCTCCATCCCCACCGCCGTCGGCGCAGCCCTTGGCAGCGTGTTGCAGGGCAACGACCGGGTGGCCGTGCCCTTCTTCGGCGACGGCGCCAGCAACGAGGGTGCGTTCCACGAGTCGGTGAACCTTGCCGCCATCTGGAAACTCCCCGTGGTCTTCCTCTGCGAAAACAACCAGTACGCTGTATCCAGCAGCTTCAAGAAGATGGTCGCCTCGGAAAACATCTCCGACCGCTCCGCCGCCTACAACATCCCCGGCGTGCTGGTCGATGGCCAGGATGTCATCGCCATGTACGAGGCGGTCTCCGAGGCCGTCGCCCGTGCGAGAGCAGGTCAGGGCCCGTCCCTCATCGAAGGCCGCACCTACCGCTACTACGACCACTCCCTGGGCCTGGGCCGCATCGTCCGCGCGCCCTACCGCGACGATGAAGAAGTGGAGCAGTGGAAGCAGCGCGACCCCATCAGCATCCACAAGGAACGCCTGCTGGCACAAGGCATAGCCACCCAGGAAGAGATCGACTCCATGGAGGCGGAAGTCCTGGCCGAAATCGACGATGCCGTCGAGTTCGCCCGGCAAAGCCCCTACCCGGAGCCTGAAGCCCTCTTCGAGGACATGTTCGCCAACCCCATTCCGCTGGAGTGAGCGGTGGTTACGCTATCCGGTCAACAGTCGCCAACTCCGAGGAGGTAAACCATGACTCAAACGCTGACCCGTGAAATAACGCTGACCCAGGCCCTCAACGAGGCCATGCGCGAGGAAATGCGGCGGGACGAACGGGTGTTCATCATGGGAGAGGACATCCAGTCCGGCGTCTACGGCGCGTCTGCTGGCTTGGCCGCCGAGTTCGGTATGGAGCGGGTGAGGGACTGCCCCCTTTCCGAGAACGCTTTCATGGGCGCCGCCGTAGGCGCGGCTGCGGTGGGTATGAGGCCCATCGTCGAGAGCGCATTCTGCTTCATGTGGGTGGCTATGGACTCGCTGGTGAGCCAAGCCTCCAAGATGCGTTACATGTTCGGCGGGCAGGTCAACCTGCCGATAGTGTACCGGTCGTCCATGTACTACGGCGGTAGCATGGCCGCCCACCACTCGGACCGATCCTACCCCATCTTCATGCACATTCCCGGATTCAAGGTCGTGTTCGCCAGCAACGCCTATGACGGCAAGGGGCTGATGAAGACCGCCATCCGGGAGGACGACCCGGTCATTTTCTGCGAGGACCGCACCATCCTCGGCTCCCGCGGCTACGTGCCCGAAGAGGATTACACCATTCCCTTCGGCGTTGCCGACGTGAAGCGTGAGGGCAGCGACGTCACCATCGTAGCCATCGGCGGCATGGTGGGCTTGGCATTGCAAGCCGCCGAAGCCCTTTCCCAGGAGGGTATCTCCGCCGAGGTGATCGATCCCCGCAGCTTGGTGCCGCTGGACTTGGAAACGATCCTGGGGTCGGTGTCCAAGACGGGCCGGTTGGTGACCGTGGACATGGCCCACAAGACCTGTAGCGCGGCCAGCGAGATCGCCGCCTTGGTGGCTATGGAGGGCTTCTGGTCTCTGCAAGCCCCGGTACAGCGTCTGGGCGCGGCCAATGTTCACATCCCATTCAGCACGGCGCTGGAACCCCTCTGTTACCCCACCGCCGCAACCATTGCCGAAGCTGCCAAGGCTACACTGGAGTAGACCACTGAGACTATCTCAAAGTTTGCCGCACTCAACCCGTCATTCCCGCGCAGGCGGGAATCCATAAGCTCCAATCAGCGACGATGGGTTGTCGGCAGAATAGGTCGGTTGTGAGATGGTTTCTAAAGGAACAGGGATTAGCTCGAAGCCACTCAAGCCCTAGCCCGATGTCAGGAGGGACCGCATGGCCACCAACGTATTGCTGCCCCAGTGGGGCATGGAGATGGCCGAAGGCACCATCGTCAAGTGGTTGAAGCAGGAGGGAGATACAGTACAGGAAGGCGAGTTGCTGGTGGCCGTCGAGACCGCCAAGCTGGAAACCGAGATGGAGTCCATCGCCTCCGGCATCCTGGCCCACATCCTCGTCCCTGAAGGGGCAACGGTGCCCATAAGGACGGTGCTCGCCGTGATAGCCGATCCAGGGGAGGATGTGCCCCGCCCGGAGACCGCGCCCTTCTCGTCCTCCCTTGGCGCGGCAGTCGCCGCCCCGCCCCCTCAACCCTCCGCAACACCCGCTCCGGCGCCCCGCTCAGGTAGCGCAGGTGAAGGCCGTCTCAATGTCCAAGTAGTCCCCGCTGCCCGCCGCTTGGCCCAGCAGAACGGCATCGACTTGGCCGATGTACAAGGCACCGGTCCAAACGGGAGGATACTCATCGCCGACGTGGAGCTGGCTATCGAAGCCCAAGCGCAGCCTGCGTCTCAGGCCGTACCGTTGCAGGGAATGCGCCGCACCATAGCGACCCGCATGATGCAAAGCCTGCAAACCATGGCCCAAGTAACCCTCACCACCGAGGCCGACGTAACCGACGCCATGACTCTGAGGGAGGGCCTGAACCGCCAGACCGACGGCTCGAATCTTAGCCCTCTGCACTTGGCGGTAAAGGCCGCGGCCAAGGCCTTGAAGGAGCATCCAAGACTGAACGCCGTACAGGAAGCGGACGGCTACCGATTGATGGACCAAGTCAACATCGGCGTCGCCGTGTCCCTCACCGAGGGCCTGCTAACCGCAGTCATAAGGGACGCCGACGCCAAGAGCCTTGATCAGATCGCTGTCGAGTCCCGGGAACTGGCCCGCAGGACCCGCGAAGGCTTGGCCACCCCCGACGAGGTCTCGGGCGGCACCTTCACCATCACCAACCTGGGCGCCTACAACGTAGACGGATTCACGCCCATCATCAACCCGCCGCAGGTGGCGATCCTGGGCCTGGGGCGCGTGGCGGAGAAACCCGTGGTACGCAACGGGCAACTCGCCGTCGGCAGAACAATGTTCCTCAGTCTGACTTTCGACCACCGGATAGTGGACGGAGCTCCTGCGGCCGATTTCCTGAAAGCAATAAAGGGCGCCCTTGAAGACCCTTGGTGGATGGTGACCTCAGCCAAGTAAGTGATACGTGGCCCCGTTAGCCTCGGCGGCGGCCACAAAAAACTCCCGCCGGTCCCCGTCCGGGAACCCCTGCACCTCGACGGAGACCATTCCCGGGCTGGCCAGTCCGGCCCTCACTATCCACTTGTTGAACTCGCTGACCGTCTCTTCCTCCAGGAATTCCCCCACGGGCATCCACATGCATTCCTGGATTTCCTCGGTCTGCATGGTTATCTCGGTGCTCAATGGCCTCAACCGGCAGACGAAGTAGATGTCCGACTTGCCGTAGCGATAGCCGTGCCAATGCCGGAAGCAGACCAGCGACTCGAACCGGGAGTGAACGCCGGTCTCTTCCAGCACCTCCCGCTCTACTGCCTCGATAAGGTGCTCCCCTTGCCGCAGCGCGCCTCCCGGTAGCTTCAGCGTTGGCGGCCTGCCTCTGAAGCCGTACTTCTCCCGCACCACCAGCAGTTCGTTGCTGTCGTTCAACACCACGCCGCCGGCCCCGATGTAATGAGTAGCGTAAGGCGGGATGTAAGAATGCTCGACCAGCATCAAGGTCAACATGACGTAGTCGTCGTGTGCGTGGTGGTAACTGAACCCGGCGTCCACGGCCACCGGCACCAAGGCCGACTTGCCGATGGGCACCTCCAGCCAGACCGTCAATATCCCCTCGTCCCGCCAGGTTTCCAAGGAATGGCGCAACCTCTCTTGGAACGCCGTGGGGTCATAAGGCAGGTTCTCCGGGTTGACGACCATCCCGCCGAATGGGTTCTTCCTTGCGTCTAACATTTCAGACATAAGCGCCTCTGGTGAAAAACGGCCGGACGGGTTAGCCGTTGGCCCATTGTTCAGCTTGTTGAATATAGGCCCCAACTTCGTTGATGTGCGATTCGATGACTTGTGGCCGGTCCATCAGTACCCAGTAGTAACCCTACCGGCCAGGCGCCACGAACACCACCCTGCCGGTGTCCTGATCGTGCTCGTGCTCCTGGATAGTCGTGATTACGTCTGATTTGGACGTGCGCACTTCATCGCCCAGTTCCTTGAGGCTTTCGCGTAGCTCCTTGAAACCTTCACGCATTTCCTGACGCATCTCAATCTGTTCTTCGGCGACATTATCGACGCGATTTTGCAAGCCTCCATACCCCGAAACCCACTCTCCCGCAACAAGCAACAAAATGATAATGGTGGCAACCGCAGACACTATTGCTAGCACCGAAGCTGCGGTGCTCATCTTCTCCATCCCGTTAGCTCCATTGACCTACAAATGCCGTTGATATACCAAGCGGTTTCCATGATAGTCATTCCAATAGTCGTTCCCTGCCGAATAGTTGTCAACCACCCGCGTGACGTCTCTAGGCAGAGGGGTTCCAACTCCGTACCACGCGAAGACTAAAGCGACGACGTGCCCCATTGAAGGCTGGAGGCCACCCTGCTACACAGGCTCCGCAACGAACACCGGTATCTTCCGCGTCGTTCGGCCCTGGTACTCCTCATAGGGCTGGAACGCCGCTACCGACAACTCCCACAACCGGGCCCTTTCCGCATCGTCCGTTACCTCACGGACCCGCATCGTGTAAACCTCGGTCTCATCCTGAATCGTCACGTTGCCGTCGGCCCGCAGGTTATACACCCACACCGGGTTCTTTGGCGCGCCGCCCCGTGAACCCACCAGCACGTAGTTGTTGCCGTCCTTTACCCGCATCAGCGGCGTCTTGCGGATTGCCCCCGTCTGGTTCCCCCGGTTTGTCACGACTATAACGGGCAGCCCCGTATCGCGCAGCGTCGTTCCCTCTGTGCCCCCGCTGCCCTCATAAAGCTCCACCTGCTCGCGCACCCAATCCGAGGTCGACGGTATGTACTCGGCCATAACTTGCTCCTGTATTTTGATCGTCGGTTAACTGTTGCCTCATAATATCTTGAATCGCCGCTTTTCTCCACCGATGTTATCTTATCCCCAAGGGAATCTCACGGTCCAATGGCTGCGGTACCTACCCAGCCATAGCCAAGGATTTGCATTTGACGCGGATTCGGCGGGGGGCTACACTCGAAATGACTCATCTGCGGCGTCTATGAATCATAAACAACAACGACAAGCTATGGAAATATCGATCAGCGAACAGCAATTTCATCACATCAGGAAAAAGATTGATGCAGGCCAATACCCTTCAACTGAGGCTGTGATCGCCAAGGCTTTGGATCTGCTGGACCAATATGACGAAACGATGTCCGAGGAATTGGATGAGGTCGACGCCAAGGTCCGAGAAGGTGTAAACGCCTTGCGGGGCGGAGATTACACCGACTATACCGACGAAACGCTGGATGAGTTGTTCGAAGATGTAAAGCGGCGCGGTCGAGCCAGGCGGTCAGAATCTCGCTGACGCATGGCATCATACCGGCTTTCCCATCCTGCACGACGAGACCTTGACGATATTTGGGACTTCTACGAGCGCCAGTCCGGAGAAACGGTCGCCGATCAACAGCTCACCAGGCTTCAAGAAAGGTTCCAATTATTGGCCAATCAACCGTATGCAGGCGTCCCTCGTCCGGAGTACGAAAGTCATCTTCGCAGCCACGTCGTACCGCGTTCGCGGTATGTCATCTTCTACTTCCCGCGGGAATACGGCATCGAAATTGCCCGAGTGATACATGGAAGCCGGGACATTATCAGCCAGTTCTCGTGAATCGTGAAAACCGGACAAACTCCCGGCATAAGTGAGCAATTATCAACAGCTACTGACCAGCGGTGGCTTTCCTAGAGACACCGCTCCATGAAATCTCACCCACACCCGCATGACAGCATCATGGGGACTGTCCCGGCCCCCTGTGCTACACTTCAGCCATGTCAATCCCCTACTTCCATCCAATAATCCAGGAATGGTTCCAAGGACGGTTCGAAGGGCCCACCGAAGCCCAAAGCGCCGGATGGCCTGCAATTGCCCAAGGGCGGCACACCCTCATATCCGCCCCTACCGGCTCCGGCAAGACCCTTGCCGCCTTCTTGACCTGCATCGACCAGTTGGTGCGGCAGGGCATCAGCGGTGAATTGCCGGAGACCACCCAGGTGGTCTACGTTTCGCCCCTCAAGGCATTGTCTAACGACATTCAGAAAAACCTGGCCGAGCCCCTGGAGCAGATAACGGCCTTGGCCGACGAACGGGGAACGCCCCTTCCCCAAATCCGCACCGCGGTGCGGACGGGCGACACCAAGCAGTCGGAACGCGCCCGCATGGCCAAGCAGCCTCCCCACATTCTCATCACCACACCCGAGTCTCTGTACATCCTGCTCACCTCCGAAAGCGGTAGGCAGGGACTGAAGGATGTACATACTGTCATACTCGACGAAATCCACGCCGTCGCCGACGACAAGCGCGGCTCCCACCTGTCGCTGTCGGTGGAACGGTTGTGCGCCCTGTCCAATAGCCCCGTCGTCCGCATCGGCCTGTCGGCCACCCAACGGCCTATACAGGAGGTTGCCCGCTTCCTGGTCGGGAATGAGAACATCGACTCGGAAGGCGTTCCCGACTGTTTGATAGTCGACACCGGCAAGAAACGGAAGATTGACCTGTCCATCGAGCTGCCTCCGCAGGAGCTTGGCCCCATAGCCACCCATGAAATCTGGGGAGAGACCCTTGACGCCATAGCTGCCCTGACCAAGCAGCACCGCACCACGCTGGTCTTCGTGAACACCCGGCGGTTGGTGGAGCGCGTGGCCCACCAACTTACCGCGAGGCTGGGCGAAGAGGCGGTGGCGGCCCATCACGGCAGCCTTGCCCGCGAGACGCGCTTGGCTGCCGAAGAACGGCTGAAGTACGGGCAGGTGAAGGTTTGCGTCGCCACCGCGTCGTTGGAGTTGGGCATTGACATCGGCGACGTTGACGTGGTCTGCCAGATAGGGTCGCCCCGCTCCATCGGCCTGTTGTTGCAACGGGTAGGCAGGTCGGGCCACTGGGTCGGGGGCACTCCCAAGGGTCACCTCTACCCACTGACCAGGGACGAGCTTGTTGAGTGCGCTGCCTTGGCCCGCTCGGTCAAAGGAGGCATTCTGGATACCCTGAGCATCCCGCCTTGGCCCCTCGATGTCCTGGCCCAGCAGATGGTGGCGTCCTGCGCCGTCGAGGAGTGGAGTGAAGACGGCTTGTTCGAAATGTGCCGTCGTGCCTACCCCTACCGGGATCTCCCCAGGGACAAGTACGACCAGGTTGTGGAGGTCCTGTCTCAGGGCTTCGCTCCCAGGCAGGGCCGCAATGGCGCCTTCCTCCACCGTGACGGTGTCAACAATGTCCTGAAGGGCCGTCGCGGCGCCCGCATATCCGCCCTGACCAGCGGCGGGGCCATACCCGACAACGCCGACTACGACGTTATTGCCGACCCCGAGGACACCTTCGTCGGCACCGTGAACGAGGACTTTGCCATCGAAAGCCTAGCCGGTGACATTTTCCTGCTGGGAAACACTCCCTGGAAAATACGCCGTGTGGAGAGTGGCCGGGTCCGGGTGGAGGATGCTCAGGGCCAGCCGCCGACCATACCTTTCTGGTTGGGCGAGGCTCCGGGTAGGACTTGGGAACTGTCCCAGGAAATCAGCCGGATCAGGGAAGAGTTGGACCAGCGGCTGGACAGCCCGCCCCAAGCCGCTGCCTGGCTGGCTGCGGAAACTGGCATCTCACATGAGACCGCCAGCCAGATCACAGCCTACCTGCTGGAAGGGAAGCGGGTATTGGGGATGGTTCCCACAACCCGCCAGGTGGTCGCGGAGCGGTTCTTCGATGAAAGCGGCGGTATGCAACTGGTCATCCACGCTCCCTTCGGCGCGGCCATAAACCGGGCTTGGGGGATGGCACTCAGAAAACGCATCTGCCGCACCTTTGACTTCGAGTTGCAGGCCTCCGCCACCGATGACGGCCTCAATTTCTCCTTGGGCCCTTCGCTGTCCTTCCCCGTCGAGGACATTTTCACCTACCTGTCGTCGCGCACCGTGGATGAAGTGCTGCTGCAAGCCGTGTTGCAGGCGCCGTTGTTCGGAACCCGGTGGCGGTGGAACGCTACCCGTTTCCTTGCCCTGCTTCGCCATACCGGTGGGCGCAAGGTCCCCGCGCCCTTGCAGCGCATGAGGTCCGACGATCTGTTGGCCGCCATCTTTCCCGCCCAAGTCCAGTGCCAGGACAATGCGGTCACCGACGTCATAGACCCCCCCGATCACCCTTTGGTGTTCGAGACAGTCCGCGATTGCTTGACCGAGGCGATGGACCTGGAAGGTCACAAGAAGGTGTTGGCGGCTATAGAGTCCGGCGAGATAGAGGTCTACGGCCGTGACACCGTGCAGCCCTCGGTATTCTCCCACCAGATACTGAACGCCATGCCCTACGCCTTCTTGGACGACGCTCCCTTGGAGGAACGCCGCGCCAGGAACGTGTCGCTCCGCAGGGCGTTGCCCGAGGACGCCCGTGACCTGGGAAGCTTGGACCCGGCGGCAATCGAAGAGGAGTCGGACAACGCTTGGCCCCGCGTCCGTGACGCCGACGAGCTTCACGACGCTCTCCTCAGCTTGGTGATGGCGCCGGAACAGGTGGCCCTGAGCAGGGGACGAAACCCGGACCCCGAGGACATGAGGACGTGGTTCGAGGAGTTGCGCCAAGCCAACCGCGCCTTCCGGTTGACTCACCCTAAAGGGATGCCGGTCTGGATCGCCGCTGAACGGGTGCATCAGTACCTGTCTGCCTTTCCCAACGCATCGGTTCCCTTGGGAGCTTCGGTAGCGAGTACCCCGACCCCTGAAGTTTCCCCGGAAGAGGCGGTCTTGGCCCTATTGAGGGGCTGGGTGGAGTCCTGGGGGCCGTTCACCCCTGACGAACTGGCGCGCACCCTCGGTCTTTCAATGTCAGACGTTAACGGCGCGGTTGCCCAGTTGGAAGTGGAAGGCATGATACTCAGGGGCAGCTTCCGTATGGGGGCAACAGGGCCGGAGTACTGTGACCGCCGTATCCTGGCCCGAATCCACCGGGGCACAATCGGGCGATTGCGGCAGCAGATTGAGCCGGTGTCCCAAGCCTCTTTCATGCGGTTCCTTTTCCAGTGGCAGCATGTTGAGCCGTCCTCTCGGGTCTACGGGGAAGGCGGTCTGTTGGATGTCATAGAAATGCTGCAAGGGTTCGAGGCCGCCGCCGGAGCGGTGGAGCCTGAATTGCTTTCCTCTCGAGTGACCGACTACCAGCCCTTCCTGCTCGACCGCCTCTGCGTCGGCGGCGAAGTTGTATGGGGCCGCATCAGTCAACATAACGGTCACGGCAACGGTTACGACGGCAACTCTACCCGCTCGTCTCTGTCACGGGTAACGCCCATAACACTGGCCCTCCGCGAGTCCTTGGATTGGCTTCTGTACCAGTCCGACGACCTCGCTATCCCTACCCCCACGTCATCATCCCCGCCCCCACCTCGTCATTCCCGCGAAGGCGGGAATCCACCAACCGGAGCAACTGCCGAAGTCCTCGAAGTCCTGTCGCGCCGGGGCGCCTGTTTCATGTCGGACATAGTCGCCGCCACCCGCAGGCTGCCCTCCGATGTGGAAGACGCGATGTGGCAGTTGGCCGCCGCCGGCCTTGTCACCTCGGACAGCTTGGAGAGTCTCAGGTCTCGCATCAACGGAAACGCGCAACGACTCAGGAGGTCCCGTGGGAGAGACTCGAGCCGCAGGCAGGCCCGGCCCTATCGGCGGGGAGGGTTCAGCCGGTGGTCACGGTTGGAGCCGGTGGCCCCGGTGTCGGACTCCATTGAACTTAAGGCCCACCAGTTGCTCCGAAGGTACGGCGTGGTGTTCCCTGAGTTGCTGGCCCGCGAGCCGATGGCGCCCCGCTGGCGCGACTTGGTGCGGACCTTCCGTCGCTTGGAAGCTCGCGGGGAGATACGCGGAGGGCGTTTCGTGTCCGGCTTCGTGGGTGAGCAATTCGCTCTGCCCGAGGCCGTGGAGACGCTGCGCAAGGTCAACAGGACCGAGCCCTCTGGTCAAATGGTCGCTGTGTCGGCCTGCGACCCCCTGAACCTGGTGGGCATTCTGACGTCGGGGGAACGGGTGCCGGCTTTGCTGGGCAATCAAGTCGTTTTCCGAGACGGCGTTCCCGTAGCATCCTGGGAGACCGGCTCTCTCGTCAACCGCTGCTCCGGCGACCCCGCCACCCTTGCCAAGGCTGCCGCGCTGCTCAAGCGGTCGCCGGTGGAGAAAGAAGCGGGCATCATCAGTGCTCCGGTCGCCGCCTTCTGAAATCCCGCTCCCTGGCCCTACATCAGGTCGCCAAGGGTTAGCCAGTAGAACACGATGTATGCGCCGGCTATGACCATCAGCCACGCCCCGACTGGCTGTACGTATGGCAAGGCCTTCCTCACTGCTCCTACCATCGCTCCCTTGGCGACGGCCATCCCTAGCGTAAGCGCCATGATGACCATTCCCATCCCCAAGGCGTAGAGCAGGAACTGGCCCAAGGATGTCCCAAGGTCGGAAACGGCTAAGCTGGTGCCCACCACCGTCAGGAAGATTGGCAGGGTGCAACCCAGCGACGCTACGCCGTAGCTGAGGCCGAAAAGGAAGTACCCCTTGGGGCTGACTCGGCTAGGATCGCCGATATGCGACGCCGCTCTCGCAGCCAACCCGCTGTACAATTTGCCGCCCCCCACCAGCCAAGCTCCGGTCACGGCAAGTATGATGCCGATGCTCAAGCCAAGCCACGGCAATATGCCGACCACCGCCGACCTAGCCCCAAGGGCGATTATGAGGCCCGCGGTGCCGAAGAGCACGACGAACCCCGCGGTAACGGATAGCCCCACCAGCAGCGCTTTGCCGAACTGGCGCGTTGGTTGGGCATCTTGAGCGGATCCCAAGTACAGGCCCAAGTATGCCGGTAGCATGGCGAAGCCGCAAGGGTTGACTGCGGAGGCCATCCCCGCCGCAAAGGCGAACCCGAGGGGAGCAAACAGCCCAAGGTTCCCCAAGAAGGTGCTGGAGTTGCCGGACAGCGACTCGACGAACCCGTTGACGCCGTCGATGCCATCGTCTTTCCCGATCAGTTTTGCGGCTACGAACGCACCAATAAGAGCTACTACGGCTATCATTGCCGGCAGCCCCACCCGTCGGAAGAAGGCCGGGACGTCTGATGCTATCGACAGGTTCTTGGAGATGAACATTGTAAGCAACGTCTCCGATAGAAGGGTCGTGTTCGGGTTGCTGGCCGACGGTTACCGCTTCTACCCGCCCGGCTCCCGTTGCAACATCTCTTCCGTCACTTCCGCCAGCGTCTCCCTGTCCAGGACGCCGTTCCAGGTCCGGAAGACCTGCCCGCCGGCGTCAATGAACACTGTCGTAGGCATGGTCAGTACCTTGTAGCCTTGTATCACCATGTCGTCCTCTGTATACCCAGCGGGATAAGTGATGTCCAACTCTTGCAGCAACGCCTTGGCCGTTTCCCGGTCTCCCAAGCCGTTGAACTCTCCAACGTCGATGCCCAGCAAGGTGACCCGCCCGGCGTTTTCATCGTGAAACTCTTGGAAGTCGGGCATCTCTGCCCTGCATGGCGGACACAATCCGGCCCAGAAGTTGATGACCAGCGGCGTTCCGCCAAGGTCGGATATGCTGACACTGTCGGCCCCAAGCAGTTCCTGTCCTTGGTACAGGTCGACCACTACGTCCGGCGCCCTGTCCTCCGATATGGAAGCGCCACTGCCCTCTGGGGACGATTCGCCCCCGCACGCGGCCAGCATGACTAATGCTGCCACTGCCAAGCCTGGTAGGGTAATCTGCCGCAATCGGCAACGGGCCAGGATGTCATTGATTCCGGTCAAGGTCCGTCCGTTGGGTAAAGCTGTCTCTCAACAATAATTACGAATTATGGATACTGTCGGATGCTGCCGAAGGACAAAAAGAAAGGGGAGGGCGCAAACCCTCCCCCGATGGTCCTTGAGTCCGGGGCTACTCCTTTTCCCAGAGAGCTTCCAGTACGGCGCCCGGCGACATGGGGAGGTTGGTCATCCTCACGCCTACGGCGTTATGAATGGCGTTCGCGATGGCGGCCATCGGCGGTACTATGGGCACCTCGCCGACTCCTCTCACTCCATAGGGGTGGGTGGGATTGGCCACTTCCACGATAACCGTGTCGATCATTGGCAGGTCGAGGCTGGTGGGCATACGGTAGTCCAGGAAACTGGAGTTGGCCATGTGCCCGTTCTGGTCGAAGAAGTACTCTTCGTTCAAGGCCCAGCCTATCCCTTGTGCTACACCGCCCTGGATTTGCCCCTCGACGTAGCTGGGATGGATGGCCTTTCCGGCGTCCTGAAGGGCGGTGTAACGGAGTATGTCCACCTTGCCGGTGTCAGGGTCTACTTCCACGTCAACGATGTGTACCGCGAAGGTGGAACCGGCTCCGCCCGGATCGACGTTGGCGCGGCCTACGATGGGGCCGCCGGTGGAGTTCAGCCGGGCAGCCAACTGCTTGAAGGTAATCTTCAACTCCGGGTCCGACTTGTGGGCTATCACGCCGTCCTGGTAGTCCACGTCATCGGGCGAGACTTCCCAAATGCGGGCGGCGCGGTTGATCATCTGGCGGCGAACGTCTTGGGCCGCCTCGTAGCAGGCCCAACCGGTCTTGAATGCAACCCCGCTCCCGCCGGTCATGGAGGTCCAGCCGATGGAGTCAGTGTCCCCGACTTGGGGGTTCACGTCCTCGGCGGCGATTCCCAGCACTTCGGCCAACTGCATCGCAACCGCGGCCCTGGTGCCGCCAATGTCCGGCGACCCCTCCACCAAGCTGATCGTTCCGTCCGCGTTGACGCTGGCGATGGCCGAGGACGGGCCGGTGCCGTTGAACCAGAACCCGGCGGCAACACCCCTGCCCCGGTTGGGGCCTTCGAGGCTGGCGGAGTAGTGGTCATGGTCTAATGCCGCCTGCACCGTTTCCAGGAACCCGATACGCGGGAACACTGGCCCGGTCAAGCGCCTCGTACCCTCCTTGGCCCCGTTCAACATGCGGAATTCCAAGGGGTCCATGCCGATCTTTTCACAGATCTCGTCGATGACGGTCTCCACCGCGTAGGCCGAGCCGGGCGCGCCCGGCGCGCGGTACGCCGCCGTCTTGGGCTTGTTCAGCACCACGTCATAGCCTTCTATCTTGCCGTTGGCGATGTCGTAGGAAGCCAGCATACATTGGATGCCGGGGTTGATCGGCGATCCTGGGAATGCACCGGCTTCGTATGCCAGGGTTGCGTCGGCGGCGGTAATCTTCCCTTCCTTGGTGACGCCAAGCTTGACCCTCATATAGCTGCCTGAGGTCGGCCCGGTGCCCTCGAAGACATCGGCGCGGCTCATGGCGACCTTTACCGGCTGGCCGGTCTTCTTCGCCAGCATGGCCGCGACCGGCTCCAAGTAGACCAAGGTCTTGCCGCCGAACCCGCCGCCGATTTCCATGGGAACTACCTTGATGTTGGAAACCGGTACGCCCAGGATGTTGGCCGTCTGGTCCCTAACGTTGAAATGGCCTTGGCTGCTGCCCCAGATAGTAATGCGGCCGTCGCCGGCCCACAGCGCCGTGGCGGCATGGGGTTCGATGTAGCCTTGATGCACCGACTCGGTGCGGAACTCCCTCTCTACAACAATGTCCGCTTCGGCGAAGCCCTTCTCGATGTCGCCGGCCTCGAAGAAGAAATGGTTGGCGATGTTGGTGCTCTTCCCGGGGTCGTCGTCAGACCGGAGGCCGCCCGGACGCATGTTGGGGTTGGTCGCGTTGGCCAGTCGCTCGTGGAGCACCGGCGCGTCATCCTTCATGGCTTCCAGGACGTCGACCACTGCGGGCAAGACCTCGTAATCTACGTCAATCAAATTCAACGCCTGCTCGGCGATGTGCGCGGAAGTCGCAGCCACGGCTGCAACCGCGTGTCCCTTGTACAGGGCCTTGTCGGCTGCCATGCAGTTGTTGCTCAGAAACTTGGGATTGACCATCGCCCCTTCGCCCAGGTCGATGACCCTTCCCGTAGGCTGGTTGAAATCAGCCGAGGTCACAACTCCCCTTACTCCGGGCAACGCCAAAGCCCGGCTGGCGTCTATGCTCTTGATCCTAGCGTGGGCGTGTGGACTTCTCAGCACCTTGGCGTGAAGCAGTCCCGGCAGGTTGATGTCCGCACTGTACCGGGCCCTTCCGGTAACCTTCTCCTCCCCGTCGTGGCGTACAGGCCTGCTGCCCACCACGTTATACTCTTGGTTAGATAAAACTATATTAGAAGTCATGGACGAATACCTCCGTCGTGTCGGCCCCGACCGGGCCGTTGCCAGGATTTTACCATACCCGAACAGGTAATTGATTGACCGTAGTAAGGCTAAACGATTAACGATGCGCGGGCCGACAGCGCTCTTTGCAAGCGTTGGGTCCGCTGCCATGAATTACTCAGCAGGCCGGACGCCCCAATACTCCGGGCGCGACCCTTCTGTTCAACCACTGGCCGTCGCCCGTCTCTCCCAGCAGTTGCCCATCCTCTACTATCACCTTGCCGCGAAGGATGGTCATAACGGGGTAGCCCCGGCACTCGAACCCTTCCCAGATGGAGTAGTCGGAATCGGCGTGTAGGTCGTCGAGGGTAAGGGTCTTGTTGAGGTTGGGGTCGTAAATGACCATATCAGCGTCGCTGCCGGCGGCGATGGCCCCCTTCCTGGGGTACATGCCGAGGATCTTGGCGGCGTTGGTGGAGGTGATGTCAGCGAACCGCTCCAGCGAAATGCGTCCCGTGGACACCAGCTTGGTGTAGGTTACCGGCAACCGGGTCTCTATTCCGTTGTGCCCGCCGCATACCGTGTCGATGGTGTTGCCCGACATCTTCACGTCTTTGTAGGTCGTGTATTCGTCCGTGGCGGTGGTGCACAACGAGCCGTCGGCCAACCCTTCCTGCAACGCGTCCCGGTCATCGGCGAACTTCAGGGCCGGGTAGGTATGTATCGCGGTGCCAATGGGTTGCCGGTAGTCGTCGCAGGTGAACTCCAGGTAGTTGTGCAGTGCTTCGCCGTAGACCGGTTGCTGCGCCCTCCTGGCCTCGGCGATCGCCGCAACCCCCTCCTTGGCGGTGGTGTGGACGAAGTAGATTCCCGTCTCGGTATGTTGGGCAAGGCGAAGGATTTTTCGGAAGGCTATGTCCTCCGACACGTTGTTGTGCACCAAGTGAAGGTTGTATCCCTGGTCCCTTTGCTCGCGCCGGAGTTTTGCTTCCATGTAGGTAACAATGTCGTCGTCTTCGGCGTGAACGGCCATGATCCCGCCGTTCCGGGACACTTCGCCGAATATCTCCCACAAGTGACCGTAGGGACACCGGGCGGCGTTGAAGGTGGTGAAAATCTTGAAGCTGGCGACCCCGGATTGTATGGCTTCCCCTATTTCGCCAATCGTCGATGGTGAGACGGCGCCCGCCAGAATGTAATGAAACGCGAAGTCGGTATAGGAATGTCCGGTAAACGCCTCCCGCCGCTCGTCGACCTGCTGCATGATGGGGTCTGATGACGGAGAGTCTCCCGGCGTTATGGGCAGGTTGCCGGCGAAGTCAATGAATGTCGTAACCCCGCCAAACGCCGCCGCCCGACTGGCGGCTTCCGGGGGCTGGGTTATTACCTCCGAGCGGCCGGCCCATACCTTGGGCACCGGGATGCCGATGTGAGTGTGGGGCTCTATTCCGCCTGGGAAAACGATCTTGCCCGTGGCATCGATCGTCCTTCCTGCCTCCGCTTGCAACGTGCCTGGGGAGGCAAGAACAGCGATCTGCTCTCCTTGGATGCCAATATCCATCTCGCTGGCGCCCGATGGCGTCACCGCAGTGCCGCCCCGGATAATCAAGTCCAACATTTCGAACCTCCCGTCTGCATTTCATCCACCGCCGGCGTTTTCACGCCCTGCGGGAGACCTGGGGACTGGGGTTCCACGCTGTTGTTTCACGACCCGGCGTCGATGGCTATAGGAGCGGCCAGCGTCGCCGGTATCCAATCACTGAGCAACTGTTCCAACTCGTCCTTGCACTCGTCCAACCGGTGTTCCGCACCCTCGTAGAGCACCAGTTCCTTTGGTTCCCGGGCATGGTCATATATCTGCTGCGAACAATAGAAGGGCAAGCGCGTGTCAGCCTTTCCGTGGACCAGGAGCAACGGGCGCGGCGAGACCAACGGGGCCGGGTCCGCCCCGTAGGTCTGGGACGACAGGCAGACCACACCCTTTACGTGGGTGCTGCCCGCCCCGGCGCAAATCACCACCGCGCCGCCGAATGAGTGGCCGACCACCACGACGGGCTGGTATTCTAACCCTTTGAAGAACGCCACGCCCGCCAGCAGGTCCAGGACGCACTCGGGCAGATGGTTAGGCTTGCGATAGTCCAACCGCAGCGACGTGATGCCTTGGGTTACGAACTGCTCGGCCAGCCTGGTGTAGGTGCCGCCGCCCGGCCCGCCGTAGCCGCCGCGGGCGCCGTAGACCCAGATCACGGCCAATCGGGAGTCCTTTGCTTGGTGCAATATCCCCGGTATGTCGCCGCGATTGGTCCGAATGGCCAGCCCTTCGCCCGGCTCAGTTTCCGGCGGCGTCCAGGAATAAACGCCGCGGATCTGCATGGCTATCTCTTCCTGGCCGGTCCTCGGCGTCGATTCCTGGCTCATGGACTACCTCAACTAACAGGAATGTCTAAGGACTAACGCCAATGGATTCCCGCCTGCGCGGGAATGACGGTGGCTGATGCGCCGTTTCTTGAGGTAGTTTCCTTAGTTCAGGAAGGGCCGCACCGCGTCGAAGAAGCCTTCGGGGTTGTCTTCGAACACCATGTGTCCGGCCTTCTCCACTTCCACCAGCTTGCCGTTGGGCAGCGTATCGACCATTCGCTGTGCGGTCTCCGGGGTCAACAGGTCGGTCTCGGTGCCGCGCACGACCAGGGTTGGGCAAGTGATTTTCGGGAGCGCGGGCCACAGGTCCAATGTTGGGGCAACGTCGCCCCGCCGTCTTGACTCCCGTATCTCGCGGTCGTAACGCCAGCCGAATTTGCCGTTGGGCAACTCTTTGCTTGCGTACTGCAACCGGCGGCGCATGACCCGCTCAGGAGCAAAGCGGTTCTGCTTGTTCATGTAAGTGAACAGGTCCTCGAACGTGTCGAACTCCTCCGGCACGTTGATGACCTCCTGGGCGATCCGGTTGCTGCCGCGCGGGTCCAGGTCCGGGCCAACGTCAACCAGAACAAGTTGCTTCAGCTTTTCGGGGTATTGAGAGGCGAAGAGCATACTGTTGCGCCCGCCCATGGAATGTCCTATCAGTATGAAGGAGTCAAGGGCCAGGGTGTCGCAAAAGCCGGCCAGGTCGGCCACAAATGCGGGGGTGGTGTAATCGCCGTCCTTGGCCCAGTCGGTCTCGCCCCGTCCCCGTTGGTCGAGGGCCAGCACTTGGTAGTCCTGGCATATCGCCGCCGAAAAGTCGTCCCAGGAATGTCCGTGTCCCCTGAGGCCGTGCAGCAATACGACAATGGGCTTGCCCTCATTCCCCCAATCGAGGTAGTGCAGGTTCAGGCCGTTCGTTGTCACCGTTGCGTCCCGAGGTTGAACCTTGGTAGTCATGTTTCACCCTCCCATCAGGATATTTGGCTACGTTGAGAAGTTGCCCCAGTTTAGCAACACTCACGGCCTAAATAAAGCGCACGCGAATTGCTAACGGCTTTGGGTTCATCCCGCTTGTTTATCACGGTTGGGCTGGGATACGGCTACGTTGACTTGGGCCAGGTCAGCTATCCGGCCAGCGTCGAAAATTTCGAGTGCGATTACCCGGTCCTCCGCATCGAAGTCCACGACGACTCCAGGCAGAATTTCTTTGGATTCTTTCACCGACTTGGAGGCCAGGATAATAGACAGAGTATCCACATCGGCGTCGTAACTAACTTCCATAATGCCTCCAGTTTAGCATCGTAGTCGCCTCCACCATAACGCACCGCCAATTGACGCTGCTATAGGCCGTTGATACACTCGCGCCAAAGGATCATTTCATTGCCTTATCCCGAAAGCCACTAGGAGTCTATCAGCGTTAACGCATCAAACATTGATGGTATAGAACGCGAGTAAGGAGGTTACACACGTGCCAACGCAAGAAATCCGGAATTTCTGGGACAAGACGCGGGAACAACTGGCCGAGGTGGAAATGGACCCCCGCGTAGAGTTGGTGGAGGACGCCGATCAGTTCACTCAAGAAGGACGCATCAAATCCAGGAACATCTACCGTGTCACTATGACCAGTTTCGGAGGCAAGCGTATCCGGGCTTGGTATGCCACCCCCTCCGGCCAGCCGCCTAGTCATGGGTGGCCGGCGATTATGGAGGTCCCCGGATACGCCGGCGTCATGCCCTTGCCGGTCCACCTGCTCCAATACGGCTACGCCACGCTGTCCCTGTTTCCCCGGAGCCAGGGCGAGAGCCTGCATGAATGGGAGATAGAACACGGCACCAGGCTGGTATACAACGTCACCGACCGCGACAGTTACTACTACCGCGGCGCATATATGGACTGCGTCAGGGGCTTGGACTTCCTGTGCAGTCGCCCGGAGGTGGATACGACGCGGATCGGAGTGTTGGGGTTCAGCCAAGGCGGAGGGTTGACCTTGGCGACGGCGGCCTTGGACCAGCGGGTCTCGGCTGCGGCGGCCGGAGTGCCGTGGCTGTGCAACTTCCCCGTGGCCGCGGACATCACTTCCTCGCCCTACGTCGAGCTGTACGACTACCTGCAGGAGCATCCGCAGAAGCGGGATGCCGTGCTGGAAAACCTGACCTACTTCGACCAGCTAAGCTTGGCGGACGCCATCGAGTGCCCGACGATAGTGGGGGCGTCGACGATAGACGACGTGCACCCCCTGAGCACCGTCATGCCGGTGTTCGAGAAGATACGCTCGATGAAGTCCATCGTCATCTATCCCGACTTGGACCACGAATACCGGACCGACTTTACCCAGCAGGGCAAGACCTGGATGGACCGCTACCTGCGCTAAAAGGCGGTTACCGCACCACCAGGTTGACCAAGCGCCCGGGAACGTAGATGGCCTTGCTCACCGCTTTGCCCTCGGTGTAACTGCGGATTCGCGGGCTGGCCAACGCGAGTTCCTGGGCGGCCTGTTCCTCTATATCCGCTGGCACTTCCAAGCGGTCCCTTACCTTGCCGTTGACCTGCACTACCAGGGTCACGGTGTCCTCGGCCGCTAGGTCGTCGTCCCACGATGGGAAGGACTGCTGGTGGATGCTGTAAGGGCGACCCGTTCGCTCCCACATCTCTTCCGAAAGGTGGGGTGCTATGGGGGCCAGCACCAGCAGGAATTTCTCTACGCACTCCCGCCATACGTCGGAGTCAACGCTTCCGTCGGACCAGACCTTGTTCAGGTGGTTCGACAATTCCATGAGTGAGGCGATGGCAGTGTTGAATTTGAACCGGTCCAGGTCGTTGTAGCACTTGCGGATGGTCTGGTGCAGCAGCCGCAGGGTCTCTCGCGAGTCCTTGTTCCCGGCGCCGTTGGCGGATGGCGCACCGGTCCCTGGCCCGTCCAGGTCAGAGGGGTCACGGCCCAGTATCTCCCACACCCGGTTCAACCATCTTGCCACTCCGTTGATCCCAACCTCGCTCCACGGCCCTCCCTGGTCCCACGGCCCGATGAACATCAGGAAGCAGCGCACCGCATCGGCTCCAAGGTCGGTGACTACCTCGTCCGGGTTCACCACGTTGCCCCGGCTCTTGCTCATCTTCTCGTGGTCTTCCCCAAGGATGACTCCTTGGTTGAACAACCGCAGGAAGGGCTCCTCGAAGTCAACGATCCCCATATCGTAGAGTCCCTTGATGAAGAAACGGGAATACAACAGGTGCATCACCGCATGTTCGGCGCCGCCGGTATATTGGTCCACCGGCAGCCAATGCTTCCCCGCCGCCGGCTCGAAGGGAGCGTCGACGCTGTTGGGGCTTATATACCGCAGCATGTACCAGGACGAGTCGAAAAAAGTGTCCATGGTGTCGGTCTCCCGGCGGGCCGGGCCATTGCAACGGTAACAAGTAGTGTTCAGGAACTCCGGGTTGGCCGCCAAGGGCGATCCTCCCCCCGTGGGGATGTATTCGGCGTCGGTTGGAAGCAGCACCGGCAGGTCCTCTTCCGGGATGGGGACGATACCGCACTGATCGCAGTAGACCACGGGAATAGGCGTGCCCCAATAGCGCTGGCGGGAAATCAGCCAGTCCCGGATCCGGTATGACACGGCCCTCCGTCCCCAGTTCCTCTTTTCGATGTCGTTAGCGATGGCGACCTTGCCTTCCTCGTTGGTAAAACCATCGTAAGGGCCGGAGTTGGTCATAAACCCTTCGTCCACGTATGCTTCCGTCAGGTCGCTGCCGTCCCAGGTTATCGGCGCGATCACTATCCTGATGGGCAATCGGTACTTCCGGGCGAAAACGAAGTCCCGGGTGTCGTGGGCCGGAACGCCCATCACCGCGCCGGTGCCGTAGGTCATCAACACATAGTCGCCGATAAAGATGGGCACCCGCTCGCCATTGAGCCGGTTGACGGCGTATGCGCCGGTGAAGACGCCGGTCTTCTCGGTCTCGGTGGAGAGGCGGTCTATCTCCGAAGTCCGGCGGGCTTGAGCTATGTACTCATCCACTTGCGGGCGTTGCTCCTCGGTAGTCAGCCGGTCCACCAAAGGGTGCTCCGGCGCCAGCACCAGGAAGGTAACGCCGAATATGGTGTCGATCCGGGTAGTGAAGGTGGAAATCACCCTCTCCTCCAAGCCGTACTCTGAAATGTCGAAGGAAATCTCGACGCCCTCGCTCCGGCCGATCCAGTTGTTCTGCATGGTCAGTATTTTTTCCGGCCAGTCCACCAAGCCGCTGAAGTCCAGCAACCGGTCGGCATAATCGGTAATGCGGAAGAACCACTGTTCCAGGTCTCTGCGGGTAATGAGTGTATTGCACCGCTCGCAGTTGCCCGCCACCACCTGCTCGTTGGCCAATACCGTCTGGCATGAAGGACACCAGACCACCGGGGCCTTGGCCCGGTAAGCCAAGCCATGCTCCAGGAATTTCAGGAAAAACCACTGGTTCCACCGGTAATATTCGGGCAGGCAGCACACTATCTCCCTGTCCCAGTCATATATGGCGCCGATGGAGCGGAGTTGGCCCCGCATCGTCTCGACGTTGTCCATGGTCCAGGTGTAGGGGTGAATTCCCCGACTGATGGCGGCATTTTCCGCTGGCAAGCCGAAAGCGTCGAACCCGATGGGGTGCAGAACGTTGTAACCCTGCATCCGGCGGAAACGGGCGTGACAGTCGGACAAAGCCAAGGCGTACCAGTGTCCGATGTGAAGGTCGCCGGACGGGTAAGGGTACATGGTCATTTCGTACCACTTGGGCCTGGGATCGTCATCTTCAACACGGTGAAGGCCGTCGTCCGCCCAGCGTTGTTGCCACTTCCGGTCAATGGCTTCCGGATCGTAACGTAACTCCACACGTCTTTGACGGGTAGCCATTCAATCACCTCGTTCCATAAGAGCTTGCCCCGGCCCGGATTCCCGCCTTCGCGGGAAGGACGGGGAAGGGAGGAATACTTCAACATCTTAGCACACATACCCATAAAGTCATGGAAAACAACAATGCTATCGGCTTCACGAGTTGCTGAAACTGGAATCGCATCGGTTCTGTGATAAGCTGGGCGACAGGAATCCACGCGACCGGCTGCCAACGGAGGACCCCATTGGCGATGAACCGCGGCCCCAGAATCCGTGAAACCGTTATCCGCCAGACTCGGGCCAGCGAGGTAGAGCCAACTCCCGTTCAGTCGCCCCCTGTCCGCAGGCCTCAAAGGTTTTCCAACCCTTCAAACCTTCTGCTGCTGGGCTTCCTCCTGTTAATCATCATCGGCGGGTTGTCGTTGGCGACGCCGTTAGCCAGCAACGGCTCGGGATTCACATCGCTGGAAGTAGCTTTCTTCACATCCGTCTCCGCCGCCACCGTCACCGGGCACACCATGGTGAATACCTCCACCCATTGGAGTTACTTTGGTCAAGCGATAATTTTTCTGCTGATGTTGGTGGGCGGCTTGGGTTTCATGGCCGTCGCCACCTTCCTTCTCGCCCTTATCGGTCAACGGTCTACCTTGCCTGAACGGTTAGTGATGCGGGACGCGGTGGGCACGCACCGGATGGAAGGGCTCCGCAGGATCAGTCGCAATGTCGTCATCGTGGTCTTTCTCATCTATGTCTTGGGTGCCGCGATAATCTTTTGGCGCATCGATGGTATCGACGGCATGGGGCTGGGCGATTCGTTGTGGCAATCGGCCTTTTTGTCGGTTTCGTCCTTCAATAACGCGGGGTTTTCGATTTTACCCGAATCTCCCGCAGGCAGCGGGTTGGCCCGATTGTCCTCCATGTGGTCGGTGTTGGGATTCATGACCGTCCTCATGGTGCTGGGGGGCATCGGATGGACGGTATTAGTGGATGTTTACCGGAACCGCAGGTTCGCCCGTTTCAGCTTGGATACCAAGCTGGTCATAGTGACCAGCCTGTTTCTTTGGGCTATGGGCGCCGGGGTTTTCTTTCTGGCCGAATATGGGCGCATGGAGACGCTGGGGAGCCTCACTTTCGGCGATAAAGTGGTTTCGGCCGTCTTTCACTCGGTCAGCGGGAGAACGGCGGGATTCACTGCGGTAGACTTCGGTCTGCTGGACGACTTCACCAAGCTGACCTTCATTCCCCTGATGTTCATTGGCGGGGCCGCCGGATCGGTTGCGGGTGGAATAAAGGTGACCACAGTGGCCGTCGTTATCGCCGCAGTCCTGTCGTCCATCCGAGGCCGATCGGAGGCTGAGGCGTTTGGCCGGGAAATCGCTCACTTCCAAGTGTTGCGGGCACTTACCGTGGCGGCTTTGGGGCTGGGTTTCATCATGGTGGCAACCCCGACGTTGACCCTGACAGACCCGGGCATCAAGTTCATCGATCTGTTTTTTGACACCGTGTCCGCGTTCGGTACCAACGGCGCTTCCACTGGCATCGTCCCAGACCTGAGCACTGCCGGCAGCGCAATCTTTATGATAAGTATGCTGATCGGAAGGCTGGGTCCCCTCTCTTTGGCGCTGGCCCTCGCGCCGCGTGAGGAGACTACCGTGTACCGTTACGTAAGGGAAAGGGTTAAAATAGGGTGACCGGACCCCCTTACCCCGTCTTTCCTGACCCTTTTCCCGTGGTTCCCGCGAAGGCGGAAACCATGCCAGGGGCGGGAGGCGGGAAGCCGGGCCGGTGGCAAGCTGCGAAGAGTGTACGGAGGCTGGCGGTGAAAAAACAAGTGTGTGTGATCGGCTTGGGACGGTTCGGTTCCACCGTGGCTACGGAGTTATACCAGTCGGGACACGACGTCCTGGCCATTGATGTCGACGACGCCAAGATACAGGACATGCTGGGCCACGTGACCTACGCTGTAAGGGCCGACGCTTCCAATGAATCGGTGCTGAGGGAGCTGGACGTAGCGGACTTCGACGTGGCGGTGGTGGCATTGGGAAACGACAACATCCAAGCAAGTGTTCTGATGACTTCACTGCTGAAGAGCCTGGGCGTCCCTTTCGTCATTGCCAGGGCTACGGGTGAGCGTCACGGCGACGTGCTGGAGCGAGTGGGCGCGGACAAGGTGGTGCACCCGGAAATGGAAAGCGCCGTAAGGGTAGCCCACATGGGATTTGACAACGGCGTGATAGACTACATGCCCATCGTTCCCAATTGCGGTATAACGAAGGTGCACCCGCCAGAGGAGATGTTCCAGCACACTCTGGAAGAGGTGGGGCTTGGCGGAGGATCGCGCCAGAAGTACGACATTCACGTCATCGCTATCCGCAGGGGCCGCAGCTACGTCGTGAATCCGGCCAAGGACGAACAAATAAAGCCCGGTGATCTGTTATTCGTAGCCGGCGCCAACGAACAAGTCGGGCATCTTTACGATCTCGGCAAAGAACTACCGCCGCCGGTGGCTGCCTCAACCAGGCCGTCGTAGTAAAGCATCCTCTTTTCCGCTTCCAATGCTCCGGTCCAGGACAGTGGGGGTCAAGATAAAGAGTAGGTCCGGTTGGGAAGCGCCATGTCATTTCTGCCTTGAAATCGCGGAATTCAATGTATATAATTCGGCTTTGGCATGGTTGTTTTATGTCTCGCCAACGTAAGGAGGCTCCTTGTCCGGCGAATGCGTAGATGCCAAGTTCATACTGGTTCCGGTGACAGGAGAGGCTCATAGCGATGATGCTTTTCGCCGCGCTTGTCGAATGGCGCGGCAGTCCAAAGCCCATCTGCACGCCGTTCACGTCATTGAAGTTCCGATGGACCGTCCCTTGGAATACGAAGACGCTGAAGCAACTGACAGGAGCGAAAAGATACTGGCTCGAATGGAGGCCATAGCGTCTTCCGAGAAGTACAAGCACCTGCACGCGCGTTCGTTGAGGGCCAGGCACGCGGGACCGGCCGTCGTTCTGGAGGCCGAGGACCGTAACATGGATGCCGTAATATTGAGCGTTCCCTACAAGCGACGGTTCGGATCTTGCAGCATGGGTGCGACAGCCAGTTACGTCTTCGATAATGCTCCTTGCCGTGTTATCCTCTGGCGGGAACCCACCCCTGTTATTGCTGCATCCTGAGCATCCGGCTAAATGCGGGCGCTGATACTGGGATGTGACCGGTTGACCGCCATTTTGGCTACTGCATTGGCGTCGGCCGGTAATCAGGTTACCGTTTTATCCCAGGACCGGGACTGCTTGGAAAGACTGGCCGAAGAGCCCGGCATTACTCCCATATTGACCACCGAGCCTTCCATGCAGGACTATCTGCAAGAGGGAGGTGTGGCGACTGCCGATGTTTTCCTCGCGCTGTCCGATGACGATCACCAGAACGCCTTGATGGCCCAGATTGCACGTCATATTTTCAACGTGCCCAAGGTTGTTTGTCACCTGGGCAACCCGCAACTCCAGACCTTCTACCAAGACTTGGGACTGGATGTGGTGGGGTATTCAATGGGTCTCGTCCAGGAAATCCGCCGTTCGGTAGAAAATTGAGTCCAGTGCTATGTTTGCCGTAATAGTTGGATGCAGCGACGTCAGCTACCACTTGGCCGGATCGCTGCTCACGACCGGTCATGAGGTGGTTGTCGTCGAACAGCGGCGTTCACGCTGCCGGCTCCTCAACGACGAGTTAGGAGGTATCGCCTTCCAGGGCGACGGCGCCGACGAGGACGTATTGAGACAGGCCGGGGTGGCCCGCGCGGACGTTCTCGTCGCTACGACGGGCAGGGACGAGACCAACTTGGTGGTCTGCCAGATAACGAAGCATCTGTTCCAAGTGCCCCGGATAATCACCGTAATAAAAGACCCGAAGAATGAACCGGTCTTTCACCTGCTCGGCGTCGATGTGGTGGTCAATTCCCACCACTTGGTATTGGCCAATGTAGAAGACGGTCTGCCCGGCAGGCCGTTGGTCCATCTCAAGAGCCTTCGGGCGCCTCTCACTGAGTTGATAAGCATCTCTATCCCGTCGACCGCCAGAATAGTAGGTATGCGGTTGGAGGACCTGGAGTTGCCGCCACGTAACTTCGTATCGCTGGTCATCAAGAAGGACGGGGCAAAGCTGCCCTCTAACGGCTTGGTATTGGAGGCCGAGGATGAACTGTTGGCGGTGACCATGACCGGTGATGAACAAACTCTTTATGATATTTTTACCGGAGAAACCTGATGCCCAGGACTATTGCATATCTGGGCCCCGCCGGCACTTACACCGAAGAAGCAGCGCTTCTGTACGATGCGGACGCGGAGTTGCAGCCCTTTTCCACCATCGCGGCGGTGGGGTCTGCCGTCTCCACCGCGATCACCGATCAGGGCGTGGTGCCCATAGAGAACAGTCTCGAAGGGGCGGTGAACGTCACCTTGGATTTGCTTACCACTCAGCAGAACCTGCACATCTACCGGGAGATCGAGCTTCCCATCCAGCATTACCTGATGGCGTCGGCGGGTGTGCGTCCCAATCAAGTGGAGGTCATATTCTCCCATCCGCAATCGTTGGGACAATGCCGCGGGTTTCTGGAACGTTGCTTTCCTAACGTACAGCAGATGGCGTCGTTGAGCAACGCGGCGGCGGTGAACGACATGAAGCAGAGCAGTGTCCCGGCGGCGGCCATTGCCCCGGGTCGCAACGCCGAACTGTATGGCGTGGAAATAATCGGCCGGAATATCCAGGACAACCCCAACAACGTTACTAGGTTCGTTGTCCTGGCGCCCTACGACCATCCGCCGACCGGCAACGACAAGACATCCTTGTGTCTGTCGTTTCAGCAGGATGCGCCGGGGGTCTTATATCGCGCGCTCCGGGAGTTCGCCGACCGGGAAATCAACCTGCGAAAGATAGAGTCCCGGCCTACCAAACAACATTTGGGAGAGTACATCTTTCTGGTTGACTGCGACGGCCACCGGGAGGACCAAATGGTTAGGGAAGCAATCGACGCCCTCAACGACTCCGATAGCGTGTTAAAGGTCTTGGGGTCTTATCCGCGGTGGATGGATCAGTCCACAAAATAATGCTGGCCCTCCCCGTTCACCGCTAAGACACCAACAACACTCACCACATCACTACAACGCTTAGCCGGTTACCACTGGGGAAGGGCCAGCAGGACAGGTCTCCATTCGGGACCGGGTACTTGTCCGTTACCCTCCACTTGGATATTTCAAATGGTTAGCTCTATAGATAGGTCCTGATTGATCGTTCTCTACTTGGTAATCACCAAGTGCCTGTTGGGACGTTCTTTGATAAAACCTCCCCGAGAAGAATCCCGGGGTTTTCGTCGCAGGTTCTGAACCGGTCCACCTGCCTTACTCCGCCAGTGCGATGCGCCGTCTACCACCGCTTGCTTGGACTCTTTACCAGGCTTGGGGGCAACCAGCAGACCCATCGCACTGCCGACAACGGCGCCGGCCACAATCCCGGCCACAAGTCTATTCCTTCTCGTCATCGTCCGACCTCCTTCCCCGTGAACGAAACTCCTGGATCAAACCCAGCACGTAATTGGCTATCTCTATAAGTGGAGGCAGTGTGGTCAATGGGCGCGCCACCCGGTCAAGGACTATGCCGGATATCTCCTCCATGTTTCCGGTTACCCGTCTGGCCGACCGGTATAACCGGAAGGCCAGTATTGCGATCACCAAAAGGACTATCGAGAATATCCCGGTGAACACGATGATGAAAATGTCTCGCACTATTGGTAGTAATTCTATGACCCCACCTGACTTTTAGTACAAATATAAAATTAGTGCTAAAAAATTAGCAGTTATGTCAATGGATTGTCAATGGGTTGTAACGTCAAGTTTTGACATAATGCGCAAATTTCCAGGTTTATGACAATCCCTCTATTTCAAGGCTGCCGGCCGGTGCGATAGATGGTCACCCCTTGGTTTCGGAACACCGGTTCTATGACGCCCTCACCGGCCATTGCATCGAATTTGGCTATTCCCGCCTCTCCGTAATACAGACGCTCCAACTCGCCGACGACTATGTACTCTACGTCGTACCTCTGTAACATGGTTTCAAGTTCCGCCGCGTTGGTAGTTTCGTACATTCGACGAACGTCGGCGGCCCGCTCTCCTACGGTGTGTTGGTACTCCCATCGCTGCTGGGTCTGGTGCCAAGGCCAACCCAGAATGGTTGGCAGGCCGGTATAAGAGGCTATCCGTCCGCTCCAGTCGTATTGTTGTGAATGGGCTTCCAAGACCACCGGGGAACCTCGTGCGTTATCTTGGAGCCATCGGATTGCCTCCAGGTCCCACTTCAGCTCCAAGGCTCCGCCTTCCCGGGTGTAGATGGCCTTTTCCATGTAGGCTGTGCCGTCCAGGGTCATGGGTATGGAAGTATCGAACCGGTATGCTAATCTCTCCCGTGTTCCCAGCGCCGTATAGATCAGGCTGCATCCAATAAGCGCCAGCAGGACCCCGAACCAGACCACTTTGGCCCACTCGGGACGTACCCGGAAGTATCCTTGGTCTCCCATATACCACAGCATGTAGGCCGATGCCAGGCTCAGCAGTATCCACACCTCCAAGTAGTACTTGAACAGCGTGTTCATTCGCCCGATGTCTCCCTCTATTCGGACGATATCCACGCCGATGCTGATGGCCAAGGCCATTCCCAGCAACAACAGCGGCATCAGGACAAAGGGGCTGCGGTGTTCCTCGCTTGTCGCCAGTCGCACGCCAACCACACACGTAACCGCCAGGAGCGCAGTCAGCACCGCTGCGGTCCAATAACCTGCTGCCGCCAAATACACCGCCACGACAATGCCGAGCAGCAAGAACACCCTTGGCCAAGTGATCTCAATGCCTGCAACGAAAGGGACCCGAACAGCGCCCAACTTGCTGGAGTCTCCGGACCGCGCAACTCCGGCGTGGACGGCCACCGCTCCCCGAATGTGGGCGGCCAGAAAGGTCACCACGACGAATAAGAACAATCCATGAATCCACAAGTAGCTGCTGATGGGCGTGGGCCACTTTGAGGCTTCCAAGCCGGTATTGAACGCCTCGTAATACTGGTGAAACGGCAGAAAGCTGATGATGCTAAGAAGGAAGACACTCAACCCAAGGACGCCCCACACCGCGATTCTGCTCCGCAGTCGGCCGTTGCCCAACCATACACCCAAGCCAAGTACCAATATGGTCAGCAGCAGGTAGGACGGGAAGTCCCAGCTATTGGTTACCCACAACGCTCCCAACGCCACCGAAAGCGCCAGCACCGGGAACACCGCCCAGCCTGTGCCATGCCGGTTGAGTCCCGCTGCCACTGCCAACCCAAGTCCGATAACCAACATGGTGAACGGAATGACCATCATGTGAGGATGCAGGTCGGCGAAGAGAAAGGTAAAAAACGGAAACTCGGTGATGTGCCAGGAGACATCGGGTTGCCCGGGTATCTTGTCCGGCGCCCAGAACGCCAGCGGCGATGGATCGGGGTTCTCCATGTTGGGAATCATCCGGCTGCTCCGCCAGAAGTCGAAGGACGGCAACGCGCCGCCCTCCGCAAACCTCACCCACAAGCTTCGTGCAATCTGGGCTATCCCGTCCAGGTTGCCTATAACGACGGTAAACAGTCCGGCAACCAGTCCGGCGGCAGTGGGCGTCCAAAGGACTGATAATCCCCACCGAGAGGGCGTCTCTTGCTCAACGTCCGCCCCATCGTCATTCCTGCCTTCGCTGGAATCCACCCGGTCGGTGGCCGGTTCTGCCTCTCCTCCCTCGTCATTCCCGCGAAGGCGGGAATCCACCGGTCCCGCGGTGCCGTCCCGCGACGCCCGGAACCGCCGTGTCCCCTCGGTAAGGTTGTACACCAGTGAATAAGCACCGGTGAAGGTTAGCGCGAAAAACAACGGCACCGCCAAGTTGAAAGCCACTTCCGGCAGTATTCCGGTTACCTGAATCATTCCCGCCAGTCCGAAATAGCCCCAGTAGTAGTAGTTCAGGTAGCCGCCGGCGTACCATGGGTCGAAGGGCGGCAAAACTGTAGACCGGATAACGGCGTTCAGATAGGCGAACTCCATGGGCTTCTCGCCGCCTCTCCAAGCGTCCCAAAGGTCCGGGTTGGCCATCCGCACCACCACGAACGCCAAGAAGGCCGCCAGGAACACTACCTCGCCCTTTATCAATAACCGCCAATGCTTCGACAAGAACTCCCGGACTTCCGCTCCGCGCAGTACTACGACCAGGAACGAAAGGCACGCTACTGCCAGGACTCCCAGCAGGAATGTGTTGGCGGAGAAGTCCATCCACCCTGCGCTCACCAGCATCCAAGTGACATAACTTACAAGCAGCAGTCCAAGAATCCTGGCCAGGACCACTCCCCGGTCGGGCAGCGGGCGAAACAGGAACATTGCCAATGGCAGAGTTGCCAAGCTGATAATTTCTATCAGGAGCAGCCAAGCAACTACGGGCACCCGGTTGGTCCAGCTATTCCTGTCGAAAATCTCCGACCAAGTGCCTCCGCTTCGCTGCACCGCTTTTTGCTCGTTGGACATCAGCAGGCCGACCGCTTTCCCATCCCGGAGGTCGTCGGGGAGCGACGTAAGCCGCGAGCGGATCTCCTCCTCTGAAAGTCGCTCCTTGTTTCGGAATATCAAGACCAACGGGTGGTCGTACCCGACCACGTTGTCGTCTGCATAGCCAAGGTCCAGGGTCAGCCAGGACGAATCATCTCCTGATGGGGCAACGGGCTCCGGCAACCCGGCCCGTTCGAAGGGACTGGCTCGGAAAGTCACCCCCAGGAATTTGGGATGGGAAACGAACTTCCGCTCCGGTTCGTAGCCCAACTCTCCCGTGAAGAGTTGACGATAGTATGAATAGCTGTACGGGTAACGGTCCGGCGCGCGGCTGACGCTGCTGTAGGGCCGGTTGCTGTAGAACACCAAGTAGTCCGACTGGGCCAGCCGCTGCGCCAAGGTGTGCATCTTGGGCAGGTTGTCCGGCATGTCATATACCGGGTACTGCCACACCCCGTAGCTGTACAGGTCCGGAAGATACTCGTCCCAATGGTTGTCGCTGACTATGGGCGAACCCGTGGGCACATTCTCTTTGATCCAGTCCGACGCGGCTATGGCGGGATGCTGGTCAGCGTAGATTCTCTGAAAAGCCAAGGCGTAAAAAGCGGTCGTCGCCACTACGACCACCATGATCCCCACTACGACCCATTTCAGTCCGGGCGCCCAGCGTCGCCGCAGCAGGGCAGCATACTTCGGCATCTGAGACGGAGCAGGCTTTTTGTGCCAGTCGCCAAAGTAATCAACCAGCCAGAAGAACGTCCGGGACGCCAGGATGATGAGGAACGGCGCAAGGGGGAACACGTAGCGCAGGAAGTGGACCTCGAAAGTTTGCAGAAACAGGAACGTCGGGACTATCCACGCCAGCACCAGAATGTCGGCCCGCCGGTGGCGCGGGTCGCGCAGCGCCAGAAACGCCGTCGCCGGTACGGCGAGCCAAGCGACAATCCCCAGCGGCAGCCCCAATCCCCAGATGCTTAGTTGTTGTATCTGGTAAGTGAAGACGGGAGTGTCTATGTATTGGATGGTGAACGGCAGGCTTCCCGCATTGCTCGCCATATCCACCTGGGTCTGTATGCCGTCCAGAAAGGCTCGAAAGTCCAGAAGAGAGTAGGGCGATGACACGATGAACACGGCGGCGGCCACAACACCGGCTAAGGCGGCGTGGCCGACAACATCCGCAACAGCACGGTAAGCGGTGCCGGACCACTGGCCGTCCAGCGCGTCGTGCAACCGGTACAGGTAGGCCAGTCCGAGAGGAAGGAGCAACGGAAGAATGTTCACCTTGGGCGCCAGTGCCAAGCCCACGCACAACCCCAGGAACGCCGAGTCGGTCAGCCGCCGGCGTTCCACCATCCGCAGCGCAGCCCAAAAGCTTACCAAGGTAAACAGCACCGAAAAGGTTTCAGGCCTGTAAAAGTGACTGTGCTGGACATGGATGACCGCCAGCGCCGTCAACCCCGCCGCCAGCAGTCCCACCCGTTCCCCGTACATCCGGCGGCCCAACAGGAACACGAAGAATACCGAGCCAACGTCGGCCAAGGCGGACAAGGGCCTGGCCACGTATCTCATGTCCAGGGCGGAGATGTCTGTAAAGACCTCCACGATGGACCTGAGAAACACCAGGACGTAAAGCAGGATGGTGCCCAAGGGGAACCAGTGAGGATTGAGGGGGCTGCGTTCAGCGTCCAGAAACGTCCCAAGGCCGGGTATACCCGTGGGCGTCTCAGGGTACTGGGCCAAGTACCCCCACGGCTCGTAGCATTGCCGGTAGCCTGGGTTCTCGGTAAGGACGTCGTACATGCAGCCGCTGCGCATGTAGATGTCCCTTTCGTCGGGATGAAACCCGTACCCCTGGTCCCAGTTTACGCCGTGCAGCCGCAGCCCCAGGGCGACAAGCAGGACCAGGGCCATCACCAGGAACGGGTGGGGTCGCCGGACGTAGGGAGTGAGCCTGTGAATCACGGATGGGGACTTCAATGGACTAATCACGGAGCATCTATCAAACAATCAGGGGATTGGGAAAATACCGCGACTTGCGTTTTCCCAATCCCCGTCACACGCTTGATGCCCCGTCATAGTAGGGGGCAACCCTTGTGGATGCCCTTTAGACGCCTTTCTCGCTGATCAAAGCGCAGAGGTCGGCGGTGCGGCAGGAGTAGCCCCACTCGTTGTCGTACCAGCCCATCACCTTGATCATGCGGTTCTGCATGACCATCGTGGAGAGACCGTCGATGATGCAACTGTGGCTGTTGCCCCGGAAGTCGGAACTGACCAGCGGCTCGGTGGAGTATTCGAGGATACCCTTCAGGGCGCCCTCCGCCGCTTCCTGGTAGGCTGCGTTGACGTCTTCCACCGTCACGTCCTTGGAAACCTGGGCGACGAAATCGGTGATCGACCCAGTGGACGTTGGGACACGGAAGGCGATGCCGTCCAGCTTACCGTTCAGTTCGGGCAACACCAACCCAACGGCCCTCGCCGCCCCGGTGGTGGTCGGTATGATGTTCATCGCCGCCGCCCGTGCCCGCCGGAGGTCGGAGTGACGCTGGTCCAGAATGGCTTGGTCGTTGGTGTAGGAATGGACGGTGGACATGACGCCGTGCTCGATGCCGAAAGCGTCATGAATAACCTTGACCATGGTAGCGAAGCAGTTGGTGGTGCAGGAGGCGTTGGAGATGATCTTGTGTTTCTCGGCGTCGTACAAGTGCCCGTTGACGCCCAGCACCACAGTCAGGTCCTCGCCGCGCGCCGGAGCTGAAATCACCACTTTCTTGGCCCCGCCCTCCAAGTGCGCGCTGGCTTGATCGGCGTTGGTGAAGATGCCGGTGGACTCCACCACTACATCCACGTCCATCTCGGACCACGGAATCCGGGCGGGTTCCCGTTCCGAGAAGACCCGGATGCTGCGGCCGTCCACAACCAGATCGCCATTGCTGGCTTCCACGCTGCCGGGGTACGCCCCATAGGCGGTGTCGTACTTCAGCAGGTGGGCGTTGGTTTTGGCGTCGGTCAGGTCGTTGATCGCAGCCACTTCCAACTCATCCGGATGTTGCGAGTTGGTCGCGCGCAATACCAGCCGCCCGATTCTACCGAACCCGTTAATCCCGATCTTCATTGTCATAACTTACCTCATGATATTTTTCAGGACTCCGTCTTCAGCAAAGCCGGGCGGATGCGGCTATGCCAGCGGTCATTGTCGCCTTCCAGTCGCAATTCCTCCACCAGTTCCGCCGTTTCCGCGCTCACGGTTTTCTGTAATGCCTCGGCGGACCAGTTTCCCCCCAACTCGATTACCGCGGCCCTCAGCTTCATGACGTATTCGGCGACTTCGAGAGCCGCTTGGTCGGAAGCCGAGCGGGCTTGCAGGGCTTCCAGCTTTTCCAGCCACTCCAGTCCTCTTTCCGCCTCATCGAATCCGTCGTCCAGTGCGTTGATTGTAGTCATTTTATCTTCTCTTTCCACCCGTCACTTGGTGTAAACCGTGTTGCCCACCAATTGCATTGAGGCAGGCGCCGCCCACCGCTTTGGCTCCGTTCTTGAGATGGGCTGATTGTATCACACTGCCTGACCTCTCGCGGCTCAACCAACATTCCCACTCTTCGCATTACCTTCAAATGACCGGTTGCTTCCGTCCCGCGTCATTCCCGCCTTCCCCGTCATTCCCGCGAAGGCGGGAATCCAAACATGCGAGCCAGCTAAGCGCCTAAAACGCATCGATATGCTTGAACGCCTCCCGCCCTGCATACCTGGCCCCTGTCCCCAACTCCTCTTCAATCCTCAGCAGACGATTGTACTTGGCTACCCGGTCCGACCGGGCCGGGGCCCCCGCCTTTATCTGGCCTACGTTCCACGCAACTGAAAGATCGGCGATGGTGGTGTCTTCGGTCTCGCCGGACCGGTGGCTCATCACCGCGCCCCAACCGGCGCCCCGAGCCAACTCAAGGGCCTCGATCGTCTCCGTCAAGGTGCCTATCTGGTTCGGTTTCAGCAGCACCGCGCTGGCCGCGGCGGCTTCGATACCCCTCTGTATCCTCTCCTTGTTGGTCACCAGCAGGTCGTCTCCAACCAGTTGCACTGACCCACCGATGCGACGGCGTAACTCGGCCCAGCCGTCCCAATCGTCCTCATCCAAGCCGTCTTCTATGCTGATAATCGGGTACTCCCCGGCCCAACGAGCGTAGACCTCCACCAGTCCTTCAGCGTCGAAACTGGCGCCCTCCCGCTCCAGCAAATACTCCCTGGAAGACGCTTGGTAAAGCTCCGAAGCCGCCACGTCCAGTGCTATGAACACGTCTTTCCCCGGTGTATACCCGCCCTTTTCCACTGCCTGCAACACCAGTTCCAGCGCGTCCCGGTTGGATGCCAGGGTCGGCGCAAATCCTCCCTCGTCTCCCACGTTCAGGTTGTGTCCATCCTGCCGGAGCAGGTCTCTCAGCGAGTGATAAATCTCCACCCCGGCCCGCAGGGCTTCGGAAAAGCTCTCCACGCCCACCGGCACGACCATGAACTCCTGAACGTCGGTGGAGTTGGAGGCGTGCCTGCCTCCGTTCAGAATGTTGAACATCGGGACCGGCAAACTGACCCGTCCTGCTACGTCATTCCCGCCTCCCCCGTCGTTCCTGCTTTCCCCGTCATTCCCGCGAAGGCGGGAATCTATGGACAGGTAACGCCACAACGACACATTGCAGCTCCGCGCGGCGGCATGGGCGACGGCCAGTGAAACGGCCAGTACCGCGTTCGCCCCCAACTCACTCTTGTTTCCCGATGGGTCCAAACTGAGTAACGCCTGGTCTACGGCTGCTTGGTCGAAGGGAGACGGTCCCGTTTCACCAACCAGTTCGCGGGCGATGACGTTGTTGACGTTGGCGACTGCCCTCCGCACTCCCCGCCCCAAATACCGGCCGGCCTCGTTGTCCCGCAGTTCCACGGCCTCGTATGCCCCGGTGCTGGCCCCCGATGGGACCGTGGCGTGAGCGGTTGCCCCGTCGGAAAGTCGCACCTCCGCCTCTACGGTGGGGTTGCCGCGGGAGTCCAGGACTTCGCGGCCCGTAATGCCGGTAATCGTAACGTCGGATGGTGAGCTACTCATCCTCTCGCCCTCTTGCAGCCTCCAACGCCTTGTCCACGGCATCAACCGGGTCCGACGCCCAGACGATGTCCACGGGCAGTCCCTCTCCCGTCTCAGCCAACGGCCAGGTCCTGAGACCGACTACGGGGATGTCGTACCCTAGCGCGAATCCTATCTCCGACAGTGTGCCGTAGGCCCCGCCGATGGCTATGACCGCCCGGCCTGTCGAGACGACTATGACGTTCCTCGTGTACCCCATGCCGGTAATGATGGGTATGTCCACGTACTTGTTGGCTTCCTTCGGTGAACGTCCGGGCAATATCCCGATGGTGGTCCCCCCGGCCGACTTGGCGCCCCGGCAGGCCGCTTCCATCAACCCGGTCATGCCCCCGCATACCAAGGTGATGCCGCGTCGGGCCAGTTCCCGGCCCACCTCTTCGGCCAAGCGAATGTGCTCTTCGGACTTGGGCTGGCTGCTGCCGATAACCGCAATAATCATGAGGACCTCTAACCGCCCGGTAATATAGCCAAGCTGGCGGCGTCAATTGCATCCAGGAACGGGGCCGGATAGACCCCTACCCAGAACACCCCTACCAGGGTGACCAGCATCACCGTAATCATCACTACGGACGGCCTGAAGGACGGGACGTCTGTCTGACCGGCGGCCTCGTGTTCAGAGTCCGTCAGGTCTGGGTCTTCGTCTGACTCTTGCCCATAACCTTCACCCACACCCTCATCTTCCATATCTTGATGGTCAAGGTCGCTGTCGGATTCCGCCTCATGGCTGCCGTGCATCTCTACGGCCATCGCTCCGGGAGCCGGCAGGATATACATGCGCCGGATAACCTGGAGATAGTAGTACATGGAGATCAAGCTGCTGAAGATGGCCAAGCCCGCCAGCCACAACAGGCCTTCGCTGGCTACCGCCGTAAACAGGTAGAACTTCATCGTAAACCCGGCGAAGATTGGCAGCCCGGCCAGTGAAAAAAGGCCTATGGCGATGACCGCCGCCAGGAAAGGCTGCCGGTCCGCCAAGCCCCTGAAATCGTCGATCTCGTCCTGCCCGGTGACGTTGAAGAAGGCGATCAACGCGGCGAACACCATCATGCTGGTAATGGAGTACCCCACCAGATAGATCATTACCCCGTTTGCGGGGAGGACCGAGTCCGGTGAAAGGACCGCCACTCCGGTAAGGATGATGCCGACATGGCCCACGCTGGAGTAGGCCATGAGCCGTTTGATGTTGTGCTGGGCAAGGGCGACGAGGTTGCCAACCAGCATGGTAACCGCAGCCAACACGGCCACCACGATTTGCCACTGGTCGGACGCCGGAAGGAAGCCCTCTGAGAAGAGCCGCAACACCAGCGCGAAAGCCGCCGCTTTCGAGGCTATCGCAAGGTATGCAGTGACCGGCAGTGGCGCGCCCTCGTACACGTCCGGGGCCCACATGTGGAAGGGCACCGCGGCCAGCTTGAAGCCAAGCCCCACCAGTATCAACGCCAGTCCGACCCACAGCGCGGGACTGACGTCGCCACCCGCCGCCAGGGCCGCGCTGATGGCGGCGAACTTGGTTACTCCGAGGGTGCTGTACACCATGCTGACGCCGTACAGCAGTATGGCCGAAGAGAAAGCGCCGATGATGATGTACTTCAGGCCCGCCTCGTTGGACTTGGCATCGGTCCGGGCGTAGGCGGCCATGATGTACAGGCTGAAGCTCAACAACTCCAGGGCTATGTAGGCGGTGAGCAACTCCCTGGACTGGGCCATGATGTTCATCCCCAGTATGGAGAACAGCAGCAGCCCATAGAACTCTCCCTTGTGAGTAAGGTACTTGTTCACGAACTCCATCGAACTCAGGATGATGAACACGCCCAGGGCCAGGAAGAATATCTTGAAGAACAGGGAGAAAGCGTCAACGGCTAGGAGGCCGTCATAGAGAGTCTCGTCCTCACCCCACAACATCAACAGTGACAAGGCTATGAGGCCCAACAAGCCCAGTATGGATAGCCACCCCAACAGTTCTTTGCGGTCTTCGGGCACAAACAGGTCGACCACAAACACCGCCAGCGCCAGCCCGGCCAAGGCGAACTCCGGCGTCAGAAGTTGTAAATTGTCAGTCAGTCCCTGCATTCTGCCTCTAAACTCCGGGCAAAACGTCTACGCTGACGTTGATCAAACGCATCAAAGGCTCTGGCCAGACACCGACGAATATGAGGATCACAACAAAGGCTCCCCCAACCGCCTTTTCGATGGGACTGGCGTCGGTAAGGTGCTCCCATTGCGGGTCAGACTCGCCCAAGAAGGTCCGGGCCAGCAGCCGCAGAATATAAACGGCAGTAAGCGCCGCGCCAATCACAGCCAGCACCGCCAGCGGCAAATAGGTGCGGAACGCCCCGACAAACACCATGAACTCCGCTATGAACCCGCTCAGCCCAGGCAGACCGAGCGACGCCAAGCCCGCGATGGCGAAAAAGAAGCTGTTCACCCTCATTCTGGTGGAAAGCCCGTTCAATATACCGATGTCCCGGGTGTGGGCCCGTTCGTAGACTGCTCCCACCAGGAGGAACATGAGGGCCGTCATAATCCCGTGGGAGAACATCTGGAGCACCGCCCCCGCGATGCCGATGCGGTCCAGCGTGGCGATGCCCATCAACACGTACCCCATGTGGCTAACGCTGGAGTAACCGATCACGTATTTCAGGTCGGTCTGGGCCATCGCCGACACCGCGCCGTACAGCACGTTCACCGTGCCCAAGCTGATCAGGATGGGCATCCAGCTCTCGGCGCCGTCGGGCAGAAGCACCATGCCGACCCTGATGATGCCGTAGGCCCCCAGCTTCATCAGCACGCCGGCGTGCAACATGCTCACCGCGGTGGGCGCCGCTACGTGGCCGTCAGGCGACCACGTATGGAAAGGCCACAGGCCGGCCAGCACCCCGAACCCGATCATGAACATCGGGAATACCCACAACTGGAAGCCCTCGTCGAATTGCCCCGCCGTCGCCAACTCTCCCAGGATCGTCAGTGAGAACGTCGGGAAACCGGAGTCGGCGGCGCTGACGTACACCGCCAGTATCCCCACCCACACCAGCACGCTCCCGGCCACTAAGTACAGGAACAGCTTCATCGCTCCGTACTCTTTGCTGCGGAAGAAGGTGCCGAAGTCGGTGGAGCTGCCCCATACGCCTATCAGCAGGTACATGGGCAGGACGGCCAACTCGTAGAAGAAGAACAGGAAGAACAGGTCCCGGACGACGAACACGCCGTAAACGCCCGCCCCCAAGGCCAGCAGCAGTACGAAAAAGTCCCTTGGCCGGTAGGTCACCGTCTGGGAGATCAAGACCCCGCCGAAAAGGATGATGCCGTTGAGCAAGACCAGCAAGGCGCTGATGCCGTCGATGCCAAGGGAAAGCGTAATATGCACCGGCGCGTCCAGCCATTCGTAGGTGCGCTGGAACTGGAAACCGCCGACCCCATAGTCGTAACGGATGAACACGTACAGGGACAGTAACAAGGACAATCCGGAGACGACAATGGCGAAGTACCAGATGTCCTTGCGCCGGTCGGCGGGCATGAACATGGTCAACAGCGCCCCGGCAAGGGGCACCAGGATTGTGAGGAAAAGTACGACTTGTTCGAACTCTTTCATTCGATCAGGAAGCCATCAACCACCAGAAGATGCCAAACGCTATGGCGCCCAAAACCATCGCCAGCAGGTAGCTGTAAACGTGCCCGGTGACGTGTAGCCGCAACGCCACGCCCAGATGCCTCACGGTGTCCGCCGGGCCGTTGACCACGATGTCGTTTACGAACGCCCGGTCGAACCAGCCGAGGAAGTTGGCGAACACCAGCACTACTCGGTCGATGGCCCACTGGTACGCCTCGTCAAAGTAGTACTTGTTCTCCATCAACCGGACCAGCCATGGAAGGGCTCTTTTCAGGCCCTCGATGGACAGGCTTTCTCTCAGGTACACCAAGTAGGCGAAGACGAACGCGCCCACGGCAAGCACCGCCGAAAGAATCCCCAGCCACCAAGTAAAGTGGAAGCCCTTCTGCTTGCCGAAGAAAACGAAGCTGCCCACGCCTTCATAGCTGCCGGGCCAGTTGAAGCTTATGAACCCGAACCCTGCTGCCAGCACCGCCAGCAGCGCCATCGGCGCAATCATGCTGGCCGGAGACTCGTGGACGTGCTCCATCTCCTCCTTCAGCCTGCCGAAGAAGGGCACGAACATGGCCCGCGCCATGTACAGTGCGCTGAGCAGCGCCGTCAACAAGGCCAGTACGATGAAGGCCGGGTTGCGGTGCTCGGCGACCGCCGCCAGCACTTCGTCCTTGCTCCAGAACCCGGCCAGTATCGGGATTCCGCCCAACGACAACGCCCCCACCGCGAAGAGAAAAGCGGTGAAGGGCATAACCTTTCTCAGACCGCCCATCTTCCGGATATCCAGTTCCTCCGTGCTGTGCAGCACACTGCCCGCGCCAAGGAACAGCAACGCCTTGGCGAACCCGTGGGCTACCAAATGGAAAATGGCCGCTGTATAGCCGAACGCCCCCAGCGACAGCATCATCAATCCCAAGTGGCTGATGGTGGAGTACGCCAGGATGCGTTTCAGGTCCACCGCCACCAAGGCGATTGTCGAGGCCAGCAACGCCGTGACCAGACCAACGATGGCCACCACCAGCAAGGCGTCCCCGTTGTAGGCCTCGAACAGCGGGAAGGCGCGCGCCACCAGGAACACTCCCGCCACCACCATGGTGGCGGCGTGAATCAGCGCGCTGACCGGGGTGGGGCCTTCCATGGCGTCGGGCAGCCAGACGTGGAACGGGAACTGGGCCGACTTGCCCATCGCTCCCAAGAACAGCAGCAACGCCGCCGCCGTGGTAACCCCTTGGCTCATCGCCCCGCTGCTCGCGGCCTCGAAAGCCGCTGACATGCTGAACGACCCGACTTGACTCCACAACAGCAGGATGCCCACCAGCAGCCCCACGTCTCCTATCCGGGTGACCACGAAAGCCTTCTTGGCCGCCTCCTTGGCGGCGGGCCGTTCGTGCCAGAAGCCGATCAACAGGTAGGAGCAGACCCCCACAAGCTCCCAAGCCACGTACAGCAGCAGGAAGTTGTCCGCCAGCACCAAGGTCAGCATGGATGCGGCGAACAGGGCATGGACGGCGTAGTACCAGCCGAACCGCGAGTCGCCGTGCATGTATCCCAGCGAGTATATCTGCACCATCAACGCAACGAAGGTGACCAGACCCAGCATCGCCACCGTCAACGGGTCGATGATGGTCCCCCATGTCAGTTGAACGCTGTCCGCCGCTCCGGCCAAGCCCGCGTTGAACCATGTGCGTTCGTAGCTACACGTCATTGCCCCCGTCTGTTGGCCAATGGCGCACTCTTCGACGGCAACCGGGTCAACGGTCAGGAACGAGGCAAAGACCACCCAGAACAACACGAACCCGGCGGCGATGGCCAGGATCGAAAGGAAGGACCCTTTCCCCGGCAGGTACGGCCCGAATATTACGATAAGGGGAGCAGCGGCAAAGCTGAACACCGGAATAAGCCAAGCCCACTCCATGCTAGGCCACCATATCCAAGGCGTCGACAAACGCCCAATCCAAGGCGCCCGCAAACGCCCAATCCATTCCCCGTCCCGTCATTCCCGCGCATCCCCACCCTGTCATTCCCGCGAAGGCGGGAAGCCAGGAGCGCATGAGTATGGACTCGTGCGGCCGTCCGTTTACCATTTCATCAGGTCTATTTCATCCACGTTGATGGTGGAGCGGTTTCGGTACATGCGCAAAATGATTGCCAAGGCCAAGCCTACCTCGGCGGCCGCCACGGTTATCACGAAGATGGCGATTATCTGCCCGTCGAAATTGGCGAAAGCCTCCCCGGGGGTCTTATAACCCAAGTGGGACGCCGTTGCGATGAGGTTGATGTTGACCGCGTTCAGCATCAACTCAATTGACATAACGATCAGTACGGCAGACCGGCGCGCCAGCACACCGTACAGCCCGATCACAAAAAGGGCTGCGCTGAGCAACTGGAAGTACACCAGCGGGACCACGGCTACCTCTCGTCCTCCCCTTGGCGGGCGATGACTATCGCCCCGATCAACGCCACCAGCAGCACCAGCGACGCCACTTCAAATGGGATCGCCCAGCGGGTGAACAACGAGTTGGCCAGTTCGCCCAACGCCGGTGCGTGGGGGCCGGTGCTCGTCTCGCCCCTGATCCAGAAGGACGCGCCCAATACCGCCAGCGTTGCTAGAGCGGCCACGATCGCCAGCGGCCACTGGCGATTGTCGGTTATCCGCGGGTACTCCGCAGTGCGGGTGAGCATGATGGCGAACAGGAGGACGATGATAATCGCGCCGCCGTAGATCAACACCTGCACCAAGGCCAGGAATTCGGCAAAGAGAATAAGGTAGACGCCCGCTACGGCAAGGAGCGAGACCAGCAACGCCAGCGCGGCGTGAACGACGTTCCTGGTCAGGACGACCCCCAGGCCTCCCCCCAGCGTAACCACTGCCAGCAATATGAACAGGAACCAGGACACGGCTACCCAAGCACCTTCATATCTGTAGCATCCTTTCTCTTGGCTGCTGGGGGCAGGCCCTCGCCGCAGCCAAACAATAAGCCACCTGAACGGCGGCTCCTGAAATTGCCAGTGTTCGGGCAAGAACTCTCAAGAGCAATCAAACCTAGCCCTTTAGGAAACGTAGGGGCAACCACGAGGGTTGCCCGGTCTCCCTGTCTTCCCAACTAGCCGTCACCTACCCATCTTGCCCCGAGCTTGTCGAAGCGGCGGCCTCCTTGGCCTCGGCCTCTCTCTTCGCCCGTTCCGTGGGCGGAATCCAGTCGGTCTCCTTTTGGAACTTGGACCCTATGGCCAGCAACGCGGGAAGGTCCACCCGGTCTCCGTTACGCTGGTAGGTGCTCATTTCATGCTCGTGGCTCATGACGATAGCGTCGAAATTGCAGACCTCGACGCAAATTCCGCAAAGTATACACCGATTGAGGTTGATTTCGAAGCTGTTGACGATTTTCCTACGCTTGCTCAGGCCCTCCTGTTGCAAGGGATTGTCCTTCATCGTGGCGCTCATGCACTGGGTGGGACATTGCCGAATGCAGACCATGCAGCTTGTGCAGAAGGGCTCCCCAACTTGGTCATCCCAAGTCAGCGCCGGAAATCCCATGAACCGGGGCTGCACCGGCGTCGGCGCCTCCGTTCTGCTCCACAGTGTCCCTGTCGCCGGGTATTGCCGGGTCACCGGCTGCCGAAACCCGTTGACCGTGGACACCAGAGTCAACCAGAGTCCCTTCAAGCTATATATCATACTACCCCGTTAACCGCGGAGACCGCAGAGACCGCAGAGTTATCTGGTATGAAGCCCAAGAAATACTCTGCGTTCTCCGCGCGCTCGGCGGTAAAAAAATTTGCCTGACCACTGTGTCAGCTCCCCTGCGGTCTCCCGCCCGCGGCAGCCCGCCTACTGCTGGCCAGCGCTTCCTGCCGTGCCCGTACTTGGGCAACCTGGCTGGCCGGGCCGGTCATGCGCCGGTAAATCAACCAAGCCACCACCGCCAACCCTGCCAATGACATCAACGTCAACGACCACGCGGGCAGCTCGTAGAAGAGGTACACGCCGGATATTACGATAGCATAGAAGGACAGCGGGACCATTATTTTCCACGCGAAGGCCATCAACTGGTCTATCCTGAGCCTCGGGAACGTTCCCCGTACCCAGAATATCACCAGTATCACCGCGTAGACCTTGACCAGGAACCAGATAATGTCCCAGTTCCCCGACAGGAAGGGGCCGGACCAACCGCCCAGGAACAGAAGCACCGTCAGCGCCGCTATGGCGAAAGTGTTGATGTACTCGGCCAGGAAAAACACCGACCAGTGCGCGCCGCTGTATTCGATGAACGGACCGCCGACGATCTCCGACTCAGCCAAGTAAATATCGAAAGGCGTTCGTCCCACCTCCGCCAACCCGGCTATGAAGAAGATTACCAGTCCCAACGGGTGTATTAGAACGTAAGGGTAGCTGCCCTGCTGTTCCACTATGGTGATCATGTTCAAGGACTGGGCCAGCATCCCTACCGAAATGACCACCATGATCACAGGGATTTCGTAGCTGATGAGCTGCGCCGCCGCCCTCAGCCCGCCCAGGGTACCGTACTTGTTGGCCGAGCCCCAGCCCGCCAGCACCAAGCCCAGAATCCCCACCACCGCAAAGGCGATTATGTAGAAAAGCCCCAGGTCGCCAAGGTTCTTCAGAACGGCGTTAGGCGCGGCGGGTATGGTCACCCAGATCATGAACGCCGATATGACCACTATGACCGGTGAGGCCCAGAAGATGGCCTTTTCCGACGATGATGGGATGATGTCTTCTTTGAGTATCAGCTTCAGCGCGTCCGCCACCGGTTGCATCAGCCCCATGGGGCCGGTCCGGGTTGGACCCAGCCGGCGCTGCAATCGGCCCAGCACCTTGCGCTCCAGCCACACCAGCGTCAGCACCACCACGGAGAGGACCGTGAACATGACCAGTAGCCCCACCACGATCCAGACAAAGCTGATGAGGCTGATGCTCAGCAAGGGCAACGCTAGTGAATGCCCAGCGGCGACAATCACCGGTCCACCTCGCCCAACACTATGTCCAGTGATCCAAGGATGACCACGGTATCGGCCAGCCAAGTATCCTTGAGCATGTATTCAATGGGTGAAAGGTTGCAGAAAGACGGGGGCCGCACCTTGACCCGGTAGGGCCTGTCGGTGCCGTCGCTCACCAAGTAAACGCCAATCTCGCCCCGCGGGTTCTCCAACCTGACGTACACCTCCCCGCGCGGCGGACGTATCAGGCGGCGTCCCAACGACGACGTCACGTTGCCTTCCGGCATCTGTTCCAGGGCCTGCTCGACGATTCTCAGGGACTCGTACATCTCCTGTACCCGGACGTAGTGCCGGTCCCAGCAGTCGCCGTCCAGCCCGATTGGTATATCGAAGTCGAAGCGGTCATAAACGGAGTAGGGGGCGGCTTTGCGCACGTCGTAGTCCACCCCGCAGGCCCGCAGGCATGGGCCGGTGAAGCCGTAGTCCAAGGCGTCCTCCACGGACATGGGGGCTACACCCTTCAGCCGGGCCAGGAAGATCTCGTTGAAGGTGAGCAGCTTGTCCGACTCCTCAACGTCTTCCCGCAGCAGCGGCAGCAACTCCCTGACCATCTGCTCGAAGTTGTCCGGCAAGTCTTCCTTCAACCCACCGATGCGGAAGTAGTTGTGCATCATTCGCGCGCCGGAGACCGCCTCGAAGACCGATTGGATTCGTTCTCGCCCCCGGAAACAGAACATCGACGGCGTCATGGCGCCGGCATCCAGCCCCATGGTGGCCACGAACAGGAGGTGGCTGGCGATGCGGTTCAACTCGCACAGGATTACCCGGACGTACTCCGCCCGTTCGGGCACGGTAAGTCCCATCAACTTTTCCACGGCTTGGCAATAGGCCATCTCGTTGTTGAAGTTGGCCACGTAGTCCAACCGGTCGAACAAAGTTATGACTTGATGGTACTGCTCCCCCTCGCAAAGTTTCTCCGAACCGCGGTGCAGATAGCCGATATAGGGTTCTACGGCGTTGATTTTCTCGCCGTCAACCCACATAACTATGCGAAAAACGCCGTGAGTCGATGGGTGCTGCGGCCCCATGTTCAGCAGCATCTCCACCGGCTCGCCCCGGACGCCGGCGGGGGGCGTAAGGTCTGCCGTTTCGTTGGCTACTTCGGCCATCTCAAATTCCTTCGGAATGGACCCGGTCGTCTACTCGTAAGACCTGGGTTCGCCTATCAAACCGGTCTCGCTGTCAAAAATGGTTATCTTCGGGTCGCTGACCGGCGCAACTAGGTTGCTCGTCCACGACTCACCGTCATTGTAGAAGCCTGCCTCTATCAACACTTCGTCCAGAATGCCAAGGTCGGCGCAGTCCTGCAGATAAGACGACACCTGTCCCCGCAAAGCCTCTCTGGCCTTCTCGCGGGTATCTCCAAAACCGACAATGTCCAACTCGGGGCAGAAGGCCTCGCAGGTCTCGTCGGACCGCGATTCCTCCACTTGGTACACCACACGGTCGTCTATCAGTCCGTCGTCTACCGGCACCGGTTGTTTACTCCAGAAACTCCAGTTGTACTTCGGTTTCCGGGGCAACCCCCGGAAAACCGATGGCCTCCATCTCCCGCTCCAGCGAGTCGGTAGTGTCGTTGAACTCGATCCACCCCCGCAGGGTCTGGATCAGTTCGTCCTGGGCTTCTTCAACTGAGTCGCCTGTGCCTTCCATAGGGAGTTGGTCCATCTTGGCAACGAATTTGCCATCCTCCAGGGACACCCGGGCTGTCAATACTACCGGTTCCACCGCGCCCTAAAACTCTTGGTAGTCGTTAAATGGGTATTCTTTTCGCCCCGGATACCCCTCGAACCCCTCGTACAGCAACAAGGGAGCCAGGTCCGGATGGCCCTCGAAGTGTACCCCGAACAGGTCGTGGGCCTCCCGCTCGTACCAGTCCGCCGCCCTCCACACAGAGGTCACCGACGGCACCGTTGGACTCTCGTAGGGCACGTCCGTCTTGATGACCAGCGTCCTTTCCGGTTCTAACGAGTGAAGGATGTAGACCATCTGGAAATATTCCTGGTAGTCCACGCAGGCCAAGCACAACAATTGGGACATGCCCACACGCGGATCGTTTTTGGCAAGGCGGCAAACGTCCAGGGTATTCCCGGGATTGATGGTCAACTGGAGGATGTCGTCGAGGATGCCGGGCTGCGGCTGGTAGTCCGCCAGGACTTCGGTCAGGACGGGCAGCCATTCCTGGTCGTCCGGCGTCAGGCCTTCGACTACTACCGGGCCGGCGTCGGGTGCGTCGACGTTCTGGACCTCGCCGGATGGCATATTATCTTCAGCCACGGGCTTTGGCGTCCAGCATGATTTTTTCCTGGAGCTTGAGGATGCCGTACAGCAGCGCCTCAGGACGCGGCGGACACCCCGGCACATAAACGTCCACCGGGATAATGTGGTCTACCCCCATCACCACCGAGTAGGACCGGTAGTAGGGGCCGCCGTTGGTAGCACAACTGCCCATAGCGATGACCCATTTCGGGTCCGGCATCTGCTCGTAAAGCAACCGGATGGGTTCGGCCATCTTTTTGACCACGGTGCCGGCCACGATCATCACGTCGGACTGGCGAGGGGACGGCCAAGTCACCACGCCGAACCGGTCAAAGTCGTGATGCGCCATGTAGGTAGAGATCATCTCTATGGCGCAACAGGCCAGCCCGAAGGTCAGCGTCCACAGGGAAGACTTCCTGGCCATAGCAAACAACTGGTCGGTGGTGGTCGTGATCACGCCCGGCGTCATCGGCGCAACTTTCTGGTCGAACAGGCTGGGGCCGGGAACATTCCCCGTCCCGAGGCTTATTTCTGCCATTCAAGCACCCCCTTCCTCCAAGCGTAAACAATTGCGAAGAACAACACCCCCAGGAACAGCATCATGGCGTAGAAGGGTATTGCGTTGCCCTCTACGACCTTTTGCTCAATGAAAATAACCGCCCAAGGAAAGAGGAACACCGCTTCAACGTCGAAAATCAGGAAGAGAATCGCAAAGATATAGAAACGGACGTTGATGTTGGACCAGTGGTACCGGGTAGGGGGAATGCCGCATTCGTAAGGCGTCAACTTGACGGCGGAGCGCCGCCTGGCCGACAGGATCTGTGAGGCGGCGAACATTCCGGCGATAGCCACTGCCGCGACCAAGCCGGACAAAGCCACCGCCGTCCAGTTCTCGGTGAAAATTTCGAGGTTGAACATATTGAGCAGTAAAAACGCGGTGGTTAGTCAGCCGTGACAGGAACCGGTCATTGGAGTGTACACACCCTGTCCCGGATTAGGAATGGGATTCGTTTGGCCGTTTCAAGCGAACGGGACTATATCAAAGCCCGCTGTTGAGTGTCAATCAAAACGAAAGGCCGCCGCTAATGAATCTCCGCCTCCCGCAGTTCGGTTGAAGAAATATCCCGCCGGAAGTCACCCTCCCCAATCCCCGTAAACATCGACGCAAACCCCGCAGGTATCTCCACGTCCGCCAGCGTTCGGAACACGCCCTCGTCGGCCCGCCCGGCCACCATAAATTTCGCCCCGCCCGCCATCATTTCCGCCAGGGCCAACATCATCTCGGGTTCCCCTCCATAGTAGCGCGGGGCCACCAACCGGATTGCCGTGTCCCAGCCCAGCAGGAACACGCTGCGAGGGAAAAGGCCTGCTTTCTTCCGGAACGTCTCGGCGCGGGTCAGCACCACCGTCTCATCGGGGCCAAAATAGGCCAGCCGCCTCAGTATCTCGGCCTCCTCCAAGGGAGGCTTGTCCACGTTGGTGACCGACAGCTCGAACCCTCCCGGCTTCCCGGTGGCGCGCCCTGCGGTCTCCATCATCTCCCGGTGGCCTGTGTGCAGCGGGTTGAACGACCCGGGCAGCAACATCCCTGGGGCATCACCTTCGGGCTCCATGCTACCGTCCGGGCGGCGCACCAACCATCGAATATCCCCGGCCAGCAATGCCTCCAACGGTCCAGGTAAGGTTGTACGCTCCACCTCCAGCGAGTCGCCCGCTGTCAGTCCCAGGTCCACTTCCGGGTCCAATCCGGAAAATTCGGACAAAGCCTGGATGATAAGGCGGCTTACCACGTCCTCCTCACCAGCTCTGTCGCGCAGTCCTTTGTGAAACGTGAGAGACCAAGTGGCGATGGTGGCGGCGTCCCGGGCCGCTACGACGGCCCGGTGGTCTCCCCGCTTGGGGCGGTCGGTGGCGATTGTGGCGGTGCAGGCAAGGCCGAGCACCGGCTCCGTCCCTTCCCGCAGGTGGAGCGCGCGCAGGTAGGCGGCCTTCGCCATGTCGCGGGCGTTGTCCGCCGAAACGTACTGGTCGGGTTCGCGTCCCACCCAGTCGATCATGGAATTGGAAGCGTAGGGGACCACCACCTCCAGCACGGTGCGGGATGCCCCGGCAACCCCCATAATCCATGCAATGGCGTTGGTGCCTGCGCCCGAGACTGCCAATACACCTTGCGGCGGCGAATCGTGAATCTTCTGCACTATTGCCCGGTGGTCGTCCATATCTTTGGCGGCTCCTGTTCCGGCTAGGCTGTCACGCGCCGGTATCGCGTTAAATTTACCCTGGAAACTATCTCAAAACTCGTCGCAGTACCTATCCAGTCGCCGTATCCAACCCGTCATTTCCGCAAAAGCGGGAATCTATAGGCTTGAGTCAATGACCAAGGTTATAAGCAAAATCAGTAGGTTTTGATCTAACCTCTTGGTTCGGATGCTGCGATTAGCTCGCGCTCTTCCAAGGGGAGTAGTCGATCTGCCTCATTTGTTCGATAGAATTTTCTATCTCCCCGGTTATCTTCCGGTCCCATTCCTCGTTCCACTCCGCCGGAATCATTCTGCGGGCGTCACGCCACCACAGCGGTTCGCTTTCCGATAAAGTCTCTCCGCTAAGCACTTCCCCCAGGAAACAGGTCATGTCGCCGCCGTCCATTGCATTGACCACGCGGCAGTCCAAGTATCCGAAACTGTCTTCCAGAATGGGACAGCCCGACGCGGCCAAAGTGTGCGCCACCCCTTCCAGCTTGTCCCGGTCTCTCCCTGAAACCAAGCCAAAGTCCTTGATTAGTTGGAGTTGGTCTTTACGGAGGAAATTCAGCGCGAACGCCCCGCTCTCGTAAATCAGGCCGTGGCTGTAGTTGCCCTTATAGATTTGAACGACCACGCGGGGCATGTGAGGCACGATTGAGGCGGCCCCGATAGCCACGGCAATCTGGACGTTTGATTTGCCGCGCCAGTGGCTGGTCACCGCCGCCAGCGGCGACCACAAACGGCCCATCATGGGAGCGATGCGGGAGTATTCCATCTTAATCGTCAAACGCGGATGTGTCTCGGTTTCGGAGTGTAGCACCCATTCCAACCGGTGGTCTACCGTGGGGCATCTGCAAGGGCAGCGTTCCGTTTCGGGCACTTTGATTTCCCAACCCAACTGTCATTCCCGCCTTCGCGGGAATCCAGCAGGGAAAGATTAATGCAATTCGGGTTTAGCTGATAATTCACACATCAGTAAGTTGATAAATGGTTCCTATGGTAGAATCAAAGTCAGATAATCTACTTGCCGAGAGGAGACCAACGTGAGTCTCAACATCAAGAACGAGGAGACCTGCCGACTGGCCAGTGAACTGGCGCGGCTGACCGGCGAGACAATGACCGGCGCCATCACCGTGGCTCTCAGGGAGCGTCTGGAACGGGAGAAGAGGGAGCGAGACGCGGAGGCGCTGGTACAGGACCTGAAGGCCATAGCCCGCCGGTGCGCCGCTACTCTCCGCGACGGGCCCTCCGCAATAGAACACGGCGATTTCCTGTACGATGAGCGGGGACTGCCCAAGTGATCATCGACGCCTCGGCAATCATCGCCATACTCTTCGAGGAACCTGAAGCAGACCACTCCCTAAGCGCCATCGCCGCAGCTTCCTCTCGACGCATATCCGTCGCCACACTCTTGGAAACCACAATCGTCCTCGAAAGCCGCGCCGGCTCCGGAGCCGGCCGCGAACTTGACGCGTTCCTGGCAAGGGCACAAATTGAACTGGAGCCGGTCACTCCCGAGCAGGCGCAGACAGCACGACAGGCTTGGCGGAGATTCGGCAAGGGCAACCACCCAGCAGGACTGAACTTCGGCGACTGCTTCGTCTACGCCCTCGCCCAAGCTACACGAGAACCGCTTCTCTTCAAGGGCCGCGACTTCGAACTCACCGACATCCCGGCCGCCTGAACGTTCCCGACCCCCAAGGGCTGCTTCAACGCCATCCTGCCCTGATCGGGAAGTGTCCGGCCGCAGCTTCGTCGCCTGACGCTAAGACATAACAAACGGCGTGAATCCGTTGAAGCCGCTGATGACGTAGTTGTGACAGTCAAGCCGCTGATGTTAAAAACATCTTGCACACGTTGTAAAATAACGTCGGCTGGTTTGTTAAGGAGGGTGTTATGGGAAGCTTTTCCAAGCTATTGGTAGTCTCGTTGGGGCTTTTGCCGGTCTTGCTATTGATGGGCATAGCCTGTGGAGGCGGTGCGCCGGCGCCGGCGCCAACCGCGGTGGAACCCATGGAGACGGTCATGGTTGCGACCGCAACGCCGGACCCAGCCAATGCCTTCAGGATAGGCGTCATGGAATCGCTTACGGGTCCTGGTGAGACCTACGGCACCGTTTCGAACCAAGCCAAGCAGATGGCGGTGGAAGAAATCAACGCCGCCGGCGGCGTCAATGGTCGGATGATCGAGTTGATTGTCGAAGACTCCAAGTGCAACGCCCAGGACGCAATTACCGCTTACAACAAGCTGACCGACGTGGACGGGGTGAAAATCATCCTTGGAACGTCATGCAGCGGCGCCATGCTGGGCGCGGCTCCCTTGGCGGAGAAAGAGGGCGTCATCCTGTTCTCCGGCTTGGCAACCAACCCGGATATTGCCGAGGCGGGCGACTACATCTTCAGGACCTCGATGAGCGACGCTCAGGTGGGCGTTGACACCGGCAACCTGCTCTGGGCCGACGGGGTACGCAACCTGGCAACGATCACCGAGGCGACGGACTATGCCGAAGGCGTCCGGCGTACCACCGTAGCGCATTTCGAAACACGAGGCGGCAAGGTGGTGGCCGAGGAACGTTACGCATCCGACGTCACCGACTTCAAGACCCAGTTGACTAAACTGCTCGGTGCGGAGCCAGACGCGCTTCACATCGCCGCCCAGTCAGAGTTCACCGGCGGCACCATCGTCAAACAGGCCCGGGAGTTGGGTTACGAAGGCCCCATATACTCGGAGGTGGTGGTCATCGGTACGACGGCGCTGGAGATAGCTGGCGAAGCCGCCACCGGCTTGAAGGCTATCACTGCCGATCTGGACCCCGCCAACAACAAAGCCCAGGAAGTCCTTTCCAATTTCAGGGCCAAGTACGACTACATTACTTTGCCTTGGTACTTGGGGTCGGCTTACGATGACGTCTACATCACCGCGGAATGCCTCAAGCAGACCGGCGATGACCAAGATGCCGACGGCTTCAGGGACTGCATGTACGGCATCACCTGGAGCGGCGCTATCGGGGATAACTACAGCTTTGACGAGAAGGGTGAAGTGGTCGGCCTTTCCAATGCGGTTGTTGAAGTCCTGCCGGTGGCCGAAAGGAGCGACAACAACCAGGGTTACAAGGTATTGGGCGGTGCTCCAACAGAGTAGTCGCAATCTCTCTCCAAGGGTCGCCGAGCCGGTCCGCGGTCATCGGGCTGGCTTAGCGTTATCTTTAAGGGGTCAAGTTGCTTAGCAACCTTGCAGGTCAGAGGACGGCCCTCGCGGTTGCACTGACCGCGCTTGTGGTGGTCTACATCGGATGGAAAATCACCCAGTCCCCTGAACAAGCCCTGCAATTCGCCTTCAACGGGCTGTCGGTGGGTGCGGTGTACGCCTTGCTGGCCATGGGATTCACCCTCGTCTATAGCACCGTCTGGTTTTTCGATCTGTACTATGGCGCCGCCGCCGCCCTTGGCGCCTACGGCGTCTTCTATCTGAGGTCGCAGGAAACTCTGGGCGGGCTGTACGCGGTAAACAGTCCCTACGTCAACATCGTGTTTGCGGTCGTGACCGCCGGGGTCGCTGCTTGGGCTCTTTATACTGCTTTTCACGGACGGCTCCGCTCCCGCTCCAGCCCTGTCCCCGGCGGGTTCCCCGCCTTCGCGGGGAAGACGGGAAGGGGGCCAACCCTTTTCCGTGTGGGTGTGGGTGCAATTTCGGCGGGAGCCGGTGTCTATATGGGCTTGGTGCTGACGTTTCCCACTCAGATCCATCTGGTCTTGAGCCCCGCGGTCGGCGCGCTGACGGCGTTGGCCGCGGTCTGGGCTCTCCGTAAGAGTTATCGGTCAATCTTCGGTAATACCGGCTTGAGGCCGTTCACGGTCGTTTCCGCTGTAGCCGCCGCTGTGCTGGGAGCCTACTGTGGCTTTCTCCTGTCCGGTGCTCCTGGCGCCAAGCTGTTCCTGAGTTGGGCGGTGTCATGCCTGTTGGCCGGGACCGTTGGATTGGCCTTGTACCGCGGTCTTTACGTTTACATGCGGCAACGGGCCAGGTCGCCCTTGATCATGCTGGTCGCCTCGCTGGGTATCCTGCTGGCCATCACCGCCTTCATTACGATTGTTTTCCAAAGCGCCCCTCGACCGCTGCCGGACACTTTCGGCAGTGCTCCATGGACCATCGCCGGAGCCAATATAAAGGGTTTCAACGTCTTCACCGTAGGTGTGGCCTTGGCGGGTTTCGTCGGCCTGCTGCTCCTTCTGAAGAAGACCTCGTTCGGTCGGGCGGTGCGGGCCATTGGGGATGATGAAGAGGTATCGAAGGTCGTCGGCATAAACACCACCGTCATCATCGCCGTCGTTTTCTTCATCGGCGCCGCGTTTGCTGCTATGGCCGGGTTGCTCAGCGGCCACGATACGGCAATACAGCCCAGGATGGGGCTGCTGCTTTTGTTGAAGGGCTGGATAGCATCGGTGGTCGGCGGCATCGGCAACCTGTACGGTGCTATTGTAGGCGGGTTCATCCTGGGTATGCTCGAGCAGTTCGGCATTTGGGACCTGGCCGGTGAGTGGAAGGACGTCATATCCTTCGTCGTCCTGATCCTGTTCCTGTCCTTCTGGCCAATGGGTCTCCTGCCCAGAAAGTAGGTCTGCCCAATGCAACCGCCGAACATAAGAGACTTGGCAGGACTTGCCCGGGACCCCGGCCAGATTCTGCGGTTTACCCGGGGCAACGTGGAACTCTGGGCCAACCTTTTCGTGATCTCGTGGGCGGTGGCGTTCACGCTATGGCAGGGGGTGGGATTCGCCATCACCGTGGGCACCGTCTTCGCTATCTGGGCTATTTTGTCGGTCAGCCTGAACCTGGTGGTGGGTTATACCGGGCTGCTGTCGGTGGGCCACATCGGCTTTTTCGGCATCGGCGCCTACACGGTGGCTATTCTCACTTCCGATGCATCCTACGAGCAACTGCGGACGGAAGCCATCCCGACGGTGGGATGGCCGTTCTTCGCCGCGTTGCCCATCGCAATCGTTTTGGCTGGACTGGCGGCGTTGGCGGTGGGAGTCGTATTCAACCGTTTCAGGGACGACATTTACGTTCTGGTCTCCTTCGGGTTCGCCATCATATCGTTCAACGTGTTCCTGAATTGGCGGCCGCTTACCAGGGGCGCCTTCGGTATTCACGAGATCGCACGCCCCGACATTGGCGGGTGGGTTTTCGAAGGCGAGTTGGAGTTTCTTGCCTTGGTGCTGGTGTTTCTGGCGGTGGTTATACTGATTTCCTGGTTTCTCGTGACATCCTCCTTCGGACGTGTGCTCACCGCTATCCGCGAGGACGAGCAGGCCGCCGAGGTCTTCGGCTACCAAGCAACCCACTATAAACTCGCAATATGGGTCATATCGGCCATGATGGCCGGTTTGGCTGGAGGACTGTTCGGAAGTTGGACCACCTTTGTCGACCCCAACTCGTTCATCCTGCTTGAATCGATACTGCTGGTGTCTATAGTCATCCTCGGCGGCTTGGCGACCATCTGGGGTTCCCTGCTTGGCGCAATGACCTTTGTCCTGTTGGAAGAGGGGATGCGTTTCGTCCCGTTCCTGCCTACCGAGTTCATCGGGCAAGCCCGCCAGGTGGTGTTGGGTATTCTTCTGGTGCTGCTTATGCTTTTCAGGCCCCAGGGCCTCGTCGGGAGGTACAGGTTGTGAATACCGGTCATGTTGGAGACAGCAGGCCCAACTCGTTGGAGACGGTTGAAGTCTCGAAACTCTTTGGCGGAGTGAGGGCGGTAGACGACCTTTCCATCTCCATCCCCCGGAGAGGGATGACAAGCATTGTGGGCCCCAACGGCTCGGGCAAGTCCACCCTGGTGAACTTGCTCAGCGGAACGTTGCCTTTGGACGGCGGAATGGTGATAATCGACGGGGTGGGCCTGAAGACAGTCAAGGCCCATGAGACGCCGTCCCACGGGCTGACCAGAACGTTCCAGGAAGTCAGGCTGTTCGACCAGATTACCGTGTGGGACAACATCATGGTCGTTTTGACCAACCGCAGCCTCTTTCCCGCGATGATTGAACGTACCAAGTCCACTCACCGGGAGAAAGCCCAAGAGATTCTTGAGAACGTCGGCATGTGGGAGAAACGGCGCTCCTTAGCCCAGGACTTGTCCTACGGCCAGCGGAAGCTGCTGGAGATAGGCCGCGCCCTGGCGTTGGACGTGAACACCTATCTTTTCGACGAGCCTTTCGCCGGCCTCTTCCCGCAGATGCTGGAGAGGGTCAAGGACATCATGAAGCGGATGCGGGAGGAAGGCCGCACAATCATTTTTATCTCCCATAACATGGACATAGTGAGGGAGATGTCGGATTACATAATCGTGCTCGAAGGCGGTCGTCTTCTGACGGAAGGAGAGGTCGAGGAAGCCCTGGGCCGGCAGGAAGTAATCGAGGCATACTTGGGAGCGTAAGAGGCTATCCCAAAACGTCATGCACAATTCAACTCGTCATTCCCGCGAAGGCGGGAATCCATAGGCTTCCGTCAGCGAGTTGGGAATATTAGTAAGAATAGGTGGGTTTGAGATAGTATCTAAGCCCACCATCTTCGTTGATTTCCCCAACTGTCTAATCCGGTGATATGCCAATGGATGGAACGAACGAAACAACCGAAAGGTCCAATACCGGTCCCCAGACAAGCGTCGCCAACGCAAATGAAACAGGCGAAGAAGCAATGCTTTTGGAACTGGTGGACATATCCGTGCGTTACGGGGCGGTTTCGGCCTTGGAACAAGTGAACCTCGGAGTTCGCCGGGGCGAATTGGTGGCGGTGATGGGTCCCAACGGCGCGGGAAAGTCTACCGTGCTGAAGGCCATTATGGGGTTGGCGCCCGTTGTCGCCGGGACCGTTTACCTGCGCAGCGAACCCTTGGCCGCGGCGACTCACGAAATAGTAAAGGAAGGCATCGCCTTCGTGCCCCAAGGCAGAAGGGTGTTCACCCACCTCACCATCCAGGAAAACCTTGAGATGGGGTGCCTGTACCTGAACGACAAGGCGGAACAAGACCGTCGGATGGACTCGGTTATGGAACTGTTCCCCGTCCTTTACCAGAAACGGCGCGATATGGCGAGCCAGATGTCCGGCGGTCAGCAGCAGATGTTGGCCCTTGGCCGGGGCCTCATGGCCGGGCCGGAGGTGCTGTTGCTTGACGAGCCGACCTTGGGCTTGGCGCCCATCGTGGTCAAGGAAGTCTTCGAGAAGGTCGCGGAGATCAACGACAGGCTGAAAACCACTATCTTTGTCGTCGAACACAACATCAAGGGTGTGCTGGACATAGCCAACCGCGCCTACGTGCTGGACAAGGGGCGGATAGCCCACGACGGCACGCCCCAATCGGTGCGCGAGACCGATATACTGACCGAGGTTTTTCTGGGCCGGGTCAACTCCGGTGCTGAGGAGGAGGAATCATAGGGAACACCACGACACCGCGATCATCTGAAGCTCCTTTGCCCGTCCCTGAAGACTGGCAGACCGCGCTGGCGATTGTCGCCCATCCCGACGACCTGGAGTATGGGTCGGCCAGCGCCATAGCCAGGTGGACGGCCCAAGGCAAGCACATCGTCTACCTGATAGCCAGCCGCGGAGAAGCCGGCATCGACAGCATCCCCCCTTGGGAAGCTGGCCCCATTAGGGCCCATGAACAGACCAACGCCGCCCGTGTCGTTGGAGTGGATACTGTGGAGTTCATGGGTTACCCGGACGGTATCATCGAGTACGGCACCTCGTTGCGCCGGGACATCAGCCGCGCCATACGGCGTTACCGGCCAGACGTGCTCATCACCCTCAGCTATAACCTCCAGTTCCCCTCCGGCCACCTCAACCAGCCCGACCACCGGGCGGTGGGGCTGGCGGCGTTGGATGCGGCCAAGGACGCGGGCAACCGTTGGATATTTCCAGACCTGATGTCGGAAGGCTTGGAACCGTGGAACGGCGTTCGTTTTGCCATAGTATTCGGCTCCGGCGCCCATACTCGCTCCATAGACGTTTCAAACTACTGGGAACTAGGCATCGCGTCTCTGCGGGAGCACAAGGTCTACTTGGAAAACCTGAGCGACGGCGGCGAAAGCAGTTTCGACTTTCTGAACAAACACGGCTGGGAAGCGGGAAAGGCCATCGGGTGCAAGTACGCCTGTTTCGCCGAACTGGTGCTGGTGCACGAACCTTTTGACTCGGGGTAGGCCCTACCTCCTGGTGGCACGGCCTTTGAGCGCGGCCAAAGCCATGCCTATGCTGACGACTCCCACTAAGGCGGTGGCGCCAAGGCCTTTCAGCAGGGTCAACGGCTCCCAACCGTCGGATATCAGCGAGCGCAGCGCGGCCAGCAGATAGGTGACCGGGTTGTAGTTGGTCACCTCGCCCAACCAACCGGTCATGGCCTCCTGCGGCACGAACAGCGTCGTCATAAACAGGAAGGGGAAGAACAGCAGGAAACTGATGTTGACCGCGGAGGCGTTGCCGGTCTTCAAGGCGATGGCATAGGGGAACCCGGCATAAATCAGCCCCCATAGACCGCTCAACAGCATGAAGACCAGGATGCCCGGCATTCCAGTTTCAAAGCTGACGCCGACTATAAATCCCATGATGATTACCGGCACCGTCAGCGCGACAACCAATGCGAAGTCGGCCACCATCAGTCCCAGCAGCAGCGCCAACCGGTTAACCGGCGTGATAACCAATCGGTCGAAATACCCGCTCTGGATGTCCGTCACCACGGTAATGGCCCTGGACACCCCCGTGACTGCGAACAGCACCGCCACCGGAAGCTGGAACGCCAGGTAGTCCACACCGGGAATCCTTTCGGCCATATCCTTCAAAGCGCCCACGGTCATCACGTACATGAACACCGGTATAGCCAATGCGGGAATGGTAACCTCGAAGTCCCGACGCACCGACCGGAGCGCCCTCTCGGCCACGGTAACTGTGTCCCGGAGAAAGCGGCCTCTACGGGCCAACATGGAAGTCCCGGAAACTGTTGCGGCCATTCTTCAGCTCTCGATCACAGGCCCAACAACGTTATCGCCGCTTTGCAAACGCCCTCCGGTGACTTGCAGAAACACATCGTCGAGGGTCGGCGTGCGCAGGGTCAGTTCCTGTACCCGCGCTCCCTCATGGTCCAATGCCAGGGCCACAGCACTGACTAACGCCGCCCCGTTGGACACGCTTGCGGTGAGTTCCTGACCGTGAACATCGACGCGGGATACCTCCGGGATGCTGTTCAGCGCCTGCGCCGCCCTGCCAACTTCGCCATCCACCTTGATGACAATCAGGTCTGAACCCAAGGCACGCTTGAGGCCAACAGGCGTGCCTTGGGTCGCCAGCCTGCCTTGGTCGATGATCCCGACCCGGTGCGCCAGTGCGTCGGCCTCCTCCAAGTACTGGGTGGTGAGGAAAATAGTCACTCCCAACTCGGAATTGATGCCCCTGACCTCGTCCCAGATACGCGAACGGCTGACCGGGTCAAGGCCGGTAGTCGGCTCGTCCAGAAACAGGACTTGGGGATTGTGTATCAGGGCAGCAGCCAGGTCCAGCCGGCGCTTCATGCCTCCGGAGTAGGTGGCGATCATCCGGTCCATGGCGGCCCCTATATCCACCAAGCCGGACAGGTCGACGATGCGGCGGTCAGTCTCCCGGCGCGATAGGCCGTACAACCGGCCTTGAAGGCGCAACAATTCCCGCCCGGTCTGCTTGTCGTCCAGGGAAGCGTCCTGCTGGGCTACGCCGATGCGGAGGCGCACTTCGTTTGGCTCCTGCAGGACGTCGTACCCGGCCACCCGGATTTCCCCGGCGGTGGGAGTCAGCAGGGTAATTAACATGCGGATCACAGTGGTCTTGCCGGCGCCGTTGGGACCCAGAAAGCCGAAAATCTCACCTTGGTGAATTCCCAAGTCTACCCCGTCAACGGCCCTCACCGCTCCGAATGTTCTAACTAACCCCTTGGCGTAGATTGCTTCGTTGTCCTTGGTCAAGCCGGTTGCCCAGTTAACCTTCTGCTGGCTCGGTGGAGGGAGGTTCAGGATTGTCTTCGTCCTGTCCATCCGGGCTGGCAACTTCTTGCAAGTCCGCCGAAGTAATGGGACTGTTCCACTCTTGGGCCAGGTAAACGATGATGTCTTTGCCCATTGCCACCAACGGCGGCCCCAGGATGACTCCCCAGAGTCCAAAATAATGGCTGGCTATCACGATGATCATGATGACGGCGATGGGGTGCAGCTTGAGGGTGTCGCCCTGAACTCTTGGGACCAGAAGGGTGTTTTCCAGAAGTTGGACGACCAAGTACAACAGGATTACCCAGAGAACTTTGTCCGGCGCCGTAGCCAGGGTTACCAAGACGCCGACCGCTCCACCGATCCACGGCCCTATGATTGGCACCAACTCGGTCAACCCGGCGACGATGCCCAGGATGAATGCGAAAGGCACCCCCAGCAGCAACAGCCCAGTGGTGATGATGACCCCTACAATCACCCCCAACATTAGCTGGCCTCGAATGTATCCGCCAAGCGTCCGGTCGACTATGTCCAGGATGTCCCTCAGGTGGGTGCGCAATTCCGAGGGAAAGTGGGTGTAGAGGGACGCCTTGATCGGCGCGGAGTCCTTCATCAGGTAGAAAATCAACACTGGTGCGGTGGCCAGTCCCAGGATGAAGCCAAAGGACCCGGTGATGACGCCAAGCGTCTGGGAAAATACGTTCCAGGCTGCCCTGCCCACAATGCCGCCCGCGTTGGCCAACGTCTCCTCCGCAGAGTCCCGAATGTTGGCAGGAATCAGGTCTGCGTACTCGGCAATCCATCCTTCCAAAATGATGCGAGAAGAGTTCAGGAAACCGGGAAATCCCTCGATGAACCGTTGACCTTGGTGGATCGTGGGAGGGATTACCAAAGCCAGGGCTCCCGCCAAAACGCCCAGACCGGCCAGGAAGATAATACCTATGGCGATGCCGCGGCTTAGGCCGGGACGGTTGCGGCGCCAAGGCATAGCCCGCTCCAGCAGCCGCGCCACGGGAAGCAGGACGTAGGCAATAACGACGCTGATGCCCATGGTGAGCAGTACGGTACCCAGCAAATACAGCACGACGAGAGTGACAACCACCACTGCGGCGGCGGCCAGCAATTGGAGACGCTTACGATTCATGTTGCGGTCCATTGACGATTGAATACCTGTCTATGCTTGGGAGGTCCATTAGCGATAGCAAACCTATATCCGCTGCTTTCCGGTCGGCACCGTAACCCGGCTTCCTGCCGATGGATGTGACACCCTGTTGTTGCATTGTGGCGTGAACCGGCTGGGGAGTGCAATTGGATAGCGCAACGACTTTTGTGCAAAAGGGGTTGGCAACACAGTGGAATGCGTTGGTATTATGCAGAGCGTTCTGTGAGCGAGTCCACTTAGAATATAAGCCGGGATGGGGCCGAGCGTTCGAGCGGTAAACACAACCTCATTCGGCACGAAATTGCTCAAGAGGTGAATCGCGTGGCGCAAAGTACTGTGGCGACGGTGGAGGACTACTTGGCGGAACTGACCGGGGAACGTCGGCGGGCTATCGCAGAGGTACGCGAAACGGTCCTGGCGAATTTGCCGGGCGGCTACCATGAGACCATGCAACACGGCATGATCAGCTACGTCGTGCCGTTGGAGACGTATCCTGTCACCTACAACCGATTGCCGCTGGTATACGCTGCTCTGGCGTCCCAGAAGAATTATATGTCCCTGTATTTGATGAACATATACGCCGAAGCCGGCGCCGAAGAATGGTTTGTTGAGGGATTCAAGGCGCGGGGTAAGCGGCTGAACATGGGCAAGTCCTGCGTTCGTTTCAAGACATTGGACGACCTGCCAATTGACTTGGTAGGTATGGCTATCGCGCGTACATCCGTGGCCCGGTTCATAGAACTGTACGAGATGTCCCGGCGCAAGAGCTAGACATGTCGGTGCTGCTCCTCGGCTGACAGGGTCGAGCAGGCCGGCTGAGGCAGCTTATGTCAACAAAACCGTCGAAATTCTCCCTTGCGTACTATAAGTGTCATTGAGCCGAGATTGTATGATTGAAGGCACATCGGATTGCAAGTGACGGGTTACTTGATTGGGAGGATTGGACGTGAAGGAAGTGAAAAAGGTACTCTGTCTTGTATTAGCGATAGTCTTGGCATCCGCAATGCTTATTGGCTGCGGCAACGGCCCGGACACAACGGAACAACCAGCCAAAGAAACAGGCTCCGCTCCTGTAGCTGAAGCTGCCGCCCCTACCGAGGCCCCAATTGAGACAGCCACCGAAGTCCCTGTAGCCGCACCTACCAAAGCTCCCAAGGCCACGCCCACCAAAGCCCCTACGGAGATGCCTACCGAGGTCCCAATGGTTGTTCCTATCAAAGCGGCAATGGCTGTTCCCACGGAGGCTCCCATGGCGGGCGGCAGCGTCGAGCTTCCGGTGGAATGTGTGCCCGGCGGTATGCTCGACAACGTGACAACGGTCTCTACCTGCAATACGCAGGCCATGCAACAGGTCAAGAGTTTGTCCTTCGAGGGGGAATTCAATCTGATGGCAGTTTTCCCCGTCGAGGGCGCCGGAGCGCCTCCAGAGCAGGGCGTCATGCGGTTGAGCGGGGCCGCTGTCTTTCCGGAGGAGAAATTCAGGTTCAGTATCTCAATGAGTCCCGAGGGGCGAGAGATAGAGATGAACGGGGTAATCGTCGGCGAGGACGCTTACATGCAGGACCCTGAATCAAAGTTATGGGTCAAGGGAGGTACTCCCGACGACTCCCTGCAAGTAACACAACTGGTGGGACTGATTCACCAACCGGGCGATGTCGAAGGAACCCTGAAGGAGTCCGTAGACCTTGCGGATGGGACAAAAGGCTATGTGATCGCCTACGGCCCCATGATACTGGAAACCGGGATGGAGGGGTTTGGATTTCCTGGCAGCGCCTTGGTCAAGGTGGTAGGGGCTGATGATTTTTCGACTAAGGAGGTCAAGGTCGGGATCGAAGACCCGGACGGCGAAACGCGCAACATCATAACCATGAGTTACCAAGGATACAATGAGCCTTATGAAATCGGACCGCCCGCGGAATACATTACCCTGCCGGACGATTCAAGCATGTCGGGCGGCTCTATGGGTCCCGGAACCCCCGGAGCACTTACGGTTGTGGGATTTGCCAGGAACGAAATGGGTGACGTTGAAGTGACCTTCAGCGGACCGGTCAATGTCCAGGGCGAGGTGGAACTGTATGTTCTGGACCCTCAGACGGGAGGCTGGGGCCTGCCTCTCATCGGCGGCAACGGCACGGACACCCTCACCTTTGACGCAGACGCAGCGGGCAGACCTGACTTGGTCGTTGGCGAGAGCCGGATCGGCGGCATTACTTTCCCAACCCCGGACTCGGAGATAATGGATTTCGACGGGGACAGGCCAGTCCTGGACTTCGACCCGTGGATCTACGAATAGCGGCATCAACTCCCGCCAAGATTACACTGCGGGCTTAACAATCAGCAGCCGGACATCCTTAAAAAGATGTCCGGCTGTTTTTGTCCACCAAGGTCCAGGCGTACTCGCCCGCGCCCAGTCAAGTTATTAGCTGCTGGGAATAGAACGGTCTATTTCAACGTCCTCGTAGTCGTCGGCACTGCCGCGGTTGCGCAGGTTGCCCACATAAGAGCCGGCCCTCTGCCGCAACTCGTCCGCCCGCCTCCGCAGGTCGGCGGCCCTGGCTGCCACCATTTCCCGGGTCTCCCTGCCCGAGTTAGGTGCCAACAGCAACGCAGCCGCAACGCCAACCAATGCGCCGGCAATGAATCCGGTAATGAGCTTGTTGTTGTCTGAACCCATTGTCAAACCTCCTTTATTTGGGTTAATTCGCCGGGGTCTGCAGTAGCTCTATGAATGGCTCCTGAGGACACCCTAACGTTCCGTATATATATTATCATGAAATCTATGGGGAAAGCAAGTGTTCCGGAAGTGCAAGTCCTTTTCCTTAGCTTTATTTCGTCCGGTAGCCCCTGGGGGTCGCCATGCGACCGCCGTGAACGTATGTGGTGGAGTTGCCAACCACCACGGTGGTAACCATGTCGATGGACTCGTAGCTCTGATCAAGTTTTTCCAGGTTGGTGATGGTTACCCGCTGCCCCGGACGGAAGGCGTCCCGGACGATGCCCACCGGAGTGCTGCCTGCACGATGTTCCATCAGGATGCGGCGTGCCTCGGGTAGCTGCCACCGGCGGGTGCGGCTGCGCGGGTTGTACAGTGCCACAACGAAATCACCCCAAGCGGCGGCCTCCAAGCGTCGGCTTATGGCCTCCCACGGCGTCAACAGGTCGCTCAGGCTGATAGCGCAAAAGTCCTGCATCAAGGGCGCGCCCAACAGGGCCGCCGCGGCCTGCATGGCGGAAACGCCCGGTACGGTCTCGACCAGTGGGTTCATCTCATCCCATCCCCGGTCTGACAAGACCTGGAACACCGGGCCGGACATGCCGTAGATGCCAGCGTCTCCCGAAGACACAACCGCAACCGTTCGCCCGGACGACGCCAGGTCCACTGCCCTGGTCGCCCGCTCCATCTCTTGGCCCAACTCCATGACGACCAACTCTTTCCCTGACAACACCCCACCGGCTTGGTCGATGTAGGCGCGATAACCCACCACAGCCTCGGCCTCTTCCAAGGCCGCCATAGCTTCGGCGGTCAGGTGTTGCGGCCCTCCGGGGCCCAGTCCTACCAAGTACAGCTTGCCGCTCATATCAGGGACCGGACTTCGGCGCGGGAGCGCCCTTTGATGTGTGGACGGTTAACGACATGCTTCCCTGCTTGTATCGGCAAACGGTATGCGCGCGACTGCTATGGTGGCCCTGGTGGTCTTTTTTCTTGTGACCAGCAACGTCTCCGCTCCGGAAGCCAGTAATGCGGCCGGTTCTGACACTCCCCAGATGCCGAGCAGCCTGTGGGCAGTTTTGGATGGAGTAGGACGGAGGCTGTCTTTGGTGACCGAATACTCTTCGAACTGGGTATCGTCAAGGTCATGGTCTTGAAAGACGGAGTTCAGCTCGTCGGCGCTGTAACAATGCACCGGCACGTCCAGCTTTTCAGCCAGAGCCAAGATGCCCGCTTCGTCACGTTTCAATTCCGCAGTGGCGATGCACTTGACGCTGTCTTTGCAAAGATTGTGGCGGCTCAGCGTCTCATCAAGGAGTTGTTCCAATTCCTCCTTGGGAACGCCTCGGCGGCAGCCCAGCCCAACAACCAAGCTCTTGGGCCGGTACAAGACTATATGCTTCTCTGGCAACGCTGAAGGCCAGTCCCCAGCTCCGTCTGGGCTGAGCGAATCTGTAATCATCAGCGCTGCGGTGCACGATGACTCGGCCAAGCCCTTCAACGATTGGAATACCTCAATGTTACTTGGTAGTGGTCTGACTTGTTGCCGCCAGGCAGTCTCTCCGGCGGCCTGGTACACCCCAACGGGTTCGCCGTTCACCACCGCCGCGCTTGTCCGCGTGACGGTTAACGAGTCAGCATCCACTTTCCAACCGAACTCCCTTCCCAGCAGGTCCACCGCCAGGACGCCGGTGACCTCCGACGCTGACGTTACCACGGGCGTCGCGCCCAATAGGGCGGCTGTTTGTTGGGCGAGGCGGTCGCCGCCGCCGACGTGACCGGAAAGCAGGCTTACCGCGAACCGGCCCGCGTCGTCCACGCAGACAACGGCTGGGTCGCGGTGCTTGTGCCCCACGCAAGGGGCCAGCAGCCTTACGGCGGCGCCCACCGGCATGAAGAGGACCAGTTGCCGGTGGTCCAGGAAGGCTTGCTGCACCACCGGCTTGGCGGGCAGGTCGAACGGGACAGCGTTATCTCCTGGTTCCAGAAAGCGCCTGTCGATGTATAGAGTTGACTCCGAGTCAATGAAGGTCGCCAAGGCGCGACCGAGGGCCGCGCCCTGCCGTGAGATAGCGACTATACCGGTCGAGGTCACGGGCTGTCGTCAGGAACCGGTGGCAGGGTCTGAATCGGTGGCTGGGGTGCCCATCTGCCCGCGGCGGTAGAGATGGGTGTAGGAACTGGAGTAAAGGTGAGAAGAGCTTGCTCCGTTAGCCCCGGCAGTGACCGGCTTCAACAGGTCCGGGTCGACGGCTTGACCTACCATAATCAGGGCTTGCAGCGTAATTTTGGCTGCTCGCACTTTCTCTGCAATGTCCGCCAACGTGCCACGAATCACTTGCTCGTCGGGCCAACCCACGCGATAGACCACCGCCACCGGCGAGTCCTCGGTATAGCCCGCATCCAGCAACTGGCGCACCACCGAAACCATGCGAGTAACGCTCAGGAATATGACCAGGGTGCTGCCGTGGGCCGCCAGGTCCCTCAGTTTCTCGCCAGGAGGCATGGCTATCCGGCCTTCGGCGCGAGTCATGATTATCGTCTGAGACCCACCCGGCACCGTCAATTCCGCCTTCAAACGGGCCGCCGCTGCGAAGGCGGAGCTGACTCCCGGTATGATTTCGTAATCGACCTCTTCCTCTTCCAGGACTCGCATCTGTTCGAGGATGGCCCCGTAAATGGCCGGGTCTCCGCTCTGGATGCGGGCCACGGTCTTGCCGTCTCTCACGGCTTGGAGGGTCAACTCCATAATCTGGTCGAGGTTAAGGGTCTTGCTCCCATGCACCTCGGCTCCCGGTTTGGCGAACTCGACGATGGACGGATGCACCAAGGAGTCGGCGTAAATAATCACGTCGGATGATTCGATCACCGACTTGGCCTTCAAAGTCAACAACTCCGGGTCGCCGGGGCCGCCGCCCACTATGTAGACTTTCCCTTGTTCGTCCGGCATGGGGTTTACCTCTTGATTATCAATAGAGAGAAGTAGTCCAGGTCCTCCGCGGACAGCCTGGACAGGTCGCTGACCACCTGCTCGCTGGCGGTGGTGGCGCGACGGACGTAAATGCCCTTTCCCGCCAACCCAAGTTGCTCCAGGTTGGCCAATGCTTGAAGGAGGGTCCGGTTTACCTTCATCAGGACTATCGTGTCGTAACTGGCGATGGCCTCGGACAAATCATCTATCCCGTAGACCGCGGGCAGGATTGCCAACCGTTGCCCGTGGGTCACCAAGGGGACGCCGGCGCTGGCCGCCGCCGCCATTACGGAAGATACGCCCGGCACAATTTCAACGGCGACGCCTGGATAACCGGAACGGATAGCGTCCAATACGTAGGCGAAGGTGCTATAGAGCATCGGGTCGCCTTCGGTGATGAAGGCTACGTCCTTGCCCTGTGCAAGGTGGGCGCCGATGGTGTCGCCCGCGCCGCGCCAGACAGCGGCTGCGGCGTCCTCATCGTCGGTGGGGAAGATGATCCGCAATATTTCCTGTTTTTCCCGGTCCAGGAAGCTACCCACGATGTCAAGGGCGTAGCTTTCCTGGCTCGTCTCCGAACGGGGGACGCAGATAATCGGCACTTCCTGAAGAATTCTGAGCGCCTTCAGAGTGAGCAACTCCGGGTCGCCCGGGCCTACGCCGATGCCGTAGAAACGGCCGTAGCCTGTGTTCGCTTCCGCCGCGCTCATTCCGCTAACCTTCCCGCCGTGCGGTTACCACAAACACCGGGTTGAGCGATTCGAAGCGTACCGTACCGTCGGGCATTTCTTTTCCTCGAGCCGAGTTCACCATAACCAAGTCTGCCTTGAACCCCGAACTCTTGAATTTGCGGTATGTCTCCTGTGTACGTTCCATGGCCGCCAAGTTCACCACGATGCGCCCTTCCGGGCGGACCCGGTGCATTGCCGCGTCGAGTATCTCATGCAAGTGTCCGCCGCTTCCGCCCACGAACACTGCGTCGGGATCGTCCAAGTTCCCCAGGCACTCCGGCGCCTCCCCGGCTACGATTTCGACGTTTCCCGGACTCCAATTGTCCAGGTTGACGCGCAGCAAGGGAAGGCTTTCGGCGTCGCGCTCGATAGCGTAGACCCGGCCCCGGTGGGCGATGCAACCGGCTTCAACCGAGATGGACCCGGTGCCTGCGCCGATGTCCCACACCACGTCATTTGGCCGCAGCCCCATTGAATAGAGGCTGACGGCCCGGACTTCCCGCTTGGTTATCTGGCCCGCCAAGGGGCGGCGCTGCTGAAAAGCGTCGTCGGGAAGTCCAACGCCCCGGACAGGTGCGATCCGCGGCTCCCTAGTCATGGAGGCCATTACCCGCAGAACCGGTGAAATGGATACCGTCGGGCGATGTCGATGCCGAACCCAGCAACGCGCCGTCAAAGTCGAAGCACAGCGTGTCAATCACAAGGTCGTCCGCGTCATCCTGGAGCAGCTTCCGGCTCTCGTCGCAGACCATCCGGCACATCAAGGTGAAAACGTCGGTCAAGCCGTGGGACAGGGCAACCTCCTGGAAGTGCCGCGCGCTGGACGCTTGGCGTATCTCGTCTTGCACGGCTGGCGATGCTCCGCATTCGGCAGCCAGCGAGGCAAGGAATCCCGTGTCCACCCGGTTCCCGGCCACGTGGGTCACAAAGTAACCCATTGCCATTTTTGAGAGCTTGCCCACCATGCCGGCGTGGGTTGCGCGCCGCACCTTGCGCATGATGCACCGCTTCAGCGACGGCCCGCTGAAGATGCCCGCCTCGATGTACGCCATGTCGGGCAGGTCCAGGTACCGCTTGGTGAATGCTTCGCTCTGGGTGCCGGTGGACAAAACCAAGTGTGACAGCCCGTTAGTCGCCGCCACGTCGATGGCGAGGTGTACGCTGGCCCGCCATGCGGCGGTGGAGTAGGGTTGTACAACGCCGGTGCTGCCCAGGATGGAGATGCCGCCCATGACCCCGAGACGGGAGTTGGTGGTCTTCTCAGCGATTACTTCTCCGTCGGTGACGGATATTTCGACCGTAAACCCGGTTTCCTGGTTGCCGCCGCAACTCTTGACGGCCTGCGCCACCGATTCCAGTATCATGCGCCGGGGCACCCTGGTGATGGCCGGGTCGCCGACGGTGATCCCGGTACCCGGACGGGTTACCGTGCCAACGCCCGGCCCTCCGGTGAGACGGGTCTCGGCGGTGCCGTTAGAATTCAAAGAAACGGTGGCGCAAATTTCGGCGCCGTGGGTAACGTCAGGGTCATCTCCGCCGTCCTTGATAACGGAGCAGGTCACCTTGTCCGCGGCTTGGTCGCACCGGTGTACTTCAAAGGTGGCGGGTCGCCCCACCGGCAATTGGATGGTCACCTCCGCCGGAGGCTTGCCGGTCAACAACGTCTCCACCGCCGCCTTGGAAGCGGCCGCGGCGCAGGACCCGGTGGTGTAGCCTGTGCGAAGCCCTCTTCGCCGCACGGTTTGGCGGCTGTAATCGCTTTCCGGACGTTGGTCCGTGCCAGACTTATCGTTCATTTGGCTCTTATGCCCTGCCAAGCGGTGGTTCTTGCCTAGACCCTGTCCCAGACTTCCTGCACTCTGTGGGCGGCCACCGCTACTACTTCATCCGTTACTCCCAGAGGAGGGGTAACGGTCAAGGGGATGTGCGGGTATTTTCCCGCCATCCGACCCATCTCGCCAATGATGTTTCTCTTGAGGATCAACCCCGGAAAGAACAGGTACGGTACGACCATTACCGACGATACATTGCGTTCTTCCACTAAGCGAGTGGCGGCCGACTCGAATGTGGGGTCTCCGTAGTGGGACTGGGCCACGTCTACAGCATAGCCTAACCCAAGGTTTTTCTCCACCATGCGGCCCAACTCATGCAACCACAGGCAGTTGTCGTACTGGTTTTTGGTGCCGGCCTTGACCAGGAGCACGCCGGTGGGATGGTCTCCCGTGGTAGATGTCCCCAGCGACGCCTCTAGGTGACGGATTCTTTCCACGACGATATAGGCCATCCTGGGGTCCGGTCCCAGGGGCTCGGCGCGGTGAAGCGTCACGTCGGGCAACTCAGACTGTACTTCTTCCAGAAACTCGTCCATCTCGAGCGTTACGTGCTTCCCCTGACCCAGCAGGTAAGGCATTACTACGATGTCCCGCAGTCCTTGGCTCGCCAAGTTGTGAATCGACTGGTCGGGGCGCGGTTCGATGAACTCCAGGCAGGACAACTCCACCGTAACCCGCTCGTCGCCAAGGACGCTCTGGAGACGTTCCGTAGCCTCTTGAAGCCCCGTTGGAGTGTTGGGGCAGTGCAGACACCAGTCCGGCAAGCCTTGACCCGCCGCCTGCCAATTGCAGGAGCATTCCTCGGGGGTGGAGCCGCGTTGACTGCCGTGGGCCACCACCACCACCCCCCAGCGCCCTCTGGCGTTCTCGTTCCGGTTGATGTTCTCAGTCATTGGCCCGCCTCGCCCATCCGTCACGGGGATGGACTTTCCTTCATCAGCGACAGGAGAGCATTGACCGTCGCCGCCGCCGCGGAGCTACCGCCCCGGCGTCCCGTCACCGTGATGTATGGGGTGGGTCCTCGGGTCAGTTCGTCCTTAGACTCGGCGCAAGCCACGAATCCCACTGGCATCCCGATGATCAACCTTGGTGAAACGGCCCCCTCATTCACCAGGTCCAGCAGCGCCAGCAGGGCCGTGGGAGCGTTCCCGATCGCCACCAACGCGCCGTTCAGGTGAGGCGCAAGCTCCCTGATGGCCGCGATAGACCGCGTTGTGCCTTCCCTTTGCGCCCTCGAGGCGGTCTCAGGGGTGTCTATCCGGCAGAGGGTGTTGACGCCGCGGCTCCGCAGCAACGCCTTGGAGATGCCGTGCTCCACCATCCGGACGTCGGTGACGACATTCGCGTGGTCTTTCAGCGCCGCAACGCCGGCCTGCACCGCCCCCGGGCTCATCCTTACGTCCAAGGATACGAGAGGGTCTCCTTCGGCTCGCACTATCCGGCTGACCACGTAGAGTTCATCGCCGCTTATATCCAGCGACTCGGGTAACGAATCGCTGACCATCCGCAGGCTTTCGCGGTCAATCTCTTCCGGAGTAAGCGCGTATTTTTCCACGAGTGACACGGTGATCAGTCCGGGGCCTCTATCTGGAACATTTGCTGCGCTGTGCGCAGGTCGCTGGAACTGCGATGCTTTTTGAGATATACGGTGGGGCCGTGCAGCATTTTCTTGACTATAGCGCGGGTCATGGCTTCGAGGGCCGCGTACTGCTCCTCGGACAACTCCACGTCGAGCTTCTTCAGGGTCTTTGTCATCTCCCCGGAGCGAATCTTCTCCGCGCGGTCTCGCAATGCAATGACCGTGGGCAAGGCCTGTTGGGTCAATGACCACTCCAGGAAGTCTTCGGTTTCCTGGGCTACCAATTCTTCCGCCAACGCCATTTCCCGTGTCTTTTCCAGTCTCATGGACTCGGAAATGGCCTCAAGGTCGTCCATGTCGTGCAGGACCACGCTGTTCAACTCTCCGGCCTTGGGGTCTATGTCCCTGGGCATGGCGATGTCTATTATGAACATCGGCCTGTCGAGGCGGTCGCGCATCGCTTGGGACACGGTGTCCGCATCCAACACGAAGCCCGGGGAGCCTGTGCAGGCTATCACCAGGTCAGTGTGGCGCAATGCTTGGGCCATGTCTCCAAACGGCACTGCTTTGCCTGAGAGCAGCCGGGCCATTTCTTTAGCCCGCTCGTAGGTGCGGTTGGTGACGGTAATGTCCTGTACGCCGGACATGCTGAGTACCTTGGCTGCCAGTCCACCGGCGTCTCCGGCGCCCACCACCATTGCCCGCCGCCCCTTCAGGTCGCCCAGGTTCGACTTGGCCAGTTCCACGCAGGCCCGGCTCACGGAAATTGCGTTACGGCCGATGCCGGTTTCCCGGCGCACCCGCCGGCCCACCCGGAGGGCCTGCTGGAAAAGCGGAAACAGTGGGCCCCGTATGGTTCCGTTTTGCAAAGCTAGGTCGAAGGCCTCACGCACCTGCCCGATTATCTGGTCCTCGCCCAGCATCATTGAGTCCAGGCTCGACGCCACCCTGAACAGGTGGTTTATGCACTCATGGCCCCGGTAGGTGTAAAGGTATCGTTCAACGTCTACCAATGAAATGCCGAAGTAGTCTACCAGGAACTCCCTGATGCGTTGGTCGCCCGTCCCCCAAGGGCCCGAGGTCCCATCGGCGGAAGGTAGGTCGAGGGCGTAAAACTCGGAACGGTTGCAGGTGGAGAGAATCACGCCCGGCATACCGCAACGCGACATCGCCGTCAGCGCATCGGGCAGCCGCCCTGCGCTGAGTGATAGCTTTTCCCGGACTTCCAGCGGAGCGGTACGGTGGTTCAGACCGACGACGAGGAATTCCAAGCGCGACTCCTCATATCGACACTGCGGGGCCGTCCCGACCCCGGTTCCAATTGTTTGGAGCGTAATGTTGCCACTATACACCATCAATGCAACCTGTTGCTTGGGGTGTGGCTAAAACCGGCTGGTCAGATGGGAGCGCGGGCGGTCCCCGCAGCGACGGCCTCGACCTGGTCCAGTTGGCTCCCAAGGCCGCGGACGTTGCGGTTCAGCAGCGCTGGGCCGATGGCGAAGCCGGACACGGCCAAGCCGCCAACCACGAGGGCGAAAGGCGCGGTGATAAAGGACGCCAGGGTTCCGGCCTGCATCCCGCTGAGGGGCATGATGCTGTACGTCATTCCGTAGAAGCCCATCACCCTGCCGCGCATATTGTCGGGCACCAGCATCTGGAGGGAGCTTTGGATGGAGATCATGTATGTGGACTGGCTCACCCCCATTGCGAACATCAACGCCATGACCAAGGAGAATGACCCCACATAACGGGAAGCGAGGGCGAACGCGGCGATGAGAAGGCCGAACATTACCCCGCCGCCGACTATCAGGAATCCCTTATAACGCACGTTGGGCCTGGCCCCGAACCAGAAGGTGGTCAACACCGCGCCCAACCCGCCGATGCCCAGCAAGAGTCCTTGCCCGCGGGCGCCTACATCCAGGATGTCCACCGCGAACACGGGCATCAGCATGATGTATGACGTTCCGAAAAGGCTGTTGAAGAAGCTCATGCTTATCAGAAACGCGAAGATGGAGTTTTGCTTGATGAACCGCATTCCATCCAGCATGTCTTGGGCGGGGTTGCCCCGGGACCCGCTGGGAATGTTTGGCACTCTCAGGAAGAACATCACCACGGCCATGACCGCGAATCCTGCCCCGGCGACGAAGAAGGAGACTGATGTGTTGACCAAGTCAATGATGAACCCGGCGATGGCCGGCCCTATGATCCGGGTGCTTTGCCAGATGACCGAGTTCATCGCTACGGCGCTGGTCATCACCTTCCGCTCGATCAGGTGGGGGTACATGGCCTGACGGGCGGGGGTATCGAATGCCTCCACCGCTCCGGCCAGGAAGGCGATGGTCAGAATGTGCCACGCTTCCACTTCACCGGTCATGGTGAGGACGCCCAGCAGGAGAATGAGGCTGCCCGTCAGGCTTTGGGTCGACATGACCAGCAGCCGTTTGTCCAGTTTGTCAGCGAACACGCCGCCGACCAGGTTGAACACCATGCCGGGCACGGCGTTGGCTACTCCCACATATCCCAGGAACACCGGCGAATCGGTGATCTCGTATATCAGCCACAGTTGGCCGACGCGGAACATCTGGAAGCCGGTAACCGCGGAGAACAGCCCAAGCCAATAGGCGCGGAACTTTGGGTATTGCAGAGCGGGAGGGAGAAGTGAGACCAGGATGCCTGCTTTGCTCCTGCCCCGGGTCCGACGGTTTATTTCGGGGACAATAGCAAGCGCCAAGAGCAAGAGACCGAGGGTCAATACCAGCAGGCCGGTAATTGTCATGGCAACGGTCTATTCAGCCGGGATATGGCGCTATTGACGGCCGTGCTGAAACCAATGTGACGCTGATTGAATCGGCGGCCTCTCTATGCCCGGATAGAGGCGGGCAGCTACACAGTGGGGGCAGCCTTTTCCTTCTGGACCAGCATTCCTTCCAGGATTCGCTGTAAGGCCATGGTATGGCTGCACACTCCCCTGGTGGCAAAGAAGTGGCACTGGCAGTCCCAAGCTCCCGAGTCAAAGGTAACCTCGTATGTATTGTGGTTGCCTTCGAAATCGGCTTTCAACACGGAGATTGCCACCCGCCCGCGCTCTTCGGCGTAGGTCCTGGCTTTGTCGATCTTCCCGATCATGCTGGAATCCATTCATGCCTCCAATTCCCGCTCGTCAACCACCGGGGAGCACCTATTGTAGTTTGATGCCTTTATGAGGGTCAACCGTTTTCAGGTCAGCCGAGGATGGGTACACAGGCTTATGAGAAGCTCTGGCTCACAGGCCGGGTTCAATTGACGCTCATTTACCAGTGGCCTAAAATTGCCTTGGCATTAACGTAATCCGTCGTATTGGCGTACCCGGATTTCATTTGACGTATCCGGCAGCGGGCGAGTGTGATTATGACTGGCGACCAGATAAGAGAAGCATTTACCAGGTTCTTCGAGGAACGGGGGCATCTTCCTATGCCCAGCGCTTCGCTGATACCGGCAGGAGACCCAACCCTGCTGTTCACCAGCGCCGGAATGGTGCCCTTCAAGCCCTTTTTCATGGGAGAGCAGACCCCACCGTCTCGTCGGCTCACAAGCAGCCAGAAGAGTTTTCGGACCACCGATATCGAGGAAGTGGGGGACCATAAACATCTGACCTTCTTCGAGATGCTGGGCAACTTCAGTATCGGCGACTACTTCAAGGAGGGCGCCGTCGATTTTGCTTGGGAGTTGGTTACTCAGGTCTTTGGACTGGAGCCGGAAAGGCTGTTTGTAACCATCCATTTGGACGACGACGAGGCTTTCGAAATCTGGCGTGACCGGATTGGCATCCCAGTTGATCGTATCTACCGTTACGGAGATAAGGACAACTGGTGGGGCCCGGCGGGCACGGAAGGCCCCACCGGCCCATGCTCGGAAATACACTACGACGGCGGTGCGGAGAAAGGGTGCGGCCCCATGGTGGAGGTGGACGTTCTAACCGCCCAACTCCGTGAGGAACGGGACGGCGCACCTCCTCGTCCGGCGCCCGCCTGTCACCCCAACTGCGACTGCGAGCGTTTCGTCGAGCTTTGGAACCTGGTGTTCATGCAGTACTACCAGGATACGGAGGGGACCCGCACCCCTTTGCCGGCTCCCAGCGTAGACACTGGCATGGGGCTTGAACGGGCGGCGGTCGTTCTGCAAGAGAAAAACAATGTATACGAGACCGACCTGTTCGCGTCGATAATCGCCAGGGTGTCGGAGTTGAGCGGTGCAGCCTATGGTGAAAAGCAGGATACTGATTTCGCCATGAGGGTCGTAGCTGAACACGCCCGTGCCGCCTCGTTCCTCATTGGCGACGGCGTCGTTCCCGGCAACGAGGGCCGGGGTTACGTGCTGCGCCGCATCATCCGCCGCGGAATTCGTTACGGGCGCCAGTTGGGGCTGGACGGTCCGTTCCTTTCGGAAGTGGCCGAACAGGTCATAGCGCGGTTCCAGGCGGTGTATCCGGAACTTTCGGAGAACCGGGACTTTATTTTGCGGGTTGTCCGCTTGGAAGAGGAACGGTTCGCCGAGGCTGTTCAGACGGGTCTGCCACTTCTGGAGGACGGTTTTATCCCATTCCGCCTGCGGCTTCGTACCCACGTCCGCAACGGCGGGCTGGACTCCGCTGCCGTATCCGATGCACTGGACGAAGCAGCCCAAACGGTCCCCGACTGGGTATTCCAGAAGTTGTCCGAGGTAATCACCACCCGGTTGCCTTCCCAAGGAGACCAGCAGGAAGCGTTCGTTAACACCCTCTCTGACGTGGAGGCCTTTGTCCTGTACGACACCTACGGCTTCCCGCCGGAGTTGACCGCCGAGATCGCCAGAGAGCACGGGCTGGAAGTAGACATGGAAGGCTTCCAGCGGGAGATGGAAGCCCAACGGGAACAGTCCAGGTCACGGTCGGCGCAGGCCTTTACCGGGTCTATGGAAATGCTTACCGTCTATGAAAATCTGGGGGCCGGCGAGACCGGCTTCGTTGGATACACCGGCATCGAGGAAGAATCGGTGGTGGTCGCGCTGCTCGCTGCCGAAAAAGACTCCGGCGCGTTGGAGCCTGTCGGCCACGCCACGCAAGGCCAGCAGGTCGAACTGGTGCTGGGCCGGACCCCCTTCTACGCCGAGGGCGGCGGGCAGTTGGGAGACCAAGGCACCATCGCGGCCCCCAACGGGACGGTCAGGGTACAGGATACCCAAAGCCCCGTGGCGGGATTGATTGTCCAGCGTGGCGTGGTGGACCAGGGAGACATTTCCTTGGGCGACCGGGTGATGGCGCATGTCGATCCTGCCCGTCGCATGGACGCGTCGCGCAATCACAGTGGCACCCACTTGCTTCACGCCAGCCTGCGCTCGGTGCTTGGGCCCCACGTGCGCCAAGCCGGGTCCTTGGTGGCCCCGGACCGGCTTCGGTTCGACTTCAGTCACATCAGCGCCCTGTCTCCCGATGAGTTGCTCTCAGTCCAGGCCCTCTCCAACGAGAAGGTCTGGAACAACCTGGTTGTGTCTTCCCACGAGACCACCTACGCGGAGGCTGTCCGACAAGGCGCTCTCGCCTTTTTCGGCGACCGTTACGGTGACGTAGTCCGGGTGGTCAGCATGTCCGATGACCACCATACCGGCTCCGGTGCAGGCACACCGTTCAGCATGGAAGTATGCGGCGGCACCCATGTCGCGGCCACCGGCCAGATAGGCACGCTGCTGGTGCTGGGCGAGTCGTCCATTGGCGGCGGTATGCGTCGCATCGAGGCCGTTACCGGCAGGGCCGCGGAGCAGTTATTTGTTGAACAAGCCGCCAAATTGGATGCCATTTCGCGGATGCTGCAAACTCCGGTGGCAGACCTGGAGACCAGGGTCGAAGGGTTTTTGAAAGATAACGAAGACCTTAGAAGACGCTTGGCGTCTATGGAAAGGACTTCCTTGCGCTCCGAGTCGGAACAGATACTGGGCCGGGTCATGGATGTGGACGGCGTGAAGGTGGTGGCGGCCCGCACATCCGCCCAGAACAACGAAGCTATGCGCGAGATGGGCGACTTCCTCAAGAATAAGCTGTCCAGCGCCGTGGTGGTCCTGGCCGCCGTGGTGGATGGCAACCCCATCCTCATCGGGATGGTCACCCCCGACCTGGTAGCCAGGGGTCTCAACGCGGGCAACATAGTGCGCGACACTGCTAAGGTCATCGGCGGCGGCGGCGGCGGGCGGCCTGAAATGGCCCAGGCCGGCGGCAGAAACGCCGCCAAGCTTGACGAGGCATTGACCGGCGTCTCCGAGTTGGTCCGCCAAGCCTTGGGATGAGTGGCAGTGGCTAATGGTCTGTGATCAGTGGCTGGCGTGCTGAGGCTATTGGGACTGGACCTGGGTGAACGTCGCATCGGATTGGCCGTCAGCGACGCCGAAGGGAAGTTTGCTATTCCCGTAGGGCACGTCCAGCGGACCAAGCTCAAGGAAGATCTGCTCAAGGTGCTGGACTCTGGACGGTCAAGAGGCGTTCATGGGTTCGTTGTGGGAGTGCCGTATAACTTGGACGGCACGACGGGTCGGACGGCGAAAAGGGCCTTGGGATTTGTAAAAGCCCTCAAGCGGCAGACCTCTCTCCCGGTCTACACGGTGGATGAAAGCTTCACCTCGGTGGAGGCGGAGGGTCTCATGAGGGAAGCGGGAAGGCAACCGTCTGTGGATAGGGCCGCGGTCGACGAGGCCGCCGCGGCGTTGATTCTCCGGCGTTTCCTGGACCAGTGCCAAGCCTGAAGACCCTGCTCCGATTGTGCAGTCTTCAAAAGCTCCTTGCTTACAGGTAGGCGCGGTCGAACTCCTTCGACAGTAGCGTCATGCTGTCCATGTCCCAGTCGAAGGAGAGCACTACCGACTTTTCGGAAGTCGCTTCCAGCAGGCGTTTGCCCTGTTGGGCCACCACGCTTTCCGCCTTCCGATAGTCCAACTCTTCCGGTTCCACTCCGGTGCGGTTGCAGACCACGATGGGCAGCCCGGTGTCCAGCGACCTCTGCTCCCACTCCCCGTCCGGGCCGCAGGTGCCAGGTCCCCATGACACTGGCGAGACAAGTATCTCCGCTCCGCCGTCCTTTAGGGCTTGGGCAACCTCATTCTTGTAACCGTCGGCGCAAATCAGTATGCCGGCGTTGACGCTGTCGCCCCAACCCCCCGTCTTTCCCGAGCAAGTAGACAAGCGTATCGGGCTGATCTCGGTGCCTCCTGTAGACCAAGCCTCCGCGCCCCGGAGGGCTTTCACCTTCCGATGTTTGCCGATGATCCGGCCATTTTGATCGATAACGAACACCGTGTTGTACATGTTGCCGTTGCTCGTATCCAGTTCCGGGTGGGACAGGAAGACCGACAAGCCCAGTGCCTTCACGAGTTGGCAAAAGCCGCTCATCCATTCGTCCGGCTGGGGTAAAATCCAGTCCACGCCGATGTCTTTCATAAACAAGTAGCCTGGAATGCACAACTCGGGGGTGATGACCCAGTCTGCGCCCTCTCTTGCGGCCACCTTGACCGCCGACTCCACCAGCTTGCGGTTATGCTCGATGTTGCTGGTGACGGGCGCCAGGTGGAGTAACGAAATCCGCAACTTTCTCATAGTCGTCCTGCTCTATTCCCACGAATACGGTCCCTGGCCCTTGTAGCCCCTGCAGGATTCTTACCCTGCAACGGTAATTATAGCATTGGACAAAACCGGTATTGAACGAGAGATATTCCCGACGACAATTAAAGGCCCTTGGTAAGAACGCTTTTTGTCCTTGCATACAGCCCGATTCAGGTGATAAATTCACCTTCGACCATGCTCGACTAACTTATTCAGTCTTTACGAACCCCCTTCCCGTCATTCCCGCGCAGGCGGGAATCACACCGGGGGCATGATTTGTACGATTACGGCCTTATAGGCGACATGTACTCCGCGGCGCTGGTCGGTACCGACGGCGCCATTGACTGGTGCTGCTTCCCGCGATTCGACTCGCCCAGCATTTTCGCCGGAGTCTTGGACCGCAACGTAGGCGGTCACTTCCGTATCGCCCCCACTGTCCCCGTTACCGGTATCCGGCAGGAGTACCTTCCCCGTACCAACATCCTCGAAACGAAATTCACTACTGCCGGCGGCCAAGTGTCCATTACGGACTTTATGCCCGTGGCCGACGACTATGACAATGATCCGGACACTCCGCCCGATGCTCCGCATGAAATCCACCGCATAGTCACCTGCTTGTCAGGTGAGGTTGACATGCGCTGCGATTTCAAACCCAGGCACGACTACGCCCGGTCCCTCCCGGACTTTCGCCCTCTGGGACGCAACTCCGGGAGGCGAGCCATTCAGGCCCGAGGCGGGCGCCAGACCGTGACTCTCTTGGCGGATATTCCATTGCCTTTCGACGAGAGGGGCGTCGAAAGTGATTTCACCCTCTCGCAAGGACAAACGGCGACCTTTGTCCTGGCCTACGGACATGGACGCCCTACAAGTGTTGAAAGGTTCCATACCGCGGAGAAACTTGACCATACCCGGCGTTTCTGGCAGCGGTTGGTAGCGCGAATGAACTACGACGGGTTATGGAGTGACGCCGTGGTCCGCTCCTTCCTGGTGCTGCATCTCATGATGTATCAAGGCACCGGCGCCATCGTCGCCGCTCCGACAACCAGCCTGCCGGAGACTCTGGGAGGGTCGCGTAATTGGGACTACCGTTACTCGTGGCTGCGCGACGCCAGTTTCACGGTGGACGTCCTGTACCGTTTGGGCGACGCTTACGGCGCCGACCGTTACATACGTTGGCTACTCGAGCAGTGCCGGTTGCACCAGCGCAGGACCCGCATACTGTACGGAATCAGCCCCAACTCGTCGCTGAGGGAGTACACCCTGGACCATCTGAGCGGGTACGAGGACTCCCGCCCGGTGCGCATCGGCAACGCTGCGTCGGACCATCTCCAGATGGACGTCTTCGGAGAGGTCATTATCTGCATCCATTCACTGCTCTTGCTTCACGGCGAAATCCCGGCGCAGGCTTGGGACCTGGTCCAAGCCTTGGCTGAAGTGGTCATGAAAAATTGGCGGCGGAGAGACCGCGGCGTTTGGGAGGTGCGCGGCGACCAGCAACATTTTGTCTATTCCAAGGTGATGTGCTGGGCCGCCCTCGACCGTGCTTCCTACGTTGCCGCCAACATGGGACAAAGGCAGTTGTTCCGTCGCTGGTCCTTGGAAGCCGACCGCATCAAGTCGGAGATCCTCGACTTGGGATGGAGTTCCACCAAGCAGGCCTTCCGGCAGAGGTATGGACACGACGCCCTGGACGCTTCCAACTTGGTGATACCTTTCCTTTACCTGATTCCCCGTGATGACCCCCGCCACAGGCAAAACCTGGACGCCATAGAGAGGGAACTGACCGACGGGCCGTTGGTATGGCGCTACCTGCCGGATGAGACCGACGACGGGTTGGGAGGGCAGGAAGAGGGCGCCTTCACCCTGTTAAGTTTCTGGTTGATCGGTAACCTTATCTACACCGGCCAGACGGACCGCGCCCACGACTATTTTCACGAGATGATTACCAAGCGCGCGAACCACTTGGGCCTCTTCGCCGAGATGTACGACACGTCCGCCGACCGGCAATTGGGCAATTTCCCCCAAGCCTACTCGCACATAGGCCTCATCCACACCGCCCTCAACCTCTCCGGCTTTATTGCCGGCACCCCTACCAGGCTCACCAACCGCCCCGGGTAGGAGCCTCGGCCTTTCGTACGCTCGGTCCGGCCTTGGGCTAACTGGCCGGTGATGGACTTCCGATATTCAGCGCCCAGAAAAGTACTGCGTTGATGATGAGGACAGGGATGAGCGATATGATGACCACACCGAACGCTCTCCATGTCGAACTGTAGTCCAGGCTCTGGCGCACGGCGATCATCATCCCTGCGACCTGCCAGAAAAATACGACTATAGCTATGATCGCCCCGGCTATCGGTATAAATACCAGGATATTGAAAAGCCCCGGTGTTTGGGCGAACCCGGTCCCGCGGGCCAGTTGTCCCCAGTCGGCCTCGGTGTCGCGGGTCCTCAGAATGGTGCTGCCTACAATCCAAGCAATCAACGCCCACACACCCCAAGACACGATTCCCCTGATCACGCCGAAGACCAAGCCGTCCAGTAAATCGACTCCGCCGCCGAATAGTACACCCCCCAGTATGGTCCCTACGCCGCCGGCAATCGCCACCAAGACCACCACCGCCAGTGCTTGTATGATAGCACTGCCGTCTCTTTCGACTTCCTCGTAAGTGTCAGGATTCAAACGGGCGGCGCCCAGCATTCTTCCGAACATCTAACTACCTCACATACCGCGCTTCCGTGAGTCGGGATGCCCAAACAACCCCCCACTCACAACCCGCCTATAATACCATAGGATGTTAGAGGCATTGTGTCTCTGTGACATTCGATATTACCCAAAATGCGGCTTCGAGACACCGGCGAAGGCATTGATGATATGATCGAGGTGGTCAAAAGGGTCCGTCTCTTAACGAAAGCGCCGACGGCGGCAATCCGCGCGCGCCGCTCAGTCGTATTAGCCAGTGGAACATCGCCGAATGGCGCCGAGAGGATTCCCGAAACAATTGAAATAACGGGAGGTTAATGTAGTGCCCGACCAGACACCGCCTGCACCAAGCTATACCATGGGATACAGCGAAGATTTCCAGAAGTTGTTGAGGATTCGCAGCGCCGAAACCCATGCCGGACACCTGCTCCCACGTCTTAGACCCGGTCTCCGCATTCTCGACTTCGGCTGCGGGCCGGGGAACATATCAGTGGGGCTGGCCAAGGCGGTGGACCCGGGGGAGTTCCACGGGATCGACATGGAGGCGTCGCAGATTGACCTTGCCCGGTCCGCCGCCGCCGCAGGTGGTCACGCCAACGCAACCTTCCACGTCGGCAACGTGACCGCCCTGCCCTTCGAGGACAACTACTTCGACGCGGCCCACTGCCACGCCGTTCTGATGCACGTCCCGGATACCGCCGCCGCCTTGGCTGAGGTGAAACGGGTCTTGAAACCGGGGGGCATTATCTCCAGCCGCGAGGTTATTGTCGGTTCGTGCTTCCTGGAGCCCGGCACCGAAAACACGCCCGCCGCTTGGGCCACCTTCGCCGGCCTTCTCGCCGCCAACGGCGGCCATCCCAGGATGGGGAAAGACTTAAAGGGCATCCTTCTTGATGCCGGGTTCACCAACGTAGAGGCAACCGCCTCCTTCGATACTTTCAGCACGCCGGAAAGCGTCGCTCTGTTTCACACTTTCATCAACGAATGGTTCTTATCGCCCCACGTCATTGCTGCGGCGACGGCGTTCGGGGCGGCGACCCAAGAGCAGTTCGACGTATGGCGCCGGGAAATGGACGAGTGGCGAAACCACCCCGCGTCCTTTGCAGCCCTCGCCTTTGGGGAGTGTATAGCTTCCAAACCGTGACATTAACCCGGGCGAGGCGGCAAGGCCTTTTCATTCTCTCGTCTTTCCCGCGCAGGCGGGAAACCATATAGTCCTGGCACGAGAAGGTTGCCATAGGCCCCGGTGGTGTGGATTCCCGCTTTCGCGGGAAAGACGAGACCCATGTAACTCAAACGGGGAAAATGAAAAGGCCTGCGGGCGAGCTGCTCTACACTTGCGTTCTTGGGTGCAAATGGCGAATAATACACAATATACAAAGAGGGGCGCATCGGAGCCCTTGGCACTGGCTGAGGGCTGACGCGGCCGATAATATTATTTAGGAGGGAACGCCAGTGCAAACACACGATATTCACGAGTGCGACACCCACGAACATCATGGGGACGAGGCCGGCCACGTTCACGACATGCATGAGTGCGACACCCACGAGCATCATGCCGAGGCCCACGATCACGACAGCCACGAGTGCGACACCCACGAACACCACGGCGATGAGCCCGGTCACGTTCACGACGTCCACGAGTGCGACGGCCACGAACACCATGAGCATGACCATGCAGGCCATACCCACTAGGCAAACCGTCACGAGTTGATAGTAGGCCCCGTCACACTGGCGGGGCCTCTTTCGTTTTTACTGAAAGCCGCAACGGAACGTCACCCCCGCGAAGGCGGGGGCAGGTCCGTTGCGGCTGTTTTCAGGCCCGTCTAGCGGGACAGGGCCAGCAAGTGTCCTACGTGGTGGTCTTCGGTGCACCCTTCCAGCGACTTCTCCAACTGCACGGTAACGTGGTTTATCCCGTACTCGTTGTGCAACAGGTCCTGCATTCTTACAGTCAACTGGTCGATATCACCTTGGTAAGACGGGTCCATCAGTACGTGGGCAGTAAAGGCTTCATTTCCCGACGTTATGGTCCAGACGTGTACGTCGTGGATTAAGGTTACGCCTTCCATGTCCTCCAGGTCGCTGCACAATTTATATACGTCGATGTGCTGCGGGGATCCTTCCAGCAGCACGTTCAATATGCTGACGATCAACTTCCTGGTGTTGTAAACAATAAGCAGCGCGATAATGACACTGAGAATCGGGTCTGCTATGTGCCACTCAAAGGCCATTATCAGTATGGCTGACGCAATAACCCCTACGGACCCCAGCAGGTCCGCCAGCACGTGCTGGAAGGCTCCCTCTACGTTCAGGCTTTCCCCCGACGACCGGTGAAGCACCCAAGCGGCGGCGAGGTTAATCAAAAACCCGCCTATGCCGACTATCAGCACCGGCAGCCCTACTACGTCAACCTCTTCCCTGAACATCCGGTGATAGGCCTCAAAGCATATCCAGCCGGCTATGAGCCACAGGGCGAAGGTATTGGCCAACGCAGCCAGTATTTCGGTCCGGTGATACCCGAAAGTGCGCTCGACGGAGGCCTCTTTCTGGGCGATCCACATGGCTACCAAGGCCATGATTATCGCCGCCGCGTCGGTGAGCATGTGACCGGCGTCGGCCAATAGCGCCAGGCTTCCCGACATGATGCCACCGATTACCTCGGCGACCATGTAGGTCGAGATCAGCGTCAGGGCGAAGATCAGGCTGCGCTTGCTGGCTCCCCGCAAGTCGTGGGCATGATCATGGTGTCCATGCCCGTGGCCGCTGTGGTCATGCCCCGAATGATCGTCATGATCATCGTGGTCGCCGTGCCCGTGGCCCGCGTGGTCATGCTCCGAATGGTCGTCGTGATCATCGTGGCCGCGACCGCCGTGGTCATGCTCCGAATGATCGTCGTGGCCGCCATGCCCGTGGCCTGCGTGGCCATGTTCCGAATGGTCGTCATGATCATCATGGCCGTCGTGGCCATGTCCCGCGTGGTCGTGCCCCGAATGGTCGTGGCTGGAACCGGTAGACCCCATAGGCTGGGACTCTCCTTGATGAGCCTCGCGGCGATCATCCTCGGTCATATCCCCACCCCCTTTGACTTGGCAAAGTATAACATGCTGGACTCGCTGCACCCCCGAAAACTACTGGTAAAACGGGGCAATCACGTCTTAACTATAGATGCAATAAGACAAGTTAAGCCTGCTGTAGAATCATCCGTCACTGCCATGAAAACAGGCCATTTTCATGTTCATACGTGGCCCCAAGGGACCATCCGTCATTCCCGTGAAAACGGGAATCCATGGGTCGCAGGGCATAAAAAATTGCCGTTGGGAGGTAGTGTGGGTTCCTGCCCCGCCTTCGAGAAGGATAAATATAAAGGTCAATAAGGTTCAAGCACCCCGGTGGCGTCTATTGCTCGTACCAGCCTGAAGCGAAGATGTAGCCGTCGTGAAGTACGGCGAAGGTATGCTTCTTGTGGTCCTCGCCGGTCTCAGGGTTGACGATCACGTATTCCACCCAACGCCCCGATTCGGTGGCCGCCAGTAAGTCGCCGCCGTAGAAGTAACCCGTGGGGTCCACCCGCAGGCTGGGGTTCCTATCTCTGAGGGCAGGATTGTGGTGGGAAATGGTAACACCGCTTTCGACATCGATGATGAAGGCGTACCACTGGCCGTCTACGCTTTCGGGCGTGTTGTAGTAATCCACGGTATCTTCCAAGCCCACGGCGTTGTAGAGGTTGATGGCCTGTTGTACGAAAGCCCGGGTGTAGGCGGGGGCGTTGGTCTTGGCCGGGCCCTTTTCGTACCAACCGGAACCGAAGGTGATTCCGTCGTGTATTACCATCCAGGAATGTTTGGTCTCCACTGTGCCGGTTGCCAGGTTGGTGAAGGTGTAATCGAACCAAGCACCGTCCTCGTCGGCGGAAGCGGCGACTGCGGCGCCGGCGGGGTAGTTGTTGGGGCCGAGTATATCGTCAACTGGTTGACCGACGAGGGCGGGGTTGGCGTGGGCGATCATGGTCCCGCTGTCGTCGGCTATGAAGACGTACCATTGTCCATCGACGCTTTCGGGGGTGTTGTAGTAGGCGACGGTTGAATCCAGTCCATCGGACTCATAACGCTTGATTGCCTGTATCGCAAAGTGCTTGGTGTATTCTTCAGGCATCCACTTGGGAGGCGCGGAGACATCGGACTTACCTTGCATCGGCTGTTGCCCGTCTGCATCCAAAGCGGCCGCTTTACCCGGTGGGCCGGCTGGCCCCACATCTCCTGCCGGACCCTGTGGCCCCGCCGGTCCCTGCTCCCCTGCCGGACCTTGTGGACCGGGAGGTCCCTGTTCCCCCGCCGGACCGGCGCTGCCCTGGCAGGCCGCTATCAACGTTACAAGTAGAAAGACGGGTATCGCCATGAGAAAAGGTCGCATGTACAGCCTCGTATATCGAGATATTGCCGGTACTCAGTTTAACAAATTCGATGGTCCGTTTCCCGATTCTTAGAGGAAGTCGCACGGTTTCGGGTTTGCTATACTGTCGCAAAGGAGGGTGAAATGGCAGATTACATCGCGTATTTCAATGGCGATTGGGTACCCTTCAGCCAGGTCAAGATCGACCCCATGGACCGGGGTTTCCTGGTGGGAGACGTGATCTTCGACGTGGCCCGCACCTTCAACGGCAAGAGCTTCCGCATGGAGCAGCACATTGACCGGCTTTACCGTTCTCTCAAGTACGTGCGTCTCGACCCTGGCCTGTCTCCCCGCGAGATGTACGACATCAGCGAGGAGGCAATCGCACGCAACGAGCACCTGCGAGAGGAAGTTGGGGACTTCACCATTACCCAGTTCATAACCCGGGGGCCGGGGAGTTGGTCCCGCGACGCCGGGCCTCCCACGGTTTGCGTCAAGATTGCTCCCGCCGCCTTCGGACGCTACGCGAAGCTGTTCAAGGATGGCGCGCACGGAGTAATCACCCGCACGCGGAGCTACCCGGTTGACGCCCTCGATCCCAAGGTGAAGCACTATAGCCGCATGAATTTCAACCTGGCCGACCTGGAAGCGGCAGATGTCGACCCCGAGGGTTGGCCCATCCTCACCGACTCCGAAGGCAATCTGACGGAAGGGACGGGCTACAACGTGTTCCTGGTCACGGACGGGGTGATACGCACTCCCGGAGACAGGAACATCCTTCAGGGTATCTCCCGTGGGATGGTGTTCGATTTGGCGGAGCAGTTGGAAATCCCCTTGGTGGAGGAAGACCTTCAACCTTACGATATGTACACCGCCGACGAGGCGTTCTTCTCCAGCACCACTCCATGTGTTCTCCCGGTTACTGTCGTTGACAAGCGTCAAGTGGGCGACGGGCGGCCGGGGCCAATCGTACAGCAGTTGTTATCGGCGTGGAGCGAGTCGGTAGGCGTGGATATCATGGACCAGATGGAGCGGTTCGACCGGGAGTAGACGTTCGGGATGACAATCGCGCCCTGTCTCAAACTCAATGGCGGAAAGGGTCGGAGCGGCGCTCGAGGAAGGGGATGGTACAGGACTGTAAATGGCTCCCGAGGCAGGATTCGAACCTGCGACCTAGCGGTTAACAGCCGCCCGCTCTACCGCTGAGCTACTCGGGATCATGGTTAGGAGAAAGAAAACAGTAAAACGGCTGCATTGATTGTAGCACTTCGCGTCTTTCCCCTCAACTCAATGAAAACCACTCAATCACCCTGAGCAAGAATCCATCCTCTGGCCGTATCCGTATTTTTAAGGGAGAGGGAATCCCCCTCTAATTGGCCGTTCCTTCTCCCGCCGTGCGGGCGTCTCACCCCCGGGACGCCCGCAGTTGCGTTTCCGGGGACCTTGCTGTTTTCTGGTTCTCCGGTGCTCCCACCGCCAACTCACAGCAATCCATGTCCCTTTTTGACTCCCGATCATCCGTAAGGCTTGAAACACAGACCTTTATATACTTGAGTGGAGGTTTATAAGTTCCATAGTGAGTTAACGTTAATTTACTTGACATGATATGGCGAAATATCTATAGTAACTATCAGCAAATATGGAGTCGGTCGCTATGGCTGATTACTATCGGACCCTCGAAGTTGGCAGGGAAGCCACTCAGCAAGAGATTCGCCAGGCCTACAGGCGTTTGGCCAGGCAATACCATCCCGACGTGAACAGCGGCGAAAAGGACACCGAGGAGAAGTTCAAGGAGATAAACGAGGCCTACGGTGTGCTGTCCGACCCAGAAAAACGCCGTTTGTACGACAAGTACGGGGATAACTGGGAACACTCGGAACGGATAGAAGAGGCCGCCAGGGCACGCCAAGCCGGCGGGTTCACTTGGTCCACTCGTGGCGGAGGAAGCCCGTTCTCCGACTACTCCTTCTCCGATATGGACCAGGACATCCTCTTTGATGACCTGTTCGCCAATCTCCGGAGCGAGCCGCGGCGGCCTCCTCCCACCGAGCACTCCGTGGAAATCACACTGGAGGAAGCATACCTGGGTACATCCAGACGGTACAACCTGCCCGATGGCAGGCGCGTTGAGGTGAAAATACCGCCCGGCGTGGACGACGGCTCCAGGGTCCATTTTTCTCCGGACGGCAGAGACCGCTACTTGGTTACCTCAATCCAGCCTCACCCAAGCCTCCGGCGGGAAGGGCGTGACCTGTTCATCGAGGTTGAAGTGCCGCTTGCGGACGCAATGCTGGGCGGCGATGTAAACGTGCAATCAATAAACGGACGGTTGGCCCTTACCCTGCCGCCGGAAACCCAGAACGGGCGCCGGTTCCGGCTGGCCGGACGCGGTATGCCGGTACTGAACAACCCCGAAGTTAAAGGCGACCTTTACGCCACTGTGAAGGTGGTCCTGCCCACAAACCTCAGCCCGGAGGAACAGGACATGTTCCAGCGGCTGAAGGACCTTCGGGCCAGCAAAGGAAGGTAGACATGGCAACCGAACCCCAGTCCCGCGACGATCCCTGTTTTGTCATCAGCGTCGCCGCCCGGATGGTCGGCGTGCACGCTCAGACCCTTCGCTATTACGAGAGGGTCAACTTGATATGGCCTTCCCGCACCGTGGGAAGGCAACGGCTCTACTCCATAGCCGACATAGACCGGCTGCGGCGCATCAAGACCCTCACCGAAGACATGGGAGTCAACTTGGCGGGGGCTGAAGTGGCCCTGCGCCTGATGATGCGGATTGAGCAACTGGAGACGGAAAACAAACGGCTGACCGAAGAGTTGGGCCGCCTGCGGTCTCCGACCGATGCGCGGGATGACGTCCGCCAGGCGGGCTGACGAGCCCGGAGGTGCATTTTATGACACTCAGACCTGAACAGTTCACGGAACAAGCCCAAGAGGTGTTGAGAGAGTCCCACGAGTTGGTGCGGAACTACCAGCACAGCCAATGGGACGTTGAGCACGTGCTGATGGCCCTGCTTTCTTTGCAAGACGGCTTGCCGGCCCACGTTTTGCGTGAGTTGGGAATAAATGCCGACGCCGTGAAAGCCCGCTTGCATCAACTGCTGGAGTCCGCTCCCAAGATAGTTGTCACCGACGGCCAGATTTACTCCACCCCAAGGTCCGTCGCCATGATAAGCAACGCCAAAAGGGAATCGGACCGGCTCAAGGATGAATACGTCGGTGTGGAACACCTTTTCATCGCCGCCGTCATGGAAACGCAGGGCGCCTCGGCCCAAGTGGTCAAGGAGTTCGGCATCGATCAAGAACGGTTGTACCAAGCGCTCATGAAAATCCGTGGCAGCCGCCGGGTGGACGACCCCAGGGCGGAAAGCCATTACCGCTCATTGGAACGCTACACCATCGACCTGACCAAGCTGGCCCGGGAAGGAAAGTTGGACCCCGTGGTAGGCCGCGACGATGAAATCCGCCAGGTTATGCAGACCCTGACTCGCCGCAAGAAAAACAACCCCGTTATCATCGGTGAGGCCGGCGTAGGCAAGACCGCCATAGCCGAGGGACTGGCGGCCCGTATCGTCGCCGAAGACGTCCCGAACTCCCTCAAGGGCCGCCGAGTGCTGGCCTTGGATATGGGCGCAATGGTCGCCGGTTCCAAGTTCCGTGGCGAGTTTGAGGAACGCCTCAAGTCGGTGGTGGACGAAATCAAGCAGGCCGAGGGCGAGGTGGTGCTGTTCCTGGACGAAATTCACACGATGGTAGGCGCCGGCGCCGCCGAGGGAGGCCTCGACGCCAGCAACCTCCTCAAGCCGGCCCTGTCCCGCGGAGAACTTCAGTGCATCGGTGCCACCACGTTGGACGAATACCGGAAATACATCGAAAAGGACGCCGCCCTGGAGCGCCGCTTCCAGCCCGTGTACTTGGAAGAGCCGTCCGTACAGGAAACGGTGGAAATCCTCCGCGTCCTACGTCCCCGCTACGAGGCCCATCACAAGGTGCAAATCAGCGACGCGGCACTGGCGGCGGCGGCCCGGCTCAGCGACCGGTATATCGCCGACCGGCACCTGCCGGACAAGGCGGTGGACTTCATCGATGAAGCCGCCAGCAAGCTCCGCATCGACTCTGAAAGCCTCCCTTCCCATATCAAGGATACTGAAGAGCAACTCTGCCGGTTGGCTGACCAAGAGGAGGCCGCCGCCCAGCGGTCCGAGTACGAGCTCGCTGCCCAATTGCGTACCGAGCGGCTCCGTCTGGAAGCGGAATACGAACCCAAGAAACTTCAGTTTCTTGCCGAGCGAAACGTTGACATGGTTGTCGACGAGACCGACATAGCCGAGTTGGTTTCCAAGTGGACCGGCATCCCCACCGGAAGGCTCCTGGGGGGCGAAGCGGAGCGCTTGGTCAACATGGAACAGGAACTGCATCGGCGCGTCATCGGACAGGATGAGGCAGTGAACGCCGTCGCCGAAGCCATTCGCCGCTCCAGGTCAGGCATCAGCGACCCCAAGCGTCCAATAGGCAGCTTTATCCTCCTGGGCCCCACCGGCGTGGGCAAGACCGAGCTTGCCAGGGCCCTCGCCGAGTTTCTTTTCGACGACGAAAGCAACATGGTCCGCATCGACATGTCCGAGTACGCCGAGAAGCACACCGTTTCCCGCTTGATCGGGGCGCCCCCGGGATATGTCGGTTATGACGAAGCTGGCCAGCTTACCGAGGCGGTGCGGCGCCGCCCTTACCGCGTTGTGCTGTTCGACGAAATAGAAAAGGCCCACTCGGAGGTATTCAACATCCTGCTCCAAATACTGGAGGACGGACGGCTTACCGACGGCCATGGCCGCACCGTGGATTTCCGCAACACGGTCATTATAATGACCAGCAATCTGGGCACCGAGGGAATGCAGCGGGCAACCTTCGGATTCCGCACCGACGGCACTGAACGGACTACCGAGGAACAACGGTTGCGCAGTTCGGTCAACGAGGCGCTCAAGAGAGCCTTCCGACCGGAGTTGCTGAACCGCATCGACGAAATCCTGGTGTTCCACCCGTTGACCCAGGACCAGATCGTTCAGATCGTGGGGTTGATGGTGAAAGAGGTCCAGTGCAGGCTTGAGGACCAGCAAATCACTTTCGAACTGACTTCCGATGCCAGTTTCTGGCTGGCGAAGGAAGGGTTCGACCCGATGTACGGAGCCAGGCCGCTGCGCCGGGTCGTCCAGCGCCACTTGGAAAACACCCTATCGAAGCGGATTCTAGGCGGGGAAATCCAGCCCGGAGACCATATCCTGGTGGATGCCGGCGACTCAGGTCTGGTATGGACCAAGCGCGAACCCGCAGCCCAGGCCGTGTAGTGGTCCCATCGGAGTACATTCGCCGTGGAACATAAGGTCATAGCCGTAGATGGCATGAACGTCCACTACGTGCAGGCCGGGTCGGGGCCGGTAGTGCTGATGGTGCACGGCGTAGGCGCGTCGCAGGTGGCTTGGCGGCGTAATATCGCGCCGCTGGCCGACGCCGGGTTCACCGCCATTGCTCTAGACCTGCCGGGACACGGCGACTCGGACAAGCCGAAGAACATCGAGTACGATCCCATAGCCGCGGTCCACTTCTTGGCGCATTTTCTTGACGCTTTGAAGGTGGACCGTGCCTCGATGATGGGCAACTCCGGCGGTGGGCTTGTCGCGGCCTCATTCGCGTTGGAGTATCCGGACCGGACCGACCGGTTGATCCTCGTAGCCCCCGGCGGCCTGGCCCAGGATGTCTCCTTGTTTCTTCGGTTGCTCTCTGTGCCTGTAGTGGGGGAGATAATCTACAACCCTTGGATGCACAACACGGTGGGTATGAGCAAACAGCTTTTCTACAGTCCGCCGTCTTTTCCACGGGACGTGCTCGAGGAGTTGGACCGGGTACAATCCATGCCCGGTGCGACCCGTGCGGCTCTCCGGTCGATCAGGTCCAGCATCAATTACCGCGGAATGATGGACCGGCGGTTGGTCATTGACCGGCTGGGCTCCCTTACGGCGCCGCTGCTCACCGTGTGGGGTGAAAATGACCAACTGATCCCTGTTTCTCACGTGCAGGCTGTCAGGCAAGTAGTCCCTCATGGCTTGGTGCGCACGTTTCCGGAATGCGGCCACTGGCCTCAAATGGAGAAAGCCGCAGAGTTCAATCCGCTGATAATCGAGTTCCTGGAGGGATCCCTCGACAAGCAGGCGGGACAACCCTCGTCGTGAAGCCCCTGAGCCGGGCTTTATCCCTGCCCGCCCGTATACAATGGCGCAGTAGGGCAGTCCAGGCGCGCTTGGGTATATTGGCCGCCGTCTTGCTCGCCATGCTGGCGGCCTTTCTTTTGCGGGACCATCTGGGTGTTGCCCAAGTTGGCTATGGTGGGATTGCTCTCGCCTCCTTCATAGCCAGTGCGGGACTGGTCATTCCCGTTCCCGCCCTGGGCGCGGTCTGCGCCGGTGCGGTGTTTCTCAACCCCCTGTTCGTTGGCCTCATAGCCGGTACCTGTGAGACCGTGGGAGAACTGACCGGATACTTCCTCGGCTATACCGGGCGCGATGCGGTCACCCGCACCCGTCTCTACCGCCGATGGGAACCGTGGATACAGCGGCGCGGCTGGTTGCCGCTCTTTGTGCTTTCCCTAGTGCCCAACCCCATCTTCGATGTCGTGGGCATAGCAGCGGGCGCCCTGCGCTACTCCGTATGGGGCTTCCTGGCCGTGGTCTGGACAGGGAAGACGTTAAAATTCCTGACCTTGGCCTACGGCTGCGCTTACGGCATTGGCTGGATTACCAGGACCTTCGATCTGTTTTAACCTCGGACGTGGGCATAGCAGTGGCGATGTGCTTGGTCAACATGTATCCTTTTGAACGGGCGCACCATCTCTTATCTGTAACTCAGGGAGGCCTCTGTGATTCGCAGCGTCGACGGGAAGACCCCCAAGATTCATCCATCCGCATTTATCAGCGAGACCGCTTACATCGTGGGCGACGTGGAGGTGGGCGAGGGCACCAGCGTCTGGCCCGGCGCCGTCATCAGGGGCGACTACGGAAAGATAATCATCGGCAAAAACTGTTCGATCCAAGACAACTGTGTACTCCATACAGACGACTACCTGGAGCTTGGCGACAACGTGCTGCTGACCCACGGGGCCGTTATCCACGGAGGAACCATCGGCAACAACGTAATGATAGGGGTCAACGCCGCCGTCCTGGAGAGCGCTCACGTGGGCAACTATTGTCTCATCGGCGCGTGCGCCTTGGTCGTGGGCGGTGCCACGATTCCCGATTATTCCTTGGTCGTCGGGGTGCCCGGCCGTGTCAGGGAATTGACTGATGAACACCGGAAGCGGCTTCAAGACCCCACCGCCAACTACGTCCGCAACGCCCGCCGCTATATCGACGCCGGGTTGGGCCTGACCCCGCCGGATGGCATGTCACAAGTCCCCAAAGCCGATTGATGGAGGCCTCCCCATGACAACCGACCGGCAAAAGCTTCCACTGCCCTTGGAAGGCCTCCGGGTTTTGGACGTAACCCACATTATCGCCGGCCCCTTCTGCTCCATGATTCTGGCCGACATGGGCGCCGAGGTCATCAAGATTGAACGCCCGCGCACCGGCGAGCGTTCCCGCATCAATCCGCCCTTCGTAGACGGACCCGGCGGCCAACGGGTCAGCGCCCGGTATCTGGGAGTCAATCGCAACAAGAAAAGCGTCACCATGGACCTGCGCGACCCCCGCTGCAAGAACGTGTTTGAAAACATGGTCAAGGCCAGCGATGTCCTTCTGGACAACTGGGGCCCCGGCGCCCTGCGCCGCCTTGGCTTGGGCTATGACCGCCTTTCGGAGGTCAACCCGGGCCTGGTTTACGCCAGCATCACCGGCTACGGCGACGCCGACGGAATGCGCGGCCCCTACTCCGACTGGCCTGCCAACAACCCCTGCGTTCAGGCTATGGGAGGATGGATGGAGATTACCGGCGCTCCCGGCGGTGCTCCCCAGATGGTTGGCGACAATATAGGCGACTCCGTTCCCGGCGTCTGGACGGCCTTGGGAATATTGATGGCCTTGGAAACGCGGCGCAAGACCGGCATAGGCCAGCATGTAGATATGGCAATGTACGACTGCATGGTGGCCCATACCACCAGCGTCATGCCTCTTTACCAGCTTACCGGCCAGTCCAGCGGCCGGGCCAGGGAGAACATGTTCAGCGCCCAACTCGCGCTGAAGGCCAGCGATGGCTACGTGGTGTTGGCCGGGGCAGGTGACGAACACAAGTGGGTAGCTCTATGGCAGCTTATCGGCCGCCCGGAGCTGGCCCAGGACCCCCGCTATCTGGGGCGCGGAATCAGCGGCGCTTTCTACTTCGAGAACATCGTGCCTGCGGTAGAGGAGTGGTCCCAGCACCTGTCGAAGCGGGAGCTTACCGAAAAGCTGATCGCCATCGGCTTCTCCATGGGCATGGTGCAGAACGCCGAGGACCTGGACAATTGCCCTCAACTGGAAGCCAGGGGCATGTTCGTGGACTGCGGCGACACCCTTGGCGGCCCCTTCAGGACTGTCAAGACCCCCATCCAACTCACCGGCTGTGAGGAGATACCGACCAACCCTCCCCCGTTGTTGGGAGAGCACAACCGCGACATCATGTGCGGCATCGGCGGGTTGAGTGAGGCGGAGTTGCTGGCAATGGAGACCGAGGGAGTCGTCTGATGTCGTCACGTTCAACCATCAAAAATAAACCGGACCCGGTGGGACTGGCCGTGGCCCGGGCCGCCCAACAAGGAGTAGGATCGGACACGGTAATCCTGTTCGGCTCTCGCGCCCGCGGCGACCATAGTGACAACTCCGACGTTGACCTGCTCTTGGTCCACAAAGACAGATTCGTCAGTACTTACACCCGAGCACAGGAGTCCGTCCGCGAATATTTCAACCAGAACCCCCCGGAACTGACGGTAAATATCTTTCCCATCAGCCGGGACGAATTTGACCACGGCCGCCGCGCTCCCAACCACGTGGCCGGCCAGGCGCTCAGGGACGGAATCATCATGTCGGAAGACAAACTGGACCCGCCACCCCAACCCGACGACGGCTACCCCGACTCATGGCCCGATGTCAAAGAACGCCTGAATCTGACTTACCGCAATCTGGAAGCCTTTGACTTCAATCTTGAGGGTCTCTCCCACCAGACCGAAGTCTACGGATTCATGGGCCAGCAGGCCATCGAAAACGTCCTGAAGGCTTGGATTTCAGCCGCAGGCCTGGAGTACCGCACCGCCCATGACCTGACGGCTTTGGCCAACACTATCTTGAACGACAAAGAGCAAGCCGATACGCCCGCGGCAGGCCAACTCAGACATCTGTTGGCCTACGTCACCGGGCCTGACCTTCAAAACCCGGCCCGGGAAGTCAACTGGCTTACGTTGTATGCCGTGCGATACCGCTACAGTGCCGATAATCACGAAATGGACCAACCGGCAAGGACCCGCTTCCAGGATGAAATTCACCAAGCCGCCGAGGCCATCATCGACCAAGTATTCCGCATTACCGGCACCGGACCGGAAGACCTGCTGACCTGACGCAGTGGTCCAGGGGTCAGATTGGCATCTTCTGGCGCAATTCCCGACATGCCGGTCAGGACATATTAATTGCTATCTGAAGACTTATTCTTCTTTACCCCGGCTGAAGCCGTGAGTTTTTCCGCCCAGGCTGGCGACATCCATCAGTCGCTGCTGTCCCTGGGCCTGCTGATCATTGTCGCCAAGCTGACGGAGGGTGTCTTTCGCCGCTTGCACCTGAATTCCATTCTCGCCTACGCCACGGCTGGTATCCTACTGGGACCGGTATTGCAAATACTGACCGGTTGGTCGGTGCAGCCCACTGGTCACATCGATCTGCTGCTCACCCTGGGGATCTTCATTTTCTTCTTCCTCATAGGGTTGGACGAGATTGATATCTCCAGTTTCGTGGCGACCCTGCGAGGCCACTACTTCCTCGCCGCCATTGTGTCGGTCCTGTTCTCCCTTGGGGTGTCCGTGCTGGTAACCAGCGGGACCGTTGTTGACCTTGGGTTCACGCTCACATTCACGCAGGCTCTGGCTCTGGCGGGTATTCTCTCCATGAGCAGCCTGGGGATCGTAGCCAAGGTCCTGGCCGATGAAGGGCGGCTGCGGGACCCTGTCGGGCTGCAGATATTCACCGTGGTGGTGATTGCCGAGTTGCTCACCCTGCTGGTGATAGGCTTCAGCATTGGCGAACACAGCTACGAATTTTCGGTAACCGGGATACTGTTTCTGGTGGGCAAAATCGCCGCCTTCGCCGCTGTGGCCTGGGTCTTGTCATCGCGGGTGCTGCCGCCTTTGGTGGGGTTGCTGCAACGGGTGATTCAAGTGCCGCAGCTCTCCCTGGGGTTGCTGCTGGGCGTGCTGTTCCTGATGGTTGACGCCGCCGAGTTCATGGGACTGCACGGTACTCTGGGAGCTCTTCTCTTCGGCGCTTCCCTGTCGGGGCTGACTTACCAGGTACGTTCCGAGATGATGCCGGGGCTGCGAAGCGTCGCCGAGGGTTTCTTTGTGCCCCTGTTCTTTGCATCTGCGGGTCTCTATTTCAGCTTGACCTTCGTGATAATGCCTTGGTGGACCATGGCGGCCCTCGCTCTTATCCCGCTGCTGGGAAACTTTTTTGGAGCCTTCCTGGGAGCCTACCTGTCGCGGCTGAAGGCGCCCTATGCCGTTGCTTCAGGCCTGATGGGGAAGGGAGTGGCCGAGATCGCCCTGCTGCTGGTCCTTCGGGAGACCGGAATTATCAACGAAGTGGTGTTCTCCTTCCTGGTGCTGGTGATGTTCTGCTACATCCTGCTGATGCCTTCGGTCATCAGCTTTGCGGCGGCCCGGGCCAGCCGGAACCTGGCTCCCGAGTCCGTCCCGGATGACATTCCACGGGGCATCATCCGCTTCGTCCTGCACGATCTCGTTGTTGACGACATCCTGGACCGGTTGCGCCCTCATCCCGATGCCTCATTGTCGGTTCGTGACTTCACCGCGAACTGGGCTACGCCTAACCAGCATGACTACGTGGTGTTGGATGAAGACTCTGCGCCCGGAATTGTGTCCATCGGCATGTTTCGCTACCTGCCGGCAAACGTTTGGGCCAGCACTAAGCTGGGCCAGCTTATGCGGGCCGATCCTCCGGTGGCCTGGCTCGACGAGCACGTGGAGGACGTGCTGCAGCGGATGGCGGAGAATTATCTGACCGCCATGCCGGTGGTTGAGCGGGAATCGGGCCGCTTTGTGGGGGCGCTGACCAGCCGTGACATACTGGAGTTGGTGCTGAACCGGGGACGGGCATAACTGCCGGCGCCACCCAATCCTTATGATAGAATTTCAGCATCCAGTCCCAAAGGAGAACACCGCCCTTGTTCCGCGCGCCTAGAGGCACCGCCGACCTGTTGCCGGTGGAGCAAAAGTACTGGCGATACATTGAGTCCAAGGCCGTCGACCTGGCCCGCCTTTACGGGTTCGGACGAATCGACACTCCCGTTTTCGAGGACTCCAATCTTTTCATCCGGTCCGTTGGGGAAGGCACGGACATCGTGGAAAAGGAAATGTACACCTTCGAGGACCGGGGGGGTGACAACGTCACCCTGCGGCCCGAAGGCACCGCTCCCGTCTGTCGTGCTTACTTGGAACACGGGATGCACAATCTTCCTCAACCGGTCCGCATGTACTACTTCTGCCCGGTGTTCCGCTATGAACGGCCTCAAGCCGGACGGTTTCGTGAGCACCATCAGTTCGGCGCCGAAGTCTTGGGGGACGCCAACCCTTCGGTGGACGCGGAGGTCATTGAACTGGCATGGCGCTTGGTGGAGTCTCTCGGCTTGCGTGACACCAACCTGCTGGTCAACAGCATTGGCGACCCTGAATGCCGCCCCGCCTATATCAGCAAGTTGAAGGATTACTACGCCGGCCATGAGGCTGCTCTTTGCCCCGACTGCCATGCCCGCTTGGAACGTAATCCGCTGCGGCTGTTGGACTGCAAGGATGCGGCCTGCCAAGCCCTTGGAGACGAGGCCCCCCGGTCCGCCGACCACCTTTGCCAGCCATGTCTGGACCACTGGACTACTCTTCTGGGGTACTTGGACGCCGTGGGGCTTCCTTACCAGTTGGAACACCGGTTGGTGAGGGGACTGGACTACTACACCCGCACCGTGTTCGAGGTCCAGCCCATCGACGCGGGGGGCCAGTCCACCATATGCGGCGGCGGACGCTACGACGGTTTGATAGAAGAGTTGGGAGGGAGGGCCACGCCCGGTATCGGTTTCGCCACCGGAATGGAACGCCTTACGTTGAACCTGAAACGTAGCGGCGTTGAAGTCCCCGATGAACCATCGCCCTTTTACTTGGTGGTCAACGTCGGCGCCGAAGCCAGGGGAGCGGCGATGGAATTGGCCGCCAAGTTGAGAGCTTCCGGCGTGGGCGCCATTCTCAGCAGCGGGTCGCGCGGGCTCCGGGGACAGTTGCGGCAAGCCAACGCCCTGGGCATCCCCTACGCCGCCATCCTGGGAGAAGACGAGATACAGCGAGGCGAGGTCATGGTCCGCGATATGATGAACTCGACCCAGGAAACCAGACCGCTGGAGGCCTTCCTGGAAGGCGCGGCCCGGCATCACGGCTGACCTGCCCTATTGTGTGAATGACAGCATAGGTAGGACAGATACATGCCCTTGTTATTTTGATGGAGAGCGTGCTGTCTCTTCGTGAGACAGTTGGGGTCATGATCTTCATACGCCGTAATTCACGGGCGGCGGACTTTGGGGCGTGGCTGGAACTGGCCAATTCCTCGGGAATGTTACGCGGGCAGTGATGTACGTCACCGCACTTCTGAATAGAAGTCATATAAGGGTGTAGTATGCCTCTTACTAGGGTAAAACTGGAACGTTTTACCGCTTTTGAAAATTTGGACCTGGAACTTTCACCTGGAATTAACGTTTTGGTGGGAGCCAATGGCACCGGCAAGACGCATCTAATGAAAGTTTGTTACGCTGCGTGCGAAGTATCAAAGACCGGAGAGTCTTTTACCGACAAGCTGGTGCACATTTTTTTGCCATCCCGGAGAGGCCATTGGCGTCTGGTCAAGCGCCAGAAAGGAGGTTCCCAAGCGACTGTAGAGATTTGCCGAGGAGAGCAGTGTCTTAAAACTTCCTTTTTCAACCGCGCCTCGATTCCCCGCTATGGCGATGTAGGGCAAAATCGAACGTGGGAAGATTCCAGAATAGAAAGCGTGTATATACCAGTCAAAGAGATGCTGGCGAATGCCCCAGGTTTCAGGTCCCTTTATGCGAATCGAGAAATCCACTTTGAAGCAGTATATGCAGATATCCTTGACCGGGCGTTTCTTCCGGCGCTTCGTTACAGGCCCGCTACTTTTGCGCATTTGTTGCGTGAACTTCAAGAAGCTCTCGGAGGAAGAGTCAATGCCAGAAATGAGGAGTTTTTCTTGAGTGGCCGACAGGGCACCTTCGAATTTTCCCTGCTGGCGGAAGGATTACGGAAGCTGGGTTTGTTGTGGCTGCTGATACGTAACGGGACCTTGGCAGATGGATCGGTGTTGTTTTGGGACGAACCAGAGACTAACTTGAACCCAAAGTTGTACCGTTTATTGATGAAAGTGTTGCTGGAGTTGCAGAGGAATGGCGTCCAGATTTTCTTAGCTACCCATGACTACGTTATCTTGGAAGAGATCAATTTGCAAATGGATTGCAGTGATGACGTGGCCTTTTATTCCCTGTATCGGGACGCCTCGGGCGAAATAGTCTGCAACACGGCAAGGCACTACTTGGATATACAACCCAATGCCATAGCCGAAACCTTTGATGACCTTTATGACCGGGAAATTGAACGCCGTTTGGGTTCTCTGGGCAAATGACGATTTTGACAACTGAAAGCCTGCAAATAACTTTCACGGATGTGATAAGTGCGCGGAAGTTCGACGACGATAATACACATAGGCTCAGTCATTGCATGAAGGCGGTGGATTTTGTTGTAGAACTTTCCGACCGCTACCTGTTTATTGAAGTCAAAGATCCACTTAATCCAGCTGCTCCCTCGCAGGCAGCCTCCCAGTATCTAAGGCGGATACAATCTCAACAGATTGATGAGGATCTGAAGTACAAATATCGGGATTCGTTTCTGTACGAATGGGCGTCTGGGAGAGCCGAAAAACCGATCCATTACTTGGTTTTGATTGCTTTGGAAATGCCAGCAGGGCTTTACTTGAACCAGTTGCAACAAAGACTGGACCGGATATTACCTTTGCAGGGGCCTTGGTCTGTGCAGTGGCAACAACCATTTGTCGCCAGTTGCGCCGTTTTCAACATGGAGTCTTGGAACCGTGCGATGCCTCGATATCCGGTAATCCGCCTTAACAGTTGATCTGCCGTCCAATAAGCATAGGACAAATTGACTTTCACGCGGGTCTCAGAAATGAAGATGACTTGATCACTGACATTTCCCGGTTGACTTTTGAGCCTTTATATTAGAACATACGTTCCGCCGCCAGCAATTCTTCCATACTCGGCGGTTGAGGAGCAGCAGTCATTATGAATATTTTCTACCGCGGCTACGTCATACATAGGGAACCTTGGACTTTCGGCTACACCGTGTTCGGCCGCAGGCCCCTACGGGCCGAATTGGCCATGTGCGGCACGTCCGCCGAGGCAATGCAGTGGGTTGACCACCGCTTGTCGGTTAACCCGCTCAAGCTGTCCCTGCAGAACTCTGCGGTTGACCAGTTCGCGCTATTGTGATACGCAAAACCATAACCTACACCAGAATCGTGGACTTGAGCCATCTGGTCCATCGGCAGGTCCCCGTCTGGCCGGGCGACCCCCCGATAGAATTCGAGGCAGTCGCCCAACTGGATAACGACGGGTACTTCCTGCGTCGGTTTTCCATGGGGGAACACAGCGCCACCCACATGAACGCACCCAAGGCCTTTTTCCCGAGCGGGCACGGCATCGATGCCTACGGCGCGGCTTCCCTGGTGGCCCCGGCAGCGGTTATGGATGTCCGTCGCCGGGTTGCCGGCGACGCTTGCTACGAATTGACTCCATCCGATGTTCTGGAGTGGGAAGAGCGTCACGGGAGGACGCCGGAGGAAAGCATTATCCTGTTATACACGGGTTGGCAGTCAAAATGGGACGACGCGGACGCCTATCTGGGCGTATCCGCTTCCGAGCAGATGAATTTTCCCGGATTCGGGCTTGACGCGGCCCGGTTTCTGATAAACGACCGGGGCGCCGTCGGCTTGGGTACGGACGCCCCGGGTCTCGATCCTGGTCGTGATACCGGCTATTCGATCAACAAGCTGGTCTTGGTACGGTCCGGTGTGGCGTTGGAAAGCCTCGCTAACCTGGACCTGCTGCCGCCCACCGGCATCATCCTTGTCATTGGGATTATCCGGTTGAAGGGCGGCAGCGGAAGCCCGGCGTAGGTTCTGGCCTTCGTCGAATAGCAGCCGACCGGCAACCCGTTCGGACTAAAGCCTGGCCACTCCCGCGCTGGCGCAGTCCTCGTCCTCTTGGGACGTGCCGCCGCCAACGCCGCAGGCGCCCTCGACAACCCCGTTGCGGATTATGGGCACCGCGCCTTGCCCCATGATCATGTGGCCGCCCTCGGCGGAGGCTATGCCTGCCGGAGTTGGCTCTGTGGCCCGGGCTTGCATCTGGCCGCTGGGCCGCCCGAAAGCCGCCGATGCAACGGCTTTGCCCTGGGAGCCGTATACCCCGGCCCAGATCGCGCCGTCCATCCGGTTGAAAGCTATCAACCGCCCGCCTGCATCGCAAACGGCTACGTTGATCTTGATGCCAAGCTCCTCTGCATGTGCGATGGTCCCTTCAATGATCCTGTTGGCTTCAGCCAAGGTGAGCGCCATGAGTTACCTCCTGGAATCTTTGAGATTTGCTGCCCTGTGGCAAGCTGCCCAAGCGTCTGTCGCAGCCTGGGCTGACACGGGGCCATTCTATCGTCTTGCCATGCCTTTGCCAACAAGCTGGACAGTGTGTGGGAAGGGCGATTCGGGTAGACTGGCTCCGGGTGCTATACTCTACTGGCAGTTTTATTGGATAGCATGAACGACGGATGTTGACCAAGAGAATTATCCCCTGCTTGGACGTAGACGAAGGACGGGTGGTGAAAGGGACCAGCTTTGTTAACCTCCGGGATGCCGGAGACCCTGCCGAGTTAGCCTCTTTTTATGACAGGGAAGGCGGCGACGAATTGGTCTTTCTGGACATCACCGCCAGCTCTGACTCCCGTGACACCATGGTGGATGTGGTGCAAAGGGTCTCTGAGCAGGTGTTCATCCCTTTGACCGTGGGAGGCGGCATCCGGAACGTAGAAGATATGCGGCGGATGCTCAATGCCGGCGCCGACAAAGTCTCGGTCAACACGGCAGCTGTCAACGACCCGGCGGTGATCGAACAGGGCGCAGCCCGGTTCGGCAACCAGTGCATTGTTATCGCTATCGACGCCAAGCGGGTCTCCAACGGCGCCAGCCGTGCCCAGCTATCGGATAGTGATGTCGGCTTGACCGAAGCCTCACGTTGGGAAGTCTATACACGCGGCGGGAGGACTCCGATGGGGATCGACGCCGTGGAGTGGGCCGCCCTCGCAGTGGAGCTTGGGGCGGGCGAGGTCCTCTTGACAAGCATGGACGCTGACGGTCAACTAACGGGCTACGATCTGGAGTTGACCAGGGCCATTTCCGAGCGGGTGTCGGTGCCTGTCATCGCCAGCGGCGGCGCTGGTAACCTCGCCCACTTGTACCAAGCCTTGGATAAGGGCAAGGCCGACGCCGTGCTCGCCGCCAGCATATTTCACTACGGTACCTACTCCATAGGCCAAGCCAAGGAATACTTGGGACACCGCGGAATTCCGGTCCGCCCCCAACTTGAGATGTAATGAAAGACCTTTAACCGCTACTGCGGTGGAGAGCAAAAATGACGATAGTAAAACTCAACGAGCAGGGGCTGGTGCCGGCCATCGCCCAGGACAGCGAGACCGGGAACGTGTTGATGCTCGGCTACATGAACCCCGGCTCTGTGAAGCGCACCGTGGAAGGTATCCAGGTCTGGTTCTACAGCCGCAGCCAGGAAGACCTGTGGCACAAGGGTGAAGTGTCCGGCAACTACCTGAACTTGGAAGAGGCTTGGCTGGACTGCGACGGCGATACCATCCTGCTCAAGGTGCGGCCCGATGGTCCGACCTGTCATACGGGCAACAGTTCATGCTTCTTTACCCCCTTGGAAGGGTTGCCCGATGACTACGAAATCACCGAAAACGGCCCCGGCGTGTTGAACGAATTGTTCCAGGTTATCCGGGACAGGCAACGCGACCCGCAGGAAGGCAGTTATACCGCCAAGCTGCTACAGGAAGGCGTTGGCAGAGTGGCCCAGAAGGTTATAGAAGAAGCGGGAGAGGCCGCGCTGGCGGCGGCCCAAGGCAACAACGAAGAGCTACCGAAAGAGGTGGCCGACCTGCTCTACCACACCCTCGTCCTGCTCGCGGCGTCCGGCGCGTCGCCCAACGAGGTTTGGGAGGAGTTGCGGGAACGGAGGCAGTAGCCTAAATATCCGGCGGCAGGGATTGGCCGGAGGCGTACACCGCCCACTCCTTCCCTTGGTAGACCGTCACCTTTCCCGAACCCACTACCTGCCAGTTGCCCGGTCGCCCTAAGCACCCGGCGCGCGCGTCCACGCCCAGCACCGTCACTCCGGCGGGCGCTTGGCCTTGCAACTCGCGGGACATTTCCGCCGGGTCCCTTCTTTCGTGATGCGGCAGCACCACGATACCGGGAACGATGCCCAACGCCTCCGTCCACGGCCCGCCGTTCGGGCGGCGCATGTAAGACCCCATCACCATTGCGCCGGCGCTGGATCCGGCCAGCACCGTGCCTTGGTCCACCGCCGCCATGATGGCTGTGAGCAAAGGGGAGTCCCGGAGGGTGGCCAACAGGTGCTCCGGACTGCCGCCGGTAAAGTAAATCACTCCCGCTCCGTTTACGGCGGAAATGAGGTCCAGGTCTTCGGCATGGGCCCTGTCCAGCACCATCAGTTGGCTGGCGTCGCCGCCCAGACCGCCGAAGTGGGTAACTCCGTCGTTGGCCGCCTTGGCCGGCCCGGTTACTGCCGCTGTTGGAATCACCACCACCCTGGAGGGGTGTTGCCCCGACCTGCGCATGATCTCCCGGTCCATCTCTTCGCAGCCAACCCTGAACTCCTCTCCGCCGACCAGACCTATGTCACCAGCCATACAGTCTTCACCTTCTTATCTCGAGTTCTGCGATGAGTGCCCATTGTACCAGCCCTTTATGGTTACGGTTTCAACGCCGGGAGCGCCGTCGATATGGTAGTATGGAGAAGACTATCTCCGGACCACTACATAGAGAGTAGGTTGATTCCAATGGCCGCATCCCTTGTATTGCATGTCGTTCGAGACCTTATTGCCAACGCCGTCCGGCAAGCGCGTAGCGAAGGCGCGTTGCAGCTTGAGACCATGCCGGAAATTCAGGTCGAGCATCCCGCAAATCCTGAACACGGCGACTTCGCCACCAGTCTCCCTCTGCGGCTGGCCCGGGCTACCCGGATCAATCCCTTGGAATTGGCTGAGTCACTGGTCCGGTATATCCCACCCTCCGAACAGGTGGAACGGGTTGCGGCGGCCCCTCCCGGCTTCATCAACTTTTACCTTCAGGACAGGTGGTTGCAGGAACAAGTCGAGGAGGTCAGGAGGGCCGGGAATGACTACGGCAATGTTGACGTGGGCCGGCAAAAGCCCGTGATGGTGGAGTACGTCAGCGTCAATCCCACTGGCCCGGTCCACGTAGGGCATACCCGCGGCGCGGTGCTCGGCAGCGCCTTGGGAAACGTGTTGAAAGCCGCCGGTTACGACGTCACGCAGGAATACTACGTGAACGACGCCGGCAACCAGATGAATGCCTTCTACGCCTCCGTCTATGCCCGCTACCTGGAGGCCCTGGACCAACCCGCCGAGATGCCCGCCAACGGTTACGTCGGCGAGTATATCTCCGATCTGGCTGGGGAAATAGCTGATTCTGAAGGGACCCGGTTCCTCGGCATCGATAGGGAACAGGCGCTGAAAGAGATTGGCGACATTGCCCGCGAGAAAATGATTGATCTGATCCGGGATGACCTGGGCCAGATCGGCGTTACCTTCGATAACTGGTTCAGCGAGCGTTCCCTGTTCCAGCAGGGCGAATACGAGCAGGCGCTCCAATTGCTGCGAGACAAGGAATACTTGTCAACGCGAGACAACGCCCTTTGGTTCAATTCCAGCCAACTGGGCGACGACCGGGACAACGTGGTGGTGCGTTCCTCCGGTGAGCCGACCTACTTCGCTTCCGACATCGCTTACCACTACAACAAGTTTGTCGTGCGTGAGTTTGATACCGTGGTGGACATTTGGGGCGCCGACCATCAGGGCCACGTTCCCCGAATGAAATCGGCCGTTGCCGCTCTGGGCATAGCACCGGAGAGGTTGACCATCCTGATTTCCCAGATGGTCACGCTGAAAAGGGGTAGGGAAGTGGTCCGGGCGTCTAAACGGACCGGCGACTTTGTGACGCTGCGGGAATTGACCGACGAAGTGGGCGCCGACGCCTGCCGTTACTTCTTTCTGGCCAGGACTCCCTCCACGCAGATGGAGTTTGATTTGGACCTGGCCAAGGAGGAATCGTCAGAGAACCCCGTCTACTACGTCCAATACGCCCACGCCCGCAATGCCGGCATCCTCAGCTTGGCGCGCACCCGGGACATTGACTGGAGCGGCGGCGACGTGGCGCTACTGGCCCATCCCAGTGAGTTGAGCCTTATTCGCACCATAATACGGTTCCCGGAGTTAGTGGAGCACATGGCCCGGACGCTTGAACCCCATCAACTCCCCCATTACACCATGGAACTGGCAACGGCTTTCCACTGGTTTTATGAGAACTGCCGTGTTATATCCGCACGGGAAGAGGATAACGACCTTACTCTTGCCCGGCTGAAATTGGTAGAGTCGGCCCAGATAGTTTTTCGTCGCGCCCTTGAGATGATGGGCATGAACGCCCCGGAGCGGATGTAACCGTGCCTTGAATTCATTTGAGCTTAGGCTTATCATACCCGTCATTAACCAAACGTTAACATTTATGGGTTAAATGCAGATACTTCTTCGACTCACCAGAATGGCCATGCGCCACAACCGGCGGCTCTTGGCAGCTTACGCAAGCATTCTGGCCGCCGTTTCTTTCTCCCTCGCTATTCCCTGGCTTGTCCGCGTGTCCATTGACCGGATAGTCGTATTTGATGATGGCCGCATTGTTTCCAGCGGGGACACCGAACGCGGCGAGCTCATCGTCTACGCTCTCCTGCTGTTGGGGGCCAGCATCCTTCGGGGCCTTTTCGACTTCGCTCGTACTTACTCCACAGACTCCCTTTCTCAGAAAGTGGCCTACGACGTGCGCAACTTGATGTACGACAAGTTGCAGCACCTCAGCTTCGCTTTCCACGATAAAGAGCACACCGGCAACCTGATGTCCAAGGTTACTTCCGACGTGGAAGCGGTGCGCCGCTACGTCAACATGGGCATGGTGCGGGGACTGGAAGTGCCCATCCGCGTGTTGGCCATCGTGGTGTTCATGGTGACCGTCAACTGGCAACTCACCCTCATCAGCTTGGTGTTCGTTCCCTTCCTGGTCATCCGGTCCTCGCAGGTTATGGTCCGGTTGCGCGCCATGTGGCTGCATGTGCAAGAGGTCATGGGAGAGTTGGTCACTATCCTCCAGGAAAACCTCGTCGGTATGAGCGTGGTCAAAGCATTTGCCTCGGAGGAGCACGAAAAGCGGAAGTACGCTGCCAAAGCCGATGAACTGCGGATAGAATATTTCAGGAACGAGCGACTGCAAGGCACCACTACCGCTTGGATGACCCTGTACTTTACTCTGGCAATGGTGCTGGTCCTGTGGTACGGGGGCTTGGAGATTTTCCGCGGTGACCTCAGTCCCGGGGGCTTCGCCATGTTCCTGTTGCTGCTGAACCAGCTTACTTTTCCCATTCGGATGACGCCCCAGATCATCGGCAGTTACTCGCGCGCCATATCCTCCGGCAGGCGTATTTTCGATGTCCTGGATGCCGAATCTCCGGTGTCGGAAAAGGCGGGAGCCTTGGTGATGCCGCGGGCCAAGGGGTACGTCCGCTTCAACGACGTTTCTTTCTCCTACGACCCGCGTGTACCGGCCCTTCAGCACATCGACGTCGCCGCCAGGCCCGGGCAGGTCACCGCTATTCTGGGCGCGCCCGGCAGCGGCAAGACGACCATCGTTAACCTGCTGCCCCGGTTCTACGATGTCAACGAAGGCGGCATCACTATCGACGATGTGGACATCCGGGATTATACGCTGGCGTCGCTCCGCCGGAACGTTGGCATCGTCCAACAGGATATTTTCCTCTTCAGCGCCACTATAAGAGACAACATTGCCTATGGAGCGTCGTCGGCCACCGAAGAGGACGTGATACAGGCCGCCAAGGTAGCCCAGCTTCACGATCACATCATGTCCCTGCCTCAAGGCTATGACACTTGGGTGGGCGAACGGGGCACGACCCTGTCCGGCGGCCAACGGCAGCGCCTTTCTATAGCCAGGACAGTGCTTATCGACCCCCCGGTGCTTATTCTGGATGACTCCACCTCCAGCGTCGATGTGGAAACCGAAAGGCTCATTCACCGGGCCATGGTTGACGTTATGAAAGGGCGGACCACCTTTGTAATAGCTCACCGCTTGAGTTCAGTGCGGGATGCCGACCTTATCCTGGTGTTGAAGGACGGCCAAATCGCCGAGCAGGGCGGCCATGAAGAATTGATGGTCAGGGCGGGGATTTACCGGGACATCTATGACCTCCAATTGCGGCCCCAGGAAGAGTTATTGCTGGATGCCGCGGTTTCCGGTGGCAATGGGGGTGACAACTAGATGAGAAGCAGCGGAGGTGGAGGCGGCTTCGGCGGCATGATGGGCGGTATGCGCGGCCTGCAATCCGGCGGCATGAACTCCCCCAACCTTGACAACCTGACCGACGAAGGACTTGTCGGCAGCGTTTACGACAACCGCGTCGTGATGCGTTTGTTGACCTATCTCAAGCCCCACAAGCGCGACGTGGTCATCAGCATCATCGCCATCCTCATCTACACCGTCGGTAACGTGACGGTGCCCCTGTTCATGCTGCTGGGCATCGACTGGGCGATCAACAGCGGCGAGGAGTGGCGGCTGCACGCTCTGGCGGCGATATTCCTCGGGGTGGCGGTGGCTTACTTCGGCGCCATGTACGTTCAGTACGTGTATATGCCCAAGCTGGGGCAAGCCATCCTGTACACCCTGCGCACCCAGATGTTCAACCACTTGCAGGACCTCTCGCCGTCCTTCTTCCACCGTACCCCGGTTGGACGGATCATGTCCCGCAGCCAGAGCGACGTCCTTCAACTGACCGAGACCTTCGAATTGATGGTGCAGAGCATCGCCGACATTCTGAGCTTGGTGGGCATCATTCTGATCATGGTGGTGATTCTGCCTTCCCTGGGACTGGCCGATTGGAAATTGTCCCTTATCTGCTTGAGCGTGGTGCCGGTGCTCTTCTTCGTCCTGAGCTACTGGCAAAGGTTTGCCCGGCGTTCCTTCACCCGCATCCGCCGCGCAATTGCGATGGTCAATGGCGAGTACAACCAGAACATTACCGGCGTCCGGGTGGTCGAAAGCCTGAACCGTCAGGATGAGAACCTGCGCCACTTCGACACCCTTAATACCGAGCACTTGGAAGCAAACCTTCAGGCCAGCCGGTTCTCCGGCGGCCTTCAACCCATAGTTGAGACCCTCATCGGCTTTGCCTTCGGTGTGGTAATCGTCTTCGGCGGGTCCATCGCCCTGGGCAGCGGGGAGCCGGAATGGGGTGTCCTTGTGGCCTTCCCAATGTGGATACAACGGTTCTTCGAGCCCATTCGCCACTTGACGATGCAATATACCCAATTGCAGCGGGGAATGGCCGCGGGCGTGCGTATTTTCGAGGTAATAGACCTGCGGCCGGAGGTGACCGACCGTCCGGATGCCATCGACATGCCGCCAATCGACGGCGAGATCAAGTTCGAGGACGTAAGCTTCCACTATGTCCCGGGCGTCGACGTTCTGAAGGACATTGACCTTCACGTCCTGCCCGGCGAGAACGTGGCGTTGGTAGGCTCTACGGGCGCAGGTAAAAGCACCTTGGTGACGCTGATCCATCGCTTCGCCGACGTTACTCAAGGCCGTATCACTGTGGACGGGCACGACCTTCGCGACGTAAAGCGAAGCTCACTGGTCAACCAGATGAGCATGGTGCTCCAAGAACCTTATCTCTTCTCGGGCACCATAGCGGAAAATATCCGCTACCTGCATACCGACGCCAGCGACGAAGCAGTGGTAGCGGCGGCCAAGGTCGTAGGCGCCCATGATTTCATCATGGGGCTGGATGGAGGCTATGACTCTGTCCTGGCCGAGCGGGGCAGCAACCTCAGCGTGGGGCAGCGGCAACTCATCAGCTTCGCCCGCGCCGTGGTAGCAGACCCTAGGGTTATCATCCTCGACGAAGCTACAGCCAACATCGACACCTACACGGAATTGCTGATTCAGAACGCCCTCAAGCGGGTGCTGCAAGGACGCACGTCCATCGTCATCGCCCACCGCCTCTCAACCATACGCAGCGCAGACAAGATAGTCGTATTGGACCAGGGCCGGATAGCCGAAGTGGGCAAGCATGAAGAGCTTCTTACTCACAACGGCATCTACGCCCGCCTCTATGCCATCAACTACGGCATCTCCTCCAACGGCGCCAGAGCCGCCGAAGACGGCAGCGCCGCATCCGCCATCCCTGAGCCGGCCGATTAAGCGCGGCCCAGCCCCAAGTCCTGCTGACAACGATTGACGCAACCCCCGGTTAAGGCGGCGGACCGGCTGAAGGGGTTATTCTCTTTGAGGGGATAGAGAGACCGATTGGGTTGGGGTTGAGCAACAGGTGGACTAACGCCAAGGTCACAACCACTTGGATGACCTCGATGGCCCTCATCTTACGCTTTCGCATTCCACCACGGTGTGCCCCGCTCGGCTCAAAAGCCTAGTTACCGGTCGCCGTCGCCAGGCATGGACGCCTGACGGCAGAGCGGTCCTCCGCCGGTCCTCATGGGGCGCCGTGCAAGTTTGCCTCGAATGGCTCGGAGGCGCGTTGGCGCAAGGATACCGTTTCTTCGCTCGAATGCGGGCGGTTTGGTCAAGACGGCAGCAAGCTTGCGGACACGCAATGACCGCAGGGCCGCTGCTTTCGGGAAATTTCCTTTGCCCGGACCGACGCCGGTTCCCGATAGGGGTTACGTTCCGGCGCTACGGCGGGTTTCATCGTCACTCCGGCCTTGAACCGGATGACGGTTAAGAGAGTACATCGCCACTAGCGGAGGCTTAAAGCCCGCCGGGCGGAGTGTGGAATGCCACCTGTTGCTCTTGTGTCCGCTACCTTGGAACCGGGCAACCAATAGGTTTCACATAGGCATTCGCCAGTTGCCCATACGGGAGCCCTCTTCAACGATCGTAGGGAGAGGGATTCAGGGTCAGTTTCCTCCTTGTGTAAGTTGGCGCGGGCCGGCTGCAGTCCAAGCCGCTTGTTTGGTATTTCTACGGTACCGGGCGGTTATCCGGTCTGTCAACCGGAGGATGTCAGTGGGTGGGGGCTTTCGATTTTTATGATTGGATTGATTTCCCAGCTATGCCGGGAGGCATGACTATATCGTACCAGAGTAGTTTGACAGTTTGATGGTAGGGTTGACCGCTCAAGGTGGTCGACAGGACGTTGCGAATCTTGCCAGAGTTTGAGAGGGGACGGTTGAGGTTGGAGGCGACGGCATCATTCGGCGTTAAGGGTTCGTGGAAGGCCCCCAAGGGCTTTCAGCGGAGATATTCATAGCTAAATCAGTCGTTCTAAGCCGACCACTGGACACTGAACTTGGCTAGTTCCATTAGCTTGTTGTAGATGGTTTGACTTCGATCATCCAACTCCGATATATCCATCATGGTGTTGCGTCCATACCGGATGAACACTTTTTACAGTAACGTGGCCCACTGCGAAATTCACTAGCTTTGGCAATAGCGTCCGCGAGAGATTCATAACACCACCATTGAACGCCTGGGGTGTTTTGACTTTTGTAATAATTAGCGACAGAGCACCCGCTTCTATGGATCCTAGCATTCCTTGTGTTGTTGCTGCCGCGTACACAGTATGACAAGGCTAACCTCATGACTTGCCTTTTAGGGGCGCGTCGTTTTTCAAATACCAATGGCAAACTGCTGCTGGAGGAGCCCTAAATTTCGCCCCATGATTCTCCAGCCCCGGGCCATTAAACTTTCTCCATACACGACGGACGCCTGTAACCATCAGCATCAAGGTTACTATGGCGGCAAAGACCATGAATAACCCGACGAAAAACGCTATGAACAACGCGGGTCCGCTCCCTCGTAACATTGCTCACACTCCTTATGTAGCCAGGTGCTTGTACCAGCCCTAAAGTAAAGGGCAGACAGTAATGGTCTGCCCCTTTGGGATGCTGATGTGGGTTACTTTTCGGGTTGGATTTCGTTGGCGGGTGGTGGTTCGTTAAACGTCCAGCCTTGCCTTTCAGCCTCTAGCCGTCTTTCGTTCCATGCTATCCACTTGGCATTCTGTTCCTCACGGCCTTCCTCACGGCCTTCCTCACGGCCTTCTTGACGGCCTTCCTCACGCACTCGATTTGTAAACTTTTCGTTTATTCGTTTAGCCAACACTAGCGTCACTTCCCAACTAGCAAGGATGATTAGTGTCAAGGATAACGTTACGCTTTGCCAGCGTATAACGGCTATTACTATATCCAGGGCTGATTTGTTGGTCAACATCGTCTCATAGACCGTAGCAACTACCGTCAGTAAAGCTACCAACACCAGAGACTTTGCCAGATAATCAATCTCGTAATCTCGAAACATAGCGGGTTGGTCTGCTGTTCAGGAACACCGATTTTCCCAGCGAGTCATTGCGGCGTCATAACGAGTCATAGCCGCTATCCATTGGTTCGTGAATCGTTCGTAGTCTGTCCATTGGCGGTAGGAGGTAGTAACGAGGGTTTGGATTGGTCATGCGGGTATACTACGAGCTGTGGAGGATTGGAGGCGACGGGCGGATTCGAACCGCCGAATAGAGGTTTTGCAGACCTCCGCCTTAGTCCACTTGGCTACGTCGCCCCAATTGAGGTAGGGATGTTGCCGGATTGGTGCCGAGGGCGGGATTTGAACCCACACAGGCATACGCCCACGGCCCCCTCAAGACCGCGTGTCTACCAATTCCACCACCTCGGCCTGTTGGTGAGAGTGCTATTATATCACGCCTGACACGTTGGTACACCCTTCGATTTGGCAGGAGTAACGTTTCGTTTTAAGTGGTCTGCCGGCAGCGATATGGTGGATTCCCGCGAAGGCGGGAATGACGGATGGGTACGGGAATGACGGTTGAGTGCGGAAATTGGACGAACTAAATTGCAACGCTGTCTTTGGTTGATGAAGTTTTTCGATTGGCTGAGGAGTCGTTAGATGGCCGAGACTGACCGGAATCGCAAGAAGCAGGTGCGCCTGACCGTTTACGACAACGAGCCGATGGCGCGCATGGCCGAACAACGCCTTTGGCAGTCGGATATCCCCTGCATCGTCCGTTCTTTGCGGGGCGGTCCCGGCTTATGGGGGTCGGCCTACAATCTACCCCACGACCTCTGCGTGTACGAGGGTGACGAGGCGCGTGCCCGGACGGTTTTGGGTCTGCACCAACCCTCGGAAAATGAGACGGAAGGCTCATCTGATGGGAGCCGACGGTGGCTATGGCTGGTCCTAGTGGTGGTTGCGGTGGTGTTGCTGTCGGGAATCGTTCTGGCGGAGTTGATCGAGGCCTAGTGCTCACCGCCAGCAGGTTCAGAATTGCTGACCGGATTCGCGGGCGATGATTCTGGAAATTTCCGGTGGGACCTGTACACCGCTTTCCTTGAGTGCTTCCAACTCCCGTTCGATGCGCTCGCGTTCCGCGCGCCGGCCCTTTTCCCGCGCTTTTTTCTCCACCGCTTCCTTGGCTGCGAATATCATTCTTGCCAACCCGGAAATGAAGAATTAGGAACTGTCTTTCGGGTCAATAACGATATTTGCTCTACCATACGACACGTTAGGGCGTAATGCGCGGATTTGTTCGTCTGTAAATCCCGCATCCCGCAAGGCTTGTTCCCACTCTTTATCACTTTCTCTACGGCCCCTTTCCATGCCTTCTTTGATGTGCCGCGCTTTTCTAATCGTCACAAAAATCATATCGGTTAGGACCTCCCATGCCACCGCGGCTAGCACTGCGGAATCAATGGCACTGCCAATATCTGCTCCGCCCTAAGGTAGGCCGGTGGATGATATTGTGATACCTGCTCCTCCCGTTAACGGCCCCGTAGCTTGGGGTCGAATATATCTCTCAGCGCGTCCCCCAACAGGTTGAAGCCCAGCACCACGATGAATATGGCCAAGCCGGGGAATATCGCTACCCACGGCGCGGTCTGCAACCGTTCTGCGGCAGCCCGGCTCAACATACCGCCCCAACTGGGTACGTGGGGCGGCGAGCCGACTCCCAGGAAACTGAGGGATGCTTCCAGAATGATGGCAGTTCCCAAGTAAAAAGTTGCCAACACCAAGTAGATTGCGAAGCAGTTGGGCGCGATGTGCCGGAACACGATGCGCTTGGAAGAGGCCCCCACGGCCCTGGCCGCCAGTACGTAGTCCAATTCTTTAAGGCTCAAGACCTGGGAGCGGACGGTGCGCACTACCGGCGCGAACATCCCGATGACAATCGCTACGATCACGTTGTTCAGCGACGACCCAAGTACGGCGATGATGGCCAAGGCGATGATAAGACCCGGCAGCGCCATCAACGAGTCCACCAAGCGTTGCAAGGAAAGATCGACTATGCCGGCGGCGTAAGTGCTGGCTACCGAAATAACGAAGGCGGCGGTAATGCCTATCAGTACGCTGCCCAACCCCACGTAAAGGGAAATCTGGGCGCCCTTTATTATCCGGCTCAGAACGTCCCGGCCCAAGTGGTCGGTCCCCAAGACGAAGGCGTTGCTTGGGGGATCATGCACCACTTCCGGGTGTGCTTCGCGGTAGTCGTAAGGCGCGATAATCGGCGCCAAGGCGGCCATCAGGATCAAGGCCAGGACGATGACGCCCCCGACAGCGCCCAAGGGCTTTTGCCTTCCAAAGCGGATGGCGGCTTTGACCGGCTGAATGACATGGCCTCGCCAGCCTTGGTCCGGCATCAGCCGGTCTTGTTGTTCTGCTGTCTGGATTTCTGCCATCCGGCCCTTCGTTGCGAGGTTTCGTTACTGGTAGCGTATCCGTGGGTCCAGGATGCCGTAAAAGAGGTCAATAATCAGGTTCAAGGTCAGGATGACCACCGCCACCAAGACTATCACGCCCTGGAGAACCACAAAGTCCCGATGGTGGATACTCTGTATCGTCCAGGACCCAACCCCCGGCACCACGAAAATTGATTCGATAATGATCACGCCGCCGAGAAGGCCGGCGAACTGGTAGCCGGAGATAGTAATGACGGGCAATAGGGCGTTCTTCAGGGTATGGCGTCCCAGCACGACCAATTCCCGCAACCCCTTGGCGCGGGCGGTGCGGACGTAGTCCTCCCGCAGCACTTCCAGCATGGAGGACCGGGTGACCCTGGCGGTCAAGCCAAGATTGGAGAAAGAGAGGACCATGGCCGGGAACACCAACTGTTGCAGGTTGAGCACAGGGTCATCCCACAAAGAGGCGTACCCCAGGGGAGGCAGCCAACCAGCCCAGTAGGCCAGTCCGTAGATGATCAGGACCCCCAGCCAGAAGTTGGGCATGGCCACCCCGATGAGCGCGAACACCCGGCTGGCGTAGTCCACCGCGGTGTCCTGTTTAACCGCCGAGAGGACCCCCAAGGGCACCCCCACGATGAACGCCATCACGATTGCCATGACCGAAAGCTCAAGGGTAACCAGGAAACGGTCCCTCAGCTCCTCGGTAACCGGGACGCGGTACCACAGGGATGTGCCCAAGTCCCCGCGAAGCACGTTCCACAGCCATTCGCCGTACTGGATATGGATGGGCCGGTCCAGGCCCAGTTCTGCCCGTAATTTCTCAATGTCCTCAATGGTGGCCGTGTCCTCGCCGTCCGCGCCGACCAGGATAAGGGTGGCTACGTCTCCCGGCACAATCCAGAACAGCCCGAATACCACAATTGTGGTAAGGACTATCGTCGGCAGAAAGAGCAACACCCTTTTTGCGGCGTATGCCTTCAAATGTTTCTCCTGAACGGCGCGGGGATAGCGGGCAAGAGGCTATCTGTTTACGTCAGGCCTCAACCGTATGGCGTCCTCCACCTTCATGTCGGGGTCAAACCAGATATGGTCCCTCTTCAGGACGGTGTGGTAGTTGAAATGCCGCTGGTAATTGACGATCCGGTAGTCCACGGCCGCGGACCTGGTGTACCAGAAGATCGGAAAGTTATGAGTGGTGCCTTGGTGAAGGATGTCCTCCATCTCGGTGTACATTGCCCGGCGCTTTTCAGGGTCCAGCTCCGATGTTTGGGCTTCCAGCAATTCGGTGAACCTTGGATCGGCCCAGTTGAAGGGGTTGCGAGTGATGTTGACGTCGTAGAACAGGTCTACTATGCCCTCCGACTCACGGATGCTGAGACCGCCGCCGCCGCTCTGCATGGCTTGCTTGCCCGCCAGTTTGTCCGCGGTGGCTTGGCCTCCGCCGGTAGCGATCTGCACCGTAACGTCGATGCCGATCTCACGCAGTTGCTCCACTATCAGTTCCGTCGCGGTCAGGATGACCTTCGATTTCCCGGTCATCAAGTTGACGGATATCCCGTCGCCGTACCCGGCTTCCGCCATCAACCGTTTGGCTTCTTCGATGTCGGCCGGGTCTTTGCGGGCTCCTTCTTCGAAGATGTTTGCAAGTGCTTGGCCTTGGGCGTCGACGTAGCGGTAGCCGGGGCGCTTGACCAGTTCCGACGTTGGTTCAGCGTAGCCGGGCAGGAAGAAACTGCCTAGCTCGGCAAATCCGGGCACCGCGGTCTCCATTGCCGCCTTTCTGTCGATTGCCAGATAGACCGCCCGCCTCATCCTGGGATCGTCGAACGGGGGCTGGTTTATTCGGAGGTATACGCTCATCTGGCCCACTGCCGGGATGATCGCCGCGCGCATCTTACCGCCGGTGGCCAGTTCAACCTCCAGCATGTCGTTCGGGTCATAGCGGGCGGAGTGGGCGTGAGTGCCATAGACCTGCCCGGTCTGGAGGGCGGCCAGATACCTGGACGGTTCGTCGACCTGGAACACTTCCATACCGTCGAAGAAAGGGCGTCCCTCTTTGAAGTAGTTGGGGTTCCGCTCGTAGTTGTAGCTCTCGCCTCGTTTCCAGTCTCCGAAAATCCAGGGGCCCGAGCCAACCAGGTTCTTGGGGCAGCAGCTACGGTCGTCCTGGGAAAGGGCCTCTGCGGACGACTTCTGGACGATTTTGTACCAGTCGATGGCGAGGTTTGCCATGAAGGTAGCAGCGGGGAACTTCAGCTTCATCCGCACCGTCTTGTCATCAATAGCTTCAGCTTGGCCTTGGTCATAAAACCGCCGCAACGCCGAAACCCGGCCTCGCCGTTCCTCTGGGTCGGCCATGTTGTCAAGGCTCCAGACCACGTCGTCGGCAGTGACGGGAGAGCCATCGGTGAAGGTGGCGTCGGCCAAGTGCCAGGTGTACACGGTCCCGTCTTCATTTATGTCCCAGCTCCTCGCCAAGTCGCCCGTTATTTCGCTGGTGTTGACCGGATCGTACTCAACAAGTTGGTTGAACATGGGGCTGATGGCGTCGATGCCCGCGCCCATTGACGTGGCGTGGTGGGGGTCCCAGTCGCCAGGGTCAACAGCGTAAACGAAGGGGAGTGTGCCGTTGTAGTGCTTGCCCTTGCCGGTGGCCACCCAATCGGGCACGTCCTGCTCCGCCGGCGCCGCTATAGGGGCCAGCGTAGGCTGCACCAGCACTTCCACTTCCCGCACCACCTCTTTGGCCACTTCCTTTATCACTTCTTTCTCGACCACTATCTCCTTGGGTACTTCCTTGATGACCTCTTTTTCGACGACGATCTCTTTCGGGACCTCTTTGATAACTTCTTTCTCCACCACGATAGGCTCGGCTGGTGCGGCCGTCCCTCCGCAGGCGATGGCTACAACCAACAAGGCCAACAAGGGAAGGAGTGTAAGCGTCCTGGATAACTTGAAACGACGGTGCTTCACGGATATACCTCCAAGATTTGAGGTTGCAGGCGGGAAATCAACCGGAGATGGGCGATAACACCTCCCGGTGATTCGAGAACTGGGGTCTATTCATTGTTGCGCCCGCCACCTGCCGGGACGGTCGTTGACGAGCGTTGGACTATAACACTGCCCGGCTGAGGATTGGCGTAATATAGGGGATAAGTATATCCAAGTCAAACCGCCTTCGATTGACGCGGATTCGGCGCCGGGCTACACTCGAAAGAGCTAACCTAATACCACTCTTGAAGCGGAAGCCCCTTTTGGAACAAGTCCGAGTCTGCCGGGTCTGCGGGCACGCCAACCCATCCAACGGTTTGAACAGATGTAGTAGCTGTTGGTCGTCTTTGGATGACGCGAGTGCGGTTGCAAGTCCTGCTTCCCAACGTCAGCCGCGCAGTCTCAACCTGCCCCTATGGCGGAACCGCTACCTGATAGTGTTTCTCACCGTGGTAGTGGGATTTCTCGCCTGGTGGACGGTGACCAGGTTTGACGTGTTCCCACTTTTGTTTCCTCCCGATGTCCCTACTACCGGGCTCCAGAGCGTGTCCGGGCCCGCTACTTGGGCGCACTCGCGGTACGATTTCTGGAATTCAGCGGCTTCTCCCGACCAAGCTCCAATACCGGGCAGGGTAGCTTGGACATTCGAAACTTCGGAGCCATTGACCACCTCACCGGCTGTAGTTGGTAACAGCGTTTATCTCGCCACCGGCGATGGGCGCACGGTCTGCTTGGACGCGGCGACGGGGGAATTGGTTTGGACATACCAGAGCGGCTTTCCTTCCAACGCGACGCCGATAGTGACCGAGGACGTGGTGATTACCGTCAACCGCCCTGGCCGTGTTGTGGGGCTGGACCGGGATACCGGGGAGAAAGTTTGGGAAAACCACATAAAGAGCCCCGTTACTTCCTCGCCGGTATTGGCCGACGGCTCTCTGTACCTGGGGTCTGCCGACACCAACCTGTACGCCCTGGACGCGGCCAACGGGGAAGAACGATGGTCTTATGGCGCCGGCGCTTGGATCACCGCGTCGCCGGCCTATGCCGATGGCACAGTAACCGCCGCTTCCCAAAACTCACAGGTCAGCGTCGTCAGTGCAAGGACCGGCCGGCGCCAGTTGCTGTACGATGCCGGCGGAGGCCGGACGATCGCCGGCAATCCGGTAGTGCAGGGAGACTTGATATACTTTGCATCTATTGACGGTCAGGTATGGGCCATCGACCGCACCGCCCGCAGTTGGCCGCTGGAGAGGACTATTCTCTTCTGGAAGGCGAACCTCTACATCTGGGGTGTAATCTCCGCGCCCGTACAGAAAGGCACTGTATGGTCGAGAAATATAGGGGGCAAGGTGCTGCTCCCTGTCGCGGCGACCCCTGATTTGGTCTACTCTGTTACTACCAAGGGTAAAGTAGTCGCCTTGGACTCGTTGACCGGGGAGGAGCGCTGGCAGGCCGATGCGGGAGACGACGTCACTGCTCCGCCAGTGGTGGCGGGACGGACTGTGCTGATGGCGACCGAGGATGGCGTCATAGTAGGCTTGGATAGGTCCACCGGAGAGACTCTTTGGGACTTCGAAACGGGCGGCAAAGTGACCGCCAGTCCGGTTGTGGTGACGGATACCATATACGTCGCCTCGCATGACGGGACGCTGTACGCTATTGTAGGGCGTTGACGGGTATATGCCGGGCGTGAGCGTCATTCTCAGAGCCTGATACCCTGGATTGGAGGGATTGTAAATGGGCAAGTTGGACGGCTTGGTCACCGTAGTCACCGGCGCCAGCCGAGGCATCGGCAGCGAAATAGCTCGCTTGTTTGCCGCCGAAGGGGGAAAGGTGATTTGTGCCGCCCGCACTCTGCGGGAGGGTGATCACCCCTTGGAGGGTTCGCTTGAAAAAACCGTTGCGGACATCCGGGACACCGGAGGGGATGCCACGCCCATTGCTGTCAACATCTCCCTTCCCGAGGACTGCGAACGGCTGCTTCAAGAGACCCGGCACACCTACGGGCCGGTGGACGTGCTGGTCAACAATGCTGCGTTGACTTACTACGTTCCAATAAAAGACTTTCCCTTGAACCGGTGGATGCGGTCGTGGGCGGTCAATTTCCACGCTCCTTTCCTGCTCAGCAAGCTGGCCTTGGAGGACATGATTCCGAGGGGCAGCGGCAGCATCGTCAACATCTCTTCCGGAGCCGCCGTAGGGCCGGGCCGAGGCCCCTACCCGGATGCTCCCCCGAACAGCGGCGGCACATGTTACGGCGCGGAAAAGGCAGCATTGGAACGCTTCTCGCAAGGACTGGCCCAGGAGGTCTACCAGTTCGGCGTGTCGGTCACTTCCCTTGCCCCTTCCCAGATCGTCGCCACGCCGGGAACGGTGTTCCACAACTTGGTCACCGGCATGGACGATCCCCGGGGCGAGCCCCCGGAGTTAATGGCCAAGGCAGCCCTGCTGCTGGCGACGGAGCCGCTGGACAAGGTAACGGGCAGAGTTACCTACAGTCAGCAGATACTCAAGGAATTCGGCTGGATCACTGAAGCCAGGGGCAGGGGAGTTGAAGAGGCGCTTCCAGGCACAGGTTACAGCCAGATCTAGCCCCGCGCCTTGACTATCTCCCGTAAAGAGACAATGCAATCGGGTCGTCCTCAAAGGAGCGTATGCCAGTAAGGTTCGGAATATCCTTGGTGCCGGAACCGTCTTTTACGGCCAAGGTGTACCGTGCGCGCCAGTTGGTTTGCGGTCAGTACGGCTGTTGGGCTGCGGAAATGCACATGTTGCATCTGCCATTGGTGGAGTATTTCCAATGCCCAGAATCAGAGATAGCTACCGTAGACAGCATATTGGATACGGTCGCCCGCGAGACTCGTGAAGCAACGCCGCGCTTCAATTTGAATCATCGTGGGGTCACGACCTGGCCGGACAGGCCCAGCGACATCTGCTTGGACTTTTCCGGCGGCGGGGTTTCCGCTCCGCTCAACGTTCTGCAACGCAGTTTGACCGACCGGTTGGGCCAAGTCTCGGGCGCTACCCTGGGTCATGGCGCCGCAGAGAAAGAGTTTCAGCCCCGTATAGCGCTCATGCAACATGCCGACTTGCCGGAGGGCGTACTGGCCGACGCGGCGGAGTTCGCCAAGGCCGTGGTCGTTGATTTGCAAGTCCCTGTGAGAACGCGAGCTTGGCGGTTGTTGTTGGTCCGTTTCCAATCGCAGGCTGCGGGAGAGGACTGGAGCGACGGCAGTTGGGCCGCAGACCTTTCCTGGCGGACGCTCTCCAGCCATGAGTTATGACTTGTAGAGGAGGAATAACATGAATGGGCCTGCAAGAATGAGAGAGTTACTGGCTTCCGACCAGATGATCGTAGCCCCCTTCATTATGAACGCGTTGCACGCCAAGATCGCTGAGTCGGTTGGTTTCGATGCGGTGTATATGACCGGCGCGGGCACCTCCGCAGAGCGGGGCTTCCCGGACGTGGGCTTTTTGACTATGACCGAGATGGTGGCCAACGCCAAGTACATCGCCAACGCGGTGAACATCCCCGTTATCTGCGACGCCGACACCGGGTACGGCAACCCGCTCAACGTGCAACGGACAGTCCGCGAGTACGAGTCCGCGGGCGTATCTGCCATCCACTTGGAAGACCAGCAATTTCCTAAGAAGTGTGGATTCTTCGATGGCAAGCAGGTCATCCCGGTGGAAGAGCATGTGCAAAAGATACGGGCCGCGCTGGATGCCCGAGTCAACCCCGACTTCGCGATTATCGCCCGTTGCGATGCCTACGCCGTAACCGGATGGGAGGATACGGTGCGGCGCTGCCGGGAGTATATCGACGCCGGGGCCGACATGGTGTTCGTGGACGGCATCAAGAGCGAAGACGACCTGAAGATTTACGCCAGGGACCTTGCCGCCGTGCCCCGGATGTACAACGGCGACCTGATGAACACCAAGGACGTGGCCGCTATGGGCTACAAGCTGATGATTTGCGGCAGCACCATCTGGCTGGTCTATCAGCAGCTTCTTGAGTCGTTCCAGGAGTTGAAGACCGAAGGCAAGGTTGACCCCCGCCGCTACGGCACCCGGTGGGACGTGGCCGGTCTGCTGGGCTTGGACGAAATATACGAACTGGAGCGCAAGTACGGGGTGACGGAACCTTCAGCCTCGCCAACGGCGGACTGATTGGAGGGCGGTGGCAACTAGGCAATAACCATATCGGTCTCCGTGTTAAAGTAACCCCGCCGCCAATCAGTAACTTAGCCTTGCTGGTACGAAGCGAATGACCACCAAGCAGAAATTCATTACCGCCGACGAACTGCTGCGGCTGCCGCGGGACGGAAACCGGTACGAGCTTATCCGTGGAGTGTTGGTGCCGAAGATGCCTACTGGAGACCGTCACCGCATAACTGTGAGCAGATTTGATACCGCCCTGTCAATTTGGTCAGATGAAAACGACTATGGCAGTGTCGGGGCGGGCGAACCGGGTTATTTGCTGGACCGTGACCCTGACACCGTGCGCGCCCCTGATGTGGTCTGGATAGCACCGGGGCGAGTGCCGGAAGGGACTCAGGGATACCCGGAACTTGCCCCGGATTTGGCCGTGGAGGTCAAGTCACCCAGCAACTCCAACTCTGAAATGGCTGCCAAGGCTGCCATGTGGCTCAGCTATGGCTCAAAGGAAGTATGGGTTGCCAACCCTGAAACGACTACCGTCACCATATACCGCCACGGCGCTGATCCGATAACCCTCGGCGAAGACGATACCCTTGACGGCGGCGACCTGCTGCCGGGCTTTACTACACCGGTGTGGCGGCTGTTCCGGCGGAGACGGTAGGCCGGGGACCAGACCAACGTCGATAACCCGCCGAGTTGGTGCAACATCAAAATGACCACCAAGCTGAAATTCATTACCGCCGACGAACTGCTGCGGATGCCGCGGGACGGCAACCGGTACGAGCTTATCCGTGGAGTGTTAGTTGCCAAGATGCCGACCGGAACTCCGCACGGTGAAACCGTCACAATGACCACTATAGCCGTCGGCAACTACACTATTGCCAACGACTATGGCACAACTTTTTCCGGGGAACCGGGCTACCGGCTGGAACGCGATCCTGACACGGTGCGGGCGCCCGATGTGGCTTGGTTTGCGCCCGGTCGTCTCCCGGAGGGAATTCAGGGCTACCCTGAACTTGCTCCTGACCTGGCCATAGAAGTCAAGTCTCCGAGCAACTCCAACCCGGAGATGGCGTCCAAGGCGGCGATGTGGCTGAGTTACGGCTCCCAACAGGTCTGGGTCGAGGACCCGGAGCGGACCACCGTCACCATATACCGCCCCGGAGCCGATCCGGTAACTCTTGGAGAGAACGATACCCTTGACGGCGGCGACCTGCTGCCGGGCTTTACTACGCCGGTATGGCGGCTGTTCCGGCGGAGACGGTAGGCCGAGTATCAGACCAACGTCGATAACCTGCCGAGTTGGTGCAACGTCAAAATGACCACCATGCTGAAATTCATTACCGCCGACGAACTGCTGCGGATGCCGCGAGAGGATGGCATCCGTTACGAGCTTATACGTGGAGTGTTGGTGCCGAAGATGCCTGCTGGAGACCCTCATGGTGAAGCCGTCACTATGACCAGCTATGTTTTGACGGGATACGTGATCGCCAATGACTATGGCGGAGTTCGCTCAGGTGAGCCGGGCTACCGGCTGGAACGCGACCCCGACACGGTGCGCGCGCCTGACATCGCATGGTTTGCGCCCGGACGCCTACCTGAAGGAATCCAAGGATTCCCGGAACTTGCTCCTGACTTGGCTATAGAAGTCAAATCGCCCAGCAACTCTAGCCCGGAGATGGCTTCCAAGGCGGCGATGTGGCTGAGTTACGGCTCTCAACAAGTCTGGGTCGAGGATCCGGAGCAGACTACCGTCACCATATACCGTCCCGGCGCCGATCCGGTAACTCTGGGGGAGGACGATATCCTTGACGGCGGCGACCTGCTGCCCGGTTTCACGACAGAGGTATGGCGCCTGTTTCGGCAGCGGCGGTAGGCCCAGGCGGATGCGATAGGCCGCATCCGCCTCAATGAAGTGTACCACCTGGAGTGCCAGCACAAGTGACTGGAGCGTTCGCCAGTCAGTGTCCCGTCCTCCCTTGGAACTCCCGCTCGGTGGTTTCGGCCTCTACCTGCTGGTATTCCGGCAGGCTGATGAGTGCTTCCACCTCGGCCCGCATTGAAGCTACCTGCGGGGCATTTATGCCGATGTGGCCGGTGTCTCGCAGGCTCTCGTAGATGCGGCGAATGCCGTCTACCGCCGCGATTATAGAAGACGTGGCATAGATGAGGAACTGACAACCAAGATCGCGGTACTCCTCAACCGTGATGTCGTCCGCGCCCGCAATCACCATCAGCGGCACCTCCGGCACGCCCCGTCGGAAGGTTGCCAGGTCCTCCCGGCTGCGGACGCCCCGGGGCATAACCAAGTCCACACCCAAGTCCTTGAGCGCGTTGCCCCGGCGTATAGCCTCGTCCATGTCGCCCTCTACCGCCGTGAAAGCGTCGGTGCGCCCGACGATCAGGAAGTCAGGGTCGGTGCGGGCCCGCAGCGCGTAACCCATTTTCTGAATAAACTCGTCCATGGGAATAACGTGCTCCAACCCGGCGTGGTAGGAGGCGCGCTTGGGGAAAAACTGGTCCTCTATGTGAATCCCGGCTACCCCTGCGGCTTCGAAGGAGCGTACCGTGTGCATTGCGTGAACCGGCTCGCCGTAGCCCGCATCGGCGTCGCAAATTACCGGCAGCGGCACCGACCTCACCACCTTCTCTACCACCGACAGTTGTTCCGTCATCGTCATCAGCGGCTCGGTAACCGCCAAGTGAGCGCCGGAGATATAGCCGCCGGTGTAGATAGTGTTGAATCCCAGGGACTGGACCAGTCGCGCTGAGATCGGGTCGTAAGCTCCAGGGGCGACGATTTGTTCGCCAGCGTTCAGCCTTGCTCTGAGATCCGTTCGCACTGACATGGCCTGTCACCTCCTTTTACCGCCGAGAACGCCGAGGCCGCAGAGTTTTTCTTTGTTTCTCCGCGTTCTCTGCGGTGAAGTCCTTAGTCCTGGGGTATCAACGGCACGACCTCGCTGGTGAACTTCTCCATGTTTTCGTCCAGGCCGGTTGCACTGTCCCCGTCGAATCCGATGATGAAGTCGCGGACTCCCAGGTCCTGGTACTGCCGCAAATCGGCGGCTATCTGCTCCGGTATCCCGCTCATCATGCGTCGGCCTTGGCCGGGGTCATCCTGGAACGACACATTGGTGCTGAACACCAGCGACACCGCGTCCTCCGCGCGTCCGGCGCGGACGGTCAACCGGCGCAGGCGGGCGATCTTCTCCGCCATCTCCTCCGGTTCCAGAATTGCCGGGGGGCGCTGGCCTATGGGCATCCAGCCGTCGCCGTACTTGGCGGCCCGGCGAATGGCTGGCCCGGTGTGGCCGCCGACCCAGATTGGCGGGTGCGGCTTCTGGGCCGGCTTGGGCTGGAAACCCGCGCCCGAAATCTGGTAGTGCTCCCCTTGGAACTCCGGGTTGTCCTTGGTCCACAGCTCTTTGAAAAGTTGGATGTATTCGTCGGTTACCGCTCCGCGCTGGGAGTAGGTGTCCAAGCCTAGCGCTTGGAACTCCTCCTCCATCCAACCCACGCCTATGCCCAGGGTCACCCGCCCGCCGGACAGGACGTCCAGGGTGGACAGGAGTTTGGCCGTAAGCACGGGGTTACGGTAGGGCAGGATCAGGACGTGGGTTCCCAAGCGCACCTTGTCGGTGCATCCCGCAAGGAAGTTAAGGGCAGCCAACGGCTCGTAGTAAGCCTCGTCAGGCCGAAAGGTTGCCACGCCGTCGGAGGCGTAGGGATAGAAGGACGCAACCTGGCGAGGCAGGATAATGTGATCGCTGACCCAGACGGAGTCGAACCCCAAGCCCTCGGCTCTCTGGGCCAGGGACTTCAGGTTTTCTGGGCTGGCCAAGGGGCCGCGGCTGGGCATGGAGGTCCCAAAGGTGGTTGGCATGTTGTCTTCTCCTGAATGACTTGCGCTAAGTGGTTAGACAGGCGATGAAAATCGCGCCAATTTCAAAGAGACTATAGCTTGTTTGAATAAGGTAGACAAATTATTGGTGCCTACAAGTCCGTCGGGGAAAGCCCGGTGTTGGGAGCAGCGTAGTGCTAGGGTCTTTTAATTGTCTGGAGTACGGTGTAGGGTACTGGATGACAATGGGAGAGTTCGAGAAAGTGGAGGATGGTTTTGTGGGAGGAGAGAGTTGGGGAATGGGGTCCCGGATTGCTGGAAGCCCTGAAGGGGATAGAGGACCCCAGGAAGCCCCGCGGGGTTCGGCATCCCTTGCCAGCGATTCTGGTGCTGTCGGTGTGCGCGATGTTGGGAGGGGCCAGGAGCCTGTATGCCATTGCCCAGTGGGGACGGGAACATCCCGGAATGGCTCAAAGTCTGGGGTTCAGCCGGGAGCAGACCCCATGCGTGGCAACGCTGCACCACCTTTTCCGCCGGTTGGACGTGGAGGCTTTTGAGTCGGCTCTGGGCCGCTGGGCCCAAGAGTCCATGGGAGAGGGAGAGGGCACCATCGCCATAGACGGCAAGGCCCTGCGCGGGATTCACGGGGAGGAATTGCCTGGGGTAAGGCTGGTGGCGGCATATGCTCGGGAAAGCGGCCTGGTGGTGGGACAAAAGGGGGGTAAGGGGTCATCGCAAGGAGAGTGAACTGGGAGTGGCCTTCAGCCTGCTGGCAGAGTTGGACCTGCGCGGCAGGGTGGTGACGGGGGACGCGCTATACGCCCAACGGGAGTTGAGCCGGCGAGTGGCGGAGATGGGCGGAGACTATTTCTGGGTAGTGAAGGACAACCAGCCATGGGTAAAAGAGGCAGTGAGGTTGCTGTTTGAGCAGCCGCCGTGGGGAGAGCGTTTTGATGAGGTGGTCCGGGAGGGCCGGCACGGAGACCGACAGGAACGGCGGCGGTTGTGGGCCTCAACGGCCCTGAATGAGTACTTGGATTGGCCTGGCTTGGGGCAAGTCTGCTGTGTGGAACGGACAAGGAGGCGAAAGGGCAAGGAGTCAGTGGAGCTTGCCTATGCCGTCACCAGCCTGCCCCCGGAACGGGCGGATGCTGCCCGGTTGCTGGAGATATGGAGGGGACATTGGGGGATTGAGAACCAGGTGCACTGGGTAAGGGACGTGGTATTTGGCGAAGACCAAAGCCAGGTGCGCACCGGATCGGCGCCGCAACTGCTGGCGGCGTTGCGAAACCTGGTGATGGGGTTGTTGCGGCTGACCGGAGTGAAGAACATAACGGCAGCCCTGCGCCACTACGGCTGGAAACCTTGGGAGACCCTGACTCTCATCGGCTTATCCCCAGACAATTAAAAGACCCTAAGCGTAGTGCGACCGTTGTTGCCCGTTGGCCCTGCCCCGTGCTACGCTGGACTGTGGACTAAGGAGCAATTGATGCAGCAAAAAGTCGTAGTCGCCATGAGCGGCGGTGTGGACTCGTCTGTGGCGGCGTTGCTGTTGCAGCGCGAGGGTTTCGACGTAGTAGGGGTTACTATGAAGCTGTACAGCCTCGAACATGTCGACTTGCCCGCTTCATACCAGGGATGTTGCACGCTGGATGATGTGGAGGATGCCAGGGCGGTGTGTCGACGGTTGGACGTGCCCCACTACGTGCTCAACGTGCAGCGCGAGTTCCGGACCCACGTCATCGACTACTTTTGCCGGGAGTACAAGAACGGCCGTACCCCGCATCCCTGCATAGCCTGCAATGACAAGATCAAGTTCAACTTTCTGATGAACCGTGCCAAAGCGTTGCAGGCCGATTACGTTGCCACGGGGCACTACGCCCGCATAGACAGAACAGAGCAGGGCTGTGTGCTAAGGAAGGGGCGAGACGCCGACAAGGACCAATCCTATGTCCTATTTGGCATGGGGCAGCAGGAAATGGCCCACACTCTTATGCCCGTCGGGGCTTACACCAAGGGCGACATCCGCCGAATGGCCTTGGAAGCGGACTTTCCCAATGCCGAAAAGCCCGACAGCCAGGACATCTGTTTTATTCCCTTGGGTGATTACAAGGCTTATCTGGCCCAGCACTCCACCGGAACGCCGGGAGACATCGTTGACTTGAACGGGAATGTGTTGGGACAGCACCGGGGAATCGAGTACTTCACCGTGGGGCAGCGCCGGGGTCTGGGCATCAACGTTGGGGAGCCACAGTACGTAGTAAAGGTGGACGCCGACGCCAATAGGGTAGTAGTAGGACCGGAGTGCGCTCTTTACAACGACCTGCTCCGGGCGTCAAAGGTCAACTATACGGCGGGCGTCGCGCCGGAAGGCCCTATGAATGTAACGGTGAAAGTGCGGTACAAGTCCCACGAAGCCCCGGCGGTATTGTACGCCGATGGGGATGAAGCCCTTGTCCAGTTCGAGGAGCCGCAACGCGCCCTTACGCCTGGTCAAGCGGTGGTCTACTATCAGGGCGACGTCCTGGTTGGCGGCGGAATCATCGAATCGACTCCGTTAGATTAGAAGAGCGGCAGGCAGCCAACAAGAAGAGAACGGATGCCCGACTTCTCTCTTGAGAGAGCCGTTTATGGACAGGGTTTTTCGCTGGTAGCCGGCGTTGACGAAGTGGGGCGTGGGCCCTTGGCTGGCCCAGTGGTCGCCGCAGCGGTAATTTTCCCCCCTGACTTGACTGGCCGCGAAACTTGGCTGGAGACGTTGGACGATAGCAAGCGGCTCTCTCCAATACAGCGGGAACGGGCAGTGGAGTTGGTGGATGTACATGCCCTTGCCATTGGTGTGGCCCAAGTGGGTCCCTTAGAGATTGATTGCTTGGGTATTGGGCAGGCCAGCATACAGGCTATGCTGCAAGCAGTGAAAAGCTTGCCGTTGGACCCGGCGTACCTTCTTTTGGACTATGTGCCTCTGCGAGAGTGTTCCATTCCTTTTCAAACGGTGGTGCGCGGCGACAAGCTCAGCTATTCTATCGCCGCCGCGTCCAACGTGGCTAAGGTGGCAAGAGACCGGATGATGCGGGAAGCAAACGAGGTATACCCTGGATATTCCTTCGATCGTAACAAGGGGTACGGCACTGCGTACCACCTGGCTCAACTAAAGGAACGGGGCCCTTGCCAAATCCACCGGCATTCCTTCCGCCCTGTTCGGGAGTCGCTGGGAGTCCGGCAGGTTGACTAGCCCCAAGATACGTTTGGGTAAGTGGGGAGAGGATATGGCTGCCCGCTTCCTGAAGAACAAGGGTTACTTGGTGCTGGAAACCAACTACCGGTGCCGCTGGGGTGAAATCGACATTGTTGCCGTAGAGGAAGGACAGATTGTGTTCGTCGAAGTACGCACACGGAAAGGCAATGAGTTCGGCACACCGGAAGAATCCATTACCCCGGCGAAAAGGCGCCGGTTGGTGGTCACGGCACAGAGCTATCTGCGCGAGCGAGGTCAGGAGGGACTGGACTGGCGTGTGGACCTGATCGCGATCCGCTTGGGATCAAGGCAACGGCCGGCGCGTGTTGAACACATTCGCCATGCTATTGAGGCGTGACAACGGTAACTCCCCGGCAACTTTGTTCCCCAAGGACCCATCCAAGCCGTTGCCATTGTGAAAAGCAGGGCCTGCGACCCGGCAAGCCCACAGCAACACCAAGACCAGCAACACCGCCAGAATACCGATGATCAGGCAAGGGAATCTCACAGTGCGTTGCCTTGTTGACCGTTAAGGCCTTCAGCCGTTCAGGAATCCTAAGATAGCCCCGCTGAAAGCGTCCGGCTGCTCCAACATCGGCAGGTGGCCCGCTCCGGCCAGGACTTGCACTTTCGAACCGGCGATCAGCCTCGAAAAGTCCTCAGCGTACACTGGTGGATTTAACCGGTCTTCACCACCCCAGATGATCAGGGACGGTGCCTTGATACGGTAGGCGCGCCGTTTCAGACCCCGGTCGGGTATTGGCCATAGGAACTTGCCAGCCGCCGTCAGGTCCTGCACCCGTTCCGGCAACAACAATGCTTGGGCCCGTTCCGCTGATTCGGCATCGGCGTCCGACGACCCATTACCCGACGCTGCCCACAGGCACTCCTGCAACTCGGCAGGGTTCATCGCCAGGAAGTCCGCTACCGGCGCATCGTCTCGCCACAGGCCCGCCGGGGATGCCAATACAAGGTTGTTGACGTAAGCCGGGGCCACGGCTGCCATCTCCGCAGCAATCATTCCACCCAGGAAATGACCGACCACGTGAGCCGACGACAAACCCAAGGCATCCATCAACTCGAAATGGTGCAATGTGAGATCGAGTACGTCATCCAACAGTTCCAGACCAGTAGACCGGGAGTAGCCGGGGATGTACGGTGCGTATACGGTGAAGTGTTCGGCCAACTGGTCAAGGAAGGATGCCCAGCCCTTGTGGCCCACGGCCCCATGCAAATAGACCAGCGGGTCTCCCTGGCCGGCCCGCAGCACTTCCGCTTGGTAACTTCCGTTGCGCAGGTCTACCGTTAGCGTTTCCGGTGGCATGTTTCTCCTTGCTGGTGCAACTCTGCTCAACACTGTCGTCGTCAGTGTTTAGTTGCTGGAAATTGGATAATCGTACTCTATCTTGGGAACAGGGGCCTATTTCTGATACTCATCACAACGACTGGTACCATTTGGCAATGGCTTGGCCTATCTGGTCAGGGGAGTCCTCTTGCAGGAAGTGACTCCCCGGCACGGTAACCTCCGACTGGTTGGGCCAACCCCGGCAGAATCCCCTTTGGGCGCCCACCAGTATCGCCCCGGGATCACCGTTGATGAACAGCTTGGGCAAAGCACTCTTTGACAGCCACCGGGAGTAGCCCTCCGCTATCTCCACCACATCCGCCGGGTGGCCGTCAAGGGGAATCTCCCTGGGCCAAGTCAGCGTGGGTCTCCTTGACTCGCCCGGTTCCAAGTATGGGCGGCGGTATACGTCCATCTCCTGCTCTGTCAATCCCCGCAAAACACTGCCGGGCAGAATTCGCTCCACGAACAGGTTCCGGTCCAGGACCATTTCCTCACCGTCGGGCGAGCGCATCCCTTGGAAGATGCGCCTCGACTGTTCCGGCCACTCCTCCCAAGTGAGCGGCCGGACGATGGCTTCCATGTAGACGATGGCCTTCATCCTGTCGGGGTGCCGGTGGGCCCAGTGAAACCCCAGCGCCGATCCCCAATCGTGGACCACGAGGGTGACGTTCCGGTCAAGGCCCAAGGCGTCGAACCATTGGTCGAGGTATCGGGCGTGGTCGGTAAACCTGTAGGACCCGTTACCGGCCTTGCCGGAGTCTCCCATCCCGACAAAGTCGGGCGCGATGCACTGTCCCAAATTCTCGAGGTGAGGTATGACGTTGCGCCACAGGTAGGAGGACGTGGGGTTACCGTGCAGAAACACAATGGGGTCTCCCTTCCCGCGCTCCACGTAGGCGATCTCCGTGTCCAGCACGGCAATGCGGCTCTTGCTATGGTCTGCGGACGATGGTATCGAATGTCCCTCCATTGGCTAGATGCTCGCCGCTTCCGTCAAGCCTTGCGGCCACCACCTGGTCTCGTATTCGCCCCAGATGTCACGCACGTAGGGCATGACTTCCTTGGCGAACAACTCGGTGTTCTTCAGCGTAAGGTCCTTGGGCATATCGCCGAACTGGAGCAGCAGCATCAGGTTGCCGACGCGCAATTCCCGGATTGCTTGGGCCAATTCCTGCCTGACCGACTCCGGGCTGCCGACGATGACGTTGCCGGCCTTGATATAGTCCAGCCATGTAAAGTCCGTCGCCTGCTCCCGGCGGGAGTCCACAATCTGCGAACTGACTCCGGAGTTTATGCTGCGGATAGTTCGATACCCCGGCGCATTGGCGAACCCGCCGGGGACGTGAAGACATTTCTTGAAGAAATACTCAATGTAGTCCTTGTATTCGTCGGCCTGCTCGTCGGTCTCCGACACCGCCACCAACTGGAGGAACCCTGCGTGGTAAGGGTTAAAGTCCTTGCCGCGCCGGTCCACCTCTTCCCAGAACCCATCCAGCACCGTTTTGCCCACCTTGTAGCCGGAGTAGCTCAGGTAGCAGTACACATAGTCGTTCTCGATGGTCCAGTCCCAGGTCTCCAGGCTTCCGCTGCCCGGCACCCAGATAGGCGGATGAGGTTCCTGGTAGGGCCTGGGCCATATATTCACGTAACGCAATTGGGTGTACTTGCCGTTGAAGGCGAAAGGTTCCCGCTCGGTCCATGCCTTGATGACCAGGTCATGGGCTTCCTGGTACTTCTCCCGCAGCGTCACCGGCACCTCGCCGTACCCGAACACAGTGTCCTGGGATGTGCCCAAGGGGAAACCAGCCACGAATCGCCCGCCGCTCAGCACGTCCAGCATGGCGAACTCTTCGGCGACTCTCACCGGAGGATTGTAGAGGGCCAGGCTGTTGCCCAGAACTATGATGGCCGCCTTGGAGGTCCGGCGGGTCATGGCCGACGCCATCAAATTGGGCGACGGCATAAGGCCGTAAGCGTTGTAGTGGTGCTCGTTGACGCACAGCCCGTCAAAGCCCATCTCCTCGGCGAACTCCAACTCGTCCAAGTAGTCCTGGTAGAGTCCGGTGGCCTTCTTGGGGTCGAACAGGTGGTTGGGCACGTCGACCCATACGCTGTGGTACTGCTTTTCAAAGTCCTTTGGCAGGTACTGGTAGGGCATCAAGTGGAAAAAGCACATCTTCATGGTGGAAGCGCTCCCTTGGGCCGGAGTGGTTTGGCAACGATTGTACACCCAATCAAGCGGCTGCGGAAATGTGGAGTAATTCTTGCAGTCACCCCTCCGGTTCCGGGTGAGTTTGAGAGAATCCCACCGGGGAATAAGTGTTTATGTCAGGCCTCCATCCCAGAAGCCTCCTCAGGTCAGCCCGTTCATCGTTGTCCACTACCGTGCGGGGTCTGGGTGGGGTTGACCGAACATTGTCCAGCTTGGCGATGTATCGTTCTACGTTGTTGATGGCCGCATCGATCAGGATGGCGGGTACGCCGTTCTCGTAGAAATTGATATGCATTGCGTTTGCGCTGGTCAAGTGCTCCGCTAAGTCTTCCCGACCGAATTCTCTTGCCAGTTGACTCCCAACGGCCATAACACTGTCGTGTGAACGGTGTCGCCAACCGCGTTGAATTGCTACGACCTTGAGAGCATGGGCGGCCGAACCCCATACTTTCTCGGCCGCTTGAAGCCTGTCCCCTTGGTCCAATTCAACCCTGGCGGCGTCCAGAAACCTCCGGCTTATTGCCAAATGGTCTTCAATGCTAGGCTCTCCAGGTTCGGGTAACGGGATCGCAGTCATATTTCAACCTTCCAACGAGTATTATACGATACACCGGCCTTGGTGCTTTTGGCTTAACCCACCCGCCCCAATTTGTGCGTGAGTTTCGTACTTTCCCTTAACATAGAATGAAATTGTGAGACCTGTTCCGAGTAGGGCATCCTGTGGCGGTGACGGCCATGATGGTAGAATTCATACGGCACCCCGTACAGGCGGTCATCGCCCTTAATCAAGAGGAGGGAACTCGTGACGAGCAGTAATCGAGATGTTGTTATAGTTGGCGGCGGGATAATAGGGTCTTTGACCGCCTACCTGTTGGCCCGCGGCGGGTTGAAAGTTACGGTCCTGGAGGCCGACTCGGTGGGCAGCCATGCCTCCGGGTTCGCATTTGGCGGGTTGGGGCCGCTGGACGGCGCGGGCATTCCGAATCCGTTGTTGGACTTCAGCGTGTGGTGTTTTGAGCGTCATCGCACGCTCGCCCGTGAGTTGCAGGAAGCGTCCGGCGTCGACACCCAGTTTGAACTCCGGGACCGCCTGAACCTTGCTTTCAAAGAGCAGGAAGTGGTCCGCGCCAAGGAAGACATAGCTTGGCAGAAGGACGTCAAAGGGTTCCACGTCGAATGGCTGGACGTGGACGACGTTATGAAGGTGGAGCCGCGTACTAACCCTGAATGCCTTGGCGCATCATTGGCCCAAGGCACGGGGGCAGTGGAAGCTTACCGTTACAACCTGGCTGCCGCCCAAGCGGCTGAAAAGTTTGGCGCCGAGGTGTTGCTGCGGCGGGCTACCGGCCTTCTCACCGACGGTGACAGGTGTCTTGGGGTGAAACTGGAGTCGGGCAGTATCGAGGCCGGGGCGGTGGTGCTGGCGATGGGACCCTGGTCGGCCCAGGCAAAGGATTGGTGCGGGTTCGATGTTCCGATCACGCCGCTGAAAGGGCAGGTCATTCGTCTCCAGTTGGCGACCGACCCCATGAGGGTCTCCCTCAACTATGCCGGAAGCTACGCGGCGTCGAAACCCGACGGACTTATCTGGGCGGGCACAACCGAAGAGGAGGCAGGGTTCGACGAGGAGATAACGGTGCAAGCCAGGGACAAGATCATGGGAGACTTGTTGAGGATGGCCCCGTCGTTGGTCGATGCCGAGTTGGTGCATCAGACGGCTTGTCTGCGCCCCATATCGGCGGATGGATTGCCCATAGTAGGTCAAGTCCCTGGGTGGCAAAACCTGTACGTGGGCACCGGGTCCGGCCGCAAGGGTATCCTGTGGAGCACCGGAATGTGCCACGGCTTGGCGGACTTGGTACTGAAAGGCATGACCAAGGTGCCGGGGGTTCCGGCTCTGGACCCAGCACGGTTTTCGGCCGGATAAGAGCGATAGCGCCGTCGCGGTTCCGACGGCACTTGTTATTACCCTTTCCGTAATGGAGGGTGGTTACGCCACCAACTCTTTTCTGGCCACCAGCAGCCCGTTTTCCCGGTGTATTTTCATGGCGAAGGGATACTTGCTGACCTCCAGGGCCAACGGGACGTCTTCAGGGTGAAATTGGGGCTGATCGGGATCGAAGAATTTCTGGGTGGCGCCGCCTAGCATGATCAGGTTCTGAAGCGATGAAATGTCGGGACGGCGACCTTCCAAAAGGTTCCGCAGGTAAATCCCGCAGTGCTCGTCCTCGTCCGCCCGTACCCGGCCTTGGTCTCCCATAGCGATGATGGATACTATGGCCGGGTCGTCCCGGTGAATTGCCCGCACCGTGGCGTCGGCTACCACGAACGATCCGAGGTAGATGTTCTCCGCCTTGGCGGCCGCAGCGGCCACTCCCACGGTGCCGGCCCTGGTGGACTGAACCAGGGTCTTTCCAGCGACGTCCACGCTGGTCATCTCATGGGGTGAGTTGCCGTGGTCAAACCCGTCGGGTCGTTTGCCGTCCACCTCGCCCATAATCAGGTCCCCGATTCCCCGCTGGTGCAATTCCAGCGCCTCTTCAACCTCTGCCACCAAGACAATTTCCTTGGCTCCATGATCGAAGGCGATGGCGGCGGTGGTGAAGGCCCGGAATACGTCGATGACGATGGCTGTTCCCTCCGCCTCCCTGGCGTCCCGGACCAAACTGCCCAACCTTATTTCCATGCGTGTCTCCTGAATTGATGTTGTAAATGAAGTTCAGCGACTCCGGCATAGGGCCTGACCGAGTTTCATTGACGATCAGTGACTTGGCGAAGACCGGAACTGGTGCTGGCGCTCTTCCAGCATGGAGTTGGCTATTCCCTCCACTATGCGCCACAACATTCGAAACAGGTCGCTTCCTTCCCGGTAGTCGGCTTTATAGGGGCCCACGGTAAGCCGGTCCCCTTGGGCCAATTCATAAGACTTCTTGAGTTCCACGTCCTCGGGAGGCCATACCCCGATAGCATGGCCGTTGAAGTTTTTTATCATAGAAAAGCAGGGGATGTCACTGGGCCCATCACCGATATACACCATGTTCCGGAAAGGGACCCTTCTGTCTTCCTGTTTCATGGCGTCGTTGACACGGTAGGGCCGTCGCCGGAGTTCGTCGCCGGTGATGCCCTTGCAGATAGCGTAGACGAACTTGGTCTTTTCGGTGAAGGTGACCGATCGTTTTACTGTGATGGCGCGCCCGTCAGGGCCGTATTCAAACGCACACCCGAAGATGTCCGTGGTCAGTTCACCGAGCGGGGTTGCTCTCAGTATGTCCTCGATGCCGCTGCTTACGATGTACCATTCGATTGACAGTCCGGCGTCTCGGTATTCCTGGTTGCCGTTCAGTTTGCTTCGGAGCCGCTCCACGAAGTCGAGGGCTCCCGGATAAAACTCCACAGCTTGGCCGATAGACTCCAGCCGTTGCCTGCTCAGTGGATCGATGAGCCGTTCAGTGGTGATGGCAAGGAGCTTGTGCAGATATGCCAAGGTATGGTCCCAGCCGTTACCCACCAGCTTATCCACATCCCGGTTCCAGAAGACCTCCGGGTCGATGCCAAGGTCTTTGATTAACCTGGTGGTAGTGTCCGGGCATAGGGTCCAGTCGCAGTCGCAAATGATCGCGATCACGTCTTGGGCCATTTATGGCTCCTTTTTCGTTGCTAACCGCTCGCGTGGGTCAAAGGTTCCAGTAAGTCCAATAAGTCCGCCACGGAATCAAGGTCTTTCCCGATGATGTCTGCATTCAGGAATTGTTTGCGAGTGTAAAAGTTCTTGTGCAGTTCGTTGGCAATAGAGCGTAGACCGCGCAATCGGTCATCACCGGTTAGACCGTTGGCGTTGTTCAGCACAACGCTAAATTGTTCATGCCGTTCATACTCCCAGCCTTGAGCCGTCGCAACTGCCTTGGCCATCCACGCCGCCGCACCCCATCCTTTCTCCGACGCTTGATGCAGGTCGCCCTCAGCCAAGTATTCCCGGCTTTTGGCCAGGAAATCGCGGGCTTGCCGCCGGTAATCCTCCACGGCAACAGGATCATAGGGTCCCGTAGTGTGCGATTGAGTCACGTCGCGTTAACCCTCTTGACCAATTTTTGTAGTGAACGAATCTCCCGCGGCGGGTCCAGCTTGCTGCCCGTGTTAGTCCAAGACACTTCGCCCACGTAAATGTCGCCGTGTGAGTCGATACAAATGCCGTGGGGAGCGATGAACCTGCCCGGCTCTTCGCTCTGCGGCCCGTCTCCCAACCAAGCCAGTGTATTGCCGTTGATGTCGAGGATGCTTACGCGGGGGCCGAGGCCGAACGCTTCACTGTTGGGTCCTATAGCTACACCAAGCTCGCCGACGTAGACTCGTTGCTCACCCGATTGGTCAATGTACAGGCCGCATGGCTTGGCCATGTTGACCCATTGGGTTTCGAACTTTCCGTTGCGGTCGAATACTTGTATGCGCTGGTTCTCACGGTCGGCCACGTAGACCCAGCCGTCCTTGTCCGTTGCGATGTTATGGGCGATGTTGAATTGCCCCGGGCCGGTGCCGGACTCTCCCCAAGAGAACAGCAGCTTGCCGTCGGGGGAGTACTTGTGCACCCGGGCGTTGCCGTAGCCGTCGGAGATGTACAGGTCACCGTTGCCCGGATCAATGGCGACGTGGGTGCAGCGGTTGAAGGGGTCGCCGCTCATAAAGGGCGACGGCTTCCCGCTGACGCCGAGGGTCATTAATATCTTTCCGTCCAACGTGCAGTGCCGCACCGTGTGGTCCGCATCGTCGGTCAAGTAGATTGTGTCGTCCGGCCCCATCGTAACGCCGTGGGCCCTTGGAAAGACTCCTTCGCCCCAGGACTTGAGGAAATTGCCTTCCCGGTCGAAGACTATTACCGGGTGTTCGCCGCGGTTGAACACGTATACGTTGTCTTTGGCGTCCACACCCACCGCCGCTGCCTCTTTGAACGACCAGCCTTCGGGCAATGTTCCCCATCCCTCGGCTACTTCGTAAGCGTAGGTTGCCGTACCGACTGCCACCATGGTGTCACCTCGGATTTTGGAATCTTCATTGGGGATTGTAGCACCCTAAGGAGACAAGCACCGTTTACAGGTTTTCTATCCGGGACAGAATTTCTTCTGCCAAGTTCTTAAAATCGACGTATGCATCCTGAACGGCGGCGGCATGGCTGCCGAAAGCGCCGTCTGCGGGCGCCAGCTTAAAGACGGGCTTACGAGCTTCCTGGGCCATTGGCACAAGGCTTCGGTAGTGCTTCGCTGTAGCCAACCGGTTTTCATCCTCCGGTGGACTGGCAGGGTAAGTACCATTTTGTATTCCTAACAAGTTCCGGGCGTATTCTTCAGGCATTCTATTAATCCACTTGTCATATGCTCGTACTGGACGGCCCAGCCGGACGCTGTGCTGTTGCACTACGTAGCCGATCGGTTGCATCTTTCCCTTTGGGAGAGCGAAATGAGGTTCTGTCCAATTGTCGAGGCGTTTTTGCCATTCCGTGCGCCAGTTTTGCAGAGTGGGGCCAAGGTTGCGCAAGCCTTGGAGCGAAAACAGGTCCGCCCCCAGAGGAACGATAACGTAATCGGTGGCGATAAGAGCCGAGCGGTTGATTGCACCCAAATTAGGGCCGATGTCAGCCAAGATTACTGATGCGTCCATTTGCCGAGCTCCGTCCTGCATTATGGTCGAAAATGCGGTTAATATTCTGAAAGGCCGATAAAGGTTAGTGGAACCCAGCGCGTTGGGCCACTCGGCGGACAGGGTGTCTTCAAATCCGGACAATGAAAGGTCTCCGGGAATCAAAGCCAGGTCAGACCATAGTCCAGAGGCAATTCTCTGGAGCTTTGGAGTGCGCAGGTCTCCGACTTGCATCAACGGCTCAACGCATTGGGCGATGGTATTTGCGCCGATTTCTTCATTCCAAAGACTTTCCAGTCGGTCTTCATCAAGGAATGTTGCTGAAAGGTTAGTTTGGGGGTCAAGGTCACAAGCCAGCACCCGATACCCCATATCGGACAGCATCCAAGCTAGATGATAGACAAGTGAAGTCTTGCCAACTCCACCCTTGTTGTTGAAGAAGGTGAGTACTGGAACCGTCATATTGGCTCTCTTATTGGAGGGATGCTGTGCTTATCTTCACGGACACGAAATTGCCGAAAACATTGAAATCAGGGGCCGGATGCCCTGCTTCCCTCAACAAACGCCTAGCCAAAGGTATTCCAAGACCGAACCGCTGGACGAATTTCAGAGTTCGCATCACATCAGCCAAGTTCGGATTTCGATAATCGACCACGCCGGGTTGTCCTAGGCTATCGACACTTACGGAGCCGTAAAGCCCTCCGGGATTTGTAATTTCAATCCGGTCGTCGAACCAGTGGACATGCACCGGGGCATTGGTTGACTCGTAGGAACGGTGCATGATTGCGTTACGGGTGATTTGCTGAACCGCCTCAAAAGGATAGAGATTAGTTCGCCGTTCGAGCGGCCCCGAAAGAATATCTACCGCAACCCTGTTATGCGCTTTTAGTTTGTCGTCCAAGCGGTTTATTATGTCTGAGACGGAACCACGAATGTCTGCGCTGTCGATAATAGGGTCTGTGACCTCCGTTCCGTCCAGTTTAAGAAATTGCACGTAAGCCCCGGGCAGGAAATCCTGTGGGGTTTTACCCAGTGTCATCAGACCCAAGACCGTGGGAGTTGTATCATCCGCCGCGGCAATCATCTTCGTCGCAGCTAACTTTTCCTCGATACTGCGATCATTAGCTTCCAGCACTTCGGCCGAAAATGCCTGAGGCAGGTACTCGCGCTCGAACTGTAGCAAGTCCAAGTTGCTCAAGATAGCCGAAGGCACGGGATGGATGTCAAAAGGGATATCCCGGTAGCGACGCTTTTCGTTAAGAATGCGTTCGTCCTGAGCCGTCGCAATTCCCCGGCGAGGGCCGATTCGGATTTGGATTTGGCCTCGGCACCGCACTGGCGGCGAATCTGATGGCTGCACGATGACCACTGCCACATCTTTTCCACGGAGAGTCCGTTTTTCCACCGTCATAGAAGGTGGCGGCACGATGTTGCCGTCGGTCTTCATGTCTGCTAGTTGCAGGAGCAGTTCGTTCGTGATTGGTAATCTTGATGTGGAGCCGTCGTCTCGCGCTCCAATGAACACTACCCCGGGTAGTCTGTGGTCTGGCAGGTCGTTGGCAAATGCACAGATAGCCTCACGAATCGCTGTTGGGACGCTCCCGGCCAAAGATTCTTTAAATTCGACACGGTCGGCCTCTATATCCCCCAACAGCTCCAGCAACCCTTCATCATTGAGGGTAGTCAATTTCGTTGCTCCAATATCACCATAAATCAGAGGTACACTCTAGTATACTCTGCATCGCCACCGTTGCCATCTCCGCAGTCCGATTGCTAATATGGGCGGTAAATCCAGGCGCGACGGCGTGGGCAGGGTAAAAATGTCGCATCACGAGGTAAAGCAGACACGGCGTGACTTCGTAAAGTACACCTTTTTCAAAGTGGCGCCGGATTGGCGCCGGTTGCCGCCACAGGAGAGGGCGGATGGGAAGGCTGAGTTTGCCGCAGTGGTGTCGGAGTTCTCAGACCAAGTCACCTCCGCCAGCTACAGCCTGGTGGGAACGAGAGGTGACGTCGATCTGTTGTTATGGAAAATTTGTCCCACCCTGGAACCGATTAATCGCTTGCTGGCCCAGTTGAACGCCACCCGCTTGGGGGCGTACCTTCACGTGCCCCAGTCTTTCCTGGCCATGACTAGGCGGTCCCCCTACGTGGACACCCACCGGCACGAGGGACAGGAGGGCACGACTTCCACCATGCGGATAATCGGACGCAAGTACTTGTTCCTCTACCCGTTTGTAAAGACTCACGAGTGGTACCAACTGCCCCTGGACGAACGGCAACGGATGATGAGCGAACATTTCACTATAGGGCACAGGTACCCCGACGTGAAAATCAGCACCGCCTACTCGTTCGGCTTGGACGATCAAGAGTTTGTCCTGGGATTCGAGACCGATGATCCGGCGAATTTCCTTGACTTGGTGAGCGACTTGAGGGAGTCGGAAGCCCGCCCCTACACCGAGAGGGATACGCCTATCTTTACGTGCATCAACAAGCCTTTAACGGACTGCTTGGACGACTTGGGGTGAATTGTGCGGGCCCAAGGGGAAAGGAGTGGGCGTAAAAGGCGTTTGATTGCTGCGGAGTCGGACAACAACAAGAGACCCTTGAAGGACATGCCCTCAAGGGTCTCTTCTCTTCGAGAGAGAATGCTACCGTCGTAAGGTCCTACTTTCGCTTCAGGTCCGATGGGTCGTTGTTGGTGAAATAGTCGTAGTTCATCGCGATGTAAGAAGCCCACTGAGGAGGAGTGGCGTCTTCAGCGAAGATTGCCGTAACCGGGCAGACCGGCTCACAAGCGGCGCAATCGATACATTCGTCGGGACTGATGAAGTACATGTCGTCTTCGTCGCGGGTGTAGATGCAGTCCACCGGGCACACATCTACGCATGCGGAGTCTTTGACGCCGACGCAGGGCTCCGTAATGATATAGGTCATCCTCCTCTGCTCCTTTTGACTTTATTTCTTGTTTGGCTTGATTCCAGTTTTGGTACTTGGCGAAACTGGTTCGCACGGAAAATTATAGCATAGGGCAGCCGGTTTGCAATAATGGCCTGGCAGGCGTCGTGCACGGTACATTCGTTGTGGGCCCGCTCCTCTCAGGGATGTACAGGCTTACGTGAACCGTTATGGCATGGCATCCAGGCGGAATTGTCGGCTACAAGACCAAGCCGTAGGTGCGCTTTTTGATGGCGAGGTTCACAAAAGTCTCGGTCCGTTGCACGCCGTCTATTACGCCTATTTTGGTACGAAGGAATGTGCCCAGGCTTTCCGCGGATTCCAACCCGGCCCAGATGAATACGTCGTAAGCCCCGGTGGTGATGGCGACATAATGCGCCTCGTCCAGCCCTGCAATGGATTCTGCTACAGTATCTGACTTCCCCGGACCGGTCTGTAGTCCTATCAAGGCGGTGGTGGCATACCCCAGTTTTTCCAGGTTCGGCACGGCGACGACCTTGACCACGTCTTCCTGGATCAGCCGTCTCAACCGCCGGCGCACTGTCCCTTCGCTAACGCCGACCTCTCTCGCAATCTTGGCGTTGGACGCCCGGCCATCCATTTGCAAAAGGCTGATGATTCTGCGGTCGAGTTCGTCCATTATGACTCTCTCCGTAGTAATATATAGCAGTTAAACACGAATCATCATATTGGCCGCGCTGAAGCGTGTCAATCGTGTTAACATAGCGTCGAATGGCGTTTTTAGTCATCATAACTATCAAACAAAATGCTTGCCGACTAGAAGTGAAAGCAAAATTACGACGCCGGAGCAAATTATAGGCGATTGCTCCGTCAGGCGTTTTTCGTATTAGAAAGACGGTTTAAGTAACGTAGCGTCATCCATCCGGGTTGGAACTGGAATTCTCTCTTGACAGCCCCCCGTGGTGTGAATACCATAAAATGTACGAGTTGCGTTCGAGCGCAGATCCATAGTCGCAAGTACGCACTCAGCCTCGGTCTTCTTGCTAATGGGGATTAGTCTAGTGGTAAGACGCCTGACTCTGGATCAGGTATCCCAGGTTCGAATCCTGGATCCCCAGCCATCATGTACTGTAGCCAGAACCGGCTCCCCGATTCTGACTACCTCGGATTCCATTCCTCTCATTATTATGGCTTGGGGTGTCGTGGCAGGACTCCTTTTCTCCCAACATAACATTAGACGCTCACCAACTCGATTCGACTTCCGTAGCGGCGGAAGTCTGACGGGTTGAACGTCAGCAGCCTGCGCTCCCCATAGGCCAGCATGGTGGCTACTATGTTGGCGTCGTGAATCTGCCGCCCTCCCACGGAGACCTCGCGGCACAGCGATACCAGCCTGTCGGTGACTACGGCGCCGTCTTCCAATATCTCGTAAGTGGCAACTAGCCGTTCCACGTCGTCCAGGGCGATCTCGAGGGGAATGGGCGCCAGCCAGGTTTGGGGGCGGGTGACCACGGCCAAGTACTCCCGCAGGACCTGGCGGCTGATGCGAAGCGGTTCAGGCTCTTCGAAGGCTCGTTCCAGGCTGGCCCTGGCTACCTCGTGTTCTGGGGCTTCCAGGATGCGGGCCTTCACCAGTACGTTGGTGTCCACAAACATAGGGGTGCTAAATCCTCTCCCCGTACATGTCCTCCCGGCGGAGGCTGATACCCTCCGGCCAGCCTCCAGCGGAGTGAACGGGCCACACCTCGTCAAGGGCTGGTCGGCGGGTGGCTTCTGTTGGCCTGCGCCGGAACAGCAGCGTCTCGGCGTCCATGTCCACCTCCGCCGTCTCCCATCCGGCGGCACTCCAGGCAAGGGCTTGGCTGTGGCCGTTGCCGCCGGTCTGGTTGGACCACCAAGGCCGGTGAAAGCGGGCCGAGGCGGGCAACTCGAATCCCATGATCGACTCGATCTCGCTAAAAGAAGTTCTCCATTCCTGGGCGGTGAGTCCGCACAGGTGGGTGTACAGCCGCTGGTACTTGCTGCGGGCCGCCATCTGCCGGTACTTTTGCTCCCGGTTCATCGCCGTCTCACCTGTTCCTAATCGTTTCCTGGGATTCAACAGTCGCTTTCAGCATAAATGAAAATCCAAACGCGAGTACACTGTCAACACCGAATGATGGTCCAGTCCGTTCCAAATCGCCAAACTTCGACTTCCTCCCGTGCATCCATTTCACGTGCGATAGGCGTAAACTGTAACAATCAAACGATGACGGTGGGGATGTGAAAGCGATGTTGCGGCAGATAGTCAAGGCGAACAGGATTTCCAAGACCGGACTGATAGTGTTGGTGACGCTGCTGGGCGTCATGTTGCTGGCGGCGTGTTCAGGGGCGTCGGAAACAGCCCCTGAGACGCCCGCCAAGGAAGCCCAGACCGGGCAATCAAGCAGTACGGACTCTCAAGCGGAGACGGCTCCGACTGCGGTCCCCAATGAACCGGCCGCGACTCCCGAGGCGGAACCGGTGTCCACCCCCTTTCTCGCTGAATCCAGCATGGCGTCGCAAGGCGGAACGTTGGTTCGACTGTTCAGCGACCCGCCCACGCTGGACCCTCACATTACCACCGACTATCTTGCGGCGGCCATCGTCAACGAGGTGTTCGGAGGCTTGGTGACCATCGACCCTTCGATAGAGATAGTGTCCGATCTGGCCAAGGAGTGGGACATAAGCGCCGATGGAAGGGTCTTTACCTTCAGGCTGTTGGAGGACGCGAAGTTCCACGATGGGACACCGGTTACTGCCGAAGACTTCCGGTGGTCTTTGGAGCGGGCCGCCGACCCGTTGACTGAATCTCCCGTGACTGACCTTTACTTGGGCGACGTTGTTGGCGTATCGGATAAGTTAAAAGGGGAGGCTGAGTCGATATCGGGTCTTCGGATTGTAGATGACCACACTCTGGAACTGACCATCGATGCTCCCAAGTCTTATTTCATAGCCAAATTGACCTATCCGACCGGGTTTGTCCTGGACCGGGAGAATGTTGACGGTGGGGGTGACGATTGGATTTTCCAGCCGAACGGCACCGGTCCGTTCCGGCTGGACCGGTATGACATTGGCGAGACCATACTACTGGCCCGGAACGAGCACTATCACTTGGGCGCCCCGTACTTGGACGAAGTGGAATTCATCCTGAGCGGCGGCGACGCCATGCTGATGTACGAAAACGATGAAATCCACCTTACGGGCCTTGGGTTGACGGACTTGGAAAGGGTGCAGGACCCTGCCAATCCATTGAACGCCGAACTTGCCACTGCGCCGCCCGGTTTCAGCGTCTCCTTCATCGCTATGAACCTGAAGCAGGAACCATTCGACGACGCGAAGGTCCGGCAGGCTTTGAACTACGCCATCGACAAGCGGGAGATTGCGACCGAAGTTTTGGAAGACTTGGTGGTGCCTGCGAAAGGGATCATTCCTCCTGGATTCCCGTCGTACAACCCGGACCTTCGGGGCTATGAGTATGATCCGGAAAAAGCCAAGCGTTTGCTGGCAGAGTCGAAATATGGGGGCGACTTGGAGAACTTCCCGCCGGTGGTTATATCCGTCGCCGGCAACTTCGGCGCCAGCGTAGGACTGGACTTGCAGGCTATGCTCAAGACTTGGCAGGATGTTCTGGGCATAGAGGCGGAAATCCAGCAGACCGAGTGGGCCACCTTTCTACAGGATGTTCACAAGAAGCGCTTCCAGATGTTTACTCTCGCTTGGAGCGCGGACTACCCCGACCCGCAGAATTTTCTGGACATAATGTTCCACAGCCAGAGCGACAACAACTGGATGAACTACGACAACAGGGAAGTGGACTCCCTGTTGGAGGCGGCTCGCGTCGAGCAGGACCAGAAGGCCCGCTTCGAGCAATACAACCGGATCGAGCAATTGATAGTCGACGATGCCCCATGGGTACCGCTCTGGCACAGCACCGAACGTAAAGTCTTGATCAAGCCCGAAGTCAAAGGCTATCACTTGTTGCCCATGACCATCCCCAAGCTCCGGTTTGTGTATTTGGAACAGTCCTGACGCCCAGGATTTCCCGACGCCCTCTAAACTGAGGGACTCTGAGCGGGCGTCAACATTTGGTTGACACTTATTTTGGCCGTCCGTATGATGTCTAGCGGCCTTACCTCAATGGACCTCTCGGAAGAGGGTACGGTCAATCTGTGTGGACGAACAAGAATCCAAGCAGTAGTTGATGTGCGTATGAAGCGGAGAGATGTATAGATTGGAAAATATATGGCGCGCTATCTCTCGCTGGTATATCGCCGGCCCGGTGCTTGCCGGATTAGGTATTGTGCTGGGCGTCATGGTTTTCTTCTACGTGTTTCCGGGTAAACCCAAGATCGCCGTTATAGACATTCCTTTCGTCATTATCAATGACAACTCCGCGTACATAATCAGCGAGTTCCTGCAATATGCGGGCCGCGACGATTCCATAAAGGGTGTATTCATACGCCTGAACAGCCCCGGCGGCGGCGCGGCGGCCAGCGAGCAACTGTACTTCGAGACCCGGAAACTACGTGAAAAGAAACCCGTAGTCATCATGATGAACGACATCGTGGCCAGCGGCGGTTACATGATGTCGATGGGCGGCAGCTACCTGTACGCCAAACCCAGTTCCTTTATAGGCAACGTCGGCGTAATTCTGTCCTTTCCCGGCCCATTCATATCCCGGCCACCGGGAGAGCAGGTGGTGCCCACCGGGCCTTTCAAGCTCAATGGCGGGTCCAGGCGGGACTTCATCAGCCTGACCGACCAATTGAAATGGTCCTTTGGTTCGATTGTCGTGAACGAGCGGGGTCACAAGTTCAAGAATGGTTTTACCGAAACTGAACTACTCCAAGCCCGCATCTACTCCGGTATGGAAAGCGTCAGGAATGGCATGGCCGACGAGATAGGGGGAGACGGCGACGCTATAGAGAAAGCAGCGGAGTTGGCCGGGATTGTCGACTATGACCTGGTAGACGTAAACACCGAGGTGTTCCGTAGCTTCAATCAGAAGTTCGCCAGGATCATCGAACCTTTGTCGCGCATGGACTCTTATCAGACCATAGGTCATAGCGCGGACCTTGTTGACCTCCTTCAAGAAGAAGCCAACCCATCCTTGTCCATGGACGGGTTGAAGGATACTAACGATATGGAGAGCCTTCGGCGGTATCTGATGACATCGGGACTAGGAGACACTCAGGAGGAAGTCTTGCCAGGCTTTCCGCTCAAGGTAAACGGACCTAACGTGTATTACTTGTATGTCGGGCCTGCTCAGTAAAGTCGGGGGGCTGGCCCTCCTTCTGCTATTCGCTGCTGCCGCTTTCGTGGTCGCCTTTTTCTATTTCTATCGCGGTTCCTATCAACCTCCTCCTACCGTTGCATTGCCGGTTGACCAACTCGGCGCTCCCCAGTCAAGCCTACGCGCTTTAGAGGAATTGCCTCTGATACAAAAAGGGACCCTGGTGGTTGACGGTATTCACGGCAACCAATTCCTTGAGACAGAGTTGTCGTCCCTGCTGGACAGAGTGGCTGACCGAGGGTACGAAGTGGATGTTGTGGGTCTGGCACGACGTGGAGGGGGCTTCGGTTCCTATGACCAGGACGCCAGAATCAGGCTGATGGAGGAAAAGCTCCGCAACGCCGATAGCCTGCTGGTGGTGGCGCCGGCCACTCCCTACACTGATGCGGAAGCCGATATGGTGGAAAGGTACATCCTGAGCAAGGGCGGCAAGCTGCTTTTGGTTGGCGATCCCACGCGCAGCCACAACATCAACAGCTTGGCGGAACGTTTCGGAATCAAGTACCGGCAGGATTATCTGTACAACCTGACGGACTACGACCTTAACTTCCAGAATATTTTCATGCGAAGTTTCCGGGAAGACGACGTGACCAAAGGATTGGAGCAAGTAGTTTTCTACACCTCAAGCTCGGTCACCGCTCCGACTCCAGGGTTGGCAATGGCCGCTCAAGGTACCCGCTCTTCCTTGGTGGAACAGCCTCACCCATTCAGCACCATGGTCAAGGCAGGCGACGGCCGGGTGCTGGCGTTGACGGACCTTACCTTCATGGTCCCCCCCAGAAACTCGATTCTGGACAACGACCGATTGATTTCCAACTTGGCCGACTACCTGACCGGCGGCCAAAGAAGCTTTGACTTGGCCGATTTTCCCAGCTTTTTCAAGGGTGACGTAGACATTGTGCTGGGCCGTTCCTCCCTTTTCGATGTTGTGTCAGACGTAAAAGGCGTACTGTCGGAATTCCGTATAGATTCGGATGTTCAGGCTGTAGAGGACATCACTAATGACACGTTGTACTTGGGACTTTATGAGGATGCCGCCGACGTGGCCCAGTACTTGGAGGTCGGAGGTCTGGTCCTGAACGATGTTCTGCGCACCCCGTTTACCACCGATATTGAGAAAGAGGCCACCGCCGTCATTCTGCTTCATCCCGGGCCTGACCGTCATGCCTTGGTAGTGCTGGGCGATTCGGAAGAATCACTCAGAGAGGCTATAAGCTACCTGTCTTCAGGGGGGTTCAGGGGCGGCTTGGTCGGCGATTTTGTAGGAGTATACCGGACCGAATGAAGATAAATGTACGTGGGCTTATGGGGTTGCTGGCGACCGGTTTGATGCTTGCCGTGATTGCTTGTGCGGCTCCCCAACCGGCTGTTCCAGCCCAGTCTGCACCAACCCAAGACGGCGCCACTCCGATACCCACCACCAAGCTGCCGCCCGCAGAGGCGCGAATGCCCACGCCCACACCGGTCCCGGTGGAGGTCAGGAAAACAACCACAGACTTTGCCGCGGGTTACGCTGAGTTGTCGAAAAGCTGGGATGACCTTCACGGTGATTTTGACGCTTGGCGTCAGGGGCTGACGGACTGCGAAGCGAGTTCGGTGCAAATAGCGGTACACGGGTTTGCGGGACGGTCCGCCGGTATTACGGCCGACGCCAGAGCGCTACCTAGAGACCCAATGGTACGTGAGCTTTCGGACAGCCTTATTGAAGCCGCCGAAATTGAAGAAGAGGCGCTGCGCGCCTTGGCCGAAAACCGTCAGCCCAATCGCGGGGGCTCGGCGGCAGCGGCATCCTCGAGTGGCGGCGCAGCGGCGCCATCGGATGAGAAGCCAGATGAGAATGGGGCGGGAGCGTCTGCCACAGCCGGAAAAGGAAATAATTCGTCAAATGGCGGGGCTGGCTCGGCTTACGAGGCAGTTGCGGTTGCGCGGTCTCAGGCTTCGGAAATACAAAAGGAGGTCTCCGACAGGTTAGACGATCTTCAAACAAGGACGAGTCCTGACGCGCAAGAAGAGGTCAACGAATTCAGCGTTGCCGTGAGCGAGTTGAATGAGGCTTGGGACCAGTTCCACCGCAACTACGACTCTTTTCGCTCAGCCGAGCCAAATTATAATGCTGCTCAAAGGACCCGTGGCGTCAACCTTCTGGTGAACGAGTTCCGGGGGATAGTACAGTCTGCCCGGGATCTGCCGTCCGCCGCCGGAACAGATGATGTGGCGGATATGTTGGCGGAGGCAGCCGAATCAGAGGACCTGTTACTGCGGAATTTGAGAGGTGACTTGGGACAGCCCGGGGAGTTTGTAAGTAATCAACCAGTGACGGAGGACGATTCGTCTGAAACCTCCACTCCTGATCCGCAGGTCGAAGGAAATGGTAATCTTCCGCCGACAAAACCGGAACCTGTAGAGGAAGAATCACCTGTATTGGGGACTGGCAACTCTGAGGGTGGCAGTACGTTCGATGCAGGACCCAGCGCCGAAGAAGAGCCTTCCGCGGCCGATCCGTCAATCTTCCACGCCTTCGACACGCAACTGGTGGAAGCCAATACAACACGGCGCGAGGCCGGGCAGTTGTTATCCAAGATCGAAGAAGATGTTTCCGATGACGGCCGCAAGCAAGTGAGCGGGTTCGCAGCCCGATACAATCGGCTGATGGCACAAGTAGACGATCTCCGAGACGACTATGACGAATGGCGCGGCACTGAGGGCGGATGTGACCGGACCGAAGTTATTGAAGCCTTGGGTGGGTTCACCGCAAGATTTTCCGACCTGGCTGCCGACGTTCGAGGACTGCCTCGGGCGACTTTCCTGAGGCCCATGGGTGAGTTGCTGGTTGAGGCGGCGGACAGGGAGCACAGGTCGGTGCGCGACCTGCGCAACACTTGGGAACCCTTTGACTCCTCGGTGTATGACAATGTAGACAGGCAGCGTGACACATCGGACAAACTGCGCCGTCAAGTGTCCTCGGGTATAGACGAACTTTCCGCCCGGTACGGCCTGTCGTTGCCCAAGTAAGCCGGAGATACCCGGACAGCGCCAAGAGATGTGACCGGGAACTGTCTATCCACGAAAAAATCCCTTCCCGTTTTGGGAAGGGACTTTTGACAAGGCCTCTCAGCTCTTGGCCGATTAACCGCCGTTGGCTATAGCGGGTACGCGGTCCTTGGCGGGAGAAACAGCCTCGTAACCGTGGGCTACCTGCAAGAGGACTTGTTCCTCGAAGGGTCTTCCTATCAACTGAAGGCCGATGGGAAGGCCGGCCTGAGTGAACCCGCACGGTATAGACATCGCCGGTAACCCGGTGGCGTTGCTTGGGCTGGTGCAGCGGGCGGTCATGCCGGAGCCCGGTCCCCGCACCGGGTAGTCTTGACCTCCGACGGTTACCGTGTTCTGGTCTATGCGCCAAGCCGCAATGGGCGACGACGGGGTTGCCAGTAGGTCGACCTCCTGAAATACTTGGGCGTACTCCTCTTTGATGATGCGCTGCACTTTCATAGCCTTGGAGTAATCGCGGCCTAAAATGAACTGGCCTGCCAGCGTGCGGTACAGGACGGTAGGGCCGTAGTCTTCCCGGTGTTGATCTATGTGCGGCTCATGGGCCACCAACCCGTCGGCCATGCCGGGAATGCGCAGCGCGCCGGCGTATTTCATACTTGGCAGCGAGACTTCACGGACCTCGGCGCCCAACTCCGCCAGCGCCGCTATGGCTTGGCGCACCGCCACCTCGGTTTCCGGGTCCACCGGCTCAAAGTAGTAGTTCGCCGGTACGCCTATTTTGAGGCCCTTGAGGCTCGTCCCTAGGAGTTCCGAGTAATCGGGTACCGGCACCGGCACAGTGCTTGGGTCCAGAGGGTCGTAGCCCGCGATTACTTGCAGCACCAGGGCGCAGTCCCTCGCCGACCTCACCATGGGGCCGATGTGGTCGCCGTTGAAGCTGGTGACCTGCAACCCGCGCTGGCTCACCCGTCCGTAGGTCTGCTTCAGGCCCACTATGCCGCAAAAGTTGGCCGGGCCGCGGACTGAGCCGCCCAGGTCGGTACCCAGGGAAGCGAAGGTAACGCGGGCGGCAACGTTGGCGCCGCCGCCGCCGCTGGAGCCGCCGGGAATATGGTCCAGGTTCCAAGGATTGTGCACGGCTCCATAGTGGAGATTGTTGGAGGTGGACCCGGCGGCGAACTCTTCAAGGTTTTCCTTTCCCAGGATGATTGCCCCGGCCTCCTTGCACCTGGTGACCACCAGAGCGTCTTCGTCCGGTACTTGGTTGGCCAGTGCCTTGGAACCGACCGTGGTGCGTATACCGGCGGTGTCGATATTGTCCTTGATGCCGATAGGAACGCCGTGGAGGGGGCCGCGGTATTCGCCGCGCATCAACGCAGCTTCCTGTTCCTTGGCCTGCCGCCTTGCCTCATCGTAAGTGATGGTAATGAATGTGTTTAACGACGATTGCAGCCGCTCGGCCCGGGCCAGGGCCGCTTCGGTCAGCTCTACCGGCGAGACCTCTTTTGCTTGGATTCTGGGAGCAAGCTCGGAGATAGTGAGTTGGAGCAGGTCGGAATCTGGCATTGGAAATAACCCTCTTCAATTGGAGTGGGTCAGCCGACCCAATCAGTTGGGCCGGCCATGCTCGGAAGTGTAAGCCACACAGGTCAGGAACGCAATTGACGGGAAGGCGGTCGACAGCTCAGTCCCACGCCTCCATGGGCTTGAACATACATCCTTCCACAAATATGTCGAAAAAGTCTGGCGTGGTTTCCAGTTCGATATGCTCGATGCGCTTGACCAGTTCCTCGATTTCATAACGCATCCGTCTTGAGACCAGCATCAAGGTGGCGCCTTCCAGCGAGGCGTTTCCCACCTTGGAGATTTTTTCAGCGGAGAAACCGGCGATGAACCCGATAGCCACCGCGTTTTCAACGTTGATATGGTTGGCAAAAGCTCCTGCCAGGAACAGCTTGTTGACTTGTTCGACCTGTACCCCGTAGCGTCTCAGGGCGATGAACTGGCCCGAATAGTTGGCGGACTTGGCTTGGGCCAAGGCGCTGATGTCAGCCCGTGACAAGGACATTCCCTGCTCACCGGCGAACATGAACCCCCTGCTCCCGTCTGCAAGCACGCCCAGTTGGTCCATTTTGCCGTTGAGCTTGAGTTGGGCAAGCAGGTCCACCAAGCCGGACCCGCAGATGCCCTTGGGTTCGATTCCGCCGATAGTCAGGCAGCGAACGTCATCCCCGGCGATTTCCACCGATTCCACCGCACCGTCATAGCTCGGCATTCCATAGGTGACTTGGCCGCCTTCGAAAGCTGGGCCCGCGGGACAGGATGCGGCCATAAGCCCGTGGCTGTTGCCTACGACAACCTCGGTGTTGGTGCCGACGTCGACCAGCATCACCACGTCTTCCTGCCGGTCTATGGCGATGGCCAGCAGGTCGGCGGCTACGTCCGAGCCTACATGGCAGCCGACCAGCGGCCCTCCGTATACATTGGCTTGAGGATGTATCCTGAGTCCCAAGTCGGCGGCACTGATGTTCAGGGCCGTGGACTGCCGCAGTCCCTGGTCAACCTCCAATTCGGTGACGGACTTGTAGGGCTTCTCGCCGATGGACTGCACGTCCAAGCCAAAGAAAATGTCGCGCATGGTGGAATTGGCCACCACAACCGCCTCATAGATGCGCCGCCGATGGACGTCCAGCAGCCGGGACATATCTCCAATTTCGAAGTTGATGGCCGACAGCATCACCTGTTGGAGCTCCCCCCGATTTGGCCCGCCATCGTAGGCGATGCGGTTCATCACGTCGCTTCCGCCGAACTTCTGAGGGTTCTCGAAGGATGCCGTGTGGGCGATGCGGCCGGTCTCCAAATCGACCAGGTTCATCACTACCGTGGTTGTGCCGATGTCGATGGCCAAGCCGTAGATGCCGTTTTGATACCTCTCTATGGGTCGGCCGTCAACGACAACGTCGCCGCCCATGCGGACCGTCATAGGGTCGAGTTCCACGTCCCGATGGGTCGAGTGAGTCAGTATCCTCGGCTGGCGCCGCAGGGTGGCAAACTCAATGTCAGTAGTCGTATCGACGATGCTGGCTTGGCAGGCAAGGCGATAGTTGCCGCTGAGGAAAGACTCGGCCTGGGTGGGAGGACTCAGCCCCTCCAACCCGCGGCGAATCTCTACGATGCACTCGTGGCAATCGCCTACGCGACCGCAGGACGTAGGGACCCTGACTCGAACGTCGTCGGCGTAGTCGAAAATGGTGCGGCCGGCGGTGAGCGGGATGGTCCGTCCGCCGTGATGCAGGGGCGACATGGTCTGTTCAAACTTCCCAAGCGCTGCGGTAGTCGAGATTGTCACTGCCCAGGCACAGTGGCAGTTCCTGTGCGGCAGCGGGGCGGGACTGGTTGCGGCAACCGAAATTGGCGGTGCATTGGTCCTGTGCGTTTTTGTAGGGACACCGCCACTGCGAAACCTGGTTGGCCGTTTCGTTGATTCCCTGCAGGATTTCCTGGAGACGAGCCATGCTGGCCCTGACCCGCTCTTTGTCTACTTGGTATTCCACTGGGGCATTCTCGCGTCAGGTTACGGCGGGAACGGCTTCCGGCGCCCCTTCCCACCCCAACAATCGCTTGGCCAAGGCGACGCAGTCCATAGCGTCCTTACCGTACCCGTCAGCGCCCATGTCGTCGGCAAACTCCTGGCTGAGCGGCGCGCCGCCTACCATGATCCTGACCTCGTCGCGCAGTCCGGCATCCTCGAACGCCTGAATCGTTCTTCCCATGTTGGGCATGGTAGTGGTGAGCAGCGCGGACATTCCCAGCACCTGGGCTTCATGCTCCAGCACTGCGTCGATGAATTCCTCCGGCTTGGTGTCCACACCCAGGTCGTGAACGGTGAAGCCCGATCCCCGCAGCATCATGATGCACAGGTTCTTGCCGATGTCGTGAAGGTCGCCTTTGACGGTACCCATGACCACGGTCCCCACCGGCTCGATTCCGGAAGCCGACAGAATCGGCTCCAAATGAGCCATCCCCGCCTTCATCGCCCTGGCCGCCACCAGCACCTCCGGTACGAAAATAATGTTGTCGCGGAACTTGATGCCCACGATCGCCATGCCGGCGATGAGGCCGTCGTCGAGGATGGTATTGGCGGAAAAGCCCGCGTCCAAGGCCTCCCTGGTGAGGCGGTCGACCTCGTGGTTGTGGCCCACTATCAGATCGTATGCAATCTGGTGCATCAAGGGGTCCGTTCCTTGGAACAGGCTCTCGATGTGCCTCCGTTCCGAGGCGTTGGTTACGTGCTCCAACTCCTCCACCAACCCTGGGTTGGAAGTCGTCACTGGTCAATCTCCTTCCGGTGTTGCCGTACCGTTGTTGTCTTACCCGCCCCGTATGATCATAACCACCAGGGCGGCGATGATGCCGCCGCCAATGGCCCAAGTTGACAGAAACATCCGGTCGATCCGAGCGTTGATGCCTTGGAGGCCTTGGTCAATCCGGGTGTTGACTTCCTGGAGGCCTTGGTCGATGCGTTGATTGACTTCCTGGAGGCCTTGGTCGATGCGTTGATTAACTTCCTGGAGGCCCTGATCGAGCCGCTGATTAACTCCTTGGAGGCTATGATCGAGCCGCTGATTAACTTCCTGGAGGCCCTGATCGAGCCGCTGATTAACTCCTTGGAGGCTATGATCGAGCCGCTGATTAACTTCCTGGAGGCCCTGATCGAGCCGCTGATTAACTTCCTGGAGGCCCTGATCGAGCCGCTGATTAACTCCTTGGAGGCTATGATCGAGCCGCTGATTAACTCCTTGGAGGCCCTGATCGAGCCGCTGATTGACTTCCTGGAGGCCCTGATCGAGCCGCTGATTAACTTCCTGGAGTCCCGTCCTGATTTCCTGGAGTCCCGTGTTGACTTCTTGGCGAAAACCGGCTAACTCCTGGCGAAGATCCTGTAAGGCCGTTGCCTGTTCGGTGATGCGTCCTTCCAAATAGCCCAGTGTCCGAGCCTGTGTTTCGGGTTCCGATGCCATAGTGATACTTCCTTAATTTGATAAGTTACGGTTTCACAATGCGAAGAATGCGAAATCTGCCAGGGAATTTTCACCCGTTCTTTATAGTCCAGTCAACAACGGCCTTGGGTATCTCCACGAGGTTTGCCAGCTTGGTGGCCAAGGGCACGGCGCATTCCGGCGCGATCATGTTGACCCCGGCGTCCAGGCAGCGGAACACTTCCTGGCGCACCTCCTCGGGACCGCGAGCGTACAGAGTTTCGGGGTTGTTGATGTTTCCCACGAGTCCAATCCGTCCGTCAACGATGTCCATCGCCCGCCGGGGGTCATTTTTAGAGTCGAAATGGAAGCTGGCCATTCCTGTTTCGGCGATATACCCCATGCGGTCAATGGTGTTGCCGCAGATATGCAGGATGAGGGGGGCTGACAGCCTTTCCGCCATTTCCTGGTGAATGTCCAACAGGAAGCGCCGGTAGTATTCCCCGCTGACCAAATCGCCGGTGGCATGGTCAGGGAAGGTCAGCGCGTCGGCGCCGGCGGCGATTTGCGCCTCGCCGAACAGGACGGAAATCTCCTTCAGCTTGTGCAACGCCCGCATCACCATGTCCGGGTCATCGACGGTCATCAACAGGAAGTTCTCCACGCCGAAGACGTGATACGCCAGCGTCCAAGGCCCCATCGTCTTGCCTATGACGGCCACCCGGTCGCCGAATTCCCGTCGGAGCAACTCGATGGCCCTGGTGATGGTGAGGTTGTCCGGGTGCTCCAGGAAACCCGGCGGGATGTGCACGTCGTCGGGTCCCTTCCAGATGGGGCGGTACATGCGCACCGTGGGCCAGTTGTCCTTGTCCTCCCACTGCATCTCGCAACCCAGGGCAGACGATTCCTGGATGATAGTGAAGTAAGGCATCACCGAGTCGAACCCCAACTCGGTATGCCCTGTGGCCGCCAGTCTCGCCGCCAACTCCGGGTCGCGGCAGGCGTCAGGGAATGGCGCGTCAATCAGGTCCATCAACTCCACCGTGGCCACGTTGGTAGGGTTGGCCACCGGCGTCCGGTCCACCGGCTTCATGGCCAGGGCGTTCATGACTCTTTCCCGGGGAGTCATTGTCTCGGTGAAGGGCATATGGGGGGCTCCTTTATTGCGAGTCGGGTGGGAAGACGTGGTCAATCTGACCACGGGTCAGACGGGGAACGGCAAGTAGGATGTCGGGAGCCATCGGCTCAAGTCTCGCATTGCGTTCGACTTGGCGTGCAAAACAATTAGCGCTACATCCGCTTGTGAGAGGTTTTGCTGGTATTCCATGTTTTGGTCTCGTGTTATGAGAACGTCGAACCGGTCCCTGGCTAACGTTAAGAGTTCTCCGTTGTGGTAACTGTCCCAGCCCATCTGCTTGGTAGTCTGAACATCATGCCCTGGCAAATTGCGATTCAGCCTGAAGTTGACTGATTCATCCAGAAGCAGCCACATAAAACTCCCTTTCAAGGACTTTATGGGCCAGTTTGATGGCCGGCACTAGATGTTCCTTGGTTCTCGTGTCGTAATCATAATAGAAATCTTTCAGCGTCTTCCCTTCCGACAAGTAATCGAACACGATCCTTATCGGCATACGGGAGTTCACGAATATGGGGGCACCGCTCACGATTCCTCTGTGGCTGTGGACGATGCCATTTTCTATGCCGCTATAAGCGTCCAATTCCAGAATTCGCCCAGCAGTCACAATTGCGTCCCAAGCGACGATGCGAGATACCGACGGGTGGTCCCAGTGAAAGTCTTTCAGGCTCTTCACGTCAGCCAGATAGTCGAACATGTATTGCACCGGCACGTCCGTTCTCTGGAACACGAGCGCCCCGCCCGAAACACCTTTATCGACAATGATGATCTTCCGTAACGTCTTCCGTGCGTCTTGTTCAATCTCCGCCAGAGCCTGTTCCATGGACACGGACGGAAATTCATGCAGGAAACCGTATAGGTTCCAGTCTTTGCTCATATAAACGTGCAGTTCCTTGACAGGGACCTGAGTCCCTTCAAAGAGATGCGATTCAGTTTGCGCGGTCACAATACCTCCGTTACTGTCGCGTCAAGTCATTCAGGTAAGGGTTGAACACTCGTCTGAATTTAAGAAGGTTTTCTACCATCCAGTCTTGTATTTCCGCCAGCGTGTGCGCATCCTCGTCAATGCTGCCTGGTATAGTAATTTCGATTCGGCGCCGTCTAGTTTCCTTTTCTTGTTCCCAATCTAGCGGGCCAAGAGCAGATTCGATTTGCTCGCGGTGTCTAAGCAGGTCTCTGACCAGTTGCTTGTTCCACTCACCTCTCTTGCTATCAATATGAAGAGCAACTCTCGCTTTATTTCCTTTAGCGAGCCTGGCCTCGTATTGGATATGACTACCGTAGCCCGACGTAAAGTAGGGGCCGCTGTTGGCCTTTGTTTCGCGATCAACTGTCAATTGGTGCTTCTGAACGAGAGTATCCACGATGGGATGGAAGAACTCGTTGTACCTATCGGAGTTAGTCATTAGGCTACTTCCTCAATTCAACTAATCTGTCGCTGATTGGACACACTACAGATCATCAGGTTTCAAGCCCGTGCGTCTGCCTATGTATGCGAGTATCCTCGGCCCGATTTCCTCGCGGTCATGGAAAGCAAAAGTGTAATCCGGCCAACCTTCTTTGGACAGAATCCTGTGTGAACCAGACTGCCTCTTCACTCTCCAGCCAGATCGTAACAATGCCGCCAATACTCTTCTTGCACGTGTGCTCGGCCAACGGGTCATGCTGCTTGGTATGACAAGCTAACCAAATCCGGGGTATTTTCCCCATGCTCCAGTCGCTCCGCTAGAACCCGAAGGGCCAATGCTTGGACTTTTACGATGGCCTCTTCAGCCGTTCCGCCATATACTATGGCACCCGGAATCTCCACTGCCTCAGCTATCCAACGTCCGTCTTCTTCCCGGTCAGTTTCTATGGTGAGTGTTAAAGCCATTTTCATATCTTTTACCTCTGAGCAAACCCCAACGTTCCGGTAGTCATCTGCCCTCGCAGCGCGTCGGCTTCCATCATGTTTTCTACCGCGCTTACGTTGCGTGAGTAGGGCAGCAGGATGCGCATCAACTCGTCGTGGCGGTGGTTGCAGGGGAAGGTTACTTCATGGTCGCTCACCTTTTCCATTTCCCCGTAGCGGACGAAGCCGGCTACTACCAGACGGAGCCTGGCGGCGGCGCTGCGAGCCTCTTCGTCGGCGGCGACTTGGTAAACCCACTTATCGCCGGCGTCCTTTCCGGCGACGTTTAACGTCATCTTGGTCTTGGTATCCCTTATGGTCAGGTCACCGGTTGGGGGCGAGAAGTCCGGGTTTTTGCCGACGATCTGGGCCAGCAGAAATCCTAAGGCCCGCAGGTGCAATTGACCGCAGGGCGATGTGAACTGGATGGCATTGTCAGGCACCGGAGCCATGCCGCCCAAGGCGACGAACCCGTCTCGAATGTTAGAGAGCCTTTCCTGCGCGCCGGGTTTGCCGCTGTAACTCCAGACCGTGCAGACGCCGTTCTTCAGGTAAAGACCGACGCTGATGTTGTGGAAGTACGGGTCCATTGGGATAAGCTCGATGCACTTTCCGTACTCCTCTATAACCTGGGCTACGTTTTTCCTGTGACTGGTCAAACCGGTGCTTGCCTCGGTAGTCATGGTATTACTCGGCCTTGTCGGATGATGATCGGAGTTACAAGTTGCGACGCGCCCGCAAAGACTCATGGAAAACCCGGATGTGCTCCGGCCCGGTCCCGCAGCAGCCACCGATGATATTGATTCCCAGGTCCGCCAATTCGTTGAACCTTTCGGCCATGTAGTCCGGCGTTTCCGGGTATATGATTTCGCCTTGCACCATGGATGGAATGCCGGCGTTGGAATGGACTAGCAAGGGAGCGTCAGTGGCTTGGCGCAGGTCCCGGGCCAGCTCCACCATGAGGTCGCTACCATTGCCGCAGTTGGTTCCTACTACGTCCGCTCCGGCTTCGATCAATTCCCTGACCGACCGCTCGGGTGTTACGCCCATCATGGTGAAGAACCCTCTTGGCCCCTTGTCGAACACCATGGTGGACAACACCGCCAGCTTGGTGTGTTCCTTGGTGGCCCGGATTGCCAAACGTGCCTCCTCTACAGCGGTCATCGTCTCGATAACGACGCCATCGGCGCCACCGGCTTCTAATGCGGTGACCTGTTCGACAAAGGAGTCCAGCATTTCCTCTTCGGTCACTTCCCCCAGCGGCTCCAGAAACTCGCCTGTCGGGCCTACGGAGCCGATGACGAAACTACCCTGAGGCGCCTGTCTGCGGGCGTGCTCCGCCGCTAGACGATTCCACTCGGAGACTTTGTCGCCGTGGCCGTACTTGCCAAGCATGAAGCGGTTGGCCCCGAAGGAGTTGGTCAACACCATCTCCGAACCGGCGGCGAAGTAAGCTCGCGCCATACCCTGTACGACGTCGGGATGGCTGAGGTTGAATTCCTCAGGGCAGCCGCCGGGTTCCAAGCCGTGGGCTTGGAGGTAAGTGCCGGTGGCCCCGTCGGACACTATCAGGCCTCCGGTGCTCAAGCGGTGCAGGAAACGTTCCCTGGGAGTTGTGGCATCAGTCAAGTTTCACCGTCAGCTTCATGCTATCGACCAATGGCCCGGTCGACCCGTTGATTGTAAACTATTTGAAGTCTGCGTATGATGCACAGGTGCGCGGCGTTCTTGCCCGCCAGCAAGGGCTTGCATACGCCAAGCCGATAGAGCCAATTGTAAAGGGTTTGCCAAGCTTTAGCATACTGAGGTGAACAGTATGGTGGACCGGGAAGAGTTGGTCAGGCGAGCCGCCCACCTAGTCCCGGCGTTGCGCGACCGGGCCGCTGCTACCGAGGAGTTGCGACGTATGCCTCCGGAGACGGTGGAGGACTTTCATCGCACCGGCATACTGCGGGCCGCTCAAGCGACCCGGTTCGGCGGATTCGACCTGGACTACCCGGTGGTGTTGGACATCGCCGCCGAACTGGGCCGAGGCTGCGGCTCGGCGGCTTGGTGCTACTCTATCTGGGCCAGTCATAACTGGCTCATCGGCATGTTTCCCGAGGAGGCACAGGAGGAGTATTGGGCCGATTCCTGTGATGTCCTCTCTTCTACCTCTTTCAATCCCGTCAACGCACGCGTGACCGAAGCAGACGGCGGCTACCTTCTGGGCGGCAGGTGGGACTTTTCGAGCGGCTGCGATGACGCTGAGTGGGTGTTGCTCGGAGGCATGGTCTCTCAAGGACTGGCTTGGTTCCTGGTGCCCCGGCGGGACTACACCATCAAGGATACTTGGTTCGTGTCGGGTCTGCGAGGCACCGGCAGCAAGGACATCGTGATGGACGAGACGTTTGTTCCCGAATACCGGATGGTGCTCACGTACAACTTGCGGGAAGGGCAATCGCACGGCCGCAAAGTACATGGCACTCCCAATTACCGTATTCCCAGCACCAGTATGCTTTCATACACGCTGGCGGCTCCCGTACTCGGCATGGCCCAAGGCGCGGTGGAAGCCTTCGAGTCGCAATTGACATCCAGGGCCGCCGTGTACAGTGGCGAGAAGCTCTCGGAAAGCCCCTTGGTGCACACCAAGCTGGCTGAAGTGGAGGCGGAAGTGCTGTCGGCACGGCTTATGATGGCCAACGACGGAGATGAGGTATTCGCCAAAGCCAAGCGCGGCGAGATGCCTACGCTGCTGGACCGTGCCCGTTACCGTAGGAACCAAGCCTACATATCCAAGTTGAGCGTCCGGGTGGTAGACCGGCTTTTCGAGATGAGCGGCGGCCATGCGGTGTTCAACTCCAACCCGATCCAGCGGTTCCACCGGGACGCCCACGCCGCCTCCCACCACTTTGGCATAGCGTGGGACTCGATAGCCGAAGACTACGGCCGGCTGCGCTTGGGCTTGGAACCCAAGAATCCCACCAGGATTTGACGGCGAGTTTTCAATGAACAAACAAGCGGTCTTGGACAGGTTTCAATCTGTAACCGCCCATGAGGACGATGATATCGATCTGGCTACGGCGGCGTTGTTGATAGCTGCCGTCGAGTACCCGGACCTGGATATCGACCGACAGATTGCGATCCTGGACTCCTTGGCGGAAGGAGCGGCGTACCGGATCGGGACGGACCGGGACCCGTTCCATTGCGTAAATAACCTGAGCGAATACCTGTTTGACGAGGTGGGATTTCAGGGTAACCAGGAAGACTACTACGACCCGCGTAACAGCTATTTGAACGAGGTGCTACAGCGACGCACCGGGCTGCCCATCACATTATGCTTGGTATGCCTGGAGGTTGGGAAACGACTGGACATACCATTGGTAGGGATAGGTCTGCCCGGCCATTTCGTCCTGGGCCATCGGACCCAGACCGACCTGATAATCGACCCTTTTCGCCGGGGGATTCTGCTTTCGGAAGACGAGTGTGCCCAGATCCTGAAGAACGTTCTGGGAACGAACGTGGAGTGGGACTCGAGTTACTTAACTCCCGCCACCAATCGTGAATATATCGCCCGGATTCTACGAAACCTCAAGGGGATATACCTGAACCGACGGGACCATGAACAGGCTCTCGATGTCGTTGATCTGACCATGATGCTGCGGCCCGATGACCTGAACGAGCGACGGGACCGGGGCCTGATTTACTATCGCCTTGGACAGTACCAGATGGCCTTGGACGACCTTCGGCACTACCTGGCGTCCGCACCCCCGGGGATGGACACATCCAATGTGGAGAAGCTGGTCGGCTACATCCGGGAACGTCAGGGCGGGTAAGATAGTTTCCTAATTCGACTCCCCTTCGTGAATGGCCCTCCATATCTTCTCAGGCGTAAGGGGCGTATCCAAGTGCCGGATGCCGAGGGGCGCCAGTGCGTCGAGTACTGCGTTGGCTACCGCTACCGGGGAAGGCACGGTGGAGACGGACCCTATGCCCTTGGCGCCCAAGGGGTTGGTGTCCGACGGGATGTTCAAAGTGTCCAGCACCACGTCAGGCATTGACGCGGAGCGGGGAACAGCGTAGTCCATCAAGCTCCCTGTCAACGGCTGCCCATCCTGAGAGTAGACCATCCCCTCGCTCAAGGCTTGGCCGATGCCTTGAGCGATGCCGCCATGGATTTGCCCCTCCACAATCAAGGGGTTGATGATCCGTCCGCAGTCGTGCACCCCAACGTATTTCAGAATGTCTACATGGCCGGTGTCCTTGCTGACCTCGACCACCGCTACATGGGCGGCAAAAGAGTGAGGATTGTCGGGAAGAGTGAAGCTGGCGGTGAAGTCCAGCCCTGGCTCCAACCCTATGGGTAGCAACTCCCCGTTGTGGGCGGCGGCCGCCAATTCCGGTATTGCCATCCCCGCATCCGGCCTGTTTATATCGTATGCTCGCCCCTGCTCCAGACGCACGTCGTCCGGGGAACAATTCAACATGTGGGCGGCCACTTCCGCCATTTTGCTGCGTGTTTCCGTGAGGGCCGAGAAAACAGCAGATCCCCCCACTATCAGTCCTCTGCTGGCGCTGGTGCCGAATCCGAACGGGAATTCCGCTGTGTCGCCATAATGTACTGAGACACTTGCGGGGTCAACGCCAAGTTCCTCGGCTGCCATTTGGGCGAATGACGTTACGTTGCCTTGTCCGTGGGGAGAAATGCCCGTATATACCGAGACCGCTCCGGTAGGCTCAATGGCGACCCGAGCTCTTTCCTCCCGGTGGTGTCCCGATGCTCCCGACGACTTCAGGATAGCTGCTATACCGACGCCGACGGACGGTTCATGCGGATCACGTCGCGCCGCTTCGGTCTTCCAGCGATAATAGTCGGCCAACTCCAGCGCCCGCTCGAATCCCTGGCCGTAATCGGCTGAGTCGTAAGTGACGCCTGTTGCGGTCTCGTAAGGAAAGGCGTCCACGGGAACAAAGTTCCTGTTGCGCACCTCCACTGGGTCCAGTTCCAAGTCACGTGCAATCATGTCGAGGCTTCTTTCCATGCAGAAGGCAGACTCGGGGCCGCCGGTGCCCCGGTAGGCGCCGGTGGGAGTCTTGTTGGTGACGGCGCCTACCATCTTCAGTTCCACTGACGGAATATGATATGGGCCGGCAACCCGGCGCAGAGCATTGAAGGGGGCCGAAGCGGTGGTCAGCAGGAAATAGGCCCCAAGATCGGCAAATACGGTGAACTTCATTCCCAGAATCGTGCCGTCGCTCTTTACAGCGAGTTCCATGTCGAGGTCCATGCCCCGCCCGTGGTAGGCAAGCAGGTTTTCCTGCCGGTCCTCTATCCACTTGACCGGCTTTCGCAGCAGCATGGAAAGATACGGCACCAGGATATCCTCCGGGAAGATGCAGTCCTTCATCCCAAAAGTCCCGCCCACTTCCGGGGTTATGACTCTAAGACCATCCTCCGGGTATTGCAGCATGTCCGACAAGTGTTCCTTAACGCGATGGGCCGCTTGGGTGGAGTTCCAAACGGTCAGCATCCCTTCGTCGGGCTGATAGTCGGCAATTACACCCCTAGTTTCCATGGGGATTGGGGCGATGCGCTGGGCGTCGAACCTTTGACGTGTAACGTGGTCAGCCTGGGCGAAGGCAGCTTTCACGTCACCCCCAGTTTGCGTAACCTCCATAGCCGTGTTGTTGGGCACCTCGGGATGGACCACGGGAGCACCATCGGCAACCGCGTCCCGGGGTTCCAAGGCGGGAGCCAATGGACGGTATTCCACGCGAATCAGGTCCAATGCCTCACGGGCGGTGTACTGGTCCGATGCCACCACGATGGCCACAGCTTGGCCTGCGTAGCACGCTTTGTCCTTGGCCAGCACGGGATGGCCGGGCGCGTTGAACACGTCCATTGCCTGAACGCCGGTCATTGGCCTTGACGGTATATCGGGGATTGCTCCCGCAATGTCGGCCGCGGTCAAGACGGCGGCTACGCCTGAAAGGGACCGGGCGTCCGTCGCGTCCAGCGACTTTATTTCGGCGTGGGCATAGTCGCTGCGCAGCACCGCGGCGTGGAGCATTCCCGGCAACACAATATCGTTGATGAAGGAGCCTTGGCCCGTAACCAGGGCCGCATCCTCGAACCTCTTCACAGGCTGCCCGATGTAGGTGGTCATCGCCTTACCCCCGTATTTACTCTGCCGCCGGTATCATAGCCGGGGATTGGCCCACAGGCAAACCGACCTACTTCCATTCCGTTGACCCGTCAAATCGGCGCCGGTATACTCCGGCATTAAGGCCCTTGGGCCATCAATCTTCGAAAAAAGAGAGGCAGTCATGGGAGAAATACTGGGTGTAGGCGGCACTCACTACCCGCCGGGGCTGGTGCCGGACGAGTACAAGCCGTGGCCGTTGGCCAGGATGTTGGAGACAGACCAGCGCATCCCCGCCCACATGAAAGACCCTGCCAACTGGCCGGAGCCGATGCAGCAGGAATGGGGTGACGACGAGGGCATCACGTCGCACAAAGCGCATAGAGCCAGGGTTTTCAAGGCGTTCCGCAGAATCCGCGAGGAGATAGACGCGTTCAACCCCGACTTCATCCTGATATGGGGCGACGACCAGTACGAGAATTTCAAGGAGGACATCATCCCGCCGTTCTGCGTACTGGCCTACGACAACATAGAGTTCGCGCCTTTCAAGAGGACTCGGGGCAGGCCGAACATCTGGGGAGAGCCTGAAGACAAGGTGTTCAAGTTCGCGGGCCATCAGGAAGCGGGGCGGTACATCGCACGCGGCCTTCTGGATGAAGGGGTGGACATGTCCTACGCCTACCGCCCGCTCCACGAAGATGGGTTGGGCCACGCCTTCGCCAATACACTGCTGTTCCTGGACAACGACCGGCAGGGGTTCGACTACCCGGTGCTGCCGGTGGCGGTGAACTGCTACGGCAGCAACGTCATCAGGATGCGCGGCGGGGCCAACGAGTACTCCGACGTGCCAGACCCGCCGTCTCCTTCGCCGAGGAGGTGCTTCGAAGTCGGCCAAGCTACGGCACGGGTCATCAAGAACAGCCCGTGGCGGGTGGTGTTGATGGCGTCGTCCAGTTGGTCGCACGCCTTCCTGACTCCCAAGAACCACTTGCTTTACCCGGACCTGGAAGCGGACAGGGCCCTGCTGGAGCACCTGAAGAGCGGAGAGTTCGAGAAATGGAAGGACTACCCTCTGTCCAAGATCGAAGAGTCGGGCCAGCATGAGGTGCTCAACTGGTTCTGCCTTGTCGGGGCCATGTCGGAACTGGGACAGAAGGCGGAGATACTGGACTGGGCGGAGACGTGGGTCTTCAATGCGCCGAAATGCTTGGCAGTGTTCAAGTAGAGAAATAGGGTGCACGGCTGGAGCGACGACAGAGTACTGGTGGTGATATGACGACAGATGCTCAACAGGTTGATGCTGCGGAAGTATACAGGAGCATCGGGCGGCTGGAGGGTGAAGTTTCCCAACTGACGGCGCGTCTGGAAAGAGAAATATCCCAGTTGACGGCGCGGTTGGAAGGGGAAATATCCCAGTTGACGGTGCGGTTGGAAAGGGAAATGTCCCAGTTGACGGCGCGGATGGACCGCATCGAACAACGCCTGGACCGGCTCATATTTGCGTTGTTCGCGTTTGGAGGGACCATGGGAGCGGCCTTGGCCGCGATTATGGTCAAGCTGTTCCTGGGCGGTTGACGTGGTAGTGGACTACCCAGCCTGATTCAAGAGGGAGCGGACGGTCCGCTCCCTTTGGTGGGGCCGGTGTCTATCTTGTCCTATGGAGCAGGGAAGATGGTGTTCACTGCGTGGGCTGAGTACCAAGAGAAAATCAGGAGGGCGCGAGAGGAAGGGCGTAAGGAGGGACGCGAGGAAGTGTTGCGTGAATTGGGGTTGTCGGACTCAGCAACAGAACCAATGCCGCCGAGATATTACCGTCGTCACCGGAGAGGCCGCAGACGACAGGTTAGACCCGCACCACAGGCAGAGAATGGCGATACACCCTCCGCTTCCTGATAGTGCATGAGAAACTATCTCAAACCAAATGTCTCCATCGACAATCCCTAGTAGTCCAACTTATTTGGACTGATGGCTAATTCTACCGTTCGCCCTGAGCTTGTCGAAGGGCCGTCCGTTCATGGTGCGACAAGCTCACCACGAACGGACTCCCAGTTTATTGATCAAAACAAAAATGTTGGCCTGCTAGTCGCTGACGGAAGCTGATGGATTCCCGCCTACGCGGGAATGACGGGTCGGTCAGCACGCCCAGTTTTGGGATAGTTTCCAAGTACTCACGCTCCACCCGTCGGTGGTACGTCTAGGGTTCGTATACGGTTTTGCCGCCGACTATCGTTCGTTCCACCTGTATGTCCTTGATGCCGTGGGGGTCAATTTGGGTGGGGTCCGCCCCCAGCACTACCAGGTCGGCGAGTTTGCCTACCTCGATGGAGCCTTTGAGGTCCTCTTCAAAGGAGGCGTAGGAGCTGTGGCGGGTGTAGATACGCAGGGCCTCCTCCACCGTCACCTTCTGGTTGGGGCCCCACACGTTGCCCCGGCTGTCGGTTCGGGTTACGCAGCTCTGGATGCCAAGTAGCGGCTCGAAGGGGCCGGGTGGGTAGTCGGTGGCGCCGGTGCCGACCACGCCGTAGTCCAGGAAGGAGCGCTGGGCGAACATCCATTGCAAGCGCTCTTCGCCGTAGAAGGGCATCTTTTCGCCGTGGTGGTAGACGTAGGTACAGAAGGGAGTGGCTATCGTGCCCAAGCGGCGCATCTTGGTCAGGATTTCCGGGTTGACCAGGGTGCAGTGCTCCACGCGGTGCCGGGGATTGGGACGAGGGTCGGCGGCTTGGGCTTTCTCGTAGGCGTTCAACACCATGTCGATAGCTAGGTCGCCGTTGGCGTGAATGCAGACTTGGAACCCGGCCCGGTGCATCTCCATGACGTTCTCTTCGATTTCCTCGGCGCTCATGGCCAGGATGCCGTGGTCGCAGTCGCTGCCGACGTATGGCTCGGACAGGTACGCGGTGCGGGCGGCGATGGCGCCGTCGGCAACCATCTTGATGCCGCCCAAGCGCAGCATGTCATCGCCGAAACCGGTCTTCAGCCCCGCTTCCCGCAACGACGGGAAATGGGGATGGTACATTAGGGCGTAGACGCGGAGGGAAAGGTCGCCGGCGTCCCGTCCTTCCTGGTAGGTGACGAACTCGTCCCGGACAACCCTGGCGTCGTGGACGCTGGTGAGACCGGCCTGGGTCAGCATACGGCAGATGGTGCGCAGCCCTTCCCGGCGAATCTCCGGGGTGTCGGACGGGATGAGGCCGAAACGCACCGGCTCGATGGCCCGCTCGTAGACTACCCCGTTCAATTCCCCGGTGTCCGGGTCCCGTCCCAAGCGGCCTCCGAAGGGGTCCGGAGTGTCGCGGGTGAACCCGGCAGCCTCCAAGGCCATGCTGTTGAGATAATAGATGTGTCCCGCCCGGTGGGACACCATGATGGGATGGAATGTGCTCACCGCGTCCAGGTCTTCCCGGAACAGGAAGCGATTCTCCGTGGTCTTGGTGTCGTCGAACTTGAAGCCCTGCACCCACTGGCCGGGGGCGGTGGTCTCCACACGCTCCCGCAAGGCCGTCAAAATGGAGTCAACGGTGGGCAGGTCACAGTCGGCGGCCATGACGTGGCGTATTCCGCTGTTCAATACGTGAATGTGGGCGTCGATGAACCCGGGAAGCACTGTGCTTCCGGTGAGGTCCATCACCTTGACGCCCGGGCCAATGAATGTCTCCAGGTCTTGGTTGCTGCCCAAGCCTATGAAGCGGCCGTTGCTCATGGCCAAGGCTTGGACGCGTGGCCGGTTGGGGTCCATGGTGATGATATTGGCGTTTTTGATGACGGTTTCGGCCTTGGTTGTTGGAGTTGACATAAGGTCTCCCTTGGGTAGCCCTACAACTTGATGAGTGAAAATCCGTCCGGGCCGTTCTTGAGAACGACAGTTTACCACCTTGTTATGGTTCCGGTTGACCGCCAAATGACGCGATTCTATACTTGCTCACCGGCAAATCGTGTCTGCCCGGTCTACGTTTATCACTTCGGCGCCGTCTGCGAACCGGCGCATCAACCTTCAAGAATAGTCAGGAGGCATCTATGGGTTGGTCAACCAACCATCCGAACGGCTTGATTTACTACGCGCCCCAAAACGCCTACCGGGGCTTTACCCTGACGACCAACGTGAGTGGGCACGATGCGCGGCTCATCGACATGGAGGGGCGGGTCTGCCATACCTGGCATTCCGACGAGGGGATCGGCTACGCCTACCTGCTGGACAACGGCAACCTATTGCTGCGAACGGGCCCGGCGGCGGAAGAGGTGTCGTTCATAACCCGGCCGGAGCGGCAGCTATTGCCGGGCGACGGCAGGACGGTGGCGGGGGCCATACTGGAGCTGGACTGGGATAGCAACGTGGTCTGGGAGTACCGGTACCCGTTGTTGCACCACGACTTCGAACGGCTGGCCAACGGCAATACCCTGGTGTTGGCGTGGGAGTTGATTCCCCAAGACATGGTCCAAAATGTAAACGGCGGATATACGTCGAGAGACGGCCACGAGGGCATGTTGGGCGACGTGGTGCGGGAGGTTACTCCGGGCGGTGAGGTGATATACGAGTGGAAGTCATGGGAGCACCTGAGCTACGACGAAGACCGCATCTGTTTTCTGGAAGGGCGTGAAGAGTGGACGCACCAGAACACCCTTAACGTCACCCCGGAGGGTGATCTTGTGGTGAGCTTCCGCCAGACGGACACAGTGGGCATAGTGGACAAGGCCAGCGGCGAGTTCCGCTGGAAGTGGGGGCCGGGGGACATATCCCACCAGCACAACCCCACAATGCTGGACAACGGCCGGGTCCTGATATTCGACAACGGCCCTCACAAGGTCGGCTTCACCCATTCCCGGATTATCGAAATCGACCCCGGCAGCAACGAGATCGCTTGGGAGTACCGGGGGGACCCGCCCATATCCTTCTACAGCTATCACATCAGCGGCTCCGAGCGCCAACCCAACGGCAACACGCTGATCTGCGAGGGCGCGCCGGGCCGCATATTCGAGGTCACGCCGGGCAAAGAGATAGTGTGGGAATACATCAATCCCTTCGTTGCCCGCAGCGGCGTTGGGGTTGGCGGCTCGGTATCGGGTTACGCCAACTCGGTATTCCGCGCCCACCGTTACGGCTACGACCACCCGGCATTGGAGGGCAAGGACCTGGACCCGGGAAAATACGCCAACCTGAACCGGCTTTATGCTTGAGGAAGAGTTGCGACGACGGGATTCGGGGAGTTAGATAGCCCGGATATTGTGTCTCGGACCGGTGTCGCTGCGGCAATTGACAACCACTTGCCTTTCTGGTGCAATTGCCTTATTCGATACTTGGTCAACTGTCGGCAACAGAAACGGTTGGCCTATAGAAGAGAGGTAGCTGAGATATGAGCAAAGCTTACGTTTACGTGGGTCTAGCCGGTGAGACCGCTCCCGGACGGTCGGTCAGCACCGGGCTTTACCGCATGGAGGAAGGAAGCGGGCACTGGGAACTGTTGACCAATGGCCTGCCTGAAGCGCCGGCTATCCGCGCGCTGGCCGTTCACCCTGAAAATCCTGAGATCATGTACGCCGGGACGCAGGTCGGGCCTTATCGGACCACCGACCAAGGCGATCACTGGGAAAAGGTAGACGTTCCTGACCACGGCCTGCCGGTATGGTCAATGCTCTACTCGCCGAGGGACCCCAACGTGATGTACGCCGGCTATGAGGCTGCGGAGATTTACCGCAGCGAGGATGGCGGCGAGAACTGGCGGCAGGTGCCGGTAAGCGTCCGATTCCCAGACGTCACCGTGGGGCCGGGCTCCAACCCCGCCAAGCGGATTTTGATGATGTCCGCCAGCAAGTCCGACTCCGATGAGTTGTACGGCGCCATCGAGGTGGGCGGACTGATTCGCACCCAGGACGGCGGTGACAGTTGGGAGAACCTGAGCCACGGCCTGTACGTCAACGACGACTTGGTTGACATGCACGGCGTGATGACCAGCTCCCTTTTCCCGGGCACCGTTTTCAGCATATCCAGGGCCGGTATGTGGAGGAGTGACGACCACGGGGACCACTGGACCCACGTGAACCTGGAGCCGTTGAACGCCAAGGGCCAGAGCTATTGCCGGGACATCAGCGAGGTCCCGGGCGACCCCAACACCATCTGGGTGGCTGCCGGGGCCAACTTCCAGAGCGAGCTCGGCGTCCTGTACCGCAGTACCGACGCCGGTGACAACTGGGAGCGGGTGAATACCGGGTTCGACGCTCACAGCACCATGTTCGGCATAGCCTTTGACGCCCACCGCAGGGGCCGCATGTATTGCGCGGCCAACGGCGGACAGGTCTGGGGCAGCACCGACCACGGTGATACTTGGAATGCTTACCCGATGCCGGAGGGCGCCAGCCAGGTCTATTCGCTGGCCTGCACCTAGAGCGGCGAGTACGATAATCTCTCTTGGCAGAGTGGGTCCGGAGTTCCGGCCCAATCACGGTTATTGAAACTGCGGTCCCCCGTCCCTTCGATTTTCGAAGGGCGGGGGATTTCTTCTAATACGAAACATTAACCAGCTAACCCAATTGGCTGATGGAGGTGAATGGTGGAGTTAGGTCTCAATGGCAAGGTGGTATTGATCACCGGCGGCAGCATGGGCATCGGCAAGGCCTCGGCGCTGGCATTGGCCCGGGAGGGAACTCGTATAGCGATGTGTGCCAGGGGCAAGGAACGCTTGGAGTCTGCCGCCAAGGAAATAGCCGATGAAACCGGCGCGGAAGTCCTGCCTATTGCGGCCGACATGAATAATGAGGCGGACGCCCAGCGTTTCGTTTCAGAAGCAGTCGCCCATTTCGGGAGGTTGGATATTCTGGTCAACAACGCCGGTAGTTCTCCGGGTGGCAGGCTGGAGAACCTGGAAGAGTCGGACTGGATGCAAAGCCTGAACCTGAAGTTCATGGGTTACGTGCGGACCTGCAAGGCTGCCGTGCCCATAATGAAGCAGCAGGGTTGGGGCCGTATCATCAACGTCATCGGCAATGACGGCATCAAGCCTCTCTATTTCGAGGTCACTCCGGGGGCTGCCAACGCCGCAGGGATTAACTTCACCTTGGCTATCGCGGAGGAGTTGGCCCCGTTCGGCATAACCGTCAACGCCGTCAACCCCGGGCCTGTAGACACCGACCGTTGGTGGGGGTTGGTGCGCACGATGTCCCGGGAGAAGGGCGTAAGCGAGGAAGAGGCCCAGCGGAGGGCCGTCGCCAGCATCCCCATTGGTCGCCTGTGCACCTCCGAGGAGGTGGCGGACATGGTGGTTTTCCTGGCTTCCGAAAGGGCCAGCTTTGTTACCGGAGCTTCCATATCGATGGACGGCGGCCAACGGAAGGCGTTGATGGACATTTAAAGTCCGCAAAGCAGTCCGGTAGGAACCAAGCCTTCATCCAGGCTGCTATCTCGAATGTGCTGCGGCTAGCGGTTCAACTTATCAGGATTGATGGCTAATTTCCCGTTCGGCCTGGGCTTGTCGAAGGGCTGTCCGTTCATGGTTCGACAAGCTCACCACGAACGGACTCTCGGTTCATCCATCAATACAACAATGCCAATCTATTAGCCGCGAATTATCAGGACTATGCCGCTCAAGACCAGCAAAGCTTCGACGACGAGGCGGAACCACCGCTCCGGCAGTTTGCCGGATATGCGGTTGCCCAGCAGCGATCCTCCGAAAGACATAACGCCAGCCACGGCTGATATTAACAGGACCTGCGCGCTGAAAAGGTGGTTGCCCGCGAACACGGGGATTTTCGGCAGTTGGGTCATGAGTATGCCGGCCGACGAGGTGCCCACAAAAGCAACACCGGTCAGCCCGTAGGCCAGGTAAAAGGGCGCGCCCACGGGCCCGGACGGCCCAAGGTAGCCGGAAACCAAGCCGTTGGCCGCTCCTACAAACAGGAAAGTCCGCAAGCCTATGCCTTTGCTGATGCTCCAGGGCGTGTGGGCTTGGGCCACCATTATCAGCAGCAAGACACCAAATATGCGCGTGAATATGGGCGCGGGGGTGACAACGAACAGGTAACTGGCCGCGGCAGCGATGGGCAGCGAGGTCAACGCCAGCCGTTTTACGATGGGCCACGAAATTCCTTCCCAGTTGAGGCCGGTACGGGAGGCTGCGGCGACAAGCTGCACCAAGCCGATGATTGGCCCCGCCTCCCGGGGCTCCATCATTAACAGTAGCACCGGCATGACGAACAGGCCGCCCCCGAACCCGGTCACGCCCGCGATGGTGAATGCAAGGAAAGTCACCACCGCCAGGGTTGTCATTTCTACGGGGTCAATCATTGGTCCCTCAGCACAAGAACTCCGAAAGGGGCTGAAATAGCAATCCATTTGGAGTGCGGAGATTCTACTACAACAGGATGGTACAATTAGCGAGTCTGTTACAAGGAGGCCTTTGTTGAAATGAAGTTCGCACTGTTTATCCTGGCTTCCTGGACCGAACCGGACGCCAAAGAGCAAAGCCGCATCTATGGCGAGGCTGTGGAGCAGATCCAATACGCCGAGGAATTAGGCTTCGACTCCGTCTGGATTGCGGAGCACCACTCCAGCCGGTACGGGATTTTTCCGTCCTTGCTGCCAATCGTCAGCTATGTGGCCGGACGCACTAAGAAGATTCGCATTGGCACCGGCGTAACCGTCCTCCCTCTCCACGATCCTATTCTTATCGCGGAAGAAGCGGCGATGATGGACGTGTTGAGCAACGGCCGATTAGAGTTCGGAGTTGGGCGGGGTTCCACGGTGTACGAGTACGGGAACTTCCAAATCGACTTTGACTCCCGAGACCAGCGGTTTCAAGAGGCATTGGACATCATCCTGGGCCTTTGGACCACCCGTGACTTCAGCTATCGCGGGGAATACTACCAAGTGGAGGACCTGACCATCGCCCCTTCGCCGTTACAAAAGCCGCATCCGCCGGTCTATTTGGCAGTGTCTCGCACTCCGGCCAGCGTGGACGTAGCGGTTTCCAGGGACCTGCCCATCCTTACAAGTTTTTCAACCCCGGAGGCCGACAATCTGGGGCTGTTCGACCTTTACGCCCAGCGGTGCGCCGCCGCCAACAAGCCGGCCAATATCGAGGCGATGCCATACTTTCGCTTCGTGTACCTGACTGAAGATGAACAAACGGCGCGAGAGTACCCGCGTGAGTCGGTCGTCTGGGTCCGAGAGTTGGCCGGGCACCGGCGTCCCATGACACGGGGCGACGAAATCAACATTGACTTGGACCGATGGAGACAGACAACGACGGAAGCGCCGCCGGACTATGATGCGGAACTGAAGAATACGATGTACTTCGGGACACCGGACCAGTGTGTGCAATGGATCGAGCGCCTGCGCGACGAGCACAGCATTGGTTACTTCGGCGCCAGCATGTCTTTCGGCAGCATGGAGCACAGCAAGGTAATGCGGTCGATGGAACTGTTCGCCAAGGAAGTAATGCCGCGGTTTCAATAGACCCGTCCAAGGGAGACTCTCGCCCCCGGTTTGCAGGAGACGAATATGCGCAGCATCGACATTCACGCCCACCTGACGCCGCAGTGTTTCTGGCGCGCAACGGAGGGGAGCGGCGAGTGGCACACACTGAAGAGGCAGCAGGACGCGAGAGGGCGCGAGATCCTGGTGGCGGGGGACCGCCGGGGCCAGTTGCCCCCCAAGTCCAGTTGGACTCCGGAGCAGCGCCTTGCCGATATGGACTCCCTGGGGGTGGACATGCATGTTGTGTCGCCCTACGCCGGGTTCTACAACTACGAGATGGACGTTGGCATAGCCGCCGCTACTTCAAGAGAGTCCAATGATGAAATCAGCCAGATGATGAAGTCGTGGCCCGACCGGTTCGCCGGATTGGCAACGCTGCCGATGCAGGATGTGTCTGCCGCAGTGGCCGAGCTGGAGCGGGTGATGGTGCAGCTTGGCTTCAAGGGCGCCATGATCGACGACAAGATCAACGACAAACTGCTGGATGAGCCTGAGTACATGCCTTTCTGGAAGGCCGCCGAACAGTTGGGCGCGGTCATCCTGTTCCACCAGGGCGGTGACACCATCGTCGACCAGCGCATCAAGCGTTACCACCTTCCCAATTCGGTGGGGAACTTGGCAGACCGCACCTTGACCTTCGCATCACTGGTGTTCGGGGGCGTGATGGATGCGTGCCCCGACCTGCGGATCTGCTTGTCCCACGGCGGCGGCTACGCCTGCTACGGCGTTGGCCGCATGGACAGGGGTTGGCAGAGGATTCCCGAGACGGACCGTTTGGCTGCCGAGCCTCCCAGCGCCTATCTGGACCGCTTTTACTACGATTGCATCGTTTACACCGAGCAATCCCTGAGATACCTCATCGATGCAGTGGGTATCGACCGGGTGGTTTTCGGCACCGACTGGCCCTATGACATGGCACAGGACTGGCCCGTGTCGTGGATTCTGAGCATGGACAGCCTTACCCAGGAAGAGAAGGAAGCTATCCTGTGGAAGAATCTGGAGGGTCTTCTGGGGCTTTAACCTTCGGATTCCCGCCCACGCCTACGCGGGGGTGACGTTCCTTCGCGGGAAAGACGAAACGGCAGGGGCAATAAGACCGGTGAACCGGAGGACAACTCGTGAGACACATAGACGTTCATACCCACTTGGCGCCGCAAAGCCTTTGGAGGGCCTTTCAAAGCGGGGAGGACTGGCACGGCATGGGGTACGAGGCCCAGGGCGAAGCGGAATTCATCGTCGGCAACGGCAAGCGGATTCTTATCAACTCGCCTAAGCTCCGGTACACGCCTGAGGAACGGCTTGCCGAGATGGACGAGGAGGGAACGGACGTCCAAGTGGTCTCCATCCACACTCCCTTGTTTCCCTACCACTGGGATACAGGCGCGGCGATACAGATGTCCAAAGAGGTCAACGACGAGATAGCGGGGATGACAAAGAAGTGGCCCGGCAGGTTCGCAGGGCTTGCCACGCTGCCCGTCCAGGACGTAGGCGCATCCATCGAAGAACTGGAGAGGGCGGTAAATGTCCTGGGCCTCAAGGGGGCGGAGTTGGACATGGTGGCCAACAGCGCCAACTGGGACGAACCTCACTTCCTGCCACTGTTCAAGGCGGCAGAGTCATTGGATGCACTGCTGTTCTTTCACCCGCAGCCCCAAGACAACATGGTGGCGCTGGGGAAGACGCTGAAGTATGGCCTTCCCAACAGTGTCGGAGTCGTCATGGAGGATGCTCTGCTGGTGGCGACCCTGATTTACAGCGGCATCCTGGACGAGTGCCCAAACCTGAAGGTCTGCATCGCCCACGGCGGCGGCGGGGCCTGCTTTGGCATGGGCCGGTTGGACCACGGGTGGATGGTACGCTCCGAGGCCCGCGTCAACATCACAAGGCCGCCCAGTGCATACCAGAAACAGATTTACTACGATTTTCTAACCAGCAGCGAAGCAGGATTGCGGTTTCTCATCGACTCAGTGGGCGCCGACAGGGTAGTCATCGGCAGCGACTGGCCTTTCGTTGGGTGGGACCCTTCGCCCGGTGGATGGCTGGAGGGACTGCAAAGCCTGTCCCAAGAGGAGAAAGAGAAAATTTCGTGGAGAAACCTGGAAGCGTTGCTGGGGATTTAATGCGCTTGGTTTAAGCCAACTTGTTTCCCATGCGAGGAGGGACAATGGATGTTTATCGCTGTATCAGGAACCGGCGGACCGTGAGGGAGTTCAAGCCCGACCCGGTCCCCGAATCGGTGATTCTGAAGATATTGCAGGCGGGCAGGTGGGCGCCGAGTTCGAGCAACACCCAGAAGTGGCATTTCATATTGGTAACCGACAAGGATACCCTTACCGAGCTTGGCCGCATCGCCACCCAGGGGACGTTCATCGCGCAGGCGCCTATGGCCATCGTGGTCGTCATGGACGATGCGCCCCGCCCACAACTGGACGCGGGCCGGGCCCTTCAGCAGATGGAGCTTATGGCTTGGTCGGAGGGCTTGGGCACCTGTTTCGTAGGCGTCCGCGTTGAGGAGCAGCGAAAGGCTGTGTACCAACTGCTCAACATACCGGAGGAAATGGACCTGATAACCATTCTGCCCTTCGGATACAGGCCCGATGGGCCCAGGGCCAAAGGCACTCCCCGAAAGCCGATGGAGGAGATAGCCCACCGGGAGAAATTCGAGGAGAAGTACGTACCGGCCTGAGCCTGCACGTCGAGGTTATTGGGCGGTCCTTCCCCCGTCGATGACCAACTCCGACCCGGTGACGAAAGAGGACTCGTCGGACGCCAGGTAAAGGGCGCCGTAGGCGATTTCATCCGCCGTGCCAGCCCGCCTCATTGGGACGCGCCCTATCTGGTCCAAGCGGCCCTGGTCATCCCTCGACGACCGGAGCATGTCGGTGTCGATGGGTCCTGGATGCAACGAGTTGCACCTGATGTTTTCCTTGGCGTGCTGGACTGCGGTGGCCTTGCTGAATATCCGAACTGCTCCCTTGGTGGCGGCATAGGCGGCCGACGTACCCAACGCCGGAGCAATACCGGCGCCCGACGATATGTTGATGATGGACCCGCCGCCTGCTTCCCGCATGGCCGGAATGGCGACCTTGGTGCCAAGGAAAACACCCTTGACGTTGATGTCGGATATGCGGTCCCAGTCCTCTTCGGTGAAGTTTTCTATGTCCCCGTTGAGGGAAATCCCCGCGGTGTTGACCAGTATGTTCAGCTTGCCGAACCTGTCCAGGGTTGCGGCAACAGCGTCACGCCAGTCCGACTCCGCGGTCACGTCCAGCTTCACGAACAAACAGTCGCCGCCGGCCTCGTTGATTTCGGCCTCGGTCTGCCGTCCGCGCTCTTCCAGGATGTCGCCTATGACCACCTTGGCGCCCTCTTTGGCAAAGAGCTTCGCCTCGGCGGCGCCGATTCCCCTGGCTCCGCCGCTAATCAGGGCCACTTTGTTTTCCAGTCGCATTGATGGCCTCCCCGTGTAAAGTACGGTTCGATTTTAAGGGGCATTGTCGAGTAGTCAAGGGGCGTGCAGAGAACTTCGGCCCATCGGTAAGCAGCTTGTCAGGCGATTGCCTACTGCGTACAATTCCCATCGTCAGAGCTTGAATATCGAGCCACTCCAACCGTAGGGAGGTTACAGCAGTGGAAAAGCCAAGGATTCGTCACGTTGCTTTGAACGTTCAGGACCGAGACAAGGAAGCAGAGTATTACAAGAGGGTATTCGGGATGGAGGAAAAGACCCGAGGCCCTAACGGCACGATTTATCTGTCGGACGGCCATGTGGGCGTGGCGCTAATTCACAATCCCGACATTCCTTGGGGGATAAACCACTTCGGGTTCCAAGTGGAGAGCGTGGCGGCCATCGAAGAGACCGCGCAGACCACGGCCAACTCCAACACCTACGGCGCTATCGCGGAGAGCTGGATTCGTGACGACGAGGGCTACCGGGTAGACATCTCAGAGCACGGCTGGCCCATTTAGGCGGCGCCCCGGCGGGGGTTCAGGGCTTTACCCCGAACAACGTCCAACTGCGCCGCTGCCGCGATATTTCGGTTTCCTCGTGCAGGAGACCTTTTCCCGCCGGCGTAATCAGGGCGCGTTGGATGGACCAAAGTGAGAAACCCTGGACTCCTTCCATATCGTTGATTTCCTCCATGCTGAAGAAACCCGCACCGATGGTCTCATCGCCGTCGTAGCTCGGTTCCCCGGTCGGGGCGTCCAAGCGGAACACAACGTAAATATTTGAGTTGGGTTCCGTGTTGGCATGGCGGATGCCCACCACGTCGATGACCTTGGCTACCAAACCTGCCTCTTCCAGCACCTCCCTTTCCACCGCGTGAATTATCTGTTCGTCGGCTTCCACGTAACCGCCTGGGATTTGCCATGCGCCGCGATTGGGATTGATGCCGCGCTGGATAAGCAGGGCCTTGTTGTCCCTGATCACCACACCTCCGCAACCGATGGAGTGCTCCCCAAAGAAAATAAACCGGCATCCTTCCGCAAGGCACGCCGGCCTTTCCCTTCCTCCGTCCATCTTGGAGCCAAGTTTCGCGCCGCAACGGGGACAGTAGTTCATGTGAAAACTCCTCTTACGGTGGTCGACCGAGGGATTGTCAGATTATAGCAGGGGACGTGGAGACCTTCAGGCTGAGCCAACGGGATATAGAGACGGTATAATAGCAACCATGACGACCATCAATAACATTGCCGATCTGGTCCGCATTCTCAAAGAACAGCCCGAATGGGCCGATACGATTCGCGGCATATTGCTGACCGAAGAATTGTTGAACCTGCCCGCCCGGTTTGCCGAATTCGTTCAACTGACGCAGGAAAGCAACCGGCTTGTCAACGAACGGTTGACCCAAATAGAAACCAGGATGAATAGAATGGAAGGCAGGTTTTCAAACTTCGAGGGCAGCGATTATGAACGTAAGGTCCGATACCGGGCCCTGCACCGTGCTCAGGCTCGGTTCGGTCTGGACAACGCTTACTTGGCGTTGTCGCAGAACGATCCAATGGCGCCTCAACTGAACAGTATGGTCGCCAATGGCATGAAAAACGGCTTCATTTCACAGGAGCAATGTGAAGACCTTTACGATACCGATATCATTATTTCAGATGAAGGTAACCGCCACATGGTAGTGGAGGTCTCGCTCACAGCCGATCGAGACGACATCATACGTGCGAAACGCCGTGCCGGCATTTTGAGCGCCGCCACGGGTGGCGCAGTCATACCGGCAGTGATCACGGCTAACCTGAACGATGCGCAAAGGGACCAAGCCGCCGCCGAGGAAGTCATAACATTCATTATGGCCTACCCTTAGCAACTGCTCCCTATAAAGACATTTCCTGCCGCGAAGCTTCACGAATGCCAGGCTGTGCTCGGGGAATAATTGCCTACAGCATATGCAGCCTGAATTCAATCCTCTTGAGAAGGCCATATCGTATTATTGGATTATGTAATTTGCCCGTGGTAAATTTGATTATCGGATGGAACCTGGCTACCGGTCCTGTAGACGCGGTGGCCAACTCGAAATCGTTTTCCTGGACAGCGGCCTTCTTTTAAGACATAGGCGTGCTAGCGCGGGGGTAGTGAACGGGATGCGAATAGGGGCGTTCAAAAAGGTATTGATAGCCTACTTTTCTGTATTGGCGATATCCGCAGCGGCCCTCCTGTTCCCGGACTCCAGCCTCAATGCTCATGTCTCGATTGCCCCCGAGTCGGAGGGCAGGATTGGGGTTATCGTTCACACTGCCAAGCCGTATAACCGGGTGATTGATGCTATAGGCGACATGGGCGGTGTAGTAACGATTCAGTATCAAAACGTCGACGCCGTCGCTGCGCGAGTGCCCGCCCGGAGTTTGGGAAGGCTGCATAGACACCCCTTGGTAACGGTTGTAGAGAAGGACGTTATCGTAGAGTTGCCCCCCACCCCGCGAGAGCATAGAGAACTGGGCGCCAAGCTCATCGGCCCGGCCCAAGGCGTTGAAAGCGGCGGCTTAAAGCTCAAGCCCGGGGAACTGCCGGACAGGTTTCCAAGTTACATAACCAACGTGACCGGGGCGGCCGAAGCTTGGAAGGAAACCGGGGCGGGAGCCGGCACTATCGTTGCAGTCATTGACAGCGGCACGGATGCAAGTCATACGTGCCTGTCCGGCCCGGGTGATGTGGAGTCTCCAGAGGGAAGAGTGATCGCGGGGCCGGACTTGTCTACTGATGCGGGGACCAGGTTTGAGGGGTCTACCCGGCCTACCAACGGCAATCACGGTACGTTCGTTGCAGGAGTAATTGCCTCCAATTGTTTCATGGTGTTGGACAAGAGAGAACCTGCCGAGGTGGAACTGGCCAGCATCTTTGAGGCGCACATGCCCTCGGACACAATTTTTACTTCCGGGCACCACCTGCTGGTCCCGCTGGTCGGCATAGCTCCGGAAGCCACGATTTACGCCATTAAAGTGTTTCCCCATGGGGGCGGCGGCGCGGCCAGTTCCATCACCGCCGCCGCCGTCGACCACGCTATCACCAAGAAACTCCAGTATCAAGCCGGGGTTCCCGATGGGCTGGATATCGACGTCGTGAACATGAGCTTGGGTGGAGCGGCCCTGTTCGATGGCCGGACGGTTGGGGAGCGGCTTATAGACGCCGCCACCCGGTCGGGCATAGTGGTGGTCGTGGCGGCGGGCAACAATGGGCCGGCGCCGGTATCGGTGAGCAGCCCCGGCACGGCGTTCAGCGCTTTGACCGTCGGCGCGGCCAGCGACCCGGTGCATACCCGGATTTTCTGGGACTATTACTTCTGGCCTGGTCAGGGCTTGGCAATGTACCCGACCGAAGAGTTCAGGCCCGCCGACTTCAGCGGTCGCGGCCCCTTGGCTGACGGCAGGACCGGCCCCGACGTCTTGGCGACCGGTGTATTCAATCATTCGCTGGTAACCGGGGGATTCACCGGCTTCGGGTCCGGCACGTCATACGCGGCGCCCGCGGTAGCCGGGGGCGCCGCGCTGTTGAGTGCATGGACCAAGGCCAACGATCCTGAGTTGGGGCCGCTGGCTATTCGGAATGCCATCATGACGGGCAGCACAAGCTTGTCCGACGACTGGAAACGGCGTTCCCAAGGCAGCGGTTATATGAATGTGGCCGCAGCCCTTGATGCCCTCAGGTCGGGCGATGCCGGCAACGAACTGGTGCAAGTGCCGCCCGATGAGGCGCTGCCCAACGTTTCCCTTGGCAGCGGAGGATTTTCGGCCATTATAGACAGTCTTAGTCCCGGCCGGACGCGGGACTTCGTCTTCGAAGTCGAAGCCGGCACCAGTTTTGTTGTCATAGATTTTTCGGGTGTTGACATAGACGCCAACCCGGTGCCGGCGGCGTTGCCCAACTCAATCGAGGTATACGTCAAAGGGTCCAAGCGCGGCGGGACGGCTTATCCGGTCTACAGCGCCAACGTATACGGACGGTCCCGCTTCATCATCGGCGACGGGTTTATAGACTTGCAGGGAGCTATATTCGGCGCGTTTCTTGACGAGTCGGCAATGGAACCCGGCTTGATGAAAGTGACCGTTCAAGGCGACTGGACCAACAACGGCAACGTGGGAGCGACGGTCACCATCAGAAGGTTCGATTTCAAGTCAACGTCGGACCCTGGGCGTCGAATACAACCCGGCGAGACCGTATTGGTCCCGTTCGAGATTCCTCCCGGTACCAACAGGGCATCGTTCGAGCTGGGCTGGCTCCATAACTGGACCCGATTCCCCACTAATGACTTGGACATGTACTTGTGCGCACCGGGGCACGTGTTGTACAGAAATTTCAGCGGGGCTACACTGGACTCCCCCGAGTACCTGTCCGTGAACAACCCAGCACCAGGCAGTTGGCACGTGATGGTGGTGGCCTACGGTGTGTTCACTCCAGCCGATTCCTACTATCTCAATATGGACATCGAGGCGCCGGACGAGAGGATTCCCGCTGTCCCCTCTTCTCAATGGTCTGGTCCGCAACGTTTGGACCAGCAGCACAATCCACTGGGCCGGAACGAGAAGGCGTTCAGAGGGGAGCCTTGTTTCAGATAGGGAAGTTGCTACCCGGAGGCTGTGGATTCCCGCCTTCGCTGGAATGACGGGGTGGTTGCAGGAATGACGATTGGCTAACGCGCCTCATAGAGACAGTGGATTAGCCGCGAGGAGAGGTTGAACGGTTAACCTGCCCCGGCGATGGCCGAGCGCAGTGTTTCCAGCGTCACGTTGCCGGTGTACATCCGTCCCTGGATGAGGTAAGAGGGCGTTCCGGCGATGCCTTGCTTGACAGCGGCTTCGTGTTCCTCCATAACAGAGTCCTTGTAATGACCGGACACCAACCGGTCAACCATTGTTTCCCAGTCCAATCCGCAGGCCTTTGCTACGTCCCTGAGCACGTAGAGACTTCCCAGGTCAGCGCCTGACCGCCAATAGGCCTCCGCAGCGGCGCGATGGAATTCTGCGTCCAGCCCATGCTCCTTCGCAAAGGCGGTGGCTTCGTGGGCCAGGGAGGTGACATGGGACCTGCGGACAGCAGGCTCGTGGGGTTTCTCGCTATAGACGGGTGTGTCGGTTTCGGGACGCAGCAGGTAGGGCCTGCGGTCCACTGAGAAAGGTGTTTCCTTTTGCAATGTCTCCAACCTGACCAGTCCCATGTAGCAATAAGGACAGGAGTAGTCATACCAGAATACGACTTTACGTGGGTCGGTGCTGGGCATGGGAACTCCTCGCGGCGGGACGGTTCGCGTTCCATTCAAGGAACGCAGGTTGGAAATATACTAACATAGGGTAGAATAGTCAGCGGCGATTTTAGAGTATTCAAAAGACGAATTGTCCAGGAGGAAGTCATGCCCGATCTAACCTCAATGGCGGCGTCGATTGGCGCCCTGCTAAAGGAGACCCAGGAATCCTTGGCGGTTACCGAATCTTCGTGCGGAGGCCTCATTTCGGCATCGTTGGTGGCGGTGCCGGGCGCCTCGGCTTACTACCGCGGCGGCGCGGTAGTGTACACCCGGGTGGCGCAGCAGGGGCTGTTGCAGGTGCCTGAATCGGCGATGACCGGCATCAGGGCCAGCAGCGAGCCTTACGCCCTGTTGAACGCCCGCACCGTCAGGGAATCACTGGGTACGACGTGGGCGCTGAGCGAGACGGGTGCCAGCGGCCCCACCGGCAATGCTTATGGAGACTCTGCCGGACATGCTTGTATCGCCGTGTCGGGGCCAGTGGAGCGTTCAATGACATTGGAGACCGGTGACGACGACCGGGAAGCCAATATGTGGGTGTTCGCCAGGACGGCCCTGGACCTGCTGGAGCAGTGCGTCAGGGAAGCCCGCTCACAGGGTTGAACGTAGTAGCAGTCCTGTCCTCCGCCGGTAATCCGCCGTTCGGTCATATTGTCCTGACATGGGAGGAAATACATGGTGACCAGAAACATTCCGCTTGCCCGGCAAATTGGCAGGGTGCCCTCATCGACCGTGCCTCTGGACAACGAGCAGGAAGCCCGCTTTCAGAGGTTGATGGAAGACATAATAATGGTAGACGTCCATCAGCACCCCTTTGTCTGCCCGGAGGATATGACCTTTCTCGTCGAATACCTGCGCGGCAACAGGTACGAGTGGGGGTACGACGCGGTACGGCACGGCGGATGGACGGCGGTGGCTACGGCGAATGCCTTCAGGGGTTTCGTAAACACCCACGATATGTCCTTCAGCCGGTTCGATGACCTGCAAACAGAAGTAGCGTTGATGATGTCTGATCTGAGCCTGACCGACAAGGCGGTCCAAGTAAGCAACGCCGACGAGATCGAAGCGGCCAAACAGCGTGGCGACGTGGGCTTCCTGCCTACGCTGGAGCATCTGGCCATCGGCAGCGAGTTGGACAAGGTAGACGCCTTTTACAGTATGGGCATACGACTGGCCGGACTGACCTATACCCGCAAGAACTTCGTGGGGGACGGTCAGAACGAACGCAACGACGGCGGCCTCAGCGACTTCGGTATCGAGGTGGTAGACCGGATGAACCAGCTTGGGATGGCTATCGACGTGTCACACGCGTCTTTCAAGACGGCGATGGACGCGATAACGTTCTCCCAAGTCCCGGTAACCTTCAGCCACAACGCCTCTTATACCCTGAGACCCACGGCTCGTACACGAAACGACGAGGAATTGGCAGCCTGCGCCGAGAAGGGCGGCCTTATCGCGGTGACTGCCGTACCCAATTCACTGAGCGACGACCCGGAGCAGGACATCGAGTGCGTGCTGGACCATTACGATTACATGGTGCGGTTGGCAGGGATAGACCACGTGGGTATAGGAACGGACACCAACGTTGGCGACCACGTAGCTTTTCACCGGGTCATGCTGGGAAGGGACGAGTCCCAGCTGCCCGCCCCGTACCTGGACGGTTTGGAGTCCCCCGCCGACGGCAAGAACATTATCCGCGGACTGATACGGAGAGGTTATTCGGATACCGGCATCAGGAAGCTGGCGGGAGAGAACGCCCTGAGCTTTTTCCGGAGGGTGATGCGCTGATTTGAAGGTAGGTGTAGCCTAAGCGTCCCGCGGGTCTTGCCGGTCGGTTCCCGTATTAGGCGGGGTAGCGGACAACGCGAGGATGGCAGACAGTAGTGAGGTGACGGAGAAGAACAGGAAGGACGCGAAGTAACTGTGGGTGAAGTCGAATATAAAGCCGGCCACGACAGGTCCCAACCCTTGTCCGGCGGTCTGGACGGATAGAATCAGTCCGGTGATGCTACCGAGGTTCCGTCGGCCATAGTAGTCCGCACAAGCCAACCGCAACAGGAATGTGGCCCCGCTGACCCCATTGCCCACGAGTGCGGCGGAAATCAGTCCGGCTGCCAATGAGGAAGTGGAGGCTACCGCCAACGAACCCACACCCAATGAGAACCCCGCAACGGCCAGAAGGAACCTGACCGGCAGCCACGTGGTCAACCTGGACCAAATGTACGAAGTGACGATCTGGGCTGTGGCGAAGGCGCTGACGGTGAGCGCCGCCGCGGAGCCGGGAAGTCCTTGGTCCATGTAATGAGATGCTATATGCACGCTGACCCCCGCTTGTGCCATGAAACTTGTTCCCGCATATATCGCCAGCGCCCAGAACGCCCTGGTGCGCAAAGCCTGCCGCACGGTGTAACTTGCCTCCAGTGAGGCGTCGGCCGGCGGAGGCTGGTTGCGAGAAACGGGGCGGGCGGGAGATTCGTCCTCGTGACGAACAGGGTCTGCCTGTAGTCCCAAGTCCTCGGGTCTCCGGGCCATGAACAATAATGGAGGAACGATCCCGATAACCAAGGTATACGCCCCAAGGCAGAGCCAAGCCGTTTGCCAACTCCAACCGCCGATAATCCACTGGGCTACCAACGGCATTATGGCCAAGCCTATGCCTTGACTAATGCTCAGCAAGGCCAGTGACACAGGGCGCCGGCGAATAAACCAATTGCTCACCACCGTGGAGGGTCCCAGCTCCAGTAAGCTGGAAAATACTATCCTGCCCGGAACGTATACCAAGTAGAATGCCCATACCTGTCCAACCAAGGCCAGGGCCATAGCGGAACAACCCGCAATAGCGGATCCTACAGCTATCACCGCACCGGAGCCGTAACGGTCGATCAACCTTCCCGCGAATGGCATTATGGCCACCGCGCACAACCCGCCCAAGCTGAACGCTCCGGCGAACAACCCCCTGGACCAACCAAAATGGCTGGTCATGGGCACGACAAAGACGGAAAGAGTTGCCGCGGACATGACGGGACGGGCGCCGTAGCTGGTCGATGATGCGATGGCGAAGACGACCCAGCCGTAGTAGACCGGCGTCCGCTTGGCCAGTGCTGCCAGCCACCTGGTGCCGGGGGGGTGGCTGCGCACCAGCTTGGTGACCTCGGGGACGATAGCCAGGGTCATCAGCAGGAAACCGGAGGCGAGCATCACGAGTCCGGTAAAGGTCATGGCACGGGGAGGGCATCTGATAGACTTGAGCCGGAGTCACTGTTTCGGACTGTCAACGCCGTCTTAACGAGCAGTGTCAACACTCCGGCCAAGGCTGCGCCTGTCACTATCCATGCCCACAGGGGTACTTCTGAGACCCGGCGTATCCATAGGTTGTCGGGTGTCCGGTAGGGAACGTTGAAGTAGGCCAGCCTGTGGCCGGCTTCGCCGCCGCTGAGGTCCAGGCTTCCCAGAAGTATCTCCGCCCTGCCGTCGCCGTCCAGGTCAGCGGCGTCTATGGTAATGACCAAGGGCGGCAGCTCTCCTTCGATGTTGTGCCGGGTAAAGTTCTGCTCGCCGTCGTTCTCCAGCCAGATCAAGCTGGCCAAGGGTTCTTCGGGAAACATCTTCGGGAATTGGTGTGCCCCCAGCACAAGGTCCAGGTCCTCGTCTTGGTCCACGTCCACTGCCCGGACTGCGTAAGCGCCCCAATGCCGGACGATGTCATGGTGAGTGAAACTGCCTTGCCCGTCGTTCTCCAGCCACGCCAGGCCGTGCACTTGGTACGGCTTTAGAAGCTCAGGAGGACGGCCGTCGAAGGTGTCCCCGTTGGTGACCAGTATGTCCGTGTCGCCGTCCTGGTCCAAGTCGGTCAGTTCGATGCCCGACATACCGTAGTAGCGGAGGTCCGACTTGAACAGCACCTCCTTCTCGAAGGTGCCATCACCGTAGTTGCGAAACAACAGTACCTCTTCACTGTCCTGAGACAGCGAAACGGCTATGTCCAAGTCATTGTCGCCGTCTGCGTCAAAGGGGAAAGCGTGTATGGCTCCAGGGCGCGGGTCCAGCACGTGAGGAGTGAACACGAAACCCTCTCCCTGTTCCAGCCACATTACCTGTCCGTCACTGTGACCGAAAACGCAAACGGCGATGTCCAAGTCCCCATCGCCATCCAGGTCGGCTGCTTCGGCGCAGGTAACGCGGCCTACGTTGTCGAGCAATACCAACGGCTCGAACGGATAAGCGCCGTCGTTGCGGAGGAGCACCACTTGGCCGACCTTGTCATTCACAGAATAGAGTTGGCCGATGTTGGCTACAAGCAGGTCCGGGTCGCCATCGCCGTCCAGGTCCACGACCTGAGACCTGACCGGCTGCCGCATTCCACGGGTGATTTCAGTCCAGTCACCCGGACGGTGCAGCCAGACGATCTGTTCACGCTGAGGTTCGGAGACGAACACTTGAAGGCTGCCATCGCCGGCCAGATCGCCGGTGCGAATGCTGGCGGTAACGTGAGGGGCCCAATCGGGCAACAGGGTTTTGACGGAGATAGTTGGCGCTGGAGAAGGGCCCGATTGCGAAGGAGAACAGGCGAGGGCGACAACGGACAAGATGGCGACCGGCACCATGTTCACCAAGAGAATACGTACAGTGTCGTGTTTAAGGAATCGCACAAAGCACGATGGAAGCACCCGGACAAGTTTTACCGCTTGGGTCTTCCGCCCATCGGCTTTGATTATAGTTGGCTCCGCGCCATTTTGGACAACGGCGCGGAGCCAATGATGCTTGTTGAGCTAGGCGCTGCTGCCCGTGCCCCGGAGGCGAGGGTCGAGAACGTCCCTAAGCGCGTCACCCAGCATGTTCACGGAGAACACCGTTACCCCGATGGCAACACCCGGAGCGATTATAAGCCACGGCGCGACCTTGATATACCGCTGGGCCGAATAACTCAACATACCGCCCCAGGACGGTATATCCGCCGGTACGCCTGCCCCCAGGAAGCTCAGGGAGGCTTCCACGATAATGGCCCAGCCCAAGGTGATCGTGGCAAGCACGATGAGGGAAGCAAAGGTGTTGGGCAGTATATGACGCACCATTATCCGGGATGCCCCACAGCCAAGCGCTCTCGCGGCGGTCACGTAATCCATCTCCTTGATGCTGAGGGCTTGAGACCGCACTATGCGTGTGACGCCAGGAACGAAAACAACCACGAGAGCCGCGATTACGTTGTACACACCAGATCCCAACACGGCCATGATGGCCAACGCGAGGATGAGACCCGGAAATGCCATCAACGTGTCAACAATGCGCTGCACCACCAAGTCGAACTTGCCCCCGACATAGGCACTGCTGATACCAAGGACCGCGCCGATGGCTATGCCCAGGACCACGCTGAATATGCCAACGTGGAGAGACAGCCGAGTGCCGTAGATGATTCTGCTGAGTACGTCACGGCCTACCTCGTCGCCGCCCAGGATCAACTCTCCTCCCGGCGCCGAGTACCTATTTCCAACCGGGTCCACATGGTAGGGGTCCTTGGGGGCCAACAGAGGAGCGAAGACAGCTATAAATACCAGGATCAATACCAAGACCGCTCCTGCCGCCCCAAGGGGTTTCCTCGTGCTGAACCCCTTGGCCGTCGCCTGTGCGCTTCGCAGACGATCCATACCCCGCCTGGTCAGGGTCATCTGCGCTTCCAACGAGCCTACATCTCTACTTGCCATTTACCCTTATCCTATGCCGGGATTACGCATAGCGTATTCGGGGGTCCAGTACGGCGTACAGCATGTCAACCACCAGGTTAACGCTCATCACCATCAAGGTCACCAAAACCACCAGTCCCTGGATCATGGTGAAGTCCCGGTGGAGGATACTGTTGATCAGAAGGCCTCCCATTCCGGGGACTACGAAGATGGTTTCTATGATTACCGTGCCGCTCAGTACGCGGCCGAACTGCCAACCGATGACCGTGATTACCGGCAGCATCGCGTTCTTGAGGGTGTGCCTGTACACGACCAGGCGTTCCGCAATGCCCTTGGACCGGGCGGTACGGATATAATCTTCGCGGAATACCTCCAGGACTGCGGAGCGGGTTACACGGGCGATAAAGCAAGTATCGTAGAAACCCAGGGCGATGGCGGGAAGCACCATCTGTTGCAGGTTCCTTACGGGATCCTCCCATATCATCGCGTAGCCTAGCGGAGGCAACCAATTGAACGAGACCACCAGAATAAACACGATGAGAATTCCAGTCAGGAAAGTGGGCATCGCCACCCCGGTGACGGTGAAAGCCCTGGATATGTAGTCAATCCAAGTGTCTTGTTTCACCGCCGATATGACCCCCAAGGGGACCGACATGATGATGGCTAATCCGATGCCCATGATGGTCAATTGAATCGTGATGGGCAGCCGTTCCTTGAGGTCATCCACTACCGGCGTGTCGTAGTACATGGACTCGCCGAAGTCACCCTGCAACATTCCCCAAGCCCAGTTGAAGTACTGCACCAGCCAGGGCTTGTCGGTGCCCAAGCGGGCCCGTTCCCGGGCCAGGTCCTCGGCCGTCCACTCCGTCGCTCCGGTGTCCCCAACCAGCCTCAACAGGGCAGGATCCCCCGGTAGCACACGCATCAGGGAGAAAATCAGGATGGAAGCCAGCACCAACGTGGGGATAAAGAGCAACAGTCTCTTCACCACGTAATAGGTCATCGTCCCTCCATGTAAACAGCAACCCCAGGGGATGACTGGACCCCCAGGGTTGCCGCGCCGATTTCAGATCAGGTTGGACCTAGTTCCTGTCCAGCCAGATGTGTTCGAACTTCAGTTCACCCTGGCCGCTTTGGGCCCGGTGGAAGTTCTTGATGTGGTCCCAAGCGTAGCGCATGTGGCCGCCCCACTGAAGCCCTATCCATGCTGAGTCCATGTTCTCAAGCAGGTGGTCTTCCAGTTCCTGCAAGATAGCCGCGCGCTTGGTCTTGTCCAGTTCCTGGGCTTGCTTCTGGGCCAGTTCGACCACGATTGGGTCGGGCATATAACTTGGATAGTTCCTGCCGCCAACACCGCCGCCCTTGGGCATGTAGAAAGTGTTCACCACTACATCGGCCTCGAAGACGCCGAAGGATGTGGCTTGGATAGCGATGGAGGCGTCAGCCCTTTCCCAAGCTTGGAAGCCTGCCGCACTCTCCATTTGCTCCAATTCCAGCTCTATGCCGATCTTGGCCAACTGGGCCTTCACCACGGGGGCTTGCAACGGGTAAATGAACACGTTGCGGAACCGGAGAGTGTCCTTATATGGGTTGTCGGGCCCGTAGCCGGCCTCGGTCATCAATCGGATGGCCTCGGCCAAGTCCTCGTCCTTGGGCTGCCTGAACCCGGGCAATTCAGCGATTTCCTCCACTGACTTGCCGAACCAGGAACCGGGTTGCATGGGGGTACCGGGCAGTTCGGAGCCAATGGGGCCTATAGCAGCGGTCATTTCCTTGCGGTCAATAGCCAAGTGGACCGCTTTTCTGACCCGTGCATCGTTCCATGGGGCATGGCTGGTGTTGAGCCAGAACCCGGAGAATCCACCGGGGAGATCGAAGTAGGTGTCCAGACCGTCCAACTCGGCGGCCAAAGCCAATGTGTCCGCCAACTCCATTCGGGTGCCGCCACAGGAGAAGTCGATCTTGTTCACCCGCACCAAGCCTGCTAGGGTTCCCCGGTCGATCACGATATGAGTGTCGATGCCGTCCAGATACGGCCGCTGGTTGCCTTCGCTGTCGTACTTCCAGTAACCGTCGTACTTACGGAACTCGCCGAAAGCGTCCTTCTTGTACTTCTCCAGCTTGAACGGCCCGCTCCCTACGATGTCCTCCAGCTTGTTGGGGTCCTTTCCCATGCCGTCGGGAGCCGGAGCGTATACATGCTTGGGGTATATCTTCATGTAGTCTGAGCCAAGGTAGCCGCCAAAGGCCGCGGACACGAAGGTAGTGTTCACTTTCGCCGTATGAGGGTCAACGGTTTCGGTATTCTTGTAATACGGTTTGATCAGACCGGCCCTTGGGCGCGGCTCATTGGGATCGACCATCCTGTCCAAACTGAAAGCTACGTCTTCGGCTGTAATGGGTTCGCCGTCCCAGAACGTAGCGGCGGGGTTCAGGCGGAACACGTAGCTGAGACCGTCCGGTGTTACCTCCCAACTGGTGGCCAAGTCACCCCGGATATCGAGCCAGTCGTCGGTCTCGGGGTTGAGCTCGACCAAGCCGACGTACATGGGGCTGTCCCAGAGGACGTCGTTGGCCGCTGCGCCCCGGTGAACATCGAAGAAGGTAGGTGCGGAGTAGGCTTGGCAGATGGCGATGCCGCCCATTTTGGGAGTTCCGGAACTCGCCGGCACTACCAGCGCGTCAGCCTCACCGGCTCCCAGCGGCGCCACAGTGGGGGCGACAACCGGGACCTCTTTAATAACTTCTTTTACTACTTCGACTTCCTTGATGACCTCTTTTTCCACCACAACCGGTTTTTCGACTTCCTTGATGACCTCTTTTTCCACTACAACCGGTTTTTCGACTTCCTTGATGACCTCTTTCTCAATCACTTGCGGTTCGGCAGGAGCCGTTCCGCCGCAGGCCATAACAACGAACAACAAGAGCAGTAACGGGGTTACCACCAGAAACTTCGGACTACAAAGTTGCCGGTAGGCCATGTTCAAACCTCCATCCCTTTGTGTGTGCAGACCGCCCGTTTCACCACGCAAAATGGGAGCGCTGATGCGTTAGGGTCAACGTTTCCCACCCAGGTGGCAATAATGCCGTACAAGCTATCAAATGAAGTTTACATTGTCAATGGTGAATATTTGCACGAATGGCCATGAAGAAATCCGCAAATATGTTGCGATAAACGTCATAAAACAGGTTGACAGGACACCATAAGTGATATTTACGAAACGAGTTATCGTGAAGGGGAAGTATGCGGCGACGGATTCAGCGGCCCCGTAGCCACGGGTCCAGAACGTCGCGCATAGCGTCACCCAGGAAGTTGATGGCGAAGACGGCCAAGGCAAGGGCAATCCCCGGGAAGATCGACAACCAGGGCGCCCCTCCGATGTCGGTATAGGCTGCGTCGGAAAGCATCCCGCCCCACGTGGGGACATTGGGCGGCACGCCCACGCCAAGGAAACTGAGCGATGATTCGACAATAATGGCGAGACCGAGAGTTATGGTGGCCAGAACAATGAAGATAGCAAAGCAGTTGGGCACCATGTGGCGGAAGATAATTCCCCAGTCGCTGGCCCCGATGGCCCTGGCGGCCAGCACGTAGTCCATTTCCTTGATCGCCAATGCCTGAGACCTGACGGTGCGGATTGACCCGGGTGCCAGCACGATGCATAGAGCGATGATGATGTTGGTCACAGAAGACCCCAGGACAGCCATGAGGGTTAGCCCCAGGATGATTGCCGGAAAGGCCAGAAACGCGTCAACAAGCCGTTGCACCACGAGGTCGATCTTACTTCCGAAATAGGCGCTTATGACGCCAAGTAGAGAACCCAAGGAGATACCAATGGTCACGCTGACCAACCCTACGAACAACGAAATACGGGCGCCGTAAATGAGACGGCTGAGGATATCCCTTCCAATCTGGTCGCCGCCCAGCAGGAACTCCGTACCAGGTGCGCTGAACGTGCGTTCCACGTAAGGCTCGGATGGGTCAAAGGGTGCAATCCAGGGAGCGAAAACAGCGATGATCACCATGACCGCAAGAACAATGGCGCCAAAGGCCCCCAACGGCTTCTTCTTGGAAAAATTCAGAGCCGCCCTTATTGTAACCAGTGTAGGCGTTAAGACCGGTCTTTCCTGTGGAAGCTCCTGCTCTGCGGAACGCTGGCGCGCCATTGTTCCTCCATGACGTGAAAATGGTGGTTGAAGTAAGAGCGATAAGGGGCCGTTAGCCGTACCTGACCTTGGGATTGAGCCATCCGTACATGAGGTCGACTATCAGGTTGATGGTCAATACCATGAACGCAGCCAGGAATATGAGGGCTTGTATTACGTTGAAGTCCCTGACCGCCACGCTGTCCACCAGCAATTGGCCGGTGCCCGGCACCAGGAAGATGATCTCGACCAGCACGGCGCCGCCCAAAAGCCGGCTGAACTGCCACCCGGACACGGTGATAACCGGCAGGAAGGCGTTTTTGAGGGCATGGCGGAAAAGCACCAGACTTTCCCCCAGGCCTTTAGCTCTTGCGGTACGTATGTAGTCCTCACGGAGTACTTCCAGCATCGAGGAGCGCGTAACCCGTGCCTGAAACGCCGTGTTGTTGAACCCCAAGGCCAACGCCGGGAATATCAACTGTTGCAGGTTGGAGATGGGGTCTTCCCAGAGGTTGGTGTAATTCAATGGAGGCAGCCAGTTGAAAAAACGGGCCAGCACAAACACCACCAGTATCGCCACCCAGAAGGTGGGCAGGGCCACGCCGCTGATGGTGAAAGCCTTCCCCAAGTAGTCCGGCCACTTGTCTATCTTGACGGCGGTGATTACTCCTATCGGAACCGACAAGATAAATGAGATGAGGATAGAGAGCACCGCCAACTCGAAAGTGATAGGGAACCGTTTCTTGATCTCGTCCATTACCGGGACGCCCCGGTACCAGAAGGACTCTCCGAAGTCCCCTCTGACCACGCCCCAGATCCACTTCCCGTACTGGGTGTAGATGGGCTTGTCGGTGCCCAAGCTTACGCGCAGTTCGTGCAGTTGTTGTTCCGTGTATTCCCCTTCCCCTTCCGTTCCGGCCAATATGAGCAGGGCCGGGTCTCCGGGAACAATGCGCATAACCACGAAGATGATGATGGAGACGAGGACCAGCGTGGGGACGAAGAGGCCAAGCCGTTTTATGAGATACGTTCCCATGGACTCTCCCAATATCGCGCAACGGCGGCTTTAAGGGGGCCGTAATCAGTGACTGTGTCGGTCCCGCCCTGTGGACAGGACCGCACACAGAATTTTCTGAGCAATCTACTTGAACTGGCTGTGATACCGCTCATCCATCCAGAGATTCTCGAAGTTCAAACACAGTTGCAAAGTCTGGCACGGCTGGAAGTTCTTGATCTTCTTGTTCAGCGGGCGGAAGTAGAACTGGGCCCACAGGACCGGCGTGTAGTGAGGTTTTCCGCTGACAATGATTTGCTCGATCTGCCCCAGCAACTCCTTGCGTTTTTCCAGATCGGGCTCGCGGCGTTGTTGGTCGGCAAGCTCGATGAGTTCATCGTCGGTCCAGTCGATCCTGTTCCGTGAACCGCCGGGCAGATAGTGGGCGCCCAGTATATCGTCCGGGTCAACGATGTTCAGACCGTAGCGGGTGAACATCATGTCGAAGTCGCCGTCCGCCTGCCTGGCCAAGTAGACGGCCGGCTCGGGTTGCATCGGCGTCGCCTCAATCCCGACGCGTTTCAGTTGGGCCAGCACGATTGCTGCGCCTTCCTTGTGCACTACGTGGTTTATCAGATTTACGTCCTTAATGCCGTCGGGATACCCGGCTTCGGCTAGGAGTTGCCTCGCCTCATCCAAGTCGCGCGGGTCTTTCTGCGCGCCTTCCACGTAGACGTTGGTCAGGGGAGTTCCCGAACCGTCAACATACCGGAAGCCCGGCCAGGTCGACACCTCCTCATCGGAGGCTGCGTACCAGGAGCCCGGCGGGAACGGAGACCCCATCCAACCTTGGCCGAAGCCCCAACCGTCCAGGATTTCCTTGCGGTCTATGGCCAGGAACACGGCCCTCCTGACGCGCTCGTCGTCAAAGGGTTTCCTGTTGGAATTCATCATCAGGCCGGCGATAGGAGGCATCACGTAAGGAAAGTCCCAGTCGTCTTTCAGTTCATCTCTTAGGGTCACTCCATCCTTGATCGAGAGACCCGCAGTCGCATAGGCCCACATCAGGATCTGCTCGGTCCGGATGGCGGCGATCTTCCTGGCGTTGTCCTTGATGCCAGTTACCCTGTAGCCGTCAAAGAAAGGCCGCCCCTCCTTCCAGTAGTCCTCGTTTTTCTCCATCTCCCAAGAACTGCCGCGAGAATACTTTACCGGCTTGAAAGGACCGGACCCCATGATGTCCAAGGGTTCGAAGTCTATCTCCGGGTCCGACTTGGGAAGTGACTCCACCCAGTGCTTGGGGTATATCTTCATGAAAGAAACGGCCAGATAGTCCTGTAGGGCCGGCGCGCCCGGGAAAAGCAGGTTCATCTTGACCGTTTTGGGGTCGATGACCTCGGCGTCGCTGACGTAGCCCTTGACCCGTCTTACCCTGGGCCGGGCAACGCCATCCTGGGCCCACCGGTCGATGCTGAACTTGACGTCTTCGGCGGTCACCGGCTGGCCGTCCCACCAAGCAGCATCGGTGAGGTGGAAGGTGTAGGACATGTTGTCGGCGCTCAGTTCCCAACTCTCCGCCAAGTCGCCGATTATCTGGTCGGTGTTGACCGGGTTATAGACGAGCAGGTTGTTCCATATAGAGCCGCCGCCGGCGGGGCCGCCGACGCAGCAAGACTGGTGAATGTCCCATTTATCGGGGGGAGAGAGGACCCCCATGGGGACTACGCCGCCATATTTGCCTTGGCTGACCCAATCGGGGACCCCCGTCATTTTGACGGGAACGGCAGTGGGAAGCGGGGCCGCGGCAGGCGTTGAGGTGGCGATGACCAGGACCTGTTTCTCTACTTCCTTGACAACTTCTACCTCTTTAACGACTTCTTTCTCGACTACTACCGGCTTCTCGACTTCCTTGATTACCTCTTTTTCCACCACCACCGGTTTTTCGACTTCCTTAATGACCTCTTTCTCAATTACCTGCGGTTCGGCGGGGGCCGTGCCGCCGCAGGCAGCAACAACGAATAACAAGAGCAGTAAGGGAGCAATGAACAGTGCTCTGCGTGTGTTGAACCGGGAAATGTACGATTCGCGGTGCGCCATTTTCACGCCTCCATCCCTGTCTAAGGGTGTGATATGAGGGATATACGCATTCGCGGGTCATGTGCGGGATGCCCGTTCGCCCTTATTGGATGATAAACGCGTTACGCATTATATGAGATTGCCGGGCACCTCGATGGTTGCGGTACAAACTAGCAAATCCACATTGTTAAGTCAATAGAATTAAATCGTTGTGATATACGTTCTAAACCAATATATATTCCTGTAATATGAAAGCAAATCGTAATACGCCGTTCTGTTGGTGCGCTTTGCTATAAGCGTCCTTGTCCCCTGTCCTGTTGCCATAGCCTGCCCCGGGTTGGGAGGGATATACGCATTCGCGGATGCCCGCCTGCGCGGGCATGACGGGAAAGGGGAGATTGCTAAAACTTTCACAAGTTTCGATATTCGTGCTACAATTCAGATGAATAGAAGATATTGTGATCATTGGCTGGCCGTGCTACACCAGATTGTGGTGGGTTCGCTGCCCGGCCTTTCCTGTTGGAGGTACCACTGATTCTTGGCAGACTGACCCGTAAAATTTCTGACGCCCTTTTCATCCGTTTCCATCCGAAGTCCTCATCGACCCGGGAACCCTTGGAAGCTGATGACACCACTAACACTCTTACGCTGGACCGTCCCCACGAACCGCCCCAGTTCGCTAAAACCGCCCCCCGCCGCCGCAACCAAGCCAACTCTCGGAAGCGCTCGGCAACCCCTCCTTCCATTACGTCTACGTCAGACCGGCATGATGAGCGATCACGCCCCCCTTCCCCCGTCATTCCCGCGAAGGCGGGAAACCGGGCCGGGGGCAGGCTTTTTGGGACAGAGGCGGTCTCGGACGCCGTGGGGCGGGCGCTCGATAGCATGGGCTATGAGGAGCCGACGCCCATCCAGCAACAAATCATTCCATTGGTGCGCGCCGGGCGGGATGTAGTAGGTCAAGCCCAGACCGGGACCGGCAAAACGGCGGCTTTCGGGATTCCGTTAGTTGAGAGGATTGACCGTAGAGTTCAGGAACCGCAGGCGTTGGTGCTGGCGCCAACCAGAGAACTTGCGGTGCAAGTAACTGGGGAACTGTCTCGGTTAGGGCAGTATGCGGGTGTGAAGGTGGTTGCCATCTACGGCGGCCAGTCGATGGCGCGGCAGATTGCGTCCCTTGACCGGGGCGTTCACATCATCGTGGCGACCCCAGGCCGACTCATCGACCACATGCAACGCGGCAACCTGAGTCTTGACAGCATCAAGTCGCTGGTCCTGGACGAGGCGGACCAGATGCTGGACATCGGCTTTTTCGACGACATTAACTATATTGTACGGCGCACGCCGCGGTCCCGGCAGACCCTGTTGTTCTCCGCCACCATCCCCGGGCCCATCAAGAGATTGGCGGAACGTTACCTGGATGACCCGGAGTGGATAAGGGTAGGCGGCGATGCCGAACCGGTGGAGCAGGTGGACCAGCGTTACTACGAAGTCGCCGACCAAGACCGCCCCTTCGCCCTCGACGGGTTGTTGCGGGAGTCGGGGTTGGTTCATCAAGCGCTGGTCTTCCGGCGGACCAAAGTTGGGGTTGACCGGCTGACGGCTTACTTGCGGGAGCGCGGTCACGACGCACAAGCGATTCACGGGGACATGACGCAAGGCCACCGGGAGCGGGTCATGCACAACTTCCGGTCGGGCGACCTGCGAGTCCTGATTGCGACCAATGTCGCCGCCAGGGGGCTGGACATTCCGGCGGTGTCACACGTAATCAACTACGATATGCCGGGCAACCTGGAGGAATACGTCCACCGCATCGGCAGGACGGCCCGGATGGGGCGTCCCGGCACCGCTATCACCTTCGTTTCCGAATGGGACTTCCAGGTACTGGACATGCTGCAAGCCCATCTGGGCGACGAGTTGCAGCCGGGGAACTTGGTACTGGCGTCGCGGTAGCCGGCAAACGTTTTCGATTCACCGCCGAGGACGCGGGTAGAGATTGGGTCTCCTTTCGGAGACCGTATTCCCGAACACACCGGCGGTTTCCGCGCCCCTGGGGAGAGCAGAGCAATCGCGTTTTAATGGGTCACGGTTGTAGGGGCAGGGCTTGTCCTTGCCCTGTGCTCGGCGGCCAGGGCAACCACAAGGGTTGCCCCTACTCCGCCTCGTCACTATAGTAGCAGCCTTCGTTCTGCAGCTACGGTCCGCCAAACGCGATTACCCTGCTGCGGAGAAGTCCTTATGTAGTAGGAAGGGGCGCCCTGTCGCCCGTCTGAAGCTGCCAGAAGCGGACCATGGCGGCCATGTCGCGGACCCTGTCCCGTTGGTCCGGGTTGTTGTAAAGGTTGTTCAGCTCGTAGGGGTCGCTGGTCAGGTCGAACAACTCGCACTGGTCGCCGGCGCACAGATTGAGCTTCCACCCGCCGGAAACCACCGACCTCCAAGGCTGGGTGATCATGCGGTTGATGGTGCCGGTACCCAGGTCACGTTCGGGCACCTGTTCACTATGGCCGTTCCACTGGACGAAGACGGCGTTGTCCTCAAGAGACTCCTGCCCTTGGAGCACCGGCAGGCGGCTTCTCCCCTGCAGATGGCCCGGCACCGGTTGGCCGAGCAGGTCAAGCAGCGTTGGCACCAAGTCGATTTGTCCAACAGCGCCGCCGATGTCGGTCTGACCCTCGGAGAGCCAAGGCACCCGCATCAACAACGGCACCCGCGCGGCCTCGTCATAGAAGGACCGTTTCTCCAACATACCGTGGTCTCCCAGCAGGTCGCCGTGCTCGCTGGTGAATACCACCACCGTGTTATCGGCGACGCCTGCACTGTCCAGGGCAGCGGTTATCTTGCCGACCATCCTGTCCACCAGGGTGATGTTGGCGAAATAGTGTGCGCGGAGCCGCCTCCAGCCAGCCTCAGTAGCTATGTCTTCTTTATGGGCGGCGTACTCTTGCATGTAGTAGTCGTCGTATTGATTCCCTGGGCCGTCCATGTACTGTTGATAATAATCGGCCCTGGAGCGGTTCAACAGCGACGCTCCTTCAGGTTTCTTCAAGAAAGCCGGACCGACGGGCAGTTGTTCAGGGTCGTACAGGTCCTGCAGGGGGCCGATATAAGGAGAATGGGGTTCGAAAGTGCTGACGTAGAGAACGAAGGGGCGGTCTTTGTTCTCTTGGATGAATCCCGCCGCCCGGTCACCGAGGAATGACGCCATTTGGAACTCTTCCGGTAAAGTTGCACGCTGGTTGGCGGAAAATATGGGAGCCCTGGCCTCGGCGTCGCCAAAAAGGCGTTGCCTCCCCTCAGTGTCCGGGGTTGGGGTAAAGCCATTGGCGATAAGGTGCTGGTGATAGTCGCTGAAGCGGTAACGGTACTCCCGTTTGGTGTATTCGGCCCGGTGGCCGTCCTCGGTGCTGATCCATGCGTCGAACCCGTGTTGCGGGATCACGTCGTCGCCCAAGTGCCACTTGCCGAAATACCCGCACAGGTAATCGGAAGATACCATCTCCGCAATGGTCTTGGTGTCCGGCGGCAACGTCAGGCGGTTTATCACCGGCCCGGCGGTATGGGGGTAGAGGCCGGTCATTATGGAGGCGCGGGCCGGCGTGCACACCGGTTGCGTGACGTAGGCGCGACGGAACACAAAGCTTTGGGTGGCCAAGGTGTTGAGGTTGGGGGTCTGGATCCAGTCGTTGCCGTAGCACTTCATGGTGTCGTAGCGTTGCTGGTCGCTGAAGACGAAGACGAGATTAGGCCAGTCGGGCATGAGGTTACTCCTTATACAGGCTATCTTACACGTCATGAACGCAACGGAAGCCGAGGTTGCCGGTGGAACTGTCGGGCGTGTTGGAGCTTCTGGCCGCTACCCGGTAGCGGTTGCAGTAGGAAGCATGACACAGGTAGGAGCCGCCCCTCATGCAGCGGGAGGCGCCGGAGGAGGGACCTTTGGGGTTATCGACGGGATTGGTGTGGTCCCGCAAACTCGCTGTGGCGGATGGACTGAACCAGTCGGCGCACCATTCCCACACGTTGCCGGTCATGTTGTAAAGACCGTAGCCGTTGGGAGGGAAGGAACGTGCGGGCGCGGCGGCGAGATAGCCGTCGTCGGCGGTGTTGTGTTCCGGAAACCGTCCCTGCCAGATGTTGGAAAGGTGCTTGCCGTCAGGAGTCAGCTCATTGCCCCAAGGGTAACGCTGCTGCACCAACCCGCCGCGGGCGGCGCACTCCCACTCGGCCTCGGTTGGCAGCCGCTTTCCAGCCCACCGGCAATAAGCGGTTGCGTCATTCCAGGAGACGTGCACCACCGGATGTTGGGGACGTTTTACCACACTGGTGCCTGGGCCTTCCGGTCGGCGCCAGCAGGCTCCGGTGACGGGCCGCCACCACGGCGCCTCCAGCACGGCTTGGTTGACGGTGGCGGCGATCTTGGGTGGGACGAGTGCGTGAAATACGAAAGACCAGCCAAAAGTCTCGGCCTCGGTCTTGTATCCCGTGGCTTTGACGAACTGGGTGAACTGGGCGTTGGTGACGGCGCAGGCGTCAATGAAGAACGGGTTTAAACGGACTTTTCGTATTGGGCCCTCGCCGTCAGAGGGGTAGCCTTCCCGGTCGTCAGTGCCCATCAGAAACTCTCCGCCGGGGACCAGCACCATGCCTTTAGTTGGGCCGTGACCGGGGCGAGGGCGGACTGGCGCTGCGTCAGGCTTGGCGGTTGCCGCCTCTGCTTGGTTGCTCATGTCGGCCCTGGCGGGGGCGCAACAAACAGGGTCTTGCTGGGTGGGCGTGTACGGTCCTGATGTTGACATTAAAGCACCATGCAACCGGGCTATCAGGTAAATTCAGCGGTGTAGCCCGGCAGATGAAAAGGGCCGCAACACTGTGCGGCCCTTTCTTCGCGGGGCAAAAAGGGTGGGTTAACCGGAACCGGTGCCGCGGAGGCGGGGGTCGAGAACGTCACGCAGGGCGTCTCCCAACAGGTTGACGGAGAACACCGCCAACGCTATCGCCAGTCCGGGGAAGAATATCAGCCACGGAGCCACCTGGATCAATTTCTGGGCCGCTCCACTGAGCATCCCACCCCAAGAGGGCATGTCGGCCGGTACGCCGGCGCCCAGGAAGCTCAACGATGCCTCCACGATGATAGCCCACCCCAGAGTGATGGTCGAGAGCACTATCAGGGACGCCACGCAGTTGGGCAGGATGTGCCGGAGCATGATGCGCTTGGAGCTGCAACCCATGGCCCGCGCCGCCAGCACGTAGTCCATTTCCTTTATACTCAGCCCCTGAGACCGCAGGATTCTGGTGATCCCAGGGACGAACACAATGACAAGTGCGGCGATCACGTTATTCACAGAGGATCCCAGCACGGCCATGATCGCCAAGGCGAGCACCAGTCCAGGGAAGGCCATCATGGCGTCAATAACGCGTTGCACAAGCAGGTCGAAGGCGCCTCCCACGTAGGCGCTGCTGATGCCCAGAGCACCTCCGATGATGGCTCCCAGCACAACGCTGACTATGCCCACGTGAAGGGCCAGCCGGGTGCCGAAGATGATCCTGCTAAGCACGTCGCGCCCCACGTCGTCTCCACCGAGGAGGTAGGCGCCGCCAGGTTTGGCATACCGGAACTCGGTCGGGTTCGTTTCGTAGGGATCATAGGGAGCGAGCACGTTCGCGAAGATGGCAACGAGTATCAAAAAAAGCAACAACGCAGCGCCCATCGCACCCAAGGGCTTCCGCTTGGAGAAGCGCCGAATGCCTTCCCAAGCTGGGCCGAGCTTGTCCAGTCCTCTTCGCCCCAGACTGGGAGACCCGGCTATTGATCCTATGCCTCTAGTCGTCATATCACCTAATCCCCACCTTGAGGTTTACGCGTAGCGGATCCTGGGGTCCAACCAGGCGTACAGGAGGTCGACGGTCAGGTTCACCAGCATCACCAAGAGGGTTACCAACACCACCAGTCCTTGGATCATTGTATAGTCTCGGTGGAGGATGCTGTCGATCAGCAACCGGCCCATCCCAGGAACCAGGAAGATGGTCTCAATGATCACCGTCCCGCTTATAACCCTGCCGAACTGCCACCCAATGATGGTTATCACCGGGAGAAAGGCGTTCTTGAGAGCATGGCGTCCCACCACGAACCATTCCGCCAGTCCCTTGGACCGGGCGGTGCGGATGTAGTCCTCGCGGAACACTTCCAGCATGGCCGACCGTGTGACCCTGGCAATGAAGCAGGAATCATAGAACCCCAGCGCAATTGCCGGAAGAATCATCTGTTGCAGGTTCTTGGCCGGGTCTTCCCAGATGGGCGCAAAGCCCAAGGGTGGGGTCCAGTTGAACCAGCGGCTTATGATGAAAACTATGAGTATCCCGGTGAGAAAAGTGGGCAGCGCGACCCCGCTGATGGTGAACACCCGCAGACCATAGTCCAATCTGGTGTCCTGTCTTACCGCAGAGAGCACTCCCACGGGGACCGAGATCAGGATGGCAAGGCCAATCCCCATAATGGTGAGTTGCACCGTGACGGGGAGTCGCTCCCTCAGGTCGTCGCTGACCGGGGTCTCGTAGTAGAGCGACTCTCCGAAGTCGCCCTTCAGCATACCGCCTACCCAAGCGACATACTGGATTGGCAGCCACCGGTCAGTACCCAACCTTGCCCGTTCCCGGGCAAGGTCCTCGTCAGTGAAGTGGACCGACCCTTCGTCACCCAGAAGTTTCAGCAACGCGGGGTCTCCTGGCAGGAGCCGCATAAGGCTGAAAATCATGAGGGAGGCCAAAATAATCGTGGGAATGAAAAGGCCCACCCTCTTTATCACGTATTGGGTCATCTCACCTCCATATAGCTAGAACCCGTTCGTGCCGAGCATTCAAGGCACGAACGGGCTGCCCTTCCACGGCTCACGCCGAAAAATGGAAACTGGGCTTGGCTATCGTGGTTCCCGCCAAAGGTGTTCGTATTTGAGTTCACCTTGGCCGCTCTGGGCCAGCCAGAAGTTCTTTATATGGTCCAGGGCGAAGCGTCCGCTGCCCCTCCACATGATGCCGATCCAAGCGGAGTCCATGTTGTCCAAGAGATGGTCCTCAAGCTCCTGGATTATCGCGGCCCGCTTGGTCTGGTCCAGTTCCCGGGCCTGCTTATTGGCCAGCTCGGTCACCAGAGGGTCGGGCATGTAGGAAGGATAGTTCCGGCCTCCCACGCCGCCGCCCTTGGGCAGATAGAAGGTGTTGATGACCACGTCAGCCTCGAATACGCCGAAGGAGGTCGCTTGGACTGCTATGTCGGCGTCAGCAACCTGCCATGCACGGAAGCCGGCGGCGCTCTCCATCTGCTCCAACTCAAGCTCGATACCGATTTTCTTGAGCTGGTTCTTGATTACCGGGGCCTGCCTGGGGTACACGCCCACGTTGCGGAATCGGAGCACGTGCTCTACCGGGTTGTCCGGTCCGTAACCGGCCTCGGTCATCAGCCGAATCGCCTCTGCCAAGTCATCGTCCTTGGGCTGGCGGAACCCGGGCAACTGCTTGACCTCTTCTTCCGGCTTTCCAAACCAGGTGTTGGGGAGCATCGGCGCGCCGAGCAACTCGGTGCCTATGGGGCCGATGGCTTCGATAAGCTCTTGCCTGTCCGTGGCAAGGTGAATCGCCCGCCGAACGTTCTCGTCATCGTACGGTTCAAGGTTGGTGTTCAGCCAGTAGCCGAAGAACAGGCCCGGCACGTCCAAGTACACGTTCAGCCTGCCGCCGGTGAGCTTGCCGCCCTGCATGGTGCTGAGATCAGCGCCCAGCTCTTCGGCCAATACCAGCAGGTCATCCAGGTCAATGCGGCTGCCGCCGCAGGAGAACTCGATCCTACCGGTGCGCACCGCTGCGGCGACGGACCCGCGGTCTTCAATCCTGTGAATGTCGATCTGGTCCAGGTAGGGGCGTCTCCGCCCTTCGCTGTCCGTCTTGAAGTAGTTCTCATTACGGAGATATTCGCCGCTTTCGCTCTTCCGGTACTTGACCATCTTGAAGGGACCGCTGCCCACGATGGTCTCCCAGTCGTTGGCGTCGACACCCTGGCCGTCAGGGGCCGGGGCGTAAACGTGCTTGGGCATGATCTTCATATAGTCAGACCCAAGGTATCCGCCGAAGGCCGCGGCCACGAAGTTGGTGTTTACCTTCACCGTGTGCGGGTCGACGGCTTCGCTGTCCTTATAGTATGGCTTGATGAGACCAGCCCGGGGCCTGGACTCGTTGGGGTCCACCATCCGGTTCAAGCTCCAGACGGCGTCCTCGGCGGTGACAGGTTCGCCGTCCCACCAAGTGGCGTCGGGATGGAGGTTGAACACATAGCTCAATCCGTCAGGAGTGACTTCCCAACTGGTGGCCAAGTCACCGCGAACATCGAAGAAATCGTCGGTTTCCGGGTTAAGTTCGATCAAGCCATTGTAGAAGGGACTGTCCCACAGCACGTCGTTAGCCGCCGCGCCGCGATGAACGTCGAAGAACGTGGGCGCGGAGTAGGCTTGGCAGACCGCGGTGCCGCCCAGAATGGGCGTGCCGGACTCGGCCGGGACCACCGGGCCAACGGCCGTCTCTTCCATCGCTTCAATAGCCTTGCCGGCCTTCAGGGTTATATCCTGGGTCGGGTTCACCAAGACCTCTTTGACAACCTCTTTAACGACCTCTACTTCCTTGACTACCTCCTTTTCCACCACCACCGGTTTTTCTACTTCCTTGATTACCTCTTTCTCCACCACCACCGGCTTTTCGACTTCCTTGATTACTTCCTTTTCCACCACCACCGGCTCGGCCGGGGCGGTGCCGCCGCAGGCTACCGCTATCATCAGCAGCAACACGAGTGGAACGATTACCAAAGACCTTGGGTTGAGGAACACCCTGGACCGCATATGTACACCTTCCTTTGTGACTGGTTGCTAGTGACTATCGAAGACCGCGCCAAGACTAGCAAAGGCCTATTGGGATGTCAATAGTCGGGCGCGGATTTAACCGCAGAGAACGGAGAGAGCGCAGAGTATTTTTGACCACTGATTATCAGATTAATCAGCGGTGCGGTCTCTGCGCTCGGCGGTGAAGGGATCCCAATCGGACTGCGCCGCCTGGGCCGTGCGAAGCCAACGTTGTCTGCAAATGGCGCTGGCGTGGTATCCTTTATTAAACCGCAGAGGCCTGCCCCCGGCGGAGATGCCCGCCTACGCGGGCATGACGGGAAGGGGGACGCGGAGAACGGTAGGCGCGCTCGGCGGTGAAAAGGCCCCGTTCGTTATAGCTTGGGGCCGCTCTGAAGGAGGTCCTGATGGCGATACCAGTTGAGAAACAGGCGCGAGGCGTAGATCGGCTTTCCATGTTACATCCCTTGGACCCGCTGACGCCGGAAGAGATCGTTGAGGCGTCGTCCATCCTCAAGGCCCAACGTCAGCTCGGGGATCGGATACGTTTCGAGACCATCGTCCTGCAGGAACCGGCCAAGGAAGCGGCGCTTGGCTATCAGGTCGGCGACCCCGTTGAAAGGAATGCTTTCCTGGTTATCCTGGACAACGACGACGGGGCTACCTACGAAGCGGTGGTCTCCCTGGACGAAAAAAAGGTGACTTCGTGGAAGCACATACCGGGCGTGCAGCCCCGGGTTATGTTCGACGAATTTGTGGAGTGCGAGGCGGTGGTAAGGGCCAATCCTGAGTTTCAGGCAGCCATAAGGAAACGGGGTATAACAGACCCCAATCTGGTGATGGTGGACCCGTGGTCGGCGGGAAATTACGGCTTCGAGGATGAGGAGGGACGCCGGTTGGTGCTGGCGCGCAACTTCGTGCGGAGCAGCCCGACGGACAACGGCTACGCCCGGCCCATCGAAGGGGTGACGGCGGTGGTGGACCTGAACAGCATGGAGGTGGTGCGGGTGGACGATTACGGCTTGGTGCCCTTGCCGCCCAAGCCCGGCAACTACGCCGCCGAGTTCGCGGACGAGGGCGGGTGGGAGTTCCGCAAGGACCTGAAGCCGCTGGACATAGTGCAACCGGAAGGCACGAGCTTCCAGGTTGAAGGCTATAGCGTAGTCTGGCAGAAGTGGCGGATGCGGATTGGGTTCACTCCCAGGGAGGGGTTGGTGCTCCACACGGTTGGATACGAGGACCAGGGGCGGGTGAGGCCTGTAATGTACCGGGCGGCGTTGTCGGACATGGTGGTGCCATACGGCGACCCCAGCAAAGACCACTACCGGAAAAACGCCTTCGACGCCGGGGAGTACGGTATCGGCTCGCTGACCAACTCGTTGACGCTGGGCTGCGACTGCTTGGGGGAGATTTACTACTTCGACGCGGTAATGAACAACGGCAAGGGCGGTTCGTTCACCATACCCAACGCCGTCTGTATGCACGAAGAGGACTACGGTATGCTGTGGAAGCACGTGGACTGGCGCACCGGCCAGACGGAGGTGCGGCGGTCAAGGCGGTTGGTGGTATCGAGCATCGCCACGGTGGGGAACTATGAGTATGGCTTCTTCTGGTACTTCTACCAGGACGGAACCATACAGATGGAGATAAAGCTGACGGGCATCGTGAATACGGCGGCGGTGCCGGAAGGAGAGACGCCGAAGTACGGGACGCTGGTGGCTCCCCAACTGAACGCACACATTCACCAGCATTTCTTCAACTTCCGCTTGGACATGGACGTGGACGGCGGGACCAATACGGCGTATGAAATCAACACGGTGGCCGAACCCCCAGGCCCCGATAATCCCCACGGCAACGCATTCTACGCTGAGGCGACGCCGCTGAAGACGGAGTTGGAAGCCCAGAGGGTTATCGACCCTATGAAAGGGCGCTACTGGGTCGTGTCCAATCCATCGGTGAAGAACGCCTTGGGAAGGCCGGTGGGCTACAAGCTAATGCCCGGAGAGAACATCCTGCCCTTTGCTCATCCCAGCGCGAGCATTATCAAGCGGGCAGGGTTTATGACCAAGCACCTTTGGGTTACGCCCTACGACAGGAACGAATTGGCGGCGACAGGCCCGTACCCCAACCAGCATCCCGGCGGCGCGGGGCTGCCAGAGTACACCAAGAACGACCGGAACGTGGAAAACACGGACTTGGTGCTGTGGTACACGCTGGGTTACCACCACGTGCCGCGTCCCGAGGACTGGCCTATCTCTCCGGTAGCCTACTGCGGGTTCACCCTGAAACCGGTGGGCTTCTTCGATACCAACCCGGTGCTGGACGTGCCGCCGAGCGCACATCACAACGGACACTGCCACTGACGCGGAGGAGCAACCGATGAAAGTCATAACCGGAGCGACGTTGATCGACGGCACCGGAGGCCCGCCGCTGGAAGATGCGGCGGTGCTGGTGAACGACGCGGGTCGTATAGAGTCAGTGGGTCCGATGGAGGGACTGGCGGCGCCCGAACACACCGAGGTCATCGACGCCCAGGGAATGACCCTGTTGCCGGGTCTTATAGACTGTCACGACCACCTGAGTTCCTTCACCTACGACTTGATGGGCAGGTGGGGGTTCGCCGAGTCGCAAAGCCTGCGACACTTGCGAATCGCCAAGGTGATGGAAGAAACACTGCTCACCGGCTATACGACGGTTCGCGATTGCGGCTGGCTGGATGTTGGGTTCAGGCAGGCCGTGGAGCAGGGGTTGGTGCCAGGGCCACGGTTGCTGGTAGCCACGACTCCTCTCTCCCCGTCCCACGGCATGGCGGACAGGTCCAGTCCGTCCGGCCATCATCAACCGGCATCGCCCTACCCGAATCTCCCCGTGGGTGTAGCCGACGGGGTTGACCAAGTGAGGGCCAAGGTGCGCGAAGTTGTGCGGGCCGGGGCCGACCTGATAAAAGTGTTCCAGACGGGATGGGCGAGGCCGCACCACGGGTCGTTGGATGTGGCCTTTACCCGGGCGGAACTGGCCGCCTTGGTGGAAGAATCCCACACCCAGGGCAGAAAGGTGGCCAGCCATGCCGTCGGCGGCCTCGGTCTCAGGATGTCGATCGAGGAAGGTGTCGACACCATCGAGCATGGGTCTTACCTGGACGAAGACCCGGAATTGCTCAGGATGATGGCGGATAAGGGGATATTCTTTGTCCCGACCTTCACGGTGTTCATATTCCACCGGGAAGTGGGCACGCCGGAAGCACAGTACGAGGCCGCCGCCTTCCGCCAGCGCCACATAGAAAGCGTCCAGAAGGCCTTGGCTGCCGGAGTGAAGGTGGTAGCAGGCACCGACGCCGGAGGATGGGAGCACGGCAACAACGCCAAAGAGCTGGAGTGCTTGGTGGAGGCGGGCATGACGCCCATGCAGGCCATCGTGGCGGGCACCGGCTGGGCGGCGGAGTGCTGTGGGTTGGAAAAGGAAGTGGGCACCGTGGAAGCGGGCAAGCTGGCTGACTTGGTGGTCGTTGACGGAGACCCGTTAAGGGACATCACGGTTTTGCAGGACCAGGCCCGCATCAAGCTGGTTATGAAGGAAGGGGAAGTGTACGCTAACCGTTTGTCGCAACCGGCAGGATAACGCCCTTGGTGTGGCGTCGCAGGCGACGGCCCAATCAAAAAGGAATTATTTCCGATCCCGTAATCACGGATATTCATAAGGAGAGAGCTTCATCTATGAGTGGCACCGGCACGGTAGTTGCGTTGTTCACGACAGACCGCATGTCCGCACCAATGAAGAAGATGGAACAGTTGAACGCGCTGGCGGGGCGCGGTATCGAGGGGGACCGTTACCTCCTCGGCACGGGCACCTATTCCAAGAAGCCAGAGTTGGGCAGACAGGTGACCCTGATAAAGAGCGAGATTCTGGACTGGCTCAAGGAAGAGTTTGACATAACAGTCAGGCCAGAGGAGTGTAGAAGAAACGTCATCACGCGAGACGTGGAGATAAACGAGTTAATTGGGACTGAATTCTTTGTTGGTGAAGTGCGCCTGAAGGCCCACCGGATAACCCAACCGTGCCTTTACCTGGAGAACCTCCTGGGGCAGCCGGGACTGTACAAGGCGTTGTGGGACAACGGCGGCATCAGTTGCGAAATCATGAGCGACGGGGTCATCAGGGAAGGGGACGTTATTACTTCCGTGCCGGACTGATGCGGCTGGGAACCGAGGCGGCGTTTCAGCCCAGAAACTTGAGCATGGCGATGACTATGCTGGACACTGTTCCCATTCCCACAAGGGTTGCTCCTATCACGAGTCCCGCCATCCACTTCACCAACCGGGTTTCCAGTTTAGACAGGTCTGTCCTGACTTGAGCTACCTCCGTCCTGACTTGGGCTACTTCGGTCCTGACTTGAGCTACTTCGGTTTTCAGTTCAGTCCTGAGGTCGGCCAGTTCGGTCCTGAGGTCGGCCAGTTCGGTCTTTGTCGCCACTTGTTCCATCATGACCTCTAACCGGGTAACACGCGCTTCTACTGTTGACATCTAATCCTCTTTTTATTGCGGCAAGCCCCATCTACAAGTTGAACTGCGGGGCAACGTAGTCCCGGTCCTTGACATAGACCTGCAACCGGCACATTTGGGTGTCGCACACTATCAGGCGGTCGGTTGCTTGGTCGAAGATACAGGCGACGGGGAGCCGGAAGTAGTTCTGGATTTCGGGGTTCTTGACGCGGCGGCGGGCCATCGCCATGTCCGGGTTGGCGTCGAGGGTCATCTGGGCCCATTGAGAAAGGTCGTGGGCATCGCCTCGGAACCGCGCCACCGGTTGGGCCTCGGGGCTGAACACCACCACCCGTTCGTTCATCCAATCAACCACGTAGACATCCCCGTCCCCGTCCACTGCGATGCCGGTTGGATGGTTCAAATCGTTAGGGTTCACCCCGATGTCGCCCACCGTGGCGTGAGCGTAGGGTGTACTGCCGTCCAAGGCCACGCCGGTCTTCTTGCCTGATCCGAAGGTGAGCAGGTGCTCTCCATCGGGACTGAACTTCTGGACCCGGTGATTGTTCCAGTCGGCCACGTAAACGCAGCCGTTGTTGTCTATGGCGATTCCCCAAGGCAGGTCCATATCATCCGGGCCGCTGCCCTTCTTCCCAAAGCCACTGATGTATTGACCGTCCTTGGAAAACTTCTGCACCCGGCTGTTGAGGCTGTTGACAATGAGGACATTGCCGTCTGCGTCGAAGGCAAGACCGGACGGGCCGTGCAGTTGACCTTCTCCAGTCCCCGGCTCGCCCCAACTCTTCAGGAAGTTGCCTTGGCTGTCGAACACCGAAACTTGGTGGAGCCACTCGTCGGTTGTATAGACGTTGTCGTCGGCGTCTAAGGCCACGGCGGTTAAGTAGGTAAACCGGCCGATGCCGAATTCCACGATGTACTCGTGGTCCAGGGTCGCCTTGGTGATGCGGGGGTTGTTCCGGCTGGCGACGAACACGGACCCGTCGCTTCCAACAGCAACGCCAATGGGTTGGCTGAACCCCTTGCCGGTAGTTTGCCTCATGCCTACGTTGTGGCTGTATTGCCAGCAGCGTCCGGAACCTACTGTGACTAAGGACATGTCAGCCCTCCGAATTAGATATTCCTATGTTGGCCCCTGCCTGCCCCAGTGGATACCCGCCTACGCGGGTAAGACGGGAAGGGGCGCGGGTAATATCCGCCCCCGTGGAGACGGGGGACGAGAAGAGGGCCGGTCTAGCCGAACTGGTACTCGGTGGTTGCGCCGACCAAGGCCAGCATTTCCCCGACCCGGGTGCCGGAGGCGGCTTCATCGTTCCAGTCCAAGTCTCCGCCGATGTTGGCGTGTTCGAGCAATTGGCGGCGGGTGTCGTCTCCCAACTCCAGGAAGCCAACCGACTCCAGGGAGGCGTCAACCAGTTGCTCAGGGGTTACAACGCCCTCATCTTTGAAGCGTTGGATAATCGTTTGCACGCCGGGCATGGCGGTGTCGGCCACCCGGTCGGCGACGAAGTTAATTCGCGCCAGCAGGGAGCCGCTGTTTATCCACTCGGCGCCTGTCTGCCATCCCTCAACACTCGGCGGGTCCAGGAGCGACTGGCCCATGTAGCTGGTTTCAGGGCCAAGCTTGGTCATGCTGGGCTCGGGGTATTGATATGCGCCCACAAGTTTCAAGGTGCTGGCGACAACCTCCAGCGGGCTTTTGATCTTGGCGTACCGCGCGTTCTTGAAGAAGTCGGAGTTGAACATGGTCCGCAGGACGGCCTTGATCTCGTAGCCAGACTCGACGAAGCTGTCCATCATCACATCCAGGGCTGCTTCGTCCCGGGCCGGCTCGATGGTCCAAGCGGGCACCTGCACCTCGTCGGCGACGAAGAAGTTGTACAAGTGCCGGCAGATGAACCGTGCCGTGGCCGGCTGTTGCACCACGATGTCGATAATGTCTTCTCCGTTGAACGGGCCGGTATGACCCAGAAAAGACTTTTCCGTGTCGTCGTGGTCTTCCGGCAAGTAGTCGAATCGCCAAGGGAACCGTCCGTAGGGGCGGCGGGGAAGCTTGGGCTGGATGGTCCAGCCGGTGAAGGCGCGGGAGGCTTCGCGGACGTCGACCTCGGTGTAGTTGCTTACGCCCATAGAAAAGAGTTCCAACAGTTCCCGGCCCCAGTTTTCGTTGACCGAGTCCCGGTGGTTCTCGTTGTTGTCCAGCCAGTAGATCATGGCGGGGTTCCTGGCTACCTCTACCAGCAGGTCGCGGTAGTTGCCCATGCCGTGCCTGCGCAGCATGACTATCTGTTCCAGCATCTGGTCGCAGTTGTCGACCTTGGAGTTGCCGGTGGCGAAGACGTGGTGCCAGAAGAGGGTCATCTTTTCTTCAAGGGGCCTTTTGGTGGTGAGCATGTTGAAGAGCCAGGTGTATACCCCGACGAAGGGCTGGCCGCCGGGCAGCAGGACACCGGGCTGGTAGCGCAGCAGCAGCGCCGATTTGCCGGCGGGAAGGTTGTCGGGGGGATTGACAAGCTCCTCCACCGTGGCCTCGTATCCCTTGGCTGTGTAGTATTCAAGCTCCTCTCGTGTCGAGCCGAAGCCGGCGCGGCGCAGCAGGTGGGCCATTAGAGCAAGGTCTTCTTTATGCGACATATGGTTACCTCTGTCTGAACCACTGATTCGTGTGATTGGGGTGATTTATATGATTAAGGGGCGGCTGGTAATCTTTCCCCATCTCCCCCAGGGAGAGGGCCAGGGGTGAGGATCTCTAATAAGGCCGGGTGATCTTGGCCACCTCTTTAAGTTGTTCCATGCTGAACGATGGGGATTGGCAGACCTCGATGGTCTTGCGTTCGTAATCGGCGATGGTGTCTACCATTTCGGGAATCTTGTCGGCTATTTCCATGGGTATCGAAGTGACGCCGTGCTTGTCGCCGTGCAGCAGGTCTCCCGTGTTGACGGTGAGGCCGCCCACGGTGACGGGGATGCCTATCTCAACCAGGTGCACGTAGGCGTGGGATACGGAGACCTCTTTGGCGAAGAACCGGAACCCCAGGTCGCGCACTTCGTCCAGGTCGCGCACCGTCCCGTCGGTGGCCACGCCGACCGCTCCCAGGGCCTTGTGGATGTTGCCTTGCACCTCTCCCCAATAGGCGCCCAAGGGAGGGTTGTCAATGTCGTGGAGCACGATGAACCTGGGCTCGGGCACCGAAACGATCAAGTCCCACCAGTCCTCACGGGAGACGTTCCTTCCCTCCGGCTGGTTGGCGCTGATGACGCCGGTGACGGCGTAGCCTACCACCGGCGGGAGGTCATGGAAGACGGACTTTATCTCGGGCAGCATGAATCCCTGGTTCTTTGGCCTGACGTTAAACCCCTCTATGGCGTTGCAGATGCTGGGGCAGTCGATACCGGCCAGGGCCTTGATGGTTTCGGGACTTACGGTCTTGTACAAAGATGCACCTCCAAGGGCGATGGGGGCAGGGACAAGCCCTGCCCCTACGCATAGTATCCCGCGTTGGCTTACTTGTCCACCGCTGGCCTGCTGGTGGCCTGCCTGCTCCTTTTGTCAGAATCAGAGCCTGCCCTCGGGTTGGGAGGGATATACGCATTCGCGGATTCCCGCCTTCGCGGGAATGACGGTAAGGGGGATTTGCCGGATTAGAGGATTTTCAGGATAATGTCCGAACCACGGATTCGTCTGATTTACCTGATTTGTATGATTAAGCGGCCTGCGGTTCCCATGCGTGCTTGTTAAAGTGCGGGAGCAGTTGGGGACGTGCAGGTTGGGGCGCAGGCGTCCTGCCCCGCTCTTGACTGGGACGGGGATGATGGCGGGCTGGAAGCCCGCGCTCCTAAATCATGGTAATCAGATGAATCACAAAAATCAGAGGTCAAAAGTTAGAGGTGGGAAATGGCTAGCACGAGCGTAAGTGGGGTAGCTTCGGTCAACCGGTTGGCTCTCTCGACCCAGCAGTTGGACAACACGCTGGTATTGCCGGACGATGAGAAACGCCGCATTGAGGACGTGGGGTTCCTGACGGCGATGACGCTCGTCATGCTGGGCAACTACGCTCAAACGGGGCACTTCGGCGGGCCACTGGCTTACACTCCCTACACTGTCACCACCCACCTGCTGGGGCCGGAACGGGGCGGCTTGAGGTTCGATTACCGGAGGGTCAAACATCCCTACGCCGACAAATTCATGCTGGCCGGCGGACACAATGCCCCGGTCACCTACGCCCTATGGATGATCATGGGCGAGGCTTTGGCGAGGAGATACGCGAAGACCGGAGACAGCCGGTACTACGTTGACCCCAAGCAGGGGATGATGTCCATCGACGCTCTCGGCTTCCGCAGGGGCATGGGGGCTTTGAAGACGCTGCTACAGGAAAACAATCTTGAAGACCATCCCCTGATGGCCCAAGCCAAAATAAGGGGGATCAGGGCCCTGGCGGGCCACTCCGAGTCCACCGACCTGACCAATGACGTGAACGGTGGACCGTCTGGCATTGGGATAGCTACGGCGGCGGGGAAGGCGGCCTTCTGGGACATGGTCGGCGCCCCCGATACGCTCAAGGTAATGGCGATAGAAGGGGAGTTCGCGCTGACTTCCGGCCATTCCCAGGAAATGAAGACCCAAGCGGTGGCGCAGCAGGTGGGCAAACGGTTGAGGCTGTTGCTTTCGTATAACAACGCCGGTATCGACGACGAACTGGTAGGCGGCGTGGTCGGGCCCCAATACGAGGATTACAGGCTGCAGGACCAATGGGCCTCCTATGGCTGGAACGTCCTGACTTTGGACAATGGCAACGACTACGAGCAAGTGGCAGCGGTGCTCAAGGTGATGGAGGACTGGGACCCGTCCGACGGTCGGCCCATGATCGTGATAGGGCGCACCGTTAAGGGATGGTGGCCGGGCGCAGAGAATGGCAACGTGCCTGGCTACGGGGAGCAAATCGTCAGCCATCATAGCCATCCTTATGGGTTCGCAATGAACGGCGACTACTTCCAAGCCTTGGCAGGCACTTTCGAGAGCCGGTTCGGCGTGGAGTTTCACGGCGTTCGGGATGGAGCGATTTCCGATAACCGCGAACGTCTGATCCAGTTCAAAGAGAACATCGACCTGGCGATGTCGGTCCTGGAGCAGGACGGGCTGGGCGACTGGCTGGCCGACAGGCTGGTGGAGATTGGCGATGCGGTGGTCGACAACATGTCGTTGCGGGTGAACCGGGACGTGGACCCGTTCCAGGACTCGCGGCTCCAAGTGAAAAACCTGCCCGCGGAACCCCAGTCGGTCACCGTGAGCAATCCCATCACCGGCGCCGAAAAGGAAGTTTCCATAAAGTTGTTCGAGGAGCCGGGACAACGGCGGGGCAGCAGGCGGGCGATATCCGAGATTTTCAAGTGGATGAACTACGTTACGGAGAACCGCCTCGTTACTTTGGCCGCCGACCTGTACGACTCCATCAACATCGAGAATGCGTCGTTCTGGGGGCATTACGACCCGGTGGAGAACCCGGTGGGGACGCGGTTGAAGGCGGGGATTCAGGAGGCGGGGAACGCCTCCACGGCGATAGGACTGGTGGGGCAGAGTATTTCACTCGATCCAAAGAAGCACGTAGGGGTGTGGGCCGTGAGCGGGTCCTACGGCGCTTTTACGCCGTTGATGTACCTGCCGGCGAGGGTGTGGAGCCAGCAGAACCAGGACAGCCCGTTCAGGGTGGGCGTGTTGAACATTCTGGCCGGGCATTCGGGGCCGGAGACGGCGGCGGACGCCCGGACCCACTTCGGCATTTTCGCGCCCCAGGTGTGGAAATTGTTCCCAAGGGACCAAGTAATCAACCTGAGCTTCTGGGACTACAACGACGTGGCCTCGGGCTACTTCGCCGCGGCGGAGATCGCGGCCCGTGACCCCAAGGTGGGGGTGATCGTTCTGGAAGTGGCCAGGCCGGACTTCCCGGTGGCGGACCGCAGCAGCTTCGCCGATTCCGACCCCAAAGCGGCGGCCAAGGGGATGTACGTGATAAGAGACTTCGACCCCGGCAGGCCCAAGCAGGGCTACGTCATAGTGCAGGGATCGTCTTCCACGGTCAATCTCGTCAGTGTCCTGCCTCGTTTGGAGGAGGAAGGCGTCAACGTCAAGGTTGTTTCAGCCATCAGCCAGGAGCTTTTCCGGCGCCAGCCCGAAGAATATCGGCGCTCGGTGTTTCCGCCGGAAGCGGTCTACGACCTGATGGTCGTCAGCACGGGGACGCGGCGGGTATGGCCGTTGGAGAACGCGGGGCCGTTGACCGACGAATATTCGTTGATATCGGACTGGCATGACGAGTGGCTGACCGGCGGCACCGAAGCGGACGTGATTGCGGAAGCCCACTTGGACCCGGAGTCCATTTTCCAAGGCATCAAACGGTTCGGGCTTGAGCATGATGCCAGGATAAGCCGTCAAGGAGATTTGATCGCCAGCCTTCGATGAAGGTCTGCCCTCTACTGTCATTCCCGCGAAGCCTGCCCCTGTGGATTCCCGCCTTCGCGGGAAAGACGGGGGAAGGGGGATAGAGGCCGTTAAACGGCTGAATGCAGGGCAGCCGGCCTTTTTGAGACGTGGGCGGCGGTCCTGAACATACCCCGCTGCATCCGTCCTTTACTTGGGGCAGGTCGATCAGGCCTGCCCTGCTTTGGGTGGATTGGCGTCCAGTGGCTGCGCCCTCTCCGCCGCCGCCAGATAGGGGAGCCGGGGAAATAGCGCGACCATGTTGGAGAGTCTCACGCAAGCCTTGGCGCCCGCGTTATGACATACACCACATACGCCGGTTTGGCGGCGCTGGCTGCCGGCCTCCTTCTCATGTCTCCCGGGATTTTGACTATGGCCAGGGAAGGGATGAGAGGGCGGCAGATCACTACATTCGCTGCGCTGCGTTATCGCAACTTTCGCTGGTTCTGGATTAACGGCATCGCCCAAGCCATGGCCCAAGGGATGCAGTTCTTGGTCTTAGGTTGGCTGATCCTGGAGATCACCGACTCCGCCTACCAACTGGGAATGGTCATTTTTGCTTATGGCATGACCAACATCGCGTTTTCCATGCTGGGCGGAATCATGGCCGACCGGATAGACCGGTTGAAGCTGTTGATCCTTACGAGGTTGGCGGTAACCACGCCCATCCTGGTATTGGCCGTTCTTACGGTGACCGACCAAGTGGAAGTCTGGCACCTCTACACCATCGCGCTTATTCTGGGAACGGTCCAAGCCCTCAACCAACCGGTCCGCATCGCGTTCGTTGCCGATTTGGTAGAGCGGAGAGACATGATGAACGCCGTCTCGCTCCATACCTTGGTCAACCAGACGGGGCAGATCCTGGGGCCGGCCATTGGCGGGGGGTTCATAGAGTTGGCCGGGTTGGGCGCGACGCTTTTCCTTGACGCCGGTCTCTACTTGTTTGGTGTCTTTTTCCTGTTGTTGATCAGGGGCTTGGAACCTCAACCACCCTCGGGGGGCACGACGGTGCTCAGCGACTTGGTGACGGGCTTCAAGTTCATCATGTCCACCCCGGTGCTGTATACGGTTATCGGCATCGCCATATCATTCGCTTTCTTCGGGGTTTCTCACCGCCAAGTTATGCCCGCTATTATGAAAGAGGCATTGGACGTGGGCGCCGGCGGGACAGGGTTGATGTTGTTGTCGTCCGGGGTAGGCTCCATAGTCGGAAGCCTTATCCTGGCATCGTTGGGCGAGTTCCAGCACAAAGCGAAGTTGTTATTGGCGTCTATAACATTGTTCTGTGTTCTGTTAGTGTTGTGGGGGGCGACTCCGTGGTACTGGGTGTCGTGGACGATCTTCTTCTTCGTAGGCATGGCGAGCTTCGGACTGTTCTGGCCGCTGGCTACAACTTTGGTCCAACTCAACACTCCCGCTGAACTCAGGGGCCGGGTGTTGAGTTACTTGCAACTGGCCCCGGCGGTGCACCACTTGGGCGCCTTACCCTTGGCCGCCGCAGCAGGAACGCTGGGATGGGCCGCCTCTATAGCAGCGGGAGCCGCCATGTGTTTCGGCGTCAGCCTGTGGTTGGGGGTGTTGCGGCCTCCGTTGCGCCGGTTGGCGGCGTAGGGAGCGGGCGTGGATAGTGGACTATGTTGTACACTTCGCAGGGGTGCAATCAACTCTGCCCCTTCTCGTCTTGCCCGCGCAGGTGGGTATCCCTGGGGCAGGCATTGGAGAGAGTATGTTCCAGAGAATACAACATATCGGTTACTTGACCGCAGACCTCGACAGTGCAGTGGACTGGTTCATCCGTTCATTCGGGGCGGTCAATAGCGGCGGCGGTCCCATATCCGAAAGCTACGCCGTGCCCAGCGGCGGCCGGAATGCCTACGTGCGGTTCGGGCAGGTGGAGGCGGAGATCATCGAACCGTCGGACAAGAACGGATTGACCGGCGGCGCGTTGACCATGCACCACGTCGGCTACGTGGTGGCGGACATTGACGGGATGAAAGGGGTGTTGGCGGACAAGGGTTTCAAGTTCGCATCGGGTGGGCTCTTCACCAACGTTTTGGGCCAGCAGGTGCTCTACTTTGACGCCTCAACCACCAACGGAGTGAAGGTGCACCTGACCCAACTACCCGCTGATGCAGGACCGCAAGGGGGTGTGGACAGCCTCCAGGTGGAGCGCATCGTTCACGCCGGGTACCGGGTTCGGGACCTGGAGTCGGCGGTCGCGTGGTACGTGGACAACCTGGAAGGCGAGCACATCGGAGGAGGACGCGGCCGTGCGGGAGAGATTGCGTTCGTGAACTTTGGACAGGTGCAGGTCGAGTTAATCAGGCCGGACGACCCCGGAGGCGTGCCTGCCGCTGGACACGTTATGGACCATGTGGGTTATGCCGTCGGGGACATACAGGCGTGTATCGGTGTTTGCCAAGCCAGGGGCCTGAAATTCGCGGCGGAGGCACCCAATACAAATCCGGTCCGCCAGCAGGTTCTGTACTTCGACACCGACACCACCATGACTTCCAGGATGCACCTGACGCGCTTGCCCGATTGACCCTCTGTTAAATTATGACCTCAACGATTAGATCGACTCCGGTCACTTTTGCCAGAGCAGCCATGCTCGTGATCGGGTTATTTCTTCTTGCTGCCTGTTCTTCCGGCGTTGATTCGCCCAAGGCGTGTGCGGATGAAGGCCGGGTCCTCAATTTTGGGTTCTTCGCTTTTTTTCCGCCCGTCAGTTACAGCGCCGACGAAGATCCAGCCTCCGCGGGATTTAACACTCATTCAGGTTATGAAGCAGACTTGTTGACTGCTCTCGAAGCAATGGAGGACACCGGTCTCTCTTTTCACCGGAGGGGTATCGCTCCCTGGCCCGGCATTTGGCTTCGGTCGGCCGACCTTGAATACGATATTGTAGGGGGCGGAATCACCAGTCTTGACTCCAGGACCCGAAACGACGCGGGCGAGACCGTGGTCACTTTTACTTCAGGTCATATCACCTTCCGTCAATCGCTTCTGGTGCGGATGGAGGATGCCGAGCGCCTCGCCAGCCATGACGACCTGACTCAGGACGTGCTGGTAGCCGTTGTCGCCGGTACGACGGGAGAGTCCCGCCTGCTGGAATTGACGGGCTTGACCAGCTCCGATGGAGTCTTGGTCGCCGGGGCCAGAGTGGAAACGCCGCAGGGCATAGTAGTAGCCGACGGCAGTGCGGACTACGTTGTCACGGCCGCCGGCGAATCTCCGAACCTGGAAGGTAGAACCCGCCTGCATCCACCTGTAGAGTCAATGCCCCAAGTGGTCTACTTGGGAGACGAAGCCGGTGACGTGGAAATCCTCGAGGCCCTCAATGCCGGCAAGGTGGATGCATTTGCTAGAGGAGAAATCGGCAACCTGGACGCCTCTCGTGTCTACGGCGGCGGTTCCTTCGTGGTGACTGCCTTGGATACGGAGGTGGAACACGGCGCTTTTACCCTTGCATTGAAGGATGAGGAATTGGCTTCGTGCATTGATGAGAGGCTCAGATGGCTGACCGATGATCTGCGCATTGTCTATCCACAATGGCGAGATGATCCTTCGGTTTTCATGCGCCGTGCCGAGATGTGGAACGACCGAGCGCGATGATTCAAGTTCGTCTATAATCTGGGCAAGCTGATCACATAACTCAACCATGCCCCTGGCGGGTTTCCCGCAGCCTGCCCCAGTGGCCTGCCCCCGGTGGGTTTCCCGCCTTCGCGGGAAAGACGGGAAGGGGGCGCGGGAAAAGCCTGCCCCCGTGGAGACGGGGGATGGGAAAGGGGGCTGCGAGGGACAGACATGGCAGATGCTTTACAACCGGCCTCGGCGCCAAGCGTCCAGGCGAGCGATGCAATAGAACAGTATGACGTCATCATTATCGGCGCGGGAGTGACCGGGCTGTATGCCTTGTACCGGCTGCGGCAGCTTGGCTTTACGGCCCGTTCTTTCGAGGACGGAGGCGGCGTTGGGGGGACATGGTATTGGAACCGTTATCCGGGCGCGCGATTCGACTCAGAGAGCTATACCTACGGCTACTCCTTCTCGGAGGAGTTGTTGCAGGAATGGGACTGGAAAGAGTTGTATTCCGGCCAGCCGGAGAATGAACGCTACCTGAACTACGTGGCGGACAAGTTCGATCTTCGCCGGGACATCCAGTTGAACTCCCGCATCGTCTCTGCTGTCTTCAATGAAAGCGAGAACCGCTGGCTCATCACCACCCATGACGGCCGTCAAGCCAAGGGGCAGTTCCTGATGACCGCGGTCGGCGTTTTGTCGGCCCACTATGTTCCTGAATTTGAAGGGCTTGATAGCTATAAAGGAACTTGGTGTCATCCCGCCAGGTGGCCCAAGGAGGGGATGGACTTGGCCGGCAAGCGGGTGGGGGTTGTCGGGACGGGAGCTACCGCCGTCCAACTGATTACGGAGATCGCCAAGGAAGTGGGCCATCTGACGGTCTTCCAGCGGACGGCGAATTTCTGTGCGCCGTTGCGAAACCGTGAGATAGACGACGAGATGCAACAGGAGATCAAGGCCAACTACCCGGATATCTTCAGGAGATGCATGGAGACTCCGGGGTCGTTCATGCACCAGTTCGATACCAGGTCGGCCTTGGAGGTGTCGCCGGAAGAGCGGATGGAGCAATACGAGAAGTTGTGGGCCGAGCCGGGGTTCAAGAAATGGCTTTCCAACTTCTACGATGTCATGATGCCCGGGGAGGCCAACGAGGATTACGCCGAATTTGTGAGGAACAAGATTCGTGAGCGGGTCCACGATCCTGAGGTTGCCGAGATGCTGGTGCCCAAGGACCACATGTTCGGCTCCAAGAGGCTGCCCTGCGAGAGCGGGTACTACGAGGTATACAACCAGGAGAACGTATTGCTGGTGGACGTGCGCAAGGCCCCTATCGAGCGCATAACCCCCAACGGACTCAAGACGACTGAAGCTGAATACGATCTGGACGTCATCATCTTCGCCACCGGGTACGACGCGGTGACGGGTTCGCTGACCCGTATCGACATCCGGGGCGAAGGAGGACTGTCGTTAAAGGAAAAGTTCGCCGGGGGGCCGCGCACCTATATGGGCATCCAGAGCGTCAGCTTCCCGAATCTATTCACCATCAACGCCGCCTCGGTGGGCAACTTCGTCAGGGCCGCCGAGCCGTTGGTGGAATGGGTGACGGACTGCATACGCCATGTGCGCGACAGTGGATACACGCGCATCGTACCTACCCTCGAGGCGGAAGAAGAGTGGGTGCGCCACGTTAACGAGGAGGGTGCCAAAATCCTGCGGAGCAAGGCCGACTCGTGGTTCGTTGGGGCCAACATCCCCGGGAAAGCCCGCGCCCTGCTTACCGCGCCGGACAGCGCGCCGGCAATGCGGGCCAAGCGCGCCGAAGTGAAGGCCAACGGGTACGAGGGGTTTGCCCTGAAGTAGGCGCCTATACCGTGTGGCCAGTGGCCGGTCACCAGTCACTGGTATTACCGGAAGAGGATGGAATGACCTCGGTTGATTACTCCGTGCTGGACAGCCCCGAGGTGTCGGCCCGTTCATTTCATCCGCAGCCCCATTGGACAAAGACGCCTGAGGGGGCTGTGGACTATGCTATCGAAGTGGACGAGGGAATCTACTTGTCGTGCCGCTTCTTTCCCGTGGGGCGGGCGAATCCGACGGTGTTGTTTTTCTACGGGAACGGGGAGACAGCGGCGGGTTACGACGACTTCGCTCGCCTATATAACGAGATAGGCGCTAACTTCTTCATTGCCGACTACCGGGGCTATGGCGGCGCGGAAGGCTCGCCCACCTTCACCACCATGCTGGCCGACGCCCACAAGGTCCTGGAGTCGCTGCGTGAGACCATGTCCGTGCGGCGGTTTACCGGGCCGCTCTACGTCATGGGCCGGTCCATGGGTCGTCACGCGGCGTTCGAGTTGGCGGTGGAGGCGTCCGACAAGATCAACGGCGTCATCATCGAGAGCGGGCGACCTACCCTGGGTCAATTCACCCACGGGCTGGACCCCGGCGTTGGCCAAGCGTTGGAGGCCGACTACCAGCGTAAAGTCTGTTCTATAGACATTCCCGCCATGGTGATTCACGGGCAGATGGACATGGGCGCGCCGTTAAGCGATGCGGTTGCCATGTACCATAGCCTCCGCACCTCGGACAAGCATTTGATCATCATTCCGGGCGCCGGTCACAACGACCTGATGTTCGTAGGCACCCGGCAATATTTCGGTGCCATCAGAGGGTTCCTGGCGAAGTACGCCCGGTCATAGGAACCACCGTCATATCCGGCCAACCAGGCTGGCCAAGAGACGTTCGGTTCTCTCCAGTGATGCATCGGTGTCGTCGCCTACCGGGAATGGAGACCCAAGGAAGTCGGTAACCCCTGCGTCGGCGAATGCGCGTATGCGGCTCTCAACCTCTGCCTCACTTCCGATGACGGCGATGTCCGCCGGCCCGTCCACCGACTCGATGTTGAGCATCCGGCGGTAGTTGACCAGGTTGCCGTAACGCCCGAACAGTTCCGCCGCTTTCTCGAATGCGGCGGCCTTGTCGTCGGTGACGGCAACCGGGAGACCGGCGCAGACACGAGGGGTTGGGCGCCCGACCCTCTCAGCCGCCCTGTTTATGCGGGGGACCACATGCTCTCCGATGGTCTTGATTCCGCACATCCAAGTGATGGTCCCGGCCGACAGTTCCCCGGCCACTCTTAACATGACGGGCGCGAGGGCGGAAATCAGCACCGGGAACAGGGATGCGCCCGCCATTTCCTGGCTGGCTTGGACCCGGTACATTTCGCCCGAATAGTTCGCTGCGCCCTCTTCGATCAGTTGGTTCAGAACGGTCAGGTATTCCCGGGTATGACGTCCTGGACGGTCATAGGAGAGTCCCCACGAGTCCTCGACGGCCGGCTTGTGGGACGGGCCAATGCCAAGCGATAGGCGCCCGTTGGACGCGACCTGCGCCGTCATCGCCTGTTGCATCAGGGCAGTGGGATGCCTGGGATAGGTCGGAACGACGGCGGTGCCGAGTTCGATGCGGCTTGTCAACGTTCCCGCCAAGGCAAGAGTCGTCAGCGCGTCGAACCCCCGGCCGGAAAGATGCGGAGTCCAGAACGCGTCGAACCCTTCGTTCTCCGCCTTGACCACTTGGTTGATAACTTCGTCTATTGTCTTTGATTGGCCCGGCACGCTGCCGGGGAACAGTCCTATTCGCATAGGCAAGTGCCTATAACCCACCGCGTCCTCCCAACGAGGTTGATGTTGATTGGTTGCCGGCGACCGGGAACGCGGACGTCCCGCCCGCGATAAATGACAAGTACCGCCTGCACCGCTACCGCGCTATTCGGTGGGCCAACCGTCGGGAATACTGTTCGATTCGAGGGCCGACTTGATGGACTCGGCGGCCTCGGCAGTGGTCCAGTCGGTCCAGATGGTTTCGTTGTTGTTCAGCCACCAGAGGGCCGTGTCGTTGATGCTGGCGTCGGGGTTGGCGCTGCGCCACTTGCCGACTTCGTTATAGCGGTCGATGTTGAGGTCCCAGGCCCGCAGCATTTCGATGATTTCGGGCGCCCGGACAGGAAGGTCGGGGTGCACGGCGATGAGGATGGTGGCGGGTTCGTAGGCGCAGGCCTTGGTGGTGAACCAGCATTCGTCGGTGTATTCGGGCTCTCCCAGCCGGACCAGGTCAAGCTCTACGGCGGGGTCGTTGGTGCCCCATTGGTAGCCCATCCACGGTTCCCCTTTTTCGTAAGCGCCGTAAAGGTCGGCGTTGGCGGCGGCGCTGTCGCCCGGGTTGACGATGTGGACGTGGTCGGAGAGTCCGTATGATTCGACCTGTTTGGCGTTGACCTCTTCGCAGGCCCAGCCGATGACGCAGGAGACCAAGCGGGCTTTGCCGCCGGTTTCGGTGGTGGCGAAGAGTGCTTTGTATTGGTCTTCCTTCAAGTCTTCCACGCTGTCCAAGCCGGGGTGCTGCTGTTGCATGTAGGCGGGGACGACGAAGGCGGATTGCCAGTCTTCGCCCAGGCTTTTGCCGACGGAGACGACTTCACCTTCGGCCAGGGCGTCCATCCAGGCTTCGTCCTGGTTGGGCAGCCAGATTTCCATGGTGACGTGGGTGTCGCCCCGGCGCAGTCCTTGGAAGAGGGGGAGGGTGGAGCCGAATACCACATCGGTGGGATAGCCGTAGCCTTCTTCAACGATGTATTGGGCTATGCGGTTCTGCAACTGGGCGCTGGTCCAGTTCAGGTCACTGAAAACTATGGCATCCTTGGCCTCTTCCGGTGCTTCCTGGGTACAGGCCGTCACGGTGACGACGGCAAACAGGGCCAAGAACGCTGCGAACAACCGCAGATTCATGTGATTTATCTGATTAATCAGAATAATCAGTGGTGACAATTGATAACACCTCCGCGTGACTGGTGACTGTAGGGGCGCGCCCTTGTGGCCGCCCGTGCCAGGGCAGGGACAAGCCCTGCCCCTACGCCGATGGATGATGGCGGGCTGGAAGCCCGCGTTCCCGGCCACAGATTCATGGGATTCATCATGATAATCAGCGGTCTGCCGTTATCCGGCTCTTACCGACTCGCTCCTTCGGCCGGCGACGGCCTGGGTCAAGCGGTCGATGATGATGGCGAGGAATACGATGGCGAGGCCGGCGAGGAGGCCGTTTCCTGGTTCGTTTTTTTGGAGGGCGCGGTTGACGTTGTCGCCGAGGCCTCCGGCGGCGACGAGGCTGGCGATGGTGACCATGGCGAGGGCCATCATGGTTGTTTGGTTGATGCCGGCCATGATGGTGGGTAGGGCCATGGGAATTTGTACCTTGGTGAGGATTTGCCACGGCGACGAGCCGAAGGCCCGGGCGGCCTCTACCGTTTCGGGAGACACTTGGCGGATGCCCAGGTTGGTCAGCCGGATGACCGGGGGGATGGCGTAGACGATGGTGGCGAAGATGCCGGCGGGTTTGCCCAAACCGAAGAAGAGGATGCCGGGAAGGAGGTATACGAAGCTGGGCATGGTCTGCATACCGTCCAGGATGGGGCGCATGAGGTTGTCGGCGATGCGGCTGCGGGCGCCGAGGACACCCAGGGGGAGGCCCACCGATACCGCAACGGCCACGGCTACTATCATCAACGCCACCGTGTCCATGGTGTTTTCCCAGAGGTCCATGAACCCGACGAAGAGAAGGGCGAGGGAGGTGAATATAAGGAGACGCCAGCGTCCCACGGCAAAGGAGAGGAGGGCGAGGCCGACGACGATGACGGGCCACGGGGTCCACTTCAACACTCTCTCGATGTTGACGAGGGCGTAGGTTATTACGGTGCTGATGCCGTCGAACAGCCATGCCCCGTCCTTGGTCATCCAACCGACGACATCATCAATGGCTTCGCTGGTGACGTCGCGGGCGGTGCGGTCCAGGGTTACGGAGCCGTCTGTGGTGGTCCGCTCGGATACCTTGGTGGGGAAGGTCATGGATGGGCCCCAGAGGAGGAGGGTTGCCAGCAGGGTGACGATTACGACGGCCAGCGCCGCCGCCCAGCGGTGGATGGGCCCGACAGGCCTGGCTCCGGTCCCCACGTTGGAGGATGGTGAGCCCGGGCGGGCGTCATCGTCTTGGGCCATGTCCGGTCTCCTAACCGCCGTCGGATATTCCCGTGAGCAGAGCGCTCAAGGGAATCTCTCCGAGCAGGCTTCCGTTGTCGCCGACTACCGCGACGGGGTGCTCGGACTTGGCGGCTATGGGGATGATGTCTTCCAGATAAGTGTCGGGGCCCGTTGTCAACGCCGGAGTGACGGGGGCGTCTTCCAAGGTCTCTTTACCAACGGCGGCGATGGCCTTTGCTTGTTCTTCGGTCAGGATTCCCCGCAGGGTGAAGTTGCGGGCTATGAGGAACACGGCGTCGAGGCCGCGGCTGTCCATGGTGTGCAGGGCGGCGCGGGGGCCCTGTCTCTCGTACACCACCGCGTCGGGTTCCCGCATGACGGCCCTGGCTTGGATGACCTTGGCCCGGGACACGTCCCGCACGAACTCCGTCACGTACTGGTCGGTGGGAAGGGTGACGATCTCCTCGGGCGAACCCTCCTGGACGATCTCCCCGTCCCGCATGATGGCTATCCGGTCGCCCAGCTTGAGGGCCTCGTTGAGGTCGTGGGTGATGAAGACGATGGTCTTGCGGAGTTCGGACTGGAGGGAGACGAGTTCGTCCTGCATCTCCCTCCTTATAAGTGGGTCGAGGCCGCTGAAGGGTTCGTCCATCAACAGCACATCGGGGTTGACCGCCAGCGCCCTGGCGAGGCCGACCCGTTGCTGCATACCGCCGCTCATCTCCCTTGGATAGTAGTTTTCCCAGCCGTTCAGTCCGACGGTCTCGATGGCCTTCAACGCTTGCGTGTGCCGGGCGTCCTTGTCCAAGCCTTTTACCTCGAGGCCGTAAGCCACGTTGTCCAGGACGCGCCGGTGGGGAAGGAGGGCGTAGTGCTGGAATACCATGGCGACCTTGCTGCGACGGAATTGCATGAGTTCCTCGTCGGAATAAGCGAGGATGTCCTGGCCGTCGAAGCGTATCTCCCCCCTGGTGGATTCGATGAGCCGGATGAGGCAGCGGGCCAGGGTCGACTTGCCGCTGCCGGAGAGGCCCATGATGACGAAAATCTGGCCGGTGTCGACGCTGAAGGACACGTTCCTAAGCGCAATTACGAGGCCCAGTTCCGCTTGGATTTCCGCGCGGCTCTTGGAGTCAAATTCCGGCTGGAGGCAGCGTTCCGGCCTGTCGCCGAATACCTTCCAGACGCCGTTAACTTCTATTTGGTGGTCCGACCGGCTCATGTGTGGGAAACATTATACTACCTTGCCGTCCTGGTGCTCACCAGGCGGGCTAAGCCGGTTCCCCGGTGTAGAAGGCGGTCGTGCGCCTTGCCGCGGCCAGGGCTGTGCTGGGGTCCTCCCCGGCTTCCATCGCCGCTTGCGCCCAGCTTTCGCTGCTGCCTAGGATGAATCCCTTTCCCTCGGAGGACGCGGCAAATGCGGCCTCGTCCGGCATCGGTTCGTCCGGTTGGGCGACATGGATGGCGAGTCCCATCAGGCCCATCTCCCAGCCGACGCCGGTTGCGCCGGGGCCGTACTGGCGCCAGTGTTCCGAAAGAAGCGAGGTGTGGGTGAGTGTCAGGCGCGTCAGGGCATCTCCATCTTCGGATACATGTACTTCCACCCAACTGACGTCCCCGGCGAACTCCCAGGTGAGGGCGAAGTGGGACAGCGGTTCGCAGGCCGTAATCATGCCGCCGGCGTTGCCTCGCAACTGGTAGCGGCCGCCGGGGCTGAGGTCGCCGCTGACGGGCGTGAACCAGCGGGGGATGCGGTCGCCGTTGGTGACGGCGTCCCACAGGTTTTCGATTGTCGTTGAGTAGGTGCGGGAGAGAGTGACGGCGCGGGCGGGATGGCCGTCGCGCTCCAGTGGCGATACGGAGCGGGTTACGGCGGAGAGGTGGGTTTCGGGATTGAGGGGCATGGTTGTTCCTAATCATTTCACGGGGTTACTGTGTGTTCTGGTACCGTGGCCGAACTACCCAAGCCATCACTTGATTGGTTGCCTCGGAGTGGAAGGTGAGGTGGGTATTTCGTCATTGCCAAGTAGGTCAAAGTCATTGTAAAACCTGGGCACGATTATATACTTCGGCTATTGCAACCGAATCAAGGCAATTTACGATCGATAGTACGGACGGGTGAGACATGGACAGAGTCGATTATCAGTCCTTGATGGTACAGGACATTCGTAACTTGGACAACTCAAGGGAGCTCAACTACTCTCCCTGGTATCAGCGGCGTTCGGTTTGGACCACACCTCAGAAATCGTACTTGATCAATACAATCATGGAGCAAAAGCCCGTTCCAGCCATCTACATGAGGTATTCACTGGACTTGGACCGCGGGAAAACTATCCGGGAAGTCGTGGATGGACAGCAGCGAATAAGGGCAATTCTCGGATTCTGCCGTGATGACTTTTCAGTGAGACACTCGGGGACGGAGGGCAGACAGACCTTCTCCCAATTGAGCAGAACAAGGCGAGAGGAGTTCCTGTTGACCGCGATACCAGTCGGGTATCTTTTGGGTGCTACGGATGAGGACGTAATAGACATTTTCGGCAGAATCAACTCTGTAAACAAAAGCCTTAATGCCCAAGAAAAACGCAACTCGGCATTCAGCGGGGAATTCAAACAATTCTGTTTACATCAGGCATCGTCAAGAGTAGAACTGTGGCGCGCTTACAATATATTCACAGCTAATGACATAGCAAGGATGAACGAGGTGCAGTTCATATCGGATTTGGCGCTGAATTTGCTCGATGGATTGTCCGATTTCAGTCAGCCGAAACTCACCAGCATTTATGGGGATTTTGACGAAGATTTCCCACACCAAGCCAAGTTGGCTAAGCGCATGGACCGACTTTTTGACTTTATTGTTGATATAGAACCATCGGTAATACGCGATACTATCTTCAGTCGACAGCCCATCTTTTTCTCTCTTCTGATGGTAATAGATTCCATGAAGAAGCCGGAACGCTTGAAGGTAGTGGACTCATTGTACGAAATTGACGCACGATATCATCTGGATAATGAATTTCAGACTGGAGATGACCAAGAGTTCGTTGCTGCTTGCACCGCCACAACGCAACGAATCCGGCAGCGGACAACCCGGGATAAATACATCCGAGGGTTCCTTACATAATGGCAGCACCTCGGGTGGATGTTACTGTACGAGATACCACTGCTGATATTACGCGCCTAGAGGTATTCAGAATGGACTCCCAGTCCCTTGCCCCAGCGCATCAATACTTGATTGCAGAGTTGATAATGCTACGGCTGTTCTCAATCATTGAGAGCGCGATAGAAGATCTGGCCTGCAAACTGGTGGCAGGCTCTCCTTATGTAAACGGAACTCATCCGACAAGGCTCTTCACTGCTAACAGTATGGGTGGCGCAAGGGAGGCCATGCTGACACACGGCAGAACAAGAACGAGAAGTTACCTAAGATGGACAAGCGTAAAGGACATTCGGGATAGTACCTCACAAGTTCTCAACTCTTCAGACCCTTTCATAGTTTACGCGCAAGTCCACGGAAACATACTCAGTGAAATGAGAAAGGTGCGAAACTTCTTGGCGCACAGGAGCGCCAGGGCCAGGCAGGATTACAGAGATGTAGTCCGAGTTGCCTACGGCGCCAATAGCAGAGTCAGAGTACAGGCGTTCTTAACCTCTCGCCGAAGGCATCCTGTGGCTAAAGTTGATGAATATCTCAGTACAGCAAAGATAATGATTTCAGACCTCGCCAGAGGCTGAAATTGGACCGCTCTTCTCTGTGCCACAGTTATACTCTTGTCGGTATGATCGATGTCGGCATGACTGAGCTTCTGCATAGGGAAGGTTGCGTGACGGAAGGAGACATCACCCTTGGCGCTTGAATGGGACTCGCTCCGCAGAACGGCGTTGATGCTGGTGTATGCCGGGCTGGGGTGGAACCTGGTGGAGGCGGCGGTTGCTTTTTGGGCGGGCATCGAGGCGGGGAGCGTGGCCATACTGGCCTTCGGCCTCGACAGCATCGTGGAGCTTGCGGCCGGCGGGGTGCTGGTGTGGCGGTTGAGGACGGAGCGGGACGAAGAGGAAGCCGAGGAGGCCGAGAGAAGGGCGCAACGGCTGGTGGGGCTCACGTTCTTTCTTCTGGCGGGATACATTGTCCTCCATTCGGGGGCCAACCTGCTGGGGTGGCTGCCCGAGCCGAAGCCGAGCATTGCGGGCGTGGCGATTGTCGTGGTCAGCGCCGTGGTGATGGCCGTTCTGTACGCGGGCAAGATGCGCATCGCCGCCCGTATGCAGTCCCGGTCGTTGCGTGCTGAGGCCATGGAGAGCCTGTTCTGCGATCTTCAAGACCTGACCATCCTTGTCGGGTTGGCGCTGAACGCGTTGTTCTCCTGGTGGTGGGCAGACCCTGTTGCGGCGCTGTTCCTCGTTCCCTTCTTCATCAAAGAGGGGATGGAGAACTTTTCGGGGCATGAAGAAGAGGATGAAGACCACGGGCCCCGGGTGTGCTTTTGCCGCAGTTGTTTCTATGGGGTGCGGGTCTGTCGGACGGCGTGCTGCCGGGCCTTGAGCCGGGGGGACCACTGAAGACGGGAAGGGGCTAAATAAGGCCCAAGCGGAAGGCGGTAAGCACCGCGCTCAGCCGGTTCCTGGCGCGGAGTTTCCGGCGGGCGTTGCGGATGTGGTTCAAGACGGTGTGCTCGCTGATGTTGAGGTCGTGGCCAATCCGGTCGATCTCAAGGCCCATGGCCAACAGGCGCAACACCTCCGCCTCACGCGCGGACAGGGGAGCAACTTGACCCGCGGCGGGGCCGGCGGTGGAGTCGTTTGGGGCGTCCGACGGTGTTGCAGGCGGGGAGAGTACGCCCAAGACCCTTTCGGCGACGGTCCTGGCTTCCGATTCATCTTCCCGCGCGTGGAACAGGTGCACCAGGACCCTCTGCTGGTCCTTCTCGACAATAAGAGGGGTTACCGTAATGGGTTTTCGGGCGCCGGAGGCGCACCGCGCCGCGACATGGACCACCGGGGGGATGATCCCTTCCCGGGCGAGCCGGATTGCAGGGCAACCTTCCATGCACACCGGCGGTCCACCGTTCTCGGGAAGGCTCTGCAAGACCTCGTAGCAACGGTGTCCAATTGCCTCGTCCGCCGTGTGTCCGAGAATCCGCTCGGCGCTGTAGTTCCAGAACAGGATAGTCTGGCTCATATCCACGGCGTAGACACCGTATGGCGCGTCATTCAGCAGATGGAACATCCGGCTCACACTCTCTTGGGCCCATTGCGGTCTAATAATAGTCTGGAATCGTCAATCCATCAACGATTCTCCTCTGCCCGGCGGTGCATGTACAAAGTCTCCCCCTAAATCTAAATCCCACTCCGACGCCCGTCTTCACTGGGCGCGGGCTCCGTCTTCCCCGCGAAGGCGGGGAACCAAACCCCTGACGATAGATTCCCGCCTTCGCGGGAATGACGGGAGGCGGCCCGCCCTAACCGGCGGGTCTGAGGTTGGCGGGCAAGTGAGTCTCCCAGTCGGGAATCAGCCGAACGTGGGGCGAGGGCAGCAACCAAGCGGATATGAGGGCCAACACGCTGAACCCAAGAGACATGAGCAAGGGCGCCAAGTAAGTGCCGGTGATGTCCCACAGGATTCCGGCGCACACCGGCGCCATTCCCATGCCAAGGCCGTTGCCCACGTTTTGCCAACCGTAAAGGCTGCCTTGGGGGACGTTCCCGTAGTACTGGCGGTTGGCGATGGGGAACGTGGGCACTTCGCAACCTTGGCCGATGCCAAAGAGGACTGCGAACAAGTAGAAAGCCCAAGCGTCGTGGATGAAGAGGACTATCAGCATGGGGAAGACTTGAAGGGCCATGCCCACGACCCAGACCATTTTGCAACCCCAGCGTTCCGCCATAATGGGCACTGCCCCGCGGGCGATGACTCCGACGCCCTGTTGGGCGGCAAGAACCCCGGCGGCCACTCCCAAGGACAGGCCGCGGTCCACCGCAATGGCTACCAGCAGGACATTGATAATATTGTGGCCCATGCACCCCCAGTAGTGGATGCCGATAAGGTTCCAGAAGGTGAAGGTGCGCTTTGCCTGCTGGATAAACACCTTTACCCTTACCGCGGCGGCCTCGTCCCTCTGGGGCTCCTGTACCAACTCGTCTCCGGCGGCGCCCAAAGGTCGCAAGCCTACCTCGGAGGGCCCGTTGTAAAAGAACCGGACCATCAGAAGGAGCAGCGCGCCGCCCGCTATGCCCGGAAGCCAGAAAATCCATTTCATTCCAAGCTGACTGAAGGCCGCGCCAATCAGTAAAAGGAACGCGATGACGCCCAATCCCTGGAAGAACCACACGATGCCCAAGGCGGCTCCCAGCCGGGTCCTGAACCACAAGGTAACCCCTGACACCGTTAACACGGAGAAAATGGTGGCCGCGACGCCGAGCACCACGCCGAAGAAGAGGTAGAATTGCCACAGGTCGCGCATGACGCCCGTCAACATCATGCCGACAATGAACAGAATGGCTCCCACCAGAAAGAGCCAGCGGACCCCGTACCGGTCCCCAAGCCATCCTATATAAGGGCTCACCAACCCCAGGACTACCCACTGGAGGCTGAACGCCAAGCTGATCGCTCCGTAACTCCAGCCGAACCCTGCGGCAGGGTCGCTCAGATGCGGCACAAGGGCCGCAGCGGCGAACCGCACTGAAGAGGATATGAACCCCATCGCCGCGGCGATGGCGACGATGATCCAAGCGTAGTGAAGCCGCCCTTTCAAGAGCATCAAAACCGTACCCTGGGAGAGAGTGACGCTGCGACCGGGGCGTTTTCGGCTACGGAATTGGTGATTCTGGCAGAAACCGGCCCCGCGTGTGCATGTGCAGTATACACTGCCGTTCTTCCCTCAACGGAACGTGATTGACCTGTTCTTGTCATTTTTATATCATCCCGTAGAAGATACACTGTCTTGTCGCACGAAAGTGGGCGATCGCGTCCCTGGAACCCCGCCGGAGAGGTCCGACCTCCTGCCCCTGGCCGAAAGGGAAGGGGGGCCGGATATGGAGAGAAAGATGGTGCAATCGGACTCGGAAGGTCCCGACTACACGATCCTGGGCTACAGCGAGGAGATGATCCGGTCGCTCATGCGGCGCACCGCGGAGACCAACGCCGTGTACCTCCTGCCCTACCTCAGGCCCGGCATGAGTATTCTGGACGTTGGCTGCGGACCGGGGAACATATCGGTGGGGCTGGCCCAAGCCTGCGACCCCGGTCCTCTCTACGGCATTGACAAGGAAGAGTCCCAAGTAGACATCGCCCGGGTCATAGCGGCCTCCCTGAACCAGGAGAACGCCGTATTCCAGGTCGGGGAGGCGACCGGCCTGCCCTTCGAGGACGACTTCTTCGACGTGGTCCACTGCCACGACGTGCTGATGCACATCCCCGACGCCCAAGCCGCGCTGGCCGAGATCAGGCGGGTGTTGAAGCCGGGCGGCATCATCGGCTGCCGCGAGATGATCGGCCAGTCGTGCTTCACCTACCCCGACTACGGGGTCATCGGCAAGTCCTGGGAGATGTTCGAAGACCTCGTCACCACCGACGGGGGACATCCCCAGATGGGAAAGGAGCTGAAGACCCGGCTGGCCAGTTCCGGCTTCATCGACGCCCGTATCACGGCGTCCTTCGACGTCTTCAGCACCCCCGAGCAGATCGACTTCATATATATGATAGCTTTGCAGTGGTTCCTGTCCCAAGAGATGGAGGAAACGGCGATACAGTACGGGGCCGCCACGGTGGAACTGGCCCAAGCCATACGGGTGGCCTACGTGCGGTGGAAGGACGACCCTGGCGCCATGTGCGTCCTGGCCTTCGGCGAGGCGGTGGCCTTCAAGCCCTAGCGCCCGGTCTTCGTTTCCAAGTACCAACTCGCTAGGTCGATGAACGCGCAGAAACTCTCACCCAGCTTGCAGTAGCGGATGGCGATACCCGTTTGCTGTTTGATTGCATGGCGACAGCATCGCCGATATACTGCAAATCCGTTATTTATTCAGCCAGACCGAGGGAGACGCCACACCCATGCAAGAAACGCTCACCTATCGGGAACGAAGCCGCATATTCTTGGCAAAGGCCCGCGAAGAGCTTGAAGCCGGGGATTTGGAACAAGCGTCAGAGAAAGGGTGGGGAGCCGCTGCGGTGATGGTGAAGGCCGTGGCAGAAGCCCGGGGTGTACGGCACAAGGCACACTGGCGTCTTGAGAGATTTGTGGAAACTCTTGCCGATGAAACGAGTGATGAGAGCCTACGTGACCTGTTCGACGCGGCCAACTCCCTCCACGGCAACTTTTACGAGAACAATTATGGCGTGAGGGGCGTGCGGAGGCGGCTCAGGAGAGTGGAAGAGTTCGTGGACAAGGTAGAGAGACTCCTTTAAGTCTCTCGATAGACTCGAACGAAACACAAAGAGGCGGCAGATTCAACCTGTCGCCTCTTGCATGTCTGAATGTCAACACGGCCTAGGGGTTGGTCATCGCCTCGTAGTTGGCGATTATCCGCATGGCGGCGGCGGCGAAGGTCCGCAGTTCCGCATCGCGCAGGCCCTCGGTCAGCTCGGCGTATAGCTCCTCCATCCGCCAAGCCACTTCGGAGGTCAACTCCTCCCCCTCGGTCGACAACCGCAGGATCACCACGCGCCGGTCGTCGCGCGGTCGGCGCCGCAGCATCAAGCCCCGTTCCACCAAGCCGTTCACCAACCGGCTGATCCGGGCCGCGTCCACGGGCAACAACCTGCCCAACTGGGTAGCGGTGCACTCCCCCATCTCCCGGCAGATCAGCAGCAGGTGAACGTCCAGCGGCGCCAGTTCGTGGGAAGCCATCTCCCGGGCTATTCCCCGTTCCACCACTTGGGCCAGGCTGGCCACAAACCGCCCCAAGTCATGCCGCAACTCCAGACCCGCATCAAAGTCGCGCTGCGTTTCTTCCTGTGACCCGGTCAACGGCCAGACCTCCGGCGGCGACAAATAATATTGCACGGCTAATATTATAGTACATCCTACATTATTTGTCATTTACAAACTTCTGAAATCCAAGGGCATTTCCACTCTCCTGTCTTTCCTGCTCCCCCATCGTCATTCCCGCGAAGGCGGGAATCCACCACCGTGGGTTTGGTTCCCCGCCTTCGCGGGGAAGACGGGTTGGTATTTGGCGGGAAACCAGGCCGCCTCTAATTCTCGGAGCAATTGTCTGAATCAGGATTTTCAGGATTATAGGATGCTCAGGATAAGACAAATCCTGGAAATCCTTCAATCCGGCAAATCCTGATTCTGACAGACGCCCACGTGGATTCCCGTTTCCACGGGAATGACGGGGGACTTTAGGGAGGAATGACGGGCAAATGGGCAGGGCCCCTCCCCGTCATTCCCGCTCCCCTCTCGTCTTTCCCGCGAAGGCGGGAAACCACCTGCCTCCCGTGCAAGCGGGAATAATGCGCGCACTCCATCATTGTAACTAACAACTATTGACAGCCGTGATATATTGCTTCCATGTTGTTTGTTAGACGCAAATATACACTAGGCAAATATAGATACAGCAACCATAGATGTAGCAATCCTTGTCAAGGGCAAGGCGGCGCAGTTTACCCCCCCCCGCATGATAGTTCCGGGTTGCGACTGCGCCAATCCGTGGACGCCTTCTAAGGAGGACAGTCAGCAATGAGCACATCTGATTCATACCGCATCACCCGCTCCGGCAACCGCCGCCGCCTTCCATTGCCCCTAGCCTTCTCCTTCGTCTTCAGCTTCATCCTGGTCCTGGCTGCCTTCTTCGCCACGGGGGCCTTCGCCCAGGAAACCGAATCGGACAACGCCCTGACCTTCTCCGAAACCGTGTCCGACCAGAGCTACACCCAGGACACCGCCATTACTACGCTGACTCTGCCCGAGGCCGCGGCGTCCACCGGCAGCCCGTCGGTTGCCTACACCCTGACCCCGGACCTGCCCGCCGGCCTGAGCTTTGACGCGACGGCTCGCACCATCAGCGGGACCCCTACCGCCGCCGCTGCCAGCGCAACCTACACCTACACCGCCGCCGCGACGGACTACACCTCGGCAACGCTGACGTTCTCTATTACCGTCGCCCTGCCGGTCCCGGCCATGCCCTCCTCGGTGACGGTGACCCGGTCCGACGGTTCCCTCAACGCCAGTTGGCCCGCCGTCGAGCACGCCGCCAGCTACCACGTCACCTACAGCTCGGACGACAAGCAGAGCTGGAGCCTGGCCGCCCAGAACCATGCCGACACCAGCATTACTATCAGCAGCGTCGATAACAGCAAGACCTACGTTGTAGGCGTGCGCGCCCGCAACGACAGCGGCGACAGCGAATGGCGCAACTCTCCCGCCGCAGGGCCTTACGTTCCGCCCAAGACCCTGACCTTCTCCTCAACCGTAGCCGACCAGTCCTATATTAAGGATACCGCCATCACTACGCTGACCCTCCCTGAAGCCGCGGCCTCAACCGGCAGTCCTGCCGTTGCCTATGCTCTCACCCCCAGCCTGCCCACGGGCCTGAGCTTCGATGCCTCGGCCCGCACTATCAGCGGAACGCCTACCGTCGCCGCGGCCAGCGCGAGCTACACCTACACCGCCGCCGCGACCGACTACACCTCGGCGACGCTTTCCTTTTCTATCACCGTGGCCGAGGCCGAGCCGCCGCAAGAGGAAGGCGGCGCAGAGGAAGAGGAAGGCGACGCGGGCAGCGCAGAGGGAGAGGTGCAGCCCCAGAATGCCGACCTCTCCTTCGGCGACAACACCATCGCCGACCAGTCCTGGCACAAGGACGACGCCATCACCACCCTGACCCTGCCCGAGGCTACCGGCGGCAGCGGAACGATAACCTACTCCCTGTCCCCGTCTCTGCCGTCCGGCCTGTCCTTCGACGCCTCGGCGCGGACTATCACCGGAACGCCCACGGTAACCAGCGCCCAGGCCACCTACCGCTACTCCGCCACCGACGGCGACGGGAACGCCGTCATGCTGTCCTTCAAGATCGAGGTGCTGGAGACGGCCGGAGTGGGCTGCTCCAGCCTGAAGTCGTCTCTGTCGGTCAGCGCGTCCACCAACCCATCGCACACGCTGTACGCACTTGCTTTGTCGATAAATTCCGCCAACGGCAGCGCAAACCAAGCGAAAATCGAATGGAAGAAGAAGAGCGACAGCACCTGGTCTGAGAGAACCGTAAGCGCCAACACGTCAAAGGAGGCCATCGAGAGCCTTGAGTCCAACACCGCCTACGAAGTGATGTTCGCCATAAGGTTCGATTCAAGCCACCTCGACTTCGGGCATTGCGGCTGGAAGTACTCCGACGTGGCGGAAGGCACGACGGCATCGCCGGCGGTGCCGAACAAGCCGGCCGCGCCCACGGTGACCCAGAACGCCACCACGCCCAAGACCCAGTTGGACGTAGAGTGGACCGCCACCTACGGCGCGCCCAAGGTCAGCGGCTATTTCGTGGAATACAAGAAGAAGAGCGAGACGAACTGGATACAGTGGGGCAACGAATACAGCAGCAGCACCCTGGAAACGACCATCACCGGCCTGACCGAGGGAACCACCTATGAGGCGCGGGTGCAGGCAAAGAACTCCCAGGGCAACAGCTCCTGGTCGGACCCCGGCGAGGGGACCACTGAGGACAAGAATGTTGACCCGGAGTTCTCCGCCGACACGGCCACCCGCAGCATCGCCGAGAACTCGGCGGCGGACACCGCCGTCGGCGCGGTGGTCACCGCCACCGACACCGAGAGCGACACGCTGACCTACTCGCTGAGCGGCACGGATGCATCCTCTTTCAGCATAGACAGTTCCACCGGCCAGATAAAGGTCGGCTCCGGCACCTCCCTGGACTATGAATCGTCCACCACCTCCTACTCCGTAACCGTGGGCGTCAGCGACCTGAAGGACAGCAGCGACACGGCGGACACGGTGGTTGACGACACCATCACGGTGACCATCAGCGTGACCGACGTGAACGAGCCGCCGCCCAAGATGGACCCGTCGGCGAAGCAACAGGAGAGCAGCCCCAAGTACCAGATTGCGGTGAGTTGGCAGTCCCCCACGATAACGGACCGGCCGGCCATCACCCACTTCGACCTGCGTCACAAGAAGAAGAGCGACAGCACCTGGACGCAAGTGGACGACCTGGGCAAAGACCTGAAGTACTACGCAATCACGGGCCTGACCTACAAGACCGATTACCAGGTGGAGATGCGGGCGGCCAACGACGAGGGCGACGGGGCATGGTCGGACACCGACGAGGTGAAGACCCATGACCAGACCGAGCCGGAGTTCGAGAACGACACCTATACCTTGTCCATCGCGGAAAACGCCGGGGTCGGGGACGACGTCGGCAAGGTAGCCGCCGATGACGATGACAATGACACGCTGTACTACTCGATGAGCGGCACGGGGGCCGACAAGTTCAGCTTGGGCCAGTACAACGGGACCATCGACGTGGCCAAAGGGCTGGACTACGAGACCACGACATCCTACACCCTGACGCTGAGCGTCAAGGACAAGAAGGCCAGCGACGACGCCGCCGACGACGTGGTGGACGACACCACTACCGTAACCATCAACGTTACCGACGTGAACGAGCCGCCGCCCAAGATGGGTACGCCGACAGTGGCCGCCAACACCACCACGCCGACAACCAAGCTGGACGTGTCGTGGACGGCCCCGACCATGACCGGCAAGCCGGCCGTCAACGACTATGACGTGCAGTACCGGCAGACCGGCGATACCGACTGGACGGAGTGGAACGCCAGCAATACCAGCACCACCGCCAGCGCGACCATCACCGGCCTGACCGCCGGCAAGAAGTACGACGTGCAGGTGCGGGCGGGGAACGATGAGGGCGACGGCCCTTGGTCCGACACCGGCAACGCCATCACCACCTCCAGTACCGTCACCCGCAGCGTGAATGAAAACTCCGCCGCCAACGCCAACGTAGGCGCGGCGGTGACCATGACGCCGGGCAGCTACACGCTGGCTCACACGCTCAGCGGGACCGACGCCAGCAAGTTCGAGCTTGGCTCGACCACCGGCCAGATAACGGTCAAGAGCGGAACGACGCTGGACTTCGAATCGAGCACCACGTCGTACAGCGTGACGGTAAGCATCGCGGTGACCGGCACGGGCAACTCCAACAGCGCGCCCAACGGCACCGGCACCTACACCGTCCCGGTGACCATCAACGTAGCCGACGTGAACGAACCGCCGCCCAAGCTGGCCGCGCCCACGGTGTCGGCCAACAGCACCACGCCGACCAGCAAGATTGACGTGTCGTGGACGGCCCCGATGTCGACGGAGATGAGCGACAAACCCGTAGTGGACGACTACGACGTGCAGTACCGCCTCGCCGGCGCTACCGACTGGACGGACGCCAGCTTTACCGGAACCACAACCAGCACGACGCTGAGCAGCCTGACCAACGGCAGGACCTATGAGGTACAGGTGCGCGCCGGCAACGACGAGGGCGACGGCGAGTGGTCGGACTCTGGAACGGCCATCACCGACGCCAACGCCGTAACCCGCTCCGTGGACGAAAACTCCACCGCCGGTACCAACGTCGGCGCGGCGGTAACGGCCAAGTCCACCAATACCACCTACACCTATACCCACGCCCTGAGCGGGACGGACGCCGGGAAGTTCGAGATTGCCAGCAGCACCGGCCAGATTACCGTGAAGACCGGGACCAGCCTGGACTACGAGACCAAGTCGTCCTACAGCGTAACGGTGACGGTCACGGCGGCCGCCAAGACGCAGGGCGCAAACACCCAGTCCGTGGACCCCAACGCGCCGGGCGACTACGTCGTTCCGGTAACGATCAACGTTACGGACATGAACGAGCCGCCGCCGAAGCTGGCCGCGCCGACGGTGGTGGTCAACTCCACGACGCCGACGACCAAGCTGGACGTGTCCTGGTCAGCGCCGTCAACCTCTATGATGGAGGGCAAGCCGGCGGTCACGGACTACGACGTGCAGTACCGGCTGGCCGGGGCGCAGCAATGGACGGAATGGGACGCCAGCACCACCAGTACGACCCTCAGCACTACCATAACCGGCTTGACTGCCGGCAAGAAATACGAGGTGCAACTGCGCGCCGGGAACGACGAGGGCGACGGCCCCTGGTCAAACACATCCAGCGCGATAACCACTGCCGGGGGCGTAACCCGCTCCATCGCCGAGAACTCGGCGGCGGGAGCCAACGTGGGCGCGGCGGTGGCGGCAACCGCCAACGTCAAATTCACCTACACCTACAGCCTGGACGGAACGGACAAGGACAAGTTCAGCATCGGCAGTTCCACCGGCCAGATAACCGTCGGCACAGGAACGTCGCTGGACTATGAGACCAAGACTTCCTACAGCGTAACGGTAAAGGTAACGGTGGCCGCCAAGACGAAGGGCGCCAACACCCAGTCCCTAAACCCCAACGCGCCCGGTGACTACACCATCCCGGTCACCATCAACGTAACCGACGTGAACGAAACGCCGACGTTCAGCGATGACACGGCTACCCGGAGCATCGCCGAGAACTCGGCAACGGACACCGCCATCGGCGCGGTGATAACGGCTACCGACCCGGACACCAACAACACCAACTTCAACACGCTTACCTACTCGCTGACGGGAACCAATGCCAGCGATTTCAGCATCGACTCGTCCACCGGCCAGATCAAGGTCAAGTCGGCCCTGAACTATGAGGCCAAGACTTCCTACAGCGTCACCGTCAACGTAACCGACGGCAAGAAGGCCGACGGTACTGCGGACACCACGGTTGACGACACCATCGCCGTGACCATCAACGTAACCGACGTTCTGGAGCCGCCGGCCGCGCCCGCGGTTACGGCGTCCGCCAACAGCGCGACGCCCACCAGCAAGATCGACGCCTCCTGGACGCCGCCGGGCATGACCGGCAAGCCGGCCATCGACGGCTACGACGTGCGCTACAAGAAGAGCGACGATTCCACTTGGACGATGCACAAATTCAGCGGCGTCGTAACCGCCACCCGGGGCAGCGACGGAACAACCGCGTCGGTATCCTGGACGGAGTACGACGGGAGCGACTTTGACTACTACCGGGTCATCGTCTGCGCCGCCGACAACTTCAGCACAACCGGCCCGACGTGCAGCAGTCCGTTCCACACGGGCAGCGCTATCCGCAGTTCCAGCACCACCACGGAATCGGTCACCGGCCTGACGGCAGCGACGGGCTACGGCGTCATCCTGCAACTGTGGTTCGACGACAATACGAACCAGAAGCTCTACGCCACCATGGCGGCCAACGAGAACGGCTCGACGTCCGGCCCCCCGGCCCTCACGGGGACCAGCACGAACATCGGCAGCCTGACCGCGGGCAAGAGCTACGACGTGCAGGCGCGGGCGCGGAACAACGAAGGCACTGGGCCTTGGTCGGCCACTGCCAACGCCATCACCCAGGTTGCCGCCGACGGCGCCGTAACCCGCAGCGTGGCGGAGAACTCCGCCGCCGGGACCAACGTGGGCGCGGCGGTGACGGCCACGGCCAACACCAACAACTACACGCTGACCCACGAACTGAGCGGGACGGACGCGGGCAAGTTCGAGATTGCCAGCGGCACCGGGCAGATTACCGTGAAGTCGGGGACCAGCCTGGACTATGAGAGCAAGACCTCCTACAGCGTAACCGTGACGGTCAAGGCCGCCGCGGCCGGGGCCAACTCGCAGAGCCTCACCCTCGACCCCAACGCGCCGGGCGACTACGTCGTGCCGGTAACCATCAACGTGACGGACGTGAACGAGCCGCCGCCCAAGATGGCCGCGCCGTCGGCAACGCAGAACACGGCGACGCCCAAGACCAAGCTGGACGTGTCTTGGACGGCGTTGACCACCACGCAGATGGCGGGCAAGCCCGCGGTCAGCGACTATGACGTGCAGTACAAGAAGAAGAGCGATTCAACCTGGACATCCCACAGCTTTACCGGAACGGGGACCAGCACGACGCTGACCGGGCTGACCGAAGGCACCGAGTACGAAGTGCAGGTGCGGGCGGTGAACGCCGAGGGCGACGGGGCCTGGTCGGACAGCGGCGAGGCCAACACCCAGGACAAGAACGTCCACGCCGAGTTCCCTAACACCAGCGCCACCCGCAGCGTCGCCGAGAACACGGCGGCAGGCGGCAACGTGGGCGCGGCGGTCACCGCCAACGACACCGAGAGCCACACCCTGTACTACTCGCTGAACGGAACGGACAAGGACGAATTCAACGTCGGCCTGAACACCGGCCAGATAACGGTCAAGTCGGGCAAAGTCCCCGACTACGAAGCCAAGACCTCGTACAGCTTGGTCGTGGAGGTCAGCGACCGGAAGGACGAGAACGACAACGCCGACACCAAGATTGACGACACTATCACGGTGACCATCAACGTGACCGACGTGAACGAGCCGCCGGCCGCGCCGGCTGCGCCGACGGTGTCCTACAATAAATCCACCACCAACCTGGATGTTTCCTGGACTGCCCCGGACATGACGGGCAAGCCGGCCATCTCGGATTACGACGTGCAGTACCGCCAGCACGGCGCAAGCAAGTGGACGGATGCGTCCTTTGACGGAACGGAAACCAGCACGACGTTGAGCAGCTTGACCTTCGGCAAGAGCTACGAAGTGCAGGTGCGGGCCACCAACGCCGAAGGGACCGGCGATTGGTCCGCCTCCGGCACGGCCATCACCGACGCCAACGCGGTAACCCGCTCCGTGCCGGAAAACTCCGTCGCGGGGACCAAGGTGGGCGATAAGGTGACTGCCACCAAGAACCCCAACAACTACACGTTCAGCCACACGCTCAGCGGAACGGACGCCGGCAAGTTCGAGATTGCCAGCGCCACCGGCCAGATTACCGTGAAGAGCGGAACGAACCTGGACTACGAAACCAAGACTTCGTACAGCGTCATCGTGACGGTCAAGGCGGCGGCCGGGGCCGGAGTGAACGCGCAAAGCCTGGAGCCCAACAATCCCGGCGACTACATCGTCCCGGTCACCATCAACGTTGCCAACGAGAAGGTGCCGCCCGCCCCCGCCGCGCCGACGGTGACGGCCACGGGCGACTCCTCCGACACCACGCTGAAGGTGTCCTGGACGGCCCCGGACATGAGCGGCTACACGAAGGAAGAGGCCATCACCGATTACGACGTGCAGTACCAGAAGAATGGCGCAACCGGCTGGACTTCCCACTCCTTCACCGGAACGGGGACCTCGACCAGCATCACCGGCGCGGTCGGCGGCGTCAACTACAACGTGCAGGTGCGGGCCGTCAACCGGGAAGGCAACGGCAGGTGGTCGCCCAGCGGCGACCTGGGCAACGCCGACCCGAAGCTGCCGGACAGCCCCACCCGCAGCATCGCCGAGAACTCCAACAAGGACACCAACGTGGGCGCGGCGGTTGCCGCCACCGACCCGGAGAGCGATACGCTGGAGTACACGCTGGCCGGGACCGACGCCGAATACTTCGAGATAGACGGCGCAACCGGCCAGATAAGTTGGGCCGGCACCGACGCGGACGATAATCCAGTCGCCTTGGACTACGAAGCCAAGAATTCGTACAGCGTCACGGTGTCCGTCACCGACAAGAAGGACTCGGAGGGCAACGCCGACACCGAGATAGACGACACGGTGACGGTGACCATCAACGTAACCGACGTGAACGAGCCGCCGGGCGCGCCGGGAACGCCAACGCAGAAGACGGCCACCACCACGACCATCACGGCCACTTGGACGGAGCCGGACTTCACCGGCATACCGCCGCTCAAGAAGTACTGGGTGCGTTACAAGGAGAAAGGGGGAAGCTACACCAACGTGTTCACGGTCTACAACACCAACGAGGCGCTGCTGGACTACATGCCCACCGCCACCGACCCCAACGCGCCCATGAAGCCGGGCACGGCCTACGAAGTGGAGATAATGGCGGAGAACGACGAGGGCTACGGAGCGTGGTCGAAGATTGGAACGCTGCGCACGACAGCCGCGTACAGCAACCCGTCGCCGCCCGCGACTAATCCTACTCCTACACCGACACCCACGCCGACGCCGACGGCCACGCCTACGCCTACACCCACGGCCACTCCAACCCCGACGCCTACACCCACGCCGACTCCGATGCCCACGCCGGCGCCGACGGCAACGCCCACGCCTACCCCCACGCCGGCGCCTACGGCGACACCAACGCCGACGCCCACTCCGACGGAGCCTCCCACGAGGCGCCGCAGAAGCGGCGGCGGTGGCGGCGGCGGATACAGCCCGCCCCCGGCCACTCCCACGCCGATGCCGACGAAGCCTCCGGCGACGGCTACGCCGGTGCCGACGCCAACCCCGATAATCGTGCCGACGGTTGCGCCGACACCCACGCCGACGCCGATGCCCACGGCGACACCCGTGCCGACGCCGACAGCCACGCCTACGCCGACACCCACGCCGATGCCGACGCTTACGCCCACGCCGACGGCGACCCCGACGCCTGTGCCCACGGCCGCGCCCACACCCGCGCCAACCCCGGAGGCCGCTGCCCAAGCCGCACCGAGGCCGACGCCCACGCCGGGCCCTGAAGCCATTGCGCAGGCCGAGCAGGGAGGATCGTCGGTCGTCTCGCTGTTCCTGAACCGGGGGGCGACGACGCCCACGCCCGCCCCGACGGGCATCGCGGCGGTGGCCGCCCCGACGGCGACCACCGCGTCCGCTCCCTTGGCCGCGGTCGAGCCGCCGTCCCTGGTCCCGCATCCGGAGCCGGGTCAGATGGCGGACTCCCCGCGCACGCCGTCGCCCCTGCTGTGGCTGGGGAGCAACTTCCCGCTGGCGCTGCTGCTGGCGCTGATGGTGGCCGCCCTGGCCCTCTTCGCCGCCGCAACCAAGCGCAGGCTGAGCCGGAACCGCGAGTATTCAGGCTGAGGCCGACGGGGCAATTGTCAGAATCAGGATTTTCAGGATTAAAGGATTAACAGGATGAATCGGCGCCATCCTGAAAATCCCCAAATCCGGTAAATCCTGATTCAGACAGACAACCCCTGGATTCCCGTTTCCACGGGAATGACGGGTACGCCCAGGTCACGGTTGTAGGGGCAGGGCTTGTCCCTGCCCTGTGCCCGGCGGCCAGGGCAACCACTCGTCACGATGACCAGGGCAACCACAAGGGTTGCCCCTACCCGTCTTTCCCGAGCAGGAACGTCGTTCCCGCCCGCATAGAAACGTCATTCCCGCGAAGGCGGGAATCCAGGCCACCGCTAATTCTCGTAGCAATTGTCAGAATCAGGATTACAGCGGTTTCACATAGGCATTCGCCTGCTCAGGATAAGACAAATCCTGGAAATCCTTTAATCCGGTAAATCCTGATTCAGACAGACACCCACCTGGATTCCCGTTTCCACGGGAATGACGGAGGTGACGTTCCTTCGCGGGGAAGACGGAATTGGGGCCTCCCGTGCAAACGGGAATACTCGCCCCACCTCATCATTGTGGTTTACAACTATTGACAGCAGTGGTATATTACCTCCATGTTGTTTGTCAGGCGCAAATATCAACCCGGCAAACATGTCTGCGGCAAATATCGAGATAACAACCATAGATATGGCAATCGTTGTCAAGCCCAATGCAGTGCAACCCCCCGTCTGATATTCTAGGGTTGCGACTGCCTCAATCCGCAAAGGCCTTCTAAGGAGGACAGTCAACAATGAGCGCCGTTGAACCGTACTGTATCACCCGCATCACCCGCTCCATCAATCGCCGCCGCGTTACGTTGCCCTTGGCCTTCTCCTTTGTCTTCAGCCTCATCCTGGTCTTGACCGGCTTCTTTGCCACGGGCGCCTTCGCCCAAGGGACCGAACCGGCCAATGACCTGACCTTTGGCGATTCCACCGTTGCCAACCAGTTTTACGACAAGGACACGGCCATTGACACGCTGACCTTGCCCCTAGCCACCGGCGGCAGCGGCGACCTTACCTACGCGCTGTCCCCGGCCCTGCCCTCCGGCCTGTCCTTCGACGCATCAGCCCGCACCATCACCGGGACCCCCACCGAGCGGACGGCCAGCGCAAGCTACAACTACACCGCCACCGACGGCACCGACACCGCCAGGCTCTCCTTCAAGATCGAGGTGCTGGAAGCCCAGGAGCAGAAGACCCCGGTCCCGGCCACTCCTTCCTCGGTGACGGTGACCCGCGCCGACGGCTCCCTGACGGCCAGTTGGCCGGCCGTCGAGCACGCCGCCAGCTACCACGTCACCTACAGCTCCGATGACAAGCAGAGTTGGAGCCTGGCCGCCCAGAACCATGCCGACACCAGCATTACTATCAGCAGCGTCGATAACAGCAAGACCTACGTCGTGGGCGTGCGCGCCCGCAACGACAGCGGCGACAGCGACTGGCGCAACTCCCCGGACGCCGCGCCCTACGTTCCGCCCAAGACCCTGTCCTTCGGCAGTACCGTATCCGACCAGTTCTATATTAAGGATACGGCCATCACCACGCTGACCCTCCCTGAAGCCGCGGCCTCAACGGGCAGCCCGTCGGTCGCCTACACCCTCACCCCGGACCTTCCCGCGGGCCTGTCCTTTGACGCAAGCACCCGCACCGTCACCGGAACGCCTACCGCCGCCGCGGCCAGCGCGAGCTACACCTACACCGCCGCCGCGACGGACTACACCTCGGCCACGCTGACCTTCTCCATCGCCGTTACCGAACCGGCCCCCACCAAAACCCTCTCCTTCTCCTCAACCGTGTCCGACCAGTCCTATATTAAGGATACGGCCATCACCGCGCTGACCCTGCCCGAAGCCACCGCCTCAACGGGCAGCCCGTCCGTTACCTACATGCTCACGCCGTCGCTGCCCGCCGGCCTGTCCTTTGACGCATCGGCCCGCACCATCAGCGGAACGCCGACGGCCGCCGCGGCCAGCGCGAGCTACACCTACACCGCCGCCGCCACGGACTACACCTCGGCAACCCTGTCATTTTCTATCGTCGTAACCGAACCGGCCCCGGCCAAGACCCTGACCTTCGGCAGCACCGTGTCCGACCAGTCCTACACCAAAGATACCGCGATTACCACGCTGACCCTCCCCGAAGCCGCGGCCTCAACGGGCAGCCCCACCATCACCTACACCCTTACCCCAACCCTGCCCGCGGGCCTGTCCTTTGACGCCGCAGCCCGCACCGTCAGCGGAACACCGACGGCCGCCGTCGCCAGCGCGAGCTACATCTACGCCGCAGCCGCAACGGACTACACTTCGGCCACGCTGACTTTCAGCATCGTCGTAACCGAGACGGCCCCGGCCCTCTCCTTCGGCGACCAGACCATCGCCGACCAGTCCTGGACTGTGGGAACCAAAATCACCGATCTCACGCTGCCCAAGGCCACCGGCGGCCAAGGGCTCATCTCCTACACCATCTCGCCCGCCCTGCCCAAGGAGCTGTCCTTCGACGCCACGACCTTTACGGTAAGCGGCACGCTCACGGAAGCCAGCGCCAGCACCACCTACCGCTACACCGCCAGCGACAGTACAACCACCGCCATGCTGTCCTTCAAGATCGAGGTGCTGGCGGCGGAAGAGGGCGGCGCGGCGGCGCAGGGAGACGACGCATCCGCCCAGGCGGGACTTTCTTGGGTCACCACCCCTCAAGACCAGAACTGGCAGCAAGGCACCGCCGTCAACGTGACGCTGCCGGCGGCCACCGGCGCAGACACCATCGTCTATTCGCTGGTGAATTCAGGCCAGAGCACCAAACTGGACTTGCCCCCCGGGCTGTCCTGGAACGCCTCCACACGCACCATCAGCGGCACGCCCACCAGCGACTTCAGCAAGCGGGTATTCGTGTACAACGCCGCGGCCACCAACAAGGGCACCCACGAGAATCTCAGATTCCAGGTGGCGGACAGCAACGGAAACTACCCACCCTACCGCAACATCAAGAGCAACGATGCCCAGCTCCTCGCGCAGTTGTGGTCCCACTACGGCACCAACCCCGGCATGAGCTGCTACAGCGGCTCCATCAAGTTCGCCCCCAGCAGCGGCCACAGCGTCCACTTCGTCGACGACGACGGCGACACCATGACCTTCACGGTGACTTCGGACGACATGATCAACATGTCCATCAATTCCAGCGACAACTACGCCGTAGCTAACCTCAAGCATCCGCCCAAAGACTGGCACTATCACACCTACACGGCGACCGACCCCAGCGGCCTTAAAGACACGGTCCAACTGGGGACGAAGAACTTCAAATGCAATGACAACAAGAGCGTCATCGAGAACTCGCCCAAGGACACCGTGGTGGGGAGCGTGGGCGGGAGCAACACCGGCGCCAGTAGCTTCACCCTCACCGGGGACGCCGCCACCTACTTCGATATCGACTCCACCAACGGCCAGATTACGGTCAAGGACGGGACGACGCTGGACTACGAGACCAAGACGCACTACGACGGCGTCTTCCGGTACACCGTGGCCGGCAAGACGGCGGGGGGCGACGTCAGGATTAACGTCAGCGACGTCCGGGCGACGACGCCGGACCGGCCGACGCTGGCTCAGAACGCCACCAACCCCACTACGGCCATCGACGTTTCCTGGACTGCGCCGACCCCGATGACCGGCACCACCATCAATGACTACGACGTGCAGTACCGGGAGTGGGGCACCAGCACCTGGACGGCGATGCCCGACACCACCAACAGCACGGCCACCAGCACGACCATTACCGGGTTGACCGCCGGCAAGGAATACGAGGTGCAGGTGCGGGCCGAAATTCCCAACGAAGGCCCCGGCCATTGGTCCGGCTCGGCGGTCATGCTCTACTTGGCGGAGAACACGGCGGAAAATGGCAACGTGGGCGGCAAGTTCAACGTCAACGCCACCGACTTCTACCCGCTGAGTTTCACCCTGGGCGGGACCGACGGCTCCAAGTTCAAGACCAGCAACGATACCGGCTACAAGACGGCCCAGTCCTCCCAGATACAGGTGAAGAAGGACTACGAACCAGACTACGAAAGCCAGTCCACCTACAGCCTTACCCTCCGCGCCGTCGAGAACAACCTCAACAGGAACATCCTCGACATCACCTACAGCGTCCTCGTCATCGTAACCGACGTGAACGAGCCGCCGGGCAAGCCGACGGTGACGGTGGCCAACAACACCACCACGCCGACGACCAAGCTGGACGTGTCGTGGACTGCCCCGACGATGACCGGCAAGCCGGCCATCAGCGACTACGACGTGCAGTACCGCAAGACCGGCGATTCCACTTGGACGGACGCCAGCTTCACCGGAACGGGAACCAGCACGACGTTGAGCAGCCTGGAGGCGGGCAAGAAATACGATGTGCAGGTGCGGGCCACCAACGCCGAAGGCACCGGCAGTTGGTCGGACACCGGCAACGCCATCACCCAGTCCACCGCCGTAACCCGCAGCGTGGCCGAGAACACGGCTGCGGCCAGCAACATCGGCGCGGCAGTTACGATGACCCCGGACGGCTACACGCTGGCGCACAGCCTCGATGGAACGGACAAGGACAAGTTCGACATTGGCTCCACCACGGGCCAGATAACGGTCAAGACGGGCAACGTCCCCGACTACGAAAGCGCCACGTCCTACAGCGTACAGGTGAAAATCGCGGTGACCGGCACGGGCGGCACGAACAGCGAGCCCAACGGCACCGGCACCTACACCGTCCCGGTCACCATCAACGTAACCGACGTGAACGAGCCGCCGCCGAAGCTGGCCGCGCCCACGCTCGCTGCCGGCACCGACCCCGCAACCCAACTCAACGCATCGTGGACGGCCCCGACCACCACGCAGATGAGCGGCAAGCCGGCCGTGGACGACTACGATGTTCGGTACAAGAAGACCGGAGATTCCACTTGGTCGGAAATTGCGGACAACACCAAGAGCACGACCCTCAGTGCGACGCTGAGCAGCCTGACCAAGGGCAAGACCTACGAGGTACAGGTTCGGGCGGGGAACGCCGAGGGTGACGGCCCCTGGTCCGACTCCGGCACGGCCATCACGGACGCCAACGCCGTAACCCGCTCCGTTGCGGAGAACTCGGCGGCGGGAACCAACGTGGGCGCGGCGGTTACGGCCAAGTCCACCAACACCACCTACACCTATACCCACGCCCTGAGCGGAACGGATGCCGGCAGCTTTGAGATTGGCAGCACCACCGGGCAGATAACCGTGAAGTCGGGGACCAGCCTGGACTACGAGACCAAGACTTCCTACAGCGTAATCGTGACCGTCACCGCAGCCGCCAAGAACGCCGGGGTCAACGCGCAGTCGGTAGACCCCAACGCGCCGGGCGACTACACCGTCCCGGTCACCATCAACGTAACCGACGTGAACGAAACGCCGACGTTCAGCGATGACACGGCTACCCGGAGCATCGCCGAAAACTCGGCGGTAGGAACCAACATCGGCGCGGTAGTAACCGCCACCGACGTTGACGGCGACACGCTCACTTACTCCCTAGAAGGGACGGACGCCAGCAAGTTCAGCATCGTCAGTACCAGCGGCCAGATACAGGTTAAAGCGGGCAACGTCCCTAACTACGAATCTGGCACTACTTCGTACAGCCTTACGGTCAAGGTCAGCGACGGCAGCCTGACCGACACCATCGCCGTGACCATCAACGTAACCGACGTTCTGGAGCCGCCGGCCGCGCCCGCGGTTACGGCGTCCGCCAACAGCGCGACGCCCACCAGCAAGATCGACGCCTCCTGGACGCCGCCGGGCATGACCGGCAAGCCGGCCATCGACGGCTACGACGTGCGCTACAAGAAGAGCGACGATTCCACTTGGACGATGCACAAATTCAGCGGCGTCGTAACCGCCACCCGGGGCAGCGACGGAACAACCGCGTCGGTATCCTGGACGGAGTACGACGGGTCGGACTTTGACTACTACCGGGTCATCGTCTGCACCGCCGCCAACTTCAGCACAACCGGCCCGACGTGCAGCAGCGCGGCTTTCACGGGCAGCTCCATCAGCAGCTCCGGCACCACCACGCAAGCGGTAACCGGGTTGACGGCGGCCACGGGCTACGGCGTCATCCTGCAAGTCTGGAAGGACGACAACACGAACCAGAAGCTCTACGTCCAGATGGCGGCCAACAAGAACGATACGACCGTCAGGGGAACGCCTACCTTTAACAGCACCAGCGCGAGCATCGGCAGCCTCACCGCGGGCAAGAGCTACGACGTGCAGGCGCGGGCGCGGAACAACGAAGGCACTGGGGCTTGGTCGGCCACTGCCAACGCCATCACCCAGGCCGCCAACGACGGCGACGTAACCCGCAGCGTGGCGGAGAACTCCGCCGCCGGGACCAACGTGGGATCGCCGGTGACGGCCACGGCCAACACCAACAACTACACGCTCACCCACTCGCTGAGCGGGACGGACGCCGGCAAGTTCGAGATTGGCAGCAGCACCGGGCAGATTACCGTGAAGTCGGGGACCAGCCTGGACTATGAGAGCAAGACCTCCTACAGCGTAACCGTGACGGTCAAGGCCGCCGCGGCCGGGGCCAACTCGCAGAGCCTCACCCTCGACCCCAACGCGCCGGGCGACTATGTTGTGCCGGTGACCATCAACGTGACGGACGTGAACGAGCCGCCGCCCAAGATGGCCGCGCCGACGGTTACGCAGAACACCACGACGCCCAAGACCAAGCTGGAAGTTTCCTGGACGGCGTTGACCACCACGCAGATGGCGGGCAAACCCGCGGTCAGCGATTACGACGTGCAGTACAAGAAGAAGAGCGATTCAACCTGGACATCCCACAGCTTCACCGGAACGGGGACCAGCACGACATTGACCGGCTTGACCGAAGGCACCGACTACCAAGTGCAGGTGCGGGCGGTGAACGCCGAGGGCAACGGGGCCTGGTCGGACAGCGGCGAGGCCAACACCCAGGACAAGAACGTCCACGCCGAGTTCCCTAACACCAGCGCCACCCGCAGCGTCGCCGAGAACACGGCGGCGGGCGGCAACGTGGGCGCGGCGGTCACCGCCAACGACACCGAGAGCCACACCCTGTACTACTCGCTGAACGGAACGGACAAGGACGAGTTCGACATCGGCCTGAACACCGGCCAGATTACGGTCAAGTCCGGCAAAGTCCCCGACTACGAAGCCAAGACCTCGTACAGCTTGGTCGTGGAGGTCAGCGACCGGAAGGACGAGAACGACAACGCCGACACCAAGATCGACGACACCATCACGGTGACCATCAACGTGACCGACGTGAACGAACCGCCGGGCAAGCCGGACGCGCCCACGGTGGAAAAGAACAGCACGACGCCAACGACCAAGCTGGACGTGGACTGGGACGCCCCGGACATGACCGGCAAGCCGAAAATCACAGACTATGACGTGCGGTATCGTCTGCACGGCGCAAGCGACTGGACGGATGCGTCCTTTGACGGAACGGAAACCGAGACGACACTGACCGGCCTCACCATGGGCAAGAGCTACGAGGTGCAAGTGCGGGCCACTAATGCCGAAGGCACCGGCGAATGGTCCGACAGCGGCAGCGCGATAACCCAGGCCGCTCCCAGCGCCCCCGGCGACAAAGACGCCGTAACCCGCTCCGTGCCGGAGAACTCCGTCGCGGGAACCAACGTCGGCAAGCCGGTAACCGCCAAATCCACCAATACCACCTACACCTACACCCATGCCCTGAGCGGGACTGACGCCGGGAAGTTCAAGATTGCCAGCAGCACCGGCCAGATTACCGTGAAGAGCGGGACCAACCTGGACTACGAAACCAAGACTTCGTACAGCGTAACGGTGACGGTCACGGCGGCCGCGAAAGCCGGGGGCGGCGCAAACGCGCAGTCGGTGGACCCCAACGCGCCGGGCGATTACGTCGTACCGGTCACCATCAACGTGACCAATGAGAACGTGCCGCCCGCTCCCGCCGCGCCGACGGTCACGGCCACGGGCGACTCCTCCGACACCACGCTCAAGGTGTCCTGGACGGCCCCGGACATGAGCGGCTACACGAGCGAAGAGGCCATCACCGACTACGACGTGCAGTACCAGAAGAATGGCGCAACCGGCTGGACTTCCCACTCCTTCACCGGAACGGGGACCACGACCAGCATCACCGGCGCGGTCGGCGGCGTCAACTACAACGTGCAGGTGCGGGCCGTCAACCGGGAAGGCAACGGCAGGTGGTCGCCCAGCGGCGACTTGGGCAACGCCGACCCGAAGCTGCCGGACAGCCCCACCCGCAGCATCGCCGAGAACTCCAACAAGGACACCAACGTGGGCGCGGCGGTGGCCGCCACCGACCCGGAGAGCGATACGCTGGAGTACACGCTGGCCGGGACCGACGCCGAATACTTCGAGATAGACGGCGCAACCGGCCAGATAAGTTGGGCCGGCACCGACGCGGACGATAATCCAGTCGCCTTGGACTACGAAGCCAAGAATTCGTACAGCGTCACGGTGTCCGTCACCGACAAGAAGGACTCGGAGGGCAACGCCGACACCGAGATAGACGACACGGTGACGGTGACCATCAACGTAACCGACGTGAACGAGCCGCCGGGCGCGCCGGGAACGCCAACGCAGAAGACGGCCACCACCACGACCATCACGGCCACCTGGACGGAGCCGGACTTCACCGGCATACCGCCGCTCAAGAAGTACTGGGTGCGTTACAAGGAGAAAGGGGGAAGCTACACCAACGTGTTCACGGTCTACAACACCAACGAGGCGCTGCTGGACTATATGCCCACCGCCACCGACCCCAACGCGCCCATGAAGCCGGGCACGGCCTACGAAGTGGAGATAATGGCGGAGAACGACGAGGGCTACGGCGCATGGTCGAAGATTGGGACGCTGCGCACGACAGCGGCGTACAGCAACCCGTCGCCGCCCGCGACTAATCCTACTCCTACACCGACACCCACGCCGACGCCGACGGCCACGCCTACGCCTACGCCGACGGCCACTCCAACCCCGACGCCTACACCCACGCCGACTCCGACGCCCACGCCGGCGCCGACGGCAACGCCCACGCCTACCCCCACGCCGGCGCCTACGGCGACACCAACGCCGACGCCCACTCCGACGGAGCCTCCCACGAGGCGCCGCAGAAGCGGCGGCGGTGGCGGCGGCGGATACAGCCCGCCTCCGGCGCCCACGCCGGCGCCGGTTCCGACGAAGCCTCCGGCTACGGCTACGCCGGTGCCGACGCCAACGCCGATAATCGTGCCGACGGTCGCGCCGACGCCCACGCCGACGCCGATGCCCACGGCGACACCCGTGCCGACACCGACACCGACACCGATGGCCACGCCTACGCCGACACCCACGCCGATGCCGACGCTTACGCCCACGCCGACGGCGACCCCGGCGCCTGTGCCCACGGCTACGCCGGAGCCGACGCCAACCCCGGAGGCCGTTGCTCAAGCCGAGCCGACGCCTACGCCCACGCCGGGCCTTGAGACCATTGAGCAGGCCGAGGGGAGAGGATCGTCGGTAGTCTCGCTGTTCCTGAATCGGGAGGCGGCGCCCACGCAGGCCCCGACGGTCGTCGCGGCCGTGGCTGCCCCGACAGAGACGCCCAACTCCCCGTCCTTGGGCGCGGTCGAGCCGCCGTCCTTGGTCCCGCATCCGGAACCGGGTCGGATGGGCGACTCCCCGCGTATGCCGACGCCGTTGCTGTGGCTGGGAGGCAACTTCCCGCTGGCGTTGCTGCTGTTGCTGATGTTGGCCGCGCTGGCCCTGTTCGCCGCCGCCGCCAAGCGGAGGCTGAGCCGGAACCGCGAGACCGCGAGCTGAGATCTTTCATTTTGATGGGTCACGCCTAGGTCGCGGTTGTAGGGGCAGGGCTTGTCCCTGCCCTGCGCCCGGCGGCCAGGGCAACCATATAGGTCTCGCATAGGCATTCGCCGGTTGCCCCTACCCGTCTTTCCCGAGCAGGAACGTCATTCCCGCCCGCACAGGAACGTCATTCCCGCGAAGGCGGGAATCCAGCCCGCCATGATGGATTCCCGTTTCCACGGGAATGACGAGGCGAAGGTGGGGAAAGAGCCTTTTAATCTCGGAGCAATTGTCAGAATCAGGATTTGCCGGATTGAAGGATTTTCAGGATAAGACAGACAAATCCTGGGAATCCTATAATCCTGAGAATCCTGATTCAGACAGACACCCACCTGGATTCCCGTCTCCACGGGAATGACGGGTACGCCCAGGTCACGGTTGTAGGGGCAGGGCTTGTCCCTGCCCTGCGCCCGGCGGCCAGGGCAACCATATAGGTCTCGCATAGGCATTCGCCGGTTGCCCCTACTCCCCGTCATTCCCGTGGAAACGGGAATCCATAGGGCGTTGGGGAAGGGTAAGTTTGCCTACGGGAGACAGTTTAGATTCCCGCCTTCGCGGGAATGACGGGGCGAAGGTGGGGAAAGAGCCTTTTAATCTCGGCGCATCGGAACCGGGCCATAGACCTATGCTCGGTCGAAGTCTGATCTGGAGATTCCCAGCTCTCTCCGTATTTGGTGGAGAGTTCCCGTGGCCAAGTCACGATTCCCGTGCCTGGGGATGATGCCCCGCCGGCCGTTGGCGGGGTTTATCCACATTTCGTGGGACCCATCGGCTTGTCGCCTGAATCTGCAACCCAGGTTTTCCAGTTTTCTACGGAGTTCCCGGTAGGTCATACGGTTACGGTCAGGGTTCCCTCGGGACTGCGCAAGGGAGTTAGCTCCGGGGGCAGGGGTTGCCCGTCTTCCTTGCAAACCTGGATTATGGTCTGCGCTACTGCCAACAGGCTCTTGAGGGTTGCTTCCGGGGTATCTCCCCAAGCCACACAGCCCTGCAAAGCCGGAGCCTCGGCCTGGTACATCCAACCGTGGGCCTCCGTTGGTTCGTGAAGGACGTAGTCCAGTTGGTAGATGTCCATTTTCCCTCCGGTTCTGGGTCCTTCTGCCGTGTAATCTCTTACATTTTGCCCCGCCGAATCGTTCTGGTCAAAGGGCAGACTGTTAGGATAGCGTTGCAATTTAGGTGGTCCAATTACTTTACCCTCCCGTCATTCCCGCCTCTCGTCATTCCCGTGGCGACGGGAATCCATAGGCCGTTGGGAAGGGTAAATTTACCGTTGCGAGGCAGCGTGGATTCCCGCCTTCGCGGGAATGACGGAGGATTTTACGGCAGACTTGGCTTGCCTTGGTGTACCGACAGTTAAAACGCGATTGCCCTGGATTTTCAGGATAAGACGGACAAATCCTGGAAATCCTTTAATCCGGTAAATCCTGATTCAGACAGACAACCACCTGGATTCCCGTCTCCACGGGAATGACGGGAAGTAGGGGCAACCCTTGTGGTTGCCCTGGCCGCCGGGCACAGGGCAGGGACAAGCCCTGCCCCTACAACCTGGGCGTACCCGTCATTCCCGCGAAGGCGGGAATCCATCACCGTGGGTTTGGTTCCCCGCCCCCGTCTTCACGGGGGTGACGTTCCTTCGCGGGGAAGACGGAATTGAGGCCTCCCCTGCAAACGGGAATACTCGGCCCACTGTACCATTGTGATTTACAACCATTGACAGCAGTGGTATATTACACACATGTTGTTTGTCAGCCGCAAATATCAAGTCGGCAAACATGTATGCAACAATTATCGACACTACAACCGTAGATTGAGCAATCGTTGTCAAGCGCAAGGCGGCGCAATTCCCCCCCCCCCCCCCCCCCCGCATGAGACTCCCCGGTTGGGACTGCGCCAGCCCGTCGACGCCTTCATGGAGGACAGTCAACAATGAGCGCCGTTGAGCCATACTGTATTACCCGCCTCATCCGCTCCGTCAACCGCCGCCGTGTTACGCTGCCCCTGGCCTTCGCCTTTGTCTTCAGCCTCTTCCTGGTCTTGGCCGGCGTCTTCGCCACGGGAGCCTTTGCCCAAGGGACCGAACCGGCCAATGACCTGACCTTTGGCGATTCCACCGTTGCCGACCAGTTTTACGACAAGGACACGGCTGTCAGCGTCACGCTGCCCCAAGCCACCGGAGGCAGCGGCGACCTTACCTACGCGCTGTCCCCGGCCCTGCCCTCCGGCCTGTCCTTCGACGCATCAGCCCGCACCATCACCGGGACCCCCACCGAGCGGACGGCCAGCGCAAGCTACAACTACACCGCCACCGACGGCACCGACACCGCCAGGCTCTCCTTCAAAATCGAGGTGCTGGAAGCCCAAGAGCAGCAGACCCCGGTGCCCGCCACTCCTTCCTCGGTAACCGTGACCCGCGCCGACGGCTCCCTGACGGCCAGTTGGCCCGCCGTCGAGCACGCTACCAGCTACCACGTCACCTACAGCTCCGATGACAAGCAGAGCTGGAGCCTGGCCGCCCAGAACCATGCCGACACCAGCATTACTATCAGCAGCATCGACAACGGCAAGACCTACGTCGTGGGCGTGCGCGCCCGCAACGACAGCGGCGACAGCGACTGGCGCAACTCCCCGGACGCCGCGCCCTACGTTCCGCCCAAGACCCTGTCCTTCGGCAGTACCGTATCCGACCAGTCCTATACTAAGGATACGGCCATCACCACCCTGACCCTCCCCGAAGCTACAGCCTCCACGGGCACCCCTACCGTAACCTATACCCTGACCCCGGACCTTCCCACAGGCCTGAGTTTCGATGCCGCGGCCCGCACTATCAGCGGTACGCCTACCGCCGCCGCGGCCAGCCAGTCCTACACCTATACCGCCGCCGCGACGGACTACACCTCGGCAACCCTGTTATTTTCCATAGTTGTCACCGAATCGACCCCAGCCAAGACCCTGACCTTCGGCAGCACCGTAGCCGACCAGTCCTATACCAAGGACACCGCAATTACCACCCTGAATCTGCCCGCCGCCACCGCCTCAACGGGCAGCCCCACCATCACCTACACCCTGACCCCGACTCTTCCCGCGGGCCTGTCCTTCGATGCAACGGCCCGCACCATCAGCGGTACGCCTACCGCCGCCGCAGCCAGCACAAGCTATACCTACACCGCCGCTGCAACCGACTACACCTCGGCCACGCTGACGTTCTCCATCGCCGTCACCGAACCGGCCCCGGCCCTCTCCTTCGGCGACCAGACCATTGCCGACCAGTCCTGGACTGCGGGCACAGCCATCACCGCGCTCACTTTGCCCAAGGCTACCGGCGGCAGCGGGACCATCACCTACACCATCTCGCCTGACCTGCCCAAGGAACTGTCCTTCAACGCCATCACCTGGACGGTAAGCGGCACGCCGAAGGCAGCCAGCGCCCAGGCCACCTACACCTACTCCGCCACCGACGGCACGGACACCGCCGTGCTGTCCTTCAAGATCGAGGTGCTGGCGGCGGAAGAGGGCGCGGCGGCGCAGGATGGCGCGAACGCCGCGAATTGGAGCGGGACCCTTCCCGACTTCGAGTGGACGAAAGGCACCGCCGTCAACGTGACGCTGCCGTCGTACACCGGCGCAACCGGCTACGAGATCAGGGGCCCGGAACATACCAACCACATAAAGGCCCTGCCCGCCGGGCTGACCTTCGACGCCAGCGCCCGCACCATCACCGGCACTCCTACGGAACACTTCCAGGGAGAACTGTACATTTGGCTCGCTAAAGCCAGCGCCCCGCAAGAGGAGAAGTTCCGCATCCGGGTGGCGAACGATGACGGCAACCATCCGCCCGAGCGCAGTTTTAACAGCGCTGTCAACACCCAGATAATCCCGGTGAACCCCTCTTTTCATCGCAACATATACTGCAATGGCGGTGGGACCAACGACGTGCTCTACGTACCCGGCGGTTCTCACAGCTCGTTTTTCGTGGACCCGGACGGCGACACGTTGACCTATACGGTGTCCTCCTCCCATCCCAAAGTGATTAGCGTCACCACGGCAACCCATAGCGGCGCCACCGTGATAAAGGGAACCAAGAGGCATCCGGGTACGGGGACGGTTACGCTCACGATAACGGGAACCGACCCCGACGGACTCAGCGAGAACGTGCAATTTACCGTAGCCGGGCTCACCGGCTGCACCGAGATTCACAGCATCGATGAGAACTCGGCGGCCGGAACCGCGGTCGGCACCATCGGCCGGGGACACGACGGCGGCAGCAGTTTCTCGCTGACCAACGGCACCGGCGACACCGCCGCCACCTACTTCGACATCAATTCCACCACCGGCCAGATTACGGTCAAGACCGGTACGACGCTGGACTACGAGACGACCACCTCGTACACCGGCGAGGTGTCCTATACCGTCAACAGCATGACCGCCAATGCCGACATCACCATCAACGTGAACAACATCCAGGCGCCCACGCCCGACGCGCCCACGCTGGCCCGCAACTCCGCCAACCCGGACACTTCCCTTGACGTTTCCTGGACGGCCCCTACTTCCACCAGCACGATAACCGACTACGACGTGCAGTACCGAGCCCGCGGCACCAGCACGTGGACGGAGTGGAACGCCACAGATACCAGCGCCACCACCAGCGCGACCATCACCGGCCTCACCAAGGGCACGGAGTATGAGGTGCAGGTGCGGGCCGCGGACAGCGAGGGCGACGGCCCCTGGTCCGGGACCAGCCTGACCCTCCTCGTCGCCGAGAACTCGGCGGCCGACGCCAATGTCGGCGGGAAGTTCACCTACACCAGTCCCGGTGCTTGCAGATTCAATATGACCCCGGGCGGTACGGACAGCTCCAGCTTCAAAGGCGTCAACACCGTCAGCGGCAGCTACCCCACTGGCGCCCAAGACATTTACCTCAGGGTGAAGTCGGGAACCAGCCTGGACTACGAGAACAAGACCTCCTACAGCACGACCCTATCCATCAGCGATGGCTGCACCAACGACATCAACGGCTTTACCGACAATTCGGTTGACTACTGGTTCAACGCTTTCATCTTCGTAACCGACGTGAACGAACCCCCGCCGAAGCTGGCCGCGCCCACGGTGGCCGCCAACAGCACAACGCCCACCACCAAGCTGGACGTTTCGTGGACTGCCCCGACGATGACGGGCAAGCCGGCGGTCAACGACTACGACGTGCAGTACCGGCTGTCCGGCGGTTCCACCTGGACGGACGCCGGCTTCACCGGAACGGGAACCAGCACGACGCTGACGGGGCTGACTTCGGGCAAGACCTACGAAGTGCAGGTGCGGGCCAACAACGACGAGACCGACAACAGCGACACGCCTACGGACAACGACAGCGAGTGGTCGGACAGCGGCACGGGCATCACCCAGGCCGGGGGCGTAACCCGCTCCGTGGCCGAGAACTCCGCCGAGGACACCAACATCGGCGCGGTGGTAACGGCCACGGCCAACAGCAACTACACCTACACCCACAGCCTGGACGGAACGGACAAGGACGACTTCAAAATCGTAGCGTCCAGCGGCCAGCTACAGGTCAAGTCGGCTTTGGACTTTGAAACCAAGTCGTCCTACAGCGTATCGGTAATCGTAGCGGTGGCCGACAAGGCGCAGGGCGCAAACACGCAGTCCCTGGACCCCAACGCGCCGGGCAACTACACCATTCCGGTTACCATCAACGTAACCGACGTGAACGAAAAGCCGACCTTCACCGACGACACCGCCACCCGCAGCATCGCCGAAAACTCGGCGGCGGGTAGCAACGTCGGCGCGGCGGTTGAGGCTACCGACGTGGACGCCGGCGACACGCATACCTACTCGCTGACCGGGACCGACGCCGGCAAGTTCAGCATCGGCTCCACCACCGGGCAGATAACGGTCAAGGCCGGCAACATCCCCGACTACGAGGCCAAGACTTCGTACAGCGTCACCGTCAACGTTACCGACGGCAAGGATGACAACGGCAACACTGAGACGACGCCGGCCACCGACGACACCGTAGCGGTGACCATCAACGTCACCGACGTGAACGAGCCGCCGGGCAAGCCGACGATTACGGTGGCCGCCAACTCCACCACGCCCACCAGCAAGATTGACGTGTCGTGGACGGCCCCGGCGATGACGGGCAAGCCGGCCATCACCGACTACGACGTGCAGTACCGCCTTGCGGGCGATTCGTCCTGGACATCGCACAGCTTTACCGGAACGGGGACCTCTACCAGCATCGACAGCCTGACTTCGGGCAAGAGCTACGAAGTGCAGGTTCGCGCCAACAACGCCGAGACCGACCACACTAACCAAGCCACTGATGACGACAGCCCCTGGTCCGACACGGGCAGCGCGATAACCACGGCCGGCGGCGTGACCCGCTCCGTGGCCGAGAACTCCGGCGCCGGGACCAACGTCGGCGCGGCGGTGACGGCCAGCAACACCACCTACACCTACAGCCACAGCCTGAGCGGGACGGACGCGGGCAAGTTCAGCATCGACAGTTCCACGGGCCAGATAACCGTAGGGACGGGAACGACGCTGGACTACGAATCGGGAACGACCTCGTACAGCGTCACCGTGACGGTGACGGCGGCGGCCAAGTCCCAGGGCGCAAACGCCCAGTCCCTGGACCCCAACGCGCCGGGCAGCTACACCGTGCCGGTAACCATCAACGTAACCGACGTTCTGGAGCCGCCGGCCGCGCCCGCGGTTACGGCGTCCGCCAACAGCGCGACGCCCACCAGCAAGATCGACGCCTCCTGGACGCCGCCGGGCATGACCGGCAAGCCGGCCATCGACGGCTACGACGTGCGCTACAAGAAGAGCGACGATTCCACTTGGACGATGCACAAATTCAGCGGCGTCGTAACCGCCACCCGGGGCAGCGACGGAACAACCGCGTCGGTATCCTGGACGGAGTACGACGGGAGCGACTTTGACTACTACCGGGTCATCGTCTGCGCCGCCGACAACTTCAGCACAACCGGCCCGACGTGCAGCAGTCCGTTCCACACGGGCAGCGCTATCCGCAGTTCCAGCACCACCACGGAATCGGTCACCGGCCTGACGGCAGCGACGGGCTACGGCGTCATCCTGCAACTGTGGTTCGACGACAATACGAACCAGAAGCTCTACGCCACCATGGCGGCCAACGAGAACGGCTCGACGTCCGGCCCCCCGGCCCTCACGGGGACCAGCACGAACATCGGCAGCCTGACCGCGGGCAAGAGCTACGACGTGCAGGCGCGGGCGCGGAACAACGAAGGCACTGGGCCTTGGTCGGCCACTGCCAACGCCATCACCCAGGTTGCCGCCGACGGCGCCGTAACCCGCAGCGTGGCGGAGAACTCCGCCGCCGGGACCAACGTGGGCGCGGCGGTGACGGCCACGGCCAACACCAACAACTACACGCTGACCCACGAACTGAGCGGGACGGACGCGGGCAAGTTCGAGATTGCCAGCGGCACCGGGCAGATTACCGTGAAGTCGGGGACCAGCCTGGACTATGAGAGCAAGACCTCCTACAGCGTAACCGTGACGGTCAAGGCCGCCGCGGCCGGGGCCAACTCGCAGAGCCTCACCCTCGACCCCAACGCGCCGGGCGACTACGTCGTGCCGGTAACCATCAACGTGACGGACGTGAACGAGCCGCCGCCCAAGATGGCCGCGCCGTCGGCAACGCAGAACACGGCGACGCCCAAGACCAAGCTGGACGTGTCTTGGACGGCGTTGACCACCACGCAGATGGCGGGCAAGCCCGCGGTCAGCGACTATGACGTGCAGTACAAGAAGAAGAGCGATTCAACCTGGACATCCCACAGCTTTACCGGAACGGGGACCAGCACGACGCTGACCGGGCTGACCGAAGGCACCGAGTACGAAGTGCAGGTGCGGGCGGTGAACGCCGAGGGCGACGGGGCCTGGTCGGACAGCGGCGAGGCCAACACCCAGGACAAGAACGTCCACGCCGAGTTCCCTAACACCAGCGCCACCCGCAGCGTCGCCGAGAACACGGCGGCAGGCGGCAACGTGGGCGCGGCGGTCACCGCCAACGACACCGAGAGCCACACCCTGTACTACTCGCTGAACGGAACGGACAAGGACGAATTCAACGTCGGCCTGAACACCGGCCAGATAACGGTCAAGTCGGGCAAAGTCCCCGACTACGAAGCCAAGACCTCGTACAGCTTGGTCGTGGAGGTCAGCGACCGGAAGGACGAGAACGACAACGCCGACACCAAGATTGACGACACTATCACGGTGACCATCAACGTGACCGACGTGAACGAGCCGCCGGCCGCGCCGGCTGCGCCGACGGTGTCCTACAATAAATCCACCACCAACCTGGATGTTTCCTGGACTGCCCCGGACATGACGGGCAAGCCGGCCATCTCGGATTACGACGTGCAGTACCGCCAGCACGGCGCAAGCAAGTGGACGGATGCGTCCTTTGACGGAACGGAAACCAGCACGACGTTGAGCAGCTTGACCTTCGGCAAGAGCTACGAAGTGCAGGTGCGGGCCACCAACGCCGAAGGGACCGGCGATTGGTCCGCCTCCGGCACGGCCATCACCGACGCCAACGCGGTAACCCGCTCCGTGCCGGAAAACTCCGTCGCGGGGACCAAGGTGGGCGATAAGGTGACTGCCACCAAGAACCCCAACAACTACACGTTCAGCCACACGCTCAGCGGAACGGACGCCGGCAAGTTCGAGATTGCCAGCGCCACCGGCCAGATTACCGTGAAGAGCGGAACGAACCTGGACTACGAAACCAAGACTTCGTACAGCGTCATCGTGACGGTCAAGGCGGCGGCCGGGGCCGGAGTGAACGCGCAAAGCCTGGAGCCCAACAATCCCGGCGACTACATCGTCCCGGTCACCATCAACGTTGCCAACGAGAATGTGCCGCCCGCCCCCGCCGCGCCGACGGTCACGGCATCGGGCGACTCCTCCGACACCACGCTGAAGGTGTCCTGGACGGCCCCGGACATGAGCGGCTACACGAAGGAAGAGGCCATCACCGATTACGACGTGCAGTACCAGAAGAATGGCGCAACCGGCTGGACTTCCCACTCCTTCACCGGAACGGGGACCTCGACCAGCATCACCGGCGCGGTCGGCGGCGTCAACTACAACGTGCAGGTGCGGGCCGTCAACCGGGAAGGCAACGGCAGGTGGTCGCCCAGCGGCGACCTGGGCAACGCCGACCCGAAGCTGCCGGACAGCCCCACCCGCAGCATCGCCGAGAACTCCAACAAGGACACCAACGTGGGCGCGGCGGTTGCCGCCACCGACCCGGAGAGCGATACGCTGGAGTACACGCTGGCCGGGACCGACGCCGAATACTTCGAGATAGACGGCGCAACCGGCCAGATAAGTTGGGCCGGCACCGACGCGGACGATAATCCAGTCGCCTTGGACTACGAAGCCAAGAATTCGTACAGCGTCACGGTGTCCGTCAGCGACAAGAAGGACTCGGAGGGCAACGCCGACACCGAGATAGACGACACGGTGACGGTGACCATCAACGTAACCGACGTGAACGAGCCTCCGGGCGTGCCGGGAACGCCAACGCAGAAGACGGCCACCACCACGACCATCACGGCCACCTGGACCGAGCCGGACTTCACCGGCATACCGCCGCTCAAGAAGTACTGGGTGCGTTACAAGGAGAAAGGGGGAAGCTACACCAACGTGTTCACGGTCTACAACACCAACGAGGCGCTGCTGGACTATATGCCCACCGCCACCGACCCCAACGCGCCCATGAAGCCGGGCACGGCCTACGAGGTGGAGATAATGGCGGAGAACGACGAGGGCTACGGCGCATGGTCGAAGATTGGGACGCTGCGCACGACAGCCGCGTACAGCAACCCGTCGCCGCCCGTGTCGACGCCTACCCCCACGCCTACACCGACGCCTACCCCCACGCCTACACCGACACCTACGGCCACTCCTACGCCGACCCCGACGCCGACGCCGACTCCGACGCCCACGCCGGCGCCGACGGCAACGCCCACGCCTACCCCCACGCCGGCGCCTACGGCGACACCAACGCCGACGCCCACTCCGACGGAGCCTCCCACGAGGCGCCGCAGAAGCGGCGGCGGTGGCGGCGGCGGATACAGCCCGCCTCCGGCGCCCACGCCGGCACCGGCTTCGACGAAGCCTCCGGCTACGGCTACGCCGGTGCCGACGCCAACGCCGATAATAGTGCCGACGGTTGCGCCGACGCCCACGCCGACGCCGATGCCCACGGCGACACCCGTGCCGACACCGACGGCCACGCCTACGCCGACACCCACGCCGATGCCGACGCTTACGCCCACGCCGACGGCGACCCCGGCACCTGTGCCCACGGCTACGCCGGAGCCGACGCCAACCCCGGAGGCCGTTGCCCAAGCCGAACCGACGCCTACACCCACGCCGGGCCTTGAGACCGTCGAGCAGGCCGAGGGGAGAGGATCGTCGGTAGTCTCGCTGTTCCTGAACCGGGAGGCGGCGCCCACGCCGGCCCCGACGGTCGTCGCGGCTGTGGCCGCCCCGACAGAGACGCCCAACTCCCCGTCCTTGGGCGCGGTCGAGCCGCCGTCCCTGGTCCCGCATCCGGAACCGGGTCGGATGGGCGACTCCCCGCGTATGCCGACGCCGCTGCTGTGGCTGGGGAGCAACTTCCCGCTGGCGTTGCTGCTGTTGCTGATGTTGGCCGCGCTGGCCCTGTTCGCCGCCGCCACCAAGCGGAGGCTGAGCCGGAACCGCGAGCCCGCGAGCTGAGCTTATTCATTTTAATGGGTCACGGCCAGGTCACGGTTGTAGGGGCAGGGCTTGTCCCTGCCCTGTGCCCGGCGGCCAGGGCAACCACAAGGGTTGCCCCTACCCGTCTTTCCCGAGCAGGAACGTCATTCCCGTTTCCACGGGAATGACGAGGCGAAGGTGGGGAAAGAGCCCGTTAATCTCGGAGCAATTGTCAGAATCAGGATTATAGGATTCCCAGGATAAGACAGACAAATCCTGGGAATCCTATAATCTTGAAAATCCTGATTCAGACAGGCAACCAAAGGAGACCTTCATGACGGACACCCAACCCGTCGAACCCGGCGAAGCGGAGCGCCCCGCCGCGGCGGACACCCCGGTCCGGCCGGAGCGGCGCAGCCTGTTGCGCCGGCTGGGTTGGGTGCGCCTGTCGCTGATATTCATCGTCCTTGCGCTGGCGGCGGCGTCCTACCCGCTCTGGGCCATTGGCGATACGGTCGGCGAGTGGGTGACCGCTCTGGTGCACCACCGGGACACCCGGGACGAACGCGCCGAGTTTCCCAACCCGGTCTATCGGCACTTTCTTCTCAAGGAGTTGATGGTGGAGTTGACCAACGCCCACCGCGCAGAGGCGGGCGCGCCGCCGGTCCGGATGGGCCCCAATTCGGCCGCGCAACTCCACGCCGAAGCGTCCCTGGACGCCTGCTACGCTTCGCACTGGGACCGGTGGGGCCTGAAGCCCCATCACCGCTACGTCTTGGCCGGCGGCACGGGCGCCGGGGCCGAGAACGTATCCGGACTGGACTATTGCGTCAAGCTCTTCGATGGGCATCTCCCCATCAGGTCGATGGAGGACGAGGTGTCGGATGCGGTGGCGCAGTGGATGCGAAGCCCCGACCACCGGCGGATCATGCTCGACCCGGCCCATACCCTGCTCAACGTGGGGATCGCCCATGACTGGTTCAACGCCGCCCTGGTCCAGCACTTCGAGTCCGATTACGTGCGGTACGACCGGAAACCCGAGATTGACCCTCAAGGGATACTCCGGTTCAGCGGCGCGTTGTCCGGCGCCGACCTTGAGACCGGCGAGACGGTCGGCGTACAGATCGCCTACGATCCCCCGCCCCAACCCCTGACCGCGGGGCAGTTGTCCCACACCTACGCCCTGTGCAACCCGGTCGTGGTCGCCCACTTGGTGGAGCCGTTGCCGAGCGGGTCTTACTACGCCGGCCCCGCGGCAAGGGAGGAGCTTACTTGGCAGAGGTGCGTTGACCCGTACCGGACCCCCGCCGATCACCCGCGCCCCGACAGTTCGTCGGCGGCAAACAAGGCCCTGGCCGTTGCCATGGCCGCCAGCGACGCACCGGAGCCGGTGCGGACCGAGTCCCTTCGCATCACCGCGGACCGCATGGAAATCACCGACGACCGGTTCGACGTGGAGGCCGACCTGGCTCCCATCCTGGGCCGGAACGGGCCGGGCATCTACACCGTCAGGCTATGGGGCCGCCCCCGGCACATGGCCGAGCCGGTCCCCCTCTCCGAGCACCCGGTCTTCTGGCTGACCGCCCCGCCCAAGGGCGCGCCCTACTGAGGGTTGGGTGGCTAAGCAAACATCATTGATGAGAGAGAATTGCGAAACTCCTGTCATAGAAGGAAAATAAGAGCCGGAGAGGACTCTTCCGAAATGGAGAGCAAAAATGGCTTTACGACTGACAGCCGAATACGTCAACGGGGCACTGAAACCCTTGGAACCCCTGGAACTACAGGAAGGCGCCATCGTAACCCTCTACATTGAGGAGCAGAGTCAGAACGAAGAGCAACGGCACAGCGTTCTGGAAACAGCCGATCGCGTTCGCCGGTCGGCGCCGGCAGAGATATGGGACAACCTGCCGACCGACGGGGCACAGAACGTGAAGCACTATCTCTATGGACATACCAAGGAAGGCAGCTGATGTCGGAAGTATTCGCCGATACCGGCTACTGGATAGCACTGCTCAACGAGAGAGATAACCTGCACAGCAAAGCCAGAGAACTCAGCACCAGGTTCGCAGGCGCCACCATAGTTACCACGGAAATGGTGCTGACCGAGTTCCTCAACCACGTAAGCGGCGGAGGTAGACAAGTACGCCGTCTCGCGGGAGAAACCGTATTGCAATGGATGGCCGACCCTAACGTAGAGGTGGTGCGCCAGACCAGCATCCAATTCCAAGCCGCACTGGAGCGTTACCTGACACGGCTGGACCAAAGCTGGAGCGTGGTGGACTGCGCAAGCTTCATCGTCATGGAAACACGCCAGATCCAAGAAGCCCTGGCCTTTGACCGGCACTTTGAGCAGGCGGGTTTCAATGCCCTTTTACGCAGCAAGGAGTGAGCAATCCTCTCTGACGATTATATATGTTGACTACTATCAATGATTAGATGTAGCATAGGATAGTCAATGTCCGCGCGCGCGTTATACATACTCGCCCAACTCTTTCGCCCGGCGTCCCGGTATGGGGCCGGGTTGTTCGCTGGTCTCCGCCTCAATAGGAGCTTGGGGTTGGTCGCGCTGCTCTGCCTGGCGGCGGCGATGTCCGCCTGCGTCATTGAAACGGTCCGGATCGTGGAAGTGACGCCAACACCGCTCCCAACCCAGCCGGCGGCGCAGTTGACTCGCGACGAGTCCGGCGCCGGCGCGGCGCGGTCCAAACCGGAATCTACCCCTGCTCCCACCGCTGACATCCCTGCCACGATCGTCTACACCCTGACCAAGGTGGCCCCGGCGCCGACCGCTACTCCTGACGCTACCGCCACGGCGCCTCCCCCCACTCCCGACGTCCCGGCCACGGTGATCGCGGCGATGCAGGACAGTACGTCCGCGCCGTCCCCCGAGGCGTCGGGCCGTTCGGACCCTTCGAAGTCCGACTTGGTGCGGCGAATAGACGCCGGACTCTACCGGATCATCACTCCCGACACCAGCGGCTCAGGGTTCCTGATTTCCGACCAAGGCCACATCATCACCAACGCCCACGTGATAGGCGATCATTCCTCTGTGACCGTCCGCGCCACGTCGGGACGGCTTACCAACGCGCAGGTGTTGGGGAAGGACGAGCATCTGGACTTGGCCGTGCTGTTGGTGGAGCCGTCGACCGATTCGCGAGTCATGACCTTGGGCAACGCTTCCGAGATACGCCCCGGCGACGAGGTGATCGCTCTGGGCTTTCCGCTGAGCAACGATCTGGGGGGCGACTACACCGTCACCACCGGCGTGGTTTCATCCCGGCGCGTCCATGACTCGGTGGAACGGATCCAGACCGACGCCGCCATCAACCCGGGCAGCAGCGGCGGCCCGTTGGTGAACCTGGACGGTGAGGTCATCGGGGTCAACACGTCCACACTGTCGGGGCACGAAGGCGTGTCTTTCGCCGTATCCGTCGCCGAGATCAAGGCCAGCATGGACGCTCTGTTGCATGGCGAGGCCGCCGACTCTGAAGCCGAGTCCGATTGGTGGACTTATGACAACGTCGATTGTGAGTACAGCTTGTTGGTGCATCCGGGTTGGATACTGGACGAGGGACCAGGTCCCTGCCAGATACGCGTGGAAAGGTACAATGGCACCGACCTGCTGGCTACGGTCAGCGTCACCGCCTACGAGTTGAATGCCGACGGAGCCTTGGGCGATTTCGCCGACCAGTGGCGCGACCACTTTGTCGGGCGGGCGGTCCGCTGGCAGAGTTTCGACCTGACTTCCTTTGAAGCGGTCCACGTGGGCAGTGAGGCCTACCTCCTCAACTACGAGTGGCAGGAGAGCGATGCCCACTGCGCCTCCACCGGCACCGCCCTGATCGTAAGGTCCAATCACGTTCCCAAGGCGCTGGTCTTCAGCGCCGACGCCTGCGACTCCGCGCCCGAAGCCGTCCTGGAAGAAGTGGCGGCCATGGACTTCCGCTACTGACGGGACCGGCCGGCTGAAGCTTGGGACTGCCGGCACAGCAGGTCTATCGTCTCCTCATCACGGCTTGCTGCTTGGTCGATACCGCAAGCCGTGCGTCCATCACTCGTTATCGCCTCAACGTCGGCGCCGTTTTCCGGTAGAGCGCCCACTCCTCAGACAAGACCTCTGCTTGCTCCAGGACCGTTTTCGTCGCCTTCTCCTGCTTATCCGGCGGGTAGCCGTACTGACGAAGGATGCGGCGGACCAACCGGCGGAGGTTTGCGCGGATGTTCTCGCGGAGCGTCCAGTCGATGGTGACGTTGTTGCGGATTGTCTCGACCAGTTCGTGGGCTTGTCCTTGAACACCCGGTTCACCCTAGCGATGGCCTGCATCAGCCCGTGGCCCCGCATCGGCTTGTCCAAGTACATCGTGTGCAGGCTGGGGGCATCGAACCCGGTAAGCCACATAAAACCCGACAAACGAAGCGTTGGGCAGGGCGTCGCGCATGTGCCTGGCATAGCCGTCAATGAAGTCGTACTGGCTGCGGTGAGCCTCGTCGGCGATGACGATGATGTTGCGCCGCTCCGATAGTGTGGGATAAGTGTCGCCTCGCTCCTCGGGGAAGAACTTCTGTATGGTGGTGAACACCACACTCCCGGCGTTCACCGACAGCTTCTCCCGCAGGTCGGCCCTGCTTTCGGCCTGCACCGGAGGTTGGCGCAGCAGGTCCTGGCAGCGGGAGAAGGTAGTATAGAGCTGGTCGTCCAGATCGTTGCGGTCGGTAAGGACGACAATAGTAGGGTTCTGCATGGCCGGTTCGCGGACGATGGCCCCGGCATAGAAAGCCATAGTCAGGCTCTTGCCTGAGCCCTGGGTGTGCCATACCACCCCGATGCGCCGGTCGCCGGGAGCGCCGCCCGGCCTGCGGCCCGACTCGTAGCGGCCGCCTTCCTCGCCAGCGCTCCGTTCTTCCCGCTGCAATTCCGCCGCCCGCAAGGTTTCCCCGACGGCTACACGGACGGCGTGGAACTGGTGGTAGCCGGCCATCTTCTTGACCAACCGGCCGCTGCCGTCGTCGTCAAATACGATGAAGTCCCGCAGCAGGGCCAGGGAGCGCTCCGGCTGGCATACGCCTTCCAGCATCACCTGCAACTCGGTCAGTGCGGGGTCGGCCAAGGTGTCCCCAATGATGGTGCGCCAAGGCTTGAACCATTCCCGTCCGGCGGTAAGGGCGCCGATGCGGGCTTGGGCGCCGTCGGACACCATCAGTAACTCATTCATGGAGAAGAGCGCGGGCAATTCGGCTTGGTAGGTCTGAAGCTGTTGCCAAGCGGTCCAGATTGTGGCGTCCTCGTCGGCGGGGTTCTTCAGTTCGATAATGCCCAAGGGCAGGCCGTTGAGGAACAGCACGATGTCGGGGCGGCGAGTGTTGCGGTTCTCGGTAACGGTGAACTGGTTGACCGCCAGCCAATCGTTGTTGCCCGGATTGTCGAAGTCAATGACTTGGGCTTGGTCGCCCCGGATATTGCCGTCGCTTGCCCGGTACGCTACGTTCACGCCGTTGACCAGCATCCGGTGGAAGAAGCGGTTGCGAGCTTCGAGAGTCGCCCCTTCCGGCTGGGTCAGCTTGCGGAGGGCGTCGTCCAACGCCGAAATGGGCAGGGACGGGTTCAAGCGGGACAAGGCGCCCCTCAGCCGCCCCTCCAGCGCCGCCTGCCCGTAGTTGTCCCGCTCCGCGCCGGGCGTGTCCGGCGCAATGTCGGGGCCGTGGGCCACCTGCCAGCCGATAGCGGCCAGCCAGTCCAGTGCGGCGGATTCAACATCGGCTTCGGTGAGAGTGGTCATGGGCTACTCCCGAATCCGGATACGCGAATCTTCAACGATCCAAAGTTGGCCTTACAAGTGCGCGGCCTTAGTTGAGACAGTCGAACTTGAACCGCACGCCAAGCCTATCACACCAGGGGGACCGAACGTTCACGGGCTAATTCGGCCGCGTAGTAGAGGGCCGCTTGGACCCCTTCTCGGGACACTGACGGATAGCTGCTGATAATTTCCTCGGCGCTATGTCCGCCAGCCAGATTGTCCAAGATGACAGTCACCATGACCCGCGTGCCGGTGATGCACGCCCTGCCATGGCAGATCGTCGGGTCGGATGATATGTAGTCTCGCCAGTCCATTGGCGGACACCTCCAAGGACATGGGATGCAAGGTAGCCTAGACCGGAGCAGCGGTCCAAGGTGTGGACACCATTAAGGATAGTATATCCAACCTTCCAGTCAAGGACGACGGCTTCGGTAAGAGTGGTCATTAGGTCGTCCCCAAGTTGAAAGTGACACCTAGCCCACGTAGCATATCTATCGTATTGCAGTAAGCAACATCAAACTGCCTGCACAAGTTGGGGAGAGGTACTCTCCTCCTGACATTCGAGTCAAACACCTCGTTAGTGACCAGAACGGTGCCATGGGCCTTGGCATACGCAGCAAGCCAACCATCTGCTGCGCTAGCAAACTCATGCTTTGCCGCAGGCAAAAACTGGTCGTTGGTCTGGACCCATGTTTGCATCTGAGCGAATACGCTCGCCGTATGTGGCTCAGTTGTTAAAGCAAAAGCATTGCGCCAGTGCCGTTTGAGCCACGCGACAAGTTCATTTGGACTGTTGATCTCATCCCGCACCCTATCGACGCTAAGAAGTATCTTCTCTTGCCCAAAGCGGTGAAGACATTCCCAGAATCCTGGATAAAGGTCTATGGGGTAATGGTCGCGCCAAGCTGCTATGAAGATATTGGCGTCGAGCAAATATCTCGTTAACAAGCCAAGTTGTGGCGGTAGGGAACTGGTCACAGTGAGAACCCCATCTTTTCAGGCATCCTTGCAAAGGTGTCTCCCTTGAGACCAGTAAGGCTATAAGCATCCGTATAGGACAATCGGCCTGCTTTGACCGCGCGACTCACAGCACTTCCGAAGCGAATGCCTACACGCCAGATCTGATTGTTCCAGAAATCCCCGCCACTGCTTTTGTCGCCCTCTTGGGTACCTCCCCAGGTTTTTGCTCTGTTCTTTTGGTAGTACTCGAAAAACTCCTCTCGTGTTATGCGTTCGGAATCAAGAGCCCTGCGCGCCGCTACAACCGTACTGACTTTGAAATGTTTGGCGAGATCCTGGTAGGGATCGCTTGACTGACGGGCTGTTATCCACTGCTTGTGGAATTCTTCTGTCGGTACAAGGAACTCCGCCGCGATCTTGTTGCAGATTTCTTCAGTTGCATGATCCGTAGGGCTTAAGTTCTCGAATTTTGAAAGGCCAGTTTCCCCCACAAAGATGTGAGATAGCTCATGGGCCAGAGTGAATATTTGGGCAGTCTTGTAGTCTGCGTTGTTAACGAAAATGAGGGGCGCGTACTCATCGACCAGCGCAAAACCTTGGAATTCGTCAGCATCAAGCTTGCGGTGCGTGTTGTTGCCCACTACTTCGTTGAAGACGACCAGCACGCCAGCAGACTCTATGTGGTCCCGAAGGGTCCTTAATGCATTTGTCCAGCTTCCTTCCACAGCCGCCCAACCTCCTTCGAGTTGCAACGCATTAACCATCGCAGAGGCAACTTGTGACGGAGATGAGTCCAAACTGAATGCCCCCATAAACTCCGGGGGAGGGTCTTCCTGGTTTATCATCTCCTCTCTCATCCAAGCTTGGCGCAGTTGCATCTGATAGACGGTATCCAGTAGGTTGGGGCTGGGCCGCTGAGGAGAGATGCCAGTGCGAGTGCGGAAGTCCGCGATTGGCAAGCTATCATCGGGAGGTTCAGACAGATATAGATAGCCGACAGGAGTATATGTATGCTTGGCCAGGTCATCGACCTTGTTGAAGGCGATCCTGCCCGAGTGCTCCCATTCCGCTATGTCCTGAGCTTGCAGCTTAAGATTCGCTGCGAGTTGATCACGATCGAGACCGGCTCGCTCTCGCGCCCATCTCAGAACTCTAGGTTGTAATGTGATGCTCTCGTCCAGATTTGGCATCAGTCAGGGTCTCCTCCATTCACATGACCTGTAGGAAGACCTATTCTAATCTCCCCCGAAACCAACCGCGGCAGCAGCGCATCCCGACCCACGTCACTATATGTTCGTAGCAATTCCGTTGCCATAATCGTCCCTCAAACGCCAATCACATCGCCGAAACAACATGCCCTGCCCTGGGTGACAATGGTCACGAAACAGGCGCCCGTCCGTAAGTAGTCATACCCTTTCAGGCGGACGGACCGGCGGCGGTGGACGTCCGGGTTGTGATCCATGCTGCTGCCGGGCCAGGGCGACCACAAGGGTCGCCCCTACGGTTGGCCCCTGCTGGAACAGGCTTCGGGAAAGGGGCGGCGGGTTCGGTGAGGGTGGTCATGTTGGTTGTCGTTGATCGTCAATTGCATCATCTTCTGGAACTATAAGGCGGTGGCCTCTATGATGGCTTCGTAGAACTTTTTGAAGCTGTGGGAGCGATTGCGGTCGGGATCAATAAGCGGTCCTATTTTCTTGGCCGCGTCAATTTTAGCCAATCCTTGCGAGTAGTATCCGCGGGCCTGCAACACACGCTCAAATGCTTCCCAGGTCCCGCCCCTGATAGCGTCCGGGTCGCGATACTTATTCTGATTGGGAGTATGGGGTGAAACTTTAGGAAAAGCCTGACACACTGCTTCCCAATCACCAAAATACCAGGCTTCCAACTCTTCGATCACAATGCGGTTGACTATCTGCCAGGCGTCGTCGTCAGCCCGAGTGCGAGTAATCAGCCCCGCTTGTCGGGATTCCTTTTCCAGGTTTGCCTTGACGGCCCGACAGTCTGTGTTGTCACGGTCCATCATCACAATCACCCGCCAGTCGTCAAGCAGAGTCCGCCGGTAACCTCGCAGTCTGCCCGGCAACTTGCGCAACAAGTCATGCTTGGACCGGAAAGCGTGGATTGCGAACGTACACTCCTCTGGCAACATGCGTGGGAGAGCCGCTTCCAAAAATGCTTCCATTGAAGGCTCTTCAACGAGCAGTTCCAGATGGCGCTCGGTCACGTCGTATGCCTCCCGGACAAGATCTGTGGCTCACCGTGTCTGACCAGCGGGTCTCCTACCCCAAAATAGCCTTCCATCCACAGGTCGCCCAACTGCCCGCCCTCATCCATCATTTCCACAATGCCGGGCGTATCGGCAACTCGGCGTGTTTGCGTATAGCCCTGCTGGTCACGCCATAGGACGCGCACTTCACTGGGGCGCAATGCGTTCAGGAAAAATGGTGAATGCGTTGTAACTAAGAGGTGAGTACGCTCGCAGGCGGCACGGCATTCTTCAGCCAGTTCCGGCAACAGCCGTGGATGCAGAAAGTTCTCCGGCTCCTCAATGCCTATGAAGGGCGGCGGCTCCGGATCGTACAGCAGAACCAAATATGCCAGCATTTTCAAAGTACCGTCGGATGCAAAGCGCGCCAGTACAGGACTGTTGAAAGGAGCATCTTTGATTTGAAGTAGCAGACGCCCGTCCGGCATGATGTCAGACAGTACCCGCTCTATGCGCGGTACGCGCTGGCGCAGTGTGCCGAAAATATCCTCCAGCCGCCCCGGGTATCGTTCCGCCAGGTGCTGTATAACGTTGGCCAAGTTGTCTCCACTGCGAGATAATCTCTCCTGTGGCCCAGCTTCCGGCTGCCCCCGCGTGCTGTCCGCTGAAAGGTAGGAGACGTACCACCCAGTGATAAAGTTGCGCAGTGCTGCCACCCGAGGGTGTTCAGCGAATTGCCCCAACGCGTTCACTGCCAACAGATCAGGGGCACTCAAAGGAATTTCCACCCTTTCGTCTTCTTGGTCAGGGTACTCGCCGCTGACTGCGCTGCCATGTCCTTCTTGGTATACCAAAAAGCGGTAAGGAGCGCCGTATCTCCTCTGACGACGCCAGCGCATCGATTCGTGAATTATTACCGGAGAACCGTTCTTTTCATCTACTTGCAAATTGTAGGTAATGAGTGGCGACCTTCTTTGCTCGCGGTACTTAATCTCAATGCTTATTGGACCATCGCCGCCACGACTCTTGAGTTCCTTAGCCCGGCCTCGTTTGTCCCATGCCCGACGAAGGCCAGACTCGAAGCACTCGGCAAGAAATGCAAACACGTCGAACACCGTTGACTTACCGCTCCCGTTAGGACCGAGCAATACCGTCAGCGGCGTCAAGTCCTTAAACTCCAGACTCCGTAGTGCCCGGAAGTTCTGCACATTCAGATGCTCAATCCGCGCTGGAGTCATAGGTTGCGATGCTAAACTCATCTCATCTCTCCATAGCCCCCAACTCCCCGCTCACCAGTTTCGGTAACAGTGCATCCCTCTGGGCGGCGAGGGCGCGGGAGGAGCACTCATTTGCCACTATTCTATAGTACAGGTTGGAGGTCAACTCGTGGTAGGCGTCCGAGACGGTGAGGATTGGCATTACGAGCGGGATTTGACGGAAATTAGACTTGCTGATTTCGAGGAACGTGGAGCCGTTAGCGTGGCTTACAATTTCTTCCAGGGAAGATTTGCACCAGTAAAGTAAATGCAGATTGGAGACGCCCTCTTTCGGTTGTATGGCAATGAAACCTTGATTGATGGCTACAGGAACCTCGTTGATTGCAAGATAGCCAATCGGTGCTCTCGACGAAAGCAAGACTGTGCCTTTTGGCTGCAAACCTGACCCTATACGCTTCAATCCCTTGTCAGTAATCTTGCGTTCCGTATCCAGCAATACAGGTACAGACAGGCTCGAAAGGTCTTTGGGAGTCGCCCAGCAATGAGTCCCCCCATCCCAATACTCCGGTATCTTGGTACTGGGAGTGGTTCCCCCAACCACATCTACCACCTCCCCCAACGCCTTAACCCCCCACCCCTCCGGTATCTCCCCCAACTCCGAATCAACCAACCTGTCCGGGAACAGGTCCCACAGCTCCGGCGGCAGGTAGGGTTCCCGGTTCTCCAGCTTGGCGCGGACGGGGCCGAAGTCTACGAACCAGTCCTGGAAGATGGCGCGGGCCATCTGCTCCAGGGTCTGGTTCATCCGCCGGTTCAGCTCAATCTTGTCGTCCAGGGCGCCGAGGATGTGGGCGATGGCGCGCTGCTCGGGGAGGTAGGGTCTTTTAATTGTCTGGGGATAAGCCGATGAGAGTCAGGGTCTCCCAAGGTTTCCAGCCGTAGTGGCGCAGGGCTGCCGTTATGTTCTTCACTCCGGTCAGCCGCAACAACCCCATCACCAGGTTTCGCAACGCCGCCAGCAGTTGCGGCGCCGATCCGGTGCGCACCTGGCTTTGGTCTTCGCCAAATACCACGTCCCTTACCCAGTGCACCTGGTTCTCAATCCCCCAATGTCCCCTCCATATCTCCAACAACCGGGCAGCATCCGCCCGTTCCGGGGGCAGGCTGGTGACGGCATAGGCAAGCTCCACTGACTCCTTGCCCTTTCGCCTCCTTGTCCGTTCCACACAGCAGACTTGCCCCAAGCCAGGCCAATCCAAGTACTCATTCAGGGCCGTTGAGGCCCACAACCGCCGCCGTTCCTGTCGGTCTCCGTGCCGGCCCTCCCGGACCGCCTCATTAAAACGCTCTCCCCACGGCGGCTGCTCAAACAGCAACCTCACTGCCTCTTTCACCCATGGCTGGTTGTCCTTCACCACCCAGAAATAGTCTCCGCCCATCTCCGCCACTCGCCGGCTCAACTCCCGTTGGGCGTATAGCGCGTCCCCCGTCACCACCCTGCCGCGCAGGTCCAACTCTGCCAGCAGGCTGAAGGCCACTCCCAGTTCACTCTCCTTGCGATGACCCCTTACCCCCCTTTTGTCCCACCACCAGGCCGCTTTCCCGAGCATATGCCGCCACCAGCCTTACCCCAGGCAATTCCTCCCCGTGAATCCCGCGCAGGGCCTTGCCGTCTATGGCGATGGTGCCCTCTCCCTCTCCCATGGACTCTTGGGCCCAGCGGCCCAGAGCCGACTCAAAAGCCTCCACGTCCAACCGGCGGAAAAGGTGGTGCAGCGTTGCCACGCATGGGGTCTGCTCCCGGCTGAACCCCAGACTTTGAGCCATTCCGGGATGTTCCCGTCCCCACTGGGCAATGGCATACAGGCTCCTGGCCCCTCCCAGCATCGCGCACACCGACAGCGCCAGAATCGCTGGCAAGGGATGCCGAACCCCGCGGGGCTTCCTGGGGTCCTCTATCCCCTTCAGGGCTTCCAGCAATCCGGGACCCCATTCCCCAACTCTCTCCTCCCACAAAACCATCCTCCACTTTCTCGAACTCTCCCATTGTCATCCAGTACCCTACACCGTACTCCAGACAATTAAAAGACCCTAGGCCGGCCGGTGCAAATGGTTGTGACCCGCTCCCAGTCCTGAGTCGGTAGGAATATGGGTCTTGTGGGATGAGTGAACTTGCTGAAGGGGACATCCCATAAAAACATCGGGCCCTGCGTGTTTTATGGGATAGATGGTGGGCCTGAGTGGAAGACCAGCCACATCAGGTGTTTTGGCGGCGGAGCAGTTCCTCCAACTCGCGGACGCGGACACGCTCGGCGGCGAGTTCGGCTTCGGCGGCGTCGGCCCGGGCGCGTTGGTCCTCGTAGGTGAGTATGGGCCGGTTTGTAGCCGGGTCGTAGAACACCAACTCGCCGCGTTCCCAGCGCAGGTGCAGGTCCAGTACGGGGCTGTAGCCCTGCAAGCTCCCTTCGGGCAGTTCCTCGATGTCTATGGCAACGTATTCCCAGTCCACCAAGCGGTCCCCGGCCAGCCGCACCCCGTGATGCTCCCCAGTCTGGTCAAATCGCCAGTATTCCCCGATGCCCAACGCAGCGTAGTCCCGCCGCTTGTCGGTCACGTCTATCCGCCCGGTACGTCGCGACGCTATTTCCAGCACGAAGTCCGGCGGCTTCCCCTGCTCCGATATGACGTACCCATTGCTGGCTTCATAGGCATCGGGGGCCACGCCAAAGGCCACCAACAGGTCTGGGTAACGGCTGCCCGCCAGTCGCTGGGTAGGCTGCGCCACCGTGTAATGTTCCCCCGCCACCAGAATCCGGTCCCGCTCTTCCGGACGCCGGGCCATCAGGTGCAGGGTCAGGTAACGGACATTGCCGTTGGCGGCCAAGCGGTCGAAGCTGGTCATCTTGTCTTGCGGGTCTTCGGGCGGGTCCGGCAGCCGGAAACGGCCTTGCACTTGGGATGTCTTGGCGAAGGTTTCGGGTGTGGTCATGTCGCACCTGGCGCTCGGCGGCGACGCGACTCGTTTGAGTGCTTGCGCCGCCGTTCTCTGGCTCCCCAAAGGCGCTCTTCTAAGGCCCATATTCTACACCGACGGGCGGTTCTGGAGAAGACAAGAACGCCGCAGATACAGCCCCGCCGGGTCATGTGTGGAGCTTGAACGTAAAAGGGCAACTAATCAACTTGTTTCGCAAGTTGCATTGTTTGGGGGTATGGTGGGCCTGGATAGACTCGAACTATCGACCTCGGTCTTATCAGGACCGCGCTCTAGCCGCCTGAGCTACAGGCCCACTAAGGGGTACGACAAATTATATCTATTTGGCGTGGTTGTATCAAGATGGATTCCCGCCTGCGCGGGAATGCAGGTGGGTGATTAACTACTGCGCCCAGGCGGGGTAGCGGCAAGGACCAGCAGGCCGGCGATGATTACGCCGGAGGCGAAGAACCAGAAGGGGAGCTGGTAGCTGCCGGTGTAGTCGAACATAAATCCGGCAATGACGGGGCCCATCGCCTGTCCGCTGACTTGGGCTGACAAGGTTACGCCCCGGATGCTGCCCAAGTGCTGGCGTCCGTAGTAGTCGGCCCAGGTAAGGCGCACCAGCAAGTGAAGGCCGCCCACGGCGAATCCCATGAGACCGGAGGTGGCCATCGCCGTCCAGAAGGTGGAACTGACGGATATGCCCAGTGCGCCGGCGGTGATAAGCAACGCCGCCGCCGCCAGCAGGAACCGCACGGGCACCCGGCGCGCCAAGGCCGACCAGAAGAGGCCTCCGGGAATCTGGGCGAAGGCGTAGATGCTGGCGGTCATGGCAGCCAAGGGAGCGGCGATGCCTTGGTGGATGAAGTGGGGGACTTGATGGAGGCTGATGCCGCCCTGGGACATGTAGTTCATGGCGGCGAAACCGCACACCAGCCAGAAGGCGCGGGTGTGCAGGGCCTGGGACAAGGTGAGGTTGGTCTCCTCGGCGGCGCTGAAGGCGGAGTGGCTGGAAGAAGGGGTAGTATTGATATTTCCGGATGCAGTGGCAGCGCCGTCGGCATCTCCCGAAGGGGCAACCGGGCGGTCGTTGCCGGACGAGGAGGGGATGTTGGTATTTGCAGGAGGGGCGCCGGATTCGGCAAACGTTCCGGCTTGGGAGGTTTCGGGAGCGGGGTCGGGGGCCAGGCCCAGGTCTTCCGGTCGGCGGGCCATGAACAACAGGCAGGGAACGACCCCGACGGCCAAGCAGACCAGCCCGATGATGGCCCAGGAGGTCCGCCAGTCCCAGCCGATGATGATGAACTGGGCCACCAAGGGCATGACCGCCAAGCCCGCCCCTTTGGCGACGGTGTCCACTGCCAAGCCCAAGGGGCGGCGGCGGATGAACCAGTTGCTGATGGCGGTGGGGATTCCCAGCTCCAAGGGACCGGAGAAGGTCATCCTGCCCGGCACGTAGAGGCAGTAGAACATCCAGGGTAGGGTGATGAAGGCGAGGCCGACGGCACAGACGCCGGTTATCACCGACGACGCCGCAATCAGGACCCCGGAGCCATAGCGGTCGACCCAACGGCCGATGAGGGGCGCGGTGACCACGGCCGCCAGTCCGCCCAAGCTGACGGCGCCGGAGAACAACCCCCTGGACCAGTCCATGTCGCTTGTCATAGGGACGACGAACACCGACAGGACGGCAACGGCCATGACAGCGCGGGTGGAGAAGCTGACGATGACGGTGTTGCCGACGATTACCCAGCCATAGTAGAAAGGGAGCCTGTCTGCCAGCCGACGCCGCCAGGGGGTGTGGCCCATGCTAGGCCGTGTTGACATTTCCCGTCATTCCCGCTTTCGCGGGAATCCAGTGGGTTTGAGCGTATCTAACTTCGGGTCAGTTACTCTTATTTGGACTACTGGATTCCGGCTCAAGGCCGGAATGACGGCATAGTTTTTCAAAATGTCAACACAGCCTAGTCAAGAGATGGCGGTTTACGGCAGTATGGCTGGGTCATGGCGGGTTAGTTTGACTCTCAATGAATGGGTTGGGAACGGGTACAGGAACGGGCCTGGAAAATTCAAAGGGCAACCACAACGGTTGCCCTTGCGGAACAGTATCGCGCTTGGTGTAGGGGCAACCGGCGAATGCCTATGTGAAACCTATTGGTTGCCCACGTTGGCGCAAACCGATAGCGACGGCCTAGTAGTGGCGTAACTCCACCACGTTGTTGTCCGGGTCGTAGATGTAGAGGGAGATGCCGTCGCCGTGGGAACCCCAGCGCTTGCCGGGGCCGGCCTGGATGTCCACGCCCATCGCCTCGAACTTGGCCTTGAGCTCTTCCATGTCGGTCTTTTCGATGACCATGCAGTAGTGGTCCTGGTTCTTCACGCCGTCCCGGCCGATGGTCTCCTGGTCGGAGGCGAAGAAGTCGATGATGGTGTCGGCGTTGAGACGGGCCGAGGGGAAGCGGACCTCTCCGGCCCTCCACTGGTCCACCCGCTCGGGCTGGAGGCCCAGCACCTCGACGTAGAACTTCATCGAGGCCTCCACGTCCTTAACGCGAAGGACGATGTGGTCCATCTCGGTGATCTTGACCAAAGGCTGCGACTGGACGGCGGCGGTTTCCTGTGTCTGAGTAGCCATGCTAAGCCTCCCGTTAATTCGTTGATGAGTTGGGACGAAACTCTCTATGAGTCTGTAGTGATGGGCATTGTACTTACATTGATGTAAAGCGGTCAATGTTAGTGACGTTACTCGAACTCCACCAAGGGGTCCTGGGCGCCTACTGAGTCCATGGGCTGGACGTGAATGGCGCGGACGACACCATCCTGGACGGCGCGGATGCTCTGCTCCATCTTCATCGCTTCCACAATGCAGACTTCGTCGCCGGCGGATACCTGCTGGCCGGGCCGCACCATGATAGCGATGACCCTGCCGGGCATGGGGCTGCGCAGGGTCTTGTCGGAAGGGTCGCGGGACGCAGCGTGGCGGTCCCGGGGCGTTGCGACGATGCGGGCGGCCCTCCGGCGTTCTCCCGCGGGCCGGGGAGCAGGGCGGTTGGGAAGACCCTCCACCTCGACGGAGATGGTCTCGCCCTCCACGATGACTTCGACGGGAGAGTAGGTAACGTCACCGACCCTGACCGAGAACCACCGGTCGCCGACCTTGATGCGCATGGGCATCAACTCCATTGCCGGTCCCCTTGCCCGGCTCCCTGAAGGCGTGAAAGGAGTTGTTCCCTGCGTCCGTAAGAGCGCCACATGCTGGGCTCCAGAACGGGCGCGGCAGGAGCGCCGGCGCGTTCCATTGACAGGGCCATTGCTACAGCGATGGCGGCGGCGGTCTCCCGGTCTGACCTGTCGTTTTCAGCGGCTCGCACTTGAAGTACATCCGACATCATGTTCCCAACCTCCTCACCCCCCTGACCGATGTTGGGCATCTAGTTTAACCCAACCAACACACTGTTATGCAACATTATTTTAACATTTAGTTAATGATAACGGGTCTTGGTCTATACGGCAGGGTCTTTTCATTTTCCGGATTGGGTCACATAGGTCCCGTCTTTCCCGCGAAAGCGGGAAACCACATAACCGTGGCCTATGGCAACTTTCCCATGGCCAATACCGCATAGATTCCCGCCTGCGCGGGAATGACGAGAGAATGAAAAGGTCCTAGTCTATGCGGGGGCTTCCATCGCCACTTGGTCGAGGACCGACTGGGACATGACCCGCTTGTCCAACCAGAACTCAACCGCAGATTCCAACAGCGTTTTCAGTTCCCGTGCCAAGGCGTCATCGATTTGAAGAGGATGCAGATCGGCGAGGGAAGTCCGGTCCAACAGGCGCAACACCTTGAGAGCTCGGAGCGTGAGAGGCCGGATTTGGGCGCTGGGCGGGCGGCATTCCAAGCACAGGACACCGCCCAAGTCTATGCTGAACCGGTGGCGTTCGGGGACCAGGCCTTCGCCGCACTCCACGCAACGGTACAATTCCGGCATAAACCCTGATACCCGCAGAAGGCCCAATTCAAAGGCCCGCAGGACCAAATCCGGGTTGGAGTCCTGGGCGACACGTCCAAGGGCTGCCAGGGCAAGGTCGTACAAGGGAAGGTTCTGGTGGGCTTCCGAGGCGAAACCGTCCACCAACTCGGCAACGTAGAAGCCGCGGGCTATGGCTTGGAGGTCGTTTTTGACAGCGGGGAAGCTGTCGATTACTTGGGCTTGGGTGACGTAGTCAAGGTTGCGGCCACGGTTGAGAGCCAAGCGTAGATGGGTGATGGGTTCCAAGTGGCCAACGAGCTTGCTATTGGAGCGACGGGCGCCCTTGGCAACGGCGCGGAGCTTGCCTCTTTCCCTGCTGAAGAGGGTCACCAGAAGGTCGGCCTCACCGAAGGGGGCCTGTTTCAGGGTCAGGGCTTCGCAGTGGTAGGTACGGGGATGCGCCATCGCTACAGTTCCTGGCGTCCTTGAAACGCCCTGCTGAGAGTAAGTTCGTCGGTGTATTCTAGGGAACCTCCCACCGGCAGGCCCCGGGCCAAGTGAGTGATCCTGACGTCCTGCCCGGCCAAGCCGCGGCGGATGTACATGGCGGTGGCCTCCCCTTCCAGCGTGGGGTTGGTGGCGATGACCACCTCCTTCACTGGCCCCCCGGAGACGCGGTTGAACAGTTCCTTGAGCTTGAGCTGGTCCGGCCCGATGCCGTTGAGAGGGGAGATGGCTCCGTGCAAAACGTGGTACAGGCCTTGGTAACAGTGGGTGCGCTCCAAGGCTACCACGTCCAGCGGGTCCTCCACCACGCACATCTGTTCCCGATTGCGCTGAGGGCCGGTGCAGATGGCGCACGGGGAGGTGTCGGTCAGGTTCTGGCAATGTTCGCAGAAGAGGACGTTGCGTTTGACCGAGTTAATTGCGTCGGCGAGGGCGAAAGCCTCCTCATCCGATAGCCGTATGAGGTAGTAGGCCAAGCGTTGCGCGCTCTTGGGCCCGATGCCGGGAAGTTTGTGCAACTCCCGGATCAACCTTGACAGGGAAGGAGAGGCTGCCGGGATCGGGTCGGTGCTCATTATGCCATCCGGCGGGGTCCCCGCCTGCGCGGGGACGACGAAAATATTTCAACGTAATAGCGTAATGACGTTTATCAGGCATGGGTCCCGGCCTATGCGGGAACAACGATTAGGTTGCGGGGTTGGTGAGTACGCGCCTGTTATACGTTATCTGAGGCCGGGAATGTTCAATCCGCCGGTGATAGCGCCCATTTTCTGGGCGGTCAGTTCCTGGACTTTGTTGAAAGCATCGTTGACCGCAGCCGCCACCAAGTCTTGGAGAAGGTCAACGTCCTCGGCGGCTTCCGGGTCTATGGTGACCGACTCGACGGTCTGCTTGCCGGACATGACCACCTTGATGACGCCGCCGCCGGCGGTGCCTTCGACGGTGAGGGTCTCCAGCTCCTCCTGCACCTTCTGTATCTGTGCTTGCAGGCGTTGGGCCTGCCGCATCATGTTACGGTTCATTCCGGGACCTCCTCAATGATTCTGGCTCCCATGCCAAGGGCAACCCTGACCAGCGGGCTGTTCTGGGCTGGGCTTGCGCCTGCGCCGCCGTCTCGTTTTTCGTCCAAAAGGGTCAGCTTCAATTCATAAGCGCCGCCGAGGTTCTGGGTTACGGCATCCTGCACCTGGCGTTTCCCTTCCGGATATTCCATCTCCTCCTGCATCCGCTCCATGTGGGCCCGATGAGCAAAGGCCAGCACCAGGGTGTCGCCCTCCACCACGACGGAGTCGGCCCGGCAATCGCGCAGCAGTGCCCCAAGGTTATACTTTCGCCCTTTATGGCGCCCCAACGCCTTCACTGTGGCCATCCAACGGCCGGCCAAGCCATTGTCATCAACGGTAGGAGGGCGGCCGGCAGAAGGCGCGGGCCCGGAGGCGGCCCGTGACGGTTGAGGCCGGCTTTGAGGGACAGCCGCTTGGGAGGAAGGCGGCGCTTGGGCTTGAGGCGCACGGACGGCGGGCCGCTGTTGCACCGGGGGACGGTCGGCGACGGCCCCGGAACGCGCCGGAGGCGCTTCTATTTGATGGTGCGGGCGGGCTGGTTCACCGGCGCCGTTGAGCGATGGGTCATCGTAGCCGCAGATTTCCACCGCCGCCACTTCCAACGGCAAGGTGGAGGGAGCGTCGTGACGCATGTTCACGTCTCCCCACAGTTTCAATGCTCTGACAATACGCCCGCCCTGCACTTGCGCGGTCAACTCCCGGATGCGAGACAAGGTCTGCTCTGCCAAGTCCAATGCTCCGGCGGAATCTCCCTGGCGCCACTGCACCAGCATGGCGGCCCGCAGCAACTCCAGGGTCTGCCGGTGAAGCTGCCGGGGGTCCACGCCGTCCCAAGCAGCTTGGTTGATGGCGCCCAAGGCGTCGGCGGTGTTGCCGGTGAGCAGGTACGAGACCAACTCCAACTCGCGTTCACCGTGGCCCAACCCCAGCAGTTCCTCGACCTGCCGGACGTTGATGCCGTCGGCGTAGGATACGGCGAGTTGCTCCAAGAGGTTTTCCGCATCCCGCAGGCTGCCGCTGGCATAGCGGGCCACAAGGCGAAGGGCATCGGGGTCAACGGCCACTCCCTCCGTCCGGGTGATTTCCTCCAGACGAGTGTTAATCAGGTCTGAAGAAATGCGGCGGAAGTCGAACCGCTGGCAACGGGAGATGATCGTCGGGAGAATTTTGTGAGCCTCGGTGGTGCAAAGGACGAAAATGACGTGTCCGGGCGGCTCTTCCAAGGTCTTGAGGAAGGCGTTGGAGGCCGCATCGGTGAGCATGTGGGCTTCGTCGATGATGTAGACCTTGCGCCGGCCCTGGACTGGGGAAAAGTTCACCTTTTCCCTTATATCCCGAATCTCGTCGATGCCGCGGTTGCTGGCGGCGTCGAGTTCGATGATGTCCATGAACCGCCCTTCGTTAATCGACTGGCAGATGGCGCAGACATTGCAGGCGTCGCCGTCCTGAAGGTCGAGGCAGTTGACCACCTTGGCCAGGATGCGGGCGGTGGTGGTCTTGCCGCTGCCGCGGGGGCCACAGAACAGGTAGGAGTGAGAGATGCGCCCCAGCTTGGCTGACTGGCGCAAGGTGGTGGCGACATGCTCCTGGCCAACTAACTGGTCGAAGCAGGAAGGACGCCATTTCTGGTAGTAGACTTGGGTCGTCATCCGCCCCGGCCCTTACCAACCCCGACAGACGGCGTGAAATGAGCTACCGAGGCCAATGCGGCCCGTTCCTTGCTTTGCATCCGTTCCAGGTCTTTGGTCTCCAAGTGGTCGTACCCTACCAAGTGGAGCACTCCGTGGACTATGAGGAGGGCCAACTCGCGCTCCAGCGGAATGTTCCGCTCATCGGCCTGCCGCTGCGTCTGAGGCAAGGATATTATCACTTCCCCAAGGGGCGGCGGCTCTTCCAACGGCAGAACAAAGCCCGGCATTGCCGCGTCATCGGGATCCTGCAAAAGAAATCCGTCTTCTTCGTTCTCTCCGCCCCAATGCCCGGAGTGTTTCGCAGAAAAGGAGAGCACGTCGGTCACTTCATCCAACCCGCGGAACCGTCGATTCAAGTCCTGCACGGTCTCGTCCCCGGTAATCACCAAGCCGACCTGGGTGCGGCCGCCCTCGGGGAGGGCCTCGCCGAGACCGGCCGCCATCACTATCCGCAGCCATTCTTCGGACAACCTAGCCCGGAACGGCTCATCAATCGAAACGTCTATTTCCCCGATCAGTTGCGGGCGATGCGTCATCCAACGACCTTAGGGCACTAACCTTTGGGGAGATTGCCGCGGTTGCGGCGCACTACCGGGACCCAGCCCGACTTTGCGTGGGCCAATGATAGCATTGGGCGGGTAGGGCTTCAATAATCAGAGTGACGCAGGGCGGGAATTTTTGCTCGTCTAAACTCCGGCCAGTTGCTCGGCATCGTCAATGTAAATGCTGGTTTCCTTGATTCGGCGTTCGGTCACAACCGGCCGGCAGAAACCATTGTAAAAGCATTGACCGTGAAGCTGATGAATTCGGCTGTAGTACCGGCCTACCAACGTCTTGACCGCCTCATCTTCCCTCACCAGATCGTCCAAGGACGCGGTAGTGATCGTCGTCGTGGCTGGCATCTCTCCGGTTCGGGCCAAAATCAATGCGTCGGTTGCCTTCTTGGTGGCGCACCAAGCCTTTTCCGCGGCGTCCCGGATATCGCCTGCCTCTAAACGTTCGAGAGCTTGGCGGTGGACTTCCCGGGCGTCGGTGAATAACTCCACTACCGTCAGCGCAGTCGTCATGGGCGGTTCCTCCTATCTTCCCCCATACAGGCGGTTGAGGTTGGCGTAGCGGTCCGGGTCCAGGGTCTTGCCTTGGAGGGCGGGATGGTCGGGGACGTAGCGGTGGGAGCGGAAAACGCCGTTGGCCATGCCGAACTGGGACGGGACAACGAAGGGGCTGATATATTCCCAGACTATCTCGTTACCGGGGGTTACCTCGAACAACCGGCCCGCAAGGCCTTCGGTTATCAGGGTGTTGCCGTTGGGGAGTCGCTGGGCCCCGCCGGTGAAGTGGGTGAAGAAGGAGACCAGCGGCAGGCCGCGGTACTGCCACACGATTTCACTGGTGGCCGGGTCCACCTCGACGACGCGGGAGTGGCTGAGTCCCCGCCGGTGGGAACCGTTGTCCAGCAGGAGGACGTGGCCGTTGTCCAAGTAGGTGGGGTGATGTTGATGGGAGATGTTGCCTGGTCCCCACTTCCAAGTCATCTCCCCCGTAGCCCGGTCCACCAAGGCCACGGTGTCGAGGATGCGGAAGCTGATAAGGAAGGTGCTGCCGTCGGGCGACGAGGTGAGGTCGTTTGCGCCGCCCCAAGCGTCACGGCTCTCCAAGGGGCAGATTGCGTCCGTTTCGGGGTCCAAGTGGTCGGCGGAGCGCCAGATGTTCACCTCGGTGCCGTCGGGCGTGACCTCCACAACCTGGTCGCTGAACATCTGCTCCGGGTCGTTGGCAGTGGTAAAGCCACCCTGGACTCTGCCGGTGAGTTCGGCAGATATCCGGTCGCGCTGCAACAGGAAAAGGTTGTTGCCGTTGGGTAGCCGGTTGTGCCGCCGCAGGCTGGGGTTGTGGTACTCCCAGACCAACCGGCTGTCCCAGTCCAGTTCCCTTATGTGGTCGGCTCCGGGAGGGTTGGATCCCGAGTCCCGGAAAAGCAGGTTGCCGTTGTCGAGCAGGTAGCCATAGGCGATGCCGCCGGGGTAGTGCCAGCGATGGACGAAGTTGCCTTCCATGTCTATCAGGTAGGCGTCTTCTCCCACGTTTGGCGAGAAGAGGGTATACCCACGGTACGCGCCGGCGGCGTGGTAACGAACCAAGCCGGTGGGACGATAGGACGTAGTCATCTGGCGTACCTCCTCGGCAAATTAGTCTTTGACTGAAGCGGGGCGCGCGCCCTCCAGGTAGTGGGTGTGTTCTTCGGAATAAGGGTCCAACGCGGGGAAGAAGACCATAATCTCGGCAGTCCGGTCGCCTACCACTTGGAAACCGTGCTCGGCTCCCGGCGGAATGGCCACGGTGTGGTTCTTTCCAACGGTGCGGGTCTCGCCGTCAATGCGCACCTCGAGAGTGCCTTCCATGATGACGATGAGTTCATCTATGGTGTGGGTATGCAGGGGCGCGCCGGCGCCGGGTTCGCCGGTGCTGATGTTGAGGGTGCTGGTGAGGCCCTGCTCCTCGCCGACTATGTCCCACTTGCGGTAGCCGGGCCTCCAAGGGACTTCAGGGGCCTCGTTGTGATTGATGATGGGCATAACTTACTCCACAGGTTTAGTTTTCCGACAAGAACCTCGCGTCTTCGATGTACTGGTCCGTCTCACGAATGCGCCGCTCCGTGGTTTCAATCGGATCGCACAGGCCAAGATAGAAGCACTCGCCGTGGAGACTCCCCATGCGAGTGTAGTAACGTCGTATCAGGCTATCGACACGCCCATCGTGCAGCACCAACTCATTCAATCCCCTGGTTGTCATCGGCGTCTTTTCCGGCTCCACGCCCGTTCGTGCCAGAATCAGGGCGTCAGTCGCCCGCTTAGCGGCGCACCAAGCCTTCTCTGCCGCGTCCCTTATGTCTCCGGCTTCAAGCCTTTCCAAGGCGCTACGGTGCAGTTGATTAGCGTCCTCGAATATGGTTTCTCCTGCGTTGGTCATGGTCATATTGTAATATCCTTTAGGATGGCCTCCGCTTCTTCACAAATGCTCTCCACCACCGTTGCGGCGGGACGGATGGCGTTTACGCGGCCCACTCCCTGACCCATGTAGACCGAGGACACTTCCGTGTCATGGCGGGCGCGGGCGGCAGCCACATCGGACGCCAACTCCTCCCGGTGGGCCAGTATTGCGGCGTCATTGCCGTCCCATTCCCTGACCAATCGGTTCCGGTACACCCGCCCGGCAATACCTTCGGGCCAGGGCCTGGTGCCCAACAGGTCGTACAAGCGGGTGAATACCGTATTGTCGCCGTCGCACTGGAGAATCGTTTCCTTGAACGCCTGCGGGACCTCGATAGCTTCCGGAGTGGCCAAGAGAGCCGTGCCAAGGGATGCTCCCTGCGCGCCGGAGGCCAGCACGCCAGCCAACGCACGGCCGGAAGTGATGCCCCCGGCAGCCAGGACCGGCAAATGGGGGAACCGTTCCACCAGTGCAACCAGCAGAGGAAGCAGGTTCATCTGTCCGGTGTGGCCGCCGGCCTCGTTGCCTTGGGCCAACAGCATATCGGCCCCGGCATCGACGCTGCGCGACGCCAATTCCATGGATTGGACCTGACAGACGGTGATTGCTCCCGCATCCTTGGCCATTCGCAGCCAAGGGTCAGGGTCAGCGAAGGAAAATACGACGACCGGCACACGTTCTTCCAAGACGATTTCAAAGTTGGTCGGATCGTGCTCAATCAGGTGGGTTATGAAGCCAACGCCGAAGGGTCGCTCCGTCCGGTTGCGGACGAAGGCTATCTGTTCCCGCATCCACTCAGGGCCGAGATCGTTGGTGCCGCCGAAGGTGCCCAAGCCGCCGACCAGCGACACGGCGGCAGCCAGTTGGCCGCCGCTGTGATTGCTCATGGGCGCGGACATTACCGGGAAAGACAGGTCAAGCATGTTGGTAAAGCGGGTGTTAATCAAAACCTCTAAACAACCTCCCATCAACTCCCGACAGCGGAAGTTTTCCGGCCTTTTTTCTCATTCAATTGAGAGTCGTTTCGCTGAAGGGAATCCAAGGCCATTTGAAGGGCCTCCTGATCGGTCAGGGAATAGCCTGGTCCCAGTTTATCCATTACAAATTGAAATAAGTCGTTGACAGTAGGGGAAGCTCCAAGAGTTTGTGATGACAAGCTTCTGCCTGCCCGCAAATGCAGTGCCATGTACCCGTCAATCGTAGAATCCTTAGTCATCAGAAACGAACATGTGTCCATTTCGGCTATGAAACCATGAAGCCCTGCATGGTGCCACTGGACCTTGCCAATTTCGGTCTGCTTGAGTAGTTCTGACACCACATCCTCTAACGTTGCCATTATTCCCCCTTAGAAATGCTCAATTCCCAAAGTTGTCCCTTAATGTCGCGGATGTCCGCCCGTATCTCGCCCTGCGTTTTTTCCAAGCTGTCCACGCGAGCCGATAACTTTACGAAGGCGGCGACCCCACCACTTACCAAGGTTAACACTGTGACCGCCAAGCCGATGATCGTCAAAATCGCCGCCAGTCCCAACCGACACCCCATCAAAAAACGCCGCTCCCTGAGACTGACACCGGAGTGGCGTTTTACTTGCGAAATTCTTCTATAGCTACGCTACTCATCCCAACGGGGACGTTACGGTATCACTCCAAAACTTCACCCGCAACTTCTATAGTCAGCGATGGGGTTGAGGTCGAACAATTCATAATCCCTAAACCACGCCCAACCGTTTCAACGCCTCAATTTCGCCTGAGGACAGGCCCAGTTCGCCGCCCAGGACTTCTTCGTTGTGCTCCCCAATCAGGGGCGCGCGGCGGTAGATGCGCCAAGGGGAGCCGTTGAAGATAGCGGCGGGGCCGGGGTAGGTGAATTCACGCTCCAGTTCTGGGTGTTCAACGGGCGTGAAGAAGTTGCGGTCTTCCAAGTGAGGGTTGCCCACGATGTCGTCCATGGTGCGGATGGCGCCCCAAGGGAAGTCCCGTTCCTGCCCGCCCTCGTAGGCTTCTATCAGCGGCATGTTGGCGAAGAAATTCTGAAACACTTCCGAGAAATGCTGCCCGCCCTGCTCCAGCACCGCCGGGTCATGGTACTTCTCGTCGAGTAGGTCATCAGCCAGTCCGTGGGAGTCCATCCACTCGGCCAGAATCCTCAACCGGGCCGGGGTGAGGTTGGTGCCGGAGCGGGTGGTGTTGATCCAGCCGCCGTCCTGGGTGGCGAACTGGATGCCGGGAGACTGGTCGGGCGATGCGTGCCTTCCGGTGTGGCGGCGCACCACTTCCCCGGTGGAGAGGTATATGGCGATGGCGCCCTCGGTCGTGAGGCAGCAGGCCTCGTGGACGGACACGTCGATGTACTGGCCCTCTCCCGTGAGGTCCAAGTGGTAAAGGGCACCCATGATGGCCATGTAGGCGTAGTGGCTGGCGATGTGCCAAGCGTTGCCGCCTCCGGGCGCTATGGGCGGGGCGCCGGGCACGTCCTCTTCATCGTAGCCGGAGGAGGCCATTTGCCCGCCGGCGGCCAAGTGCACCAAGTCGGAGGTCTGATAGTCACGCCAGGGGCCGTCCTGACCAAAGGGGGTGACGGAGCACATGATAAGGCCGGGATTGTTGGCCGAAAGTTCCTCGTAGCCAAGTCCCAGTTCGGACATACGCCCCGGCGGAAGGCTTTCGAGGACCAATCCGGCGGTGGCGGCGAGCTTGCAAAAGACTTCCTGGCCTTCAGGTTTGGTTATGTCGAGGGTTATGCCCCGCTTGGAGGTGTTGTAATGCCAGAAATAGAGACTTCGCTCGGGGTGGGCCTCGTCGTCCAGGAATGGGCCGATGTTGCGAGTTTCCTGGCCGCCGGGCGGTTCTATCTTGATAACGTCGGCGCCCATATCGGCCATCAACTTGCCGCAGAACTGGGCGTGCTCGTTGGTCAACTCCAGCACCCTCAGCCCGGCCAAGGGACCGGGCAAGCTGTCTCCGTACCCGGCTGACGTCATTTCGCCCTCTCCTTGTCGATAGCTTTCTGGATGTAGTCGAACTTCGGTCTCGATTCCGGCCAGAAGACGCCCTGATCGTAGCCGTCGAGCAGGGCGTCTCGGCTCATGCCCAGAAGGTCGATCATGATCCTGGAAGTGTGCTCCCCGATCATCGGCGGCGGGCCCTTTACGGCTATCTTTTCGCCGCCCAGCCGGAAGGGAGCGCCCTGGAATTTCCAGGGGCCAAGCATGGGATGCTGCCGCTCGGTGTACATGCCGCGCGACCGAAGCTGCTGGTCGTTTTCGATGCGGTCCTGGGAGCTTTGGACCGGCATGGCGCGGACCCCGGCGGCTTGACACTTGTCAGCCAAGTCATACTTTCCCAAGGTAAGGGTCCACTCCTCAATGCCCCGGTCCATCTCATCCTGGTGTTCGAGCCGGCCTTCCAAACGCTTGAGCCTGTCATCCAGAGCCCAGCCGGGTCTGCCCATAAGGTCGACGAGACTGGCCCATTCTTCGTCGGACAGACAGGCAATCACGCACCAATCGTTGTAGCCGCCGCCCAAGGTCCGGTAAGCGTTATGGGGCGCAACGATGGGGCCGCGGTAGTTGTTCATAACCGGAGCGCCGGGCCATACGGTGCGGTTGCCGGGAGGGTATCCTTCCCGCCGCGATTCCCGCCCGTTGACGGTCTTGTCCAGAAAAGCCGCGCCGGTGAGGGTGATGCCGGTGATCATCTGGGAAAGGTCGACGTGCTGTCCCTGGCCGGTCCGGCTGCGATGCCGCAGGGCGGTAAGGGCGCACATGGCGCCGTACATGCCGCCGGTGTCGTCCAAGTAGGACCAACCCCATCCGGCGGGCGGCTTGCCGGGCAGGCCGGAAAGGTAGGTCAGCCCGGACAGGGCCTGGGCGGCGGGTCCCATGGTGCCGAAGTAGTGCTGGCGCCCGGTGTGGCCGAAACCGGCCATTGAAACGTAAATGACGTCAGGCCGGAGCTTCTTGAGGTTCTCGTAGCCCAAGCCCCAGCGAGTCATTATCCGGGAACTGAAGTTCTCAATGACTATGTCGGAAACGGATATGAGGCTCTTGACGGCTTCGAGACCCTTGGGGTGGCGGACGTTGATACTGATGCCCAGCTTTCCGGCGTTGGTGTCGGCGAACTGGCCGGTGGAGTTGGGACCAGGCTCCACGCCGGGAGGCACGGTGAAGCGGTTCTGGCGGAGGGTGTCGAGGTTCTCGGGCCACTCGACCTTGATGACCTCAGCGCCGAGGGTGGCCAGCCAACGGGCCGCCCAAGGACCGGCGCGGACCCAAGTGAAGTCCACGACGCGGATCCCCTCCAATGGCTGGTTTTTCTTACGTCGCGCGGCGGGCTGAGGATTGACTTGAGCGGATTCCGCCGGGGAATGGTCAAGCTGCGTCATTTTGGACCAATCCTATTGGGGAGAATCGGTGTCCCGGAGGAGCCAAGGCTCCTCGGCGGCCTCGTGGGGCCAGAGGAATTCGAACCCGGCGTCCAGAGCGTACCTCTTGTCCAGGTCTTCCCGGTCGCCGATGTGGTAGTAGACGTCGGCTTGGAACCGGGCTTTCACGTCGGGCAGCATGTGTTTCGGGACGACGAAGTCCACCGGGATGTTGTGCCGTTCCCAGATGGCCCGCTGGCTGCTCATGGGGCGGTCGGAGCAACTGCCGATAAGGTAGCCCTTTTCCTGGGTCTTTCTCACCAAATCCATTGTCAGAATTCCGGGAGGGTCTCCCACCTCCAAAGTGCCGTCTATATCAAAACTTATCAGTATCACCAAATGGGGTCACCTCTCCCTGATTGTAGTTGCCGTGATTCGACAGGCTTATCTTTAGCCGACCGCCGCCAAGGCCTCGGCGTCCTCGATGTACGCTATTGTCTCCCGCACGCGCCGGCTGGTCAGTTCGGGGTCGCAGATACCGTCATAGAAGCACAAGCCGTGCAACTGGCCGATCCGGCTGAAGTAGCGTCCCACCAGGGACTTCACTCGCGGGTCCCGGGTTGTGAGCCGGTCCAATTCCTGTGTGGTGGCGGCAGTAGTCCTGGGCTCTTCGCCGGTCCGAGCCAAAAGCAGGGCGTCGGTCGCTCGTTTGGTGGCGCCCCATGCCTTCTCCGCGGCGTTGCGGAGTTTTCCTTGACTCAGCATTTCCATAGCGTCGTCGTAGAGGACCCTTGAATCCGCGAACATCTCCTGAACCCTGTCAGTGGCTACCAACCCGTTGACCTCCCGGTTTACCAGCCGAACATCCACACCTTTGGTCTTCCCAGATACGCTCCGTCTTCCCTAATCTATTCCGTCTTCCCCGCGAAGGCGGGGAACCAAACCCCGACAGTAGATTCCCGCCTGTGCGGGAATGACGGTACGACGGTAGTCCTAGTCAGGCGTGGCGCCCCACACGGTGAAGTTGCCGCCCGTGGGCATAGGGCCGCCGGAGACGGCTATTTCGGGCTTTACGCCCGTAACTTGGCGGGCGCCGGCCCGCTGTTGTAACTGCTGGATGCAGTCGGTGTGCATCCAGAAACGGCTGCGGCCGCTGCCGATGTTGCCGCCGCTGGGCAGGATTGGATTCGGGCCTTCGATGCTGATGTCAGTCTGGTAGAAGTCCAGGGCATCCCCATTTTTCATGCCCCGGTAGCCCAGGCCCTCGATGTGGAACTGGTGGAACTGGGCAAAGCCGTCGTACATGTTCTCGAAGGAGAGGTCGTCGGCGGTGATACCGGCCGCCTCATAAATCTTCCGGCCAGTATAGGCGGTCTCGGCTTCGATCTCGTCGAGGGTTGGGGTGATGCTCCTGGCGACGCCCCGGCTGGATGCGTGGCCGAGGATGTAAACGGGACTCTGCTTCATATCCCGGGCCCGGTCGGCGGTGGTGAAGAGGTAGGCCGCTGACGTCATTATAGGTATGTCGTTATCGAAGAGGTTGGCCGGCTTGGCGATCCATCGGGAGGTCAGGTAGTCCTCCGGGGTCAGCTCTTCAGGCCGGTGCTGGGCCCAGTACCCTTCAGGGAACATCAGGCCGTTCCTTCTTGAATTTTGCATGAAGGGGGCCATCATGTCGTGGTGCTTGCCGTACTTGCGGCAGTACTCCGCGAACTGCAAAGCCGTGCCGAAGCAACCGGGAGCGCCCCACAGGGTCCGCCCCGGGCCAAGGGCGAAACTTCCGGGAACGGCGTCGGCGGCGCTGATGCCCCCGTGGTTGTACCGGCCTTCCAGGTTGTGCCAGCCTTTGAGCACCAAGCAGGTGCTGGTCAAGCCGTCGCCCACGGCCTGGGCGGCGACGACGATGGCCGCGGACATGCATCCGGGGGCGTACATAGTGAACTTGACGTTGGTCAACTCGGGCATGTTCTTCAAGAGCCACTCGGAACTGAGCTGGCCGATGCCGTCCAACGGGTTATCGGTGGGATTGAAAGCGTTGACCACGTCCATGGGCACGGGGGTATCCTCGGGCCAGTGCGCACCGGTGGTAGTAACAGGAACGACCACGATGCCGTCGACCTGGTCAGGAGAAACGCCGGCATCCTCAATAGCTCTCCGCATGGCCAGGATGCTGTTGGCGCCCACCGAGGTTTCCGGCCTGCCGTCCCAGCGGCGGGCGGTGGGGGAGTGTCCGATGCCTACCGCGGCCACCTTGCCCCGGTGTTCCCAGATTCCCAATCCCCCGGTGGAGCGGTACATTGATTCAGGAGCCATCTGAGTAGTCATTGTTCACTCCTTACTGTGATTCCCGCCTGCGCGGGAATGACGGTTAGTATTGCATAACGGTTACTATGGCGAGAATGACGGGTGGTATGGATTCCCGCCTGCGCGGGAATGACGCTATCAGTCTATTACCCGCCACTCCGGGATCTTCTGGCCGTTTGACGCGGCTTCGAACAGCACCTCTACGGCGGCTCCCACCGGGACCTCGTCAGCCGGCGTACCGGGAAGGTGGGAGTACATCTGGATACCGGGGTCCTCGTCCAACATTACCACGGCGAGATTGAAGGGCAGATCATCTTTGAGGGACGCCACCGGGCAGTCGTAGACCACGCAGTAGTTGTAAATGGTGCCCCGGCCGCTCATCTCCTTCCATTCCAGATTGTCACCGGACCCGCACTGGCGGCAGGCCGGCGTCGGCGGGTGCTGCAACCGGTCACAGGATGTACAGTTCTGAATCACCAACCGGTCTTGGTTGGCAGCATCCCAGAATGGTCTGGTCAAATCGTCAGGTATCACGCCTTGCTTCGGCATATTTTCCACCCATTTCGGAATTTCTTGAGGGTATTGGAAAGTGTAGACCGTGTTTTGGTCAACGATAATCACATTTGCACGATATGTCAAAATGTGTTCAGTCCAGATGATTCCCGCCGCGCCAACGGGCGACGGCTTGCGCAACGAGGTGCTTCAAATGACACAACATACTTCCTCATCTTCGGCAGGTAATGAGACTCCGGGACTTCCGGAAATTGACGGGCCTGTGCCCGCTCCTCCCACAGCCGACCAAAGGCCCCATAGTTCCACATATCACGGGACAACCATTGAAGACCCGTGGCACTGGCTGCGCGACCCCGGCTATCCAAACGTCAATGACGCCGACGTGCTGGCGTATCTCAACGCCGAAAACGATTACTTCGAAGCCGTGATGTCACCGCACCGGGAGTTGATGGACACCATCTTCGAGGAAATCAAGGCGCGGCAGCAGCCGGACCTGTCCAGCGTCCCGTGGAAACGGGGGGGATGGTACTACCAGTGGAGCTACCAGGAGGGGAGCCAATACCGCGTGTGGCAGCGCTGGCCGGCCGACAGCCCCAACGCAAGGGAAAAGCCGACTGACGACGCGCAAACGATTCTGGACGAGCCGGAGTTGGCGAAGGACTATGAGTACTTCCGTCTCGGTTCCATGTCGGTGAGCAACGGCGGCTCATTGCTCGCCTACAGCACCGACACCGACGGCTCGGAACGGTACCGGATAGTGGTCAAAGACCTGGAAACAGGGGACATGCTGGAGGACGAAATCGAGGGGACGATAGGAAGCCCGGTGTGGGCGGAGGACGACGCATCGTTCTTCTACACGCTGGTGGACGAGAACTGGCGCCCTTGGCAAATACGACGGCACACGCTGGGCCAGCCCGTTGACCAAGACTCTATTGTCTACGAGGAGACGGACCCTGGCTTCTTCGTCGGCCTGTCGATAACCACCTCCAGGGAATATATACTCATCGGCGCGGGCGACCACGTCACTTCGGAGGTGCGCCTCATACCCGCCTCGGACCCCGGCTCGGAGGCAACCCTGGTCTCTCCCCGCAGGACCGGTCACGAGTACTCGATAGACCACCAAGGCGACCGCTTCGTCGTCCGCACCAACGACAAGCACAAAAACGCCCGCTTGGCCACGGCTCCAGCGGACGATCCCGACGAAGGGGCTTGGGAGCCGTTGGTGGAACCCTCCGATTCGCATTACATCCGGGGCTTCGAAGCATTCGAGGACTTTATCGCCGTAGAGGAACGGATAGACGGGCTTGACCACCTGCGGCTGATCGACCGGGCAGGGAAGTCGACCTACATACCCTTCCCCGAGTCGGCCTACACCGTCCACACCGCCACAAACGCGGAATTCAAGACGGACACGCTGCGCTTGGAGTACACGTCGATGGTGACGCCGACGACGGTGTTCGACTATCACGTTGACACCGGCGAACTGGAAGTCCGGAAGGTGCAGGAAGTCCCCAGCGGGTACGACGCCTCGGAATACGTTACCGACCGGGTGCTGGCCACGGCCCGGGACGGCGCGCAGGTACCCGTGTCCATCGTCCGCCGCAGGGAAACCCCGGTGGACGGCACGGCGCCCCTGTACCTTTACGGCTACGGTGCCTATGGGTACGCTATCCCCCCGTCATTCTCCACCACGCGGTTGTCGCTGCTGGACCGGGGCTTCATCTTCGCCATCGCCCACATTCGCGGGGGCGACGACCTGGGATACCACTGGTACGAGACCGGCAAGCTGGACCGGCGCGCCAACACCTTCAACGACTTCGTGGACGCGGCGCGTCACCTGATAGAGCAGGGCTACGCTAAGGAAGGCCGCATCGCCATCGCCGGGGGCAGCGCTGGCGGGCAGCTTATGGGGGCAGTGGTCAACCAAGCGCCGGAACTGTGGGGCGCAGTCGCCGCCCATGTGCCGTTCGTGGACGCGCTGAACACCATGCTGGACGATACCCTGCCACTCACCCCAATAGAATGGCCGGAGTGGGGTAATCCCATCGAGGACCGGACCGTTTTCGATTACATCCGGTCCTACTCTCCGTATGACCAGTTGACCACCCGCGACTACCCCCCGATGCTGGTGACCGCGGGGTTGAACGACCCCAGGGTAACCTACTGGGAACCCGCCAAGTACGTGGCAAAGCTGCGGGCGTTGAAAACGGACGGCAACCTGCTGCTGCTGAAGACCAACATGGGCGCGGGCCATGGCGGCAGATCGGGAAGGTACGACCGGCTGTACGAAGTGGCTGAGGAGTACGCATTCATGCTGGTGAGTATGGGACTGGCGGAGTGACCGCCTACCGGCGCCGGCCAGAGCCTTTTCATTCTCTCGTCTTTCCCGCGAAGGCGGGAACCCGGCCCGAGGACAAGCTTTGCGGGAAAGACGGGACCTATGTAACCTAAACCGGGAAAATGTAGAGGCCCTGCGGCGCCTGCGTCCTATGCTTGCCAGTCTGAAGAGGCCGATGGTACAAACACATGAAACAGGCGCAGGAAGCGGGACGGGAATGCCCGCTTGAAAAGGAGGTTGGACATGGCCCGCTTGGAAGGAAAAGTGGCGGTGATTACCGGGGCAACCGGCGGCATTGGCCGGGCCGCGGCGAAATTGTTTGCCGACGAGGGAGCGCGAGTTGCGCTGGTCGATCTCGATGAAGCGGCGCTCCAGGAGGCCGTGCGGACAATCGGCGAGGAACGAGCCAGCTATACCGCGGCCGACGTGACTCAACCCGACCAGACCCAAGCCTACGTGAACGCGGCGGTGGAACGCTGGGGCGGTATAGACGTGCTGCTGGCAAACGCTGGCATCGAGGGGGCCATGTACTCGATACCGGACTATCCCCTGGACGTTTTCGACCGGGTCATGGCGGTGAACGTTCGCGGGGTATGGCTGGGCATCAAGTACGCGGTCCCGGCGATGGAGCGACGGGGAGGCGGCAGCATCGTGATCACCTCTTCCACCGCCGGCATAAGCGGGACGCCGAACATGTCGGCCTACAATACCAGCAAGCACGCCGTCATCGGTCTGATGCGCACCGCCGCGCTGGAATGCGCTCCGTTGGGCATCCGTGTCAACACCGTGAACCCGGCCCCGATTGAGACGCGGATGATGCGGTCCATTGAGGAGATGCGGGTAGCGGCGCTGGACGACGCGTCGGTAACCGTGGACCAAGTAAAACAGGTCACAGCTACGCGCATTCCGCTGGAGCGGTACGGAGACCCCGAGGAAGTAGCCCGGTTGATGCTGTTCCTGGCCAGCGACGACAGCAGCTTCTGCACTGGCGGCGTTTACATGGTGGACGGAGGCAGGTCCGCGGGCACTAGGTAGCAAGAGCCATGTCAGACGCCCGATATGCCAGTCCGGTTGGTTTCGGCGACAGATAAAACCAAGCACCGTTTAATCTAATAGCAGGTGATGCATGGAAGTTTTTGACGCCTTGTTTGCCATAGGTCTGCTCCTGATGGTTGCCAAGCTGCTGGAGGGACTATTCAATCGGATTGGCATAAGCTCCATCTTCGCCTATGGCATGGCCGGCGTGCTCCTGGGGCCGGCGACCGGACTGGTGGAACCCACCAGGGATATTCAGCTCCTGCTGACTATCGGCATCTTCGTTTTCTTCTTCCTGGTTGGCTTGGACGAACTGGACATCTCCGGCTTCATTTCAGCGATACGAGGGCGGCTGTTCGTCGCCGCTACCCTTTCGGTGACCATTTCAATGGTGGGATCAATGCTGGTGACCACCGACGTCCTGTTCGACGTTGGGTTGGGTCTGGCTTTTACCGATGCCATGGCCGTGGCCGGAGTGCTGTCCCTCTCCAGCTTGGGCATCGTAGCCAAGGTGTTGATAGACGAAGAGTACCTGAAGGAGCCGGTGGGGATACAGATTTTTACCGGCGTGGTAATCGCCGAATTGCTTGTCCTGTTCATAATCGGGTTTGCCATCAGCGAACACGCCTTGCTGGAGGGGGAAGGCCACCTGAACGTCATTGCCAACGTCGCTCTGCTCCTGGGCGAAATAGCCGCTTTTGCGATAGTCACCTGGCTGGTCTGCAACAAGGTTATTCCCCGGCTGTTGGTGCTGTTGCACAAGGTATTGCAAGTTCCCCAGCTTTCCTATGGTCTGCTGCTGGGCGGACTGTTCTTGGTCATCGTGCTGGCTGAGAAGGTCGGTCTCCACGGTTCGCTGGGCGCCCTGCTGTTTGGCGCCGCGCTTTCGCCATTGCCCTACCAGCTAAGGCACGATTCCATGCCCGGAATGAGGAGCACTGCGGAGGGCCTGTTCGTTCCCCTGTTCTTTGCCTCGGCGGGGCTGAATCTGAACCTGGCCTTCTTGGGTCTGCATCCGGAAGTCATCGCGGCGCTGGTCTTCGTGCCGCTGGCCGCCAAATTCGCCGGCGCCTTCATCAGCGCCTACATTACGCGGCTGGAATCTCCTTTTGCCGTGGCCAGCGGCCTGATGGCGAAGGGGGTGGCTGAAATTGCCCTTCTGCTGGTCATGCTGCACGCACACGTCATAGACGAGGCCTTGTTCTCGCTGCTGGTCTTGATCATGTTTGGCTACGTTTTGCTGACTCCCATAGGTATCAGCTTTGCAGTGCGCAGAGTCCGGCACTCGGATGACATGGGCCCCGGCAGAGACGTTCCCCGTTTGATGGACCGGTTTGTGCTGGGCGGAGTCCACGTGAGGGATGTGCTGGACAGCACGCGGATTTACCCGGACCAGTCCATAACCGTGAGGAGTTTCATCGATCACTGGACTACTTCGGAGCAACATGACTATGTTGTTGTGGACGGCAGAAACTTGGCCGGCGTGGTTTCCCTGAGCTTTCTGCGATTCTTGCCCAGAACCCGGTGGGGCCATACCACTTTGCTGGAAGTCTTGCGGCAAGACACTCCCACGGCGGCTCCCGACGAGTTGGTGGAGGACACCCTGGAGCGGATGCTGGAAAGTTCGCTTACGGTGTTCCCGGTGGTCGACCCTGATACAGGACGGTTCCGGGGGTCTATTTCCAGCTATGAGATACTGGAGATGATTCTATTGACGGCAAGCGGACGGGACATCTAAGCAGACTGTTGACGAAGGTCTCTTGAGGTCCCGTTTACCAAGTTGGGGGGTTGCAATGGTCCCGGTATCCCGACTGTCCAACAGGCTCCTTCTCTGCGCTCTCTTCGCTGCCTTCATCGTGCTCATGGCAATCGGATGCGGTGACGGCGGCCCTCCGGGGGGCGCAAACGATGATTCGAAGGGAGGCGGACCAGCCTCCACTACGGGAATTGCGTTGTCCGACATGGCCCGTGAAGGAGAGACGTTGTTCAACGCCAATTGTTCAGCCTGTCATGGCGTGAACGCTTCCGGCACCATGCAGGGCCCGCCCTTGATGGACAGGGTGTACCACCCGGGACATCACGCGGACTTCAGCTTTCGCAGCGCGGTCCGCCAAGGAGTGCCGCAACACCACTGGGGGTTCGGCAATATGCCTCCCGTCCCCGGCGTCTCGTCCGATGACGTGGAAAAGATTATCTGCTACGTCCGGGAGATGCAGCGGGCCGAGGGCGTCTTCGAGGGGGACGCCTTTTCAACCGTGTGTTGAGCCGAGCCAAGAAGACCGGTCCACTTCAACTTCGACGAATTCAAACGTGGTGGACAGCGACGGCAGATCCTGCCCATATTCCGAGAAATTCTCCATTATGGGCTGGGGGAGTGTCTGCTGATGGTAAGTTTCGGCCTCTTCCAAGGACATCGGTCTTTCAGGCAGGGGATTGCCATGTGCAAGCATACCTTCGATGTGAAAGACTACAGCCTCCCGAACCATAGTCGTGACCTCTTCCCACGTTCCTCCGGTGCTGATACATCCGGGAAGGTCAGGCAAGTAGGCACAGTAGTTGTTGGGTGTCTGTTCATAGACAGCCACATATTTCAACTTCATTGATTTCTCCCAAGAATCCCGGCCTGTCGAAGTATGCTGCTCCAGGTCCTCGGCTTCAAGTCTTCGCTCGGACGACCCGCGATAGTGACCGTACCTGGCTTCTCCGGGTGATGGAACTGGCGGTGACTACCCCTTGTCCTGACCATTACCCACCCGTCTCGTTCCATTAAACGGATGGCGTCCCTTACTTTCGGCATACCGCGGACATTTTACCATCGAGGGAGGTTGACTCGATTTCTTGGACACGATTGTCGAACGCTGGGGGCGACGCATGTATAAATGAAGTGAATGGCCCGTGACTTAAAGGGCTTCCATAATAGACATCGACCGGGCCTATCCCCACGCCTTCAGGCACATCTACTAGTAGACCAACCGCTTTGAAATGATGGGTTAATTGAGCAGAGCCGTGCCTTATTCAAATTTTGTAGGTAAATGTGACACGCTCAACTACCCCTCATTACAAAGATTTCGTACCACTAGTACTACAGTCGCAGATTTGATTGTCGCCTTTTGTAGTGGCATTGCCGAGCTTTGGCCTGATGACGCCGTCTCCACCAGGACCAATATTGGAGGCGGTGTATGCGAGGGAGAGGCGTATGGTGCTGAGTGCTTGGGGGACTTGGGAGTAATGCAGCGCCGGGTGGTGCGCTCTCAAGCGGGGGATCTTGGGGAGACCCCTGTCGATGGCGTCGCCGGCGGGGTTGTGGTCTACCCAGTTATAGGCCATGGCGAGGGCGAAGACTGACCTGATGCGTTGGCGGAACCTGGAAGCGGTCTCGCGTTTCTCGGTCCAGATTGGGAGGAGTATGTCGAGGATATGGGTCTGAGAGATCCTGTTCACTGGAAGTTGGCCGATGGAGGGGTAGGCGTATTTCCGGAGAGATGAGAGCCAGGTCTTGGTGTGTTGTTCGTTGGTTCAGCGGGGGGTGTTGGCTTGGTGGTACTTCTCGGTGGCTTGGGCGAACGTGGGGAGGTCCTTGTTTACCTTTGTAGTGGACGAATCCACGAATAGCAAATACGGTGGTGGAAAGATTTGAAGCTGGGTGCGGAGGGTAGTGGACGCTGGTGGCCTGTGGTGGACAGGGTACTGGTGGAGCTGGGGGGATTCGAACCCCCTACCTCTTCAATGCCATTGAAGCGCTCTCCCTATTGAGCTACAGCCCCACGGAGAAAGGAGAAACGGGCCAGAACCAGGTGGCTAAGGCAGGAACCCAATTGGCGGGCCCGGAACAATATAGCAAATCGGCTCCGGGCCCGCAACGGGTGGGTCAACTCTTGCGGGTGAACTTTACGACTGTGCGTCCCTGGCTGCCTTCGTAAGGCTCTACAACGTACAGGTCCTTGTGAGAGTCGGCCCAGATTCCGTGGCAGGAACGGTGGGTCATGGAACCCCACTGGGCCAGCATCTCCCCGTCGCTGGTCAGCACGCTTACCAAGCCCCCGTTGTGCTCCGCTACGTAGGCGATGTCATCATTGTCGATGTACATGACCGCCGGACCGATGAGCTTGGAGGGCCAGGTGGTGATGTATTCGCCGGACTGGCTGAACACCTGCACGCGGTCGTTCTCCCGGTCCATGATCAGCAGACGCCCCTGGCGGTCTATCCAAGCCCCGTGAGGCAGGTTGAACTGGCCTGGGCCGTCGCCGGGGCCTCCCCACGACTCGACGTAGCGGCCGTTGGACTCGAACCTGTGCACACGGGCGTTGGCGTAGCCGTCGGCGATGAAGATTTCTCCTTCGTCGTTGATGGCGATGCCGGCGGGCAGGTTGAACGGGTCTCCTCCGTGGGTCACCTGCTTCCAGCCATTGGAGCTGAAGTCGCTGTTGTCGGCCCCGGTGTCCGAGCGGAAGCCCTTCAAGCCGATGGTCATCAACAACTGGCCGTCGGAGGTGAACTTCATAATCTGGCAATCGTTCCGCTCCACCAGCCAGACGTTGTCCTCTTTGTCCAGGATGATGGCATGGGGAAACAGGAACAAGCCCTCGCCCCAGGACGACAGGAAGTTGCCCTCGCGGTCGAAGATCATCACCGGGTGGTCGGGATTGCGGTTGAAGCAGTAAACGTTGTCCTTTGAGTCCCCGTACACCGCCGCCGCGGGCATGTTGATCCCCTCGGGCACCTTGGCCCAGTGGACGTCCATCTCGTAAGTGTATTGGCCGCTTCCTACTGTTTGAGTCGTGGTCATGGTTCACTCCTCATTGGTGATTGTAGTCAATGGATTCCCGCCCCCGCCTCCGCGAGGGCAGGCTCTGCGCGGGAATGACGCATTGGACTGCCTGTTGAGTTTTCAGACAGCTTTTTACTGGAACGCCCCGATTCCCGGCGTCTTGACCCTCATGGTGCACAGGGACTGTCCGGGGGTGGTGTAGATGGTCCGGTTGTCCGGTCCCCCGAAGGCCAGGTTCCGCGGCACTTCCGGGCTGCGGATGATGCCCAAGCGGTTCCCGGACGGGTCGATTACCCAGATGCCGCCGGAACCGGTGCAGAACACTCTGCCCTCGACATCCACTTTCATACCGTCGGGAACGCCGGGCTCGGCCGAGGACATATCGCAAAAGACTCGGTTGTTGCTCAGGGACCCGTCCGCGGCCACATCGAAGGCGCGAATCTTGCGGTGGATGCACACTTCGTCGTCGGGCTCCTCGAAGCACCGTTGGTCTAACCGGCTGATGGCGACGTACAGGACCGACTCGTCAGGCGAGAGGGCCAGCCCATTGGGGTACTCGCATTCGTCGGTAGCTAGGTCAACCTCACCGTCAGGGGATATCCGGAATACCCCCGCAAAGCCAATTTCCCGCAGCTCCGGCTCCAGCCGCAATTCGGGGTCGGTGAAGTAGACGGTGCCGTCGGAGCGGCAGATGACATCGTTGGGCTTGTTGAAACGCTTGCCCTGCCATTGCTCGGCGATGGCGGTCACCGTGCCGCTGGCATCCATCCTGGTGATGCGCCGCTGGTCGGCGCCCTCGCACATCAGGAGCCGGCCTTCGGGGTCCAGCGTACAGCCGTTACCCTCGCCGGTGCCCGCTCTCACCGTCTCCAGTCCCCTTTGGGGACTCCAGCGCAACAGCCTGCTGTGGGTCATATCCACAAAGGTGACGCTGCCGTCGGGATGGTACAGCGGTCCTTCGGTATTGCCGCCGGCATCGGCCAGCGTGGTTACTTCGGTCGATTCGAGAATGTTGGAAAGGTCATCAGCCATGATGCCTCCAAGCGTGGGCGGCTGGCCGGATTATACCAGCAGGCAAACGTTGGTGTACAATGACGCCTCGTAGAGTCACCGCCTTGGAGAGAGGGGCGTTATGAGCACCGAGCAGAGCCGCGACGAGTTGTTGCGGGAGTTGACCGAGAAGGCGAAAGCCCTCTGGGGCGACGCCAGGGCCGCCGAATTGAGCAGGACGCTGGAGACCACCGCCTCCCAGTTGATTGAGGTAAGACAGGACATGCCTGAGCGCGACGTGGAACCGGGCTTCTTCCAGTAGTCCCATGAGGGATTGTCTCAACACATCGCACACTACCCAATTCGTCACATCACGCATTACTCAATTCGTCATTCCCGCGAAGGCGGGAATCTAAATGCTTCCGTCAACCAGGGAGGAATGAATATGGCTGAACCGTTCGAGTTGACCGTATCCGAGTCCGCCGACGAGATAAAACAGGGCAACCTGTCGCCCGTCGCCTTGGCCCAGTCGTTGCTTGACCGCATAGATGGTCTTGACGGGTCTTTGAAGGCTTGGGTCACAATAGACCGGGAAGAGGTCCTGACCGCCGCGCGCCAGCGGGAGGCGGAGGTAGAGCACGGTGAAGTGCTGGGGCCGCTGCACGGCGTTCCCGTGGGGCTAAAGGACATATTTTATACCGAAGGTATGCTCACCGCCGCCGGCTCTCGTGTCTACGCCGACTTTGTCCCCAACTACGACGCCACGTCGGTAAGAAAGATAAAAGAGAGCGGCGGCATCGTTCTCGGCAAGGCGGTCACTACCGAGTTCGCCACGTCGGACCCGTCACACTCGGTCAACCCTTGGAACGAAGCCCATACCCCCGGCGGCTCTAGCAGCGGCTCGTCTGTGGCCGTGGCGGCGCGGATGTGCGCCGCGGCTCTGGGCTCCCAGACCGGAGGGTCCACCTGCCGGCCGGCGTCCTACAACGGCATCGTCGGTCTCAAGCCGACCTACGGGCGAATCAGCCGCTATGGCGTGGTGCCGGTCAGTTGGTCTTTGGACACCGTGGGCATCCTGGTGCGCTCGGTGGCCGACGCCGCCGTGATGCTTCAGGCCATGGCCGGCCATGACCCCAACGACCCCGGCTCCCACTACGTGCCGGTGCCGGACTACCGGGAGGAAATCGAGCGACTGGAGGCCCCTCCGCGCATCGGCCTCATTAAGGAGTTCTTCTTCGACCAGGCTACGCCGGAGGTAAGGAGCAACACCGAAGCGGCCGCCCAGAAGTTTGCGGAAGCCGGCGCCGAGATAGTCGAGATTGGCCTGCCCGCAAGCTTCGCCTCCTGCCACAGTTGCCAGCGCATCGTCATGTTCACCGAGTGCGCCTCGTACCACGAGGAGATGTACCGGATAAAGGCTGACGACTACAGCCCGCGGATTCGAGCCGGCATAGAAATGGGAATGCTCATACCCAGCGTCGACTACCTGAGGGCGCAGCGAATGCGGCGGCAATTCCGCCAGGACATGATAGAGACGGTAAGCCAGGTTGACGTGGCGTTGATGCCCACCACCCAGTCGCCCGCTCCGCGAGACCTGAACACCACCGGCGACGCCATGTTCCAGCAGCCTTGGACTTCGTCGGGACTGCCCGCCATCACGCTCCCGTCAGGGTTGAGCGAAGACGGCCTGCCCTTGGGGGTACAGTTGGCGGCCCTGCCCTTCGAGGAAGGAAAAATGTTCGCCGCCGCCACTTGGTGCGAAAACGTTCTGGGCGTATCGCTATCTCCCCCTGTGTAAGATGTCCGTCATTATTATGAAAATAGCCCACGGAAGGACAGTCCCTTCTCCCTCCGGGAGAGGGCTGGGGTGAGGGCATTCCTCTGTTTTCATTCCCATACGTGGCCCCAAGGCCATAGCCAATTCCCGTGAAGAGCCTGCCCTCGTGGAGTCGGGGGCGGGAATCCACATACTTCAAGGAGAACCAACCGTGACCACGACCAACAACCCCTTGCAGGGCAGAATTGCCATAGTCACCGGGGCGGCCAGCCCCATCGGAATGGGCCGCGCCATCACCGCCGCCTTGGTGCGGGCCGGCGCGCGGGTGGCGATGCTCGACGTCAACGACGAGTGGCTCGACAGCACTGCCAACGACATGCGCGAGTTGGGCGGCGACGATGCCGTGCTGCCTATCGTCGCCGACGTGACCAGCCCCGAATCGGCGGCCAACGCCGTCAGCCGCACTATCAACGAAATGGGCGGACTGCATATCCTGGTCAACAACGCCGGCATCAACCCCCGCACCGGCGGGTTCACCGGCGGAGCGTCGGGAGCGCAGACGGATTTCTGGACCTTAACTCCGGAAGCTTGGCTGCGGGTCATCGAGGTGAACCTCAGCGGCCCATTCATCATGGCCCAAGCCGCCGCCGGGCACATGGTGGCCCAGGGATATGGGCGCATCATCGGTGTCACCACCAGCATGGACACCATGTGGCGCAAGGGCGGCGCGCCCTACGGCCCGTCCAAGGCTGGCCACGAGGCGTTGGTCGCAATCATGGCCCAGGACCTCGAAGGCACCGGTGTAACCGCCAACGTCCTGACTCCCGGCGGCGCGACGGCCACCAATATGGTGCGCCCGCCTGAGGGCGCGGGAACCAGCGGCCTCATCCAGCCCGAAGTGATGCAGGCGCCCGTAGTCTGGATAGCTTCTGACGAAGCCGCCGACTGGAACGGACGCCGCATCATAGCCTACTACTGGGACGAGTCCCTTCCCTTGGAGGAGCGCCTCGAAAAGTGCGGCGCCCCCGCCGCATGGCCCCAGCTAGGCCGCCAAGCCGTCCACCCCGACTGGTTCGGCAGGGAGTAGAGGCCCGGCGCAAGTGCCACGCCAAGATACGAAAAAATGCAAGAGGTCAACGCACAAGAAATCAACGAACTGGAAGACGACGAAATGGCATTGTTGCTGAACCGGGAAACCTTTGAGCGACTTGCCGACGAGTGGGAACGTGACCGCCCCCGCGGCGTCGACATCGAGCAGATGACGCAACACCCCGCCTACCAGCGCATCATTGCGATGGGCGATCCCGCCGTGCCCTGGCTGCTCCAACGACTAGCCGAAAAGCCCGATCACTGGTTTGTCGCCCTCAACGCCATCACCGGTGCCAAGCCAGTGCCACCCGAAAGTCGGGGACGCATCAAAGAAATGACCCAAGCGTGGCTGGACTGGGGGCGCCAACAAGGGTACGAGCTCAGCGACAAGTAATGTGGATTGACGAATACCTGCCCCAACTATCTGCGGAGGGCTACCAGGTCACGAGTGAGCCTACCGACGAGTACAACTGCATCGCCCACGCCGCCGCCGAAACCGACCGTTGGTGGAGTCACGTAGCAGACGCCGATTACTACTGGCCAGAGTACGCAAGCTAGTAGAGAGAAATCTTTATAATGATGGGTAGTTGGGCTGACGAAAGTATCCAGCAACAGATGGAAGCGCGTAACCTGTGTGCAGAGACTTCCCATCATTTCTAAGTTGTTGGCCTAGCAGGGGCAAGGGTCAGATGGCTTGGGAAATAGGGATGAAAAGACTACCCCGTCTACCTTCCTAGTATTTTCTTGATAGCTTCCTTAAGGCTGTTCCGTCTGGCTTCATAAAACGACTCAAACTCAAGGATGGACGTTGGTACTTCTCCCAGATAATGAAGGTCTTGGTATTCCTGCCGAGAACTTGTATTAGGGTACGTCTTCGAGAGCCACTCGTCCGGCATTGTCGCCTGCTTTTCGATGTTGACCGGACCTGACAGGAGTTGAAGGTTGGCCAGTCCATCCTTCAACTCTGCAAAGCGCGACGCTTTGTCTTCTGGAACGCCGGCCTGCATAAGCCTTTGCCGAGTGAAGCGCGATGCGGGAAAAATATGGTCCACATGAAACTTGTTCTTCAAGTCAACTGAAGGAACAAGAAAGGACAAGAGGGCAAAGGTCAGCCTGTTGCCATAGCGCATATCTGCCAGCCCTTCCACCTCCTCATCCTCAAATGACAGTGTCCGCCCTTTGCTTGCCATTGCCTCCCGGAGCTTGTCGACCGGGAACGAGTCAGACTCGCTGTCTCTTATAGCTTGCCTAAGGGCCGTCAAAAGCGTGTCCAGCCCACTGCCCCAGACCCCTGCCTTTAGCAAGCTTCGAGTGAGCCATTCCCGAATTGTGGTCCGGTCATCGGAGAAGCTGCTGTGGGTCAAGTAGGGCATATTGGCGTTTCTTCGGTAGAGGTAATACGCTATGGGTAAGATTGCATTGTGGGCGGTCAAATTTTGACCATTAAAGCCAAAGTCGGCAACAAGCTGTACTGTCAACTTCAAGGCATCGGAAACACTGTCCCACTTACCCTCGAAAACAGACATGTTGTTGCGGTTGAAGTTGTCTACCTTGAACCCAACGCTGCCGATGTCGCTCAGCATAAGTCCGGCCTTGAGGACCAAATCCTTGGAAAAAGAGAACCCTTCCCCCATCCTGTTGAGATGGTCAACCAAGCGGTGAACTTCCTCCCTGGCATCGTGCTGACCCCACTGCGCTACGGCTATTGAAAGCAACAGGTCGGAATGAGAAAGGGCAGTTCCTCCGTCATTCATGCGAATGAAGATCTGTAGAACTTTGTCCAGTTCCTGACCCGTTTCCTCATAGAAAGAGACTAGGTGTTCTTTGTGCACGACAGTATGAAGTCTATCCAGAGATCTGTAAGCAAGGTTCAGTTTTTCCTTCTCCAAGCCTCGTCCGGTTAGCCATTCCACCATAGGAGGCCCCCCGTCCATGGACATTATGTCACCGACACGGAACCAGCACTCCTGCTCATTCCCCGACTGCTCTGAAGTCCTAAAGCTGAATCGGTACTTCGAGCCTTCTTCGTCTTCATCTTCAGGCTGCCAAAGCAGGTCCAAATACAGATGCTGCACAGGGAACGCGTCGGGGTTAGTCCACCATAGGCGGGGTAGTTTCTTGGCCATACTGCCCCTCAAGCCGATGTTCAAGGCAGTTAAGCGCTGTTGGCCGTCCAGCACAGCAGTCAAGGGTTGATTTGACATTTCAGGCAGTGCTGGGCAATGGGGATTGTCTCGCTCGTGATACTCACGGACAAAATCATAGAAATTGAACTTACCACTATTTTCAGAGGCTACCTTCCAGTACAGAAAAGTTCCAAAGGGGTAACCCTGCATCAAGCTATCGAATAGGGTATAGATTTGATCCTCTCTCCACACAAATTCCCGCTGAATGGCAGGTAGTACGAGATCGTGTCGGTGTATTTGGTTCAAAGTCTCCACTACGGTTCGAGCAGTTTGGTACATCGTGTAACTCTCCCGAATACGTTGGCTTCTTGCTGTTAGTGGACGACTTCCTTTTTATGATGGGTAGTTGGGCTGCCTAAATTGCCCAGCAGCAATCGAAGCGCCTAACCTGTGTGCAAGAACTTCCCATCATGGCTAAGCTGTCGGTCTACTGGGTCCCGATGAAGACATCAGCCACCACACTTCTGAATTCCTCGGCCACGAAGTTCTACAGTGAAGTCCACTGCTTCATGCGCCGCCCGGCCTAAAAAATAGCTATAGGATTAACCGGCGAGCCCGTAGTGTTGTGCAGCGGCCCCATGGTCAGCATGAACTCCCACTCGTTGCGCTCCCGGCGGGCGACGGCCAACTCCTCGTAATAGCGGCTAATTCAAAATCTGATTTTGAATTAGCCGCAAATGGTTGGCCCGGATATGCGAACATTCAATATTTACATTGAGACTACCAAATCAAAAGTTTGGAATACAGTACAGTTGAGTCCCCTAAAATATAGCTATCGGGTTGACTGGCGACCCGGTGGTGTTGTGCAGCGGCAGCGGCTCCATGGTCAGCATGAACTCCCAACGGTTTCGTTCCCGGCAGGCGACCGCCAACTCTTCGAGATCGGCGTTGTCGAGTATCCATACTCCCATAGCTACTATACTGACTTGGTGGATGGGGTTGGACAGCTTGGGGTACTGCTGGGGCGAAACGTCGTTGCCGGTGTCGGTGCCCAGCATGGCGATGTCCCGCTCCCGGAAGATGGGCAGGCAGGCGGCTTGGCAGGCCGTCGATCCGGCCTCACGGGCCACGGGCCCTTCGACGTTGCGGCGGTGGAGTTGCCCCGTCCGAATCAACAGGACGTCTCCCGGTTCTATTTTGAACCCGCACCGTTCCTCGGCGGCCAGGATGTCTTCGGGCATCACCCCTTCGCCCCGTTCCAGCCAGTCGATCTCCCGTATCATTGGCACGTCCACCAGGACGCCGCGAGTGACTATCCCGTTCTTGGCCTCTTCCACCGAGCAAACCGTCGCGCCCAGGCTGGTGGACACCATGTGGGCCGGTTTGCCGTTGTAAGTCTTGCCGTCCCAGAAGAAGTGGGCCAGGCTGTCAACGTGGGTGATGGTATAGCCGTGGAAAATCATGCCGAAGTAGTCGGTGGCGGCGGCGTTGGGCCGCGCGCTGACCTTGTCTCCTGTAGCCCAACCCTCTCCGCTTTCAACCATGAAATGGACCGGCGGGTTCGGCGCGTCCAGCGTTGACTCGAACTGTATGGTGCGCGACAGGGAGATGCGCACTCCCTCTTGCACCGTGGCCACCGCCCGCTTGACCTGCTCCGGCGTAATCAGGTTCAACGCTCCCATCTCGTCGTCCTCACCCCACCGGCCCCAGTTGGAAAGAGACTGGAAGTAGCCAAGGACCTCTTCTTCACTCGGTATGTTGGCTTGCATAGGTCAGCACCTCGTCTCATAAACTATCTCAAGGGCGGCCGCAAGTCTACGTCCAAGACCGTTTCGCACCACTTGGCGGCGGCCAGCAGGCTGGCGTCCTCGCCCGGCCCCGCGGCCAGTTGGATGCCGAGAGGCAGCCCCGAAGACGATAGCCCCGACGGAACGCTGACGGCTGGCAGTCCGCAGGAAGTCCAGGGGCCTTGGAACATGGTGTTTCCGGTATTGGTCAGATCGGCCAGTGCCGGAGTGGGGGTGCTGGGCGTCAACAGGATGTCGGCCCTTCCGGCCATGTTCGCCATGTCGGCGATGAACCGCTGGCGGCGTTCCTGCACTTGGGAATAGGTCACCACGTCGGTATCCAGTCCCCGCCGCAGCATGGCCCGCAGAATCGGTTGGTACTCTTCCGACCTTTCCTCATACATGGCTTGGTGAAACGCCGCGGCCTCCACCGCCATGACCACCTGCTGGTCCTGTATCGCGGTGTCCATACTCTCCGGCAAAGCAACGTCTTCGACGATTGCCCCCGCCTTGCTGAGCAACTCCAAAACGCCGTCGGTATGCTGCCGGGTCTCCTCATCGGCGTGTTCGTAGAAGAAGCGGCGCACTACGCCGATGCGGGGCGCGGATGGCCAAGTCAACCCTGCCATGTAATCATCGGACTGATGGCGTAGGGTTATCGCCTCTTCAGGGTCAGGCCCGGCCATCACCTGCATCAACAGGGCGATATCCTCCACGGTGCGGGCCATCCATCCCGGATGGTCCAGGGACCAACTGACGGGGATGATGCCGTAGCGGCTCACCCGCCCGAAGCTCGGCTTGAAGCCCACCACGCCATTGTAGGAGGCCGGGCGCAGCACCGACCCGACGGTCTGGGAGCCGAGAGCCGCGGAGCACATGCGCGCCGCCACCGCCACCGCCGACCCGCTGCTGGAGCCGCCGGGAGTGTGGGCCGCGTTCCAAGGGTTTATCGTGGGCGACGGATCGGCGCAGGCGAACTCGGTGGTCACCGTCTTGCCCAGCATGATTGCCCCGGCGCGTTTCAGCAACGATACCGTGGTGGCGTCGTATTCGGGAACGAAGTCGGCGTACAACCTGGAGCAGGCCGTCGTCGGGATGCCGGCAGTGTAGTAAATATCCTTCACCCCGATGGGCACTCCGTGCAACGGCCCCAAACGCGCGCCTGCGTCCAACTCCGCCTGCTTCTGCTTCGCCTCGGCCAATACGGCGTCGTGGTCCAAGTACACCCACGCCTTCAGTTGCGGCTCCAGCGAGTCAATCCTGGCCAGCAGGGACTCCATCAGGTCCACCGGCGACAACTGCCGTCCCCGGATTTGTTGCGCCGCTTCGGACGCGGTCAATTCATAAAGCTCAGGCATCAATGTTCTCCTGTCAGTTAATCCTATTCGGCCTTTACTACTTGGACTAATTCATCATCAATCGGTTCCAAGTACAGTTCCAACGCTTCGCGAATGTTGGCCAACGCTTCCTCCCGAGTATCACCTTCGCTGATGCAACCAGGTAAGGCGGGGATGTAAGCCGTATAGCCTCCATCCTCGGACGGGGTGAGGACTATTTTTACCTTCATAGTTCACATCCTTCCATGCTCTGCTATATCGGCGGCCGCCGTGTATGCCAGTCGGTGGCTTGTTCGTAACCCTGGGCTACCCTGAACAACGTCTCCTCATCAAAGGGTTTGCCAGCGATCTGCAATCCCACAGGCAACTCGTCGCTTGTGAAGCCGCAAATTATGGACAGGGCCGGGGTGCTGGCCAGGTTGAACGGCCCGGTAAAGCTGCGCCGTCCGGCGAACCCGTCCAGCAGTTCTTCCTTGCTATTGATGCCGGCCGCGGCGGGTATGGCCTGCGCGGGTATTGGAGAGGTGGGCATCACCAGCACGTCCACCTGCTCCAGGGCGTCGAGGATCTGCTGCCGCAGCATGTGCCTGAGCCTGACCGCCTTCTGGTAAGTTTGGGACGGAAGAATGCTGCCGGCCAAGAACCGGACCCGGTTGTTGTGATCGTACTGCTCCGGCCAGGACCGTATGCCTTCGTGGTGCACTATCGAGGCGTCGGCCATGGTGATCGCGCCGGATATCGTCGCGGAATGGACAATGAGCGGGATTGATACTTCTTGAATCACTGCCCCCAACTCGCCCAGCACCGACACCGCTTGGGTGATGCTGTTGCGAACGTCAGGCTCCACAACGTCGGAGTCGACCCGCTCCCGGATTACCCCGACCTTTATCCCCCGGATGTCTCCGTTCAGGTTCCCAAAGTAATCGGGCACCGGCGCGTTGCGGGTATAGGGGTCCTTGGGATCGTAGCCGGCGATGGCCCCCAGGGTCATGGCGCAGTCGGCGGTGGTCCGGGAGATGGGGCCAACGGCATCCATTGACCAGGAAGCCGCCAGCACGCCGTACCTGCTCACCAACCCCCAGGTGGGACGTATACCCACCAGCCCGCAGAAGGCCGCCGGGCCGCGGATGGAGCCGCCGGTATCTTCGCCAAGGGAGGTGGCGCACAAAAAGGCCGCCGTCGCCGCTCCCGACCCGCTGCTGGAGGTGCCCGGATTCCGCGACAAGTCCCACGGGTTCAGAGGCCGTCCGTAGGGGTGGTGAAATGCGTCGCCGCTGGCGAACTCGCTCATGTTAAGCTTCCCCAGCAGCACCGCCCCCGCATTGTTCAGGTTCGTCATGACAGTGGCGTCTTCGTCGGGGATCAGGTCTTTGAGGATAGACGACCCGCCGGTGGTAAGGATGCCCTTGGTGTAAAGCTGGTCCTTTACCGCTATCGGTACTCCGTGCATCGGCCCCCGGTGTTGCCCGGCGGCGATTTCCTGGTCCGCCTGCCGCGCGGCGGCCAAGGCTTCTTCCCTTGTGACCGTAATGTAGGAGTGCAGCTTTCCGTCTACCTCGTCAATTCGGTCCAAGTAGGCCTCGGTAACTTCAACTGAGGACACTTCTCTGGAGCCTATAAGCGAGGATAGTTCGGTGGCGGAAAGGAACGGGAGTTGGGATTTTTCCATCGGTAAACAACTCCTTGAACAAGTACGCAGCCGGCAAAACACGCCTGCCCGCTGCCCGCTTTGGGCTTGCGGAGAATGAGGCCCATTGTGGCCGTAGGGGAAATAGTTGTCAATCTGGACTGCTATAATCTCCCCAAGCAGGCCATGATTGAAATGCGGCGACTGTTATACAGGAGCCAAGAGGAGTCATACGTATGGACCAATGGACTGGGGTAGTGCTCGCCGCGGGCGACGGCACAAGAATGAAATCGCGGCTGTCCAAGGTGCTCCACCGCATCTGCGGCAAGCCCATGGTGCGGTATCCTCTGGACCTGATGGCCCAATTGGGCATCCAACGCCGCATAGTCGTAGTGTCGCCTTCCAACCGGGGCCCCGTTCAAGAGGAGTTGGGAGATGATGTGGAGTACATTACCCAGCCGGAGGCCAAGGGCACCGGCGACGCCATAGCACAGACGCGGGGACTGCTGGAAGGCCTGAAGGGACGCCTGCTGGTTATGGCCGCCGACGCTCCCTTGGTGCGGGCGGACTCGGTTAAGACCTTGATGTCCAAACATATCAAATCCGCTGCGGACATGACACTGCTGACTTGCCGGTTGCCGTCCGCCGGGGACTTCGGCAGAGTGGTGCGGGACCCGCAAGGGCATGTGACAGGCATAGTCGAGGCCGCTGACTGGAGCGGCGACATACACGATGCAGCCGAGGTCAACGGCAGTGTGTACTGCTTTGACAACGCTTGGTTATGGGCCAACATTGAACAGGTCGGGGCCTCTCCCAAGGGCGAACGTTACATCACCGCCCTCCCGGCCATCGGAGCCGCCAGCGGCGCCAATATCCTGGGCGTCGAGGTTGGCGACCCCTCCGAGTTGATGGGAGTGAACAACCGGGTCCAGTTATCCGAAGTGGAGGCCGTTTTGCGGCGGCGCATTTGCGAGGAGTGGATGCTGGCCGGGGTAACGATTGCCGACCCCGCGACGGTATACATCGACGCCGATGTGACCATCGGGCAAGACACGATTATCCTGCCTAACACGATGATTACCGGCCGCTCGGTCATTGGTGAGCAGTGCGAAATTGGCCCGGGCTCGGTAATCAAGGACTCGGTGTTGGGCAACCGCTGCAAAGCGGTTGCGTCCGTACTGGAAGAGTCCACCATGGAAGACGACGTGGACATTGGCCCATTCAGTCATCTGCGTCCCGGCGCCTACCTGGAATCGAACGTCCACTTGGGGAACTTCGTGGAGGTCAAGGAGAGCCGGTTCCACACCGGCGCGGTCATGGGCCACTTTGGGTACGTGGGTGACGCCTCCATAGGGCCAGGAGTCAACGTCGGCGCGGGTATGATTACCTGCAACTATGACGGCAAGGACAAACACCGTACGATCATCGGAGAGGGCGCCTTCATCGGATGCGACACCATGCTGGTGGCTCCGGTCACCGTCGGCGCGGGCGCCGCGACCGGGGCCGGCGCCGTGGTGACGAAAGACATCCCTCCCGATAGACTAGCGGTTGGTGTTCCTGCTAGAATAACGGGCAGCAATCCTATAACCAAGTGACCTCCTGGCATCATCCGCTTGCGAGTGCCGTTTCTGGACCGTCGGCGTCCGGGGGGCGAGGGTTTTGGATACAGATAGCGTACCATCAGCATTAATCTTCGCGGCATCCCTCCTCTTGTTCTCTTACGTCAGCTTGGGGCAACGTTCCGCCCTTGCCCCAGGCAGCTTGTCTAAAACTGGGGTGTCGCTTCAGAAGGCCGCACCGTTCCTCCGCCCTTTCAAGCTGGCATGTGTTATCGCCGCGGCCCTCTCGGGGTTGGCCTTGGCCCACAGCGTAGGCGCCACCGGGTGGTGGCTTGTTGCCCTCTTGGCTTTGGGTCTTCTGCTCGGCCTCATAGTTGTAGACCGTACCGCCGCAGTCGCTGCCTCCAAGACCCCCGCCAAAGTTGACCGTCTCTGTATCCCATTGTTGTGGTTGTTTGATTGGAGCGGGAGCAGGGGCACAACCGCCCCCAATGGCATCGCATCCGGACCGGATGGCAATGGCAATGGCTCTCACGATGACCTGTTGGACCGGGACCAACCCGTGATAACCGAGGCGGAGTTGGGCAGCCTGGACTACCGTGACCGGGAGATGCTGAGGTCCATCGTGAGCTTGGACGTAACTACGGCCCACGAGATTATGGTCCCGCGGCTGGACATGGTGGCGGTGGACGACAAGTCGTCGCTGACTCAAGTGGCCGATCAGATGGTCCAGAGCGGCCACAGCCGGATACCCGTGTATACCGACACCATCGACCACGTTCTGGGCATCGTGCACTCACGGGACGTATTGGCTGCCTTGGCCCGTCCGGACTCCAAGCAAACCTTGGGCGACCTCATTAATCCTGCGTTCTTCATACCGGAAACCAAGAGACTGGACGACTTGTTGGAAGAGTTACAAGACAAGGGCATTCAAATGGCCATCGTGGTGGATGAATACGGAGGGACCGAGGGCCTGGTCACTATAGAAGATCTTCTCGAAGAGATTGTAGGGGAAATAGAGGACGAGTTTTCCAGGACCAGGGAGGCCGAATTAGTTCGCTTGCCGGACGGCGGGGTGCTGGTAGATGCGAGTGTATCCACTGAAGACATCGCGGAGTTGTTCTCCGCTACCATAGACAGCACCGACGTGGATACCGTCGGGGGGTTCGTCTATCAAGCCTTGGGTAAGATTCCATCACCCGGTGACGTGGTTTCCACGGACCATCTGCGCATAGAAGTAGTGTCTATATTGGGTCGCCGGCTTCGAAAGCTGCACATTCAACGAAAGGATACTAACGCATCACCTCCAAGCGCTTGATGTGTAGGACAAACGTGGCTCCACTCTTGGTGGGACGCCGAAAATCGTCAATAAATTAAGGGGACCCGGTTGTCGGGTCCCCTTGAATGGTTGGGTGGTTTCCGAAGCGCTAGCTCTGAATGCGCCCTATCCTTAAAGCGCCGTCGCCATGTATCCGTAGTACCCCACGGCTAACACCAGCAGCATAATACCGAAAATAAAAAGGAATATTCCAACTGTGCTGGTAGGTCGTTGCCGATGCGTACGGTTGCGCGTGAGCATATAATCGTATCCTGCTTCCATGTCACCTCCTTTCGCTAGACATGCAGGCTCTTAATTCCCGGCATGGTGTTGCTCAGGCAATTTTAACGTTGCTTGCGCATTGCCCGAATTCCAAAGGCCGGGGAGCGCCCATCTCAAACCGGCACACCCCAGAGGCCTACCGAGGTCTGGGGATGTGATTGGCTCCGGGCGTGATGGGCTCGTTCAGGTAAATGTCCCCGTTTCGGATTTTGACGTTGAAGCCACAGGCGGGATTGGTGCAGACCCAGGCCTTGTAGTGCACCGCCGCTCCTTGACCGCCATAGTCCGATAAGGGTACTAGCTGGCCTATATTACAGGTCAGGCATTTGGGGATAACCCATTCTTCCACTGCTACCTCCTCCCAAGTTGGATTAAGGCCGAGTATAGCATCGAATTTTTGGGCGCACCAAGCATAAAATAGTTAGAGATTGACGGTTTTGTTTAACCTTTGACTGTAACCCGACCCGAATCCTTCCCGGTTTGGCCTAATAACATTCACATTATGTTCACTCAAGGAAATCCTTGAGTTTGCGGGACCGGGTGGGATGGCGTAGTTTCCTGAGGGCCTTGGCCTCAATCTGCCGTATCCGCTCCCGCGTTACGCCGAACTCCCTCCCGACCTCCTCCAAGGTACGGCTCCGCCCGTCCTGAAGACCGAACCGCAATTGCAGCACGCGCGCTTCCCGCTCGGTCAGAGTGTGAAGCACTTCGTTGACCTGCTCTTTCAATAACTGGAAGGAGGCGGCGTCGGCCGGAGCGGGGGCGTTCCTGTCTTCGATGAAGTCTCCCAAGTGGGAATCTTCCTCCTCGCCAATGGGCGTTTCCAGCGACACCGGCTCCTGTGAAATCTTCAGGATCTCTTCAACCTTTTCCGGGCCGATTTCCATTGCGTCGCCTATCTCTTCCGGCGTAGGTTCCCTGCCGTACTCTTGCAACAGTCGGCGGTGCTGGCGCATGAGCTTGTTGATAGTCTCCACCATGTGTACCGGGATACGGATTGTCCTCGCTTGGTCGGCGATGGCGCGGGTGATGGCTTGACGGATCCACCAGGTCGCGTAAGTACTGAACTTGTAGCCTTTTCGGTAGTCGAACTTCTCCACCGCCCTAATCAGGCCGATGTTGCCTTCCTGGATCATGTCCAGTAGTGCCATTCCCCGTCCGATGTACTTCTTGGCTACGCTCACCACCAAGCGCAGGTTGGCCTCCGTAAGGTGTGCTTGCGACCTTGCGCTTTCCCGGTGAACGTCGCGGAAGTAGCGCCTGAAAAGTGGGTCCATTCGCTGTAATTCGTCGTAACAGCCGGGCTGACTCAATGTAGCGCTTAGGTCGCATAGCCGGCAGTCCCTCAGAACGGTGACGGCGTCAGGGGGAAGCAGCCAGCTATTCAAAGACAGGTTGACTACGTCCCGATATAGCGCTTCGGTATCCGTATCCAACGTCTCCGCAACGCTGGCCAGCAAATCGGGCGACACCTCGGCGTCGATGGCCTCACGCAGCTTGGGATCGTCCCTGAGTTCCGACAGGGTAAGGTTGGAGGGCAAGCCCAGTTGCTCGCCGAGAGCAACCACCAAGGCCGACGAATCAATCAATCGGCGGAGCAGACCGCAGGCGAGTTCCCATGGCCTGGGCTGACGTCCTTCCAACCCGCCGAGCTCGGTCTCCAGGGCCGCCAAGTGCTTTCCCCCCTCGATCTTCCGGGCAAGGGAGCGCTCATCTTTTGACGTAAGCAGGCGGACTCGGCCGATTTCCCGCAAGTACATCCGAACCGGGTCATCCAGCACTTCCATTGTTTCTGCTTCGGGTTCCCAGTCAGGGTCGTCGCCCTCGGTTTCCGAAGAAGACTCGCCCGAGCCGTCGTCAGTGGGGTCCTTCACTTTGTCTTCCGGCTCCGAGGGGTCCCACTGCTCTTCCTGAATTTGGGTAGCCAAAGCGGAGGCAATGCTGGATATCCCGTTGGATTCGCTTGCTGCGTCTTCCTCCTGCCGGGCCTTCACACCGCGAAAGATTTCGACTATCGTGTCCCCCTCTTCGGGTTCGTCGGTCCCTTCAAGAAATTCCTCGGGACTGAGACTGGTGCTTCTGCGTCTGGGCATTACTATCCTCTTCCTCCATTCTTTTGGTAACCGGCCTGTAGACTGGCCTGGTTCTCTTTTATACGTTGGTTTACGTTCAGCACGTCCAGATAAGCCTCATCAGATGAGTCCATCGGCTCGTCCTGAAACCTTAGCCACTCTTCCCGCTTCAACTCTTTCAGATGGCGGTCTTCCAGTTTCCGGACCACGTCTGCAAGGGCGGCCGTGCGCTTCTGCGGGTCCGTCGGCGGCGTTTCTCTTTGCAGTATCCCGTCCAATGGTCCGGCCAATTCTTCCCCGACCAGACCGGCCAACGCTTCCGGGCCTGATTGGACCTCTCGACCTTGGCAAACGCGGAGCCATTGGAGGAAAATCTCCCGGTACTCCAATCGCCGGAAATACTCCGGCTTCAGTCCCTCCGCCAAGCCTTCCAAGTCCGGCTGATTCAGCAGCAGCGTAAGGCAATACTCCTCGACCGAGTCGCTGTCTTGGGAAAACGCCGGCGAAGCCGGCTTCCTTGTTTGTGTCGCGGTGCGCTGTGGACGACGCACTGCCATTGGTCGATCGACCCTGGCCCGCAATTCGTCCCTGGTCATCCTCACTGCATCAGCCAACATTTGGAAATAGTGGTCCTGCCGGAAGGGTTCGGCCACTGCGTAAATGAACGGAAGGACCGCCCCCACCACCAAAGCCTTGCCGTCCGGAGTTGAAACGTCCGATTGAGCTGAAAGAGCGGCAAGCAAGTATTCGATTAACGGTTTGCCATGCTCTACTATTCGCGTCCATTCCTCCGGTGACCGGTGAATCACATCGTCCGGGTCCTGTCCGGCGGGCATGACAGCGATTTTCAAGTCCGGGGTTTCTCGGCCATGCAGGATCGAAGTGTTTCCGACTCTGCCCACCACATGGACTTGGAATACTTGCCAGGACGATTCCAGGCTGCGAAGAGTGGCCTGCTGGCCAGCAACGTCGGCGTCCAACGCCATCGTTATGTCATTGGTCAAACGACGTATCTCCGCCACCTGGTTTTCCGTAAGCGCCGTCCCCATGGAAGCGACCACGTTGTCGAATCCTTCCTGGTGGGCGGCGATGGCGTCCATGTATCCCTCAACTATAACCGCCCCCTTTTGACGAACGGCGTCCTTGGCCAGGTTCAACCCGTACAGAATGTGGCCCTTGTCGAAAGTCGGCGTGCGGGGTGAATTGAGGTATTTGGGCTGCGAATCGCCCATCGCCCGCGCCCCGAACCCTCCCAGTCCTCCTTGGGCGTTCCGTATCGGGAACATCAACCGGCCCCGGAAAAGGTCCATTAATCGGCCGTTTTGCGACTCCCTCACTATGCCGGACTGGGCCAGTTGTTGGGGCGTGAACCCTTGGCCTGTCAGGTGTTGCTTCAACGATTCTCCGTCGGGCGGGCTCAATCCCAGTTCGAATTTGCTTATCGCCTCATTCGATACACCACGTCCTTTGAGGTACTCTCTCGCCCCGGCCCCTTGGGAAGACGCCAAAACCCGCTGGAAGTAAATTCGGGCAGCTTCGTTGATCTCCAGGCCGCTTTCCTGCTCCGTGCGCCTTTGCCTGTCCGGCAACGCAACACCGGTCTGTTGCGCCAGATCTTTCAGGACGTCGGCAAACTCCAGGCCCTCGGCCCGCATCACGAAAGAAAATACGTCGCCGCCGGTAGCGCAGGCCCCGAAACACCGCCACGTTTGGCGGTCCGGGAAAACGTGAAAGGAGGGGGTTTTTTCCTGGTGAAAGGGGCAGTTCGCCTTGTGACTGCGGCCGGACCGTTGCAACGGAACGTAACGAGACACTACATCTATGATGTCAAGCCGTCCCTTTATGTCGTCAACAACGGTCATATATACAGGGTGGATTATGCCAAGCTATATTCTATCACCCCCAACCAGTTTTTGCCACTCCGTTGACCCACGCGGTCAGGGAATAACTTGACATGAAATTCGCAACATCTTACACTCGATGTAGTTGATGTGATTTACATCCATCAACGCCTAACGCGGCCCGGTGGTGTAGTTGGTCTAACATACCGCCCTGTCAAGGCGGAGATCGGCGGTTCGAGTCCGCTCCGGGTCGCCAACTTCAGTCCCACAAGTCCAGATGGCCCTTGAGACCCAAGGGTTACGGGCAACATTCCCTCCAGTTGACCCAAGGCCTCTTTGCGTCCTGAAACCAACCCCGGTCTCTGTCCCAAAGGGTCTCAACTTCATTGACACCCACCACACCTTTGCCTACCATCGGGGCAGCCGCGGCAACTGCCCGTACTCGGAGCGCCACCGCAGGGGAAACACCAAGGAGAGATACCAATGAGGGCGTCATACTTTGCATGTATGGGGTACGCGGAACGGCACAAGTTTCCCCCGGGCTGGCCCGTGCCTCCTGCCCATTATGACTCCGACACAGCTATGCAAAGCTACCAGGAGGGCTTGGCCGAGTGCGAGTTGGCCGAAAGAGTGGGGTTCGACTGGGTGAGCCTCTCGGAGCACCATTACTCCGGCAACCGTACAACCCCCAACCCGGCCGTAATGGCGGCCGTTGTTGCCGAGCGGTGCAAGCGGGTAAAGATAGCCCTGCTGGGACAACTGCTGCCGTTGAACAATCCGATACGCATCGCCGAGGAGATCGGGATGCTGGACAACCTCACCGGCGGGCGGCTGGTGGTGGCGTTCATGCGCGGTGTCCTCAGCGAAGACCAAGTGTACGACCTGAACCCGGCGGAGGGCCGGGAGAGACTGATCGAAGGCATGGACCTGGTTATCAAGGCATTGACCGAGCCCCAGCCATTTTCATGGGAGGGTCGCCACTACCGGTACCGCACCGTTTCGGTGTGGCCTCGGCCGGTGCAGCGGCCCATGCCTCCGTTGATAGTGGCCACCAGGAGCGAGGACTCGGTCCGGTATGCCGCCGAAAACCGCTTGGGGCTGGGCGTCGCCTACGCCTCAGTGGAAGATACATCCAAGGTCGTCGCCCAATACGTTGAACTTTGCCGGGAAGCTGGCTGGCAGCCGGACTCCGACCAGATCGTCTACCGGGGAGGAATCTGCCTTGGAGAGACGGACCGGGAGGCGGAGGCGCTGCTGGAGGGACTGGAGTCGCGCGGAATAGAGCGGGGCCTGACCATAGGCCCTGCGCTTACGCGGGCGGTGCAATCTGCCCGCGCCGGAGAGCCGTTCGACAGGCGCAAGGTTTTCGCCGATCCTAGTCCAACGGGCATGGGGCGCGGCATCAGGGGTATGGTGGGCTTCGTCGGAGGACCGGACACCGTAACAAGGCAACTGAAGGCGTTCCATGAACAGTGCGGCGTAGGTGTCGTTGACTTAGCGTTCCAGCAGCCGGGCATAACCCACCACCAGGTAATGAAGCAAATAGAGCTGTTCAGCAGGGAAGTGCTGCCCCGCCTCAGAGAATTTTAGCGCCGGCCGGGAATGAGACCGATTCGATGGGTCAGTTTAATACCATTGGATCGTTCGGGCAGGATTTCGGAGGTGGCCTGTGAATGAATGGTGTTGTATGCGTATGGATTCCCGCCTGCGCGGGAATGACGGGTTGGGGTAGTTGGGAGTAGAATCCCATAGTAAATTAGCGCCGCTATGATTGATCGTCTGGGAGTACGCCAATCCCGGATGCGAAGTCGTCCCGAAAGAGCATTTGTGCATGAAAGTCTATTACTTCAGCGAATTCCCTTATCACGAGTACCCCGACGAGGAGGGCCATAAGTACCCCTCCCTCCGGCTGACTTTCCCCAACACCTTCTTCGACCCCCAGACCGCCAACGGACTGTTCAAACGCTACTTCGACGAGTGCCAGTACGTCGATGAACTTGGCTACGACGGCATCATGGTCAACGAGCACCACAGCACGCCGTCGTGCATGAACGCCTCGTGCAACCTGACCGCCGCCGTTCTGGCCCGCACCACGCAAAACGCCAAGATTCTGCTCCTGGGCAACATTCTCCCCATACACGAAAACCCCGTCCGCTTGGCCGAAGAGATTGCCATGATCGACGTTATCTCCGGCGGCCGGGTGATTTCCGGGATGGTTCGTGGCACGGGCGTGGAGACCGTATCCACCAACGTCAACCCAGTGGAGAACCGGGAGCGGTTCGAGGAGTGCCACGACCTGCTGATAAAGACGTGGACCACCCCAGGCCCCTTCCGGTGGGAAGGCAAGCACTACAACTTCCGGGTGGTCAATCCCTGGATTACCCCCATACAACAGCCCCATCCGCCCGTGTGGGTACCGGGCTCGGCCAGCCCGGAGACCGCCCAGTGGGCCGGCAGCCGGGGATATACCTACGTTGCCTTTCTCACTCCCTTGGACGTCACCGAGGACCTGTTCGGCATCTACCGCACCGCCGCGGTGGAGTCAGGCCACGAACCGGGACCAGACAACTACGGCTACCTGCTGTGCTGCTACGTGGGAGAGACGCAAGAGAAGGCCGAGGAGGAAGCCCGCCACTTCATCTGGCGTATGGGCGAGACTACCAGGGCCCCGAGGGAGTACATGAACCCGATCGGCTACCGCACCCAGGCCGGTCAGCAGGTGGCGGCGCGGCGCAACGCCCGCCCCCTCATCAGCCAGAGTTTCGAGGAACTGAACGAGAACTACCACATCGTCTGCGGCACTCCCGACACGGTCCTGAAGAAACTCGAATACCTGCATAAGCGGCTGGGCATGGACCACCTGATAATGTACGGCCAAGAGTCCAGAATGTCCCACGACGCCACCATGTCCAACATCGGTCTCTTCGGCAAAGAGGTGCTTCCCGTCATCAAGGACTGGTGACGATGGCAACAAACGTGTCTTGACCCAGAGCGACTAATGCCGATACGGAAGGTGGAATGATGGCTGATGCCAGCGTTGCCCGACAGGCTGCCGAGTTCCTTTACCGCGCCCATCGGGAGCGCGAGGTATTTGCCCGGCTCCCCGCTCATATCTCGCCGGCCACCATCGAGCAAGCCTACGAAATGCAGGACGCCTTCAATTCTCTCATTGCGCCGGAACGGGGGCCGTTGGCAGGTTACAAGATAGCCTTGACCACACCGGTCATGCAGCGGATGGTGGGGTTCGATGCCCCTTGTGCCGGCGTAGTGTTCCAACAGGGCGTCCATCATTCGCCGGCGACGGTCAAGAGCGACGACTACGTCCGGCTCGGCGCCGAATGTGAAATAGCGGTGCGGTTGGCCAGCGATTTACCCACCTCCGACGCACCCTATGACCGGGAGAAGGCATCACAGGCTGTTGGGGCGTTGATGCCGGCCTTCGAGTTGGTGGACGACCGGGGTGCCGACTACTCCAACCTGTACTTTCTGGACGTGGTCGCCGACAACACTTGGAACGCCGGAGTGGTGTTGGGACCGGAGACTACTGACTGGGCGAACCTTGACTTGGGAGACGCGCAGGGAGAAATGACCATCAACGGGGCCACGGCGGGCACAGGTCACGGGCGCGACGTACTGGGTCATCCTCTCGACGCTCTGGCTTGGCTGGCCAACACCCTGGCCGCCCGCGGCAAGGAATTATCCGCCGGCATGATCGTAATGACCGGCAGCATCGTCAGCACCAAGTTCCTGAATCCCGGCGATGCCGCCGTGTTCAATTTTGAAGGCCTCGGCGAGGTCAGCCTGACAGTTTCCTGAGTCCGACCGGCCCATTAGTCCAGGTGCGGCAGCACCTTGTCCGCCAGCAGCCTCAGCGAGAATCTCTAATCTGGAGCTGTAACTGGGGATAGCCCATTGGCCTCCCGATAGGCGTCAGTCAAAGCTTCCAGCAAGCCGTCGGGCAACTCGTAAAAAGTTCTGCTATTGCGGGAGGAGAGGCTACTTATCTCCTCTATGCGAGCTTTGGTCTTAGGGGCATACCGGTTCAGAGCTGTCTCAGAGAGTTCTAATGAGCCTTGGGACGGGCTCTTATAGATGATGCCTAGCCTAGCATTAGCAAAAGATAGGGTAGGACGCAATGTAGTGTAGCGAGGGCCTCGCCGTGTCTCCAATGATACCAATTTCTCGTCCTCTAATGACACAGCCCATTCGTATAATCTAGTAAGCATATGCCTAGCGTCCTCCGGCATGTCCTCAATTGCATCACGGAAAACGTCACCTCCACCCGTAGCTTCAGGTTGACTGGGACGCTGTCTGCGCTCTTCCACTTCCTTATCGCGGACTCTCACTAAATAGTCTGCAGCTTCCGGCAACGGTATTACCTGGCTCGCGTCAAGTAAAAGGTCAGTGCCAGTTCGGTACAGTTGCAACTTGATACAAGTGACATCCAATCCATTGCTATTTAACCACAACGCGCTGGTGGTCAATTCTTTCGAGAATCCTGCAGAGGCTAAGATTATCCGCGGACTCACTGTATCAATCATTGAATCGAGTCCACTAATGTTGCTTAAATGTTGGTCAATACGGATTGCTGGGTCGTCGTCGATTCCCCGACGTTGCAGATAACTGCGGTGAGCGTCAATCACCTGTTCCTGAGTCATGTTGGCAACCATAGCAGCATACCGGATAGATTGGAGTTCCATATGGTCACCTGATTGAGTTCGTTTCAACTCGATAACTACGAGGCGACCGGACTGGTCTAACGCTAACAGATCAATGCTTCGTCCAGACTCCTCCCAGTTGCTAAACTCTTCAGCCACGACCAAGAGACCCTCCTCCAATACTTGAGGTTGATCACGCAGCAATCGCTGCAAATCTGTTCGTTCCTGCAATTGCTCCGTCTGGAAAGTTACGGAAGGGATGACTTCCAGGTCCTCGCTGTTCCACCGGTAGAGTGGCATACCCGCTCTCCTGAGATTCGATCGTAATGACCGGCAGCATCGTCAGCACCAAGTTCCTCAATCCCGGCGATGCCGCCGTGTTCAATTTTCAGGGCCTCGGCGAGGTCAGCCTGACGGTTACCTGATTCCGGTCAGCCCAGCCCGTCAGTCCAAGTGCGGCAGCACCTTGTCCGCCAGTAGCCGCAAGGAATTCATGTGTAGGTCGTGTGGAATCCTGCGGCCGGCGTTGTGCTCGAAGACTATCTGGCTCAGTTGCAACTCTTCTTTCAGTTCCAGCAGGCGGTCAAGCACCGCATCCGGTGTGCCGAAGACCACTTTGTCCCGCACCCAGTCGTCGTAGGTCATGTTTCTGATTCGTTCGGCTTGGGCCTGCCAGTTGCCGGTGGTGCCTTCTCGGTCGGCGTTTGCCAGCACCCTGTCGGCCAACCCCTGCATGGCTACAGAAATGCTGTCCTTGGGGTCCTCGTAGGCCCGTTCGGCGGACTCCGACACGTAGAAGGGCAGCCTCAAGCCGACCTTGCCCTTCCCCGGGTGCCCAGCATCTTTCCATGCCTTCTGGTACTGGTCGATGTAGTCCGCCAACTCAGCCAGGGCAAATACCCGCGACGGGTTGACGAATATGGGATACCCCATCCGTCCGATGATGGGGAAGGTATCGGCAGAGGTGATGCCGACCCTGATGGGAGGATAAGGGTCTTGGTAGGGCTTGGGCCGCACGGAGAGGTTATGGCACTTGTAATGCTCTCCTTCGAAGGAGAACTCGTCGGTAGTCCAGGCCGTGCGGATAATCTCCAGGTACTCTTCAAACCGGCCTCTGCTCTCCGGGTAAGGCGAGTTGAAAGCGTCGTGGTGCTCCGGGAAGGTGCCCCGTCCAACGCCGAAGTCCAACCTGCCTTGGCTCAGGTGGTCCAGTGTGGCAACTTCCTCGGCTATACGTATGGGGTTGCCCAAGGGCAGCAGAGTAACGCCAAAGCCTATCCGAATCTTCTCGGTGCGTGCCGCTATGGCGGTGGCCACCGTGATTGGAGACGATAGCACGCTGAAAGGTATGAAGTGGTACTCCGCCAGCCACACCGATTCCAGCCCCATGTGTTCCGCTTCGTCCACTAGGGAAAAGCCCTTCTGGAACGCCTCTTGGTCGGTAGTGCCGTCCAATGCCACGAATTCCAGGAACAGTCCGATTTCCATCACGTCTCCTTGCTTGGTCGAGTGGATGGACCGGGGCAACGGAGTCCCTCCGTCCAAGATAGAGGGACTCTGACGCACACGATTGTTTGCAGGTCAATCACCCAAGGTAGTGGTCAACACCCACATTGGGCGTTCTCCTACGGGGTAGGTGCCCAATGGGGTAAGCTCCCCTGTGCCCGTATCTCGGCGGTAAGACGCCAGGATGCCCGTGGCCGAGCCGGCGGCGTACACAAAACTGCCGGACGGGTCGAGGCTGAAGGCGCTGGGCACCGCCTCGGTCGCAACGTGCCCCGCCGGAGCCAAGCGGCCTCCGGCGTCCACGGAGAACCCGGCAATACTGTTGTGGCCCCTGTTGGGAACGTAGAGAAAATCTCCGGAGGGAGTCATCTGTATCTGAGAGCAGGTGTTCCGGACGGTGACGCCCTCGGGCAAGCTGCTTACAGTCTGCATGGCCGACAAAGTCCCGGCTTCTTCGTCCAATTGATAGGCGGTCACGCTGCAACCCTGCTCGTCGGAGAAATAGACCACGTTCCGCGTGGGATGGAAAGTGTAGTGGCGCGGCCCGAGGTTTTCAGTCATCTTCAACTCCAGCGGGTCGCTGGGGCTGAGGCGCCCGGTGCTCTCGTCGAACCGGTACTGGTAAATGGAGTTGGGGCCGGGATTGTTCCTGGGCGGTTCCAATACGTTGTCGTTCAGCCGGGCGATGTGAGGCACGAAGGCGAACCGGTTGGAGCGGTCGGTCTGCATTGCGTGGGCCCCTTCATTGGTGGCAATCCACTCGATGGGATCGCCGCCGACTGAGCCATCATCCCCCAGCGGGTGCACCGCAATGTGACCGCCTTGGTAGTAGGAGGAAAGCAGGTACCGGCCGGTGCGGTCGGAAGCTAGGAAGGCCGGCGGGTCTTCCGGCGTCACCGAGCCGTTGCGGGTCAACCCGCCGGAGCCTTGGTCAATGGCATGGCTGGAAATCTCGGCCTCACCCCGGTGTCCCACATACAGCACGGACTTGTCCGGGGAAATCGCCAGCAGCGACGGGCCGCCCGCCACCGCCTGCTCGCCCTGAAGCATCAGCGCCCCGGGTGCGCCGTCCATGGTGAAGATGGATATCTTGTTGTCATCCTGCGCCGCAACATAAACGTAAGTTGGCATTGCCGTGCCTCCTTTACTCATTCGGGTAAAAGCACTGTGCATTGGCTACAAGTCCAACGCTCCAGGATGTATGTCAATTCGCACTCCGCCTGCCAGGGTTGGTCATGTGTATAATACACGCATCGAAAGCAGAGAAGTCATAAGGCGGCTCCGACGGGAAGGGTGGGTTCGTAGAGATGTAACGGGCAGCCACTATATTTATGTGCATTCAGACAAACCCGGACATGTCTCGGTACCACATCTAGAAAAGGACATACCTATCGGCACTCTGCGGAACATATTTCGGCAAGCCGGTTGGGACTGGAGAGACCGGAGATGAAATTTCCAATTGTCATACACAAAGACCCGGGCAGCAGTTACGGCGTTACAGTACCCGACTTGCCCGGATGTTTCTCGGCCGGCGAAACCCTTGACGACGCCATCGCTGCGTCCCACGAGGCAATTTGTTCGCATATAGAAGTGCTGCTCGAGGATGGAGAGTCAATACCGGTCCAAAAACCTCTTGAAGTACATCAAGCCGACGAATATTTGGCCGACGGACTTTGGGCGCTGGTTGACGTAGACTTGTCCAAAATCTCCGGCCACGTCGTGAACGTTAATCTATCTATACCTGCGTCAATTCTGGCTAGGATCGATGCAGCCTCAGAACGAAAAGGGAAATCAAGGTCTGCGTTTCTTACCTTCGCGGCGCTTCATTACCTGAACGCAGACCTCGACGCCGAATTGAACCTCACCTGACCAGGTTCTCCGCCATACGCTCCAACTGCTCACCCATTTCCTCCTCGGTGTCGCAATGGGTCGGCCACACCGAGACCCGCACGGCACCCGCGTTCAAGAAGGCGTCCACTTGGTCCCTCGTAATCTCAGGGGGCTGACCGAAGACCGAAATTGTGAGGGATGCTGGGTCACGACCCCGCTCGTCGGCTAGGGCGTCAAGCCTCTTCCTGCCCTCCTCAATGCGCTCCGGCGTCGCCCGGTTCGGCAGCCACCCATCGCCCCAGCGGGCAATCCGCTGAAGCACGTTAGGGGCGTTGCCGCCAAGCAGGATCGGAGGGTGCGGCTGTTGGACGGGCTTGGGGTAGCAGTATACCGGCGGGAAGTCGTAATAACGGCCGTGGTACTCGGCCTCGTCCTTCGTCCACAGTTCCTTCAAGGCTGCGACCGCCTCCCTGGTCTGGGTCCAACGGTGATCGAAGTCGCCGCCCATCATGGTGGTCTCTTCCCGGTTCCAGCCAGCCCCGATGCCGAAAATAAACCGCCCGTTGCTGTGCCTGTCCAGGACCGAAATCTCCTTGGCCAGGATCAACGGGTTCCGCTCCGGCACCAAGGTTATGCCGGTGCACAGCTTGATCTCGCTGGTGACCGCGGAGGCCATTGCCAAGGCGATGTACGGCTCGGAAAAGTGACGGTAGGTCCAGGGTATCTCACCCCCGGTTGCGGGAAACGGGCTTTCACTGTGTACCGGCAGGATGGGATGCTCGTGGTACCAGATGGACTCGAACCCCAAGTCCTCGGCCTTTTTGGCGATAAACGCCGGGTCCAGGGTATAGGCCGGCAGTGGTACGACAATGCCGACTGACATGTGATGACCTCCTGTAGACAAATTTCAGAATCTTGCCTTTTGAGCGTGGCCAAACATTAGCATAGCCCGCACTCAAGCACAAACGGGCGACATGCTTAGGACTTTGGCTCATCCGAGGTTCCATCCTTCCTGTAGGCAATCACTCACATTATAATGCGGGCTGTGGCAGGGTAGTCCCGAGACAACCACGCACCAACGATTAGCAGGGGGTGTACCGGAATGGCGAAAATGGAAATCGGGGTTTTCGACGTTATAGACCAGCCCCGGATAGAGTCCCATGCAGTTGCCGCGGACGTTTACGATGAGCATATACGCACCGCGCAGGAAGCCGAGCAGATGGGGTACAAGTACTACTTCTCCATCGAGCACCAGACTTCCGAGTTCAGTTTCCTCAGTGCTCCCAGCGTCTACCTGACCGCGTTGGCTCACGCCACCAGCGTCATGCGCTTCGGCATGATGATCTACCAGTTGCCTTTCCACCATCCCATCCGCCTGGCTGAAGAAGTGGCCATGCTCGACCACCTTTCCCGGGGCCGGGTGGAGTTCGGCGCCGGCACCGGCGTCACCTACCACGAGTTCCTTCGTTGGAACCTGGATTTCGACCAGAGGCGGGGCGTAAGCCGGGAAGCCCTGGAGGTCATTCTCAAAGCATGGACCGGTGAGAACGTCACCTACGACGGCGAGTTCTTCAAGTTCGACGAGGTGCTGACCAGCCCCACACCTTTCCAGCAACCCCATCCGCCGATATGGTTTGGCTGCCACAGCCCGGCCAGCTTCGAGTACGCCGCCCGGATGAACTTCAACGTCTCCCAGACCATCGACACCGACCCGGTCATCGCGGACAAGTTCCAGTTGTGGCGGGACCTCTGGAAGAAGCAGGGCCACTCCACTCCCATGCCCAGGACCTTCCTGACCCGACACGTCTACGTCGCCGAAACCGACGAGAAAGCCCGCGCTGAGGCCGAGCCTCACCTCGCTACTGCCGTCCATCCGGAGGTGGTCCCTCCCGGCAAGGGGCGGGACATCATCGGCGAGACCAGGATCGGATACGGCCCGGTCGAAAAGCGCGGCGGCACGGCCGGAACGCCGGAACAGGCCGAGGTGCGCCGCGTCCTCTCCGAACGCACCCGCTCCTATGACTTCTGGGTGAACAACGGCCTGGCCCTAGTGGGCAGTCCAGAGACGGTAGCAAGGCAGTTGCAGGAGCAGCATGACCTTATCGGCCATGACATTTTCTGCGCCCGCCATCTTTTCGGCTACATGTCAGCCGAAGTAGCCCGCAAGTCCAGCCGCCTATTCGCCGAGGAAGTGATGCCGGCCTTTACCTAGAGGACGTGCCAGGCGCGTGGCGCAGAGAAAACCCTACCGGGGACGTGTCCCCTACTTGGAGAGTCCGGTCACCCGTGAGCCGCCTCAAGCGGTCCCTGTCGTCTCTGCGAGCGATAAGGCAACGCTATTCCTCAATCTCCAAGCAGGAATCTTTGCAACGCGTTCAGCTTCCCGCTTCCCGGCTACGCAGCATCTCCCTGAGCCACTCATTTTCCAGCAGGGCTTCATTGAGACGCTCCTTCAACTCCGTCTGCCAGGGCAGGTATGCCCTGCCGACCGGATCGTAGAAGCGCAACTGGCCGCTTATCCAGCAAAGGGACAATTCCAATGCTTCGCTGTAGCCCCACTTCTCTCCGTCCGGCTCCTCAGTTACCAAGATGGGAACGTAGACCCCGTTCACCAGTCGGTCGCCAGCCAAGGCCGCATCGTGGTAGCGGCCCCCAGTGTGGTCGAAGCGCCAATACTCGCCCACGCCCATCTCCGCGTACATGTCACGCTTAACCGTGTAGTCCCGCACCCCGGTGGTCTCCGAGGCCACTTCCAGCACGAACTCCGGCGGCTTACCCACCTCGCTTATCACGTAGCCGTTGGTCTCGGTGATACGATCCGGGTCCACGTCGAAAGCAACTATACAATCAGGGACCGGGCAACTGCGGACGTTCCGCCGGTCCGGGCAGAGGTAGCCTTGGCCGTTGACCAAGACGCCCTCACGGTGACCGTGGAACCAGGTTTCCAAGGTCTGGTCGGCGCGCGTGATATGTTTGTTTTGTTGCATGTCAGGTACGCGGGGCGGGTCGGGCAGTGGTTCGGGGCGCCCGGCATGGTCCACCGGGGAGGTTTCCTTGGGTATATTGGGTCGGCGTCTGGTAGTCATCTTTGGCCTCGCGGCTTGGATACTTTTCTTCTCAAAATCGAGCAAAATGTCAACATTGTCTGGTTACTAACCATTAGTCACCAGCCAACGCCTACACCCGGCGCAACAACTCTTCCTCCAGCCGCTCCACGTCAAAAGCCTCGCTGGCTTCGGCTACACGGGCGTCTCCTTCCCGCACCATCCGTTCGGCCTCGGTTTCCTCCAACGACTCGGGCAGCTCCTCTTCCCGCGCCCGGCGCCGTTGCACATCGCGGGCATGTTCCACGAACAGGCGGCGCATGGCCACCACCACCGAGTCGGTGGACGACAGGTACTCGGGCATGGAGTACTGGGTGTACTTTTCGGCGTCGTAGTCCTGGTTGCGGAAGTTGAAGTTCAACTCCCAGTTGCGGTAGGGCCAGGTTATGCCGCTGACCAGCCGCCGCAGCAGGCCGGGCGGCTTGGAGTACCGCTCCACGTTCAGGTAGACCATTCGGGTCAGGTTTTCCTCGACCGGCACCGGCCAGCGGGTGCTGCGGAAGAAGCGGTTGTTGCCCCCGGTGCGCGACATGCCGGGAAGGCGGGTGCCGTTCCACTCGTTCACGTCGGGTGTCTCGCTGGACGACCCCCGCCTGAAGAAGGGGTCCTGTCCCCGGCGTCGGGCCTTCCAGTCGAAGAACCAGGTCCATGCCAGCCGCCACTTGTGGAGCGGCCACACGCCGTCGACGCCGGGGTAGTACATCTGGTAGGGTATCTTGCCGTCCTCGTCGTAATAGTATTTTTCCGTGGACGCCTTGCCGCTCCCCGGCCGGTAGTGGACGTTCTTGTTGTTGACCAGGTTCACCCGGTAGCCCAGCGGGGTGCGGGGCCGGCCTCCCACACGGCTGCCCAGGATGCGCAGCGCGTTGCGGTGAACCATGAAGGCGTTGTGGGCGTCCATGGTGTTTTCCAGCACCAGCACCCAGTTGCAGTCGAACATGCAGAAGGACGGGCGGCAGATGTTGTGTTCCTCGAACATCTCCGGCGGAATGTCCTCTTCGGGAGCCACCGGCTCGCCCTCGCCCATCCACACGAACACCAACCCTTTCAGCGTGACCGTAGGAAACTTGCGGGCTTTCATTCCCGGCGCGCCGGCCATCTTGGATTCGGGGCCCTCGGTAAGGAAGGCGACGCAGTTGCCGTCGCCGTCGAATGTAGCCCCGTGGTATGGACAGGTCAGGAACCCCTCGAAGTAGCAGCGGCCCATGGACAGGTAGACGGCGCGGTGGGGGCACCAGTCCAGCAGCGCCTGCACCTCGCCCTGCTTGTCCCTGAAGAACACCACGTCGGTGCCCAGCATCCGCAGCATCGACGGCTTGTCCCTCTTCACGTCCTTGGCGGGCAGGGCAGGATACCAGTATTCCCGGTATCCGGTGGGCGGTATCCGGCTGCGGCGGTCCTTGGGGTTGTCAGGTACCTTGAATGGGGGCGTCCCGTCGAATGGCTGGGTGCCCCGCCGCATCTTCTTGTACCCGCCCGGATAGCCCGAAAGGGGTTTCAACAACAGCCTTTTCAGTCCCATTCTGCCCGTCCTGTAGGATCGTATTGCTGGATTTCCGTCATGGTAGCAGAAGTGTCAAGAATGGAAATTCGCTCATGCTTGGACGAGTCGTTCAATACTGCTGGTGTCAAAGGAGGCGCGGGCCACTTCCAGATCGTACATTCTTTGCAGGTTCAGCCAGAATTCTGGAGTCATTCCCAAGGCTTGGCCAATTCTCAAGGCCGTGTCCGCGGTAACAGACCTCCGACAGTGGACAATCTCGTTGATTCTTATCGGTGGGACCCCTATCGCCTGCGCCAGCCGGTACTGGCTGATACCAAGTTCCTCCAGAAACTCCGCCAGGTGCTCCCCCGGGTGGACCGGTTCTTGTTTGGTCATGGATTCATCCCTACACTGCCAGTTCTGTGGCAGTTTTCCGGAAGTTCAGGGCTACGTTGTCGATCCGAGGCTTGTTCTTATAGTAGAACAGGTCGTCGTTGGTCAGGCCGGTAATGTTCAGGCCGAGGTTGAGCATGTGGGGTTGGAGGTGCCTGTTCAGGTACATGCCCATGCCAGCGCCACCTACCAAACCTATAGCTCCACCGATGAGATTGCCCACACCAGGTACCACGCTTCCTACGGCTCCTCCTCCCATCCCACCTGCTGTCGCAAGAACCGTAGTGACACCCATCCGGGACATCAACGTGAGAGTTTGCACGACCTGAATTTTGTTCTTGGTAGTGCGGTCAGCTGCCTTGAATGTCTTCTCGGTCTTGACGGCATTATAGATAAGGCGAGAGGCAGCGATGATGGCTCCAGCACCGGGAATAGCTTCTGCGACACCGAACGCATCGCTCAGGGTTTCCAGACCATCCTCCATGCTCGCCACGAGGTTGAAGTCAGAACCGATGTCCGCCACTATTCGGTCGGCTAATTCCGGGTTGTTTTGAGAGATATAAGCATTGATCTCACTGCCGACCGCAAACGGGTAGTCCGTCTCCTGCATGTCTTCTACAGTTTTGTCGAATTGCCAATCACTGATCCCAGTTCTGACTTGTATTTGGACATATTCCCCGTTTGGATCGATGCCGTGTAGGTCCCAACCTTTTTGCAAAGGGTCATCTGCGGGTTGCAAATCGTACCCTTGTTGATTGAACTGATCTCTGGCTTTGAACTCTGCAACTATGCCTTTCAGATGGTCATAGAGTTGCTTCAGAGATGCTTCCCCATCGGATTGCGCTTGTTGCCAATGTTCGACGACGTTGATATTAGGGTCATAGGGGATCTGTAGTCTTTCGTAAGTTTCTTGCAGTCTCTCGTATCCGGCTTGCAGATAGGATTCGTTTATCTCGGTTCCTGGGAAATTGATGTCCAAAATGGTGTCCCCGAAGACTGGCCACATACCAAAGGAAACCGCGGACGCAAACTCAGCCCCGTACATGGCCCGATCCATGCTCACAATGTCGGAGATATTTTCCTGTAAGGACTTGTGCTGTCCCGACTCGCCGCCGGGCAATTCTTGCAGGGCTGGGAGCAGGTTGGATGATTGCATGTTCATGACGTTCCCCCTGCTATGTGACGATAGCGACGATGATTGCGGCGACGGCCATTGCGCCAGATGCAACAGTTATGCCTATCAGGATGTTCCGGGTCTTGCGCCATTCTTGGTTCAGGGTTGTCACTGCACGGTCCAGGTTGGCTTTGGCCTCGTTGTTGATTGCTGTCTTGGCAGTATCTAGCGCAACGTCGTGCAGTTGCTGCTGTTCCTGTTTAGCGACTTCCAAGGCGGCGGCATATTGTTGCTGGTTCTCTTGCTTCGCAGCCTCAAGGGCAGTGTCGTACTGCCGTTGCAGTTCCTGCCTGGCGGCATCTAGGGCCGCAGCGTATTGTTGCTGGTTCTCTTGCTTCGCAGCTTCAAGGGCAGCGTCGTATTGCTGCTGCTGTTCCTGTTTAGCGACTTCCAGGGCGGCGACGTATTGTTGCTGGTTCTCTTGCCTTGCAGCCTCCAGGGTAGTGTCGTATTGCTGTCGCAGTTCCTGCTTCTTGGCTTCAAGGGCGGCAGCGTATTGTTGTTGGTTCTCTTGCTTCGCAGCCTCAAGGGCAGCGTCGTACTGCTGCTGCTGTTCCTGTGTCGTAGCTTCAAGGGCGGCGTCATAGCGCCGCTGCTGTTCCTCCCGTGCTTCTGCCAAGGCCTCGCCTATGGCGTTTCCCGCGATTAACGGCAAGTTCTCATGGTCGGCAATGTGGCCGGTCAGTAACTCGTTCTGGCGGATTACCCTGGGAATAAGTTCCTGGTTTATTTTGTCCTGTTCTTCCCAGAAGCGAACTCTATCGGCGATGGGGGTCGAATCCGGAGTAGTCATTCGGCTACCCTCCTTATGCCCGGGGGATTCTGCAATCACGAGTCGAACTCGCTTGTATGGGGAGACGAGGGTGGATGAGATGGCGTCAGTTGAGCTTGAGGATGAGGACGACCAACAAAGCCATGACGACGACCATAAGTGCGTATATGGTGCCGACTTCAACATTCAGAGCAGCAATGTAGAGCTTCGGGATTCCGCTATTGACCTGAGTGGAATGGTTGCTTACACGCCCGAACCCAGTCCGCATCTCTTCTCTGAGTGCCCGCAGGTCTTCTCGTATTTCCTGCTGGCCGGTCTTCAGGTCTTCTACGCTGGCCTCCAAGTAGCCCAGTATCCGCTCCGGGCTGCGTTCTTCGGTCGTCATGCAGCGTTTCTCCCGTAAATTACCTTGCCGGATTGTAACACGGGACCACCAGGGACCTTACCCGCCGCTTGTCAGTAAAATCTCCGTGAGCAGCCGGAGCAATCTAAAACGGGTAAGGTTGCCCGCCGCCGACAGCCAGCACCTGGCCGGTAATGTACGAGGCGTCGTGCGACGCAAGGAAGGCAATTGCGGCGGCCTGCTCGTCGGCCTCGCCGCGGCGGCCCATGGGGATTTCGGAGAGGCGGGTGGCGGCGCGGTACTGCTCCTGGTCCGCCAATTCCTCCTCGGGCAGGTTAGAGGCGGCTACGTGGACGCCGTGGTCACGGGGAGTTACCCGGTCGTCCGCTGCCGTTCCGCTGGGGGCGACGCAGTTGACCCGGATGCCGAGGTGGGCGACCTCCCTGGCCAACGAGGTGGTGAGGCCAATCTGGCCGGCCTTGGCTGCGGCATAGGGGACGCGGAAGCGGCCGGTGACCGCGTGGGTAGCTATGTTGACAATGGAGCCGGAACCCTGCTCGATCATGTACGGCAGCGCGGCCCGGCAGCACCAGACCGCCGTCCAGAAGCTCCGGTCGATCTCCGCTTGTATCTGCCCCGGGGTGTAATGCTGGAAGGACTGGAACCAGATGGTGCCGCCGGCTATGTTGGCAAGCACGTCGATCCTGCCGTAGGCTTCGATCGCAGTGGTCATAAGGGCTTCGGCATTCTCCCATTTAGACAGGTCGCCCAGGGAAATGATGCTGGAGCCGCCGAACTCGCGGATAGCCGCACAAACCCTCTGGGAAGTCTCGGCCACCAAGTCACCTATGACGATGGACGCCCCTTCCTGGGCCAGCCGCCGTGCCGTCGCCGCGCCGATTCCCTGCCCGCCGCCGGTGATTACGGCTACCTGGCCCTCAAACCGTTTCGCGCCCGCTGCCTTGGGGTCTAGTGGTCTTGTCATAGCATATTCACGTTTCTGTAGGAGATGAGGCGCGGCAAACTTTCTGAGACCATCCGATCACTAGCTTCCGCACTGGTAACAATAGCTGAGTCGATACTATTGCCGCTCCGCCAATTCTCCCCATCCCACACGGCTCCTACTTATCTCTACTCATCGACATCAGAGAGACCCTTCTATGTGAGTTTTCAAAAACACTCTAAGACCGCCGTAGTCTCATCCGTTGCCTGATGGTTTCCCGCGCCCGTAACACTGCTATTTGCAACTGCTCGAAATCGCGGGCTACAGCGCGGATGGATTCCATATCGGTCTGGCCGATGGCGCTGTCCATTGCGCTTATCTTGTTCATTTCCAGATCGTGAAGGAGCGATACTGCTTCTATAAGCGAAGATCCCAGCGGCGATTCTTGATTGAGGTGATACTCTCCGAAAAGCGCAACCAGCGTCTCTCGTTTTTCTGCGATGAGGGGTTTAAACTGTGCTAGTTCATTGCGGAGAGCGGAAACTTCGGCAAACGGCATATCAGGCTGAATTCTGGCAACTGTCTCGATGACTTTGGTCAGTGCTTCCTCTATACCAACACCCTCAAACTGACCACTGAGTCGCTCCAACAATGGCGTTACAACTTCCTCTGGCAGAGCATTAAGCCGTTGCACTTGAAACAGCCTGTCCTGATCAATTTCGCCGAATACGCGGAATTCGATGGAGGCTAGACCATTTGCGGCAGAAGTGAATTCACTTACCACAGTCTGTCCCGGCTCCAACTCGCTCCACTCTAAGCGATTTCTGTCCCGCCTTCTTCGGGTTGTATCCCCAATTACTTCCAGCCTTACATTTCTGAACCTAATGTCCGGCCTGCCTTCACTGTGTGGAGCGGTGTTAGTGACGCTGACCAGAATACTGACCTGCCCGCTACCCTGTTCCTCATCATCATCAATAGGCGGGACGGTATCATCAATAGGTTGGACGGTGGACTCCACAACCAAGTATGACTCCAGAGTGCGCCAGAATCCCAGCAGCGAATGCTCGTCCACAGAGTAGTCGCCATCGTCATCGTTCACAACAGGCGAATCTTCCGCATCAGTCAACGATTCTTCCGGAATGCTTCCCTGCTGATTGAGGCTGTCCTGAAACATCTGGTGAATCTCCAGCGCTTCCCTGCGGCGCAGCGAAATCAGGATTTCCCGCATGGCCTGGACTGAATACATTATGTCTGGCACTGTCCATTGGCGGTCCAGGACGTGGGCCCATTCGTTCCTCTTTACGGAAAGGTACCTGAAAAGCCGTAGGGTATGGTCAATGTTGTTGAACTCGTTGGCAAAGGCGGCGGCGTGATTTCTTTCCACGATGCGAGTGAAATGAACAGTGTCTAGAAGCTGCGTCTTGTCTTCTGGTACACCCTTTTGCAAGTCACGTCCCAAATTTTCCCGTTGGTTTTCACCTATCGCGGACCAAACGCCGCGCTCCCACCAATCGGTACCGTAAGCGGATTGCAGTTGCTCGGCGATGGCGGCTCGAACCCCTTTGATATAGACTCGATGCGCCCGCGTAAAAATTTCGTAGGCGTCCTGTTCCATAGCGTACCTCGGACTGATTTACCGGCCTTTGGGGACAGTCAAGATATCTAACTCTCGCACTCTGTCCGTCGGGGTATCTCAACCGCCGCGCCTATTCCCTGCCCTCCGCCAGTGATTACCGCAACCTGGCCTTCAAACCGTCTCGCCCCCGCTGCCTTGGTGTCCAATACTTCCGCCATGATGTCCTCCCGAGGCGAACGGTAACTTAATGGTCGGTGAAGAGGGGACCAACGGGAGTGCTGAATCCGGGAAGCAAGTCACCGCCGTCAAGCTCATCGTCTCTGCCAAGCGTGATTGGATCAGCGCCAGGTCGGTACACCGTGACGGTAAGGGTTTCCGGATCGGCTACCCACACTTCGCGTGAGCCGAAGCTGAGCCACATAGCCGCTTTCTCCGCCAGTTCGCGCCGCGAATTGGATGGGGACTTAACCTCTACGGCCAAATCGGGAGCAAGTTCGGGGTAGCCTCGTGTGCCTTGAGGAATACGGCTCGGCGCAAACCATGCAACGTCGGGTGCGCGCACAGTGTCAGGATCTCTTTCCAACCGGTATCCTGGGTCGCCGGTCCGGGTAACTCCAAGTCCTCCGGAACGGACATAGTGGGTAAGTTCGTAGGCAAAATTTATCACCGCAATACCGTGTCCGTCTCCAGTAGGCATTCTCTCGACCAACACTCCCCGAATTAGCTCGTACCTCTTGCCGTCGTCGGGCATTCGCAGCAGTTCGTCTGCGGTGACCAGTCTACGTGCAGTGGTCATCTTATGTTCACCGTCATGGTTGAAGTGGGGACAGGATATGTACCGATTCTAGCAGGGGGTTACACTCACCTCGGCAGGCGCTTATTGACCCATTCCAGTTCTTCTTCCGCCGTGTCATAGTAGTCGAACCGGTGGAACAGCTTGGTGCAGCCCCTGGACTTCCGGATGTCGTTTCTCAGCGACTCAGTGCCGGATTCGTCTACTTCTAATGAGACAGGATCGATTGCTACGCCGTAACGCTCGAAGGCGGCATCTGCGGAGACGAATCCGTCCTTAACGTCGTCAAGCACCTGGTCGGCGTCCCGGTCCAGCGGGTCGCCCCAGCCTCCGCCGCCGGCGGTGTAGATGCGCACCAAGTCGCCGCATTTCCAGTGGTTGTCGTCGGAGAAGGCCCGGACCTCCCGCTCATCGGGGGTGCCCGGGTTCATCACCACCTTGGAGAGACCGCCGCCCATGCCACCGGCAACGCCCCAAGCGGGGAACAGGTTGTTCTCCACGCGCAGCCCGAATGTGCCCTCGTCGGCCAACAAACGAACGTCCCGCACCACGCCGCAGCCTCCCCGGAACTTGCCGGGCCCGCCGGAGTCGGTTGAAATAGCGTAACGCTCCAGCCTGAGGGGGAACTCCATCTCCATGAACTCGCCCGGGTAGTTCTCGTTGTGCCGCTGGTAAATAGCGTCCAGGCCGTCGGAGAAGGGACGGGCGCCGTGGCCGACAGCTATGCCATCGGTGCAGAGCAGCCAGTTTCCGCTGTCTCCGTCTTTCATCCGCCAGTAGGCGATGACGTACACCGCCGCTCCGGCCATTACGTTGCCGTCGGTCGCCTTGGCGACAACGGCCCGCACCGCACTCTTTAGCTTGGTGAAGGTGTGCGCCCGGCATCCCAGCGCCGCGGGCCACTCCGGCAACAGGATGCTGCCCGACCTCAGTTGCACCTTGTCTATTCCCGCCAGCAGCCCGTGATTGGCCAGCAGCGACGAATCGAATTGGTGGAAGTACTGGCCGAAGTAGGCCTTCATTGCCCCGTCACTGGAGATGAAGTTGATCGAACCTTGAGCTTGGTCATCGCTGCGGGTTGCGTCCAGAAGCACCTCGTCGCCTTTGCGGCTGAGGTTCAGGTGGAAGGAATGCCACTCGTCGCCAACGCCCCCGTGGTCCATGTAGTCGCGGACGCTGTATTCACCCTCCGGTATCATCTCCAAGGTCTTCTCCCGAACCAACCGACCAGTGTCGGCTTGGTCCTGCTCGATGGCCGCCAGCATAGTGTCCTTGCCGAACCGGTCGAACATCTCCAGCAACCGTTCCTGGGCACGCTGGGCCGCGGCCATCAGGGCCTTGGAGTCTCCTTCCAGCAGGTCTGGATAGCGTGAGTTGCGCAGGATGATGCGGTACGCCTCGTCGTTCAGCTTACCCGCGTCGACTATCTTGATGGGCGGCACCAGCGTGCCGTCATGGAATATCTCGGTGTTGGCCGGGCCGATGCTGCCGGGCCGCGCGCCCCCAAGGTCCCAGAAGTGGGCGAAGGAGTGACAGTAGGCCACAACATCTCCCTCGTAGAAAACCGGGGCGATGAACACCATGTCCGGTGTGTGGGTGATGCTCCCTTGGGAGATATAGGGGTCGTTGTACCAGTAAAGGTCACCCGTGCGCATGGACTCGGCGGGGTAGTAGTCCCAGACGCATCCCATAATGTCGCTGCCCATCGTCTCGCCGTAGACTTCCTGTCCCGCGGCGTCCAGGAAGCTCACGGTGTAGTCCTTCTTCTCCCGGATGAAAGCCGACATGGCGGTGCGTTCGATTATCAGCTCGCACTCCAGCCTGGCGGCCCGGAGGGACCCGCGGACCAACTGGCGGGTTACCGGGTCTACTGCCTTGGGAGACAACTCCGGCTTCTGCCGATCTGGATGGACCTTGGTCTGAGACGTCGTCATTATTCCTTCCTCGTAATGGGTTTACGCCGCGCTTTACCGGGCGCGCATTATGCAGTTGCCGTACTGGTCTATTTGGGCTTCCCAGCCTGGGTTGATTACCACCGTGGCGTCCATACCTTCCAGGATTGCAGGCCCGTCCAGATTCACTCCGGGGTACAGGCCGCTCCGGTCGTAAATGGCGCACGGAACGAATCCATCGGACTCTTCGAAATACACTTGCCGCCGTTCAATGATGGCATCATCGGGCGTCCGGCCTTCGCTTTGGATGGGCGCCATCTTGACTTGGCCCACCTGTCCCGCCGCCGTTACCCTGAGCGTAACTATCTCCACCGGCTGGTCGAGGGCGAACCCGTATAGCTGTTGGTGACGCCGGTGAAACTCCTCCACCAGCGCCTCCAGACCTTGCCGGTCCACTTGGGAATGGTGGTAAGGGATGGTCAGCTCGGAACCCTGATGGGCATACCTCAGGTCTGCGGAGCGGCTCAATTCGTGGCTGCCTGCCGTCACGCCTTCCTCCCGCAGCCAGTCGCGGCCTTCCTCCTCCAACCCGGCAAAGACCGCGGCCATGCCCTCCATGTCATAGTCCGGTGGATGTTGCACAAAAGTCCTGGCGTAGTCGTTCTTGAAGTCGGCCACCAGCAGTCCATAGGCCGACGCGATGCCGGGATGAGGCGGCACGACAACCGTCTCTATCCCCAGTAGGTTCGCCACGTCGATGGCGTGCATTGGGCCGGCGCCGCCATAGGCGACCAAGGCAAAGTCTCGTGGGTCGTGGCCCCGTTCCACACTGATGTTTCTGATGGCGCCGACCATTGCATTGTCCGCTATCTTCAGAATTCCGTTGGCGGCGTCCGGCACTTCCAGCCCCAACCGGGATGCCACCGAGTCCCCGATCGCCCTGGCCGCTGCATCCGAGTCCAACGTAAGTTGCCCCCCGGCAATCTCGGTGTTGACCCGCCCCAGCACCAGGTTGGCGTCGGTGACCGTGGGCCGGGTGGCCCCCCTGCCGTAGCACACCGGCCCAGGGTCGGCCCCGGCGCTGGCCGGGCCGACGGTCAGGCTGCCGTAGGGCGACACCTCGGCAATGCTGCCCCCGCCGCACCCGATGGTGGCGATGTCCAGCATGGGCAGTTGGATGGGCCAGTCGCCAAGCTTGCCGTTCAGCGTCATGCCTGGCTCCCGCTGCCGCAGGAGCGACACATCGGTGCTGGTGCCGCCCATGTCGAACGAGATGCAGTTTTCCAAGCCGGTGGTCTCGGCTATTTGGACAGTGGCCATGACTCCGGCGGCAGGACCGGACAGCGCAGTGTAGACCGGTTGCCTCACTGCAACGTCGGAGCCGATTATGCCGCCGTTGGACTTCATTATCGAGAAAGCCCCGCCCGCGCCAAACGACAAGAGCGAGTTCTTGAGGTTGTCGATGTAGTTGCTCACCCTTGGCGTGACGTAGGCGTTCAACACGGTGGTGATGGTGCGCTCGTACTCCCGGTATACCGCCAGCACCTCCGAAGACAGGGATATAGCCGCTCCCGGAAGTTCTTCCAGCAGAATCTCCCTGGCCCGGCGCTCATTGGCCGGGTTGGCGTAGGAGTGGATGAAGGCAACCGCTATCGAGGATATTCCCTGCTGTCCAAAATGCCGGGCGGCGTCTCGTACCGCCTGCTCGTCCAGCGGCGCAAGCACCTGCCCGTCGAAGCTGGTACGCTCGTTTACCTCCAGGCAGTCCCTCGGACGAACGGGCCGCTCCGGTTTTATCCAGGAATTGGGGTTGGCCATCCGGGGCGTACCGTGCCGGGCAATCTCCAGCACGAACCTGAAGCCCTCGGTTGTCAGCAACCCGACCGGCGCGCCCTTGTTTTCCAGCACCGAGTTGGTGGCGATGGTGGTGCCGTGGAAAATGTGGGCCACCTCGGCGGGGCTGACGCCGTTAGCCGCCAGAATCTGCGCCAGCCCGGTCATAAACCCCACCGACGGGTCGGCGGGGGTGGACGGCGTCTTGTAAACGCGCTGCTCGTTGGATTCGAGATCGCAAAGAACGATGTCGGTAAAAGTGCCGCCGACATCCACGGCTACGGCGTAAGCTCCCATAAACTTTCCTTGTTCAGACGATTAGCTTAAGTTAATGAGTTCCGAATTCATTGTACGGCGTGTTAAGGACATAAGCGGCGTATATCTCGAACATGGCTTGTTCGTAATCGTCCGTTATCTCCACTACTTGGACCTGCATGTCTTCGACCTTCTTCCTTTCTTTCTCGTATATCTTGCTCCATTGTGGGCTTTCGAAGTTCGCTCTTTTCTTCGCGAGTCTGTTCGCCAAAGTGCCTTTTTTACCATCCTGATCTGAGTTGCTGTGTGCGAGAATTCTTTGATGTAGCTTTGTTTTTTTACTGCCTGAACGCCCTACATATAAATGCTTGCCATTCCAGTAGAATACATATACACCTGCTTCCGGGATATCCTGTGATTCGCGGGTATCCTGCCTCACTTGGTTTCTTGTTAGGTAGGGACCTGCAAGGAGTTCTTTAAGGAGTTGGCGCATTCGGTTGCGAACGTACTTCCCTCTAAGAATGTACCCACTTCTATCGTTCACGCAAAAAACTTCTCGGTTCTTATACTCGAGTGTTCATTTGACCTTACCGAGGAAGAAACAGGTTTAGATAGGCCGTGCCCTCACGGGCGGCAGTCTGACCAGCCGCTCATTCACGGAGTCGACCGTCAACCTGAAAATTTGGAGCGTCAACGCCCCCAAGCAAGGGGCTCACCCCGGGCGGGCCGAATACGACGGGAGTGGTTCTTTCCGACCCTTCCAAACGCAGCCTCGCTTCCCCTATACCCCATTCAACTATGCTATCGTCGCCCAACTGGAATTGCTCCTGTTCGTCCGGTTGGATTCCCAAGCTTGCCAACAAGTCCTCGCCAATGACGGTGTAGGAAGAACCGGTATCAACCAGAGCCTCAACGCTGGCGTACCCTCCATTACTGGCGTTTTTCACTTCAAGTGTGACGCTGAATATTCCCACTTGCCTTGCCTCGTGCAATTTGCCAACAGTATAGACCAGTAGACAGCTTAGACGAAACGTTGGTCAGTGAAATCCAAGAAGCAACAAAAAAAGGGGCGGACACAACGCCCGCCCCCTTCATTCGTGGACTGTTGACCCCAAGTAACGGTCAGTTGGGGGTCCAAGCCAAGGCGCGGACCTCGGTGAACTCCTTCTTCAGCTTTTCCCAGGAATCGCCGCCGTCGTTGCTCCTGTACAGCTCCCCGTAAACGCTGTTGGCCAGGATCAGGTTCGGATCGGCGGGATTCGTGGCGAAGTTCCACACCGGGGAGTTGGGTTCCACCGGCAAGGGCCGGGTCTCCCACGTCTGGCCTCCGTCGGTGGAACGCTGAACGGTGCCGGTATTCCCGATGGCGGCATCCCCGTTGGCCGCAAACAACACCCTCGGGTCATCCTCCTTGACTGCCACCCACCGGCAGTAGGGCATGGGGAAGTTGGAGGTCTCGGTCAGCGACTGGAAGGTCTCGCCGTCGTCCCGGCTGGCAAAAATCTCCCGGGGAGTGCTCACCAGCACGGTCTTCTCCTCGCCAAGGCTGAAGGCCATGCCGTGGATGTCGGGGTTGGTGATGCCCGTCTCCACGTGGGACCAAGTGTCGCCGCCGTCACGGCTGCGGTAAACGCCGTCGATTTCCACGCCGGCCAGCACCGTGTTGTGGTCCACCGGGTCCACCAGCATGGCGGTGACCCGCGGCGATCCGATGGCGCATTCCTGCGCGATAGTCGCCGAAAGCTTGTCCCAGCTATTGCCGCCGTCGCGGGTGCGGAACACGTAGGGCGGGCTGGTCCCCGCAAAGATGGTGTTGGAATCACCGGGGTCTACGGCTATGGACCAGATGTTCATCCCTTCCATGGGAGAGTCCAGCTTCTCCCAAGTGTCGCCGGCGTCCTCGCTGCGGTAGATGCCGTTGTTGGACCCGGCGTACACCACACTGGAGTTTTGCGGGTCCACCGCAAGGGCTCGGATCTGGGATTCGCCGGGGAACGGGTTGCCTACCCTGGCCCAAGTATCGCCGGAGTCGAGACTGCGGAACAGTCCGGCGCCGGTGGTGCCCACCAGGATGCTGTAGCTTCCTGCCATCGTCCTATCCTCCTTGTATTGATTTCGTCTCGATCGGCGGCCCAACACAGTTTATCTGCGGCTGGCCTCCGATGGGTTGAACGCAATATACACCAGAGGACAGGACGATTGTCAATCAGCCGGGGCCGGCCCTCCCTTCGAAGAAGTCCATGTCTATGGCGAACGCCGACGCCAGCACCAGCATCCGGAAATCATGGCTCCGCTCACGGTCCCTGAACCGGACGCGGAACGTGTCCGCATCGGTGTAGGCTTCCCGCAACAAGCCTCCCCATTCCTTTGTAATGCGTCCCTGCTCCCTCCCGCCGGAGTCCTCTACGATGAAGGTGTACCGGCGGAAGACGTTCCCCTTGATTTGGGCAATCTCCCGGTCGTTGGCGTCCATCAAGGTAAACTTTCGACCAAGAACCCCGAACTGGCGGTAAAGCGCCCCCATGTGGTTTCCGTGCCCGTCCATTACTTGGAGGTTCGATCGGAACCAGAAGAATGGACGGCTGGCGGTCATCAACGTGTCTCCCCGGTCGTCCACCACGTGAATATTCAGGGGGCGATGCGATCCCATAAATTGGCGGCTTACCGTCCCCGACTCTTCGAATGCGTGGAGCATCTCGTACCCGTCGGGCGTGAACACGGTGTACTGGTTGGCCATCTCAAAACCGATAAACGCCTCGATATGTTCAACTTGTTGGCAGACCAGCAACTCTTCATGTTGTGCCAAGTCAATCATCCCTACCCCCTGGGGACTAACCGGATAACGCGCCTGTCCAGACCCTCGTTATATCGCCCGTTATATCACCTTTAATAATCGATGATATTCAACAGGCAAGGTCCTGTTCAATAATACGAGCGTCGTAAATATCCGGTTTCGCGCCAGTGATCAGCCCCCTGCCACAGCCCCCAATGGGCGCGATCCGGGCAGGCGTTCGTATGGGCCAGGCAAGTCCAGTTCGTCCGCAATGCTGCGCATGGCTGGCAGTACCTCGTCCCCCAGCAGCCGGATGCTGGTCATCCGGTCTTCGTGGCTGACCGGACCGTGGTGGTGCCACATGGAGAAGATGCCGGGGCGGACCGTTTCCAGGATATGCCGTATCTTGGGAATAATCGTATCCGGGGTGCCGCAGATTAGTTGCAGGTTGTCCTGCTCGGCTTGGAACCGCCCGTATATCTGGCTGCGGTTGGCCTCTATATCGTCCGGTGTCTCCACCGGCCTCAAGGCCATCAACTCCTCGCCGCTGTTGGGATCGGTGAATACTTGGGCTAACCGTCTCGTCGCCGCCCTCGAATTGTAGCCCGGCGGGAACATCCACTCCGGGCGGGCGAATGCGTTGATGCCCCCGCCATACATGAAGGCGCGCCCCAGTTCCTGAGCCTTCTCCTCTGTCTCGGCCACCACAACCCGCTGCAAGTATCCGAAGTTCTCAGGTCCGAACTCGTAGCCTTCCTGGGCTGCCGTGTCCCGGTATAGTTTCACCATCTCCATAGTCGGTTCCAAGAAGGTCGCCAAGGCCAGGTACGGATATCGGTGCCGGGCGCACCATACCACCGTTTCCGGGCTGACCAAGCCCGGTATCCACATCTGCGGGTACGGCTTCTGCACCGGCAGCACCCAAGGGTTCACATGACGGTAATGGTAATGTTTCCCCTCGAACCGGAAGGGGCCGGGCGTTGTCCATGCCTTCACCACAAAGTCGTGGGCCTCGTTGAAGAGTTCCCGGTTGTAGGCCGGGTTGGCGTTGTTGTAAATCGATTCGCTACCCGCGCCCCTGACCCAGCCGGGCACCAGCCGCCCGCCTGAAATCATGTCGATCATGGCCAATTCTTCGGCAAGGCGCAGAGGGTCGGCCACCGGCAGCGGGTTGCCCAGCAGAACTATCTTGACCCGCTGGGTAATCCGCGCCAGCACCGCCGCCTCTATATTCATCACGGCCCCCATGCAGAAGGGCGTGCCGTGGTGTTCGTTGAGCATTATCCCGTCGAAGCCCTTTTCCTCGGCGTATACGGCCTCGTCGAAGTAGGAGTTGTACAGCCGGCCGCCCACCTCCGGATCGAAATGTTCGTTGGGAATGCCGAAGTAGCTGGCGTTCTTGATAATCTCGTCTTCGGGAACGTCATAGTAGGGGCGCTCGGTGAACATCATTATGTGCATGGCGATGCCTCCTTGCTCTTGCTACTGGGACAGGAATCCCCGGACCCGGCTGACGAACTGCTGCGTTTGTTCTATCTCCGGACGGTGCCCGCAGTCATCCAAGACGGCCAGTTCTGAGCCTGTGATGGCTTGGTTGTAGCGCCGCCCGGCCGACAATGGAACGACTGCGTCCTCCCGGCCCCACACAATCAGGGTGGGCAGCCCTTGGACTCCCTCCAGCAACGGCCCCAAGCTGGGGTTGTGCATGTACGGCTTCCAAGCAAGGCGCGCCGATTCAGCCCGCGCGTCCTCCCAAGCCTCGAACTGTCCCGGCGTCTCTTCGCCGCCGTAAAGCGATGAAAATTCCGGGACCGCTTTGGAATCGAGGACGCTGGCGTTCAGGTACGTCCGGGCCGTTACCACGAACATATCCATAATCTCGCCCTCGGGCGGCCTCAAGCCCATCGGGGCCACCAGCGCCATGCGATGGAACTGACGCGAGTCGGCCGCCGCCATTTCGGCGGCGATCCACCCGCCCAGAGAGAAGCCGATTACGTCCACTTGATCGAGGTCCATGTCGTGCAGCATCCGTCCATAGAACCCGGCCAGATCACGGACGCTGCTGATCCAATCGGCCCGAGGCAAGGGTCCGAACCCCGGATGCACTGGAACGATGAGCGAGTGGTCATGCGCCAGTTCCCGGTGCCACGCAAGCCAGCCGGGATGCCCCAACTCCTCGTGCAACACCAGCAGCGGGCTGCCTGAACCGCCCCTGATCAAGCTGACGCCCGTGCCGCCGACATAAATCGTGCTTTCGGAGTAGCCATTTGAATAATCTGGCATTTTGCGGCGCCTCTCCGGTATAACTGGCGAAATTCGGATTCTCGCAGCGTTGAACAGGGTCTTTATTCTTGGGCCTGTTCAGGGAAGTGTCAAGCCGAAGCCAGCCGAGGGGAATACGCTCGGCCTGTGACGGGCAGAGGGCAGAAGAGGCAAGAGAATGTTCTATCGGTCAACGAACTGGTTATCCTTGCTTCCGCAGGTGGTTGATCAGAAGGTCGCCGTATGTTTCCAAGGGTGATACCGGGGCCCCGGGAGTTTTGGCTTGGTCGTCCCACACGCGGACCCTGATTTTCTCGGCTGACCAAGGAGCATCGGAAAACATAGCCGATTCCTCCGCCGACATGGGGCCGCCCTGCAAACGCAACGACTCCATGCTGACGTCAGAGAGCTTGGACGCATACCCTTTGTCGTTGGCCACTAAGTAACGCTTGGCGTCTACGTGGCCGGCAACGATTTGGGCTACGGCCTCCGAAAATCCAAGATTGCGCAGCACCGCTGAACCAATCCGGTCGTGTTCAATGACTCCGACGCCGGTGACCACGCTGTTATCGTCCGGCCATATGTGGCCGATGTCGTGCAACAGGGCCGCGATGATCTCCTCCTCACTTCCCCGGGCGTCCACAGCCTGCTGGGCCGTTTGTAGCGCATGTTCCAGTTGCGACACCCTCTCGCCGTGGTATTCCATGTCGCCGGCTTGCCGATACAGTTCAAGGAGCTTGTCAACGACGGATTCCGGGTTTGCCAAACGGTCCAACGGTCCCATACAGGCGCCTCTCAAGTTACAAACATAAAGTGCGGAAGTAATATGGACGGGGTGTTATACGGCAGTCAAGGGGAGTTCCCCAACCAACCCGGCACTGGCGTTGACTGTCCCCGGCGCCGTCCTTACACTGCTTTGGGAATCGCCTCAGGTGCATCCACACCAACCCCACTGACAGGAGCTATACCCCGCGCATGAACTTCGGACTTTTTTGTGAATGGCCCAATCCCGCCGTTCGAAACTGGAAGACCCTCTTTGAGGAGGGCGTCGAGCAACTGCAATACTCCGAGGAAGTCGGGTTCGACTACTGCTTGGTTGCCGAACACCACTTTTCCAACTACGGCAACTCCCCGGCGCCGTTGCTCCAAGCGTTGCACATCGGCCAGCGCACAAGGCGGCTGAAAATCGCCACCGGCATCCTGGTGCTGCCTATCTGGGACCCGCTGCGTCTGGCGGAAGAGGTGGCGGTGCTGGACAACCTGATCGACGGCCGGTTCATCTGCGGCGTGGGCCGGGGCTACCAGCCCCACGAAATGTCACGGTTCGGCATATCCCTGGACGAGTCCCGGCAGCGGACCCTGGAAACGGTGGACGTGCTGGTCAAGGCCTGGACCCAGGACGAGTCGTTCACCTACAGCGGGGAGCACGTCAATATCCCCAACCCCACGACGGTCTGGCCCAAGCCCTTGCAGAAACCCCATCCGCCCTTCTGGATTGCCGGCACCAGCGTCGAGTCCATGAAACTGGCGGCGGAGCGGGACATGATGCCCATCACCACCGGACTGCTGGGGGCCGCCGGGATGCGCGCCCACCTGGGCTCGCTGGTCCACTTCCGCATGGACCTGGGCAAGCCGGTGGACAACATCGAGTTGGGAATGCAGGCTATCACCCACGTCGCCGAGACCGACGAAGCGGCCCGCGCCCAACTGGGCTATGCCCGCTGGCAGAACCGGGCCGGGCGCGCGCTGAACCGGCTCGACGTGAAAGACGGCCGGGTGCAGGTAGGCCCCTATCCGGGAGAGCTGGACGACGACGGGTTCATGCAACGCCTCTTCTTCGGTAGCCCAGACACCGTCATCCGCAAGTTCCGGGAGGCCGCCGAGTTGGGCGTCACCCACGTCAGCAACTGGATGATGTTCGGCGGGATAGAGCACGAGAAAATAATGAAGTCCGTCCGGCTCATGGGCGAGGAAGTCATCCCCGCCCTGAAGGACGTGCGCCCGCCCCCGTCCCTGTACGAAGAACTGGCCAGCGAACCGCCCGCCACCACCGAGCAGTTGCAAGCCGCTCGCTTCGGGCCGGCCCCATCGGACGTGACTACAACGTAACCCCCGCAGGGAACGGAGCACCGTAAAGGAGCAGCCCCTTGACTCCCGAAGAAAGAGAATCCATCCTCCAACGGCGCGATGCCGCGCTGCAACGCCTCGACGAAGGCCATCAGGTGCTGCTCAAGTCGCTGGAGGGGTTGGACACCGAGGAAGCGTTCCTCGGCCAGCGGTGGTCGGTGCGCGACGTTCTGCTCCACCTGAACTCCGAGAGGTACGTAGACGCGCTGGAAAAAATCGCCTGCGGGGAGATGGAGATGCTGCCGCCCTTCTCCAGCCGGGAAGAGCATTTCCGGCAGGAACTGGAGCGGCAGGAAGCGACCCACCAGAGATTCCGCACCCTGCTCACCGATCTGACGCCGGAGCAGTTGGCCCGTCCGGCAACGCCACCCAACCCGGCGAACTCCTTTCCCGGCCTGTCCCTGCTGGAACTGTTGGAACGCTCCGCCGGCCACGAGGCCAGCCACGCCCGCCAGATCGACCTCACCCGCCAGTTCGTCGCCGCATTCCGTTCCCGCGACCGGGCCTTGAACATAGCCGCCCTGGGCGACGGTGACCTATCCCGCCTGTCGCCCCAGGTCAAGGACCTGCTGAACATGGCCGATTACGTGGTCGGCGAGACCGAGGCCTTGGCCGCCGTCGGCCACATCGTGCGCGGTGTCCAGCTCACCATATGCTCCGGCAACCGCGAGGAGTTGGTCAACCGTGCCGCCAGGGAGGCCCGCGATGGATTGTGGGGCGTGGTTTGCGTCATGGGCGACGGAGGAGACGACGACGAAACGGTGGCCCTGGCCCGCCGTCACGCCGAAACGGTGGTGGTCCACAGGCCGGAGTCATAGCCCCGGCTCACGTCGGACGAACTCCCCATCAACCCCAACACCCCCGTCACCAGGGAAATCCCGCCCACAATCAGGATGAAAACATTGGCCCAGGGATGCGCCATTCTCGCCGTCTTGCGAGGACCTATAAACTGCGTTACGTCTGCTGGGCCTGAGCGGTTTTAAGCTTCAGGGACAGTCGTGATAGAACTGCCCCATTCACCTATACGGATGGGGTCCAACCTGATGATGCCTTCCAAGCGGTCGAAATCGGCATCCGCGGATATGATGCGGTCAGTTCCCAGCCGTTGCATCACCGCCCCGTGGACCAAATCTCGGGTGCTGACCCCCGGATGGCGGTCAGCCAACTCCGAAGCCAGGATAATATCTTCCGCATGGATGGGTTCGATACGTCCGCGCATGGCCTCGGCGAATGCCCTCACTACTTCCCGGCCCAAGGTCCATCTGCCGGACGACAGGTAGCGATGCATCATTTCCTGAAGGACTTCTGAGTCGGTTATAAATGGCTGCGGATCATCTGCCAGTATGCGGAGAATCCGGGCGCATGGTTCCTTATAACGATGGTCTCTGCCGGCAGCGTAGATGGGAACATTGGCGTCAATGAACACCGCCGGGTTCATGTGCCGCCTCCAGTTCGCGAGAGAGAGTCTCTGGGTCGGGCGGGTCTTCTACGTTTAACCCGATTAGCCCTTCAATCGCCTGTTTCCTGCGCGCCCGCATGATTTCTTCGTAAGCGCCGTCAATAAGGCGCCGCACAACTTGAGAGATGGGTATCCCATCCTCCCGGGCTAATTCCTCCAACCGCCGTCGGTGTTCAAAGTCCAGCCGTACATCCAATCGGTTAGTCATCGTATATTTCTTGTACGGAATATTTCGTATGACGTTAATTATCCTCACGGGCTAATTCTCAGTCAACTTCAAGAGGCGTATACGCGGAACGGGTGGTGCAACAAATCAGACACTCTGAATATCGATGAATATCGATAAATCGATCCCATCAGTGTGAATGACTCTCTACAGGAGGAAAGAAACAAATTGGTGGAGACGGGGGAGGGTCGAACTCCCCGTCCAGAAGGCACCGCTAATGGATGTGCTACAGACTTATTCGGCGCTTTGTTCTCGCTTCACGAAACCTCCACCGACGAAGTCTCCGCAAAGCCAGCCGATTGACTTGGGCCCAACCTCATCGGCTTCAGGAGGGCCGCATCCCGAAAGTTTGGCGCCTGCATCCCCGCCTTCGGGAATAGCCGGGAGCAGACGTAGCCACGTCTAGGCGGCTAGTGCAAATTCACGGTTGTCAGTTAATGACTGCCACCGGTTTAACGAGTACGATGACACCTCGGCCTGCAATCCATTCCAGAACGCTCCTGTCGAACCCACGCGTCCCCGAGACATCCATTATACGCGCCGCCCCATACCCCTGTCGACACCCGCTTGAACCCGGTCCACAGATGCATCCCTGCTTGCTAAGCCTGCTGTCTATATAATAGGGCTGCAAACTCCATCGGTAGACGCATAACGGCAGGCAAGGAGACGCTTACATGCAACGCAACCTGATCGGCTACGGCCGGAACGTCCCTCAAATATCCTGGCCCGGCGGCGCACGGATCGCCGTTTCCTTGGTGGTCAATTACGAAGAGGGCGCCGAGTATTCCACCTTGGACGGCGACTCTCACCACGAGACTAACGGAGAGGTGCCGTCGCCCGTCCCCTTGGGAGACCGCGACCTCAACAACGAGTCGTTTTTCGAGTACGGCAGCCGCGTCGGCGTTTGGCGGCTTCTGGACATGTTCAAGCGCTACGGCGTCTCCAGCACCTTCTACTGCTGCGCCCTGGCTCTGGAGCGTAACCTGGAGGTGGCCCGCGAGATCGCCGCCGACGGCCACGAGGTCTGCGGCCACGGCTACCGCTGGGAGGAGTACCACCTGATGGACCGCGACTCGGAGCGGGAGGCCATCGCCAAGACCGTCGAGTCGCTGGAGCGCACCACGGGACAGCGCACCGTGGGTTGGTTCACCCGGTACGGCCCCAGCGTCAACACCCGCGACCTGGTTGTTGAGCATGGCGGGTTTATTTACGACAGTATCGGTATGAACGACGACCTCCCCTACTACGTCACCGTCCAGGACCAACCTTGGCTGGTCGTGCCCTACAGCATGGAGACCAACGACGCCCGGTTCTGGCGGGGCGGGTTGGTCAGCGTCAACGACTTCTACGAATACCTGAAGGAGACTTTCGACTGCCTCTATGAGGAGGGCCGCACCCACCCGAAAATGATGTCCGTCGGCCTCCATTGCCGCATCGCCGGCCGCCCTGCCCGCTCACGCGGCTTGGAAAAGTTTCTCCAGTATTGCGGCCAGTTCCCCGGGGTATGGTTCGCCCGCCGGGACGAGATCGCCCGCTGGTGGCTGGAGCACTACCCAGCTTGACATGCCATTCGGTCCTGGACTACTTTTGTAGCCGCGCCCCGTCCCTTGTGAATGGCGGCCAACATTAACGCCTAACCCTTACGGAGGAATACCCATGCCCAGACTGGAATTGCTCAGTGAAGTGCAACGAAAGATGCTCCAGATGTTCCCCTGCATGGAGCACGACGACACCCCGTGGACGCCCATGCGCAAGCCGCTGTCGCAAAGCAGGCTGGCGTTGGTGACCTCTGCCGGACTGCACGTCCGCGGCGACCGACCATTCATCACCGATCACAAGAGCGGCGGCGACTCATCCTACCGGGTCATACCCCTCTCTACTAGCGCGAGCGATATCATTCAAAGCCACGTCAGCATCGGCTTCGACCACACCGGCATTTACCGCGACATCAACGTTACCTTCCCTATCGACCGTCTCCAGGAGTTAGCCGACCGGGGCGAAATTGGCTCCCTTGGCGAAAACAACTACTCCTTCATGGGCGCCCTGCGGGACGCTTCCATGGTGGCCAACCGGACCGGGCCGGAGGTTGCCCAAAGACTCTTGGACGAGGGCGTAGACGTAGTCCTGCTGACACCTACTTGACCCCTCTGCTCACACGCGGTCAGCGTGTTGGCCAGGTGCTTCGAGGAAGCCGGCATCCCTACCACCGGCATCGTGTTCGTTAAGGAACACGCCGCCAGGGTCAAGCCTCCCCGGATGCTGTGGGTGCCCTACTTTTTCGGCAACACGTTGGGTAAGGCTAACGACCCCGAACTACAGCACCGCGTGCTGCGGGCCACGCTGGACTTGCTGGAATACGAGAGCGGCCCGGTCTTGGAGGAGTTCCCCGACGATACCGTTCCGGAGTTGCTGTTGCAGGCTTCCGAGGCTGCTCCTTCGGACCAGACTCGGGAGATGGACCCCGCCGACGAACTTACCGCTCTCCGTGCCTATTACGAACGTTGGGTGGACAACCACGACGGGCGCACCAACGTCGGCGTATGCGGCGTGCCGCAGCGCCGGTTCCGGGGCGTGGTCCGCTTCCTGGAGGGCTACGTCAGCAGAGAACAGACCGACTCCCCGGACCGGCCCGATGGAACGGGCGTGCCCCAATACATCCGCTACTGCGTCGACGACCTCAAGGCCTTCTACTACGAGGCGCGGATGGAGCAGCGGCCTCAAGCGACCGACGGCGAAATCCACGAGTGGTTCTGGGGCGAGACCGCCATGGGGCAGTTCATCGTGAAGCTGGCAGCCCACATGAACGAGTCCGACGACGCCGACACCAAGGCCATCCCCTACGGGCTGGCGCGGTAGGACCTTTTCATTCTCTTGTCTTTCCCGCGCAGGCAGGAAACCATATTGTCTTGCCGCAAGAAGGTTGGTATAAGCCACGGTGATGTGGCTTCCCGCTTTCGCGGGAAAGACGGGACCCATGTAATCCAAACCTGAAAAATGAAAAGACCTCGGCTGGCGCGGCAGGTTTCCTCGTGCCCGCCCAAGGATGTTTGCTATAATTTTGACAGGGGCCGGTCTGACATGTGCGGCCTCATCGGTCCTTGCCAAGGCGCAATTGCGTCCCAGTAGCTCAGGTGGACAGAGCGGCTGCCTTCTAAGCAGCGGGTCGCGGGTTCGAATCCTGCCTGGGACGCCAAAACAGCCACGAATCGGCTCCAATTCCCCCGCTTGCCTGACAGAGACCGGCTTAGCCGTCTCCGTCCGCGGTGTGCAGGCTGGAGGAAAGCGGCTCACGCTTGGTGCGGGCGAGACGCCAGCGCTCCTTTGTGGCGAGGTTTCCGGGGAGGGTTGACGCTGAGCAACGGGTGGAAACGCCGAGGTCACGACCGCTTCTATGACCTGATGACTCCTCATCTTGCACTTTCGCCTTCTCCGGCAGACCGCGAGGCTTGAAAAGCCCTGGACCGGTCGACGCAGCCGACATTGACCCGGCGGCGCAGCGGTCCTCCGCCGGTCCCTTTGCATACTGCCGGGAAGTTTGCCCCCGGACGACTTCGGGGGCGCGATTATGCAAGGAAATTTCCTCTCGCGGGAGGTCTCATCGCCTGCCTGAAAGCAGGCGGAATGATAAAGGAAGTCAAACCCGGGACGCCGGTTATGGGCGGCGATCAAAGCACCGCCGCGCCGCAAACAGGCCCGGAAGGACCTGCTGGGCGATACCGTTTCCACCCGTTGCTCTTGCGCCGTTTCCCCAGGGTTGGGCAACCAGGACGTTTCACATAGGCATCCGCCGGTTTCGCATAGGCATTCGTCGGTTGCCCCTGAGTGTACCCCCTGCAACAGTCAGAGGGGGATTTATAATCAGGGGCCTCCTTCCGGTTGAGTTGGGGGTCGGGCTGCGCAGTCCCGGCCCGCTTTCCAGTGGTTACAGGCTAGAGAGGTGCAATCCTGTATGTCAACGGGGAAATGTCAGTGGCGGGGCTTTTCGCTCTTCGCTGGGAAATACTTTGCACATGCCTTGGGTAGACGCCTTGGTTGTTGGCGAACTGCCTGACCACGGAATCGTCCAGTATTTGAAGCTGCTGGCGTAGTTTAGCTTGCACATACAGATTCTTTGGGTATTGCCGCTCGACTGGCGAAGTATCTCAAAGTGGGGAAACATGGCGAATCACGAACATATTGAACTCTTGCGCATGGGTGTATCGGAATGGAACGATTGGCGCAAGAACAATGATACTATTAAGCCAGACTTGAGTGGAGAGGAACTTCCCCGGGAACTCTCTGGCGCTGATCTTTCAAGATGCAACCTTGCTGGTTCCATGTTAGGCCGTCACAACCTCACCGGCACCGATCTATTAGGTGCTGACTTGTCGGGCGCCGATGTCACTTATTCCAGCCTATCGGGCGCTAACTTGACCCTTGCTAATCTCGATAACGCCAAGTTGATGCAAGCTGATCTCGTTGGCTGCAATCTGTCGCTCGCGAAACCGTGGAAAGCCGAAATCTTCTGGGATGTTCAAGTGCTTAAGTCGCCTCATAACTACGACGATAATCAACAAGCCGACGCATTTGTCGAGACAGTCGGAGAATTGTTAAGCGAAATTCGTATAAATTCGCAAGGCTACGAATATTACAACGGGAAAGTACCTTTCTATTTTCGTGGAGAATCCAAGACGGAGTGGGAATTATGCCCCGCGATAATGCGAGACGAGTCTCTTTCTGAGTATGAGGGGCAAATGCTAGTGGACCTGGCATCCAAGCGTCCAGAAGATTTTAATGAGATGCCATCGGCCCTAGCTCAGTGGGTGCTGGCTCAGCACCACGGTCTTCCAACCCGTTTTCTGGACATTACCAAGAACCCGCTGGTGGCCCTATTTAACGCTTGCCGGGAGAACCCTGAAGACTCAGGACGATTGCACGTGTTCGTGGTTCCTCCCGAACTGGTTAAACCCTTCAGCAGTGATACCGTTAGTGTCATATCTAACTTTGCTCGCCTGACACCAGACGATCAAAAGTTGATTCTTGGGGATGAAGGATTCAAAAACGATAGCTATGTATGGTTTCAAACCAATCGCTATCCCGAGGCTATGGGAAGGTTGTACCAACTTGTTCAACAAGAGAAACCTTATTTTGCCGAACGGATTGATCCCAGGGACCTATACAAAGTTTTCATTGTGGAACCGCAACAATCCCTTGAACGTATCCGAGCCCAGTCGAGCGCTTTCTTGGTATCGGCTTTCCACAGACGGTTCGAGGAAACGAAAATCTTGGAAGTTAATCCGCATATCCCGGTGTATGACCATTATGTACTGACTGTCCCGGGGGGAAGCAAGGCCTCTCTTATGGAAGAATTGGCGCTGGCGAACATAACAGAAGAAAGTTTGTTTCCGGGGTTGGATTCATCGGCATCGTCGGTTGTGAAATACTATCGTCATATAATATCGGATGGACCACCAAAATACCGTTTGGAATAGAGTGTGCTTACAAATCCGTCCCAAGTTACAAGGTAGCGATAGCGTTCCGAATTAGATGGTCTGCCTAGGCGCAACGGTACGATGGATTCCCGCCTTCGCGGGAACGACAGGTTAGTTGGCTGAAATGACGATTTGGGTAGTGCGCGACGTTTTGAGATAGTTTCTACGAGATTTATAGCAGCGAAACCGGCGTTGGAGAAATATAGAGCCTTTCATGGACTTGAAACTAGACCCAAGTATTGCCGACCAATACACAAACCGCAGCCAAATCGCCCGGATTGTTACGGAAGCTTGGGCAAACTCTAACTTATACTGCCTTGCGTGCCCCTCAGACCATCTCACTGCTGCCAGAGCCAACACGCGCGTACGCGACTTTTCTTGCCCCGCCTGTGACACGTCTTACCAACTGAAGAGTAAGAATGGTAGGCATGGCAGGGTAGTCGGAAACTCTGCCTATGGTCCCAAAATCGCCGCGATTGACGAAGGGCGGGCGCCCCATTACATGTTCCTGAATTACAGCGGGGACAGTTGGACCGTGACCGGACTGTTTGTTGTTCCGGGTCATTTCATTACCAGAGGCGTGGTCCAGAAAAGGGAGCCACTGAGACCGACCGCGAGAAGGGCCGGTTGGGTGGGGTCCAACATATTGTTAGACAAGGTTACGCCGGAAGGTCGAATCAGCCTCTTGTCCGAAGGCGCTTACCGAGACCCTTCCGTTGTGCGAGCGGAGTGGAGAAAGGTCGCGTTTCTCGGTTCGGATATACGAGCCCGTGGAGGTTGGGGAGCGGATGTCTTGTCCTGCGTTCGCCAGATGGAGTTTGAGACCGGTTATAGTGAATTTACTCTGAAATCCTTCTACACTCGCTTTACTGAATCATTGTCCCGGTTGCATCCAGACAATAACAATGTCCAGGCTAAAATCCGTCAGCAGCTTCAGGTGCTGAGAGACGGCGGAATGTTGGAATTTCTCGGTCGTGGGCGTTATCGCGTCATTTCTTGAGCAGAAGTTAAGGCCAAGTCCACATACTTGACAATTCCGCCGTTTCGATCAACGATCTCGATCCGTTCACGTCTGGACGAGATTTTGAATCGAGGGAACGACAGTGACTCAGAGAGTACGACGCACCAATTCATCCAAAGTTCTGGAAACGGCGCGTGAGCGATTGCTGGCATCGGCGGTCAAGCAGCGGGCGAAGAACGTCTATTTCTTGGAACGCTGCTTCGAAGAGGTGGGATGCACTTGCGGTCCCCTCCGGCAAGAACTGCGGGAACTCCAAGAGCAACATCGAGCGGAAACCGAACGGCAGAAGCTTGAACTCGAAAATTCGGAGTTGGGCCGGCGCATCAACGAGGTGCGTGAGAAGATATTTGAAATCGACCGGATAGAGCACCGGGTCTTGGATAAGGTCGCAAAACAGGCTTATGCGTTTCTGGGAGTATGGCTCCTCGACCAAGTCAGGGTCGGAAACGCCGGTATACTGGACCTTGAAGACAACGACCTCGGGCGCTGCTACGCGGAAGCTTGGTACGCTGGGTGGCGGCCAAAGTCGTTACAAAACTCTCACGAGACAGTCGAGGACAGATAAGCTCAAAGCAAGCCCTTCCTATAAATGCAAACCCCTGCCGAATCTACATGGGCCTTGAGCGGTGGGTAGCTGGTGTGTTCGTAAGCCTGCACGCCGCATTTCTGGGGAACATCGTGGGTCAACACGACCCGTCCCGCTTCTGCTGCCCACTCGAGGACTACCGGGTCGTCTGCCGTGGTCAAGCCCACTTCTTGGACTCGGACAATGTCGAGGTAAGGATTTCGTTGTCTTAGACCAAGTACGATGTTGATGTTGAAATTTTCGTCCGCGAGGAACCGAATCAATCAATCAGCCCTTTGGCTCGCGCCCGCTCCAATATCCGGTTGGTGTGTTCGATATACTCAGGTTGGGACGTGATTTCTTCCCGGATTCTCTCTGCTTTCTCAGCGCGTAACCTCAGGTATTCGTCGACTTCGGTCTTGTTTTCCCGGTAATAGGCAAGCACGGCTTCCGCGTCAGCGAGCTTGACCGTGTCAAATCGGTGGGCGAGTTGCGCCGGGGTCCTGGCGCCCAGTTTGTGCGCTTCCAGGAAAATTTCCAAGCTGATGCGGGTCCCGATAATCCGTACCTGACCATCGGGATGGTTATGCAGGGGCACCCCTTCCTGTGGCAGACTTTTAATGGTTATGGGGTTGTACGGTATGTTCGGTACGGGCATGGTATTTCCAACGGGTTTCGTTGATCACTAAGTTTCCCGGCGGTCGTTGGCCGCGGGACTCGCTATTACGTCAAGAGCCGGACGATTACGGCGGCTACGGTGATGGCTACGATATTCAGGAAACCGATACCCACTACCAGCATGGTAAGGTTATTCATTCGACCGTGTAGGACCCTCTGGTCTTCTTTAATGAGATTGAGGGAATTGTTCAGGTCCTGCTTGGTGTTGTTCAAGTCCTCTCTGAAGAGATTGAGGGCGTTGTTCACGTCCTGCTTGGTGTTGTTCAAGTCCTCTCTGAAGAGATTGACGGCGTTGTTCAGGTCCTCTCTGAGGAGATTGACGGCATTGTTCAGGTCCTCTCTGAGGAGATTGACGGCGTTGTTCACGTCCTGCTTGGTGGCCAGAGTCTCGTTCATCCGGTCAACCCGGTCCTCCAAACGGCTAACCCTGGCTTCAAGTGTATTTTGGTCAACCACGATAATCTGCCCCTACGTCGTATTCCCTAGCCAAATGTTCTGTCCGGTGGTGCGTGGGAGGGTCAAGAAATTGTACCACTTTGCATCACTTCCTATATTCCAACAACCTCACCACTTCGTCCCCCACCTCCGTCGTGGAGGCGCTGCCGCGGGGGCATTTGGCGTTCCTCACGTCCTGACCCGATGGCGACGTTCCTCAACTTGAAGTTCGCTATTCAGCGTAATGGCAGAAAGACAATTGGATTAGCCAGTTCATCGCCCGTTGAACGCTCGGCCAAGGTTAAGATGTCATCAATAGCCCTGCCAATCGGTATCCATTGATGGACTATAACCAATCCTGGCATCGCCCAGCTATTACGCAAACGTTCAATTGCGTACATCCTCATAGTGGACACATCATGTGTCAGAAGGACACGTCCGGACTCCGCCGCCCACTCGAGAACATAAGGGTCAACCAGTTCGGCCATGCCAAGGTCACGAATAGCAATAATATCGAGGGACGGATTGCGTCGGACCAACCCAAGGATAATGCGATAATTGAAGTCCGCATCCGCGGCCAACCGTACCAGGCGGATTATCCTAAGTGCCGGGGTTGGGAAAAGAGCCATTCGCGGAAACCGATGGGACTAAACTCGGCTTCGATTTCAGCTTGGATTTTCTCTGCTTCCTCACGACGTGCCCGTAGGTATTCGTCTACGTCATCCTGCCAACGCCGGTAGTAGCCTAAGACAGCCTTTATGTTGTCCAGGCTGACTGCGGGAAATGAGTCCGCTAGGTCCTCGGCAGTGTAGCCTTGGTTGAAATAGATTATTATCGAATCCAGGCTTACACGAGTGCCGGCAATTCGGACTCGCCCATGCTCGTCCACAGTCATCGGAACGTTGTCTTCGGCAATTCTGAAGGTCATTACGGGCTCCATTGAAGCGGCATAGCCCTATTATACAGAAGGGGACGCCGTCTTTAGTCCCTATCCCAACAACCTCACCACCTCGTCCCCCACCTCCGTCGTGGAGGCGCTGCCGCCCAGGTCTCCGGTGACCACGCGGTGCTCTTGAAGGCTGCGGGCGACGGCGTTTTCCACCCGGCGGGCAGCGTCGTTTTCGCCCAAGTGGTCCAGCATCAGCGCCACGGCGGATATGGTGGCCAGCGGGTTGGCCAGGTTCTTGCCGGCAATATCGAAGGCCGCGCCGTGGACCGACTCGAACATCGAGGGGTGCCGCCGCTCCGGGTTGATGTTGGCGCTGGCCGCCAAGCCCATGCTGCCGGTCACCACCGCCGCGATGTCCGACAGGATGTCGCCGAACAGGTTGGACGCTACGATTACGTCGAAGTCCTCGGGCCAGCGCACCAAGTCCATCGACGCCCGGTCCACCAGCAACGATTCCGTCTGAATCTGCGGGTACTCCCGGGCCACGTCCTCGAAGACCTCGTCCCAGAAGACCATGCTGAAGGCTAAGGCGTTGGACTTGGTCACCGACGTAACCTTGTTCTTCACGTCGCGCCGCGCGCAATACTCGAAGGCTGCCCGGATGATGCGCTCGGTGCCTCGGCGCGTGAAGACGCCTGTCTGGATGACAGTCTCCTCGGGAGTGCCCGCATACAGACGGCCGCCCACCGGAGCGTATTCACCCTCGGTGTTCTCCCGGAAGATGACCATGTCGACTTGGCCCGCCTCCTTGCCGGTGACCGGCGAAACGACGCCCGGATGGAGATAGCAGGGACGGATGGAAATGGCTTGGTCGAAGGCTCGGCGCATGGGCAGCAACAGCCCCTGAAGGGTGATGTGGTCCGGTATGTCGGGGTCTCCCACTGCGCCGAAGAGGATGGCGTCGTGACCGCTCAATTGCTCCAAACCGTCCTCGGGCATCATCCGTCCTGTCTCGCGGTAGTACGCCGACCCCCAAGGGAACTCGGTAAAGGTGAACCCCAAGTCACCGGAACTCGCGGCCAGCGCCTCCAGTACCTTCCGGCCCTCGGCAACCACCTCCGGGCCAACGCCGTCGCCGGAAATCACTGCTATTTTGTGCTCTGCCATGCTGTTTCAACCCCTTATGGATTGGATTTAACCGCCTGCACGCCGCCCCCCAGCAGCCGGAAATGGTGCACCATCTCAGCATCCGGGAAGGCTTCCCGCGCCTGCCTGAACGTGGACTTCCCCCGCCGCGGGCGGGCGTCCAAGAGTATGCCTATAATGGTGCCGCTGTGCCCCACGTTGACGCCGACCGCGCCGACCTGCTTGGCGAACTCGTTGACCTCGGCCAGCCTGGGCTTTGGCAGCACCTGCTGGCTGGCCAGCGCGCTTATGCTGGAACCTCTGCCGACCAACGCCGGGTCTCCCTGTTGTACTCCCGCACGCACCAACTCCAAGGCCTGCGATGTTTCCGCTTGGATGGACCTCCACAGCGGGCGGCGGTCCACTTTGTTGAACTTCACCGTGTCCACCGCGCCGCCGAAGTCCAGCGCCACTATTTCCATGGGCGGGGGCGGCCCCAAGGACTCGGCGATGGTCCCCAACAGGTGGTCGAACATGGCGATGCCGGGGAACATCACTCCGTCCGTCGGCTCCACCGACAGCGCGATTTCGGCTACCGTTGAGGGTTGCAATTCTACTCCCAATGCCAGCCCGGTCGCGGTGATGGCGCCGGCCACGTCCGCCGTGCTGCTGCCCATGCCCTTGCCACGCGGGATGGGGTTGTTCACGTTGAGTTGGGCGGACAAGCGGTCATGGCCCAAGTGCTCCAGCGTTGCGCGCACGGCTTTGGCGGCCTTGGGATGATTGGCGCACCCCGCCACTTCCGGCGGCTCTCCTGCGGCCGGGCCGTCGTACAGGTCAACCCGCACCCTGGAGAAGAAGTCTATGGGGCAGGTGACTAGGAACAGGCTGTCGCCCTGCATCCCCTGCACCAACTCGCCGCAGACCCCCGGGACACGCACGGTGGCGCTGCCCAATGACAGGGTCGATGATCCGTCTGTAAAGGAACGGTTGATGAGAATATTCTCCCTGCTTTATAGCTGGTATCCAGGCAGATCAGGTTACTGGTCGTACTTCGCTGCATCTTCCACCGCGTCTCCTCCCAACGATACCATTCCTACTAATGGGGCCAGACGATCAGCAGGCACGGCCACTACAGCCCTTCGGTAATCTCCCGGCGGGACTCGATTCAGATCAATCCCGCCCAGTACAGGAAGCGGAAGCCGTAGTTTCAGACTCGCCAGAATCCAGTCCTCCAGAGAGGAACGCAGATTGTCCTGGCACTCCGGCAAGGCCGCTCCGACGGCATTGACACCCTTGCAGGCAGCTATTTGTCCGGCAAAAGTGCCGTCATCCAACTTATCGTAAACTGCCAGAGCTAATGCTTGGTCTACATAGTCGGTAAGAACAAATCGCCCGGTCATTCCTAGTCCTCTGCCTTGGATGAATTCGGCTTAATTTTCACCGGAATCCCCGCCGCCACCAAGTAAACGTTGTCCGCCGCTGCGGCGAACCGCTGGTTGACCAAGCCCAGCAGGTCTTGAAATCTGCGGCCCAGGGAGTAGGGCGCGACCAGGGTCAGCCCCACTTCGCTGCTGACCATTACGACTACGACGTCGCCGGTAAGCTTGCCGCAGGCTTCAAGAGCACTGTCGACGGCGGACAAAACCAGGGACTCAACCTCGTCGGCGGAATCGTTTTCGTGCCGCAGCAACACGTTGCTTACCCAGTGGTCCACGCTGTCCACCAGCACCGCCTCCGGCGCCGGCCGAAGATCCAAGGCCGACTTCAAGCCGCCGGCCAAGTCGATGGGTTCCTCCAGGGTAGTCCAGTTCCCGGGACGCCTCTCCCGGTGGAGGCTGATGCGCCGCTCCATATCCGGGTCGGTGGGCTGACCGGTGGCGACGTACAGGGTCGGCCTATCCAAGTCCCTCACCAGCTTTTCGGCAAAGGCGCTCTTGCCCGACCTGATGCCCCCCAGTACCAGCGTCAACTGCGACGGCATCGGTCAACGTCAACGGAGCGAGGCGACGCTGTCGAAGTCGCGGGTCAGGTCCGCAATGTCGTAGACCATGTCCATGTTCAAACTGCCCCGTACCCAGTCGGCCAGCTTGTCGTATTCCCCATCCAGTTCCACTGTCGTAAGGGAGTCCGGCAGCTTGACCCTCTTGCGCCGGGCCAGGGCCTGCAACACCGCGCCGCGCAGCCCGGCGTTGTGGAAAAGGCCGTGGATGTAGGTGCCCATTACCCGGCCGCTGCCGTCCAGGGCGCCGTCCAGGTTGTTGTCGCCGGTCACCGGGGCGTCAGCCCTGTCGTCGATGTGAAAGGGCGCGGCCATCCCCTCGCCGGACGTTCTGCCCATGTGTATTTCGTACCCCTGCACCGGCAGACCCTTGGCGCCGGCCAGCAAGCCAAAGTCCTGGGCGACCTGTCCCCGTATCCGGTGGGTCTCCTTGGTGCCCGCAAAGACCGTAGTAAGGGGCAGCAGTCCCAGGCCGGGCATCTCGGTTATCGACGACTCCACCCTGTCGGGGTCGTAAAGCGAAGTTCCTAACATCTGGTAACCGCCGCAAATCCCGACGATGGCGCATCCGTTCCGGTGGCGTTCCCGCACCGAGTCAACCAAGCCCTGTCTGTCCATCCATGCCAGGTCGGGAATCGTCGTTTTGGACCCCGGCAGTATTATCAGGTCGGGGTTGCCCATTTGGTCGGCGGACTCCACGTACCGCAGGGATACGCCGTTCTCCCTGGCCAACGGGTCGAAGTCGTCGAAGTTGGAGATGTGGGGGACTTGGATGACGGCAATGTCCAGCACCGCGTCGCTCTTGACCGGCGCTTGCAGGTCCAGCGCCACCGAGTCCTCCTCGGGTACGTGGATGTCCCGGTAATGGTGCACCACGCCCAGCACCGGGACGCCGGTACGCTCTTCCAGCCAAAACAGCCCGTCGGTCAACAGGCTCGCGTCGCCCCTGAACTTGTTGATGAGCAGGCCTTTGACCGTCCGTCGTTCCTCCGGGTCCAGCAACTCCAGCGTCCCCACCATGGCCGCGAAGACGCCGCCGCGGTCGATGTCGCCGCACAGCAGCACAGGGGCCTTGGCGTACAGCGCGACCCGCATGTTGACGATTTCGGTCGCCTTCAGGTTGATCTCCGCCGGGCTGCCCGCCCCTTCGATGACGACTATGTCGTACTGGTCCCTGAGAGTGTCCAGCGAGGTGTGGACCGACTCCCATAGTTGGGCCTTCAACGCGAAGTAGTCCCTTGACCGGGCCGACAGCAGCGGCCGGCCCATCAGCACCACTTGGGACAGATGGTCTGCCTCGGGCTTTAACAGCACCGGGTTCATCTCTACCTGGGGTTCCACTCCCGCCGCTTGTGCCTGGACGGCCTGTGCCCGGCCTATCTCTCCACCGTCCAGCGTGACGTAGGAGTTGTTAGACATGTTCTGGGCCTTGAAGGGCGCAACCCTGAAGCCGTCCTGGCGGAAGATGCGGCACAGCGCCGACACCAGCACGCTCTTTCCGACGTGGGACGCGGTGCCCTGGACCATCAAGACCTTTCCCGGCATGGCTACTCCTGTTCCGCCGTCAGGCCCCGGCCCGCAAGGGCTCGAGGTGAGAGGTGTCGTTGTAAAGACGCAGCACGGCGTTGTCCGGGTAGGTGTCAAGGACGCTGAGGCCGCAATTGGCCATCAGGAAACGGAAAGTTGCATGGTCGGGCAGGTCGAGCCAGCCCAGTATGGCCGCTCGCAGGGTGCCTCCGTGACCCACCACCAGCACCGTTTTGTCCAAGTGTGCGTCCTGGAAGCCCCGCGCCCAGGCCGCCATGCGGCGGTTGGTCTGGCGAAATGTCTCCCCGCCGGTGGGCGCGAAATCCAGATCGTTGATCAGGGAGGCGGCGAACATTTCCGGGTATTGTTGCCTCCGCTCTTTCGCCGTCAGCCCTTCGAAGACGCCGTGACTCCTTTCGCGCAACTCCGGGATGGCGTGCAGCGGAATTTCACGGCCTTCCAGGATGATTTCCGCCGTCTCCCGCGCCCGGCTCTGGTTGCTGGAGTACGCCACATCTATCGCCGTCGTTGACAACCTCCGCCCCGCCAAGCGCGCTTGCTCGCGGCCCTTGTCCGACAGGTCAACGTCGGTGCTGCCTTGTAACCGTCCGTCCAGGTTCCACGGCGTTTCACCGTGTCTTACCAGCAGTAGCCTACCCATTCGTGGATGTCCCCTTTCATGCCTGTGTAGCCAACGCCATTTTATCAGAGTAATGCCTTGACCGTTTGCGCAACCTTATGGAAAGTGGAATGGCCAAAATTGACTGTACCAAATATTGACAGCCAAGCTCGAAACCGATTACGTTAAGTCCACACTTTGGAAGGGAGCGATGTGATGGAAGCCTATTGTGTCAAGTGTCGGAGCAAGCGCGAGATCCAGAACCCCGAGGCCATTACGATGAAGAACGGCAAGCCGGCCACTCAAGGTGTGTGCCCCTTGTGCGGGACCAAGGTTTTTCGGATCGGTGCCAGCAGCTAACGGCTCTAGCGCCAAATCGTGGCGGGTGATTTCAGCCGAGTGGACTTCCGTCTGCTCGGCTGACTTATTTTTGCGCCACTCCTTCGATTGGCGCGACGCTCCATCGCTAGTATGATGGACGGGTGCAGTGCGACGCCCTGTTGCGCCGGTCCCTTTGGCCAACCGGGCATGGCCTGCTAACGCCGAAACCGGAGGATAGAAAGATGACCCAAGCAGCAAGTTGGCAAACCCTGCTCGAAGAGAATGCCCCTGATCTGATGAAGGCGGTTGCCGGGACAAGAGAGACTGTATTGGTCGACGGAGCCCTGTCGCTGAAGGTGAAGACGCTCATGACCATGCTGTGCGACGCGTTGCTGGCCCATCCCGACGGAGTTGCCAACATCGCCAACCGCGCCCGCGCCGCCGGGGCCACCGAAGAGGAAATCGCGGAAACCATCGGGGTGGCCTTCCTGTTTGGCGGAATGCCCGCGTTGGTGACCGGGTCCAACGCCTTCAGGAAGTAGCGGCCTGGATTCCCGCATTCACGGGAATGACGGGGTTGGGTGTCGCGACAAGTCTTGAGATAATTTCCAAATACTGTCCCGACGTAAGAGGTAGCGCCATGGCACAACAAGGGAACATTGTATTCTTCAACGGGGAGTTGAGGCCGGAAAGCGAGGTGGGGATATCTATCCGGGACCGGGGCTTCATTTACGGCGACGCCGTTTTTGACGCTACCCGCACCTTCAATGGTACGCCTTTCAAGCTGCGCCAGCACATTCACAGGCTATACGATTCCCTGCGGTACCTCCGCATCGACGTCGGGATGGATATGGACGAGATGGAGCGGTGGTCGCGGGCGGTGGTGGAACACAACCATCCCCTGTTGCCCGCCAACCAGGACCTGTGGGTAATGCAGCGCATCAGCCGCGGTGTCGAGACCACCTTGCCCGGAGAGGAGTCCCGCCCCACCGTCCTCATCGAGACCCACGCCATCCCCTTTGCCCGCCGCGCCTCGCTGTACCGCGACGGCGCCCACGTCATTACCCCGTCCGTTCCCAGGATACCGCCCCGGTTCATCAGCCCACGCGCCAAGACCCATAACTACCTGAACCTGGTCCTGGGCGATCTGGAGGCTCAGGCCACCGAGCCCGATTCGTGGGCCGTTCTGCTGGACGAAAACGGCAACCTGACCGAGGGCCGCGGCTCCAACATATTCCTGGTGAAAGACGGTGTTGTCGCTACCCCGCAAGGCCAGTTTGTCCTGGAAGGCATCACCAGGTCCACTGTGCTGGACTTGGCCAGGGGGTTGGACCTGCCCACCGAGGAGAGGGACCTGGACCTGTTCGACGCCTACACCGCCGACGAAGCCTTCCTCACCTCCACCAGCCTGTGTATCTGCCCTATATCGGCCGTAAACGGCGCACCCATCCGGGACGGACGTGTTCCCGGCCCAATCACCCAACGGCTGATGTCGGCTTTTACCGACCTAGCAGGGATGGACTACGTGGACCAGTACCTGGCGCACTTGGCCGGGAACCAAGAATAGCATCTATAGACGATGATGAAATATGGACTGATTATCTATTGGAGTGAGGAGGACAAAGCATTTCTCGTGGAAGTGCCAGAGTTGGAAGGGTGTATGGCTGACGGCGCCACGTATAGGGAAGCTGTCGAAAATGCAGAAGTAATCATGAGGGAATGGATTGAAACTGCCCGGGAATTGGGGAGACCCGTTCCAGAGCCCAGGCGACATCTCACGTCCCCCTGACCAAGCCGCACGTTTACGGGAGGTCTGTATCGGTATACACCATGCGGATGACCACCCCGGCACACTGGCGCCGCGAGCAGGTTAATTCGTCTTAGACAGTTACAATACCAGAAGGTAAAGCTTATGGCCGATAAACAAGGCCCTATCTGTGTTTCAGTAATAAACATGAAAGGGGGAGTGGGCAAGACGACAATCGCGGCCCTCCTTGGTCGATATGCCTCAATTCAGCTCAATCTCAAAGTTCTTGATATAGACTTGGATCCCCAGGCTAATTTGTCTCAAGCATTTATGGGAGACGGGTATAGACTATTCCTGAACAACAGATCGCCATCTATTGTTGAGATATTTCACGGTTATCAGCCTCCGACCTCCAGTGCGGCAGCGTCAGGTCCTCTGGCTTTTGGTGATGTAGTCGTCCGTGGCACTTCGTTGGGTGGTGGCAATTTGGAACTCATTCCTTCACGATTTGACTTTTCCAACAACCTTATTGATTCGATTAAGCCCGACCCGAGAATCTTGGCGAAAGTCATCGCTGAGAATTTTCAAGAGAAGGACCTTATTCTTATAGATTGTGCGCCTACCGAGTCAATATTCACTCAGGCCGCATACCATGCATCTCGCTACGTGTTGGTTCCAGTCAAGCCTGAGTATTTTGCAACCATTGGTTTCCCATTATTGAATGACTCGCTTGGTGCGTTCAGGGCCGGTAACAGAAGTCACCAAATAGATGTAGCCGGAGTAGTTATAAACAATTCTTCGTATCATCAGAGCGGAAACAGAGGAGGGCCCGAGAAAAGAAGGGCAATGCGGGAGATACGAACTGAGTCAAATAGGAACGGTTGGCACGTATTCCGTAACCAAATCCCTCTATCCCGAGGATTCCCCAAGATGATGCGGGGCGACTTTACCTATCCTGGTGATGCTCCTCGCTACCGCCGATTTGCCAGCGAGTTCTTCAAGACGCTCGGTCTGGAACAATAGAAGGGAAAACTGCAAATGAATAAGCTTAACCTTGAAGCTGAGATCCGCTCAATCGTCTGTCGGTATGGCCTAAAGCAAGTAGAGCAATCCTTGCAAGAGATTGGGCGTCGAATTGGTATCTCCGAACAAAATGGTGGGTCCACCAATCGTGATATAGCAACTACTCACAAAAAAAAGAAGAAAAAAGTCACGGCGACGGAATATGTTTCTAAGCTGGAATTTCCCCCGGAAAAGAAACCAGCTATGTTTGAGCTGGCTGAAAAATTCCAGGATAAGGCTTTTCTGCCCACGTTCAGGGACATTGCCAACTTCTGCTGGATTTATGGAATTGACGAACCTGCGTCCAAGTCCCGTGCCAGTGCTATCCCAAGAGTGTTCAAGTTCATAGCGACGATGGACACTGACGAGATTCAAAGGATGTTGGCCGAAGGAATGTTTTCCGGTCCATCAAGACTTGGTCCAATTGCAGATGCAATACGTGAAAACGGCAGAAGCAATGGATCATACACATCCACGACCCATTCAGGCAGGTTTTGATTTTCCCCTCAAAGGTTGAGTTGACTTGGCTGTAGGAAAATAGAAACCATCGAAAGTTCAGGATCGCGTTCTAAAACTTTCCTTGTGAACAGCCACCGCCGATGCTACACTGAAGGCCGGTGTTGTTAAGCTATGAATTACCTGACCGTTTACGAAAAACCTGACGTTCCCCTGAAGCACCTCATCATGGCCTTCGCCGGGTGGGCCGACGCCGGCGAGTCCGCCACCAATACCATCAAGTACATCCGGCGCAGGCTGAACGCCAGGAAGTTCGCCGAGATTGACCCGGAAGAGTTCTTCGACTTCACCATGACCCGGCCCTATACCGTTCGCAAGAGGGACGGCTCCCGCCAAGTCAACTGGCCGTCCAACGAGTTTTCTTGGGCGGTGCTCCCCGATACCGGTGAAGGGGTGATGTTCTACTTGGGGGTCGAGCCCAACCTTCGCTGGCGCACTTTCTCCAAGTGCATCGCGGGTCTGGCCCGGGATCGCGGAGTCCAGACCGTCGTCCACCTCGGCGCCCTCCTCGACGCGGTGCCTCATTCCAGGGAAGTCAGGCTTACGGGCGCGGCATCTGGCAAGCCTATGCAACGCCTGCTGGAAGACTTCAATATTCGCGGCTCCAACTACCAGGGCCCCACCGGCATAAGTTCAACCGTCCTTGAGGCCTGCGCCAACCAGGGTATGGCCTACGGGTCCCTATGGGGCCATACCTCTCATTACCTTCAGGCGGCCCCCAACTACCGGGTCAGCTACACACTGGCCGAGACTCTCTCCAGGATGCTGGACCTGCCGTTGAACTTCGACGAGTTGCGCTCTGCGGCGCAGATGTTCGACCGGGAAGTGGCCAAGGCCATCGCCAAGGACGAGCAGATCAGCGCCTACGTGAGCAAGCTGGAAAGCCAGTACGACGAGACCGTTCCGGTTGTTGAAATGCCGGACCCGGCGGACATGGTGCGCGACTTGGAGCAGTTCTTGCGGTCGGAGCAGCGGCGGAGGCCCGAAGACCCCCTAGCATAGACAATCTCCATCCCCATTGTCCTTGCCGGAGGCGATTGGCGTCCTTGACTTCCTCGCCCACCATCACTGAACAGTCCCCTGCCGACATTGCCCGGTTCATCGAGGTGATGTCCAACGAATACGGCCCCTTCCCCGACGAGCCAAGGTTGGACGCGGCCCACGAGATCGTGTTCACCATCCTCTCGCAGCACACCTCGGACATCAACTCGGGCCGCGCCTTCCGCCTGCTGATGGAACGGTTCGGCACTCTTGAAGCGGTGGCTGAGGCCGACCCCGGAGACATTGAGACAGCCATAGCCCCCGGCGGCTTGGCCAAGGTCAAGGCGCCCCGCATCAAGCAGGTGTTGAACCTGATCCTGGAACTGAACGGCTCGTTGGACTTGTCCTTCCTGCGGGAGTTGCCGCTGGACGAAGCCAAGGCTTGGCTGAGACAACTGCCGGGAATCGGCCCCAAGTCGGCGGGCATAATCCTCAACTTCGCGCTGGGTATGCCCGCCATGGCCATCGACACCCACATCTACAGGGTGTGCAAGCGGATGGCCGTCATCGGCCCCAAGGTAACCGCCGAAAAGGCCCACGACCTGCTGGAGGCGGTCGTCGAGCCGGACCAAGTCTACCAGTTTCACTTGGCGTTCATCACCCACGGACGGCAAGTGTGCAAAGCCCAGCGTCCCCTGTGCCCGGAGTGTGTGGTGGCGGAGAGTTGCCCGTCTCGCGGCCAGTTCGCGGTGGAGACGGAGCCAACCGACGACAAGGCCGGCAAAAAATCGAAACGCGCCGCCAAGCTCCCCCATTCAGCGGCGGTCAAGGAAAAGGCGAAATGAAAGTCGGTATCATCAACGTCACTGGCTACGCAGGTTCCGAGTTGGCCCGCATCCTCCACCGGCACCCCGAGGTGGAAATAACTTCGGTCACCGGCCGCAGCGCCGCCGGGCAACAACTCGGCGAGGTTTTCCCTCACTTGTCGGAGTTGGACTTGACCGTCCAGCCCGAGTTGGACGGCAGCCTGGACCTGGTGTTCTCCGCCCTGCCCCACAAGGCCAGCGCCGAGGCAGTGCTGCCCCTAGTACAGCAGGGCATCAAGGTGGTGGACATAAGCGCCGACTTTCGGCTGAAGCAGGCCGACGAGTACGAGGAGTGGTACGGCGTCCAGCACCCCGACCCGTCCTACCTCGAAGACGCGGTCTACGGCCTTACCGAGCTGCATCACGAAGAGGTGGCGTCGGCCCAGTTGGTCGCCAACCCCGGCTGCTATCCCACCAGCGCCATCCTGGCCATGGCCCCGGCGTTGGGGCCGGCATTGGAGCAGGGAATCATCGAACCCGACATCGTCATCGACAGCAAGTCGGGCGTCTCCGGTGCGGGCAGGGGCCTCAGCATGACCACCCACTTCTCCGAGGTCAACGAAAACGTCATGGCCTACTCGGTCAACGGCCACCGGCACCTGCCGGAAATCACCCAGGAGTTGGGGTTGCTTACCGAGCAGAAACTTGACATAACGTTCCTGACCCACCTGATTCCCATGACCCGCGGCATCCTCAGCTCCTGCTACGCTAAGCTGCGCGACGGCGACGGCTGGGACGGCCCCGACGCCAAGCAGCGTATATGGGACCTCTACAACGACTACTTCGCCGACAGCCCGTTCACCCGCGTGGTGTCAAAGCCCCCGCAGACCAAGCAGACCCAAGGCAACAACCTCTGCCTCATCTACCCCACGGTGGACACCCGCACCCGCCGCCTCATGGTCATATCCTGCCTCGACAACCTCGTAAAAGGCGCCGCCGGCCAAGCCGTCCAGAACATGAACCTCATGTTCGGCTACCCCGAAGAAACGTCCCTGGAGGGGTTGGCCGTCTACCCGTAGGGGATGCCGGTGGTGTAGTTAGAAACTAACTCAAAACTTGGCGTACTACACAATCCGTCATTCCCGCGAAGGTGGGAATCCATGCCCCTCAGCGAGTCCGACACCAGGGCAAAGCTCATCGACCCGGCCCTTCACGACAGGGGTTGGGCCGAAGACCTGATACGCCGGGAGGAGACCGCCGGAACGGTCTATATTGTCGACGGGCAGCCCCGCCGTCAGTCACAAGGCTGGGTTGATTATGTCCTGCGTCTCTCCGTGGGTCAGGGTAACCAGCCGGTAGCGGTAGCCTTGATCGAAGCCAAGGCCGAGAACTATCCCCCCGCCCACGGTCTCGAACAGGCCAAGCTCTACGCTTCCAGCAAACGGTTGCACGTACCCTTCGTTTACTCCTCCAACGGCCATCAATTCGTGGAGTTCGACGCCTTCACCGGCCTGACCACCCGGCCCAAGTCCATGGGAGCCTTTCCTTCGCCCGGTGACCTGCGGAGCAGGTACGAAAAGCTCAAAGGCTTCTCGCTGGACTCGGAAGCGGCCAAGCCCCTGCTCCAGCCATACACGGGCGGCGATGGACAGCGCCGCTACTACCAGGATGCGGCCATCCGCGCCGTGCTGGAGAAGATAGCCATTGGCGAAAAGCGGGTATTGCTCAGCATGGCCACCGGCAGCGGCAAGACCTTCATCGCCGTCAACCTGCTGAAGAAAATCGCCGACGCCGGACAACTGCGCCGTGCCCTGTTTGTGTGCGACCGCGACGAGTTGCGGACCCAGGGACTGGGTGCGTTGCAGGCTGTCTTCGGCGCCGATGCCGCGGCCGCCGGTACGGCCAGCCCCCAGTTGAACGCCAGGATAATAGTTGCCACCTACCAGACCCTGGGCGTCGATGCCGACGAGTCCGATGCGTCCTTTTTGACGACGCACTACCCCGAAAACTACTTCAGCCACATCATCATCGACGAAGCCCATCGCTCAGCTTGGGGCAAGTGGTCGCAGGTACTGACCCGCAACTCCGACGCCGTGCAGGTAGGGCTGACCGCCACGCCGCGGGAGCTTGATTACACCGACGACACGCCGGAGGCCGACCAGGACCGGCAGATTACCGCCGACAATCTGCGCTACTTTGGCGAGCCTGCTTACGAATACGTCATCGGCCAAGGTATTGAAGACGGCTACTTGGCGGCCATGAAAGTACACAAGAACGACATTTTCCTGAACGGCTACCTCGAGTCGGAGGCAATTACCGGCCTGCAACAGTCCGACTTGGCGGGTCTGCCGTTGCAAGACGCCATCACCGGCGAGGAAGTGAGCATAACTGAGACCAGGCCCAAGTACGACGCTAGGTCTTTTGAAGCTTACCTCATGCTCCCCGACCGGGTGGAACAGATGTGCCGGCGCCTGTTCAGTCAATTGCTGGAAACCGGAGGGCCGGAGCAGAAGACCATCATCTTCTGCACCCGGGACAACCATGCCGATGATGTAGCCATACAGATGAACAACCTCTACGCCCGGTGGTGCGCCGAACGGGGGCGGCTTCCGGTCACGGACTATGCTTTCAAGTGCACCGCCGCCAGCAGCGGCAACGACTACCTGCCGGACTTTCGGGGCAGTAGCGCCCACCATTTCATAGCCACCACCGTTGACCTCCTTACCACCGGGGTAGACGTGCCCAACGTCAACAACATCGTCTTCTTCCGTTACGTTGGTTCTCCCATATCCTTCTACCAGATGGTGGGTCGCGGCACCCGGGTGGACCCGGCGACCAACAAGCTTATGTTCCGGGTGTACGACTATACCGATTGCACCCGCCTGTTCCCGGCGGAATTCAGGACCAAGGTCTCTCCTCAAGACCCGGAAGCGCCGGATGATGAGGTCCCTTCAGAAGAAGAAGGCGAAGGAGAGAAATGTCACAGGGGCAGATTTATCGTCGTCCGCGATATTGATGTCCAAATCACCGACGCCGGGACTTTCATACTTACCGCCAACGACGCCGGCCAGGTCGTACCGGTCCCCTTGGAAGAGTACAAGCAGCGTCTCGCCGCCAAGTTGGTCGAGGACATCCCAGCCCTGGACGCCTTCCGCTCCGCTTGGGTTGACCCGACCCAACGCCAGGACCTGATGCGCCAACTGCCCGACCGGGGGCGCTCTCCCTTCATCATCCGTGAATTGGCCTACTCCGGGGACTACGACATCTATGACGTGCTGGCCGATATTGGCTACGGGCAAACGCCCAGGACCAGGGCCGACCGGGTCGGCGCCTTCGAGCGCAGAAACCGTCGCTGGCTCTCCGACATGCCCGACGACACCGCCGCCACTGTCCGGGCCATCGCCTCCCAGTTCGCCCGTGGAGGCACCGAGACCCTGGAAAACCCGCAGATTTTCAACACCCCGGAGGTGGCCGCCGCCGGGGGTCTACGCGCCCTCCAAAAGCGTGCTCTGCCCGCCCGCATGATCGCCGAGACCAAGCTCAGGATGTTTGCCGCCTGAACGCCGTGGTATAGTGGTCCCGATGTGATAGATATATGGCGTTAGAAGAAAGAGTAAGCAAGCTGGAAGGCGCCTACGAACAGGTAGACGGCCGGTTAAGCGACCTTAACAGGGCTATCGAATCGTTGCGTGGGGAAATAAACAACCTGCGTGTAGAGATGAACACTCGGCTGGACCAAATGGACCGGCAGTTCAACACCCGGCTGGACCAAATAGACCGGCAGTTCAACACCCGGCTGGACCAAATAGACCGGCAGTTCAGCACTCGGCTGGACCAAATAGACCGGCGGTTCAACACTCTTTATCTCCTGTTGGGCGGCGGCTGGGTCACTCTCATGGCCGCAATAATTACGCTGGCTTTCAGAGGCTGAGGAGTTACGTCCACCTCCTTGAAAGAACAAGTAAGGAAGCTGGAAGGCGCCTATGAGCAGGTTGACGGCCGTTTAAGCGACTTGAGCTCGTCAATGGACTCTCTACGGCTCGATATGAGGAACCTGCGCGGGGAAATGAACAATGTCCGCGTGGAGATGAATAACCTGCGTACAGAGATGAACACCCGGTTTGACCGGGTAGACCGCCGGTTCAACAACATCTACCTTCTCATCGGCGGAAGCTGGGCTACTCTCATGGCCGCTATCGTCGGGTTGGCCTTGACGGGGTAACGGCTTCCCATTCCCGAACGGCGCCGGACGTCAAGCATGACATTTCTCGGTCCTGTACCCTGGCAGTAAATTAACTTCAAGGCAGCGGACAATGACATTAGAAGAACGAGTAAGCAGGCTTGAAGGAGCCTACGAGCAGGTCGATGCACGGTTAAGCGACCTTAACAGGGCTATCGAATCGTTGCGAGTCGAGATGAACACCAAGTTCGACCAAATAGACCGGCGGTTCAATACTCTTTATCTCCTGTTGGGCGGCGGCTGGGTCACTCTCATGGCCGCAATAATTACGCTGGCTTTCAGGGGCTAGAGGCTGAGGAGTAACGCCCAACTCCTTCGCCAGCCGCCGGCTGGCCCGCCATCCCATGCTCCCCGTATAGATACCGTGGTACGGTCAGATATGAGCATTCATTCGTTCTCGGAAACTCGAGATTTAACCCGTGGCTGGAAGTGGGCTAACCTCTCAAGCATAGCGCTCATCAATCCTCCCAGACGGCGTGATATTCCTTATGCTTCCAACACCCTGGTGACGTTTGTCCCTATGCAAAGCGTGTCCGAGGACACCGGGACCATCGCTTGGCCGGAAATTAGGCCGTTGGCCGAGGTCTCCAAGGGATATACCTATTTTGAGGAAGGGGACGTTCTCTTCGCAAAAATCACCCCATGTATGCAGAACGGCAAGCACGCGATAGCTTGCGATTTGACCAATGGATTCGGGTTCGGAACGACGGAGTTTCACGTAATCCGGCCCAGCGAGAATGTTACTGCGGACTGGATACACAGGTTTCTTCGCCAGCCTTGGGTGCTCAAAGAGGCGGCTAGACACTTTCGGGGTGCGGTTGGTCAGCAGCGAGTACCCAAAGAGTTTTTTATAGACCTACCCATCCCCCTCCCACCCCTAGCCGAGCAAAAACGCATCGTCGCCCTCCTTAACGAGCAACTGGCCGCCGTGGAACGGGCCAGGAAAGCAGCCGAAGAGCAATTAGCCGATATTCTAGCGATGCCGCCCGCCCTCCTTCGTCGCGCATTCGCAGGGGAGATATAGCGGCGTAGTCGCTAGAAGGAGCGTGTAATGTTGGAGCAAAACCCACGAAGCTATGAAGAAGAAGTCGAAGCGAAAGGCGAATTGCGGGCGGTGGAGTTAACGACCGGCGGCGGCTCCTTCAAGCTTACGCAGATTATCGAGAGGGCTATTAAGTACAACCCGGTTCCCGATGGTGAAGTACCCACTGACCTTGCGAAAAACTACAAGCATTACCTGTACGGCTGGCCCAAAGAGGATGGGGAGTGATGACAACCCTTGCCTCCCAGTCCTCCGTAGACTCCAAAATATACGCCGTGTGCGACATCATGCGGCGGTCCAACTGCGCCTCCGCTTTGCAGTACATCCCCGAACTCACTTGGCTGCTGTTCCTGCGGGTGCTGGACGAACGTGAGGAAGTGGAGGCCCAGGAAGCCGCCGCCGTCGGAGTGTCCTTCCAACCCTCCCTGGAGGCTCCCTACCGGTGGCGGGACTGGGCCGCTCCTTGCGGCGCAAAGCGCAAGGAGTTGCAGTCGGGCACATTGGGGAAGACCTTTGACTTTGTCAACGGCGAACTACTCCCCGCTTTGCACGGCCTTCCCAACCGGCGCAACGCCACGCCCCGCCAGCAGGTGGTGGGACAGATCATGCGGGCGGTGGAAAGGGTCCGCGTCGACACCGAAAAGAGTTTCCTGGACGTGCTGGACGCGGTCGACGCCATCACCAACGCCGCCACCGACCCCACCCACGTGTTCCTGCTGTCCCAAGCCTACGAGGGCCTGTTGCTGCGGATGGGCGAGAAGAACAACGACGGCGGCCAGTTCTTCACGCCCCGGGAGGTCATCCGGGCCATGGTCAAGACCGTCGGCCCGAAAATCGGGGAGACGGTGTATGACCCCGGTTGCGGCACCGGCGGCTTCCTGGCCCAGTCCTACGAATACATGAAGGACCGGTTGGGAATGTCCGCCACACCCGATCAGTTGGACCGGCTGGCCACCGGGACCTTCTACGGACGCGAGAAGGAGAACCTCATCTACCCCATCGCCCTGGCCAACCTGGTGCTCCACGGCATCGACCGGCCCAACATCTGGCACGGCAACACCCTCACCCGCAACCAGTCCTACGGCGGGCTGTTCCGCGGCGCTCCGGACCTGTTCGACGTAGTGCTGATGAATCCACCCTTTGGAGGACGCGAGGCTTCCGACGCCCAGACCCGGTACGCCTACAAGACCGGCGCGACACAAGTGCTGTTCCTGCAGGAGGTCATCGACAGCCTCAAGCCCGGCGGCCGGGCCGGCATCGTGGTGGACGAGGGCCTGCTTTTCCGCACCAACGAGAACGCCTTTGTCCAGACCAAGCGCAAGCTGCTGGACGAGTGCGACCTGTGGTGCATCGTAAGCCTGCCCGCCGGAGTCTTTACCCAGGCCGGGGCCGGGGTCAAGACCAACCTGCTCTTCTTCACCAAGGGCAAGCCCACCGAAAGCACTTGGTACTACGACCTGTCCGACGTCAAGGTGACCAAGCGGCGGCCCCTGACCCTCTCCCACTTCGACGAATTCTTCCAACTGCTGCCGGACCGGGCCGACGGCGACCATAGCTGGACCGTTCCCCGCAGCGAAATCGAGGCCAGAAACTACGACCTGAAGGCCGTCAACCCCAACCGCTCCGCCCCGGTGGACACCCGGACGCCCCAGGAACTCATAGCAACCATCGAGGCCAAGGGCCGGGAGGTAGACGAGGCATTGGCCAGCCTGAAGAAATTACTGTAAAGCCGCCGGGCAGGGCGCCTGAAACGGAACGCTCCCTGGCCTACCCCAATGTGCTGTCGTCCCGGTTTGCCCGTCCCGTCTTACGCCGAAATCTCCTGGTGCCGGGGATGGAAGCCGGAGTGGTCCTCGAAGGCCCCGGTGTCCGGGAAAGTCTGGTGGTACAGGCCGCGGGTGCGGGCCTTGATGGTCTTGCTGACCCGCAGGTACAGTGCCGTGGGGTCGGCCTGCTGTTCCTGGTACATCCGGCTTTGCAGCGGGCTGCCGTCCTCCAGTTCCCAGATGCACAGGTACTTGAGCGCGCCCTCGCCCTCCTCCAGCTTGAACCGCCGGGCGCTGATGTAGCCGGGAATCTCCATCCTCTCCGGCAGGTGCTGCTCGTTGTACCACTTGTTGAACTCCGCCTCGTCCTCCGGGTCAACGTCCATAGTGACCACCAGTATCGTGCTGCCGATGTGCTGCGTGGGGGCGTTGCCGTTTCGCTCAGGCATAGCTGTCGCTCCTGTCAGGTCGTCTGATTGCGTAATGGCCTTATTCGGAGCCAGTATACCAATCACTCCGTCATCCCGGCGTATCTCGTCATTCCCGTGGAAACGGGAATCCATGAGTCGCTGGGTAAGGTGAATTTACCGTCGCTAGGCAGTGTGGATTCCCGCCTTCGCGGGAATGACGGGCAAATGGGCTACCACACCTCATAATGCGATAGCCCTGCCATTCCAATGCCACCGCTGGCGCGCAAGCCTCGAATGTAGTACCATGATAGCGTTGTGCCCCGGTCGTCTAGCCAGGTTAGGACGCCACCCTTTCAAGGTGGAGATCAGGGGATCGAAGCCCCTCCGGGGTACCACTTCCCACCACTTATCCGTACTACTCCCTGTCGAAGGGATTCTCCAACTCAACCCCAAGCTGGCTAAAGTCACTCACGTTTCGAGTGACTACCGTGAGCCTGTGCACAATCGCGGTCGCCGCAATCATGTTGTTCCGCAGGCACAGCCGCAATCCAGTCCAGAACGGCACGATGTGGACGCGGGCGGCGCAGCTCCGAGACTACGTTGGTGTCAAGGAGGTACACAGCCCTACTCCGCGGCCGAAGGCGGCCGGTGACGATGCTGTCGGCGCGGAGGAGTAAGGTCTTCGGTCCGCGCTTCCGCGGCTAGGAGCAACTCCTTCAGGTCCGGCCTTGTCATACGTTCCAGTCTCCGCCATTGCTCGATGGGAAGGAGCACGGCGGTTTCCACGCCCCGTTTGGTCACGATCTGCGGTCCTTCAGAGAGAGCGGTATCGAGGAACTCGCTGAATCTCGCCTTGGCGTCCTGGACCGGCCATTTCCTGATCATGGTCCACTCCGCTTGGTTGTCTTACTGACCAGTTTCCAGACTAGGTGAGGTTAACCTCAGTGTCAATATCAACGCCGGAAGGCAGAAGATCGGCTGCGTCAGGAGTGCCGTGCGTTTGATGCAGATTTCCGTGCCCGGGTTGTATAGACAGGCGAGGACGCTATCCTTGCCAACCATCAGAACAGCGCAGTCAACGCCTCCTGTGGGTCAACCGCGGGGATTGGAGAGCGTTCGTAGTCCCTGACGTTCCTGGTGACTATGTACCGGGCGCCGCAGGCGCGGGCCGCAGCCACCCGCATGGCGTCCTCAAAGTCCGCCATCGGAAGCTCAGCGGCATAGCGTATGCCCTGCGTGTCGGTTGTCGCCACGGATACAAACGCCGTCAACTCGACAATGAAGTCGCGGGCGCTCGCTCCGCCAAGCGCCGGGGCCACCAAGTAATAGAGATTGGATACGGAGTGCCACGCGATGTACGCGGACTCTGCGCCATGTTCGATGCGGTCCAGGAGTTCCGAAGCCGGGTACGAGTATGGACGCCTGTCGAGGGCGACGTCGATGAGAACGTCGGTGTCCAGCAGGATCATTGAAGGTACTTCCTGTCCAACGCTTGGTAGCGCGGGTCGTCCCGCTCTACCGCCCGGAACTTGCCTCGCCACCGCGAAGCGAAGGACTGAGTGTTCTCGCCTGCCATTTCCCTGAGAGACTGCTCGATCAGCGCCGAAAGCGACACGCCCCTGGACCGGGCATACCGCTTGGCTATCGGGAGCAGTTCAGCGTCTACGGTGATGGTGAGTTTTTGCTTCATCCCAAGTCTCCGCTTCGCCCTTAGCATAAATATACGTGTACGTTATACCAGTATACGTGTAGTTGAATTGCTGTTCAACGCGCTACGCAGACCTGGATGGTCTATAATCCCCCGGTTACTTTCCGGCGCCAACTACAGCAATGCACGTCTTAATCGCTTACATCTCCCAGCGCGTACCTTTCTACTACGGATGGATTGTGCTGGGCGCCGCCGGCAGCAGCATGTTCGTGCGCAACGCCACGGGCAGCCTCACCTTTGCCGTTTTCGTGCCCATCATCGTTGACGAGACTGGATGGAGCCGGGCGCTGGTCGGCGGGGCTGCTGCCGTCGGCGGTCTTCTTGCCACTGCGACGTCCCCATTCGTGGGATGGGCCATCGACCGCTACGGTGCGAGATCGGTGCTGGTCTTGTCCATCAGCATTTTGGGGCTTAGCACCATCGCCCTGGCTTGGCTGTCCGTACACGTTGCCGTATTCTATTCGGCCTTGGCGGTGGGGCGGATCATATTCAGCGGTCCGCTCAATTTGGGCGCCTCCACCATGGTGGCCCGGTGGTTTGTGCGAAAGCGCGGCTCCGCCACCGGACTGCTGTTCTTCTCTCACTCCACTGGTATGGTGGTGTTCCCGCTGGTGGCGACGTGGGTCAGCACCACTTACGGATGGCAGACGGCCTGGATCGTTCTTGGCCTGATGGTCTACCTCGTCGCGCTGGCCCCGGCGGCTCTTCTGGTTACCCAGCAACCGGAGGATGTTGGCCTGCTTCCCGACGGCGATAAGGCGAGGAGCAGACCTGCGGGGGCGGGCAGTACACCGGCAACCGCTGCGGCTACCGAAATCGAGTGGACTGTCCGTCAGGCGGTACGCACCCCCGCCCTCTGGGTGCTGGCGGTGGGGACGGGGGCGTTGTTCCTTGTGCAGTCGGGCACAAACATCTACCAAGCCGACCTGCTCCGTTCTCGAGGCATCGAGCTTTCCCTGTCCCAGATCAGCATTGTGGTCAACGCCGCCGGAACAGGGCTGGGCAGCCTTCTGTGGGGACGAATCCTGGAAAAAATGAGCGTGTCCCGTACCTATGGAATCGTTGCCCTGTTGATGGCGGTAGCCTCGGGCCTGTTCGTCAAGGCGGACACGATAGCCTTGGCGTTCGTGGCTGCGGGCCTGTTCGGCGTCACTGTGGCCGGCATCCTTGTAGTGCCCTCGGTGGCTTACGCCAACTTTTTTGGCCGCCGGTCCCTGGGTACAATCCGCGGGATAACGGAGCCGTTCACGTCGGCGGGGCAGGCTATCGGATCGGTGGCCTCGGGCCTGGTTTTCCACTGGGTCGGCGGATATGGCATCGCTCTCGCTGTCTACGCCGTGCTGGGATTGGCTGTCGCTGCCGCCGTTTTCCTTGTCAGCCAGCCCCAACACCCCGGAACGCGACCTTCCCCGGTGGGCGAAACATCTGATGGAACATCTGACCGCGGCTAAAAGCGGTGCTCAGCGAGAACCGGATGGCTGGGGTGGGAGGTCTGAGGAAGACATCGTTTTGCTAATACTACAGTCGCAGATTTGATTGTCGCCTTTTGTAGTGGCATTGCCGAACTTTGGCCTGATGACGCCGTCTCCACCAAGACCAATACAGGATGAAATCCGGTGGTTGGTTCTCTGTCCATACCAGGCGGGTGAGCAGCCGTCGCACCTCCGGGACAGTCACGGGAATCAACTCTTCATCGGGGCCGTAGTGGCCCCCTTTTCTCCCTGTTCCATCGCCTGATACCTGATTGCCATCAGGTAGGCGTGGGCCAGCATGGCCAAGGTGATGTGCCGGTACCAGCCATCCCACCGCCGCACCTCGTACTGGTCCAACCCCACCTCTCCCTTGGCCTCCTCAAAGCATTCCTCGATGGCCCAACGGGTCCCGGCCACCCTCGCCAGTTCCTCCAAGCCGGTGCCTGCCGGACCGAAGCAAACGTAGTAGGCCAACTCACCAGGTTTGGCGATGCTGCGCCGGGCCAGCAGCCAGTACCCCTTGCCCGGTTCCCTCAGGGGCCGTATGTCCACGGCGGCCCAATCGTAGACCCGTGGTCCCTTGGCGCCATTCCCGGCGCTGCACCGCACCCAAGCGGATTCCGCAACCCCGGACGCCAGACGGTCCGCCCTCACCTGTAGCGGTCCCCGCTCCGTCAAAGCCCACAGCTTCTCGTTGCTCTTTACGGCCATGACATGAGGAATCTCCTCACCTTCCAGCCACAACCGCAGGTTGCGGTCGCTGCCGTAGACCTCGTCTCCGGTAAACCAGCCGAAGGGAACACCCGATTCCAGTGCCCGCTGCAACATCAACTGTGCCAGTTGCGGCTTGGTCCGAAAGCGGACACTTTCCGGAACCCCCGCTTCCCGCCGCCGCTCCCAATCGTCCGCCCATACCTGGGGCAGGTACAACTCCCGGTCCAGCAATGCCCTGCCCCTGGCTCCGGCGTGGGCCAGGAACACGCCAACCTGGCAGTTCTCGATCCGACCCGCCGTCCCACTGTACTGACGCTGCACCCCAGCGGACTTGTCGCCTTTCTTGAGAAACCCGGTCTCGTCCACCACCAGAACTCCGTCGGCATCGCCCAGGTGCTCCACCACGTAGTCCCTGAGGTCGTCCCGGACTTGGTCCGCGTCCCACCGGTAGTTGTAAAGCAGGCGCTGCACACCGTCGGGTGTGGCGTCCCCGGCCTGTTCCGCCAGTTGCCAGCCGTTCTTGCGTTCTACCGGACTGATCAGCCCTCGCAGATAGGCCAGAGCCCGTCGACGCGGCTCCGGTCGCCGGAACCGCTCGGCTATGCACTCATGCACCTGTTCTATGCCATCGGCCCACCGGGCCACTTCCGACACCCCGTCTCCCCAAGCAACCACCAACTCACCTCATCACCAAACAATTGGCCCAATTCTACTCCCTATTGATCTGCGACTGTAGTACTAGGAAGCGGCGTCCGTGGTTACCCTCTTGGTGCGCCCTTGTGGGTCCTGAACTTCCCAGTGTTTCCCACCGATATTGTCCACGCTTCAACCTTCCGGCAGCAAGTAAGGTTACCGGAGCGGCCGTTCCAAGTCATCCATTGTGATCCTGGGGTTGAGACTTGCGTTTCCGTCCCGGATGGTGCTCTGGATGTTGGCGGCAATGATGGGCGGGTAGGCCCCCACGTTGGTGATTATGTCACTGAAGCGTCTCGCCACCGCTTGATAGGCGTCGTGTTCTGCGGTGTTCTCGTAGAAATAGGTTTATCACATCTACCACAGGGCGCTGTTGCTCGATCCGGTCAATTCTGCCGGCTCTCTGTTCAAGGGTCATGGGGTTCCACGGGATGTCATAGTTCACGGCCGCGGTGCAGAACTGGAAGTTGAGGGATTCTGATGCTGTCTCAGTGCAGAGGAGGATCCCTTGATTTTCCTCACGGAACGCCGCCAGACGTTCGCCTCTGTCACCTTCCAGACGGTCTTGGCCGTAGAGTTCCGTCACGTGGTGGCCAATCCCTCTGAGGTAATCAGCCAGCCATTCCTGCGTGTCCCGGAACTGGGTGAACATCAGGATGTGGGAGTGTCCGTCTTCTCGCAGGTTCTGGATTACCTGGTTCAGCCTGCCTCGTTTCGTGTCTTGGTAAGATAGCCTATCGGCCTCTTCAGTAGCCTTCAGCAGGAAGTCAATGTTACCGACCCTTTGGAGTACGTCTATGGTAGATTCTTGGTCTTCGTCCAGGTCGGCGTCGTCGAGCATCGTGGTCCAGTCGTCGCTCCGCGGCGTTCCTCAGGGTCCGGGCCTGAGTATTTTCGGAGTCGAGACTGGCGCGTTTTCGATGATGTAATCCCTGTACAGTTGGGGCAAGGGGATGATGGTCAGCCCTGTGGCCCTGTTGGTCCACAGGGTTTAGAACTCCTCCTCTGTAGAGGGCTTGGAGTACGTCGGGCCGGACGGTGTGGTCGCAGATTAGCCGGATTCTGCCGCCGTTCCGGATGAGTCCCGCGGTTCCGGCGGCGGCCGCTACCGGGGGACCACAGGCAGCCCTTACATGACAACAGTCTTCGTCAAAAGTGACGTCCCACACCCAATGCAGACGTTTTTCAATGCGTCAGTGGCCCCGCCACAACCTGAGCAGTGTCGCCGGCCCCGCTTCCTCAGGAGTCAAGCCAGTGATAGCATACGCCAGTCCGACCATCCTTTTCCCCTTACGGATGCGAGTCCGTTCCATGCAACAGACTTGCCCCAAGCATGGCCACTCCAAGTAGCCGTACAGAGCGGACCATGCCCGCAACCGACCTCGTTTCTGCTGGCCTCCGTGCCTTCCCCTCCAACAGGCCTTGGAGAATTCCTCGTCCTAGAGAGGACTCTCCATCGCCGAAAGGCGGTGGCCCCGCTAACTGCATTCGGTCTAAGGGCCAAGTGAGGATTGAAACTTGCGGAATACGGGAACCTCTGTCTGCAACCTCGTTGACGGACTGCTGACGGGACGATTGCCGCTCAGTCTCCGTCCTCACCGTACACGAGCGCGCCGGGACACCCCAGGTATGCTTCCAGGTTTGGCGGCTTGTACGATGGCTCCCGCTTGAAAAGGTCCCGGGCCGTGGGATGCACCCACTGGGTGCCGTCTATGTTTATTTCCCGAGCACAAGAGGGCAACCGGTCCCAAAGCCTTTCCAACAGGCCGGGCGACGGATGTGGATGGATTGGCTGACCGCTACTTTCAGTGTCTAGCGCCAGTCCATGGGCCGACGCCCGGTCCACCATCCACTGAAACGGGGCGTCGGCCAAAGAGGTGTCTCTCCCGGTTCCGCCGACGTCGCCGTGCGTCCCGGCAAACCAGACCTGCTCGACGGTTTGCCCCGGCTTGGGTTTATTCTTCCAAAGGGATGCCTTGAAAGGGCAGCGCCTCTCGTCGATGGCGAGGACATGGCAGGCGTGCTTGACCCACCGGTTCAACTCAACGTCGTGGAACTGATGACGACGGGCCGGGGCCAGCCAGCCGAGACCGGGCACCCGTCCTATCCCCCGCACAGGGATGCCGAGGGATCCCACCGTATCCCAGACGCCGATGAAGGTGACTTCGATTTCGCGGGAATAAGCAGCGCGGAACTTCTTGGCCTCTCCTGATTCCGGACCGGCGTCGGGGCGGTGGTAAAGGCGGTAGGCGTCCTGGAGTCTATCGGCTTCCGGCTTGTGGAGCAGCCCCACGTTGCGGACCATGCCGGCCAGGCTGCGGACGGTGTAGGCTCCCCTGCTGAACCCGAACATGTAAATCTCGTCGCCGTCCTCGTAGTTGTGCATGATGAAACGGTAACAGTCCCGGATATTCTTCTGGATTCCCTTTCCGCTCACCATGCCGACCAGCCTGTAAGGCAAGAAGCCCTCGGTGCCGACTCCGGCGTCGTAGAACACGACCTGCGCCGTGCTGTCGGGAGCCGTCGGTAGCACGGCGCGGGCCAAGCGGGTCACGTTGCTGGGCAGTTCCTGGTCCGGCGTGTTCCACGTCCCGTCCGAGCAGATGACAATGCACTTCATGTACCTCCTTGCAGCCAGTTTGCTGCGGAGCGGGCATTCAGGAGCCGGGCCTTCCGATCATGTCCGGGATACCGGACATGATCGGAACCAATCTGGACCCGGGCGCGGCTTGATAGTCCAGAATTTTTCCGTACAGCAGCCCGCGCTGGTACGGTTCGGCGCGGGCTACAGGCCGACTAACCGGTAAGGTCAGAAGCTTTCGGTGCCCACGCCGCCATTGTGGAACACCGCCTGGCCGTGCCGTCGGGGACGGGTTTTCTGAGGCTGAGGAGGTTACAGCCTGACCCACCAGCGAAAAATTCGTGATAAGGTCTGCTCAGGACTGTCAATAGCATGAGACCGTTCCGAATTGAGGTGGGCTTTGCGCCTCACGAAGTTGGTTACGTGGGCTGATTCAAGGGAGTGGCCGCACTGGTAGGCTGTCGTCCGTCACCGTGATGATGCACACCGAAGCGGACGGAGATATCCATGTAATGGTCGCGGGCTTGTGAGACCATTCCACCATGTCGATCGAACTGGGCTTCAACATTGGCCATCAACTGGTCCAGGCGTACTGCAAGGGTGTCAATTCGTTGATCAAAGCGGTCTATAATGCTGTCTCTTTTTGCGTCGTGGGTGTCAAATTGTTGCTCCAATTGCTTGCCCAAGGACTCAAAGCGTGCCTCGACGGTGGTAATACGTCCAGCTAGTAGTCAGTCAGTGTTGTATTGATGGATAAAGGGACTTCAATTTGATGCGGGCGTCTTCGGTAGTGAAACGCCAGTCCACCCGGACCCCGTCCCGGTTCCGTTGGTTCTGCCAGACCTGGGTCTCCTGTCTCAGTATTTCCTGACAAGGAATCCTGCGGTCCAAGCACTGCCTGGCCAGCACTCCAAGCTCTATCTCGGCCATATTCAACCAACTCTCATGCTTCGGCGTATAGTGGATTTCCAGCCGTTCAGCGAGGCGCCTCGCTTCCTCCGGCTCGAAAGCCTCATACAGAGAAGCCGGATGGTGGGTGTTCAGATTGTCCATTACCAGAACGATGCGGTCCTTGTCCGGGTAGTCCACATCCACCAGTTGCTTGACCACCCGGGCCCAATCGACCTTGGTGCGCTGGTCCGTCACCTCCACCCGGCGCCACCCTCCCAAGGGCGCGAACAGCATGAACAGGTTGCTCACTCCGTTGCGCTCGTATTCGTAGTCGTAGCAGGCCGGCTCCCCAGGGCGAGCCGGACGCGGCAGGCGGGTCTCCTTCACCTGCTGTTTGCTGGTCTCGTCCAAGCACACCAGCACTTCGTTGTCCTCGTACCGGCGATGGTAGACCTCCAGCACGTCCTCCATGGCGCAGACGAACTCGGCGCTGGCCTTGGGCGGGATGCACCAACACTCTTTCAGCCAAGGCTTGAGTTCGTTTTTTTCAGTGTCTGGCGCACCGTCTCGGTGCTGATGCTGTCCACTATCTCTCTTTCCACCAACCCCTCAGCCAGCAGTTGCAGCGTCCAGCCGGACCGGCCCTCCGGTGGTTGGGAGCAGGCCAGGGCTATCAGGTGAGCTTCTCCCTGACCGTCCAGTTTTTTCGGGCGGCGATTGAGTTGCTCCTTACGTCCCAAGGCTCTCTCCAGACCCTCCTCGACACAGCGTCGGCGCACCCGTTCCACCGTGGCGTTGCCCACCTTCAGGGCCCGGGCTATTTCCTCGTCCTTCATTGCCCCGCCCTCTTGGGATTCATCGCTGAGCAGCAGGATGCGGGCATGGGTCTGCTTGTATGCTGCCGTCTGTCCCCGGGACACCAGTCCCTTCAGCTCCTGTTGCTCCTCTGCACTCAGTTTGACCCGGTACTTCTTGGCTGGCATCCCCATCCTCCCAATATCACTTTGCCCTTTGCTGTATACCAGCAAGATTGCACCCGTATTATCTATCAATTCAAAGCTGCTGGATTAGTAGCTCCATTTTTTGACCAGTCCCCAAGCACCCCGAAGCCTCCCAACGCTTGCGAACCACCTTCATCGGCGCGCTTTCATGCCGTGCCTGCTTCCTTGCGCTCCCCATGATTTTCCCTACCTCCCGCAATGTGTTCCTCTCTCCTCTCTTCATTGTCCCTGCAATGTCGGCGGCCCCATATCTCAAGGAACCGAAGGCCATCGCCGAGCGTATAACCCGACAGAAACAACATGTTCCGCCGGGTGAATACCGGCGAGACGGTATGAAGCCGGTCACGGGGGAGAGTAGGGATGGCCGGTCACGGGCTATGTTCGGTACCAAACAATCTGATTGCCGCAGTTACACTGGCCCTGTACTTGGCGGTGGGAATATGGCTGGCCGGTTGCGGACAATCCGGACCAGCAGAGAGCATTGTTCTGCCACCGCCCATTGGTTTGGCCGCGGAGGCGCCCGCCACATCTAGGGATAAATCTGTACTGGTCGCGCTTTACATTGCTATGGATGGGGAAAACTGGCTGAACAACGGCGACTGGTTGAGCGATACTCCAGTTGGAGGATGGCACGGGGTAATCACGGACTACAGCGGCAGGGTTACGGGGTTGGCGCTGGCCCACAACGGTTTGAAAGGGGAGATACCGGCGGAGTTGGGGGACCTGACCAGTCTGGAAAAACTGGAACTATGGAGAAACGAGTTGAGCGGAGACATACCCCCTGAACTGGGAGGGCTTATCAATTTGAAATTGCTCGATCTGGGTGAAAACCGGCTGACCGGGGGGATCCCTCTGGAACTGCGCAATCTGTCCAGGTTGGAGAGGCTTTACCTCTACGTAAACGAGCTTACCGGGGAAATACCGCCGGAGTTGGGCGCCTTGTCCAATCTGGAAAAAATGAACCTGTCCGGGAACCAATTGACTGGACCGATACCGCCGGAACTGGGGGATCTGTCCAACCTGTTGTTGCTGGACCTTGGTGAAAACCGGTTGCATGGCGAGATACCTGCGGAACTGGGCGGCCTGGTCAACTTGGAGGAACTGTTCCTTGGAGGGAACAAGGGGCTGGCCGGGTGCGTCCACGACGCTTTGCGGGACATACCCGAAAACGACCTTTCCTCATTGGGAATACCCTTCTGCCCAGCCATCAGTCCCTCGGTTTCAGATGCGTTGCGGTGCTACTACCGGGACAAAGTGGTATATTGATTTCCCTTGGGCCATGACAACAGTGCATTGTGTCCAAGGAACTTGGCTGGTCCGGAGAAGTCCATGAACAAGATGGAAGCGCGAATAGCGCTGGCGCGGAGCGAGACGGAGCGGATCTGCAATTATTTCGAAACGCTGTCCCCCGAAGAGTGGAAAATCCAGAGTGCTTGCGACGCTTGGAAAAACGACGAAGTGGTGGCGCACATGTGCCTAGCCGCGGAAATGTTTGCAACCACCATACGGCGGGGCGTTGACGGCGATTCGTCTCCGCCTGAGGGTATGTCGCCGCCATCGGTGGAGGGGCTGACGGCAAGACTGGCGGGCAACGTGCAGCGGACGCTGGACCTGCGCGGGAATCTGGGAGACGAACTGCTGCCCACCTTCGAGTCGCGGTGCCGCAAGGTAGACGAAGTGCTGGCGACGGTCCGTTCCGAGGACTGGGACAAGCTCTGCTACCACACGGCAAACATCATACCCGTAGGGAGCTTCGTTGACCTCCGGATTGCCGAGATGGCGATGCACGAGTGGGATATCCGCTCACGCTTGGAGCCGGATGCGGAAATGCCGCCGGCTGTGCTGCCCGCCATCTTCGACCTGTTGTCAAACTTCATAGTGGGAAGGCTTTACCGCCCCGGCCAGTCTATAGTCGACACGACTGTGTTCCGGTTCAACGTAACCGGCGTGGTGGAAGGGTCTTACGACATTACCATGTCAAACGGTGAAGCCGCGATAGGACCGGCGGGGTCAGTTCGGGCAGACGTGACCTTCGGCTGCGGCGCCCACACCTTTGCCTTGCTGGTGTACGGTCGGCTGGGAATAGAGGAAGGCGCCGCCGACGGCCGGATTGCCGTTGAGGGCGACCGGGATTTGGCGGCGAAGTTTGCCGCGTGACGGGGGATGGCTATGCAAAAGGCATTGCAAACGACTCTCGCTTACCCCCGCTCAAGCAGTATGTTCTGCCAGCGGTCGACGGAGGCTTGCCAGCCGGGCGGCACCACGGTGGTGGAGTCGTACTCCTCGATGATCATTGGGCCGGGGCCAGGATTTTGGGCGACGTGGGCGCGGTCCACCACCGGAGTATCGGTCCAGCCGTGATTGGCGCCGAAGTACACGGGGCGTTGGGAAGGACCCTGGCTGGTCGACGATGGCAACCCCAGCCGTTCGGGGACCCGGGACTCGGAGGAGAGACCGCGGGCGATGACCCGCACGTTGACCAACTGGTAGGGCGCGTCGGTCTGGTAGCCGAAGGTCTGCATGTGCTCCCGGTCGTATGCCTCGCCCAAGTCAGTCAGCGTCTGCGAGGTGATTCGCCCGGTGGGCATGAACACCGACAATTCGGAGACCTGCCCCACGTATTTCATGTCCACTTGAGTGATGATTTCTTGGGCAGCATCGTCGAAACCCTCGGTCCGGAGTTGGTCCCGCCCCTCTGACCAAAGCCGCTCCATGATACCGGAAAACTCGGCCAGGTCCAGTTGGCCGAAGGTCTTGAAGTAGGTCTGGACGAAGTGGTGCTCCACGTTGGCGACCAGCAATCCGAAGGAACTGAAGACCCCAGGGAAGGGCGGAACCACGAGACGGGTTATGTCAAGCATCTCGGCCAGACCGGCGGCGTGGACCGGACCGCTGCCGCCGAAGGAGAAGAGGACGAACCGGCGGGGGTCCCGCCCTCTTTCGCTGGATACTGCCCGGAGGGCCCGGGCCATGTTGGAGTTGACCAGCAGGTGGATGCCGTGGGCCGCCTCAATCTCGGACAGTCCCAAGGGCAATGCCACGTTGCGGGTAACGGCTTCCCTCGCGAACTCCCGGTCGATGGGAAAGTCCCCGCCCAGCAGGTGTTCCGGGTTCAAGTAGCCCAACAGCACGTCGGCGTCGGTAACGGTGGCGTTCCTGCCGCCTAGCCGGTAGCAGGCCGGGCCGGGGACGGCACCGGAGCTTTGGGGCCCCACCCGTATGGAGCCGCTGCTGTCCACCGAGGCAATGCTGCCGCCGCCGGCTCCAACTTCGGCCAAGTCTATGGCGGGGACACGGAGGATATGGCCGGAGCCTCTCAGCAGGCGATGGCCCACGCTGATGTCGCCGCCGACCTCAGATTCAGGGGCCTGCAGGATTTCGCCGTTTTCGATGATACAGGCCTTGGCGGTGGTGCCGCCCATGTCCAGCGTCATCAGGTTTTCCACGCCCAAGCGGTCGCCCAAGTGATAAGCGCCCACCACGCCCGCGGCGGGGCCGGACTCGATACAGTAGACCGGCTTTTCCATAGCAATGGCCGACGTGGCCAAGCCGCCGTTGGACTGCATGATGGAGAGGGGCACAGTGATGCCCATGTCTCGCAGACCTTCGGTCAACAGCCCCAAGTAGCGTTCCACCACGGGGCGGACATAGCCGTTTATCACCGTGGTGCTCGTGCGCTCGTATTCTTTCATCTCCGGCAGCAGTTCGCTGGAGAGGGTGAGGTTTACTTGGGGAAGCCGGTCGCGCAACGCTTGGGCGATGTACTGCTCGTGACCCGGATTGGCGTAGGAGTGGAGGAGGCACACCGCCACCGATTCGACTCCCTCGCGGGCGATTCTCTCGATGGCGCGGTCGACGTCGGCGGTCTCCAAGGGCCGGAGCACCTCGCCTTGGTAATTCAACCGCTCGCGCACTTCGAGCCGGAGTTGGCGCTTGACCAAGGACGGAGGCTTTTCGTAGTTCAGGTCGTAGAGCCGAGGCACCCGGTTACGGCGCAACTCCAGAACATCACGGAAACCTTCGGTGGTGATGAGAGCAGTGTTGGCGCCCTTGTTTTCGATAATGGCGTTGGTGGCGACGGTGAAGCCGTGGCTGATTTCGGAGACGGCCGCGGGCTGGATGCCAAGTTCGCTAACGCCGCCGCGGACGCCCTCAAGCACGCCCCGGCTATAGTCGTCGGGGGTGCTGGCTACCTTCCTGGCTAGAACGGCGCCGTCGTCGCCAAGGAAAACGATGTCGGTGAAGGTCCCGCCGATGTCTACGCCAACCCGGTAGTTCGTCATAAGGTCGTTTCTTCCTGAAGGTCTGGTTATGGGTAATGGAATGATACTTGCGGCACATGGGTGTGACAAGGTTGAGGCGACCGAATGGGCAAAGGTATGGATTCCCGCCCCCGCCTGCGCGAGGGTGACGTTCCCGTGCGGGAATGACCAGTCCGGTAGTGCATTCAGTTTTGAGATAATTTCCCGGTGTGGTAGCATCGTTCCGATTTTGGATGCAAGACGAACGGCGTATGTCTCTTCCAGAGACGCCGGGGTAAAGGAGGACAAAGTGGCAGCAACGGATTCGATAATGTACTCACTGGAACGCAACTGGGAGATGGTGGAATCGGCCATCTCCGACCTGGACGACGAGACGCTGGCCATCCAGCCCAACCCTCACAGCAACTCCATCGCATGGATCTTCGGCCACATCAGCCGGGTTACCGACATGTTCATCATGCACCGGCTACAGTCCAAGCCGGAGCTGTGGTTTGCCGAAGGTTGGTGTGAGAAGTACGGGATGGCGGACAACGTGGAAGGACTGGGCCGCGGCGCGGATTTAGCCGTTTGGAAGCCTCCGGCAAGGGAGGTGCAGTTTGGCTACTTCGAGGCCATCAAGGCCATTACCAGGGAATACGTGCCCTCTCTATCCGCAGAGGACCTGGAGAAACGGGTGGTGTTCCCGCCGACGGCATTGAGGCAGGAGCACACCCTGAACACCGCCCTGGGCCAACTGGTGCTGGAGAACGTGGCCCACGGCGGCCAGATTGCTTACCTGAGGGGGTACCACCGGGGCATCGGGTGGTACAGGTAAGATCCGGTTATTGCCCTCCTCATTCCAGCATTTGAGACTCGGAGAACGGGTTAATGACCCGTAATCCGTCATAGTCTTGTTGGGTGCTCATGTCCTCTGAGTAGACCATGTCGCACCCGCTTTCTCGTGCAGCGGCTAAGATAGCACCGTCCCGGTACGAAAGGCTAAACTGCTCGCAGTAGCGGAAGGCTATGTCCAAGACATTCAGCGTGAGTGTTTGGATAGGGAAACGCCGGAGTAGTCTGATGAATTCCACAGCCTCGGCGTGGGTCAAGTATCCTTTGCGCGAGGTGCGGGTAGCCTGAAAGTAGAATTCACCCAAGACCTGTACGGACATTACGAGGTCGTTTCTTCTGAGCAAATGCGCCGCTGTCCTTTGTTTGTCCTGTTCTTCAGGCAGGGTTCCGACGGCGTAGAGGGGTATGTTGGTGTCTACGAACCGCATGTCAGTGATAAAGGGAGTTGCGGGGAAGGTTTTCGGAGGAGTGCAAGCCGGCGCCCCTCTTGTGGATTGAGTCTATGAGTTCATCCTGTAGTTTCTGGAGTTGGTCGAATTCTACGTCGTGAGTCCTGGTCTGGGTCAGTCTGGTCAGGAACTCCCGCACCAGAGCGGATACGGATGTTCCAGCTTCCGCGGCTCTGATGCGAGAAAGCCTGTAAATTTCGTCGTCTACCGATACGGTGATGTTCTTCATTGGCTCACATTCTCGCAGCTATTGTGCATCACAGTATATCAGGGGCGGGTTACCCCCTCGACTTAGATGCGCAGGTCTTCCCTAGGCCGGATGAGCGACGAAGCCACATTGTTTTCCCGCATGAAGCCCAAGAGGCTTTGATGCAGGTCTTTGGCTACGTCGCGGTTCTGGTGAATCACGTTGTTCTGCTGTTGAGGGTCCGTGGGCAGGTGATACAGCTCCGAATATCCGGGCTCGACGCTGAAGAGGAGTGACCATCCGCCGCCAGTGACCGTTGTCACCAGTCCCGAAGTCAACGGACGGCTTACGTTGTCCACGGAGCGCACCCTGTCGCCAGGGTTGGCGAAGGGTATGGTGCTGATCACGAAGTCGCGGCCTTCCCTTCGAGGGTCTTTCATCGCCGGGTAGAGTGACCGGCCCTGCACCACTTCCGGGATGTCTTGGCCCATGATGTCCAGCACCGTGGGCATTACGTCTATGGCGGAGGACAACCCGGCGTAGTGACCTGATTCGGCACCGAGCACGGAAATAAGTAAGGGAAGGGACACCAGTTCCTCGTACAGCGGCGAGTGGGTCCACTGGGCATCGGCGTCGCCGTTCTGGTAAAGGGTGCCGTCGGGCCGCTTGTCGAAAGTCATCTTCCCGAACAGGCCGTCATGCTCGCCGAAGTAGAAGCCGTGGTCGGTGGTGAAAATCACCGTCGTATGGTCCATGAGACCCATGTTTTCCAAGCGGCGCAGCAGGTAGCCGACCCAAGTGTCGACCATCGTAATCTCGCCGCAGTAGGTAGCGTGGGCCTTGTTGACCCTTGCTTCGTCGAATCCGGGGGCGTCCTGCCAGTGAGCATAGATGGGCTGTACTACCTCGCCGTCATAGTCGGGCATGTACAACTCGGTAAAGTAGCCTGGGGCGTCCCAGGGTTCATGGGGGTCCCAAGTGTCTATGTAAAGGAAAAAGTCCTCCTTGTAGTGAAGTTCAAGCCACTCCATGGCCCTGGTGATGGTGCGGGGAGTATTCCGATCGGACTCGACCCGCCAGCGTTCGCGCTCGTCCCTGGACTCGTGGTGGCCAAACTGCTGGACCCTGGTGACGGAGCCTTCCTGGGCTTGAACGCTGAAGTAGGTCTGAAACCCGCGGTCGTAGTTCATGCCGCCGCGCCAGTAGAAGGGCGTGTCCACCATGGCGGCGGTATGAAAGCCGTTGTCCGCCAGTATCTGAGCCAAGGTAACAACCTCGTCGGGCAGGGGTTCCCATCCCATGAACGACATGGTCCAGCGTCCCGTAGCGTGGTCGGCCCGGGTAGGCATGGTGGGGAAAGAGGCGCCGTAGTGGCCGTCGAACCTTACCGACTTGGCTGCCAAAGCGTCGAGGGACGGCGTGTAGATTGACTTGTTGCCGTAGGCGCCCAAGTGGTCGCGCCGGAAGGTGTCCGCAACAATCCAAACAACGTTCATTGACTTGCTCCTGATGTGTCTTGGCTGAAAGTCTTCAGCCGCGAATGATTAAACCAAACGCTGCGGACTTTGCCAATGGGAATTTTCACCGACTGCGCGGGTATTCCCAAAGGACTTTGTGCATGGGGAGACGGTGTACAGCCGTTCAGAGAAGGTGACAAATCTCTGAAACCGGAACCATAACCCGTAGGAAACCCGTGAGAGGCGCCGTTATTATCGGCATTGACAACCATTGAAATCTGCTTCAACCTTGAGACAGTCCGGTTGGGAGGGGATGGAGGGCACGCTGTTTTCATCGTAGGAGTAAATTGGCGCAACACCGGAGCAACCGAGTCCAGTTGCCTCGGCGTTGCGGGAGTTACCGATGAACGGTCTGCGGGTCTTTGCATTACTTCTTGTCCTGGCCCTGTTGGCAATAGTTCCCTTCGAAGGGTCTGTCCAAGCACAGAGCCCGCCCAGACCCGCAGTATTTGCCGGAAAGGCGACGATTGACGAGTCTCCCCTGATTGCAGGGACTATCGTGTCGGCCTGGATCGACGGCGACATGGCCGCATCCACCGCGTCCAAAAGCGATGGCACCTACGCGCTGCGTATCCCACAGACTCCTGGCAAGAATTTCACGGGCAGGGAAATCACTTTTATGATTGGCTCGCTTGTCGCCAACACCAAGTCAGTGTGGCAACCGGGTGGGGGCGGTGAACTGAACCTGATAGCAACAACACCCGGGTCAGCACAACCAGTGAGGCCGGCAGTATTCGGCGGCCGAGTGACCATCGACGGGCGTCCCGCCCCTGACGGCACGACGGTATCCGCGATAATCGGCGGAGTTGTGGTGGCTTCAGGGAGCGTTGTGGGCGGTCGGTACGGCATCACTATCTCACAGCCGCGCCACCAGTCCTATAGCGGGATGACGATTACATTTATGGTGGGGAACAGGGTTATGACCGAGCCGGCAACATGGGAGGCCGGGGGTGGCACAGAGCTGGACTTGACCGCCGTGTCGGTGCAAATGCGGCCCTCCGACGCCTTTACCAGCGTCATGGCGGCCAACAACCTGGAACGCGTCTGGCATTTCGATCCATCGGTGCAGGATGTCGCGCCGGAGTATGGCTGGTTCCTGTACGATCCCAGACCGGCGTTCGCCCTCGCCAACAACATCGACTATATCCGGTCAGGCAGGTTTTACTGGGTGTCGGTACACCGAGACCAACCGGGGACCGTCCTTGGGGGAAATGTCGTGCATCTGTACAGGGGCTGGAACCCGATAACCTGGCCGTGACCCTTTCACGGGCCACGGCCAGGATCGGCCTGCCTGTAGTACGAGCCAAGCAGCGGTTGAGATGCGGGCCCGTTGGCGAGTCTACGCCTGCCTAAGCCCGCTCCATGAAAACGGTAACGCCCATATCAATGTACTTGTTCCGCAGGTCAGGGGTGCCGTTGCGGAAGCTTATCCTTACTCCGGTGCCTTCCAACTGGGCTAGGACGTGGCGGACGCAATCGTCCACGGTCCGGATAGGGAACTGTGGATGGGCTTCGAGGTCAAATTCAAGGTCCGCCGGTCCCCAGGTCAGGCAGTCCACTCCGGGCTTTGCCAGTTGCCGGGCGTTGGTGACCGCCTTGATGCTCTCCATTTGCAGGCAAAGGACGCCGTTGTTGTTCCACCAGTCGGCGTATTCCAGCCGGCCCTTGCCTTGGATGTTGTAGCCCGCGCCGCCCCAACTGCGTTTGCCGACCTGGGGATAGTAGAAGGCGTCCAGGGCCTCATCCACCACCGACTCGTCCTCCACCAACGGCACCTCAATGGCCCACGGACCCAAGTCAAGGACGTTGCCGATGAGGTAGGCGTGGCGGGTGTGCTTGATGCGGAACTGGACCGGCATACCCAGCCCGGCGGCCATGCCACAGAAAGCCAGCAGTTTTTCTTCATTGTATGGGCTATGCTGGCTATCCAGGGTCACAAAGTGGTAGGTGTCCCTGGCCAGGACATCCTCCAACTGGCTCTGGCTCCAGCCGACCTCGGCACGAATGCCTACCACTATTTCGCCGTTGCGTATTCGTTGTTTCAGTGAAGTCTCTTCGGGCATGTTGCACCTCGTTTTTTGAAGACCGCGTTGCTTTGGAGTAGTTTAGCATTGACCTTGGGAATCGAGAAATCGGATACGACCGCCGCGCAATTCACTATGGGCCGCTCGACACCTCTATGTTCCGAGCAATGAGGATGCCTTCGCTGATGACGCCGGTCACCTTGATAGTCCTGCCATCTTCCAAATCTCCCTTGATTTGGGTCAAGGCCTGTACCACTACCTGGTTCCCGTTTACGTCCAAGCCCGATATATGATACTGCTCATCGCGAACGATGCTCCGAACGGCGCCCTCCATCTCAAACTCGATCCGCCCTTGCCTGTCTGACCGGGAATGTTCGACGGTTACTTCCGTCGCCAGCAGCCCGTCGTTGTTCAGGTCCCCCCTAACCGTTACCAGGTCTCCTATTTGTAAGGCGTCTGCAAGTTCAGGCTGCCGGAATACGCGTACCGACAGGCCGTCTACAATGATGTTGGTTGCCAATCCCTCTTCATCGAAGCCAATGGAACCGATGATTCCCCGCACTTCAACTATAGGGGTGTCCAAGGGGATTTCATCCCACGTTCTTTCCAATTGTCGAGCTATCGGCATCCCGTCGATGATAACCGTCTGCGCTTTAACCGGCAGACCAATCTGGATGTCATTGGGGGCCTGCGTCAAGTGTTCGAAGCGGGTTGGTGATCCGTTAATCGCTACCGATGTGATATTTCCGTACTCGTCCTGATTTATTTCGTCAATCGCTCCGTAAATGTTGGCGTTAAAACCGTCGATGGTGGTCTTGCGTACCTCTCCTTCCAACTCGCTGGCAATAACCGAGCCATCTGACTGGAGCATTCCTTCGACCGCTACGTTGGTCCCTCGCACCAAGTAACCTCGAACATTAGTGAGAGGACTGATAATCACGGGGATACCATTCACCACCAGGTCTGCGTCCTGGCTAATATGCTCCATAGGCCCTTGAAAGGTTACCGGACTTGTCTTGGCAAGAATGCTGCTGGAGCCGGCCCCGTGGTTGTCTATTTCGGCTGCGAGAAAAGCAGGCCCTGGGCGGACGAGAGCCGTCACCCCCACGAAATCTCCCAACTTGGGCGACCGGTCCAGCTTGGTGAGCGGGCTCAACGACAGTTCCACCCCGTTTACAACCAGCGAACCGTTGTCCAGGACCCTTTCTATTGGGCCGCGAATGTAGGCCTCAGGAGCCGACGTCAAAGGGGGTTTCGACCTGCCGGTGATGCTGCGGGCCAAGTACGAGTTGTCATCCCGGACCGTGGCAACCGCCTCTATCGGATTACCGATGGCGGGATGACCTTCCAACCTGGTCTGGCGGCCCACGGCAACCCTGACTCCTTGAATAATCCAATTCCCTTGGGGATCAATGCCCAGAAAAATCCCCCTCAGTTTCAAGACGTCATCCCGAATCTCCTCTGAGGTTTGCTCCCGTACGTACTGGATGTCGCGGGCCAGCAATGCTCCGTCCTTACTGACCAACGCGAATACTCTCAGTCGCTGGCCTGACTTTGGCGCGCCGTCGATGTTTGTGCTGGGCCTTACCGTTACCAAGGCTGACCCAATGATCCACCTCCCCGAAGGCTCGTCCACTCCTTGGAAGGGGCCTTCCAGTTCGGCGCTTCCGCTGGTCTCACTGCCGAGGCGTACCCGGTGGACCTCCTTCGCCAGTAATGAACCATCCGCTCTCAAGTCCGCCTTGGCGCTTAACGTCTGCCCGACGGCCAGACCATCGTCGAATTTGGTTTCCATACCCGTGGACATGGAGATGCCGGCGATGGTCCATTCCCCTGAATCGGTAACCCCCTCGAAGACCCCTGTGATCACGGCGTGGTCTGTCGATCCGGAGGCCGGAGGTCCTTCTCCACTTGGCCCGTCGTCGTTCTCTTCGACCCCTACAACGTTGATTCCCGCGGCTTCAGGGAGATACAGCCCGGTCAGGGGGTCTTGCTCAGCTACGATGATCACGTGCGACCCCGGCGCCAGCGCGGTCTCTCCTTGGAAATACTGGATATGCGTCCCTGGATCTCGGGAAAAGGTAATGGGCTCCGGCATTTCATGGCCTGGCCTGATAGTCAGGTGGGTATCGGTAACAGCGACGACTTCGCCGGGTATGTGCACGAACCGGGTCTTATCGTGGAGCAGTACGATTTGATCGCCGACAAGTCCTCCGTCCCTCTCTGTCAGCGAGACCGCAACCCGGTCGCCTACTACCAAATCCCCGGCGCCAGATTCCAATTTATGCATCAGACGGACGATGGTGTCGTCCGTCAAGATCACCTTGTGGGTCTGCTCTCCGGCCCTGACATGGAGTGTTTGTTGTTCCACGGTCTCTACGATGCCAAAGAAGTCCAGAGCCGGACGAGTCTTGAGGATGAATTCTTCCGAACGTGTCAATTGGATGGTGGTCTTGCCCACGTCATCGCCGATGGACAAAGAAACAGCAACAGGCTCGGCCAAGGATATCCTTAACAAGTCCAAACGGGTTGCCGTCACCGAAAACCGCCCGTCGTCTTTGATTTGCGCGTGGACGATGCCACCGGGCACACCGTCAAGCCTGTAACCACCGTCTTCCTCCGGGACAAACGACCCCGCCGGCAAAGCTTGGGTGAAGTCGCCAAACTTGATGATTATCCGTTCATTCGCAATGTCTATCCCGTTACTGTGAGGGCCAAGTTCGAATATCCCCTCCAAGTGAAATTCATCCCTGGGAGCGCCTCCTTCCAGCGTCGCTTCCACCTTGCTCATCAAGAAAGTCAGGAAGGGCGCGACGACGGTGTAGGTGTGTGTTTCGGTGGTCCGGTTTCCGGCCAAGTCTGTGGCAGTAACGGCGAAAGTATGGGCGCCCAGTGTGGAAGTATCGATGCGTTCTCCCCGCCGAGTCGACGCGGTAGCCGAGCCTACGCCCGACAGTGCATCGGCCACGTTCCAACCGGCAAGCGCCCTCTGCAAAATGGAGAACTCCGCCCCGTTCCGCGGGGAATCTATGGTAATGACTGGAGGCGCCCGGTCTATGTTAATTCCGGGCATAGTGAATAAGGCGCCGTTGCCAGCGGTGTCGGTAGAAGTGCCCCTGACCCGCTGATTCGCACCGTTGTTCACCAATACTTCATCACCGACGCAGGCGGCAACCCCTGAGGCGGAGTCGACGCAATCAAAGGTCACCGCGACTTCGGTGTTATGCCATCCGTTGACGTTAGGTGAAGGCGACATGCGTCCGGTAATGGTTGGCGGCGTGGTGTCTTCGACGGTGACCAAAAAGTGGTCACCGGAGACGTTTCCCGAAGCATCGGTGGCTGTGCAACTGACCGTAGTGGCCCCCAATGGAAATGTCGAGCCGGAAGAGGGTTCGCACTCAACCGCCGGGTCCGGGTCCACCAAGTCGGTGGCTATATTGGTGAATATGACCAAGGCGCCCAGCTTGCTGCTGGCCTCGGTCTTGAAGCTCGCTGGAAGGGTCAGCAAAGGAGGAGTGATGTCTCTTACCGTGACCGGGAAACTTCCGCTGCTGGTGTTTCCGGCATCGTCGGTGGCGGTACAAACCACCCTGGTCGTCCCCAAGCTGAACTCGGAACCCGACGAGGGCTTGCACGTCACGACCGGGTCCGGGTCTGTCAAATCGGCGGCAACGGCGTTGAAGGAAACGTTGGCGCCTGAAGGACCGGTCGCTTCCACGGTGATGCTTCCCGGAAATGAGAGTTGGGGTGGAATCACGTCATTCCCTTGGGCGTGGATGTGGATCGAGGAGCCTTCCACCAGGAGAAAGAGCAGCGTTGAGGCCGCGACTGCGCGGCCAACCGTTTTGAATATCGTTTTGATCATCGTGTCAATCGTCATTGCAGGTTGCCGTCATGGCCGGTAGATCACCGCAACCACCGTGCTGCTGACCCGGCCATCCACGTTGGTGGCCACCACGTCGAAAAGGTTTGGCCCCGGTTGCAATACTACCTGTGTCGAGAAGCCGCCCGTCAGGTCAACGGACTGCAAAGAGCCGTTGACGCTGACCACGGCTTCCGGCCCGGTGCGGCCAGATATGCTTATGCGCTCGTCGGAAACGATGCTTTCGTGTTTAGGCTCGGTTATGACCAGCATGAACGGGCGAGCAGGCACTGTGATAGAGGTTACGGTCACAACCTTGGCGGCTTGGTTGCCCTGTATGTCCGTAGCCACGACTTGAATCTCATTCCTGCCGGGAACGAGGTCAACCGCGCCCCGGAATTTGCCGTCTTCGTCCACAATCGCCGTACCGTCGTTGATGTGGACTATCGCGCCAAGGCTGACTACACCGCTGACCACCACCGCGCCGCTGCGTACCTGACTGTCATCTACAGGGTCACGAACTTCAAGGAATATTTTACTGGCTGGCGTTGCGGTAGGCCCAGGGATATCCGTGGGTTGTGGAGTTGGCTCGATTGGGGGAGGCTCAACCGTGGGAGCCGCGGTAGGCGTCGGTGGGACCACCGTTGAGTCTACCAGGGGCACGGTGGGACGCGGCGTGGCTGGTCCCGTCGGCGTTTCCACGGGAGTCACGCGAGGCGTAGGCGGCAACGTAAGCTTTAGAGCGGGCGGTGTCGCCGGAGACAGTGTGATGGCGGGTAGGGAAGTTGGAGGGTGGGTTGGCTCGGCGCCAGGCCTGGGGACCGGCTGGAAACAGGCTATAAAGCCGAAAAGCGCCACAAAAAGCACGAGGCCCAAGAGCAATTTGATAGGCATCACCAAGCGGGACACTGTGGGATGACTCGGGCCGCGCACCAACGTGGGCCACACATAGAAACCATGAGACTGCTCAAGCGGCGTTCAAGGGGAGGCTGAGAAGGAATGAAGTGTGGTGGTCAGGGTCGGGTTTGGCCGCGGTTTCCAAAGTCAGTTTCCCTTTGCACCGCTCCGCCAAAGTCCGGGCGATGAACAGGCCAAGCCCTGAACTGGACTTTTCCTCGCGGCGCGCCACTTCCGGCGTCCAGCCGTGATCGAAGATATAACTGGCGTAATGAGACGGAATGCCGGGGCCGTCATCCCACACTTCCACGTAATACCGGCTGTCGTCCCTGCTGAGCCTCACTTCCACGCGGCTGGCGGCGAAGCGCACCGCGTTGTCGACCAGATTGGTCACAATGTGCTCGATGGCGGAACTGTCGGAGTAGACAAGGCCGAAATCGGAAGGCTCGGCCCACCAGGAAATGTCCTTGCCGGACTGCTCGGCCACCAGGATGTAGCGGTCTACGATTTTTCGTATAACCTCGGAGGGTTCGACCGGTTGGGTGTGAGCCGACGAACCGGGGTCTTCCAACTGCACCAGCGTCTGGATGTTGGACATCATCAACCGGAAGTTGGGTGTCTGCATCTCGATTTCGTCCAACAGGGCTTGGACGTTCGGGTCGGTCGCTGCCCCGGAAAACTTGAGCACTGCACGCAGTTCCCGTTCCTTGCCGGAGATGCGACGGATGGGGCGGCCAAGGTCATGGTCGAACAGGTCGAAGTAGTGCTGGGTTACCCTGCTCCAGTGCTGTTGGGCAGCAACATCGTCGCTGACCTTGTTCCTGCCCATTACGGCGGGGGCGATGTAGGAGATTGACACCACACCCAGGCCTAGCACCGCCAGGAGCGCCCCGATGTAGGAAAGGGGTTCCACGCTCCAGAGGCTACGAAAGACCATGTTGCCCACGAGGGGAGCCAGGACAAGGCTGATTATCCCCGAAAAAAGGACAAGACCGCCGGTGATCCTGACCTTGGATTGTATACCGGTCCAATCGGACATGGTCTAGTTCCTTGGCGGCACCAGCCGATAACCTTGGTCGCGAACGTTGATGATGAACTCCCCGGCAGCGAACCGGATACCCATCGCTCTGCCGAGCGCGTCTTTGATCTCCCGGATCCTGACCCGCAGCGATGCCCGTGGATCATCCCCTTCGGAGTAACGCTCCAGCTTGCTGAAGGGCACCAGCTCTCCGGGGCTGCGGTACCATGCCGCGGCCAGTTCACGCAGAATTTCAAACTTCATGCCCTGAAGTTCCGTCACGGGAGAGAATTGGTCCCCGGCCTTTACCTGCACAACCCCGGTAGCCACGTCAACGATGATGCGGTTTCCGATCGGGATACTCTCCGGAGTGGTGCCGATGAGCCGGCGCAACCGCAACACCACTTCCTCCGGGCTGGCGAGTTTGTCGATGAAGTCGACCGGGGCGTCCCAGTGCAGGGCCCCGCGCACCGCCGTGTCCCGGTCGGGGCCCTGAGCGTACTGGGTGAACATCAAAATCGGCAACCGGGGATGGCGATTGACGATCTTTTGCAATATTTCCAAGCCCTTGAAACGGTCATCCCGATGCTCACCGAACCGCACGTCCAGCAGCACCCCGTCGGGGCGCCGTTCCTCGATGGCGAAAAGGGCGGCGGTCTCAAACTCCTCGGCCAGCGACCACCTGTTTTCCGGTTCCACCACTATCGGCAGCCACCCTTCGTCTTCCAACCTGCGGCGCACTGCGGTGACGATGGCGGACCCGGCTTCATCGTCTACTATCAGTATCCTCTGTTGCTGATTGGCGGCGTACATACCCACCCCACCCCCGGTTGGCTGTTCTTCCCTGCCACAGGCATATATTTTACCAGACAAGCCAGCCAAGGATTATTTTGGGACACTACCCTATTCACCCCGGCAAGCCGCCGGTCTTGACAGGGTTGGCTACCGGACTACAATGGCCCATAGAGTCCGGGCCCGGAGCCGGCAAGGTATCGACGGGCGCGGTCCCGTTTAGGAGGATAAGAATGATAACGCAGTTCGGTAGCTTGTTCGCCGGTCACGTGGACTTGGACAACATGGGATGGGACGGCACCCCCGTAAACGACCGGTGGCTGTCCGACGAGCATCTGGCCACGGTGTTCGACAAGACCGAGGCCATCGCCCTGACCATGGACCGGCTGGGCTACGATGTCTTCTGGGCCGCTGAGCACCATTTCCAGAGGGAAGGGTACGAGTGCATCCCGAATCTGCTGCTGCTGTTCGTTCACTTGGCCCACTTGACCAAGAACCTCAGGTTCGGTTGCGGCTTCAACATCAACCCCATGTGGCACCCGCTGCGATTAGCGGAAGACTTTGCCACGGCGGACATATTGACCGAAGGCAGGGTCGTCTTCGGAGTGGGACGCGGGTACCACTCCCGCGAGGTTGAGGTGTTCGGCAATCCCAGCACCATCATAGACAATGAGGCCAACCGGGAACTTTTCGAGGAGCAGACCGAGGTCCTGCTCAAGGCCTTCAACGAGCGGTCGTTTTCTCACCACGGAGAGCACTACAACATTCCGCCCGCCGTTCCCTACCGGGGCTACGAGTTGACGGACATTACCCTCGTGCCACGGCCGCGGACTCTGCCGGTGGAGGTGTGGCAGCCCGTTGTCAGCGCCAGCCAACGTCAGATGGACTTCATGGCGAAGCATGGGATGAAGGGCATCATCGGCGGCGGCGCGGCGGCTGGCGGCACCACCGACCGGGTAATGGAACAATGGCGGGACACCTTGGCCAAGTACGGGCGGGAGACCGAACTGGGGGAGGACCTGATCATCGGCTACTCCATGCACTTGGCCGACACCGAAGAGAAGGCCATAAACGAGGCTCGAATCTTCTTTGAGGAAAACATGAAGATGTTCGCGCCGCTGGGTTTCGTGCGGGGTTTGACCAACCAGCAAATCGCCGACTTAGGCGACCCGGCCAAGGCGCGTCACGCGGGGCTGCCCACGCTGGAGGAAGCCGTGGCCGGTGGTTCTTGGCTGTGCGGCCCGCCGGAATCGATCATCGAGAAGATCCAGGACATCCAAGAGAGGTACCCCGGGCTGGAGGCCATCAACGTAGGATCCGTGGTCGGGACTCCTCAGAATGTCATCCTGGAACAGTTGGAGTGGTTCGGCACCGATGTGATGCCCGTATTCAAGAACCAGGCCGAGGACACCGCATAGGCCGGGACGGCCTATATAGTCCCCTCTGTCTTGTGGAAGGGGACCTTCTTGTCAGTAAACATAATTCAGGTAGCTCGGTGGGCCTGCCGTCGTTTTAACGGCAGGCCCATATGTTTACCGTAGGACAGGTGGCTTTATGACCGGCGGAATGTCAGAAGAGGAACTTTTAGAACTGGCGCGGAAGTACAGCTTCCGCAGCAGGATGGACCGCAACGCAGTGACCGGCCCGATTTTCGTGTGGGGCCGCGGCTCGGTGGTCCGCGACGTGAACGGGAAGGAGTACCTTGATTTCAACTCAGGCCAGATGTGCGCCGCCCTGGGGCACAACCACCCCCGGATAGTGCAGGCGCTGCAGGAAAGTTGCGAGTCGCTGATTCACAGCCACATGACTATCTTCAACGACCGGGAGATTATCCTCGCCAGCCGCTTGGCCGAGATAACTCCCCCCGGCCTCAACCGCAGCATGTTCCTGACCTCCGGCAGCGACTCCAATGAGGCGGCGATGGCCATCGCCAAGCGATATACCGGGGGGTACGAGGTGGCCAGCCCCGTGGTGAGCTTCCACGGCATGAGCGACGCAGCCAGGGCCGTCACCTTCTCCGGTTGGCGTCAAGGCTACGGGCCTTACGCTCCGGGCAATTATCCCATCCTCGCGCCCTACCGCTACCGGTGCAACTTCTGCCAGGACAAACCGGCGTGCGACAACACCTGCCTGGACACCAGCTTTGAGTTGCTCGACGCGCAGGCCGACGGTCAGGTGGCGGCGGTGATTACCGAACCACTCTTCAGCGCGGGCGGAGTGATAGAGCCGCCGCCCGGATGGCTGCGGGAGTTGAAGTTGCGCTGCGAACGGCGCGGGATGTTGCTCATCCTGGACGAGGCCCAGACGGGCTTGGCCAAGCTTGGGGCTATGTGGGCTTTCGAGCAGGAAGACGTGACGCCGGACATATTCACCGTGTCGAAACACTTCGGCGGGGGTATCGCCATCAGTGCGACGATTACGACCGACGAAATCGAAGAGAAGGCGGTAGACACGGGCTTGGTGGTTGCCCACTCTCACTCCAACGACCCGTTGACCTGCAACGCCGCCATCGCCAGCATAGACATCATCCTGGAAGAGGGGCTGACCGACGTAGCCAACAGGATAGGCGCCTACTGGCAGGGGCATTTGCGTGCTTTGAGCGAACGGCACGAACTGGTGGGCGACGTGCGGGGGCGGGGCTTGCTGCAAGGAGTGGAGTTTGTGACCGACCGGGAAAGCCGGACCCCGGCCTACAGCCAAGGCCAGCAGATCGGACGTTTGTGCCTGGAGAACGGCTTGATTCTCAGCGTCCGGCGCCGAGGATCGGTCCTACGCTTCGTTCCTCCGTTCACCACCACCGAAGACCAGATGGACCTGGCGGCGGAGATACTGGACCATGCCATCTCCGCCGTTGCTTAGGCCCCTCGGTCGAGAGGCCTAACCCGTTACCTCTCCACCGGCAGCCCGCTCTGCTCCCATTCGGCGTAGGAGGCATCGTAGAGCCTCACGTTGTAGCCCAGCCGCTTGAGGGCTTGGTAGCCCACGGCGGCGCGGGCCCCGACCTTGCAATAGGTGACGATCTGGTCGTCCTGGCTGATGTTGGCCGCCTGCAGGACTTGCCGGGCCACATCGGGGGCGCATTGCAGTTGGCCGTCGGCGCCCACCAGTTCCTGCCAGACCACGTTTACCGCGCCGGGAATGTGTCCGGGCTTCTCGTCGGCCTCCGATTCGCCGTTGTACTCCTCTTTGGTCCGCACGTCCACCAGCTTCAGGCCGCCGGCGGAAACGTCGCCCAGTTCGGCCCGGACCGCCGGATTGACGTTGGCCGTGAATTGGCGGGCTTCGACGGGGACGGGACGGTAGAGAACTTCTTTCCCCTCTCCTTTCCAGTTGTCGAAGACCACCTCCATAACGTGGACGTCGTTACGGCCCAAGTACTCCAGGCACCAAGCCATGAAGGCGGCGTTGCGCCCGTCCGTCTGGTCGTAGAGGACAGGGGTTTCATGGTCGCCAAGGCCCACCGAGCCAAAGGCAGACGCCAGTTCCTCCGGAGCCAAGAGCCTCCCGGTGGGGCCTGTCAGCTTGCGTAACGGCAGGCTGACCGCGCCCCGCAAATGCCCCATCAGGTACCGCATCGCAGACCGGGTGTCGATGATCAGGAACCCGGGTGTTCCCACCCGTTCCGATACCCACTCTGTGGAAACGAAAGTCGTCATTAACCCACCATCTCGAAATCGGTGGTTACCTGGGTCTCGCGCATCACCGATTGGGTAACCGGGGAACCTTCCACAGCCAGACGCCATATTTCCCGCAGGGTCTCCTCGTCGGCGTCGGCCCGAACGAACACCTTGGCCGAAATGCTGCCGTAGCCGGGGTTGCCTTCGTCTTCCACGCCGGCCCACTTGCGGATGTTGTCGAAGTAGCCGTCGATGGCGATTTCGAGGTTGTGAATCCTTACGCCCTTCATGGTGGCGTTCACCACGAACCCGACCGTCATGCAGCTTCCCACCGCCGACAAAAGCTGCTCGTGGGCGCTGGCCGCCATGTCGGTTGCGGTCAGGTCGCCCGGCTCGTCCATCTCAACCGTGTGGTTCCTCATGTAGGCCTTTACCCGCATTCCGTCCTGCCACTCTATCCTGGACCGCCACGGGCCGGTTACCGCCTTGAACACCTCGGGGTCGCGGAAGGAGCCAAGGACCTCGCTGAGCTTCTCACGGGGAAGGCCGTTCAGGTTTTCTTCTTGCGTCATCAGGGGTCTCCTTTTTCGGTGATTAGTGGAGAGTGAATAGTGGACAGGGGCCGGTTGCTCGCCACTCTCCACAGTTTACAGGAGAAGGCCGCTTGTGTAAAAATCACTAGCCACTAACCACTCTCCACTGGTCACTATTAGGAGGCGTTGCTATGGTAGAGTCCCCTAATACTTCAGGCGGAAGTATAGATGCCCTGTTACAGGAGGACCGCACTTTTCCTCCCTCCGAAGAGTTCAGGAGCCAAGCCAACATCGCCGACTCGGGCGTATACGAGGAAGCGCTTCGAGACCCCGAAGCGTTCTGGGCCAGGTTCGCCGAGGAACTGGACTGGTTCGAGAAATGGGACCAGGTACTGGACTGGGACCCGCCGCACGCCAAGTGGTTCCTTGGCGGCAAGCTGAACGTCTCCTACAACTGTGTCGACCGGCATTTGAAGGGCCCCCGCCGGAACAAGGCGGCCATTATATGGGAGGGCGAGCCGGGCGATTGGAAAGTCTATACTTACCGCGACCTGTACCGCGAGGTATGCAAATTCGCCAACGGGTTGAAGAGCCTGGGGGTAAAGAAGGGCGACCGCGTCACCATCTACCTGCCCATGGTGCCGGAGCTTCCCATTGCCATGCTGGCCTGCGCCAGGGTAGGCGCCCCGCACAGCGTCGTGTTCGGCGGGTTCAGTGCCGGCTCGCTCAGCGACCGGATTAACGACTCCCAGTCCAAGGTGTTGATCACCGCCGACGGGGGGTTCCGCAGGGGCAACATCATTCCCTTGAAAGCCACGTCCGACGAGGCGTTGCAGGACTCGCCCAGTGTCGAGAGTGTTGTCGTCGTGCGGCGCACCGAAAGCGCCGACGAGCGGATGGTGGACGGCAGGGACGTATGGTGGCATGACCTGGTGGCCGACCAGCCCATGACCTGCGAGCCGGAGCCAATGGACAGCGAAGACATGCTGTACCTTCTCTATACCAGCGGCACCACGGGCAAGCCCAAGGGAATCGTCCACACCACCGCCGGCTACCTGCTGGGCACCTACGCCTCCGCAAAATGGGTTTTTGACCTCAAGGAGGAAGACGTCTACTGGTGCACCGCCGACATCGGTTGGGTTACCGGGCACAGCTACATTGTGTACGGGCCGCTGGCCAACGGCGCCACTTCCGTGATGTACGAAGGGTCGCCGGACTACCCCGACCTGGACCGGTTCTGGGCCATCGTCGCCAAGTACGCCGTGTCGATCGTGTACACGGCGCCAACGGCCATCAGGACCTTCATGCGCTGGGGCGAAGAATACCCCCGGCGCCATGACATGTCCTCGGTGCGGTTGCTTGGGTCGGTGGGCGAGCCGATTAACCCCGAGGCTTGGATGTGGTACTGGGAGCACATCGGCGGGGGCCGCTGTCCGGTGGTCGATACTTGGTGGCAGACGGAAACGGGACAGATACTGATTGCCCCGCTTCCCGGTATCACTACGCTCAAGCCCGGTTCCGCCACTCATCCGTTCCCCGGTATCACTGCCGAGATCGTGGATGAGGCGGGCAACCCCGTGGGGCCGGGCGGCGGCGGGTACTTGGTGCTGAGGAAGCCTTGGCCCGGTATGCTGCGCACCATTTACGGCGACCCGGACCGTTTCGTGGAGCAGTACTGGTCGCGTTACCCCGATACCTACTTCACGTCGGACGGGGCCAAGCTGGACGACGACGGCTACTTCTGGCTGCTGGGGCGGGTTGACGACGTCATCAATGTGTCCGCTCACCGCATCAGCACCATGGAAGTCGAGAGCGCACTGGTAGACAATCCCAAGGTTGCCGAGGCGGCCTGCATAGGCAAGTCCCACGAGATCAAGGGGCAGGCCATAGTAGGATTCGTCACTCTGAAGAACGACGTGGTCGGTTCGGAAGCGGTTGTGACCGAACTGAAGCAGCACGTCGCCGCCAAAATCGGAGCAATGGCCCGACCCGACGACATTTTCTTCTCCGCGGAGCTTCCCAAGACCCGCAGCGGCAAGATAATGCGCCGCCTGTTGCGGGACGTGGCGGAAGGCCGGGCCCTGGGTGACACCACCACCCTGGCCGACCCGGCGGTGGTGGAGGCCTTGAAGTCCCAGTACGGCGACGAAGAGTAGGAACGGCACCCGTCGTACCTTGCTGCTCAGTGACCATAAGCACAAAAGAGCATTGGGACACCCCTGTACACTATGTGTATTCCTATGAGGCCTCTGCCAGGAGGCCTCATATTATTTTAGGCCTTGGGTAAACGACTTCTATAGTTCCGTAGTCATATTTCGTATATAAAACTCTCGTATTATGGTGTGTTACATCCCAATAAATGTGTATTTCGTAGTATCATAGATGATGGACACTATTCTCCAATCTTGATAAGCCCTTTTTCTACAGTGGTGTTCGGAGACCGCCTGCTTTTCATACCTGAAGTTTTGGTTGGGCCTATTTAATGACTTTCCTTACCGCACTGGCGTTGCGCCGCCGCTCCGTGACCGCGTTGATCATCCTTCTCGTCCTGGTTGGCGGCATAGTCACCTACAACCGGTTCGAGAGGGAGCTTTTCCCGGAGATAGAGTTCCCCAATATCATCATTGTCACTTACTATGCCTCCGCCAACCCGGACGCTGTCGTGAGGGAAGTGACTGAGCCGATAGAGGAAGCAATAGATGACACGCACGGGCTGAAGGAAATGCAGTCCGTTTCCACCGAAAATACCTCGATGATCACCGCTACGTTTGAGTTCGGCGAGGACATCGTGGAGGCTGAGCGGGACATCATCAGTAAAATCGGCGCGTTGCAATTTCCCGACGGCGTCTCAGACCCCTACGTCACCCGGATCGCCAGTGATACTTTTCCAGTGATGCAACTGGGTGTTCTGGGCGACCGGGACATTCCCTCCCTTCAACGAATACTGGACGACCTGATAGTGCCCAGTATCGATGCAGTGCCCGGCGTTGCCAGTGTCACGGTGCTTGGATGGACCGAGGAACGGGTCTTCGTCACCGTGGACACCGACAAGGCTCAAGACCTGGGCCTCTCCCTGTCCACAGTGGCAGCCGCGATTCAAGCGAACAACCTCAGTTCTCCAGCAGGAAGCATCGATGACGGAAGCAGAAACATTCCCGTTCGCACCGACCATGAGTTGGGGTCACTCGACGAAATAAAGGACCTAGTGGTGGGTTTCGAGAGTATCCCGACCAACAGGCATGGCCAACGGCCTGTAAAGTTGTCGGACATTGCCGTGGTGGAACGAGATACGGAGAAGGCCGATCGGATCACGCGGGCCAACGGCAGGCCCAGTCTTGGCCTGATAGTCGTCAAAGACACCAACGTCAACACTCTCGATGTCACGGAGGGGGTGCTGGAGACGTTGGATGACTTGGAAGGGCTGCCGCCGGACGTGGAAATATTCGTTCTGACCAACGACGGGCCGGAGATCCGGGCCCAACTCGGCTCGCTGTTGCGGGAAGGGTTCTGGGGACTGGTCTTTGCCGTCGCCACGGTGTTCGTGTTCCTCCTGAATCTCAGACCCACTATTCTGAGGGGGGTGACGCTTACCCTGCGTCCCACGCTGATAATCGGCATATCCATACCCTTGAGTATTATCACCGGCATCCTGCTTATGGGATTTACCGACCTGACTCTCAACTTCATGACCCTGGCGGGTCTGGCTATCGCCGTTGGCAGGGTGGTGGACGACAGCATCGTGGTACTGGAGAACATGTACCGGCACATTCAAGCCGGGGAAGACCGTATGCAAGCCGCTATAGAGGGCACCCGGGAGGTTGGAGCGGCCATTGTCGCGTCCACTCTGACGACGGTCGTGATTTTTGTGCCGTTAGCCTTCATACAAGGCTTGGTAGGGTCGTTCTTTTCTCCCTTCGCTATCGCCGTGAGCTTCGCACTGATAGCGTCGACCTTTGTGGCTTTGACCGCGGTGCCGATATTGGGGTCGTTCCTGCTCAGGCCGGGTGACTTGCGTGATGACGGTGATGTTGGCGGAAGCCAGGGCGGGGTGGATACTCTTATCCAGAAGCTGTATATACCGGTGTTGTTATGGTCCTTGAGGCACAAGCTAATCGCGGTGCTCATCGCCATACTAATCGTGGCCGGCAGTTTGGGCCAGCTTTTCGCGATCCCCATTACCCTTTTCCCGGGCGGCCCTCCTCAATACCTGACCATAGATGTGGACCTGCCGACAGGAACCTCGGTATCGCCCACTTACCGGGCTGTCCTGCAAGTGGAAGGGGTCCTGGAGGACCTGAGAAGCCAAGGCCATGTTCAAGATTACCAAGTGGTTATCGGAGCCGAGTCCGACCAGTTCGGGAACGCAACCCTTGGTAGCGGCCTCAATACTGCTGGGTTCGTTGTCGCCTTGGAAGATGACGTGCCCGTTGACATCGCGGATACGATTCGGGAGCGATTGCCCGGGGATGACCAAGTCACCTTCACGGTGAAGGAAATAGAAAACGGACCTCCCACCGATGAGCTGGAGGTGACCATTACAGGGGCCAACTTCGCGGACATTTCCTCCGTAGCTCAAGCGATGGAGGCCCAGTTCGAGGACATCGAAGGCATCATCAACCTGACGAGCGACCTGAGTGAGGCACGGCAAGAAGTGGTCATAGACGTGGACGCCGAAGCCGCTGCTGAGTTGGGATTGACCGCCGCGGCGGTAGCCATGCAGGTCAACCGGTTCATCGTCGGCCAAATCGTCACCGAGGTGGAGCTTGCCGATCTTACTATGGACGTGGTCATCAGGGGGCGGCCTGGGGATGTCGACGACGTAAACAAGCTGAAATCACTTGATATCGAAGGTCCATTTGGCACCGTGAAATTGGGAGCGGTCAGCGCCATTTCACTGAAGGACGGCCCCGTATCCATCAGCCGGTACGACGGTGAACGGTCGGCCACTGTATCGGCAGGCATAGTAGCGAGGGATACCCAGGGGGTAGGCAGGGCGGTGGGCGCGAAGATAGCGGAGTTGGATATACCTCCTACGGTGGAGGTCAAGACAGGAGGCATATTCCAACAAATAGCGGAAGGGTTTCAGGACGTGTTCACTGCCATGGCGGTGGGAGTTGTTCTTGTCTACTTGGTTATGGTGGCTACGCTGGGGTCGTTGCGCAACCCCTTGGTGATCGTGTTGTGTCTGCCTTTGGCGGCAGTGGGTGCGTTGACTGCTCTTGCCGTCACCGGCCGCACGTTGAGCCTGTCAGCCCTTATGGGTACGTTGCTGCTGATTGGAGTGGTGGTCACCAACGCCATAGTGTTGATCGTGTTCGTGGAGCAACTCCGTGAGCGGGGACTGTCGGTCTACGATGCCCTGGTTGAAGGCAGCCGGGTCCGGATGAGGCCCATTCTGATGACCGCGTTCACCACCACATTCGCCCTGTTGCCGCTGGCCGCGTTCCCTTCCACTGAAAGCGGAATCCTTGGCGAAGAACTGGCCACGGTGGTCATTGGCGGGCTAATCAGCTCTACTTTCCTTACGCTGGTGGTCGTTCCCGTTGTCTACACTCTGGTGCACGTCAACATACCGAACATGCTCAGATGGATTGGTCTCGCCGCCGGGAGAGTGCTGCCGGCCTCGTTGCAAACGTCGAGGGAAGGCGGCGGTGACAGCGATTGATACCACCGTTGGGTGCTGGCCGAGCCGCCTCAGCCTGCTTATTGTTTTACATAAGGGGTGACTCATGGAGTTGAAATTTCGACAAGCGTGGACAGCCTCTAAAGGCTGGTTGGTGTCCTTGGCAGGCGTGGCCGCGGTGTTGGCGGCCTTGGTAACCGTGTTTGCGCTTGTGACCGATGATCGCACACCACGCACTACTGTCGATACGGCAACTCCCAACGTGATTTTACAAGACATGGAAAAGAAGGAACTGGCGATCGGCGGCAGGCTGGTATTTCTGAGAAGGGCCGAATTGACCTTCGGGTTAGGAGGCACTGTTGGCGAGGTGCTGGTAAGCGAAGGCCAGGACGTGACAACTGGTCAAGCCCTGGCCAGATTGGAGCCTCTCAGGTTGATGGAGTTGGGGCGGGCGGCTGCCCTCGCTCCGGTAAACTTGCGAAGGGCCCGGCAGGCCCTGGACGCTGCGCTTATCTCAGGCCCTGTGTCATTGTCTGAAGCTGAGTCGGCCGTCGCACGAGCCGCCTTGGCCGTAGACCAGTCACAGGAAGCCCTCGACGACCTGTTGAATCCTGAAGCTGACGTAGTGGCCCGTGCCGAAGATGCTGTTGCCAAGGCCAGGTTCGCGCTGGACACTGCTGAAGACGACTTGGCCGACTTTGAAATTGACCACTCACAGCGCCTCGGCCTGGCCCTTCAATCGCGGGCCGGGGCCGGGCTGGCTTTGGAGCGGGCCAGGGACGCCCTCTCAAGCTTGAGTATCGCCCATGCGGGAGAACTGGCCCAAGCGATGGATGCGAAAGCGTCTGCGGAGGTCGCATTGGACAACGCGAGGGAACAGTTGGCTGACTTTGAACTTGACCACCGGACGCGCTTGGCGAGAGCCGAGCAGGCCAAGGCCCGGGCTGCCGTTGCGGCGGACGACGCTGCGGTCGCCCTGAACAACTTCAGCGTGGACCAGAGCCGTGAATTTGCCCAGGCCCTGGAGGCAAAGGCCACCGCGGAGGTCGCTCTGGACGAAGCTACCCAGCAACTGAATGACTTCGATCTGACACACGGCGAGAACCTGGCCAAGGCCAAGCAAGCGGTGGCCAGGGTGGAAGTCGCCCTTGACCGGGCTGAAGAGAGGTTGGCCAACTTTTACTTGGACCACGACCAGAGGCTGGCCGGGGCCAAGCGGGCCAAAACCGCGGCTGAGATTGCGCTGACGGCTGCACAGGACAGGGTGGCTGCTTTTCTGACTACGTTGAGCCGCACCCAAGCCTTTGACGCCGACAGTTCAGCGATGTTGGAGAACCTGCAAGCTGCCGAGACGCTGGCGCGGGCCGACTTGAGCAAAGCCGATGACGATCTGCGTGAATTGGAGCAGGGTCCAAGCTTGGAAGACCTGCGAGACTTGGAGTCCGGAGTGACCTTGGCTGAAGCAACCCTGAGCGCGGCGCAGCAGTCATTGAAAAAACTGGAAACCGACGAAGAACGTTTGCAACGAAAGCGCCTGCAAGCCAGGGTGGCCGCGGCCCAAGCGGTCTTTGACGTGAGACAGGAAGAGCTGGAGCGGCAAAGCAAGGGCCAGGACGTGCTGGAACTGGAGAGGCTGAACGCGGCGATAATGGCTGCGGATGCAAACCTGGCGCGGGCTACGCGAGACTTGGATGTGGTAGGGGAGATCCCGGACCCCCTGCTCCATCAGAAATTGCAGACGGCAGTGCGCTTGGCTGAAGCCCGTTTTGACGCCGCCGGAAAGGCCCTGGCGGACATTCTCGCCAAGTCGGACCCTTCGGCCCCTAACCCGGCGGCTACAGTGGGCAACCCGGCAGACTCACAGGCAATGAACGATGGAGCCAAAGCCTTGGGTTCGGGAGTCGACCCGTTGCAGGTATCCTTGAGGGTGGCCGACGTGGTCACCAGACTTGCGGCATTCAAGCAAGCGGAGAACGACTTGGCGGACCTGGGGGACGGTCCGGACCCATTGGAGTTGGCCGTCAAACAGCAGAATGTTGCAGTAGCCAGAGCCACCCTGGACGTGTTGATAGAAGACCTTCGGGAACTAACGGAGGACATAGACCCTCTGAAGGTCCGGTTGCGCCAAGCGGAACTGGCTCTGTCCAAGTCCAAGCTCGGCGAAGTGGAAACTCGACTGGCAGAGATCAAGGAACAGATTCCTCTGGAGATTGCGCTGCGCCGGGCTGAAGTGGGCTTGGCGAGGGAGTCTGTGAAGTCGGCTTCAGAAGACTTCGATGGGGCAATTGTCACGGCGCCCTTCGATGGGACCATCGCTTTGGTCAACGTGGAGGCCGACGACATAGTTACTGAAGACTCCCGAGTCATCGAGATCGTTGACCCCACCGCGGTGGAGGTGGTCAGCTTGGTGGATGCCGGAGAAGTTGGGCAGGTCGCGGTAGGCGCCAGCGCCAGAGTCGCCATCGACAATCTCGAAGGTCAGGAATTGGCCGGGTCCGTTGTATTTGTGTCGGATGCTCCCAGAACGGAGCGGGGCGTTGTGAGGTATCCCGTCACCATCGAAGTGGCTGTTCCGGAGGGTACGCGCATTCCCTTGACGTTAAGCAGGGTCTCGGTGGTGATAGACCAGCAAGCGGAAGAAGTGGTGAAGGCGCCGCGCCGGTCGGGGGAAGGGAGCTGATCGGCGCTGGTCCCTTGGTCCGCCACTGGTGTTGCGTAGGCGTGTTTGTGGGTATAATTGTGGGCACGTCGTCAGCCTGTATCGAGGTCCCAAACCGGAGGAGAGTGTCATGATCAGGTTAGGAGGCACAGCTACCCCCTCGCACCTCACCGTGTTCCAAGGACTGGGAAAGTTATTCAACGAACAGGGCATCGACATGGACTGGGTCCTTTATTCCGACGACCAAGCTATGATCGATGACTTTGTGGACGGCAAGATTGACTTGGCTTGGAACGGGCCCCTTGGCTACGTAAAGATCAAGCGGCGAATGGGCGAAGGTTGCCGAGTAATTGCCATGCGGGACATGGACATCAACTTCACCACCTGTTTCATAACCAAGCAGGGTTCAGAAATACTGACCGTCGAGGACTTGAAGGGCAAACGCTTCGCTTTTGGCAGCAAGGGGTCGCCGCAGACAGGGCTGTTGGCCTACTACTTTCTGAAGCAGGCGGGCATCAACCCCCGAGCGGACCTGGCCGCGGCCACCTTCTTCGAGGAGCGGCCGTCCATCGGACTGTCCGGGGAGGGCGACGTAATCGCTCGCGTCAACGACGAGGACTACGACGCCGGAGCCGTGGCCCTGTTGACGCTCCAGAAAATGTCCGAGGAAGGGGCCCTGGACCAGTACGACATCCGTACTTTCTGGACCAGTCCGGGCTACAGTCACTGTTGCTTCACCGCGCAGAACGGCATAGAACCCGAGTTGTACCGGCAATTAGAGCAGGCGTTCCTGACAGTGGACTATGGCGACCCTGTCGGCAAATCGGTCTTGGACGCCGAGGGCTGTAAGGCCTTCGTACCCGGGATTGAAGAGGGATGGGAAGTAATTGAAACAGCGGCGGAGCAGGAAGGGTTAATGTAACCCGTCCGGCTCCAAGGGGTCGACAAAGGGGTTCACCGTGTAGTCAGCCTTGGCTTGGTCTATGAGTTGCTTTGCACGGGGGTTGGAAGCCCCGATCCTCTCCAGGGTCCGCTGTAATTCCTGGCACTCAGCCTTGGCCAAGGTAACCAGATCGTCCAGGTCAAGGTCGAGGCCCAGCATGGCCCTGACCCGGCGCATAATGTCGTAATAGGCTTGGTGGTCCCTGGTAATGCCCACCGGCTCGTTGCTTGAGTTCAGGAACGGGTACATGGGGGCCATTGCTCCCAGCCTGACCATCTTCATGTCCGGGTGAAGGTCGTGGGCCATGGTGATCATGGCCATGCCGATGGTTGGCCCGTTCCTGCCCCGGCTGCCGTAGTTGGAGAATCTGAGGCCGTATCTCTCCAGTTCTTCCCGCATTTCCGGTTGGCTATAGGTGCAACTGACGTTCCGCTCCTGGTCGGGCGGCGCGGCCCCGTTGTAGCCTTCCACCAATACGGTCTGGCTTACGCCCAACTCCTTGACGGCGTGCAGGAAGGCTTGCCCGTAGACATCGATTCTCATCCACGGCTCTTCCCCCAGGAACAGAATCAGTCCCTCACCCGCATCGTAAAAATAGTTTCTCCGGTGCATCTCTCTCACCGGCAGCCCGTCTTTGAACTCCACCCTGGGCCGATAGGTATCATGGGTGCCGGGCACTTGGAACGGGTAGCAGTCTTTCGACACCACGGGGGCAAACTCGCCGATGTGTCTCGCGTTGAACTTGTCGATAAGGTATCGCGGCAGGCCGCTGGATATTTCGCCGCCGTCCGACCATTGTCTCCGCCAACCGGCGATGAGATGACGGGCGTCAGGCTTCTTTCGGAGGACCAGTAGCTCGCTGGTCATCAGACAATCCTCACGATACAGAACTTCAGTCTATTCCCGCGGAGCCTGCCCTCGGCCCCCGCCTTCGCGGGGGAGACGATGAGTGCGCGGGAAAGACGGGGGAGGGGAGCCTGCCCCCGTGAAGACGGGGGGCGGGAACCTCTCGTAATCATATCTTAACATTTATCCTTGCAGCTATGGGAGGACCGGATATGGGCTGTCATCTCCTTTCCGACAGGAATCTGGAGGTTGGACCCCAAAGGGAACGGGCGGGGTAAGGTAGTTGCCCCGCCCGTCTGCCAAGAAGTACGCTCCTTGTCGTAATCAGCGTGTGAACACCAGGTTCGGCCCGATCACAGTATTCCCTTCCATGGTATATTCACCGGCCGTAGCTTCGGACAGGATGTCCAGCAAGGAAGTAGCGTCATGGGCCGCAATCTGTTCCAGTGTCAATGGACTGCTGCCCTTTTGCTGCCCAACGATGTCGAAAGTCACCGTTGCCACCGCATCGGTGCCGTCGATGCCCCTTGCGTCGGCTACGCCTACCCATACGCGTCCCGGAGCGAGGGCGTTGGACCCGATGACTGCGGCATTTGCCAAAGCGCCGGGCGCAACACTCACCACTTGCAATACCTCGGGGTCATATACCAACACGAACTCCAGGCTGCCAACGTTGGCGGCTCCGGTCAAATGTATCGGCACGTCCACGGAAGTGGGCGCCGCCGGGGTTGGAGGAGGAGGCGCAACAGTTGGTGTGGCGGGTGGTCTTGTCGGAGCAGGGGCGGGCGTAACCCGCGAATGCGTATATCCCTCCTCTGTCGGAGCAACTGCTACATCGATAGGTGGGCGCACAACAGTCGTGGCCTTGGGCGCCTGGGCTGGCACAGCTTTCGGAATGGCGGTAGCTTGGGGAGCGGCGGTGGACTTTGGAGTTTCCACGTTAATCGCTGCTTTGGCTTCCGAATCTTCCCTGAACATTCCTTGAAGGATGAAGCCCGCCCCCACTAGGACTACCACCACGAATAGAGCCAACAGCCATTTCCAACTCGCCTGCAGCGCAAGCAGGCCAATACCTATCCACGTCTTCATCACTACCTAAAACCCCTGATTTACTTGATTCTCCTGATTACCATGATTCCACCCATCCCCCAACTTAATCACGGTAATCCCATAAATCACACGAATCACAGTTCAGATACCATTGATAGGAGCTGGCGAGCGTCTTTCGGCGTAACTCTTCCATCTCCGGTCACGTCCATCAGCAGGTCCACTTTCGATATTCCTGCTGACATCCTCAATGCGATCAGCGCGTCCAGCGCCGTGATTTTTCCGTCCCCGTTGCCATCCCCCGCCGCCGGCGTTCCGACCGTGAAAGATCCTTCCGTCAACTCTATAGACCTGGCGTCGCCTGAATTGTCCACGACCGAGGTATTTGTGATTGTGAGAGGACTTGAATCTCCCTCTTCACCCACGACTTTAAAGTCCACCATGGCAGCCGACCCATTTCCGGCGAATTGGTCTGATACCGTCAGATCGAATTGGACTACTCCTTGAGTGTCGGTGTCGTAGCTGGACGCAGAGACAGACAGTTTTGATCCCGGTTGTACCTCGGCCACCTCTAGCACGGATGGGTCATAAGTGAGATCAAATTCCAGTATGTGTACTTCGTCCGGGTTTTCCAGCCGAATGGGCACTAATACGCGGGTCCCAGGAGGCGCTGCTCTGGAGTTCACAACCAGCTTGGCGTCCGTCGGCTCCAGTGTGTCACTGGCGTCCTCGGGGGCGTCGCCCTTGGTCCCTGGGGTAGAGTCGTCCTCGGTCTCCACGGTAGGTTCCGTGGTGTCCGGCGCGGCTATCGTGCCGCGCATAAGGGTAAGTTGATAGGTGCCTATGGGGTCTTCCGCTTGGTCGGCGGCTGCAACCACAATGTGGTAGTTCCCCGTCGCCGGAGCGGTCCAGTGCAGTGTGGTGCCTTCGCCGTAATTTGACTCTCCAAGCCCGGTGCTGTGGTTGATGATAGATAATCTCAAGGCATCCACTGTGCCCAGGGTCGCTTGGATGGTGTAGTCCTGGTTGTGCACAGCAGGGAAAGTGAAGTAGTCAAAGTCTTCAGCAGGGCTGATTGCGCCGGTGATGGGGGTGTCGAACCCGATGTTAGTCGCCGAGTAGTAGGTGTCGCTATACCTGTCTTCCAATGAGGGGTCGGAATCTATACTTACGGAGTAAGCACCGCCGGCATCCGCTGCGCGTGAAGACGTTGACACGACGAAGTAGTAGGCGCCTTGGCCGGGGGCTATCCAACTGACCGCCGTCCCTTCACCGTAGTTGCTGGCCAGAACGCGCGACCTGTTATTGTCGGCTTCTTCCACCGCCAGTGAAAGGGCCTTTGCGGAGTCCTCCGACGGCGTGAAGGTGTACTGCACTCCCTTTTTCGACCTGAAGGAAAAATAGTCGCGGTCCGTCGCCGGGCTTACCGCCCCGGATACGTTTTTGGAGGAGCCTATGGACCCGATGGAGGTTGTGTTGTTGCCCCAAGTATCCCCGTGACGGTCCTCCCTGGAGAGGTCGGCGTCCATTCTCAGGCTATAGGTGCCCACGGCGTCCCTCGCCGACGCTGCCGACGACACGACGACGTAGTAGGAGCCGTTGTCCGGAGAGGTCCATGACAGGCTTTCCGATTTGCCGTCGGTGACGGCTTCGATACCCTGCGACGAGCCGACGATCTTGACGTAAACACCGTCAATAGTGCCCGGCGTAGCCAGGATGTCGTATTTCACTCCCTTTTTAGCCGAAAAAGAGTAGAAGTCCTGGTCTTCGTCAGGGCTGATGGCTGCCAGCATCGTGTTGCCAAAGATTAGCGGCGTCGCGCCGGTCCGGTTGTCACTGTGCTGGTCTCGCAGAGACAGGTCCGATAGCAGCCTGATGGTATACTGGCCGGTAACATCGGATGACCGGTTGGAGCCTGACAAGACGATGAAGTATTGCCCGTCTTCCGGAGAAACCCACTCGAGGGTTGAGTCACGGCCTCCATTAGAGCCCACGACGCTGCCCTGAGAGTCGGTTGCGGTGATGTCGATGGTCTGCTCGTCGCCTAACTGTACTTCTGCGGTGTACTTCACCCCCTTGACGGCAGTAAACGAGTAGTAGTCCCGGTCGTCTGCCGGGCTGATGGCTCCGGCCATGGCGGCGCCGGTGAGAAGCGGGGTAGCCGTTCCGATGGTGTCGTCGTTCTGATCACTCAGGGAATTGTCGGCGGTAACGCGAACAGTGTACGACCCCAGCGCCCCTTTTACCTGCGACGATCTCGATACAACCAAATAATAAGTGTTGTTGCTGGGTGCGACCCAATCGAGGCTGGTCCCGTCTCCGACGTGAGACGCTTCGATCCCCTGAGAAGGCTTTTCTATTACAATGTCCACAGCCTCAGCGGTGCCCGGAGTAACGTCTATCGTGTATTTGACCCCTCGGTTTGCCCGGAAAGAAAAGTAGTCCAGGTCATCGGAAGGGCTGACCGCGCCCTGGTGGGCCTTGCCAATAATGATGGGTTCAGCCTTGGTCCTGTTGTCAGGGTAGCGGTCGATCAAGGAATCGTCGGAGTTGATGGTGATAGTATAGGTGCCGACCGTGTTCTTAACCCTGCCGGTCCCGGTTATGCGTGCGTAGTAAACGCCGTTATCCGGCGCAACCCATTCCAGGGCCGTCTCGCCGGTGCGGGTGGAGAGCACGGTTTGCCTTGAATTGTCGATCACCGATATCTCCACTCCCCCGCTGGTGCCCAACTGGACGTCAACGGTGTATTTTCCGCCTCGCTTTGCGTCAAAAGAAAAGAAGTCTTGGTCGTTTCCGCCATATACGGCTCTCGTTACGATGTGACGGTTGCCCCAGGGACTGATGGCGGCTTGGTACGGTTTACCGGTCTCGACCCGGTAAGCATGGTTCAGGCTGTCGCCGTGGTAATTGTCAGCCAGAGAGGTGTCGGAGGTGATAGAGAGGCTGTAGGCGCCAAGAAGGGGCTTGCCATCCTGGTTGTAATGGGCCTTTACCTCGACGAAGTACGTGTCCGGAGTCCTGGCAGTCCACTGTATCTCTATTTTCTTACCTTCGGTAAGCACCGGTTCGGACTGGTCACCGGCTTCCCCGGTCCCAAGTCGTTTGGCGTTTATGATAGACAGGTTCACCCTTTCTACGGTGTGAAAGTCTGCGGTAATCGTGTAGCGCACTCCCCGCATGGCCCGGAACGAGAAGTAGTCCTGGTCCAATCCACCGGGGAGGAGGTTGGTGTGGGAAATGGCGCCCTGTACCTTGGTCCCTGTGGTGTTTATGGCCGTTGCGTGGTCGCGGTCGTTGCCGTGATCGTCGGCTTGCACCGGCGGCGCCTGTGGGAACAGGACAATGGCTAACAAGAAAACGGATAATATAATCGCCAGTGGAAACGCCAAGATGCGCATGTCCACACCCCCTCCCTAGTCCCACGGTCGAGCAGCCTTGTTGCCAACTTGGACTGCCGGCGGGCCGCTGCGATTGTTGACGATGGCCGGGGACCGCCGGCCTGCCCCTTGGATTCCCGTCTGCACGGGAATGACGACGCTGGGGGTGGCGATCCTTCAGACCTCTTGTGAAAGTAGTGTAGCGGGCGACCCAACGCCGAATCAATTGATTAAGATACGGGAAACGAGCAAAATTCTTATGTTCACCGGACTTGCCTACTTATGACAGATAGGCGGTTGGCTTGGCAGCGATGATGGGACAGGATTCCGACACTCCCATGCTGATTTACGATGGCGACTGCCGTTTCTGTCGTATATGGGTGGACTACTGGCGGCGGTTGACCGGCGATTTGGTCTTGTACGCCCCTTACCAACAGGTAGCCGGTCTGTTCCCTCAGATACCGTTGCCGGAATTTGAACGCGCAGTGCAATTGGCTCTCCCGGACGGGCGGTTATTAAGCGGAGCGGATGCCGTAGTGCGTGTTCTTGCGGCTACTTCCCGCCATAGCTGGCTGCTTCAAGTGTATCTGCGCCTGTGGGGTCTTCCGGCATTATGCAACTGGGTCTACCGGTTTGTAGCAGCCAACAGGTCGCTCTTCTACTACCCTACCGTCGCTCTGTACGGGCGCAATCCCGGCCCGCCCGAATACGGGTTGGTGTGCTCGCTGTTCCTCAGGCTGCTGGGGATCATTTACCTGATTGCCTTCCTTTCCTTCGGCAGCCAGGCCCATGGTCTGATTGGCCCCGAGGGAATCCTTCCAGTCAGCGGTTTCTTGGCCCGGGTACATGACATTCTGGGTAGCGACGGCTACCGCATGGCCCCAACACTTTTCTGGCTGAACTCCAGCGGCCATGCGGTTACCGCAGTAGTTGTGATTGGGTGTGTGGGCTCTGTTCTGCTGATACTCGGCCTGTTGCAGCGTATCGTACTGGTGTTGCTGTTTGTGCTGTACCTTTCCTTGGTGGTTGCGGGGCAGGTCTTCATGGGGTACCAGTGGGATATTCTACTGGTGGAAGTGGGCTTCCTGGCCATTTTCCTCAGCCTGCCCGGTCCTGTGATGGTCCTCCTTTTCCGGGCGTTGCTGTTCAGGCTGATGTTCCTGTCAGGCGCGGTGAAGTTGCTGAGCGGAGACCCGAGTTGGCGTGGCCTTACGGCATTGAACTTCCATTACGAGACCCAGCCCTTGCCTACCTGGATTTCCTGGTACATGCACCAGTTGCCGGACTGGTCCCAGAAAGCCTCCGTAGCCGTCACCCTGTACGCTGAACTGGTCGTCCCATTCCTGATTTTCGCTCCCCGCAGGCTGCGATTTGTCGGCGCGGCGGGTTTGGCCGGGTTTAACCTGGTGATATTCCTGACCGGCAATTTCAACTTTTTCAATCTGCTGGTGATTGCCCTCTGCCTGTTCCTGCTGGACGATGCGGCAATCGAGCGCTGGACTCCTAAATGGATGGTGGGCTACCTGTCGCCTCGTCCCGGGCTACGGACATGGCCGCGTCTCCGAAACGGTGTTCTGGCTGTGCTGGCTGCTTTTGTGTTGTTCCTCGGAGTGTTCCAAATGGTGAGGACCTTTTCCGGCAGTGTACCCCGGGGCGCGGCTGAGGTTATGGCTTGGGTGGCGCCGTTCAGGTTGGTGAATCCCTATGGCCTCTTCGCCAGCATGACGACATCGCGGTACGAAATAGCCATCCAGGGTTCCGAGGATGGACAAGAGTGGAAAGATTACCGGTTTAAGTACAAGCCCGACGACCCGCGGCAGCGTCCCCGATGGGTTGCGCCTCACCAGCCCCGGCTGGACTGGCAGATGTGGTTTGCGGCGTTGGGGCGATATGACCAGAGTCCTTGGCTGGGCAGGTTTGTAGAGGAGTTGCTGCGCGGGTCACCGCCGGTGCTGGGCCTCTTGGCGGAAAACCCTTTTCCGGACAAACCGCCGCGCTACATACGGGCTGATTTGTACCGGTACAATTTCACTGATTTCGACGCCAGGGACGGCGATGGAACGTGGTGGCGGCGACAGTATGTTGCCCCGTACCTGTTGCCGGCTTCGTTGGAGAATGACTGGCGATGACGCGCACCATGCGACTGTTGATTTGGGCCGTCCTGCTGGCCGCAGCCATTGGTCTGTGGATAGAAAGTCCTGCCGCGGCCCAAGGTCCCAACGGAGACTTTTTTGTCATCAGCGACCGCTGGGAGGTCCAATTCCCTGGCTCGCTGGTATTCGACTTGACGGCGCGGTCCGACCGGGAAATAGTCGATGTGGCATTGCGTTACCGCAAGTTGGGCAGCCCCGTCTGGGCTTATGGCTACCCTGATTTTGAACCTGGGCAGCGGATAACAGCCGACTTTCAACTGAACGTTGGCGGCGCCGGGTACATGGCTCCCGGGACCAAGGTGGAGTACTATTACGAACTCCTTGACTCTCAGGGCGTCGTGCATCAGACAGCCCCTGTCGTCCTGGAATACACCGATACCCGGTACAAGTGGGAGCAGACTAGGATCGGCTATCTGGTCCTGCTGCACCACGACATTCCACAGGACCGGGTGAACCGGGCCACCAAGGGTCTCGACACGCACCTTGGAGGCATAGCTGCGTTGCTCCGGGCCGACACCACCAAGCCCATAAAGGGCATCATTTACAACGACCGTGATTCCGCTGTTGCCGCTTTTCCCCACCAGAGCCGCACCATAACTGACCGGCACGTCTTCGAGGGCTTTGCGTTCCCTGAACTCGATCTGTTCATGGGGATAGGCCTGTCACCTCGCCTGATTGTGCACGAGTCGGTCCACGTGCTGCTGCATCGGGCCTTGGGGCCAAGCGCTTCCAGAACGCCGGGTTGGCTGGATGAAGGAATCGCCAGCTTCTTGGAGCCAAATGCCGCTCCCTATAGCGGCGAAAGCTTGTCGGATTTCCCCATGCCCTTGGAATCCATGACCAAGCCGCGTGGAACGCCCGAGGATATCCACTACTTCTATGCCAAGTCGGAAAGCGTGGTGGCTTACTTGGTGCAGGAGTATGGAGTTGAGCGTTTCCAAGGTTTTCTGGAGCGGTTCAGGCAGACAGGAAACGTCGATGCGGCTCTCGTCTCCACCTACGGATTCGATACCGCAGGTTTGGAGGCCCACTGGGCTGTGGATACCCGGGGCCGCCCTGCTTCTTCCCCGAGTTCGCCGCAAAGACCGTCCCCGTTCATCTATCTCGACGTTTGGGTACTGGGAGGGTTGGTAGTGGTAGTCATGGCCGTCCTGGCGGTCCGTTACATCATCAACAGGTTGCGTCCAAAGGGCGACCCAGAGGAAGGCCTCCAACCTTGGGAAGACCCTGACCTGCTGGAACGTCAAGAACGTGAAGAACGCCGGCGCGGCCCGCCTTCACGGTAGAAACGGATTCTGCTATGCTCTGGGGCGTCGTCGCCAAGAGGCCGGCCTTTGTGTTCCTGCAGTAATTCAGTGGCGGCGTGAATCCTTGGAGTCAGTGCGGGAAGGATATGGTCCAATGGTGAGCGGCGAGATTAAAGAACTGCAAGATGAATTACGGGCAGCCAGAGACGCCGTGTTGGCAACGTTGGAAGGGGTTTCAGATGCCGAGGCGCACGAGGTCCCCGCTCCCAACGAGTGGACGGTCTGCCAGATTCTGGCTCATATTGCCGAGCTTCAGGTGTTCTGGATTGACAGGGCCGTTCTCATCACCAAGGAAGACGACCCGCAGATAGCCCGCAACGCTGTGGAGAGCGACCTGCGGGTCGCTGCGGTGACCGACCACGCGTCGGACGACATGGCGGATTTGGTCCGGCAGGTAATCGCCGCCACCGAACAGGTGGTGCAAGTCGTTGGAAAAATAGACCCTTCTACCTTGGAACGGCCGGGACACAGGGAAGAAAATCCCATTACCGCTGAAGGAGTTATACGGTATGTGGCCGGGCATGTACGCACTCACGCCGAACAGATAACGGAGTCCCTGCGGTTAATCCGGCAAAGGGATTGATGGCGAGTCTTGAGATAATGCTGCGGGAAGTTTATTATCTCGACGTAACGAAGCGGCTTCGATATAGCGTCCTATGCGATTAAATGCGCCCGATGCTGGCAAGCCGGCTGAATGACAATCCATTGGAAGGTGTGAATACGATGCCCATGAGACCGGCGATTATCCTGTCTGTCCTCGCAATTGCACTGTTGCTGATAGCCTGCTTGCCGTTTTCCTTGTCCGAGCCTGAGGCTGAACCCGAGGCGACCACGGCCGTGGGGTCGGAGTCCATGAGCCAACCCACTGAAGCATCGGACCAGGCACGCCGGTCGGGCAGCGACAGCGGCTCATCCATAGCCGACAAGCCCGCAAGCGGGATGCGCAAGCAATATTCAAGTCCTCCTCCGATGACTATAGACCCAATGGCGGGCTATACCGCTACCATAAGGACCAACAAGGGCAATATCGTCGTGGAGTTGCTGCCCGGCCCCGCTCCAAAGACGGTCAACAACTTCGTGTTCCTGGCCAATGAGGGGTTTTACGACGGCACCATATTCCACCGGGTAATTCCGAACTTCATGATCCAAGGCGGAGACCCGACGGGGACGGGCACATCTGGCCCCGGCTACAAGTTTGAGGACGAAATCAACCCGATGTTCGTATTCGATCGGGCCGGCATTCTGGCGATGGCCAACGCTGGCCCGAACACCAACGGCAGCCAGTTTTTCATAACCACCGTCGCTACTCCTCACCTGAACGGTGCCCACACAATCTTCGGGCGGGTTACCGAGGGTCAGACGGTGGCTGAGGCCATTTCGGTTGTTCCAAGAGACGCCGCGGACAAACCGAACTCCCCGGTTATCATCGAGACTATTGAGATAGACTACTAAGAATCCCTAACAAAAAGAGTTGACGAGCAGGTGGAAGAGGTCTAGATTCTCTCCAAGCCGTGGTTTGCAGCGTACAGGTGCAGCATCGGCAACAGGGCAAGGAGAGATTGATGGCGAAGCCACTGGTGAGCGATGAACTATGGGAGATGCTCCAACCGCTGCTGCCACCCGCGAAGCCCAGGCGGTTCCGGTACCCCGGACGCCAGCGGATAGACGACCGGAAGGCCCTGGCCGGCATCCTTTTCGTGCTCAAGAGCGGGATCCCTTGGGAGATGTTGCCCAAGGAGATGGAATGTGGGTCGGGGATGACCTGCTGGCGCCGTCTGAAAGAGTGGCATGAAGCCGGAGTGTGGCCGAGTCTCCATGAACTCCTGTTGTCCAAACTGCAAGGGGCTGACGGTCTGGACTGGTCCCGGGCTTGTGTGGACAGTGGGTCGGTCCGGGCGGTTGGAGGCGGGGGAAAAAACAGGCCCCAATCCTACGGACCGCCGTAAGCCTGGGAGCAAGCATCACGTGATCACCGACGCCAATGGGACTCCTCTGGCAGCAATACTGAGTGGAGCCAACCGTCATGACGTGACTCAATTGCTGCCATTGGTGGATGCGATACCGCCGGTGCGGGGCAAACGTGGCCGTCCGCGCCGCAGACCGGAGCGGCTGTATGCGGACCGGGCTTATGATTCCCGGGAGCATCGGAAATCGTTGCGTTCGCGCCACATCACGCCTGTGATCGCCAAACGGGGCGTCGGGCATGGAAGCGGGCTGGGCGTGTACAGGTGGGTTGTCGAGCGAACCCTGGCATGGTTGCACCAGTTCCGCAGACTGAGGGTGCGCTACGAACGAATAGACGGGATACATGAGGCGTTCCTGTCCATAGGATGTTCACTCATTTGCTTCAGACGCTTATCCTCTTTTTGTTAGGGATTCTAAGTAGCGCCGGGTCCGGTAGGGCTATCCCGGTGCGGTGAAGGCCAACGCCTCCCGTGGGTTGTTGATCAGGATGGCGCCTATGGCCTCTTCCGTGAAACCCCGTGCCCTCATCCGAGGCACTACGTGGCCCAGGATGTAGTGGTAGCCGTGGCCGCCGTATTTGGTCAGGCGGTCCTTCGAGCAGATGTCGTGGGCCACCAGTATCTTGCTCCCGTAGCCTTGAGAGCTTATCCAAGCGATGTCATCCATCCGCTTGGCGTCTCCCGGCATGTCTATGTTGGGATTTAACGGGTAATAGGAAGACTCCCTGCCGAACAGGTCCCACTCCATGTAGCAACCGGCGTCAGCGATCCGGGCCAGCGTTTCATGCAGGAAGACTGTCCGGTCCAAGTGGCCCATTATAGTCCGGTCCAGGTCAGCGCCAGCCTCGGCGAGGACTTCGATAATCTCCATCGGAGAGGTCTCGTCCCGCCCGGGATGAATCAGCACCGGTGCGCCAGTAAGCCGCTGTGCCTTGGCCGACGCCCGGAGCACCTTCCGTTCGTTGTCCGCCAACGGCCAGGAGCAGCCCACTTCTCCGATAACGCCGGCTTTCACGCCAGTGCCATCCGCTCCCTCGGTTACGTCCTGCACTATCTGCCGCACCAGGTCGTCTTCGCTTCGGGCGTCCATATCCGCAGGATGAGCGGCTGCTACGTAGTAGGATGCACCCATGATGATGTTCACGCCGGAGGCCCGGGAAATCCGCGCCAGCCCCGCCGGGTCCCTGGCGATGCCGATGCTCGTGGCGTCCACCAATGAGTCTCCGCCGTACTGCTTGTAAAGCATGGCTTCCTGAATGGCCGTAGGCACGTCAAACAGCCGAGCGTTGTCCGCGTTGGGCCTGCCGTAATACCGGATTGCTCCAAGCATGTCTTGTGAGACTGGCTTATGAAAGAAGTCCTTGCCGCTGGCGTTTTCCGGCGTGGTCAGAGTGACAGAAAGGTCGATCAACAGGTGTTCGTGGGTTAACGTGACGCCCAATTGGTCCGGGTCGATGAGGCCCAAAACGGTTTGCACTTTGCCTACGATACTTTCTGCCATTCCAAGTCTCCAGGCTTAAAGGTGAATGATGTCTATCGTGGAGCTGGGTTGCAACTTTAACTGCTGTCGGCCGCTAGAGATTCAAAAACGCTCTGCCATTCCTTCAGACCGCCTTTGTTGAATCCTGCCCTGTAAGTGATGATGCCCTGGGTGTCTATGGCGATTTTCGTTGACTGAGACACAACTTTGAAATCTCGAAGCCCCGACCCGGTCAGCTCGGCTACAGGCCAAGGATAACCTTTCTCCTGCCGGTCCTGCTCCAAGATGTCGATCGTCTCTGCCGGGCTCGATCCCACTATATAGAAACCTATGTTTTCAGTGACCTTGGGGTCCAGGGTTTTTAGCTGCCGTAACTCGGCAGCACACACCGATCAATGTTCCGAGTGGAAGAAAAGGAATAGTGGTCGACCGCTCTTTAACAAATCTGCCGATGAAAACGTGCCGGTCAGCGCATTCAGGGTGAAATCGGGGGCCCGGTCTCCGACGTTCGTTCCTACCGGCGGCGGAGTTGTCGCGGTGAGTTCAGGCTCGGGAGTTGCCGTGGGATCGGGCGAGGTGGTGTTAGCAGGCGCGGTAGCTTCGGTCGCTGCGGGGGCTTGTTCCGTCTTTTGCGCCGGTGACGCCGTCGCCGGCTGCCCTCGGGTAACCGGAGTTTCCGATGCGGGCGCGCCTGCACAACCTGTCAATATCAAGCTCAATGCCATGATCGTGACCAAGGCTGAAATTCTTTTCAAGTACATGCGCTTTTCCCGGATGGCGGGAGCTCTGAGTCCGTCGATTTATTTGAAGCCGCCATATAGATTATAACATTCATTATGTGCCTCCACGCAGGGTCAAACGCATCGCCCGCCGTTGTGACGGCGCTCCGCTCAAGGTATCATTCACGCTGGTCTATATTCCTGCATATCAAACCTGCTTCGGAGGCCCGATGGACTTTGAGTGTTTGCTCTACGAGCAAAGAGAATCGGTTTGTTACTTGACGCTGAATCGCCCCGACAGGCTGAACGCTCTTAACCCGCGCCTCATGGACGAGTTGCGGGAGGCGTTGGACCTCATCGAGGTGGACCCGGAAATCAGAGTGGTCATTCTCACAGGCGCGGGACGGGCGTTCTCCGCAGGTTTCGACATCGGCGGCGAACCCGGCGCGCCGGAGTTGCACGAAACCCAGCCTGACGATCGGCGGGAGCACCTGAAGGGCCACATCGACACCTTCCTGAAAATCTGGAACCTGAGTAAGCCAGTGATAGCCGCCGTGAACGGCTATGCACTGGCCGGGGCCTGCGAATTGGTGCAAATCTGCGACATCAAGATCGCCTCAGAGCGGGCAATACTCGGCGAACCGGAAATTCGCGCCGGCTTGGGGCCGCCCCTGCTCATAACGCCTTACAGTGTTGGCTTGGCGCGGGCCAAGGAGCTGCTGCTTACGGGAGACACCATAGACGCCCATGAGGCAGCCCGGTTGGGGATGGTCAGCCGGGTTGTGCCGCATGACGACCTGATGGCCGAATGCGAGAAGGTCGCCAAGAAAATCATCCTGCTGTCGCCGGTGGGCGTGAAAATGACCAAGCTGGGAGTGAACGGTGCGCTGGAAGGCATGGGCATGTTGTCCGCCATCCGCCACAACCTGGAGTTGATGGTCCACTTCGAGACCAGCTTGGACCCGGTGCAGGCCGAGTTCAGCGCCATCCGCAAGGAAAGGGGCCTGCGGGCCGCCCTGGACTGGCGAGACCAGCGTTTCAGGGACCTGTAGATACGACCCGGTACAATCTGTGTTTCCGGGTATGCCTATTCGGGCCGAATACCGGGACCGAACGACAATGGAGGGACAGCCTGTATGTCTAACATCGAAATGACGCTGGAGCAGATGGGGTACGAGCTACCCCCACCGCCCCCACCCGTGGGAAACTATCTGCCGGTCGCTCGCAGCGGCAACATCATGTGGATGGCCGGGGTGGGAAGCAGGCGGGCTGACGGCTCCAGGATTTCCGGCAAGCTGGGCAGCGACCTGACGGTGGAACAGGGCTACGAGGCGGCCCGCTGGTGCGCCTTGAACCTGTTGGCGAGGATGAAAGCGGAACTGGGAGAGTTGGAAGGCGTGGGCCGCATTCTTAAGGTAGTAGGCATGGTCAACAGCGCCCCCTCATTCACCGAGCAGGCGCGGGTGGTGGACGGAGCGTCTGACCTGTTCGTGGCGCTTTTCGGTGACCGGGGCCGCCACAGCCGGTCCGCTCCGGGTATGGGCGCGCTGCCCGGAGACAGCGCGGTCATCGTTGATTGCGTCGTGGAGGTGGCCGACGGCTACTAATCTCCGCCGCCCCTCTTGACCTCCACCTTGGACATTCCTTCCAGATAGTGAAGAATGGCGGAATGGTCCGCTTCGGACTCTCCGTCGTTGATCAACGCCCCCAACATCTGTTGCACCAGTGCCGTCACCGGCAGGGGCACGTTCAGTTGGTCGCCGGTCTGCAACACGTTGCGCAGGTCCTTCTGGTGAAGCCGGATGCGGAACCCGGCCCTGAAGTTGCGGTCCAGCATCATCGGCCCCTTGGCTTCCATTACCGCGCTGCCCGCCAGCCCTCCGCGGATGGCGTTGAAGACCTTCTCCGGGTCCACGCCGGCCTTCTGGGCCAGCACCATTGCCTCGCTCAATGCCTCGATGTTGGCGGCTACGATTATCTGGTTGGCCAGCTTGGTGATGCCGCCGGCTCCTACCTCCCCCGTCAACACCACGTTGCCTCCCATGATGCTCAGAAGGTCGAAACACTCGTCGAAGATTTCCTGCTTGCCGCCCACCATGATGGCCAGGGTGCCGGCAATGGCGCCCGGTTCGCCTCCGCTGACCGGGGCATCCAACATCTCGACTTCCTTAGCCGCGCAGGCAGCGTATATTTTCTGAGAGACCAAGGGCGCAATGGAACTCATATCAATGACGATGGAACCCGGTTGCGCCCCCTCCAGCACTCCATCGGGACCAAGTATGGCGGCTTCGGAATCAGCGGAGTCCGGCACCATGGTTATAATCTTCTTGCAGTTGGCAGCCACCTCTTTGTTGGACGCGGCCCGCATCGCGCCGTCGGTGACCAGTTCCTCTACGGGTTCGCCCACAATGTCGTACACGGTCAAGTCGTAGCCCGCTTTGAGCAGGTTCCTGGCCATGGGCTTGCCCATGATGCCCAGTCCTATGAATCCTATCCGCTCCGCCATGTCTTGCTCTCCTCAGTATTGTCCAAACGCAGAAATGAAGGTCTTTGCAACTCTACCACACAACCAATGTCCGGGCCACCAAGAGACGATAGCCAAGGAAGTCAAGATTCCCAACCCCTCGCCGACTTTCGCGGTTTCCGAAGCATGTTCCCGTTGTGCCGTTATAACGAAGGGTTTATCATACATAATGAGGCGGATGCAGGGAGGGAATGCGAACGAGATGACCGAATACAGGACGGCATTAGTCACCGGGGGAGCGGGGTTTATCGGCTCCCGCTTGGTGGAGGTGTTGCTTTCACGGGACTTCAAAGTTGTCATAGTTGACAATCTCAGCACCGGCAAGCTGAAGAACATAAACCCGGCGGCTACTTTCTATCACGTGGACATCACCCACCCATCGGCGATCGAGGTATTCCGGCGCGAACGCCCGGAGTTGGTCTTCCACTTGGCGGCCCAGATCAGCGTAAGCCAGTCTAGCCGGGACGCCATTACCGACGGTGAAATGAACGGGATCGGCACATTGAGGGTGCTGGAGGCGGCGCGGCAGCATGGCGTCGAGAAGATTATCTATTCGTCCACCGGGGGCGCTCTCTACGGCGAGCCGGCCTTCGACCCATGTTCCGAGGACTGTCCCATCGTCCCCATGTCCCCATACGGCATATCCAAGTACGTTGGGGAATTGTACCTGGGGCTGTACCACCGGCTTTACCAGTTGGACTTTACTTCCCTTCGGTATGGCAACGTGTACGGCCCTCGTCAGGACGCCCAGGGAGAGGCCGGCGTGATAGCCATCTTTACCCAGATGATGCTGGAAGGACAGCAGCCTCAAATCTTCGGTGACGGGAACCAGACCCGGGACTTTGTTTACGTCGACGACGTGGTGGAAGCCAATCTGCTGGCCATCGAACGCGGGAACGGGTGCGCGTATAATATTGGCACGGGTATAAAGACCAGCATCAATCAAATATTCGACGTGTTACGGGAGATAACCGGGTACAAATGGGAACCCGAGCACAGGCCGCACAGGCCGGGAGACGTGTACCAGATCAGCCTGGACTGCGCCAAGGCGGCCGAGGAATTGGGATGGTCGCCCCAAGTAAGCTTGGAAGAGGGGTTGCTGCGGACGGTGGAGAGTTTCAGAGAAGCAGTACGAGCGGCCCGATAAGAGGCGCAGCCACTGACAAGGAGGATGTCAAGCATCATGGAGGCTGAATACGATACTATCATCCTTGGGGCCGGTGCGGCTGGCCTGTCAGCCGGTCTGTACACGGCCAGGGCCATGATGAAAACGTTGATACTGGAAGGGCTGGGCACCGGCGGCCAGTTGATGATCACCGACGAAATCGAGAACTATCCCGGGTTTCCTTCCGGCGTCAAGGGACCTGAACTGGGCCGCGACATGGAAGAGCAGACCCTTCGGTTCGGCGCCGAGTTGGAGTTCACCGAGGTTGAGGGACTGGCGGACTTGGACAAACCGGTTAAGGTAGTCAAGACATACGACCGGGACTACACTACCAAGTCAATAATTATCGCCACCGGCGGCGCTCACAACAAGCTTGGCGCCCCCGGAGAGGACGAATTTGCCGGGCGCGGCGTGTCCTACTGCGCCGTCTGCGACGGCAACTTCTTCCGTGGCCAGGATGTGGTCGTGGTGGGCGGCGGCGACTCCGCCATAGACGAAGGCTTGTACCTTAGCGGGATAGTCAACTCGGTGACGGTTATCCATCGCCGCGACGAGTTGCGGGCCACCAAGGTGCTCCAGGACCGGGCCTTCGCCAATCCCAAGATGAAGTTTCTATGGAGCCATGTGGTAGAGGAGTTTGTAGGTGACGCCGTTCTGGAAGCGGCCAAGGTAAAGGACCTGAAGAACGGAGAGGTGTACAACTATCCCGCTGCCGCCGCGTTCATCTATGTTGGCTTCCACCCCAACACCGAGTACCTGAAGGGTTTGGTGGACATGGACCCATTGGGCCACGTTTACACCGACATCCACATGCGGACCAAGTTGCCAGGCGTTTACAGTTGCGGCGACGCGCGGGCCGAGTCCACCCGCCAGTTGGGGGCCGCGGTGGGCGACGGCATCACCGCCGCTCTGGCCGCCTATCACGACTTGAGCGAGTAGCCCCGCCTGCCCCTGGCGGGATTCCCGCCCCTGCCCTCGGCCCCCGCCTTCGCGGGGGAGACGATGGGTGCGCGGGAATGACGGGAAAGGGGGATCACTCCCCGTGCCAAGTCGCCATATGGTCCCGGTGGGTGCCGGAGTATGCCCCGGCGTTGAAGAACCTGTCGTAGAAGTCCAGGTCCAGGTGGTGCGCCTGCATCCACCACATCAGGTGCATTGTGTCTACGGTGCCGGGGAACTTGCCGTAGGTGTCGTAAATGTAGTTGCAGACCGCCTTGGCGCAGGCCGCTCCTTCGTCGCTTATTTCCGGAATGCCCGCCTCGTACTCGGCATTTGAAATGGTGTGGGGCACCTGCCCGCCCTGGGCCAGGAACTCCCTCAGCCCGCCGCGCGTCCCGGCGACGACCGATTCCACGGCGGCATCCATGTCCGGGAAATATGGCGGGCAGTATCCTTGGAACACCCCGTCCATGCCCACCGGGTTGCGCAATGGCGCGACACCCTTTGGCGCCACCGTCCTGAACCCCAACTCCTCCAGCACCTCCAGCGACAGGAAACCGCAGTGCATCCACCCGCCCAAGCCCATCGCCTCGGTTGCTAGGAACATGTTCTGGCAGGCTATTGCGGCTTCATTGAAGGTGAAGTAACACGCTTCCCGCTCCAGCACCGATAGCGGCAACAACTTTTGCTTGTCCAGGAACCCGTTATCGGCCCATTTCTGCGTACCTGCGGGCCGAAAATCGTACCGGTCGTCCACTACGTAGAACCCCCCGCCTGTGCCTCCGGCAAATCGTCCGCCTTCGCCGTCGACCATCTGGATGGTCAGGTTGATTAACGACGCGCTTACGTCGCACACCGGCATGAACAGGGTACAGCCTGACTGGTTGGAGTCCCAGAAGTTATGAGCAAAGAGGGGAGGCACGCGGCGGGGTATGTCCAGTCGCCCGTCCTTCAATTTCCTCCGGTTCTGTTGGTACAGGGAGACGACTCTCGACCGGTCGGCCTCGCTTTCGACCTCCCGCATCCTGTTGGCCGAGGCTCCTTGCAGGTCCACGACGTAGACGCCTTCGTCGTTGGTGAAGAACAGTTCCGTCCTGTGGGCCGACAACGCGCTCCCGAAGGTGCGGCCCGCACTGCGGACCATGGCCCCCGGCCTCGCCAAGTCCGACAGCACCGTCCCGGACACGCCCACACCTGCCGCGACCAAGAGAGCCTCTTCCAACGGGTCCAACGGAATAGGCGGCTTTTCCGACTTGTACTGAAACGGGCCTTCGTTCAGGTCGAAACCCATTCCAAAGCGCCTCGACCGCCTGCCGTACAGCGCGTCGAACAGAGGAAAGTTCCATACCCTGTTGATATGACCGTATTCGTCAGAGGGACCAGCCAACTGCCATCTCCTTACATTCGGATGCGGGTGCCCTTGGGATCGTAAAAAGGCGTCTCGACCACCATGGCATTGCAGGGCGGGTCCGAGCCTTCCAGTCGCAAAGCCGTGCCCGGTATGGAGTGGTCGATGCTTACGTATCCCAAGCCGATGGTCTTCCCGAGCGTGTAGCTGTAACCGCAAGCGGTGACCTGCCCAACCTTTTCCCCGTTGACTGTAATGTCGCTGCCCCCGGCGACGGTTGCATCCGGTGATGATACCTCGAAACCGGTGAGCCGCCGGGTTATCCCCTGGTCCTGAATCCGCTGCAACGCTTCCTTGCCGATGAAGTCAGGCTTGTCGAACTTGACTGTCCAACCGATGTTGGCTTCGAAGGGGTTTGTGAACTCTCCAAGGTCCCGTCCGTAGATGCTGTAGACCTTTTCCAATCGGAAGTTTCGAACGGTGCCCAGTCCGCACGGCGCGATGCCGAACTCCTCACCGGCCTCCATGATGGCGTCGTAAACGTCCAGCGCCCACTCCGCCGGGAAGAATATTTCGTACCCCAACTCGCCGGTGACGCCGAGCCGGGCCACCAGGGCTTCGATGCCTGCCACCCTGCCTTGGAAGAAGGAAAAGTAAGGCAGGGCCTCGTTGGATACTTCCGCGTCAGTCAATTTCCTCAGCACGTCCCGCGACATTGGGCCTTGAATCTCCAGGCAGGTGGTGCCGGAGGACAGGTTGAGCATGTGGCAGTCCATCCCCTGGATGTGCTCTTCGACCCAGGGCGGCGATTTATCCACGTTTACCGCCGCAACGGTCATCAGGTAATGGTCCGGAGCGATGCAGAAGGCGACGAAGTCGTCGAATATACCGCCGTCTTCTTTGCACATGCTGGTATAGGCGCAGCGGCCCGGCCGCAGACGGGATATGTCAGCCACGCACAGTTTCTGCATGGCGGCCAGGGCGTCCTTGCCCACCAAGTGGACCTCTCCCATGGCGTGCCCATCGAACAGGATAACCCGTTCCCGGCAGGCCTCGGTCTCCTCTTCCATGCTGGTGTAGTACTCCGGCATTTCATAGCCGGCAAAGTCGAAAAAGCGCGTCGCCAGGGTCATGTGCCGCGCAAAACTGGGGGAATGCTTCATCGGGTAAGACCGGTCCTTATCAAAATTCAGCCAATCGTACCACGGCGGAAAATGATGTCAATTGTGGCTTTGCACCTAAACTGCCTCGGAACCCAATAGCCTGATTCACGTGCCAAGCTGAATCACAACCACCAACTGAATCATAAGTCAGACTTGTTTCCCCTATATCCCGGCTGGTAGGCTGAAAGTGGCTCGCGAGCCACTTTTTAGGTCCCGAATCTTCCGTATGAGCGGAGTTAGGGTTGGCATTTCTATGCCCCCTTGATGCTCATACGGGATTGGTGGCTGACGAGCGCCAAACCTTGCGGATAGGGGGCACTCGTATGGCTACGGATGACACTGCCGTAAAAGGATGTGGCTGTGCAATTCTCGTCGTATTGGTTATCGGTGTTATCGTAGGGATAGTGTCCTTAGTTGACCGTTGTACAAGGGAAGACATAGATGCCAAGATAGAAAAATCAATTGAAGAAACAGAATTTACGGATGAAATGATTGAGCTTCAAGATAAATTATTTAGGCAATGCTTGAATGGAGAAAGGGCATTAGGTAGGCTCCCTGCCTCGGAAGTTGCACAGTTATGGTCGTTAGTACGCGACAGGAGCGACATAGAATTATGGAAAACAAGGCGCTTGGCTTTATTTACTATGTGCATTGATGCTGGATATTACGTGGAACCTTAATCACGTCCACACCACATTCTCCTTATTAGGTCAAACCTCCGGATCCATGGATCCGGAGGTTTTCTCATTTGAGTCATCCTAATTCCTGTGATAAACAAAAAGAGAGGCCAGGACGTGTACAGTGTCCCGGCCTCCATTGCCCCAGTAGCTCAATAGGATGAGCGCCCCGCTTGCTAAGGAGAGGATGCGAGTTCAAGTCTCGCCTGGGGCATTTAACCCAACCAGCCGCCGATTGCGTCAACAGATTGGCTAAGGCTAACGTATTAAGTTAGGAATGTATGTCTAAACGCCGAAAACCCACCAATTCTGGCACCAAAGTTCACGCAATTCAGCTTAATTTATTCTCATCCCTCCCAGATAATGATACCTGTAAAGCCGGAGCCGATGGTGAGGCAACACCGACGGCTCCGAGTCAAGATAGGGAGGTAGCCCCTACCATGACTACTATCAATACTGCCATATCGTATACCGGTGGTCAAACTGGCCCCGACGACGAAATCCGTCGCAAGACCTATCCCCAAGACTGGCCTGCATACAACGCCGCGCAGACATCCGAAAAGGATTCCTTCAAGTCTCTCTTGGCCGACCTGTGCGCCAATATAGTCCAACCTACATATAACTTCGGGCGACCACGCCTCCCATTCGCGGATATGGTGTACGTGGGAGCTATCAAGGTGCACTCGGGATTCTCCGCCCGCCGTTTCAACTGTGACGTGCGGGAAGCACACAAACAGGGATACATCGACGCCGCACCATCCTTCAATTCAGTCAACCGCTATATTGCCAACCCGGACCTGACGCCCATCCTACTGGATTTGATACAACGGAGCGCGGCACCGTTGGCAATCGTGGAATCATCCTTTGCCGCTGACAGTAGTGGATTTTTCACCTGCAAATTCGCAGCGTTGGTTTGATGCCAAGTGGGGCAAGGAAAAGTCCCAACGTCAATGGCTCAAGGCGCATATCATGTGTGGGACGAAAACCAACATCGTCACGTCCGTAAAGATAATGTCTGGCAACGCCAACGAATCCCCGATGCTACCTGGGTTGGTGGACGATACAACCCAGCGTTTCAATATGAAGGAAGTGTCCGCCGACAAGGCTATCTCTCGGATTCTAACTTCAAGAGCGAGGATAATGGGGCGGTCCCGTACATACCTTTCAAGTCGAATACCACGGGCAAGGGATCCGCACGTTGGCGCAAACTGTATGCCTATTTCATGTTGAATGAGGAAGAATGGAAAGACCACTACCACAAACGGTCCAATGTGGAGACCACGTTCAGCATGATTAAGGGGAAGTTTGGCGATGCGCTCCGGTCGAAGTCGGAAACGGGACAGGTAAATGAAATCCTGTTGGAAGTGCTATGCCACAATATCTGCGTGCTGATTCAGGAAATGCACGAGTTGGGGATTAAAGTGGAGTTGAATAAGGAAGTGGACAGGGAGGGATGGTTGTGCTAAATACTAGGTAGTGTATGTTCCCACTTGACGTATACTAAATCTGGTGGATACAATGGACCGCGGAGGCCGCTCTCCGTGGTCCATATAGGTGACACCAAGGAATCCTGGCAAGGAGATTTTATATGAATAGGCGTATCATTATCCGAGCCAACAATCGGCGCGAACTAGAACGCAAAATAAACGCAGAGATTCAGAAAACCCAACGTAAAGTTGCTGACGACATACGTAAAGACTTACGGAAGCTCTTTCGTCAACGCTAGTCATGCCCTTGATGCGCTATCATTGTGTACGATATATAATATCGGGACAAGTGAAACTAATGGCAGAAGAAGTCCTAGCAACGTACTATCCTGTTTATTGGACGCCAAATCACAAGCAAGAGGCAGAACGTCTGATACAACAAGGGTGGACGGTTGCAAGCCGTCATCCAGTAAATGACCCTCGTGACCTAGGGGAAATCTGGAATATGTTAGCACCACAGGGGTTTAAGTTCGAGGATGTGAATTGATGGAAAATGAAGTATTGACAATCCTATTTGGTCATTTCGGGTATGAAAGGTTCCAAGTGAAGTCTATGAAGGGCACTATCATGGATGAACTTCTTGAAATACGTGACATACAAGCTGAGGAACAAATAGGAGTACCTTCACAGATGGGCATATTCTTATCTGGATTAGACAGACAGATTGTTCAACTAAACAATAACCGAAGGATTCAATTTTCAGTTATGGAACGTGCTGATGGTGGGAAGCCTGCGATTTATCAATTCGCTAGGATATCCTAGCTTGGATTTCTGAACCAAAAGTCACTCGGCTGAATCAGGCTGCTGATTTCCCAAAGGATTTTGGGGCAAAGCCGCCAATTGCGAAAGCGGAGAGGGTTTCCGTCTACTCCCGGAAAAGCCCGATGCTTGCCGCCAAGCCCAAAGCGGCGTCAACCTGCACCACGGGCGGACCGCTGCGGCTTATGCCAACCTCGACTCTCTGCTCGGGAGTAACGGATATGCTGCGTTCCCCGTCCAGGGCGATGGTGCAGTGGCGAGGTTCCACCGGAATCCGCTCGCCTGTGATCATGCGGCCCCAGTCAGCGATGGACACCCAGGAGATTTTCCCCGGAGCGATGGGCGCCAGCACTGCCCGGGGGCTGCCGTTTCCGCTGCCTCTGTCCGGTGTGGTCTGGTTGCCGTTGGAGTGTGCAATCCGGTAGTAGAGGCCCCCATCTTCGTGCAGGGACAAGGACTGGAGTCGCGCCCCAACAGAGGACAGGCCGATGGCCGCGGGCTCCGCGCGGGTGAGGAACACCTCGAAGATGGTGTTCATGTCCCAGATGGCCCTGGTGGCGACAAACCGTTCCCTGGAAAGGGCTACGTCGACGAGGGCCATGTCTTCGTATTCGCCGTTCAAGTAAATTTCGAGGACCTTGCTGGTGACCGAGACCTTGCCTAGTTCCAAGTCTCCCTGCGCCACCAGCCCGGCGGACAGCCCGGCAAGGGTGCCCTCCACCATTGTGGGGAAGACATTGTTGGTGCCGGTGGATATGGCGACCATAGGCATAGATGCGCTGCCCTTGGCGACAGCCCGGTTGGTGCCGTCCCCCCCCAGCGTCACCAAGCAACCCACGTCCAATTGCTCCATCATCTCCGCCGCCCGGATGGTGTCCCCTTCAGTGTAGTAGGTGGGAATGTCCAGCAATTCCAGTTCCAGTGACAACTGGGCGTCGTCCCTGGCGCGCTCCGCCAAGTGGGAACTGTCGGGCATCGCCACCACCCGCCCGATGCCTACGGCTTGCAGGCCCAGCATGACCCGCCGCAGTATGTTGACCTTTTCCCAGTCGGGCACCACCCGTCCCTGTGCCACCAACCGGCGAATGTCCTTGCTGGCCGCGGGGTTTGCTATCAGTCCCACCAGCGACACACCATTCCTCCTGCTACAGTCTCATGTTGCTGAATTCGTCCGCCGGAACGGACGCCGCCGCCAAGACTGCTATAATTAGGCGCGATTGTAGATTGGCGTCATTTCCTCGTCAATCGACTCTTCCTTCGCCTTGCGCCGCGAAATCATACTCCCAAAGGAGACCTGAAACATGGATGCAGACCTTGCCTTCGCTTCGGCTTTGGACCTTCGTAAACTGATCGACAATAAAGAGGTGTCGATCGTCGAACTGGTGGAGCTTTTCTATTCCCGGATCGAGTCCCTCAACCCCCGGTTGAATGCCTACCTGGCCCTGTGCCCGGACCAAGCGTTGCAACAGGCCCGCGCTGCTCAGGAAGCGGTGCAACGGGGAGACCCGGTGGGCCCGCTCCACGGCATTCCCATCTCGGTCAAAGACCTGGAGGCGACCAAGGATATTCCCACGACCATGGGCTGTTACGTCTTCAAGGACAGTACCCCGGAAATGGACTCGATAGTGGTCGAGCGTGTCCGGCAAGCGGGGGCCATCGTGCTGGGCAAGACCAACACCTCCGAGTTTGGATTGTACGGCATGACCGAGAACAAGCTGGGCGACTCGTGCCGCAATCCTTGGAACACCGATTGCACCGCCGGGGGCTCCAGCGGCGGCGCGGGCGCGGCCTTGGCCGCCGGGCTGTGCACCATAGCCACCGGCAGCGACGGCGGCGGTTCCATCCGTATCCCGGCGAGCTTCAACGGTGTGACCGGCATCAAGCCTTCCCAAGGGAGGGTGCCGCGTTACGGCGGCTACGGACGACCGGCGGCGAACCAGTATTCCCAGTCCGGTCCGATGACCCGCACCGTGGCGGAAACGGCATTGCTGCTTCAGGTGCTGGCCGGTTCCGACCCCAGGGATGTCATATCCCTTCGCCAGACTCCCCCGGACTTCTCGGCTGACTTGGGCAAGGGAGTCCGCGGTATGCGTATTGCTTGGAGCGCGGACTTGGGATACGCCCCGGTGGACCCAGAGGTGGTCGAGGCCGCCAGCGCGGCTGCCAGAGTATTCGGGGAGTTGGGCGCAACCGTGGAAGAGCCGCAATTTTCTTTGGAGGACCCGTTCGAATACTTCTGGGACGGCTTCACCGCAGCGTCTTATACCTCCAACGGCCACCTGCTGCAAGACCACGCCGACGACCTGACCGACTACGGCCTCCGGTCGCTCCGGCACGGGGCTACGGTTACCGGCGCTGACCTGTCCCGCGCGCTTCTCAGGGGGGACCAGTTGCGCCGCCAGTTGGAGAACCTTTTCGACGAATACGACCTGTTGCTAACCCCCACCATGGCGGTGCCCGCCTTCCCGGTCGATGGTCGCCCGACGGTGATTGGCGGCAGGGAAGTGGACCCCTTCTGGGGCTACCTGCCCTTCACCTACCCCATCAACATGACCGGGCAGACTGCCTCCAGCGTGCCTTGCGGGTTCTCCACCGGCGGTATGCCCATCGGGTTGCACATCATCGGCCCCCACGGCTCCGAGGCCAGGGTTCTTCAAGCCTCCGCCGCTTTCGAGCAAGCCCGGCCTTGGAACGACAAGCGGCCCCCGGTTTCGTAAAGCTGAGTTTCCCATGGGACAGGGTTCGTGGCTCCGTAAGAGGGTGAATTATGAAAGGAAAGAAATTCATCGAAACGATTCGCTTGGAAAACATACTCTCCTACGGGGCCAATGATGAACCGTTTCCTTTGGAGCCGTTAAACGTCCTCATAGGAGCCAACGCCTCCGGCAAGTCTAACTTGATTGAGGCGCTGTCGTTGCTCGGTGCTGCGCCGCGAAATCTCCAGGAGCCAATGAGGTTGGGCGGAGGTGTCCTTGATTGGCTCTGGAAGGGCGCTGTTCACACTACAACGGCGACGGTTGAAGTGACCGTCAGATGCCCGGACGGTATGCTACCGGGTACGCCGCTCAGACATCGCCTGTCCTTTACCGGAACCGAATGGTTATTCGAGCTTGTAGAGGAACTGGTTGAGAACGGGAAGTTAACGACTGGTGATGACCAGCCGTACATCTACTATTCCTATCGATCTCAGGAAGGACCTCCGGTAATCGATATGGTTGCTACAACACCGGAAAATAGATTACGTCGGAACCTTGCATGGGGTGATGTAAGACTGGACCAATCGATATTGTCGCAGCGACGTGACCCCTTTGCATATCCAGAGTTGACTTACTTGGCCAACAATTTCGAGTGTATGCGATTCTATCGTGAATGGGGCGTAGGGCGTGACGCTCCGGTGCGCCGTCCACAGAGGTCGGATTCCTACCAGGCCGCACTGTTGGAAGATGCCTCCAACCTTGGTCTGGTGCTTAGCGACATGCTGAACCAACCGGTAGTGAAAACACAGATACTGGAACGGATGAAGGACTTTTACCCATCCTTCAACGATGTGAACGTTGCTATCAGCGGCGGAGCAGTGCAGACTTTCTTTCACGAGAAGGGGCTAAATCAACCTGTACCTGCCACGAGGCTGTCCGACGGCAGCCTCCGATACCTCTGCCTGCTGGCGGTGCTCTGTCATCCCAACCCCCCTCCGGTCATCTGCATCGAGGAGCCGGAACTGGGCCTGCATCCCGACATTATCCCGGAAGTCGCCAAGCTATTGATCGAAGCATCTTCCCGCAGCCAGATATTCGTGACGACTCACTCGGATATGTTGGTCGATTGTCTTACTGAAGTACCGGAGTCGGTGATCGTATGCGAGAAGTACAATGGAGCCACCAAGCTCAAGCGGCTTGACCCGGAGAAGATCGAGATTTGGATTAAGGAATACGGCCTCGGAGAATTGTGGACGAGAGGTCATATCGGTGGAACCAGGTGGTGAGTGTCAGCCTCTATGTGGAGGGCGGAGGTAATAGGAAGCAACTGAAGACCGCTTGTCGCAGAAGTTTCGGGAAGTTCATTCAAAGAGCCGGGGGCTCAGCGGCCATCTCAAAAATCGAGGCCTGCGGCAGCCGAGGTAATGCCTACAACGATTTCAGGAGGGCGGTTGCGGATGGAGAAAACGCCATGCTGTTAGTCGATGCAGAGAGGGATGTAACGGCGCAAGGCCCTTGGCAGCACCTCAAAGCCAGCGATAATTGGGACCGCCCTGGCGGCGCGTCTGACGACCAATGCCACCTAATGGTACAGGCGATGGAGTCGTGGTTTCTCGCCGACCGTCAGGTTTTAGAGGAATATTACGGCCAGGGGTTTCAAGCGTCCGCTCTCCCGCAAAATCCAATGGTCGAGCGCATTGCCAAGCAGGATGTCTTGAACGGTTTGAGGAGAGCTGCGCGCAACACTCAGAAAGATCCCTATGGGAAAGGCGCTCACAGCTACGAAATACTGGAAAGACTGGACCCAGCCAAAGTGCGTCAAGCCTCTCCCTATGCGGACCGGTTCATAAAGACGCTGATTTCATAATGTGGAGTTAGCGTCAGCCCGCTGCCGCACTGCATCCACCAAAGTGCCCACTTCGTCCTCGGTGTTGAAGAAGTGCAAAGAAACCCTCACAGATGGCGGGTATTCGACTCTTCTGGCCACGATGCGATGTTGCTCCCAGAGGTATGACACCAGCGACTCGGGGTCTACGCCGTCGATGTTGAACGTCACCAAGCCCGACGAACTTTGGCGGTCCATCGGCGATCCTACGGAGACTCCCGGTATTTCCGACAAAGTCGTCTTTAGAGAGGACGCCAAGTCAAGGTTGCGTTCTTCGATGGCTTCAACGCCGATGTTTTGGATGAACTTGACAGCCTCTGCCAGTCCCGATTGCAATGCCGTGCTGGTGGAGCTGACCAGGAACTTGTCCATCGAATCGGTGTTCGGCTCCAGGTTGACCGGCTCCGCGAAGTGGACCAACGCCCTGCCGCCCACCTGCATTGGGGCGACCGTGGGAATCATATCTCGCCGGATGTACAGGGCGCCGACTCCCTCGGAACCCAGCAGCCACTTCTGGCCGGGAATGGAGTAGAACTCGCAATCAATGTCCCGCATGTCCAGTGAGATGTGGCCCGCGGTCTGGGCGCCGTCCAGCAGCATCCAGATGCCCTTGTCCTTGGTCATGCTCCGTATCTCGTTCACCGGCATCCGCAGCCCGGACGAGTACTCGATGTGGCTGATGAACACCAGTTTGGTGCGCTCGTTAATCGCTCCCTCGATCTTTGACAGGATGTCTTCCCGGGGTTCGTTCGACGCCATGGGGAGTATTCGCATCGTGGCCCCGTGCCGGGTCTGGGTGAAGTAGCTTGGGACCAGTACCGAAGAGTGCTCCAAGCTGCAGGTGATGATCTCGTCGCCCTCCTGCCAAGGGAGGCCGTTGATGACGATATTCAGCCCATCCGTGGTGTTCTTGGTGAGGCATATCTCGTCAGGAGAGGCGTTCAGCAGGTTGGCCACCCTTTGGCGGGCCTCCTCCCGGATTTCCTGTGCACTCTTGATGACCTCCGCCCCCGTCGGCCCTTGTTCCATCTCGTAGTCCAGCCGCGCCTTTATCGCGTCGACCACCTGCACCGGCGACGGACCGGACCAGCCGGTGTTGAGGTATACCATGCGCTGGCAGACCGGGATGCTCTTTCTGATATTGGCTACGTCGATCAACGCTTCTGCTCCATGAGATTAGGTGGTGGTCACGAGGTTGCTGCCGGCACGCCCCGGGCATAAAGCTCCCGCAGGGGGATCCGGGCGAAACTTAGAACAATCACCATCAGGAAGCCCAAGCCTCCGACGCCCAGGATGACCGGTGCGGCGGGTATAGGCAGCGCGCCCACTATAGGCAGTGCAGCCAGGGAGCCGTTGACGAAATTGAAGCTGGCCATCATCCCCGTGGTGTGCCATGTGTAGACTCCCAGCACCCGGCCGCGTATGGCATCTGGGGCCAATGTCTGGAGCATAGCGTGGCTTAACGTCATAAACCCGCCTTGGGCAAACCCCATTACTGCGGTCGCCAGAAACGCTACCCAGATGGTGGGCCATATATTGGGCAACACCACCAACGCAACGGGTGATGCTCCGCTCAACACCCCGAGCCAGAGCAGCAGTTTGCCGCGCAGCGCCTCGTCCCTGACTCCGGCCAGCATCAGGGCGGCTATCAGGGCCGCTAATCCAAAGCCCACCATCATCTGGCTGAATCCGCCCAGCACGCTTTCGCTGGTTATCATGCCCAGGCTGTCCCTGGCCACCAGCGGGAACAGCGATTCGAAGGACATAGTCATGCCGCAGTGGGCCACCACGAGCAAGACCAGGGACAGCACCACCGGTTGGGTGTACATGTATTTAAGGCCAGCGGCGAAGTTGACGAAGAAGGTCTGGGCGAAGTTACCTTCTTTCATCTCGCCGCGGGAACGGGTCCCTATGCTTATGCAGGCCAGGAACGCTGAGAGGTACATCGCCACGCACAGGAAAAACACCCAGTCCTCCGGGTCCTCCACTCCCAGAAATCCGGTTACGTTAAGAACGACCAGTATTAGCACCGGCCCAAGGAAGCGCGACCCGTTGACGGTGGCTTGGTACAGGGAGACGGCATTCAGCACTTGGTCCCTTGGCACCATGTTTACCAGCAGGGCTTGGGCTGATGGCATCTGGCTGGAGCGGGCGGAACCGTTGATAACGGAAAGGAGGAGTACGTGCCATGCCTCAACGACGCCAGTCACCACCAGCATGGCCAAGACTACGTTGGTCGCTACGTTGATGGATATGGCGCCGGCCAGGACGGTGCGCCGGTCGAACTTGTCGGCGAGGAAGCCGGCGATTGGCGAGACTAGCAAGGCCGGTATCATAGCGGCAAAGGTGACCGCGCCAGTCCAAGCCGCGGACCCGGTCAATTCCAGTACCAACGCCGCCCTGGCTACGATCAACGCCCAGGACGATGACTGGGACAGCATCGTGGTTACCCAGAGCTTGCGAAACTCCGGGTATTGGAGGGAAACCAGAAAACGGTCCTTGAGCCCCTGACCGATACTAGCCAGACTGGCCACTGCGACGCTCCTCGCTTGGTTGCATTGGGAAATGACCGCGTCCCGGCAGCCAAGTTGGGGGGACTCAAGTCCCGTATTTCGTTTTTATCAAGAGCCTTACCGGTCCTGTTGGCAGGCAGTCTATCGGGGGGAGTAGGACGTGCGTCGGAGTATAGTGCTCCGGGACTGCCGCACCAACGCGCCGTTCTTCTCCGACTCCGCCCGGGCCTTCTGCCAGTCGGGGTCTGCGCCAAAGGCGGCCCAGCTCTTTTCCCGGTCGCCCAGGTTGTCGTAACCCAGCATGTAGATCAGGCGGTTGCTGGTGCCAACATCGTCGGTCCAGTAGGCTACGTTCTCAATGCCATGCTTTTCGAACAGCTTTATGGTGTGATTGGAGAACCGGTCGTGCAGGTTCGGCAGTTTGCCGGGAACTGCGTCGTATACTCTCAATTCCTGGACGTTGGTGGCGATATGAGGATCGGGCGAATAGGGGGTCAGCCGCATGAATTGGTTGCTTACCACCCGGTTGATGGCCCCGTCCTTCTCCGTCTCCGCCCGGACTTCCAGCCAGCCGGGGTCCGCCCCGAAGGCTCCCCACTTCTGCTCCCGGTCCGCCATGCTGTCGAAGCTCAATATGTAGGTGAGACGGTTGCTGACGCCGATTTCTGCTGTCCAGAAGCCGACGATGCCAATGTCGTATTTCTTGAAGAAGCCGATTGTGTGGTTGGCGAACCGGTCGTTCAACGCCGGCAGTTTCCCGGGCATGGTGTCGTACACCCTGAATTCATAAAGCATAGAGTAGCTCCCGTTGCTTGAATTGACTGAATCCCTTGAGGGATCTAGTCGGTCATCTCCAGAAACTCCAAGTGGACGCCGTCCGGCCCTTCGAAGAAACACACCTTGCGGCCGTTGCCCACTGTGGTCTCTTCGAGAATCTTGGCGCCGCTGGCGCGCAGCTTTTCGACCAAGGCCGGCATGTCATCGGTGTCTATGGCGATGTGCTCCATGCCGTACTTCTGCTCGTGTTGCTGGCTCTCGATCTTGGTGGTGACGTTCAAAGTCAGCCCGTGCAGGTTCAGCCTGACTCCATTGGTTCCGGCTTGGCCCACTATTTCCGCTCCCAGCGTGTCCACGTAAAACTGGGCGGTCTTCTGCGGGTCGGGGGTCTTCAAGTGGACATGGTTGAGTTTGAATGCCATGACGGACCTCCTTTACTTTACATTGTCAATGGAGTATCTCGTTGCGTGGTCCCGTCTACTCGTAGGGCTCCAGCTTGATCTCGTGCAGGGCCGGAATCACCTCTTTGCCCATCAACTCGATGGAGCGCATGACGTCCTTGTGCGGCATTGCTCCTTCATTGCCATATATGTGCAGGTAACCCGGATTGAGCTTGGTTATCGTCTCGGCCAGCTTCCGGGTTACCGTTTCCGGGCTGCCTACAATGACGATGTTGATTTCCTGCTGTTGTTCGTAGGTCATGCGATTGGTGACCCCGCCGAATTGTCCGGTCGGCCTCTGCTGTTTGACTCTCAAGGCTTGGCGGGACTGGTAACCCGGCGGGTCATTGTGGTCCGGCGGACCTTTCATGCGGTTTCGTTCCGTCCACATGAAGTGCCGACCTATCTCCTGTGCCTTCTCGTCCGTGTCGGCGACAAAGGCCTTCAAAAGGTACCCGAAGTGCTCCGGACCAGGTTTGAACCCCGATTCCTTGGCGGTGTCGATGTAAATGTCCTTCAGCCACATGGTAATGTCCAATGCGGCTCCCAAGTTCATGTAAGGATGGCCATGCTGGGCCGCCCAGATCACGCTCTCCGGGCTGCCTGTGCCCGGAAACCATATGTCTGGGTGCGGCTTCTGCATCGGCAACACCCACGGGTTGACTACGCGATGATGGAAGTGAGTGCCTTCATAACGGAAGGGACCGGGCTGGGTCCAGCACTTGATGATCAGGTCGTGGGCCTCTTCGAACCGGGACCGGTTCTCGGTCGGGTCGATGCCGCCTTGAAGGCTCTCGACGGCGCCCCCCCGAACGAAGCCGGAAATAATCCGTCCCCCTGAATAGCAATCGAGCATCGCAATCTCTTCCGCCATCCTCACCGGGTCGTTGATGGCGATCACGTTGCCCAGGATTGCGATTTTGACGTTCTTGGTGACCTTGGAGATGACCGCCGCATCCAGGTTCACCGCCGGCTTCATGCACCAGTAGGCGGAGTGGTGCTCGTTTGACATAATGCCGTCGAACCCCACCTCGTCGGCCAAGGCGTACTGGTCGTGGTACTCGTTGTACAGAACGTGGGCCTTGTTTGGGTCGAAGTGCGTATTTGGGAAGCCAAGGCGTCCGGAGTCGTATTGGTCCAACAGGTTGTCGTCTATGTAGCCGTTAGGTTGTTCGGAGAACCAGTAAACCTCCACCTTGTCCTTGGGTCTGGCTAGTTGTTCGACCATGCTTCCCTCCTTGCGGCAGTCCGGCTAGTAATGGATTGCGTTGCCACTGTGATGAGAGAACCTGGAATCAGACCAAAGATTGCTATGGCTCCAGATACGGTGCAGTACTCGGCCAGAGGCCTATCAAGCCCCTTGGCAACTCCTCGCAGAATGGGTGCCATTATATTGACTGCCCTATACCGTGGCAAGTTGCGCCATTACTGACCAAGCTGCGGCCAGGGACATTGACGCTGGCCTGCTCGATAAGATGGATTGGTATTATAATGCCATCACAAGCTTGCAATATTCAGGAGGTCAACATGCCTATCGAACAGAACGCACCGGAAATGGACGACATCGTATCGGCCGGTCAAGCCATAGAGCAGTTGGGAAGCGGGTACGGTGGAGCCCAGGGTCCCGCTGAAGGACCACTGTGGTGGAAGGAAGGCGGGTACCTGCTGTTCAGCGACATTCACAACGACCGGCGGATGAAGTGGGCTCCGGGTGGGGGCGTCAGCCTGTCTCAGGAGCCAAACAACAGGGCCAACGGATTGACCCGCGACCTTCAAGGGCGGCTGATCGCTTGCGAGCACGACAGCCGGCGGGTAACCCGGCAGGAGCCTGACGGGAGCATCACGGTGGTGGCCAACAGCTACCAGGGACGCCGCTTGAACCGGCCCAACGACGTGGTGGTCAAGTCGGACGGGTGCATTTACTTTACCGACCCGTGGACGAGCCCGTTGCCCGCAGAGCAGTGGGACTTGAGCTTCTCCGGCGTCTATCGCGTCACCCCGGATTTGGGCACGTTGACCCTGCTCATAGGGGACTTCGTAGTTCCCAACGGGCTGGCGTTTTCGCCAGACGAAAGTGTCCTGTACGTCAACGACTCGCGGCGTGGGCACATCCGGGCTTTCGACGTTCAACCTAACGGTACGCTGGCCTTGGCCACAGACCGGGTCTTTGCCACGCTGACCGGCGAAAGACCCGGAGTTCCCGACGGGATGAAGGTGGATGTCGACGGCAACGTCTATTGTGGAGGCTCCGGCGGAGTATGGGTCTTGGACCCCAGCGGCAAGCACTTGGGCACCATCGTCCATGGAGAGGAAGCATCCACCAACCTTGCCTTCGGCGGAGACGACTGGAAGACCATGTATATCACCACCCGGAACACACTGGTCAGCGTTGAACTCAAAAAGGCGGGTATTCCAGTGCCGGTAGGGACGTAACCGGCGTAGTTCTTCGAATATGGGTCGTCTGCGAAAGGGTTTACGGCTCCGGCAGTTCTTCCCGCTCGACCAAGTGCACCAGCCACCCGCCCAAGCTGGCCGGGTGGATGAAGCCTATCTGGGCCCGCCTGCTGCCGGGCCGTCCCACGGTGTCGATTACTGTGTGCCCCGAATCTTTTAAGGACGCCAGCAGGCCGTTGATGTCGCGCACTTTGAACGCCACGTGATGCAGGCCGGGACCGCGGGCGTCGATGAACCGGCTTATCACGCTGCGGTCCTGGCTGGTGCTGCCGGGCCGACCCCGTTCCACCTCGCTGCCGGTGTTTACGCCGATGTCCTGGAGCACCTCCAGGTCGCAGTCGCCGATGGTTACGAAAGCGACTCGCAGTCCCCCAACCAGTTGTGGTTGACCTGCCCTGTGCGTCACTCCGTACTTGTCCGACGTAAAGCTTTCGAACGTCTGCATGATTTCGGCGTCGGTCTGAGTGCTTTCCACGGGCCAGCCAAACCTGTTGGAGAACACGTCCAATACTTTGACGTTGTTCTCGCTGGCGACGCCGATGTGGTCTATTCGCTGAACCATGTCGGATGCTGTGGCTGGCAAAGGTAAGGGTTCGGACAAGTACGTTACGACGCCGAGGGTAGTCTTCGGATCCAACAACATCCTCCGTGTCCCCGCCAGACCCTGCTCCGGTTGGGTGGGCAGCGCCGCCACTCCCCTTGCTTCCGCTTCCGCAGCAGCGACTTCCAAATTCGGGACCGATACAGCAACGTGGTGGACGCCGGTCTTTTCGGCCCCGCCGACGAATTCGTCGCCCAATTCGAACAGGGCCACCGCGGTCTTCCCAACAGGGAACACCGGTGCCCGCCGGCCGGTTTCGCCGACGGTGCATTCGGTCTTCCGCAACCGGAAGTGGGTTTCTAGCGTGGAGGCGACCGAGTCCACATCCCGCACCACGACGCTGAGGTATGCCAAACCATTCCCGATCATAAAACGTTGCTCCGGCTTTGGTCCCGTCACTCCAAACTGTCCCGCAGCACCTGCACCAGGTGCCGGGCCGGGCGTCCGGTGCCGTCCTGTATCTGCTGCCGGCACGACATGCCCATGACGGCGATTTGCCACTCCTCGTCCTTGGCGTTCACTGCCGGGAAGAGGGCTTGGCTCCCGATGGTCATGGAAATGTCGTAGTGCTCCTTTTCGAAGCCAAAGGAGCCGGCCATGCCGCAGCATCCCGCGTTGACCAGTTCCACCTCGTTACCCGTCGGCAGCCTCAGCGCGGCTAGAGAGCTCGCGGTGCCCGTCAATGCCTTCTGGTGACAGTGGCCGTGGAACAGCACCTTCTGCGGCTCGTTTTTGAATTGGAGCTTCAACTGTCCCTCGTTGTGGAGCTTGACCAAGAACTCGTCGATGAGGTAGCTGTTGGCTGCTAGTGTGCGTGATTTTTCGTCCTTGAGCAGTTCGGGGTACTCGTCCCGGAAGGTCAACAAGCAACTGGGTTCGCACCCGATGATGGGTATGCCTTGCTCGGCGTAGGCGTAGAGGGCGTCAACGTTAGCCCGCGCGTTGGCCAGAACGTCGTTCATCATGCCCTTGGAAAGCATCGGGCGCCCGCAGCACCCGGCGTTGGCCAGCGTCACCCGCAGCCCGGCGGCCTCCAGCAACTCCACGGCGGCCTTGCCCACTTCGGGGAAGTTGTAGTTCATGGACGTGTCGTTGAACAACACCACCGACCGGACTTGTTGTAAGGCTTCTCTGGCTTGGCCGCGGCCTCGACGTTCACGGGCATCAAACCACTTGGCCAGCGTCTCCCGGGCAAAGTGGGGCAATGGCCGGTTAGGGTGCAGGCCCAACAGGGCGCTGCTCAGGGCTTTGCTCAAGGGGTTGTGCACCATCCAGTTGGAGACGGGCGCGAAACGGCTGCCCCACCGGTTCATCCGCTCGATGTTCCCGAATATGGAACTGCGAAGGTCCCGCCGGTTGGTCTTGTAGTAGTGGTCAAGGTACTCGTACTTCAGTTTGGCCATGTCCACGCCGGAGTCGCACTCCGCCTTACAGCCCTTGCATTCCAAGCACAGGTCCAGAGCCTCGTACAGGCGTCGGCCGGTCATGGTGCCTTCAGGCAGACGCCCCGACATGGCGGCCCGCAACAGGTTGGCCCGGCCCCGCGTTGAATGCTCTTCGTCGCGGGTGGCGATGAATGACGGGCACATGGTCCCGTCCAGCTTTCGGCACGCTCCCATGCCATTGCACATTTCCACGGCGCCGGCCCAATCGGTATCGATGGTGAAGTCCAGGGTGGTCGGGATGGACGTAGCGTTGTAGGTAGTCCCGTAGCGCAGGTTCTCCGTCATGGGCGGGCAATTGATGATTTTCCCGGGGTTCATTATCCCTTCCGGGTCGAACGTATTCTTCAAATCCCCGAAGGCTTCGTACACCTGTGGACCGAACATCTTTTCGGTCCATACCCCGCGCACGATGCCGTCCCCGTGCTCGCCGCTCAGCGAACCGCCGAACTCCTTGACAAGGTCGCTGATTTCGTCAGCGATGGACACCATCCTGGCAACGCCCTCGGCGTCCTTCAAGCTGACCAGCGGGCGTATGTGCAAACAGCCGACGCTGGCATGGCCGTAGTAGGCGGCCTCGGTGTTGTGGTTCCTTACGATCTCATCGAATCGCCGCACGAACGGCCCCAGCTTTTCCGGGTCAACGGCGGTATCCTCTACGAACGGCAGGGGCTTGGCGTCACCGTGGATGCTCATCAAAAGTCCGAGTCCCGCCTTGCGGATGTTCCAGACGCTGTTCTGGCCCGCCCGGTCCAGCAGGTTGACGCAGGCATAGGCCAGCCGTTTCGATTCCATGTCCTGCTTGAGCGCTTCCAGCTTGGCGGCAAGCTCAGCCTCCGACTCGCCGTAGAACTCAACGGCCAACAACGCGCCGGGGTCGCCCTCTATGAACGACATGCCGCCCGAGTGCCCAAGCGACTCCCTGGAGCGGTCCAGCAGGATCTTGTCCATGACTTCAATGGACGATGGCCCGTGTTTGAGTATCTCGGCTATTGCTTCGCTGGACTGGACGATGTCGACGTGGTGCAGGACTGACAGGGCAGTCATGGTAGGCCTTGGCACCAGGTTTAACTTTGCCTCGGTCACAACGCACAGGGTGCCTTCCGACCCGACCACCATCCTGGTCATGTTGAACGGGTCGTCGACAAGAAACTCGTCCAGGTTGTACCCGCTCACCCGTCTCATGATGTCCGGGTATGTGGCCCGTATCTCCGCCATGTTCTCCTGGGCTATTCGGCGGACGCCTCTATAGATGTCCGACTCCAGGCCCCGGCCGCTCAGCTTGGCTTCCAGTTCGTGGGGTTGCAGCGGACGGAAGTAAGTCTGGCTCCCGTCGGCCAGCACCACGTCCAGCTCTTTTACGTGGTCCAGTGTCTTGCCGTAGATTACCGAGTGGGCCCCGCAGGTATTGTTCCCAATACCCCCGCCGACGCAGGCGCGGTTGGAAGTCGTTGGGTCGGGGGCGTACTGCAAGCCATAGGGTGCCAGTTGACGGTTGAGCTGGTCCAGAATGATTCCCGGTTGCACCCGCACCCAGCTTTCTTCGGCGTTTACCTCCAGCACCTGGTTCATATATTTGCTGAAGTCCATCACAATGGCATGGTTCACCGTCTGCCCGGCCAGACTGGTGCCCCCCGCCCTGGGCAACACCGGCACGTTGCTCTCGCGGGCCACTTCCATCACGGCCAGGACGTCGTCCGCCGTTCGGGGTATAACCACGCCCACCGGCTCCATCTGGTAAATGCTGGCATCGGTGCTGTACAACACCCTGGAAAAGGCGTCGAACCGGACCTCTCCGGACACCCGTTGCCGTAGTGCTTGGGCCAGTTCTTCCCGCTCCCTGCCCCGGACTCGTTCCGCCGTTGTAGTAGCCATATCGTCTTCCCTCGACTGGTAACCGTTGTGGGTCAGCTTAACCTAAACCGGAATGGCCTTCAACCAGATTTCGGACGTGTGTCGCCCGTTACAGTTGGCAGGCACTGGAATCTCTGCCTGCACCTCTCAACCTACTGACATTCGCTGCTTTCCAACTCCTGAAACACTGACTTATTATAGTTACAGCCTTACATGGCGCAGTCGCGGGCATAGTCCCGGACCGGGCTTTGCAATCGGGGGCAAAAGCGGCACACAATTTTGAACATGAAGGAGTTTCGATGGGAGCTACTTACGTAACGGTCACCATCCGTAACCCGGCAGAACCGGACAGGACGTGGGAAGGGCTCTTCTTGGTAGATACGGGTGCGACGGATTGTCTGGTACCCCGGAAGCATCTCGAATCAATAGGCCTGGCACCCAAGAGCCAAAGAATATACGGCCTTGCGGACGGTAACGAAATCAAGTTGGATATCACAACCGGCGACATTGAATTCATGGGAGAAGTCGTCGGCGGGACAATCGTAATGGGAGAGGCAAATGCTGAGCCGCTACTTGGAGTAACTGCCCTGGAATCAGTCGGCATTGACGTTGACCCTCACAATCAGACCTTAAAGAGACTTCCGTCGGTGCGTCTCAGAGGATTTCGTCCGACGTTGTGAAGTAACGGAAGTCCGTCTGACAGTTTACTGATGCCGTTTCTTGAATGCGAACCTCAGGTTTCGATTGTCGTCCCCACTTACAACGAACAGGCAAACGTCCGCCCCCTTTATGACGCGATTCACTTGCCTCTCGCACGCCAGTGGCGTTGGGAATTAGTCTTCGTCGACGACAATAGCCCCGACGGCACTGCCGAAGCAGTCCGGCGCCTGCCGACTCACGGCTTTCCTGTAAAGCTCTTGGAAAGACCGGCCAAGCTGGGCTTGGGAAGCACGGTGGTTGAAGGGTTTCAGGTGGCGCAGGGAGACTTCTGGGTGATGATGGACGGTGATCTTCCCACCGTCCCGAGGACTTGCCGGGGATGCTGTACGCTTTCGACCACGCCGATATGATGACATTCCTAACGCTTTGCTGGCGACTGTAGCGAAACAGGCGAAAAGACTGTCATCCATCGGTTGACCGGCATTCATCGAGCGGGTTTACACTTTAACCAGGGGTTTGACCCTCCGGTCGGCTGGCATGGTTCAGTTCGGTTGCCGGTGCCAATGGACCGGAATATCCATAATTAAAAGCGTGTTCAATACGTCAGGAGAAATGTATCACTATGCCGGAAGTCACCTCTCACGCCCCAGGAACTCCATCATGGCCCGAACTGGGCACCACGGACGCCGCAGCGGCAATGACATTCTATAACGCCATCTTCGGCTGGCAGGACGACCCTCAGCTCATGGGAGAAAACTGGTTTTACCACTTGCAGAAACTCAACGGCTTGGAAGCCGCCGCTATCTACGAGCAGGGCGAAGAGGAACGGAGCCGGCGTGTACCGCCCCACTGGAACACCTACTTCACTGTCGAGGACGTTGATGCGGTAGTTGAGAAGACCGTACAAGCCGGAGGATCGTTGGTGCACGGTCCGATGGACGTCTTCGATGCAGGAAGGATGGCCGTGCTCCAGGACCCCCAGGGCGCGATGTTCCTCGTGTGGAAGCCAAAGCAACACATAGGTTGCAGAGTGAAACAGGAAGCCGGAGCCATGACCTGGAACGAGTTAGTGACATCCGACTCCACCGCCGCCATTGAGTTCTACAACAGTGTTTTGGGAACGGAGCGCGGCATCACCATGGGGCCGATGGACTACACTCTGCTCCGCGCCGGAGGCACCGAGGTAGCGGGTGTGTTACAGATTACTGAAGACATGGGCCCGATTCCTCCCCACTGGGCGGTGTATTTCGGCGTTGACGACGTGGACCAGACCGTATCCAAGGCCCAGTCGTTGGGGGCCGACGTTTATGTCCCTCCCACCGATATACCGGAAATCGGCCGCTTCGCCTGTCTCGCGGACCCTCAGGGCGCGGATTTTAACGTTTTCAAGGCAGCTTGACTTTTTTGAGGGAACAGGGTTCCCTTCATACCCGCTTCCCGCCTAAACAACCCCCAACCGATACCCGGCCCACACGGCGCCCAACCCCAAGCACACCTGTAACGCGACATTGGCGAAGGCTTGGGTCAGGGCGCCGTCCCGCATCAAGTTGAACGTATCAAAGCCGAATGCCGAGAAGGTCGTAAACCCGCCCAAAAACCCAACGAACAGCAATGCTCGTGTATTGCTGGCTGGATTGAACCATCCGTGGGAGGCGGCCAGCCCGCCAAGCAACCCGATGATGAAGCATCCGGCTACGTTGACCGCCAGTACACCGTAGGGGAACCCGGTTGGAGACGCCAGCAGTTGTTGCAGTTCCCGGTTCACGATATACCTCAGGATTGAGCCGGCGAATCCGCCTGCGCCTACCAGCAGTAGTGTGGTCATAGTATTATCCTCCCAAGGCTGTCGCGCTCCCCTTCCCCCGTCATTCCCGCGCAGGCGGGAATCCGGGCCGGGGATAAAATTTTATACGTTGCAGCGTGTCTGCCGCGGTGGACGAATCGAGTAATACGTACCACAATAGGCGCGATACTTTCAGTTAAATCCATCCCCCACCCTGGTCATTCCCGCGCAGGCGGGAATCTGGGGGCAGGCATCGGACGAGGATATGAACCAGAACATTGACATACCCCATGTGTACTCAGCCAACCCGCTTGACCGGGGCGAGCGGGAACGCCGCGACGAGGAATGGATCAAGCGGGCGGCCAAGGACCCGTCAAGCAAATTGCTGCCCATGAAGGACCTCAACGTGCCCATCGGCCCCGCTCCCGATCTGGGGCTTACGTGGCTCAATGCCCAAGAACTGGAGCGGATTGGCGTTGAAACGGAGCCCATATTGCTCGGCCTGCTGGACGGCGCAGCCCACTTCGTTGTCGATATATCCGGCAACGAACAGGCTGCGTCAGATCTTCAGGACGGGGGCCTGTTGACTTTCGAGGACGCGAGAGCTGCGACAGAGTACGTCAGCGGCCCCGACTCGGGCATCATCGCCCAAGCCCGCGCCCAGCTTAGTTGGCATAACCGCCACGGTTTCTGCTCGGTATGTGGCCATCCTACCTACATCGCCAGGGGCGGACAGGTGCGCCGCTGCCCCCAGTGCAACACCGAGCACTATCCCCGCACCGACCCCGTTGTCATCACCGTGGTGCACGACCGGGACCGCTGTTTGCTGGGGCAGTCGCGCGGCCGCTTGGCGCAGATGAGGAGGTACTCCGCCCTGGCCGGTTTCATGGACCAAGGCGAGTCTATCGAAGAGGCAGTTGCGCGGGAAATCATGGAGGAAGCGGGAATCCAGGTTGGCGCCGTTCGCTACCACTCTTCCCAGCCTTGGCCCTTTCCGTCTTCCCTGATGATCGGATGCCACGCTGATGCGGCAACTACCGAGATTGCAATGGACCGTGAAGAAATGGCGGACGTCCAGTGGTTTGACCGTCAAGAGGTGTTGCTGGCCTTGGAAGAAAAGAGCGACGTGTTGGCCATACCCGCCTCGATCGCCATCGCCTACCACCTCATCAAGGCTTGGGCCTTCGGCGAGGCGGGATAAACGGGGGCAGCCACAAGGGCGGCCCTACGTAGGGGCGTCCCTCGTGGGCGCCCATACGGTAGTGGGCGAGCATCGGCCCCCTACTACTCGTCACCCTCGCGTAGGCGGGGGTCTGGGGCAGGCGTGTTGAAGCAACGGGTCTATGAAATTGTCGAAGTAGCCCGGCCCGGAGACCGGGCCAGCCAAGCGTTCGACGTTTTCCTCATTTCGCTGATCACGCTGAATGTCTTCGCGCTCATACTTAGCACGGTGGACAACATCCACCAACTTGCGCCCGAGCTGTTCCATTGGTTCGAGGTTGTGTCCCTGGCCTTCTACGCAGTGGAATACCTTTTGCGGGTCTGGTCGTGCACGGCCGACACACGTTACGCCTCGCCGGTCAGTGGTAGATTGAGGTTCATTCTTTCCCCTATCTCGCTGGTTGACTTGCTGGTAATTCTGCCTCTTTTTATCGTCCCGCTTCTCCATGTGTACAACGTAGACCTTCGGTTTTTGAGGGCATTTCGTTTGGTGGCCCTTGCCTCCAGGCTCAGCCGCTATTCGATTGGTCTGAGGAATCTCGGCGCGGCAGTGGGAGCCAGGAAAAACGAACTGTTTACGGTGGTCGGCGTGTTGGCGGTACTGTTGGTGTTGGCATCGTCCCTGATGTTCTACGCTGAGAAAGACGCTCAACCGGATAAGTTCTCCAGCATACCCGCGACGATGTGGTGGAGCATAATCACGCTCACCACCGTAGGATATGGCGATGTTGCCCCCGTCACTTCCTTCGGTCGTTTGATAGCGGGAGGCATCGCCATTCTGGGCATTGGCCTCTTTGCATTGCCTGCGGGTATTCTTGGGTCCAGCTTTCTGCAGCAGATAGAAAGGCGGCGTGCCCCGGCCGTTTGTCCCCATTGCGGCCGCGAAATTCGATAGGCAACTCTGCCGGGCGCCGTATACGTCCAGGTTTCAAAACACTGTCGCTCGGTCCGGAAGCTGTCCGGTTCGAGGCTGTTTCGGCGGTGTGATAGAATCTCGATGAATGCCAACCGGTGTCAAGGAGTCGCGATATGGTTCAACAAGGACAGATAGACCACCTCCTTCAAGAAACGGGAGAGATCGCTCCGCCGGCCGCCTTGGTGCGGCAGGCATTTCTTCAAGACTATGACGGAGCCTACCGTGACTCTATGGAATCACCCGAAGGGTTCTGGGAGGGCGTAGCGTCGGAGTTGGTCTGGTCCCGGAAGTGGGACAGTGTGTTCGAATGGGACTATCCCACCTTCAAGTGGTTCCTGGGGGCAAAGTGCAACATAACCACCAACTGCCTGGACCGGCACTTGACCAACGGCAACAAGAACAAAGCCGCGTTTATCTGGCTGGGAGAGGACGGCTCTGAGAGGGTATTCACCTACGGGCGGTTGTCCCAATTGGTTAACCGCATGGCCAACGGGTTGCGCTCATTGGGCGTGGGCAAAGGAGACCGGGTCATTGTATACATGCCCCTGACGCCTGAAGGAATAATCACCATGCTGGCTTGCGCCCGCATTGGCGCAGTCCACAGCGTTGTATACGCCGGGTTCAGCGTTGGCTCCCTGAGAGACCGCATCCTGGACGCCCAAGCCAGGGTGGTAGTCACCGCCGACGTTGGCTACCGGCGCGGCAACGAGGTGGACCTCCAAGGCATAACGGAGCGCGCGGTTGAAGGGTTGGACCTCGTTGAGCACGTGATACTGTGGCGGCGTAAGCCCACCGATGCGCCTCTGGGGCCCAAGCAGGTGGACTTTGAGCAAATCCTGGCCGAAGGGGCAGTAGACTGCCCGGCTGAGGAAATGGACTCGGAAGACCCGCTGTATATCCTCTACACCAGCGGCACCACTGGCAAACCCAAAGGTGTGCAGCACGTCCACGGCGGCTATATGGTTGGCACCTACTACCATTTCAAGACCTTCTGGGATGTGAAGGATGACGACGTCTTCTGGTGCATGTCTGACATCGGCTGGGTGGTCGGCCACAGCTACATCGTATACGCGCCGCTCATTGCGGGCGCCACGACGGTGTTCCGAGAGGGGGCCATAGACTATCCCCATCCCGCTGTGTTTTACGAGACCATCGAGAACTACGGGGTTAACGTAATCTTCACTGCGCCGACCGCATTGAGAATGTTGATGCGCTACGGTGAGGAGTATCCCCGGAACTACAATCTGAAATCCCTGCGGTTCCTGACCTGCGCTGGCGAGCCGCTGAACCCGGAGGCGTTGCGGTGGAGCTATGAGCACATCTGTGGCAGTGGCGAATGGGGCCACATCGTCGATAACTGGTGGCAGACCGAGACCGGAGGTCCCTGCTTGGGCACCATGGCGACGATGAACGTGAAGCCTGGACGGGTTGGTAGGCCGTTGCCCGGGGCAGAAATGGACATTGTTGACCGTGAAGGCCAGCCAATTACCGAGCCTGACAAGGGTGGGCTGCTGGTCATCAAACGCCCCTTCCCTCACTTCTTCCGCACCGTTTATGGCGACCCGGACCGTTACGCCGAAAACTGGAACACCATACCTGGCGTTTACTTCAGCGGGGACGTAGCCCTGCGGGACGCGGATGGCTACTACATGGTGGTTGGCCGCGCCGATGACGTTCTCAACGTGGCCGGACATCGAATCGGGTCAGCCGAGGTGGAAAGCGCCCTTGTGTCACATCCGGCAGTGGCGGAAGCGGCGGTAATCGGTAAGCCCGACGAGTTACGCGGCGAAACAATAAAAGGCTTTGTCACCCTGCGGGTTGGCAACGAGCCTTCCGATCAAATGGTGGAGACTCTGAGGTTGCACGTAAGAAACGAGTTGGGACCCATAGCCGTGCCGGCTGAACTGGAGTTCACCCCGACGCTCCCCAAGACCCGCTCCGGCAAAATCATGCGCCGATTGCTCAAGGCGCAGGAGTTGGGTTTGGACCCTGGAGACATAACTACCTTGGAAGAGTAGGCGGGCCGCCTCACAAGACCGGGCGAGGTAATACTTGGAAGCCAAGTCTAAAGAAACCGAAGTCAGCCGGTACAGGTTCAACGTCGACCAATATCACAAAATGAAAGAGGTCGGCATCCTGCCCTTGGAACGCGGGGTGGAACTGCTCGACGGCGTCGTATGGGACCCGTCTCCCTTGGTCAGAAACCGATGCCACCCTGCACTCAAGGGAGGCGTGACCCGCTTTTTGAACGAACTGGTGGGTTTGCCGGAAGAGTTTGACGCGCAGATTCACAAGTACACAGCCGACGAGTACCAGTTGATGGGTGTTGAAGGCATCCTGACCGGGGACGACCGGGTGGAGTTGATAGATGGGGAGATTGTCCTGATGCCTCCAATGCTGGACCCTCACGCGTTTACGATTAGTCGGCTGATCGTCATTTTCGGTGGTCTTTTCATGGAGAAAAGGGCGACCCCATGGGTACAATGCCCGATTCGTTCCTCCTATAATGGGCGACCCGAACCGGACTTAGCCCTCTTGCGGCCGGACCTTCGCTTGGACAGACTCCCCTCTCCCCAAGACGTGCTGTTGGTTGTGGAAGTTTCCGACTCCACACTACGTTCCGACCGTAACGTAAAGGGGCCTCTCTACGCCCTTAACGGAATCCCGGAAATGTGGCTGGTGAACCTGCGCGAGGATGTTGTTGAGGTGTACCGTAACCCGGAGGGCGGCGCGTACTTGGAAGTGACGCGACTACAGCGCGGCGAAACGGTATCCCCATTGGCGTTCCCGGATGTGCTGTTGGAGGTAGCGGATATACTGGGCTGAAGCCCATGCCCATCATGCCCTTTGGCGTTGCAACAATCTCGCCGGTTTCTGTTTCCAAGCGAGAGCCAACACGAAGAACGTGGTTGCCATCAGCGCCATCAGAGGCCCGGACGGCAGGTTGAAGTGGAATGAGATGTAAAGGCCGGTTATCGCTGAGGCGGAACCGAACAATGCCCCAGTGATCATCGCCGCCGGGAAACTCCGCGTCAGCAACGAGGCCGTTGCTGCCGGTGTAATCAGCATCGAAATTACAAGCACGATTCCCACCGCTTGTAGGGCAAGGACAACCACCACGGCCAGCAGGCCCAGCAGGATATACTCCAGCTTTTCGGTGGGCAGCCCGATTACCGATGCCCCGATCGGGTCAAAATTGGCGAAAACGAGCTCCTTGTGCAGGAAGAACAACACCACCAGGACTCCCGCGGCCAGTCCCAACGTCACCAGCATCTCTTGATGGGAAACCCCCAGCACATTGCCCAGCAACACATCGTCCAGCGTCACCGGCAAGCCTTTGGCCGCAGTCAACATTACGAGTCCCAAGGCAAACATGCCCGCGAACAGTATCCCCACCGACGTATCTTCGCTGACCCCCACTCTGCGGATTAGATAACCGCTGAGCACCGCCATGACCAAGGCCGCAGGCAAGGCCCCTATCAATTGGATCCCGCTCATATCGGCGCCAGCGCCAACCATAGCGGCTATTATGACCGCCAATACCAGCCCGGGCAGCACCCCGTGGGCCAGGCCATCCCCCATAAATCCCAGTCCCCGCACGACCACGTAAGCCCCCAGAACGGGGCACATGATCCCCACCAGGACCGATACTATCAGCGCCCGCAGCATGAAGGGGTACTGGAACGGTCCCACCAGCGCTTCAGTGACTATGTCCATGATCGTCTCCGGCCAGTCCGTGGCCGTGGCTTGGCACCGTACCGAACGGGCCGTACATCTCGGTCAGAACCTCCGGCGTCAGTACATCCTGCGGAGCGCCGCAGGCGCATACATAGCAATTGAGGCACAGGCATTCGTCGCAATAGTGGGCCAGGTGGTTGATGTCGTGAGAGGACATCAGGATCGTGTGGCCTTGGTCACGAAGCTCTGTCAGCACCGACACCAGTTCTTCCTGCGAGGCGATGTCTACGCCGCTGAAAGCCTCGTCAAGCAGCAGAATGTCCGCCTCCTGGGCCAGGGCCCGTGCAACAAAGACCCGCTGTCTTTGCCCCCCAGACAACTCCCCCACCAAGGAACTACGCCGGTCCCACATACCAACTTGGCGTAGTGCGGCCTCTGCCAAGGCCCGGTCCGCCTGTCCCGCTCGCCGGAACCAGCCGATCCTGTGGGTGCGACCCAGCATAACCACATCCCAAGCAGTCATGGGAAGGCGCCAGTTCACCCGTTCATACTGGGGTACGTATGCGACAAGCCCCCGTGCATCGCTGACCGACTGTCCGTGGATCAGCACACGCCCTTCGGTTGCGGGCAGCAAGGATACTATCACGTTAAAAAGGGTGCTCTTCCCCGCGCCGTTGGGGCCGACTACTCCCATGAGACATCCGGGCCCGGCAGTGAAGGATACTTGGTCCAGGACCCGGACGCCTCCCCGCTCCACCGTCAGGTCTTCGGCGGCCAGGGGTGGAGGTGGTGTAAGGGTTGTCATGCTTATTGTAGAGCCTCCACTATGGTCTCGACGTTGTGGCGCATTAGCTCAATGTAAGTGTCGGCGTCGCCTCCCGGCTCGCTCAAAGACCCGGTATAGAGCCCTCCTACAAGTGTCGCCCCGGTCTCTTCGGCAACGCGCTGCCCAAGCCGGGCGCTGTGCGATTTTTCAGCAAACACGGCTGGAGCTCCTGCGTGTTCAATGGTCTCGATAAGCTCGGCCAGTTCCTGGGCAGTGGGCTCTGTTTCGGTAGAGATTGGGAAAATAGCGCCGACCACTTCAAAGCCATACCTTTTAGCGAAATATTGGAAGCTGTCATGGGAGGTGACCAATAGCCTGCGCTCTTCTGGCAGAGTTGCAACTCGCTCTTCGATCCAAGCGTGCAGTCCGTCCAGTTCACTACTGTAAGCGGCGGCATTTTCCCGGTATGAGACCTGCCCTTCAGGGTCTATGGTCGAAAGCCGGGCGGCGATGTTGTTGACCGCCTGCTTCACCCTTAGCGGATCAAACCAGAAATGGGGGTCGAGTTCGCCGTGTCCATGCCCGTGCCCGTCATCCTCTTTTTCCCCGTGCTCTTCATGTCCGTGCTCTTCGTGCCCTTCGCTTTCGCCCAGCACACCCACGAAGGCAATCTTGGTTGGCGTCCCGTCGACTTCCCACTCCTCAACGACTTCGAGGTCATGGTCATCCAGTTGCAATACTTTGCCGCCCACCGAGTCGGTAACGAATACCGCACCGACGGCTGTGGCGATGTGGGGACGGGCCCAGAAACCCGTCTCGACAGGAGTAGTCAGGAAGCCGGATGCGGACGCCAGCAGGTCCAGGTCGTGGGCGTCATACATCCGCAGCTCACCGTCACTCATTACCACCAACAGGGTTTCCCCGCCGTAACCGAATGCGACCTGGATGGGACGCAGTTCCTCGGTGGCGGCGATGAACTGCTCCATCTCGCCCTCTTCCGGGTCTACCACGTACAGTCCCACTGCCGAACCCAAGGCAAAGAAGTGGTCCAGACCGGGATAGCCCCAAACAGAGGTCAAACGGAAGTCTTCAGGCTCCCCATCCGGTGCCGGAACAAAGACGTCCTCATATTCGCCGTCGTGAGCTTCCAGCACCAAAGCGCCGCCGGTGCAACCGAAAGCGGCTTGGTGGCCGTTGCTCGCATCGCCATGCAGGTCCGGGCAGCCTCCCCCGGCGGTGTACAGGACGTTGCCCTCCAAGTCGCGGATCTCGGCGCCGATGGGGCGCCTTGCATCAGGGTTGGCCGGGTAATCGGGATGCTTGATGCTGGTAGCGAATAGATCGTCCTCCAGCGGAACCGCTGCTCCGTGCTGAGGTCCCACGTTGAAGCGAGGAGGAACGTAGTCATTGCCCTCCTCCTCCAGTTCGTGCTCGTTAATCATCACCACGTCGCCTGAGCCGTCGTAGAAGATCACCGCCCATTCTCCACCCACGTACAGATGCACCGGGCGGTCCCCTGCCAGGTCAATTCCCATCTGCCGCGCTGGCGCTTCCACCAGATCGAAGTGGTCGCCGTGGGCTTCCAGGAAGATACCGCCGTCGATCACGTGGACGTTGTCGGCGTCCGATGATACTGCAATGGCGAAGCGGCCGCTCTTGGTCGCGTAGATGCGTCCGGCCCGTTCTCCGAGGTCGAACGCGTTCTGGTCCACGTCGCCGTGTTCCAAGTCAATGACCGACATTGCGCCGGTTTCACCGTCGCCGATGAGCAACCGGCCGAGAATTTCCTCCATCTCCTCTTCTTCATCGTGGTGCTCGAAGATTTCCTCGAAGTCGATGGGGTCCACCCCGTCGCCCAAAGCAATGATTTTTTCAGGGTCGCCGGCTGCGTTGTGGATCAGCTCTTCCAACCAACCGGCTTCCAACGACAGGCCCACGCTCAACACCAAGCCTGCGTCGGCGACTCGCGCCACGTCGCGGGCGCCGGGTTGGTAGGTGTGCGGGTCGGCATTCGGAGGAAGCAATGAGGCGACACTCACCCGGTCCTGTCCCACTGCTTGTGCCCAGTCCGCGAGAATATTGGTGGTAGTGACTACTTCAAGCGGTGAAAAGGGCGAGGCGGATGTGCTTGATTCGGTAGCCGGGGTGGCAGCCGCCCTTGCCTCCGTGGCCGGTACAGTAGTAGGAGCGGACGATTCAATCGGGGCCTTGGTCTGCTGGCTGGGAACGGTTGGGTCGACCTTTGCCGGCATGGATTCGGTAGCTTTGGGTTGCTGACCGGAGGCGGAAGTATCGGCCTCTACGGTAGCGGATTGCGGGGTAGCCGGCTGTTGGCTCGCAGGCTCGGGCTCGGAGCCACAGGCGACGAACACCATCAAAACCCCGACCAGCATAAATACCGGGGTTACCTTCCGTAACAAGGACCACATGCAGACATCTCCTCAGGCGGCAAAACCGCCCAGCTTGTGAATCTTATTGATATTCAGTCTCAACATACGCCATGAATTGACCGCCCTGAAAGGCGGTTGGGTCGGTGATACGGTGTATCAGAAGCCAATCAAAGATTATAATGGCGTTGCTCAATTCTTGTCAAACACGAAAATGGGGCTTAGGCATGAAGTCTGCGGGGACTGCCATGCGGCGGCGTCAAAAGAATGCATCGCATATATGTCATACCCGAAGCTTGGCAAGATACTGGCGGCTAAGGCAATGACTCGCAGGCCGCGCCATCCTTGTTTCTGTCTAAGAGATGCGGGTCTCGTTCCGGTCCTCCCGCCGCCTCGAAAAAGTCTTGGGCCTCCCGCTGGGTCTCAAAATCGCTGCAATCCCGGTCAGGGCCGGCGGGGGCGTATCTCAGGTCGGGCTTGACCTTCGGCTGCGCATCGGTTACTTCTGGTGTTGTGAGGGTAGCCGGTAATTCCGGAGTTTCTGTTGCGGTGGTTGGGTCACGGCCCGGAAAGTGTTGGATGGTAGCAGCTGGCTGCGGAGCAGGCAACGTAAAGCTTTCTTCACAGGTTGCCAGCATCTCTCGCAAAGCGTCCCATTCCCGCTGGGTAGCGGTGAGGCCCCATTTTATCTTGATGTTGGTCCAGTCCACGGCGTAGATGCACCAGTAGCTCTCGTCGGGCGGGCGCCAGTCCTCCGGCCCTTTGCCACCCTTGGCCCGGTTGGCCGCGGCCGTGGCGGCGATCAAATGACCTGGATAGGTCAGGTCGTTGGCGTAGGCGGCCTTACGGTCCCGGTCCCAAGCCCATCCGCCCGAACGGTGCGCATTGGCGAGGGGCACCATGTGATCGATGTCGAGTTTGCCGGGATCGTCTACTTCGGCGCCGGTATAGGGGCCAACCCATCTGCCGGTGCCTACGCGGCATTGTTTGTCGGATTTGAAGGTTACCGGGACGGTGGACTCGGCGATGAGCGCCTCTTGCCGGGCGTCCTGGCAGTCGTCGTCTTGGTCAACCCAGTGGCGCCATTCCCGGCGGTTGTATTCCGGCAAGTCGGCGGCCACTGGTGCTACCTGGAGTTGTCGGTCCATGATGGGGCGTGAGGAAGTTTTGTCTGAAGGGACTTCGCCGGATGGAGTCTCACTGGTCGCCGTTGGAGGCGCGGGCGTGTCTGAAGGGGCTTCGTTGGACGGAGTCTCGCGGGTCATCGCCGGAGGCGCAGGCGTGTCCGACAGGGACTTGACAGGTTCTAATGCCCGCTCCGGCAGACGTTCCTCCAGGGAGTCGCACCCGCCAATCGCCGCAAGGACCAGAAATGCCGCGATGGCCCAACCGGCCCCCGCCCGTAAAAGATGACCGATGCCGGTGTTTCTATCTTCGCCCACTGTCCGCCTCCGCCGCCCGATTATTGCGACCCTTTGGAAGCCAATTATATCGTCCGTTCCAACGGAGTTCATGCCTTGGGTATTGCCGTTGCGGATTGCTATAATTGTTGCCTAGTGAGTGGGGTTGGCGGTGGCCTCCTTGGGGTCGCGCATGGTATGCCCTGCCCGCAGGAGGTAATGACATTCAGACGATTCTTGGCGTGTGTGCGGTGTTGGCTGTCCTTGCGACAATCGGCGCGACAGCCTGTTCTGGACCAAAGGACTCCTCCAACGGTACGTCTACTCCGGGTGCTTCCAACTGGACAGACGTAACGTCTTGGGACGGAGAAGGCAACGGGGACAGCCCGAAGTTCAGCATATCGACCCAGGTCTGGCGAGTGTTGTGGGATGCCGGACCCGACAAGATTGGGCCAGGGGAATTCGTTGTTCACATCTACAATCAAGACGGCACTTTCTTTCTGAACCTGTTCGACTCCAAAGAGCATGGTTCCAATATCAGGAAGGGTGGGCCAATAACGGGAACGCTGGGCGTTGAAGGGCAAGGGGACTTTTTCCTGCGAATCATGACCAGCCGTTCCTACGAGGTTACCATACAGGAGCGGCGCTAGACCGAACCTATCAGCTCTTTCAATGCGGTGTTCCTATTGACACTCGATGCAACGCAAAAGGATGGTGAGCATGTTCGAAGGGTTTGAACAACTGCAAATCGACACATCGGGAACGACAATCAATCTGGTGAAGGGGGGCAGCGGTCCCCCTCTTTTGATGCTCCACGGCTATCCCCAGACCCACGCCATGTGGCATAAAATCGCTCCCAGGCTCGCCGAGGACTACACGGTGGTATGTTCCGACCTGCGCGGCTACGGGGACAGCGGCAAACCGCCGGGAGACCCGGAGCACGCCACCTACTCCAAGCGCTCAATGGCGCTGGACCAGGTCGAGGTGATGAAACACTTGGGGTTCGACTCCTTTCTGCTCGTAGGACACGACCGGGGAGCCAGGGTGTCACACCGGCTGACCAAGGACCACCCCGATGCGGTGCAGAAGCTGGCGGTGCTGGACATAATCCCCACCCATCGGATGTTCCAGATCGTCAACAAGGAGATGGCTACCAACACCTATCACTGGTTTTTCCTGATACAGCCCTATGACTTCCCGGAGCGGGTCATAGGCGCTGCGCCGGAACTGTTTGTGCGCCGGGGCTTTAACCGGGGGCCTAACTCCGACGAGATGTTCACGCCCGACGCAGTGGCCGACTACGTCCGTTGTTTTTGTGACCCGGCCACCATCCACGGCACTTGCGAGGACTACCGGGCCGGCGCCAGCATAGATTTGGTCCATGACGACGCCGACTTCGACAACAAGGTCGCCTGCCCGGTGTTCGCCTTGTGGAGCGCCACGGGCTACGTTGGCCGCACCCAGGACGTTCTGGCGACCTGGAGGAACTACGCCGCCAACGTTCAGGGACAGTCTCTGCCTTGCGGCCACTTCCTGGCCGAGGAAATGCCCGATGAGACTTACAACATCATCAAGAATTTCCTGCAAAGCTAGCCGGTAGGACGCATAACTAAATGGTCCTGACGGGGTTCCTGATCCTCTCCTCCGGTCTCCTGCTTATGACGGTGGGGGGACTGCCGGAGATCATCGCCCGAGGCCGCCAGGTTGTGTACGGGTTCTACGGCTGGAAACTGGTGGCCCTTACCCTTTTTTCCAACTGCTTGGCCGGCGGACCCGTGTGGAACGGCGTCGGAGTGTGGATCAAGACGCTGGAGATACAGTTCGGCTGGAGCAGGGCCCAACTGACGGGCGCTTTCTCCCTGGCCCAACTGGAAGGCAGCCTGATCGGGCCGTTGATGGGCTACCTGATAGACCGGCTGGGCGCCAAACGGATGGTCCTGATGGGGTTGGTGCTTACCGGGCTGGGCTTCATCATGTTCAGCCAGACCGCCAACGTGGCGATGTTCTACATCTCCTACTCCCTCATAATGCTGGGTACCGCCGCGGGCACCTGGCTTCCCATGATGACGGTGCTGAACCGGTGGTTCTCCCGGATGAGGGGACGCGCGATGTCGGTGGCTGGAGAGGGCTCGTTCCTGGGCGGCTTGCTGCTGGTGCCGGCGCTGGCTTGGTCGGTCGACCCCGACAACCTGGGATGGCGGGCCACGGCCTTCTGGATAGGGGTATTCTTCATAGCCATTGCATGGCCGATTGCCAAGATTATACGAGAGCGTCCAGAGGACCACGGTCAACTTCCCGACGGCGACTCACCCACCGCCAACCCGGCGGTCGAAACGAGGGGCGAGAGGGCACGGGAAGCGGAGCAGGCCGATGCCGGGCCGGACTTTACCGCGCGGCAGGCGTTACGGACCCAAGCGTTCTGGTTCATTACCTTCGGCCATGCCCTGTCGTCCATGCTCATCGCAACGTTGACGGTACACTTGGTGCCCATGTTGACCGATCAAGGATTGACGCTGCAAACAGCGGCTTTCGTTTGGTCGGTGCTCATGGCGGTGGGCGCCAGCTTCCAGTTAATCGGCGGCTACGTGGGAGACAGGATACCGAAGAACGTTGCGTTGTTCGGCTTCACTTCTCTCCAAGCGGTGGGGTTTATCATGGCGGCGTTTATCAACGATGTGCCTATGGCTATGGTGTTCGCCGTGATTTACGGCGCCGGCTTCGGCGGGCGGGTGCCCCTTACAACCGCCATTCGAGGCGACTATTTCGGCAAGCGGGCCTTCGCCACGATAACGGGCATCTCAATGGCGCCCCTTTACATGGTCATGCTGGTGGCGCCCCTGGTGGCGGCAGCCATGTTCGACGCCCAAGGAAGTTACACCCTGTCTTTCCTGATCCTGGGGCTGATTGGCGGCGCGAGCGGCCCATTGTTCCTGTTCGCCAGAAAGCCGCAGCCCCCAGGCATACCGGCGAGACTGTCTCCGCTCCGCAGCACAGCGCGCTAGTAGTTCCCCTCCGGAGTCATTCCCAGCAGGAACTGGCCTGCCGTTTCGTAGTGGGTCAGGCGGCCTTGCGCGTGCTGGGTTACGACGTGGATGTCTTGGAACTTCCGTTGTATGGGATTCGCGCCGAAAATGGCGGCGGACCCGCACAGTTGGTAGGCCAAGTCCACCGTCTGGGCGGCGCTGCGGATGGCGTAGGTGCTGGCCAAGCGGAGTTGAATCCGCTCGTCCATACTTAGCTCCAGGTCCCTGCACGCGCTTTCCCAGACCGCGGTGGCGCTTTCGTGGAGGTAAGCCCGGGCCGAGCGCCAAGTCGCTTCCGCCTCCCCAAGGGTCCGTTGCGTGGTGGGCATATCGGGCAGCCCGGTCACCGTCCGCTGCGGGGTATTCCTGGATACGAACTCCGCGGCCGTGTCGACGGCGGCGCGGGCAACCGCTAAGGCCGAGGTTGCGAACCCGGAACTGAACAATAGCGTCCTGGGGATCACGTAGAGAGGGCCGATTTCCCAAGGCGGGTCGTCCTGGTCATAGCTTCGCAGGTAGGGCACGAAGAGATCGTTGACCTCAAAACCGAAGCTGCCCGTCCCCCGCAGTCCCTGGACATGCCAGCGGTCGACCATTTTGACCTGGTCTTTGGGGATGAGCATGATCCGGCGCGGCAGCGGAGTATGCGGCGAGTTGTTGTTCCGGCCAGGGTGACCGACGGGCGTCAAGGCCGCAACCCAGGTGGCATGGTCGTATCCCGTGCTGAAGCTCCACTGGCCGCTCAGCCGGTAGCCGCCCTCCACCGGGACGGCGATGGACGAGGAACTGGGAGGGCCGTTGCTGACCACCGCCCGCTTTTCACTCCAGACCTCTTGGGCGGTCTCCCTGGGCATTCTCACCGAAGCGGTAGTGAATACATTGTTCTGGTTGAGGCACCATGCCGCGCTGGCGTCCACTGCGGCGAACACCTGAAGAATCTTCAAGAAATCGGGATGGTCCAACTCCGCTCCGCCCAGGGAGCGGGGCAGCAACAAGCGAAAGTACCCCTTGTCGGCCAGTTCTTCAGCCAACTCCGCGGGAAACTGCCGGTCCACATCCATGCGGTCGGCGTTCTCCGCCACGCGAGCCGCAAGCTCGCGGGCTTGTTCCAAGTACGGTTGAACATCCTGTTGCGATGTCGCCATGCTGTGTCCTGTGCCTCTGAATCAGAATGAGAATAGGCAGGTCAGTCTAACACGGGCGCGCCCTTGCCGGCGCCGGCCTGCCATTCCGGACCGGCGCAGAGCTTCGCCAACTCTTCAGCGAACTCCCGCCGCTGCCACTGGCGCACTTCCTGTACGTCATCGTCGAACAACTCGCTGCGCCAAGATTCGGGGTCGGTTGCCAACCGTTCCAAGCTGGCGGACGGCCAGAGAAGCGAAACATCCATTTCCAGCTTCGCCGCTCGGGTTGCGAGCAGCGACCTCAGCGCCTTGAACCGGTAGTTCTGCTCGTCGGTGCGTGCTTCAGCGCCGTGGACGGCCCGTTGCCGGTGAAACTCTGGCCCGGTCCAGCCCCGGTTGATAGCGTCAGCGATCTCTCCGATGAACCAACTCGAAGCGTCGTAGGGCAATCGGGCATTGGCCATCTGCAAAGAGCGTGCGCCGCGCCCGGACTGGCGCGGGCACTGGGCCAAGGCGACCAGCGTTTCATTGTTCATCACCATAAACGGTGAACGATCCTGCCGCTGGGCTTCTTCCTCCCGCAGTGCGTGCAGTTCCCGGAGGACCGCCAGTTGCCGTGGGTTAAGGCGCTGGCTGCCCTTTACCCGCAGAAATGCGTCCTCTGCGGGCTCGGCGGCTTCGTACCGCACCTGCTGCACCCGCCGGAACTCCTCCTGGGCCCATTCCGCCCTCCCCAGGGTCTCCAGACCCTTCTTCACCGCCACCGCCAAGCTGGTCAGGTAACGCACGTCGTTGGCGGCGTACTCGAGTTGTGGCGGCGTCAAGGGCCGTTGGGACCAGTCGGAACGCTGCAACGACCGGCTCTTGGGGATGTCCACGCCGAGGTACTGTTTGACCATGGCCCCAAGGTTGGACCGGGGCGCTCCCAGCAATCTCCCGGCAACCTCGGTATCGAAAAGCGACTCGCAGGTGAAGCCATAGTCCCGGTGGAGCCACAGCAGGTCGTTTTCAGCGGAATGAATGACTTTCAGGACAGACGCGTCTTCCAACGCCTGCCCCAATAACGACAAGTCTTCCACTGCCAGCGGGTCCACGATGAACTCCCCGGCGTTGGTCCTCAACTGTATGAGGCACACCCGGGAGTGGTAGGCGTGGGAATGGTTGGTCTCCGTGTCCAGCGCCACCACCCGCGCCCGCAGCAGGGCCGTGGCCGCCCGCTCCCAGCTTGGCTGGTCGTCAATGAGATGGACTTCGGTCAACTGGTCTTCCGCCTGTTTTATTTTTCACCAGCGAGATAAAGGGTGGGCTAAGGCGACATTATACAACAGGGCGTTTGCACCGCCGTCCGGCTTGCACAGGGACACAGGGTCCTTCGGTTCTTGGTGTAATTGTATGAACCGTGATTTCTTTGATTCTGGGATTACCATGATTGGGAAAATCATGGTAATCCATCAATCCCATGAGTCACAGTTCAGACGAGCCGGTAGCCGGCGTCCATCGTCCGCTTGATGAAGGGCCGGATTTCGGGCAAGGGTTTGTGGTCGGACCATGCGGCGAACCAGCGTTCGCAAAGGTCATCGCAAATAAGACCCAACCGGTACTCGGCCAGTTCGCGGGCCAGTTTACGTTGAAGGGCGCGGACACGGCGCCAGAGGGCGTTTATTTCAGTCATCATGGTGGTCAACTCCTTGGATGGTCTATTTGTTTGAGTGGTACGGTGGATTCCCGCGAAGGCGGGAATGACGGTTTGGGAGCGGGAATTTCAGAAACGCGGGCATTTGCGGATATTTCAGTACATTCGGGGTGACGTGGACTCCCTCCACCGCCTGCGCGAGGGTGACATCCCCCCTGGACCCCCAAGGACGGCCACTCCAGGGGCAAGCAGACTTACCGTTGCCGGGACTGCCATCACCGCTTCACTCCAACGGGCAACCGTCATTACTACCCCCAGACCGTTAAAGACCAAGCCCTGGACATGTACGGCGAGGGTTCCAGCCTCGCGGCCATCGGCCGCGTTATGGGAATCCTGCCGGAGACCGTCTATTCCTGGGTCAAAAAAAGCCCGCCAGGCCGGGGAGTTAATGCTCCGGGAGGTGCGCCGCCATAAGCAGCAACTGAAGCCAGCCAAGGTCATCGCCTTTGACGAGATGTGGACCTAGTAGTGCGAAATCATTGTATTGATGGGTAACCCTGGCTACCTTGGTTTCCGGTAATTAGGGCGCCCACAAGGGGCGCCCCTACGGGACCGCCCTTGACTGGTAGGGGCAACCCTTGTGGTTGCCCTCGTTACCCATCAATGCAAAGCTGTTGGGCTACTAGGTGAAGGTGCGAAGGGAAGGGAAACAGCGGGAGGCGTGGGTCTTATTCTAATACCAGAGCGTGTTGGGAATATTGGACCGTCGACGTCGGGCCTGTCGGCATATACATTGTCGAAACCACCGAAAACGGTGTATATTCATACCGAGCGAGGTTCCCGCCTCGCTTATGGGGATACCGCTTAGAGTTCTGGATAGCTGGGACGGAGGATTTCAGGAATGCCATCGTTCTTGCTGATTATGTCTCTTGCCTTGGTGCTGATGTGGACGGTAAGGCTAGCCAAGGTAAAGGGGCGTAACCCATTGCTTTGGGGCGCGGTGTGCCTGGCTCCCATGTTCCTGCCTGAACCATGGCAACTTCTGAGCATGGTGCCTATGGTGGCCCTGCTCTTTGTAAAGTCTCCCCGGGTCCAGAGGCCTCCGGGACCCCAAGGAATCAACTGTCCACGGTGCGCGGCAGAACAACCTCATGGACGGTATTATTGCACCAATTGTGGCTGGGAGTTAGCCCGGACATACTCGGAAGAAGTCGTGCGGGACGATACATCTGCTTCCGCTCCAACCGCGGGGAGCGTCGAGCCCTCAGCCAGTCCTGCAACTGCCCCCGCCTCTGAAGAAGTAGAGCCTGCACCTTTACGGGAAGAACTCACCCCTTCGGAAGACCCGACTCCCTCGGAAACCCTTGAACCAGCGCCCGTCCCTGTACTCGAAGATGAGGTTGAACCTGCACGGGTCTTCAGGGGGCCGCCCACTGCTGCGGGTCTTACCGAGCGGGGCATGGCGCTGTTCAACCAACGGCGCGTCCAGGAAGCTATTGACCAGTTTACCAAGGCGTTGGCCCTCGACCCCAACTATGTCTTCGCATGGCAGGCCAGGGCGGACGCCTATATGCAGTTGGGACGGGAGGACGCGGCGGCCGAGGACAGGCGACAGTTGGAGGCCATCAACCAGCAAGGCTGAACCGCTGCGGTCGATTTCGAGCCGCATCGGAGTCCGACAAACGGCCGAATACTTGGCCTTTACGGGTAAAATCTCCTGTCAGACCGCCATGATGTGGTAGCCCGCGTCGACAGGTATGATAGACCCTGTAATCCCGCTGGAAAGATCGCTGCAAAGAAACAGCGCGGTCTTCGCCACTTCGTCAACGGATATGTTCCGCTTCAGCGGGGCTGTCTCCGCGTGGATGCGCTTCATGTCCCTGAAGCCGCTGATACCCCGTGCCGCCAGGGTTTCCACAGGGCCGGCTGATATGGCATTGACTCGAACACCCTGTTCCCCGTATTCCGCCGCCAGTTGTCGCACACTGTTCTCAAGCGCCGCTTTGGCCGTTCCCATTACATTGTAGCCAGGGTAGACGCGCTGGGAAGCGTCGAAGGTCATCGTCACCACGCTACCGCCATCGGACATCAAAGGGGCCGCCTGCTTGACCATAGGCAACAGAGTGTAAGCGCTAACATCCAACGCCTGGCGAAATCCTTCCCTTGAAGTGTCGGAAAAACGTCCCGTGAGGTCTTCACGGTTAGCGAAAGCGATGCTATGCACCAGGAAGGAAATGTCTCCGAAAGACTCCTTGACCTGTTTGAAAACGTCCTCCAGCTCACCGTCGTCAGTGGCGTCGCATGGCAGAATCAACGCCCCGTCGAGAGATTCCGCCAGCTTGGACACCCGGTCCTTGAGGCGCTCGTTCTGGTAGGTCAAAGCCAACCGTGCGCCGGCCTGGACCAGTATACTTGCAATGCTCCAAGCGATACTCCGGTCGTTGGCGACGCCAAAAACGACGCCTTTCTTGTTGCTCAAGTCTATGGAATACAACCCGCGTTACCTCTCCGCACGACTTGGTGCCCGTGTCGGCATTATGCCTACAGAAAGTTAGGAGCCACACGATCCAGAAAAATGTCCAGTTGCTTTTCCGGCTCGAATGAAGCGAAGCGCACTACCAGCGTTTCGGCGCCTGCCTCCGCATACTCCGACATCCGCTGCGCGACCCGTTCCGCATCCCCGAACGGTCCCCATCGGTTGCCCCAGATTTCGGCGCCGTAGTAACGAGTCAAGAAGTCCTCGGCCTCCACGGTAGCCGCGGACACATCGTCGTCCACATTGACCGTAAGATAAAACGTCTTCTCCAAGTCGGCCCCGAACCGTCCGAACTCGGCCGCTTGGCTATTCACCTGCTCCACTACCTGACGGTACTCTTCCGGGGTATCGGATATGGAAATGATACCGTCTCCCCATCGCGCCGCCCGGCGAATCTGGGAATCGCGCCCCTTCGCCCTCCAGTGGCACGCCAGCAATATGGGGATGCCATCCTTCTGGGCCGGTTTCGGTCCCACTGCCACCGAGTCCAACTCGAAGTGCTTGCCGGAGAACGTCGCCGTCCCTTCTTCTCCCAGTTTCTTGACTACCTGGACCAACTCCTCCATCCGGGACGCTCTCGTCCTGGAGTTAACCCCGGCCGCTTGCCACTCCTTGACTTGGTCGTCGTTGAAGGTGCCGCCGACACCGGCGGCAACCATCAGTCGCCCGCCCGATATCAAGTCCACGGTGTTCATGGTCTGGGCCAGCAGCACCGGCTGCCGCAACGCCGCCAACAGCACCGCTGTGCCCAAGCGTACTCGCTCTGTAACGCTGGCAATCGCCGCCAGCATGGCCAACGGTTCCAGCCTCGGCTTGGCAGTCAGGCTGTCTCCCACCCAGACCGAGTCCAGTCCGGCGGATTCAACCTTGCGGGCGAGATTAAGGATCAGGTCGGCGTTTCCGGGCTGCTTACCTCTCAGCAGCAGCCCACGGGTGGGCAACAACACCCCCAACCTGGGTTTATCTTTGGCTCCGTTCATATGTCTTATCGCTCACTCAAGAGTTATCGGAAGGAGCGTTGCCGCCCTGGAGTCTGGTCAATATCGCTTACCGAGCTTGAGATTCAGCCTCAAGACGGTCCAGCAAGTCCGGCTCCATGTGCTGAAACGTTTCCAGATCATCCGATATATCCAAGTCAAACCCAAGCCCCGGGCTGTAGCAAATGGCTACCGATATGCCCAGGTCAGCCGCCTTGGACATGTGACGGCTGAAGCTGCGCAGCCCCAACTCAGGCCTGAAAGGCAATCCCGTAGGGACCAGGATGGCGTTGGTTCCTCCATCCCGGCGGGCGGGGGCCAATGTGATGTTTGTATTGCGCCTGGATGCTTGCAACAGGCTGTGCAGGTCACCGGGTTTCAGGAAGGGCAGGTCGCTGGCCACGTACAGGGCGGAGCAGCCTTCCCCCCACACCATCTCCATAGCCTTGGTGAGCGTATCGTTCAGGTCCGTTCCCAGTTCCTCCATCCATACCACGTCGAACCGGTCAACGATGCTTTTGACCCGGTCGTCCCCCCCGACGACCCAGACCGGGTCGATGCCTGCCTCCTGAATGGCGGTGAGCACCCTGGTCAACATGCCTACCACCAGTTTAGACCGTTGTTCCATCGTCATCAGAGAGGCCAGTCTGGTCTTGCTGTCGGCCAAGGGCTTCACAGGAACAATGGCTATGAGTCCGGGGTTTTCTCCTTCCGCCGTCATTCGGTTTAACCGGCCCCCAATCCCAGGACATACTCCGCCAACGCCACCTTGTCGGCTTCTGTGTCCATGACAATGGGCGCACAAAGGGGTTTCATGCCCAACGCGGCAATCAAGGGCGACTGGTCCGCGTCCTGTTCATCAATCAGAAAGTAGTCGATAATGCCCGAATATTCCAGGGCCACTCCGGCGCTGGACACCGCCTTACCCAGTTCCGCCATTATTTTGGCGGCGGGGCCGCGGAACGCTGATTCCCCAATCAGGGGACTTACGGCCACCCTGACACCAGCGAAGGACTCCAAGCCTTCCCGCACCCCAGGCATCGCCAACATTGGCCCGATGCTAAGAAAGGGGTTGGAAGGGCAAAGCACAACCATCGTGGCTTGGGACAGAGCATCCGTCAGAGCAACGGACGGCGAAGCTAGATCCGCTCCAACGTATCGGACATCTTTGACGGGGGGCTCGCTGCGATGCTTGACGAAGTATTCCTGCATTGCCAACTCGCCGGCATCGGTGTCCAAGACCGTCCGCACCGATTGGTCGCTCATCGGAGCCACGCGATGCTCGACTCCCAACCTCCGGCAAAGCTCGGTGGTTACCTCCGAGAGAGAGGCACCCTGCGTTAACAACTGAGTGCGGCGGAGATGCGTGGCCATGTCGAGGTCACCGAGGTTGAACCATGTGTCTACGCCATACCGTCGCAGCATCCCAAGGGTCTGAAAAGTATCCCCGGCCAGTCCCCAACCTGTCTCAGGGTTGGACAATCCGGCCAGGGTATACATCACCGTGTCCAAGTCCGGGGAGACGTGCAATCCGTGGAAGGTTTCATCGTCCCCAGTGTTCACCACGACGGTCAAACGGTCCGGAGGCAGGACCTTGGCCAGCCCAAGGGCCAGCTTGGCGCCTCCCACTCCGCCCGCAAAAGCAAGGACTTCTACTGCCATAGCCAGTCCCCAGACTTACCGAGAGGACTTATGCCCCAACCTTTTTCGCCCGGTTGGGGTGCTCGAAGCGGTACGTATCCAAGGACACCAAGCGGTTGTAGGAACCGAAAATCTCTTCGACGTTGTCCCCGACCAAGTCCAGCGGGTCCAATTCCTCGTCGTTGTCGCCGAACACACGCTTGGTGCCGTAGGTAGTATACCGTTCCACAGGAATCCGGCCCGCCTGCCTGATCATCTGGCGGAACTCCGACGGCCGCATCAACTGCCCATGCTGGGCGCCCGCGGCAGTGGAGATGCTCTCGTTTATCAATGTGCCGCCCAAGTCGTTGACGCCGGCGGTCAATAGCAACTGGGACACCCTTGAACCTTCCTTGACCCAAGAGGCTTGAACGTTGGGGATCCAGTTGTTCAGCATGATGCGGGCTATGGCGTGTACCTTGACCACATCCACGCCTGTAGGCCCTGACCGAACGTCTTCCACCAGGTTCTTCATGAACATGGGAGCTTCAGTGTGGACGAAGCTAAGAGGGACGAACTCGGTGATGCCGCCGGTCTGTTTCTGAATATCTCGCAGCAGTGCGATGTGCCGGACGATATGCTCGTTGGTCTCGCGGTGGCCGAACATGATGGTAGACGTGGTGGGGATGCCGAGTTCGTGAGCCGTGGTTATAACCTCGACCCACTGGTCCACCCGGATGCGGCCTGGTGAGATAACGTCCCGCAACTCCTGGTCCAGGATCTCCGCGGAGGTGCCGGGCAGGCTGCCCACGCCGGCGGCCTTCAATCCCTCCAGGTACTCGCGGATGGTGCACCTGGAGCGGACGGAGCCGTATAGCACTTCCTCTGGTGAGAAACCGTGGATGTGCATGTCCGGCAGTTCCTCTTTGATGGCCTCGCACAGCTTGATGTAAAGGTCGCCTTCCATTTGGGGAGGCAATCCGGCCTGAATACAGACCTCGGTGGCGCCGTAGTCCCAAGCCTCTTTGGCCCGGCGCACTATCTCGTTGACCGGCAGAAAATAACCCTGTTCCTCGCGGAAGTCGCGGCTGAACGCGCAGAAGCCGCAACGCTTGATGCACACGTTGGTGAAATTGATGTTGCGGTTGACCACGTAGGTAACGGCGTCCCCTACAGTGCGGCGCCTCAGTTCGTCCGCTACCATCGTCATGGCGTTGTACTCCAAGCCGACGGTATCAAAGAGGACCAAGGCGTCTTCAGGCGATATGTCCCCTCCCGCCAGCGCCTGTTCAAGTATGCTGGCCACCTTGGAGTCCAAGAACCTTATCAATTCGCCAATGTTGGCGGCGTTGGAGCGGTCCGTGTTGTCACCCGGCATAACGTTGAGTCCCCCCTCGTACATAGCCTTCAGGGTCGGCCAATGCCTCGGCTTTGGCCTTCAACGAAGACGCCACGTAGGCGTCTTCATCCATGAAATACTCAGGATATATGGGCAAGCGGGGCCGGAGTTCATGCCCCATGTCCGCGCTGCGGTCTCGCAACTGGGCAATGCCCGGCCACGGCGCTTCCGGGTTGACGTAGTCGATGGTCAACGGCGAAATGCCGCCCCAATCGTTGATTCCCGCGCCCAGGTAGGCTTCATAATCGTCCGCGCTCAGGTTAGGCGGCACCTGAACGTTCATTTCGGGACCCAGCAACAACCTAGCCACCGCAACCGTCCACAACAGCTCCGTAGATGTTGCGTGGGGTGTTTCACGCATTGGAATGTCTGGCTTGGAGCGGAAGTTCTGGACTATCACTTCCTGCACATGGCCGTGCGCCTTATGCAACCGCCGGATAGCCAGCAAAGCGTCGATACGCTCCTGCCTGGTCTCCCCGATCCCGATAAGGATGCCGGTGGTGAACGGCACCTTCAGTTCACCAGCTATTTCAATGGTGCGCAGGCGCACGCGGGGCCGCTTGCTGGGGGCGAACTCGTGGGGGCCTCCCGGCTCATACAACCTTGGGCTGGTGCTTTCCAGCATCAACCCCATAGAGGGATTATATGGTCTCAGGCTGGCCATTTCATGGCGGCTCATAGTTCCGGGATTGGCATGTGGCAGCAGCGAGGTCTCTTCGACCACCAGCTTGCACATATCCGCCAAGTATTCGAGGGTGGTACGATAGCCGTGACGTTTCAGCCATTCCGCAGCCTCGGAGTACCTTGCCTCCGGGCGTTCTCCCAAGGTGAACAAGGCCTCGGTGCAGCCCAACCGCTCCCCGGCATGGGCTACTTCCAGCACTTCTTCCGGGGACATATACAGTCGCTCTCCAGCCGCCGCCGGGTCCTGGCGAAAGGTGCAGTAGCCGCAAAAGTCCCGGCACAATCGGGTCAACGGAATGAATACCTTGGGAGAAAAGCTGACCGTCTTGCCCTTGCCTTGGTCCCGCACCCTAGCCGCAACGCTGCAAAGGTCTTCAAGAGCGATGCGATCCGCCATAACGAAGACCGCCGCTTCCTCATCTGCGATCGACTCCCCTCCCTGGATACGGAGGAGAATATCGTTCAACCGGGAAGGCGAATCTGCTATTGTAAGCACGCTGGGAGAACCTAGTGAAATGTTCAAGGCCTGTTATCCGCCCAAGACGGAGTCAATGAAGATACCCGTTCGTCGGCAGTGGTTATAAAGAAGGGTCGGCACTACCGCACTTGTCCAACGTCAGGCTGGTTCGGGCATTATTGTATCCCCTAGCCTTATGGGTAGCAACATTGCAGGCGTAGCTCACAGACCCGCCTCCCATTCAGACTGTTGCAGCAGCGTCTCGACCCGGTTGACCAATTCGCTTACTCGTTGGAACACGGCGCAGCGGTCCATGGCTTGCTCCGGCACGTTCTCGTAGATGTACTTGACGGCGTAGGGCGTCAACCTTCCAAGGTCCGTGTAATCCCGCGCCTCGGCGACCCTGGCGTTGGCCAGGGTGGTTATCAAGTCGCTGATGCTGTGGGTGCGCTCGTAGCGCAGGCCAGCCAGACCGACCCAAGCTTTCAGCGCCATTTCAACCGCACGTTGGGCGTGAAAACCGAAATTCTCCTCGTCATCTTCCGGGTCCATCAGCCTCTGCATCCCCCTGACCTGCCGGCGGCACAGCATCATCAATTGCTTAGCGTTGTCCAATTCCGACACTGCTTCTTCTCCGGGGCGGTCTTCGTGGGTCCCGTACAGTATGCGGCCTTCCCGCCAAGCGCGGCCCGCGACATGGTTGATGGAACGCTTTTTGAGACGGTATTCCTCCTCCGTCCAGACTATGACGTCGATTCGGGGGAACTGACCATTGGCAGTGGAGCGGACCGATTCTATAGCGGCGTCCACTGCGTCGCGGCGCTGCTTGGAGTCCGGACCAGCGCCGCCGGATATGACGGCCAAGTCAACATCACTGCATTCATGGTGGTCGCCCCTGGCGCGGGACCCGAACAGGATGACACATCGGGCTGACAGGGCCTCGCCGACGGCGGTGGCCACTGCCTGAATTACGGCGGCGGTAGCCGCCGGGGAGTGTGGTGCCTGCGGGGCCGGAGTGGTCATGCAACCAATGTTAGCCCTTGTCATTGCGCCCGGCAATCTGAGACACGTTACGGGAGTCTCGCACAGCGTGTCGAGACGACACGGGGGTATTCACAAACCCTCAAGGCGGCCCTGGCCCGGATGGTCACCTCGTTTATAGGCTTTATCCAGATATTCGTAAGCGATTCGAGTAGCAACCCTGCCCCGCGGTGTACGCTCCAGGAAGCCCAGTTGCAGGAGGTATGGCTCCAGCACGTCCATGATGGTGTCAGAGTCTTCGTTAATGGACGCAGCCAGCGTTTCCAGCCCGACAGGGCCTCCGTCGAATTTGTCCATCAGGCTGGACAACAGGCGGTGGTCCGACTGGTCAAGGCCCAGCCTGTCCACGTTCAGCCTGTCCAGGGCGCCTTTGGCCACGTCGCCGGTGACTTCGTTATCAGCCATCACCAGTGCATAGTCACGGGTGCGTTTCAAGAGGCGGTTGGCGATGCGGGGCGTGCCCCGGGAGCGGGCAGCGATTTGTTCGATCCCCGGTTTGTCGGCGGTTACGTCCAGGATGCGGGCCGACCTGGCGACGATGGTCTCCATGTCCGACGGCTCGTAGTACTCCAACCGGAACACCGACCCGAACCGGTCGCGCAGGGGGGCGCTGAGAAGGGAGAACCTGGTGGTGGCCCCCACCAAGGTAAAGGGATTGATCCGAAGGTTGACGCTGCGGGCGGCTAGGCCCTTGCCCACCATCCACGACAGGAAGAAGTCCTCCATCGCCGAGTACAGGACTTCTTCCACTACCCGATGCAACCGGTGGATTTCGTCGATGAAGAGCACACTGTTGGGCTGAAGGCCAGTAAGGATGGCGGCCATGTCCCCGGCGCGTTCTATGGCGGGGCCGGAGGTGACTCGTATGTCCACCTCCATCTCTTGGGCTATGATGTGACCCAGCGTGGTCTTCCCCAGCCCAGGAGGGCCATATATGATTACATGGTCCAAGGGCTCACCGCGGAGTTTCGACGCTTGGATAGCAATAGAGAGATTGTCCTTGACGTGAGGCTGACCGACAAAGTCCTCCAACCGCCGAGGACGCAGGGAAGCATCCAAGTCTTCCGGTTGCGTCTCCCCTGAGATCAGCCGTTGCGCCATGTCGTTTACCCTCGCACTACACGCTTGGCTTTGCGACTACAGCCACTATATGAGGAATCCGGCGTTCTATCTAGACCCTATCCGGTTCAAACTGCCGGAACACCAAGCAGGCGTTTTGACCGCCGAACCCGAAAGCATTGGACAGCGCAACCCGGACGTCCGCTTGCCTGGCTTCGTTAGGTACGTAGTCCAGGTCACAAGCGGGGTCAGGCTCCTCATAGTTGATAGTCGGGTGTACCACGTTATCGCGGATGGCCATGACGCAAGCCAAGGCCTCCAATGCCCCCGACGCTCCCAAGGCGTGCCCAATCATGGACTTGGTTGAGCTGATGGGAATCCGGTAAGCCAAGTCTCCGAACAAGCGCTTTATGGCCACCGTTTCCAACGTATCATTCAAGGGAGTGGAAGTGCCGTGGGCGTTTATGTAGTCGACATGGTCCAAAGGCACGGCGGCATCGTGCAATGCCAACCTCATCGCTTCGGCCGCGCTGGCACCGGATTCCTCCGGTTGCACCGGATGTCCGGCATCCGAGGTGCAGCCAAACCCGGCCAGTTCGGCGATGATTGTGGCGTTCCGTTCCAGAGCGTGTTCCAAGCTTTCCAGCACCATTATCACCGAGCCTTCGGAAGGGACGAATCCATCCCGCTGGGCATCGAATGGACGGCTGGCTTTCTCCGGCTCGTCATTACGGGTGCTTAGGGCCCTCATCACCGCGAATCCCGCCAACCCCAACTGGCTGATGCCAGCCTCGGCGCCGCCGGCCAGCACCACGTCCGCGATGCCGTTGCGAATCACTTCCAGCGCCTCGCCGATCGCTTGATTCGAAGCGGCGCAGGCTGTGGTAGCCGTGGAGTTGTAGCCGTGGGCCCCAACGAAACGGCTGACGTTAGCCGCCGCCATGTTGGGCAGGATCATGGGGAAGAAGAAAGGGGACATTCGCATACCGCCGCGGCTGGCCAACACCCGGCAGTTTTCCTCCAAGGTAGGGAACCCGCCGTTGCCGTTGCCAAGGATGACTCCCACCCGGTAGGGATTTTCCACGGACATGTCCAACCCGGCATCCTGCACTGCCGTGGTCCCAGCGGCGACAGCGAGTTGAGAGAATCGCGCCATACGCCGGGCGTCCCGGTTGTCCAGGTATTCCGTCGGGTCGAAGTCCCTTACCTCGCCGGCGATCCGGCATGGGTAATCGGTGGGGTCGCAAAGAGTCATTGGACCAATTCCGGGAGTACCGGCAACCAGGTTCTTCCAGAACAAGTCCGGGGTCTGGCCCAAGGGCGTGATGGCGCCCATTCCGGTGATTACAACCCGGGTCCGGTCAGGTCTCAATCTCTATCTCCTGGGTCATTCTCATGGGCGCGCTCCGCTGGACAGCGGCCTGTCCGCCCTAACGAAGGTCGGGCGGCAACAGGTCCGGGTAAACCTCGGGTTCTATGCCCAACATGTACTCCCGCGCCTCCGCCGCTACAAAAAGCGAACCGGTCACCAGAATGAGGTCGCCCTCACCAGCAACCTGCTTGGCTTGGGCCAGTGCGTCCGCCGTTGAACCCGCTTCAAATGCTTCAACACTGTTCCCCTGGAACAGGTCTACAATCTGTTTGGGAGGCGTTGACCTGGGGTGCCTGGAACGGCAGGCGAAAACCACTGGTCCCGCCTCGGCCAAGCGACCGACCATGTCGTTTACGCTCTTGTCACGGGAGAAGCCCACTACCAGAAATAGGCGTTTATAGTCCAAGTAACTCGCGATGGCATCCAACAATGCATTGACCGAATCGTCATTGTGGGCGCCGTCGGCAATGACCAAAGGGTCCCGCCCCAGGACCTCCATGCGGCACGGCCAAACTACGCTTTCGAATCCACGCTGTATAGCCTCGCCTGAGATCGAATGTCCTTGGGACATGAGACATTCGAGGGCTCCGACCGCAGCGGCCGCGTTGTCCAGTTGGTGTTTCCCCAACAGCGGCATACGCAACCGGTACTCTCCTGACTGCCCCGTTACGGTCAAACACTGGCCCTCGATGCTCGAAGACCCAGCCTTCCACGTCACGTCCTTTCCTACTTGGACTGGTGTTGCCGACCGCTCCAAGCAAGTCTCCAGAATCACCTTGCGCGCCTCCGGTACTTGCGGCGCAACCACCACGGGCTTCCTTGGTTTAATGATGCCCGCTTTTTCGAAAGCTATTTCAGCAATCGAGTCTCCCAGGATGGCGGTATGGTCGCGGCTGACAGGGGTTATCACGCATACATCCGGGTCCACAACGTTAGTGGCGTCCAACCTGCCCCCCAACCCAACTTCGATGACTTGGAAATCCGATTGGCGTTCGGCGAAACACTGAAAGGCCATGCCGGTCATGAACTCGAACAAGGTGATGTTTCCCAACTCGGTGTGTTGTCCAATCCACTCCTGTACCGGCCAGAGTTGTTCCACCAAGCCGCTGAACTCGGCCTCTGAGACGGGTTGGGAATTGACACGAATCCGCTCCCGGAAGCTGTGCAAATGCGGCGACGAGTAAAACCCGGTGTTGTACCCGGCCGCCCGGAGAGCAGCGTCGCACAAAGCGGCTGTGCTTCCCTTGCCCTTGGTGCCGGCGACATGCACGGTCTTGGAGGCCTTGTGCGGGTTGCCCATGCGGTCGAGGAACGCCCCCATCCTCCTCAGATCGAATATCCGCTTTTGCCGGGGATTGGGAATACCGGTCCGCTCATGGTCGACCAACGAGAGTAACCGGTCTATTGCGCTACGATATTCCAAGGGTCACCGTCTCGTGAAAAGCAATCGACCTGTCAGTTGAAAACACTAATGGTCCCGTATCCGGGTCGGCATGGAGCCGAAGAGCATGTTGACGCCGTCCCTGAACCCTACCGCGGTAGCGTAGTCTATGTTACCTTCCATGGTTCGAGGGGTAAAGCCGAAGGTGTTCTCTACCACGTCCGTCTCCGCCACATTGCGAAGCGACACCATTCGGAGTTGGTCCGTGGTGATTGGAGGTCGGGGCAACAGCCGCTGCATCACGGCGGCGGATATGTACATCATCCAGACCGGCACATGTATACGCAGGCGACGGATGGCTAACGTGCGGGCCACCACAGAGACCATTTCATTGTAGCTGAGTTGCTCCGGCCCGCCGAGTTCGATAGTCCTGCCCTTCAAGTCTTCCCGTCCCACGGCCAAGGCAAGGCACTTGGCAACGTCCTCCGCGGCAATAGGCTGAAAGCGGTTCCTGCCCGACCCGATTATCGGCATCACCGGCGCCGACTTCAACATACCGGCCAGACTGTTGACGAATTCGTCACCTTCGCCAAACATCACCGAGGGTCGGAAGATTGTGTACGGCAGTCCACTCTGGACTAACTCCCGCTCCCCCTTCCACTTGCTGGAAAGATAAGCATAGTCGGGGTTGTTGACGGCGCCAATGGCGCTGACGTGAAGCAGATGCTTGATATTCGCTTCCAAAGAGACGGTTATTACATTAACCAGCCCTTGCCGGTGTACTTGATCGAAGGAGGTCCGGCGGGACTCCCTGATGATTCCCACCAAGTGGATTACGGCGTCTACATGATAGAACGCTTCAGTTAAAGCGGCGCGGTCGAAGATGCTGCCGTAATGGACTTCCACAGACCTGTCCGGGAACAGCCGTTCTCTGCCCGGCGTATGCACCAAGCAGCGCACATCATGGTGGTGGGCTTGCAGTTCCTGCACTACCCTCCGCCCCACAAAGCCTGTTGCGCCCGTTACCAGCACCAGCATCAGAAAATTCCGCCATTCAGCACTGTACAGCCGGTCACGAAACGTGACACGAGAAACGACCGGCGAACCGCACATACCTTCACTTTAACCGCCGTCATTGCTGTAAGATGAGACTTCATAGCAATGTGCGTAAGCCCTATCAACAATTGTAGGCCAAGCAGCTAACCATTACCACCAAACGGAGGCAGTTACATCAATGAACGACCAACAATTGCACTTCGGGGCCGGCATGGCGCTTGGCGCCGAAGAGACGGCCCGGCAGGCCAGATGGATGGAGGAGTTGGGGTTTGAGTATTTTGCGGCTGGCGAACATTACATGAGAGGTTCTCCTCCCGGCCCCACCCACGCGTCGCTTCCTTTGCTTGGAGTCGCCGCAGGGGCAACCGAGCATATACGGGTGCTGTCTTCGATCCTGTTGACACCCTTCTACCACCCTGTGGTCCTGGCCAAGCTGACCAACACATTGGACATCGCCTCCGGCGGGCGGTTGACCCTTGGCGTCGGCATAGGCGGTGAGTTCCCGGTGGAGTTCGAAGCGGCGGGCCTCAAAGTAAGTCAACGCGGCAGGCGGACCAACGAGTGCTTGGAAGCCCTTCGCAAGCTCTGGACCGAATCCCAGGTTACCTATGAGGGCCGTCACTTCCGGTTTAATGACGTGACCATCGTGCCGCCGCCGTCGCAGAAGCCGCATCCTCCGATATGGGTTTCCGGGCGCAGAGACCAAGCAATGCTGCGGGCCGCCCGTCACGGAGACGGATGGCTGCCGTACTTCTACGACCCCGATCGTTACCGGGACAGCGTTGCCAAGATCACCCGATACTCCGATGAGATAGGGCGGGACTTGTCCGGGTTCCAATGGGCTTACTTCCCGTACATATCCATCTATGACACGGTGGAGGAGGCGGCAGAGGTGGCCGCGGAGGCTCTCGGAGGGCGTTACCTCCATTCCGGCGGATTCAGGGACATCGTCCACAAATATTGCCTGCTCGGCCCGGTGGACAATTGCGTCTCACGCCTCCAGGAATACATAAACGCCGGCGCCCGCTACATAGTCTTCAGCGTCGCCTGCCCGCGAGAGGACCGAGAAAGGCACATTGAGACTATCGCCAAGGAGATAGTTCCCCACTTTAGGAACTTTCCGGTCTGAAAAGAGGCTTGTGCATCAGCGGGCGCCTGTAGCCTACCATTCCTGCGCCAACAACTATCACGTCGTACTTCATTTCGAACCCTCTTCGGAGTGGTAGGTCAGCATACGTTCGATGAATTCTCGCATCCTGGGACGGTCCAGCTCCAGTTGAAAGTCCTCCATGAAGTTGTGGTAAAAATTCCCGTGAAATTTCTCGGCCAACCCGAACCCGTCTTGGAACGCGGGGTCCGCATATTCCATCGTAAGCCGTGCCGCGGCGGTCTTCATGGCTTGATGGCTGCCATAGTCCCAGCCCCGTCGTTGGGCCATCGCTATGACTGCTTGGGTGGCGGCCCCCCAGAGTTTTTCCGACCCTTGCCGGTTATCACCGGCGCGGAACTCCCTGTCGGATGCCTCCAGAAAGTCCCACGCTGTCCGAACTCGTTCATCTGTGGCCATTGTCCATCCTGTTGACGACGCCGGGGACGAACTCTATCGCCCTTCCTTGATAAACTCGGAAATACGCTCGGCGATCATGATGGCACTGACGTTGGTGTTGGCCCTCGGCGTGTCGGGCATGACGGATGCGTCGGCGACGCGGAGACCTTCTATACCGTGGACTTTCCCGTACTGGTCTACTACGGCCATCGGGTCCGATGCCGGCCCCATCTTGCAGGTGCCCACCAAGTGTTGGGAGGTCCTCACGTTTTCGTGCAGCCATGCGTCCAGCGAATCGTCCGTGGCCAGGTCCTCATCGGTGGGCGTCAGCCGCTCCTTCACAATGTCCTTGTAAGCCTCGCTTTCCGAGAGCCGCACTATCAGTCGCACCCCATCGCGCAGTCGTTCCAAGTCAGTCTCCTCTTCCAGGAACCGGTATTCCAACAGCGGCTGCTCGTGGGGGTCGGACGACGTGAGGGTAACTTGTCCCGAACCGGCGGCAAGGTTGAGCAGAACGGACATGCGGAAGTCCTCCCCTGGGCCGGTCAGGTCGCCCATGGGGGTGGAAAATGTGGTTGGGAAAAGCACCATATCGTTGCGTAGCTCAGAGCCCGTGGCGGTGTAACGCAAGCCCAACTGGGTCCTGGGGGCATCAAAATTCATCAGGAATCCATCCCGGGCACTGAAAGTTACGGCGGCTTGGGGGTGGTCACGGTAGTTCTGCCCCACGCCCGGCAAATCGTGCACCACCTGGACTCCAACGCTGGTCAGGTGGTCCTGCGAGCCTATACCGGAGACCATGAGAAGATGGGGAGAGCCTATGGAGCCGGTGGACAGGACGATAAGCTCCCCTTCGACCACGAAGGTCTCGCCTCCGCTTTCCACCTCGACGCCCGTGGCGCGGTTCCCGTCGAACAGTATCTTCGTGGTAAGCGCGTTAGGACGGATGGTCAGGTTCAAGCGGTGGCGTATTGGGTTGATGTAGGACAAGGCGGTGCTGAGACGGACGCCGGCAACGTTGTTCATCGGAAGGGCGGCGACGCCGGTGGAGTCGGGGTTGTTCATGTCCTGCCCTTCCGGGAAGCCCTCACCCACGCAGGCGTCGCGGAAGGCGAACATCAGCGGCTCCCACGCCTCTTCCTTATGCCGCCGCACCCGCATCGGGCCGTCGTTGCCGTGGAAGTCGTCCTGTACATCCAGATCGGTCTCCATCCGACGAAGGAAGGGAAGCAGCTTCACGTACTCCCACTCGTCATTCCCTTCCGCGGCCCAGGAGTCGTAGTCCTCGGGTACGCCCCGCAGGAACACTTGCCCATTGATGGCGCTGGTGCCGCCCACCACCTTGCCCCTGGGAGCGTACATGTCGTTGGGCCGGTCAGGAGTCGGCTTACCCACGAAGGACCAGTTGTGGGGAGCGTCGTGCAACGAGGCAAGCTCTGAATAATAGCCGTTCTTCAGGTCCTCGGGGTAAGTATCGATGTCGGGATAGTCCGGCCCCGCCTCCAGCAGCAAGACCGACCGCTCCGGGTCCTCCGACAGCCGGGCCGCCATCGCGCAGCCCGCAGACCCGGCCCCGACAACTATTACGTCGTACTTCATGCTCGCACCTGCCTCGTAAGAATAGGACGCCAACAGGGATTGTTGCGGCAAGGATAAGGGAACAGGGAGAAGGGTTCAAGCAGGGAGTCAGGATGGAGTGTCCGTCAGGTTTGGCGCCACGCAATCAGGGGACGCTAGACGGTGTAAGTCGGCCCAAGGTTCGGGACCACTGAAGGGAAGTCTTCCTCACTAAAGACCAATCTGAAGGTTCCCTTTGCAGGGCCGTCGTGGACTTTCATCTTCCCGACGTTGAATGCACTTTCGAGGGTCTCGAAGACCCTTCGTTTATAGTCCGTATCATCGTTGCCTTTTAGATGCTCGCCTTTCGTTTCGAACACCAAAACATGGGGTTTTCCTGCAGTGCTACCGGCCATAGCGACAAAATCAGGCCAGATGCGGTCTCGCTTCCAGCCGCGCAGGTAATAGTCTCCCTGCTGGCGCACGGCTACTCTGTGCCACCATGTCAAGGCCTTCTGCTCATCAAGGTACCGGGCGAAGTTCCGTTCCAGTTCGCTGTCGAACTGACGAGCCAACACCGGTTCGAATAAGCTAAGTTGCAACGGCCTACCGTAATTTTGAAGTGTAGACTCATCGACGCTAACCGGGATTTCGTAGCTTTCTCGCACACGGAAATTACGGTCGCTGGATTCCAGATCAAAGCTGATTTCTCCCTGACGCAACTTGTCCCTAAAAATCTCTTCCGCCCGTTTCTCTACTTCGGCGATTACGTGGTCCCGCAACGTCGCCGCCAAGTTGCTGCGCTGATCGTAGATGGCATCGTCTGTCAGACCGTCGCCACGCAAACGCTCCACCAACCGCGAGGCAATGCGAGCAGCTTGCCAAGGATTAGTCATTACATCGGCCAAGCGCCGGGCGAACCAGGATATGGTGACTGTCTTGTCAATGTACAGTTCCCTGTCAGGATGATAAACCGCCAAAGTGTCAGTGACATCCACGGTTGCCGATTGTCTCCGCGCAGGATTATCCAGAGCACCCTGGGTGTTGGGGGCATCGATAGCTCCCCAATTGATATTGGGCAGGATATGTTGCTGGTAATCCAGTTCGCGCCAACTGTCCCCATCCCGATGATTTACCATAGGCAAAAAGATGGACAAGCCCCGGAACTGCTCCCGGCGTTCCAGCATTATGCGCTTAAAATCCCCAGATTGGGAGATAACCTCGTCACCCAAGCCGGTCATCCCTTCCTGTTCTAATCCATTCTTGACGTGGCCCACCGCAACACCCACATCAGTGTTCCAGCAGTAGACATAGCATTGGTCCAATGCCTCGCGGCCCGTGCGCCGGGCGTGAGGTTGGCGCATCACCCGGCCCACTAGCTGAGTAATGGCGCGTTGAGCCGAGGTGTTGTCCAGCATCACCAACAGGTAGGCGAAGGGGCAATCCCAACCTTCCATTAAGGCCGCGCGCGTGATTATCCAGCGCACCGGAGAGTATCCTGACAGCAGGTCTTCGCGGCCCAATTCGTCGTTTTCCGACGACTTAACTCGTACCGCGTTCTCTGGCACACCCAAGTTGACAGTCAAGTACTCCCGCACATCCTCGGCATGGATATGCTCGTTATCCCGCTGATCTTTGCCGGTGCGCTCCACCCTTACTACCGCGATAGGGCGTATGTAGCGGCCTTCACTCATTTCCAGCGACGTTGCTTGGGCGGATATGCGCTCCAGTTCGTCGTAAGCCTGTCCCAAGGTGTACTGCCATTCGGCGCCGGTGAAGGACGTTACCTGCACCGGTAGTTTAATCATCTCCTCGTCTTTTAACTCAGCCCCAGTAATGTCTACCAACAGATTGCTAATCCGGTGGTTTGGCGTAGCAGACAACTCGATAACCATCCGAGGGTTGAGCCGGTTAACTGACCGGACGAACTCGCTGGCGTCATTAGCTCGACCATAGGCTTTATGTGCTTCATCCAGAACTACCACGGGGCGCAACATCTTGAACAGGTTGTACAGGCTATGCTTTACAGGACCACCCTCAGACACGCGGTCCAAATCAGGGTACCGCTCCAACAGCCTACCGTCTCCCAAAACGTCGTCACTATCAGGGAACAGTGTGGGATAACGGCCTGAATCGCGGAACATCCGCAAGAACTCCCGGCCTTTCTGCCGGTTGGTTGCGGGGAGCATAAGCAGCATCACGCAGAGATAATTGGCAACGTCACCGGCGGTGAAGATGTTATCCTTTTCCAGCAACTTCACGCGCCCACCGCTAGCCCGCTCCAGCATTTGCCGGTAGGGATGTTCGCGGTTTCGCAGCGCCATTTTTGTCTGCTCGTAGATGGCTCGAGTTGGCGTTATCCACAGCGTCAGGCCGGTCTGAAGGTTCAGTCGCTCCAAGGCTGCGGCGGCCAACAAGGTTTTGCCGCCGCCAGTGGGGATCTTGAAGCAGACATGGGGTATATGCCGCGCCGCACCGTCGGTTCTTTCGACATAGGCTTGGCTGGGATTAGCGACATTTCCGGACTCGGCCAGAGTCTGCCAAGCGTTACGCGGATAGTTGCGAAGCTCGGCGGGGATGTCCACACCAGCCTGTTGAAGGGCAACTATTCCGGTTTCGCTCCGGACCCGTGCCGCTTCCAAGGCATCCAACCATCGGACGAAAGCGTCCAACGCCTTGACTTGGTACTCTTTCAATTCCAATGGAGCACCTCTAATTACCATTGACCCGGTGGATTTCGTAGGGCAGTTGGCAGAAGGTGATGCCCATTGTCGTAAGCTCACGCTGGCCGATGTATTTGTCTGCACCGAACACCACAGCCTTTCGGCTCGCGGCGCGGGCGGCAGTACTGATACGCAGGGCACGCTCCTCGTTCAGGATCGCATCGTTGCTGCGCAAATAATCCAGGTCAGGCTGATAGAATAAATGGTAGTTAGTCTGGTCACTGCTGTAAAACAACCCGTCGTTATCAAGCGGGGTTAATTCTCCGCTACCTACCGATATGCCGGACGCTATATGCACCAGATAGGCAGCCAGAGCCGCAAATGATGGCAACGCTTCTCCGGTGAGCATCCCTTCTACGTCGATGGGGTCTCCCAGTGTACAGTAAGAGAAAGAGCCTCCCAAGCCTTCCCGCAGCGACTCGTCTCGTGCACCCGGCACGCCGTTGATGACCCGACGGACACGCTCGGCGGTGATACTGTCGGCGTAGTCTTCGCACTCCACGAGGATGAACTTGCGATTGCCGCCGTCTTCCTTGTTCAGGTCAAGGACAGCGTGGGCCGTGGTCCCACTTCCTGCGAAAGAGTCAAGAACGATAGCATCTTTGCTCTTAATGATTTCGAGCAAGAACTTGACCAGTTCTATGGGTTTTGGTTGAGGAAAAATTCCGCCTTCTCCAAAAATGGCCGCTAAAGTGCGTGTTCCATTAGCATTAAAGGCCACCGTTTCGGGATCCAAAAAAGTATCTGGAGGTTGCCCTTCCTGAACTTGCGCTAAATAACGCTTAGCTCTCGGTTCATTGCCACTAAAATCAATTCGTCCGTCTTCTTCCATCTGAAGCAAGGTCTCTTGAGCATAGCTAGGATACCTTCCTGTTGGTGCAGACCACGTAGTCCCATTAGCGAAGACGAACTCGTAGGGCGTATAATAGTTTCTTGCGTGAAGTGGGTCGAGCTTATATTTTCCACGGCCATCGTTGTCGTCATACGGATAATTCGCTGACTTATCAACGATTTGGCGAATATACCTATCTCTCGTTTCTCCAAACCAACTTTTTTCTTTAGCATAGACCAACACGTAGTCTGAATTTTGGTTGAAATCCTTGCTGGAATTGCGAACTGTGTGCATCGCCCTTCGCGTGAGAACCGCGAAGAAATTGTGTTCGCCAAAAATCTCATTCATCAACAGTCGTAAATGATGCTGTTCGTTGTCATCGATGGATATAAAAATTACACCGTCATCGGAGAGCAACTCTTTAAGTAGATGCAGGCGCGGCCACATCATGCAGAGCCATTTGTCGTGGCGTTCCAAGTCTTCGCTGTCGACGGTCTGATCCAGCCACTCCCGCATCAGAGGGCTGTTGACCTTGTCGTTGTATGCCCAGCCTTCGTTGCCAGTGTTGTATGGAGGGTCAATGTAGATACACTTGATGCGTCCGGCATAGCGAGGCAACAGAGCCTTGAGTGCTTTGAGGTTGTCGCCGTGGATGATGAGATTGTCGTCGGCCCCGGCGGGGTTCAGAGATTTAGCCAGGTCGGGGATCAGTGGTCGATAAGGGATGGTGAGGTGGTGGGCGTAGACAATCTGCTTGCCTTTGAATTCCAAGGTAGGCACGGCTTACCTCTCCGGGAGGATTGATGGGGTGTATCCTACACTATCCCGATAGAACTTTCACCGCGACATAACGAGGCCCCGGAGGGTATCCGGGGCCTCTGCATTTCGCCCACTCCATAGCTGACGACCACCTATCCAGCGGTTGACTGAGTGAACGTACCTCCTCCCGTGTATTCGTCAGGGAGGAGTTCCCAGAGGATTTCCAGCAGAGGAGTCACGTCTTCGAGAGCCAGTTCGACGGTCTTGAGGGTCATATAGACTTCGTAGAAATGGCCGTGGAGGTGCTCCGCGGCTCGCACTCCACGGACTATTTCACGGTACCGGGCGGGGTCTTCTTCGGCCAAGGCGTAGAGGCAATCGCGCACGGCGTCGTGGTCGTAGTGGTCCCAGCTTCTCAAGGTTGCCACGGCCTTTCCAAGCTGAGCGACGGTTCCCCATCCCTTTTCAGCAGCTTGACAAGTATCTTCTTCCCTCAGGTGCTGGGCGCCTTTGGCCCAATATTCTTTAGCTTGGGCTACATGTTTTCGGATACGACTGGACTGCCTTTCAGGGGTTTCGCGTCGGGGACGGGGCGGCATCATGTTTCCTCGAGAGATATTGGATTGAATGAGTTTATCATTAGGCAAGCTTCCCATGAAAGAAAGACCCCGGAGGGTATCCGGGGCATCTGCATTTCGCCGGGTTGGCAGCCCTTGGGCCGCGTCCCCGCTTATCCTCGGGACGAGCGGTCCAGCCAAGCCTTGATTTCCTTTTGGGTTTCGGTGCGGCCGTCGGTATAGCCCTCAGCCCGTGCTTCCGGGATGCCGGTTTCGCTTGGGAACACTGCTTCTATGGAGAGTCCTTTCTCTCTGGCGAGGCTCTTCAGGTAAGTCTCAACCGCTTGCCTGAACTCTGCGCGGTACGAGGACGGGACATCAATGCGCGTCATCCGCTCCTCAAGGTTCTGCATGGCCTTGTGGACTCCCTTAGAGAACCCCCGGGTGTATGCTTTAGCGCTTATCTCAGCGTATGCCTCGGCCGGCGCATCCAACAGCATCTCAATAGCGCTTAGGGAGTACGATTCAGCATATGACTCGACGAAAGCCGCCGCCAAACCCTCTTCTTTCCACTTTGCCCGCCATTTCCGCCGCTGTTCCAGCGCCCAGAACATTATTGGTTCTCCTCGTCTGGTGGGAGAAGCCTTTCCAAGGGTATGCCTTCCCTCTCGGCCACTCGCGTTAACCAAGCCTCAGTCTTTTGCCGCTCTTCAGCCCGGCCTTCGGCCTGAGCCTCGGCCTGAAACTTCTCTCGTCTTTTCCGCCTTTGTTCCAGTGCCCAAAATATCATGTTGACTCCTCGCTCCACCAACACGGCGGCCATAGCGTAGATCACTACCGCAAGGTCTACCAACGACGCCGCATGATTGAGGCTGACCCAGCCGTTCCACTGGCCCGTCAAATTTACCAGCATCACCGTAGCCGCGAAAATCCCGAAGGGCGCAACTATCGCATGACGGCCCAGCCAACGCGCTCCCCACCGCTCTTCCATTACATCATTATAGTATAAGAGAAAAGGGCCCCGATGCTTTCGGGACCCTTGACTTTGACTAACATTTGTCCTTCGACAAGCTCAGGACGAACGGATCATGCGGCGGTTATCCCCGCCCGTTCCTGAGCAGGCGGCCGGGGAAGGCGCCGGTGGGTTCGCCGTCTTCGAAGGTTATTTCGCCGTTGACCATGGTGTAGCGGTAGCCCTTGGCCTTCTGGATGCGGCGCCACTCGCCACCGGGGAGGTCTTCGGCCACCTCGCTGGGCAGCACTTCCAGCTTCTCGAGGTCGTAGATTACGACGTCGGCAGGGGCGCCTTCGCGGAGGGCACCGCGGTCCCTGAAGCCGCCGAAGTGGGCCGGCAGGTAGGACAGCTTGTAGTGGGCATCCTCAAGGGTGATGACCTTCTCGTCGCGCACCAGCCAGGTCAGCATATCCGTCGGGTAAACGCCGGCGGTCAGGAACTTGACGTGGGCGCCGCCGTCGGACACACCGGCCACAATGTGGTTGGAGTCCAGCACCTCGGCAGTGATCTGGGCTTGGTCGCGGCCCTGCTGGTCGGCATAGAACTCGGTGGCGAGGTCGTCCTCGATGCACATGTCCAAGAGGGCATCGATGACGTGCTTGCCCTGCTCGTTGGCAATCTGTTGCACGGTCTTGCCGGCTTGGGGGCTGGAGGCCTCGGTCTCGTCCGGGGCCAAGGCGATCATGCGCCCGTCGACAACGTTCACTACGAAGGACTTCATCCGCAGGTCGGGGTTGGTTATGCAGCGCCCGCCGTCGTACTCGTACTCGTAGCCGTGGGTGTCGCATACGAACCGGCCCATCGAGCGGTCGATGGTGCCGCCGGCGTGGGGGCAGACACGGGACAACAGCCTGTAACCGTCGCGGGTCTTGATCAGGAAGTAGTCGCTGCCGCCGACGCTTACCCTGGGCAGCGCGCCGGTGAAGTCGGTTTCGGCGCCGATGTCGATCTTGACCTTACGGGTCATGACCTGGAGGCTGCCGACGGATCCCTGAACGACCAAGGTGGGGCGGGTGCCCGAATCCCACTCCTCCTTCAGCTTGCGGCGCATCTCCGGGTCCTGCATCTTGGCTTTGCGGGTGGCCTTGTCGCCCAAGGTGACTTCACGCCACATGGGAGTGTCGTCGAACAGGTTCCAGTCCTCGAAAGTCAGCTCGAAGCCGCCGCGGCGGGTAGCGCCTTGGCCGTAGACGCGCAGGCCGCGCTCGGCGCAACTCTCCAGCCAGCGGATGCGCTCGCGGTGCTGCTCCGGGTGGACGGCGTTGGGGGCCACGGCTTGGTAGAGCACCGGGCGCCCGGAAACCTCTGCCACCCGCTCGAAGAAGTTGCGCGTCTCCTCACCCAGCGGCCTGCCCTCTTCGCCGGTCTCTTGGTAGGCCAGCTCGATGAATCCCTCATCGCGGTCCCGGAGGATTTGCGCGAAGGTGAGCACCTCGTGTTCCGACAGCAAGTCGGTGATCATGGGCGTGCCGTCGTAGTCGCGCTGGACCGATGTCTCGCCGAGAATCTGGGCCGACCAGCCGCAGGCGCCGGCATCCATTGCCTCGTTGATCAGCCGCACCATTTCCTGCAACTCTTCCTCGGTGGGCCGCCGCTTCTTGGCTTCGTCCCAACCCAAGACCCAAGCATAGAGAGGGGTCAACGGGACGTAGGTGAGGCAGTTGATGCCCTTGGGGGTGTTGGACAGGGCCTCCATGAAGTCGGGGAACGTGACCCAGTTCCAGGGCATACCCTCTTTCATGGCGTCGTAGGGAATGGCCTCGTTGCGGGTCATGCTCAGCATCGCCCGGTCCTGGTCCTCGACGCGGGAGGGGGCGAAACCAAAGCCGCAGTTGCCCAGCGCAACGGAGGTTACGCCGTGCCAGCCGGAGAGGGTGCAGTAGGGGTCCCAGAAAATCTGGGCGTCGTAGTGGGTGTGCAGGTCAACGAAGCCGGGGGCCACGATCAAGCCCTTGGCTTCTATAACCCGGTCGGCGGTGCCGCCGTTGAGGCCGCCGATTTTGACGATTGTACCGTCCTTGATTGCGACGTCGCTGACGTACCGCGGAGTCCGGGTGCCGTCCACGATGGTGCCGCCCCGAATGATAATGTCGTAGTGCGCCATCATCCGCTCCTTAGATTGGTGGATAGGTGCTGTCCGGGATTGTTCGGCAAGTCTAAGCCACATTGAATTTGAGTGTCAATAATTCTGCATGGTTTGAACATAGCAATATCCTAAGTAACGGATCGAGCCATATTGGAGACGAAAAACGTAGCGGGTAACATTGTTGAGCGGACAAGAGACGTTTTATATCGACCAAGGATTGGCGTGGCTTGGGGCGCAAGAGATAGCGATGAAAAAGCCCCGGAAATTTCCGGGGCTGCGTTTTCGGCCTATGTTGGCAGGAGCGGGAGGATTCGAACCCCCGACCACTGGTTTTGGAGACCAGCGCTCTGACCAGACTGAGCTACGCTCCTGCGTCGATAACCATTATAACGGTTTCAACCGGGAACGGCCATATCTATGAAATGCTATGGTCACACTCAGTCTCCAGCGACACGTACCGCAACAATGGTGCTGTGGATTCCCGCCTTCGCGGGAATGACGGTCGGGTGCGGGAATGATGGATGGGACCGGGAATCAAACCAGCTAAACTGCGACGGCGCGCCAAGCTTCTACTCCTTGGGCGCCGCCCCCAGTACCCTGTATTTCCTGTCGGCAGTCCGCTCAGACACCGGGAGGACCTCGACGGCGACCCGGGAGAGGCCTACAACTTCACCATCGGAATCGAAGCTGTAATTGTTGCCGATGGCCCCGCTCCAAGTGATTTCGTACATGCAGTCGCGGAATCCGTCCGCGTCCTGGTCGTCGTTGGTCCGCTTGAGGCACTCGGCAGTGATGTACACGTCGTCGTAGGCGGAGCCCAAGTGCCACGGCAGGGTGACGTAGTTGTAGCGTTCCCTGAATTTGGCAAGGACTTCCTGCCCCTTTTCGTTGTCGGGGTCCAGGTCGGCGGTGATGGCCTTCATGCCGGTGGCCGCGTCGCCTGCGACTTCCAAGGCGGTGGTCCCCACCGAAATCGTTTCCGCATATATGGGGCCTTGATAGCCCACTTCCCGCGCCTGCTTGATAATGGTCCCGGCGGTAAATTCCGACTGGGGGGCCAAGTGGAGGGCATCCGGGTTGGCGGCAAACAGCTTCTGAAGCTGGGTCCGGAAGTCGGTTATATCGGAAGCATACCGCTCTTCGGCCACAACCTTTCCGCCCCGCTTCTCGAACTGGGCGACAGTGGTGCGCCACACGCCCTCGGCGTAATCGGTGGCCTCCGTTATGGTCGCCAACGCGCGTACTCCGTCGGCCCACAACAGGTTTCCGGTGCTGATTCCCACCTCTACATCGCTTATCTGGGTGCGAAAAATGTAGTCTCCGGCCTTGGCGATGTCGGGGTTGCTGGCCAAGCCCGAGAACAGGATGATGCCATCCGCCTCGGCCAATGGAGCGGCTCCAAGCATGGCGCCACTGCACGACGTCCCCAGAATTATCTTCACGCCGTCGACGTCGGTGAGCTTGTTGTAGGCGGTTATGGCCTCCTTGGCGCTGCACTGGGAGTCTTCGATGATGAGTTCCAGCATTCGCCCGTTGACGCCGCCGGCAGCGTTGATTTCGTCCGCAGCCATCTGTTTCGCTTGACTGGCCACCGTGCCGTAGGACTCGCCCGCGCCGGTCAGCGATTCCATCACGCCGATTCTGAAGCTGTCCTCTTGTTGTCCGCCGCCGCAAGCCGAGAGCGACAGGGCAAGGACGAGAATCAAGCCGAAAATAATGAACGTGCTTTTAGACAACCATCGCATGGGGATCTACTCCGTGAATACCGTCAACGGCCCAACTGCCGCTCTGATGGTGAGGCGGGTTCCGAGATGATACAAGTGGTACCCCTGGAGGGACTCGAACCCCCGACGCGCGACTTAGGACGCCGCCGCTCTATCCTCTGAGCTACAGGGGCCTACCGGTAAAGATAGCGGAACGCGAGTCTGCGTTCCGTTTTTGTATTTTAAGGCGTTCCTCCGAGATTGGGAAGAGGGGCTTACCCCCGTGGTTGACAGCATCAATACGAGCCAATAGATTTCCGAATTGAGACCATGGCTCCAGGACCAATGAGGAGGTAACACGATGACCGTAAACCTGAGCCTGGACGGGCAAGTGGCCATAGTCACCGGGGCGGCCCAAGGGATCGGCAGAGGAATAGCCCTTGTCCTGGCCGAAGCCGGCGCCCGCATTGTCATCGGGGATATTCAGGACGCCGACTCTACAGTGGAAGAAATACGCCGCGGAGGCGGCGAAGCGGTTGCCACTATCATGGATACCAGCAATCCCCAGGATGCCAACTCTCTCATTGACTTGGCTTTAACAGAATATGGACGTCTGGACGTTCTGGTGAACAACGCCGGCATTGACGCACCCCGGGGATATGCGTGGGACCTTCCCGACGATGAATGGCAGAGGACCATAGATGTCAACCTGAGCGGCGTGTTCTATTGCTCCAAGGCTGCTCTGGGACCAATGTTGAAGGCCGGCAGTGGGTGCATCATCAACATCAGTTCTCAGGCGGCAAGAGTCGCAAGCGGCCCGGACGGGTCCCCCGCCTACAACGCCAGCAAGGCGGGACTTATCGGCCTGACGGTTGGCTTTTCCGCTCAAGTGGCGGACCGGGGCGTGAGGGTCAACGCGATAATGCCGGCGCTGGTCGAGTCCAGGGACTTTGGCTGGTCCCCCGAGGAACGAGATGCCTTGGAACGACTGTATCCTCTGGGCATTGGCAAGCCAAGCGATATTGGCCAAGCCGTTCTTTACCTGGCCAGTCCGCTCGCCGGTTGGGTTTCCGGGACGGCGCTCCAGGTTACCGGCGGGTATCAGCGGACCGGCCCCTGGCTCTAGCGCTTTCATAAGACAAAGCCGGCATGACCAGCATGTTATGTTGACCGCTTGAGCCATGCTGGGTTAGATTCAACGCAATTCACTTATGGAGGAACTCGCCATGCCGTTCTACGAAAGAGGCGCTACCCGCATCTACTACGAAGAAGTGGGTTCGGGGTTCCCATTGATGATTATTCCGGGCGGCGGACTCAATTCCAGCTTGGCAACCTTGAAGTCGCCCTTCAACCCGATGGAGACCTACAAAGACGACTTCCGATGCATCGCCGCAGACTTGCGCAATGCTAATGGAGGCCAGTCCACCGGCCCGCTGGAGATCGACCGTCCCTGGGACGCCTACTCCGAGGACCAACTTGGGCTTATGGACCACTTGGGCATCAAGGAGTTTCTGGTGATGGGCTTCTGCATCGGCGGGCCGCTGGTCCACAACCTGCTCAGGCTGGCCCAGGACCGCATTGTGGCGGCGGCGTTGATGCAACCCAGCGGGTTCAACCCGGAGGCGCCGGATATTTTCTACCAGAACAACATAACCGGATGGGGGCCGCCCCTGTGCGAGAAGCGTCCCGAAATCACCATGGACATGGTGCATGACTTTCTCACCAGCATGTACACCAACCGGGCCGACTTCGTTTTCACCGTATCCCGCGACTTCGTGCGCTCCCTGCAAACACCGCTATTGATAGCGCCCGACAACATACCGGCACACCCATACGAGCGCGCGATGGAGGTTGCCGACCTGGCCCCCAACTCCGAAGTAACCATTTTCCCTTGGAAAGACACCCAGGATCACATCGACGAGGTCGTGGCCCACGCCCGCCGATTCCTGAAGGCCCACCAACCGGCGACGGCGACCGCCTGAAGACTCAGGGCCGCGATTTTCTTTGCCTGACAGACAGCCTTTCTATAAGCGTTGGTGGGAATGGTTGAAAGCCACGTTCCAAGATGATGGCCGATGGCTTCGGTTTCTTGGAACGGTTACAGGCTTAACCTTTACAGCAACTGCTATCAGCCTTGTGGTATATTGTAGAGGATTTGTCAGCCTTTCCAACGTCGCTGATATTGTCAGCGTTTCGGTTGGAGCAGGTATACTAGCTGCTACCTTCGTAGACATATTCGGACTTGTAGCGATGCTAACGTTTATAATACGCGAGATTTTCCGTGACCAAGGCCGCGAGCAAGGCCGTGAGCAAGGCCGTGAGCAAGGTCGTCAAGAACAGAATGCCAAGTGGATAGCTTGGAACGAAAGGCGGCTAGAGGCCGATAGGCTGGGCAAAGAATTTACCGAACCACCGCCAGCCCAAAACTGACCATCACTAACTAACACCACGAAGGGCAGACATTGATGGTCTGCCCTTTACTTTTGGCAATAGGATTTCGAGGGTTGGGTCTAAGGCCGGGGACTCAAGTTGATAATTCCCTCTGGAAATTGTCGCCTCAGGCGACCGGCAACTCGCTGCCGGTGTCGGACGCCTGCTTGAGGGTATCTATGAAGCGGTGCAGGTCAACAGCCGTATCGAAGGTCGGCGCGCGGTTCCGCCCGCTCCGCACCGCCTCGGCGAACAGGGCGTACATCTGCCCTATGTTGAAGGGGTCTCCTTTCGGGAAGTCGGATGGCACATAAACGAAACGCTCGGGAATGTCCAGGTCCTGTAATTCATGGCTTCCCTGTGCGCCCTGCACCCGCAGCATCTCGCCGCGCTGGGACGAGACGCTGCCCGTGGCGACCAGCGTTCCCTCGTGCCCGTAGATTTCCATTCGAAAGCCGCTGCCGGCCCAGGGGACGGCCCCAACGTGGACGGACGCCGCCGCGCCACTCCGCAACTGCCCGCTGACCCGAACGTTGTCCGGGGATGTAACCTCCACGAACTGCTCGGTGTCGGTCTCGTACCATTGCTGCGCTTGGGTGCTGACCATGCAGGCCACGCGGGCGAAGTCGCCGACCACGAAGCGGAGGGCGTCGATGACGTGGCCGTTGGCGATGGTCAGGGTGTGGGCGCCCTGGTTGACGTCGCGCTGCCAAGTGCCGCTGGAATGGCGTTCCAGCCTGCCGTCGCGCATGGTGGTCACAGAACAAGAGAGCACCTCGCCCACATAGCCGGCCTCGATTTGTTCCTTGATAAACAGCAATGCCGGACTGACCCGCGATTGCAGACCCACCGCGGTCTGCACGCCCTTGTCACGGGCCAGGGCCGCGAGTTCCTCGGCCTCGGTGGTGGTGCGTCCCAGAGGCCACTCGGTGAAGACATGCTTGCCGGCCTCGATGGCAGCCTTCGTCGGCCCATAGTGAGAGGGCACCCGCACGACCACGGCCACTCCGTCAATCTCAGGCGACGCTGCCATTTCCCGGAAATCGTGGAAAGCCAACTTTGCTCCGAAGGCTTGGCGAGCCTCCTCAGCACTCTCGGGCCGAGTGGTGCACACCGCGGTAAACTCTACGTCCGGGCTGGCCAGCAGCGCCGGGAAGTGGGACTGGGAGGCCCAAGTCGAGTTTACGTTGGCGCCCACAAATCCCAAGCGTAATTTGTTTGACATGACACATGCTCCTTGAAGTGACGTGACCGTGCTTATCCCTGTATGTGACGATGGACTTATCTTAACGATGCCTGTCAAGGTTCCTGATTTCCTGCAGGCCTTTTCATTTTCCGAATTGGGTTGCACAGTGTCCGTCATTCCCGCTTTCGCGGGAATCCACACCACTGCGTCCTATGCTTCCCGTAGCAAGACTACATAGATTCCCGCCTGCGCGGGAATGACGAGAGAATGAAAAGGCCCTGCTGCTTTACTGACGGTTGTGGACACAGGGTTTTCGTTGCCCATACAATGGCGATGCCGAATTGGACGTATTCCTCAATCAACGGCGAGCAGGGAGCGAGACATGAAATTCGGGTTTCACACGCAAATGGTCAACTGGCGCCATGAGTTGCCTCATTCGCAAGTGCTCGACAACCTTCGTGAGCAAGTAATGCTCTGCGAGGAGTTGGGCTTCGACGCCGTGTGGCTGCCGGAGCACCACATGAATCCCGAGGGGTTCAGCAACTCGCCGAACCCGATCCTTTTCGCTGCCGACTTGGCCAGCCGCACCAACCGCATAACCTTCGGGTTCGCTTGCATTACCGCCACTTTATGGCATCCCATCCGCCTCGCCGAGGATGTGGCACTGCTGGACCAGTTGACCAAGGGACGAGTGGAAGTGGGCTTCGGACGCGGGGGCAGGCCGGGTGAAAACATGACCTTCAACGTTGCAGCGGACCCGCGGGATGAAAGCCGGAACCGGGACCTGTTTACCGAGACAATCGACACTGTCATAGAGGCGTGGACCAAGGATTTCTTCTCCCATGACGGGCAACACTACACCCTGCCGCCCAAGGACATCCCCCACCATCCTTGGATGGTATCGGAAAAGCCATACGTTGAAGACGGCCAAGTGACCAAGATCAAGGTGGTGCCGAAGCCGTACCAGGAGCCTCATCCTCCCATCTGGTTGATGGTGACTTCGGAGCGGACGGCCCGCTTCGCGGCGGAACGCGGCTACAACGCCATGGCCGCGGGCACCCCAATCAAAACACTCAGTGATCACGTGGACATGTATACCGAGATCAGGTCGGAACTCGAACACCGGCAGATCATCAGGGGAGAGGGATGGGCAGCCTCGCGGCCGGTGCACGTGGCCCCCAGCATGGAAGAGGCCCGTAGCAACTTTGAGATTCCGGTCATCAGACAGCGCGAGTTTCAACGGCTCAACTCCCAGTTGCGGAACACTGCTCAGGCCACCGCGGCAAATGTGGAGCAACGTTCCGGCGGCACACCGGAGTCCACCACGTTGCCGGAAATTACCTGGGAGTCTCTGCGCGAGCGCGAGATGCTGGCGGGGTCCCCCGAAGACGTGATCGAACAGATCCAGGAACTGCGAGAGGTGTGCGGCATCGAGTACGTCAGCGCGTTCATGGATGCCGGCGGAGTGCCTCACGACAAGGTAATGCGGTCAATCGAGCTATTCGGCACCAAGGTTATGCCGAAGTTCAGGTAAGCAGGGAACGGACAGAGAGGCTACCGGAAGCATTGCAGGAAAGGGAAACCCATTTCCGGTGGTCAAGGCCCCGTGTACAAATCCGTGTCCGGGTGGAACTGGAACCATCCGAACCAGAACGCCATGTGGGTGGGTATCCGTGCCAGCGTCTCCGACTCGTCCGCCATGTTCACCAGAAACTCCTCGGTCACCTGCCATGTACCACCCTCGGTGTCGACTACCACGGACGGGATTCCGGGGTGAACGTCACCTTCGTCCGGCGCCAGCTTGAATGATCTCCCGCCGCGGTAATAGGCCCTCGCCCCCTCGCTTGCGTCCGATCCCAGCACCAATATTTCCTCGCCCCCGACCACGTCGTTGACTATGCGGCTGTCCCGCAGCGCGATTGTCGAGTAGGCCTTGTAGCTGTCGTTAATCTGGACTCCCAGCACTATGTCCTTGGCATCAAGCCGGTGGTCCCGGTCAGGCACGGGGAACATCGTGTCCGGAGCGTTGAAGTAATCGTAGTAAATCGCCTGCGGGTCCTTCTCCGGCACGTAGAATTCAGCGGGATACACGCCCGTATCATTGTCCAGCACCGTAGTGCCGGGATGGAGCTCCAGCCACTCCTCCCATGTGGTGAGAAGGACTGCGAAGAAGTCCAGCTTTATGCCCGAGTCCCACAACGGGCCTATGACCGGTTCGCCGGTGAACTGGTTCCAGAGCGAGTTGGTCAGGCGGTCGTACATTACCTTGTTGCTTCGGTACAACATCCCCGACGTGCCGAAGGTGGTTGGCTCTCCGTTGATCTTCGCGGAATACACGATTCCTGCGCCGCACAGGGTTCAATAAGCCAGGGCGATGGGTTCGCCCCCCAACACATCGTTGGCCATCTCGTGGGCGTTCACGATACGCAATGGATATGCCCTGTGCTCTCCGTTGATGGACACCCCGAAGACCCGGTCGTCGGGATGCAGGTATTTTTGCTCGTCCGCCGAAACTACCGGGGCGTTTTGAAGGTCCGGGATTCCGTCGGGCCGGACGCCTCCCCACGCGATCTCGAATACGTTTATCCGCGAGCCGTCCGCCGCCGGAGCCAGGAACTCGCCGAACCTGGGGTCGATCAGGCTCATGAGGGTGCTCTTCCAGCGGACATAGTCATCGGGCGGGTTATATTCGTCGGCGCTCCTGCCCAGCCACTCCATCCACTCTTGCCAAGCGCTCCAGACGCCGCCGAATTTTTCGCCGGTTATGTCCGAGATGGCGGCCTCGGTGACTTTCACCAGTTCCCACTCCTGGAAGAAGCGGAGCATCTCGATCATAACCGGGACCATCGACTTGTCATTGTTGGTTACGGCGAGAGCAATGGCCTTGCGAGAGTCGTCGGGATTGTGGTCCACGCCTGAGAAGAGGCGGAACATGTTCTCGGTGGAGTTGTAGTTCGCCGTGGCGGTGGATGGCTGCGTTGCGGTAGGCTCGAGCTGGGCCGGGGGCGGCGTCCGCTCCGGCGTTCCGGTTGGCGTCGGTGAAGGTGACGCCGTGATTGTTGGGACCAGTGCAGCCGTCGGAGCTTGGGTTGGAGTTGCCGTAGAAGTCACAAGCTGTGCCGGTGAAGTCGTTGCTACACTCTCGACCGTTCCGGTCGGTTCTTCCATACCAGAACACGCCAAGCCAACAACCACTACAAGGCAAGCGGCCAGCACTCCCAAATGATGCAAGAGACCAGTCACAGGAGTTTTTCCAAGGACATCCCGACCTGGTGCTGACAGCCGCAGCACCAGTTATGCGTTATAGGCAAGGGTATAGAAACTCGGCGCATCTGGCTCTAAGGCCGGAACAGGGCCATGCACTTGTTGGAATTGAATACGTGGGTCTCAATATAGTCGAGAATCTCCGGTTTTCGGTCCAACTCCGCCATTGCGCCCAGCAAACAGGCCCAGTTGAGAAGTTCCTGCTGGCCTGCGGCTTCGACCTGGGGCGTGGAGACTCGGCCCCAGGCGTCGTAATCGCTGGCTTGGAGGGACTCGAACATGGCCCGGTCGGACTCAAGGTCCGGCCACAGGAAGTGGTTCTTCTCGGTCAGGAAGGCGTGCGACCAGCTTGACGACGCCACCAAGGCCACTCTCCAAGGGCTTTCTTGCAGGGCCCGTGCCGTCGCCGCCCCTACCTGCATACAACGTTTGAGGGAAGGGCCGGGCGGGTCCGGCTCCAGGAACTTGCCGTTCTCCTTGTGAGGCAGGATACCGCCGCGGTTGCTGATGACCTTGCTGCCGTAGCAGTTGACGGCAAAGGGCACCACCGGTATTTCGAACCCCTTCCGGTCGTAGTCAAAGTACAGCAGGGTGTTCAAGACCGAGTGGGGCAAACCCGGGTCGTGCAGCGGCCGGTAGGCATAGGCCATGTCCACGCCCTGCTCTATCAACTTGGTGGTAAGCCAACGGGCTGCTTGGGGATGGCCCCGATATTTGAACACCTTGTCTGCCGGCTCGCCCCAAGCGTTGCGCTTGTTCGCCGCAAAGCCCTTCTTGAACGGAGTGGACTCCGAATCCTCATAGGCCAGGATACAGAAGGGAGGGATAATGTCCTCTCTGAAATTCTCGTACTGGTCGTCGCCAAATATCAGGACGAAGTCAGGCTCAAATGCCTGAATTTCATCGCTGATTACCCGGAAACTTTTCACCAAGCGTTCCCTGTGGAGGACAGCGGATGCGGCACCCTCGTCTTCGCCGTATTCCTCGCGCATGGCTTCCGGCCAGTTGGCCGGGTTCTTCATGTGCTTCGGGACGCGCTCGTCCCGCGCCAGCGTTATGTTGATGGGGAACGCCTTCTCTTCATCGGCTACCAGCATCGGCGGATAGTGGGTTACGCCCACGCCTAATATCTCAGCCATCTTGTCCTCCTGTTTCTGAGGGGGTTAGCACCGAGGGCAACCACAAGGGTTGCCCCTACCTGCCGAGGACTGTACCGTAGGGGTAGGGGCGTCCCTTGTGGACGCCCATATAGCATGAAACCACTACAAGCACGGCTACCCATCATTACAAAGATTTCGCACCGCTAGTATCGTTTCGCGGTTGTTGGTATGAGACGTCCGGCCACGGGGTCCACTGCCAAGAGCGCTTCCTCCAGCGTTACTACCCCCAGCAAGCTGGGATCCCCTTCTTCCGCGAATATCACGAAAGTGTGAAACTCCTGTCCTTCCAGCCGTATGAGCGTTTCGCCTACATCCACCGGAGCGCTGCTCCCGTCTGCCAGTGTTGCCTGTACCGAACGTGTTACCGGCACTCCCAGCCGCTGAAGCAACTCCCTGGGCACCGCTGTAATGGTTGAGCCGGTATCCACCTCTACTTCCAGTTCCTCAAACCGCTGCCCGCCGGGGTCTCCCACCCCTAATGTCACGGTCACTGTTCCCATCCCGATCCTCCTAAGCGTCTCCTGGAGACCATATCCAGTACCTGGACACTGCGCCTGCGTCCACGCGCAGGTCGAGTCCAGTAATCATTTCAGCGTCGTCGGACGCCAGAAAGACCGCCGCCTTGCCGTAGTGCGTTGGCTTAGGGAGTTTGAGCAGGGGCGCGCCCCTGCTGGCGTCCGGCAGCAGCCCCGCCGCACGCTGGCCCAAGCGGGGTCCGGGCCAGTCTTCCACGCCCCACCTGGCGGCCCGCTCCCGTCCTTCCGATGAGTCGGTAGCGGTCGGCGTCAGGCTGTTGACCCGGATGCCGTACCGGGACAGTTCCATTGCCACCGACCGGGTGAAGTTGAGCAGTCCGCCTTTGGCGGTCCCGTAGCCCACGTTGCCGGGTTCGCCCTGGTGTCCGGCGGTGGAAATGATGTTGATGATGTTGCCCTGCCGGTCCTGGCTGATCATCAGGTGGGCCACGTGCTTGGTGAACAGGAACGCGCCGGTGAGTATGATGTCGGTCTGGCGGCGCCACTCGTCCAATGGCATGTTCAACACACCCTTGAAGTTGAACTGGGCCGCGCCGTTCACCAGGATGTCCACGCCCCCGAACCGTTCGGTGGCCCTGAAGATGGATGCAAGCACTTGGTCTTCGTCGGTTACGTCACAGGCTACCCCGATGGCGTCATGGCCTTCGGCGACTATGGCCGCGGCGCATTTGTCGGCGTAATCCTGGCGAATATCGACGCAGACCAGGTTGGCGCCCTCCCGGGCCAACTCCTCGGCGATGCCGCCCATGATGTTGGGGCTTGTGCCCGTCACCAGCGCCGTTTTACCTTCGAGTTTCAAGCGTAAGCCTCTGCCGCCAGGGCCTTTTCATTCTCTCGTCATTCCCGCGCAGGCGGGAATCTATGTGGTGTTGCCACCGGAAAGTTGCCATAGGCCGCGGCGATGTGGTTTCCCGCTTTCGCGGGAAAGACGGGGCCTATGTGACCCAATCCGGAGAATGAAAAGGCCCTCCTCTACCACTTGGCGATTTGGGTGAGCCCGACTGCAAGAAGTTCAGAATATGATGCTGACGGCGCCGTGCCAGGAGAGGGCTTCCAAGTCCAGCACCGCGCGGCGGTACGCAATTTTGAAGTCCTCGCCGCCGTCAGAACCCGTCCGGCCCGCTCCTCTGCGCAGGATGTAATGGATGCTGCCGACGTAAGGCGCTCCTTCGCCGTTGCGGAATCGGTAGACCAGAACATTCGAAGTGACCGAGAGCTCACCATTGCCGTTTTCTTCGACCCGCACGTTGGAGACGAACCGGCGAGTACGCGACCACGGGTACTCCCTGTGGGCATGGCGGCTGTTCAGCCGCACCGACCGGGCGCGCAAACGGGTGATGTCGTCGTCGATGAACACCAAGTCACGCCGGGGGTCCCCTTCCGGCAAATCGGTGGTGGGGACGACATAGCGGCCATCTTCGGTGAAGAGACCTACCCAGTCATCCAAGCGCCAGTCATCCAGAAGCTCGGCTTCCTTGAACAGGAAGTCCTCTACCAATTCGCGCAAGGTGGGCGTGTTGGCAGTTGTCATTTTCACCCTCACCCTAACCCTCTCCCTCAAGGGAGAGGGAACTTTGAGACAGGGCGTTAATCGTCGGTTGCCAAAGCTACTTCGGCTTCTATTTCCGTGGGTTGCCTGTCCTGTACGTTGGTCTTGCTCAGACCCTGCATGTTCGCGTGCCATTGCCGCCAGAATCCCCGCATCTGGAGTTCATCCGTCGATTGAGGGGTGGGCCTGAGCATACCCCTGGAGATGTCGGACCATTCGTTCTCGGTGGCCCGGAAGCCGATCTGACACGATTCCAAGGCTTCTACGTCATCGGGAGTGGCAAAGCCCCCGGGCCCCAGGAAAGTGAGAAAGCTGTCCAGCCGCATGGCCAGCATGGTAGCCGATTCCTCTCTTGGGACAAGGTGCCAAGCAGTAACCTCCATGTTGCCGGGCGCCAAGGGTTCGAAGTACCTGATGGTGATGGCCATGATGTCGTTGATGACCAGGTTGGGATAGATGAGCAGGTTCCGGGAGGTATTGGCCATCCGGTAGGTGCGATCTTCCCCGTATTTCTCCACCAACCGCTGACGGACACGCGCCATCGGCTCCCTGGCCTCCTCGCCGAACAGCGGGTGCCAGTGGGCGATGGGGCGGCCGTGACGAGCCGCGGTCTCGATGACACAGTGGCCGTTGCCCAAGGCCCTGGCTGCCCCGGGTACACGGTTTGCCATCGGTTGCGCGTTGTCGCCGGTCCCGAGACTGTTTACGTAGTCCAAATAGGTCTGATGAGTCGGGACCAAGTGATACGCATCGAGGCTGTTTTCAGCCAACAGCTTCCAGTTGGCTTTCATGGTGTACTTGTTGGAACCGGCGACCACCCGCATCCCTTCCTCGGCTTGGTCCACGATCAGGTCTAGGTACTCCCTGGCGCCCGCCAAGTAAGTCACCAAGTCCTCCGCATAGGGGTTGAAGCTAACGAAGATAAAGCCGCGGTAGTTTTGGACCCGAGGGGGCTCTTTCAGGCCCAGTTCGCCCCGGTCGAAGTAGGGGCCGTAGGCATCCTCGCCGGGGACGCCGATCAACTCTCCGTTGGTGTTGAAAGACCAAGCGTGGTAGAAGCATTGGAGGACTTCCGCGTTCCCCTCGTCGCGGCGGCAGATCAAAGCGCCCCGGTGGGGACAGGTGTTGAGAAACACGCGTACCCGGCCATCCTGGCCGCGGGCGAAGAAAAGGGGCCGTCCGGCTATCGTGCGGCGCCTGTAGTCCCCGGGGTTCTCTACTTCCGACTCGTGTCCAAGGTATATCCAGCACCGGTTGAATATCAGTTCCCGTTCCCGCTGGAACAGGTCTTTGGAGGTCATGGAAGACCGATGGACCCTGAAGATTCCCCTCTGCCGGTCGTCAATGATCAGGTCTTTGATCTCCATAAATTCAACGATTCCCCCAAAGTCGATTCGAAATTGATGCTAGACTAGGGTGCTTCTCAGAGGTTGTCAACAGCCGGTCGAGGCTTGGGTCAGATACGCAAAACGGGGCATGATCAAGCGCCTGTGATTGACGGCATTCGTCCCAGTGAATACCATCCCTACAGCAGTAGAAGGCGCCATGTGAACGCGACGCCCAGGAGGTAAGGATTGAAGTACGACTACATCGTCATCGGCGCAGGGTCGGCGGGGGCCATACTCGCCACCAGGCTTTCGGAAGACCCCACCACCTCGGTGCTCCTGCTGGAGGCGGGTCCGGACTACCCGGACATTGACAGCCTCCCGGAGGAGGTCAAGTACGGGTACATGTCGACCAAGAGCGTCTGGGACAGCGACCATAGCTGGCAATACCGGGCCAAGGGCGCCGGGGGCCACGAGATAGAGATTCCCAGGGGCAAGGTGACGGGCGGGTCCAGCGCCATCAACGGGCAGATATTCCTCCGGGGGATCCCCGAGGACTACGACGACTGGGCAAGCTGGGGAAACGACGAGTGGAACTTCCAGAAGCTGGTGCCCTACTTCAACATGGTGGAGACGGACACCACCTATCAGGACGATCCCGGCGACTTCCACGGTTCCAACGGCCCTATCATCTGTCACCGGTTTCCCCAGGAACAGTGGCGGGAGGGGAACAAGGTGTGGTTCGAGGCTTGGCGGGACAATGGGCACCCGTTCTGCGAGGACCACAACGCGCCGGGCACCTCCGGCGTCGGGCCCACGCCGCTTAACAATCCGAACGGCATCCGCTGGTCGACGTCCATAGGGTACCTGGGCCTCTCGCGCCACCGGCTCAACCTGACCATCAGGCCTAACGTGATGGTCAAGAGGATACTCTTTGACACCTCGGGAGAGCAGCCCAGGGCGACGGGCGTGGAGGCGGTCTCCGACGGGGAGACCTTCGTCGTCGAGGCCGAGGAGACCATCCTCAGCGCGGGGGCCATCGGGTCGCCGCAGATATTGATGCTCTCCGGGGTTGGCCCCGCCAACCACCTGAGGGAGCACGGGATAGAGACGGTCATCGACGCGCCTGGGGTTGGGCAGAACCTGGCCGACCATCCATTGATCAACATACTGTGGGCCACCAAGCCGGAGGTGGAGTTGGAGCGGTTCGCGGCCAACAGCCAGATCCTGGTGAGGTACACGGCCGAAGGCTCTTCACTGGAAAACGACATGATCGTCTATCTGAACGCCGGGACGGGCGTGCCGCGCAGCCGGGGAGGCGCGCACGACGACCTGGTGGGGATCGGCGCCAGCCTAGGGCTGAACCTGGCGCTGTCCAAGGGGGAGATCAGGCTCCGCTCCAACGATTACAGGGACCACCCCGATCTCAACTACAACCTGCTGGACCACGAGGAGGACCTGCGCCGGTACCGGGACGGCGTCCGCATGATCGTGGGCTTGGAGGACCATCCGGCAATGGCTGGCATGATCGAGAACAGGGTCTACCCGGAGGACTCGGACTTGGAGTCGGACGAGGCCTTGAATACCTGGGTGAGGAGGTGGGCCGGGACCGGCCATCACGTCTCGTGCACCGCCAAGATGGGGCCCAGCTCAGACCCCATGGCCGTGGTGGACCAGTACGGCAAGGTCTATGGCGCGGAGGGCCTGCGGGTCGCCGACGCCTCCATCATGCCCGAGTGCGTCCGGGCCAACATCAATGTCACCGTGCTGATGATCGGCGAGCGGGTTGCTGACTTCATCAAGCAGGGGAAGTGAACAAAGGAGAGACCATGACCAACGTTGAATACAATCAGGCAGCCCAATTCGACGTAGAAACTGTCGATCTGGTCTACCTGGAGCACGATAGCGGCAGCTTGGAGGCAACCATCTACCAACCCCAAGGGAAAGGCCCCTTCCCGGGCCTGCTGGACGTTCATGGCGGCAGATGGTTCCTGGGCGATCGTTCCTCCGACCATATTATGAACTCGGCTCTCGCGGCCAGCGGCATCGTGGTCGTCGCGATTGACTTCAGGCTGGCCCCACACCACCCATACCCCGCGCAAATCCTGGACGCCAACTACGCTGTCCGCTGGATGAAAGCCCGATACAGGCAACTCAACATAGACCCGGATTCTGTGGGCGCTATGGGCTGTTCCAGCGGCGGCCACACCGTTGCGCTGAACGGGTTGCGCCCGAGGGACTCCCGCTATGCGGCGCTACCGCTGCCTCAAGGGGAGGATGTGGACGCGGCGCTGCGATTCATGGTGTGCTGCTGGCCCGTCGTTGACCCCTACGCCCGCTACCTATGGGGCCGCGACATTGGCGACGAGCGGTTCATTGGCCCCACGGAGTCCTACTTCACGGAGCCCGAGAGCATTCATGAAGGAAACCCCCAGGAGGTCCTGGACCGCGGAGAGGCGCAGGAGTTGCCGCCCGCGATAATCATCCAAGGGACAGACGACAACAACGTTCCCCTGTATATTCCCGAGAAGTTCGAGGCTACTTATCGGGCGGCCGGAGGGGACATAGAGCGGCATCTGTTCCCGGGAATGCCTCACCAGTTCGGCAATATACCGGGACCTGCATCGGAACGGGCCATCGAGTTGATGAAGGGTTTTATCGCCCGGCAGTTGTCACGACCGGCGGTGGCGCCGGCATAACAATTTATAACTTGCACATCGGGTCAGCTATATCCGCGCTTACTTGGAAGGAAAACGGGCGGCTAGGATGTCCACGACGATCCTTGCCGCCAGCCCCACCGTCAGCTCGGCGGAGTCGTAGGGCGGCGCAACCTCCACCATGTCGAACGCCACCAAATTCGACTTGCTGACCAAGGCTTCCAAGCATTCCCTCACTTCGTGGTAGAAAAGCCCGCCTATCTCCGGCGTGCCCGTTCCGGGAGCTTGGCTGGGGTCCATCACGTCGATGTCGAAGGTGATGTACAGGTTCTCGCCCCTGGGTATCAGGTCGGCCACTTCCGCCGGGCCGACCTCCCGGAAGCGGTTGGTGGTAATGATCAGGCTGCCGTCCCTAATGGCCTCTTCATAGGGCTTCCGCCTGGCGGTGCGGATGCCCACCGACGTTATGTGATCGACGAAGGGCAACTCCCGGCAGCGCCGTATGGGGCTGGCGTGGGTCAGGGTGACGCCCTGGATGTCGTGGCTGTAGTCCAGGTGAGCGTCGAAATGGACGATATTGACGGGTCCTAGCTCACCCAGCCCACGGACGACGGGGAAGGTGATGGCATGATCGCCTCCGATGACCACCGGGAAGGCGCCCCGCTCCACCACCTTCGCTACTGCAGCGGTTATCTTGCCGAAGTTCTCCACCACCTCTGAGGGGACGATGGTGATGTTGCCGCAGTCGGCCATGGTGACGCCGCGCAGTTGCTCGCCCTGCGCGTCGATGTCGTAGAAGCCCTCGGCAACATTCTGCTGGCCGTAGGGGTCCGAGTAGTTGTAGGTCCTGGGCGCGTCGCGCACGGCGTCCGGCCCGAACCGTGCACCTGGCCGCCCCAGCGTGCCTTGGTCGAATGGCACGCCAATCAGCGCCACCTCCGCGTCCAACTCGTCCAGGTTGTCGCATATCGGCGCCTTGAAGAACGTCCGGGACTGGGCCTTGATGATGGGCCAAGGGTCCTGGGTGGACTCGGTCTTGTCTGGTTGTGTCATAGGTATTTCCGCCTTCTGTTACAATGAGCCTGCGACTAAATGGAGTCACTGCTATGGTTAGCTCCGGATCATCTGACAAGTATACAGAACTCAGCCGCCGCCTTATACGGCAGGCCGAAGAGGAACTCAAAAAGGGTGACCCTTTGCAGGCGTCGGAGAAAGCTTGGGGCGCGGTCGCGCACGGCGTCAAGTCCGTCGCGGAGCAAAGGGGCTGGAGACACAACAGCCACGATATTCTTTATGCCATCTCCGGGCAGATTGCTGATGAACTGGGCAGACCCGATTTGAGGGCCATGTTCAGAAGCGCCAATGCAATGCACATCAACTACTATGAAAACTGGATGGCGGCCGATGAAGTGCAGAGCGGCATAGACGACGCGAAGGCATACTTAAGTGAATTGGAGGCGGTCCGAGCCGCGCGACCACCGGCATTCGTCCCGCAAACGCCGGAGCAAGCGGCCCGGCTTCGAAGGCTTACCGGAATATCATAATCGGGCATGGAAGGGCAAATGTTAGAACCCGGTTCACCTGACAAGTATACGGAACTTAGCCAACGTTATATCCGGCAGGCAGAAGAAGAATTCCAGAAGGGGGATTTCACCCAAGCGTCGGAAAAGGCTTGGGGAGCGGCCGCGCTGGCCGTAAAATCCATTGCAGCGCAGCGGGGATGGCTGCACCACCGCCATGACCTGCTTTATGCCGTCTCGGCGCAGATTGCCGATGAAATGGGGCGGGCGGACTTAGATCGTTTATTTCGGAGCGCCAGTTCATTGCATACTAATTTCTACGAAGATTGGATGGTAGACTATAACGTGAGGGGCGGCATAGACGACGCAAAGGCTTACTTGCAAGAAATGGATGCGGTTCGGGCCGCGCCGCCACCAATCTTTGTTCCTGAAACGCCGGAGCAAGCCGCGCGGTTGCACAGGCTTACCGCGTCCTAAAACGGCGGTTTGAAGCCGTCCTTCCCCTCGCCTAACTCAGGCAACGCCTCTTGTAACACCTTGAAAACCTTCCGATAGTGCTCAAGGTATTCTTTTTTGAAGGATGACTGGTCACAGCCCAACTTCTCTGCCATAAGTTGAAAAGCCCGGTCACGGGTGCTTGCCAGGAACTTCCCTCGCTGGAAGTGGAAGGGCTGGGCAATGAACTTCTGCACACCAGTATCCAAGAGGCTGTCGGCGAACGCATCCGGGTCACTGACCAACAGCAAGGGTGTCATCGTGATGCAGGAGTCGATACCTTCCGCCTGCACTTCCCCAATGGCCCGCAACCGAGCCGGATTGGACGGGCAGAACGGCTCGAATGTGCGCCGTATGTCCTCGTCGTCAGTGGTAACGGTCATATTGACCTGAACTCGTCCACCATTGTCCTCAATACTGCGGAACAGGCCGCAGTCCCGAACTACGTCTGGGCTCCTTGTCTGCACTACCAGCTTAGGTTTGTCACCTCTGTCTGCCATAGTTTGCAACAGGCCTTGGGTAATTTCCAACTGCCGCTCAACCGGTTGGTAGGGATCAGTGACACTGCTCATGTATATCAGCTTGCCGTCAAGTGTTCCCGCCTTGCGTTTTTCCAGCAGCGCCACGGCATTCTCCTTGACGTTTACCCAATAACCCCAACTATTCAGCTTCTCGGCGTCGCGGCTGAAAAAGGCCGCGTAGCAATAAGTGCAGCCGAATGAGCAACCACTGTAGGGGTTCAGAGTAAAGTCGTAGGCGTCCATGAATCCGGTGGCGCGTGTCAGTATTTCGCGGGCGGGAGTGTAGGCGACGGCGGTTTCGCCGATGTTATTAGGAACGGCCGTTGATGGCGAACATTCGGAAGAATTTTCGCAAAAAATCGAATACTGGCGAGGGCTGTTCAACATCGCCTCGTCCCTTCTTGGAGTAGATAAAGACCGTAGTACGGTCAGGCCAATCGCAGTAAATATGATACCAATTCGGGGCGAAAAATCCCCATCCCCTGGCGGCCCTGGCAATGTGAGAATTGGCTAATATTCTGTGGAACTGGGAGGCAATATGGGATGACGATAATTGAAACAGCCGGTATTTCTTCCCGAATGGCGATACTTGGTTCACAACCGGGATGTTGCCTGGATTCTCCGGACCGCCATAACAGGTGATGAATCCAGTACCGGGACCGATTGATTTGTGCAAAATGGCCAATGCGCGTTTGACATCTTGCCTATTGCTCTTATAGACAACGTGCATTGCGCTAACCCAGCTATCGGCATCGGGCATTTTACGCACTGAATGGCAATCAGTATGCGCCTTGAAGTGTTTGTCTATCAGGCCGCAGGATGTTTTCAGCGATTCAAGCCGAACATCCTGACTGACAATATCCCTGAATTCAGTCCATACTCTCCGGCCCATGTCAATCATGGGTTTGCTGGTATCAATCGAATCAATCCAGACCTCTGAGATCACCTGTCCCTGCTCCAGAGCGTCTGCTACTGCTAACGCTACGCCGAACTGCATGGCCAACGAGCCGCAACCAAAATCGGCAACGTGCAGTCTGCCGGTGTCAGTCAACGTCGAATTGCCGGAGCCCGCTTGCTCTTCCATCGACTTGATTATTGAGTATGCCAAGTTAATGTGAGAAAGCTGGTACCGCACAATATAAAGCAGTGCTACCATGTTGTCGGAATAATCCGGACTGTCCAATGTTCGCAACAGTTCGAGCGATTCGCTCGACTTGCTAATCCAGCCGCGCTTCTCTACAGGACTCATCCCGTCGGTGAGCCGGGCGAATTCAGATTCCACCGCTTTCGCTACCGCCCTGTCCAACACACGTGGAACGATAACTTTCTTGTCCATCAACTCATCCGCTCCCAGGGAGGGTGTTCCAGAATTATAGACAGTCCTTCCTATCCCGTCGGCATCCACTCCCCGAACCGCCCCAGCGTCTCCGCCATTATCTCCGATACCAACCATCATGTTCCACCCACCAAGCGTTCGTTCAACTCTCCGGGAGTGACTAAGGGTACGATGGACCCATCAAGGCGCTACCGTCTCCCGCCACCCCACCAAATCATATATTATGGTGAGCACGCCGCCTGCACGCCCGGCGGCGCCTATATCAGCTCAAGAAAGGAGACCAACCATGCCAAAAGAAATAATCCACACCGACAAGCTGGCGACCCCCACCGGAATAATGTCTCAAGGCGTTAAGGTGCCCGCGGGCCACATCGTATTCGCCTCCGGTCAGACGGCCCGTGACGCCACCGGCGCCATTGTGGGCGTGGGGGACATAAGGGCTCAGACCCGGCAGACGCTGGATAACGTGAAGGCGGTGCTGGAGGCGGCGGGAGCTACCCTGGAGGACATAGTCAAAGTCCAGGTGTTCATTACCAATGTGGAGCACTACGCCGACATCCACGCGGTGAGGTCCGAGTACTTCAAGTCGGACTACCCCGCCAGCACCATGGTTGAGGTAACGGCTCTGGTGCACCCGGACATGCTTATCGAGATCGATGCCATCGCCGTTATACCGTAGTGTACATTTACCCCCTACACGGAAATCATCACTCGCTATGCTCCACCCGCCAAGCGTTCGTTCAACTCTCTGCGGGTGATTATCGGTACAGAGAACTCCGGCGACAAAATAAGCAGGTCGGGGTCGCTGGTGATGAGGGCATCTGCGCCGCCGGCTAAAGCCAGCTTTAGGAACGGAATATCGTTGGGGTCGCGGCAATCGGGAACGGTTAGAGACTCTGGCACCTCAATTGTCTCTGTCCAAGGCAGATAGGTGTCTAACAAGAGACCTTGTTGCTCGGCTGTTAGACCAAACTGCGCATACGAAAGCACGCGCTCCAATTCCGTAATGGTGTCTCTGCTGATTAACGGTATGATGACCTCTAACCTCCAGGCCTGCCGTATCCAAGAAAATCCTCCCGGGAATATCAAAGCCGGTACAAGGACACTGGTATCGATAATCACCCTCAACTGCCGTTACCCTGCCTGACCCACGCAATTGCGTTCGCCACATCCATCTCAGTTATGCCTCGTTCAGCCAGTTTCTCCCGGACGGCATCCGCGGGGGACACATGGACGGGGGTAAGCACGATACGACCGTTCTCCTTGGTCACATCAAAGTACTCTATCCCACCAAAGACTGCCCCTGCATCTTCCAAGAAAGTCAACTGGTTTGCGCCCGTCACTTTCGCAAGCATGTCACATTTCCTCAGCAAGAACTCCAACAATGATCGGTTGCAGTCTATTGTAGTCCAATGGCTTTATTACCAGAGAGCACTGGACTTACTGTCAAATCGGGCAGGAACACATTACCCTGGGCCGTCCCTACTCTCTACCTGGCCGGCACCCACTCCTCGTACCAGTCCATGGTCTCTTTCATCACGTCAGTGAAAGCGGGCTCAGCATACACCTCGTAGTGGCCGGGGCCATGCAACACCACCAGCTTTTTCGGCTCCTTGGCGTGGGCGTATAACTGCTCCGACTCCTCCGGCAGCACCAAGCGGTCGTTGTCGCTGGTGATGAACAGGACGGGCCGGGGCGCAATTTTATCGACGATCCATTCCGGGTTGAAGCCGATGGTGTCGTCGACGTACTCCAATGGGATGGTGTTCACCGCCGATGGGTTAAGGCGACGGGCGGCGGCGGCAAGCTCTGCCGATTGACGGTCGGGCAAAAGAATCTCGCTCCGTTCCACGTATTCGGACTTGCCGGTGGAAGCCCGCTTCTTGCGGTCTTCAGCGGACCGTTCCTGCAGGTCGAACCACTCGTCGACCCGACGCACCCGGCTCATCCACCGGGCGCCGTGGCCCACACCCACCACGCTGACGATGCACTTGGCCCGTGGGTCCACCGCCCCGACCCAGACCACCGTCGCTCCGCCGTAGCTGGTGCCGTACAGGCCGATCTTGTCCGAGTCCACCTCCGATTGCATCCCGAGGAAAGTCATCGCCGCCTGCACGTCCATTACCCGGCTGTACGGGGCCAAGCGGCTGCGTATGCCTTCGCTGTCGCCCCAGCCCTTGTAGTCGAAGCTCATGGCGACGTAGCCATGCTCGTTCAGAACGCGCGCGTTGTCCGGCAGGTACAGGTCCTTTACGCCGGTATACCCGTGGCAAAGCAGCACTGCGGCCCGCTTTTCTCCCGGAGCCAGACCTTCAGGGATGTAAACGTCGCCGCACAGCTTGAATCCCTCGCTGTAAAATTCGACCGGGCGTTTCATAGCGCACCCTCTCCCGCTTATAGGGTTATATGGGCATTTTACACTAGGGGCAATGTATAATGGCTTCTACATTTTCAGGGTCGGGGTGCGGCAATGACGACCACAAAACGAGAGTTGTTGACTGCGGACGATTTGCTTGAACTGTACAGCAAGGGAGTACGGGGCGAACTAATACGGGGAGTGCTTTGCGAAACTATGCCTGCGGGTAGATACCACGGAAAGATAGCAGCCATCCTGATTAGCATATTGATGAACTTTGTACGGCCTCAAAGATTGGGCACTTTGGCCGGGACTGATGCCGGCGTGCTTTTGGAGCGCAACCCGGATATTGTCAGAGAACCAGACATTGCCTATTTCTCCGTCGAGAAGCTGGCCTTGGACGATGTCAACGCCGGATATTATGACGTCGTCCCCGACTTGGTAGTCGAAATTGTATCGCCCAGTAGTACAATCGCAGAGAGCTTCGACAAGGTCCGTATGTGGCTCAGCTACGGCGTGTCCATGGTATGGGAAGTCTTTCCCAACCAGCGCTCGGTGAGCGTCCACCAACTCAACCGGACCATTCTCGTCCTTGGTGAGAATGACACCCTGGACGGCGGCGATGTTCTGCCGGGTTTCAGTTGCCCGATCCGGGAGATTTTCGACCTGTAACCCGGGACCGCCCTTACACTGTTACGCCGGTAAAGTTGAACCGGCTGATCTTGAGGGCGGGCACCCTGGTGGCAAATCCCCCTTCGTTCAGCAACAACTTCCGCTCTCGGCTGACGGCCTCGACGTTGGCCAGAGCTTCTACATAGGACTGGGTGAACCGCAGGTCCTTGACCGGGCGGCTAAGGTGACCGTTCTCGATAAGGAAGGTGCCGTCGCGGGTCATGCCGGTGACCACGCAACCCCGGTTGTGCACCATCCGGGTGTAGTGGAACCTGGTGATGTACAGCCCATGTTTGGTGGAGCGTATCATTTCGTCCAAGCTGGAATCGCCGGCTTCCATAAACAGGTTGCTTGCCATGGGCCCGCCGGTTGGCGAAGCCTGGTGTCCGGTCGAGTCCTTCCCTTCTTTGCTGGCGGTGTAGGAGTTGTGGACCGGGTCCAGAACAACCCCATTCCTGATTATATCTACCCGGCGGCGGCCAACCCCTTCGGCGTCGAACGGCACCGGCCAGCCGCCGGGGTCGGCGCCGTCGTCCCAGATCGACACCAACGGGCTGACGGCCTGCTCTCCCATGACGCCGTTCATCCAGCTACGCCCATCCTGCACCGCCATGGCGCCCATACCGTACAGGCTCAGGCTGCCCAGCAGATCATCGACGGCGTAGGGGTCCAGGACCACCGTGTATTCTCCGGGTTCTATGGCTTGAGGGTCTTGCCCTCGCAACGCCTTGGTGACGGCTTCCTCCGTTAGAACTTCGGCGTCTATGTCGCCAACCTTCCAGGAGCCCCCCTTGGACCAGCCGGATGAAGTGTCGCTCATGGCCATAATCAACAGACCGGCGAGGCTGCCCACGTGGTAGGCTTGGGCGCCTTTCGTGCTCAGCACCGCCGTCTCTCTGATGCCGGTCCGAAAGAACCCGGATGCCGTCAGCCCGTTGTTCGCGGCTTCGCGGCATACCGACGCGACCACTCCGGCCCGGGCCGTAGGACTGTAGTCCTGGGTTGCTTGGTCTTGCATCGGCACCGTTGAAGGTTGGGGGGGACTGGGCAATCCGTGGAAGTCCGGGTCTTCAGGCATCAGCAAGGCGTTCCGGCGAGCTTGGGCGGCAGCCTTTTCAACCCCCGCGGCGCTAAGATCGTTGGTGGTGGCCCGGCCCTGCCGTTGGCCTACCGCTACCCTTATGTGCAACTCGGCATTGCTGTGGGATACGCTCTGATGGATGATATTCGACGCAAACCGAGTGAGGCCAAGGTCGTTGATGAGCAGGTAGGCTTCCATTTCCCCTAACGACGAGGAGTTCAAGGCTTGGGAGAGAACCGCCAAACACTTGTCCCGTCCTATCATCGCATCACTCCCACCCGCACGTTGCGGAACCGGGCCGGCGCGGCGCCGTGACCAGTATGCGCCAGTTGGCCCGGCTGCCCCTTGCCGCAGTGGGGGGTGCCCCACATTTCCCAGTGGTTGGAATTGCAGACGGCGTCGCAGGAATTCCAGAACTCCGGCGTTATGCCCGTGTAGGTAGTATTTCGCAGCAGACGGCCCAGCTTGCCGCCCTTTATCTCGTACCCTACCTCGGTCCCGAACTGGAAGTTGTACCGCCGGTCGTCTATTGACCATGACCGATTGGTTTCAAGGAAGATGCCGTCGTCGGTATCGGCAATCAGGTCCTCTAACTCCCATTCGCCTGGCTCCAGGCTCACGTTGGTCATTCTTATCAGCGGTAACCGGTTCCAGGACGACGCCCTCATGCAACCATTGGAATTCATTCCCAGCAGGGAAGCGGTCTCGCGCGACATCAAGTAGCCTACGAACTCGCCGTTCTGCACTATCGGGGTTGACTGGGCCGGCACCCCCTCGTCGTCCCAACCGTAGGAACCCAGCCCCGGCAGCCTTATACTGTCGGCGGTGATGTTCACTTGGTCGGAGGCGTAGCGGAAGTTGCGCAGCTTGTCGGTCGTCAGGAACGAGGTCCCGGCGTAGGCCGCCTCGGTGCCCAGGACCCGGTCCAGCTCGATGGCGTGCCCGCACGACTCATGCACTTGCAGGGCCAACTGGGACCCGCCGATGATTACCGTGGTTACGACGTCGCTGGGGCAGGGGGCGGCGGTAAGCAGGGCCACCGCTTCAGTGCCGACCCTCTCTGCGTTTCCGGGCAGGTCCATGGCCGCAATGTACTCCCACCCGGCGCATCCCTGCTGGCGGCCCATGGACTGGGGGTAAGACCGCCTCTGTATTTCGTTGTTGCCCACGGCTGTCGCCTGCATCCCACCGCCGGCTTCGTAGATGGTCTGTTGCACGTGGGCGCCCTCGCTGTTGGCGAAGGTTTTTTCTTCCTTGATGAATATCAGATTGCACTGGCGGGACCTAACGCCCTTCACTGAAGCCATCCCTTGATCGGCGTCGAGGAGCAACGCCAGTTTATGATCGGCGGAAATGGAGAACGGGTCTTCCTCGATCTGCGTGGTGTACGTCCCCCGACTGGTGACGGGCGGGCCAAGTTTTACCGGCTCGCTGGCGAGCATCGACGACGCCCGCGCAATTTCCACCGCAAGGGCGGTCACCCTGTCCACCTCCTTGGGAGAATAGTCATAGCTGGACGCGAAACCCCAACAGCCGTTGACCACCACCCTTACGCCGAAACCGAAAGACTCGTCCGCGCTCAGAGTATCAACCACCCCGTTGCGGACCACGTAACGCTCCTGGTTGGTGCGCACCACTCGAATATCGGAATAAGCCGCGCCCTTGACCTGGGCCAAGTCAAGGGCGCGCGCCAGCAGATCGTCCATTCTGAATACCTCGCCCCGGCAAGACAGGCTTCAAAAACTGGCTCCAATGATACACTATAGTAGGCTCAAGACCATTATTTATTGTATGCCAAGCATTTACCCACCCGCGGCCAACGGTTGCCTTGTATGACTTGTTGTTTCAAAATGGGACTGTTGTAAAGCCAATGTGGAGTCCACTTGACGCCTCACCTCAGGAGGAATAATGCCCGAATCCACCGTCGTCCAAGCCGCGCAGGAATTTATGGCCAGCCAGGAACTGGCGGGCTGGCTCATCCATGACTTCCGGCACTCCAACCCCATCTTTCCCCAAGTAGTAACGGCGTCTGGCCACGTCACCCGGCCCTGTTTCCTGTACCTGCCGAAAGAGGGTCCTGGGCAACTGATTGTCCACTACGTTGACGCCGGCAAGTTCACCGACTCCGGGTTTGACTTGATCGTCTACCGCAACCGCACCGCGATGGTTGATGCGCTGACGCGAACGTTGTCGGGCGTTTCGTCGGTTGCCATGGAGTATTCCCCTCAAAACGCCCTGCCGAGGGTATCGCGGGTAGACGCCGGGACTGTGGAACTGGTGCGGAGCCTCGGTGTGGAGGTCGTGTCCTCGGCCGACTTGATGCAGTACGCCACCCAACGCTGGTCTACCGAACAGTTGGAGGGCCACCGCCGTTGCGCCGCCAAGCTGGGCGAAATCGTCAACCAAGCCTTCGATTACATAGGCCAACGTCTTGGCGACGGTGTGACCGAATTTGACGTAGCCGAGTTCATCCGGGGCAGGTTCTCCGAGGAGGGACTGGAAGCCGCCGACGGTCCGATAGTGTCCACCAACGCCCACTGCTCCGACCCCCACTACGAACCCATGCAGGAGGGCAGCAGCGTCATAGTCCCGGGCGACTGGGTGTTGATCGACCTCTGGGCCAGGGAAAACCGCCCCGCCAACGCGGAGAGGGCGGCGGCGCTTGCGCAAGGCAACGACAGCGTCTACGCCGACATCACCTGGGTAGCCTACGTGGGCGACTCGCCGCCGCCACGACACCGCGAGGTGTTCGAAATAGTTACCGGCGCCAGGGACGCGGCCCTCAAATTCTTGGAGGACAGCCACCGGGACGGTGTTCCGGTGGAAGGCTGGCAGGCCGACGAAGTAGCGCGCACCTACATCACCGAGCGCGGCTACGGCGACTATTTCACCCACCGGCTGGGCCACAGCATCAGCTACGAGGTGCACGGTGAGGCGGTGAACTTGGACAATTTCGAGACCCATGACACTCGCCGGATAATACCCGGCGTCGGGTTCTCCATAGAGCCAGGTATTTACCTGCCGGAGTTCGGCGTCCGCTCGGAAATTGACGCCTTCATGTCGGAGGACGGCCCCTTCGCATCCTCGCCCGTGCAACGGGAAATTGTCCTCATCGGCGCATAACCGATTTTCATAATATCAGGGAGATAATAGCTAATGGCGTTGCCATTCAAAAAACGGGCAGTGATAGCCGTGGTGGACGTCCACGGCGCCATAGGTCCCAAAATCAAGATTTCCGCTTACGAGCGTCTGTTCGACTCCATTGCAATCAGCAAGCGTTACCGCGCTCTGCTCCTGGACATTGACTCACCGGGCGGCACCGCCTCCGGGTCCGAAGTCCTCTACTACAGCCTGCGCCGCGTTGCCGCCCGCAAACCCGTAGTGGCCTACGTGCGGGGCATTGGAGCTTCCGGGGCCTACTACATGTGCTGTGCCGCCAGCAAGGTTGTCGCGCTGCCCAGCGCCTTGGTTGGCTCCATAGGAGTGATTTACCTCCGTCCCATCATGGAGCAATTGCTGGGTAAGCTCGGCGTCGAGTTTTCCGTGTTCAAGGAAGGACGCTTGAAGGACATGTCCGGCTTCTGGCGAAGCCCCACCCAAGAAGAGGAAGGCAAGTTCCAGGACCTGCTAACGGAGATTTACGCAAACTTTGTATACGTGGTGGGCCGCGGAAGGTCCATGGAACAATCCAAAGTAAGGGAACTGGCCACCGGCGAACTGTTTACCGCCAATCAAGGACTTGACTTGGGACTGGTGGACGAACTGGGCGGTTTCCACCATGCCATTGAGGCAGCGGAAAAACTGGCCGAGGTGCCCAGCCTTCGCCCCCGCTGGGTTGCTCCAAAGCGGCCTTTTTCGGAACGCCTTATGGGGCGTTTCGGCTCCGGCCCCGGAGCCGCCGCGTTGCTGGCGGACCAAGTCCAGCACGTCCTGGCCGGGGGCATCTACTACATGGACCCATCTTACTTGTTGAGCGATTATTCAAATCGATTGGGCTAGGGGGTGTCAAAGATGCCCCCTCCCGTAAAGAGAAGGTCGTGCAACCGGCGTCTTCAGCCGCCCTCCATCCGCTTGGCTTCCTGCCATAGGGCTTCCTTCTCCATCAATGGAAGGCTGTTAAAGTCCAGGCCCTTGGCGGACGCCAATGCCTCCATCCGGAGATACCTGTCCCGGAACCGCAGGTTGGCTTGGCGCAGGGCATCCTCGGCGTGGATGTCCATCCACCTCGACAGGTTGACCAAGGTGAACATCAGGTCTCCCAATTCGTGGACCTTCTCCTCCATGGTCACCGCCCCGCGCAACTCCTCTATCTCCTCGGCCATCTTGTCCAGCACCCCGGATACGTCGTCCCACTCGAAGCCGGCGCGGCCCACCCGGTCCTGCATCAACTGGGCGTAGGTCAAAGCCGGCAGGTCGCGGGGGATGCCGTCCACCGGCGATTGACGCCCTCCCTTACGCTGCTTCTCAGCGTCCTTGATTCGCTCCCAGTTGCGCTCCACTTCCCTTGCGTCTGCGACGGTCGCGTCGCCGAAAACGTGGGGATGGCGGCGCACCAGCTTGTCGTTGATCTGAGTCAATACGTTGGCAATGCTGAAGTGACCGGCCTCGCGGGCAATGTCGGCATGAAACGCCACCTGCACCAGCAGGTCGCCCAACTCCTCGGAGAGCGCCGCCGGGTCCTCGCTGTCTATCGCCTCCAGGACCTCGTAACACTCTTCCAGCAGGTTTCTCTTCAGGGAAGCGTGGGTCTGTTCCCGGTCCCACGGGCACCCGCCCGGCGCCCGCAGCCTTTCCACAATGTCCATCAAGGATTGAAAGCTGTCCATGTCCATACTTGAAACTTCATTCTCTGTCATGGGCAAATTATACCCAGCCCGCGAATTGCTTCTCAAGAAATCGAGTCTCCCGGGAAATCAAGACGCAATAGTCCTGCGTTGGAGATGGTCGTTGACGAAGACTCAATCATAAGCGGTATAATCATTAGGCTTGTGTAATACTTGTAGGAGAAAGTATGACATGATTAGTGTCGTAGGCTCTAAAGGCCAGATAGTAATAACGAAGAAGATTCGTGACCAACTCGGCATAGTCCCGGGCTGCCGCGTCAGCCAGCGGTTGGTTGATGACCATGTAGAAATATACTTCATGGGTCCTGAGCATAACCGGTCGCTGAAGGGAATCTTGCGGCAATATATCGACCCTTCGCCTGAGAGCGCGGAGGATTGGTCAGAGGTGCGGGAACGCGCCTGGGCCCAGAGGGCAAAGGAGAGAGAAGATTGCAAAGCGGGATGACCGAACCCGCATTCGTCGATACTAACGTTGTTGTCCGTTACCTGACGGGAATGCCCCCAAACCAAGCCGACCACGCCGCAGAGATAATCGACGACACCGACCGACTCTTGATTTCACCGGTGTCCTTGGCAGAGGTCTACTTCGTTCTGGAGAAAGTGTACGGAGTCCCCAAAGACATCGTGATTGACCGGTTGATCGAGTTCCTCCTGAAGAAGAACATCACGCCGTATGCGGTGGAAAAGGAGTTGTTGATTGAGGGACTCCAGTTGTGCCGCCGATCGGGAAGGATAGACGTTCCTGATGCCCTGATCTGGGCAGAGGCCCGCACCGCTGGCGTCCGCACCATCTACTCTTTCGATGAACGATTCCCGTACAATGGGGTGAATGTCCAAGCGTAGGCGACATTCCTTTAACCCATCATGCGTAGCATCTTCCGGCAAATAGCGGCAACTCTTCCAGGACTGCTATTCGTGGTGTGTGTGCCCCTGTTCCTCGTCACTGCCTCGGTGGCTTGGGCCTTCAACGACCTGGGTCTGTACCAGCGGGGCTTTCAGAAATACAACGTTTCCAGGGTGACGGGAATTGCCGAGACGGACCTGCGCCAAGTTGGGAAGGAGCTTCGAGGGTACTTCAACTCTCCCGAAGAACCCCTCTTAATCAAGACCCGGGTCTACGGTGAGGAGCAGGAACTCTTTAACGAGCGCGAGGTCTTGCACATGAAGGACGTCAAGCATCTCGTGTGGGGTGTCTACGCCATCGCCCTTCTGTCGTGCTTGTACCTCGCGGGAATGATTTTTTGTAGTCTGAAACGGCGCAGCAGGCACGCCTGTTGGCAATTGGCAAAGAGAACGATCTGGGGCGGCGGGCTGACCGTAGGGATGATAGTCCTGTTTGGCCTGTTCGCAATCACCGGGTTCGACTCGCTGTTCACGACATTTCACCGGATCAGCTTCGCCAACGACCTGTGGCAACTGGACCCCCGCAGTGACCACCTGGTAATGCTGTTTCCCCTCGGCTTCTGGTTCGACGCCACCGTATCGGTCGTCCTCCGTGCCATTGCCGGGGCGCTCATATTAATGGCCGTAGGGAGCGGCCTGTTGATGTATTGGCGTTATGCGGAGCGCCGCCCCGAAAGTGACGCCGGGACGGGTTTGGCTTAGTGGCCGCAGCCGCAACCCCCGCCGCAGCATCCGCCGCCGCCCATCGGGGGCAGGGGGGAGAACCCGGCGTCGCCGGACGCTCCGCCGGAGACGATGGAGGAAAAGACGGATATGGCGCGGCGGGCGGGCTGTTCGCAGTTGGGGCAGTCGGCGCCGGATGCACTCATGGGCTGCAATTTGTCGAAACGGTTGCCGCAGGTGGGGCAGTGGTATTCGTATAACGGCATTGCTGACCTTCCTGAATTGTGGCCTGAATTGTTGTGATTGAATTTAGCCGACCGCCGAAACGCCGTCAATAGGGGCATGGGTCCAACGCAAAGGCCGCAAAGACGGCGCAGAGTTTCTGGCGAAAGGCGAATCTAAAAAATTCTGCGTCCTTTGCGCTGACTCTGCGGCCTCTGCGTTGAACGTCCCCTGCAAGGCCCAGCTAGGCGGATGAAGCAACCTGCACCGTCACTATGTCGATGTCGTGGTACTTCCGATGTTGCACCGAGGAGGCGTAGTGGCGCAGCAGGCGGAAGGAAATTTCCTCCTCGTCTTGAATTTCCGGCTGTTCGCTGAGATAGGCCAGCTTGTCTTCCAGGTTCTCACCCCCGGAAGTCGCCATGAACTCTAGTTCGATTATACCGCTGTCGCGGCGGGCGTTGATTATCAGCCTCTTTTTCTCGCTTTCCTCATCCGGTGATTCCTGGGAAAGCAGGCTGGACAGCGTTTCCTCGCCGGCCGAGCAAAGCCGGGCCGCCGACGATTCATTCCAGCCCGACCGGGCCGCGAAGTCGCGCAGGAACACGTCCATCCTCGGCAGAGAGTCCATGCTCATTTCCACGTTCAAACGCCGGCGCCGCCCGGCGGTCAGCCCCATTAGCAGGGACAGCAGGATGACGCAAACCGAGCCGGTCGTCACTCCGTTGCTCAGCAGGGTTCCCAGCGCGCCGGTGAGCAACTCCGGCAGGATGAAGTTGTTTTGGAATCCGACGCCAATCCACAAAGACACCCCTACTATTGCGGCCTTGCGCCCGTCGATGCCGCCCCGGAAAACGATGCCCATGCCTTGCACGAACAACAGCGACAGCATGAATACTATGTACGCCGCCAAAACCGGCCGGGGGGCTGCGACGCACAGGGCTATGAGCTTGGGAGAAAACGCGGCCAAGAACATTATCATCCCGGCGTACACTCCCATACGGCGCGCGGCCACGCCAGTCATCAGGATACGGGCCGTATTACCCGACGATATCCTGACAGGAAGAGAACCTACCGCCGCGGCCAACAGATTCATCAACGACAAGAGGTTATGGGCGCCCTGCACCGTGCGAAAATCGGTTGCGCGGGGTCTTCTCCAAGCCACCTGTTGAATGGCGACGGCCTCGCTGATGGAGTTGATGGTGGTGGCCAAGTAAACGATGACGAACCCCGGCAGGAGCGCCCAGAACGTCGCGCCGAAATTCAGGTCGAAGCCCGGCCACTCAAGAGATGGGATGCCAATCCAGGGTGCTTGGATGACGTTCTCGAAGTCATACAGGCCCCTTCCTCCCCAGACGGGCAAGGCTGCTATGACGCAACCCACGAGGATGGCGGCGAGCGGCCCCCACTGTTGCAACCTGGCCGAGGCAAACAGCCGCAGTCCCATGAGGATGCACAGGGTTAATCCGGCCAGGATGGGAGCCGCTATGACGGGCGCGGTCTCCGGCAGGTCCGACAGCCTGCCAAGTACGACGGGTATTATAGTGGCGGCCAGAAGCATCAGGATTGTGCCGGACACCACCGGCGTGATTAACCGGCGAAGCAAGGAGAGGCGGGAAATGAACGCGAACTGTATCAGGGACGATGCGGCAATCAGGGTTGAGAGCATCGCGGGCCCGCCTTCCGCCAGCGTAGAGATGCTGATGGCTATGAACGTCGTGGACGCCGCCATGGTCATGGCATACCCTGAGCCGAATCTCCAAATCTGAATGGTCTGGAAAATAGCGCCAAGGCCACACACCGCCAGCGCCGTGAAAAGTATCCACGATAGGTAACTTTCCGTCTGCCCCGCGGCGAAGGCGACAATGGACGCGGTGGCGACCATCGACGCCATGCGGCCCATGACGTTTTGAAAGCCATGCAAGCAAGACGCTGGATGGCTGGGCTGCTCATCGGGCTGGTAAAGCAGGGAATTTTCCACCCTCGGTTGCGCCAATTTTCCGCCCACAACTCCACAATGAAAAATTACATGGCCGATCTGCCGGAAAGTATAATTGCCCGATACTTACCGCGGAAAGGCTCCGAGGGAAATGCCCTCAGCCCCAGGGCGCAGGCCCTACAAGGCGCCGGCGGTGTGGACCTGCTGCTCATCCCGTCGTGGCGGTTATTCGGCTATTGTTGCTCAACAGAGTCAACTATCCCTATAATTGCATATTGGTAAATCTATCCAGCCCCTTCGGAGGCAACAATGACAACGCAAGTCAACACGGCTGACATCTACGAATGCTTGAAAACCGTCTACGATCCGGAGATACCGGTAAACGTTGTGGACTTGGGACTTATCTACGACGTGCAGGTCAACGAGGGCGACGTATACGTGCAAATGACCCTCACCTTCCCCGGCTGCGGGATGGGGCCGTTCATTGCCCAGCAGGCGGAATGGGCCATTCAGGACGTTGAGGGAGTTGGAGAAGTGGAGATAGAGTTGGTCTTTGACCCGCCCTGGTCTCCGGACCTGATCAGTGAAGAAGCCCGTAACCAGTTGGGCATCTAGAGCCTTCGCTGTCGCAACGCCCGTTATTATTAAGCGCCAATAACACCGGAAGAAGTCCGGCGGGAGGATTGGATGACAACCCCCCAGCAAAACGCCCGGCTGGAACAAATCAAACGGAGCTGGGAGCAAAAACGTCAGATTACTGACAGGCTCTCCAAGATCAAGACCAAGATCGGCGTCTACAGCGGCAAAGGCGGGGTGGGCAAGACCACCGTGGCAGTCAACTTGGCTGTGACCCTGGCCCAGGAAGGCAACCAGGTCGGTCTGCTGGACGTGGACATTGATTGTCCCAACGTTACCAAGGTATTGGGCATCGAGGACAAGCCGGACTACGTAGACGGCCAGATCCACCCTTCGGAAAAGTGGGGGGTCCGGGTAGTTTCGATGGCCTTCTTCCAAGAAAACGAGGAGGAGGCCATCATCTGGCGCGGCCCCATGATTCACAACGCCATCAACCAGTTCCTGCAGGTTACCGATTGGGGTGATCTGGACTATCTGGTTGTGGACCTCCCCCCCGGAACGTCGGACTCCCCCCTGACGGTGATGCAGACCGTGCCTATGGACGGATTCGTTGTGGTAAGCACGCCCCAGCTCTTGGCCAACATGGACGCCAAGCGCTGCATCAACATGATTCGCAAGCTCAACCTGAATGTCCTTGGGGTGGTGGAAAACTATACCGGGGACATATTCGGCGAGGGCGGCGGAAGGCGTTTGGCCGAGGATGTCGACGCGCCGTTCCTCGGCAATCTGGCCATGAGTCCTTCCTACAGGGATACTTCAAGGCCCACCGCTCTGCTGGACGGCTCCGTTGCCGAGGAGTATTCCCACTTGGCTACAGGAATCAGGCGAAGCCTTCAGGAACTGGGACGCGAGGCAAGCTGACTGTAACCGGTCGTCAATCTCCGGTCGAAACGGCGGTATCGCGGGATTGACCCCGCGATGCCTTTTTCTTGCGCCAGCGTCGGCCTGACTTGGTGTTGCCTTCTCCAGAGGTAATACCCTTCAACAGCTCCACTTCGTAATTCATCGCTTCCTGCGAGTACTGGGTCTGCTCTCCCATGCGCCGGAACTTTTGATAACGGCGCCTGAGGAGCTTGCTCTGAGACAGCTTCGACAGCCCGTTCAACTGCTTGATCAAAGACACTTGGAGCATTAGGGAAGCCCCCCGCGGATTGGTGTGAGACCCGCCGTAAGGCTCGGGCACCACTTGATCGACAATCCCCAACTCCAAGCAGTCTTGCGCGGTCAGCATCAACGCCTCTGCCGCCTCCCGGTCCAGCATGTGGTCCGGATACGTGCCGCCCAGGTTGTGGTTCAAGGTAATCGGCGAGTATATGGCGTATTGCTGCATCAATATCTGGTCCGAAAGGCCCAACGCCAGTGCCCCTTCACTGCCGGCCTCTCCAATGATCACCGAAATCACCGGAGTAGGCACGTCCAACATCAGCGACAACGTCGTGGCGATAGCATTGCCTATTCCATGCTCCTCGGCTTCCAGGCTTGGGTCGGCGCCTTGCGTATCCACCAGCGTGATCAGCGGCAATCTGAACCGCTTTGAAATATTTATCACTCGCTGGGCCTTTCGCAGCCCGTCCGGATAAACGTGGTAACGTTCCCCTTCCAACGACATGGGCCGCTGCTGGCCTATCACGGCCACCGGCTGTCCGGCAAGAAACCCTAGTCCTCCCATAATTGAGCGGTCGTCACTGCTCAGCCGGTCCCCGTGCAATTCAATGAACGGGTCCAGCATGGCCCTCATGTAGCTGGACGCCAAGGGGCGCTCGTCATTCCGAGCTATGCTGACGGCTTCCCAAGGCTCCGGTTGGTAATCGCCCAACCCGTCAAACTCCAACTTGAGCAACTCCCTGGCATCCGCACTGTTCTGTTTTTGAGATGTGAGAATCTGTAGCAGCATCGACAACCGTGAATGAAGGGCCTCCCGGTCAACCACGTTGTCCAGCAGGCCGTGTCCCAAGTGAGACTCGGCGGTATGGGCATCCAGTGGCAGGGGCGCTTTTGACTGTTCCTGCAACGTTCGCAAAGGCGACAAGCCGATAAGCGACCCGGGCTCGGCGATGATGACGTCGGCCAAGTTGGCGAAGCTGGCATAGGCTTGTCCGGTTGAAGGGTTAGCCAGCACCACGATGAAAGGGCGGCCTTTTTCCCGCAAGCGGTTCGCGGCTGTCACCGTCTTGGCCATTTGCATCAGCGACAGCACGCCCTCCTGCACTCTTGTGCCTCCGCCGGTCACCAACGCCACCAATGGCAAATCGCGTCGGGCCGCGGTTTCCAGGGCAGTGGCGACTTTTTCCCCTACCACGCTGCCCATGCTCCCACCCATGAACCCGAAGTCCAACACCACCAGCATCACTTCCATCCCGTCGATACGGCACCGTCCAATAACGGCTGCTTCCGTCAATCCGGTGCGGTTCTGGTCACGGGAGAGCAACTTCTGGTACGGGTTACGCCTGCTGAAAGACAACGGCGATACGGAACTAAGGTACTTGTGGGACTCTTTGAACGTCCGTTTGTCCGCCAACAAATCCACCCGTTGCCTGGCCGACAGAGTGTAGTGGAACCGGCAGAAGGGGCAGACCCGGTACGCTAGATATGCCTCCGACTCGCTGATTACCTCTTCGCACAACAAACAGCGGTCATGGACGGTGGAGAGGTAGGAGCGATTTAAATCCCCATCACGTCCAAACAGGTGGACAAGGAATCTGGCCAGGTTCCTCAATTGATCAACTCGAACCCAAGCGAGGGTATTGGCACAACCGACACGGAAACCTGCGTGGAAACTAAATTAATGATACTAAAAGCAGTCCCAAATTGAAATGCGCCGCCAGCCTTTGATCAAGGCCATCCTCCACGCTATTGCCACCCCAAGGCCCAGCCTGTACACTCAGCCCAACCACGGCCCCGAAGGTGAGGTGATCACATGCCCATTTCCAAAGACACCCTGAGAGCGATGATTCGAGACTTCCACGGCTTCGAACTTTCCGACAGCGAACTGGACATTATTGAGCCGGAGTTGAACAACTACCTGGCCGAGGTGGAGAAGCTGCGGGAATTGGACCTTTCCAACGTCATGTCCGGCCGCCTTTTGAAAGTCGACGAAGGAGGCAACTTCGATGGCTAACGAGGACCTGCTTAAACTTACAATCACCGAACTAGCCCCCAGGATACGGGCCGGCGAAGTCTCCCCGGTGGAATTGACGGAGGCGGCTTTGGCGCGCGCGGAACGCCTGCAACCGCAGTTGAACTCCTTCATCACCATCCTGCACGAGCAGGCGCGCAGCCAAGCACGGGAGCAGGAGGCGGCAATAGCGCGGGGCGAGTATCTTGGCCCCTTGCAGGGCATTCCCATCGGGATCAAGGACAATCTCGCCACCGCGGGGATTCTGACCACTCTCGGCACCAAGGTCCTGTCCGATTATGTTCCAGACGAGGACGCCGAGGTCGTCCGGCGGTGCAAGCAGGCGGGAGCGATAATCATCGGCAAAGAGAACCTGGAAGAGTTCGCCGCCGGCGCAACCTCCAACAACCCTTTCTACGGCGCGGTGCATAACCCGTGGGACTTGGACCACGTTCCGGGCGGCTCCAGCGGCGGCGGTGCGGCCAACGTCGCCAGCGGCATCACCTTTGCCTCGCTTGGGACCGACTTGGGCGGGTCCGTCCGGTTGCCCGGCACTTTCTGCGGCGTGGTGGGACTCAAGCAGACCTTTGGCCGGGTGAGTCAACGCGGTTTGCTGGTGACCAGTTTCAACGGCGACCACATCGGGCCGATGACCCGCTCGGTCAGCGACAGTGCGTTGGTGCTCCAAGCCATCGCCGGGTACGACTCCCTCGACCCCAGCACCATACCTGTCCCCGTCCCGGACTATTCGGCGGTCTTGGGGCAAAACCTGGCGGGACTGAAGATTGGCGTGCCGTCCAACTACTACTTCGAGCAACTCGACGAGGAAGTTGAAGAAACAGTGCGGCGGGGAATCGCCGCCCTCCAGGAACTGGGCGTTACCATCCGGGAAGTAAGCATCCCCAGTATGGAGTACGCCGGGGCCTTGAACATCGCCCCCATGGCCGACAGGATCGTTACCCACGAGCCGTACATCGACGCCAACCGCGAGGCCTACGGGCCGGACACGCTGTACCGCACCCTGGCCGGCCAGTTTGTTCTTGGCCGAGACTATTCCAAGTCGATGAAGGTGCAGCGTATCATAAAAGAGGAGCACGCCAGGATACTGACCGAGGTGGACTTCCTGGTTACTCCCACGTCTCCGGTGCCCGCGCCCCGCATCGACGCGCCGTACATCAACATGGAGGGGTCAGACCACCGGGTACGGGGGCCGGGGTCATCCCTTATCTCCCGCAACACCAGCCCGATGAACGCCACCGGACTCCCTGCCATCTCCGTCCCTTGCGGCTTCACCGAAAGCGGGCTTCCCATAGGGATTCAATTCATCGGCAGTCCATTCGACGAGGCCGGACTGTTCAGTGTGGCCCAAGGCTACGAGGCTATCTCACCCAGCGCAGGACGCTGGCCCGCCATAGCGGACTGACGGCTCGGCGCCTAACCGGACGAGTTGATAGCCCGCCATATTTTTTCCCGGGTCAACGGCGTGTCGATGTGCCGCACCCCGGAGTTGTACAAAGCGTCCATAACCGCGTTGGTCAATGCGGCGGGAGCCGCCACAGTCGGCAATTCGCCGATGCCCTTTGCGCCCAGAGGGTTCAGGGGCGATGGAGTTTCCATGGTATCAAAGGTCATCTCCGGCGTGTCGGTGGCCTTGGGGACTGCGTAGTCCATCAGGCTGCCGGTGAGAGGCTGCCCTTCCTCGGTGAACTCCATCCCTTCCAGCAACGCCTGCCCCAGTCCTTGGATGAAGCCTCCGTGGACCTGCCCTTCGGCCAATAAAGGATTGAGGATCCGGCCAGCGTCATTGACCCCAACATAGCGCAGTATTTTGACGTCGCCGGTCTCCCGTGACAGCTCTACAACCGCTATGTGGGTGCCAAAGGCGTAAGGGTTGCCGGGAAGAGTGTAGCCGGCGTTGAAGTCCAGGCCCGGTTCCACGTCGGGAGGCAGCAGTTCTTCGTCGTAGGCCGCGGCGGCCACTTGGGAGAACGGAACATCCTCGTCCGGCTGCTGTCTGCGGAACACCCTGCCTTGTTGGAAGACCACCTCGTCTTCAGGACACTCCAGCACGTGTGAAGCTATGCGGGCCAGCTTGGCCTTGGCATCCTGAAGGACGGTAAATACGGATGAACCCCCAACGGTAATACCCCGGCTTGCTCCGGTGCCCCCGCCGGTGGGGAATAGCTCCGTGTCGCTGTGATACATGTAAACGTCCGCCGGAGTAACCCCAATCTCGTCTGCCACAATCTGGGCAAAGGTGGTCTCGGTGCCTTGACCGTGGGGAGATACGCCGCTGAACGTGGAGATACGGCCCGATGACTCGATAACCACCCTGGCCCTGTCCGAGCTCCGCTCGCCATGTGCGCCCGATCCCTTGGTCACCGTCGCTATGCCAACGCCGATCAACGGTTGGCCGACCTGTTCACTTTGTGCCGCCCTTTCCCGCCACTTGGCGTATTCCGAAAGCTCCAAAGCGCGGTCAAAGACCTCCTCGTAGTTGCCAGAGTCGTAGGTAATCCCTGTAGGTGTGTGATACGGGAAGGCGTCGGGCTGAATCAGGTTCCTGCGGCGGACCTCAACCGGGTCCAAGCCCAATTCTCTGGCAATCAAGTCCACGGTGCGCTCCACCGAGAACGCCGCCTCCGGGCCGCCCGCGCCGCGATATGCGCCCGTAGGCGCCCGGTTGGTTATCACCCCGGTGACCACCACTTCCATTGCGGGAGTCCGGTACGGGCCCGGCAGCCGTTCGCTGGAAAGAGTCGGTGCGGCGGGGGTGGAAAAGTAGAAGTACGCGCCCAAGTCTATGGAAACCCGCACCCGCATTCCCAGGATGGTCCCGTCGTCCTTCACGGCGGCTTCCACCGCCGAGTGGTAGCCCCGCCCGTGGAATGTGATCATGTTTTCCTGCCGGCTTTCCACCCACTTCACCGGGCGGCCCAGCGCCATCGAAAGGTAGGGTATGGCCACCTCTTCCGGGAACATGCAGCCCTTCTCTCCGAAACCGCCTCCAACATCTCGGGCCAGTACGCGGATCTCAGATTCAGGCTTGTCGAGAAGCAGGGCCAGGAACCGCCGTACCCAGTGGGGCCGCTGCGTGGAGTCCCACACTGTAAGCAACCGGTCTTCCGCCCGGTAGTCCGCGGCCACTGCCCGCCCCTCCATGGGGGCCGGAGCAAGCCGACCGACGTGATAGCTCTGCCTGATTACCCGGTCGGCTTGGTCGAAAGCGGCATCCAGGTCTCCCCCAAGGTGGTGAGACCTCAACCCTACGTTGGTCCCCAATTCTTCATGGATCGGCACCGTGTCCCCGTTGGCCACCTCGAGAGGGTCCAGTATCGGGGGCAAGGGTTCGTAGTCGGCCTCGATCAACTCCGCCCCGTCCCATGCCACCCTCAGGTCCTCGGCCAGCACCATCGCCACCGGCTGGCCCACGTAGCACACCTTCCCCTTGGCCAGCACCGGGTGCTCCGGCGCCTCCATGTGATCGAATTTCCCTTCGTATGCGCTGATCCCTGTTGGAACGGCCTGCAACACCCCTTCCAGTTCCTCGGCAGTGAACACTGCCGCCACTCCCGGCAGGCTTCGGGCGGCGGTTACGTCCAAAGACCTGATGCGGGCGTGTGCGTGCGGACTGCGCAGCACCGCCACGTGCAACATGCCGGGCAACTCGATGTCGTCCACGTAGGCCCCTTGGCCGGTTACCAGCCTGGGGTCCTCAAATCTCCTGACCGACTGTCCCAAGTAGACCATCGTGGACCTCCGTTTACCGCAGCTTAAGAATTCCCGCCACTCGCTCGTCATTCCCGCCTTCGCGGGAATCCATAGGTTTCGGTGACCAACGAGGTAATATGAGCAAGTATAGTTGACTTTAAGATAACCGCTTATTCCTTGTGCAAGTCGGCCGGGTCCAGTACCCGGAACCCTATCTCCATAGTCACTTGGTACCAAGCCACGTTTCCATCCTGGATATTGCCCCGGATCTCCTTTACGACGAACCAGTTGAGGTTTTGAATCGTCTGACCGGCCCGGCTGATCGCATTCTCTATGGCGCTTTGCACCCCGTTGGGCGAAGAGCCAACCAGCTCTATGACCTTGTAAGTATGCTCGCTTGTCATTCTCGTTCTCCTCAATTAAGTGAGAGTCCGGGCAACATCATACTTAGTCAGGGTGTAGTAAGCAACGTTGAAACACCCTCTGGAACTTTGGGGCAATGGAAAAGCCCCCCCAAAACATGTAACATTGATAATTGAAAATCGCAATTGACAACCATACAGGGTTTGTGTAACTTTCCGTGAACGGGCGCCTGTATCCGGCAAGCCTCAGGCTTGGCATCCGTCCCACCCCAACGGCGAACGATGTTTATGGTGTACTGTGGACTGCGAGAATAACAAAATGGCGGAAATGGATGCCGAACTGCAACGGTTGAGGCAGCGAGTCAAGGAATTGGAAGCTGCCCAGGCAGCCGCTGCTGCAAGCTCGAACGGGTCGGACAAATTCGGTGCCCATTACAGGGCCGCTTTCGACAACGTGGCCGACGCCATCGTGATAAACGTCGGCATAGAACGGGTTCTGATGAACCAAGCGTTCCTGGACCTCCACGGAGTGAAGGACCGGTCTGAATTAACGGGCCTGCCGCTTGACTACTTCCTCATCCCGGAAGATCGGGTCAGGGTCAGGGAACAGACTCGTGCCAGGGAGCGGGGGGAGACGGTGCCGGGGGTCTACTCATACCGCATCAGCCGCAACGGCGAGATTCGATTTGTCGAAGCTACCGCCGTAGCAACAACCTTTCAAGGGCAACCTGCCACCTTCGCCGTACTCCGTGATGTTACCGAACGCAAGGAAGCAGAAGAGGAACTGATAAGGCTGGGGTCGATAGTAGAGTCCTCCCATGACGCCATCTTCTGTGAAACACTGGAAGGAATCGTCACCGACTGGAACGCCGGAGCGGAGCGGATCTTCGGTTACTCGCCCGCCGAAGTTGTAGGCCGCCCCGTATCTCTCTTGGTGCCGCCGGAGTTAGTCCACGAATTGCCGGGCATAGTGGAGCGGGTCCGCAGGGGAGAACAGGTCGATCACTTCGAGACGGTGTTGACAAAAAACGACGGTTCTCTCATTGATGTGTCTTTGACCATATCACCGCTCAAGAATACGCTAGGGGATATTGTAGGCGCGTCGACGATTGCCCGCGACATCACCGAGCGAAAGGAAGTGGAGGAAGAAGAACGCCGCCGTTCGCAGGAGATGGCCATCCTCAACTCTGTGGCCAACACCATGGCCCAGCCGGGGGCTTTCAAAGATAAGCTCACCAACGTCCTGGCAAACCTGGTCTGGTTTACCGTGGCCGATCAAGTAGCATTGCGAGTGCCCGATGACACGGGACAAGGACTGGAGGCCATCGCCGCAGCGGGACCGGCGGTCAAGCAGGGCATCACCGGGTTGCTTCCCTACGCCCAGGGCGTTGCGGGCACGGCTTTCAGGGAGGGAGAGCCGGTAATCGTCAACGACTATCGCAACCATGCCCTGTCAACGCCGGACGGCGTTACCTTGGGAATCGCGTCCATAGCGTCCCTTCCCGTTAAAGTAGCGGGACGGACTATGGGTGTCGTGAACATCCTCTCCCGGGACACCAATCACTTCACTCCTGAACGAGTGAGCCTGTTGACCACCGTCGCCGGCGGCATCGGAGCTCTCTTGGAGAGCGCGCGCCTGTATGATGCCTTGGAACAGCGCGCCGAAGAACTGGCCCGGTCCAACGCAGACTTGGAACAGTTCGCCTACGTGGCTTCCCACGACCTGCAGGAGCCGCTGCGCTCGGTCGTGGGGTTCACCAGCCTCCTGTCTCGCCGGTACAAGGGCCAGATCGACGAAAACGCCGACAGATTCATAGAGCGGGCCATAACGGCGGCTTCCCGGATGCAAGTGCTGATTAACGACCTGCTTTCATATAGCCGTGTCGGAAGGAACTATGAAAAGCCGGAAATCGTCGACACCGATGCGTTGCTGGACCAGGAATTAAGCGGCCTCCATGCCGCAATTGAAGAGAGTGCCGCGTCGGTAACCCACGACCCGCTGCCCTCCATCGCGGCGGACTCGTCATTGCTCGGTCAGGTTTTCCGTAACCTGATCGGAAACGCGATAAAGTTTCAGGGAGAGTCCCCTCCCGCAGTCCACGTATCGGTGGAAGAACAAGGCGCCGAGTGGAAGTTCGCTGTGAAGGACAACGGAATCGGCATAGACCCCCAGTTTGCGGAGCGGATATTCACTATCTTTCAACGCCTGCACACCAGGGAAGAGTACCCGGGAACGGGAATAGGTCTGTCGATTTGCAAGAAAGCTATAGAACGTCTTGGAGGGCGCATCTGGGTCGAGTCCCAATTGGGGCAAGGGTCCACGTTCTATTTCACGGTACCCATCGACCAGGGCACGGAGTTCAGCCAGAACGCCGCATAAGCAACATTCGCCGCATGTAGAGAGAGGTATGGCTGGAAGAGGGTTGGAGCGTCCCATTCAAATACTGCATGTCGAAGACTCTCCAGACGATGTGGAATTGACCCAGGAAGGTCTGAAGGAGGGAAGGGTACGGCATAACCTGACTTCGGTCCCTGACGGTGTGGAGGCCTTGGCGTTCCTTCGCAAACAGGGGAAATACGCGAACGCCCCGGAGCCGGACATCATACTCCTCGACCTGAACCTGCCGAGAAAGGACGGGAGGGAAGTGCTGGCGGAAATCAAGACGGACGATAAATTGAAGCACATACCGGTGGTGGTGCTGACTACCTCTCAAGCCGAGCAGGACATTATGAAGAGTTACCAGCTCCATGCCAATTGCTACATCACCAAGCCGGTTGACCTGGACCAGTTTTTCTCCGTCATCGATTCGCTGGAACAGTTCTGGCTGACGATAGCAAAGTTGCCCAGCGATGATTAAGATGGCGCCGTCCAAGGAACCAAGGAAACCAATAAAATATCCGGTGGAGAAGGGCTGATTGTGATGAAGTCCGGAATGATCGACATACGGTGGGGAGACCGACCGATTGAGATACTGTTGGTTGAGGACAACCCGGCGGACGTGGAACTGGCCCAGCGGACATTACGGGACTCTCAGTTCTCCCTGAATATCTCGGTTTCCCGTGACGGTCAGGAAGCAATGAGCGTGCTTCGCAGGGAAGGTGAGCACTCCGTCGCGCCGCGGCCCGACCTGGTCCTGCTGGACCTAAACATGCCCAGGAAAAATGGGCGTGAAGTAATGGCGGAAATGAACGCCGACCCGAATCTGCGTGAGATCCCCATCATGATCCTCACCTCGACGCAGGCGGAGCGGGAACTGCTTCAATACGAGAACTACGACCCAAGTCGGTACTGCCGCAAACCTCTGGACCTCGACAGGTTTAACCGAATTTTGGAACACCTGTCGACTTCCTTCGATCTGCCACCCGAGGAATAATACCCCTTAGCACTCAAGATTGTGAACATGGACAACAACCGCACCAAAATACTGTTGATCGAGGACAACCCGGACGACGCGTTTTTGATTCAGGAGACGTTCGCGGATACGGGCAATACCTCGTGCGACTGGGACTGGGTTGAGCGCCTGTCCGACGGGCTGGACCGCCTGAGCACTGACCACTTTACTGTCGTGCTGCTGGACTTGTCCCTCCCCGACAGCCACGGTTTGGAGACCTTCACCAAGGCCCACGAGCAAGCCCCCGACGTGCCCATCATACTGATGACCGGCTTGGATGATGAGGAGTTGGCTCTTCAAGCCGTGCAGAAGGGTGCGCAGGACTACTTGGTGAAGCACCAGGTTGACGGGCAGACCCTGGGACGTTCACTGAGTTATGCGGTAGAGCGGCACCGCCTGTTGGATGAGGTGGTCTCTCGCACCAGGGAGTTGTCCAGGGTCAACTCGGAGCTTGAACTTGAAGTCGCCGAGCGGAGGCGCGCCGAAGAAAGCTTGGCCAAGCAGGCGGAAGAACTGAGGCGCTCCAACGCCGAGTTGGAACAATTCGCCTACGTCGCGTCTCACGACCTGCAGGAACCACTGCGAATGGTCTCAAGTTACGTGAAAATCCTGTCTGACGATTACGCGGGTAAGTTGGACACGGATGCCGACCGGTTCATTGGCTACATCGTGGACGGCGCAACCCGGATGAAGGGCCTCATAGACGACCTCTTGACCTTCTCCAGGGTCGGGACCCAAGGCTGGCCCTTCGAACCCACGGATTGCAACGTGATTATTGACCGGGTGATTTCGGACCAAGCGGAGGTCATAACCTCCTGTTATGGTGTTGTGACCCACGATGTGCTTCCAATCGTGAACGGCGATGCAACTCAATTGGCTCAGGTCCTGCAGAATCTGGTCAGCAATGCGTTAAAATACACCCGCGACGTTCCCCCTAGAGTCCACATTGCGGCCAAAGAGCAGGGAGATGAGTGGGTATTTTCCGTGAGCGACAATGGCATGGGGATAGCGCCGCATCATTACGAGCGGATTTTTCAGATGTTCCAAAGGCTGCACCACAGGTCCGAATACCCTGGCTCGGGCATAGGGCTGGCAGTTTGCCATAAAATAGTGGAACGTCACGGCGGACGAATCTGGGTAGAATCAGAAGTAGGCAAGGGGTCTACTTTCCATTTCACCATCTCGTCGTTGCAGAGGGAGGCAGCCTGATATGACATCGCAAAGCACCGAATCTTCGGACGTCAGACCCGTGGATGTGTTGTTGGTGGAAGACAACCCGGCCGACGTGGAACTCACGCAGCGAATTCTCCAGGACTCGGACTTCCCCTTGACCGTGGCGGTCGCGGAAGACGGGGAAGTCGCAATGAACATGCTGCGGAAGGTCGGCGTGCATTCCAACTCTCCCCGCCCCGACTTGATCCTCCTGGACCTGAACATGCCCCGCAAGACCGGCTATGAAGTACTGGACGAGATGAACCAGGACGAGGACCTGAGCCGCATACCGGTGCTCATTCTTACGTCCACCCAAGCCGAGCGAGACCGCCTGCAATTCGAAAATGTCGGACCAAGCCGTTACTGCACCAAGCCTTTGCCCATTGTACGCTTCAATACCATCATGGGCCAACTTCGGTCGGAAGAATACGTTTCTTGGACGGCATTGGGCAACTTGGATGACGCCGAGAGGGAGTCTCGCATTCTGGCGCGGTATAACGAGTTGGCGGAAGTGTCCGACGTGCAGCGAGGGGACCGGGTGTTGCCGTTGGTCCGCGCCGAGTTCGACTTGTTCGACGACAAGCTGCGGGCGCTCACCGTCTCCAGGCTACGTGTATGGCTCCAGATGGACGCCGCCGCCGCCAAGGGCATCGCCACTGCCTACAGCGCGGCCATGCAGCAAATGCCGGCGGATGCCGCAATGCGCCGGGCAACCCAGGCCGCGCGCCTCCGCAACGAGTTTTCGGAGGAGGAACAGGAAAAGCTGCTGGCCTTGGCGCCGGACCTTTTCGGCGCTGCCGCCCCGCCGCCTCCCACGCGGGCGCCTGTTCAGCCGGCCGCGCAGCAAACGTCTACTCGCCGGTGGTGGTGGCCTTTCGGTCGGTAAATCCCCTGTCCATCTTCTAACCCCCGAGAACCCACAGGCTGTGTCGGGTATCGTCCTGGCGCAGCCTTAACTGTTCCACTTGCCTGCTATCCCGCCGTTAGCTTTCCTCCGAACCACCGGCCTTTTCTTTTGCCCTGGTCCTTCAGCGTCATCCCCCTGTGGCGACTTACGAGTTATAATCAACACCACTGAGGCCACTCTCGACCGCGCGCAACGCGCCTTGGTCACGTTGAACTCTGGAAAGCCGGACACGCCAAGCTACAGGAGGGAACATGCCTGAGACCTTCGTACTTGAAAACGTAACGATATTTGACGGCACCGGGCGGGAGCCTTACGGCAACGGCGTCGTGGTTGTATCCGACGGTCTTATTCAGGCTGTCGGCCCCATGTCCCAAGTCTCAACGCCCCGGCATGCCGAGGTGATTGACCTGGCAGGGAAAACGGTCATGCCCGGCCTGATCGACGCCCATGCCCACGTGGGGTTCGTGGAGCAGAACTTTGCCGACGACACTGAAAACCGCCATCCCGGGGCCACTTACGCCTACTCGGTGGCCCGGAACATTGAGGATACCCTCATGTACGGGTTCACCACCATCCGGGACGCCGGCGGATGTGACTGGAGTTTCAAGCTGGCGGTGGAAAGGGGCATGATCAAGGGACCCCGGATGTTCGTCAGCAACTCGTTCATCTCCCAGACCGGCGGCCACGGCGACATGCGGCAGAGGCACGAACGCACCGGCCCGCGCCGGTACCATCCCCTGATGCCCCAGCCCGCCATCTGCGATGGTGAAGCCGAAGCCCGCAAGGCCGCCAGGGACCAGTTGCGGGCAGGCGCCGACCAGTTGAAAGTAATGGCCGGCGGTGGCGCAGCCTCTCCCACCAGCCTGCTTGACTCGCCCCAATTCACCGCGTCCGAGTTGGCCGCCATCGCCTACGAGGCCCGCGTGGTCAAAAAGCCGGTCATGGCCCACGTATACGTCCCCGAGGGCATACGGAACTGCGCCCAAGCCGGAGTGCGCAGCATCGAGCACGGCAACTTCATGGACGAGGAAAGCGCGTCGTTGATGATGGAAAACGGCATGTTCCTGGTCCCCACCCTTTCGGTCTACGAACTCATCTCCAGCGTGGGCCACGAGCAGGGCGCTTCCGACTCCTATGTGGAAAAGATAACCATGGCCAAGGGCGCCGCGGCGCAGAGCGTGGAGATAGCAATGGCTGCCGGGGTCGCCATCGGTTCAGGCTCTGATGTATACGGGCCTAACGGCAACCGCAAGGCCCTGGAGCTGGAGCTGAAGGCGGCCATCATGGGACCCATCGCCAGCTTGGTCTCGGCCACGCGCACCAACGCCGAGTTGGTCGGGATGGGCGACGAGATAGGCACGCTGGAACCCGGAAAGCTGGCCGACCTGATAGTGATAGACGGCAACCCGGTCGAGGACATCACCTTGCTTCAGGACGAAGCGAAGATAGTGATGGTCGTCCAGTCCGGCAACATCGTCAAAGGGGCGTGATCGCATAACGGACCCGGCCCGCCCATGAACGACTCGGACACGCCCGGAGAGGAGGTCGTCAGCACCCCTCTTCGCGGCTGGGCGGTGTTGTTGCTGTTCCGGGCCCAGGAAAGCAGCTCCACCCTACTTTCCTACACCTTTGGTCTGTTCCTCCCGTTTATCAGCGACGACCTGGGCATAACGCCGCTCCAAGCAGGGCTTCTTCAGGGAATCTGGTGGGTTACCAGGGCTACCCTGTCCCTGCCCAGCGGCGCGTTGCTCTCCCGTTTCCGCCCGGTGCTGGTAGTGCTGGGATCATTGACGATGGGTCTACCTTTCCTGTTTCTCCAAGCCTTCGCCAATGGCTTTATCGTCCTGTTGCTGGCGAGGTTCTTCTTCGTGACCTTCAACGTGTTGGCCACTCCCGCCCGCACGCTGCTGATGCAACAGTGGGCCGTGCCGCGCCAGTTCGCTCACATCAACTCCGTGGGGCTTTCGCAGCACAGCGTCATCCTGGCGACGTCGGTAAGCGCCAGCGCCCTGGTGATCACCTTGGTTGGCAGTTGGCGGATCGCCTACCTGATAATGGCCGGCGTCTTTGTGGCCCATACCCTTGTCTGGATGCTGGTGGCCCAGGAGCGAAAGGCACTGGCGCCCGACTTTCGCAGCCAACTACAGGCCCAGGAAGGCACGCCGCTCCAAGCCCTGTCGCGCTATCCGCAGGGTTGGGTAATCGCAGTGATGATGTTCTTCCTCTCTTGCACCTGGACCGCCATCGTCACCTTCCTCCCCACTTTCTGGGAACAGGAACGCGCAATGTCCCTCATCCTCGCCGGCCCCTTGCTCGGCTTCTTGTACTACGGCCTCATCCCCGGCGGACTATTGGGAGGCTACCTGGCCCGCAAGGTGACCAACCGCAAGCTGTTGCTGCTCGCCCCGGCTGCGTTGAACGTGTTGTTCGGCCTCGCCATAACGGTGACGCCCAGTCCCATCCTCCTGATGCTCCTGATCAGCGGCTTGGGCATAGTGTGGGTCGCCACCCCCGCCATCAACGTGCTTCCCTTCGAATTTCCCGGCATCACCCCGCGGGAGGTCGCCGTCATCTCGTCCCTGATCATCACCTTTTCAGGCTTGGGCTTCGCCGCCGGGCCGGTGGTCACCGGTGTGGTGGCCCAAGCCACCGGTTCCATCCAGACGGGCCTCATTACGCTCTGCGTCCTCACCGGGTTGGGTGCTGTCGCCAGCCTATTCTACCCAAGCCGCATCCCTAGCGCACCGGGGGCCACATGATCCAGCCCCGCCGCCCGGTGTCGCGGGTCCTGATCAGGTGACCCTGCCCGGTGGTGACGTACAAGGTCCGCTGGTCGGGGTCGCCAAAGGCGCAGTTGGTCGGAGTCTCCACGCCCACCGGCATCGGGTATGTCTTCAGTACCCGACCCGTAGGAGTCCACACATAGATCATCGGTCCCGGCCCGCTCACCCAGTTGCCCGCCGTGCCGAGTATGTTCCCTTCCGAATCAAAGCACATGCCGTCTATGCCCCGCTGGGGCCCGCGATGGTCGGTCCCGAACTGGTGCAGCACGAGGTATTGACCCAGGGAACCGTCGTCCAATATCGGGTACGACCGGAGTTCACGCACCCCGCCCGGCTCGTTGTCCGTTTGAATGATGTAAAGGGTGCGGTCATCCGGGGACACCAGCAGGCCGTTGGTGCCCGTGGTGTCGAAGGTCATGCGGCGGCAGGTCCAACTCCCGTCGGGCTGAGGGTCAGCCCGGAGAATATCCCTGTTCATAATCTCCTGTTGTTCGCTGGGGTCGATGTTGCCCTCGTTCCACGGATTGCTGAACCAGATTCGCCTCCGCCGGTCGATGGCAAGGTCGTTCGGAGTGTTGAGCCGCTGCCCGTCAAGGCTGTCGACGATGGTGGTCGTGCTTCCGTCAGGCTCGAACCGGACTATGGATCGCCCGCCGGAACAGCACCCGTAGAGACGCCCGTCGGCATCGAACGCCAAGCCGTTGGTGTGGTTGGTGTTTTCCCGGTAAATCGAGCACTCCCCGGTCGCGGGATCGTAGGCCATGATGCGGCTGGCGGGGATGTAGGTGAATAGAAGCCTTGTCCCGTCCCAAACTGGGCCCTCGGTCAAGCGGCTGAAAGGACCTGCTACCTGTTCCCATTCCAATGACATGGCGCCCTCCTGACTCTTTTGTGATTTGGTCTCGACAGTTTCATACGACTACGGTGAAAGTATATGCCTTGCGGTTGGCAAACAGGTAGCCATTCCACCAAAGCCATCCGGCTACCGCTTTTGTGTTAATATAGCCCTCAACCACAGAACCTTATCGTTGCGGAGGAAAGTTCAAAATGGCTTCAATGATAGACGGAGAATCCTATCTGGGGCGGGTATTGGTCCGCCCGGTCTCCCAGTCCAAAGACGTTACCATGTATTTCTGGCCCCTGCGGTGCCTCAAGAGCAAGATGGGCGGCCCCACCTTCGGCGTCGACGTCCGCGGAGAGGAAATCATCCGGTTCGACCCCCACGGCCCTCGCGGTCACTGGCACAAGGGCGGCTACGACAAGCTGGGCGCCGGCGGCTCGCACCAGGACTTCCCCGAGGGCATGGTCGATATGGACGAGCAACTGTCATGGTCGCTGGAGCAGGTCAAGCAACAGACGGCGACGTTCCTTGCCGAGGCCGGCTACACCGACGCAGCAGCGTCCGTAGACCCGTCAATGCTCGAAGCCTTCACTGAGGCCATCGTGTCTCACTTGGAAAGCGAGGGAGACCTGCGCTCCAGGGCCATAGAACAGGGCCTGATCGTGGCCGACTAAGATTCCTTTTACCTCTACCTCGGACGGAAGAGACTTGACTACAACCCAACAGCCGTCTCCAGGAAATGCCGACGTCGGCGACCATGTGCTGATGAGCCGGAACTTTCTGGAGCAGGCCAAAATCGAGTTGAGCAAAGGCGACGGCCTTCAAGCATCCGAAAAGGTATGGGGAGCTGTCGCCCACGCTCTAAAAGCCATCGGGGTCCAGCGCGGGTGGCGTCACCGGTCCCACCAGAGCATCCAGGACATCGCCGCCCACATGGACGACGAGTTTGACCGGAGTGACTTTTTCCCGCACTTATTGATGGCGGAGTCGATGCACCAAAACTTCTACGAGAACGACCGGGAAGAAGTCCAAATATACCGTGCCATAGATGACGCGGAAACGTTCCTCACCAAGCTGGACGAGGTGCGGACGCTGCCGCCCAGACCATATACCATTTCGACTGTGAGCGCACAATCCAGGTTGCGGCGGCTGTTGGGCCTGCCAAGGGAGGAACCACCCCCGATGGGCGCCCACTCGAATGTCGGCTTCAGCCTGGCCCACCCGGAGAATGACTAGCAACCCGCACCGGCAATTATGAAAAGGGGACGCCGTGACTGGCGCCCCTTTTTTGTGGCTCCCTTCTCCAACCCGTCATTCCCGCGAAGGCGGGAATCCATAGACTTCCGTGGCGAGTTAGGGAACATCAGCAGGAATAGTCGGGTTTGAGATAGTTTCTAAATCCCCTAACGCCCCACCCAACGGCCGTAAATAGGATACTGGCTGCAAACAAACTCGATGTACGCTGGCTGGCCGGCATCGTTGGCCGCCAAAGCCCGCTTCAGGGCCGGGGCTACCTCCGACGGCTCGGTGACCCGTTCCGTGTGGTAGCCCAACTCCCCAATTACCCTCGACATGTCCACCTCGTCATGGCCCAGGACACGGTGGGTGAAGGGATCGTGGCCGTCTCCCCAGAAGCCGGGACCGTAGCCGGCGAACCCGCCGTTGCTTACGTGGGCAATGGTGATTCCCAGCTTCTGCCGCAGCGGCACCTCCAGGTTGCCCATCATGTATCCCAACCCGGCCTCTCCCGTCACCGCCACGCAGTGTTTCTCCGGGAAGGAAATCTTGGCCGCTATTGTCGCCGCCAAGCTGAACCCCAGAGAGGACACGTTGCCCCAACCTAAGAACCCCCGCGGCACCAGCGTGTCGTACACCGTGCTCAGTTGGTCGCGGGTGTTGCCCGACTCGTGGGTCACGAACGAGTTTAGCGGGTCGAGCGCCTCCATCAACCCTGCATAGACCCGGTAGGGGTTGATGGGCCGGTCGGTGGAAGCCATGGCCTGCCGGTACTGCGCCAACGCCTCGTCCCGCGCCGCCTTCACCTCCGCCGTCACGTTCCCCGGCGGCCTGCCGTTGCCCGCGGTCTTGTCCGACAACTCCCTGTTCAAGGCTTGCAGCGTAAAGCGGGCGTCTCCGATCAGCGCCGCCGCCGTCGGGTAGGTCTTGTTCACGTGCAGCTCGTCCACCGTGCAGTGAATGATGGTCTTCTTCACCGCGTTGGGTATGCCGTGGCTGAACCTTCCCGGTGAAAGGCTGGAACCCACCGCCAGCAGCAGGTCGCACTTGTTCAGGTAGTGGTCAACCTGGTCGCCGCGCACGCCCACGAACAACGGGTGGTCTTCCGGGAATGACCCCTTGGCCTTCAGGGTGCTGATCACCGGCGCGTTGGCCAGTTCCGCCAACTCTTTCAACTCCGCAGAGGCCCCGGCGTAGATAACTCCTTCCCCTGCGTAAATCAGCGGGTCATGCGCGTCCAGCAACAATTGGACGGCGCGCGCCACGTCGTCGGGATTGGGCAACGACTTCCACCCCGTCACTGGCGCGTACGGGTCGGCCTCCTCATCGTAAAGAGCGTCGGCGTCCGGGATGGCCAGCACCACCGGCCCGGGACGCCCGGTACGCAGCATGGTGAATGCACGGCGCATGAACTCGTGCAGCCGCTCCGGTCTGTCCAGGTACCCGTACCACTTGGAGACCGACTTCAAGCTCGATGTCACGTCGAACTGGCTGTTCTCCGTCTCGCCGATGGGCACTCCGTCGGTGATGCACAGCACCGGCGAGCCGTCCTCGTAGGCTTGCGCCATGCCAGCATAGGCCACCTGCAACCCGGCCGCGTTGACCCCGCCTTGGAAAGTCGCTACGCCAATGGGAGAACCGGCGTTGATGCGCGAGAAAGCATCGGCCAGAGCCACGGCGTAGCGGTCGTCCCGCATCATCACCATGGGAATACCTTCACGCCCCAAGGCGTTGTTCACCTTGCAGACCGGGAAGGTCGATACCCATTCCACCCCTTCCTGCTTCAGAATGCGCCCGATACCCGTCGCCACGCTTATGGTCATTGGTCTTTCCTCCGGAAGAATTTCATCCATTAGTCCTAGTAGACCAACCGCTTTGAGAGGTACACCCCAAGACCGAGCGCGGCCAAGATAGCCGCGCAAGTGGTCAGTTTTATTATGATGTTTTGCTGTTCAACCAACGCTGTACCTCAGAATCGTAAGGAAGATTCCTTGCCTGAAGCCAAATATCCTGTAGAGTCTTCCGCAAATCGTAAAGGGCAGACAAACAAAGACGCTCAGTCAGTACCTGACCATCCCCTATATTCAGTCGTATTTCTGCTAAGGGTGTATCCAGCGTCAAACGTGACTTCCCTTCGGTCAAAGAAATCACCTGAAAAGTAGCTTTCTGACCATTAAGCGGTAGGCTAAACGATTCTTCCATCAAGACACCTCTCACGTACCGTTCTGCTTCTGAGCGAGACAACTCTTTAATCTCTCGGTTCAACCACACAATGCCCCTTTCGAGGGCGTCGACTAACTTGGGCGTGGCCCACAAGACGAACAATCCGGCCAGCCCCACGCCAAAGGCCCATAGGACTACATACTCCAGGAACCATATAACCCAATTGTCAGGCACGTTTAGCAGTGACAAGGGTAGCACGATGAGCGGCAACGCCAGCATGAATAACAGGGAAATGGACAGGGCCCCGGTAGAGACTACAATTAGGCCCAGGTATATACCACGGACAAACATCTTAGTCCCTCCCTAATGAGGAGAAGTGCGTGTCCCAGTCCTTGCACATATCGTGGCTACGGCTGATCATATTGACGAGGGCATGTCCCGTCTCAGCCCCAAAAGATGAGTGCAACTTGTCCACCACTACATCCGGCTCATACTCGACCATTAACTCAAACGCGTGGTGCGCCGCATCGCAATAGAAATCCATTGTCGTGTTGAAGTCGGGAGGGTATTGGGGCTTGACGGGCCGGTCGCCTCGCCCCTCTTTGACACACGTCTCGACCAACGAGGCCAACTGCCCCTTGGGGTCGTTATACGTCATCGTGTGCGCGCCCAGCTCAACCAAGTACCGCATTTCCTGCACCGCCTCCGCGCACAACAGGTCCATCTCTGTGGGCGCGGCGGGGGTAGGGGAAGGCGCGCTGGGTTCGACTGAAGCGGCGCACGCCACTATGAGCGGAACGGTCAGAAGCACCAAGATGCGCCTATTTAGGGGTTGTAAGTGAAAACGACGACTCATAAGGACCTCGTCCCTATCGCCCTTCTTTGATCCAGTCCGCCACCCGCTCGGAAATCATGATGGTAGTGGCGTTGGTGTTGGCCCTTATCACGTCCGGCATGACCGAAGCGTCAACAACCCGCAGCCCCTCGATGCCGTGGACGCGGCAGTACTGGTCCACCACGGCCATGTCGTCCGACGCCGGACCCATTTTGCAGGTGCCTGAAATGTGGTGCTGGGTGTAGGCGTTGCGCAATATCCAGTTGTCCAGCGCCGCGTCGTCCACCAAGTCCGCGTCCACGGGATTGACCTGCTCGATGATGTAGTCCTTGAAGGGAGACTCGTCGGCTATGCGCAGCGCGTACCGGACCGCCGCCCGCATCCGCTCCCGGTCGTACTCAGCGGAGAACAGGTCATAGTTCAACTCCGGCTGCACCCTCGGGTCGGTGGACGCCAGCCGCAGCCAACCGGCGGAGGTGGCGTTCTGCAACCCGATGCTGAGTCCGAAGTGGAATTCAGGCCCCTCGAAACTTACGCTGGCGGGCCGGTGCTCGCTGGTCATCAACGTGGGGGTTATCTGGAAGTCGGCCAGCGTCGGCGAGTCGTCCGCGCTCCACCGCAGCCCCACCTGTATGTTCGGAGCGTCCACGTCAGGCGGCTCGCCGACGCCCTTGAACAGGATGTAGGCCGCCGGGTGGTCACGCAGGTTCTGGCCCACTCCCGGCAGTTGGTGTACTTGCCTGATGCCCATCTCCTGCAGGTGGTCCGCCGGACCGACGCCCGACAGCAGCAGGATTTGGGCCGACCCTATGGTGCCGCTGCACAGGATGACCTGGTCCCCTTCGATGTCGAAGACCTCTCCGCCGCTCTCCACTTGGATTCCCACGGCCCGTTTTCCGTCGAACAGCACCCTGTTGGCGGCCACGTTGCCCCTGACGGTGATGTTCAACCGGTGGCGGGCTTGGCTCAGGTAGGTGAGGGAGGTGCTCATCCGTACCCCGTCGATGTTGTTCAGGGGCCGCGGTGAGATGGCCGTATTGCACTCTGGGTCATTCTGGTCCCAGTTCTCCGGTATCCCCAGGGCCAGGCACGAGTCGTAGAAGGCCCGGTTGAACGGCAGCCACTCCTCCCGCTTGTAGCGGCGCACCGGCAGCGGTCCCTCGTTGCCGTGGAAGTCGCCGCCCGGGAAGTCCCAGTCGTTCTCCATCTTCCGGAAGTAACCGAGGATGTTGGTGAACGCCCACTCGTTGTTGCCCCAAGCGGCCCAGTTGTCGTAGTCCTCCGGGATGCCCCGAAAAACCACCTGCCCGTTGATGGAGCTTGAGCCGCCCATCGCCTTGCCTCGCGGCACGACTATCGGCTCGGTCTGTAGCGGAGTCGCCGTCGCCCTCAGGTCCCAGCTATGAGGCCCGTAGGCCGACTGCCAGACGTTGTTGCCGTTCTTCAGGTCGATGGGCAGGTGGTCAAAGTCGGGATAGTCCGGCCCTGCTTCCAGAAGCAACACCGACTTGCCGGTATCCTCCGACAGCCGCGTAGCCATAACGCAACCCGCGGAACCACCCCCCACAACGATGTAGTCGTATTTCATGGGACCAAGTCTCCTCTCCAGCAGAATTTGCAGGCGCTAGCGAAGGCGAACACCATTTATCTGAATCAGGATTTGCAGGATTGAAGGATTAGCAGGATGAATTAACTCCATCCTGAAAATCCACTAATCCAGTAAATCCTGATTCAGACTACGCCTTCCGGGACGTAGCCCACTACCCAACCGCCCTGACTGCGATCAGGGCCTCGCAGCAGCCGTTACTCGCAGCGCAGGCAGCGGGTCTGCTCAAACACCGTCCCATGTACGTCGGGGGTAGTCAACAGGTAGTCCATGATGATGCGCACGACCTTGCCTTCGTCGCGTATCCCGTACTTGTCCTTCGCCGATCTGATAAAAGCCATCTGGTCCGGGTTCAGTTCGATTTCGTAGCTGGTCTTGGCTCCGGCCATTGTTACACTCCTTTACAGGTAGTTTTACTTCAGGCGCCTTCTACGCCCATTTCCCGCGCCATTGACAGCATGGCGCGGGCGGTTTCCTCGTGGGCTATGTCAACCATGTCGCCGGCGTAACGCACGGCGGCCCCGCCGGCGTCCCGCTGCTTTTCCATCGCTTCAATCAAGCCCTTCCAGTGTTCCACGTCCTCCGGGGACGGGGTGAAGACCTCGTTCACCACCGGGACATGGGAAGGGTGGATAAGATGCATACCCGTGTAACCGAGTCGTTTTGCTTGGCGGGCCGCTTCCCGCAACCCGTCCAGGTTGTGCAGGTCCATCCAACCGCCGCTCATCGGATAGGGCACCCCGGCGGCGCGAACATCCACCAGCACCTTGGAGCGGATGAAGAGCGTTTCCAGCCCCTCCGGCGTCCACTCGAAGCCTATTGACCGGGCCGTATCGCCACCCTTGCCGCCGCTGGCGCCCATGTGAGCGATGCGGGGGCAGGAACGGGCGATCTCACTGGAACGGCGGATGCCCGCGGCCGTCTCCAAGCCAGGGTCGATCAGGACATGCCCGACCTCCATGCCGGCCTTGCGCTCGAAGAAGCTCAACAGATGGTCAACCTCGATCACGTCTTCCGGCCCTTGCACCTTGGGCAGCAGGACGCAGTAAAGGTTGGGACATGTGACCGCTTCCAGGTCTATGCCGGTCAGCCCGGTCTCAAGACTGTTGACCCTCACTACCAGCTTGGGCCGCTGGCCGTCCAGCTCGTGAAGCATCCTGGCGACGATTGCCCGGGCCTCCGGCTTGTTCTCCGGTGGCACCGAGTCCTCCAAGTCCAGGATCAAAGCATCTGCGCCGTACTTGGGCGCTTTGCGTATCCAGTCCTCTTTGTTGCCTGGCACGAATAACTCCGACCTGATTGGAACGGCTCTTCCCGTCACTTGAGCATCCTCCGCTTGGTCTACACCACCCCTTGGGTTTTCAGGGTTTCTATCTCTGCCTCGTCCATGCCGAGCAGCTTGCTGAATATCTCAAAGTTGTGCATCCCCAGCGTGGGGGCTCCGGGAATTTCAGGAATGTCGCCGCCCGAGAACTTCACCGGGAACCCCGATACGATTCCTTCAACCGGCTCTTCCATCCCGGCGTGACGCATGGGCAGCAGGGTTCCCCTGTCCCGGAAGTGTTGGTCCCGCATCACTTCCTCGGCGGTGCGCACTGGGGCGCAGGGAACGTCGTGGGCCTCCAGTCGCTCGATGACGTCGGCCAGGGAGAACACCCCAACCAACCGCTGTACCTCCTCCCGGGCCTCCGCGACGTAAGTAGTGCGCGAAACGTAGGTGGCGAACCGTGGGTCTTCCAGCAATTGCGGCGCGTCGAGGGCGCGGGCCAATCGCGCCCATTGGTCGTCGCTGGTGACGGTGATGGAGAAGTTTCCGTCCTTGGAGCTGTACAGTCCCGTCGGGCCGCTGCGGCTGATGTTCCCCGTTCGCAAGGGCTGGCCCTCGGCGATGCTCTCCTCCAGGTTCTCCATGAACATCAGGGACACCAGCGTATCCGTCATGGACACGTCAAGGTACTGCCCTTTACCGGTGCGGTCCCTTTCCCGCAAGGCGGCCAGGATGGAGTAGCAGGCGAAAATGGGCGTGACCAGGTCGCCGATGTAGAACCCCACCTTTATTGGCGGCCCTCCGGCGTCGCCGTTGATGTCCATGATGCCGCTCATGCCTTGGATTTGCGGGTCATGGGCCGGTTTGTCGGCGTATGGGCCGGTCTGCCCGTAGCCTGAAATGGAAGCGTAGACGATGCCAGGGTTGACCCGCGATACCTCATCATAGCCCAGCCCGATGCGGCGCAACGAACCCGGCGCCAGGTTCTCCAGCACCACGTCGCTTTGACGGGCCAGGTCCAGGAACATCTGCTTGCCCTTCTCGGTCTTCAGGTCGATGGTGACGCTCTTGACCCCCTGGGTGCGCTTCAGGAACCGGGTCGAAATGTCCTCGTCGGTCCGCCGCTCATTATGAGTGCCCGACGGCCCGGCGAACGGCCCGTTGCCCCGCACCGGATCGCCCTTGCCGGGAATCTCGACCTTGATGACCTCCGCTCCCAGCCTGGCCAGGTTCATAAGGCCGAACGGCCCCGCCAGGTACACGGTGACGCCGAGCACTCTCAAGCCCTTCAAAGGTTCCATCCGGCCTCCTGCGCCCATAGGGCCTTAGGCTGCACCACGCGGGACTGGTATCCCCTCAAGGACTCCGCACGATAGCCGTCCCGTCACTTGCCCCGGCCATTTTCTCACAAAATCTCGCCGGGTTGCCATAGTGGGAATTCAGGCACAGCGTGTACGACGTGGGCTGGATCGGCGGGAACGACTTGCTCGGAAAAGGGGGCTTTATTTTGGCGCTTTTCCTCAGAATTTCTTATGACTTCCTGTCTGCGGGGCGTGTGGCATCAGGGTTGGTCGCTCTGGTGTCCGGCTGGGCCTACGTGGGCCCGAATCCCGTTGTCCAGCGGGAACTTCGGGCTATTGCCCTTGTTCTTGATCTGGTCTCGCGGCCGGTGATGTTGCAGTGCCCCGGGTCTCCTTTCGTCAAAGGCGATGACTCTGGCCAGCTTCAGCCACTGCTTACGGCGGCGCACCTCCCGAAGCATCAACTCCCTGGCTTGGCGGGCTTTTTTTGACCCAGGAATAGACGGGTCTCAGGCAAGATTCCCATAACGCGGCCGATGGCCGCGAGGCTGGAACCCTCGCCGTACATCTCCAGGGCCTGGTCTTTAACGGTCTGGGGGGTAGTAATGGCGGTTGCCCGTTGGAGTGAAGCGGTGATGGCAGTCCAACTTTACATAACCAGTGCGTGTTGGGAATACCGACGGCCCGGTCCATTTGACACGACATAGAGGCATTGCTAGAGTAAATATATTGAATTGCTAAATGCTTCCGGCGCAACCGGACATCTCACGCCCGGTCCCCCAGAACAAGACCTTTTGTCAATGGCCCATGATCACTCCCTGATTGTCATACTTTAGGAGGCCCCATGAAAGTTACTTTGTCCATTCTCAAAGCTGACGTTGGTTCCATCGGAGGTCATACCAAGCCTTCCATGCGTATGTTGGACGCTGTAGAGTCTGATGCCGCCGATGCCGTGAAAAACGGGTTGTTAATCGACACCTTCGTAGGTCATACCGGCGATGATATCTGCATTATCGCGTCCCATACCCACGGCGCCGACAACACAGACGTGCATCAATTCGCTTGGAACACTTTTCTCCATGCCACGGACATCGCGACACAATACGGTCTTTATGGCGCCGGGCAGGACTTGTTGGTAGACGCTCCCTCGGGGAATATTCGCGGCGCCGGGCCGGCCGTGGCCGAGATTGAATTCGACCACGACCCGGTCAAGACCAACCCAGTCCGTCCCGCGGAGTCCTTCATGGTGCTGGCCGCCGATAAATGCGGCCCCGGCGCCTACAACCTGCCCATGTTCCTTGGTTTCGCCGACCCTATGTATTGCGCCGGTCTCATGTTGCCGCGTATTGGGGAGGGGTTTACGTTCAACATAATCGACATGGACAACACCGAAGGGGACAGCATCATCTCCCTGAACGCCCCCGAAGATTACTATCGGATTACCATGCTGTTGAGGGACAACGAGCGGTTCGGAATAGACTCCATAGTTTCGCGCTACTCCAGACAGACCGCCGCCGCCGTCTCCGCTACTAGGTTGCACAACATCGCAGGTTCGTATACCGGCAAGGACGACCCGGTGGCTTTGGTACGCAATCAAGGCATTTTCCCGGCGCCCGAAGAACTGGTTTCCCCCTTCACCAAGGCCCACTACATAGGCGGCGACGCCCGCGGTTCACACGTAATGCCATTGATGCCGGTGCCCATCAACACCCCTGTCACGGGCATGTACTGCTTGCCGTTGGTCTCCTGCATCGGGTTCTCGCTGAATGGGAAGGGAGAATTCTCCGACTCGTTCGCTGACTTCTTCGACAATCCCGCGTGGGACTACGTACGGCAGACCGCACAGGAAAAGGCGATAGCCATGCGGTCCCAAGGTTGGTCCGGTGCGGCCATGCTCCCTTACGCCGAACTGGAGTACTCCGGTTTTCGGCAAAGCTTGGGGGACCTCATGCCACGCTTCGCCTTTCGAAATGGCAACGGTTCCGGTCCAGCAGTGCCGGAGAAAGCAGCCACCGCGGACGATTAAGCCAAGTCCGCAACCGACGGTCACAAGTAGACAAATAATAAGGCCCGGTTTCATGCCGGGCCTTATTATTTCGGGTTAGGGCAGGTTGTGCAGCCTACTGGACCAAGCGCAGGGATAACTCCTCCAGTTGCGCGTCCTCTACCGCAGCCGGTGACCCGAACAGCAGGTCCGCCCCCGTCTGGGTCTTGGGGAAAGCTATTACGTCCCGGATAGAGTTGGACCTGGAAAGTATCGTTACCAGCCGGTCTATCCCCGGGGCGATACCCCCGTGGGGCGGCGCTCCATACTCGAAAGCCTCGAGAATTTGGCTGAACCTTTCGACGACTTCCTCGGGTTTGTACCCCAGGATGCTGAAAATCTTCTCCTGCAACTCTCGGCGGTGAATACGGATGCTGCCGCTGGCAAGCTCGGCACCGTTGCAGACCAGATCGTAAGCCTTAGACTTTATGCTGCCAATGTCGTCGCCGTGCAGCATCTCATCTTGGCCGTCGGCGGGTGATGTGAACGGATGGTGAGAAGAATCCCAAGTATTGGTGGTCTCCTTCCACTCGAATAGAGGAAACTCAGTTACGAAAGCAAATGCCAGCGCGTTAGGGTCAGCCAGGCCCAGGCTTTCGCCCAAGTGATTGCGCATCCCGCTGAGCCAAGCGTTCACCTGCCCTTCCGGCCCAGCCATGAGCAGTACCAAATCACCCGGACTCGCTCCCATTTTCTCGGCCACGCGGCGGCTCCACTCAACAGGCATCCGCAGTCCTGGAGACAGCAGCACATCCTCGTCCGTTAGATTGTCGAGGGACCCCGCTCCCCGGAACCGGATATGGCTGAGGCCGGCCGCCCCCAATCCCTGGGCCGTCTGCTCCAAGCCGCGCATCGCCGACCCGGAGTAGTGTGCCAAGCCAGGGACGGCAAAGCCTTTTATTATCCCGCCCTTGTCCGCCACGGCATGGAACACGCGAAACTCGGTCTCGGTGGCAAGGTCGGTGATGTCGGTCATTTCCAGGCCAAATCTCAGGTCCGGCTTGTCCGATCCGTACCTTGCCATCGCATCATCATAGGTCAGCCTCGGAAAGGGTCTGATCAGGCTCTTTTCGGGGGTCAATGTCTCCACCAAGCCGGTGTACATCTCTTCGGTCAACCCAAGAACATCATCCTCCTGGACGAAGCTCATCTCCAGGTCCAACTGGGTGAACTCCGGCTGCCGGTCGGCCCGCAGGTCCTCGTCGCGGAAACAACGGGCAATCTGGAAGTACTTGTCCACGCCGGACACCATCAACAGTTGCTTCATCTGTTGCGGCGACTGGGGCAGGGCGTAGAAATTCCCCGGCTGCATTCGACTGGGCACCAGGAAGTCCCTGGCCCCTTCGGGGGTGCTCTTTATCAGGATAGGCGTTTCGATTTCCAGGAAGCCGCGGGCGTCCAGGAAATCGCGGATGTACTTCACCACCCGGTGCCGCAGCACAAGGTTTTGCTGCATGACGGGACGGCGCAGGTCCAGATAGCGATAGCGAAGGCGCAGGCTTTCGTCCACCTCGACGTCATCGGTTATGTAGAACGGCGGCGTCAGGGACGGGTTGAGAATATCGGCTTCCTCTGCAATCACTTCCACCGCCCCGGTAGCCATAGCAGGATTTTCACTCCCCGCCGGGCGCATCTGCACCGCGCCGGTCACCTGAAGCACCCATTCGGGGCGAAGCTGGTCGGCTACAGCGTAGGCTTGGGGCGACGTTTCCGGGTTGAACACTACCTGGACCACGCCGGAGCGGTCCCGCAGGTCTACGAAGATAATACCGCCATGGTCCCTGCGGCGGCCCACCCAACCGGCCAGCGTGGGCCTGCTGTCTACGTCTCCTTCCCGGAGGTCTCCACAATCCACGGTCTTCAGCACAGATGTCTCCCTTGATTAGATGCCTTAAAACCCGGCCAGACGGTCCAGGATATTCTCGAAGGGACTTGCCCCGGCGGAATAGATTCCCGATACGGCGTCACCGAGCAAGTCGGGGTCAGTTACCGGCGGTAAACACAGTGTGTCCAAGCAAACGTGGGCTTGGGCGGGGACTTGAAGCTCGTCGACCAACACCGGTTTGACAACCAGATTAGGACAAGAAAGTCCGTATGCGGCATTCAGCAGCTCCCGTGTACCGGGGTCTCCGGGGAGTCCTTCGATGGAGACCTCGACGGGATCATTCTTGAAAAGGTCAACGGCGATGCCGTAACCAGCGCTGTACTCGCCCCATTCTTTATAACTGCCTGCGAAAGCGCTCAAGGCGGCTTCGGCGACTTGCCGGTAGTCAGGATTGCGGGTTGCTTGGTAGAGATTCAACAGTGCCGTAACCGCGGCAACATTGTCCGGCAAGGGCTTCTCGCGCAGTCTCAGGTAACCGATTGCTTGGGAGTCCGATTCTATATCAAAGAACCCGCCGTTGGACTCGTCGAAAAACCTGTCCAGCAACTCCGAAGCAACGGTGACAGCCCGCTCAAGGTAACTCCCCTGACCAGTGTATTTGTGGGCATCGACCAGGGCGATGAGCAGGTATGCCCAGTCGGTCAGGAACGCTGGCACGCCGCTGGGGCCGGACTTGTCGAACACGTGACTCAGACTACCATCCCGCGCGGAGTCGTCAATGACCTCCAGTACCCTCAGAGCGGTATCGGTGAGTTCCGGCCGCGCCAACCGCCACGCGGCGTCAAGCAACAAGGACACCGCTTGGGCGTTCGTACTGCTGTAACACGACGGGTCTACGGGAGGCGGCGCTTGGCTCTGGCGTGCGGAGAACAGGAGTCCGAAGTATTCTGAGTGAGCTCCTTGGCTGCCGCGGAAGCCCTGCGCCGACTCATCGTACAGGTGGATCATCAGATAATCGACGCATTGGGATGCGACGGTCAAATAATCGTCCTTGCCCAGCAGGCTGTAAGCGTCTAGGTATGCTTTAGGTAATATTACGTTGTCTTCAAGAAGTTTTTCCCACTGAGGGCCGGACCAGTCGGCGTTGGCGGAGTGTCGAAAAAATCCGCCTTCTTCAGTATCGTACAGTGGCCCGGAGTACATGCTGTCCAAGGTCTTCTCCAGCATGACCCGGTAGAATTCCTCTCCCGTGGTGCGGGCCAAGTGCACCAGGAAATCTACAATCGGGCCGTTGGGGAACTTGGGCGCAGAGCCAAACCCGCCGTTGACGGCATCGTATGCTCCGGCGACGATTCGGGACACCATGTCGACCAAAGGCTCCTCCACATCAGGCCCCGCTGAGGCCCGGTTGACTCTCTCCTGCCTCTGGCGCAGCAGGTGGCGGGCTTGGTCGTAGAGCGTGGGACGGTCTTCCCGGTAGGCCTCCTTGAACTCCGCGAGCATGGCGATGAACTGGTCCGATGGGAGGTAGGTAGCTCCGCCTATCAAGCCGCCGTGGGCGGTGAGGAACGCCGTGGTGGGCCAACCGCCGACGTTGTAGCGGGTGTTCACGTCCGGCCTGTGGTCGTTATCGACGCGGACGGCTATGAAGTGGTCGTTGATAAATGCTTGGACGCCACGATCCGAATAGGATGTTTCGTCCATGACATGGCACCAATAGCACCACACTGCCGATATGGACAGCAACACCGGCTTGTTCTCGGACTGGGCCTTGTTAAACGCCTCTTCCCCCCAAGGCAGCCAGTTAATCCGGTCGGCAAGGTTGGGGTTGGGCGAGAATCGCAAATTTACCAAGAGGCCTCCGGTGGCATACGTTAGCATAGCCCCTATTCATTTTCAATCTGCGAGCCGCACGTTGTTGCCGGTCTACCGGCGTTGATGTATAGTCCCATCCGCCTCAATCCAAGCTGTTTTCCCTCGTGTTTTATGAACGTTGATGCCCTGCGGCAATTACAGGAAACCGTCATAGCCTGCACTAAGTGCCCCCGCTTGGTGGCCCACCGGGAGGAGACGGCGCGGACAAAGCGACGCATGTACATGGACTGGGACTATTGGGGCAAGCCTTTGCCATCCTATGGAGACCCCAACGGCCGGCTCCTGATAGTGGGGTTGGCCCCGGCGGCCCACGGCGGCAACCGGACAGGGCGGATGTTTACCGGCGACCGCAGCGGGGACTGGGTGTACGGCACCCTGCACAGATTCGGGTTCTCCAGTTCGCCCGACTCCCAGCGGAGGGACGACGGTCTCGTCTTGACGGACGCATACATCACCGCCGCACTGCGCTGCGCTCCGCCGGCCAACAAACCCCTCCGGGAAGAGCGGTTGGAGTGCCTACCTTACTTGGTGCAGGAGCTGGAGCTATTGACCAACGTTAGCGTGGTGGTGGCTTTGGGGAAGATTGCGTTTGACACATTTCTAACCACCCTGCCGCCGCGGGGTTTGCAGGTATCCAAGCCTCGTCCCGGTTTCGGGCACCTGAAGACCTACCAACTGGATGGCGGGATCACGTTAATCGGTTCTTACCATCCCAGCCAACAGAATACCCAGACCGGTCGGCTTACACAGCCGATGTTCGACTCGGTATTCGGCGCTGCCAGAGAACTGCTGGACTAACGTGAGTCCGCCACAGGACCCGTCAGGACAGTTCCCGCAGAAGCCCGGCTACCACCTCCAATACCGGCGTCTGTACTTCATGACGGTCTACTGAGACAGGCAACGACTCTAACTCCACCGCGGATATTTCGCCATCCGCCGTTCGTTCCACATGACCGAGAATGGCTTGCCAAGAATCCGGTGGAGCGGAGGCGCCGTTTGTTTCGGCCGGCTCGCCGGGAGCGAGCGCGACGGTATGGACCGCTGCCGCCTGCGGACTGGAGAAAAGGGCCAACGTCGGGACTTCCTCGTCGGCCAACCCGAATCGGGACAATAGACCCAGCAGTGTAGAGGAGACGCCATGCTGCCCGAAGATAACCAAGTGTTCGAAACCGGCGCCACGGGCCTCAAAGCTTGAGCGAAACGCACGAAAGACGTCGTGGGCGGCGCGGTCTTCTCGGGACACCAGGAACACGGCGTAGGCAGGGAAATTCCCCGGCTTGCCTGAGACAAGGTCTTTATGCCAGCGCCCCAGTTTGTCCCGGTCGTGATTTTCAGCGTGGCTGGCGGTCATCGGCTTCTCTCCTCTTGGCTGACAGGGTGACGGCTACCCGCCACCGCCTGAGTCGAACTGGACCAGGATTCCGTCCGGGTCGTAGACGAATATGCTGGCGCAAGTTATCCTGTCAAAAAGCTACCGGCTATCTTGCCCCATTCTCGTAAGGTTTGAGCATAGCGTAGATTACGTCGTTAATAGGCGTGGCGGTTGCGGCGGCCCTTCCCGCCCGGACGACCGCGCCGTTGAGGGCTTCCAATTCGAGAGGCCGACCAGCCATAAAGTCGGCGTGCATCGACGCGTGCATCTGCTCCAAAGACCCCTCAATATAGTCCACGGTATCCTGGACGATGGTCGCGTCGAGATTCACTCCGGAGGCCCGGCCCACCAACTCTATCTCACGCAGGCAACCCAGGATAACGTTCCTCCATTCGGGGCGCGGCATTATCTCGGCCATCGTCTGCCGGGCCAGGGTGGTGACCCCGGCCATGGTGGCGATAAACAGGAACTTGCTCCAGAGGGAACACTTGACGTCGGGCGATAGCTCCGCGGGAATGCCGGACCCGGTCAAGGCCTCGTAAATCCACTCGCCGCGTTCCGACCTGCTGCCGTCTTCCTCGCCAAAAACGATCCTGACGACGCTGCCGGTCTGCTTCACTATGCCCGGACCTTCGCGGCTGGCCTCGATGTAGGCCGCCCCGGGCAGCACCCGCTCGGCTCCCAACTGCTGGGCGGGGTCCTGGTAGGTGTCTATGCCGTTTTGCAGGCAAAGGACGGTTGTTCCTTCGCCAACCATCGGGCGCATTTCAGGGACGGCTTGGCGGTTCTGATAGGTCTTCACAGTCAGCAACACCAACTCCACCGGCCCTATTTGCCGGGGATCGTCGGTCGCTTCGCAGCGGACGGTAAACTCTTCGTTGTCCCGGATTACCCTCAGGCCATCCCGGACGATTGCCTCCAAGTGGGCGCCGCGGGCCACCAAGCTGACCTCGTTGCCTCCGCGGGCTAACATTCCCCCAAAGTACCCGCCGATGCTGCCTGCTCCCATCACCGCGATTCTCATAGCTGCGCTATCCCCCAGTACCGATTACCACGGGGTCTGATTGCCTTCAAAATACACTTGGGACGGTTGGCCCGCAAGTCCAAGCTTAACGACGAGGCTTGGCGAGCGTGTTCAGGCTATCCTTGACGGTAGTAGCATTTGTCCTTATTCTCTATGCAAATTCGCCGGGCAAGCCTTTGCCGGCAACGAGGACAAATATGGCCCAGCAAGCGTCTATTCCAATAACGCCCCCCCTGCCTCAACCTGAGTCGGACTTTTATTGGGAGAGGTGCAAAGCGCACGAGTTATGGCTTCGCCGTTGCCGGGCCTGCGGCAACATATACTTCTACCCGCGGGACATCTGCCCCGAATGTTTCTCCAGGGATACCGATTGGGTCCAGAGCAGTGGGCAGGGAACGTTGTACGCCTTCGCCATCGTCCACCGCGGTCCGGTGCCGGCCTTCCGCGATAGGGTCCCGTACATTGCGGCCTTGGTTGAGGTAGAAGGAGGGGCCAGGATCCCCACGAACCTTGTGGACGTGGAGCCTGACTCAGCAAACGTAAAGATCGGGATGGCGGTGCAGGTGACTTTCGACGATTTGAACGACGACATAAGCCTGCCGAAGTTCCGGCCTGCCTGATTTGGATCCCGCCCGCCCCCGGCGGGTTTCCCGCCCCCCTTCCCCCGTCATTCCCGCGCAGGCGGGAATCCGGGCCGGGCGCAGGCTGAGCGGGAAAGGCGGGAGGGGATTAGAAATGACACTTGACGGAAAAGTAGCAATCGTAACCGGCGGCAGCCGCGGGATAGGGCGCGCTATTTGCTTGGGACTGGGCGATGCTGGGGCGAAGGTTGTAGTAGCCTCCCGGACCGAAGTCGACAGGTCTGCCGGCACCCAGTACGAGAAGTACGGGGCGGGCGACATCCGCGATACGGCGGCGCAAATCACGGCGCGCGGAGGCACGTCGATACCCGTCCGGTGCGACTTGGAACAGGTCAAGGACATTGAAGACCTGGTGACCGCCACGCTGGACCATTTCGGCCGGATTGACGTTCTCGTGTCGAACGCCGGCATGGACTGCGAGTCGCCGGTGGTGGACTTGGACGTAGAGCTATTGGACCAATGCTTGGCGGTCAACGTGCGCGGCCCGTTGCTCCTTTGCAAGTACGCACTGCCCTCCATGATATCTCAAGGCGACGGCGGCTCCATATACTGTGTTACATCCGGCTCCGCACGGGGATACCGGCAAGGCCGGGTCGGCTATTCCATGAGCAAAGCGGCCCTGGAGCGGATGTTCTTCAGCTTGGCCGAGGAGGTCAGGCCCCATAACATCGCGGTCAACGTGCTGGACCCGGGCAGGGTGGACACTTGGATGAACCGACGCGGGGACTGGCCGGGAACCGCCCATATACCCATGGTGCAGCCTGACCTTCTAGCCCCGCCCGGCGTATGGTTGGCGGGCCAGACCGCCGAAACCCTTACCGGCGCCCTGGTGTCAAGGGCCGAATTCGGAGTGACCTGGGGTCCAAAGAAAGAGGAGGCAACATGACTACCGCCCGCAGCGTGATGCAAGAAGTAGCCCCCAAGCTGGCCGAACTGAGCGCCGATGTGCTATTCGGCGACGTTTGGGAGAGGCCGGGACTGTCCAAACGAGACCGCAGTCTCATTACCGTGTCGGTCCTGACCGCCCTGTACCGCACCGGGCAGTTGCCCGGCCACATCAACCGGGCGCTGGACAACGGGTTGAGCAAGGAAGAGATCGGCGAGCTAATCACCCATGTCGCTTTCTACGCCGGCTGGCCCACGGCGGCCAACGCCGCCCAGATAATGAAGCAGGTGTTCGACGAGCGGTAGCTGACGGAAACCTATGGATTCCCGACTTCGCGGGAATTGGCGATGGCCTTGGGGCCACGTATGGGAATGAAAACATGGGAACGCCCTCACCCTAGCCCTCTCCCGGAGGGAGAGGGAACTGTCCTTCCGTGGGCTATTTTCATGGCAATGACGAGTTGGATAGGGCGCGGCGTTTTGAGATAGTCTTTTAGTGGGCTTGCTTGTGGTTATTCACCGCGGAGCCTGCGTAATTCGGCTTCCAGGACAGCTATCCGGGCTTCGGCTTCTTGTGCGGCGGTGCGCGCTTCATCGGCTCGTGCCCGTTCCGCTCTCAGGTTTCGCATGTATTGATTGGTGTCGGGATCATAGAACACCAGCATTCCGCCCTGCCAGCAGAGGCTTCGCCTCAATGCCGGGCTGTATCCCTTGAGGATGCCGTCGGGTTCCATCGACAGGTCCACGGGCCGGTAGATGCCGTTTTCCAGGATGTCTCCGGCCAAGGGCGCTCCGTAGAAGTCTCCGCCGGAGCGGTCGAAGCGCCAGTATTCGGGAACTCCGATTTCAGCGTAAATCCGGCGTTTATTGGTAACGTCGTTCTCCGCCGTGCTCTCCGAGGCGACTTCCAACACGAAGTCCGGGGGCTTGCCCACTGCCCAAGGCAGGTAGAGCTTGGTGTCCTCGATGGCTTGGGCGTCGATCCCGGTTGCGAAGTAATAGTCGGGGCCGACACGCACGTTCAGATTGGTTGGGTCGTAGCAGATGAAGGTATTGCTGCTGCGGAACACCTCTTCGGGCGAGTACAGATCGGTAAGGTGGGTGCCCAGAAGGTGGAGGATTTCCTCAAGAACGGGGTATTGAAACATAGCGTCCGGCGGCAACTCCGGTTCGTCGGGGTTGAAAGACAGGCTGTCGTAGTCGATGGGGGCCTGCGGGTTGTAGGTGAGTCTGGGGTTGGTCATTTCAGACATCTGATATGGGTTAGCCTCTGCCCTGTTGGGTTGGCGCCCCGATGATACCATATGTTGCAACAATATCACCGCTTGCGTAGGCGGGGTATAATCCTTCTGGAATTCTCCAGCGCCAGGGGGTTGACTCCTGACAAGGCTGGAGAGTAAGTGCTGCGGACTACCATTGACCTTGACACCCCGTAAGGAGGACCAAACATGCCTAGAATGACTGGAGGCCGGTTTCTGGCCGAGACCATGCATGGGTATGGCATTACCCATGCGTTCTTTGTGCCGGTGATAGCCCAGCGGGCCATGCTGGAGATGGAGAAATTCGGTATTCAGCACATAATGACCCACGGCGAGAAGGCCGCGGCTTACATGGCCGACGGGTATGCGCGGGCGTCCCACAAGATAGGCATTTGCATGGCCCAGTCGGTCGGCGCGGCCAACATGGCGGCGGGATTGCAAGACCCTTACTTGGCCCGGTCGCCAGTGGTTGCCATAACAGGACGCCGGGAGCACTTGGGACAGCACCGGAACGCTTACCAGGAAGTCGACCATTTGCAACCCTTCCGAGCTGTCACCAAGTACAGCGTCCCGGTGGACAGCGCCGAGCAGCTCCCCTTCCTGTTGCGGCAAGCGTTCCGGGAGGCGACGTCCGGGTCGCCCGGCCCAGTTCACCTGGACTGGGAGGGGACGTCCGGCAACGTGGTCTCGGAGGGGGAGGCGGACTTGGACGTTATCATCGAGGAACCGTTTACCAGTGTGCCAGCGTACCGTCCCGAGCCGGAGAGGGAGATGGTGCGGGAGGCCGCCAGAGTGCTGACTTCAGCGCGGCGACCGGTCATCGTCGCCGGGGGCGGGGTTACATTGTCGGGTGCCGAGGACGAAGTACGCCAACTGGCGGAGATGATGTCTATCCCCGTCGCCACCTCTCTCAACGCCAAGACCGCCCTGCCGGGTGACCACCCGTTGCTGGTGGGCGTTTGCGGTTCTTATTCTCGCGCCTGCGCCAACCGGTTAGTGTCTGAAGCTGACCTGGTGGTCTACATTGGGAGCCATACCGGGAGCCAGGTTACCAACGAGTGGACAGTCCCGGCGCCAGGCGCCCCGGTGCTCCAAATAGACATCGACCCCTCGGAGTTGGGACGCTCCTACCCGGCCCAAGCGACCTTGCAGGGAGACGCCAGGTCGTCGATCCGGTCTCTTATGGAGGTGCTGGAGCCGGTGGGCCAGCGCACCGAGTGGGTGAACCGCGCCCAGGACCTGGTGCGGGAATGGCGGGAGGATGTTGCCCCCTTGGTCAATGCCGACACCTCGCCCGTCCGGCCGGAACGTCTGTGCAAGGAGTTGACCGACTTCCTGCCCTCGGACGCCGTTCTGGTATCCGACACCGGCCACTCGGGGATCTGGACCGGGACGATGATAGACCTCAACCACTCCGACCAGCAGTACATCCGTTGCGCCGGTTCCTTGGGTTGGGGCCTTCCGGGCACCTTGGGAGTGAAATGCGCCCTTCCGGACAGGCCGGTGATAGGGTTCAGCGGCGACGGCGGCTTCTGGTACCACATGTCGGAGTTGGAGACAGCGGTGCGGTATGGTATCAACGCCGTGATCGTCGTCAACAACAATCATTCCCTGAACCAGGAAAAGCGGAGCAACGAGCGGGTATACGCCGGGGAGCCCAACAACCCCGATTCCCTGTGGCACATGCTGGACGTAGACTTCTCGAAAATTGCCGAGGCCATCGGCTGCTTCGGCATCCGGGTGGACCAGCCTGGGCAGCTCCAGAGCGCCTTGGAACAGGCATTGGCGTCGGGCAAGCCAGCGGTGGTTGACGTGGTCAGCGACATCGAGGGAATAGCGCCGCAGGCGTGGCGACCGTAGTTACGGAGTTTTAGATGACTTCTTTGGGAAACATTGCGGACATTCAAGTCCATAACGTGCGAGTGGCGGCGGTTCAGCACGACGGAATCGACGGCATCCTGGTGACCGAACCAACTGGTCAGTCCAACGACGGCGAGGACAAGCTGGCGGTCCTGCCCGGTACGGGGTTTCACAACGGAACGATAGAGGTTGATATTGCCGGCAGGCCGGCCGAAGGGGCACAGGAGGCGGCCAGGGGTTTCGTCGGCATTGCGTTCCGGGTTGCCGAGGACACCAGCAAATTCGAGTGTCTTTACATCCGGCCTACCAACGGACGCGCCGACGACCAACTGAGGCGCAACCACGCGACGCAGTACATATCGTTTCCCGACTATCCCTGGCACAAGACAAGAGAGGAGACGCCGGGGAAGTACGAGGCCTACGCGGATATGGTCCCGGGCCAATGGACAAAGCTGAAAATTACCGTTGAGGGCGAGAAGGCCCGCCTCTTCGTCGGAGGCGCTGAGCAACCTACGCTGATAGTCAACGACCTGAAGCACGGGGACAGCGAAGGGGCTATAGCTTTGTGGATTGGGCCGGGCACGGAAGGGTTCTTCTCCAACCTGAAAGTATCAGAGTAACTTGTCGAAGGGAAAGAGGCTGGGGATCGCGCTAGATTGAACGCAAGGTGACCGTGGAATGCAACTGAGCCTTAGAGACCAACTGGAAGCCCATTCGTCGGAGTTCCGAAAGGAAATCATAGAGGTTGCCGAAGGGATACACGTTGCCGTGGGCTACGATGGCTCCAACGCCTCGATGATCGTGGGCGACGACGGGGTGGTAATCGTCGATACATTACGGGCTACGGAGTCGGCGCACGAGCTTGTGCCGCTGTTCCGGGAGATTTCGAGCAAGCCGGTCAAGGCGATAATCTATACCCACGGCCACGGCGACCACACCGGCGGCGCGTCCGTCTTCGCCGGCGATGACAGACCGTATGTATACCAGCGGACCAACTTCTCCCCGGAGCACCTCAGCGGTTCTCCGGTGAACAGGATGGCCGGAGTAAGGGGCATCAGGCAGTTTGGACGGGACATACCGGCAGACGAAATATTGAACCGGGGTGCAGGACCGGGGAAGACCCCGACGGGTGGAGTGAGCGCTGGGTTCATCCAGCCCAACAGGACCTTCGCGGGCAAGGACTTGGAGACTATCATAGCGGGGATACGGATTCAGTTGGTGGCGGCGCCCGGCGAGACGGACGACCAGCTATACGTCTGGCTGCCCGACCGGAAGGTGCTGTTCTGCGGGGATAACTGCTACAACGCCTTTCCCAACCTGTACGCCATTCGCGGCCAGTACCGCGACGTGAAGGAGTGGGGGGAGAGCGTTGGGGAGATGAGCCGCCTTGGCGCTCACGTCCTGGTTCCGGGGCATACCAGGCCGACGACGGACCCGGCGGCGACCCAAGAGAAGTTGAAGGACTACAGCTCGGCAATCCTCAGTGTGTACGAACAGACCATCGTGGGCATCAACCGCGGTATGACGCCGGACCAACTGGTGCAAACGGTGCAGCTTCCCCCGGAGTTGGCGGAGAAGTCTTACCTGAAGGAGTTCTACGGCGCCGTACCCTGGGCGGTGAGGTCCATTTTTACCGGGCACCTGGGCTGGTTTGACGGGAACCCCACCAGTTTGTTCCCTCTACATCCGGAACAAGAAGCGGAGAGGTTTGCCGAGTTGGTCGGCGGGATGGACGAGCTGGTGGAACACGCAAAAAAGGCCGTGGACCAGGGAGACTACCAGTGGGCGTGCCAGTTGGCCGACAGGGTCATGGCGGGTGGGCCGACGGTTTCGGGCGAGGGCAGACGGCTGAAGATAGCGGCGTTGCGGGGCCTGTCGCAGCAACAGATAAACGCGCCAGCAATGAACTATTACCTGTCCTGCGCCATAGAATTGGAGGCAGAGGATCGGGCTGCGATGCGAGATTAAATGGACAAGAGGATGGAGGACATCCGGTTGTGACTTATAACTTATCCTGAACCGGCGCTGAGAACAGTCTTCACCAGTTCTTCTATGTCGGGGAGATAGCCGTCCAAGTGTTCTTGTTCCATCCAGTCGTTGTAGAAGTTGGCGTGGCATGATTCCGCGATGCCGAAGGCAATGCGGACAAAAGGATTGTCCAGCTCGGCTGCCAGTTCGAAGGCGGCGCGTCGCCGATGGGCGTACTTGCTGTGGGGCAACCCACGGCTGGCGCAGTAGGCTTTAAGGGCCTGACTGGTCGCTCCCCATAGCTTTTCGGAGCCCTGGACCAAATCACCTGCGGCGATTTCACGCTTGGCGTCGTCCAGTAGTTGATGAGCCAAGCGGGTGTGTTTCTCAGACGTAGACTCGTTGGTTTGCATGATTTCTCCGTGTGACTGTCCGACTTGATGCAACTGCTCAGGCTGCCTTGGCCTGAGTCAGAAACTCCCGTGCCGCTTCGTAATTTCGGGCGCCGCCTCGCCTTATGGGGGGAACCAGGTAAACGTTATAAAGTCCTTCCTGTTGGAAGGTTTGATATAAGTCCAGGGCGATCTCAATTCCTGAACGACCATGTTCAAGTTGCCGCCGCACCTCATCGGGCACCGAACTGAACAGCACGCCGTCCCTCTCCAGGACTTGCAGGCCGTAGAACACCGGAAAGGTCAAGGCATCCTCGGCGACGGATGAGTAAGCGTCCTGGAAACGCCAGACTTGGTCGACTTCGAAGATGGGCTGGGTGATGAAAAACCGGGCCCCCGCTGTACATTTGCGTTGGGTCAACCGAGCCTCTTCCAACAGCGGCCGGCTCAAGTCTATCGTAGCGCCAATGCAGAATTCTGTGGGTGCGGCCAACTGCCTACCCCGAAAGTCCAACCCTTGGTCCATTTGGTCGATTGCGGCAATCATCCCGGTGGGGGTATAGTCGCCCGCCTCTTTCACCTGTGCCATGTCCCTTTGGGTGAAAGGGTCTCCCTTGACGACGACAACGTTTTCCAAACCCAGCAGTTGCCCGCCCAACAGAAGCGACTGGACCGCCAGCTTGTTCATGTCGCGTGTAGCCAGGGTAAACACTACATCTTTACCGGATTGTTGTTTGACAAAAGCCGCCAGCATGGCCGAGTTGACGCGGACTGCACTGCCAGGGTTATAGGCGACGGAGATGAAGTCGGCGTCGATTTTCGGGATTGCCAGCGCAACGGGGTCACCCGTGCGGGGAGGAGAGAAGTCGCAGATGAAGCAGGGGAGTCCGGTGGCTTCGAAACACCGGGATGTTACGGTTGCCATCAGCAGCCCCAAGGGGTTTCAGGCGTTGACCTGCTCCCAGTATTCCCGGAACAGTTGGATGGACTTTTGCTCAGACAGTCCAATGAAGTACCGGACGCCCTGGATGTACTCGACGATGTCCTTAGCGAGCATCAGCAGATTTTCCCTAGGCTCGTTGAGGTGGTAGAGGCCGTCAACGCCCTCTTCCAAACCCACGTATAGGGTGTCCTCCAACAGCGCGGCTTCTCGTTCTTCCATGTCGTTGCGCCTCATCCAGCGGGCAAATACAAAGGGCAAGTTGGTCCATTGGTTCCATTCGATGCCCAAGTCGTACTTGTGAGGGTAGCCGCGAATCCCGCGGCGTCTCCGCAGGCCTTGGTCATCCATCAACAAGATGGCATCCGGAGAGTCATTGACTCCGGTGAATTCTCCGGGCTGGATGCCGTATTTTAGCGACAACAGGACCCGCAAGAGGTCTTTCGATGTAGAGGGTTCCTCCGGCGCCCCGATGGGAACGCCGTCTAACTGGTCTATAGGCTCTTTGGAGAACAGAAAACTGCTGCCGGTCTGCCTGTACGCGGATAAGCAAAACCCGGCAACCGGTTCCATTCGCTCCTCGAGCCTGAAGCTGTCTCCCAAGGGCAGAGGCCCGGCATCGAGGTTTCCGCTTTCAATGGCGGGAGCAATATCGCCCGGAACGAAGTCATAGAGGACCAAGCCCCGGTTGGCCATGTCAAAGTAGAAAGGCTCGTGGCTGAGATATGGGACTCGCGCTACTCGAATCGTCATACTAACGCTATTCTATGCAACGTATACTTAGATGGAACTTCACCTATCAGGAATTCGATTTTAGGTTGACGCTCATCTTGCGTCAAGGATGCAGTCAAAGTGGGAGCGTCCTTCAACGACGTCTGGTACTCTATTTATGATGAAGATATTAGTCGGAATATTCTTTGTGTTGCTGCTCTTGGGCCTCTCGCCGAGTGCTGCGACGTTCGTCGCACCGGCGTTGGCCGACGACGGGGATATAGAAGTGTTGGAGTCGTCGGCGGAGAGCCGCTTTCCCGACAGCATTAATTTCTACGTCAAAGCACGGAGCACGTCCCTCATCGACGACGTTCGAGTGCATTTCCGGTTGGCCAGCGGCGCCAAGGGAAGGGCTTACAGGATCGCGGAGTTTGAGCCTGGCGAAGAGGTTAGCGCCGAGGCGGAGTTGCTGACCAGGACCGGGACCAACTACATTCCGCCCGGCACCATCATAGAGTATTACTTTGAGATCTGGGACAAAGAAGGCCGGGTCCACCGCACACCCAAGGAAGAATTGATGTACACCGACCACCGGTTCGAATGGCGGTCCATCTCGTCCGGGGCGGTTACGGTGCACTTCTATGGGGACTTGGACGAGCGACGGGCCCAATCGGTATTGGTGGCGGCGGAGAAAGCCACGGAGCGGATGCTGCCGTTGCTGGGAATAGAGATAACCGAACCCGTGCAGATAGTCGTATACACTCGCTACAGCGATATGTCCTCGGCGATACCGTTCAGGTCCCATGCCCACAGCGCCAACCTGATCACCGAGGGAATGGCCTTCTCAAACGAGATGGTATTGCTGGTGCACAGCCCCGGTATGTCCGCTGACGGCACGGTGGCGCACGAGTTCGTTCACTTACTGGTGGCCCAGGCTGCCGGGAAGGCCCACGAAGAGGTGCCGGCCTGGTTGAACGAAGGCCTTGCGGAGTACGGCAACATCGACCCCAACGCCGGTTACGACAGGTTCTTGCAGAAGGGCATCTCAACGGGCCGCCTCAATCCGTTGTGGTACCAGAACAGGTTCGTCGGGAAACCGGAGGATATTCTAATAGCCTATGGCCAAGCCTACTCGGTGGTCCAGCATTTGGTGACCATCTACGGGGCGGCTTCGATCGCCGATTTGTTCAAGGAGTTTCAAGAAACACGGGACATTGACGACGCTCTGGAGGCAGTGTACGGCTTCGACCAGCGGGGCCTGGATGCGGAGTGGCGCGAATCGCTGGGGCTGGAACCGTTAGATGAGCCGGAACCGGAAGTTGAGGAAAAGCCTGAAGTCCAACCAACCTCGACAGCGCCGCCTACGCCTGTGTCTCCAACGTCAACCATCGTCCCCACGGATGTCCCACCTACTCCCGTACCGGTGGCTAGGTCGCTGCCCACGACGGGGCCAGATACGGGAGCTGAAGACAGTCCAACAGGGTCCAGCGGTTGCAACGCCAGAGGCAGCGCGGCGACGCCGGCATGGCTGCTGGCGCTTCTTGTGCCGCTGGCGGCGATGACCTGTCGAAAAAGGCGAGGTTAGTCGCCGGGAAGGTTTCCGCCAAGACCCGGTTGCCAAGCATGTCAGCGGGTGCGGGGATTGAACGCGTCGTTGACGGCGTCGCCCAGGATGTTGAAACACAGCATCAGGACGGCCAGGGTGCATACCGGGAACAGCAGCAGGTGAGGGTTGGTCCGCAGGACCGATATGCTGCCGTTCTCGAAAATCATCAGTCCAAGGCTGGGTGTTGGCGGCTGTATCCCGATCCCAAGGAAGCTGAGGAATATCTCCGATCCCGCCACCGTTCCCAAGCCCGCCGACACCACCACGATGACCGGCCCCATCACGTTGGGCAGCACATGACGCAACAGAATCCTTGGCGTCGATCCCCCGACCGACCGGGCGGCCTCCACGTACTGGTTCTCCCTGGCCTGCAACACCTGGCCGCGCACCAACCGCGCCATGCCGAACCAAGAGAAGATAGCCAACGCCAAGGCCAACACGGTGTAATCGACGATCCCCAGGCGCACGATGTCCACTCCCCAACTGTCTTCCAAGCCTCGCACCCATTGGGTCACCGGCGGCTTGACACTGGCGATGATAATCAACACCAGGAATATCTCTGGGAAAGCCGACGTAACCTCGCCGAACCGCATTATGGCTCCGTCGATCCACCGGCCGAAGTAACCGGCCATGAGACCCATAGTCAGTCCAATCACGAGACTGCCGGTGACGAGCGTAGTGACGGTGATGATCACGGTGGTACGCAGACCGTAGATGACGCGGGTAAGGACGTCCCGCCCCAACCGGTCGGTGCCGAAGGGGTGGCTGAGGCTGGGACCCTGCTTGGAACGGCTCAGGTCTTGGTCGTCGTATCCGTAGGGGGTTACCCATGTGGAGAAGACGCCCGCCAAGTACATCACGAGGATAATGGCCAGGCACGTCACACCCACCTTTTTACCCATGAACCGCCGCAGCGAGATGGCCCAATAGCCGCGGCTTCGTTGGTACTGGATTATCGGTTGCTCTTGGGCTTCAGTTTGCATCCTGCCCCCTGCCCAAGCGGATGCGCGGGTCCAAAATCGGATAGATCAAGTCTACGATCAGGTTCGCCATTACAAACAGCACCGTGCCGATGATTATGACGGCGTTGATGATGGGGTAATCGCGGGCGAATATGGACTCGATGAAGAGATTGCCCACGCCGGGGATACCGAAGAACCTCTCTACGATGAAGGAAGTGAAGGCCAGTCCGGCCAGGGAGAAGCCCAGCGAAGTCACCACGGGAATCAGCGAGTTGCGAAGGATGTGGCGGCGGCGCACGGTCATTTCGTGCAGTCCCTTGGCACGGGCGGTGCGGATGTAGTCCTGGGATATTACGTCAAGGGTACTGGCGCGGGTCAGGCGGGCCATGATGGCAACCCCTGGGATGCCCATAGCCAACGCCGGGAGAATAACCCTGGTGTCCAGCAGCCCTCCCCAACCGTGGGTCGGTAACAGGTCCAGGTTCAGCGCGAATATCAAGAGCAAAGCGGGAGCGGTGAGGAACACCGGGATGGACTGGGCCGTCAGCGTTGCCAACACCGACAGGGTGTCCCAAGCGGTACCCTGCCGCAGCGCGGCAAACAGCCCGATGGGTATGCCCAAGCCCACCGAGATTGCCAACGCCGCGATGTTCAGTTGGGCCGACACCCACATTTTCTTCTTGAGCAGGTCGGCTACGCTGCGCCCCCGGTACTTGAAGCTCTCTCCGAATTCCCCCCGGACTACGTCCCTGACGTACCGACCATACTGGACCATTATGTTGTCGTTCAGACCCCGTTGCTCCCGGATGCGTTCCACGGCCTCCGGGTTGGCGTGCTGGCCCAGCAGCAACTCGACCGGGTCACCCGGGCCGTAACGGCCCAGAATGAAGGTGATGAAAGACACTATGACCAGGATGAAGGGCAGCCACAGAAGGCGGCGGACTATGTAGGCGCTCACGTGGTCCCTCGGCAGTGCATGTTGTAGCTGACTGTCCTTATTCTACCTTGTAAGGCGTTACGGTTTTTGCTACGATTATTCAGTCCAAGGTAATGACCCAAGTGTATTGGTTTTGCATTGGTCAGGGACGCCCGGGTTCCAGGGTGTTCAGTCCCTTATATGGCGAGCGTAGCCAAGTGGTCCAAGGCGCCTGTCTGTGGCACAGGAGATCACGGGTTCGAATCCCGTCGCTCGCCCCATTCGCAACTACTCCGCACTCGCGCCTGTAGCTCAACGGATAGAGTACTGGGCTTCGGACCCAGGGGTTGTGGGTTCGAATCCCGCCAGGCGCGCCAGACCTTACCCACCTTTCGACCAACCGGAGATCGCGCATCCTTCGGTCGGCTTTTCCGGAAAGCTGCGGCACCGTTGCGGCCGATGCTGATATATACGGCAAGCCCATGTGTCTTCGTCCAGCATGGGGCAACGCTCACCCGGATGGTCGGAGAACTTCACCCATCCGCCGCCATTGGGAGCTTGGCTGACTTTCGCATAGATCCCCAAGGTTTCGGCCCGTCGTCGGAAATCCACCGATTCCTTCTCAGTCAGTCGGAGTATCAACGGCCCGCGGCAGCACATGGCGTTGCACTCATTCATGCAAATATGGCTGGTGGCTTCGGGCGTAAGAGCAGGCAGGGAATATACTTTGCTGGGCTTATTCACATGGACCGCCACAAATAGGCTAACAAGAGACCATCTTCGAAATTTGGAGTCATTCTCTGGTACCGTTCGGCAACATTGGCGCCGGGTCTCGGCCAGGTTCGGGCACTAACCGGTTGCGGCCTCGATCAGGCTTGGCTGGCACGCACGCATGACGTCCAGAACGGACTGGACACCTGGGCGGGCCGACACAACCCGGACAATGGCGACGTCCAGGCCCTTGGAAAGTCGCTTGAAGGCAGCGGCCGCCCCGTCAGGCGTTCCGAAGTAACCCACATTCAATAGTAAATCATCAGAGAATGCGTCGGCCACGTCCCCGGGTGGCGCACCGTCAAGACGCATCTGGTCTAACTGGGCCAATTCGTCGGCGAAGCCCATGCGCTCGAAATGTCCGCGGTAGCCAAGACGGCGTTCCCTCAGCGTTGCGACTTGCTGGCCCAGCGCATATCCCATGGTCGAGCGGGCATAGGCGCGCTTAGCGGTTGCTACGTCGTCGTCGACGCAAATGCGGATGTACTCCACCATCTTCACCTGGGCAGGGTCGCGCCCCGCTCTGGCCGCTCCTTCAGCCACACGCTCCCGGCTCCAAGCTATCTGTTCCGGGTTGCACCAGTTCAGGCAAGCGCCGTCGGCCAGCTCTCCCGCCAACTTGAGCATTTCAGGGCCGAGAGCGCCCAGGTACACCGGCGTGACGGGCGGCGGGTCGATATCCAGCTTGATGCCCCGCAATCTGACCACGTCACCTTGGTAGTCCGCCGTGCCGCCGGATACCAGGGTGCGGACAGTGGTGACGTAGTCGCGCATCATCGCCAAGGCCGACGTTGGCGGCATACCCATGGCTTGGCGGGACCTGGGACGGTACACGCCGCCGGACCCGATGCCCATGTAAAAGCGCCCTCCGGTGCGTTGACTCAGGGTGCCGCCACTCATGGCGAAACCAAGGGGGCTGCGCAAGGTCACCGGGGAAACGGCGATTCCCGTCTCCAGCCCCTCGGGCACAACTGCCTTGCTGGCTTCCCAACGTTGGGCGCATAGCTGGAACGAGTCCTGCCCGGTATTCTCGGGAGTCCAGATGCTGGTATAACCCAAGCGCGCCGCTTCTCTAGCCAGTTCTTCCTCGTCTTCTCCGGTCAAACCCAGGGTTGCGTCAAGGCCCACACCGATTTCCATTGTTCACGCTCCGGTCAATGCAATTTGTCCATCAAATCTTGGGCGCTTACCCGATCAGCCCAGCCGCCAGCGCAGCTCCCCATACTATCAGCAGGATCCCTGCGGCCATCCCGATGTACTGGCCCCCGGGCGCGGCCTTTTCCAAGAGAACAAACGCCGCCAGCGCCGCTATCCACAGGAGGTTCATAATCCCCAGCACAAACAGCAAGCCCATAAGTATCCAACAGCAACCCAAGCAAAAAGCGCCGTGGCGTAGGCCCATGTTGAACGCGCCCCACGCGCCTTCGCGCCAATCATGGACCAAGAAGGACATTGGTGAGCGGCAGTGTTTGAGGCATACGTACTTGAGGGGACTCAGTTGGAACAGACCCGCCGCAATCAGGAGGCCGCCACCCAAGTAAGCACTGACGCTCTCGCCCATCATGGAGGACAGTAAGTCATTGACATGCAGGGCCCAGTTGGCCGTGGTAGCGGCTACGGCGAACGCACTCCAGACCACTACGTACCCAGAAAGAAATACGGCGGTGGGAACGTAGGGGAGTTGTTGCTCCCGAAGGCGGCGGGAGTTCGCCGCAAACACGAGGACCATTGGGGTTGCCGTGGGCACCATCATGCCGATCATCATCACGGCCCACATCAGGAACATGAACCCGAAGTCGGCGGCGCTCCAAGACCGCATCTGGGCCATCATCATGCCCGAGTCCATGCCGCCCATGTCCCGGGCTACATAGAACAGGTACGCCCAAGCCAGCGCGGTGATTCCGGCAGTCCCGGCCAAGACCACCGCGCGGTCTCGTTTCAACAGCGACTTTATGGCGGAATCAGGTTGAGTCACGGATAGGGATTTCCGTCAACCGTGTCAGAATTCCTCAGGTCCGGTGTTCAGCGACTGGAGCGTGAAAAAGATCATCCGGCCAAGGCTAGCCCCAGAATTACGCCTAAAAGAGTCACCCAACTTCCGGCTATGAGTGCGTAGAGGGTATTAAACTTCCGGTCCACTTGGTCGAGTCGGGTGTTCATTTCCACCCGGAGGCCATTTATCTCCGCCCGCGTCTCCACTCGCAGGCTGTTGATCTCCGCGCGCATTTCATCCCGGAGACTGGCAATCTCCCTGCGGACACCAGCTATCTCACTGCGCATTTCGTCCCGTAGGCTGGCTATCTCACTGCGCATTTCGTCCCGTAGGCTAGCTATCGCGCTACGTGTCTCAACGCGCAAATCATTGATTTCCTTGCGCAGGCTGCTCATGTCGCTGCGCAACGAGTCCATAGAGGCGCTGAGATCACTCAGTCGGCCATCGACCTGTTCGTATGCCCCTTCCAACCTGCTGACTCTTTCTTCCAAGGCCATAAACTCTCCTTTCCGGGGCTATCATACCACGCGGCTTGGTTATGAAACGATAATTGAGCGGCGATTGCCTCGGGGCATTCGACCCGTGTGCAACCCCACTTGTGTGATGCTATAATCTCCGCCAGGAGGTGGCAAATTGGAATGGATTGATTTTGAAGCACCGAATACCTTGGATGAGGCTGTGTCGATATTGGCCTCCAAAGGCGACAGAGCCCGCGTTATCGCCGGCGGCACCGACCTGTTAGTGCAACTGCGCGGCGGACGAAGAAGTGTTGACGTCGTAGTAGACATCAAAGGGATTCCAGAGCTTAACGAGCTATCTTACGATTCACAAAACGGCTTGACCCTGGGCGCCGCCGTACCCTGTTACAGAATCTACCAAGACGAAGAGATTGCGGCAGCGTATCCGGGTCTGATGGATGCCGCCACTTTGATCGGCGGCATACAGATACAGGGACGCGCCAGCATTGGCGGCAACCTGTGCAACTCCGCCCCCAGCGGCGACTCGATACCTCCAGTGATAGTCTTGGGCGGCGTGTGCAACATCGCCGGGCCCAACGGCACCCGCCAGGTCCCCAGCGAAGATTTCTGCACGGGACCCGGCCGCAACGTCCTCCAGGACAACGAGTTGCTGGTGTCCATAAGCATCCCTGCGCCCCAAGCGCATTCCGGAGCTAATTACCTGCGGTTCATCCCTCGCAACGAAATGGACATCGCCGTTGCCGGCGTCGGCAGTTCGGTGGTGCTGGACGCTTCGGGGCAGAATTTCGTCTCCGCTCGCATCGCCTTGGCGTCGGTCGCGCCTACCCCGGTGCTGTGCACGGACGCCGCGAACAGCTTGGCGGGTAAGCCGGTGTCCGACGAGGCGATCCAGGAAGCCTCGGACAAAGCCATTGAAGCCAGTTCGCCCATCAGTGACATGCGCGGAACAATCAGGCAGCGGCGGCACTTGGTGGGAGTATTGACCCGCCGCACCCTAAATAACGCAGTACAGAGAGCCAGAGGGGGTTAAAGAATGCCCGGAGTAAGGCACGTACACACGACCATCAATGGGGAAGAGAAGGACTTCCTTTGCGAGCCGCGCCAGAGCCTGCTGGAGGTCCTCAGGGACGTCCTGTTCATGACAGGCACCAAGGAAGGATGCAACGACGGCAACTGCGGCGCGTGCACGGTGATATTCGACGGCAGGATCGTCGATTCGTGCTTGGTGCTTGGGATGGAAGCCGACGGAAAAGAAATTACGACTATCGAAGGGTTGGCAACCGCCGAGGGCCTGCATCCCCTGCAACAGGCGTTTTTGGAAAACGCCGCTCTGCAATGCGGCATCTGCACACCTGGGTTCATCGTGGCCTCCAAGGGCCTTTTGGACCAGGAGCCGGATGTGGACGAAGCGCGGGTCCGGCACTGGCTGGCGGGGAACCTGTGCCGTTGCACCGGGTACGACAAGATCGTGCGTGCGGTATTGGACGCCAGCGAACGCATGAAGTCATAAGTTAAAAAGCGAGAGCCGGCGCAGCGTCGGCCTCTACCAAAGGTCAAAGTTGATAGCCCCCGATTCAGGCTATGGCTAAGCCGTTCCCTGGCTTGGGGGCATATCATAAGGGCTAGAGCCGGTTCCCTTACGCTATATGCAGTGAACCCAATATATTCGCACCGGGTCCCCAAGCATTCGCATAGGGTGGACCGCGCGAAGCAAGGATACAAGGCGTGACGACGGTATTCATACCGACCATGCTCCTGAAAATGACTGACGGGGTCAAGCAGATTGACTGCGAAGCCTCCAACGTTCGCCAAGTGGTGGACCGGCTGGAGGAACGTTTCCCCGGTATAAAGAGCGAACTGGTGGAGAAAGGCCGCCTTCGTCCCAACCTGGCGGTTTCGATCGACGGGGAAGTAGCCAGGATGGGACTGCTGGAAAAAGTAGGAGAAAGGAGCGAAATCCACTTTGTTCCCGCCATTGCCGGAGGAATAGTATGACGCAAATCCGGTCGGTGTTCATGCGACGCTTCAGTGGTTTAACGCTCGAGAGGGTTGATTGATGGGACGAAAGAGCAGGTCTCGGGTAGAGAACCTGGTATCGGCCGGGGGGGTGGTCTACAGAGAGTCTTCGGGTGGGATAGAAACCGTACTGTGCGGCCGTTGCGTTAATCTGCCGTCCGGTGCGGTCCGCAATGAAGACATTTCACCGGAAAACATCCGGTGGAGTTTGGCCAAGGGCACTCCCGACGAAGGCGAGACCCTGGAGGAAACCGCCCTTAGGGAAGTCCGGGAGGAGACCGGGTTGGAAGTCGAAATGGAGTCCCCAATCTCCAGTATTTCCTACTGGTTCGCCGACCGCGATAACTCCGTGCGGTACCACAAGACGGTGCATTTCTACCTCATGTTGCCCGTCGGCGGCGATACTGACCTCCACGACCCCGAGTTCGACGTGGTACGATGGTTTCCGCTTGACGAGGCCCTTGAAGCGCTTGCTTACCCCAATGAAACGGGCGTCTTGCGGCAGGCGCAAGAGTTGATCGCCCGGCGCCAGGGAGACGACTGACATGGTGGTGTTGCAAGGGGTCAGAGTGGTACTGCGGGACAAACGCATAGAGGACGCCGAGCAGGACTACATCTGGCGGTCCGATCACGAATTGGCCAAGCTGGATGCCGCATACCCCCTGACCATGAGCTTCGAACGGTACTTGAAAATGTTTCAAGACCAATTGAAGTACCCTACCCCGGGTTCCCACCACTTCGCCACCGAGACGCTGGACGGGAAGTTCATTGGCAACTGCATGTATTACGATCTGGACAGCGTCAACCTCCAAGCCGAGCTGGGGATCGTAATCGGCGACCGGGACTATTGGAGCAATGCCTACGGCTACGATGCGGTGATCACCCTGTTGGACTACTGCTTCAGCGAGAAAGGGTTGAAAAGGGTGTACCTGCATACCCTGGAATGGAATCACAGGGCGCAGCGATGTTTCGAGAAATGCGGGTTCGTTCCTGTGAAGAAGGTCCGCCGCTTGTCTCACGACTTCATCCTGATGGAGGTGTTGCGGGACGACTGGTTTTCCAAGGCCGAGGAAAGGCTGGCGGCAAGGCAAGCCTACGCGGACCGGGAGGTGGCCCGTAATGGCGGAGACGGAACGCCCACTTGAAGTCGCCGACAGATTACCACTCTTGCCGCAGTGGCCTCGTTCAGGTGGGTTAGACGGACGTTTCGCTGGCCGCGGCTATAGCGTCCGACAGGTAAATATCCCGGGTGTACAATGCCCGCCCCAGAATTGCCCCCTCCACGCCGGTTTGCGCTAGTCTCCGCACGTGGTCCAGACTTGCTATCCCGCCGGAGGCCAACACCCTCAACCTGGTCTCGTGCACCAAGGCGGAGTTAGCTTCGAAGTTTGGTTCGGTCAACGTCCCGTCTCGTGAAATGTCGGTGTACAGTATTCTACTGATGCCGATCGTGCTCATTTCGTTCACCAAGCCGAAGACATCGACCGTTGTGCCCTCAGTCCAACCATTTATGGCCACTTGCCCGTTCCTGGCGTCCACCGCCACCACCACCCGCTCCGTTCCGTAGTATTCACAGAGGCGCTGCACCAACTCAGGTTGTGTCACCGCCGCCGTGCCGACAACGACGCGGTCGACACCGGCGTTGACCAATACCTGCGCCGTCTCGATGTCTCGCACTCCACCCCCGACTTGTACCGGGATTGCAAGGGCGGCGGCGATGGAGGAGATTGTTCCGAGGTTAAAGGGCTTGCCCTCGGCGGCCCCGTCCAGGTCGACGACATGCAGACGGGGCGCCCCCTGCGCCTGCCACGCCAAGGCCACCTGTAAAGGATCATGGGAGTAGACCGTTTCCTTTTCGTAGTCGCCTTGGTACAGGCGAACGCAACGGCCCTCTTTCAAGTCAATTGACGGAATGACTTCCATAATCTGTCGGTCGTTCGGAGTAAGGGGGCAATAGCTCTCTCCCCTTCATGTAGGAGAAGGTCATGGTGACGGAATTGGGGCGTTTGCGGCCATTATAGCGAAGTTAACGAAATTCTCGTACACCCTCAGACCGACCCGTCCGCTTTTCTCCGGGTGGAATTGGGTGGCGACCACGTTCTTGTTGGCGTAGATGCTGCAGAACGGCACTCCGTACTCGGTAATGCCGGCCACCGATGCATCATCGTCGGGCGCGGCATAGTAACTGTGGACGAAGTAAAAATGGCTGCCGTCGGGAATGCCGTGGAATACCGGGTGTTGCCGCGCCAAGCGGACGCTGTTCCAACCCATGTGGGGCACTTTGAGCCCGGCGGGCAACCGCTTCACCGAACCCGGCACGGCACCAATGCACCTGGCGTTACCCTCTTCGGTATGGTCCAGCAGCAGTTGAAGTCCCAGGCATACTCCCAGGAAGGGCCGACCTGAAGCCAGGTAGTCGCTGATGGGTCCAACCAACCCGCGTTGCTCCAAGGCTTCCATGGCCGCCGGGCCCGAGCCTACGCCTGGCAGCACCAGCGCGTCCGCTTTGTCCAGGTCAGAAGGATTGCTGGTGACCAATGGGGCAACGCCGACGGACTCCAATGCCTTGGCTACGCTGCGCAGGTTGCCGGACTGGTAATCGATGACCACCATCTTGATGAAGCTGGACATAGCGGCTAACTGCGGGTCCCGGTGGCGCGTTCTATGGGAATTTCACGGTCCTCGTAACGGGCCAGCACGAACAGCAGGTCGCCTAAGCGGTTCAGGTAGTTGATGATCAGGTCGTTGGTGAGCAGACCATCTTCTTTCACGGCCACGACGCGGCGTTCGGCGGTGCGGATGATGCAGCGGGCCATGTCGATGGCCGCCGAGGCAGGAGAGCCACCGGGCAGGATGAAGACGTTGGGCATCTGGAAGTCCTGCTCCAAGGAGTCAATGGTGTTTTCCAGGTTCTCCACCATTGTCTCGGTAACGGGAAGAAAGTGTTCCTGGAAAAGCTCGTACTTGTCCGGGTCGGTGGCTAGCTCGGCGGCGATGGTGAACAGGTCTCGCTGCAACTCCCGCAGGGTGTCCTGCACACGCTCGTCCGACGTGAAAGCCCGTGCCAGCCCCATCGCGGACACGGCTTCGTCGGTGATGCCGTAGGCCTCGGTGTGCGGGTTGTTCTTGGAAACGCGCCCGCCGTAAAGCAGGCTGGTCTCACCCTTGTCGCCGAACTTGGTATATACCCGTTTCCTGTATGAAGAAGAGTCAGTACTCACCGCTCACGTCCTCTTGACCGAATGTGACCATGATACTACCGGGGCGGCACATTCGCACCCAGCCGCGGCTTTGGGGGATTGTCCGAATCAGATTTCTTCAACGTTGGCCTCGTTTTCGGCGTCGTCTATCACCGGGGTAATGTGCTCGATAAACGCCCGTAGTGTCTCGGCTATCTTTCCGGCGAATTCGTCGTTGAGGGCGATGGTTCCCAAGTCTACTGTAACGCCGTTTTCGGCAAACCGCTGTTCGGGGTGAATTTCAACCCCTTCGACGAGTGTTGCCAAGTCATTTCGTGCTCTGAACCAGACGTGCGCCTGCCATGAATCCGCTTCCTGCTGTCTCGTTAGAACGACTTCATGGTACGTGCGACTATGTCTCCGACGACTCCAAGGAGGACGTGAATACCAGAATAGGTAATAACGGCGGTTAAAGCCGGACGACCCTGCCCACCGGCTTACCTTGTCGGGCATGATTTCATCCGGCAACCCTTCCGTAGCCAACTGTCCCACTTTTCTCAGGAAGTCGGTTACTGCGTCATTCTTGTTCCTTTCGTATGTCTCTTTCAGGTTCTTAGCAAAGTTGCTGCGACTTCCTGCCGACTCCAGTCGCGGACCTTCCCCGACGCCGACCATGTACTCGTCCGCCCCTGGAACCGGAATAATAGTGGTTGCCTGCACGTATAGCGAGTCGGTCTGCCCGTCACGGTAGGGGGTCAGCTTCACGCAGGTAATCAGGTCTTCCGTGGGAGATTTCCCGTTGAGCCACAGGGCGGCCGAGGTTACTTCCGGCGCAAAACGGTGGCTGGCCAGGATGATGCGCTGGTCATTGTTCAGGGCGTTCAGGTCGTCGGCTCCCAAGTGTTGGAGCAGAGCGTCGCCGGCTTCCTCTTGGGACTCGCCGCGATAGTCGGCCATAACTCCAATAATCTGGTCGGCGGTGGCGCGGTGGAAATAGCTGGCGTACTTGATGGCCTGCCAATGGGCGTCCGTCCCGCTGTCGTCCCGCTTCAACTCGATTATCACCAGCCTGCCGTCCAGGTCCACCGCCAGCAGGTCCAGCCTTTCGTTGGTGGCGTCGAAACCGCTGAACTCCTTGCCGATAATCAGCAGGTCGTCCCCCAGGATGTCGGGGTTGGCGGCTACCCATTCTTGGATGTCCCGCCGTTCCCGCAACCCCAGTTGGGCAAAGTTGACCTCTTCGATGCTTTCCGACTGGTGGTTTTCCGGGTTGATTCGGAACAGTTTGGGTTCGCCGCTCATGTCATTGTATCCTGCGTCGGTGGGGTTGACCGTGACCATTGTAGCAGGGGCGGCGGTCGGCAAGATATACTTAGGCTCAGATTAGGCCGCGGAGCATGTTTTGGGCATCCTGTACTTAGTCAGGCACGCCCATTCGTATTGGACTCCGGACGAGATGCGGCCCCTATCGCAAGCCGGGTTGGAAGACGCCCGGAGGGTTGCCGATCTACTGGCGTCGATGCGGCCCGAGGCAATCTATTCCAGTCCTTACCTGCGGGCCAAGCAAACGGTGGAGCCGCTGGCAGGTGCGCTTGGGATGGCTATCGAGGAGGTCGCGGACCTGCGGGAACGCACACTCAGCGAAGTACCGATAGACGACTGGAGAGCCGCGCTGGAGCGGAGTTGGGAGGACTTTTCCTTTGCTTGTCCGGGCGGCGAGAGCAGCGGCGCGGCGCAACGGAGGGCCGTTGCGGCGTGCCAGGACCTGGCCGACCGCCATCCCGGAAGGGCCATCGTTCTGGCTACCCACGGCAACCTGCTGGCCCTGCTGATGAACCACTATGACCCGTCAGTGGGATACGACCGCTGGAACAAGTTGTCGTCACCGGACATATACCGGGTGGAACTGGACGTTTCGACGGAAGTCCAGTTCGAGCGCATCTGGACTCCAACCGAGTGTTAGACCGATAGTAAACAATGCAAGGACCAGGCCGCAGTTGCGAGCCTTGAGGGGTATGTAATTATGCCACCGGAGATCCGCGTTATTGGCGTTGAAGGGATGCCGGAAGTCAAGCCCGGGGACGATGTGGCCGCGCAGTTCATGGACGCGGCCCGAGACCAAGGAATCGAGATCGAGGACGGGGACGTTCTTGTCGTCACTCAGAAGGTCGTTTCCAAGGCCGAGGACAGGGTGTTGACCATCGACGACGTAGAGCCGTCGGAATTGGCGGTGCGGATCACCGAGGGCCATCGGCGCGACCCGCGACACACGGAGTTGATCCTGCGGGAGAGCGCGCGCATCGTGCGAATGGACCGGGGCGTGATTATCAGCGAGACTCGCCACGGTTTCACCTGCGCCAATGCCGGCATAGACGCCTCCAATATTCCCGGTTCCAACACCGTGGCGTTGCTGCCGGTGGACCCCGACGCTTCGGCCCGCAGAATCCGCGACGCCGTCAGGGACCGCTTGGGCGTGGATGTGGCAGTCATTATTTCCGACACATTCGGCCGGCCTTGGCGGGCGGCGGCGGTCAACGTGGCCATCGGCCTGGCGGGCATCAACCCGCTGTTGAGCTACGTGGGCCAGGAGGACAGCCACGGCAACATGATGTACACCACCGTGATCTGCGTGGCGGACGAACTGGCGGCGGTGGCCGAGTTGGTGACGGGCAAGGTGCTGGGAGTGCCGGTGTCCATCATCAAGGGGTATCCCTACGAGCGCATGGAGGACGCCAGCTTGGAAGCGTTGCTCCGGTCGCCGGAAAAGGACCTGTTCAGGTAGCTGCTTGCATATCCGGTATCTCCGAGGCTCTAACGCCACAGGTCTACCGCAGTTCAACGAACAGGGGCAATTGCAGTTGCCCTTCAGGAGTCTTCCGGGTCTCGGAAGGCATGGCAAATCCTGAGACACCCACTCCCAGCAACCGGAAGGACCGCCCCGGCGTCAACTCCTTGGAAAAGAGCCGCCAAGCCGTCTCCAGGATGGTTGACTCGTTGCTGGTGGGTTGGGGCAGAGTGGTCTGGCGGGTAAAAGTCGTAAAGTCTGCCAAGCGGGCTTTCACGGTAACTGTCTTGCCCTGTAGCTTCTTGCCTTCCAAGTGATTTGCTACGCGGCCGGCGAGTCTGGCCAGATACGGGTAAAGGGTTTCCTCTCCGCTGAGGTCGTCGGCAAACGTCGTTTCGGCGCTTACCGACTTGGTCTCTCTCTTCGTCCGCACCGGAGCTTTGTCCTGACCCAGCGCCATTGCTTGGACGTCCATCGCACGCTGTCCGAACAGTTGCCGGAACCATGACTCGGGTTGGGACGCCAATTGGCCGATGGTCTCGACACCTTCGGCGTTGAGTCGCTGGGCGGTCTTCGGCCCGATGCCCCAGAGCTTGCCCACGGGAAGGCCGGCCAGGAAACTCTCTTCCTCGCCGGGGGCCACTACCACCAGCCCATCGGGCTTTTGCAGGTCGGAAGCTATCTTGGCGACCGATTTGCTGGTGCCCACGCCGACCGACAGGGTGAGGCCTGTTTCCTTGTTGACCTGGTTTTTCAAGTCCAGGGCGATGCCCAGCGGCACGCCTCCCGCGTTGACCGGCCCGGTAATGTCCAGATAGGCTTCGTCCAGCGACAGCGGCTCCACCAAGTCGGTTATCCGGTGGAATACCTGCATGACCGACCGGGACATTTCGCGGTAGCGGTCGAAGCGCGCAGGGATGATGATCCCGTGGGGACAAAGGCGTATCGCCGTCCGCATGGGCATGGCCGAGCGGACGCCGTACTCGCGTGCCTCGTAGGACGCCGTGGCCACCACACCGCGGTCTTCCGGGCGCCCTCCAACCATGATCGCCTTGCCGACCAGTTCGGGGTTGTCCAGTTGCTCTACGGCGGCGTAGAAGGCGTCAAGGTCCGCGTGAATGATGTGACGCTGACCGTCGACTGAATCGGCGGCAGTTTCAGGATGCTCTGTTAACCCATTGCTCATGTTTAATGCCGGGGCGTGTCTGCTTCACATAGTCTCTTGTTCTATTGATATTTTACTGCTAATCCCTCTCGTTATCAGTGTGTTGCGTTCAGTGGGTCGGAACATTTTTTCCTACTTCACCAGCCGTAACCTCGACAGTCAGTTTGCGTCCGACTGCTTGGAGGGCCTTCTGCACTTGGCTCATATGAGAGCGGTGGTCCGGGTTAGTCAACTTGCAGACGGCGGCTTCACTAACGCCCAGTCTGTGGGCAAGCCCCACCTTGGTTATGCGCTGTGTTCTCATGGCTGTATACAGCGCAAGTTTGGCAGCGGCGACAGCCGGCACCGGCACTGACACCTGACCATCCACCGGCTCACTGGGAGTAGGTATGTCCAAATTGCTGTGGACATATCCAGCGAGGGCTGTGGCAAGGGCATCCTCCGCCATGCTCAAGGCCTCATGTCGGTCTATTCCGCCGGTGATGGCTTCCGGGACATCGAGGAAGGTAGCTACCAGTCCTCCATCTTCATCAGGAGTGAGTTGACATGGGTATGTGTAGAGCATGGCTTAGAACTCCCTTCGGTCGATGTTCAACTGACGCAACATCGCAGTCAGCACGCCTGTCTTCAGCTCGCCACGTTCGTTTACAGTCGTCAAGCGGCTTTGCACAATGATTCTTTTTTAATTCCGGTTCATTGTGCAGAATTTGTTCTTATTCAGGGTTAGTTGTCCGTGCAGTTGGTTCACGGTACCTGCTCGGTGACACCGTTCTCCCGTTCGACTTGGCTGGCTATGTCGCTTTTGATGGCGTCCGCAGGAGCCTTCTGGGCCTGTGGAGACTCTTTTGATTCGAGCCGGGGATTGTCAGTTTTCCTGAGAGGTCCGGAGGTCTGGGGCTGGGGATCTTCTCGGGGTGAAGGTGGCGAATGCGACGGCGCGGTCTTTCGCCTGCGTTGCGGCGTCGTCGGTGATGGTCTCTCCTATGACGAGGGCGTGGCTCGTCGTTCCGACGGCGCGCTCCAGCAGTTCAGCTCTGTCCTTCGCCCGGTCGACATCGTCTTTGACTACGGTGATGGATGCCTCGACCAGCAGGTAGACTTCGGTCCCGTCCGGGGCTTTGCCCGCAATGACGGCATCTGCCTGTTCCACCAGGGCGGCGGCGTCCTCGGTGAAGTCTCGGGAAGGGTCTTCGGCCGCGTCGTTGAGTATCTGCTTGAGGGTGCTGTCTCCGATTTGGTCGGCATGGTGCAGCAGGCTGGTTTGCCGGAGGTGAAAGTCTCTCCTGGCGACGCGCTCTGCGAAGTTTGCCGCGCGCCTCTGGAAGAAAGACCCGGACAGGTTACCCAACTCTCCTCTCATTCCGTTGACGGTGGTCTGTAGGCCGTTGACGGTGGTCTGAAGCTGGGCTTGTCCCTGTTCGAGGCTTTCGAGCCTCCGGTTGGTGGTTTCTGCGTGCTCCCGGAAGGCTTTGGTGAGGGCTGCGACTTCCTCAGGTAGCCTTAACAATTCTTGAGACAGCAGCACGCTTCGGACGGCGTCGGCCCATGCCGGGTCGTCGCGCAATATCCTGATGAGGTCCGATATGTCGTTGATGGTGGTCATGTAATCTCTGCCTAGCTTCCGATTTTACCATTTCCACGGGGAGCGTGATGCTGTGTGAGGTTCCTCTGGTCGGGTCGCTTGACCGTTTCGATTTAGCTCATTCGTTGTACATAAATATCTTCTCTGTTTCAATCCCCGTTCGTTGCGCAAAGCCTCGTCAAGCTCGAGTATATTTACCCCTTGGTAACTCCGACTCGTTGTTGCCCTTCAGATTTGACGGCCGTCTTCAATGGCGCAAGAGGCTGTGAAAGGCTAAAATAGCGGAAAATCATAGTCCCGGCCTTGGTCTATGGGTAACCGAGGCGGCCGGGATGGAGGTCTCATGCCCACCGTTTTAGAGGAGTACATAGCCAAGCATCAAGGTTCGGCCCAGAGGTACGCCGAAGCCAGTCGAATATTTCCCGGGGGAGTAACCCACGACACTCGTTACGCCGAGCCTTTTCCGCTGTACATTACCCACGGCGAGGGCCCCAAGAAATGGGACGTGGACGGCAATGAGTACATCGACTACGTCTCCGGCCACGGAGCATTGCTGCTGGGCCATTCCCACCCGGCGATAGCTGAAGCGGTGTCGCGCCAGATACTCCGGGGCACCCACTTGGGGGCGTCTACCGAAGAGGAATTGCGGTGGGCGCGGGCCATCAAGGCCCTGATGCCTTCCATAGAGAAAGTGCGGTTCCACAGTTCCGGGACCGAAGCGACCCTGATGGCCATGCGGCTGGCGCGGGCCTATACCGGCAAGAACAAGGTTATCAAGCTGCAAGACCACTTTCACGGCTGGCACGACTACGCCATGGCAGGTTCGGACCGCTCCGCTCCGGGGATACCTGTGGAGAGTTGGGGCAGCATGATCATCGTCCCGGCGGGCGATTTGGGCGCCGTGGAAGACGCGCTGAACCGTGACTCGGACGTGGCGGCGCTTATCCTGGAGCCTACCGGCGCCCACTACGGGCAGTTGCCTTTCGACGTTCCCAACTACCTGAAAGGGCTCCGCGAATTGACGGCGCAGCACGGCGTAGTGCTTATTTTCGACGAGGTGGTTACCGGGTTCCGTGCGTCGCCCGGCGGCGCGCAAGTCCTGTATGACGTTGCTCCGGACCTGACCACCATGGCCAAGATAGTCGCCGGCGCTCTGCCCGGCGGCGCGGTGGGCGGGAAAGCCGAGATCGTGGACATGATTGCTCACCGGGGCGACCCGGAGTGGGACAACACCTACAGGGTTTACCACCCCGGCACCTTCAACGGCAATCCCCTGTCAGCGGTGGCCGGGGCTACCTGCTTGGAGTTGATCGCCAGCCAGCCTATAAACCAGCAGGCCGACGCAATGGCCGCCCGGCTCAAGACAGGCATCAACGACATCTTCGGTATGATGGAGATGTCGGGCCACGCGCACGGCGTGTCGTCCATGATTCACGTTGTAATGGCCGACTGCAATTGCGACCGGGGGTTGTGCACCATGCCGCACAGCCAGATCAAGGAGGTGACCGGGTCGGCGGCGGTAACCGCGCTCAAGCGGGGCTTGCAGAACAACGGGATTGACATAATGGGGCGCGATGCTTTCTTGGTGTCCGGGGTGCATACAGAGGAGGACATCGACCGGACGCTGGCAGCCTTTGAGACCACCTTGGCGGCGGTGCGGGCCGAGGGGTTGGCGTAAGCCGTCCCGAATGCCGAGTCGTACCGTTTCTGCTAGAATTTCCACGGCGGACGCCAGACACGGCAATAATTTCTTGAGGAGTTAATTCGAGATGCCATCATTCCGCGAGAACCTGCAAGTAGATGGGCAGGACATGGAGACCTATGTCAGCGTGCCCAGCGGTTCCGGCCCCTTCCCGGCAATCGTGGTGATACAGGCCGCAGGAGGAGTCAACGACTTCATCACCACCGTATGCGACAACCTGGCGGCGGAGGGCTACGCCGCGGTCGCGCCGAACCTGTTCCACAGGCTGGACCCCTCCATTCCCAATGGGCCGCCCAAGGCCCGGATGCTCCAGGACCCGGAGATTGTCGCCGACGTGAATACTACGATGGACTTCCTGCGCGGCCACCCGGGCATTGACGGAGAGCGTATCGGCATCACCGGCTTCTGCATGGGCGGACGGGTGACGTGGCTGGCAGCCGCCAGCAACCCGCACTTCAAAGCGGCCGTACCCTACTACGGCGGCAACATAATGGTGCCGTGGGGCGAACCGGAAAAGACGCCCTTCGAGTTGACGGAGAACATCCCCTGTCCCATCCTGTTCCACTTCGGGGAGATAGACGAGAACCCCTCCCAGGATGATATGGCCAAGCTGGACGCCGAGCTAACCCGGCTGGGGAAGGCGCACCAGTTTTACACCTATCCCGGCGCCGACCACGCCTTTATGGACCATACCGGGCCCCGGTACCACAAGGACGCGGCGGACGCTTCCTGGCCGCGGACTCTGGACTTCTTCGCCGCGCACGTGAAGGGAGCCGCGGTCGCAAGCTAACCGGCAGTCCTTCGCCGGTTCCCGGTTTTGCAACAGATCCGGGAACCGGTCGCCCGACCATGTACTTGAGCAAACTTTGGGAGAAAGGCAATGCCAAGAGTATCGCTTGACTTGGAAGACCCGGAACATCTGGCAGCATTGAGTTCTCCGGGCTGGCGAATAGCGCCAGGCTTGGTGCCGGGTGAGCCTAACCAAGGCTTGGTGGCGGAGATATTGGGCAGCCCGGCACGGCTGCCGGACTATGACGACTCTGCGTGGGAGGACGACTCGGACATCCAGAAACGGCGGTCGGTCGGTTTCACCTTCGGTTGGTACCGGCTGCGCTTTACCATACCGGAACAAGTAAAGGGCCAGGACGTGGCCGGGTCAAGAGTATGGTTCGAGACCAACGTCGACAACTACGGCGAGATATACGTTGACGGGCAAATCGACCGGGTGAGCGGCGTAATCACCGGCAACAACACCGGGAAGCGGGCATTGGTGGCGGACCCGGCGGAGCCTGGGACAAGCCACGTCGTCGCCGTGCTGGTGGCCAACGCCCCCTTGGGAGAGCCGGTAGGGACGATATTCATGCGCTACGCCACGCTGGCTTTCGAGGCTTAGTAGACCAACCGCTTTGAAATGATAGGTAACGAGGGCAACCACAAGGGTTGCCCCTACCAGTCAAGGGCGGTCACGTAGGGGTGCCCCCTGTGGGCGCCCTGATCACTAGATGGGAATCTTCCCGTCATTGCCATGAAAATAGGCCATTTTCATATTCATACGTGGCCCCAAGGGGCCATCTGCAATTCCCGCGAAGGCGGGAATCCACCCCACCAAAAGCGAGGTAACCGTAGTGAGTTCCTCATTCGCCGGTAAAGTCAACGCACCGGAGTTTCCAACGAACCTGGAGTGGGTCAACACAGATCGACCGCTGACGATGCAGGAGTTGGCCGGCAAGATAGTGGTGCTGGACTTCTGGACCTACTGTTGAATCAACTGCGCCCACATTTTTCCGCAGTTGCGGAAACTGGAACAGAAGTATGCCCAGGAACTCATGGTGGTTGGCGTCCACTCGGCCAAGTTCCCCAACGAAAAGGCCCGTGAAAACCTCTATAAGGCGGTCCAGCGTTACGAACTGGGACACCCGGTGGTGAACGACGTCAACTTCGAGGTGTGGCAGCAGTACGCCTGCCGGGCTTGGCCCACGCTGATGTTCATTGACCCTGAGGGCAAGGTCATCGGGAAACACGAGGGCGAGTTGCCCTACGAGTCTTTCGACAACCTGCTTAGCCAGATGGTTGCCGAGTTCGACGACCGCGGACTTTTGGACCGGGTCCCGGTACAGTTCGTGAAGGACGAGCTGCCCGACACTACCTTATCTTTCCCCGGCAAGGTCGTGGCGGACGGCCCATCCGGCAGGCTGTTCATCGCCGACACCAACCACAACAGGATCATAGTCGCTTCACCGGATGGGGAGGTCAAGCAGGTTGTTGGGGCGGGAGACGCCGGGTTCGACGACGGAACCCTGGCGACGGCTACCTTCGATCATCCACAGGGAATGACGCTGGTGGGAGACGTCCTGTACGTCGCCGATTCCGAAAATCATGCGTTGAGAAAGGTGGACCTGACCGCTGAGACCGTTGAGACCATCGCGGGAACCGGCGACCAAGGCTACATGCGCCAAGGCCGCGGGTCAGGCCGGAACACCGAGCTGAACTCGCCGTGGGACTTGGCCCACCTCGACGGCAAGCTGTACATAGCGATGGCCGGAATGCACCAACTGTGGTCGATGGACCTGGCCGATGGGATGGTGGGGCCTTACGCTGGCACCGGGCGGGAGTCCATTACCGACGGGCCCTTGGGCACGGCAACTTTAGCCCAACCCAGCGGTATAACCACCGACGGAGAGAAGCTGTTCTTCGCCGACAGCGAGACCAGTTCGGTACGCTCCGCCGCGCTGGACCCCTCCGGGAGAGTCCAGACCATCGTTGGCATGGACCTGTTCGTGTTTGGAGACGCGGACGGTACGGACCACCGCGTCCGGTTGCAGCACCCGATAGGCATCGCCAATTACGACGGCACGGTGTACATCGCCGACACCTACAACCACAAGATCAAGAGGATTTTGCCGGCTACCCGCAGCTCGTTCACGCTGCTGGGTACGGGAGAGGCGGGCCACCGGGACGGACCGGGCAATCAGGCGCTATTCTCGGAGCCGTCGGGGCTGAGCATTGCCGACGGGAAGATTTACGTCGCCGACACGAACAACCACGTTATCAGGGTTGCCGACCTGGACGGCGGCGAGGTTACTACCCTGGAGTTGAAGGGGTTGTAGCGGCTAACCGTCGTAGTCTTCCAGCCCGCGGGTTATCACGAAGATCCTATCCCGGCGGGCCAGGTCCTGTTCAATGCTAGTGGTCGCGCCGGGCAGGTACTCTTGGACGAAGGTTTCAACCGGCGCCACCTGTTCCGGGTCGAGTTCCAGGAGCATGACGGCCTGCTCTTTGAGCTTGCCGTCCGCCTGTGACACCAGCCGCAGCAGCAAATCAAGGCCTTCGTCCCCGCCGTCCAACGCTTGCGACGGTTCCCACTGGATTTCCGGTTGCAGTGTTGGGATTCGGCTTGTGGGTATGTAGGGCAGGTTGGCGACGACCAGGTCGACAGGCTCCGGCAGGGGCTCCAGAAGGTCTCCCTTGGCCAGCGTGATGCGGTCCGCCACATTGTGGGCGCGAATGTTGTAGCTGGCCACGTCCAGCACCGCGTCCTCAACATCCAGTGCGTAGATACGGGCCGCCGGCAGATGAATGGCCAGGTTGATGGCGATGTTCCCCGTGCCCGTGCCTACGTCCGCCACCACCAGTTCTCTCGACTCCATGCCCATGAGCGCCATGAACAGGGCGTGCTCCACCATTGTCTCCGTCTCTGGCCTGGGAATAAGCACATTGGAATTGACCAGCAGGTTGATGCCGTAGAACTCTTTGTAGCCCAGGATGTAGGCCAAGGGTTCCCGGGTCAGGCGGCGCCGGACCATCTCGGCCAAGTCCTGCTCCTGTTGCCCGCTCACCTCGTCTTCCTGGTGGGCAAATATATCCTGGCGAGGCAGCCGCATGACGTTCATCACCATGACCTCCGCTTCCAAGCGGGCGTCAGGAATGGTTGCGGCCTCTAACTGGCGGTGGGTCTCCTGAAGCGTCTGGCGAATGGTTGCCATTATGGGAATCCTGCGGGGGTTGCTATTGGACGAAGCCCAGCGGCAGCGTCATCCGATGAGAGGTTGATGTACAACAAGGACTATTCGCTGGCCAGCAGTTGTTCCTCTTCCCACGTGACCAGCGAGTTGACGATGTCGTCGAGACCGCCGTCCATGATGCGGGGCACACCGTGGAAGCTGGAGCCGATCCGATGGTCGGTCACCCGGTCTTGAGGGTAGTTGTAGGTGCGAATCTTCTCAGACCGGTCGGCGTGACCCACTTGAGAGCGACGGACTTCGGTCCTCTCCGCATCCAGCCGTTCCTGCTCGGCTTCGTAGATCTTGGCCCGCAGCATGGCCATTGCTTTCTGCTTGTTCTTGTGCTGGGACCGCTCGTCCTGGCAGACGACCGTCAGGCCGGTGGGTTCGTAAACAATGCGGACGGCGGTAGCCACCTTGTTGACGTTCTGTCCGCCGTGACCGCCGGCATGGAAAATGTCGATTCGGAGTTGGTCGGGGTTTATTTTCACGTCCAGTTCGTCGGGTTCCGGCAGCACCGCCACCGTGGCCGTTGAAGTGTGGATGCGGCCCTGGGCTTCGGTTTCCGGTATGCGCTGCACCCGGTGAACGCCCCGTTCATACTTGAGACGGCTGAAAGCCCCTCTACCCTGGACTTCGAACACAATCTTGTTGAACCCGCCCAAGTCCGACGGGTTGGAGTCCATCACGTCGACCTGCCAGTTCTGGGTCTGGGCGTAACGCACGTAGGCCCGATACAGATCGCTGGCGAAAAGGCTGGCCTCTTTGCCCCCGGCGCCAGAGCGAATCTCGACGATCACGTCCCTGTCGTCGTTGGGGTCTTTGGGCAACAGGGCTATCTTTAACGCTCCGGCCAAATCTTCGAGTTGCTGCTCCACAAGCCGAAGGTCTTCTCTGGCCATGCGGGTCAACTCGGGATCGGAGTCTTCGTCAATGATGTCGTTCAGGTCCTGCTGCTCTTCCACAAGCTTTTGATGCTTGCGGGATATTTCGACCAGCGTCTCCAGTGAGGCCCGCTCCTTGGCCAAAGTCTGAATCCTCTCGAAGTCCGTGGCCACTTCCGGTGACGCCATAGCCTCATCGATCTCCTGGCTGCGACGGATAACCGGCTCTAATTTGTCGAATATTGAACTCATGGAGTGTCCTGAAAGGAGATTATGGAGTTGCAACAGCCCCCGAGACATGCGTACTATGCCGGATTATGAACATAATGTATTAAGTTTATCTCAATTCGATAGGTCAAACAAGGGCGATTGCGTAGAGGCTCAGGGTATCAGTTGTCTGACGTGATGATCTGTCATACAGGCACGACATCATACCTTGGTTCCACGGTGAAGAGTTACCGCTCCGAAGCCCATGCGGGTGTACCCAACATCCCTCAGCCCTATCTCCCGGAAAAGCGCCGACAGTTGGTCTGCTTCAAGGAAGCGGTCTACGGACTGGGGCAGATAGGTGTATGCGGCCCGGTCGCGGCCGATGACCTGGCCCAGTATCGGGACGAGGGCTTGCGAGTGCCAGCGCAGCATCAGAGAGGCGCCGCGCGGTTTTACCGGGGTTAGCTCCAAGGTGGTGACGGTGCCGCCGCGCCGCACCACCCGCACCATCTCCCGTAAGGCTTTCTTTAGGTCGGCCATGTTGCGAAGGCTGAACCCGGCGGTAGCGCAAGCAAAGCTGTCGTCGGCGAACGGCAAGGCGTGGGCGTCGCCGACCATGAAATCCGTCTTGGCGGCCACGCCCCAATCAACGGCCTTGGCTTTGGCGCGGCCTATCATGCCCGGCAGAAAGTCCACGCCGATCACATGCTCCATGCCAGGTCGCTTGGCAAGGTACAGGGCCAGGTCGCCGGTCCCAGTGGCTATGTCAAGGGCGGGGCCGGTCAGCCCCTCCGACGTGATGCGGGCCGTCTTCTGTTTCCATCCCAAGTGCATCCGGCCCGTCATCAAGGTGTTCATCAGGTCGTAGCGGCCGGTGATGCGGTCGAACATCTCTGCCACGTAGCGTTGCTTGTCTTGGCCCTTTAGTTCCGCCATGAGGTCAAGTAAGCAGCGCGCTCATCGGATGAAGGGTCCGGCTGAACGGGTTTAGGACCAACCCCAGTTCTTCCAACGTGACCACACCGAGAAGGGCGGCATCCCCGGGTTCACCCAGAACTACCGGTGTGCTTGTCTCGCCTTGGGGAAGTCTCACCACACAATCGGACATGCGACGTTGGACAGCAGTGCCATCCGCCAACCTGAAGGTTTCATTCCGGGTCGGTTTTAACCCAATTTCTTCCCAAACGTCGGCTGGAACCAGCGAGTACATGGCGCCGCTGTCCACCAGCATGTCTAACGTTCTTTCTTCACCATCGGGTCCTCGAACTATGCCTTTGACGTAAGTTATTCCCACTAACGATTCTCCTCTTGATACCGCAGATTATCCGGCAATGCCTCGTCCAAGCCGAGGGCCACCATTATACGCCCCACCACGAACCGCACCACGTCGTCAATGCTTTGGGGCTTCAGGTAGAAGGCCGGCTCAGGGGGCAGAATTACCGCGCCCATCTGGGACAATTTCAGCATGTTCTCCAAGTGGATGCGGTGTACCGGGGACTCTCTCGGCACTATGACCAACCGGCGTTGCTCTTTCAGGCACACGTCGGCGGCCCGCAGCAGGAGGTTGTTCGACAGCCCGTTGGCGACGGAGGCGATGCTGTTCATGCTGGCCGGGACCAGTGCCATGCCGCGGGTTGGGAAGGTGCCGCTGGCAATGGAAGAGGCCAAGGCGTTTATCGGGTAGTAGGTGAAGTTGGGGTGCTCTTGCCAGTCGGACAACGTTTCGTTGAACGAGACTTCCAACTCCTCCTGCCAGACCAGCCGCGCCGCGTTGGTGCAGACAAGTGCGGTTGGCACGTCGCGGCGCAACAATTCGTCCACGGTATCTCGCGCCAGCACCGCTCCGCTTGCGCCGGTGATGCCGATGACCACCGGGTTCGCCGCGGCGGACTGATTGGGAAGCGGCCCGACCATAAGAGTTTCTAGACCACCAGCGCCACAATGGTGAAGATAAGGTGCATCATCGAGACGCCGCTGTTGTATTTGAACAGTGGTGAATTGAGCCGGGAAAGCTCATCGGGTTTCATCAGCGTATTTTCGAACACCAGCAAGCTGGCTGACAGCGCCCATCCTATGAAGTAGTAGAAGTTGAGCTCCAGCCAGAAACCCAGGGCCAGCAGTGCTGCCGCCGATAGAAAGTGCAGCAGCCTGGTGATGTTGAACGCGGCCGGTATGCCAAACCGGCGGGGAATGGAATGTATCCCGTACCTGCCGTCGAACTCGTAGTCGCTGCAGGTGTAGACGACGTCGAATCCTCCAGCCCAGGTAGCGACGGCGAAAGCCAGCAACACCGCTGGCCACTCGAAGGTCCCCGTAACGCCTATCCAAGCGCCAATAGGAGCAATGGCAAGGGCCCAACCGAGGAATAGGTTGCAGGCCCAAGTGTAGTATTTGGCGAAGGAGTAAGCCACCACGTAAATGGCCGCAACCGGCGCCAGCGCGAATGCCAAGGGGTTCAATTGAGAAGCGGCAAACAGGAACACTCCCAGTGAGACCGCCGCCATCAACACCACTTCCCACGGTTTCAGCAGTCCCTTGGGGAGGTGACGGTTGGCAGTGCGGGGGTTCTGCGCGTCCTCCCGTCGATGGATGAACCGGTTGGCGGACATGGCAAGGGTCCGCGCCCCTGCCATCGCCACCGTTATCCAGATGAAGTCGCTTAACTCGGGCCACCCGTCGGCGGCTAGGAACATCCCCATGTAAGCGAAGGGCAGGGCGAAAAGAGACTCCCAGACGCGTATGGCGCCCAGGTACAGGGGCACCTTCATGACTACTGTTCGCGGGAACGTGACAACAATCATGGCCGGCTTAACGGTCTCCGGTGTTAGTGTGCGGTTATGCGGAAGGACGTTTACTGAGAATCACAGTGCCTGGTCCAGGCCGTAGTCGGCCCACTTGCGGTCCACCAAGGCTTTGATTTCGGCGGACATTTCGATGTCCGGAGGCCACTCCCTTTGACCGCCTTCAGAAACGTCCTTCTTGGTGGCGTCGATGCCAAGCTTGCCGCCGAACCGGGGCGTGGCAGAGGCGTGGTCGAGGTCGTCCAGTGGGCCGGTGGTGATGATTATGTCCCGCGCCGGGTCGATGTTGTTCGTCACCCGCCACACGACTTCCGACGGGTCCTGCACGTTTACGAAATGGTCCACTACAACGATGGTCTTGGCAAGGCTCATCAATCCCAAGCCCCATAGCCCGTGCATGACCTTCCGCGCTTGGCCGGGATATTCCTTCTTAATGGAGACGATGACCAGGTTGTGGAAAATACCTTCGGCCGGCATGTTGACGTCAACGACCTCAGGCAACACCATCTTGATGGCGGGCAGGAACAGCCGCTCCGTCACCTTTCCCATCCAGTAGTCTTCCATGGGTGGACGCCCTACGATGATAGTTGGGTATATGGGCGAACGGCGCCGAGTGATACATTCAACGTGGAACACCGGGTATGGGTCAGTCAGGGAGTAGTACCCGGTGTGGTCGCCGAAGGGCCCCTCAAGCCGCTCTTCCCCCGGCGTAACGTACCCCTCCAGCACTATTTCGGCGTGGGCCGGGACCATCAGGTCGGAGTTGCGGGCCTTCACCATCTCCACGCCCTCCTCCCGCAGAAAACCGGCAACCACCATCTCGTCCATGTCCGGCGGCAGAGGTGCTGATCCGGTCCAGATGGTGGCCGGGTCGGCGCCCAGCGCCACCGCCACGTCCATCCTCGGCATCCCTTGGTCGCGTCCCACCCGGTAGTGGTGGGCGCCAACCTTGTGGGTCTGCCAGTGCATTCCGGTTGTCTTTTTGTCGTACACCTGCATCCGGTACGTGCCGTAGTTCTGTACTCCGGTCTCCGGGTCCCGTGTTATCACCAAGGGTAGCGTGATGTACCGGCCGCCGTCCAAGGGCCAGCATTTGATGATGGGGAACTGGAACAGGTCGACGTCTTCCCCCTCGATCACGACCTCCTGGGAGGGCGCTCGTCGCACCGTCTTAGGTTGGAATGACCCCACGTGGACCAACTGGCCCAGTGTGCGAAGCTTGTTGATCAAGCCCTCCGGCGGGCCGTGCATCAGCCCCAGCAGTCCCTGGAACCTCTCCACCAAGTCTTCCAGGCGCTCCACGCCAAGAGCCCAGGCCATGCGGCGTTCGGAAGCGAATATGTTTATCAGCACCGGCATGTCGTAGCCGGCAACGTTCTCGAAAAGCAGGGCGGGGCCGCCTCGTTTGATCATCCGGTCGGCGATCTCCGATATCTCCAGGTCCCAACTGACCGGCGACGAAATCCGGCGCAATTCTCCTTTCTGTTCGAGAAAGGTAATGAACTCGCGGAGGTCTTGGAATTTCATACTGCTGCCAGAGTGTACGGTCTCGTTATCCGCACTCGTTCAGTCTGAAACGCAAAGGTAGACACAATAACAACGCTCATAGGGCTGGAGCGGTTGGAAGGGCGGGGTTCGATGGCGACGACTCGACATAGCGGGTCAAAGAGAGAAGAGGGATCCCGATTTTTGGGAGGAACGTTGGACCCATATAGCAGCGACGGCCAGAGATTAGACCGTTGGGACGGGATCACAGTTTACAAAGCGAGGGGTTCAGCCGTAACCAACCCCTCGCGCTTGGTCGAATATATTTCCGGTTAATAGTTGGAAGACTCGTTCCGCATCTTGCTGAAGCAATCGGAGCAGTATACCGGACGGTCGCCGCGCGGCCTGAATGGGACCATTGCATCGGTGCCGCATTCGGCGCAGACAATGGGATACATCTCACGGGGCGCGTCCTGGTACATGCCGCCGCCTCGCTGCTCGGACCGTCGGACGGCTCGGCAACTGCGGCATCGTTTGGGCTCGTTGGAAAAGCCTCTGGAGTTGAAGAATTCCTGTTCGCCAACAGTAAAAATAAACTCCCCGCCGCACTCCACGCATATCAAGGTCCTGTCCGACAGTGCCACTGGGTCCCTCCTTGATGACTCTATGTCGATAATAACGAGGCCAAATAGGTCAACCAGTACCGGGCAGAACCCCTGGAGTACGGAGACAACCGCCTTGGATAACCTACCTTGCGCTTGCGTGACATTATAACCATTGTTTCTCGAAATTCAACCTTTTATCAGGTCAGAACGGACTTTCATTGTCAGGCAGGCCCAGGAACGCCGCCCGGCGCTTCTTCCTGCACCAGGAAGCATGATGAAGCTTTGAACACAGCCCACAGGTATTGTCCTGTTTCTATCCCCATTTCACTCAATGCGGCCCCGGTTACTTGGGCGCGCAAGGGCACGCCGCACTCCAGCGTCACTTCGAATCCCGGAGGGCGAGGTTGCAGGTCGGTGACAACGCCCTGGAGCCGATTTCGGGCCGAGATCCCCACCGGTTCCTGCTTGGACAGGATTATATCGGATGACCGGATGCCTACGGTGACCAAGCCTTTCCCGTCCGGTCTGGAGCCTTCATCGGACGTTAGGTCGCCAAGGGGCGCCTCCAGCCTGATGCCCATTCCGACGCAGATCATGGTGCCGTCTGCCGGATTCCGGCTGTCTATCTCCAACCTGAAGAGGTTCTCCACGCCAACCATTCGGGCCACCTGTCCCCGGCCCGGCTGTCCAAGGACCTGGAAGGGCTCTCCCCTTTCAACTACCCTGCCCTTGTCAAACACCAGCGCCGAGTGCCCCAGCGCCAGTGCTTCCTCTTTGTCGTGGGTTACCAGCAGTACCGGCACCGGCGACGCCGTGAGCATGGAGCGCAGTTCGTCGCGCAGGGTCCGACGCAACTCCGCGTCGAGCGAAGCGAACGGCTCGTCCAGCAGCAGCAATTCCGGCTCGGACGCCAAAGCCCTGGCGAATGCAACCCTTTGCTGCTCGCCTCCGGAAAGCTGCCAGACTCGCCGCTGTTCCAGTCCGTCAAGCCGGAATAGTTCGATCAGCCTTCGGACCCGTTCGGCGCGTGGGATGGCGGACTTTTTCGGCGCGCCATAAGCTATGTTTCTCGCCACGGTCAGATGGGGAAACAGGTGGTATCTCTGGGTCAGGTAGCCCACCCTCCGCCGGTGGGCAGGGACCCAAACGTTCTCTGCACTGTCGTAGACTATCCGGCCGCCGATTTCCACCCGGCCATGTTCGGGCCGGACCAGACCAGCGATGGCGCGCAGGGTGGTCGTCTTTCCGGCGCCGGACGGTCCGAAAAGCACCAGGACTTCGCCCTGTTCGACCTGCCAGTCGACTTCCAAGGAGAACCCGGCCCGACGCGATTGCAGCCAACCCCTGCTTACAGCCATCGTTTTTGCCTGGTTGCGGCCACTATTTTCACAGTCGTTCCTGCCAATGCCGGCGGGCAAGTAGACCTACGCCGGCCAACAGGACTATCGAGACGCAAAGCAGCAGCACCGACAGTGCAAGGGCAGTGTCCAAGCTCGTCTCCATTGCGGTCATAATGGCTAATGGCATCGTCTGTGTTTTGCCCATGAAATTGCCGGCGAACATGATGGTGGCCCCGAATTCCGACAGCGCCCGTGCCCAAGCCAAGGCAAATCCGGTGAGGATAGAGGGACTGGCCAACGGCACAGTCAGTTGCCAGAAGGTCCGCCAAGGGGAGACGCCAAGGGTCTGGGAAATGTCTTCATACTCGGTGGCCACTGATTGGAACCCCACCTTGGCCGACCTGATATAGAAAGGAGCGGCCACAAATACTTGGGCGAATACCACGGCTATGGAGGTGAAAGGCAGGCTGACGCCCAATTCGGCCAGCGGCGGTCCCAATAGGCCGTTCCTTCCGAATGCCATGAGCATTGCTACACCTGCGACCACCGGCGGCAGGACGATGGGCAACTCGACGAGGCTGTCCAACGCCCTGAGGAAAATCGAAGTGTTCTTGGCAAGAAGGTAGGCGAAAGGGGTGCCGATCAAAAGGACGACCGCCATGCTTATGATGCTGGTGCCCAGAGAGAGCTTCAACGCGGTTAATGCAACATCGCTTGACAGGCTGGAGAGAAACCCATCCTGACCGGCGGCGCGAATCAGCAACGCCAGCACAGGAAACCCTATGAACAGCAGGTAAAGGACCGTGGCGGGTGCGCCAAAGATGTTGCCGATAGACGGCAGGGAGCGTCCACCGTCCTTTGCCGGCGGCCAGGTCATGGTTGTCCAACCCGCCTCGCCGGCCCGCTACCGGTGTTCGCTGGCGCCGGCTCGAACCCGTGGCGTGCAAGGATGGCTTGGGCCGCCTCCGCTTGAACGAATTGGATGAATGCGCCGGCTGCCTGCGGGTTGCCGGCGTCTTTCAAGGCGGCTGCGTAATACTCTGCGGCTACGTTGGCTCCCTTCGGGATTGGAATCGTTCGCACATTCGCGGCTGCATATCCTGTGGTGGCATTGGTCATGTAGACGACCGCGGCGTCAACCTCTCCGAGGACCACCTTTTGCACTACGCTGCGAACGTTCGTTTCCAGGGTGGCCGCGTTGTCCAGCACCTTTTGTGAGTAGCCTTCATCGAAGTCGTAAGCCCCGCTCTCCAAGTTGCCCAGCATCTCACGGGTATAGACTCCCACCGGGACACCGGGAAGGGCCAGCGCCAGTTTGACACCCGGACTGGCAAGGTCGTTCAAGACCTGTACTTTTTCCGACCCCGGTCCGCCCGCAATGGGAGTGATCACCACCAGGCTGTTGCTGGCGAACGGCGCGGGGTCTCCCGAGACCAGCCCAGCGTCCACTGCCAAGGACATTTGCCTCCGATCGGCAGATACGAAGACATCGCCGGTGGCTCCGAACTCCAACTGGGTGCGAAGCCTTTGCGATCCTGCGAAATTCAACCGGACCGAAACTCCGGGACTGGCCTTTTCGAAGGCGGTAGCCAGTTCAGGAAATACCTCCGCCAAGGATGCGGCGGCGAATACCACCAATTCATCGGCGCCCTGGTCGAAATTTTCGGCGTTCCGGGCGGACGGAGAGGCACATCCGGCGATCATCAGCAGCGAGGCCAGGCCCCATCGAATAATGTTATCCATGAATGTTCGCTCGTCATGGATTGTAAATCATACTCAATCAAAAACGGGTTTGCACAAATGGGCCGTGCTGACAAAAAACCGGAAATCTGCACAAAATGCCCCGCGGTCCAAGAGGGCTTGCGAGTTTGACAACCTTTGTGACCGTGGGGTGTAATTGTTCCATTCGAAACCGGACATCAATCGCGGTTAAGAGGTGACAACAACATGGCTCTAGTTAGATGCGTCATGGAAATGGGAATGGGGGTTGACGTGCATGGGCGGGACTATACCACCGCCGCCAAGCGGGCGGTCTTTGATGCTACTCGTCACAGCAGCCTGGGGTTCCAGCGGATGATAGGGAAGACGGCTGACGACATGAGGGTTGACATTACCATTGGAGTTCCCCAACCCGACGCAGTTGACGCAGACGCCGTCGTTGCGACCCTGCCGCACGGCACGGGATACTGCCAAGTGGTGCACGGAGGGCTGGAGATACCCAACGAGGACGGGACTGACGCGATGGTAATTGCCAACGCCGCGGTGATAGTCAGCTTCGACGACGGGACCTGATACCAACAGGCCCAGACCGGACGCGGACGGCCGTTGACGGCGCCCGCGAACCACATCGGCAAGAGGAAGTTATATGCCCTATATTCTTCGAGACGACGTGACTGAAGACGAGCCTTTTCCGGGTATGCACGCCCGGGCTCTTGTGGGAAGGGACCAGGGAAGCGTGGGGTTGACGGTAGCCAATTCGGCATTAGACCCCGGCGCGGGCGTGCCTTTGCACATCCACCCCAACCACGAAGAAGCCATCCTGATAATGGAGGGCAGCGTCGAGGGAGTTTTGGGAGACGAGACCCGCATCCTGGGACCGGGCGACGTGCTGCTGGCCCCGGCCGGAGTCAAGCACAGCGCAATCAACCGGTCTGACCAACCGGCAAGGGTGATAACAATCTTCCCCACGACATCGCCGCAAAGGTCCTTTGTGTGATCTTTGCCCAGGTGGTCTTGCACCAGTTTGAAGCCCCGCCAGCACCCTCTCTTGGAGAGACGAGCCAGCGGGGCTTCAAGTTTTCCTTCCGACCTGTTCGGGGTTAATGCGGCCCTGTCATTCCATGCCTAATGGGCGGCGTCGGGGGCCCGGGTTCCAAAGACCTTGGCTCCTTTCTTGAAGATGCACTTGCGGATGTTGAACTCCAACTCCGTGGGGTCGTCGACGTTTGTATAACGGGCCTGGGCCTCGGGACTCCTGAGGTATTCGTACATCTTTTCCAAGACTTCATCTTCCGAGGCTCCGGTGATTACGGTCCTGTCTCGGGAATCAGACAAGAAATTACTGGGCCTGGCGTAATAAACGTCTGCCATAATCTCCTCCTTCAATTTCAGCAGATATACCTGCCCGGCGGGTCTTGGGTCTCTAGGGCGCCATTATACGGTATTACGTCACCACTGGCACTACCCAACAGGCTACACTCCAAGTCAATCTACTCCTCGTCGTCCGGTTTGCCCCAACCGCCGCCGCCGGGCGTCCGTATGCTGAGCACATCGCCAACCTCCACATCCACGGTCTCCTTACCCGCCAAGTGCACCTCCTCGTAGCCGCCCCGGAGCAGAACGTTCTCGCCCGGTTCCCCGTGGTGGCCGCCGTGGAAGCCTGGAGGGGGAAGCTTCCGCCGCTCCGACAGAATCGTCACCCTGGCCGGGGTCAGGAATTCCACGTCCCTGGTCAACCCGTCGCCGCCGTTGTATTGGCCCTTGCCGCCGGTGCCCCGGCGCAGGGCGTAACGCTTCAGCCGCAAGGGAAAGGCGAACTCCAGTGCCTCAATGGGAGTGTTCATGGTGTTGGTCATGTGGGCTTGGATGCCGGAGATCCCATCCTTGGTGGGCCGGGCGCCCATGCCGCCGGCGATGGTCTCGTAATACACGAACGGCTTGTCGCGGTCCAGGTCGTGGCCGCCGATCAGCAGGTTGTTCATGGTGCCTTGGCTGGCCGCCGGGATTAGTTCAGGCAATGCCTCGGCCATAGCGGCAAGCAGCACGTCGGCGATGCGCTGCGACGTTTCGACGTTACCCCCGGCTACGCCCCGTTGCGGCTCCGGGTTGACCAGCGTGCCCAACGGCGTGATGATTTCCACGGGACGCAGGCAGCCTTGGTTGGCCGGCGCTTGGTCTCCCACTATGCAGCGGATGACGTACAAGCAGGCGGACACGGTCACCGCTTGCGGCGCGTTGATGCAGCCTGGGCGTTGTGGCGATGTGCCGGTGAAATCGACCGTCAGTTCGTCGCCGGCGACGGTGATGGCGACCGCGATGGGCACGGGTTGCTCGGTCAGGCCGTCGTCGTCCATGTAATCGACCACCTTGTACACCCCGTCGGGAATGTCCACGATGGCCTGCCGCGTCACCCGCTCCGAGTAGTCCAGCAGGGCCTCCATGTGTTCCTGGGTCTCCTCGTTCCCGTACCGTTGGACGATCTCGTTGAGACGCTGTTCCCCGACGCGGATCGAAGCGATCTGGGCCGCCAGGTCTCCCTTACGCTCTTCGGGAGTGCGGGAGTTGCGGCATATCAACTGGATGACTTCCTGGTTCAACCTGCCGCCCCGGGCCAGCTTGATTGGAGGGATGATGGTGCCTTCCTGGTACAACTCGGTCGACAAGGGGAGAGAACCGGGAGTCATGCCGCCGACGTCGGCATGGTGACCGCGGTTGGCTACAAATCCGGCCAACCGTTTCTCCCCGTTTTCTTCCGCGTATACCGGCGCAACCAAGGTGATGTCCGGCAGGTGAGTCCCCCCGAGGTACGGGTCATTGAGGATAACCATGTCCCCCGGACGCAAGGCGTTGGGAAAAACCTCCAGCGCGGCCCTGACCGAGGCCGGCATGGCCCCCAAGTGTACCGGCACGTGGGCCGCTTGGGCCACCATCTGGCCTTGGGGGTCGAAGATGGCGCAGGAAAAGTCCCGCCGCTCCTTGATGTTGGGTGAGTACGACGTGCGTTGCAACGCCACGCCCATTTCTTCCGACACGGAGATGAACAGGCTCTTGAATACTTCCAGGCTTATCGGGTCAACAGCCATTGGCTACCTCGCAGGGTCTTTTAATTATTGGCACATGGAACTGAGTCCGTTCGTCCCCCTTCCCGTCATTCCCGTGTAGGCGGGAATCACGCCGGGGGCATGGGTGAGCTTGTCGAACCATGAACGGGTAGCCCTTCGACAAGCTCAGGGCGAACGGAAAGACTAACAAGGCGGGCGAGGCCGGTTTCATTGTAGACCGGCCAGCAGGTCGGTCCCGATGTCGAGGCCTTGCGGCTCCACCAGCGCGAAATACTCGGTACCCATCATGTCCCTCGTTACGTCCGGCGGCAACTGGGAGAAGGGACCGTTGGAGTCGATCTGGGTGCGGTGACAGTTGAGAGACTCGATCTTGGTGTCCACGTATTCTCTTATGTCCAACGTTGCGGTTACCTCGTCGTCGGGGGATCCGAGGCGGTCTATATCAAGGCTGGCGAAAGGCGGTGTGATGTTAGCGTCCAGCATCTGCTGCCACATGCGGCGGAAGCTGCTTCGAGGAAAGCAGACGTAGTAGAGAAGCATGGGGCGTGACCTTTGGGTTGTTCCATCCTCGTCAGTAACCGCTTGAAAGGCTCTGGTGACCAACTCGCACATGGTGGTATGGTCCGGGTGGCCGTAGCCGCCGGTCGGGTCGTGCGTCAACACCGCGTCGGGTCTGGTATCCCGGATTATCTGCGCCAGTTCCTCCGTCACCCGCTCCCGGGGGGCTTGGTACAGGGACCTTGGATGGTCGTTTTCCGGCGTTCCGGCCATGCCGGAATCGCGGTAGCCCATGAAGCGTATGTCCTGCACTCCGGTCACCCTCATGGCCTGCCGCATCTCTTCCTGGCGAACGGATGCAAGGGTTTCCGGAGTGGCGAGGGCCGGGTCGCTGATCTCCCCGACGTCCCCGTTGGTGCCAACCGCGATTGTCACGCGGGCGCCCCTGGCAACCAGCATGGCCAGGGTGCCGCCGCAGCCGAACCCTTCGTCGTCGGGATGGGCGAAGGCCCCCAATACGGAAACACCGGACAGGTCGTTTGACTCGTTGGACATTCAGGAAACCTCTTCACCGGAGGATTATTTCAGCGCAGCCGGACGCCAGGATACTATCATCGGATATATTGGTTCGGCGTCTTTGATGCGAAAGGTGCCGTCTTCCTCAATCAATATGTCCGGGAGCATACGCTCCAGTCTTGCATATTCGTCGCTGCCGTGGGTGAGGTACAGGCGGGACGCCAGTTGCTCCAGGGCGCTTTCCAGGCTGTCGAACCCGCGGGGATTCTGTGGCGGCAACGGTTCCACTTGGGCATCTATTTCCAGTTCAGCCAGCACGTCCCGCAACTGGGGAAGGCTGGGCAGGGCCAGCCGCTCATTGCCGTGTATCTGACGCCAGAGGGCGTAGGTCTGGCTTTGCGGCGCCGTGCTGAAGAGCACCACCAGCACCCTTTCGCGGGCGTGGGCCTCCATTTTTCTGAGAAAGGAGCCAATGTCCCGGACGACGTATACCACGTGGGCGCAAAAGGCGACGTCTCCCGTGTCTATCTCGGCCTCTTCCCAACGCGACCGTACTACAGTGACGTTGCCGATGCCGTACCGCGCGGCTTGGTCCTCCAGCACCGACGCCATGCTGTCGGACGGCTCCACCGCCACCACCCGTTGGCACTTGAGTGCGATGGGCAAAGCCAACCTTCCGCCTCCCGCTCCGACGTCGACTACGGTATGGCTTGGTTCGACGAAGGCAAGCAGCCTGTCCAGCAGAAGGTCGTCGTTTCGGTGTGGGTCGGCGCGGAACTGTTCGGCGTAGGGGCCCCAATGGTCAACCGGGGGCGGCCCCGGGCGCATCGCGTCCGATTGGGCGTGCTCATCCTCTACCATGCGCCGCCAGCGTTCCGTAGCCGTCATCAGCTTTCATCCCTTTGAGAAATTGGTTGTTAAGAGCCTATCCGAAAATACCCATCCCCACGTCTCCACGGGGGCAAGCGTCACTCCCGCGAAAGCGGGAGTCCAGTATGCCGAGTAGTGGATTTCCGCCTTCGCGGGAATGACGTATGGCCCTGCGAGCCACGTAAGAGCGTGAAAAGGCCCTATTTTCATGGCGATGACGGAAAGTGTCCAATTTGATTATCTTAAGTGTCCGGTTCCAGTATCAGGTTACCGAGCGGGTCCACGGCCCCGTTCCAGCCAGGGGGCACAACCAGGGTTGTGTCCATCTGGAAAACGATGGCCGGTCCCGTGAATTGATTGCCGGAGCGGAGTTTGTCACGGTCGTACAATGGGGCCGTCCGGCTGCCGCCAGGGAAAACCACCTCCGCCGAACCGGCCAGTGCGTGGGAAGCGTCCGTCGGCCCGGCGGTCTCCAAGGCGACTTGGGGCTTATCCAACTCCAAGCCCATCTTCAGCCGCAGGTTTACGATCTCGACCGCCTCGCTGCGGTCGGCGTAACCGAACCGCTGCATGTGAGCGCGGTAGAAACTGTCCGCGATGGTCCGGCGCATCCGGGCGTCGTCAGCGCGCCGGGTCTGGGCGGGGTAGTCGACGGTCAGCTCGAAGGACTGGCCCACGTAGCGCACGTCCAGGAATCTGAGGCCGTTCATACGGTCTACGGGCAGTTCTTCCTGTTCCATCTCGTCGCGGGCCAAGCCTTCCATGCCCAGGAACTCTTCCTCCAGCCTGTCGCGGTTGATGTCCTCCCCCCGAATCATCACGGTGCGGGAGTAGTCCTTGACTATGTCCGCTATCGCCACTCCCAAGGCCGACAGTATGCCGGGGCGGGTTGGAACAAGCACCCTCGGGATGCCCAGTTCCGCTGCCAGTTCGCAGCAGTGCATCGGGCCGGCGCCGCCGAAGGGCACCAGGGTGAACTGCCTTGGGTCGTAGCCCCGTTCCAACGATATGGCCCGGATTGCCCGCTCCATATTGGCGTTGACCACCCGGACGATGCCCAAGGCGGCGTCGTGCATACCGAGGCCCATCTGCGACGCCAACTCGGACACCAGTTCCTCGGCCCGTCCGAGGTCCAGGCTCATGCGGCCTCCGAGGAATTGGCCGGGGAGCAGCCGGCCAAGCACCAGGTTGGCGTCGGTGACGGTAATCTGGTCGCCCTTGCCGTAGCAGGCCGGGCCGGGGTCCGCGCCCGCTGACTGGGGCCCCACCACCAGCGCGCCGCCGCTGTCCACTCGGGCAATCGACCCGCCGCCCGCGCCGACGGTGTGTATCTCGATCATCGGGACGCTTATCGGATAGCCGCCAACCTGGGAACTGGACGTCTCCTTGATACGCTCCGGGCACAGGGATACGTCGGTGGACGTTCCTCCCATGTCCAGCGTAATGATGTTCGGGTAACCGGCCTGGACACCGGTGTAGAACGCCCCCACTACGCCGCCCGCCGGGCCGCTGAGGATTGTGCGCACCGGCTGTTCCGCCGCAAGGCGGGCGGTGATGCTGCCCCCGGAGGACTGCATGATGCGCAGTCCGCTGCCCAATGCCCCTTCCAGCCTGTCGAGGTAGCGTTTCATAAGCTGGCCGACGTAGGAGTTGACCACTACGGTGCTGGTGCGCTCGTATTCCCGGAACTCGGGCAGTATCCGGCTGGAGATGGAAATGAAGGGCGAGCCCGGCATCCTTGCCAAGGCGGACAGCACGGCCTCTTCGTGAGCAGGGTTGAGGAAAGAGAACAGGAAGGACACCGCGACGGAATCAACCTCCGCTTCTTGCAGCAGGCCTACCAAGGCTTGTATAGCCTCGGGCGCCAAGTCCTCGATGATCGTCCCGTTGTGGTCCACTCGTTCCGGCAATCCGAAACGCAACTCCCAAGGAGCCAGAGCCGGCGGCCTTTCCAAGTCTAGGTTGTACAGTTCGGACCTTACCTGTCGCCCGATCTCCAGCACGTCCTCGAATCCCAGCGTGGTAACCAGGGCGGTGCGGCCTCCTTTGCCCTCCAGCAGGGCGTTGGTGGCCACGGTGGACCCGTGCACGAAATCCGCCGAGGAGACCCCCACCTCGGACACGCCTTGAATGATGCCCAAGGACTGGTCGCTGGGAGTGGACGGGAGCTTGTGCACTTGGAGTCGGCCATCTTCCAAGACCGCAATGTCGGTGAAGGTGCCGCCGACGTCGATTCCGACGATAGTATTAGGCATCGGTTCAGTTAACCCTCGGTGTATCGTCAATCGTCACGCCCAGTCCCCTCAACTGCGTCGCGTAGCTCTCGTAAGCCTGGTCGTTGAAGCAGACAAAGATGACCTGATCGATTGACGAGTCTTCTTCCAGGTAGCTTGCCGTTTCCCTCACGGCTATTTTAGCCGCCAAGGCCATGGGGAACCCATAAGCCCCGGCGCTGATGGCGGGGAAGGCGATGGTCTTGATTTGATGTTGATTGGCAATGGCAAAGCAGCGCTGGTAGCACCGCGCCAGCAGTCCGGGTTCGCCTTGCCCGCCGCCTGCCCAGATTGGTCCCACGGTGTGGATAACCCATTGAGCGGGCAGGTTGTAGCCCTTGGTGATTTTGGCGTCGCCGGTGTCGCAGCCACCCAAGGCTCGACATTCATCCAGGAGCTCAGGCCCAGCCGCCCGGTGGATGGCGCCGTCCACCCCTCCGCCGCCAAGCAAGGTATTGTTGGCGGCGTTGACGATGGCGTCTACCTGCAATGCGGTGATGTCTCCCGTGACGACCTTTATTCTGTCCATCTGATATATTCCGGAAAGGTATAGTCCGTAGAATCCAACCCGCGTTGATTGAGTACCAAGCAGGCGGGTGTGCCTGTATTACACCGGGACCATAAGGCCATTGTCGAATTTTCGGTCGGGGCCACTGGATGCTGCCGCCAAGAGTTCCTCACCTAGTTGGATACCCTGGACTTTGTTAATGTCCGCATTGCTGATATCCCAAGATTTGGCAGGCTCAATGCAATTCTGGCAACCCGACGAGCATGGGCAGTTCCGGGCAATCTCAATCCCTTTCGCCAAGGCAACGTCCCATATGCTAAACAGCTTTTTCGCAACCCCGATTCCACCGGAGTAGTTTTCGTAGTAGTATGCGGCTAGTTCATTAACTCTGGAGCAGGTGCTGGTATCAAATCGATCTGCCGGAATCACGAACATCGCGCCTACGCGAATCATGTGCTCCACTGCACCAATCCCGGTAATAGCAGTTGCGCTTTGAGGGACGTCGAGCCAAAACGAATGCAAATTGTTTAGGAAAAGGGCATCGTTGTCGCCTCCTGTCCTGATGACTTCTCCGGAACGCTCATCCACCAATTTATAACCGGTGAAGTTCGTTACGATGTTGAGAGACCCGTAATAAACATTGATGTCTCCGTAGCCGAGTCCGTCGAAGATATCAGACCGTGAAAGAATCGTGTAAAATCCGGGTTCAGTTCTTAAGTATTGCTCGACGTCTTCAAGTACAACTGCCTGCTCCTCATGTGATCTCACGTGATAGCGTTGGCCGAAGAAAGGAAATATCGCCCCAATATAAGCTTCGCGGAACCGCCGCATAGCCGAAATTTGGCCCAATTCTTCGTTATTTCTTTTCAGATTGAATGACTGACCAATACCTCCCCGGAGATTCAGGCGGGGTTGTGGCTTGTAACCTTTAGGTACTTGTCCGGGATTCTTGCTTGCCTGTCCATAAAATGGACCACCGAGTATAGCTTCCTCAGGAGGAACTAATTTCCCGCCGGTTTCTTCCAGTAGCGAGGGAAGATGCTTACCGATTAACTCTTCGTTGGCTGGGTCAACCACCAACTCGTCAAAGGGCTTGTTCAGGAAAGCATCCAGATTCCCTACAAAGAAGCGGTCAATCGGATCATTCATTGCATAGAACAGCACAAAGGCATCTTTGTCCCAACCCCGGCCAGCCCGCCCAATCTGCTGCCAGGCGGACATTATGCTGGGAGGAAATCCGGCCAATATAACGCCGTCGAGCCCGCCAACGTCGAGCCCTATCTCTAGTGCGTTGGTGGTGAACACTACTCGGATATCGCCGACTTTGATTCTCTCTTGAATTTGCTGTCGTCGGTCGGCAGTCAGATCAGCGTGGAATGCAGAAATTTGTTCAGGTTTCAGGCCGCGTTCTGTCGCCGCACGTCGACAGTTGCTAAAGGCGGATTCCAGAAATCGTTTGGTTGGACAAAAAACTAATACTTGGAGACCCTCTGCTAGAGCGGTGAGCGCGGCTTGCTCTATGCGCAGCCTGAGAATGTCCCAATACCGAAAGTCCGGGATTTCAGGATTGACGAACAAGAAATTCCGATTCGGTCGCAGTACATCCCTCGCCGATACTACCTCAACATCGCGCCCGGTAAGAGAGCGAGCATGTTCCTCCGGATTAGCGCAGGTCGCAGTGGACAGGAAAACTTGGGGATGGGCTCCAATCCGATTCAAATACAGAAAGAATCTACGTAGCAAAAGGGCCATGTTGCTACCGAAAAACCCGCGATATTCGTGCATTTCGTCGATGACGACATAACGCAAATTCCGCAGAAACTTAGTGCCTTCGGGATGTCTATCCCAAGACTCCCGACTGCCTAGGAATGACATATTCAAGTATTCAGGATTGGTAAGCAGGATATGGGGAGGGTTTTGCCGGAGCCACCCCCTAATATCTTCTCCCGTATCGCCGTCATAAGGCCACGATTCGATGCGGAGCGGTTGGCAAATTTGTCTAATTTGCTCCCGCTGGTCGAAGGCTAACGCCTTCATCGGGTATATCATCATTGCATGGGAACCCGGGTTTTGCTTTAGGGCGTGAAGCATTGGGGCAGTGAACGCCAGTGTCTTTCCGCTGGCAGTCGGCGATTCCATCACGACATCGTCGCCACTCAGAGACTTGATGATGGCGTCGGCCTGATGTTGATAAGGCCGTGGTATCCCCGCTCGAACTAATGTATCGCGGACTGCTGGGTCAAGTTGTGTCGGCCATTCATCGGCATACCTAGGCTGAATACGATCAACGGTGCCAAAGTTTATCGTATCAGTTTCACGCAACGCGTCGAATTCCTTCAGTTGTGACAGGAAGCGGTCAATATCAATCTCGCTCATAGGAATCCTGTATCCTCGATCTGACGCCGTCGTGTCATGTATAGGAATGTCCGGTGCTCCGTCAAACCAACGCAATCCGCAGCCTCTTGTTTATCCTGCCCTTGCTCTCGTGGCTTACCACCTTGATCTCCCCGACCTCCCGCGTGTTCGCTACGTGGGTGCCGCCGTCGGCTTGCAGGTCCAGCCCGTGGATGTCTATGGTGCGCACCTGCTGGATGTTCGGCGGGAGCAGGTTTATCTTCGTCCGTATCAGGTCCGGTTCCTGCTCCGCTTCTTCACGGCTTAGCTGGTTGACCAGCACGTCGCGCTGCGCCGCCACCTCTTCGTTGATCAGCCGTTCCACTTCGTGCGCAAATTCGGCGCTCATGTGCTCCAGTTCGAAGTCCATCCGGGCTTCGCCAGGCCTCATGTCCCCGCCGGTCACCTTGGCCCCGTACTTCTGCCAGACCACACCGCAAAGGATGTGCAGCGCGGTGTGAGTGCGCATGAGGGAATACCGGCGCTCCCAGTCGATCCGTCCGGTGACTGCGGCCCCCACCGGGGGACATGGGCCTTCGACGGTGTGGACGATCTCCCCTTCCGAGCGGCCAACCTTCGTGACCGGCAACTCCTGGCCGTCGTAAATCAATACCCCCGTATCGGCAGGTTGACCGCCGCCGCCAGTGTAGAAGGCGGTGCGGTCCAGCACCACCCCATTTCCGATGACGGCCGTGACCGTGGCTTGGAACTCCTTCAGGTAGCTATCCTCGTGGAACAAGAACTCTGTCATCAAGCGCCTCGATTGTTGCGCCCCCGTTGCTATTGGTGTCTCTATATCGCCGGTCGGGAGCACATGGTAGCTATGGACCCCGTTAGCCCGGGAAAAGCATAGCCTGACTTCACGCGGGGTATTATAGCAAACCCGGCAGCACGGATTGCACGGGAGGCCTCCAAAGAAGGGACGCAAACTGGCGACAACGCGCGTCTTGTCTGCGTTGTCAGTCTGGTCTATGGGTGCCATAATTATGGGACTGGCCGGAAGTGGCTGACGGCTGTCTCCAAAAGCGCATCAACTACCGTGGAGCCTATCCGTCTACTTAACCCTAGGTGGTCCAACAATGAAACTGTCTTGTTTGCAGGAAAACTTGAGCCGCGGACTGGGTATCGTGGGGCGCGCTGTCGCCAACCGCGCTACCCTGCCCATCACCCAGAACGTGCTGCTGAGCACCGACCAGTCGATGTTGAAGCTGTCGGCCACCAACCTTGAGATTGCCATGACTACCTGGATCGGGGCCTCGATAGAAGGCGAGGGCACCGTGACCGTGCCGGCGCGCCTACTGACCGAGTTCGTCAACTCACTGCCCAACGGACGCATAGACATGGAGTTGCAACCGGGCACCAGCGTTTTACAACTGAGGTCCGGCAACAGCCAAGCCAACATCCACGGCGCCGACGCCAACGACTTCCCGCCTATCCCCACGGTGGAGGACGGCATGGCGGCGAACGTGGACCCGGCGGCGTTGCGGCTGGCCATTTCCCGCGTTGCCTTCGCCGCGGCTACCGAGGAGTCCCGCCCGGTCCTGACGGGGGTGGAATTGAAGCTGTCCGGCGACAAGTTCACCATGGCCGCTGCCGACGGGTTCCGCCTGGCGGTGCTGCACGGTGAGTTGATGCAAGCGGTGGAGGGAGAAATCAAGGTCATCGTTCCCGCCAGGACGTTGAACGAAATAAGCCGGTTGTTGACCGACCAGGAGGAACCGGTAGAGATATTGATGACGCCCGCCAAGGGTCAGGTGCTGTTCCGCCTGAATGGCAGCCAGACCGTCGAAACGGTCTCCCAACTGTTGCAGGGCGCCTTCCCGAACTACGACCAGTTGATACCCCAGAGTTACGAGACGCGGGCAACCTTCGATTCGGCGACTTTCCTGCGCGCCGCCCGCACCGCGTCCATATTCGCCCGCGACGGCAGCAACATTATCAGGTTGCAGATGGTGCCCGGGGAGGACGACGATTCCAAGGGCAGGCTCATCATCACCGCCCGGTCCGAGGAGGTCGGAGACAACCAGGACGAGGTGGAGGCGGAGGCCATGGAAGGCGGGGAAGGCAAGATCGCCTTCAACAGCCGCTACCTGCTCGATGTGCTGGGGGTGTTGGAGCGAGACAAGATCAACCTCGACACTACCACATCCTCCAGTCCGGGGGTGTTCAAACCCGCCGGCTCCGAAGACTATATTCACGTCGTCATGCCAATGTTCGTACAGTGGTAGCAAAGACCGCACTTCAATCAGACACGCGAATGCCGTTCGGCAGGAATAGGATTTGCTGAACGTCAGGCTCGCTACCGCGTCCGACGAATCGGAGGCCGTGAGACTCGTCCGCAACCTGTTAGCCGAACTTGGAGGGACCCCGCCCCGGCCTGAAGAGGTCTCCAGCGTCTTTCACGACCTTGTTTCCAACCAGGACTCCGGGTTTATCGTCGTTGGAGAAACGGAAGAACGAGTCTGCGCCGTTTGCACTGTGTCTTTCCTTCAAGCCATCAGGACTCGCGGACGCTACGCCATCATCCAGGAAATGTTCGTGGAACCCGATGTCCGCAGCACCGGAATGGGCATGGACGTGCTCCGCTTCGCCCTGGAACATGCTATAGCAGCCGGGTGCTGGTCGGTGGAACTTGGCACCCCGGCGCATGGCGACCGCCAGATCCGGTTCTACAAGAGGGCGGGTTTTACCGAGGTCGGGGCCAGGCTCCGCTGGAGGCCGTAGAGGGTACGGTTGTCGGCAGCCCCTTGACCTTGGCTGCTGTATATGCGAACTTATGTTCTGTAAATGGAACAGGAGTTCGCCATGTTGATCAAACGCACCCCGGACGCCTACGAGAAGCTCCAGATTCTCGGGGCTATGGCCAGCGACGATATTCTTTCCGGTTCAACGGGCTTCGCAGGGCGGGGCCAACGGAAAACGCCCTACTCCTCACCCAGCAAGAACCCCATCCCCGGCGTCTACCGGACGGCGATGCCCAACGGCAAGTCCATCAACCTGATGCGGGTGATGTTCACCGATTTCTGCAAGATGGACTGCGCCTACTGTCCCAACAGCCACTGGGTGCCCCGCAAGCGGTACGCCTTCAAGACCGACGAACTGGCCAACACCTTCATGGAACTGCACCGACGGCACACGGTTGACGGGCTGTTCCTGAGCTCGGGCATTGCCGGCGACGGCTCCAAGACCACCGAGCGGTTGGTAAAGGTGGTGGAGACCATCCGCCGGAAACACGGCTTCAAGGGCTACATCCACATGAAGGTGATGCCCGGCGCCGCTTTCGAATACGTGGAAGCCGCCCACCGGCTGGGCACACGCTTGTCGGTCAACATCGAAGCGCCCACCGGCGAGCACATGCGAAAGCTCAGCACAATGAAGGACTTTGACCGGGACATCCTGGCTCCGATGGAGTGGATAGACAAGTTGAACCGGGAAAGCACCAATGGCAAGGTGGGACAAGCGACCCAGTTGGTGGTAGGAGCGGCGGACGAGTCGGACTTGGACATCTTCCGGCGCATCGACCAACTGTATACCGATTGGGACCTGAAGCGAGTCTACTACTCCGGCTTCCGTCCCGTCCGTTACACCCCGCTGGAGGAGCGAGCTGCCGCACCAATGGGGCGGGAGCATCGCCTGTACCAGATTGACTGGCTGAAACGTATCTACAAGTTCGACAACAAGGAAATTGGACTGGCGTTCGACGATAAAGGATTTCTGCCCTTGGAGGCTGACCCAAAGACTGTCATCGCCGCCGCAAACCTGGACGCGTTTCCCTTGGACGTGAACACGGCAACCCGGGATCAGTTGCTGCGAGTGCCGGGCATCGGCCCCACGTCCGTTCAACGCATCTTGGAAACAAGGAACAGGCACACCGTGGATACATGGCGCGACCTGCAAGCGATGGGAGTGGTCAGGAAACGTGCTTGGCCCTTCCTGGTGTTTCCTGGCCACCGTCCGCCCAAGGCCAAGCAACTCAAGCTGGATCTGTTCGGGGAGTCACCTGCAAAAACGAAAGAGTCGCGGGTGGGAGAAGGCCCGGCGCAGTATACTCCTTACGGAACGGGAGGCGCCGCGGCCCCATGTGGATTGGCCGCGTCCTGCGTCGGCTGCTCGATGTATGGGATGCCAGGCCATCCGGGGAGTTAATGGAAGTTACGTGATTCGGGCGGGTCAGGTATCACATACATTGGCTTGACCTGCTGCACCACCAGGTTGAACGTTTCGTCCACGCGGGACATGATGCCGGTCACCACCAGGAAAGGCGCTTTGAGGTCGTTGCGCAACCGGGCATAGTTCTTGGGCCAGACCACCATCGGTATGTGTCCAAACTCGTCCTCCAGCGTAATGAACACCGCCTTAGCCAAGGGCCGTTGTCGGCGGATAACCAACCCGGCCACGGTTACGGTCTCGCCGTCGGGAACGGACGGCACCTGCTCACTGGTCAGCACGTTGGGCCCCAAGCTCTGCCTGATGTAGGCCATAACGTGGCTGGACGGGTGCATTCCCATCGTGCGGTACTCTCGCGTCATCTCCTCGAAAGCTCCCGCCTTGGGCAGCGGGGCCATGTCCTGCTCCACCGGCAACCCCAGCGCCAGTTGACGGCCCACCGGCCTGTATCGCAAGCCCGCCTCCCAGCGAGCGCGGCGACGGTCTTCGCACAAGTTGTCCAAGGCCCCGGAATCGATCAGGTCTTCCACTTGCTGTTGCTCCAAGCCGGAGCGGGCCATGAAGTCGGCCAAGTCCGCAAATGGCCCTCCCTGTTCCTTGGCGGCGGCGACCGCCTTTATCGAGGCGTCGCCAAGGCCTTTCACGTAGCACAGCCCAAGCCTGATGTTGTCGTTCTCGACGGTGCACAGGCGGCCGCTCAGGTTTACGTCCGGGTTAAGCACGTAAACGCCATGCCGCTTGGCGTCTTCCTTCAGCGTCTCCGGCGTGTAAAAACCCATCGGCTGCTGGTTGAACAACCCCAAGTAGAACTCAACCGGGTAGTAGTACTTGAGCCAAGCTATCTGGTAGGCCGTCACGCCGAAAGCAAAGGCGTGGGACTCGGGAAACATGTAGTGGCCGTTGAACCGTTGGAAGACACGCTTGGCGGTCTCTTCGTTTAGACCCTTCTCCAGCGCCCCGTCGCGGAACCTTTTCCACCAGAGCCGGAGCAGCGCGCCGTTGTTCCTCTTGGTGAACGCGCGGCGCAACCGGTCCGAGTCGGAGTGGGACAACCCTCCAATGTCGTGGGCCAGTTGGTTTATCTGGTCCTGGAACAGGATTACCCCGCTGGTACGCTCCAGTGCCCGTCGCTCCAGTTCGTGGTCGAATACCACCTGTTCCAGTCCTATGCGGCGCTTGATGTAGTGGCGAATGCCGTCGTTGGCGCCTACGCCGGGACGTACCGCGGCCACCTCGTGGGCCATGTCGGTAAGGTTACGCGGCTTGATTCGAGGGATGGTCTGTTGCTGCGCCGCCGACTCCACTTGGAAAATGCCGATGGTGTCGGCCTTGTGCAGCATGGCGTACACTGCCTGGTCATTGAAGTCTATGCAGGACAGGTTGACGTAACTCCCGTGGCGCTCCTCGATTGCCCTGAGAGTGTCTTGAAGCTGTGACAGGGCACCCACTCCCAGGAAATCGATCTTTACGAATCGGGACCGGTCAATTGAGTCTTTGTCCCACTGCATGACGTACCGGCCCTCGATGGCGCTGGGCTGAATGGGCACTATTTCGGTCAAGGGACTGGAGCCGATTACCATGCCGCCGGGGTGCTGGGCCAGTTGACGGGGAAAGCCGTCCAGTTGCCCGGACAACTCGACCAGTTGCTGCCACGCCGGGTTGTCCAGCTTGTCCTGAAAGTCCGGCAGCAGGCGCATCTGCTCTCCCAGCGGGATGCCGTCGCGTTCCTCCACTCTCTTCGCCAGCTTGTCCACTTGGTCGGGCGGCAGGCCCAATGCCTGCCCCAAGTCTCGCACCGTGCCTCGAACGCGGTAGGTCTCGATCATCCCGGTGAGCGCCGCCCGCTCCCATCCGTATTTCCGGTGCACCCGCAGAATCAGTTCTTCACGGATATTGCGCGGAAAGTCCAGGTCTATGTCCGGCACGCTTGCCAGTTCGTCGTCGGGAAGGAAACGTTCCAAGGAGAGGTCGTATTGTAGCGGGTCGATATGGGAGATTCCCAGGAGGTACCCCACCAGCATGGATACCGACGATCCCCGGCCCCGGCCCGGAGGGTTGAACTCCAATGGTGTTTCCGGGTCGGCCAGTCCCAAGTCTATAGCCACCTCCCGCCCGAGCAGTACGATGTCGTGGTATATGAGGAAGAAGCCGGCCAGGTTGTGCTTCTCGATCAGGCTGAACTCGTGCTTCAGGCGTTCCTGCACCTTGGGAGTAATCCGGCCGTACCGGCGCTCCGCGGCTTGGCGGCAAATCTGCTCCAAGTGGCTTTGGGGTGTGCGTCCCTCGGGCAGGGGGTAGTCAGGGAACTGGTATCCCAGGTCCTGGGTCAGGTCGAATGTCCGGCAACGCGAAGCGATGCGGGTGGTGTTCTTCACGGCCTCGGGACACCATTGAAACAACTCGGCCATATCCCGGGGATGTTTTAGAAAGAACTCGCTGTTGGGGCGGCGCAGACGGTGCGAGTCTTCCAAGGAAGTGTTGTTCCTGACGGCCACCAAGCAGTCCTGCAGGCGGTGGCGGCTCCGGACGTGGTAGTGGACGTTGCCCGTTGCCACCACGCCGACGCCAATCTCCTGCGCCAGGTCTACAAGCCGTCGGTTGCGCTTGGTGTCACCCAGGACCAGGTGCTGCTGCAATTCCAGGAAGTAGTTGTCCCGGCCGAAGAGGTCACGATAGTACAGGGCCGTATCCCGGGCCTCGCCAAAGCGGTCTTCATCCAGCAGCGACGGCACTTGGCCCTGGCGGCATCCTGAAAGGGCGATAAGCCCCTCAACGCTGCCTTCCAGCAGGGCCGGGTCCAAATCGGGCCGGCGCCGGTCCTTAACGTAAGCTTGGGATATGAGCCGGCAAAGGTTGCCGTAGCCTTGGCGGGTCTCAGACAGGAGGGTAAGGTGGCATCCGCCCGTCAGCGTAACCTCGCAACCGATAATAGGTTGTATTCCCTCGTCGTGGCAAGCGTCGGCAAACTCCACGGCCCCGCAGAGGTTGTCGTGGTCTGTGATTGCCAGGGTCCGGTAGCCAAGAGCGACGGCCTGACCCACCATTTCCCCGATGGATGAGGCCCCTTCCTGGAAACTGTAGTTGGTGTGCAGATGAAGCTCGGCGTACATCGCTCCTGATACCCGCTGCTGCGGTCCGGCAACCCTGTCCCGAGCTTACTGGAAAGCTCATCTCAACTCCCTCCTATGGCAGGACCCTGTAGTATTGCTGGTGTGTGAATTGGTAATTAAACTCTGGCGCTCTTCTATCCGTCATTGCCGCGAACATTTCCCACAGCGTTTACATGTTTTCGTGGAAGGCGTAGCCGCCGAGGTGTCCGGGGCTGGTGTCCCGGTACCGGAGCGTTGCTGCGGGGGCTTTTGACGGCTACGTGGACGGGTCCGGCTGGGCGCCGTTCTGCTCGTCGTCCAGCCAGCCGTAGCGCTGGGCCAAGCGGAGCCATAGACGGCGGGTGATGGCCGCATCCCGGGTCAGCTCCTCCAGGAGGGCGACGATTGCCTCCTGGTTGGCTTGCAGGGCCTCCTGGTTGGCTAGGAGGCGGTCGAGGAGTTGGTCATGGTTCTCGACGATGGAGTCCAGGCGGGCAATGGTCTGCTCGTGCCGCTTGGCGGCGGTCTCGAGGGAGATTACCCTATCTTCCAGTGGTTGCTGCATGGGCTGATGTCCTTGTGGGAGTGTGCGGGCACGTCCGTCCGGCCAGTGTAGCACGGTCTGGGCCTTTGGCGCAGGGCTTGGGCGGGGCCTTGTCTTGGGACCGCATTGTGCAAAGCCCATTAGTTTCCCTGTCCGTACCATTCGCCAGTCGCCAGGTCATGGAAGACGGTGACGCTTCTATCATCCTCCATCACGACCCGGTAATAGACCCTGGCAATGGGTGCTTTGCGCCACCACTCGTCGTCTATCCGCCAACTGTCCAGGACTTCCGATACTTGTCTCCACTGGCAAGGTAACTCTCTCTTGCTGTTCTTCTTTCTGACGGCGCCCCTGCTCTTTGGCACGCTGATGGCTATGGGCCGACCGTCGGCGTCAACCTCGACCCGTACCGGCAAGGGCGCGTCTAGGGATCGTATGCCACCAGCGCGCGCCGCCTTTCTGGTATTCGCGACCATGGCTCCACCTCCCGGATACGATAGATGGGCGGCTGCTGACCCAGCCGGACCCGAAGCTCGCGGATCGACTCGTCCAACCTGGCCAGGTGCCGAACTTCGGGAAACATGCTTTCCTGCCGTCCCGTCTCCCCATTGATGCCGGACAGGGTGAGGGACAGGGTCTCCAGTGGGCCGGGCAAAGTCATGTTGTCCAAGCGGCTGCGCAGTACGAACATTGCCCGGTCGCAACTGCCCACCGGCTCGCGGAACCCAATGCGTTTGCTCCAGGTTGATCCATTGTCGACGCGCCCCTCCAACAAGGCGACCCTGGCGAAGCGTCCCCTCAGCACGCCGGTGTAGGCCTTCGCCAGCAAGCTTTCCAGGATGACGAATATGGCCGGCAACGACACCGTGGGCGTTGCGAAGGATACTTCGCGGACGAAGGTCTCCTCGTGCTGGCGGGGCATTAGGGGAGTGTCGTCCAAGCCGTTGGCAAGCCGCCAGAGCCATGCTCCCTCCTTGCCGAACTCACCCTGCATGGTGTTGAAGGGCAACCGGGCAATACTTCCCATCCTGTCCAGGCCGAAGTCCAGCAGCCGTTCCTTGATTTTCCAGGACGTAGGCAAATGCAGTATGGACATCTCCGCCAGAAAAGCGGCGGCGTCTTCCGGCGCCCGCACAGCCCCAAGGGACTCGGCCTGCAATGCGGCGGCGTAGGCGGGGAATTTCCCTCCCGCTACCCCCACTTGAGGACGGTATATTTGGGAGACGGCGTCCAGGACCGCCTTGATTATCCCGGCCTCCCCGCCGTAAAGCTTTTCCAAGCCGCTCAGGTCAACGTAGGCCAGTCCCAATCCCACGTCTTCCACGACCGGACTCCTTTGTTCGAGATTGTCCAGGATGCCGTTCCACCTTTCACTGTAGAGCGGCATATCGGCTTCGATCAGGGCGGCGTCGGGACGCAGGGACAGGGCCTTCTCCAACGGCATACCTACTTCTATCTCGTTGGCCGACGGCGACCGGTCGATCACCGTCTTGCGGGTCCCCGACTGCTCCACGATAAGGAGCGTCTTGCCCTTCAGGGCGGGCTGCCGGAGCAACTCGACTTTCACCGGCAGGTGGCTGATTAGAACACACGCTACATACATAGGCGGCCTCCATAATTCCATCCGACCCCGCCGGAAGGGAGACAATTGTATGAACACATGTTCTAATAATCAAGGGGCAATTGACAGGAAATTCCGGCATACTGTCTACTAGACGTGATGCTCCACTCCCTCTCGGTGTTCAACATAATGACGGCAGAATAACCCACACCAACGAGGCCCTGGACTGGTGGATACGCACTTCCATCGGCTCGTCCCGCCATGTGTCCGGCACCTGCAAAATCGGCCCGGACTCGGACCCCATGGCGGTGGTAGACCAGCAGTGCCGTGTAAAGGGAGTCACCGGCATCTGGGTGGCCGATTCTTCAATAATGCCCCGGGTCACCAAGGCCAACACCAACGCCACCACCATTATGATCGGCGAGAGGGTAGCCGACTGGGTGGCCCAAGAAGCGTAAGGGAGGAGTTCATCATGACGATGGAACAGGGTTTCTCTAGGTTGAAGGAAATCGCTCATAAGATGAAGGAAGACAGGGAAAGAGGATTGGCGCCAAGTTCCGTTACTCCAACTGTCCGTGAGTTCATGTCATGGTTTGGATATGCACGACGCGGCCTTTGGATAGTTGAGAGAGTACGCGAAGAACTGGAGGCTAATGGTCTTCACACTGAGCCTGACTTTCAACACGCTTATGTCGACGGCCCCATTTCCTTTCGAGACTCTTCGATTTCCGCCCCTCTCGCTGACAGCACACTGCGTGTGGACATCCTAGAAGCTGCCCACAATTCACCAACAACTGTCACACCAAACGATGATCTGAAGACAGCTATCACCCATATGATGAGTAATGACTTCTCTCAGATACCTGTAATGGAAGGCCAAAGGCAAGTAAAAGGGATACTCACTTGGGAATCCATCGGTTCCAAGACTGCAATGGGGCAGATTAGCAACGATGTTAAGGTCTATATGGAACGAGCTGAAATCATTGATGGTCAACAGCCTTTTTTCGATGCAGTCAACGTCATCGCTAGAACCGGATATGTATTGGTAAGGGGTCAAGACAAAATTATCACGGGAATCGTTACAGCGAGCGATCTAAACGACCAATTTCTCCAATTGGCCGAACCATTCCTTCTCGTAGGAGAAATAGAGAGCCACATTAGGAGAGTAATTCATGGCCGGTTCACGCGTGAAGAACTTGTCGACATATCAAGGTCATCAGATAACCAGACCATAGACCACATCGCCAACCTGACGTTTGGTGATTACTGCCATTTGCTGGAAGACCCCAAAAGATGGGAAAAGCTGAGCCTAAAATTTGATCGAACGGTATTCGTGAAACTTCTGCATGAAATTAGGGACATACGGAACAACGTGATGCATTTCAATCCTGATGGGTTGGACCCGGAGGACGTGCGGAAATTGCGGAATGCGTCGCGCTTTCTTCAGCAACTAGCGAGCAACTAGCGCACTGATCCCCAAGCCAAAGCCCCGAACTTCGATGCCGATGAGACAGTCTGAGACTTGGCTTTGGTTTAGGTTGGTTAAGGAGATTCACCGCAGCGTCAGCGAAAAGTCCCCCTTCTGGATACTGATCGAAGCGATGTCCTTCCTGCTGGTAAGCTCCCGCACCAAGTCCAGGACCGGCTTGTCCTTTGACGGGTAGTAGTAGGACTTGGGGCCGGCGGCCAGTACCTCGTCGACCGCCTGCTGGTTGGAGCTGAGAACGCGGAGCAGGAACTCTTCGTCGGAAAGGTCCGGATCGTACTCCTTCCGCAACTCCTCTATGGGACGCTGGGGCGGCTCCCAGTCCAATAGCTCCTTCGTCCGGGGCATCGCCATCACCCGCGCTTTCACGTCGGGGTCCACCGGGGCCGCCAAGTCCCCGTAGTGGCCCAGGATGTACTTGATGACCTCGTCGGTGATGATCCGGTACCGTTCCCCGGCCGTGTGGTTCAGGACGGCTTGGGCACCGATGTACTGGGAAATCGGCGTCACCATGATGGGGTACCCCAGTTCCCGGCGAATGAGGGCTATCTCGTCCAGCAGCGCGTCCAACTGGTGGCCCAGGCCCCGCCTATCGAGCTCCGCCTTGTAGTTCGACATCATCCCGCCGGGGACTTGATGCTCGTATTGCCGCAGGTCATACTCCACCGGCGCGCCCTCGGGGAAGCCCTCCTTTTTGGCCACGAAACGGAAGTGCTCGGTCATCTCCTCCAGAGCCTTTTCGTTGATGCCCGTGGAATAGCCCATGGACTTGACGTTGCGGAGGATGACGTCGGCCGACGGCTGCGAAGGCCCGTTGGCCAAGGGCGCCACGGCGGTATGGAGGGTGTCGATGCCCAACTTGAGCGCATCCATGTAGTAGACCGGGGCCAGTCCGGTGGAGCAGTGGCCGTGGAGTTCCATCGGTATGCCGTCGATCTCCTTCCTGATGGCCGGGACCAGCGTCCTGACCCGCTCCGGCGTCAGCAGGCCGTCCACGTCCTTGATGAATATGCGCTCCGCGCCCGCATCCGCCATCTCACGCGCTTTCTGGGCATAGTATTCGTCGGTGTGCACCGGGCTGTAGGAATATATCAACGCCACCATGGTGATCATGCCCGCGTCCCTGGACCACTGGATAGCCTTGGTTATCTGGGCCATGTCGTGATAGGGGTCGTTGATGCGTAGCCTGCCTGCCCCGGCCTCGCTTATCTTCTTGGCCCAGAACTCGGTCACCGAGTCGGGCACGTTGCCGAAGTTGCGCAACACGCCGCCGACGATCAGGGGCGTATTGGGCATGGCCCTCGACATCAGCTTGACCCGCTCCCAAGGGTTCTCCCGCTGGTTCCGCACACACCAGTCCATGCTGATCAAGGCCATGAAGTCCAGTGCCTCGAAGCCTACCTGGTCGATTACCGGCGCGATGGGCAGCATCATCGCCGTGGTCATCCGCCCGTTCCACAGGCTCTGGTGGGCGTCCCGCAGCGTTGTATCGACGAAAGCGACTTGGGTCATCTGTGGTTTCCTCCAATGCTTGCCACTTTTTCCAGCCAGCCCGTATTGACGCGGCCGGCGATGAAGTCCGCCCTCTCCACCAGAGACGACAGAAAAGAGATGGTGGTGTCCACGCCCTCTACGTGGAAGTTGGCCAAGGCCCGTTGCAACCGGGCTATGGCCTCCATCCGGGTGTTGCCTGCAACAATCAGCTTGGCCAGGAGGGAGTCGTAAAACGGCGGTACGGTATAACCCGCGTAGCAATGGCTGTCCACCCGGATGCCCAGCCCCTCTGGCGGTTCCCATCGCGTGATGCGCCCTGGCGACGGCCTGAAATCGTCCTCCGGCCGCTCGGCGTTAATGCGGCATTCGATGGCATGGCCCTTGGCGCTTACCTGGCCCTGCGAAAAGCCGACCGCATCTCCCTGCGCCACTCGTATCTGCTCCTGCACCAGGTCGATGCCGGTCGTCATCTCCGTCACTGGATGCTCTACCTGGATGCGGGTATTCATCTCCAGGAAGTAGAAGGTTCCCTTGTCCTGGTCGACAATAAATTCGACCGTCCCAGCGTTTTCGTATCTGATGGCCTCCGTAATGCCTAGCGCCGCTTGGCACAGCTTTTCCCGGAGGTTGCCGGACAGGCCCGGCGCCGGGGCCTCTTCGATCAGCTTTTGATAGCGCCGCTGCACCGAGCAGTCCCGCTCGAACAAGTGGACACTGTTCCCGTGGCTGTCGCCCAGCACCTGCACCTCGACGTGGCGGGCGTTGGGGATGAAGGACTCCAAGTACAGCCGGTCGTCGCCAAAGGCCGACCGGGCCTCGGCGGCCGCTTCCCTGTAGACAGCCTCCAGGTCGTCCGGCCGGTATACCGTTTTCATGCCCTTGCCGCCGCCGCCCGCCGCCGCTTTCAACAGAATCGGGTACCCCACGTCTTCCGCCATGACCGACGCCTTGGATAATTCGTCGATCAATTCCGACCCCGGCACCACCGGAACCCCCAGGCCCGCGGCGGCCTGCCGCGCCGCCAGCTTGTCGCCCATCGTCCTGATGTGTTGGGGGCTCGGGCCGATGAAGACAATCCTGTTGTCGATGCAGGCTTGGGACAGTTCCGGTTTCTCCGCCAGGAACCCGTAGCCCGGATGGATGGCGTCGGAGCCGCTGCCGAGGGCCGCCTCGACAATTGTTCCCACGCTCAGGTAGCTGCTTGAGGACGGGGCCGGGCCTATGCACAACGTCCGGTCGGCCATCCGCGCCGGCAGGCTGTCTCCATCGGCCTCCGACGCCGCCAGCACCGTTTCTATGCCCAAGGCCCGGCAGGCGCGAATGACGCGGACGGCAATTTCCCCCCTGTTGGCGACGAGCACCCTGGTAATGGCGGGCATTAGGTGAAAGACTCTCCCTCAGTCCACGTCGGGGTCCAGCAAAAAGAGGGTCTGCCTGTACTCCACCAGTTGCCCGTCCTCAACGCAGACCCGTGCGATTCGCCCCCGCTTCTCCGCCTTGATGGTGCTGAACAGTTTCATCACCTCTATGATGCAGACGGTAGTGTCTTCGTCCACCACCATCCCCACTTCCACAAATGGCGGCTCCCCGGGCTTGGGGGCCTTGTAGAATGTCCCCAGCATCGGTGATGTAATCGAGACCAACTGCCCTTGGTCAACATCCGCCACGGCATCGGGCTGCGATTCCGGGACGCTTGAAACAGGCGCCGGGGCCAGTTCCTCTACAGGAGGTGGAGGCGGTGTCGGTGGAGAGTACGCCAGCGGCGTGGGCGTAGCCGTGGCTTGGTCGACTTCCGGCAACGGGGCAAGGCTTCCACTCCTGTTGACCGCTATTCTCAGGTCGCCTATCTGCAACCGCAATTCGTTGAAATCCGATTCTTCAAGGTACCTGATAATCTGGATGACGTCGTCTTCGTTCAAGTCCATGATTCATCCCAAGGAACCGACCCTGCATTATTTGATTGGCTACCCATCATATCCCATATTTCAGGTGGACGGCTTGGCCTTGGAGTCGTCTTTCGCCGCCAAGAGAGACTCGAGACCCTGTTCTATGAAGTCCGCAACCGCGGCCTCTGCTACCAGCACATAATAGGGTGACTCGGAGGACTTGACCACGAATGCCCCTTCCTCCTCGAATTTCGCCCCTATACGGAGCACGATTTCGTCGCCGTTGCCGGCTCCTGTGTTCACGGTCACCGTGGAAATGGGCGCGTTGGGAGGGAAATAGCTCCCCGGTTCCTCCTTGCCCAACGGTCGTAGCAGCCTCAGCGAGGCCAGCTTGCCCACCAGTGAAGTTACCTTTTCCTGGTCCAACGCCCTATCGTCCTCCGATCCGGCGAAAACCCACTCCTGCTCGTCGTTTTTTTCCAGGCGAAACATCCCTTGGGGATTGTCCAGTGAGACCGACGTTACTTGGTCGGCGTTGACATTGACGTATGCGGGATCAACCCAGAAACCCGCATCAACCGGAGATACTACAGCCGACAAAGCCGGCGCCAGGTACACTCGGTCCTGTCCGTCGGCCCTAACGTGGCCCGAACCGGTCCGAGGCGACGTCCCCAAGTAGAACCTGTGTCGCTCGCCTTCGGCGGTGTCAAGCTCGATCAACCGCTCGAAGTCGTTCCCGGCCACCTTGAGGCGGGCGTGGCTGGCCTTGGTCTCGGCTACCAACGACGTCTTCGTAATATCCTCGACTTTTGTCAGAAAGTCGGGCAGTCTGTTCTCCTCGCACGGGTAGTCGTCCGCCTCCGGCAGGACGCATCCGAAGGGGGTGCGCGCCAGCCTGATTGACCTTCCTTCCGAGTCGGATATGGTCACGGCGGTCACGTTCACCGCCTCCAATCCGGGAAACAGCTTGCCGCCGTCGGCGTCCGACGACCGGGGCCAGAACACGACGACCAGCACCACTACCTGCAACACCAGAAGGGCGGCCAGTATTTTGTTTCCCGTGGTCACAGTTCTTCCTCTTCTTCCTCCGATAGCTCCATCGGCCTTTCGCTGCGCTGTTTCACAGCCCAAGTGCCCCCCAAGGCCATCACCGCTATCAGCGCGACGATGTAATTGACAGCTTCCCAAAGGGTCTGCTCCCGCTCGTCCAGCGGCTTAAGCAGCCGGGTATAGGTGCCTTGGGAGCGAAGGCCCAGCAGTTCCTCGTCCTCGGCCAGCCAGTCCACCGAGTTTTGCAGGAATTGCAGGTTGAACAGGTAGCGGTCCGCCGACAGGCTCTGGGAGAAGCTCAATGCCACGTCATCCAGGAAAGCGCCGCTGCCGATTACCACCAAGCGCGTGGAGTCGGGCGATGTCTCTATGAACGCCTGCCCCTCCGCAGCCTGGTCTTCTCCCCCCGCGGCCAAGGGAGAGGGCTTGCCCTTGAAGAAGCTGTCCAGCGACCCGCGAATGCTCACGGCCAAGGCCGACGACTGGCGGTCTTCCTCTATGGGAAACCCGTACTCCGGGAAGTTCGTCTTGTCCGGCTCGATGTCAGTGAAACTGCTCAGCCACGACTGGTCGGTGGACCGCAGCAGCGTCACGACTTCCCGGTTATCGGCATCGGCTTGGTCGACCTCCAGGGCGGTTGCCCAGTGAAGCGTCACTGCGGGCAGGTCGGTGGTAATGGGGCTTTCCTTGGCCATGCCGTCCCGCCTCACGTCAACGAACAACGGGTAGTCCACCCGCTGGATTTCCTGTACCCTGAAGCCGCCGACCCGCCGCTCCACTTGGGCCGGAAGTGGCTCGTTCTGCGGGTCCATCACCAGCCTGTCGCCGACTTTTACGCCGTAGCTTGCCAGCACGTCATCCAACCCCTGCTCCGTTTCGTCTACCGCCAGTATTCCGGCCACCAGCAGGGGCGACAGCATGTACCGGCCTGCCGCTATTACCGCCGACCCGCCCCGCATAAGGAACTGGTCCACGGCGAAACGTTCCTTGTCGGTCATGTCTTGGGGAGCTACCACCACCAGCACGTCCACGTTTGACGGCACTCTGCCCTCTCGCAAGTCGACGACGGACACGTCGTAGCTCTGGGTCAGGTGCTGATATACAAGGTTCCAAGCCGAGATGGGCGGGAGCCGCTCTCCGGCGGAGGACTGTTCCTGGTTCAGGTGCGGCAACCACAGTCCAACGGTCTTGAGAAATCCGGGTACTAGCTGCCGGATAGCCGAGTCTACCGACGAGCGGATGTCCGCCTCGGTCATGTCTTCGCTGGGATAGATCAACATGCTCTCTTGGCCGGTGTCCAGGACCATGTGAAGATAGTAGGAATCACCTGAGAAGAACGATACCTGGTATGGAGCGAGGCCGTGGACTTCCTGCAAGCCGCGCCGGGTAACTCCGCTGGCGGGGTCATCCGGGTCCAAGATTTCGAACACCAGCCCGCCTCCGGAACTCCTTTGAACGTCTGCCCCGACAGTCTCGATGCGCTGCGCCACCTCTTGCAACGACTCCGGCAGGGTTTCCGGCGTGACGTAGGCCGTCAACCTGATTGGCTCGGCCAGCGAACCAAGCACCAGGTCGAGGCTTTGGAAGCCGGAGACCACCCGCTTGATTGACTTGGTCAGGTCGAACTCCAGGTTCCGCAGCCGCACGTCCGGCGCTCCGTCCGGCCGCGGCTCAACCTCGATCAAGTCATTGAAGTTCAACGTAACGAACTGGTCCCCGTACCGCACCAGTATGTCGAAATAGGAGTTGACCACCGAGGTCTCGTAGCGGTCGGTTATGCGGAAGGGCACGGGCCGGATGCCGTAAATCTGGTTGGCTTCCCTCTCCACCGCCTCGTCGTTTCGGGGGTCGATTATCTCGGCCTTAATCATGCCCCCTGATGCGACCTCGTACTCCCCCATGAGGTCTTCAACCCTCGGCGTCAGCGGGGCCAGCAACGGATGGGTGCGCTCGCTGATGTAGGCCCGCATCACCAGTGGCTCGTCCAGGTCCTTCACCACGTTGACCGTCGCCTCAGACAAGCTGAACTGGCCTTCGTCCGTCAAGTCCAGCCGGATATTGGAGAACGGAAACAGCCAAGCGTTGAGGATAGCCAGGTTCGCCGCCAGCAAGACAACCGCCCCGATGGTGTTGCGACGGTAGAAGGCGGTCTGCAAACCGCGGCCCCACCGCTTCATGTCCACTGAGACCACGTTCAGGACAACGAATATTGTCGTCAACGACGCGTAATACACCAGGTCGCGCAGGTCGATGACGCCCCGTTCGATGCTGGCGAAGCGGCTGCCGATGCCGATTGCCTCGAAGACCGTAGCCAGCCTTTCGCCCGCGAACTTGGTAATATCGCTGGTCCCAACCGCGTAGAGCGCCCCGCATATCAACACCGTCACAATCAGCGCCACAATCTGGTTCTGGGTGCGGGAGGATACGAACAGGCCGATGGCGGCGTAGGCGGAGACCATCAGTATCGCCGCCAGGTATCCGCCTATGACCGGCCCCCAGTCTAAATCGCCCAGTATGCTGGCCGTGATCGGCAGCATGAGCGTCAGCGCCAGGGTCAGCGTAACCAAGCCCACCACCGCCGCAAGCTTGCCCAGCACCAAGTGCAGGCGCGACACCGGCAGCGTCAGCAGCACTTCCAGCGTCCCGATCCGCTGCTCTTCGCTCCACTGGCGCATGGTCAGGGTGGCGACCAGGAAAATCAACACCGTCGGCAGCCTGCTGAACAGTGGGCGGACATCTGCGATGTTTCTGCCGAAGAAGGTGTCAACCCAGAAGAAGATGAAAAGCGTGACCGCCAGGAAAACCCCGATGAAGATCAGCGCCAATGGCGAACCGAAATAAGCCCGCATCTCCTTGCGGGCAATAACGGCGATCGGTCTCAACTGGCCCATCATGCGGCGATCTCCGGCGTCAACTCGCCGTCGCCCGACTCGGAAACCAACTGGTTGAATACCGTCTCCAAAGTCCGCGCCTCCCGTCGCAGTTCCCGCAGCGCCCAGTCGCGCTCCTTGGCCAGACCGAAAATCGCCGGGCGCAGGTCCTGCTTCCCGTCGCCAGATACCTGGTATTCCACGCCGTCGCCGCCAATGCGGGACTCCACTTTTCTAACGCCTTCCAGGTCCAGCAGGGCGCCGGTGACTCCCTGCTCTCCATGTCCAAGGGACAGGACGGTAACCGTTTGTGAAGCAAGGTCCGACAACAGAGAGTCAGCCCTGACTTGACCGTTCAACAGGATAATCACCCGGTCGCAAACGGCCTCCACCTCTGAGAGAATGTGGGTCGAGAGCAGCACCGTGCTGCGCTGGGCAAGTCGCCGGATAAGGTGGCGCACCTCCACGATCTGCACCGGGTCCAACCCTGAAGTCGGCTCGTCCAGAACCAGCAGCTTGGGTTGGTGAAGTATGGTCTGGGCCAGCCCCACCCGCTGCCGGTAGCCCTTGCTCAACTCGCTGATTGGACGGGTCAACTGGTCCTCCAGCGCCGTGGCCCGCACTGCCTGTGAAATCAGCCTTACCTTCCGCTCCGGCGGCACCCGCCTCAAATCGGCCATCATGCTCAGGTGCGACTGCACCGACGATTCCGGGTACAGCGGGGCGCTTTCGGGCAGGTAGCCTATGCGGCCCTGCACCGCCAGCGTATCCGTCAAAACGTCCAGATCGTCGATCAGCACCTGCCCCTCGTCCGGCTGCAAGAACCCGGTCAACACCTTCATCAGGGTGGTTTTGCCGGCCCCGTTGGGGCCCAACAACCCCACCACCTCGCCTGCGTCAATCTGGAAAGACACGTCCCGCAACGCTTGGACGTCGCCATAAGCCTTGAATACTCCGCTGGCGTCAATCACTATCGATTCTCCGTGCCCGCTCCCGTTCCTCGGCTATCGTTGCCCTGCCCCAACTTGTCATTCCCGTGCAGGCGGGAATCCATAAATTTCTACCAAACAATTATACAAATTTCCCCGCAATTTACAGGACTGGTGGACGGGCAGGATATAGTACCTAAACGATATGAAACAAGACCGGAAGGAAGGTAAACTCCAGTGGACATTGGCATGGCATAAGGTTTAAATTCCTAAAGCCGACGGTCGTCGGCGCCCACCTTTCTGGAGGCGACATGGAATATCTCCTGGTCCCGGGTGAAGGACAACCCTTGCGAGTCCACTCCCGGTGCGAGGATGAATTGCTGGCTAAGGCTGAATTGTTGCTGTTCGCCGACGATGCAGCCAAGTCTTACCCAGGTCGTCCCGTTGTCGGCTCTTACGAAGTCCAGCCTTCCCTGACCATCGCCAACCTGAAGCGGGCCTACCGCTACGACCAAGCTGGGTATCGTCGCCTTATGGGGTTTCGCGCCCTCATCCTCCGGGATGGGTGGTCCTACCCGTTATGGCATTCCTGAACCGCCGCGTCGTCCGCATACTGGCTAAGGGGGAGTCATGGTATCACTTGCTTCCTTGGTTAGAGGATCATCGTGACGAAATATGTCGAACATTGCGATTGATTGAAGACTCTTACTGGGCCAACAGGATTCTAACTCTTGGCAACAGGAGTCCTGATGGTTCAGGCAATTTCAACGACGAAGCAACTTGGACTTTTCTGGCCGCTTGCGGGTACGCGATATGCAGAACGGAAGGAGTAGCAAAACTTACTGCGTTGCTGACTGGTAATTCGGATTTGAAGCCACCGGAAAACTCTAAAATCTGGTTGGAATTTCGGCCGATGACTCCTCACATAGGAGAAAGCCGAACCCACCTTGATCTAGCCATCGGAACAATTGTCCAAGAAGCAGGAACTAAAGGGGGAATAAAACTGGGGCTGCCAAACGTGTCAACGTCTTGGATATGCTTCTGCAAAATGAAGTGGGAGTTGGACATTAGTCCAGGAGTCACCAATGATCCTAACCGGAACCAACTCGTCCGCGTGATAGAGAGTGCATTATACTTCCAAAGCAACGGTGATTTTGCTGATGAAGTCCACGTTGCTCTGGTCACGCCGACAGTTTTCAGGGACAAGCCCTTTGTCTTTAGGAATTACACGGGAAAGTTCAGGCGCTATGAAAGCGATAGCGCCAACATTCTGGAAGATCTCCGAAACTGTACTCTGAAACCGCGCGGCAAATTCGATCTCGTCGAACGAATCGAGGCCCTCCAACTTCACTGGCCAACTTTTGATGAACTATTTGCCTATATCCCGGACAGTGCGATTAGCGATGCACTTAAGACCTTCTATCAGAATTACGGTACTTATCTGAAAAGAGGCTAGAAGACGGTCCATTTCAAAGGAGACAACCCAACAAGCAGGAGGAGAATCTATGTCCACTACACAAGGCGAAGTATCCAGGAACGTTGGAAACGAACTGCTTTTTGAGAATGATCGTATCCGGGTGTGGAGCATGACACTGGCGCCGGGCGAGTCCTGCGAGTACCACCGCCACGAGAACGACTACGTGTATTGCTACACTACCCCCAGCCGCATATCAGTCCACCGCCAGGGCGAGGAAGCCGCGGTGCGCGAGTACGACAAGCACTACGTCCAATACACGGCGGTCGGCGACGGCATCGAGCACCACATAACCAACGTCAACGACATTCCCCACAACCAGATTCTCATCGAATTGAAGGGCCCCAGCGAGGCCGCAACTCCTCAGCCTCCCCAGGACAACGGCCGCGCCCGCCCGGCCCAGTAGACCGGTTTAAGAGACTATCCCAAAACTTGGCGCACTACTCAACCCGTCATTCCCACCCATTAACTCGTCATTCCCGCGAAGAGCCTGCCCTCGCGGATGCGGGTGAACGTCACCCCCGCGAAGGCGGGGGCGGGAATCTACACTGCCTCGCAACGGCAAATTTACCTTGCCCAGCGATTCATGGATTCCCGTGGAAACGGGAATGACGCATGGCCCGTGAGGCCCATGTATGGGAATGAAAATGACCTATTTTCATAATAATGACGAGTAAACGGGCTACCAAACCTGTAATGCGATTGCCCTGTCATGTGCTCGTGTCCTTGACCCAAGTCAATTGGACGGAAACCGCCGGAAGGCGGTAAAATGCCACCGGCAAATATTTTCCTCGGAACGACGACTGCAAGAGGTGACACGCAATGGCGACCTACGGAAGAGAGGAAGCACAGGAGTGGGCTTGGGAGGCTCTTAAGGGCCAGTGGACGACGCTGATCACTCCGTTTACCGACAAAGATGAGATCGACGAAGCCGGTATGCGCCGTAACATTCGTCATATCCAGAAGCTTGGCACCCGGGGCGCAGGATGCACGTGGGGTATGGGAGAGTTCTGGAGCTTGACCCACAATGAGCGTCTGCATGTTATGCAGATCGTCGCTGACGAATCGCGGGACAAGTGGCTCATTGGCGCCCACGTCACCCATACCTCTGCTCCGGCTATGCTGGACCTGGCCCGCAACGCCGAAGACATGGGGTTCGACGTCCTCATTGTCGCTCCTCCCTACATCGTTACCAAGACGGAAGAGCAGGTCATCGAGTGGGTGCGTTACTTGGCCGAAAGAACGTCCTTGGCCATTATGTTCTACAATTCGCCGCAGTTCGGCATCGTCCTGAGTCCGGCCAGCTTGAAACGGCTTTGCCAGATTCCCAACGTAGTTGGCGTCAAGGAGGCCAGTTTCAACCAGCAACTCTCCATCGAAGCTCACCTGTCCATAGGCAAGGACGCCATCATCAGTACGCCCGACGAGTGGGTCTACTGGAAAGCCAAGGAACTGGGGTTCCAGCAGCAGGTCATGTTCTCCAACACGTCCGATTGGCGTTTCGACATCCCGGAGCGCAACAACTACGTCCAGTTCATCGAGAAAGCCAGCGAAGGCCACTTGGACGAGGAGTTCTACGAGACGCACCTGCGCCGCATCAAGGAACTTTCCGACACTTGGTGGACCCGCACCGTCGACAGGCAGAACGGCGCCCTCCCCGTCCCGATGGTCAAGGCTTGGGGAGAGATAATGGGCCTGTCAACGGGTCACAGCCGCTACCCGTTGGTGGACTTCACGCCTGAAGAAAAAGCCGAGCTAAGGCAAGAGCTTGAGCCGCTCAAGCCCCGGCCGCCGGTGTTCAGCCAGCCTGTGGACAGCCGCACGGCTTGGTTGACCGGCAACAACAGCTTCTTTTCCGGCATGTTGCTGATGGTAAGCGTCCAGAACGTCGAGGAGGCGTTGGAAGCTGAGAGGGGCGGCGCCGATGTGGTGGACGTCAAGAACCTCCAGGAAGCCTTGGTGGGGTCGGGGCATCCAACGGTGGTGCACCAAGTCAAATCGCAAATCCAGCCGGAAAACCATGTGAGCGTGACCTTGGGCGTAGTTCCCAGCCAACCCGGCACGGTGGCGATGGCGGCCTATGCCGCCGCGGTGTTGAACGCCACGTCGGTAAAGGTGGGCTTCTGCAACACCGACTACGACACCGCTGTCGATGTGCTGCGCCAAGCCCGGTCCGCGATGGAAGGGTATCAGACCAAGCTGGTTGGCTCCGTTTTCGCCGACAATCCGCTTTACGATGGATTGGACCCTTACGTAATGGTGAAGCTGGCCAAGGAAGGACAGTGCGACGGTTTCCTGATCGACACCTTGACTAAGGACGGAAGGAACCTCTTCGATTTCATTCCCGAGGCCGACCTGAAAGCGATGGTGCTGGAAGGAAAGGAAATGGGGTTGAGCACCGCCCTGTCGGGTCACCTCCGCATCGACGATCTTGACGAGTTGGCCCGCGTCAACCCCGACATCGTCGGTGTACGCGGCGCCGTCTGTTCGGACGGCGACCGGGGCCGGGCCGTGGCTTGGGAGAAGGTTGCCGAGTTCAAGCGGCAGGTGGACATGCGGAAGTCTGGAGAGATCAACGTTTTCGACGAGCCCATGGTGATGCCCAGCAACGGCTCCGGAGCTGGCTGGGTCGTCATCGACGGCAGAGGCAAGAGCTGCGCCGGCGTCATCGCGGCCCTCGCCCGGCAAATAGAGTACGACCGCAAGTCCTTGGTGGAGGCCATACTTGCCGACGCCCTCAACATCTACGATGTCATACTATGGGCGGAAAAGGACAAGCACCACGTCCTCAACCACCGCAAAGATCCGGACGGCACCGTCCGGGTGCTGATCCAGCCTTAGCTGGGCGGCACAAACTGCCTGAGGCGTTAAACGAATAATCCAGGAGGGGCCGTATTGGCCCCTTCTGCATCAGAAGGTGCGTCTAGTAGACCAACCGCTTTGAAATGCAACGAGGGCAACCACAAGGGTTGCCCCTACCAGCCGAGGACTGCACCGTAGGGGCGTCCCTTGTGGACGCCCGTATAGCTAGGGCATAGGACTGCATATCCTATAACCTGTTGCCAAGATAAACAGAGGAATTGATGGTAAACACCACTGCCATAGCCGATTATCGTCAGCAGGCCAGGGAGTTCCTGATTAAAGCGCGAGATTATTTGGCTCAAGACGACCTGCATCAAGCATCTGAAAAAGGCTGGGGGGCCGCTGCTTGGATGGCCAAGGCCGTAGCGGAGGCCCAAGGCTGGGAGTATGAGAGTCATAATCAGTTCAATATTGTACTGAATAACGCCGCACGTGTCCTGTTTGGACGCTCTCATCCAGCGTATGGACGTCTCCATGAACTGAGTGGTATCGCACGGGCCCTGCATCAGAACTTTTATACTCGGAAACGATTTTTGGACGCAGAAGAAATTAATACCAACCTTGGCAATGTGGAAGAACTACTGGTCATTCTGGAGCCGTTGACCGAGACCGAAGCGTGACTCGTCAAGCTAAATCGGTGCCTATTAAATTTGACCCGGCCGAAGGCCTTGGGTTGCCCATCACAGGTCTTGAGGAGTTGATAAATGGCGGACTCCATGCGCGCCCTGTCCTGGAACGTAAACGGCATCAGAGCCGCTCACCGAAAAGGCTTTCTGGAGTGGCTAAGCGAAGCCAGTCCTGACGTCCTTTGCTTGCAGGAAACCAAGGCCCACTGGGACCAACTCCCCACCGCCTTGAAGGACATAGAGGGTTACCACCCGTTTTTCTCGACTCCCGAAAGGAAGGGGTACAGTGGCGTAGCCCTCTACAGCAAGACCGAGCCTCAAGACGTAAGTTTCGGTTTTGGCGTGGAGAAGTTCGACCGTGAGGGGCGGGTGATCCGTGCCGACTACGGACGGTTCGTTTTGTTCAACATCTACTTCCCCAACGGCCAGTCATCCGCCGAGCGGCTGGAATACAAGATGGAGTTCTACGCAACTTTCCTCAATCATGTCGAAGAGCTAAGAGGGCAGGGACGTAACATAGTGCTGTGCGGCGACCTGAACACCGCCCATAAGGAGATTGACCTGGCCCGCCCCAAGGCCAACGAGAACACTTCCGGGTTTCTGCCGCTGGAAAGGGCCTGGATGGACGAGTTCATAGCCCACGGCTACGTCGACACCTTCCGTATGTTCAACCAGCAGCCCGACCAGTATACCTACTGGGACCAGATGAGCCGCGCCAGGGCGAGGAACGTGGGCTGGAGAATTGATTACTTCTTCGTCGACCAGGAATTCGCTGAACAAGTCAAGGGCGCTTATATATTCCCCGACGTCATGGGTTCAGACCATTGCCCGGTAGGTATCGACATCGTCTAAAGCAGGACAACAATCGCCAGCCACGGCAGGTTGAGCGAAGGACGTGAGAGAGAAAGACTTCAGTCCATCCGCGTCCTCCGGCTAGCCTTCACAAAGGTGTTTGATGGCCTCCAAGGCCAAGTAATAGCCGTAGACGCCGAAACCGTAGACCGAGCCTTTGCAGACCGGTTGCACGGCGGAAACGGTCCCTCTGGACGTGGGGTTGGATGCGTGGACCTCGATCACCGGATAGTCCACCTGTGCGATGGCGGCCCTCACCAGCCCGTTGCCGGTGGTGTAGCCGGCAGGGTTGATCAATGCCGCGTCGATCTTCTGGTCATGCCCGTCGTACAGGGCGTTGGCTACCTCGCCCTCGATGTTGGAATGGAAGATTTCCACGTCCAACCCCAACCCTTCGGCGTACCCCCTGACCTGCTCGTTGATCTCGTCCAAAGTGGCGGGACCGAATATCTCAACCTGAGACTTGCCCCGCATATTCATGCCTGCGCCTTGAATCACCAGTACTTTCGTCACAGCGACTACTCCTCAAATTGGTTGGAAGAAACAGCGCGGGTCGTCAACTGGTCAATCAGGCGTCCCACTTACTCGAATTCCGTTGACCCGCTATGGGCCGAGTTCTCATCCGGCTCGGTTGGTGTTTCGACGACGTACCCAGCCATCATGATGTCCAGTTGCAGCATCAGCATCTTGTTCCAAGCCACTGCCGCCCGAAAGGCTGCCTTGGGGTCGTCCATCTGGTCCAACAATAGCTCGGCCACCGCCGTTTGTATAAAAGACATGGTGCCCACCATGTACCTGCTGGGCACGGAACCCATGTGAGCGCGATGGACCGGCGGGTGGGAATGAACGATACCGGTGGCCAAAACCCGGATCGGATAGTCGTCGTCTATCTTGAATTCTATGGACCCTCGCAGCCATCTGGCCAGCGTGTGTTTGCGCCTGGTAAGACGGACATCATCGACTTCACCCTCTGCATTCAGGAAGAACTTCCTTGTTTCCGGGTACTTGATAAAGTTGTCGTAGACTGTGGCGGTCAAAGCCTCGGAATGCTCCATCACCACGTCTGCGGTAGAGCGTATGAGGGACAGTTCCTCTTCATCGAGGCCGACGAAGTCCGCTAATTCTCTCAACCGGCCGGGCCAATTCACAATCCGAGGCATACGTTTCCTGCTGAAGTCCTGTGACTTACCAACTTTGATTCCTGTGTGTAATCGTCCGCCAAAGCGGCGTATTCAACCGAAGGGAAGTTTCCAAAATATAACCCTTCTCACCTAGCGGGGCAAGTAGAGGACATTGGACGTTTAATCACTATACCTCAGCAGGCCTTGGAGAAGGTTGGCTCAATGGTTGCCAGAGCATCTTCGGAAAGGCGACGGTGGGCAACAGCAACAGCAGCCCTATCAATGCGTTGGCCGATATGGCCCCTTGGGCTGTGAACGCCGCGGCCATCAAGGACATTTCAAACCCGCCCAAAGGTGTTCCGATGCCGATACAAAAACTCAGAAGGCCCAGCATCCTGCCGCGCATCTCATGCGGAGCGGCCAGCAAAGCTATGGCGGTCTGCATTGTGGAAAAACCCGACTGGCCCAGTCCGCCAAGGGCCAACAACAGGAAAGCCAGTGTGTACCAGGGCGCCCAAACGAACAACAGGAAAGTAACCAGTATTGCCGCGGAACCCACTACAAAGAGACGCCCGTGGTGACGCACGTTGCGAGTCAAGGTCATCATCCCGGCCCCGGCCAATTGCCCGAAACTGTCGGCCGCCGCCAGCAGTCCCACCAGCGCCGGGCCGACGCCCAAAAAGTCGCGGCCGATGGCCGGGATGAACTGTTGCGCCGGGAATCCTACGGCGTTCATTACTATGGTGACGTAGAGTAGTCCCAATAGGTTGGGGCTGTGCCGCGTGAAACCGATCGCCACGCCTAAAGACCGCCAGACAGGCTCCCGGGCCGATGCTCCCTGCCGCATTGGAATCTCCAGACGGGTCACCATCCAAATGGTCAACAGATGCACACCCAAGACGAAGAGGTAGGCACCGGAGAAGTCCACAGTGGCCAGCAGTATCCCAGCCCAGATGGGGCCTATCATCTTCCCTGCCGTGTTGCTCATAACGTCCAAGGACAACGCGTTGACCAGCCTGTCGTCGCCTACGATATCTATGATTGCCGTTCTCCTGGACGGGTCCTCCACCGCCTTGGTAGTGCCCTGCATTGCGATGGCGACGAAGACATGCCACGGCTGGAGCAGGTCGATGTCGTAACCTATTACACACAGCAGAACGGCTGCGGTCAGCGTGTTGGTCGTCTGGACCAGAAAGATGACCCGGTGGCGGCTAATGCGGTCGGCAATAATCCCGGAATACAACGCAATCACCGGGCGGGGCAGGTTGTTGAAAACCAGGACCATGCCCAGCAGGAAATAGGAATTAGTGACTTCCAGGATGAGCCAGCTGAGGATCAATAATTCCATCCGGCGGGCAAACTCGTTGAGGCTGCCTACGTACCAGATGGCCCGGAAAGGCCGGTGGGCCAGCACCGAGACCACGGGGACCCGCCTGAGGTCTTCCACGCGCCGATGCCCCTCGGCGGCGACGACCAAGGCGATAATGACGAAGCCGGATACCAGGATAAACAGGCCGGTAAAAGTCATGACAAGGCCGTCATTGTACTCCTTCTGGCCTCGGTATCGGATGCGTCAGCGATTGCGGGAGTTGCCGATTGTGGAAGGAACGGTGAGCGCCGTCTTGACACCATCGGTACCCAAGGGTAACTTGAACCGGGTCCAGAAGCCCTGTTTGTGCAGGCTGGAAACGAGCCGGCCTCCGCCAAGCTGGATGCGGTGGTTACGGACAATCTGTCGGCGCTGGTGCAACAGAAGAGGGAGCTACTACCCACAGCCGCCTGACCAACCACTCCAAGTCCACTGGATGCAGGCCAATCATCGTCAAGTCCGTTGGACGCCAACCTGAGGAGCAACAATGAAGCCAGACAATTTGTCCCAGTTCTGGAGCGGCACTATTGAGGAGTTGGCACGGACCGATATCAACGCCCGTACCACTGACGCGCCTGAGCACAGCGCCAGGGAATTCAATACCTATCAAGTAATAATGGACAGTTTTGAAGGCCGCCGGGTCCGCGCTTGGTACTCGGTGCCCAAGGACACGCCTCCAAGCAGAAGACTGCCCGGAGTGTTGGCGGTCCCCGGCTACGGCGGAATCAAGGAAATTCCGACCCAACTGGTGCTGCATGGTTTCGCGGTGCTTACGCTGCACCCACGAGGGCAGGGCGAAAGCATTCAGGAGTGGCAACTGGAACAGGGGACCAAGCTGACCTATCATCTTGAGGACAAGGACAAATACTACTACCGCGGTGCCTACATGGACTGTCTGCGAGGTCTGGACTTTCTCTCTTGCCAGCAAGAGGTCGACCCGGACAGGCTGGGAATGTGGAGCAGAAGCCAAGGCGGCGGATTTACCCTGGCCACTGCTGCCCTGGACTCCCGGTTAAAGGCGGCGGTAGCAGAAGAACCCTTCCTTTGCAACTATCCAATCGCCGCCGATCTGACTTCCAGTCCGTATTGTGAGCTGAAGGACTATCTCGGAGCGCACCCCGACCAACGTGACACAGCACTCAACACGCTGTCATATTTCGATTGCCTGAACCTTGCCGACCGCATAACCTGTCCGACGTTGGTCGATATCGGAATGGCGGATGAGGTGTGCCCTTACCAAACAATTATGCCGGTGTTCGAACAAATACCGGGGCCCAAGGCCCTGCACATCTACCCTGACTTGGGCCACTCACCATGCACCGACTTTAACGCACATGCCCTGAACTGGCTGCGACGCTATTTGGGGGCATAATCTTCCGATGCCGGCGCATCCACACCAGTGCATATAGACTTAGGGAGGCATCCATGCCCGCACGTACCGGAGAGCAATATCTGGCTGGCCTGCGCAGCCAGACGCCAGAGATTTACCTTCACGGCGAACGAGTGGAAGACGTAACTACCTGCCCCGGACTGGCCAACGGCGCCCGTTCAGTGGCCGGTCTTTACGACATGCAGCACGATCCCGTGCTCCGCAGTGAGATGACTTACACCTCGCCCTCCAGCGGCGAGCCGGTTGGCCTGTCGTTTATTGCTCCCAGGACTCGAGACGACCTCCGGAAGCGCCGGGTAATGATGTCTCACTGGGCCCGCACCAGCTATGGCATGATGGGCCGCACACCCGACTTCCTCAACACCAGCATGATGGCGATGGCGGAAGCCGGAGACTACTTTGGCGCCAACAGGCCCGAGTTCAAGCAGAACATTGTGGACTACTACGAATACGTCCGTGAGAACGACCTGGCTCTCACCCACACGTTGGTAAACCTGCAACGCAACCGCCGCCAACTGGCCTACAGCAGGAACTACAACACCGACGTGGCGATGCAGATCGTGAAGGATACGGACGCCGGGATTGTAATTCGAGGGCCGAGGGTGTTGGCAACTCTGGGGCCTTTGTCCGATGAGATAGCCGTGTACCCGGTGAGGAATTCGCAGTTGGAAGGCACCGAGGACGCCTGGAGGTACGCCTTCGCCTTCTGCATTCCCTGTGATACTCCGGGGTTGCGGTTCCTTTGCCGGGAGAGCTTTGACTTGGGGCGGTCGACCTTTGACCACCCGTTGGGGTCCCGGTTCGAGGAAATGGACGCCATCGTCTTTATGGACGACGTGCTGGTCCCGTGGGAACGGGTGTTCCTGTTTGGGGATGTGGGGCTGGCCAACGGCCTGAGCGCCAACACCCACCAATACAACCACTCCGGGCATCAGGTGGTGGCCAAGAACGTCGCCAAGTGCGAATTCGTGCTTGGAATAGCGAGCATGATGGTGAAGACCCTAGGTTCCGAGTCGATAGCCCAGGTCCAGGCGTTGCTGGCGGAGGTCATCGAAAATCTCGAAATCATGAAGGCGCTGCTGCTGGCTGCCGAGGAAACCGCTGAGGTGGATCAGTGGGGTGTCATGTGCCCCGCGCTGATACCCATAACGGTAGCCCGGAACATCATGATCCGGATGTACCCGAGGATGGTGGAGATAATCCAGCTATTGGGGTCAAGCAGCCTGATGGCTCTGCCTATAGAAACGGACTTCGACGGACCGCTTGCGGAGCATATAACCAAGTACCTTGACACCGAGACGGCTACTTCCCGCGAGCGAGTGCAGCTTTTCCGCTTGGCGTGGGACCTGTCCGGCAGCGCCTTCGGCTCGCGGCAGGTCCTTTACGAACGCTACTTCCAAGGTGACTGGATGCGCAACGCAGGCATCCTCTGGGACCGGTATGACGTGGAACCGGTGATGGATATTGTGAAGGACTTCCTGGACCGGCCCTGAACCTGGGCGACCGGCATATTCTCGTGTATAAAAAGGGCAGCCACGAGGGCTGCCCCTACTGTCCATTGTGGGGAGGCGCAAAGTAGCTCCCCACATTCCTGTTCCTAGTGGACAGGCTCTTCCAACGCCTCCTTGCCCAGTATCTTTACGGCCATTTCCTGGGCTATGGGGCTGTACTTGGTGGAACCGGCGGCGCGGTGCAGTTGGGTCAACTGGAAGGCCCAAGGGTCCTCTTCCTGTTGCCACGGCACATAGATGCACTTGTTCTTCTCGGGGTCTCGGAACGTGTTCATGGGCTCCCCGCCATCGGCCAGCAGGTTAAGCTGCTGGGTCAACATGCGCCGGTAGGCGATGATGCCAATGTCGGACTCTCCCAGCCGTTCCTGGGTCCGGTCGGCTATTTCACCCTGGGTTATCCATGCGAAGTAGTCCTGTCCGGCGTTGGCGTCCAGCAGGTCCCAAACGGCGTCGCCCTTCTCGTCGATGGGCAGTGGGACGCTGTAGTAGGGCACCTTTTCCTGCTTCGGTGTGGCCTCGCCGGGCGGCTGGTGATGGGCCTTTATGTAGATGAAGTGGGTATGGGTGTCGTCAATGGGCACACGATATTGAAGGTCGCCGCCGACCCTGCCTATGTTGGGGAACAGGATGGGGAACCCGATACGCCAGTCGGGATCATCGTAGCTGCCCCCGTGGCGGACGGCTCGTTTGAGGATGCCGTTCTCGTAAGGCTCGTATACCACTTCCTCGAAAAGGCTCCGGTCCTCGTAAACCTTTCCGGCCACGAAGCCGCGGCGCTTGAGATCACCCCGGCCCAGTTTCTCCAGGACGTAGTCGGAGAACCGGCCATGCAACCAGTCAACGTGGTGAAGGTCGACAGCGTTTTCCATCGTTTGCAGCCAATTGCAGGGGAGCACTGCCGACCCGATGTCGTGCAGCACGTTGTCCCACACCAGCAGGTCCCACCTGGGCAGCAACGGAGCAGGCGCCGGCCCCAAGTAGGCGAATATCAACCCGGCCAACTCCTGTACAGGGTAAGCCTTGGTGGTGACTTTGCTTGGGAACGTGCTGTCGGCGGGCTCCGCCGGCATCTCCACACAACGGCCTGTCTCGTTGAACATCCAGCCGTGGTAGGGACACCGCAACCCTTCCTCTTCCGGGATGCCGTAGGCCATGGATATACGGCGGTGGGGGCAGGTATCGTCGATCAGTCCAAGCTTGCCTTTGCGGTCCCGATACAGGACCAGGGACTCACACATCAGCTTGATAGGCATGACCGGATGTTCGTCCAATTGCACGGAAGCAGCGACGGGCTGCCAATATCGGCGCAGTAACTCCCCCATGGGAGTGCCCGGTCCTACCCTGGTAAGTCGTTCGTTCTCCTCTGCCGTTAGCATAATCCTCCTTTTATGCTGTGAGTTGGATCTCCATTAGGCTGGCCGCAAGTTGTGGACGACTGGTTGACAGCCACATCGAGCGACCACTAACGGCTTTCTAGCAGACAGCGAAAGGAATGTCAAACCACCAGACCATGTTGTAGAACCAACAGTCCACGCATCATACAAATTGTGCCTTGGCCCAGCCCTGGTCAAAGGGAGCATGGAAGATGGCCGTTGACCGTTTGCTTTTGAACATCCAGCGGCCGTCAACCCGCACATATTCTTCGTCATCTATGCCAGCCCGCCACATGGCTTGGTTGCCGTCGCTTATGGTGCAGGGCATGAACAGGTACCAGCGGGCGCGGGCGGTGTCGCCGGTGACCTCGATCTGCGGATTCAGGGCGTAGTGGAGGGCGAAGGTGAATATTCCCGACGCTCCCTTGAAGAACTCCCGGATTGCCTCCCGGCCCTCATACCGCCCCAAAGCGCCGCTTTCCCAGACCGCGTCCTCCACGAACAATGCGGCGATGCCGTCGGGGTTGTAGCTGTCGTCGCAGTAAGCGGCATACTGAGCTTTCAACTCACGGATGGCGTTGACATCCTCCAGTTCCCTTACTCTTTTCTCCAGTGCTTCCAGGCGTTGGACCAAGTCAGCCGTTTCTTGCGTGGTCATTGATTACTCCCCTTGTTCCGATTTACAGGTGAAAGTATACTTCCCTTCAGCCAAGGCTTGTTTGCCTGACCTTTGCTTTAACGGCGGTTGCCGCCGGAAGGAGATTGCAAGTGATTTACCAACTACGCACCTACACCGTCAATCGGGGAATGATGGAGGACTGGGTCGCCCTGTTCAACGATAAGTTGGTGGGGATTCAGGAACAGTACGGTATCAAGGTTACGGGGGCGTGGGTGAACCAGGACGAGAACCTGTTCATCTGGATGCGCGCTTTCAATGATGCCGATGACGTGGCAGCCAAAGAGGCCGCGTTCTATGCGTCGCCCGAGTGGAACGCCGTTATGGACGAGGCGCGAAGCCACTTGGCGAGGATTCACGTGGAGACGATGGGCCCGGTGCTGTCCAGTGCCTAAACGGCTCAGCTTGTCCGTATGACGACCCTTAACGGTTGCACCACGACCCGGATTTTCTGCCGCCCCAACTGCCCACCGGGGCGGCGGACCAAACCGGAGAACCGGGTACACTTCGCCACAGAGGAAGAGGCTTTCGCCGCGGGCTTCCGTCCCTGCTTGGTGTGCCAGCCTTTGGAGGGGCCACCGGGTCCCTGGCGGCCCAAGAGGGAAAGACGGCGAGCCTCTAACTTCCCAATTTGTTAAACACGGCAAGCATCGACGTGATCCACATTGCTGCTATAGAGAGCCACATGGTGATCATGATGCCAAGAATCCACAAGAATTGCCTGTCCATTCTGGAGCGCAGGGATTCCGTATTCTGACGGGACTCAGCCCGTAGCCCGTCAATATCCTGACGGGATTCGGCACGCAACTCTTCAATATTCTGACGGGACTCGGTCCGCAGACCTTCAATAGCCCCATGAACTTCGGCTCGCAGACCTTCAATAGCCCCATGGACTTCGGCTCGCAGACCTTCAATAGCCCCATGGAATTCAGCCCGCAGGCCCTCAATATCCCTATGGAATTCAGCCCGCAGACTTCCAATATCCCCATGGACTTCAGCCCGCAGACCTTCAATAGCTCCATGGACTTCGGCCCGCAGGCTGCGGTTATCCTCCCGGATGTCGCGGATATCCGCTCGAATCTCCGCTGTTTGTAGTTCGAGATGTTCCAGCCTGGCTTCTACCCGAGCTAACCTTTCGCCGTCGGGTGTTTCCGTCGCTGTAGTTGTCATAAGTGCCACCAGACCTATTTCTTCGGTTGGGCGCCGCCGGATAAAGAAACACGGTGAGATGTCCCTCAGTCCGCGGGAGTGGGGGCGTTGGTCCGCATCTCGGCCCGCAGTTTCTCCGTAGCGGACAAGTCCAAGGCTAGGGTCTCGGGGTCGATGACGACACCGTGTTCCCGGCGTGCATACTCGACGGTCAGCTTTTCCTGCTCTACGTCGTCCAGCACGGCGTAGATGTCCCGGTCGAGGGGATCACCATACCCGCCCCCTCCGGCCTGGATCATGCGGTACAGGTCGCCCTTCTTCAACGTGGTCAGGTGCTTGCCGGGGAGTTTCCCGCCTTCGCGGGAAAGACGAGGTGGGTGGTTGAGTTCCAAGGTAGTGTCGTTGGAGTCCAAGGTTGGGTCGTCCGGGTTGAGGTAGTTACGGGTGGGTGTGCCGGGCTTGCCGCCTTCCACTCCCCAAGGGAGGAAGTCGGTGCGGTCGGTGCGCAGTTGGAAGGTGGCCTCGTCCGCCAGGATGCGGAAGTCACGGATGAGTCCCAACCCGCCGCGGAACTTGCCGGCGCCGGCGGTGTCGGGGTACAGGCCGAACCGCTCGATCAACAGCGGCTGGTCGGCCTCGATGCTCTCAACCGGAGTGTTGGCCATGTTGAGCACCGGCGAGGACAGGCCATCGGCCCCGTCGAACTGGGGGCCGCCGCCCCGGGGGCCGTCGTTGTTGAACTCCAGGTAGACCCAGGCCTTGCGGTCCCGGTGGTAGCCGCCGAAGCTGATGCCCACCTCGCCGCCGCCCCAAGCCGCGGGTATCTTTCCGGGCATGGCTTGGGCCATTGCGCCGAACAGAGTGTGGCAGATGCGGAACCCGGCCAGCCCTCTCGCCGCCACCGGAGCGGGATGCTGGGGGTTCACGAAGCAGCCCTCGGGCGCGGTGATGTTGAAGGCGCGGAAAAAGCCGCTGTTGGACTGGATGGCCGGATCGATCAGGCACTTGAAGACGGCGTAGACGTTGGACTTGGTGTAGGCGAAGTTGGGGTTGATGGACCCCTTGGCTTGGGGTGAAGTGCCGTCGAAGTCGACGAACACCTCGTCGCCGTCAATCTTCAGGTTGGCGTGAATGGCTATGGGCTGGGGGTCGATGCCGTCGTTGTCGATGTAGTCGGTGAACTCCCACTCCCCTTGAGGCAGACCGGCTATCTCGGCCCTGGTGAGGCGCTCAGTGGTATCCAGGATGTCGGTCATGTAGCTTTTCAGGTCTTCGAGGCCGTAGTCGTCGGCCAGCCGCAGCAGGTCACGCTCGCCGAACTGGACCGCCGCCAGCAGGGCCTGCACGTCGCCAAGGACTATTTCCGGCACCCGCACGTTCTTTTCCAGAATGCGCCATACGGCCTTGTTCAACTCACCTCTTTCGTACAGCTTGAGAGGCGGCAGGATGAGGCCTTCCTGGAACAACTCGGTGTTGTCACAGGCGTTGCCGCCGGCAACCCGGCCTCCGATGTCGGTCTGGTGGCCGATACAGCAACTCCAGCCGATGAGCGTCCGGTTCACGAACACCGGCTTGAACAGGAAGATGTCGGGAAGGTGGCTGCCGCCCTCGTAGGGGTCGTTGTTGGCGAAGATGTCTCCGGGGTGGACGTCGCCGCCAAAGGCGTTCATCACCCCTTCCAGCGCCGGGGCCATCGATCCCAGATGCGGCGGAAGAGTGAGGCCTTGGGCTACCTGCTCACCCTCAGCGTTGAAGATGGAGGTGGAGAAGTCCATGCCGTGCTTGATCACGGCGGAGCGGGCGGTGCGCACCACGGTCAAGGCCATGGTGTCGGCGGCGCTCATCAACGCGTTCTTGATAATCTCCCTGGTCACCGGGTCGGTGGTCCGTTGCATCAGAACCTCCTGTTTGCCATACGAGGAAGCCGCTTTCATTGCCTTGCGGGGCAATGCAGCTTGCGGCCAGTCAACGGCATGATGCCACAGGGTTGCAGGGAGGCGCAAGGCGGCGCGGCGAAAGGATGCGGCCTTTTCATTCTCAAGGCCAGTCAGTACTCCGCCCTACGCTGATTCTATTGTTCGGCCCGGTCTTTTCTGCGGGGCCCCGTTTCCAGGGCCGGAGTTGGTGAAGAGCAACGGGTGGGCCAAGCGCCGAGGTCACGACCGCTTCTATGACCTGAAGGTCCTCATCTTACGCCTCTGCCTTCGCCGGATGGCCAGCCAGGCCTGAAGGCCCTGTAACCGGTCGACGCCGCCTCGATAGTCGCTGACGGCGCAGCAGTCCTCCGCCGGTCCCCATGCCGGTTTGCCGGGAAGTTTGCCCTGAAGGTTTCGGGGGCGCGTTGACGCAAGGAAATTTCTCACGCGGGAGATCTCATCGCCTGCTCGAGAGCAGGCGGAATGTCAAGGGCTGCAACGGACCGGCGGCTACACAAGAATCGCATGGCCGCCCAAGGCAACCAATAGGTTTCACATAGGCGGCGATGATAGCGCCGCAACGCCGCAAGCAGGCGCGGAAAGCCTGCCGGGCGATACCGCTTGGTCTCACCTGTTGCTCTTCAGCCTTGTTAAGGCGTCACAGGGAATCTACTCTTGCCCCCGGGCCCGGGCGAGAGAAAATTACGGACTAATGCCTCCTTGGTCAGGTTGGGGCGGACGGCTGCAGTCCGGCCCGCCTTGGCTTGATCTACGCTAGTCGGGTGTAATCCCACGTGTCAACAAGGAAATGTCAGGAGAACCGGTACTGTCTGAAGTAGTAGAATGAAGGCGGGGCGATATGGAGCGGGAAGCTTTGAAACGGGAAGAGGCATTGGCGTTGTTGCGGGCGCACCAGCCCATGCTGGCCGAGCGTTTCGGCGTGGCATCGGTGCACCTGTTCGGCTCCGTCGCCCGGGACAGAGCAACCCCGGCCAGCGACGTCGACATACTGGTCAGCTTTGATGGTCGGGCCACCATGCGGCGAATTGCCGATACAGAAGAATACTTGAAGATACTTCTTGGCCGCCCGGTGGACCTGGTGACGCACAAGGAACTGAAGAAGGAGCTGCGCCCATACATAGAAGCGGAGGCCATCGACGTGTCCGAAGACGACCCGGTTATGCCCGGCCCGGAGCAACCACCAAGGAAGTGGCGCTTCCGTATCGAGAACATGATTGAGTTCTGTGAACAGATCATGGAATTCACCGCCGGAATGGAAGAGGCGGACTTTTTCTCTAACCTCCCGGTTAACAAGGCAACCCTCCACAACATCGCCCTTATCGGAGAGGCGGCCAGGCATGTGCCGGAGGATATTCGCATCGACTACGCAGACATACCCTGGGTCTCGATGATCGGGACACGCAACCGCATAATCCACAACTATCTTGGTATTGACGATGACAGGGTTTGGGAAATAGTCCGGGAGGATATTCCCGCCCTGTTGCCGCAGTTGCGGGTGTTGCTGGAGGAGGTTGAGCGAGACGGTGAGTGAGGGGCGCTTTGGGGATAGGGGGAAGTCTGAATCAGGATTACCAAGATTAAAGGATTTTCAGGATTCGGTATATCCTGAAAATCCCTGAATCCGGCAAACCCTGATTCAGGCGATTACCTTGCACAGGCCCCGTTGCAGTGACAGATGACCGTTGACCTCAGACTGCCGTGTTGCGTATCTTCTCTCTACGGGCTTGAAGATTCCTTTGTGATTGTTGGACAACATCACGGGGAAATTCAATCCGATGGAACCTCGTCGGTGAGAGAGCGATTCGATGACAAGTTTGAACTTTGAAAACCGGACCCTGGCTATCATGGACAACCTGACGTTCTTGCGTGCTCTCAACAACGAGTGCATCGACCTGATAGCCATAGACCCGCCGTTCGCGGCCAACGAGACTTTTACGAACGAGCCCAAGCCGCCAATCACCGAGGCCGAGTTTGACGAAGAGGTGGAACTCGCCAAAGCTCACGGTGCGGCCCACAACGAGGGAATCGGGGAGACCAGGGTAAAAGACTTCTGGAACTGGGACGAGGACGTACATCCGGGTTGGAAAGCGCGAATAGAGGACGACTACCCCAAGGTATTCTCGGTAATTCAAGCGGTCGAAGCGTGCGCCACGGAGAACGAAGCGGCATACATCTGCTTCATGGCCGTCAGGCTCATCGAATGCCACCGTGTGCTCAAGCCCACGGGAAGCATCTACGTCCACTGTGACAGCCACGCCAACAGCTATTTGAGATTGCTGCTTGACGCGGTTTTCGGCGCTGAGAATTTCCGAAGTGAAATTACTTGGAAAAGGACCAGCGCCCACAGCGATACCCGCCAGGGACGGCGGCAACATGGGCGCGTCCGTGACCTTCTGCTCTTCTACACGCGGTCAAACAAATGGACGTGGAACCCCGTCTACACCGATTACGACCCGGAGTATGTCAACAATTTCTACAAACACGTCGAGCCTAGAACTAACCGGAGGTTTCGTCTCGATAATCTGACGGGACCCGGCGGCGCCTTAAAAGGCAATCCACAGTATGAGGTAATGGGAGTAACCCGATACTGGCGTTACAGCCAGGAGCGTATGGCCTCGTTAATTGAAGAAGGTCGAATTGTGCAGACCAGGCCGGGAGCAGTGCCACAATACAAACGCTATCTCGACGAAATGCCGGGTATACCGCTTCAAGACTTATGGACCGACATCAGGCCGATCCACTCTCAGTCAAGGGAGCGGACAGGCTACGCTACGCAGAAACCGTTGGCCCTCTACGAGCGCATCATTGAGGCGAGTTCCAACCCCGGAGACGTGGTGCTGGACATATTCGCCGGCTGCGCGACCACCGCCGTCGCCGCCGAGAAGCTGGACCGGCAATGGATAGCCTGTGATATGGCCTACCGGTCGTGGACCATGCTCAAACGCCGGTTCCACCTGAACCGGTACGAACTGGAAGGGACTACCGACGCAACCAAGAACGCGCTGGCCGGCGCCACCAGGGACAGGGGCTACGACCAGCCGTTCCAGTTCGTGTCCAGCAAGGTAATCGGCCCAAACGACCTGCCGGATCGGGACGACGAGGACCCGGTACCCCATTACAACCTCCGGCAGGCCCAGCGCGGCAGGCCATCCAGCACACAGACCGCCAGTTGGTCGGGTCGAATATCAAAAGAAGACGCCAAGAAACTGCTCATTCAAAGATTCGGGCCGCGGTGCTGGGGTTGCGGCTACCTGCCCCGCCGTCCCAACGGCAGCCTCGACGACACTCTGCTGGAAGTGGACCACATCAGGGCGCGCAGGTCCACGGAAGGAAAAGCGGGCAACGATGAGCTGTACAACCTGGCCCTGCTGCACCGGACATGCAACGGCATCAAACGCAACAAGCTGACGCTGGAACAGTTGCGGGAATATAACGAACTCAACGGACTGCTGTGGGTCACCAGCAAGGATGAGTTGATTGACCTCTACGAGGCGGTGGAGTTTGCTCAGGAACAGATTGCGATGCACGTGGCCAAGCATGGGTATCAGGAGCCGGCGGCTCAAGCATGACCGGGTATGGGTGTACAGATAAATGCAGTTCGTCGTAACAATCGGTGTAGGCCACCCCGACGGGGATGATTTGTCCGAGGTTTCGGCGATGGTTGATACCGGAGCGCTTCATTCAGTGATGCCCGCGCAGTTTTTGGAAGAGCTCAATATTGAGCCTTTGCGCACGCTCAGGTGTCGGCTTGCGGACCACAGTGTCAGGGAGTACCGGATGGGTGTCGCGCTGATCGCCGTCAACGGGGAGAGCTTCCCGTGCCCGGTGCTTTTTGGCGACGGGAGCAGTTTCTTGGTTGGGGCTACGACGTTGGAGATACTGGGGTTCACGATTGACTCCATCGACGAAGTGCTGGTGCGGAAGGAGCCGAGGGTCAGGCCAATTTAGTCGTTCCGTTCCCTGAAGACCAAGTGGGCGGCGAATGAACGCCGCTGGTTCGGGTTAGCTGCTTCGAATGCTTCGATAGCCGATCCAGTCTCGGTTGCCAATTGCAGGACCTCAGACCTCCTATATTGCGTTTGGGGCGCATAATCGGCCTGGTTGCGTCTCGCTTGTAACCTGGCGAAGAGAGTGGCCATCTGCCTGATTTCCAGTGGAAAGCGGGACATAGAGGGATGCTGGCAGCGAGTCCGCGCCGCCCGATGGTCCATGGCACGGTAGGTCAACTCCCATGCCGGATCGTTGCGGGCTTGTGGGCTGGCCCCGATAAGGGTGTTGGCGTTGTTGCTGGCGAAAGCGTGGAACGCGGCGTAGTAGATAGTGCTGAGCGCCCGGCGCAATTCCGCTTGGCGCGGCCTGCCGATGCGCGGCTGTACTGCTCCCCTTGCCAAGGCTTGGGCTATTGCGATCAGGTCTCTCCAGTTCATAGTTCTTCGGATTCGTCGAAGTCGTCCCATTCAGAGCAGTGCACCCAGGATGTCATGACCATGCAGGTGATGCCTATCTCGGCGAGTTGGGGGCCGATGCGGTCTGGTAGTCCAACTGTCCATCTGGGGTCCAGGTCCTTCTGGTCACCGTCGAACACGATATAGATTTCGAGGTAATCGCGTCCATCGTACCAGTAGTCAGTCCTGACCACGGGCACAATGGGACCGAAGGAGAATTCGTTGGTAAAGCGTTCCGCCAAGTGCTGTCTGATGATGGCAGATATGCGCTCGGTGGTTATGTCATCGGTTACGGAGTCGGTTAACATTGCGATGCCTCAATGGTGACCATTATGGGAGATTGGAGCCGAAGAGTTACTCCCGAAACAATGGCATTACCTTCTCGCTGAATAGCTTGAGGGACTGGGTGGTCTTTTCGGGGGACATAAGGCCCCGGTTGGTTAGCATGAGGTTGCGGATACCGGCGTCGCGCATCTGGGACAGTTGTTCCGTCACTCGTTGGGGGCTGCCGATGATGTTCTCGGAGGCGTCAGGGTCGGGCGTGGGCTTGTAGCTTTCAGGGCCCAAGGGTGGGGTCTGGCGGTCCATGCGGAAATCCGGCGGGTTCCAGCGGGTGCGGTACCGCTCCATCGTGGTGTAGGCTTGGTGCTGGGCAGGGAGAAACTCCTCGAAGGCCTCCTCGTCGGTCTCGGCGACGTGCAACTCCCGCCAGACCCAGACTTGGTCCAGGTTGCGCTCGATGGTGGCGTCGTCGAACCCGGCTTCCGACATGGTGTCCCGGTACAAGCGGATGCTGGCGGCGGTGGAGTTGGTGGAGCGGCCCCGCAACAGGATGGGGCGGCCCAAGCGGGCCATGTCCTTGACAGATTCGTCGTTGAGGCAGGCCCGGGCCAAGCGGGGATGGGGCTTCTGGTAGGGGCGCGGCCGCATTGACGGAACGGAGACCTGGTAGTACCTGCCCTTGAACACGAAGTCGTCGGTGGTCCAAGCCTTCACCAGCAACTCCTCGGCCTCCTCCATCTGGTCCACGCCGATCCGGGGGTTGGAACCGAAGCCAACGTACTCGTAGGCGTTATAGTTGGAGCCCTTGGCGGTGCCCACTATCAAACGCCCTTGGCACAGGTTGTCCAGCAGGGCGGTCTGGATGGCGACGCGCACCGGGTTGTGCAGGGGAAGCTCCAGGATGCCGAATCCCAGTTCTATCTTCGTTGTCTTGACGGCCAGGGCGCTGGCGAAGACCAACGGGTCGCCGTAGACGCACTCGCCGGTGAAGTAGTGTTCGGCCAGCCAGATGGCGTCGAACCCCAGTTCTTCAACCATCTCGGCCTCGGCCAAGCACTGCTGTATTTCCTGTTCGTCGCGGGAGTCGTCAAACTTCATCGGGTAGAAAAAGTGACCAAAGCGCATTGTTGCTCCAACGGTGTGGTGTTGCGGGGCGTTGCTTATTGCCTGATTAAAGATCGGTGTGTGAGCGGGAATGACAGGAACAAGGTCCACATAGCCTAGCTCAGGCCGAACTGTTTCCGGGCGTTACCGCCCATCATCCTGGCTATTGCGGCGCGTTCCACGTCAGCTTGGGCAAGTATCTGGATGGCGTCCCAAGCGCTGGTGGTGTCGTGGTGCGGGTACCGGGACCCCCAGACGACTTTCTCCTCAAAGGAATGGGGAAGCTCCTGAATCAGCCGCTCCTCGGCGTCGAAGCCGAGCATGACCCGGCCTTCCTCCCACATCTCTTCCGGGTCAGTCCTGACCGGATAGTAATGCTGGAGAGGAATGACCCTTGTTGAGGCCTCCATCTTCTCCAGGACTTCTTCCATCCAGGACGCCTTCCCGTGGGCCATGACGACCTTCATATCGGGGAAGCGCTGCATCACGGTGTAGCCGATCAAGGTGGTTGCGACGAACAGGTGGTTGTCCAGCCAGTGGGACAAAATCGGGGCCAATGGATGCCCCAAGGGAACCATCCCTGAAGCCGGGGACACGCGGTTGAACTCGCCGATGCCGCCGCCGGCACGAGGGCCTCCACCCCCGCCCGTCAGGGCCGGAGTCTGCGTCAGCCGTCCCTTGACCTTTTCCATGAAGGGGCCGTGGGACGTCCACTCCGGGTTCCACAGACCGGCGGTCGGGTGCACGGCCGCCGTCATACCCAAGCTTTCCAGTTCCCCCCAGAGAGGGTCGTAGTAGGGATGGGTGAGATACCGTCCCTCCATGAACATGGGACGAATGAAGGCCCCGCGGAAACAACGTATAGCGGCAACGCGGCGCAACTCGGCTATAGCGAAGTCCATGTTGCCCAGCGGAACCATCGCGGCGGCGAAGAGGCGGTCGGGCGCGGCTTGGCAGAATTCCGCCATCCAGTTGTTGTACGCCCGGGCCAGTGCGTAGGCCACGTCTGGGTCTTCCACCAAGTGGAAGCCCTCGGCGAACCAAGTGGGGTACAGGAAGGCGCGGTCGATGCCCATGGCGTTCATGTCCCGCAGCCTGGCCTGCGGGTCCCACGCGCCTTCACTCATCGGGTGGCGGGCGTCCGGGTCCAACTCGCCGATGGAGTCCCACGTCATTCCGGGCTTCCAGATGGCATGGCGGGGTATGTTGGAGTTGGCGGTGTCCCGGAACACTTGGCCGTTGATTTTGAGGTAGGAATCGTACCGGCCTTCTTCACGCCACAGGGCATGTTTGCCCAGAACCCGGTACTCGGGATCCAGGTACTTTTCCCACACCTCGCGCGGCTCAACCACGTGGGAATCGCTGTCAAAGACCTCGAAATCTTTGATGGTTGTCATAATGAACGGCTCAACCTGACCGGGCTACCATCGGACCACCGATGACTCCGGTTTCAGGGATTCCCTGATTTCATCCTCGTCGGGCCACCAGTCGGGGCGCTGTATTTCGGTTACACGGTCGCGGATTATCTTGGTGGGCGGCTTGATGCTGTAGAGACGGCGCGCGTTTGCCCCCAGGAACCGGGCTTGGTCGTCTATGGGCAACTCGCACTCCTCCATCGTCTCGATGGCCCTCCAAGCGTCGTCGCCGTCGTGGTGGTAGACATCGGACGCCCACGCCAGTATGTCCCGGTAGAAGTCGGGCAGGCGCGACGGAGGCGCTTCATCCCCCTCGAACCCGGTGACGCAGTGCTGGAAGAAGGTCTCGCTGGGGAGTTGCTTCAACGGGGGTAACTGCCGGTCGTTGCGGTAGAGCCTGTAGGTCTTGTCGCACTCGTCCAGCAGGAAGCTCAACCAAGTGGAGGAGGCCTCGAACACGGCGGCCTTGATTCCGGGATGACGCTCAAAGAACCCCGACATGAGCACCATGGTCACCCATAGGGACGCCTCGGCCTGGAAGTTCTGCACGTTGCCGAGGAGGTTGTGGGGCAGGCCCGATGACGAGATTGTCCTCCTGATAAGTTCGGCGCCCGAATACTGGTCGGAATAGCCGGCCGGTTTCGCAATACCGATGGCCGGGAAGGGGTGCATACCGTAGACCAGCCCGGTGTCTTCGAGGGCATTCCACACACCCTCATACTTGGGCTGGATCGGGTAGTTGCCCATTGCGTCCATGGGCCGGATAAGAGCGACGCGGCAGCCCTTGGCGGCTACGCGGTAGACCTCTTCAGCGGCGTATTTGGGGTTTTGCATGGGGATGAGGGCGGCGAAGAAGAGCCGTTCCGGGTCTTCCAGGGTGTACTCGTAGGCCCAGTCGTTGTAGGCCTTGCACATGGCCCTGGCCCCCAAGGCGTTCTGCAACCAAGGGTAGGTGTCTATGCTGGTGGGTATGATCATGACCTGGTCGATGCCCTGGACGTCCATGTCGCGTAGCCGGGGGCCGGGCTCGTCGGCTCCGGCGTGGGCCAAGTAATCCGACTGTTCCTGGGTGAGAGCGGTCTCGGGCCGGAGGTTGCGGACGTTGAGGGCCCGCTGGATGTCGTGTTTCAAGCCGGGACCGGCCAGCCTAACGATGTCTATCATGCCGGGACCGGTCTTGGGAGTGGGTGAAAAGCTGTTGACGTCGGCCTTGCCGTTGACCAGCAACTGGCCCGACTCGGCGTCGTACCACAAGGTATCCTTCAGGGCTTGCAGTTCGTCCTTGGTAAGGTTGTCTGCGGCCCGTTCCCATATCTTGACCGGCTCCACGATGTGCGCGTCACAGTCGAAGGTGGGAAAATCCTTGGTCATTGGCCTGAATCGCTGGACCGGCACGGCGGGCCTCCTCTTCGCAACGCGGCGGGTCTGTCGAGTACGATATTGGGCCTAATCTAGCAAGGGGTATTCCCATTGTCAACGGACCGGCGGGTTGCGTGTGATGGAATCGTAGCACTATAGTTGGGGCGGACAGATTTCGAGTCCCGTTGAATCTGATATGCGGATATAATGGTAGACCCACCGGAACGGGTGGGGAGGTATAGTATCGGTGTTTGTCCGGGGGAACGGTATGTGGATTCCCGCCTTCGCGGGAATGACGATGAAGGTGATACTGCCAAAGACTATGTAAGGAGAACCCAAATGGCGACCGTCCATTACAATCAATTGATTTCGGCCGATTCTCATGTTATGGAGCCGCCCGACCTGTGGTGGAATGCCTTGGGAACAAAATTCGGGGACCGCACTCCCCGGCTGATCGACGAATACAAGGGTGAGAAGGGCAATTTCTTCTATTCCGGGTATGCCGGCGCACCAGTGCAGCGGGTCCGTATAGCACTGTCCAGCCAGACCGAGGCCGCGGCCCATGAAGCCGAGGAACGGGGCATGGGCGGCGTGGGATACGACCCGGAGGTGCGGGTCAAGTGGCAGGTGGAAGCGGGTATAGACGCGGAAGTGATGAACCCCACCACCATGCTGGGAATTATGCGCAACCCCGACGTGCCAGTGTTGCAGGCCTGCTCGGAAGTGTTCAACGACTGGCTCGCCGAGTTCGTTTCCTACAGTCCCAAGCGGCTCATCGGCATCAGCACCATTCCCATGAACGACGTTGACTGGGCGGTCAGCGAACTGCACAGGACGCTGAGCAGGGGCCTCAACAGCCCCATGATCAACTGCCAGGCCCCAGAGGGCTGTCCGCCGTACCGCGACCTCGTCTATGACAAGTTCTGGGCCGCGGCCGAGGAGGCCGGAGTCCCCGTAACCCTGCACATCCTGACCGGCAAGGTGGTGGACGCCCTCTTCCTCGCCCGGATGGGACAGACCCCGGAAGAGACCGCCGCCAATCCCGGCCTATGGATTGACCTGTTCATCGAAGCGCAGACGGTCCTCGCCAACGACTTCATCTACGGAGGCATCCTGGACCGCTTTCCCAACCTGAAGGTGCTTTGCAGCGAATTCGAGATCTCGTGGATACCGGGCTTCATGTCCAGGCTGGACCAGATCGAAGACGTGGCCCCCCGGCTGAACCTGCCCAAGCTCAAGATGAAAGCCAAGGACTACATGACGACCCGGGTATTTCATGGGTTCATCGACGACACGGCGGCCGAATTCGCCATTCCGCACGTGGGGGCCGACCGGGTACTGTGGGGGTCGGACTTCCCGCACATCCGGTCCATAGGGTTGGACGCCCAGTCAACGTTGTACCAGCAGTTGCAGACCTTCTCGGGAGAGGACCAAGCCAAACTGGTGGGCGGAAACGCCGTGACCGTGTTCAACCTGGACTAATGGGCTACCCAAAACCGATTGTTCCTGCTGACGCTCGCGCCGAGGACCACTTACGGAGACGGCATGATAAAGTACTCGTTCCGGCTGCCCAACGCGGACTACCTGGGGTTCCCCGCCACTACCAAAGCCATCGTCGAAACGGCCTGCAAGGCGGAGGAACTGGGGTTCGACGCCCTGTTCGTCAACGACCACGTCATCGTCGACGATTCCCCGCGAAGCGCTCCGTGGCGCAACGTGTACGACCCGTTGATGGTCCTTTCCTACGTGGCGGCCCGCACTTCCAAAGTAAAGCTGGGGACGTCGGTGCTCATCATGCCCTACCGCAACCCCATCGTGACCGCCAAGATGTTCGCCACCCTCGACCAGATGTCCGAAGGCCGGGCCATCGCCGGCATAGGCGCGGGCTGGAGTGAAGCCGAGTATAACGCGCTGGGTGAGCCCTTCCGGCAACGCGGGGCGCGCACCAACGAATACCTGCGTCTGTGGAAAGCGTGCTGGGAGCCGGGCCCCACCACCTTCCACGGCCGTTTCTTCTCCTTCGACAACATGCACGTCAACCCCAAGCCGGTCCAGCAACCGCACCCGCCGATATGGATTGGCGGCTCCAGCCATGCGTCGCTGCGCCGCGCCGCCCGGTTCGCCCAAGTCTGGGCGCCAACGCCTACAGCACTGGCGGACTTGATAAGCAACCAAGCATACCTGCGCGACGTGTGCGCCGAAATCGAACGGGAGGACGTGCCCCGCACCCGGATGAGCTTCCGGGCGAACTTCAGCAGCATTACGGGGAGTTCCGCCGCGGGCGGCGACAGGCCCACCGGCCAAGGCAGCCCGGACCAAGTGGCGTCGGACATGAACCGTTACCGTCAGGAGGCGGGGTTGGAGGAGTTCCAGATTAACTTCAACGGTTGTGGCAGCCTGCAACAACTGCTGGACTCCATGGACCTGCTGGTGCAGGAAGTCATCCCCAAGGTCGATTCGTAGTGGTGCGAAATCTTTGTAATAATGGGTAGCCGTGCTTGCGGTGCTTTCATGCTATACGGGCGTCCACAAGGGACGCCCCTACGGTACAGTCCTCGTCTGGTAGGGGCAACCCTTGTGGTTGCCCTCGTTGCTGACGGAAGGCTATGGATTCCCGCCTGCGCGGGAATGACGGATGGCCCTTGGGACCACTTTTCATGGTAATGGCGAGTTGAGGCGGGAATCCACAGGTTGATGAACTTGAAGACTTTCCCAACAGACAGGGACGAAAAGCACCGGGTCCTGATGGACGCCGTGGAAAGCGTGCGCGGCACGCTGGAAGCCGGGACGGAGGAAAGCGAAGAGACCGCCACCTTGCCCCAAGCATCGGTGGACGCCCTCTACGATTCGGGGTTGTTCCGTCTCAAGCTGCCTCACGTGCTGGGCGGCGCCGAAGCGGACTTAGTGACCCAACTGGACGTACTGGAGGCAATCAGCCGCATAGAGCCGTCGGCGGGCTGGTGCTTGATGATCGGCGCGGCCAGCTTGGGGGGCCTCGGTGCTTTCCTGCCCGACGAGGCCATCGACGAGCTTTTCGTGGACGGCAACCCGCCCCGGACGGCGGGCGTCTTCGCGCCCTTCGGCCAAGCCGTGCCGGTGGACGGCGGCTACCGGCTCAACGGCCGCTGGTCTTTCGCCAGCGGCGTCCGCCATTCCCAGTGGATTTCCGCGGGCGCGCGGGTGGTGACCGAAAAGGAGGGCTACCCTCCCCAAGTCAGGGTGGTGATTCCCACCGCCGACGTAAAAATTCACGACAACTGGCAGGTGATGGGGCTTCGCGGCACCGGAAGCTGCGACTTCTCCGTTGAAGACCTTTTCGTGCCCGACAGGTTTGCTTGGGACGTGTCGTTGACCGAGCCTTTAAGGGGCGGAGCGATGTACCGGCTGGGAAGGCCGGGCTTCGTTACCAACGAGCATTCGGCCTTTGCCCTTGGCGTGGGACGCTTGGCCTTGGATGCCGTGACCGAGGTGGCCGCGTCAAAGATGCGCGGCTACAACTCGACCAGCCTGCTGGCCAACCGCGCCGCCTTCCAGCGAACGTTGAGCGAGAGCGACCTGCGGTTGCGGGCGGCCAGAGCCTTGAACGTGGAAATCCTGGAAGAGGCATGGCAGACGGTGTGCCAAGGACACACTCCCGGACCGGCGTTGCAGGCGCAGATGCGCAGCGTATGCACCTACACCACCGACGTGGCCGCCGACGTAGCTACGCAAGCCTTCCGTTACGGCGGAGGTTCCGCCATGTTCACGTCGAGCATCCTGCAACGGTGCCTCCGCGACATCAACGCCGGAGCCCAGCACCAGATGGTCAGCGACGCCGCCTATGAGAACCACGGACAATTCCTGCTGGGCCTGCCCGACGCGACGGTGATGGAGTAGCCGCCGGCCTTTAACCCCCTGCCGCGTAGTCCTGGTAGCGGTCGCGCAGGACTTTCTTATCGAATTTGCCCACGCTGGTCTTGGGGATTTCGTCGATGAAGACCACGTCGTCGGGGAGCCACCAGCGGGCGAACTTGTCGCGGATGAAGTCCATAACCTGGGCCTTGTCGAGGCTGCCGCGGGCCTCCTCCTTGGGCACCACGCAAGCCAGGGGGCGTTCCTGCCAAGTGGGGTGCGGGATGGCGATGACCGCCGCCTCCAGCACGTCGGGATGGGCGATGATGGCCGTTTCCAAGTCCACCGAGGAAATCCACTCGCCGCCGCTCTTGACCATGTCCTTGACCCGGTCGCCTATCTGGATGTAGCCTTCGGCGTCCACCGAGGCGATGTCGCCGCTGTGGTACCAGCCGTCGATATAGGTCTCAGCGCTGCGCTCGTCGTCGTAGTACTCGCTGGCGATCCAGGGACCTCGGAACAGCAGCTCGCCCCGCTGTTCGCCGTCCCAAGGCAAATCTTCGCCGTTTTCGTCCACCAATCGCATCTCCAGCCCGGCGACCAACATGCCCTGGCTGCCGGCAAGGTTGTATTTTTCGTCTTCCGACAAGTTTTCCAGGTTGGTCTTGACCCGGTTGATGGTCGTAATGGGGGCGGCCTCGGTCATGCCGTAGGCGTGGACCAAGTCGATGCCCAGCCGCTCCTTGTAGGCCCGGATGACGCTGATGGGGACGGCCGAGCCGCCGGAGTAAATCTCCCGAACCGAGGAGAAGTCATAGGTCTCGCCGGAACGTTCCAAGTAGTCCAGCAAGGCCACCCAGATGGTGGGCACACCGGCGCTGATAGTGACCCGGTGCTCTTCTATAAGCTCGCAGATGTCTTGCGAGCCGGGACGGACGCCGGGCATGACCTGGTTGGCCCCGACCATGGTGCCGGTGTAGGGGAAGCCCCAACAGTTGGCGTGGAACATGGGGACGACGGCGAGGGCGGTGTCGCGCTCAGAGAATGCCATCGTATCCGCCATGGTCTGGGCCATGGTATGCAGGTAAAGGCTGCGGTGGCTGTACATTACCCCCTTGGGACGGCCGGTGGTGGCCGAGGTGTAGCAGAGGCCGGCCGGAGCATATTCGTCCAGTTCTACCGGCGTAAACTCGTCGGAGGCTTGGGCAAGGAGCGTTTCGTAACTCAGCGCGCCGGGCAATGACGTGGAGGGTTCGGGATCGTCGGTCATTATCACAAAGTGCTCCACCGACTCCAACTGCGTCGCCAGTTCCTCCAGGATGGGGGCCAGGTCGGGGTCGACGAGCAGCACCTTGTCCTCGGCGTGGTTGATGATGTAGACCAAGTCCTCGGGGAACAGGCGGATGTTGATGGTGTGATTGACCGCGCCCATGACCGGCGAGGCGAAGTAGGCCTCCAGGTAGCGGTAGGTATTCCAGCCGAATGTGCCTACCCGGTCTCCCTGTTTTACGCCCAGAGCAGCCAGGGCGTTGGCCAGCCGGTTCACCCGCAGGCCCAAGTCCCTGTAAGTGTAGCGGTGGGCGCCGTTTTCGGTCCTGGTAATGATTTCCTTGTCGGGAAAGGCGGTCTTGGCCCGGTCCAGAATCCGGGACACCAGCAACGGATAACGCATAGTCATGGGCGGCCCTCTATTGTTGTCAGAAGTTCAGGGACCCGTTTCTTGCATTCGTACCACCAATGCCATTACAGAAACGAGTTCACAGGCAATTATATGGGTCGCCCAAGTCCCCGGCAACGCGCCAAGTGATATAACCAAGACAATGGCATTCCAAGTCTTGGAGTCATTTGGCCGTCATTCCCGTGGACACGGGAATCCATAGCTTCTGGGAAGGTGAAGTTGGCCGCTGGGAGACAATGTGGATTCCCGCCTTCGCGGGAATGACAGTTGGGGAGGGGAATGACGATTGAAGGTGGAAATTGGGCCACCCAAATTGTAACGCTATCAGTGGTATAACCTGTTTTGGGTGGGCATGTAAAGAGGAGGGTTTACGTTGCGGGTACTGATTATCGGGGGCAGCGGTTTCATCGGGCGGTACTTGGCGCGCCGTTTGAGCGGGGGACTTCGGCATGAAGTCGACGGCACCTTTCTATCCCAGGCTCCCCCGGACTACGGCAACTCTTGGCATCGAGTGGAACTGAACGATGCGGCGGGGTTGGAGAAGGTGTTCCGGGTGGCCCGTCCCGACGTTGTCGCGCACCTTGCGGCGATGGCGGACGTGGGAACGGCGGAAAGGGAGCCTGAGCGGGCCACGGCGGTCAACGTGGCCGCCACGTCGGCGATAGCCCTGCTGTGCGAGTTGCACGGGGCCCGACTGGTGTTTGTTTCCACCGAGTACGTGTTCGACGGCAGGCATGGGTACTACAAGGAGGACGACCCTCCCAACCCCGTCACCCAATACGGCCGCACCAAGCGGGAGGCCGAGCAGGAAGTGGCCAGGCTGGCCTCCAATTGGAGCATCCTCCGCACCAGCATCGTTTACGGCTGGCCGCATCCGGGAAAGCGGAACTTTGCCCCTTGGCTGATCGAGCGTCTGCGGAGCGGCGAACCGTATCACGCCCCCACCGACGTGTACCGGACGCCGGTTTACGTGGAACACTTGGTGGACGGCATCGCTGGACTGACGGAAGGTGAACACCAAGGCATCCACCACGTCGCAGGCAAGGACTGGGTCAGCATGTACGGGTTCGCCCTTGCTATCGCCGAGGCCTTCGACTTGGACCGTCGATTGGTGATTCAGGATGCGGACGACTCACGGCCTGCCGATATGCTAGGGCTGGACTGCGCCGCGACGATAGCGCTGCTGGGGATGGAGCAACCGGGGCTGATTGAGGGGATTACGGCGATGAGGGCCGGCATAAGCTTCTGATTTGTTCCTGATGGAGGCATGGCAGCAGGGCATTTATTGTGAGGTAATTTTTTCTGAGTGATAGTCGGCGCGACTTCAACCCTGCGACCCGCTGTTTTTCTCTTTCCTCGGGAATCAAACTCGCGGCGTAGATCGGGATGTTGCTATCCACGAATCTCATGTCTATCGTGCAGTTCCTCCCGGGACAGGTTTTCCGATGGGTCTAAACCTTCCCCTTCTCTGATGATCGTATTGAACAGGTCTTCCAGTTCGGCCGCGTCGGTTTCCCGGCGCGTTATTTCTTTCAGGTACTCGCATAACATACCTGCAACGGTTGTTCCTCGTTCTTCCGCCTTCGCCTCGGAGAGCCGGTAGGTTTGATCGTCCACGACTATGGTTATGCTTTTCATCGACTGTTCCTTGTTCTTGGTTGTTGTCCTTATAGCAAGGGAACGTGTACGAGGAAGTCGTATTGGACATGGACAAGTATATGTTAGCGGAGTATTCCGTGAGTTGGAAAGAGCCGAGTGTCAGTAACCGATGCGAGCCGGGCCTGGCGCAATTCCGGTGATTGGCGCGACATAACGCCCAAACTGGCGGAAAACGGCAAAAACAGCACGAAGGGCGAGCGGGGCCGGAGGTGTTACAGTCTGTATACGTGTCGCGGAACGCGCCTTTTCCAATTGGGCCGCCACGGGAGTGTGAGGAGGAAGTATGGGTCGCAGAGCGCTCATTGGGACCGTTGCAACGCTGGGAACCGTGGCCGTCGTTGGCTTGGTTGCCGCGCTTTCCATCCTCCTTTCGTCCCCCGCTCCCGCTTACGCCCAAGGGAACAACAGCGCTCCGACGTTCAGCGAGGGTAACTCCACCAGCCGAAGCGTCGCCGAGAACACTGCCGCCTCGAAGAACATTGGCTCCCCGGTCTCGGCCATCGACCCGAATGGCGACACGTTGACCTACTCGCTGGACAGCGCCGGCGCCCGGGTTTTCGCGATCAATGCGTCGACGGGGCAGTTGAAGACCAAAGCCGCGCTGGACTATGAGACCGCACCGACCCACTCGGTGACGGTGAAAGCGCGAGACGGCCAAGGCCTCAGCGACACTATATCGGTGGTCATCACCGTGACCGACGTGAACGAACCGCCGGAGATAACGGTCGGTTCGACGGTGCGTTACGCCGAGAACGGCACCGATCCGGTGGCCCCTTACACCGCGACGGACCCCGAGAGCGGGGCAATGACCTGGGTCTTGTCGGGCAACGACGAGGACGACTTCACAATCAACAATGGAGCGCTGGCGTTCAGGACGCCGCCCAACTACGAGGCGCCGGCGGACGCCGACGGAAACAACGTCTACTTGGTCACGATCACGGTTTCCGACGGGACCCATACCGTCACAAAGAATGTGGCCGTCACCGTCTTCGGCGTCAACGAAGGACCGAGTTTCCCAACCGAGACGGCCAGCCGTAGCGTGGACGAGAACACGGCTGCGGGCCAGAACCTGCTCGGTGGTGCGGTCGTAGCGGTTGACCCCGAGAGACATGCGCTGGTCTACAAGCTGGTTGGTACGGACGCTCCTTCTTTCGACATCAACGCGTCCACCGGCCAGTTGAAGACCAGGTCCCCACTGGACTACGAGGCCCGGAGCCAATACTCGGTAACGATACAAGTCCGCGACAGCAAGGACCAGGACAACCGGGTCAACGCGGTGACGGACGACACCATTGACATTACCATCAACGTCAACAACGTTGAAGAGGCGGGATGGATCCTTCTGTCTTCGCGCCAGCCCGAGATTGGCACGGCATTTACAGCGGCCATTGACGATCCCGACGGCAGCGTCACCCCCACTTCATGGAAGTGGGAGAGGTCGCCCCAAAAAGGTACTTGGACTACCATAACAAACGCAACGGCAGCCTCTTATACTCCGGTCAGTCCCGCCGACAATGGCAACTATCTGCGGGTTACGGCGTCCTACACCGACGGACAAGGCTCCGGGAAGACCTCGGTGGGGACTTCGGACAATCCGGTAAGAGATACGCCGGATTCCAATGTAGCTCCTACGTTTAGCTCGAAGACTGCGACGCGCAATGTCAACGAAGGCTCCGCGGCAGGCGTAAACATCGGCACGCCCGTTTCGGCCACGGACGCCGATGCCGGCGACGCCAACCTGTTGACCTATTCATTGAGCGGGACGGACGCCGGACTCTTTAACATCAACAGGGCAACAGGCCAGTTGATGGTCAAGGCGCCGTTGGACTATGAGGGCAAGGCCAGTCATATAGTGACGGTGAAGGCGGAGGACCCATCGGGCGAGTCCGCCACTATAACGGTGACCATAGGCGTCAATGACGTGGACGAACCGCCGGCGCTGTCAGGCCCCGACGTTGTGGACTATCCGGAGAACGGCTCCAGCATCGTGGCCCGGTATACCGCGAATGACCAGGAAGGCGACACGATCACTTGGTCGCTGGACGGCGACGACAAGAACCTCTTCCAAATCAGCAGCACCGGTGAACTGACGTTCAAATCATCGCCGGACCACGATATCCCGGGCGACAAGAACGCCGACAATATCTACTTGGTGACTATCAAAGCCTCTGATGGAACTAACTCGGTAACCTTGCCCGTGTCGGTCACCGTCTCTAACGTGGATGAACCGCCGACGCTGTCGGGTCCCGGCGCTGTGAACTACCCGGAGAACGGCTCCGGCAGCGTGGCCCAGTATACAGCTAGTGACCCGGATGGCGACACGATCGCTTGGTCGCTGGACGGCGATGACAAGAGCCACTTCCAAATCAGCAGCGCCGGTGAGCTGACCTTCAGATCATCGCCGGACTACGACGCCCCGAGCGACAAGGACGGCAACAATATCTACTTGGTGACGGTTACGGCCTCCGGTGGGACTAAAAAGGTAACCCTGTCCGTGACGGTCACCGTCTCCAACGTGAACGAACAGGCCGACTTTCCGGCCTCCGAGAATGGGCGACGGGCCATTGCGGAAAACACGCCGGCGGTCCAGAACATAGGATCCCCGGTGGCAGCGACCGATCCTGACAACGGCGACACCCTGACCTACACGCTGGGCGGGGATGACGCCGCCTCATTCGCCATCGACAACTCGACCGGCCAGTTGAAGACCTGGGACCCGCTGAACTACGAGGCCAAGTCCAGCTACTCGGCGACCGTGTCGGTCACCGACGGCAAGGACGCAAGCGGCAATAACGATGCGTCGGTCGACGACACCATCGACGTAACCATCACCGTCACCGACGTGGCCGAGGCAGGGACCGTAAAACTGTCTTCGTTGCAACCCCAGGTCGGCGCTCCGTTGACCGCCACGCTTGAAGAACCGACCATTGCCGCCGCAAATGTCTCTTGGACGTGGGAAAATTCCTCCAGTTGGTCTTCAGGTTGGACCGCTATCAGCGGCGCGACGTCGGACACCTATACTCCGGTAACGGGCGACGTGAGCAAGTACCTGCGGGCCACGGCGTCCTTTACCAACTCGCAGAACACCCAAGTCAGCGCCTACGGGGTCTCAGCCTATCCGGTGCGGGCCGCCCCCGCGAACAACGCCGCGCCGGTTTTCGCCGCCTCAACCGTGACGCGCTCTATCCCCGAGAACACTCCCGCGGGCAACGCCGTAGGCGATCCGGTCACGGCGACGGACAGCGACGCCAACGACATTCTTACCTACAGCTTGAGCGGGACCGACGCTGCATCCTTCACTATTGGCATGGCCTCCGGCCAATTGCGGACGAAGGCCGCCCTGGACCGCGAGACCAAGTCGAGTTACACGGTCGTCGTGACAGCGACGGACCCATCGGGCCTGTCGGATACCGCCACGGTAACCATCACCGTCACTGATCGAAACGAACCGCCGGTGATTTCCGGGAAGACTTCCGTGTCCTATGCGGAAGACCGGACGGACACGGTGGCCACCTACACCGCCACTGACCGGGAGAATAACCCGATAACCTGGTCCCTGTCGGGCGACGACAGCGGAGACTTTGCTATCAGCGCCACAGGAGGGCTTACGTTCGCCTCGCAACCGGACCGCGAAAACCCGGCAGACAAGGACGCCAACAACGTGTACTTGGTGACGGTGGAGGCTTCCGACGAGACCCATACGGTCTCGTTAGACGTGGCGGTGACGGTGACCGCCGCCGCCGAGCCGCCTCCCGCCCCCGGCACGCCGACGGTGCAAGCCGCCGCAACCGGCGGGCACACCGCATTGAGCGTTAGGTGGCAGGCGCCGGCCTCCGACGGCGGTTCTCCCATCACCGGCTATGGTGTGCAGTACCGGAAGCAGGGTGCGGATAATTGGAGCAGCGGGAACGTGACGATCACCGGCGTGACCGCCGCGATTACCAACGTCCTGCCGGACACGGCTTACGAGGCGCGGGTGCGCGCGGAGAACGCCGACGGCTGGGGCGCATGGTCCGGGCCGGGGACTGGCAGGACTGACGTCACTCCGCTGGACCAGCAAATCGACTTGACCGTCAGCTACTCGACGAATGGGTACACCGTCAACGAGGGCGCCGCCGGCAACGTTACCGTAACACTGTCTGCGGCAACCGACCGGGCCTTGCAATTGCCAATCACCGTAGCGCCGGGCACCACCGATTCCGGCGACTACGAAGTAACCGGCTTGACCAACCAAGCCTTGGCTTTTGTTCCCGGCGACAGCTCCAAGAGCTTCACTTTCCGTGCACTCCAGGACACCGACTCCAGCGACGAAACGGTTACTCTGGGGTTCGGCCAACTTCCTAACAAGGTGACAGCGGGCGACCAGTCAACGACCGTGGTCACCATCGACGATGATGACCCTGTTAGAAGGTCCAAGCCTACCAGGGGAAGCGGCGGTGGTGGCGGTGGCGGCTATAGAAGCGGTGGCGGTGGCGGCAGCGGCGGCAATTATGATTCCACGATAGTAAACATGGCGCCGGTGTTCACCGACGGGACTTCTCTATCCCGGTCCGTAGCGGAAAACACCGCCGCCGGGGTCAATATCGGCAAGCCGGTGAGCGCGACCGACGCCGATAATGACAAACTGACCTATACTGTTGGAGGCGACGACGGCTCAGCCTTTGCCGTCGATAGCGCCACCGGGCAACTGAAGACCAAGTCGGCCTTGGACTTCGAGAGTAAGTCCAGCTACAAGGTCACCATGGGCGTTTTCGACTCCAAGGGCGCCAGCGACACTATTGATGTGACCATCACGGTGACCGACGTGGCTGATGCGCCTCTGGCCAGCGGACCAACCCAGATGATGGGGATTGTCGATTCGGAATCGGAGACGACAATATGGACACTGGACGGAAGTGTAGAGATCACCTTCCCGTCCGGGTCGCGGAGTAGTGATTACCAGGTCAGGCTGGACTACGGCCTGACCAACTGCAACCCGATCTCCTCCAGCGAGGAGTTATGGTTCTGCTTGACGGTGGACATCTTCGACAACGAGGGCAACCTCGAGCAAGGGGTGACGCTGACTCAGCCGGCGACTATCAAGTTCACGCGCAGTGCCGACGAACGGGGCGGCGTGGACGCCGTGTTGGCGTTGCATCAGCAAGGAGGCGTCAACGTTTACGGACGCGGACAGACGGGCGGTGAATGGACCGAGTTGGCGTTCACTCTGGAATCTAACGGCGCAGGCGGGATTGTCATCACCATCACCGGCGTGAGCAGCTTCGGCCTGTATGCCGGTACGACCGATTCGCAGACACCTACGCCCACGCCGACCCCGACCTCAACACCCCAGCCCACTCCTGTGAGCCAGCAGACACCTACGCCGACCCCGACCTCAACACCCCAGCCTACTCCTGCGGGCCAGCAGTCGCCCACGCCCACACCGCCCCCGACGTCAACACCCCAGCCCACACCTGTGCCAGAGCCTACATCCGGGCATCCGGTATCGTCGTCGTTTGGGTCTCAAGGTGTGCCGTGGACAACGCCCGCTCCCGCGCCCACGCCGTCGGGCATCGCCAAGGCCCTCGGAAATCTGCCGCTGGCTCCGCCGCCCGCCGATAATTCGGTGCCCACAGCCAAGCCGGAAGTCAAAGAGGCTTCGTTGGATTCAGAAAACGAAGGATCGGGAAGATTCCATCCATGGTACATCACGATCATATTGGTGGCGCTGGCGGCAATGGTAGCCAGCGGCGGTACGTACTACATGAAGAGGCGTCGCAGGCTATTCGGCCACATAGCGGTGGACAGAAGCCGCGAGTACACCAAGTGGCAGTAGGCAAAATCACCCGGCGGTAGGAGCAGAAACATTGACCGGGAGGGCATTGCCCTCCCGGTCAATGTTGTTACTCGACCAACATGCGCGGTATCAGTCCCGCAACGGACGGAAGAACTCCCTTATCTCGTGGGCCAACAACTCAGGCTCTTCCAAGGCGGCGAAATGGCCTCCCTTGGGCATTTCCTGCCAGCGGCGCACATCGTAGGAACGCTCGGCCCACTCGCGGGGCGGCCGGGCAATTTCCTGCGGGAAAACGGCCATGCCCGCGGGCGCGGCGACCTTTTCGTTCTCTTCCATTTCCCAGAGGTGGCTCTGGTTCTCCTTGTACATCCTGACCGAGGAGCCAATGGTGTTGGTCACCCAGTAGATGGTGACGATGGTGAGCAGTTCGTCCTTGGTGTACCGACTCTCAATGTCGCCGTGGCAGTCGCTCCAGGTGCGGTATTTCTCGATTATCCAACCGGCAAGCCCAGCGGGAGAGTCATTCAATCCATAGGACAGGGTCTGGGGCTTGGTGCCCTGGATGTGGTTGTACCCGCCTTCGTCCAGGAACCAGCGTTCCCGCTGGGCCGAGTGGGCCTGCTCGGCTTCGGTGAGTGGCCGGGAGCCAGGCCCGAGGTAGGGCGTGGGCCGGGTAACGGAGGTGAGATGGATGCCGTACATCTTGTCGTGGTGGGCGTACCCCAGACGGGAGGTTACGCCTGCACCGATGTCACCGCCTTGGGCTGAAAACCTTGGATAGCCCAGGTTCTCAGTCATGAGCTTGGTCCACATGTCGGCCACCCTCTGGACCTGCATACCGCGTTCTTTGGACGCTTGGGAGAACCCGTAGCCGGGCAGTGAAGGCGCCACGACGTCAAAAGCGTCAACGGGGTCGCCGCCGTGGCTGCCCGGGTCAGCCAGCAGGGGGATTATCTTGGTCATTTCGAAGAAGCAACTGGGCCAACCATGAGTGATGACCAGCGGCATAGGGTTGGGGCCAACGCCCCGTTCCTGTATGAAGTGAATGTCCAGCCCGTCCACTTCGCTCTTGAAGTGATGAAAGGCGTTGAGTTTCTGTTCCTGGGCGCGCCAGTCGAACCCGTCGCGCCAGTACTCCACCAACTCCCGCATGTAGGCCAGATTGCTGCCGTAGTCCCATCCCGAACCAGGGATCTCGTCGGGCCAGCGGGTCCGGTTGAGACGATCTTTCAAGTCGTCGAGGACGGCTTGGTCTATGTTGATCTCAAAGGGCCTTACTTCCATGACCAAACTCCTTTGGTGGGATGGGCATATTTTCCTTACCTCCGCGTCGATCAACTCCGGCGCAACCAATGACGCATTCTCTACAGTGTCTACCAGCGTCAGGCCAATAGAGGTCCGCAGGAGGTACTCGTAGGCGGCTGAAGCGTCTAAAACGTACTCCGCCAATCCAGTTCAATGTCTCGGAGGAGGCGTTCTTCCCTGATTATCTCCGCCGCATTCACAACTGACTCAGTCTTGGGACGCTGGGCCAACCGAAGGGTGAATTCCCATCTCGCCACCTGATTGTCGATAGCGGTAAACACTGCCTCACTCATAGTAAGTCTCTTGGCACGGGCGTAGTTACGCAGACGTTCGTGAATATCTTCAGGCATGTTTTTGACGTAAAGATTGGGCACGATTGTATTTGGTCCGAATCAAAAATTACGGATTTGAGGGACGCTCAGGATGGTAATGGCCCAGAGGCGACTGCATACTTCCGGAACCAAGATCGACGTCGGGAACGAGGCGGCCTTCCGTGGTTTTCATTACTTGATCGTCATTAAAGGCCTTTATACGCCGGACTCCTCGTTGGAGAAACTCCCATTCCCTCACCTCGCGCTCTACCGCCGCAATGACCGCCTCGTTTATGGTGAAATCCTTTGCGGAGGCGTAATTGCGTAGCCGTTCCCAGAGATCATCCGGAATGTTTTTTGCGTTTAAGTTGCCCATGGAGTCATTTTATCACGCCCCATTATCATTTGAATCAGCATTCAGGCTATCGCTTCAAGCCCTGTCAATCCGTTACGCCGGTTCTAGCATCTGTAGAAATTCTCTTCCCCGTATTGGTCCTTCCGGGGCTCCTAGGCCTACATCCCTATGGCGTAGCAGGCCCGGCGGGGGTCGCCGCCGGTGCTCAGGTAACCGGTCTGAGGATCGCGGACCGATACAGTGGCGCCCAAGCCGCAGTCGATGGCACGCTCTACCTTATGCCCCAGAATGCGGAGGGACTCCGCCGTGCTCTCCGGTATGCCGGGTTCCAGGTCCAAGCGTCCAGGGTAGTAGGCGTGGGGATAGAAGGAGTTGACGTTGCTCAGTGTAGAAAACCGCGGCGCTTCGACTGCTTGTTGGGGGTCCATGCCGAACAACACCGTGTTCAACACCAGTTGCACATTGGCTTGGGTCTGATGGTCGCCGCCGGGGCAGCCAACGGTCATCACGGGCCGTCCGTCCTTGCTGACGATGTAGTTGACCAAGGTAGTGCGGGGGCGCTTTCTCGGCGCCACCACGTTGGGGTGTCCTTCCTCACAGTTGAACATCTCGATGCGGGTGCTCAGGGCGGCTCCCAACTCCGGGAAGAACGCTGACTTGGCGAACGCGCCGCCGCTGATGGTGCCGCACACCATGTTCCCGTGCCGGTCGAGCACCGAGACGTGGGTGGTGCCCTCACCGGACGATGTATCAGAGGAAGCACCGTTGGTGACAGGCGCCATGACCTGCTTTGCTCCAGCGCCGTTGACGCGGGAATATTTCCACGGGTCGCCGCCGGGACGCTGGGACGGGAAGGCTCCTTCCGGGTCTATGAGCTGCACCCGCTCGGCGGCGTACTCCTTAGAGAGCAGCCCGTCGATGGGTATGGCGGCGAAGTCCGGGTCGCCATAGAAAGCTTCCCTGTCGCCAAAGGCCAGCTTCAACGCTTCAGAGACCGTATGAATGTATTCGGGGCTGTTGTGGCCCATCGCTTGCAGGTCGAAATGCTCCAGCATGTTCAACGTCTGCATAAGCATTGGCCCTTGGGTCCAAGTGTCCTGTCCGAAGACTTCGTAGCCGTGGAAGGTGGTCTTGACGGGCGTCTCGAACTGCGCCTTGTAGCCCGCCAGGTCTTCCATGGACATTATGCCGCCCACCCCTTGTGCAGATTCGACGATGAGCTTTGCGACGGGGCCGCGGTAGAACGCCTCTCGGGCCTTCCGCAAACCGTCGGCACGGGAATTGGACCCGTTGCTTCCGCATGAGGCCATGGCCTTGAGGGTGTTGGCCAATCCGGGCTGCACCAGCAACGATCCGGCATCGGGCACGCGGCGACCGTCGTAGAATACGTCCCAGCCGCCCGGCGAGTACAGGTCGAACTGCATCGCGGTAGCCCGTGACTTCAACCGGTCCAACATGTACTCGTAATTGGGGATACCGTCCTCGGCATAGCTGATGGCCGGAGCCAGCACTTCTTCGATGGACTTGGTCCCGTACTTTTCCAGCATGGAAATGAACGCGTCCACCACCCCCGGAAGAGTGAAGGAGAGGTGGGCCTTGTCATGGCCGGGCCCGGTAGGAATGCGGTCCAGTCCTTGGGATGTGTAGAACTCCGGGGTCGCTTTTCCGGGCGCCGTTCCTTGGCCGCTCAGCGAGATCAGGTCTCCGCTGGCGGCATCGTAGAGCATGAACACGCCCTCGGCGGCCAATGAATACGAAGCGATGGGTTCCACCACCGCCGCGGCGAACCCCGCCGCAACCAGCGCGTCGAAAGCGTTGCCGCCAGCCAGAAGCAACCGCATCCCCGCCATTGAGGTGAGATAGTGCCCGCTGGAAATGACGCCCTGGGTTGACCGGACGACCGGACGGCCCGTGGGCGGAAGGGCAATATTGCCCTGCTCAAGGTCATACGCCGCGTGTTGTTGCGCCATGAAATTCTCCCAACCGTTAGAAATGAGCAGTCAGAGAGAGCCCTACGCCGGTTCGAACATCGGGAGAGAGACTTCTCCCTCCCCCTGGTCTTCCCAGCGCACCTTGACCCGCATCCCGCATTGAATGTCCTGGGTCGGGTCTTCAACGCCCACGATGTTGGTCATCAAGCGGAACCCTTCGTCCAGATCCACGTAGGCCACCGCGTAGGGTCCCAGGTCACGGAACGCCGGATGACGGCTTTGCATGATGACGCTGTAGGTATACACCGTGCCCAAGCCTTGGGACACGTTCCAAGTGCTTTCTATGGAGCCACAGACAGGGCAGTGGCCCCGCGGGTAGAAAATAACCGCACCGCAGATATTGCAGGTCTGGTAGGTCAGTTCGTGGCGCTTGGTGGCCTCCCAGAAGGGTTCACTGTCAACTTCCGGGAACCTTGGTTGTGGTCGTAACGGGGCCATGACTTTCATTCTCCTCAAGCAGAGCTAATCAGCAGCCAGGATGGTGACTCCGGTGGCGTGGCGGGACCCAAGCTGGCCGCCGTTGCCCACCGCCACGGCCAAGCGGGCGTCGGCCACTTGAGCGGTAGATTCGCCCCGCAACTGGCGGGTGGCCTCCAACAGCAGGAAGATGCCCCGCGCGCCCGGATGGTTAGAGGAAAGGCCGCCGCCGTCGGTGTTGATCGCCGGTTTCACCGGATTGTCGAAATGGAGACGGCCGTCGCTGACGAAAGCCCCGCCCTCGCCCTTGGGACAGAAGCCCAGGTCCTCGATCATGCACATGACCGTGATGGTGAAGGAGTCGTAGGCCATGAGTATGTCTATCTCGTCGGGCCTGACCCCGGCGTCGGCAAAGGCCGGGGGACCAGCCTGCGCCCCGGCGCTGACGGTAATGTCGCCGCCGTTCTCGCGGTACTTGGTAGCCTCGCCGCTGCCGATGATCCAGACCGGCTTCTTGCGGGCGTTGCGCGCCATTTCCGGCGAGGCCACAATAACCGCGCCGCCGCCGTCGGACACCATGCAGCACTCCAGAAGGTGCAACGGGTGGGCTATGACGCGGGATTCCAGCACGTCGTCCACGGTTATCTCCCGCACGCCCACGAACTCCAGGTCGGTCATGGCTTTGACCGCTTCCGGGTTGCGCATGGCGTGGCGGCGCGTGGCGACGGATATGGCGGCGAACTGCTCGTCGGTGGTGCCGTACTGGAACTTGTGCCGGGTCTTGACCATAGCGTAGTTGCCGATTAGGGTCAGCCCCCAAGGGTCTTCCATGTTGGTGAAGAAATTGGCGGGGACTGTTCCCGTAGCACCGGCAGTGCCGATGGCCCTTCGGTCGGTGTGGGACATGGAGCCGTAGGTAATCAGCGCGACGTTGCACTGGCCAGCTTCAATCATCCTGCGGGCATGGTTGGCTTGAAACTCAAAGGAAGACCCGCCAACCGACGTGTTGTCGATGATCGAGGGTTTGAATCCGAAATACTCGGAGATGCCTAAGCCGCCGATGCCCTGATCGCTGCCGGTGTCGTACACGGCGTCCACGTCCTTCCAAGTAAACCCGGCGTCTTCCAGGGCCTTGGCGGCCGACGCGGCCTTGATCTGGAGGGCGTTGGTGGTTGGTCCGGCGACCCTCAAAGGGTATTCATGAATGCCGACTATGGCGGCAGTCCTTTCCTGGGCCATACTTTACTCCTGTTCCTGTGGTTTGACTTTTCCATGCCGTACAACTAGATTGTTGCAATGCGCATCGGCCTTCTATCCGACACCCATCTGCCAAACGCCATCAGAGACCTCGATGGACTGGGACCGGACCCCGCCCGGTTCTTCTCAACGGTGGACCTGATTCTACACGGCGGAGACCTGACCTCTCCAATTGTGCTGGACTGGCTGGAGCAGTTCGCGCCGGTAATCGCCGCCGACGGCAATAACGATTCCTCGCCCGACCCTCGTTCCAAGGAAGTGCAGGTGCTGGACGCCGAGGGTTGGAAGATCGGTATGGTACACAACTTGGACCGCCAGTTCCGGCCGGTTGCCGAATTGCAGAAGACCTTCCCGGAAAAAGTGGACATCATGGTTTCCGGTCACACTCACGAAGAGCGGCTGGAACTCCGGGAGGGGGTGCTCTTGATGAACAGCGGCAGCATCACTTTCCCCCGCCACAAGGAATTACGCTTGGGCACCGTGGGGTTGCTGGAGTTGGCGCCGGGCAGGCTTCACGCTGAGATAATCCTGCTGGGAGAGACTCCCGGACGCCCCAATCCCTGCGTTCCCATGAGCCTAGACCTCTGATCGACCCGGTTCTTCACAACAGGCCGGAACGGCGGTTTGGGACAGAACTTCTTCCACGGGGTCATTCAAGGCTCGTAGCATGATACCCAGCCATCTATGGCTTTGGCAAGGAGCACCCTGAAGCCGTGATGCTATCGCATATGGACAAATTAACTGACGTCATTCCCACGAAGGTGGAGCGGGGAATCCAGTGACCTAAATCAGCGATTTCGTTGTGAAAACTAGCCAAATGCGTCACCGATTCAATTCTCTTTTCTACTTGGTCGAAGACCAATAGGGATAGTCTGACGTAGCTATATAGGCGCGGGCAATGTCCCAATAGATGTCGCCCATCTGCCCGCCGGCATCAAGAAATTCTTGGATTATCATTCCCGACCAATACAAGTCGAAACGTTCTGCGGCTTTGGATCCGGGCTGCTTCGGATTGTAGTTGACGCGTCTGGTGATGATAGCGTCGGGTGACGGCCTGTAAGGAATCACTGTCAGGCTGCCGCGCACATCATGGGAGTCATGACTATCAGAATGAAGGCAGCGAATATAACTACTAGGCAACTGCCCACGAGGCGCCAAGGGTCCCGACTTTCTCGTTCGTCCTCTATGGCCTTGGCAAGTTTCTCGGTGTCTTCGTCAGAAGATCGGCGGCGATTAGCTGCCCATTTTTCTATGGCCTTGGAAAGTTTCTTAGCGTCTTCGTCGCTGAGATTACTCATCCCAGAAGGCCCCCGTCGTTTGCATGATCGAGAAGCTTTCTCTGGTAATTTCGTTGATGGAGTGCCTGACTACCCGAAAACCTTGTCCTGTCCAGAGAGGTTCATCCATTGTAGCATTTCTTTCCTGTCTCAACCGTCATTTCTGCGAGGCGGTAGTCCATGACTTTAGTCACCTGCCAGGATATTCGGCAGGAACCCTTGACGTAATGGTGCCGCGGCGACATCAGGCTTAGGCTGAAGCAGTGATGGTACACTTGACACTGGAGCCGCACGGATTTTCGTCGGCTTTGTCAATACGGGATAGTGGTCTGGGTAACCCATCCGGGTGAGGCGAATCATGCTGACAGTATCGGTCAAGAACTTGGGGCCCATCGCTCAGGGAACGGTAGACTTGAAGCCGCTCACGATATTTGTGGGCCCCAGTAACACCGGCAAGTCATACATGGCCACGGCGATACACGTGGTGATGAAGGCCTTCAAAGGAGATAACCTCGTCCCGCCCAGGCGCATGTTCGGTGGCGGAACGATGTACACCGACAAGTTTGTCGGACACCCGCGGAAGGTGCCGAGCGAAGATTCCGGCTTTGGTGATGCTCTCTGGGAATGGGCTAGGCAACTGAAGAACGAGAGGGCAGACCCTCAGCAACTAACAGTTGCCAGCCTTCCCGTAACCCTGCGGGCAGCGTTGGAGGATATAGCTGTTCAAGAGATAGGCAAGGTTCGCAGTGACGCTATAAGCTACTTGCACCAGGCATATAGGGGAGCAGCCGGCTTTGTCACCAAGGGCAAGCAACCTGCAGATTTCCGGCTTACCATACATAGGGACGAGCCGCTGTTGAATATGGATATTCAGCTAGTTGACGAGGAGGGCGCAATTCTCGACTTTGATATATCGAACGCCCAAGTAGAACCATCCCCACTCGTGCTTTTGGAATATGAACCCGAACCCGACAGGGGACCCATTGATGTCTTCTACGAGGTCGTGTCCTCATGGCTGGACTCGCTGACGGAGAAGGTGCTGGACGGAGTGCCTGAACAAAGTTATTATCTGCCGGCGGCTCGCTCCGGCATTGTTCAAGGGCATAAAGTGTTGGCCACCGATATTGTCCGTCGGTCTGCGAGATTGGGCGAGTCGGCGTCCAATATCCCAAGCTTGCCCGGGGTCACAACGGAGTTCGTGGGCAATCTCATAGGTCTTGACCGGCGTATGCGCCGCCCCGTAACTGTTCCTGCGATGGACAATGCCATTTCCTTCATCGAACACGGAGTCTTGCATGGCAAGATTGACCTTCATCAATCCACTGCATTGCGAATATCCGAAATAGTCTATCTTCCCATTGAGGCACAATCGGAATCAGGCGAATTTACTCTGGACGAAACCTCTTCCATGGTCTCCGAATTGGCGCCGCTGGTGCTGTTCCTGAAGTACCTTGTGTGGCCCGGTGACCTGCTTATACTGGAGGAGCCGGAGTCGCACCTGCACCCGGCCGCTCAGCGAAGGATGGCCCAAGGGATCGTCCGGCTGGTCAACTCTGGCGTGAAGGTAATCATTACCACTCATAGCGACATGTTTCTTGGGCAGATAAACAACTCTCTGGCTCTCAGCAATGCCAGCCGAGAACTGATCGATGATTACGGCTTCGAACCCTCCGATTTCCTGGAACCTGAACAAGTGAGTGCCTACTTGTTCAGGTACGACCGAGAACAAGGCGGCAGCGTTATCCAACCCCTGGAGATTGATCCGGACACCGGGATCGACGAAGATGAATTTGCCGATGTAATAGAAGCCATCTACAACGAGTCGATAGCTTTACAACGGGATCGGGTTCTATGACATCACCCAGGTTCGCGGAGACGATCCACAACCAATATCATGATTGTTGCTTGACCGATTGCTATGAAGACGAAGGATGTGGAATCGACGTTGCCGGATTCAATCCGGGGTCCCTGACCACTATCCACGGAACTAAACATCAGCATTGCCTCAAGCACAAGCACCGGATCCCTGGTCGTCTGTGTGACCGTTTGATTTTTGGGAGGTTGGACCACTTGAACCGAGACTTTGTCTGCGCTGCTGAACTCAAGGGCGGCAAAAACCTGGACGCTTCCGTGGCAATCGGTCAAATCCAAGGTGGCTTAACCTTGGCTCATGGCGCGTTGGGCAATCGGTCAACGGTTCATTGGTACCCGTTGCTCTTTTACGGAGGGAGATTGCGAGGGCACGGATTGAACCTGTTGCGGACTAGAAAAGTATCTTTTGGCGGCAAGAAGAAGTTGGTTGAGCGGGTCGACTGCGGGTACAACTTGCTCAGATACCTATCTGGTCTTCGACGATAATGTCTTGCAAGCTAGGTGCCCTGCTCTACGGTATACCGTACCATCAGTATCAACTTCCTCTGACAGATGTTCTTTTCTTTGGGTGCTGTGCTTACTACTCTGCCTGTCACTGAGCCGGGAGTGTAGCCTGCTGGATATGGCGTCTGTTTGGTTCTTCTGACGTCAGTAAGTGTGCCTGTAGTATCAGGCCGGTCCGGCTGCCGTGCCTTGCATCTCCTAATCGAACTGTAAAGCGGTTAGACAGACAAGCGCCTGTGTTAGAATACCCACGATTTAACCCCCACTCCACTGCAACACGCTTTATAGAGGAGCGTTTCATGGCAGGTGAAATCGTAATCTCGTCGGACTCCCACGTTTTTGAACCACCCGACTTGTGGACGCAGAGAATAGACCCAAAGTTCAAGGACCGCGCCCCCCGCATGGTAAGAATCGGAGACGTGGACCAACTGGTCATTGAGAAAGACCAGGTCATTTCCGGCATCGGGCTTATATCCAACGCCGGAGCCCGGTTCGAAGCGCCGGAAACCATCTCGGCGCAAGGCAGGTTCGAGGACGTCCACATCGGCGGCTACGACCCCGACCAGCACCTGAAGGATATGGTCATCGACGGCGTCTCGGGAGAGGTGCTTTACCCTTCCCAAGGGCTGTTTTACTTCAAGATCGCCGACCCGCCCCTGATGTCGGCGGTGTTCCGGGCCTACAACGACTGGCTGGCCGACTTCTGCCAGGCCGACCCTCTGAGGCTCAAGGGTTTGGCGATGATCAACCTGGACGACGTGCAGGAAGGCATCAAGGAACTGGAGCGCACCGCCAAAATGGGACTGGTAGGAGGGATGATCACCGAATATCCCGCGGAAGACCGCCGGTACTTCGGTGAAGAGTACGAACCCTTCTGGGCGGCGGCCCAGGACCTGAACATGCCGCTGAGCCTTCACACGGCCACCACCCGAGAGGGCCGAAACAGGGGCCTTGGCAACACCACCCTCCGCGACGCCAGCCGCCGGGCCAACAAGGTGTTCTGGCCTACCACATCACTCTGCGACATGATTTTCTCTGGCGTGTTTGAGCGGTATCCCAAGCTTGAAGTAGCGATAGTCGAGTTCGAGCTGGCTTGGGCACCGCACCTGTTGGGCACGATGGACTACACATACCAGGAGCGCCACGAGGAGGCCAGCTACAGGTTCAAGGGTGACCTTCTGCCCAGCGATTTTTTCCACAACCACGTGTACCTCAGCTTCCAGGAAGACGCCATCGGTATCCGGATGCGGGACGTAATCGGCGTTGACAGCCTCATGTGGGGGTCCGACTATCCTCACTCCGAGTCCACCTTCCCCAAGTCCAGGGAAATCCTTGACGACATCCTGACCGGAGTCCCCCAGGACGAGAAGGCCAAAATCGTCGGCGGCAATGCGGCCAAGCTGTACGGATTCGACTTGGAAAGGATTGCCTAGAAACAGCGGTCACGGTTGCAACCCATCTCAACCTGATGAAACGGGAGGAGAGCCATGCTGGACATGATAATCAAGGGAGGAACCGTGGTAACCCCGTCGGGAGTGGGCGAGTGGGACATCGGCGTTCAGGACGGCAGAATCGCCGCAATTGCATTGCCGGGACATCTGCCTGACGAGGGAGTGACCATTGTCGACGCCGCTGGCAGAATCGTCGTGCCCGGCGGGATAGAACCCCATGCCCATGCCGTCGCCAACGTCCAGCCGGGAGCGAGGGAACTGGTGCCCGGAACGCCCAACCCCGGCCCGGCTCTTCACTCGCTGGGGGCCATCTGGGGCGGCACGACGACGGTGGTAGACTTCGCTCCGGTGCCGAACGACGGTGACTTGGTCAAGGGCATCCACGACTTCATCAACCCTTGGCGGGGCAATGCCTACACCGACTACTCCACCCACTGCATATATAAGAACGACAGCACGCCCGACGCCATTTCCCGCTACGGCGAGCTGATCGACGCAGGCTTTCCCAGCGTCAAAATCTTCACCACCGACATCCGACCGCCGGAGGGACGGGCCAATTCGTTGACCCCCATAGGCAAGATAGACTCCGGGCGGCTGGAGCAGGTGATGCAGCAGGTCGCCCGGCATGACGGGGTGCTGGCGGTCCACGGTGAAGACGACGAACTGGTGATGTACAACTACCTGCTGGCGCAGGAACGGGGCCACTGGGACTGGTACAACGTCCACATGATCCACTCCAAGGCGGTGGAGGACCTGGCCTTCCGCAGCGTGGTGCGGTTGGCGGAACGCACCGGCGTGGGACTGTACTTCGTCCACGTAACCTCCCAAGATGGGCTTGACGTAATATCCGAGTCCCGCAGCAAGGGCCTGCCGGTATACGGCGAGGTATTGACGCTGGCCCTCTCGTTCAACTGCGACCGGTACCGGGAGCCGGACGGGATGAAGTACCACACCTACCCGTCCTTGAAGTACGAGGATGACCGGGTCGGTCTCTGGGACGGCCTCATGCGGTCCGACTTGGCGTTTACCGCCACCGACAGCAGCTTCACCACTTACCTGGACAAGATTGCCGGCCGCAACGTGGTTGACGTGCGGGGCGGCAACATCGGCATCGAGATACGAATGGGCGTCAACTACACCGAGGCGGTGGTCAAGAAGGGTATGTCGCTGGAGCACTACGCCGACGTTACTTCAAGCAACGCAGCCAAGATGCTGGGAATGTACCCCAGGAAGGGCGCCATCGCCGTCGGCAGCGACGCCGACTTCGCCATTATCGACCCATCTATCAAGAAGGCTCTCACTATGGACGACCTTCACGTGCCGGACTATTCTCCGTGGGAAGGCTGGGAGATCGAGGGTTGGCCCACCACCGTTATCCTCCGCGGCAAGATTATGGTGGACGGCGGGCAACTCTTCGCCACCGGGGACGACGGGCAGTTGGTGCCGCGGCGGATCAACCCCCGGGTAGTGTCGAGGCCGGCGTTTTAAGGATTGCGCGCAACCCGGCTATCTATGGGCAATTTGACTTCAGATTTCCAGTACGGTGTCCGGATCCTGATAGGCCAGTACGAATTTGTCATATTCGGCTAGTGGGTCGGTCTTGATGATATCCAGGATACCGTACAATGCGCCTTGGAGGTGCAACGCGTTGCCGTTTTCCGTTGCTTCATGGAGAAGCCAATAGAAATGTTCCAAGCTTTCCCGACGTTCCGCAAACTTCATTTCGTAGTAGCGGAGCAGATTCTCTTGTTCTAATTTCACCTTCTCCAACAGGGCATCGTAGTGGGTTCGGACCCACTCCCGGCGGGTGGCTTCGCATTGGTAGGAATTGAACATTTGGACGATGGCCGATAGACCCAACCGGCCAGCAGCTAACGCAACTTGGGGGTTCATTTCATTCCTCAATGATGCGGCGGTTAGCCTCCGAGATGGCTGACTGTTCAATCAGTTCACGCAACGTCTTGGCTGTCAGGTATATCTGGTGGGCTACGTGGAGGTCGGGCCGCCGAAGTTCATCCGAGTTGACAGCCAATTCCATGGCACCTAATTTCAATGTTTCAGCATTTTGAAGTAGGTTCTTAAGGGCGGTGTCGGTTTCCTGTACGCTGTCTTGTATTTCACCGGCGCGGGTGATGGATAGTTGCATGGCGGTCATTTTCCGCCGTAATTTGGCCTCTGCATCAGCAAATTCCTGTACTTTATCGGTTACCTTCTTTTCTAGTTCATGGGCCTTTTTCTCGCTCCAAATCCCTGCTCCGAGGGCTATGGGTGCCATGACAATATTGGCTTTGCTTAGAACGTTTAGAACGGTGGCCCCCAACACCATGCCACCTCCACCGGCCGCGACTGCCCCACCGCCAATCCAGGCTAGCCGTGCGCTGTTGGCGGCTGCTCCAGAGAGCGAAGCGATTCGGGTGCCCGTTGATGCGACGCCGAATAGCCCGGCAGCCGTGTAAAGAGCGGGGCCAGCGGAGGCTGTAACGCCGGATACCGCGGCTCCAGCGACGCCTATTCCCAGTGACGTTACTATTTCGCTTCGCAGGTTAATCCACTCTTTTAGGACCTCAGAAGGGATTTTGGGCAGAGATTTCGTTTGGGATTTTTTAGCAACTGCCTGTAGATACTCGGCGGCTTCTTCCACGGTTCTGCTGGCCTGAACCTTTACTCGTCCCAGCGATTCTCCAACAGCTTGCAAACGGCTGTGAATCCCCTCAGCTTCTTTTTGGATAACCTGAAACTCGGATAACCGTTCGTCGTAGATTTTCTTCCACTTGCGTTGCTTCCACGCGCTGTGTCCTGACATCGCAAGACTAGCACCTCCCGCAACTACACCGACTATTAGCAATGGGAATGGCATCTGACACTCCTAATGATGTCGTTAGCTTAGGTTCAAAACCAAGTCAGGTGATAGTACCATAAAAGACACTTACGCTATATCGACCATTTGGTTCCGACCATTGTTCACCCACATATCCTGATTTTTTTAGCAGAATCTTGAACTTCATGGGCATTTTGAGATAGCTTGTGGGGGACTTCCCACTTTTCCGTTTTGAGGTGCACACATGGCTAAATCAACCATTGCGGTGTTCTCCGGGCCTACCTCCACCATCGCCAACTCGCCCACCCTGGTTACAGGCAACAAGGGGCGGCTGCCGGGCGAGCGGATGCTGGAGGGCCGCTACGAACACTTGGCGTCCCAAGTACTGCATGAGCCGGTGGTGGTCAGGATTCGCAAGTTTACCGGCCACCCAATGGAAGAGGATGCTAAGGCCGTTTACCACGACGACGGCAAGGACTATTACGAAGTAGAGTTGCGTCCCGAGGACGGCCCCTACCCGTTGCCCTACGTTGCCCGGCGGGCCGACGGGTCAGCCACCGGCGCGCCTTTCGAGGAAAGCGACCTCTACGACCCCGCCACCGGCTTCGGTGGACGGCAATTCTTCTATCCCGACGCGTCGCGCATCTTCACCGACATCGATAGGACTATACCGGGCCGGGACGAAGACGGAGAGGGCAGCACCCTGGACCGGATGGCCAACTACGAGTTCATCAGGGCCTTGCCTCCGGCGGGGTTTGCTACCAAGGGCGAGGTAGCCGGGAGGGACTACTTCGCCTACAAGCCATACGGGCTTGCGACCAGACCGCGCTACTCGGACATGGCGCGGGTAACCAATACGGTGCAGAAAGCGTTGGCGACGGGCAACTACGCCGGGGGTATCTGGCTGGAGGGCAGCCCGACGGTGGAGGAGACCACCTACTGGCTGAGCCTGCTGATAGACACCGATCTTCCCATCGCCGGCATCGCATCCCAGCGCACCCACGGGCAATTGGCCAACGACGGCGACCGCAACATTGTGGACGCCGTGGGATACATCCTGTCGGGCCGGGGCATAGGGTTGGGAGCCGTCGGAGTGCAGGACGAGCGCATCTACGCGGCGCGGGAGTTCAAGAAGGCCGACGACCGCCCCGGCAATTACAAGGCGACCGGCGGGCATGGTGGCATCCTGGGCACGGTGGGACCGCCGGTCACCGTATGGTACCGCCCGGCTTACAACCGGGCGTCCACATCCGACGTCAACCTGAGCAGGCTGCCCGAAGCACTGGCGTTCCCCAACGCCTTGGGTGACGCCAATCTCATCGCGGTCCGGGTCAAGGACTCGGATGGAGGTCTGTTGTCATCCGCCATTCCAAGGGTCCACATCGTAAAGTACGGCGCTTACATGAGCGAAGACGACCCCCGCGACCCGGACAACGAAGTGGACATAATGGCGCGGATACAAAAAGCCCAGCAGGACCAGTCCAAGCCGGACGGGGAAGCCCCCCAACTGCATGGTTTCGTATTGGAAGGAACGTCTCCCTACGGCATGGGTTCGGCGTCCCAGCATGCCGCGTTGACCATCGCCGCCTTTAGCGGGATGCCGACGGTCCGGGTGGGCCGGGCCGACCCCGGCGGCCGCGTTCCCTCAGACAACCGGGGCGGCTTCAGCATTGCGGGCAGCAACCTTGACGCCAACAAAGCGCGGCTCTTGCTGATGGCCGCTATGTTGAAGCTGGGGCGTCTGCCTAAAGCCAGAGACCCCAGGAACCCCACCAAGGAGGAGCGAAACGCCGTAATGGCCAAGCTGGAGCAGTACCAGGAGATTATTGAGAACCACTGACGGGACGCACGAAGAGTCGACCGGTCGGGAATGTTAAAATGAGATGCACGGAGGATACATGACCACACCACTGCCTGACCTTGGAAGCGCCAGCCCGGATGAGCGTGCGGAGATAAGCCGAAGGTTATTGCGGCAGGCCAAGGAAGAACTTGAGACAGGTGACCGATTGCAAGCCTCGGAAAA